>NZ_CP034190.1:4471788-5072469 GCF_003860265.1 Pedobacter sp. G11 | reverse complement strand
TAAAGTTCTTTGACATATTGGAAGAAGTTAAAAAAGAAGAGCAAACAACAATAGGCGACTGTTGTGTTTGTGCTCACCATTCAGATGAGTAATCAGATGACTGGTATGAGACATCATAACAAGAGCAAAAAAAGCATACCATATGGCGCAAAAGGCATATGAGTAGAAGAAAGTAATAAAGAGTACACGGGGGATGCCTTGGCTCTCAGAGGCGATGAAGGACGTGATAAGCTGCGATAAGCTTCGGGTATTTGCAAATAGGAATTGATCCGAAGATTTCCGAATGGGGCAACCCGGCTGGTTGAAGACCAGTCACATATAATGAGCAAACCTGCCGAACTGAAACATCTAAGTAAGCAGAGGAAGAGAAAATAACAATGATTTCCTGAGTAGTGGCGAGCGAAAGGGAAAGAGCCCAAACCATCCATGTTACGGCATAGGTGGGGTTGTAGGACTGCAACGTGGCATTAGCAAACAGAAGTGGAACGGGATGGGAAGCCCGGCGATACAAGGTGATAGCCCTGTACACGTATAGAATGCTAGTCTAGCAGTATCCTGAGTACCGCGAGGTCGGAGACGCCTTGTGGGAATCTGCCGGCACCATCCGGTAAGGCTAAATACTCCTGAGAGACCGATAGTGAACCAGTACCGTGAGGGAAAGGTGAAAAGAACCCCGAACAGGGGAGTGAAATAGAACCTGAAACCGTGTACTTACAAGCGGTCGGAGCTGGCAGGTCCAGTGACGGCGTGCCTTTTGCATAATGAGCCTACGAGTTACTCCTCTCTGGCAAGGTTAAGTGTTTAAGGCACGGATCCGAAGCGAAAGCGAGTCTGAATAGGGCGTATAGTCAGAGGGGGTAGACGCGAAACCTTGTGATCTACCCATGGACAGGTTGAAGGTGCGGTAACACGTACTGGAGGACCGAACCGATAAACGTTGAAAAGTTTCCGGATGATCTGTGGGTAGGGGTGAAAGGCTAATCAAACTGGGAAATAGCTCGTACTCCCCGAAATGTTTTTAGGAACAGCGTGGATATTAAGTTTCATAGAGGTAGAGCTACTGATTGGGTGCGGGGGAGTCAAATCCTACCAAATCCAGACAAACTCCGAATGCTATGAAATATGATCTGCAGTGAGGCGCAGGGTGCTAAGGTCATGCGCCGAGAGGGAAAGAACCCAGACCATCAGCTAAGGTCCCCAAGTTACAGTTAAGTTGAACTAACGAGGTCCGATTGCACAGACAGCTAGGATGTTGGCTTGGAAGCAGCCATTCATTTAAAGAGTGCGTAACAGCTCACTAGTCGAGCGATCGGGCATGGATAATAAACGGGCATTAAATTGTACACCGAAGCTATGGGATTGAAATATATCGGTAGGGGAGCATTCTATCGGCAGTGAAGGTATCTGGTAATGGGTGCTGGAGCTTATAGAAAAGCAAATGTAGGCATAAGTAACGATAAGGCGGGAGAGAAACCCGCCCACCGAAAGGATAAGGTTTCCTGATCAACGCTAATCGGATCAGGGTTAGTCGGGACCTAAGGAGAACCCGAAGGGGAAATTCGATGGACAACTGGTTAATATTCCAGTACTTTTTATAACTGCGATGTGGGGACGGAGTAGTGACACTGCCGCGATCTGACGGAATAGATCGTTAAAGGCTGTAGGTATTAGAACGGTAGGCAAATCCGCCGATCTAGCTGAACGCTGATAGTACCGCGAGGCTTCGGCTGAGTGGATAGTGCAGGTAATCAGACTTCCAAGAAAAACCGCTAAGCTTCAGGTTATAAAAACCCGTACCGCAAACCGACACAGGTATCCGGGAAGAGGATTCTAAGGTGCTCGAGTGAATCATGGCTAAGGAACTCGGCAAAATGGCCCTGTAACTTCGGGAGAAGGGGCGCTGGCAGCAATGTCAGCCGCAGTGAAAAGGCCCAGGCGACTGTTTAACAAAAACACATGGCTTTGCAAAATCGAAAGATGAAGTATAAGGCCTGACACCTGCCCGGTGCTGGAAGGTTAAGAGGGGATGTCATCCGCAAGGAGAAGCATTGAATCGAAGCCCCAGTAAACGGCGGCCGTAACTATAACGGTCCTAAGGTAGCGAAATTCCTTGTCGGGTAAGTTCCGACCTGCACGAATGGTGTAACGATCTGGGCGCTGTCTCAGCCATGAGCTCGGTGAAATTGTGGTCCCGGTGAAGACGCCGGGTACCCGCAACGGGACGGAAAGACCCCATGCACCTTCACTACAATTTAACATTGACATTGGGCACAGGATGTGTAGGATAGGTGGGAGGCTTTGAAGCGGCGTCGCTAGGCGTCGTGGAGCCAACGTTGAAATACCACCCTTTCTGTGTTCGGTGTCTAATCCCGCCAAGCGGGAGACATTGTTTGATGGGTAGTTTGACTGGGGTGGTCGCCTCCAAAAAGGTAACGGAGGCTTTCAAAGGTAAGCTCAGTACGCTTGGTAACCGTACGCGGAGTGCAATAGCATAAGCTTGCTTGACTGTGAGACATACAGGTCGATCAGGGTCGAAAGACGGATATAGTGATCCGGTGGTTCTGCATGGAAGGGCCATCGCTCAAAGGATAAAAGGTACGCTGGGGATAACAGGCTGATCTCCCCCAAGAGCTCATATCGACGGGGAGGTTTGGCACCTCGATGTCGGCTCGTCACATCCTGGGGCTGGAGAAGGTCCCAAGGGTTCGGCTGTTCGCCGATTAAAGTGGCACGCGAGCTGGGTTCAGAACGTCGCGAGACAGTTCGGTCCCTATCTGTTGTGGGCGTAGGAATTTTGAGTGGGGCTGACCTTAGTACGAGAGGACCGGGTTGGACTAGCCTCTAGTGAATCTGTTGTTCCGCCAGGGGCATTGCAGAGTAGCTACGCTGGGAATAGATAAGCGCTGAAAGCATCTAAGTGCGAAACTAGCCACGAGATGAGAATTCCATATAGGACCGTAGAAGACTACTACGTTGATAGGCTACAGATGTAAAGCTGGCGACAGCACAGTCGAGTAGTACTAATCATCCGAAGCTTTCAAAGCAAACAGACTGTTGTTTGTTCTTCAAAACTTAACTTCTTTCAATAATATGTCATGTTGAAGTTTAAAGTAAAAAGTATAAAGTCAAAAGGCTTACAACTTAGAACTTATAACTTACAACTTTAAAATATTTAGGTGCCTATATCGGTGGTGTCCACCTCTTCCCATTCCGAACAGAGAAGTTAAGCCCACCAGAGCCGATGGTACTGCGGTAACACGTGGGAGAGTAGGTCGGTGCCAAATCTTAAAGAAGCCCTGTAACTCAAAGTTGCAGGGCTTTCTTGTTTATAAACTTTCCCCATCTCGATTCATTACAAACGCTGCCACCTAAACCTGATGGTACGGAAATCCTTTTTGGAGTACAAACATTCGCGTACTAGTAATTTCCCCAAAAAGATTGGAGGGACAGCAGGACTGGAACTAAATATTCAGCACTGCTGGGGCTTTACAAATACTTATCATTTCGAAAGAATTATGTTTTAGATCATTTTCGAAACTGATTCTATGCAAAACTGTTAATAACATGAGGTTTGCGATAATATTTGGTTATCTTTGGCCTAACAATATATAAATACAAATAATGAGTTTTTTCGCAGATAAAAGAAGGGAAGTAATGGTGCATATTGAAAAATATATGCTGGAGATGATGGATACCTATCTTAAACCGATTGATACCAACTGGCAACCTTCAGATTTTTTACCTGATTCTACAAGTGAAAACTTTTATCAAGATATTAGAATTTTAAGGGAAAATGCAAAAGATCTTTCCTATGATTTAGTTGCAGTTTTGATTGGCGATACGATTACAGAAGAGGCACTTCCAACTTATGAATCGTGGTTGGCTATGGTTCAGGGTCCAAGTATGAAAGAAGATGGTGGCTGGATGAAATGGAACCGTCATTGGACTGCTGAAGAGAATCGTCATGGTGATTTATTAAACAAATATTTATATTTATCTGGTCGCGTAGATATGCGCCAGATGGAGATTTCTACACAATATTTAATTGCTGATGGTTTCGATATTGGTACCGGACACGATCCTTATAGAAATTTTATTTACACTTCATTTCAGGAGTTAGCTACAAATATTTCGCATAGAAGAGTTGCTTCACTTGCAAAAAAAGATGGCGATACCTTATTATCGAGAATGTGTGGTACTATTGCATCTGATGAAGCCAGACATGCTAAAGCGTACAAGGATTTCATGAATCGCATTTTTGAGGTAGATCCTAACGAAGCGATGATTGCATTTGAAGATATGATGCGTCAAAAGATTGTTATGCCGGCTCATTTCTTGCGTGAAGTAGGATTAAAGATCGGTCAGACTTTTGGACATTTTACAGATGCAGCACAACGTTTAGGCGTTTACACTGCTGTTGATTACGTTGAGATCATGCAATCATTAATTGAAGATTGGAAGATTGAGGGAATGCGTGATTTGAACGAAACTGGTGAAAAAGCCCGTGACTACATTATGGCTTTGCCTGCTCGTTTATTGCGTGTTGCTGAAAGGATGAAAAATCCAACAATGGATTATAAGTTTACCTGGATTGCAGGATAATTTCTTGTATTTATTATAAAAAAAAGGTTCTTTTCAAATCGGAAAGAACCTTTTTTTATGTATTAATATTTCAGTTACATGTTTCTTCGGTATTGGCCACCAACTTCATATAATGCATTGCTGATTTGACCAAGTGAGCAAGCTTTGCAAACTTGCATTAACTGTTCGAAAATATTATCTCCTGCTATAGCCGACTTTTGTAGTTGTTTTAATAAATCAGCTGATTTATCATTGTTTCTATCCTGAAACTTTTTTAAAGCGGAAATTTGATATTGTTTTTCTTCTTCGGTTGCCCTAATCACTTCTCCGGGAACAATTGTAGGAGAACCATTTTTATTTAGAAAAGTATTTACACCAACAATTGGATATTCTCCGGTATGTTTTAATGTTTCATAATACAAACTTTCTTCCTGAATTTTTCCGCGTTGGTACATGGTTTCCATTGCCCCAAGTACGCCACCACGGTCGTTAATCCTTTTGAATTCTTGCAGCACTGCATTTTCAACCAGGTCAGTTAATTCTTCAATAATGAAAGCACCTTGTAGTGGATTTTCATTTTTGGCTAATCCTAATTCCCGGTTAATAATTAGTTGAATGGCCATTGCTCTTCTCACCGATTCTTCGGTAGGCGTAGTGATGGCTTCATCGTAAGCATTGGTATGAAGTGAATTACAATTGTCGTAAATTGCATATAGCGCCTGAAGCGTGGTGCGGATATCGTTAAAATCAATTTCCTGAGCATGCAACGATCTGCCCGAAGTTTGAATATGATATTTTAATTTTTGTGAACGATCATTTCCTTTGTACTTATTTTTAATTGCTTTTGCCCAGATTCTTCGTGCAACCCGACCAATTACGGCATATTCAGGATCTATTCCATTAGAGAAAAAGAAGGAAAGGTTAGGTGCAAAATCATCAATATGCATGCCTCTACTCAAATAGTATTCTACAAAGGTAAATCCGTTGCTTAGGGTAAAGGCCAATTGTGAAATCGGATTTGCACCAGCCTCGGCAATGTGATATCCTGAAATAGACACAGAATAGAAATTCCGGACTTTTTCATCGATAAAATATTTTTGAATATCGCCCATCATCCTTAATGCAAATTCTGTAGAAAAGATACAGGTATTTTGTGCCTGATCTTCTTTCAAAATATCTGCCTGAACCGTTCCTCTAACTGAGCTTATTGCTTTTGCTTTAATTTGAGCATAAATATCAGCTGGTAAAACTTCATCACCCGTAACCCCTAAAAGCATTAAGCCCAAACCATTATTGCCCTCCGGAAGATTTCCATCATAAGAAGGTCTTTCTATGTTTTTTGCTTTGTAGATGGTTTCGATCTTTCTATTTACTTCATCCTCCAAACCACTCTCAATGATATATTTTTCACATTGCTGATCAATTGCGGCATTCATGAAAAACCCTAAAAGCATTGGAGCAGGCCCGTTAATGGTCATGGAAACTGATGTTGAAGGTGCACATAAATCAAACCCTGAATATAGTTTCTTCGCATCATCCAATGTTGCAATGCTGACACCAGAATTTCCAATTTTTCCATAAATGTCAGGGCGAATGTGCGGATCTTCACCATAAAGTGTTACCGAGTCAAAGGCTGTAGACAACCTGTGTGCTGGTTGTCCTAAAGATACGTAGTGGAAACGTTTATTAGTTCGCTCCGGACCACCTTCTCCGGCAAACATGCGGGTTGGATCTTCACCATCTCGCTTGAGCGGAAAAACACCTGCAGCATATGGAAATTCTCCAGGCAGGTTTTCAGTAAGTAACCATCTTAGAATATCTCCCCAGTCTTCATAACGTGGCAATGAAACTTTTGGAATATTCAATTTTGAGAGTGATTCGTAAAAAAGTGGCTGTTTGATTTCCTTATCGCGTACGCTATAAATGAAAAATTCTTCTTTATATGCTTTTTTGGTTTCAGGCCATTGACGAAGCAGGCGTTTGCATTCTCCATCTAATTGCTCTTCGAAGAACGAATAGGCATCTTTTAATCCATTGCCCAATCCTAATGATTGATTTTCTTCAGCCAAATCTAACACACCTTTCAACTGATACATTTTTCTTGCTATTGAGGTTTGTTTATCAACCCATTCATTATAGGTTTGGCTAGACTCAGCAATTTCTGCAAGATATCGGATTCGATCTGGTGGAATAATATAAATCTTTTCTGATTGATCGGAGGTCAATTCCATTTTGGCTTTGAAATCGGTTCCAGTTTTTAATTTTATTTGTTCCATTAAGGCAACAAATAAATTGTTCATCCCAGGATCATTAAATTGAGATGCCATAGTTCCATAAACTGGAATGTCATCATCTTTGGCGTCGAAGATATTGTGATTGCGTTTATATTGTTTCCTCACATCACGCAGGGCATCCAAAGCACCTCTTTTATCAAATTTATTTATCGCTACCAGGTCTGCAAAATCGAGCATGTCTATTTTTTCGAGCTGTGTAGCTGCACCAAACTCCGGAGTCATTACATATAGAGAAACATCGCAATGTTCTGTGATTTCGGTATCCGACTGGCCAATTCCAGACGTTTCGACAATAATTAAGTCGTAGCCTGCTGCTTTACAGATATCGATACTTTCCTGAACATTTTTAGATAAGGCCAGATTAGCCTGACGGGTAGCGAGCGAACGCATATACACCCGTGGATTATTGATGGCGTTCATTCTAATCCTGTCGCCTAATAATGCTCCACCCGTTTTCCTCTTTGAGGGATCGACGGAAATAATGGCAAGCGTCTTATCTTTAACTTCTATTAAAAATCTGCGCACCAGTTCGTCAACCAGTGATGATTTTCCGGCGCCGCCAGTTCCCGTAATTCCTAAAATAGGTGCCTGATTGTTTTGTGATAATTTTTTTAGCTCATTCACAAAAGTCTGGGCACCTTCCGGATCATTTTCTGCCACAGTTATTGCTCCGGCGATTGCTTTTACTTGTTTATTGGGGATGGTTTGTAATTCATTGGTGATTTCGGTTTTAGTCACAAAATCTGTTTTAATTAACATATCGTTAATCATGCCTTGCAAACCCATTTTGCGGCCATCATCTGGAGAATAGATTTTGGAGATACCGTAAGCTTCCAACTCCTCAATTTCTGTTGGAAGAATTACACCACCGCCACCTGCGAAAATTTTGATGTGTCCAGAACCACGTTCCTGCAAAAGATCGAACATATATTTGAAATATTCGATGTGACCACCTTGATAAGAGGTCATGGCAATTCCCTGCACATCTTCTTGTATAGCACAATTTACCACCTCATCAACGGAGCGGTTATGGCCAAGGTGAATAACCTCTGCACCTGAAGATTGCAGAATGCGACGCATGATATTTATGGTCGCGTCATGCCCATCAAACAGCGCCGCTGCAGTGACAAAACGAATTTTATTTTTTGGCTTATATATTTCTACTTGCTGCATACTATAGGATTTATGACATCACAAAATGAAATTCTGTAATGCTTGTTCCGAATATATTTGGTTCAACAAATGTAGCAAATAGTTGTAATTTGAGGCTTTTATAATGGTATTGATACTGTTTATAAACAAGAAAGCCACCTTTTTGAGGTGGCTTAATTTTATTTGTTGGTGATTTCAGTGATGGGTTCTCCAACAGTACCATTTGGCATTTGAATATGCAGTAATGCAGCAAGGGTTGGCGCAATATCTGTCATGTAATGTGTTTTATTTGTTGCACCGGGTTTAATTCCCCAGCCCATAAACACCAATGGAATATGTGCATCGTATGGATTCCAGTTGCCATGAGTTGTACCTGTACTGCTTCCATTAAACCAGTTCGGATTTAAAATGTAATATAAATCGCCACTTCTACGGGCGTTGTAACCGTTAGTAATCATTCTTTTCTGCACTTCAGGCAAGGTAGCTAGAGAGACGCGGGAAATATCAACTACATTTGCAAATCCATCAAATCTTTTCAAAAAATCGATTGAAGCTGCTTTGATCACATCGAAACTTACACTTCCGTTATCGGTTTTATCATGATCAAAATGAATTTGATTATTCATCGATTTCAGCACTACATTGTTCACTTTGAATTTCTCATTTAGAAAAGCGTTCAATTTAAAAACAATGTCTCTATCACTCACAACACCTGCCGGAAGCTTATTCTCTTTCATAAAACCAGGAACATGGGCAACTGCGTGATCTGCACTTAGAAATATAGTGTAATTTCCTTTACCTACTTTCTTATCTAAATAATTGAAGAAATCTTCAAAATCTTTGTCTAAACGTAAATATGTATCTTCAAGCTCTACTGAGTTTGGTCCATAAGCGTGGCCCACATAATCGGTTGATGAACAGCTCACTGCAAGAAAATCAGTGATGTTATCCTGTCCTAAATCTTCTGATAAAATTGCAAGTTTAGCTAAATCTAAAGTAAGGGTATTACCATAAGGTGTGCTTCTAATGGCATCAAAATTTTTATCAATATTTTGAGCCAAAAGATGAGGGAATGTACTGTTTTTACCCTCATAAGCTTTTTCATCAGCTGTGCTGCTGGTGTAGGTATTAATTGGATACAATGTTTCCCAATTTTTAGCATAAAACTTATTTGCAAGCTTCATTTTATTATAATCAGCAATCCACATCGGAACCTCATTCATGTAATAAGTGCTTGTAATCCAGTTGCCAGTGCTGCCCTGGTACCAATAAGCAGCATTTGCCGCATGGCCGGCAGGAAGAATGGAACCTCTATCTTTCAACGAAATCCCTATCACTTTTCCTTTGAAGTTTGTCGCCAGTCTTAACTCATCAGTGATAGTTGTAGTCAGCATGTTTTTTGGCGACATATTACCTTCTGAAGACGGGCTGCTTCCAACGGTTACCACCGTGGAATCTTCTGTACAGTAAACATTTTTTTTCGATTCTGAATCGTACCAGTCATTGCCTATAATTCCATGAACGGCAGGAACTGAACCCGTGTAAATGGTAGTATGGCCAACAGCTGTATAAGTTGGCGTATATGGAATCAGCGTATTTTCTACAGAAAAGCCTTCATTTATTAATCTTTTGAATCCACCGTTGCCATAGCGATTGTAAAAGCGGTAAAGGTAATCCCAACGCATCTGATCGACAACAAGGCCGACCACGAGTTTCGGGCGAGCGACTTCTGCGGGAAATGCTTTTACCGGAGCAGTGGTTTTTTTAGTTTGAGCGTTTGCAATAGAGATGGAAAATAGAGATAGGGAAAAGAGTAAATAAGATATTTTCTTCATTCTGTTTTTAGTTAAAGGACTAAAGTAACAATTTTTAAATGAAGATATTTTGAAGATTATGTAAAGATTTTATATCGCTTCTGCTACAACAAATGTACTGCCACCAATAAAAATTAGATCGTTTTCCTTGGCTAGTTTCATCGCGTTTTCTTTAGCATCAACTACTGATGGATAAGATTTTCCATATAGCTTAAATGCTTTCGCTTGATTTTTTAGCTCGTTAGCATCTAACGCTCTTTCTAAATCTGGTTTGCAAAAATAATAGGTCGCATTTTTGGGCATCATGGAAAGTACTTTTGAAATATCTTTATCTTTCACCATCCCAAAAACAATGTGTAGCTTTTCAAATGGAGTTTGTGCTATATTTTTAATTACTTCTGCAATGCCCGCTTCATTGTGTCCTGTATCACAAATTACTAAAGGGTTCTTGCTTAATGTTTGCCAGCGGCCCTGCAAGCCAGTCAATTTTTTTACTTGCTTCAGGCCAGCATAGATACTATCGTTAGAAACCTGAAATGTTTTTGTTGTATTTAATACGGCTATTGATTGCAATACTGTTAAAATATTTTTGTGTTGGTACGTGCCAGTGAGATCGCAAATTAGATTTTCATATTTAATTTGATCATCCTGGTAAACTGCTAAAGACAGTTTTGCATTTCTGATTTTGAAGTTTTGTGCTGTTAAGATCGCATCGGCAAATAAGATAGGGGCATTCATCTCTTTAGCTTTAGCAGTAAAGACGGAAGCAGACTTTACCTGTGTTTCACCAATTACTACGGGCGTATTTTTTTTAATAATCCCCGCTTTTTCGCCAGCAATTTCTTCCAGAGTATTACCCAACATATTGGTATGATCCATACTGATATTGGTAATTACCGAAAGTTCTGGATGAATGATATTTGTAGAATCCAGTCGGCCGCCTAAGCCAACCTCAATAATGGCAACATCAACCTGATGTTTGGCAAAGTGATCAAATGCCATTGCAACGGTGACTTCGAAAAACGAAGGCTCAACCTTATCAATTAGTTTTTCTTGATTTTTAACAAAAGAAATGACCTCGTTTTTACTGATCATTTTTCCATTGATGCGGATGCGTTCGCGAAAATCTTTTAAGTGAGGCGAAGTATATAGACCTGTTTTGTAGCCTTGCGCTTGCAAAATAGCAGCAAGCATATGTGAAGTTGAACCTTTTCCATTGGTACCTGCGACATGGATGGTTTTAAATTTTTGTTGAGGATTATCTAACGCTTCACAAAATATGATCGTATTGGTTAAGTCTTTTTTGAAAGCTGAAGCGCCAACCCTGGTAAACATGGGCAGTTTGCTGTATAAATAATCAAGCGTTTGCTGGTAGTTCATCATTATAAGCCAAATATAAGCTGAATTTGCGATTACGAAATGAACTTTGGGAAGATTTTAAAGGTTAGACCTTGTATCAATGATATTATTTAGAAAACAAAAAAGCACAGGTGGTTAGCCTGTGCTTTAATAATATCTCCAAATGTTTTTAATTCACCCTGAAGCGGAAAATCACGATCCCTGTTTGAACATCAGGCGCTGATTCCAATTTATTTAAACTCGCACCTAAAACCGCTTGCTCACATTTTTTCCAAAGTGCTAAATCAGATAGGGTAGTTCCTTTAGCTCCGGCACGGGCTTCTACTACTTTTCCATTTTTATCTACACGTATTTGTACTGCTATTTTACCGGCGCTTTGACCATCATCCTGAATACGAGGGATGTCGATAAATTTTCTGCTTGCCAGCGATAGTTGGACATTTCCGTTTCCAGAACCACCTTCACCATAGTTAGAAGCCAATGGGTCTCCATCTCTATCTCCTTGATTTCCAGGTTTGTTTCCTGTTCCATCGCCCTGACCCTGACCAGTATTCTTTTTACCCTTGTAGAGCGCATTTTGATTGATCACCGGTTTAGAAGGTTTATCTTCGGTTGCAGGAGTAGGTGCAGTTGTAGTTGCCTTTGTTGGTTTTGTATTTACTGCAATAGCCTCTTCCGTGTTTTGCGTTTGCACTTCTTTATCACTATTTTCACTTGTGGAAGTAGGCGTAACCTTTTCTTCCGGCGTTACTTTATCAGGCGCTTTTCCATTTGCATTCGGATCAGCAGATGGTTCTTCAATACTGGTATAATCATCTCCCATCCCTTCGGCTGAGGTTCCATAGTTAACCACCATGCCACCCATACCCACTTCTTCAGGTGGCTGGAAAGAACCAATTACAATAAAAAAGCTAATTAACAACAGAAAACCCATTATCCCTGTAGAGATGGCAATAGCCTTCGGGTAATTGTTTTCTTCGTTATTTATATTTTGTGCTTTGTAGTTCATTATTTCTTAGGCTCAACAGCTACAACAAGTTTCAGTTTTAACTTATTTGCGATATCATTTACCACAAAACCATCCTGGTAAGTTACATTACGTGACACATATAAGAGGATAGTCATGTCTGGTGCTAATTTCTGATAAGCTTCTAAAGTTGGCTGTAATTCTTCGATGGTCACCGGTTTTTTATCAACGAAATATTTTAAATTTTCGTCTATCGTAACGGTGACTGCTTTTTTGGCGGTAGATTGTTGTCCGCTAGATGATTGGGGCAATAAAAGCTTAACCACAGTAGGATTAACTACCGCCGATGCCAATAGAAAAAACAGCATCAGGAAGAACATAATATCGTTCAACGCTGAAGTATGTACTTCTACTGACCCTTTTGTTCTTTTGCGTAAGTTCATTATTTACCTGGTTCCTCTAATAAGTCAATAAAATCAATTGCATCTGTTTCCATTTTAAGGATGATTTTTTCTACCATGATGTTTAGGATATGGTAAAGAACATATGCAATAATACCAATAATTAATCCTGTAGCTGAAGTAATCATTTTGGTATATAAACCACCGGAAATGGTTCCGATTTCAATGGCACCTTTAATGGATACCTGGTGGAAGATGGTAATTACCCCAACAATAGTACCTACGAAACCCAACATTGGCGCAATACCGGCAACAATTCCTAAAATACTAATGTTTTTCTCTAATTTGGAAACCTCCAGTTTACCAACATTTTCTATGGCTCCCTCAATCTCTTTAATTGGGCGGCCAATGCGTTTTAAACCTTTTTGCAACATGCGGCTCAATGGCGAATTATTGTTTCTTAGTTGAGACATTGCCCCATCTAAATTTCCCGATTGAATATACGATCTGATTTGCCCCATTAAGTTAGACTCATCTTTAGTGGCCTTTTTGATGGTCAAATAACGCTCCACAAAAATAATTAATGCTAAAAAGGCTAAGAATGCCAATGGAATCATTACCCATCCGCCTTTAAAAAGTAAATCGATGAAATGCAGTTCCGGCTCTGGCTGAGTTAATGCTTGGTTAACCGCATTTGCTGTGTCTTGAAGTGCTTGTGTGGTGTCCTGAATTAATAAAGTTATCATTATGGTTGTGTGTTGTTTTTTATTTCTTTAACGTAAAACCCTTCTCCTTTTAATTTTTTCTGAAGGATATCTTTTTGTTTGGTCGCTTCATCTTTAGTAGGGAAGCTGGCAATACTTACTTTTTTTCTTTTGCCTTCCATTTTTGCAATAGTTGCATTAAGACCAATCTTTTTCACTTTAGCAATGTATCGTTGTGCGGCGGCTTCTGTTTCATAAGATACAGCAATAACATGAAACATCGTTTTCTCTGGAGAAACTACAGGCGTTTGCTTAGTATTAACGCTGGTTTTGGCTTTTGCAGTATCCTTTTTCATTACACCTACCTGATTTGCCTTCAATATGCTATCAGTTTTGGCTATAGAATCCTGTTTTATTTTTGTGGTATCAACTCCATTTTTAGGTGAATCAACCACAGGAACCAGAACCGGTGTGGTAGTTGCCGTTTGGCGATTGAACAAATCAGGCTTAATAAAATAAATGATTACACCAATCAGCAGCAGCGCAAAAATTGCAATAAGAATTTTCGGCCAAACCGATTTCTCTTCCTCCTGATCAGTTTGGTTAATTATTGGGTCATGACCGAAACGGTTAGGATGTTCTGCATGTTGCTCCTTAATAAAGCTTGGTGCTTCTATAACAGTTTCTTCCTTTGGTGTTTCTTCTTCCAGGTTGATATAGGTTTTAGGCACTTCTGATTCAGGAGTATGTCCGAATCTTTCCGGATTTTCCTCATGTTGCTCAACTACTGCTTCCGGAACCGGAACGTTATCCTTGTGCAAAGCCCTTACAGCTTCTTCATCTTCTGGCGTGTGGCCAAAACGGTTAGGATGCGTTGCATGCTGTTCTTTTATGAACTCAGGAACATCATGTTCTTCAGCCTGCTTTTCTGTATGTTTTAAAGTGTTTTTTAAATCATCGTTAACTTCATCCAGCTCAATGTTTTCAATAATGGGATGGATGTGTGCTGTTGCCTTTGGTTCAGTCGGTGATAAAGGAGCTTCGGCAATCTCATCATAAATTTCATCATCTTCATCTTTTGGCGCTGGTTCGCTTTCTTCTGCCGATGCTTCAGCTAAAGGAGGAAGACCATAAAATTCAGAACCATAATTGATGTTTTTAGCTGCTTCGAAACTTAAGCCCTCATGTTCAGTAAAGAATAACCTACCAATATTTTCCAAATCAGCCTCATGCTCTTCTTCGAGTTTTTGTTTTACTTCACCAACAAATTGTGAAATGTAGTAATCGGCACTTTCTACAGAAATGTTTCTTTGAGCTGAAATATAATCTGCCAGTGATTGATCAAGCTTTACATCCGAAGAGAAGTTTAGGGTATAACTCGGTGGCAGAAATGATTGTTTTTCCTTATCATAACGGCCAGGCGATTTCTTTTTATAGAAAGTCCCTAAGCCAGAAATACCAACTTCCTTACGTTGTTGCAAGAGTTCTAAAAGGTATGATAAGATGTTCATCCGGTAAAATTAAGCGTTTAAAGTTAAAAAAATATATTCTACCGTTAAATAGTGTTTTGAGCGGCAATTAAGCATTTCTGCCTGAAGGGAGATGTTATAATAAGATTTGGTTGTTTTTTTAATCATGCAAATTATAATGTTTCGAAAGATATTTTGCTCATCCTTTCAAAGATAACGGTTACAAAGATAGAAATGGTATGTTATGAACCAAATGGCAATATTTTATGATGATTGAATTTAAGTAAAAGTTAGAATAGCAATAATATACAATAACCCAATGGCTACCAATTTAAACCTTTTAATGCTTGTTCATAATTCTCTTTATCGAATTTATAAAGATGTGGCGCTTTGTGAGCACCGCCTTTTCGAGGCTCATCAAGCTTAGTTAGAATGTTGTATCGCATTATTTTGCGATAGAAATTACCACGATTTAGTTTTTGGCCCAATATTGTTTCATATAGTGATTGAAGTTCTGGCATTGTAAAATGTTCGGGAAGCAAGTTGTATCCAATAGGTTTATAACTGATGTGTTCCCGCAAAGCAGCCAATGCTTTCATAATAATTGACTGATGATCCATCGCCATTTTTGGTAAATGATTTACAGAAACCCATTCGCAGCTGTCTGAAAAAGTATCGATAACAGGTGTTACATCACTTTGATTAACCAGGGCATAATAGCCAATGGTAATAAAACGTTGTTTATGCCACAAATGATCAGGATAATCTTTAAAATAATCTTCCGATCGGTTTAAATCACCAAAGACACCAAAGTTATTTAGGAAAATTTTATCAGCTCCGCTGCGTTCAAACAGGATTCTTTGTGCAGCATCATCAATAGATTCATTTTTATTGATGTAGCCACCGGGCAAAATCCAGTGGTCATCATTTTTTATTTTTAACAGCAATACATTTAAACTCGCATTTTTAAAACCAAATACAACACTATCTATTGAAACATGTGGCAATGATGATTTCCACATTTCGGCACTTGCATCTTGAATCTCTTGAATGATCATTGGCGTTTCCTATGTTTTTTGAGAATACTAAATTAATGATTTGTTTTACTTAGCTAAACCATAAGTAGTAGTTTGCTCAGAAACATTTAAATCGTCGCTTTGCGATCTCAATTATCAATCTGTGTTAAACCAAAAAGCCTTCAAATTTTGAAGGCCTTTTGGTTTAAATATTATTGGGTTGAAGTTTTTTGATTAAAACGAATAAGTTAATCCTCCAAAAATGTTGAACCCATTCACCTGATAATATAAATATCTGCTGTAGTTCGAGTTTAAGATATTGTTAGCCTTTGCAAATACCGAAAATTTATTATTTATTCTATAATCTGCACCAACACCTAAATCAACAAAACCTTTAACGGTAACAATAGATTCAATACCTGGATTTGGAATTAAGTATTGCAACGGATTTATGGGTTGCTGAACATTTACTTTTGCTTTTACATCATCCTGAATAACAACGCCAGCGTTAAAACTCAATTTTTTATTGTAGGTGTAAACGAAATTCGAATTCACTTTTAATCCAGGTTTAAACCAAGAGTAGGTTTCTGATGCAGGTTTCCAATCATCAATGTTTAGCTTTCCTGTCCATTTTAATGCATCGCTCACCTGAATCGAAATTTCGCCTTCTAAGCCCGTTAACTTTGTTTTACCGAAATCGTAAATCACGTCAAACTTATTAAAATCATCAAAATTGTTGATGAACAAAGGCATATCATCAAACTGCTTCATGTAAAAACGAGCTTTGTAGCCAAAACCTGGCCCGCCGGTACCTTTAATACCTGCACTGATGCTTAGTTTTTCAACGGTATTTTTTACCAGGATGTTGCTGTTTAACCAAGGATTTTCATCTGTAAAGATCTTCATCGAGTTTCTGTTTACATCTCCCTTAACTTCTCCAAAAACCTGTAAATAATCTGGAACTAAAGTGAAATCTGCTGTTACCGATGGGAATAATTTTGAGCTGCTGTAAGCGCCGAATTCCTGAACGAAGTTAATTCCAGCGGTAACTTTTGCACCTTTAACCTGTAAACGGATGTAAGGATTTAAACGCAATAAATTATTGCCCACACTGGTTAGCGCATCTTTCGTATTGCCAAATTCAGTTGAGGCAGCTAATCCTAGATTAAATGAACTAATGCGTTTGTTTAAATAACCGTTTAAGCTTAAATAACTCTCTTTGGCGCTAAATTTATCATTCCAAAGGTATCCGTTTGCTTTAACCGCATAACTTAAAGCGTCTTCATCTTCGGTAAAATTTTTAACCAATTCTCCTTCAAGTTCAATAAGCGAAAATGCCTGTTTCTGAGGATCAGGATTTAAGGCTGGATTAGCGTTGTCAATCCCGTAAAAATAGGTTCCATTGCGCTCCAAATTGATGCGTCCGCTAACCGTGTTTTCTTCTAAAATACTTCTCCCAAAAACACTTAATTGTTGGTTGCTGCTGTTTTGTTTGTTCAGCTTTCCTTCCTGACTAAAGTGCTTAATGTAGCCACCTAGCTGAAGACCTTCATCTTTGCCGGTGTTGAAATAAGCCTCACCTAATAAAGTTGATAACGAACCAAATGCACCTTTCACATAATTATTAACCAAGATACTTGCTTTCTCTTCTGCCAGAGCTTGTGCCTGCAATTTCTGAATATCGCTGTTCAGCTCCAGTTTTCGATCAGTTATACTATAATTTAATTTTGCTTTATAAGTTTTCACGTCATCCAAATTCGGACTTCTTCTCAGTTTTACTGCTTCTGCTAAAATAGGTTTGTATGGGCGAACAACTTCAATTTCCTCGTTTACTACCGTTTTTTCTTCTGGCTTTTTATCCTGCGCCTGAGCAGTCATTAATCCAGCAGCTAAAAAAAACAGTGAACTATACATATATTTAATCGACTTCATAATTCTACTTCTTCTGGTTTAGTTTTTCTAGTTTTTCTTTGGCTGTCGGGATGATATCGTCCTTGCCTTCGTAATTATCAATTATGCTTAGAAGTGTACTTTTTGCTTGTAAATTATCTTTCAAAGCAACGTAGTTGTCAGATAAGAGAATAAATGCTTTCGCAACCCAATAATCATGAGAAGCCATATTATTTACAATATCAAAGCATGTTTTAGTTGATGTTTTGAAATCACCCTTGTTATACTCCACTAAAGCCAGATTGTACTTGGCCTCTGCTGCAGCAGCAGTTTTGGTTTTAGCAACAACATTTTTAAATTCTTTAACCGCTGTTGTTGTATCTCCTTTTAACAAATAAGCTTTACCCGCAAATAAACCTGAACTGTTTTTTTCTTCTTCAGATGCTTTTTCTGATTCTTTGGTTAACTGCGCATATTTCAACATGTCGTCAGGCATGTTAAGCGCCGTATAAGCTTTGAGTAAATTATTGATGGCAAAACTATAGTGTGATTTATAATCGGTAGTAGTCTCCAATCGTTTCAAATAAACAATTGCCTCGTTATATTTTTTCTGATTCAGGAATAACTGTGATATACTCACCAATGAACGTTCTGTATAATCGCTGGTCCAGTCATTTAAAATGAATTCATAATCAGGAATGGCCTCATCAGGGCGACCAAGTTTTACCAACGATTCTGCTCTGATAAATTTCGCTTCCTTCTCATGGTTTGCTTTAGGGAACTTATCGAAATAAGCATTTACAGCCTGAAAAGCGCCGTTTGCATCACCTTTTAAATAGAGGTTATTTGCAGCTGAGAAAACGATGTTGTCTTGCTCATTGCTTGAGTAATTTCCAAGTGGCGTAGTGTTCGCGTAAGCGATAAAGCCATTGGCATCACCTCTGTCTACATAAATATTTTTGATGGATTCCATCGCCTGTTTAGCTTCGTCAGCGGTCGGATAATCGCGAATTACTTTTTTAAACGATTCTAAAGCAGCATCATCCTGATCCTGATTGTATTGAACCAAACCAATGGTAACCAGAGCCTTAGGGACATAACTACTGCGTGGATATTTTGCCACTAAATCAACCAAATCGGATTTAGATTTATCGAAATCACCTTTGTTGAAGTAGGTGTAAGCCGTTTCGAAACCCGCATCATCCGCATAATTTGAGTTAGGGAATGCCTTAAGTAAGCTTTGCATGGTGGCAATTTTGGCATCGTACTGCGTTTCTAAACCCTGGATCATACCTTTTTGAAAAGTTGCATAGTCTTCAGAAGTGGTATGTCTGGCAATGATCTTATTATAATTGGCCATGGCATTTCCGTAAGTTTTATTTACGAAATACGAATCGGCTAAACGGATGGTGGCATCATCGATCGTTTTTTGATCTTTATCATTTCCATTTAAAAACTTCTCGAAGTAGTTTGCTGCCTTGCTGTATTTTTCATCCTCAAAAGCAGCGTAAGCTAGCGCATAGTTGGCAAAATTATAAACACCGGTTTTATCTGCATCTGGCATTTTAAGGAACTTCTCAAAAGTAGAAACGGCTTCACCGTATTTGCGCAATTCATACATTGCTTCCCCTTTCCAATAGGTATTTAAAGCATGAATCTCATTATCTTCCGGGAATTTATCTGAACGTAGAAACATGGATAAAGCATTCGGAAACGCTCTTTCATTATAAAATTCCAAACCGCGGAAATAAGTTACTTTTTGATAAGCTTCTCTTGCTTCCAAGGTTTTATCAGGGATAGGTTCCAAAATATCAACTGCTGCCTGATAATTTTTGGTGGTTAAAAGTACTTCGCCCAGTAAAGTTTTAGCTTCATTAATTTTACGTGATTTCGGGAAAGCTTTCAAAAATCCCTGAGTAGCTTCCAAAGCTTGTTGGTGGAAATCCAACTCATAGCTTAATTTAGCATAACTTAACCAGGCTTCTTCCTGAATTGCTTTGTCGAAGTCTAGACGCGAAGCCCTAAAAAATGCACTTTGCGCTTTTTGTTTGTTACCTAACTGAATAAATGCTTTACCCAAGGTGTGCATACCATTCTGCAGGTAAACATCATCATTGTTCAGCTTTTCTAAAACAGCAACAGATTCTTTGTATTTTTTATTCTGAAATAAAGAGTAACCGTATTGATAAATAAATAAGTTGTTTTTGGTTTCACTTTTATCTTTTGCGTAAAATTCAGCGAAATATTTTTCTGCGTTTTTAAATTCTGATTTTGCAAAGTAAGAAGCTGCAACCAAACTCAACATTTCCGGCTCGAACTGCTGTTTCGTTTTTTGTATGGATGCTAAAGCATAGCTGATTACATCATCGTAACGTTCATCTAAATAATACATCGAGGTGATGTAGTATGGATAACTCGCCTCGTAGGTAGGAGAACCTTTTAATTTTTCAAAATTTGCAAGTGCAGTTTTGTATTCTTTGTTTAGATAATTGATGTATGCAAAATAATAGGTTGCACTTTCCTGAAAATCACCTTCTTCCTTTTTTACCTTTTCAAATAAAGGTTCTGCCTTTTCATAATCTTGCATTTCAAAGTAAGCATAGCCTTGCTTAAATTGATACTCGTTACGTTGTTTGCCAGAAAGGGTAGAAGGGTCAGTTTTTTCAAACCATTCTAAAGCTTTTTTGTAGTTTTTCTGATTAAAATATGTCTTTCCAACGTAGAAATAAGCCAGTTTGGTATTCGGATTTAAAGGATAGTCGCGGATAAACGCCTGAAACAAACTCTCAGCATCGCTATTGGTAAGTTCCAACGCACAAACCGCTGCATAAAATTTGGCATTTTCTTTTAATAAAGATAACTCTGCATTGCTCTCTGTTTGGGTAGAGGGTTTGTAACGCAGCTGCTCTACAAGTTTGAATTGCTGTGCTGCCGCGGTATATTTTTCTTTATCTAATAATTCTAAACCCGTTTGATAGTTTTTATTGAGGTTTTGCACCGCACTTATTTGTGCATAGGTGCCAAAACTTCCTGCCAAAAGTAGCGGAATTAAAAAGTATTTTTTCTTCATTATGATATCTTTTTTCAATGGCAATGAAAGCTATCTTGTTCTAAACATTTAGTTTCAGATCAATGATGGTTTGCATCGGTTTCAAATATGGTTGGTACTAAATTATAAATAGTATCATGGTTTATCAACAGAAGTAATTAACATCTGTTAATAACACAAATAAACGAAGGGTTTATTAAATTGGTATTGGAGAAGTTAGATTGTGGAAAAAAACAGTTCTAAACTGTTTATTGGTTCATTAGCTCATTCGCAGTTGACAGGTTTAGGAATGCAGTTTGGAGTAAACAATTTACAGTTAGCCGTTTTCAATGAACCAATGCCCAATGAAATCAATTACTGATAAGCCAACGGCTATCCCTGGCTTGCCAGCAAATAAAGCACTGCCATTCTTACGGCAACACCGTTTTCAACTTGCTCTAAAATGATTGATTGTTTACTGTCTGCTACATCGCTGGTAATTTCGACACCACGATTAATCGGACCTGGATGCATGACAATAATTTCTTTATCAAGATTATCAAGAATTTGTTTGTTTAAACCATACATCATGGCATATTCCCTTAACGAAGGAAAGTACTTAATATCCTGGCGCTCTAGCTGGATTCGAAGCATATTGGCCACATCGCACCAGTTTAGGGCTTTAATTAAATTATGTTCTACTTTAACACCCAGTTGATGGATGTGTTTTGGTATTAGGGTTGTGGGGCCGCAAACCATAACTTCCGCTCCCAAACGTTGCAAGCAAAGGATATTGGAAATGGCTACTCTCGAGTGCAAAATGTCACCAACAATTACTACTTTCTTCCCGGCTACATCACCTAATTTCTGGCGGATCGAAAAGGCGTCAAGCAGAGCCTGAGTAGGGTGTTCGTGTGCGCCATCACCTGCATTTACGATTTGCGCCTTTACGTGTTTACTCAAAAACTGACCAGCGCCTGCATACGGATGTCGCATTACCACCATATCCACTTTCATGGATAGGATGTTGTTTACTGTATCAATTAAGGTTTCACCTTTGCTTACCGACGATGAAGATGCAGCAAAATTAACCACATCGGCAGAAAGCCGTTTCTCTGCTAACTCGAAAGATAGTTTAGTTCTGGTAGAGTTCTCGAAAAAAATATTGGCAATGGTAATATCACGAAGTGAAGGAACCTTTTTAATTGGGCGGTTAATTACTTCTTTAAAATTATCTGCAGTTTCGAAAATCAATTCGATATCATTCCGGTTAATATCTTTGATGCCTAAAAGATGTCGGGTTGATAATTTGTCTGCTGCCATTTTTATATTATAATTTTTCGGATAATAAAATCACTTTGTCTTCACTTCCTTCACTTGCCCAGGTAACTTTTACCTGTTGTGAATTTAAACTGTCTACCTGATGACCAATATAATCTGGTTCAATTGGTAAATGCCTGCTAAATCTTCGGTCAATTAATACCAATAATTCAACTTTCTCCGGTCGGCCATAAGCCAACAAGGCGTCAAGCGCTGCCCTTATGGTTCTTCCTGTCCAAAGTACATCGTCTATTAAGATCACTTTTTTCCCTTCGATGATGAAATCGATAGAATTGCTACTTGCAGTTACCAGGCCATCTTTGCGTCGAAAATCATCTCTAAAAAAAGTAATATCAAGGTTTCCCTTTAAAATTTTCTTGTTTTTTAAGATGGTTTCGAGTTCCTGATGAATACGATCGGCCAAAAAAATGCCTCGTGGCTGGATGCCAATTAAAACGGTATTTGCGAAATCGTCGTGGTTTTCAATTAACTGATGGCAAAGCCTCTTAATTGTAATCTGAATTTTTTGTCCGTCAAGAAGTGTTTTCTTTTGCATTGAAGAAGGATTGGGCAAATATAGAAAAATGTTTTAAGCTAGGAAACCGGAATTTGAAATTAGATGCTTGTTTAAAGCCATATCTCATTTTCGGCAGTAAGAATGATGGGTTTATCGCCGGTTACCATGATGGTATGCTCATGTTGCGCCACAAAACCGCCCTTATTGCCCGTTAAAGTCCAGCCGTCATTTTCAGTTTCTGCAAGGTTAGATGCTGTAGAAATAAAGGTTTCAATGGCTATCGTTGTGTTTTTTTTAAATCTGTCGTGATTCCATCGATCATAGTAATTGGCAATATCATGTGGCGCTTCATGTAAGCTTCTTCCTACGCCATGCCCGGTTAGGTTTTTAATTACCCGAAAACCTGATTTTCGTGCTTCGGTTTCAATGAGCCGGCCAATTTCTGAGATTCGAATACCTCCTCTAATATTGTTGATGGCTTTTTTCAATATATCTTTCGAAGCGTTAACCAGCACATTGTGGTTGTTTAAATCGTTCCCCAATACAAAAGAGCCGCCGTTATCAGACCAATAGCCATTTAACTCCGCAGAAACATCTATGTTAACCAAATCTCCTTCCGCTAAAATTTTCTTTGAGTGCGGAATGCCATGCGCAATCTCCTGATTTACACAAATGCATGTCCACCCAGGGAAATTATATGTTAACCTCGGCGCCGATTTAGCACCGAAATCTTTTAAAATTTCCCCACCAAAATCATCAAGTTGTTTGGTAGACATCCCAGGTTTAGCAAAGTTTCGCATCTCTTTTAAAGTATATGCTACAGCTTTACTAACCCTTTGCATTCCTAATAACTCATCTTCTGTTGTGATCGACATAGATTTATTTTTTTACTAAAGTAGAGTTTTTGAATAGCAAAGTAATAAATTCGATAGCTTTGTGACGATGATGGCACAGAAATCCGTAATTTTTTTTGATGGTGTTTGTAATCTTTGCAATGCATCGGTTCAGTTTGCAATTGAACATGATAAGCATGATATTTTTAAATTTACGGCATTGCAGGGAAATTATGCAAAAGCCATTTTACCGAAATTTAATATCGATCTAGAGCGGATTAATTCAATTATTCTCGTAGAGAATGATCGGCTTTATACTAAATCGTCAGCTGCATTAAGGATTGCGAAAAAATTGAACGGATTTTGGCCAATGCTTTATGCTTTTATGATCATCCCAAAATTTATTCGGGATTGGTTCTACGACATCATTGCCAAAAACCGTTATAAATGGTGGGGAAAGCAGGAGAGTTGCTGGGTACCGACACCCGAACTAAAGGAGAAATTTTACGATTAACGCTGCTTTTGCTGGTTTTGGTTGTTCCTCGGTTTCCACAGCCAAAGTGATAAGATGATTAAAGGTATAGCAATACTTAAGGCTATAACAATAAAAATACTGCGTTGCTTTACAATTTCAACTTCATCGGTAATGAAAATATTCACCGTTTCTTTTAATACAAAAATGGTGATGATGGTGCAAATAACTGCAAGTATTTTACGCATGATTGAAATTTGAAACAAAGATTGGATAAATTTTTTAAATGAATGGGAAAAATTAGCTGATTGATTAAAACGACTCCTCTATTAAATTATCAATTTTCCAGATATCTTTTAGAATAAGTAATTCCCGTTAAATCATAGCGTTTAAACTGGGTTTTCAAGCGTTTTTGAAAATCGGAGTAGTTCCGTTTCTCTTTCGGGCTCCATAAAATTTCACTCAATGCATCTAATCTTGGAAAAAGCTGGTATTGAACTTTGGCAGGGTTAGTAATGTACTCACTCCACAAGCAACCTTGTCCACCCCAAATGTACTTTGCTTGCTCAGCAGATAATTCAGCCGGGATAGGTTCGTAGTTGTAAACATCAGCTAAAAGTGAGGGTTTTCCTGCAGTTAAACTGTCTTCCTTTACAAATTGTGCATGGTTGAAATAAACCTTATCTTCTGGCGTCATGATGGCTTTATGGTTCTGTTTTGCTGCTTCAATACCACCTTTTTCTCCCTGCCAGCTCATCACTACTGCATTCGGTGCTAAGCCGCCTTGTAAAATTTCGTTCCAGCCGATGATGGTTTTACCTTTACCATTTACAAATTTTTCTATGCGTCTGATGAAATAACTCTGTAGCTCGCTTTCTGTTTTTAAGCCATTTGCTTTCATAATTTGTTGTGAGGCTGCAGACTGTTTCCACCAAACTTTAGAGGCCTCATCGCCGCCAATATGGATGTATGGTGAAGGAAACAACTCCATAACTTCAGCCAGTACATTTTCCAGGAATTTAAATGTGGTATCTGAAGCTTGTAATACATTGTTGTATTTATTCATCATGCCCCAGGTTTCAGCAACAGCATATTTTTTATTGGGTTCTGTTCCTAATTCGGGGTAGGCGGCAAGAACAGCCATACTGTGGGCCGGCATTTCGATTTCGGGAATAATGGTTACATAACGTTTGGCCGCATATTCTACTACTTCTTTAATTTGTTCCTGCGTATAAAATCCGCCATGTTTGACGCCATCTGTTTTTATTACAGCATTTTTTGGCGTGATATTAATCGCTGTTGGCAATACCTGATATTTAATGTTTTCATTTCCTTTGCCCGGCCATAAACCAATAATGCTGCCGTTTCGCCAAGCGCCTATTTCTGTGAGTTTAGGATATTTTTTGATTTCAATTCTCCAGCCATGATCATCAGTTAAATGCCAGTGGAAATAGTTCATTTTATGCAGGGCTAAATAATCGATGTATTGTTTTACAAAGTCTACATCAAAAAAATGGCGACTAACGTCTAAATGCATTCCACGGTATTCGAGACGAGGATAGTCTGTGATGTGAACCGCTGGAACTTGAAGCGATGCTGATTTTACCTCAGGTAATAACTGAATTAAGGTTTGAATCCCATAAAAAAGTCCATTTTCTGAATTGGCATAAACCATGGTTTGATCGTGGTTGCTTATAAGTTCATATTCATTTGAATCTTTTAATAACCGCTTAACTAGTTCCAGTTTGATGGTATTTTTTCTACTTGTCGAATTTGGATTTATCCGAAGTTTTAGATCATAATATTTTTGAATATAACTTTGTAGGAATAAAGCTGAATTGGATAATGAATCATTTGAAATTATCTCCGTGTTTTTATCAATTATAAATTTTTCTGTGCTTAATCCTGTCTTAACACTAACAGGTTGCGGGATAATATTTATTTCCTGAGCAGAAAGGCTGTTGTAAAAAGCAATCGATAAAAGCAAAAAAATAATCTTCTTCATGATAAAACGGTTTTCTTTTCAAAAGTAGTAATTCTAAGCGGATGAAAGTAAAAGCTTGAGAGAACGAAGTAATGATGTTACCTAAACCCGATGGGAGGAAAATCCTTTTTGATTGTGTGCTTCGACAAGCTCAGCATGACAATCGCCAAAAAGATTGAACGGACAGCGGGGCAGGAGTGACAGATTATTGCTTGCTTGCGTTTTCAAATGATTTAAACTATATAAGGCATTTGAGTTTCATACTTAGCCAGGATGAAAATTTTAAATGTACCTAAATGTTAAATAAATGAGATTGCTTCGTCGTTCCGCCTCGCAATGACGGAATTTAAATTAAATGTCTTACATTCCTTATATGGTGAAAAAAGGGGAGATTGCTTCGTCGCTGAAAAAGCCTTCTCGCAATGACGAAATTCTTCACGCAAAAAAAAATCCCGATAACTTGCGCTATCGGGATTTAATTTGTTTAGTTAAAAAGAACTAGCCTTTTTTAGCTTTGCTTTCTTCGCCTTCTAGTTGCGATTTCAATTGAGCCAATACGTCTAAGTCTCCTAAAGTAGATTTCTCTACAGAATCTTTAACTTTCTTAACTGCAGTTACAGCAGCTTTAGCTTCTTTTTTCTTAGCATTTCTTTCTTCTGCTACAGCTTCAGCTTTAACTTCTTCCCAAATACGAGCGTGAGAAACAACGATGCGTTTAGCTTCTTTGTTAAACTCGATGATTTTGAAGTCGTTAGTTTCTTCTGCTTTAACTGAAGTACCATCTTCTTTAACCATGTGTTTAGTTGGTACGAAACCTTCTACACCGTATGGTAAAGCAATAACAGCACCTTTATCAGTTACTTTAACAACTGTACCTTGGTGAACCGAATCTAAAGTGAAGATCGTTTCGAAAGTATCCCAAGGGTTTTCTTCCAATTGTTTGTGACCTAAGCTTAATTTACGGTTATCAACGTCTAATTCTAAAACAACTACGTCTAATACATCACCAACTTTAGTGAATTCGTTAGGGTGGTTTACTTTTTTAGACCAAGATAAGTCAGAGATGTGGATTAAACCATCAATACCTTCTTCGATTTCAACAAATACACCGAAGTTAGTCATGTTTTTAACAGTTGCTTTGTGCTTGCTTCCAACTGGGAATTTAGCAGCAACTTCTTGCCATGGATCGTTAGATAATTGTTTAATACCTAAGCTCATTTTGCGCTCATCTCTATCTAAAGTTAAAACTTCAGCTTCGATCTCATCACCAACTTTTAAGAATTCTTGTGGGTTTCTTAAGTTTTGTGACCAGCTCATTTCAGAAACGTGGATTAAACCTTCAACACCTGGGATGATTTCTAAGAAAGCACCGTAATCTGCAACAGTTACGATTTTTCCTTTTACTTTAGAACCAACTTGAATGTCAGTGCTTAAGTTCTCCCAAGGGTGTGGAGTTAATTGTTTTAATCCTAAAGCGATACGTTTTTTCTCATCATCGAAATCTAAAACAACTACGTTGATTTTTTCATCTAATGATAATACTTCTTTTGGATGCTCTATGCGGCCCCAAGAAATATCAGTAATGTGAAGTAAACCATCAACACCACCTAAATCGATGAACACACCGAAATCAGTAATATTTTTAACAGTACCTTCTAATACCTGTCCTTTTTCTAATTTAGAAACGATTTCTACTTTTTGTGATTCTAAATCGTCTTCAATTAACACTTTATGAGAAACAACTACGTTTTTAAACTCATGGTTAATTTTAACAACTTTGAATTCCATTGTTTTACCAACGTAAACATCGTAGTCACGGATAGGTTTAATATCAATTTGAGAACCTGGTAAGAAAGCTTCAACGCCCATGATATCAACAATTAAACCACCTTTAGTACGGCTCTTAACGAAACCGTTGATGATTCTATCATTTTCAAGCGCCTCGTTAATAGCTTCCCAAGATCTTTGAGTTTTTGCTCTTTTGCGAGAAAGGATCAATTGACCGTTAGCATCTTCTGGTGCTTCAACGAATACGTCAACTGAATCGCCGATTTTTAAATCTGGTGTATCACGGAATTCTGAAGTAGAAACTAAACCATCTGATTTAAAACCAACGTTTAATACTACATCTTTGTTGTTAATTGAAACAACAATACCGCTAATGATTTCACCTTTAGTGATTTGATTGAATGTTCCAGCATACATGTCTTCAAACTTTTTACGGTCTGCATCATTGTAATTACCGAAAACTTTTTCATCTGCATCCCAGTCGAAATCTTCCGTTGGTGTTGCTAATGATGATTTGATCGATTCGATCGAAACTGAATCAGCTTCTGATTCAATAGTTTCTTTTTCAGTCAGGCGTCCGCCTTCTCCCTGAAGCTCAGCTGTTTTTGCTGCTAATTCTTTTTCTGCTACTTGTTTTTTAGCCATTAATTAATTATCTCCTTTTTTCCCTATTTAGGGACTGCAAAGGTAAAAATATTTTAATTAATAGAAAAGAATTTTTTAATAAATGTTGCTGATTTTAAGGTTATTAGTAAAAGAGTAGTGCGTATTTAGTAACAGGTAGCAAGATTGGATGCTTGAAGGCGCAAAGATAAATGAATAAGGAGTAAAGATTTGTTACCTTAAATAGACGATTTGAGATCCCTTTTTTTAGGAGCGCACATGGAGAGATGGTTCTTTTCTTTTTCTAGAAAAGAATTGTTTGAAAATCAGCGTTCCGTAATTCTTTGTTTACAGCAGCCCCGTTATCGCTTATAGTCCTCGCTGCGTTGCACTTCGCTGCGGGCTATTCCGCTCTACCGGGTTTAGAAACATAGGTTGTTTGAAATTTATTTCTTCGTAAAGATCCCTCTGGTAAATCCTTCACCAACCAAAGTGTTTTCATCTCTGATTAGCAACAAAATCATGTTTTGTTGATCATACAATTTAATCATGTCGCCTTCAATAACATATTTTGCTGTGAAAGTAGAATCCGTGTAAGTATCCTTTACAATCACAGAATCATTGGTGTTAAAATCAAAGGTTTTATATTGTGTTTCGCTATCGCTTACAAAAGTTCCGTTAACTGTTTTAGGTTGGATGAAAGTAATAAAGCAAAAGTAAATTACTACTAAAATAATAATCGCTGAAATGCCGATTAAAATTTTATTTTGATTAGAATATTTAAAGATAAAGTAAAGAATGGTACCCATTACCAAAGCCACTACAGCAAAAAAGATAATATTTGAATAATCTTTGTCAATTGCTGGAACCTCAACAGATACAGCCGGTTTTTGTACGGCTTTAACTGGCGATACCCGAACTAAAAATTCTTTACTCACCCAACCTTCACCATTGGTTACCTTTATTTTAAAATAACTGGCATCTGCAGAATCAATAACGGCAACATTTTCATTTTCCGGAAGATAACCAATCACCTTGCTTTTAGGATCGGCTTTTTGCCTCACTCTTAAATTATCAGTAGTAACGCGGTAAATTACATCAGTAGCAGGAGCTGCTGTTGTAGAACTTTGAGTAGCAGGATTAGTTTGGGCTGTATTGGTTTGTGACGTAGGCGCTGATATCTTTTGAACGAAATCTTTACTTACCCAACCTTCGCCATTTTTAATTTTTATTTTATAAAATTTATCATTGCTGGCATCTAAAACTGTTAAATTTTCATTCTGCGAAATATTAGCTATCACCTTACTTTTAGGATCACTACTTGCTCTAACCCGTAACTGATCAGCAGTTACTTTATAGGTATCTTGTGCATTAATGCGGCTTGAAAAGATTGAAAGCGCAATTAATAGGAATAAAATTCTAGTCATAGTTTTAAGATTGCTGCAAAGCAGTTTTATAAAATTAGCAACGACGCAAAGAGCAAACATCGTGCTATAAGTGCCAAAATTAGGAAATACTTTTAATTACAGGGAGAAATGAGGCGGTTAATTCAATTTCTACCAACTACCTCCGGTACCGCCGCCACTGCTTCTACCACCTCCCCAGCTGCTCGATGAAGAAGATGAACTACTTCTTGATGAGGATGAACCTGATGAAGATTTAGTTTTAACCAACATGGCCAACGTGATCCATTCAATAAATTCTACGTATCTGCAAAAACTGCATTCGTTTATTAGTTTTGCCTTGCCTTCGCGACTATAGGTTGCTGCAGTAACTGTAACTTGTTTGTTGAGTTTATAAGTTCTGAAATTACATTTCGGACATTCGGTGTAGCTGTTATATTCTTCCGCAGGCCATTGTTTAATTACATGTTCTTTATGATCAGCACTTTCCCAAATATCATAATCGTAGGTTTGTGCGCCTTCTTCAGCTCGTTGTCCGGCACTTAAAAAGGGTTTGCCTTCAACATTAATATCCCGATCTACCCGAAGCATTTCCTGATTCTTACTGTCTAAAACAGGCTTAAACCGATCAATGTTTTTGCCTCGTTTGAATAGATAATTAATCAAAGTAATTAAGATCAGCGGAGAAAAAATAATCAGCCAGAAATTCTTCTTATTAAAATCGCTGACAGCGTTAAAATAATTTTTATCGTCGTAATGTGTTTTTCGTAGCGAGGAAATATGAAATAAATAACGAAAGAATAAACAGGCAGCTAATATTCCATATAAAATGAAAGGAGCATGGATAAGCTTTACTTTATCAAATAAACCAAAGCCCCTAAAAAATACCATTGCAAAAATACTCACAAAAATAAACATGAAAAATCCGGCGCAGCCGCTGATGATTGTTTTCTCGTGGCCGTGATTGCCACTAGCATCTACCTTGATCGTTTTCTTGGCTTGTTTATTTACAATTTTGAAAATCCCGAAAAAAGCTAAAATAATAACAAGAACAGGTATCCAGACTTTCCCTAAATCGCCATTTTCGCTTTGTTGCGTAAAAAATTGATTGAGCTCCGATTTATTTTCTGGATTTAAAATTACTACTCCAATGGCGTCAATAGTCGTTATAATTCCTGTTCCGAAATTATTCTCCCTGAATGCAGGTAGTAGGTTTTGCTCAGCAATATGTTTGAGTTTAACATCAGGCAAAACGCCTTCAATTCCGGTTCCGGTGATGAAACGATATTTCCGCCGATCTTTTGCTATAAATAGCAGCAAGCCGTTATTACTCGTTTTTTGTCCAATTCCCCAGGTATTAAAAAGTTCGTAGGCAAAATCGAAATCTTCCTGTTCATGATCAAAATCGCTAACAATAACTACTGCCACCTGAACATTAGTTTTGCTTTCAAAATCCGAAATGGCGGCATTAATCTGCGAAACATGATCGGCACTTAAAATGCTATCAGGATTACTTACCCAGCCTCCTCCGTTTGTTTTTGGATCAGGGATTTCGCTGATGGTATAGGCCTTCTGTGCAAAAGAATGGCTAGAAATAAGTAAAAAGATAACAACTAATAAATTCTTGATTGAATGAGTTTTGAACATCGGATAATTTAAGTTGGTTGAAAATCGCGTTTACATCATTCTTAACAATAGGGTTTATCGTTTTTACTCTTTTAAAACTCTGTCGATGATTTTGTTTAATTTAAGTTCGTCTTTTGCGTAAGGTGCCAGATCGAAAAGCTTAACCGTCTTAAATTCTATAGGGTGGCTTTCGCTTTGCAGTGAAATATAGCCTGACTTTAAAGGGGTGCCATCAACTTTAACCTTTGGATCGTAATTCGTTACACTTCCTCCACCAATTTGTGGTTTTGTATATTCTAAAACTACCTCACCGGCAATGATATGTTTAATTACTGAATCGCCTAAAACCAAGAATTGAGCAGTAACCCACTGATCGCCATGATAGGTTTTTGATTTTGAATCTAAACAGTGCGTTGTAAACAACTCACCTTTATAATTAATTAATGTTCCTGGTGTACAAACATTGCTGGTGTGGCGCACATGTTCTCCATCGCCGCCCAGAATTTGCGCTTCAACGGAGATTGGAAAATCCTGATCTTTCAACATCGTAGCAGGATCCTGCCCATGCAACATAGCACCACTATTTCGGGTTGCCCAGCCTTCTCCACCTTTGGCTTGCTCGCCAACAAAACGATAAGTTACCTTTAATAAATAATAGGAAAACGGCTTTTTGTAAAAGATATGGCCATACTGTTTATCAAAATCAGAATACCCATCGTAACTTACTTTCATTACACCATTTGCAACGCTGAAAGTATTGGCATAATTATCTTGGTAATCATGTTTGGAAATTTTTACATTCCAATCTTTCAAGTCTTTTCCGTTGAAAAGATTGATCCAGCCTTTTTGCGCCTGAACGTTTAGCGCAGTAAATACACTGATTAATAACAAAAGGGAAGTAAGTTTTAATTTCATAGTAGCTTAATGGTTAGCAGCTAAAAATAGGAAATTAAACCAATCCGATAAAATTAAAGTTATTTAGCTAAAAATGTTTCTGCTCTTTCTAAAGCAAACGCCAATTGTTCTTCGGGTGTTAAATTGGTGTTGTCTAATACAATTGCATCAGCGGCTCTAACCAGTGGGCTTTCTTTTCTGGTGGTATCAGCATAATCGCGGTGGGCCAAATTTTCGAAAACTTCTTCCAGTGTGGTTTCATTATTGCCTTTACTTTCCAATTCCTTAAATCGTCGTTCTGCTCTAATTTTCGGATCGGCAGTCATAAATAATTTCAAAGGTGCATCTGGAAAAACCGTAGTGCCAATATCACGACCATCCATTACAATGTTCTTCGATTTTCCCATGCGTTGTTGTTGTTTCACCATTTCGTGGCGAACAATTTTATGGGCAGAAACTTCACTTACATTTTCTGAAACTGGCATTAAACGGATTTCATCAGAAACCTCTTCGCCATTTAAAGTGATATGTGATTCGTAATCACGTGAATGAAAATTCAGTTCGATGTGTTGAAGTGCATCAACAACTTTCTCATCATTAGTAATGTCAATATTATTTCTCAGAAAGTAGAGCGTAACGGCCCGATACATCGCTCCGCTGTCTACATAAATGAAACCTAATTTTTTAGCTAATGCTTTCGCTAAAGTGCTTTTTCCGCAAGATGAATAGCCATCAATAGCTATAACCAAGTTCTTTTTCATTCTGCCACAAAGGTAAAAAAACGGACGGATTTAGTTGCTTTTTTTACCTGACTATTCTTTATACTTTTACATCATGTTACCTGCGAAAGAAGATATTTTAAAACATGCAACCTTTAAAACCTCCAGGAGCGGGGGCAAGGGCGGCCAAAATGTAAATAAGGTTTCAAGTAAAGTAGAATTAATTTTCGATTTGGAAAATGCTTTTATTTTCGATGAAGAAGAAAAGGCGCTGTTAAAAATCCGACTCGAAAATCGTTTAGATACCGATGGTTTGTTGCATATTGTTTCGCAAGAAGACAGGAGCCAGCTGCTAAACAAAGAAAAGACGATTGTTAAACTGATCGAGCTCCTGAAAAGATCACTTCAGGTTAAGAAAACAAGAAAGCCAACAAAAATACCCAGAGCTGTTATTCAAAATAGACTGAAAAATAAATCTGTAAATGCTGATAAAAAAGCATCTAGAAAAAAGCCAGGTTTGGATTAACTAAATTTTTCCAAAACGATAGTATAAACTTAAGCCACCATAATTTTGAGCTTTCGCTATACTCTCCACTTCTTTAGTTTTAAATATAATATTAAAGTCGGCAGTAAATCTTTTTGAACTGTAATTTACGCCAAACTGTTGTTCAAATACAATTGGTTTTGTGCCGAAAGTTACCGGACTATCATCATTAAACAAACTCCCCTGAATCGTGGCATCATAGGCCACTATGTTTAGCTGTGGTTTGGCATAAAAGAAAAATTCCGACTTATTCAAAGCGGATGTTTTTGCATTCCCGATTACGGCATTATGATATGCACTATTGAACAGCTGGTTCAATCTTCCTGCTCTAAATAACACAGATGCTCCCAAGCCAGAAAAAGTTGTTCCTAAATTTGCATAACCCTGTCCGCTTAAATCAATAATCTGATCATTGGAACGAACAAGAAGTTTGCTATATTGGGCAGCTAAATTGATCGCTAATTCATTTTTAATCTGATAATCCCATCCGGCAGGTGTGTAAAAACCAACCGTTTTGTGCAGAAACTTTTGTGCATCTTGCGCCAGGGAATTCGGTCCAACAGTACCAATCTCCACGCTTGTTTTTAGCACGCTTTCTTTTTTAAAGAATACCGAGTAAGCACCACTGGCATACAGATATCCTGCGAAGGGCCTGTCCTGGTCTTCTTTCTTTGCTACCTGACCCCAGTAGGGCGTATACATTTTTTGCCCGACCGAAATTTCATAAGTCTTCTTTTCTATTTTATCTGAAAATTTAGCAGGATCAATGGCTCGGCGGAAATAGATAAATAAACCATTGGTGTAATATCGGTCATTCAATGTTGCCAAATAAGCATCGTTTTCGGTTTTAAATCCAAATTCGTTTTTAAAAGATTGGCCAAATCCAGTTAACGAGGTAAGAAGCAATAGAATAATAAATGAAGATGATCTCATAAAAAATAGCTCCGATTGTTATCGGAGCTATAAAAGTATTTATTGTTATCGGATTTTTATCCGTAAACCTAAAAGATTACAATTTAGTTGACAATTGGCGCAATTTTGATCGTTAAATCCAGCGGTTTTTTAACTTTATTTTTCGTCAATGCCAATTCAATCACTTCACTCATTTCCGTTACGTAATGAAAAGTCAAATCTTTGATGTAGCTTTCTTTAATTTCCAAAATATCTTTGCGATTGCTTTTGCAAAGGATAATCTCTTTAATATTCGCTCTTTTTGCAGCAAGAATTTTTTCCTTAATTCCACCAACGGGAAGTACTTTTCCACGCAGGGTAATCTCGCCTGTCATCGCTAAATTTTGTTTTACTTTACGTTGTGTAAATGCCGAAGTCAGTGCCGTAAGCATGGTTACACCAGCTGATGGACCATCCTTCGGAGTTGCGCCCGCAGGCACGTGAACATGCACATCCCAGTTGTCAAATAGGGTATAGTCAATGCCGAATTCTGCAGCATGTGCTCGTAAATAAGCTAAAGCAATTACGGCAGATTCTTTCATCACATCGCCAAGATTACCCGTTAATGTTAACTTTCCTTTTCCAGGGCTCAAGCTCGATTCGATAAACAAAATATCTCCACCTACACTTGTCCAGGCTAATCCGGTTACCACGCCCGCAACTTCATTGCCTTCGTAAAGGTCTTTATCATAAATTGGCGCACCTAAAATACGTTCAATATCTTCGTTGGCCAGCGTCACGTTGTATTCTTCTTCCATGGCAAGTTTAGTAGCCACACCACGCACCAATGAACCAATTTTCTTTTCTAAACCACGCACACCCGATTCACGTGTGTAATCTTCAATCACTTTTTCAATTAAAGCGGGTTTAAGATTGATATCCTTATTTTGTAAGCCGTGATTTTCTTTTTGTTTTGGTAAAAGATATTTCTTCGCAATTTCGATTTTCTCTTCGATGGTGTATCCATTCACTTCGATAATCTCCATGCGATCAAGTAAGGCCGGCTGGATGGTACTCAATGAATTTGCAGTTGCGATGAATAAAATATTAGATAAATCGTAGTCAACTTCAACATAGTGATCATAGAAAGCATTATTTTGTTCCGGATCCAACACCTCCAGCAAAGCTGATGAAGGGTCGCCCCGATGATCGGTACCAACTTTATCAATCTCATCCAAAACAAAAACAGGATTGTCTGCTCCAGCTTTTTTAATTGATGAAATGATACGCCCTGGCATTGCGCCAATGTAGGTTTTACGGTGACCACGAATTTCGGCTTCATCACGAATGCCACCTAAAGCCATCCGTACATATTTACGGCCCAAAGCTTTGGCGATCGATTTTCCTAAAGATGTTTTACCAACTCCCGGAGGACCTACCAAACATAAAATAGGCGCTTTCATATCACGTTTTAACTTCAAAACAGCAAGATATTCTACAATACGCTGCTTAACTTTTTCTAAACCAAAATGGTCTTTATCCAGAATACGTTGGGCACGTTTTAAATCGAAATTATCTTTTGTAAACTCACTCCAGGGTAAATCCAAAAGCAATTCGAGGTAATTCAGCTGAACAGAATAATCTGGCGCCGCCGGATTCATTCTACCTAATTTATCTAATTCTTTGTCAAAATGATCGGCAACAGACTGTGACCATTTTTTCTTTTTTGCTTTTTCCTGAAGCGCATCAAATTCCAAATCGGCTGAATTTCCACCCAGTTCTTCCTGAATGGTTTTAAGCTGCTGATTTAAGAAATAATCACGTTGTTGTTTATCAAGATCGGTACGAACTTTAGATTGGATTTGATTTCTCAATTCCAGCATCTGTAATTCAACCATCAAAAGCTCCATTACCTTTTGCGCTCTTTCCTGCAATTTATCCATTTCAAGGATTTTTTGCTTATCGGCCATTTCGGCATTCATGTTTGATGAAATAAAATTGATCAAAAATGAATTGCTTTCAATGTTTTTTAGCGCAATACTTGCTTCACTTGGAATGTTTGGCGACAGTTGAATAATCTGAGCCGACATTTCACGGATAGAGGCGATAAGTGTTTTAAACTCCTTATCTGCTTTGTGTTTCTGCTCCTCAAATTTCTTTACCACAGCCTTAATGTAAGGCTCGTTTTGTACTTCTTCAATTAAGCTAAAACGTTGCTTACCCTGAATAATTACTGTGGTATTTCCATCAGGCATTTGCAACAACTTAATGATGTTTGCAACCGTACCAACAGTGTTTAACTGTTCAAACGTCGGATCTTCGATGGAAACATCTTTTTGAGATACCACCCCAATAATTTTATTTCCCTTGTAAGCTTCTTTAATTAGTTTAATTGATTTATCTCTGCCAACGGTAATTGGAATTACCACTCCAGGAAATAAAACAGTGTTTCGCAATGGCAAAATCGCCAATGTTTCAGGCGTTTCCTCATTGTTCATTTCCTCTTCGTCTTGTTGCGACATTAAAGGGAAAAATTCGGTATCCTCGTTAATTATTGGCATAGCAGAATGGAAATCAAATATATCTTGTTTACTCATTATCACGTTTTCCTCTCACGACAAACTGGCAGTTTGATCGTATTCACTTCGTTTATTTAGTTGTTAAGGTAATAATTTCAACTCTTGTGCCAAAGTGAAAATAATATTAATCTTATGTTAAAAAGGCAGAGCGACTTTTAATATTCCGCCATTATCATATAAATTGTTTTTTAGCGTTTAAGCTAATGTTTGAGGTATTTAATGCTTGTGCCCCAAAATTAAAAGCTTTTAAATTATCAGAATAGGATTATATTGCAACAAATTTCGTCTTTTTAGGCGGCAGATTTACAGAAAAAACATATTATTCATTACATGAACTACTTTAAGCAAGTTATTTTAGGTTTAATTATTTTATCATCAACCAGCAGTTTCGCACAGAACAATTACGAAAGAAGCATGCAGGCAATGATTAAAGGTGATTATAGAACTGCCGTTACGCAATTGGAAAAAGCCGATACCAAAACACCTGATAATGCTAAAATTTTGCAAATGCTGGGTTATTCATACTTTCAAAATGGCCAATACGAGAAGTGTATTGAAACTTATAGCCGCCTAATTACTGTTAAACCAACAGAAGTATCTGCATATTACTATCGGGGCAAAGCGAGATTAAATATTGCCAACGATCCTAAAGAATCTTTAAACAGTATGCGTGAAAATTTTTACACTGCCTCGATTAAAGATTTTACGAAAGCAATTGAAATAAATGGGGAGGAAGATACCCAAATGTTTCAAAATCGTGGATTAGCTTATAAAGATTACGCAATTTTCAGATCATACAAAGCAAAGAAAAAGGATGAGAAAACGGCTTGCATAGCGCTATTTAATAATTCAATTTCTGATTTCCAAAGAGTATTAACTATGCAGCCTTTGCGTAAAGATATTATTGATTGGGTTGCTTATGACAAAGCACAAATTGCAAGTTTAAAGTAAGATCTGATTCTAAAATAGAGAACGGGCTTTGAATATTCAAAGCCCGTTTTTTGTTATTTAAACTTTCCGGAGATGGTATATTTTTTTTCGTTCAGCAATCGTATTTTTTGCTTTTTTTTAATGAGGTATAAACTATCAGGATAGTAATATAGCGTGTCATTTGATTGAAAGAGGATATTTTTATTTGCGATAATAATCTCTATCTTCCTAACTTTTGTACCTTGCCCAACAACATAAAGTTTCTTTACAGGGATTTTTTTATTGTTAGAACTATAGACAACTGCTCCGCCAACTTTTGTAATATTGAAACTGCCCTGCCATGAGGCTTTATTAATATCTGCATTTGCAAAAATTGCAAGTTCCTTTTTCCAATCTGCTACTTTAACTTTCTTGCTTTCGTTAACCCCATTCACACTAACGGTTTTGCCTAGTGTTGGATTGAGTTTTTGCAAACGGGCTACCTCTTTCTCGAAATAGCCCTGTAAGTCAAAGTAGAGGTTTCTGTTATTCGTTTTTGAATCTTTTTCCTGGATACAAGAAGCCAGGGATACAATAAATATCAGGATATAGATTTTTTTAATCATTATACCAAAACGTTTCCTGTCATTTCTGCCGGAATGGCTACACCTAATATTTTTAAAACAGTAGGAGCAATGTCGCCTAATTTTCCATTAGCTATGGTTTTATAATCCTTATCGATTAATATACAAGGAACAAGATTGGTAGTATGAGCTGTATTAACCGATCCATCGCCATTTATCATGTATTCAGAATTACCATGATCAGCCAATAGGATAAATGAATAACCATTTTCTAAACCTTTATTCACGACAGTTTCTGCACATTTATCAGCTGTTTCTACAGCTGTTACCACTGCATCGAAAACGCCGGTATGTCCAACCATATCGGGATTGGCGAAGTTTAGACAAATAAAGTCGGCCCAGCCAGTTTCCATTTCTGCAGTAATGGCTTCGGTAATTCCAGCTGCACTCATTTCCGGTTGCAGATCATAGGTGGCAACTTTAGGTGAAGGAATCAGGATTCTTTTTTCGTTTGTAAACTCTGATTCTCTGCCGCCTGAAAAGAAGAAAGTAACATGAGGATATTTCTCTGTCTCCGCAATACGAATTTGATTTTTGTTGTTTTCTGCCAGAACTTCACCAATTGTTTTCGTAAGATCATCTTTAGTAAAAATGACATTTACTTTCTCAAAGCTCTCATCATAAGAGGTCATTGTTACATAATACAATGGCAGTTTATGCATTTGTTGCTCCGGGAAATCTTTTTGAGTTAGCGCCGTAGTAATTTCTCTTCCTCGATCTGTACGGAAGTTGAAGCAGATCACTACATCGTCGTTTTGTATTGTTGCAACAGGCGCACCATTATCTTGCGTTAACACCACCGGTTTCAAAAATTCGTCTGTGACCCCTTCATCGTAAGATCTTCTAATCACAGCCAGTGCATCTTGAGTTTTCTCTCCGATGCCATTTACCATTACATCGTAAGCTTGCTTTACGCGTTCCCAACGGTTATCGCGATCCATCGCATAATAACGACCTACCATTGTGGCCAACTTAGCCGATGTGTTTTCAATGTGGTTTTGGAGGTCAGTAATAAAGCCTAATCCCGAATTCGGGTCTGTGTCGCGGCCATCTAAAAAAGCATGAACAAATGTTTTTTCAACATTTGCCTGGTTTGCAGCATCACATAAGGCTTTTAAATGTTCGATATGGGCATGAACACCGCCATTTGAAACCAGCCCAATGAAATGAACGGCTTTGTTATTTTGTTTTGCATAATCAAAAGCGGCAAGCAAAACCGGATGAACGTGTAATTCTTTATCAGCAATTGATTTGTTGATTCTGCCAAGTTCCTGATAAACTACGCGACCTGCACCTAAGTTCATATGCCCAACTTCCGAGTTTCCCATCTGGCCGGCTGGTAAACCAACTGCTTCTCCTGAAGCTTCAAGCTTTGAGTTTGGATAGTTTTGCAGTAATGAATCAAAAAATGGTGTGTTTGCAGCATAAGCAGCATCAGAATTATCTTGTCTTCCGTAGCCCCAGCCATCTAAAATTATAAGTGCGAGTTTTTTATCGTTTATCATCTTATTTTGAAAAATTTAATTGAACACGTTTAAAACATTTTCATTTAGAACATGTTTTAGTGTTTTGTTACCTTGGCAAATATAAGTTTATTGGAGCTTATCCAAATGATGAAATCGGTTTTTTGATAAGCTAATGGCATAATTTTAGCTATAGGGTCATTATAAAATACAGAAATGATCCGGAGCTTGTTTTTACTAATTATTAGTTTGTCATCATTAAATGGTTCAAAAGCCTTTCAGGCTGATATTATTGATGATTTATCCTCGTATTTTAAGGCTAGCAATGCCAGTCAGATTGCGAAAAATTTTGCTTCAACAATTGAGTTAATTTTAATTGATGAAGAAGATGTATACTCCAAAGCACAGGGTGAGCAGATTTTAAGAGATTTCTTTATCAAACACCCTCCCGTAAAAACAAGTATTTTTCATAAAATTAATACCAATCCTAACTATCGATTTGGCGTAATCGTTTTGAGTACTTCGAAAGAAACCTTTAGGGTATCACTAACGATGAAAAAATTTAACAATAGCTTTCTAATTACAGAATTGCGGATTGAACCAGCCAAGGATTAATACAAACCTCTCTAATTTCTTCTCTAATTAGGTAATAGCGTGAATCAAACGTCGCTTTAATTTTGTCAGCGGATTGTCTGCTCACAAATAATTCCTATTTTTGCATCATAAAATCTCAATTTTGGATATTCAACTTATACATCAATTCATTAAAAATGCACTTGCCGAAGATGTTGGCGATGGCGATCACACTTCACTATCAACTATTCCTTCCGGAACGCAAGGCAGAGCAAAATTAATTATCAAAGAAGATGGTATTTTAGCAGGAATGGAACTTGCCGTTGAAATTTTTGCTGTAGTAGATGCAAGCTTAAAAGTTGATGTGCTTTTGAAAGATGGAGCTGCTGTTAAGGTTGGCGATATCGGTTTAACAGTTTCTGGCAGTACCCATTCTATTTTAATTGCAGAGCGATTGGTTCTAAATTGTATGCAACGTATGAGTGGCATCGCAACCAAAACGCATCGCATTGTTTCGTTGTTGAAAGACACCAAAACTAAAATCTTGGATACCCGAAAAACCACACCAGGATTACGCTATTTAGAAAAATGGGCAGTTCGTATCGGTGGCGGGGTGAATCATCGCATCGGATTATATGATATGATTTTAATAAAGGACAATCATGTGGATTACGCCGGGGGGATATCAAACGCCATAAAAGCTGCTCAAAAATATTTAGCCGATCAGCAAAAATCGCTACAGATTGAAATTGAAGTGAGGAATATTGAGGAATTATCTCAGGTATTAGCCACTGGAGGTGTTGACCGTATAATGCTCGATAATTTTAGTTTTGACAATTTAAAGGCAGCAGTAAAGTTGATCGATGGTAAATTCACTACCGAAGCTTCAGGGGGAATAACGGAAGAAAATGTTTTGGAATATGCAGCCTGTGGTGTTGATTTCATTTCTATGGGTGCACTTACGCATTCAGTTAAAAGCTTAGATATTAGTCTAAAAGCATACTAAAGGTGATTTGCTATAAAATGGAAAGCTTATTTTTTGTATCATTGTAGGCTATGGTTACGGTTTATTCTCTCAGCGCATTATTAGTTGCCTATCTTTTTGGATCAATCCCTACCGCTGTCTGGCTCGGTCAGGCTTTTTATGGTGTCGATGTGAGAGAATACGGAAGTGGCAATGCAGGAGCAACCAATACCTTCCGTGTTTTGGGTAAAAAAGCCGGTATTGCCGTAATGATCATCGATATTGCAAAAGGCTACACCGCAACCAATCTTGCCTACCTTATTGGCATGTCGGTAACCGGACCACAAAATTCAGTCATATTCGTAAATTACCAGCTTGCACTCGGCGTAACCGCTGTAATGGGGCACCTGTTTCCTGTTTTTGCCGGTTTTCGTGGAGGAAAAGGAGTGGCAACCCTTTTTGGAATGATTTTGGCAGTTAACTTCGAAGCATCTATGCTTTGTGTTCTGGTTTTCGTGGTGGTGTTATTATTAACTAAATATGTTTCATTAAGCTCCATTTGTGCGGGATTTACTTTTCCACTAAGTGTAGTCTTTTTGTTTCAGGTTTCAATAAAATCTGAAGTGCTATATGGCATGGTAGTTTGTATATTGATTTTAGTTACCCACCAAAAAAATCTCGAAAGATTGCTGAAAGGCAAGGAATCTAAAGTGTATTTGTTTAAGAAAAAAGCTAATAATTAACAAAAACACATTCACTAAAACTTATTTGTAGGCATGCTGTTTATTACTTCGGTTTGCTAAAACAAGTATTACTAATCATTTAAAATTGCGTTATGAAAAAATTATTTTTATCAGCAAGTGTTGCTGGGGTTTTACTATTTAACTCATGTTCTACTGTTCCTTTAACGGGAAGAAGTAGGCTAAGCCTGGTTGATGATAGTTCTTTACAACAGCAAGCAGCAATTGGATACCAGCAATTGTTGAGTGATCCACAAACTAAGGTAGTTTCATCAAACAATGCAAACTCAGCGATGGTAAAACGAGTTGGCCAAAAAATAGCTGCTGCAGTGACTCAATATATGAACCAGAATGGTTTTGGAGAACAAATCAAAAACTATAAATGGGAATATAATCTGATAGAAAGTAAAGAAATTAATGCGTGGTGTATGCCCGGTGGTAAAATTGCTGTTTATACTGGTATTTTACCAGTAACAAAAGATGAAGCCGGTTTAGCAACTGTAATGGGACATGAAGTGGCTCATGCTATTGCTCAGCATTCTGCAGAGCGAGCTTCTCAAATGCAGGCTGCGCAGGTTGGCGGAGCATTGGTAGGTGCAGCTTCATCAAATTCAAAATATGCTGATTATATTAACCAAGCCTATGGTATTGGCGGACAGTTAACAATATTGAAATATGGCAGAAATCAAGAGTTAGAGGCCGATAAAATGGGGTTGTCATTTATGGCAATGGCTGGTTATAATCCATCAAGTGCTATAGGTTTCTGGCAAAGAATGGCGCAGGCGAGTGCCGGCTCACAAAAGCCACCTGCTTTTTTAAGTACGCACCCTACCGACCAGTCTCGTATTGCACAAATACAAAGAGATTTACCAGAAGCAATGAAATACTATAAAAAATAATAAAAACGTTAAAGGTTGAACATTAAGGGTGGAAAATTAGTATAATGCTAATTTTCCACTTTTTTATTTTATAGCTAACCAGCTATTTAAATTATAGTAAACCACTATTGACTATTCAGCATTCAGCACCTTCAAAATAGCACTTGCTTTGAGCATACATTCCTCATATTCTTTCTCCGCATCGCTATGATAAGTGATGGCCCCACCAACCTGGAATGATAAATGCTGATTAGCTGAATGATAAAGGATACTTCTTATCACCACATTGAAATCAAAATTTCCATCAGGACTAATGCAGCCAAACGAGCCAGAATAAACACCTCTTTTTGTTTCTTCATATTGCTCGATCAATTCCATTGCTTTTACTTTAGGCGCACCCGTCATTGATCCCATTGGGAAAGCATTTTTGATGGCATCAATAAAATGAATCGCTGGGTCAAGTTCGCAAGTGATGGTAGAAATCATTTGATGCACCTGTGGAAAGCTATAAATGCCAAATAGCTCTTCAACCTTTACCGAGCCTTTTACCGCCGATTTCGTTAAGTCATGACGAACCAAATCAACGATCATCACATTTTCTGATTGCTCCTTAACGTCGTTTCTAAGCTGAATTTTGATTTGCTCATCTTCTTTCGAATCAGCGCTCCTTCTCGCAGTTCCTTTTATAGGTTGTGATATTAATTTCGAACCACGTTTAGCTAAAAAACGTTCCGGTGTTGCCGACAAAATATAATGCTCATTAACCTTTAAGAATCCAGCAAATGGAGTAGGGGATATGTCATTCAACAAACCGAATGTTCCAACTGGGTTAATTTTCGCATTTTCGGCAAAAAATTCCTGGCAAAAATTCACTTCATAAATATCACCTCGGATAATGTGTTCTTTTAATTTTTCTACCTTGTTAAGGTATGCTGTTTTTGAGAGCCTCCGCTCAATGTTCAGGTGACCAGTAGATTCACTTTCTTCAATCTTGAAATCAATTATTTCATTTAGAACAGCATCATCGCCAATTAATACTTCAGCCATTCCGTTTTTAACCGCAATTAAGTATTTAGGGATAAAAAAGTATAGTTCAGGGAAATTTAGATGATCAGTATTGTAAGAAACCAAATCTTCAATTTCGTTTTTCAGATCATAGCTGAAAAAACCAAAAAGCCATTGTTTGTTAGCTTCATGGAATGCTTTTAGTTCTTCAAATGCATTGCCGGAGTTGCATTGAATTTCTGCCTGAACGTCAACCGCTAGAATAAAATCATAAGCCGAGTAAACATCGGGATATTGGTTGGAATCTAATAAACAACAAACATCGAACTGGTTAGCCCAGTGTAATGCCTTTTGTTTGAATGCTGATGTATGATCCGTGTTTTTCAAGCTGCGGCAAAGGTAACTAAACCCGACATAAGTGGAAAGCTCCCGGTGTAGATTCTTTCAATTTGCGAAACCGTAAAATCGGGACTTGAAACATTGGCGGGGACTAACGTTAATAGTTGTAGTTGATATGCTTTCCAATAAAAAAAGCAATCCAAACGGATTGCTTTCATATTTTTAATTTATCGTGACTATAAAGCTGAAAATATTTCAGCTCTGTGAACCCTATATTAACGTAATTCTAAGGTTTGGGCTCTATCAGGACCAACAGATAAAAATTTAATTGGCACTTCTAATTCTTTTTCTAAGAACGCGATGTAGTCTGTTAGCTTCGATGGAATTTCATCAACTGAGGTGATTTTAGTAACGTCAGTTGCCCAACCATCAATAGCTTTTAAAACTGGTTTTGGTTCGATTGAAATAATGTCGTAAGGCATATAATCAATGGTTTCGCCATTATATTCGTAGTGTGTACAAGCATAAATGGTATCAAAGGTATCTAACACATCAGCCTTCATCATGATCAGTTCGGTTACACCGTTGAGCATAATAGCATATTTTAATGCAGGAAGATCGATCCAGCCGCAACGACGGGCACGACCAGTAGTTGCACCAAATTCATGACCTAAAGCACGTAAATTTTCACCAACTTCATTGTCTAACTCAGTGGGAAACGGACCGCCACCAACACGGGTACAGTAAGCTTTAAAAATACCGTAAACTGCACCAACTTTATTAGGCGCAATACCTAAACCAGTACAAGCACCTGCAGTTGTGGTATTACTTGAAGTTACAAAAGGATAGGAGCCGAAATCTACATCTAATAATGTTCCTTGTGCACCTTCAGCTAAAACAGCTTTTCCTTCTTTTAAATAACCGTTAACAAAATGCTCGCTATCTACATGAGGAATGCTTTTCAAGAATTCAATAGCCTCAAAGAAAGAAGCTTGTTTTTCAGCCAATTCGTATTCAAAACCTTCATAATGAGAAAGGATTTCGGTATGTTTTTCTACTAATTTAGTATAACGTTCTTTGAAATCCGGAAGGGTAGTATCGCCAACACGTAAACCATTACGGCCAGTTTTGTCCATATAGGTTGGGCCAATACCTTTTAAGGTTGAACCGATTTTGTTTTTACCCATGCGAGCTTCGTTGGCTGCATCTAATAATTGGTGGGTTGGTAAAATCAGGTGCGCTTTACGGGCAATAACCAATTTGCCTTCTGCAACAGGATCATGACCAGCTTTTTTTAAATTATCAAGCTCTCTTTTTAAAATGATAGGATCGATCACTACACCATTACCGATAAGGTTCATGGTTTTTTCGTTGAAAATTCCTGATGGGATGGTGTTCAGTACGAATTTTTTACCATCGAACTCTAAAGTATGCCCGGCATTTGGACCACCCTGAAAACGGGCGATTAGATCATATTTCGGACTGAGTACATCAACGATTTTTCCCTTTCCTTCATCGCCCCATTGCAGGCCGAGAAGTACATCTACTTGCGTCATTATTAAAAATTTAAGCTGGTTTTATTTTGTGGATTGATTTAATTTGCTTCGAGCTTTGCAGCCTCAGTTTCATTTACTTTTCTAGCCATACTGCAATCTGAGCAGAAGCCATAAAGGTTTAAAGAATGGTGTTTTACATCAAACTTTAAAAGATCGCCAACCATGGTTTGAATTTGATGGATGCGAGGATCGCAGAATTCTACCACCTTACCGCACTCAATGCAAATCACGTGATCGTGCTGACGGTAACCGTAAGATTTTTCGAACTGCGCCATGTTTTTACCAAACTGGTGTTTGGTAACCAGATCACATGAAACCAATAATTCTAAAGTATTATAAACCGTAGCCCGGCTTACACGATACTTTTGGTTTTTCATGTGGATATAAAGGGTTTCAACATCAAAGTGATCGTTTCGGGAATAAATTTCTTCCAGGATGGCGAAACGCTCTGGTGTTTTGCGTAGATTTTTGTTTTCTAAATAAGCCTCAAAAATCTTGCGAACGAGCTCATTTGTATTTTGTTCTGACATAGTTTTTAAACTCCGTTCAAAGGTAGGTAATTAGTTTGATTGTTTAATTGTTGGATTGTTGAAATGTTGTAATAACTCGGTTGCAGGTTATGATTTACAAGTGGCAGGTTGTGTGATACTGATCAGATATGAAAAATAAATTCGTGTGTTAAACCTTTTTCCAACTGGCTTCTAAACCCACAACCTATAACCCATTTAAGCATCAAATCTTGTTACACCGGTAACGCCTCTAACTTTTAGTAAGTTTCTGATTAAGTTTTCCAGGTGCTCCGTATCATTTACAAAAATCATAATTGAGCCATCAAAAATCCCTTCATTGGTATCCACCGTAATTGATCGCATGTTTACTTTAAAATCTGTAGAAATAACCCTGGTGATGTTATTGATCAATCCTACATCATCAATTCCAACAATGCGAAGTCCGGTTAAAAAAGTTAATTCTTGTTGTTTGTTCCATTTTGCTTTAACCACGCGATAACCATAATTCGCCATCAGTTGCGCAGCATTAGGACAGTTGGTTCTGTGGATTTTAATGCCTTCACTTACGGTAATGAACCCAAAAACATCATCTCCGGGAATTGGATTACAACATGCTGCAAGTGTATAATCAATGCGTTGCATGTCTTCGCCAATAAGCAAAATGTCCGAATCACCACCTTTAATTTTATTTTTGATCCCATCTACTGAAAGGTTTTCCGGGCGTTCCGGGCCGCGGCTTTCTACTTCTTTTTCGGTATTCAGATATTCTTTAATGTCTTTAAGCTCGATTTTGCCTAAAGCAACGTTCACGAACAGTTCCTGCGTAGAAGGGAGTTTGAAGAAATAACTGATTTTCTGAATATTATCGGTGTTGTAGGTGATTTTCAGCGATTTCATCTTCCGCTCCAAAATCTCTTTCCCGTTGTCTGCTATTTTCCGTTTTTCTTCTTTTAGTGATGACTTAATTTTGGATTTAGCTTTCGCCGTAACCACAATATTTAGCCAGTCTTCTTTAGGCGTTTGCTTGCTGGAAGTGATAATTTCTACCTGATCGCCATTTTGAAGTTTGTATGAAATTGGAACCAATTTGTGGTTCACCTTTGCGCCAATACAGGTTGCACCGACACCAGTATGAATTTCGAAAGCAAAATCTAAGGCAGTAGCACCTAACGGCAATTGAATCAGAGCGCCCTTTGGAGTGAAAATGAAAATTTCATCAGAGAAAAGGTTCATTTTGAAATCGTCGAGGAAATCCAGGGCATTTGCTTCAGGATTGCTCAGCATTTCTCTGACCTTCTGAATCCATTGATCCAAACCATTATCATTGCTTGATTCTTTGTATTTCCAGTGTGCAGCAAAACCTTTTTCCGCAATTTCATTCATGCGTTGTGTACGGATTTGCACTTCAACCCACTGTCCGCGGGGACCCATCACTGTAGTATGCAAACTTTCGTAGCCATTTCCTTTTGGCGAAGAAACCCAGTCTCGTAAGCGATCGGGATTTGGCCGGTATAAATCGGTAACAATCGAATAGGCTTTCCAACAATCAGCTTTTTCGTTTTCGTAGGCGCTGTCTAAAATGATACGAATGGCAAAAAGATCATAAACCTCCTCAAAAGGAATATTTTTCTTTTTCATTTTATTCCAGATGGAATGGATAGATTTTGGACGGCCGTAAACATCGGCAACCAAACCCTGTTCATGAACAATTTCATCAATAGGTTCAACAAATTTCTTGATGAACAACGCCCTTTCTGCCTTTTTCTCGTTAAGCTTTTTTGCAATAAATTTGTAAGTATCGGGATCGAGATATTTCATTGAAAGATCTTCCAATTCTGATTTAATGGCGTATAAACCTAAACGATGAGCAAGTGGTGCGTATAAATAAATTGTTTCTGATGCGATTTTAAGCTGCTTATGGCGGGGCATAAAATCCATTGTACGCATATTGTGCAAACGATCGGCAAGCTTGATCAAAATTACGCGAACATCATCTGCAAGCGTAAGCAGCATTTTCCTGAAGTTTTCTGCCTGCAATGAACTGTTGGTATCAAATACGCCAGAAATTTTGGTTAAACCATCAATAATCTTTGCCGTTTTCTTTCCAAATTCACGTTCAATATCCTCCAGTGTGATGTCAGTATCTTCCACCACATCATGTAACAGGGCGCAAACAATAGAAGTAGTACCTAAACCAATTTCTTCTGCTGCAATTTGAGCAACTGCAATTGGATGATAAATATATGGTTCGCCCGATTTTCGGCGCATATCTTTATGGCTTTCCAGGGCCATATCGAAAGCTTTTCTGATCTCTTTCTTATCGCCCCGCTGTAATGTAGATTTACTTGCCCGTAATAATGCCCTATATCTTTTTAGAATTTCCTGCTTTTCCGCCTCTAAATCAATCACTAACTCTGTTTTCATTTGTTTTTTTTGCGTAAAAATTTTCGTCTTATATATGAATAAAACTTATATTAGTTCTGTTGAACGACTAATATATGAAATAACACCTAACTTTGTGAAAGTATAAATTTATGAAATTTAAAGGGCTATTCATTCTGTTTATTGTCATGATTTTTGGTGGAAAACTAAAAGCGCAAGACCCAGTGCAGCCAGTTTTTCCTAAACTGGGTAAACAGGATACCATTCAGGTGGCTTCTACAAATGATAACGGGGTGATGATTCCCTGGATGCAGTTGCAGGATGTTAGCATTTTTGCAAACAGAATTTGGAAATCTCCGGCAGAAAAGGCTGCTTATAACCGATTGCGTTACAATGTGTTGAAAGTAATGCCTTATGCTATATTTGCCAAGCGCAGGTATGAGCAACTGGAGCAAGATATAGCCCGCACCCCTGAAAAAAGGGAGCAGAAAAAGTTGGTTAAACAGTGTGATAAGGAAATTAAAGACATGTTTAACCGTGAGATTAAGGAATTAACCATTACTCAGGGACAAATTTTAACCAAACTTATTGATAGAGAAGTTGGAAGAACAACATACGATATTGTAAAACAAACAAAAGGCGGTTTTGCTGCCTTCTCCTATCAAATTGTCGCCCGGGTAGTTGGGCATAATTTAAAAAGCACCTATAATCCAAATGAGGATCGGGATATTGAATCCATCATTCGTACTTCTGGATTTTACCAATAAAAATAATGCAGGAGCGCATTCCGAATATTTACTCCTTCAAGGTTAAAAAGATCAATGGTGATGATCAGCCATTGTCGGCCTTTCGAAATAAAGTTTTACTTGTGGTTAACACCGCATCTGAATGTGGATTTACGCCACAATTGAAAGAACTTCAACAATTAAGAGAGGAGATTAATCATCCTGATTTCGAAATTTTAGGTTTTCCGACAAATGATTTTGGTAAGCAGGAACCGCTAAACGGATTGGATATCGCCACCTTTTGCGAAATTAATCACGGCGTAAAGTTTCCGGTGTTTGATAAAATTATGGTTCGCGGAGAATTTATCCATCCACTTTATCAATTTTTAAGCGATAAAAAACAAAATTCGAAGCTGAGCTCAAAACCGAGATGGAATTTCCATAAATATATTATAAACAGAAAAGGAGAACTGGTTGATTTTTATTTTCCTTTCACCAAACCTTTAAGCTCAAAAGTTAAGAAAAAAATTCAGCAGCTGTTGAATGAAAATGCCAATAAATAATATGAAGTTAGATATTTTAGTTATAGCCGTTCACCCCGATGATGCAGAACTTTGTTGCTCCGGAACTATTTTAAAACATATTGCACTAGGTAAAAAAGTTGGCATTGTAGAATTAACCAGAGGGGAGTTGGGCACCCGTGGTACGGCTGAAACCAGAGATGAAGAAGCTGCAGATTCTGCTAAAATTCTGGGTTTACACGCCCGTGAAAATTTAAGAATGCGGGACGGTTTTTTCCAAAACGATGAATATCATCGCCTGGAAGTAATCAAAGCGATCAGAAAATATCAACCAGAAATTATTTTAAGTAACGCCCTTGAAGATCGTCACCCAGATCATGGTAGGGCAGGCGACTTGGTTTACGACTCCGTTTTTCTATCAGGTTTGCCTAAAATTGAAACAGAACTTGATGGCGAAAACCAAGCTGCACATCGGCCAAGATTACTGTTGCAGTATATTCAGGATAGGTATATCAAGCCAGATATTATCGTTGATATTTCCGATCATATGGATAAAAAAATTGAATCGATCAAGGCATTTAAAACTCAATTTTACAATCCGGATGTTGATGGGTTACAGACTTATATCTCCTCTCCTGAGTTTTTTGAAACCATTACCGGCCGTTCCCGTGAATTTGGTAAAAGTATTGGTGCCACTTTTGGTGAAGGTTTCACTTCCAGAAAGTTGCTTGGTGTAGATAATCTGTTTGATTTAAAGTAATTCTATACTGAACCAAAAAAAAAAGCATAGCGCAATTTTATCGCATAGTGCAACAAGCTTTGATAGAGAAAACCGAGGCAGATCAATATTTAAGACTAAGCTTTGTTTCATGCTTTTTTCTTTGTGTGCACCGTGGTTGAATAAAAGTTTTTCCAGGAGCTAATAGATTCTTCCTTATCCTGACTGAAGAGAAAGCGCAAATCCAACAAAAGCGCCGCTCATTTGTTATTCTCAAAACGAATAATAATGGCGAATATATTTTCTTCACTCAAAAACGCGTATAACCTCTTCAAGCATGTAGATTTTGCTAAGCTTGATGCATTATCAAGAAAAGTTGATTTACCAAAAATGGTCGAAACCATTTCAAATCTTGATGATAAGCAAATATCAGGCATGATGAAAATGATGGGCGGTTCTGGAAAAAAAAGAGAACTGCCTCCAATTGATGGAGATTTTTATCAGTTGGGCGACGAAGCACTTAACGATGAGGACCGTGAATTACAGTTAAAAGTAAGGGCGTTTCTAGAGAAAGAGGTAAAGCCGATTGTAAATCATTATTGGAACAGAGCTGAATTCCCATTTGAAATTATCCCCAAACTTGCCGAGCTTAACATTTGTGGCTTAACTTATAAAGGTTACGGTTGCCCGGGAAAATCTAATTTAATGGAGGGAATTCTGGCAATGGAAATGGCCAGAATTGATACTTCGATTTCTACATTTTTTGGTGTTCAAAGTGGTTTAGCCATGGGCTCCATTTATCTTTGTGGGTCTGAAGCTCAGAAGCAGCAATGGCTTCCTTTAATGCAAAAGTTTCAAGTTATTGGTGCATTTGGCTTAACTGAACCCGAAGTAGGTTCGGCAGCAGCTGGCGGTTTAACTACCACATGCAAAAATGTTAATGGGAAATGGATTTTAAATGGTCAGAAAAAATGGATTGGTAATGCCACATTTGCTGATATCTTAGTTATTTGGGCTCGTGATGAAGGTGATGGCGAAGTAAAAGGTTTTATTGTTAAAAAAGATAATCCCGGGTTTGCGGTAGAAAAAATGCAGGATAAAATGGCTCTGCGTATTGTTCAGAATGGAATTATTACGTTAACAGATTGTGAGGTTGAAGAGGCAGATCGCCTGCAGAATGCAAACTCGTTTAAAGATACCGCCAAGGTTTTACAGATGACCAGGGCAGGGGTTGCCTGGCAAGCGGTGGGTTGCGCCCGAGGGGCCTATGAAAATGCGCTGGATTATACCAGGACCCGTAAACAGTTTGGAAAACCAATTGCATCTTTTCAGCTGATACAAAATCATCTGGTAGAGATGTTATCAAACCTAACAGCTATGCAAACTTTGTGCTTTCGGTTGTCGCAACTGCAAGATCAGGGGTTACTGAAAGATGAACATGCATCTTTGGCGAAAGTTTTCTGTTCATTGCGTACCAGAGATGTGGTAAGCAAAGCCAGAGAGGTAATGGGTGGAAACGGTATTTTGCTGGAATACAATGTTGCCCGTTTCGTGGCTGATGCAGAAGCAATTTATTCTTACGAAGGTACGAAGGAGATTAATACCTTAATTGTAGGTAGGGCAATTACCGGCTTCTCGGCATTTGTATAGCAATGCAACTGGGTTGTGACATTGGTGGTAATGCGCTGTAATCGCTATCTAAACCCGATTGGCTCGGATGCCAATTGATTTAATTTGGCAGGAGGGAAAGCGGGACTGGCGATACCATAAGGGCTCAGGTGGTCATTTGCAGGAGAAAAATGATCTTAAATTCTAAAATGGATGCTTATTGAAAGCCACCTGGCTCATTGCACTTTTTTCGTATAAAGCGATGCATGACTGATTAAATTGGGGATCAAAGTTTACCTCTCCAGGTTGCAGTGTGTTGGGCACATTTGTATTTTGCATGAAGAAGTAAACTTTAGTATTCCCATATTTAGTATGAGGCATTAAGTTGCCGTAATCTTCCATCTCTTTCCAAACAGAATCTTTAACAGTTACAACATAAATACGTTGTACTGGTCCGGTATTATTAGCATTTCTATATTTCGCAACTTCTGTAAAACCAGCTTTCATATCTTCTACACCAGGCTGGTTAAAGGTGTCTTTTGCGATAAAAAATATCAGAATCAAAACGAAAACTGATATGAAATAAATTAGTGATTTTCTGCTCATGCCTACAATAAAGGCAATATTTTTTCCATCACCGTCAAACCTTCGTCAATATGTTTTTGCTCAATACAAAGTGCCGGGCGGAAGCGGATGGTTTTCTCCCCACAACCTAAAAACATCACATTATTTTCCATGCCTTTACTGATGAAAGCATTACGCATTTCTTTGTTTGGGAAATCGAATGAGCACAATAAGCCACGTCCTCTAACATTGGTCATTTTGTCGAACTTATTTGCGAACTGTAGCAGTTGCGTTTGGAGATACGAGCCAATTTTTTCTGCATTTTCACATAATTTATCTTCTTCAACAATTTGCAGAATTTGCGTAGAACGAACCATGTCTACCAGATTTCCGCCCCAGGTGGAGTTGATGCGGCTTGGTACTTTGAAAACATTGGTTGCTACTTCATTAACCTTATTCCCAACCAAAATACCGCATACCTGCATTTTTTTGCCAAAGGCTACAATATCTGGTCTTGCTTTTTCGCTAAAATGCTGATGACACCAGAACTTGCCTGTTAAACCTACGCCGGTTTGTACTTCATCATAAATCAAAAATGCCTCGTTTTCATCAGCAATCGATTTTAACTGGATTAGAAACTCTTCCCTTAAGTGATTATCGCCACCTTCAGACTGAATAGGCTCCACGATAATGGCACAGATATCGTCTTTGTTTTCCGCAAAGGCTTTTTTAATCTGAGCAATTGATGCTTCTTCTGTTTGAATGGCGTGTTGCAAATGATCCCCGGAAAGTGGAAATTTTACCTCAGGAACCGAAACTCTTGGCCAATCGAATTTAGCGAACCATTTCGTTTTATCAGGCAAGGTGTTGGTTAAGCTTAAAGTATAACCTGATCTTCCGTGGAAGGCTCTTTCAAAATGCAATACTTTAAATCCTTTTTCTTCGGTATATCCCTTGGCGAAGTTCTTTTGCACTTTCCAATCCATGGCTACTTTAATTGCATTTTCAACCGCAAGTGCGCCTCCGGCAATAAAAAAAGCATGTGGTAAATAATCAGGAATGCCAACTTTCGAAAATGTTTCTATAAACTGTGCATATTGCTGGGTGTAAACATCAGAATTTGAGGGATTGGCCATTGCGGCAAGCAATAAATTTTTCTTGAAGTTTTCATCATTCACCATTTTAGGGTGATTATATCCTAGCGGAACGGAAGCGAAGCAGGTAAAAAAATCGAGCAGTGTTCTGTTGTATTTCGAATCGTAAATATAAGCCCCATGACTTTTCTCCATGTCATAGGTAAGATCGAAACCATCAGCTAAAATGTGCTTGCTCAAAGTTTCGTTAACGCGATCGGCAGGTACTGTTAATTGGTACATAAACTTGGATTTGGTATAATTCAAATTTAGTAAAATGTGCCTAAAAGCAAAATTTAAGCACTTTTTGTACCGAAAGCTAAAAAAATAGGTTTAAACTGTTTAAAGTATGATTATAGACGAAAATTGATTTTAGACTTCATGAATGTGGAAAACTTTTTTAATTAAATCGATTCAAAATTTAATTTAACTGAGGTATTCCTACTGGACGTTAAGCTTAAAATTTATTTTTCATTCCCAAAATTCCCAGTAATCCACCTGTATGTATGGCTAATATTTTATCATTGGCATTAATGATGTTTTTTCGCTGAAGATCGGCAATGGCATAGAACATTTTCGCGGTGTAAACAGGATCTATAAGCATTCCTGTTTTTTCAGTGAAATTTTTGATAAAGTGAATCAATTCTGGAGTGGTTTTAGCATATCCGCCAAAATGAAAGCCGGTATGTAAAGTGAGGTGATCAGAGATGGAAGTATATTTAGAAATTTCGTCTTTAATAAACTCTCCTCCTTTTAAGACAGGAATGACATGAAGTTTGGTATGTAGATTTTTGTACTGAATAGCCTTCAATAAACCGGCAGCCGTAGTTCCTGTTCCAGCTGCAACGAAAATATGATCATAAGTTTCGTTTAGTTCTGTGATAATTTCCGTACAACCTTTTACCGCTTCTTCAGATGCTCCACCTTCATCAATAAAGTACGCATTCGAGTCATCTTCAAAATGACTTTTGAAGAGTAAAGTTTTGTTTTTATAGCTTTGCCTATCTACAAAAATCAACTTCATTCCAAAGAGGGAACAAAGCAGCAGCATCTCATTTTGCACTGCTTCTCCTCTAACAAACGCTGTTGATTTAAAACCGAACCGAGCAGCAGCAGCGGCAGTTGCTACCAGATGATTTGAATACGCTCCACCAAAAGTGATTAGATGTTTTTTATTTTCGTTCGAAGCCTTTGCTAAAATGTACTTTAACTTCCTCCACTTATTTCCAGAAACATAAGGGTCGATCAGGTCATCACGCTTAACAAAAAGATTATCAAACAGATCTATTTCTATTTTCTGTACAGGACTGTATATTTCTTGAAACACGTGTAAAAATAAAAAACACCTGCACAATGCAAGTGTCTTTTGGGCGTTTTCTTTAGATTTTTTCTACTTGAAATATATTTTCCTCATTAGATAAGGAAAAAAATTAAGTACAATCTTAACGTTTTGAGTAAAATTTTTCATAATTGTTATCGATTAGATCTAGGTGTTAACAAAAAATAAGCCAATATTGTTTTAAGTTGTAAGGAAATTAGTTTCTTAACAATAATTTAATTTCCTTCATTCATTTTTTGTCCTTTTAAAGTCGCAATACATTGAGTGCGAGCAGAGATAAAACGGAACAGATAGCTCGTTAATAAGCACTTTTTGCTAAAACTTAAGTCATTAGAAAAATCTTGGCGTTAAAAGTTTATTTTTGCAGAATGGAAAATGTGGTCGAGTTACCAGAATCAGAAGAGCAGGAGTTATACGAACATTTAAAAATTGTGGTAGATAAGGGTCAATCCTTATTGCGTATTGATAAATTTTTGATGGTTCGTGTAGAGAATGCTTCGCGTAACCGAATCCAGAATGCAATTGATGCCGGCAATGTTTTGGTTAATCAAAAGCAAATAAAGGCCAGTTACAAAGTCAAGCCATTTGATGAAATTTCAATTGTTCTTCCTCATCCGCCACGCGATACAGAAGTTTATCCTGAAGATATTCCACTAGATATTATTTATGAAGACAGTGATTTGTTGGTGGTAAATAAGGTTGCGGGCATGGTAGTTCATCCGGGTTTTAATAATTACACCGGCACGCTGGTAAATGCTTTGGCTTTCCATTTTGAACAGTTGCCGCAATTGCCTGGAAATGATGGCCGACCTGGGTTGGTTCACCGAATTGATAAAGATACTTCCGGACTTTTATTGATCAGTAAAAATGAAAAGTCAATCACCCATTTAGCCCGTCAGTTTTTTGATCACAGCATTACCAGGAAATATATTGCGCTGGTTTGGGGCGATATAGAAAATGATGGGACAGTAACGGGTTATATTGGGCGAAGCGTAAAAGATCGCCGGGTGATGGACATTTATGACGATGAAGAAAAAGGCAAATGGTCTGTAACGCATTACAAAGTTTTAAAACGTTTAGGCTATGTAACCTTAATTAGTTGCGAACTGGAAACGGGTCGTACACACCAAATCAGAGCGCACATGCAACATATCGGGCATCCCTTATTTAGCGATGCCATGTACGGCGGCGATAAGATTCTAAAAGGAACTACGTTTAATAAATATAAACAGTTTGTAGATAATTGTTTCGAATTACTGCCAAGGCAGGCATTACATGCACAAAGTTTGGGCTTTATTCATCCAACAACAAAAGAATATATGCATTTTGAATCGCCACTTCCGGCTGATTTTAAAGCTGCATTAAATAAATGGGAAAATTACATCGCCGCATCTTAATATATGTCTCAAAAGTATCTTTTATTTAATGATGAATTTCATGCGGTTGATGCTCCGATATTAACGGCTTCGAACAGAAGTTTCAAGTTTGGTGATGGGCTTTTCGAAAGTATGCGCATGATCGATCATAAACTTCAGTTTGCTGATTTTCATGCCGATCGTTTAATTGGTGGAATGAAAGCCCTTAAAATGGATGGTCATGCTTTGATGGATGATTATTTTTTGCGCCAGAAAACTGCTGATTTGGTGAAAAAAAACAGATGGAACGGCAATGTTCGTTTCCGGTTATCGGTTTACCGTGAGGGTGCAGGAGTTTACACGCCCGAAATTAACAAGGCAGGTTATGTTTTGGAAGGAATGCCATTAACAAGCAATCAATATGAGCTAAATAGTAAAGGTTTAATTATTGATGTTTATGATGAAATAGCGAAGCCGATTAACAAATTGTCGAATTATAAAACATCAAATGCGTTACCTTATGTAATGGCCGGGATTTTTAAGAGTCAAAATCGTTTAGATGAGGCGATGATTTTAAATCAAAACGGTTTTTTGTGTGAGAGTATCAGTGCAAATGTTTTTGTAGTGTACAATGATCAGATTTATACGCCGGCCTTAACTGAAGGCTGTGTGGGTGGAGTGATGCGAAGCGCAGTGATGCAACTTTGTAAAATGAACGATCTGGCATTGGTTGAAGCACAAATTAACCCGGAAATTTTGAAGGAAGCTGAAGAAGTTTTTATTACCAATGCCACACAAGGCATCCAATGGGTAATGGGTTATGGTAGAAAAAGATATTTCAATGAGGTTTCGAAGTTTCTAATTGATAAGCTGAACGCACTTTAGTTTTTGTTTGTGCAAATGTAATTCGCCTGAATGGACTTAAAAACCATTTTACAATCTCATTCCACGGAGAAAATCTTCGATAGCCATGCGTTTTTTTCCTTCGTATTGAATATCTAAAAGTTTAATAAAACCATCTTTTGTTGCAAACTTTAAATAAGTTTTTCCATCAGTTAAAAAGCCGCCTGCTACTATTGCAGGTTCCTTATCCTCTAATTCTGCCTTAAAAATTTTAAGCGTTTTATCATTTAATAAAGTAAATGCTGTTGGATACGGACTTAATCCGCGAATCAGGTTAAATATCTGCTGTGATGAATTGTTCCAGTTGATTTTGCAATCATCTTTAAAAATTTTCGGAGCGTGTTTTAAAACATCATTTTGTGGTTGTGGCTGTTCGGTATAATCTCCTTTTTCAATTGCCGTAACGGTTTTTACCAACAACTCGGCACCGATGTGCATCAGCTTGTCGTGCAGGTCTCCGGCAGTTTCTTCATCTGAAATAGGGGTTGATGCACTTTGAATAATGGCCCCTGTATCAATCTCATGCGTCAGGAAAAATGTAGTAACACCGCTTTCTTTTTCTCCATTAATAATGGCATGATTTATTGGCGCTGCCCCGCGATATTGTGGCAACAGCGAGCCATGAAGATTAATTGTTCCTTTTGGCGGCATATTCCAAACCACTTCAGGTAACATTCTGAATGCTACAACCACTTGTAAATCGGCCTGGTAAGCTTTTAGTTGTTCCAAAAATTCAGGATTCTTTAGTTTTTCTGGCTGCAGAACCGGGATGTTCTTTTCTATAGCGTACTTTTTTACAGCACTTTCATTCATTTTCTGACCACGACCTGCCGGTTTATCTGGAGCAGTAATTACTGCAACAACATCAAAGTTGGCTTGCACCAAAGCATCTAAAGAAGCAACTGCAAAATCGGGCGTACCCATAAAAACTATTTTCATACCAAAGGTGTTGTGTTTTAAATTAACGAGAATGTGCGCATTAAGTTTTTACAAAATAACTAAAAATAAATCATCCTTATAGGTTAAAATGGTACAAGGCAAAGATGTTGTTAAAGCAAACGGATTGGTTTATGTAACCGATTCAATGCCCGGGATTTATCGCAAAGGAAAGCCTGGTAAATTCCATTATGAGGATAAAGATGGTCATAAAATAAGTGAAGAAAAGCATTTAGACCGTATAAAATCGCTGGTGATTCCACCAGCCTGGCAACAGGTTTGGATTGCAAATAAACCAAATGCTTACCTGCAGGTTACAGGCATTGATGCTGCGGGAAGAAAACAATATAAATACCATCCGAAATGGACGAGCCGTCGGTCGGATGATAAATATTTCCGCCTGTTCGAATTTGGAAAGGCCTTACCTGAAGCTCGAAAAAAACTTGCCAAGGACTTAAAAAGAAAGGAACTTGATGAGCGTAAAGTTTTGGCCATTTCTGTTGATGTGCTTCAGAAAACATTAATCCGTGTGGGTAACGAAAGTTACAAACAACTTTATGGTTCCTTTGGATTAACTACCTTACGAGATAAGCACGTTAAAATTAACGGAAGTAAAATCAACATCAATTTCATCGGTAAAAAGGGTGTACAGCAGAATTTAGAACTTAATGACCGGACATTGGCTAAACTGGTAAAAAAATGCCGTGATATTCCTGGTCAGGATTTATTTCAGTTTTATACTAATGGAAAAGAACATAAGGGAATTGATTCAGGGAAAATAAATAACTATATCAAAGAAATAACCGGCAACGATTTTACAGCAAAAGATTTTCGGACCTGGGGTGGCACTTTGGAAGCTTTACGCCAGTTTTCTAAATGTGCTGCAGATAAAGACTGGGAACTCAACACTAAAAAAACGGTAGTGAGTGTACTGGATTGTGTGGCAGAGAAACTCGGTAATACCCGGGCGGTTTGTAAAAGTTCTTACGTTTACCCAATTTTGATTACGGCTTATGAAAATAACGAGTTGGAGAAATATTTAAAAAAAATGAATAACCAGAAGGCGATTGGAAAGCTCGGCCTTGAACATGATGAGAAAGTGTTGCTATCATTTCTCAAAGCCAATGGAAGTAAGTAAAACAAATTATATTTGTTCAGTTTTATGCAAATAGATTTACAAAATAAAGTTTCTTTATTTAATATACTTATTGAAGAATCGGAAATGCCTATCGGCCTGTACGTGGGCGAGGATTTTAAAATTGAAGTGGCCAATAAAGCCATACTTAGTGCATGGGGAAAAGATGCCTCTGTTATTGGGATGACATTAGTTGAAGCATTGCCTGAACTAGATGGGCAGCCTTTTATTAAAATTTTACAGGAGGTTTTCGAAACTGGGGTTGCTTACGAAGCGAAAGAGGACAAAGCGGAAATAATAAAAGATGGTGTACGACAAACATTTTATTTTGACCTTGTTTACAAACCATTAAAAGACCAAAATGGTAAGGTATGGGCCGTGTTAAATAACGCAACCGACGTAACCGAACTTGTAAATGCTAAAATTAAAGTCAAAGAAAGCGAAGAACTTTTTAGGCAGATGATTTACGATGCGCCGGTTGCCATCGGCATTTTGCGTGGACCAGATTTTGTGATTGAAGATGCAAATGATGATTTACTGCACATCTGGCGTAAAGATAAAAGTATACTTGGACTTAAATTACTGGAAGGCTTACCAGAAATTCACGATCAGCCCTTTCCAGAATTGCTGATGCAGGTTTATCAAACCGGGATACCTCATTATGGATATGAAACCCGTGCAAGGTTAGAACACAATGGCAAATTAGACGATTACTATTTCAATTTCGTATACGATCCTGTTCGCGATAAAAACAACAAAGTGACAGGTGTGATGGTGGTTGCCAATGATATTACCACTCAGGTAAAATCGCGTGATGCATTTAGGGAAAGCGAAGAACGTTTCCGGAATTTGGTGCACGATAACCCGATGCCTACAGCACTTTACGAAACCGAGGACATCATAATTAAAATTGCCAATAATGAAATGCTTAAACTTTGGGATAAAGATGCAAGTGTGATTGGTAAAACCATGGAAGTTGCCATTCCGGAACTGGAAGGCCAACCTTTCATTGGTATTTTGAAAGACGTATTTCGTACTGGAATAGCTTACCATGCCGATCAGCAGGTTGCAGAACTATCGGTAAACGGTAGCTTGCAAAAATTTTGGTTCAACTTTACTTACAAGCCTTTAAAAAATGCCGAAGGTAAAGTTTATGCCATTTTACATGCAGCTATTGATGTTACAAAACAGGTTCAGCTACAAAAACAAAAAGATGAGTTTTTAGGCATTGCCAGCCACGAATTGAAAACCCCTGTAACCAGTATAAAAGCTTATGCACAGGTTTTAGAACGGATGATTCGGAATGAAGGTGATGAGAAGAAAGCCAACATGGTACAGAAAATGGATGTGCAGTTAAACCGTTTAACGGGGTTAATTGGCGACCTTTTGGATGTAACAAAGATACAGGCCGGCAAAATGACATTTAATCCTGTACATTTTGATTTTGACTCCATGGTTCAGGAGATGGTTGATGAGATGCAGCATACTACATCGCAACATCTGATCAATACCAGTTTAAATAGCAGGTCGAATGTTTATGTAGATAAGGAGAGAATCGGGCAGGTAATAACCAACTTTCTTTCAAATGCGATTAAATATTCATCTGATGCAAACAGCATTGATGTAGCAAGTTATGCAAGCGACGGAGAAGTTGTTTTAAGTGTTCGTGATTACGGCATTGGCATTTCTACAGAACTTCAGCATCTGGTTTTTGATCAGTTTTATCGTGTGGGCGGCAATTTGCAACATACATATCCTGGTTTGGGTTTAGGGTTGTATATTTCTTCAGAAATTGTCAAAAATGAAGGTGGAAGAATATGGGTGGAGAGTGAAGAAGGCGAGGGTTCGACCTTTTATTTTGCTTTGAAGATCTGATTACGCTTTCATCAACGTAATCAGGTCTGTTTCAAACATTATTCTTTAGGTGCCTTTTTTATCGGATCAACAGGCTGTTCTTCATTTTCCCGTTGTTTTGCCGGATTTTCTGTTTTTGGTGGCTTGTTAGGTGTACTGTCATTTGGCTTCCTAACTGTTTTATGATCTTCAGGCTCTCTTCCTTTTGGAATTTCTTCCTCGTAATTGCTGCCCGGATTGTCATTCGTTTTTTTTGGTCCGCTCATGATATGAATGATTGAATTTAGTACAGAATGACAAAAGGCCATTCTTGATGATAATAACAAAGTTGTTTATACGATTGTTTGAATCCTACTGCTATTCCTCAATCATCTGCTCAATTAATCACTATTTATAAAGCAAATACTTTAGGCGCATCTTTTTATACGCACTTAAACCTGGCTCCCAACTGGCCCGAATTTCTTTCTCACTTTTCCCGGCAATAACCTGTTGCCTGAAATCGCCCACACCAACCAATCGCTCAATGGTTCCCATTTCTTTGCTCAATTTACTGTTAAAGAAGTCTTCTTTTTTCGGCGATGCGTTGTATAACTCAATTAACCAGGAAATATTTACTTGTTTTGATTCACGGAGTTTTTTCGTGTCGTAATTTCTCAAATCTAACCCATAGCAAAGTTGATCTTGAAACAAAGGCGTTTCTGACATCCCTTTTATGCTTTTTGGTGTAAAGCTGAAATCGAATTTTCCTTTCAGGTAGGGAGCGCCTACAATAGTAAAAGGAAACATGGTTCCGCGGCCATGGTTTAAGTATGTGCCTTCAAATAAACACGTTGATGGGTACAAAAGAATTGATTGTGCGGTATTCAGGTTTGGAGACGGTTTAACTGGCAAAACATACTCCATGTCATGGTTGTAATTTGCATTCTTAATTACAGTTATTTTGCATTTTACTTTATCCTTCAGCCAACCTTCGCCGTTCAGCATTTGGGCATATTCGCCAACCGTTAAGCCATGTGCAATAGGAATTGGCTGAATACCTATTCCAGATTTGAATTTAGGGTCGAGAATCGGGCCATCAATCAAATAACCGTTAGGGTTCGGACGGTCCAGAATCAAAAGCTCTTTTTTATTAACAGCACAAGCTTCCATTACATGCTGCAAAGTATTGATATAGGTGTAAAAACGTACGCCCACGTCCTGAATGTCGAAAACCATAATGTCGATATCTGCAAGGTCTTCGGCAGTTGGTGTACTGTGTTTACCATAAAGTGAAACCGCCTTAATGCCTGTTTTGGTGTCAATAGCATCATCAATTTTAACGCCCGCACTGGCATCGCCTCTAAACCCATGTTCCGGACCAAATATTTTCTGAATTTTAACGCCACGTTTTAATAAGCTATCAACAGCCGTTTGATTGCCAATAATCGATGTTGGATTTACAACCATTCCAACGCGTTTGCCTTTTAACAGTGGAAGATATTTTTCCGTTTGTTCTGCGCCTGTTTTAATGGTTTGAGCTGCAGGATCGTTTTTTTCGTTTATAGAAGTTTTGTTAACTAAGGAATTTTTACCTCCTTCTTCCTCTGTAATTTTCGGGCCCTGGCCACAGGCTGAAAATGCAATGAGCGATGTTAAAGCGAAGCTGATGTATTTTTTCATTATATAGGATTTTAAATCGGTTAACGTTAGTCAATCAACCTTAAAACAATTTACCATTTTATTTGATTATTGTATTTAACAGGATTCTTTTTTCATGACCATTATATTCCAAATATATACCATTTTTAAAAAGGATTTAAGCATTTTTGCTGTTACAAAATAATCAAGTTGAATTTCGAATATTTCATAGCCGGGCGTATTGCCATAAAATCAGAGCGTACTTTTTCAAAGCTTATCGTTCGTATTGCCATTGTTGGTGTGATGCTGAGTCTGGCAGTGATGATCTTGTCTATTGCAATTATTAAAGGCTTTAAAACAGAAATCCAGGATAAGGTTCGCGGGTATTTGGGTGATGTTCAGATTACCCGCTACGATCTTAATAATTCTTTTGAGCATTCGCCTTTTGTACTGGATAGCGAAACCGCAAAGAAGCTTAAAGAAAATCCAGATGTCGAATACTTTTATCCATTCGCTACCAAACCCGCTATATTATCAGCTAATGAGGAAATAGAGGGTATCAATTTTAAGGGAGTTGATAAAAGCTATAATTGGGATTACATCAAACAACATATTATTAGCGGAACCATTATCGATTTTTCGGATAGTACGGCTGCTATGCAGGAATTACTAGTTTCGAATTATACCGCAAACCGTTTGAAACTTAAAACCGGCGATGATTTCATCATGTATTTTGTGCAAAATCAGTTAAGGCCAAGGAAATTCAAAATCGTAGGGATTTACGATATTGGAGTAGAGGATATCGACAAAAGTTTTGTGCTCGGTAACCTGAATATCATTAAGCGCTTAAATAATTGGAATGCGAATCAAATTGGAGGTGTTGAAATTCGCATTAAAAACTTTAAAGATCTCAATAAAGTATCGTTAGAGATTTTTGAAAGTTTGCCTCAAAATCTGCGTTCATTTTCGATTGTAGAAAACTTTCCGAACATTTTTAACTGGATGAGTTTGCTTGATGTAAATACGAACGTGTTGCTGATCTTAATGCTAATTGTTGGCGTAATCAATATGGTTACGGCACTGCTCATTATGATTCTGGAGAAAACCAATATGATCGGAATGTTGAAGTCGTTTGGTGCAAGCAATTGGAGTATCATGAAGATATTCCTTTATAATGCGGCCTATTTAATTGGTATCGGTTTGTTGTTGGGTAATATTCTCGGATTGGGCTTAGGCTTTTTCCAGCAGGCAACACACATTTTTAAACTCAATCAGTCTTCGTACTTTTTAACTTATGCACCAATTGAAATTCATTTTATCGATGTACTGGGCTTAAATGTATTAACTGTGGTTGTTTGTTTAATCGTATTGATCATTCCTTCGCTGTTAATTAGCAAAGTGTCTCCGCTAAAAGCGATCAGGTTTAAATAAATAAGCTTCTCCCCATCCAGGGAGAAGACCTATTGTTTTTAACTAACCATTCCAAATCTGGAACAGAACTAAGAATTAAGATTTTTATAAGATGTAATATGAACCAACCTGAGCCAATTCCGTTTGGGGTTTGTCTTCAAGGATTTTATTATCATCTATCATTTGGCAAAGATCGCGTTCAATGGTTCTACAAATCGTTGTAGTTGGCGTATCTGTGGGTTTATTTTCAAAAGGATCTTGCAGATGAACCGCCATTTTTTCTACCAAAAGGAAGAATGCAGCAATCGCAACCACTAAAGGAACTTCCATATAACCGAAATACTCAATCAATCCAAATGGCAAAAGCACAATAAATAAATGGATCGACATGTTGATGTATTTACTGTAAGTTACCGGGAAAACAGTGTTCTTAATACGCTCACATCCACCCATGTGGTTACATAATGCAGTGAGGGTTTTATCAATTTCAATTTGCTGATATTTGTTAATCCAGCCTTCATTCAAAGCTTTTTTCAAATCCATAGCATGCAGTTCCAAAATAGACGTGGTTACATTTTTACGTTTTTTAAGGAATGCTATCTCATCAGCAACTAAAAATTCTTCCAATCCTTTTCGAGGATTAAAACCTCTTAATGATTGGCTCAAAGCATAAGTCCAGGCAATTTGTCGTTTGATAAAGCGCTCTTTGAAAGCCTCTACCTCATGCAAGTCATAAGGGTTTTCTACGAACGATAAAATCTGACGCGATACCGATCTTGAGTCATTTACGATAGCACCCCACAAAATGCGGGCTTCCCACCATCTGTCATAAGCCTGATTCGACCGGAAAGCCAGCAATAATGAGATAATTGTTCCCAGTAAGGCAGGGACCGTAATCGGAATCGAAATCCGGGTAACGTGAAAGTTCTGATAAAGAACTACAATTCCTATAGAATAAGCAATTACAAAAAGCAGTTCTTTTTTGATCTTTCCGAATATATAAGTAAGCGGAATATTATTTCGTAACAGCATATTATTAAATTTATTTCGTGAGTAATTAAGCGTTTGCCGCTTTTAATTTAGGCTCCTGGATTTTGGTTTCAATCAGGTTCTCCTGATTATGAAGCGTCATGATGTTTAATTCCAATACTTCACAGCCACAGCGAGCTGTTAATACTTTTGGATCGATACTGTATTTGTTGATGGCTTTGAAACTATAGTCTTTCGGATAAGCAATGGCTTCAACATCAAAAGCTTCAATGAAATTTTTAAATGCTGCAACAGTACTTCCATAAAAATATTCTATACCAATGTTGTTGATTTGATTGGCATACTTCGCTTTGTAATTATTCAGCATTTGATAAAACTCATCACTGATGTTTTCGTAATCTTTGCTTCGGCGGCTTAACATTAACATATCCGTAATCGAATCTGATAATTTGAAAGCATGAACAAATATGATATTGAAAGTTTCGTTGGGTTGAGTTTGCGTTAAACCATCAATAATTTTGGTACTCGCTAAATTAAAATCTGTTGGTACTAATACTGTTTTCATGGTTTTATCTTGTTAAATGAATAAATATTTATACAAGTTTAGCGCAATGAGATTACAGCGAACTAAGAAGGAAATTAAAGCGAGATTAGAATTTAAAAACTTTAGAGTTTTAGGTTGTAAAAAATGGAATTTTACATGTTTGGATAGGCAAAAGTAAAATAATCATCTGAATAACTACGAATTTTTCAACAAAACTAATAAATGCTGGTTAACGGCAACAGTACTTTAATTTCTGTACCTATTCCTTCCTGCGATTTAATGGCAATGCTTCCGCGGTGTAACCTGATAATGTTCAGAGAAAGTGGCAAACCAATTCCATAACCTTTAAAAGAGTTGGTGTTTGATGCCCGATAAAATGGTTCAAAAATGTGCTGAATATCCGTTTGTGGAATTCCAATACCCTGATCGGTTACCGCAATGGAAAGTGAATTAGCGCTAGCTTCGATGGCAATGTTCACTAACTTATCATTCGAATATTTGCATGCATTGCTTACAATGTTTGTCAGGGCAAGTTTAATGAGGTTTTTATTGATTTTCAGACTCAACAGTTCATCATCATCAGGAAGCTTAGAAAAATCGATTTCAATTTTACTTTCGGGATGAACCTGATTTACCGAAGCCTTGATTTCCCAAAGTAATTCATCCATTCTAACCAATTCCCAGGGTTGGTTTTTGCCATTAAATCCCGATTGAGCCAATCCCAGTAAACTGGTTAAAATATGTTCCAGTCGTTCGGCTTCGTCTTTAATTTTGGCTAACGCCAGATGTTGCTTCTGCGCATCGCCATTTTTTAAAGCCAGTTCTACCTCGCCGCTAATGATGGTTAATGGCGTTCTTAATTCATGCGAAGCATTGCTGATAAAGTTGTTTTGCGTTTCAAATGCTGTTTCCAGCCGGTTTAACATGTTGTTAAAGGTTTGTGCCAGCTGCGACATTTCATCGGTACCTTTTTTTACGTCTAAACGCATGTGGAGGTTTTCTGCCTTTATTTTTTTTACGCTTTTTATCACATTTCGCAAGGGCATAAGCATGTAATTGGAGAATCGCCAGCCCACAACGAACGACAAAAAGACCGACAGGAAAAAGCCAATAATCAATATTTTTTGAAGGTCTCGAAGCTCACGGAAGCCAAAGGGATCATTGGCAGAAACAATTACAATGTATCCTTTAGGTCCGTTTCTAAAAAACTTACCTGCATAAAAATGATTTTCAACACGATACCTGGCCATCGAACCCGTGTTTATTTTATCATAGAAGCTTTTGGGAAGTTCGCGGTCAACTTTGTTCTTTGTTTGACTGGCATCAAGAATAAATTCTTGTTCAGAAGGCAAACGTTCCAGATATTGGTTACGCATTTGGGCAACCACGCTGTTATTGTCATCTTCGTAAAGCTTAATCTGGGCGGCGATGTTTACCCTCGCTTCTAAACGTTTGTAAAAATCTTCAAAGGCAAACTCATTAGAGAAGTACCAAACAAAACCACTTAATAATGAAATAATTACCGCCGAAAGTATTGCGAATAGCAGCGTGATTTTTTTGGCAATATCCATTGGCTATCCTTTTAGCACATAACCCAAACCCACGGCGGTATGTATCAGTTTCTGATCTGAATTTTTATCAATTTTTTTGCGAAGATAATTTACATACACATCAACTACGTTGGTGCCAAGATTAAAATCAATATCCCAAACACTTTCTAAAATATCAATCCGGGAGAGGATTTTCGATTTGTTTTTGGCCATGTACTCCAACAAACGGTATTCAGTTGCAGTGAGCACCACCTCTGTATTGTTTCGTTTTACGCTTTTGGCACTCAAATTTATCTGCAAATCAGCAACGTTAATTACCTGGTCAAGGCTTGCCGATCCTGTATAACGCCTCAATAACATTCTAATGCGGGCAAAAAGTTCTGCAAATTTAAAAGGCTTAATTAAATAGTCATCGGCACCATTATCTAAACCATTCACTACATTTTCTGTAGTGCCCAAAGCAGTTAGCATAATGATGGGTACATTTGGTTTTTCAGCCTTAATAATTTTGCAAAGTTCCAATCCATTTATTCCAGGAAGCATAATATCCAGTATGACTAAATCAAATTCATTTTCTAAAGCCAGCTGTTTACCGATGAGGCCATCAGGTGCTACACTTACGGTGAAACCTTCTTCGGTTAAGCCTCTGGAAATAACAGAAACCACATTTGGCTCATCTTCTACTAGTAATAAATTCATGCCGGGCAAATAATCTAAAAATAAGGATATAACAAAATCTGATGATGATAGATTTTTGAAATTAAAGCTTTTTAACGCAATAACGACATAAAAGTTTATTTATTAAAAAGTGGGGAGAAATAAAAAGGCTGTATTATAGACCAGTTTTCGCCTGAACTTTGTCTAGTTGAGCTTGCCGAAATGCCCTTTAAAGCAGTTTCTCTAAGTCCTTCAACTGGCTCAGGATGATATTCGATTGATGATACAGCCTTAACGATGATGTTAAAATTGACTAATTTTCTTTTTCTGATTTTTCTTTCAGGCTTGCTAGTCCGCTTTCAAAATCCTTTCCAATCATGCCGTCCATTCCACCCATAAAAACACACATCCACTTGCTGATCATGTTATTTTCTCCACTCATGGTCCAGGTTACCTTTTGACCGTTTCCATCAGGCACAATATCAAATTTGGTATCTGCTACGCTTTCAAAAGGCTCAATAAATTTCAGCTCGATGTCTATTTTTTTATTGGGCTTTAGTGATTCTATTTTCATATAACCTGAGCCGGTTTCTTTGCCCACCCAATTATATTGATGCCCCGTCGTTACAGGAGTACCAGAAAATGTAGTTTTGGCAGAAGGTTCCATTTTTGCCCAGGGATTCCAAAGGTAAAATTCATTAAAATCAGCAATGTTTTTGTAGATTACGCTATCCGGAGCATTGATCACTGTTGATCTGGAAACAGAATATGTTTTTGGTAGAAAGAAACTTCCCACAACGAAAATAATCGCCACGACAACGATGATGCCGAAAATAATTCTTAAAGCTTTCATATTTGATTTGTTTGGTTAATTAAATTTAACAAGAAACCAGATAAATCAAAAAATATTAAACAATGTTGATCTTGGATTTTGGAGCATTTATTTTAAAATCCATTAAATCGGCAATGGATTGCGCTTTTTGTTTAATGGTTTCTGCATTTTTACCAGCAAAAAGTTCATCGACGGTTTCCATGAAAATGAGCTTCCAGGCATTAAATTCATCAGCCTTTAAACCAATCTTATCATTTAATGCAAAATGAGTCAACATCGGGTTGCCTTTATAGGTTGCTGTACCAAACAAAATACTTTCCCAAAAATCATACATTTTAGGCAAATGGTGCGACCAATCTATCTTCGCAACATCAGTAAAGATTGGCCCAATCCTGGGGTTGAGCTGCACTTTTGTGTAGAACGTATCAACCAGATGGATCAGGTCATCCCGATTAAAAATGTCGTTTTTCATAAAATGTAAATATGTGCTAAAATATTCAGAATTGATCTCGTGATTAATACCAAACGTTATTTATACAGCCGAAGGACTAGCTTTTTATAGTTAATTACCGCTTTATACTGCATTAAAATGTCTCCTCCGATAATTCCAATAATTGGTGGATGACCGAATTGCTGGTAGGTTTCAGTAACCGATTGAAGATCAAAAGCAACGGTTTCATAGTTTTTGATCTTCAGTGGCCCGATTTTAACTTCAGGAATAGTGGCCTGTATGGTCGTTGTGGTGGTAAAAAGGGTAGCGGCGTTAATTTCTTCAGATACATGAAGTGTTTCTGCAAGATGCCGCTCGATCAGTAACTTATCAAAAACGCTTCTTGATGCGCCGGTATCTAAAACGGCAAAATGTTTTTCCTTAAAAACAACAACTTCCACCAAAAGGTGGAAGCCGTCATCCTGTAAGTTCAGTAATTTTAATGGGATTGAAATTGAACTCATTTATACCAATTTCATGTCAGCCAATACGCTGTTCATATTTCTAACGGCATCGGCACTTTTGTTAAATGCAGCTTGCTCGCCATCTGTTAATTTAAAATCGATGATTTTTTCCCATCCCGAGCGACCAATAATTACCGGAACCCCTAAGCAAATATCTTCCTGGCCGTATTCACCTTCCAGTGAAACGCAGCAGGTAAACAGTTTTTTCTCATCGCGAAGAATGGCTTCAACCAAAGCTGCTCCAGCTGCACCAGGGGCATACCACGCCGAGGTGCCAATTAATCCTGTTAATGTTGCGCCACCAACCATCGTATCTGATGCAACTTTATCTAAGGTTGCCTGGTCTAACAAGTTGCTTACCGGCAAGCTTTGATAGGTTGCCAGACGGGTTAATGGAATCATTGTCGTATCGCCATGGCCACCTATTACAAAACCCTGCAAATCGCTTGGGTTACAATTTAAAGCCTGAGATAAGTAGAATTTAAAACGGCTGCTATCTAAAGTTCCGCCCATACCGATAATACGGTTTTTAGGAAGTCCTAAAGATTTCAGTGCCAGATAAGTCATGGTATCCATTGGATTACTAATCACAATAATGATTGCCTCTGGAGAAAACTTTAATATATTTTCAGCAACACCTTTTACAATTCCAGCATTAATGCCAATCAATTCTTCGCGAGTCATTCCAGGTTTGCGTGGTAAGCCCGAAGTAATCACTACAACATCAGAACCAGCAGTTTTGCTGTAGTCGCCGGTTACACCAGTAATTTTTGTATCGAAGCCTAAAAGGGTAGCGGTCTGCATCATGTCAATCGCTTTACCTTCGGCAAAACCTTCTTTGATATCTAACAAAACAAGTTCGTTTGCTAATTCTTTTCTGGCAATATTATCTGCACAAGTAGCGCCAACTGCGCCAGCACCTACAACCGTTACTTTCATATATTTTTATTTAATGGTTTGCTCATCCTAAATATTAATCGAAGGTAGAAATAAATATAAGGTTAAAAAATCCTTTTCAAAACTTTATAATTAAGGAATGGTTTAGTTATTACTAGTTTCAAAGACGAATTAAATCCTCATATTATGGAAAATAAACCTATTGGCAATATTGATTATAAAGCGTTCGAAGGTAAATGGTACTCCCTATATTCCATTCCGACTTTAATGGATAAAAATTGGAAACAAACCACTGAAACCTACACTTTAAAAGATGATGATCATTTTGATGTACTAACTACTTACCATAAGGAAGGAAACCCTGAAGAAAAAACAATTACCTCAAAATTGTTTTTTGATGAAGATCGGCCTGATGGCGATATGAAAGCTCAGTTTTTATGGCCATTTAAAATTGGGTACTGGATTATTGAGATTGCAGCCGATTACAGTTATGTTGTTGTTGGTCATCCAGATGAAAAGTATTTATTCATTATGGCCAGAGAACCAAAAATGGAAGCGGCGTTACTGGTTGATATTATTGAAAGATGCCGGGAAAAAGGTTATGACGTGAGTGAATTGGTGAGCCAGGAGCATTTTTAAAAAATATTGCTCGAAATAAATAGCTAGTCAGTTTTGATGTTTTACTACTTAACGTCTATAAATTCTGTTGCCTGCTGAATGTTTTTATCAAGTAGTAAATTATCAAAATTATCCTGTTTGGAAATACTAATTTCCGGTATAATCTTCTCGTAATAATTCCCATTTCTATCACAATCATATGATGTGGTTAGGGCCATCGTAATATTAAAAGGCAATTTACAGGCAATATTCCCTGTAGTAGCGCCATACGTACTTTGTCCAATAAATTTAGTATTTGATCTGCCTTTAAATGCCATTGCCACAACTTCCCCCGAACTTGCTGTGAACAACCCAGTAATGATGCTTACCCTTTTTTTATCTAACAATTCGCCCATGGGATGTATAAAAGATATTGTTTTTGATTTTTCAATAAGTTTTCCATGATCTAATCTAAACTTACTTTCCTGTTTTTTATCGCTGTTAAGTGAACCACCGATATCATTGTTTCCCAAAAAATCATATAGTGCAAGAAGCATTGGCCATGAATTGCCACCGGTATTAAATCTTAAATCTATAATCCAGCCTTCAATATTTTTCTGAGCTTTAGTTTCAGCAATTTTGTTGTATAATGGCTGTGCTATATTATGGATATTCGAAGCGCTTATATCAAAAGACAACATAGCCGGAATTAATATGTAACCATATCTATCGTTAAGTACTTTTACTTCAAAGGTTGGTTTGGTATCATATTTCTTTTTCCATTGCTCACTGTAATCCTCTTTTGAAATATTTTTTACGGTAGCAGAATATTTATTTTGCTTGTAGTAAACATTGCAATGTGTTGCACCTATTTTGTCAAATAGTTTTTTAATTCCAGAGAGAGCGTTTTGAAAAGTATTGTATTGATTTAAATCCTGCTTAGTTTGAGATTCAATTAATTCCCAGTTAATTTTCTCTTTGTGTAAGTATTTAGTCTTTAGTGTCGAAAAAAGGTTTTCATAAAATATTTTAATGCTGTCTTGCGTTGTCATTTTTTTTTGCGCACTAACGTCAAGAGATAGAATAAAAACAAAAATTACGGCTAATAGTCTTTTCATCTGTTTTGAAAATTAATTATTAACCGATAGACGAATTTATAGTGATAACGGTTGCAAGTTTTATAGAATTTTAAGGACAATTAAAATCTTTCCGCTAAAACAATGTTGTTATCATGTACCATATACGTGATCATATTTTAGATATTTTGTTGATAAAATCCTGACAACATCAATATTCAAATTCCTTATTTTTGAAGAACCGTTATTCTTCTGCAGCGGCTAATTCTTAAAATACAATATGTACTTAATTTTTGATACTGAAACTACGGGTTTGCCACGTAATTACAATGCGCCAATTACTGATACCGATAACTGGCCGCGTTGTATTCAAATTGCATGGCAATTGCATGATGAGATGGGGAGGATGGTTGAACATCAGGATTATTTAGTAAGGCCGGAAGGATTTAACATTCCTTATGATGCAGAAAGGATTCATGGGATTTCGACCGACTTGGCGACAGAACAAGGGATTTCATTTGATGAAATGCTGGCTAAGTTTAATGAAGTTTTAAGCAAAGCAAAGTTCATCGTTGGCCAGAATGTTGGTTTTGATGTGAACATAATGGGTTGTGAGTTTCATAGGTTCGGTGTTGCAAATCGCCTGGCTGAATTGCCAGTGCTTGATACATGTACCGAAGTAACTGCACAGCTTTTACAATTGCCAGGTGGTAGAGGTGGTAAATTCAAACTTCCTACTTTGACTGAATTACACTCGTATTTGTTCGGTGTTCCTTTTAATGAGGCGCACAATGCTACAGCCGATGTGGAAGCCACTACACGCTGCTTTTTAGAACTGGTAAAACGTGAAGTATTTAAAAAAGAAGAACTTCTTGTTGATGCAGAATATTTCCCACGTTTTAGAGAGATCAACCCTGCACTAATTGAAGGTGTTGGGTTAAAGCATATCAATTTGAAGGCTGCTTCTGATGAAATCCGCAGACGCCTGCAAAAAACCGAAGGCGGTGGCGTTTCAAAACAAGAGCTCGCAGAAAACAAACAGGAACTTGCTGCGGCAACGTTTGTGCATTTGCATAACCATACCCAGTTTTCAGTTTTACAAAGTACCATCAGCATTCCTGCTTTGGTAAAAGCAGCTGCGGTACAAAAAATGCCGGCAGTGGCGATGACCGATCATGCCAATATGATGGGCGCATTCCACTTTGTAAATGCTGTACTCAATCATAATAAAGCCGCAGAGGCTAAAAATGCCGAAGCCATCGAAGCAGGGCAGCGGCCGACTGAAGTGGTGATGACACCAATTGTGGGAGTAGAATTCTTCGTTTGCGATGATCACTTGAACAGAACAGCAAAAGACAATGGCTACCAAATGGTATTATTGGCTAAGAACAAGAATGGCTATCACAACCTGGCCAAAATGTCGTCTATTGCCTATACCAAAGGTTTTTACTACGTTCCGCGTATTGATAGAAATGTAATTGAGCAGTACAAGGATGATATTATTGTACTGTCTGGAAACCTTTCCGGAGAGATTTCTAACAAGCTTTTAAACATGGGTGAAAACCAGGCAGAAGAAGCTTTGGTATGGTGGAAAGAAAAGTTTGGCGAAGATTTTTATGTGGAGGTTATGCGCCACAACCAGGAAGATGAAGATCGGGTAAACGCTTCCTTAATTTCTTTGGCCAAGAAGCACGAGGTCAAACTCGTTGCTACTAACAACACGTATTACATCAATAAAAAAGATGCTAATGCGCATGATATTTTGCTTTGTGTAAAAGACGGTGAAAAACAAGCCACGCCAATCGGACGCGGACGCGGTTACCGTTATGGTTTGCCTAATCAAGAATATTATTTCAAATCGGGTGATGAAATGAAGGCGCTTTTTGCCGATTTACCTGAGGCGATTTTAAATATACAGGAGATTGTAGATAAGATTGAAACCTACAAACTTGCCCGTGAAGTACTTTTGCCGAAGTTCGATATTCCAGAACAGTTTCTTGTTGCGGAGGATGAAGTTGACGGCGGTAAACGCGGTGAAAATAAATTTTTGAGGCACTTAACTTATGAAGGCGCCAAAATCAGATACGGGGAATTAACGCCACCGGTAATTGAGCGTTTAGACTTCGAGTTGGCCACCATTGAGAAAACCGGTTATCCAGGTTACTTCCTTATTGTACAGGATTTTATTGCCGAAGCCCGTCGCAGAGATGTATCGGTTGGTCCCGGTCGTGGATCAGCTGCGGGTTCAGTGGTTGCATATTGCCTATGGATTACCAATATCGATCCGATTAAGTACGATCTGCTTTTTGAGCGTTTCTTAAATCCCGATCGTGTTTCCATGCCCGATATTGATATCGATTTTGATGATGAGGGTCGTGGCCGTGTAATGGAATATGTAATTAATAAATATGGTTCCAGCCAGGTGGCGCAAATCATCACTTATGGAACCATGGCGGCCAAGTCATCCATCCGTGATACGGCAAGGGTTTTAGATTTGCCTTTATTTGAGGCCGATAAAATCGCGAAGCTGATTCCAAACATGAAGCTGGCAAAAATCTTCAATCTAGATGAAAAAGCGTTAAAAGATGCTTTACGTCCGGATGAATATGAGCGTGTAGTCGAACTTAAAAATCTAGGCAATTTAAAAGATTTGAGTGCCGAAACCATTCAACAGGCACAGGTTTTAGAAGGATCGTTAAGAAATACAGGTATTCATGCCTGTGGTGTAATTATTACGCCAAGTGATATTACGAATTTTGTTCCGGTTGCCACCGCAAAGGATTCTGATTTGTATGTTACCCAATTTGATAACTCGGTAGTAGAGAGCGCCGGCTTACTGAAAATGGACTTCCTGGGGTTAAAAACCCTTACCTTAATTAAAGACACCGTTAAACTGGTGAAGAAAAGACATGGCATTAATCTGGATCCGGATACTTTTCCGATTGATGATGTGATGACTTACGAACTCTTCCAGCGTGGTGAAACCATCGGTATTTTTCAGTATGAGAGTCCGGGTATGCAGAAATACATGAAGGAATTAAAGCCAACGGTTTTCGACGATTTAATTGCCATGAATGCCTTGTACCGCCCGGGACCGATGGAATATATTCCGAGTTTCGTACGCAGGAAAAATGGTGAAGAAGAAATTCAATACGATTTGGATGCCTGTGAAGAATACTTAAAAGAAACTTATGGTATTACGGTTTATCAGGAGCAGGTAATGCTTTTATCGCAAAAATTAGCTGGTTTTACCAAAGGTGAGGCCGACGTTTTGCGTAAGGCGATGGGTAAAAAACAGAAAGATGTTCTGGATAAAATGAAGCCTAAATTTGTAAAGCAAGCGGCCGAAAAAGGTCATGATGCTGCAACTTTAGAAAAAATCTGGAAAGATTGGGAAGCATTTGCCTCTTATGCATTTAACAAATCACACTCTACCTGTTACGCCTGGATTGCTTACCAAACGGCCTATTTAAAAGCACATTATCCGGCAGAATATATGGCTGCGGTACTTTCCAATAACATGAGCGACATTAAACAGGTAGCGTTCTTCATGGAGGAATGTCGCCAAATGGGCGTTACGGTTTTGGGTCCTGATGTAAACGAATCTGATTTGAAATTCTCAGTAAACGTTCGTGGAGAAGTGCGCTTTGGTATGTCGGCAGTGAAAGGTGTGGGTGAGAAAGCGGTAGAAAGCATCATCGAAGAAAGATTATTAAATGGGCCATATGCTTCGGTTTATGATTTTGCCAAACGATCGAATACCCGGATCGTCAATAAAAAAGCTTACGAAAGTTTTGTTTATAGCGGCGCATTTGATGCTTTCGGTGGCCATAGGGCACAGTTTTTCTACATCGGTCCACATGATAAGATGAACGGAATCGAAAAGATCATCAAGTTTGCCAACGATTTTCAGAACAATGAAAGTACCTCACAGGCTTCATTGTTTGGCGGTTCAAAGGCCGATTTGATTTTAGAACCTACTTTGCCTGTTTCTCCTGAATGGGCATTGATGGATCGTCTGAAATACGAAAAAGATGCCATCGGAATTTTCCTTTCAGGGCACCCTTTGGATAACTATAAATTGGAGCTTGATAAGTTTTGTACACATGGTGTAAGGCAGCTGAGCATTATCAATAAGGTTAGAATGGGTGATACCAATGAAGAAGTTTTGGCTGAGTTTGCCAAACTTCAGAACCGCGAGCTTTGCGTAGGCGGATTAGTAGTTGCGGCATCGCAAAGGATTACTAAAACAGGTAAACCATTCGGCACATTTGTATTTGAAGATTATGATGACGCCTGCGAAATGGCACTATTTGGTGAAGATTTTTTAAAGTTTAAATCATTTTTAACTGAAGGTTATTTCTTGCAGATTAGAGGCAGGGTAGGAGAACGTTTTGGCAAAGCCGGCGATTGGGAATTTAAAATTACTGCCATTAATCTGATGTCGGAATTACGAGATAAGCTGGCGAAGAGTTTAACTATTCAGGTTCCAATTGAACGGGTGAATGAAGAGTTAATGCGGGAAATTGAAGCCATATTAGCAGACAATAAGGCAAACTCTGAGCAACAGAACTGCCAACTTAACTTTGCAGTTTTTGATAGCGAAAAGCAGATAATGTTGGATTTACCTTCGAAAAATTTAAAAATAAATCCTAACAATAAGTTCCTAGAACAATTGGTGGGATTGAATGTTGTAAATTACAAGTTAAACTAGGTTTATCGTATGTTAATGGTTTCCAGGTTAAAATTTGCGTGTTTCAATTCATGCAGAACCCAAAACCTTAATCAAATGGAGTTAACTGATAACCTGTAACACCTAAGTGTCAAATTGACATTACAGTGTAGTTGGCATTACAATTGAATACATATATTTGAACATAAAAAAAATAATTATGGCATTAGAAATCACAGATGCAAACTTTGAAGAGCTTGTATTAAAATCAGATAAACCCGTATTAGTAGATTTTTGGGCAGAATGGTGTGGCCCTTGTCGCATGGTTGGTCCAGTAGTAGAAGAAATTGCTAAAGAATATGATGGTAAAGCAGTAGTTGGAAAAGTGAATGTTGATAACAACCCTCAAATTTCTATGCAGTTCGGTATTCGTAACATTCCAGCTTTATTATATTTCAAAGATGGTCAAGTAGTTGACAAACAAGTTGGTGCGGTTCCAAAATCAGTATTAGCTGATAAATTAAACAAACAATTGGCTTAACTAACGGTTGATGGTGGAAGCAAAAGGTTTAAGTTAAATCAATTGCGCAAACCTCACTAATAATATTACAAAAACCCGGGTTCAATAAATGAATTCGGGTTTTTTTATGAGCAAATATTTTTGTTCCTTTAAGAGAAAAATGCATTATTCCTATGAAACTGATTACTAACAAAACATTAGGTATTCTAATTGCTGGATTTACACTGAACTGCGCAAATGTTGCATCTGTTTCAGCACAAAATCCCGTAGAAACCGAAAAACCTACAGCTGATTATAAACCCGCGTTCGCAGGCCAAACGCGTATAGCAGGCGTTAAAACTTCCACTCCGCTTGAGATATCAATCATCAACGGGAAATTGGAAAATCCATGGGCAATTGCTGTACTTCCAAATGGAGGTTTTTTGATTACCCAAAAGCAAGGAACAATGGTTATTCTTGATGCTAATGGAAAACTCACTAAAAAAATTGAAGGTTTGCCCAAGGTTGACGCTTCAGGACAAGGTGGGTTACTAGATGTAACTTTAGATCCTGATTTCGCTAAAAACAAAATGGTTTACTGGGCCTTTTCGGAGCCGCAAGCTAAAGGTGTACTTTTAGCCATTGCGAAAGGTAAGTTATCGGCCAGTGAAACTAAGATTGAAAATCAAACCATCATTTATCGTGCTACGCCAGCGCATACTGGTAAGTTGCAATATGGCTCAAGAATTGTTTTTGATAAAAATGGAGATCTGTTTGTAAGTACAGGAGAACGGTCAGATCGTGAAGTAAGAATTCAGGCACAGCAATTGAATTCATCATTGGGGAAAATTCTTCATTTAACCAAAGATGGTAAAGCAGTTCCGAATGGGCCATTTGTTGGCAAAGCAGATGCTAAACCTGAAATTTATGCTTACGGCCTTCGTAATCCTGACGGACTGGCAATTAACCCGCAAACAGGTGATTTATGGGAAGCTGAATTTGGTCCCAGAGGTGGTGACGAAGTAAACCTGATTAAACCTGGTAAAAACTACGGCTGGCCAATCATAACTTACGGCATTGAATATAGCGGAAAGGCAGTGGGAGATGGCATTCAGCAAAAAGAAGGCATGGAACAACCTGTTTATTATTGGAACCCAGTGCTTTCTCCAGGATCAATCGCTTTCTACAACAGTAGCGTTATTCCGGAGTGGAAGGGTAATTTGTTTGTTGGCGGTCTGAGCGGCTCGCACATTAGCCGCTTGGTAATTAAGGACAACAAAGTAGTTGGCGAAGAAAGGCTACTTGCCGGTAAAGGGGAGCGTTTCCGCGATTTGGTGGAGAAAGACGGTGCCTTTTATGCCGTTACTGACAATGGTAATTTGTATAAAATAGCTAAGAAGTAAAATCTGAGCAAAGCAGGTCAAATCCCGAATTCATTAGATGAGTTCGGGATTTTTTTATGATTGATGTTTGAAAATGCTATTTCAGCTTTTCATCGCAATTACTGCCCCGCTTTTCATTACAAGTCCTCGCTACGCTGTGGGCTTTTCATTTCAATCGGGTTTATAAACCATAAATAGATGTACAATGGCGGCCACCTAAACCCGATAAAGTGGAAAACCCGAATCCCGATTTTAAGCGGGAGAGGATTTGAAACGATAGCGGGAACACACTCCAATATGATAAGCTGGCTAAGCTTTCCAAAAAAGAGATTCGCGGGATTATAAACAATTAATTCGTAAAACTTTTTTAGCTTTACCATATGCAGACGGTGAATTACGAAAATGAATCGGGTTTCGGGAATTTAGAATTATTGGCACAACAGGTGGTTGAAGGCTTTATTACAGGTTTGCATAAAAGTCCGTTTCATGGCTTTTCTGTAGAGTTTGCAGAGCATCGCCAGTATAATAACGGTGATAACGTAAAAAATATCGATTGGAAACTTTACGCCAAAACGGATAAACTGTACAGCAAACGTTTTGAAGAAGAAACCAATTTGCGCTGCCAGTTTGTGATCGATGTTTCTTCATCAATGTATTTTCCTGAACCTAAAAACAATAAGCTTACCTTCGCGATTCAGGCCACTGCGTCGTTAATGTATTTGCTCAAAAAGCAGCGTGATGCTTTCGGATTGAGTTTATTTACTGAAGAGGTTTTACTTAATTCTCCGGCCAAGTCTACCACTGTACATCAAAAATATTTGTTTACCCAGCTGGAAGATTTGTTGCAGAAACCAAAAGTTAATGCACAAACCAACTTAAGCGAGGCCTTGCATCAGGTTGCTGAGCTTATTCATAAACGGTCGTTAGTAGTAATATTCAGCGATTTGTTTAATACCCAAACAAGTATTGAAAAAACAGATCAGTTTTTTGATGCCCTGCAACACCTAAAATTTAACAAACATGAAGTAGTGGTTTTTAATGTGGTTGATCGATCAAAGGAAGTAAATTTCGAATTTGAAAACCGCCCCTATAAGTTTATTGATATGGAAACAGGTGACACCATTAAAGTGCATACCAATCAGGTTAAAGATAATTACAAAGATGCAGTATCTGTTTACAGGGCACAAATTGCTTTAAAATGTGCCCAATACAAAATTGATTTAATTGATGCCGATATAAATGAAGGATTTTATCCTATTCTTCAATCTTATCTAATTAAAAGACAAAAACTGGGTTAATGCCAGGTTCACCTTGCAAACAACTGGCATCTTGAGCTGTTAACTAGGAAACAATTTAATCCTTAAAACTATTAACATGTTAGAAAAAGGTACCAAAGCGCCAGATTTCGAGCTGAATGCTACTCCCGATCAAAAGATAAAACTCAAAGATTTTATTGGTAAGAATGTAATCTTAGCCTTCTATCCGGCAGATTGGAGTCCGGTTTGTAGTGATCAAATGGCACTTTACAACGAAATGTTAAAATATTTTTCGAAACACGATGCCCAGATTTTTGGTATTTCAGTAGATAGTGTTTGGTGCCATTTGGCTTTTGAAAAAGATAGGAAACTTCATTTCCCTTTATTAGCAGATTTTGAACCCAAAGGAGCCGTATCAAAAGCCTATGGGGTTTATGATGGTGAAGTTGGAGAAAGTAAACGGGCATTATTCGTAATTGATAAAGAAGGATTGATTGCCTGGAGTTACTTGTCACCAACAGCGGTAAATCCTGGTGCCGATGGCATTTTAGACGCGTTAGAGGAATTGGATAAAAAATGATATGAGCAATTTAAAACCTGAAGTAAGTAACAGCGATCATGTGCAAGGCAATGATGCTGCAACCATTACCATAGTAGAATTTGGCGATTACCAATGCCCTTTTTGTGGCGATGCTCATCCCATCATCAAAGAAATTGAAGATACATTTGGAGATCAGATCAAATTTGTATTTCGGAATTTCCCTCTACAAGAATCTCATCAGTTTGCTTTTTCTGCCGCCGCTGCTGCAGAAGCTGCAGCTTTGCAAGGTAAATTTTGGGAAATGCATGATGCACTTTATGAAAACCAATATCGGTTAGATGAAAATCTTTTTGAAGAGTTAGCCGAAACAGTTGGTCTTGATATGGAGAAATTTCAACAAGATTTTACTTCCGAAGCAGTTAAAGAAAAAGTAGATAACGATTTTGAAAGCGGGGTGAGGAGTGGTGTTAACGGAACGCCTTCATTTTATGTAAACGGGACTAAGTTTGATGGTGATGCCGCCGCTTTACATCAGATGCTAGAAGAAAGTACAGAATAAAATAAAAAAACCTCATGTATTTTGCAATACATGAGGTATCAGATAAGGGTAACCGGAAAACTAAAAAACTAATTATGAGTTTTTAGAATTTAACAAAATAGAAATCGCTTCGTGTTTTGTTGATGTAAAGGTGCGTTTCAATTATGAAGTTTTAGTGAAGAAACGAGCGCATTTAATTTATTTCGAAAATTGGTCTGCCATAAGTCAGATTAGGTCCCTTTCCTTCCAAAATGTAAAACAATATTTATAATTCAGGTATTTATAGAATGTCAGTTTCGTCGTGATGCTGATTTATCAAAAATACTTTCATGGGTAAAAATGTTGCAGAGCAACTGGTAGAAATGCTGGTTGAAGTTGGTGTTAAAAGAGTTTATGCCGTTACCGGCGATAGTTTGAACTATTTCAATGATGCGGTTAAAAGAAACGGAAAGATTAAATGGATTCATGTTCGAAATGAAGAAGTTGGTGCATTTGCTGCTGCGGCTGAAGCCGAACTGGATGGAATTGCCTGTTGTGCGGGCAGCTGTGGGCCCGGCCATGTTCATTTAATTAACGGACTTTATGATGCACATCGTTCTCATGTGCCAGTTATCGCGATTGCCTCTACCATCCCGACAGGAGAATTTGGAACTGATTTTTTCCAGGAAACCAATACCATCAAATTATTTGATGATTGTAGTTATTACAATCAAGTTGCAACCACTGCAGAACAGGCACCAAGAATGTTGCAAACGGCTATTCAACATGCTATTCATAAAAAAGGCGTTTCTGTATTTGGCTTACCTGGCGATGTTGCAGAAATGGATGCTGTAGAAAGCGTAACCTCCATGCAGCTATTCAATAATAAGCCTGTAATCCGGCCGTCTGATCAGGAATTGAATGCGTTGTCTGCAATATTGAATGAAGAAAAGAAAGTAATGATTTATTGTGGCATCGGTGCTGCTGAAGCTCACGATGAAGTGGTACAGTTGGCTTCAAGATTGAAAGCACCTGTAGGATTTTCCTTCCGTGGAAAAATGGGCATCCAATACAATAATCCATACGAGATAGGCATGACAGGTCTTTTGGGGCAACCTTCTGGTTATCATGCGATGCATGAAGCCGATCTGGTTTTACTTTTAGGAACTGATTTTCCCTATGTGAACTTCATGCCGGTTAAAAATAAAATTATTCAAATTGATGAGCGACCTGAACGTTTAGGCAGAAGAGCCAAATTAACCATGGGTTTATGTGGCAACATTGCCGACTCCATTAAAGCGCTGCTACCTTTATTAGAAGAAAAAACGGACGATAAATTCTTGAAATCGCAGCTTGAGTTTTACGAAAAGGTTAAGGAGAACCAACAGGTTTATGTGAAAGATCAGGGCGACGAGAATAAAATTCAGCCAGAGTTTGTAGCTGAAACGATTAATCGGTTAGCTGCTGATGATGCCATTTTTACGGTAGATACCGGAATGTGTTGCGTTTGGGGCGCCCGTTTTATTGATGGAACTGGAAAACGGAAAATGCTGGGATCATTTAATCACGGTTCAATGGCAAATGCAATGCCGATGGCTATTGGTGCTGCTTTGGCTCATCCTGAAAAACAGATTGTTGCACTGTGTGGCGATGGCGGGTTATCCATGCTTTTAGGTGATTTAGCAACCATCAAACAATATCATTTACCCATTAAGCTTATCGTTTTTAACAACCGTTCTTTAGGGATGGTTAAACTGGAAATGGAAGTGGATGGTTTGCCGGATAATGAAACCGATATGATTAATCCTGATTTTGCCTTGGTTGCCCAGGCGATGGGTTTCAAAGGTATTACGGTTTCTAAACCTGAAGAAGTAGAAAATGCAATCAGTCATGCCTTAAACGAAAGTGGCCCCATATTGCTTAACATCATGACCAATCCAAACGCATTGGCTATGCCGCCGAAAATTGAATGGGCACAAATAAAAGGAATGACAGAATCGATGGCTAAGTTAATGCTAGGCGGGAAAATGACTGAAGTTTTTGATACGATAAAATCTAACTACAAGCATCTAGGGGAGGTGCTTTAGAAAAACATAAAACAATCGTCATTGCGGGGCTCGAAGCAATCTCATACTAATATAGATTGCTTCGAGCCTCGCAATGATGATATTATCAAAGGTTCCTACAAATTCCCCCTCAGCTCTTGCTCACGCTCCAGAGATTCAAACAAAGCTTTAAAGTTCCCCGCACCAAAACTTTGCGCACCTTTACGCTGAATAATTTCAAAGAAAAGCGTTGGGCGATCTTCTACTGGTTTAGTAAAAATCTGCAATAGATAACCTTCCTCATCACAATCTACTAAAATGCCCAGGCTCTCCAGTAGAGAAATTTCTTCATCAATTTTTCCAACACGCTGCGGCATCATATCATAATAGGCTTCTGGTGGAGCGCTTAAAAACTCAACTCCACGAGATTTTAGTTCTTTTACCGTTTTCACAATATCTTTTGTAGCCACGGCGATATGTTGTACGCCTTCCCCTTCATAGTACTCTAAGTATTCTTCAATTTGCGATTTCTTCTTGCCTTCAGCTGGCTCATTGATCGGAAACTTGGAGAATCCATTTCCGTTGCTCATCACTTTACTCATCAAAGCAGAGTATTCCGTATTGATTTGCTTATCATCAAAGGAAAGGATATTAACGAAGCCCATCACATCTTCATACCATTGTACGGCTTCATTCATACGGTTCCAACCCACATTGCCCACGCAATGATCGATGTATAAAAGTCCTGCATCTGCAGGTTGGTAATCACTTTCCCAAACACGATAACCCGGCATAAAGGTGCCGGTATAATTTTTCCGTTCGATAAACATGTGTACAGTTTCACCATAAGTGTAAATGCCGCTCATTTTTACTTCACCATACTCATCTGTCAAAGTTTTAGGCTCCATGTAAGGTTTAGCACCACGTTTGGTGGTTTCCTCAAAGGCGCTGTAAGCATCATCAACCCATAAAGCAAGTACCTTTACGCCGTCGCCATGTTTTTTCACGTGTTCCGATATCGAATGATCTGATTTCAAAGCAGTGGTTAAAATCAACCTAATTTTTCCCTGCTGTAAAACGTACGAGGCCCGATCACGAACCCCAGTCTCCGGACCAGCATAAGCCAGGCTCTGAAAGCCAAAGGCGGTTTTATAATAGTGAGCAGCCTGCTTTGCATTACCCACATAAAATTCTATATAATCTGTTCCGTTAATTGGCAGAAAATCCTGTGCTTTAGATATTTTTTCTGCAAATGTTAGTGTTTCCATATTTTTAGTATCAAGTATTTAGTATCAAGATGTGATGTGTAAGATTCTCATTTTACATCGTTCTTCCGAGCCGCGTCTACATTTATTCCACATTTATCTGCCAGCTTTTATGATAATTTTCATCTTCAATGTTAATTGCTTCTTGCGTAAGCATCAGTGGTTTAAAAGGATCAATCATTACGGCCAGTTCATCAGTTTTTTCTTTTCCGATTGATTTTTCAACCGTTCCGGGATGCGGGCCATGGGGAATGCCGCCTGGGTGAAGTGTAATTTGTCCTTTAACCACACTTTTTCGGCTCATAAAATCACCATCAACATAATAAAGCACCTCATCGCTATCTACATTGCTGTGGTTATATGGTGCCGGAATCGAATCGGGATGGTAATCATATTTTCGTGGAACGAAAGAGCATACAACAAAATTATGCCCCTCAAATGTTTGGTGAACGGGTGGTGGCTGGTGCAAACGACCAGTAATGGGTTCAAAATCATGGATAGAGAATGCGTAAGGATAATGATAGCCATCCCATCCAACATAATCGAAAGGATGAGTGCCATAAGTGTAGGGGTAAATTAATCCTTGTTTTTTAATGAGCACTTTAAAATCTCCGTACTCATCATGTGTCTGCAGGTTTTCTGGTAAACGTAAATCACGCTCACAATAGGGGGCGTGTTCCATCAACTGGCCGTATTGGTTTAAATATCTTTTGGGCGGCCTCAGCGGACTAAAACTTTCTACAATGAACAATCTGTTTTGCTCATTGTCAAATTCCATTTGGTAAATCGTTCCTCTTGGAATAATAAGATAATCGCCATAAGCAAATTTGATCTCCCCAAAGCCGGTTTTCAACTTTCCTGATCCCTCATGTACAAAAATCATCTCATCTGCCTGACTGTTTTTGTAAAAATAATCAGTCATTGATTTTCGGGGAGCTGCCAAAACGATGTGTAAATCACTATTGACTAAAACAGGTTTACGGCTTTTTAAAAAGTCATCTTCCGGCTTAATATTGAAGCCAATTAAACTGGTATGTTTTAAATGTTTTTCTCTGGCAATTTTCGGCTCAACACTATAAGGTTCACCCAAATGTTTAACAATGGTGGGCGGGTGGCAATGATAAACGAGCGAGTACAAACTTGAAAAACCTTCGGTTGAAACCAATTCTTCAGCATAAAGGTTACCATCAGGTTTACGAAAAACCGTATGGCGTTTTGCAGGTATTTGCCCCAATTTATGATAAACAGGCATAATGTATATTTTAGGTTAGAAAATAAAATCTAAAAGAATAAACAATCAAAACGCGAAGGCGTTTCAATTAATAGGAAGAATGCTCAGAATTACAGAGAATATTGAGCCATGATTAATTTTGACAGCATTTTATAGCGACGTGCAGCGATGGCATCGTTCACTAAGTTGATATGTAATGCTTTTAAAATCATGGTTTTGATTGTGCTAAAGTAACGAATTTATTTTGAAGAAGAAATTCTTTATATTTAATTCTAACCAAAATCAACATGAAAATTTTCTTAACACTCTCACTTTGCCTTACCATTTGTTTCACTGTTTCTGCACAAAAAAAATGGAAGTATAAAATAAAAATTTTTGAACATAGCGGTAAACGGCATCGCGGATTTTTTTATGCAGCAGAAGATAACCGACTGATTATAGTGAAGAGTAATGGAGATACCAGCAGATTAAGCGCCGAAAAAATTAGCCGGCTATATATTCACCGACGAGGGATTGTAGCGCCACTTGCAATTGCAGGTGCTTTGGTATTTTTCGTTTTGGCAGTCGAAAGTCCTGATGCACTAGAGTCTGCGGTTTTAATTTTTGTGGGCATTCCAGTGGGTGTTTCGTTGGGTTTGTTCACCGGTGAATTATTTGCAAACAAACGGTTTTATAAAAAATTAGAGGCGAAGGATTTTCCGTTAATCAAATCTGATTTGCAAAGGTACACCGAACTGAAATAAATTTGATCATGTTTTATTTCCTGCCCTAAATCACTAGCTTTACCACGTATTTTAACCAAATTTATATGAAACTCGTAAGTTATAAAACTGAAGACAGAGAGCATTTAGGGCTGTTTATCGATGGCCACATCTACAATTTAAACAGTTGTGATAAATTGCTGCCGGATAATATGAATGATTTTTTGCAAGGCGGAGAAGTGCTGATGGAACGGGCAAAAAAAGTTGATTTACAGATTAAAGACGGAAGCTTTTCAGCTAAGGAAGAAATTTTTTATGAAATCTTAGCGCCGGTTCCGCACCCAACGAGTTGCAGAGATGGTTACGCCTTCAGGCAACATGTAGCGGCAGCCCGCCGTAACCGTAAGGTTGATATGATTCCGCAATTTGATGAATACCCGATATTTTATTTTACCAATCATAACGCCATACAAGGAACAGGCGAAATAGCGTGTATGCCTGATCACTTTGAAAAACTTGATTTTGAGCTCGAGCTGGCTATTGTAATCGGCAAAAAAGGAAGAAATATAAAAGCTGCAGAAGCTGATGAATACATTGCCGGTTATATGGTGATGAATGATATGAGTGCCCGCACCTTACAAATGGAAGAGATGTTGCTGAATCTTGGTCCTGCTAAAGGCAAAGATTTCTCAACAGTGATTGGGCCCTGGCTGGTTACGCCTGATGAGTTGGAGCAGTATAAAGTAGCGGCAAAAGAAGGCCATGTAGGCAATGCGTATAACCTGAAGATGACTTGCCGTGTAAATGGAATTGAAGTTTCAAAAGGCAATGCAGCCGATATGGATTGGACATTTGCAGAGATTATTGAACGTTGCGCTTATGGTGTCGACATTCTTCCTGGGGATGTTATCGGATCGGGAACGGTGGGTACAGGTTGTTTTCTCGAGCTAAACGGAACAGGGTTACTCAACGATCCAAATTACAAAACACAATGGCTGCAACCTGGCGATGTAGTGGAAATGGAAATAACTGGTTTAGGTGCCTTAACGAATACCATCACAAAGGCTGAAACTGATTTTTCGATATTGGCTTTGAAGAAATAAAATTGTTGTTATTAAAAATTGAAATGTTTGAAAGTTGAAATGTGCAGGTAGCAAAATGACAATGCTTATAAACTAAGTATTTAAAGGTTTGGTTATGGCAAAAATTGAAAAGTTTGAGGATTTGGAAATCTGGCAATTGGCAAAACAAGTAGGGGTAGAGGCTTATCGTATTTCTGATTCTGAACCAATGAAATCTGACTTGGCTTGAAAGATCAGTTTCGACGAGCAGCCATGTCAATGTCTGATAATGTTGCCGAAGGTTTTGAGTATAATAACAACCCAGATTTTGTTCGATTTTTAACATATGCCAAAGGTTCTTCCGGTGAGTTTAGAAATAAGATAATAATACTACAGGCAGCTAACAAACTTTCGCAAAATGATTTCAATTTTTTGTATGATAAGTGTGTTGAATTTTCAGCAAAAACTAAGCGGTTTATTGATTATCTAAGAGATTTCGAATTAAAAAAGAAGAAATTAAAGGGCAAAAGGTAGAATCTTAAACTCGTTTTATTTAGAATTGATTGCTATAACATGAAACATTATAACTTTTCCAATATCAAGTATTGCGTCTCAAAAAACTTCCAACATTAAAACATCTAACCGTCCAACATTAAAACATTTAACCTTCCAACCTTAAAACCTCTACTGTGTTAACCTTAAAAACTGAAGATTTAACTCCTGTGCAATTGCAAGATTACCTGCAATACGCCATCGCTCCGCGGCCAATTTGTTTTGCATCCACTGTTGATGCTGAAGGAAACATTAACCTGAGTCCGTTTAGTTTTTTTAATATGTTTAGCACAAAGCCGCCCATTTGTGTTTTTTCGCCGGCCAGGCGTGTGCGTGATAATACAACTAAACACACCTTAGAAAACGTTCTCGAAGTAAAAGAGTGTGTCATCAATATTGTGAATTATGATATGGTTCAGCAAATGAGCCTCGCGAGTACGGAATACGCAAAAGGCGTGAACGAATTTGATAAGGCAGGTTTTACGATGCTACAATCTGAATTGGTTGCCCCACCAAGAGTGGCAGAAGCACCTGTTCAGTTCGAATGTGTGGTCAATCAGGTTATTCCTTTGGGCGATAATCATGGTGCCGGAAACTTAATTTTAGCAGAAATTAAGCTGATTCACATCAATGAAAATGTGCTTGATGGAAATGGTAAAATTGATCAGCAAAAAATTGATTTGGTTGCCCGCTTGGGTGGGGATTGGTATTGCAGGATTACAGAAAGCAATCTGTTTAAAGTGGCTAAGCCGTTGGCCAAACTCGGAATCGGTGTTGATGCTTTACCAAAATCTGTCCGGTTATCAAAGGTTCTTACAGGAAACGATTTGGGTATGCTGGGCAATATTGAGCATTTACCAAACGAAGATGAAATTGATCTGGTTGCAAATCATCCAGAGGTAAAAGAAGTTTTGGATGCGACAATAGGAGATGTGACTAACAGAGAACGTGAACTTCATGAACTGGCTAGAAATTTTCTTAAAAATGGTGATGTGGATATTGCATTAAAAGTTGTTTTACTTTAAATTTAATTGTTAAAACCAAACACTATGCATACCATCGTTCAGGTTGATCAATACATCATCAATTCAGCGGAATTTGCAATTCCTATTTTGGATCATCTCAGAAATCTTATCCATAAAGCAGATGCTCGAATAGAGGAAAAAATGAAGTGGAGTATGCCTTTTTTCGATCTAAAGGGTTCGGTTTGCCATTTCGCCTCGTTTAAAAATCACTGTGCTTTCGGCTTCTGGAAAGGCTCCCTAATGAAAGATGAGTATAATCTTTTTAAAGATAGGAACAATGCAATGGGTTCATTGGGTAAAATCACATCTATTAAAGATCTCCCCGCCGACGAAATTTTAATCGCCTATATTTTAGAAGCCATCCAGCTCAATGAAGATGGAATCAAACTTCCACCAAAGCCAAAAGCTACTGAAAAACCAACGCTCGTTGTTCCACAATACTTTATCGATGCGCTGCAGGAAGATCCATCCGCTTTAAGTATTTTTCAAAATTTTAGCGAATCGAACAAACGCGAATATGTGAATTGGCTGGAAGAAGCAAAAACCGAAGCGACCAAACTGAAAAGATTGGATACAGCCGTTGAATGGATTGCTGAAGGTAAACCCAGGATGTGGAAGTATCTGAAAAAATAAGCTTAGATAATACTTACGATTTTCATGAAACGCGTTTTGTAATGCCCGTTTAGAGGCGTAATGGTTACGCCTTTGGCTTTTCCTGAGGAAGCGTGAATGAATTTAATGCCATCAGCATCAACCGAATAAACAATTCCTACATGACCAACTCTTCTAACGCTGGAATTACTTCCCGTAAAAATCAATACATCGCCTACCTTGGCATTTTCCAAATTAGTTTCTTTACCGGCGCCACTAAACTCTCTTGATGAGCGTGGTACTTTGAAGCCAAAGTTGCTGAAAACGTAACTAACGAAGCCAGAACAATCGAATCCTAATTTCGGATTGCTCGTTGCATATCGGTAACGGATACCCAACATGCTTTTTGCAAAGTCGATTAATGTTTCTGATTTGGTTTCCTTTTGATTATTGGTTGCTTTAGCATCTTTCGGAAGATTCGCAACCAACTTTTTTACCATTTCCTGGTATTGTGCGGGTATTATGGTTTGGGCTTTTACTGCAGTGGCAGACAAAATGAAAAACAGAATTGGAATTATTTTCTTCATATGTTGGTGCCAAAGATATAAAAATATTTTAAGGCACATTAAAATGTTGAAAACCAGTTGAAACAAAAAAGCCCAAGCTAAACTCGGGCAGATTTGTTAAATATCTGAATGGAATTTTTCCTCTTCGATTGCCTGGAAACCATAAAATCCAGCTAAAAAGGGTGCAATCAGGTGAATTTATTTCAAATGTGAAAATCAATTATATGTGAACAAATGATTTGTTAACAACTGAAATGACTACAACTGAAAGGCGGTTTTACGGTGTAGTTACCGCTACAGGTAAAATTTTTCCATTAAAAAATTTTTGTCCTGTTTTAGCAAAATCGGCAACATATTTACCCATTTCAAAAGCCATCACCGGGCTTTGGTAGCCTGGAAACGCTGCTTCCAGCATTTCGGTTTGCGCAGAACCTAAAGCCAGGCAATTTACTTTTATGCCGCTTTCAGCCAATTCGAATGCCAAACATTCTGTTAAGGTATGTAGTGCCGCTTTACTGGCCGAATAAGCCGATAAACCAGGGAATTTCACGCTGCCTTGAAAACCACCCATACTGCCGATGTTTACGATATGGCTTCCACTTTTCAACAGTGGCAAAGTGTTTTGTATCATTCGGAAATGGGATATTACGTTGCTTTGCAGCATTTCACCCAGATCCGTCTCAGTGGTTTCTAAAAAGGGTTTGTTAACTAGCGAACCGGCATTGTTTATCAAGATATCAATATGACCTAATCTTTCTTTTAAAAATGGAATTAAGGCGGCATAATCATCATTAACAATATCGAATTCAACGGGTAATAGCGTGCAATCGGGGTTGATGCCTTTGGCAATTTCCAAAAGTTTTCGCAGTTTATCTGCGGTACGTGCAATAGCAACAATTTTATTTTCTTTGTGTAAACTAAACTCTAATGCAGTTTCAAAACCAATTCCACTGCTTGCCCCGGTAATTATAACATTCATTTTTTATCTTCTAAATCTGCAGCAAATCTAATCATTCACAATCAATTGGCTTACCGGATTTTTAATCACATGAAGTCCATCGTTAATCAATTTATGATGATCAGCTTCTCTGTTGGCTTTGAGTTCCAGGTAAATTTGAACTTCTTTTTCCAGCTGGTGGTATATTTTTTTATGATAAACAATTTCTAAAATTTCCAGAGCGCAGAGCCAATCATATCTGAAGTTATTTTTTAATTGGTTGAAAATTTCTGGCAATTGGTCTAAATGTTCACCGCTGTCCCTAATGTGGCGAACTGATTTGTATAATTGATGAAGTTTAACTGTTTTCTCGTCGTATGTAATGGCATGCGTTTTTTCCTGGCTAATCAAAGTAATTTCCTCAAAGGCATCTTTGTCTGCTGCACCATTAAACACTGAAACAATTTTTTCGCCAACGGCCATATCATAATTTCCCCATTCTGGTTTAAATAGAATATTGCCATTACTTTCTGTCACTGTACAATCTCTGAAAACAATTAAAATTACCTTTTCATTTACTCTTATAACATCCTTTACGTTACCTTTTACGGTTATTCCGCTTTCAAAGACCAGTTTTGTATTGTTACCGGCGAAGCAACCCAAAGCGATCATTTCCGCTGCAGTATAATCTTCTAAAGGCTTAATGGCATTTTTTAATTTTCCAACTGGAGATGAAAAACCATCCTGATGGTAATTTTTGCCGTGGCCTTCTAATTGTTTGCCATTAACAGCCAATGCAGACGGACCAGTTGTTTTAATAAAGGTTAAGTCGTCATTGGCAGCAATACCAATATCGGTAAACACACCGCTAACCTGTAATCCAGAACTGTAAACAGCGGTTGCTACGTTTTTACAGGCAATGGCTTTCATTACGCTTTCGGCACCACCAACCCTAAATGCCATGGTATTGGCAAATTGTTCCAAAACATCAATTAAATTTTGGAAAGTTTCGGTAACAAAAAGTTGTGGCTGTGGCTGCGTAATGTCGTAAGCATAATTAATAGTATCGATGTTATACCAAAGTTTTTCAACCTCTGGTTGCATACAAGTAGCACTTTCTCCAATTGATGACAACAAACCTGCGCCATAAATTTTTGGATTTTCTAAGCTGCCAATTAAACCATATTCTACCGTCCACCAGTGTAAGCGGCCCAGTAACGCCATTTCAGAAGGCTCGCCCATATTTTCGTTAATGTAACGAAGCTCTTTTTCTGCTTTGGCGATTTGCACATCATCCGCATCAGCAGCTTCCTTTAAAATAGAAAGTCTTCTGATGGCTTCATAAAGTTCAAAATCCTTCGCCGAAAACATCGCCTTTGCTCCAATAGAGCCAAAGTAACTGAGATAATTGTTATAATCGGTATCTGCAATGATGGGCGCATGGCCGGCACTTTCATGGATAATATCAGGAGCAGGGGTATATTCGATATGATTGATTTGTCTGATGTCGGCTGCAATCACCAAAACTCTGTAAGCTTGATATTCCATAAACGCTGCCGGAGGAATAAAACCATCAACAGTTACAGCACCCCAGCCAATTTTGCCTAAATTATCGTTCATGGTTTGCAAATCAGGGATATATTCGATGCTTAAACCAGCTCGTTGCAAACCCTTAATGTATGGGTAATAGGCAACGTTTTTTAAATAACTATAGTTTTGACGCATAACATAACGCCAAACCGCTTGATCTATTGGGGTATATTTTTCGTAGTTCTGGGCTACAATAAATTGTTTTAAATGCCGGGGTAGTTTTGCTACTTGCGCATTGTTAAAGTCATTAAAATGGCTCATAGGTTATGAAAATAAGTTGGTCGGAAGCTAAGATATGGTGTTGCTTTTACGTTAGCAAATTAGCGACCGCCTAAATTAACAGCCTAACGTAATAAAGGTTTGATGCAATAATTTCTAATTTTAAACCATTAGATTCTTGATCAGGAAACCTAAGCCTGTATTCCATTTTTAGCTTAAGTCAGGCTGTTCGCTAAATTCCCGATGAAAAATCGGGAGATATTGCTGCCATCCCGTTTATACCCCCCGGCTGTTGCAAATTAATAAAGAAGGTTGTCCGCTAGCAGTTGAAAACTTAAATCTGATTACAAAACGGGCCCCTTAAACCCGACCTAGTGAAAAGCCCGTAATTCCGATTTTTTATCGGGAGCGGACTTGTAACGGGGGCGGGGCGGCAAAAACCTACAGGCAGTTCACCTGCTTTCCAAAAAAAATTAATGCTTTTTATCAGCTTTCTTTTCGCCAATTTTTTTTACGCTGAAAGTGAAATAGTGTTGGTATAAATAGCTGAAGAGTGCCATCAAGACTGAAACCAATATCCTCGAAAGCATGGACAATGTGGGATAATCTCTCAAAAGTTCAAGTAAAAATTTAAGCAAAACGTAGTTCGCTAGAATGTTAATAAATTGGAGATTTAGGAATCGAAATAGTTGTACCCGCCCTTTCAATTCACTATGTGTAAAAATGATGTATTTATTTAATAGGAAACTTGTAGGTATAGCAACACAATAATCTACTATTAATGATGCAGTTTCTCTTTGTAAAACTAAAAAACCGAAATCTACTTCCTTGTTTTTGAAAATGAAAAAATATGCAAAATAATAGCTAATTATTCCAAGTGCCAAGGTACTTCCTCCCGTAGCCAGATATCTGAAGTTATGTAAGGAAATAAATTTTTTAAACGGAGGATAAAAAAAATCTATAAAAGCTAAAATCGCCTTGCGCATCATTGAATAATTTCGCCAAAAATATAAAGATTTGCTGCAATAGTTAAATATATTCCGAAATCATCAAATGCTACCGCTGGTTATTGGTATAGTAAATGGGCTGTGATACGAAATCAATTACGGCACACCAGGTGTAAGTTGGGTGCCTTTGAATACCTACACCAACAGTATTAAATTTGTTTTTCTGATCGAGAATGTTCAACCGATGCCCCAAAGAAGGCACTCCGCAGTCTAAAAGTAAATGGCAAACAATATCAAGGCTATTTGCATAACCGAAGTCGATATTTTCGCTCATGTTTTTGTTGGGGAAATATCTGGCCAAGCGTTTCGCAAACTTAGTTCCATCACTGCTTTCATGTGTATCAATATTGTTGTTATTTAAATCCTGCGCATGGTTTTTACTCAATAAAGTTAATTTTTCATCAGGATAGTACAAGGGCAAGTTTTTTACAGCTTGTAAATGTTTTAGCAGTGAAACGTAATAGGTGTTATTTCTGGCGATTTTAAGCTGATGATAATTGCGGTACTTTTTAACCTTCGCATTGTAATTGTTAATATAATCTTCCAGGAACGTGTAATAAAATTTTTCACCGTCAATACGGATCAAATTCATATACATTACGATGTTTTTTTCTTCGTTGCTTAAGTAGGGAATATTGGCTGCCGTGTTTGCGCTTCGAAATTCGGCGTCGGTCCAGGTTTGTGCCGATAGACCAGCGCTCAGCATAATTAAAAATAAAAAAGGTAGTAGCAGTTTGGTCATCAGGGTAATTTCATCAATAACGGCTGTAAGACGTATTTATTTTCAAGAGTGAAACTTAATATGTAAGAAGATAGAAGTAAGTAATTAGTTACAGCCTGCAAGGCTCGGGCAATTGAAATATTACTAATTTTAAAATATGAAAAAACTGGGCATATTCGCTTTGCTTTTAACTGTGGCAACCGCTTTAAAAGCACAGGTTGATACTACTGCAATTTATGAAATTGCAAATGCTGTAAAAAAGGAATTTGCTCCCGATAAACGATCGGTTTATTTCGGTTTTCACTTTAAGGGCGATACTATTTTTGTAGAAAGCAGCTCGGAAAAAGCTTTAGAGGTTTTCAATGCAAAAACCAAAACGCTTACCGGAATGGTCAAAGTGAGTAAAAGTCTTCCTTCACAGTTACTGAACGGAATGGAATACGGATTAGCCAATCTATCAGTTTGTAACAACAGAGCAGCGCCTCAAAATGCTGCAGAGATGATGACGCAAATGACTCTGGGAACACCTGTTGAAGTGCTTAAAAAACAAGGTGGTTACTATCTAGTGCGAACACCAGATGGTTATCTATCTTATACTGATGGTGCTGCGGTAAGTTTAATGAACAGAGAAACACTGGAAAAGTGGAAGAAGGCCAAACGAATAATTTACCTGGCAGACTACGGCCATGCCTATAGTAAAGCAGAGGAAACATCAATGCGTGTTTCTGACTTAGTAAAAGGAAATATTTTAGAAGTAAGTGCAGAAGATAAAAAGTTTTACAAAGTGATATTTCCAGATCGAAGAATTGGCTTTGTGAAGAAAACTGACGCTACCTTATTTGCTGATTGGAGGAAACAAGTGAACCCTAATGCCGAGTCCGTATTGGCAACGGCCAAAACATTAATGGGTGTGCCTTACTTGTGGGGTGGAACATCAATAAAAGGCGTGGATTGCAGTGGATTTACAAAAACAAGCTACTTTTTAAACGGAGTTGTAATACCCAGAGATGCTTCGCAGCAAGCCTTAATTGGCGAAAATATTGATGTTCTTGAAAATGATTCGACGAGCCTGGAGAAATGTTTAAAAAATTTGAAAGCCGGAGATTTACTTTTCTTTTCGGCGGCCAAAATTAGAGGAATAGCAAATGGCAAAGTTACACATACGGCAATTTACATGGGCGCTGGAACTTTTATCCAATCTGCAGGTATGGTCCGCATCAACAGTCTGGATCCTAAAGCATCAAATTTCGACGAGCGGGAATTTAAAACCCTGGTGAGCGCACGAAGAATTCTCAATCAAATTGGCCAGCCTGAAATCACCAGAGTTGATCAACATGATTGGTATGGAAAATAACTGGTAGAAAACCAAAAAGGCATCAGTGTTATTAATCTGATGCCTTTTTGAATATTCCTATTTTACAAAAACATGCCACCTGAAATTTCAATGCGTTGAGCGTTGATCCATCTTGCTTCTTCCGTACATAAAAACGCAACCACTCCGCCAATATCATCTGGTAAGCCAACGCGTCCCAAAGCAGTTTGCGAAGCAATCCCGGCATTCATTTGTTCGTTATCACGCACTACGCCTCCGCCAAAATCAGTTTCAATAGCACCTGGCGCAACAATGTTAGATCTAATTCCTCTTGCACCTAACTCTTTTGCCTGATATTTGGTTAAGGTTTCCATTGCACCTTTCATTGATGCATAAGCTGCATAACCTGGTAAGCTAAATCTGGCTAAACCGGTAGAAACGTTAATGATTGCGCCGCCATCGTTTAAATAAGAAAGTGCTTTCTGCGTTAAGAAGAATGGGCCTTTGAATTGGATATTTACCAGTGTATCGAATTGTTCTTCGCTGGTTTCAGCAAAAGAAGCATGAATACCTATTCCTGCATTGTTAACTAAGAAATCGAATTGATCTGCATTGAAGACAGATTTTAAGATAGATTTAACCTCTGTAAAGAAAGCATCAAATGATGCAGATTCTCCAACATTTAGTTGCACTGCAGCTGCATTTACGCCCAACTGTTTAATTTCTGCAACAGTTTCTTCCGCTTCTTCCTTTTTTGAATGGTAAGTTACTATTACGTCAATTCCCTTTTCAGCAATTTTCAATGCTGCATTCTTGCCTAAACCACGGCTTCCGCCGGTTACCAAAGCAATTTTATTTTGTGTTCCCATTTTTCTTTTTATTTGATAAACAAAATTAAAAGTAAATGAGCTAAAAAAATGGTGATACGTTAAGGAAAAATGGTGAGCATTTAAGTTTTATATGGTGACAATTTCCTTTTTTTCGGCTAATGACTTAAAATAATCTTCACGAAACTGTTTGGGAGTTTGCCCTGAGAAGTGTTTAAAAAACTTAGTAAAGTTCGATGGATCGTAAGTAAGCGTTCTTGCAATTTCAGCTATAGGCATGCTTACATTTTTTAGCATCGATTTTGAAATTTCCATTAAACGTTCTTCAAAGAAAAAACATGGCGAATGGCCTGTAGCGGATTTAATCGTATTGCTAAAATGGGTCGGATGAACATGCAATATTTCAGCGAAATCCCTCACCTCAAACATTTCTGTTGCCCGGCCGGAAACAATGTCATCAAGGTGTTTATCTAGTTCTATCAAATAATCGGCAGCGATTTCGTGTTGGCGGGCAAAGAATTTCTGTGGAATAGGCATGGTTCGCGATTTTAGGATATAACAAATATAGTATGGCAGCGATTGAATAGGAAATTTGATGTAGGGCGTACTTAATTTATGACCAAGGGATTATGTTTTGTAGGCATTCTACAGCTTGAAGACATGCAATGACTCAACGAAACGTTCACGCTGGTACCAGTCGTTGTATACCAGTTCAATTTGATCTACGGTAAAAGTACCAAAATCGAAACCTCTGTACTGTTCAATTAAACTTAATAATCTTGTCGGATTTCTTAATTTATCCCTAAACCTCATGATAGTAGCATGTGCCGTTTGAATGGTATAACGTTTATCAATGCTTTGTTGTAAGGCCGAATTTTTAAAAGCCAAACGTAAATCATCTCTAATCTCATTTAATGTATCGGTTAAAAAACCTTGAATTAATATACAAGATGGGGATGCAGTAAGTCCTTTGAATTGAATTTTAAAGCTTTTGTGCTTCTTTAAAACTTGATTAATTAATTGAATATAATCCTGAATATCGATCTGACTTAATTCAAAACCTGCGTAACATGAAATGATAGACATTACCGTGATGTGAATATCTGAATCTTGATAATAATATTGATCCGGCTCTATTGCTTTTACTTCAGTTAAAAACCTTTGAATATTCATTTTAGTGTTTTGATCTGGCCTAATCACTAAAGTAATTCCAAAACGCTGGTCTTTCTCGTCATCAATTAAATGATCGATTTCATAATTCCCAGCGGTGATTTTGGCTGCAGCTGTGGTATAAAGTTTATTGTAATGTTCGGTTAAATTCATTTTTTTTTACAAAAAAAGTCGCAGGCTTTTAACCTGCGACTAAATATTAAAGATGCTGAATTCTAGTCAGCATAAAGAAATCTATGCCAATAGATTTTTCCAGCTTACCGCATTGCCTACAATGGTTCCCAAATCTGCAATGGCAATACGTTCCTGTTCCATGCTATCGCGATGGCGAATGGTAACCGTATTATCCTCTAAGCTTTGGTGGTCAATGGTTAAACAAAAAGGCGTACCAATTGCATCCTGACGGCGATAACGTTTACCAATTGCATCTTTTTCTTCATAAATACAGTTGAAATCGAATTTCAATGCATCCATAATTTCACGGGCTTTTTCCGGTAAACCATCTTTTTTAGTTAACGGGAAAACCGCAACTTTATAAGGCGCTAAAGCAGGGTGCAAACGCAATAAAGTACGACTATCTTGTTTATCCTCAGTGCTTAAATCCTGTTCTTCAAACGCGTTAATCATCGTTAATAAAAACATACGGTCTAAACCGATTGAAGTTTCGATCACGTAAGGCACATAGTTTCCGTACGGTTTACCATCCTCATTTAAATCGTTATCGAAATACTGCATTTTCTTACCAGAAAACTCCTGGTGTTGTGTTAAATCGAAATCGGTTCTACTGTGAATACCTTCCACTTCCTTAAATCCAAATGGGAATTCAAATTCAATATCCGTCGCGGCATTGGCGTAATGCGCTAGCTTAACGTGGTCGTGGTAACGGTATTTTTCAGGAGAAGTGCCTAAAGCTTTGTGCCATTTTAAGCGGGCTTCTTTCCAGTATTCAAACCATTTTTTGTCTTCACCCGGGCGAACGAAAAATTGCATTTCCATTTGCTCAAATTCACGCATACGCATAATGAATTGACGGGCAATGACTTCATTTCTAAAAGCTTTACCAATTTGCGCAATACCGAAAGGAATTTTCATTCTTCCTGATTTTTGAACATTCAAAAAGTTTACGAAAATACCTTGTGCCGTTTCCGGACGAAGATAAACTTCATCGCTTCCCTCAGCCATTGCACCAAATTGTGTGCTAAACATCAGGTTAAACTGGCGAACATCCGTCCAGTTTGATGTTTTAGAAATCGGGCAAATTACTTTATAATCAACAATTAAATCTTTCAGCTGTGCTAAGTTTTCAGATTTAAGTGCCAGATTCATTTCAACCTCAAGCGTTAAACCTTTTTTCACAAATCTCCAGCTTGCTTCATCAACGAAAGGATATTTAGCATTGTCTAAAATTCCTTCCTCATCCTTGAAACTTGGTACCCAAGCCGCTTGTCCTTCATCACTTAAACCTAAAATTTCTTGTTGAAATTCTTCGAATTTAGCTTTGTTATCAGCAGAAAAGTTAGCGAGTTCAGAATATAATTCATCAATTTTATTTTCCAATAGCTGGTCGGCACGGTAGCGTTTTTTCGAATCCTTATTATCAATCATCGGGTCGTTAAAACCATCAACGTGTCCGCTGGCTTTCCATACTTTCGGGTGCATAAAAATTGCAGAGTCAATACCCACAATATTTTCATGCATTTGCACCATGGCTTTCCACCAGTACGTTTTAATGTTATTTTTCAACTCGGCACCCAACTGGCCGTAATCGTAAACGGCACTTAAGCCATCATATATTTCGCTGCTTTGGAACACGAAACCGTATTCTTTAGCGTGTGATATTACATTTTTAAATTGTTCGTCGTTATTCTTTTGAGCCATAATAGGGGCAAAGATAATAAAAAGGCGGAGGGTTTAAAGGTATAAGCCTGAAGGTTTTTGAGCTGGAATGATCAGCCGATTTGCAAAGTCTCCATAAGAAGATTTAGGGGTAACGCAATTGCAGTGAAAATTGGTTTGTTCAGCCCCGCTTTCCGCTTTACTACGTTACACTTCGTGCTCGCTGCAATCGGGTTTAGGTGGCGAAAATTGTATTTCTATTTACGGTTTAACTGCAAAACGCTAAGAATTTCCTTTTACAGCTTACATCTTCCATTTTTTCCTATTTTTGAAACATGAAATTCCATTACTTACTTTTCCTGGCTTTTATAGCGGTTTTTGCATCATGCAAACAAGAGGATAAAGTTCACCATTATATCAAATTCGATAAAACCAACGATTTATATAACTTCTTAAAATGGTCACCCGATCATCGTTTTCCGCTAATTAGTGCTCACCGTGGCGGACCAATGCCTGGTTTCCCAGAAAACTGTATCGAAACATTTGAAAATTCCACCACCTATAATCCAATGGTGATTGAATTTGATATCGCGTATAGCAAAGATTCAGTCATGGTAATCATGCACGATGATCAATTAGACCGAACTTCGACAGGAAAAGGAAACATTGGTAACTACACTTACGAGGAATTAAAAGCTTTTAACCTAAAAGACGATGATGGCCAGGAAACCAATTTTAAAATTCCAACTTTGGATAGTGTTTTAAGCTGGAGTAAAGGCAGAGTACTACTTACGATAGATTTAAAAAGAGGTGTTTCCTACGCGAAAGTGATTGAAAAAGTTCGACAGTATCATGTAGAAAGCAACTCAATTATTATTACTTACACTGCAAACCAAGCCAAAGAAGTGCATCAGCTGGCGCCTGAATTGATGATTTCTGCATCAGTACAAAAGAAATCAGAACTGAAGCGCTTAAATAGTTTAGGTATTCCAAACAATAGGATTGTTGCTTTTGTTGGCGTTTCTGCTCCCGATAAAGAACTTTATCAATATCTGCATGATAAAGGTATTACAACGATACTGGGAACCATGGGCAATATTGATAAAAGTTCAATAGCCAATCCTGTAAAAAACGTATATTATCATTTGGTAAATAATGGCGCCGATATTTTATCATCAGATAATATTGCTCAGGCTGCAGAACAATTGGATAAGTTTAGGTATAACAAAAAGTTGAGTTCGCCTCACGTGAATTAAAATCTTAAATCGTCGATGACGAACTGCTAAATAACTTCGTATTCTTTGCGATTAATATTAAACAAAATGAGTATTTCGGTCAAAAATCTTTCCAAGCATTATGATAAGCAAAAAGCTGTCGACGCAATTAGTTTTGAAGCTAAACCTGGGCGTATTTTAGGATTTCTGGGGCCGAATGGTGCAGGGAAATCTACAACAATGCGTATGCTTACAGGTTATCTCGAGCCTACATCAGGTAGTGCCGAAATTTCAAATCATAATCTTTTAACGAAAGCCATTGAAGCGAAGAAAAACGTCGGCTATTTGCCTGAAAATACACCGCTTTATACAGATATGTATGTGAAAGAATTTCTCAACTTTGTTGGCCAAACTTACGAACTGAAAAACTTGGCTAATCGCGTTGATGAAGTAATTAAACAGGTTGGTTTAGGCCCAGAACAGCATAAGAAAATCGGCATGTTATCAAAAGGTTACCGTCAACGGGTTGGGCTGGCACAGGCCATTATTCATAATCCTGAAGTTTTAATTTTGGATGAGCCTACTTCAGGTTTAGATCCAAACCAACTGGTAGACATCAGGGCTTTGATTAAAGAACTAGGTAAAAATAAAACGGTGGTAATTTCCACCCACATCATGCAAGAGGTTGAAGCGATATGCGATGATATTATCATCATCAATAAAGGTAAAATTGTGGCAAATGACACATTAGATGGAATTAAAAAAGCTAACAATCAAGAATCGTTGGAAGATATTTTTAGAAAACTCACTGCGTAATACTCATGTTTAAGCTCCGATTCATTTTACTTTTACTCCTATTTTTTATTGCAAAAAATTTAAAAGCTCAAAATTCAACCAGTATAAGTATTGGTGCCGAATTTGGACTTCCATCAGGGAATTTTGTTAGCCTGTCAGGCATTGGTTTAGGCGCTTCTATCAAAGCAGATTTTCCAATATCTTCAGAATTTGCTTTAACAGCTAATGGTGGCATCATGAACTTTTTTGGTAAACGAAACCAATTAATCAACGTCAAAGATTTGGTTTATATCCCATTAAAAGCTGGCTTGAAATATCAATTGGGTGAACATTTTTATGCTGAAGCGCAACTGGGTGCAGGTTTGTCTGCCAACAGTGGCCAAAAAACTATTTTTGTATGGTCTCCCGGTATTGGCAACCAATTCAAAATGGCAGGAAAAAACAAGCTTGATTTAGGTATTCGTTATGAAGGTTGGACAGGGAAAAATGAAACCAAAATAATCGGGATCAACAATACCAGTACTAAAGGTTTTGTGGGAATTCGATTGGCTTACGTGTTTGGGCTATAAGCGAAATCTAAATCGCCTTAGAATCTTTTTGCTTCAACAAACATTAATCTTATATCCTAACCACTTAAAGTTTACAAGTTTTTGTATCTTTCAGCATCTAAATCAACGATATGAAAAAAATATTGACTACAACACTTTTGTGCGCCATTGGCATGTTTTCCTTTGCTCAAACTAAAATTGGTATTAAGGCTGGGGTAACCTTGCCAACAATGTTATCTCATAGCACTGCTGAAATTTTTGATGGCCCCTCAGAATATAACTTTAAATCAAATACTTCATTCTATATAGGCGGAACAATTGATTTTCCTATTTCTAAAAGTTTTGCTATACAACCTGGATTAACCTTAACCGGGAAAGGTGGAAAAACCGAAATTTTTGAATCGAATTTTGAGCCAAACAATCTCATTACGTTTCAGGGTACGTATAAATTATCTACCATGTATCTTGAGGTTCCTGTTAATGCCGTGTTTAATTTTGACTTAGGTACAGGGGAAATATTCCTTGGCGCTGGTCCTTATTATGCAATCGCGATAAGTGGTGAAGCAAAAAGATCTGGGATGGCAACATCAGGTTCCATAACTACAATTTCATCAAAACAAGATTTAGAATTTGGAAGCAATAAAGATTATAAAAGAGGCGATTTTGGGTTAAATTTTTTAGCCGGTTATCAACTGAAAAGCGGATTTAACATTCATGCAGGTTACGGTTTGGGGTTAACCAGTATTGATACCGACGGCTTTGATGAAACATCATTAAAAAACCGCGTGTTTTCGGTAGGTTTAGGTTTTTCTTTTTGAGAAATAGCTACAATTTAGTCTTTACTCACCACGTTGTACATTTAAATTTGCCCAAATATTTAGTTATCTTCGGCATTTAAATTTCTATGTACGCAGTATTTAAACGCGAGTTATTCAGTTTCTTAAGTTCGATGGTTGCCTATATCACCATCGGCGTTTTTCTGTTGGTTTCGGGTCTTTTACTTTGGTTTTTTCCCGATACCTCTTTACTGGATTACGGATATGCAGATTTAGCTGGTTTTTTTAGTCTGGTTCCTTATTTGTTCATGTTTCTCATTCCAGCCATCACGATGCGCTCTTTTGCCGAAGAGAGGAGAGAAGGTACGTATGAGCTACTCATTACCAGGCCCATTACGGTTTGGCAAATCGTTATCGCAAAATATTTATCTAGTTTGTTACTGGTGTTATTTTCGTTAATTCCTACCATCATTTATTATTATTCCATTTCAAAACTTGGTTTTCCGGAGGGCAATATTGATACCGGAGCAGTAATAGGTTCGTACATTGGTTTATTCTTGCTGGGCGCTGCGTTTACATCAATTGGATTGTTTGCATCCGCTCTGACCAAAAATCAAGTGATTGCTTTTGTAATTTGTGCCGCTTTATGCGCCTTTGCTTTTTTAGGTTTTGACTATTCCAGTCAACTTATTTCACTGCAAAATATAGAAGGTTTAATTTCTGGACTGGGCATCAATCAACATTATAATTCCATTAGCAGAGGTGTTTTAGATACAAGAGATTTGATTTATTTCATCACTTTTTCGGTCTTATTTTTATTATTTACCAAGCTGGTAATTGGAGGGAAGCGATAATGGCAAAAAATAAATGGTTTAGTTTTATCGTGGTCATTATCGCTTTGCTTATTTTAAATATTGCCAGTCATTACTTTTTCCATCGATTTGATTTTACTGCTGACAAGCGTTTCACCTTAAGCGAGAAAACGAAAGCATTATTAAGCAATAACCAAAAGCCAGTGACCATAACGGTATTTTTAGATGGACAATTGCCGCCGGCTTTGAAGCGGTTGCAAGTAGGGGTGAAAGATTTGTTAGCCGATTATAAGGCCTATGCTAATGCCGAAATCAAACTTAACTACGTTGATCCGCTGGCTGGACTAACTGCTGCTGAGCAGGATACGGTGATATACAACATGGCTCAGGATGGGATTGAAGCTACACGTACAGCATTAAAAACGGAAAGTGGTACAACCGAGAAAATCATCGTGCCTGCTGCGGTGATTGAAGCCGATGGGAAGCAGATGCCCGTTAAACTGCTCCAAAATTTTAATGTGGCTGGCGGCTATGAAGAAAATATCAACAGATCCATTGAAAATTTAGAATACATACTTACATCAAGTTTAAAAAAGGTTTTAAATGGTTATAATCCTCGTATTGGCTTTACAGAATCGAATGGTGAATTGACGGATTTGCAGCTGGAAGATGCAAGAGTAACTTTGGCAAATAACTACATTGTTGGTCGGGTTGATTTGAATACGATTACCAAAGAAGGCTTGGATAAATTAAATATGATGATTATCGCCAAGCCTAAAAAGCCATTTTCAGAAACTGAAAAATATAAAATCAATTATTTTGTAATGAACGGTGGTCGTGTGCTTTGGAGCATCGATCAAAATAATGCAGCACTCGAAAACCTGCGAACGCAAAACGGGCAGCTTGCCACCGCAATGGATTTGAATCTGGACGACATGTTATTTATGTATGGCGCCAGGGTGAATTATAATATCATTGCCGATCCGGCAAACAATGCAGAAATTCCGGTTTCTACAGGTGCTGTAGGTGCACAAAGCCAGATGCAACTCTATCCCTGGATTTACTATCCGATTTTACTTCCCGATACAGCGCAAACTGTAGTAAAAAAAATAGATGGCATAAAATCTGAATTTCCCAGCACTGTTGATACCATTGGCGTGAAAGGGGTGAGCAAATCCTACATTTTAGCTACATCGCCATATAATAAGGTATATAACCTGCCAAAACCTTTTAGCTTGCAAATGGTTTCGGCGCAATTAGATCCGAGAGAATTCCAAAGTACACCACAAAATGTAGGTTTAATTTTGGAGGGAAGTTTCCCATCGGTATTTGCAGGCAGACCGTTGCCTCAAGGCATAAGCCAGCCTTTTACAGCAGTTCTGAGCAGCAAACCTGCAAAAATGATTGTGATTGGGGATGGTGATATTTTTAAAAACCAGGTTTCTGAAAAAGATGGCTCCGCGTTTCCTTTAGGTTTTGATCGTTTTTCGCAACGAACCTTTGGCAATAAAGCGTTGCTACTAAATATTGTTGATTATTTTACGGATGATGATAATCTGATTAGTTTAAGAAATAAAGAAGTTAAGATTAGATTGCTGGATAAAGCCAGAATTAAACCGGAAAAAGGTAAATGGCAATTTATAAATGTGGCGGCGCCCTTGCTATTGTTAATATTCTTTGCAATTTTTCAACATTATTACCGCAAATACAAGTACGCTAAATAATTTTTATATTTTTGAAGAAGACTAATTGATATCATGAGATTTATTGTATCCACATCAACTTTATTAAAACATTTGCAAACTGTGAATGGTGCCTCAAGCAGCAGTACAGTTTTACCTATACTTGAAAATTTTCTTTTCGAAATTAAAGACGGAAACTTAACGATCTCTGCTACCGATTTACAAACCAGTATGACTACTGCTTTGGCTGTAGAATCAAAAGAAGAAGGTAAAGTTGCCGTTCCATCTAAAATTTTACTAGATACGCTTAAAACTTTGCCCGATCAGCCGATTGCTTTCAATATTGATGATGCAACTTTTGCCATCGAAATTAGTGCCGGCGACGGAAAATATAAATTGAGTGGTGAAAATGGTGATGATTTCCCTAAAATTCCTGTAGTTGAAAATGCTTCTTCGGTAAATTTACCAGCTTCAGTTTTAACAGAAGCCATTACCAAAACGATTTTTGCAGTAAGTAATGATGAATTACGTCCGGCAATGACTGGTGTTTTTTGCCAGCTTTCACAACAACACATTACTTTTGTTGCCACTGATGCGCACAAACTGGTTCGTTACCGCAGAATGGATAGCAAAGCTGACAAAGCAACATCATTCATTTTACCTAAAAAAGCCTTAACGTTATTAAAGGCAGCTTTGCCTTCTACAGATATTAACGTTTCTGTAGATTACAACGCAACAAGTGCTTTCTTTAAGTTTGAAAATATTAATTTGGTGTGTCGTTTAATAGACGAACGCTATCCTGATTACGAAGCAGTAATTCCTCAGAATAATCCAAATAAATTGGTTATCGACAGAGGTTTGTTTTTAAATACACTACGCCGCGTAGTTATTTTTGCCAATAAAACAACACACCAGGTAAGGTTAAAAATTAACGGGAGTGAGCTAAATATTTCTTCTGAAGATTTGGATTTCGCTAATGAAGCACATGAGCGTTTGAGTTGCCAGTATGACGGGGAAGACCTTGAAATTGGTTTTAATGCTCGTTTTTTAATTGAAATGCTTAGTAATTTAAGCGGCGATGAAGTAACATTAGAATTGTCTACACCAAACAGAGCAGGATTATTGATCCCTCAAACCAATGATGAGAACGAAGATGTATTAATGTTAGTTATGCCGGTAATGCTTAATAACAGCTACTAGTCTACTAATTTTTTAGTTGGAATATAATAAATGGCTTGGTTTTTGACCAAGCCATTTTTGTTTACCGACCAAATACATGTTTATGAATATCTTTACTAACCGCTCTATTCTTCTTTTCTTTGCCATATTTCTCATTAGTTTAAGTTCCTGTAAAAAACACGACCCTGATGTTGTAGTAAATGGTGAAGCAAAAGTTAAAATGATCAACGCTGCACAAACAGAGGCCGATCAAGATGTATTTGTTGATGGCGGAAAACGTTCTACTGCAGCATTAGCCTTTGGTCAAACAACAGATTATTTAAAAGTCGCATCTGGAAACAGAACCATCCGGTTTATGGGTTCTGCTAATCTGGAAACAGAATCTGCACTTAATTTTACACCCTCACTCACTTATTCTACATTTCTGGTAAACGATAGAAACGGCGCCAGAGAAATTGTAAGTTATGAAGATAATTTAAGCAATACTGAAAGTGGAAAGGCAAAAATTAAACTTATTAATTTAACACCGTATTTTACCACAGGCATTAACGTGAGTGTACAGGCAGGTACCCAATTTGTTAATGGTTTGCTCTTTAAGGAAGCTTCCAGTTACTTTTCAGTAGATGCTGATCTGAATTTGAGATATAACGTTGTTGGTTCTGGAAACATCAAAACCATTGATAATGCGAACTTTGTTGCAGGTAAAATTTATACCATCTGGTTTAGCGGCGCAACGGCGGCTACCCTTGAAGCGCATATTATAACTGATAATTAAATGCATCTGTTTATATGCTTTCTCTTATCTTTACGTTTTATTAGAACAGTATAATCTTTATGAAAAAGCGTAATTTTTTGAACCCCACACTACCTTTTATCCTTTTTGCAATTGTACTATTTAGTTCATGTATTAAAAACGATAATTTTATAGTTGGAGATTCAAAAGTTAGGATTTTTAATACAATAGTTTCGGATACAAGCCAGAATTTTTTCTTTAATAAAGCTTTGTTCAATAGCGTCTCTGGCATATCAGCCTTAGCTTCAAGCACGAATTCAGCTTACTTTGTAGTTGAAGCAGACAAGGAATATGAAATTGATGCAAGAAATAGTATTACTGGCGTTTCTAATAGCTCAATAAAAAATGTCTTTAGCTTGGGTAAAAACTATTCCATTTATTATACACAAACAAACAACTTATCCACTACCAAACCTAAGATGATTATCTACGAGGATCTCGTACGTCAAGATACTTCTAAGGCTCAAATTATGCTTATTAATTTAGGTCATACCTTAAAATCTAAAGTAAATATTGCAAGTAAAGATAGTTTGTATTCAACTTCTTTAGGATATGGAGAAAAAACAGATTATATTTCAATTAAAACTTTGAAACCAGCATCAACTTTATTTTTTAATTTAGTAGATTCTACCGGGGTCAGGGATTCAATATCTTATACAAACTTCATCAAAGGAAAGGTTTATACCATTATTATCGAAGGCGCAAAAAATGGTAAATTGAAAGAACGTTTAGTACCAAACAATTAAATTTCCATACACTTCTTATTTATCACTTCGATATTCATACTTTTGTCCAAAATATAAATTAACTACCCTTGGAATTTTTCGACTTACTTATACAATTACTCACTAATACAAAAGAAACGTTAGAAGTAATTATGCAGGAATATAAAACCTGGACATACCTTATTCTATTTCTCATCATTTTTGCAGAGACTGGTTTTGTAGTGACGCCTTTTCTACCTGGCGATTCAATGTTATTTGCTGTTGGTGCCTTAGTTGCAGGTGATGGCACAGGCTTAAATATCTGGTTCATGCTGCTCATCTTGATTGCTGCAGCTATTTTGGGCAATTCAGTAAATTATCAGTTAGGTAAGTATTTTGGAATTAAGGTTTTTAAAGAAAATAATAAGATCTTAAAGCTCAAATACTATCATCAATCACATGAATATTTTGAAAAGCATGGTGCCAAAGCCATCATTTTCAGTCGCTTTTTGCCAATCATCAGAACCATTGCACCTTTCGTAGCTGGAGCAGCGAGAATGTCGTTCGGAAAATTTACCTACTATAATGTCATTGGTGGTATCGCCTGGATTAGCAGTTTGTTATTTGCTGGTTATTTATTAGGTAAAATTCCTTTTGTAGAAAAAAACTTTGAAATATTAGTTTTGATTATCGCGGTAGGTACCTTTGTTCCGGTCATTTACGGTGCATTGAAATCCATTTTCTCAAAGAAAAAGGTTGAGGAAATTATTGAAGAGGAAATTAAGCAAGACTAGAGTTTAACAGCTTTTAAGCGCCGCACTATACAGTTAATTTACTGTTATTGTGCGGCTTTTTAATGTAGGCTAATTTAGAAAGACTTATCTAATGGGCTAAAGTTCTCTCCCGATTACAACACCGTTTTTATACTTCTTCTCTATATCTTCCTGAATCTTTTTTTCTTCGGCTGCTATATCCACTTTGATTAGGTTCTTAAGTTCTGGCTGGCCCGCATCAACCCAGGCAGAATACCAAAATGAGCCAATCTCCAATATCGCCGAACGCATTTGCCGTTCTACCAGTTGATTCATTTGGTCGTGGTAAACTTTCGAATATTCTAAAGAATATTGTTTTAACACAGTATTGTTTCTTTCCGAAAAGCTGAATTTCTTATCTGTTGGGAATGATGCAGCGAGTTTAGCTTCTAAAGTCAAAACGGTATCAACCAAACTGTGAGTATGCTTTAGTATTTTCCAGGCTTCTTTTAGTGGATTTTCGATATAAATCGCTTTGCCAACAACAAAATTGTAACGGGAAGAGAAAAGTTCTGGTAGTCTGCTTTCCCAGAAAGCATGTATGCCAACCTGATTGGTAAGTTGCCCATTATGGTTAGCCGTGGTATGTAACGGAACATGTGCATCGCCAATGTAGTGACCTAAATCGGCTGAATATTTTAGAATTTTAATTGAATCGCGGGTAGTAAATGCTTTAACTAAGCTAAAGTACGTACGCTGAATTTGCCAGGGAACAATGCCGTTTGCATTTAAATGCTTTTGTCCGTATTTGGCTAAGGCATCATTCCATTTCTCAGGAATGCTATCAATACTTTTCTCATAATTCTCTACATCGAGATAATGCCTTGGAGCTTCTAAAGAATCGGCATATCTCCGTTTATCTGGGTCTACAGCGTGTTCGGTTATGTATTTAATATTCTTTTTGTAGAAACCAATCATACCGGTTGGCAAAGTAAAAACAGCTAAATTGTTAATTCTTTGATGCGCAAAGAAACCCCAGGAAGTGCAGATGATGAGAGGGATGATTAACGCTATAGTAATCGTTAATCGTTTCATGTTTTATATTGGTTTATTTTAAACACCAAATTGACTTAGATGATGGTCTAAATGTTTGTAAAACATATTATTCCATTGCGTTTTGTTAAGTTTTCCGAACGAAAGTGATTCTTTCCCATCAAAATGAACTTCACCTAATTGTTGCGTTTTGTTTAGGTAATTTATTAAACGGGTTTTTTCTTTTTCAAATTCTCTTTCGTCAGCAATTAAAAAAGAGGGGGCAGTATGTAAATTCTTTTTATACGGTTTCTCACCAACTACTAAGTTTTTAATAAATGCTCTCATTAACAATTTCATAAAGAATTTTGGTTTTGGATGAGTATTATCATAAACCATCTCATAGCTTACATTACAGTGCGCAAGCATTTGAGAAACGTTCATTTTGCCCCAAAGTTGATTGGTAGCTGGTGTTAGCTTGTTAATCCTGTCGATAACCTCACTAGTTACATCAGGTTGAAAAATATTCTTCATTGTCTTATTCTTTAATTCTTCAGCATTTTATAAGAAAACCATCCCAATAAGGCAATAATTACCGCCATTAAAGCCCAAAGCCAGGTCTTATTTTCGAATAGTGGTTTTTCTGTTTTAATTGAATACGCAGGGTTTTCCGTTTGATTACCAATGGTTGCAGCCGTTAAGATAGTAGGGATTTCATTTTCAAATTTCTCAATCTCGTAACTTGGTGCCGTTACGTTCTCATTTCCATAATATAGTGCATAAGTTAGCGTAGGATTGTCGAAACGAGCAATAATCTCGTAAAGATTCCCTTTTAATGCTAAACCATTTAAACGTAGTGGTTTGTTATCGTTGTTTTGAATGGTGATTTTAAGTTTCGATGCAATTGTATTTTGGAAGTTGAACTCCGATTTTTCTAAGGAACTGATGGTACCCTCAAAAAGTGGTGCATAATTATATTGCATCCCCTTATCTGTTTTAAAACTATCAGTTGCATATTCAATCTTTATTGGGCGATAGAAATCGAAATCGCTTTGTGCATTCAATTTCAAATAGGATAGTGGTACAGGATTTTCAAGTGCGACATCGATAACTGTCTCTTTATCTACAGTATTGTTTTTTAGCTCAAATGTTTTGTATCTCACATCCTGATAAGTGCCTTTTATGGTATCAGTTTTATTAATTAGTGCTTCTAATAAACCAGGTTTAACAGGACTTTTTATCATCAATCGCAGATACTGATATTTTGAATCTGGAAAGCTAAGTTTAGTAAATTGATAATCAGTATCTTTGTTTTTTATAGATAAAATGCGATAATCTTTTAAAATGGTAAACCATTCGGAATTGCTATTGCTCCCCTCAAGCGTTACATCCCAATTGAAATTTGCTTCTTTAAATGCCAGATTTATTTGGTTAATTTCCGTAACATTTTTCAACTCGAAAGTATAGTAATAGCCATTAGCATTCGCACTCTCATTTACCGGTTTAAAATCAATTTCTTTAGAAATAATCTGGTCAGCTCGTTGTTTTAGCAAATACGGAACTTCCATGGTGTCTTTGCCTTTTATACCGAAAATCCTTAAATCTTCAAATCCTGCATTTGCATTTTTGTATAGCCCGTCTGGCAACTTCATGCTATGCCATAAAGAATTAACACCAGTAATTTCTCGTTTAAATTTGTAGGCGTTGGTTTGTGCATTTGCCGTGGCAAAACAGGCGAAAAGCAAAATAAATATATTAGTTTTTAACTTCAGCATCGTCAATAATTAAATGTTTGTACTTATTGTAAAGGAAAGAGATGATGAGTAATAGCACACCTAACGACACAAAAACTATGGTTTTAGATATGGTGCTTAATGAATATATATCATAAAAGAATAGCTTAATTAAGGTTATGCCGAACAAAACCATCGCTCCAATCCGCAGATGTTTTTTGTTTTTCGCTAAACCCATACTGATTAAAAACAGCGAATAAATTCCCCACAGAATACTCAATCCAAGTTTATAACTGCCATTTGAATGTGAAAGCTCCAGTAAATTAATAAGTTCACTACTGATGATCCACAAAATGGAAATGTACAATAAGTAATCGAACAGGGTTTTGAAGTCTTTTTTCAACAAAGCTGACTTTTGTAATTGATAGCATTGAACAATCAATAGTGCAAAAAATGCAAATGAAATGTATCTGATTCCGATATTGAAAGAACTGATGCTAAAATATTTGATCTCAGGGAATAGGTAATGATCGCGAAGTTCACTTAGAGTATAAAGTCCGTGGGTAAGAAAAATTACAACTGCCAATAAATTGATTACCAAATTAGCGATTGCCAAATTTTGGTTTTTTAATTTTTTAATGTTCAGATAAGTTAATACAGCGGCAAAAAACAGGGTGTATATATAGAGCCAGGCCGTTTTTAGTGTATCAATATTATAGTTGAATTCATAAGTCGCATCATCGGTTCCGATTCTCTGGTGAAGAGCGATTCTGGTAGATTGTGATAGGTAATTGAAGTATTTACAAATCTCAATTCTAAAAGTAAAATAGATAACAGCCAGTAGGATTGATGGAATTCCGTAATTTAATATTTGCCTCATCCATGGCCATTCAGCTGGCTTTTCTGTTTGTACTTTATTAATATTCAAAATCCAGATGAAGCTAATGATAAAAATAGAAGCGGTTAAGAAACCAACATTCAAAATCGGCATATCCTGCGGCTCTCCTCCATAATAATACCAGTTATAAATTTCCCAATCTTGTAGTAAGCTTAATAAAGCCAAAAATATTAGCGGGAAAGAAAGTTTTTCATAAATGGCGATGCCTTTTACTCTTCCAACGTAGAACAGTACAGCGGCTTCTATCGTCCAGAAAATTGTTACCCAACCGCCATCTAATTGAACAGGAACGGCCATTGTGATGAAAGTAATCACCATTGCCAAAATCAAATAGAATAAGTTTCTATCAGCAAGTTCTTTTTTATAGATAATCAAGCTCACGATGAAATGAATCACTGCATTGGCCAATGTAAATAACCCCAATAATTCAACACTATTTTTATTTTGCGATAGGATGAGATAACCAACTCCGTAATAAACAAAGGAGTTTAAAAGTATAATCACCACATCGCTGAAGCCAAAAAGTTCTTTCTTGGTTACTTTATAAGCCAGGTTTGTAATATAAAATATAATAAAGAAAACGGTTGAAAACAGCAATGATAAGGCAAAGAAGTTATTGTTGTTGCCAAGGTCGAGCCTCCAGGCTAAAAAAATCATCCATGTTAAACCAAAGGAGGCATAGAACAGCGGTTTCCAGTACTTTTTAAAACTTAAAATTAAGATGCCAATATTGATGATGGCCATGTAGGTAAATAACACGCCTACTTTTCCTGATCCATCACTTAATAAAAAAGGAACGGCGTAGGCGCCAACCAGACCGATGTGTGCAATAATCTGTTTGTTGTATTTTATCGCGGCAACAACTGTAAACGAAGTGAACACAACCATTAATACGAAAGCCAGGGCTTGTGGAATCAGTGAATAAAAATCGTAGGCTGCATAAGTAATAAAATACATGATAGCAATGGCTCCACTCACTAAAACTGCCGAAAAATTTTCGTATTTTTCTTTTAGTTTGATGGCAAAAGCCATTAACCCTGCGCCAACCGCATAACCTAAAACAATCCGTGTTAGTGGACTGATCATATCATGGTCGATGGCATATTTTGCGCCAATCGCTACACCTAAAATTAAAATCAGTATACCAATTTTGCTAATCAGGTTCTCGCCGATAAACTTTTCAAAATCAGATTTGACCATGTTTTCCCGTTTAAACCGATCTGCAAAATTATTTTGTGGTGGATTTTGAACAGGAGGAAAGGGATTTGGTGCTGGCTGTGAAACACTTTGTGTTGTTACAGCTTGCGGTGGTGTATTTCTTGGAGGTGGTACGATAATTGGCTCAGAAACAGGCGCTGGAGGTGGAGTAAAGCTAGTGCCCGGCGATTGCAAAGCCCTGACTTCTTGCTTCAAAGCCTCTATTTCTGCTTCAAAACCTTGCTGCCTGAGCAATAAATTTTCCAGCTTAACTAGAAGCAGGTTCAGTCTTTCGGAATTATCCATTCTATATTTTTAGTGCGTAACTTATTTAATAAATATAGGAATGAATTTTACAAGGTTAATGAAATAATTTATTGACTAGAAATAAATGGCTCATATTTTAAACAAATATCGTTATGGGTTTCCTCGTTTCATTACGTGAACAATGTATCTGCATTCGTTAGTGAGCACCGTATCCTTTGCAGTTAAATCAATTGGTAGGTTTTCTGGCATGTGCCAAACCAAACTGCTATAAGTGTCGCAATTGGTTTTTTCATTAAAGGTATGTTCTACTGACATGTCAATCATCCCATTAGCATGAATGCTAAAGCCACTTATTTTCCCTTTCTTAATGGATGAAAATGCGCTATCCATTTTTGGAAGAATAAAGGCCGGCATATTGTTAAAGTTGATATCATTTTGAATAAAATTGTTTTCTGCTTCGTTATCGTGTAGAAAATCAAATCTTTCAGCTCGTTCAGGATGTTCAATCTGGGCTTTTCTAAAACTAACAATCGTGTCTATATTGTCTACAATAAGATCATTTAATCTTTTATAAGCGGGTAAATCGTCGATAATTGCCTGGTTGAATTTAGTCTGTATCACCTGATTGAGTTCTTTCTCCCGGTTTTGACAGGAAGAGATCACAGCAATCGAGATGATGAGTGCAATGGCGAGAACATTTTTATATTGCATGTTAATAGGAATTGGTAATTAAGTAATGAATTGTTTGGTCAAACGTAAAAATATTAAAATGTTTTAATTACCGATTGAGATTTCTAATTTCACGATAAATTAAGAGTCAATGGAATTATCTTGCCCAATTTCGGCGGAAAGAATTAATGAAAATGTTGTGAGGATTATTGCGTTTGTGGTTGCAATAATTGCAATTTGCTGCATTACATTTTCAAATTATTGGGCAATATTATTTCTTACATTCGATTTTGGAATGAGGGCATTTACCAATGGAAAATTAAGTTTATTGAAATTTTCAGCCATTAAAATCTCAAAAGCAATGCATTTGAATCCAAAAATGACAGATTTAGCCCCTAAAAAATTTGCGGCAACCTTAGGCTTTATTTTTTGCCTATTGATTACCGCAACATTGATATTTAATTTTGCAACAGCAGCAATTATACTTACGTCGATTATGGCTGTTTTCGCTTTGCTGGAAAGTTTATTTGCTGTATGTGTGGGTTGCTACGTTTATACTTTTTTACAAATCCTGAAAAAAGATAAAGCTTAATTATTTCTTCAAAGCTTCTCTAACTTTTGGTGCAATCTGGGTTCCGAAGATTTCAATAGATTTCATCATGGCTGCGTGTGATGGTCCACCAACATCCATGTGTGCAGAAAAACGGGTTAGGCCAAAGGTTTCTTCCACCGCTAAAATTCTATCAACAGATTGATTCACATCCCCAATAATTAGAGCGCCGCCTTTCTCTATACCTGCGTCATATTGATTGCGTTGGTAGGGTGCCCAACCACGAGAGCGACCAACTCTATTCATTTGTGCCGAATAAAGTGGGTAGTAGTAATCTGCAATCTCCTGATTATTTTCTCCAAATAACGAGTGCATGTGCACACCTACTTCGAATTTATTCATATCGTGGCCATAAGCCTGATACACTTTTTTATAATAATCGAAAAGCGGTTTAAATTGTACGGGTTGTCCGCCAATGATGGCAAACATTACCGGCAAACCCAATCGTCCGGCCCGTTCTACTGATTCTGGTGTACCTCCAACCGCCACCCATATTTTTAAATGATCATTTACCGCCCGTGGTAACACTTCCTGATTCACCAACTCAGGACGGAACTTACCTTTCCAGGTTATTTTAGGCGCTGCGTTGATTTTTAAAAGCAGTTCTAGTTTTTCTTCATAAAGTTCATCATAATCCTGAAGATTGTAACCGAACAGAGGAAAAGATTCGATAAAGCTTCCACGACCAGCCATAAGCTCTGCTCTACCATTGGAAATTAAATCAATAGTGGCGAAGTTTTGATAAAGTTTTACCGGGTCTGATGAGCTTAAAACCGAAACCGCACTGCTCAATTTAATGTTTTTGGTAACAGTCGCTGCGGCGGCTAAAATAATTTCTGGGCTAGAAACCGCATAATCTGGACGATGGTGTTCACCAATTCCATAGAAATCCAAACCAACTTCATCCATCAGTTTTATTTCTTCGATAATTTCTTGAAGCCTTTGTTGAGCGGGTTGAATTTCTCCCTTTGCATTGATTTGCAAATCGCCGAACATGCCGATACCTAATTCCATAATTGCTAAAATTTATAAAGCAAAGTTAATAGGATAGGAGAAGATAAGTTTTGATGTATGGTAAGAAAAAGGATTTTAATTAGGATATCAGGAGTTTAAGGTTCATTTAAGAATATAATCAGAGGAATTCAATTGTTCGGTCGTCATTGCGAGGCACGAAGCAATCTTTAGGCTTAGGTTTACTTTCTAATTTTAAGATTGCTTCGTGCCTGTCAATGACGGTAAACTGCGGTAGCAAATAACATCATCGGACTTCAGACTGCTGACCTTTGACTCTACTCTATCTTCTTGCCTTTCATTGCTGTAGAAATCGCAGCATCCATTACACGTTCTGCAAAAGGACGAGTAAATTCGTTCAATTCATCAGCTTTTTTCAAAATTGTATCTTTTTCTTGGGTTGCCAAAGCTGTTTTCAAAGCCTCAATATGAACTTTCGTCTCAGCAATTTCTTCAGCAGTTAAATGTTCAGCATGTTTTTCTATAAAACGTTCGGCAGTGTAAAGCAATTGCTCGCCCTCACTTCGGGCTTCAATTAACATGCGTTGTGCTACATCGCTTTGCGCAAATTCAATACTATCTAAAAGCATTTTTTCAACCGTATCATCACTCAAGCCATAGCTAGGTGTAATTTCGATTTCCTGTTTTACTCCCGAACGCAATTCGATCGCCTGAACAGTTAAAATGCCATCTGCGTTTAGCAGGAAGTTAATATCAACTTTCGGTAAACCTGCAGGCATTGCCGGAATTCCTTTTAAATCAAACTCAGCCAGCTTACGGTTCTCTTTCACCAAATCGCGTTCGCCCTGGTAAACAGAAATTTTCATGTTTACCTGTCCATCAATTGATGTGGTGTATTGGCGACCAGCTTTTGTAGGGACTTTGCTGTTACGAGCAATAATTACATCCATTAAACCACCCATAGTTTCTATACCAAGGGACAGCGGCGTAACATCAAGCAACAAAATATCAGAACGATTTCCAGCCAAAACATCAGCCTGAATAGCAGCACCTAATGCCACAACTTCATCAGGATTGATATTATCCTGAGGTTTTTTGCCGAAGAAATCTTCTACAGCTTGTTTCACAAAAGGCGTACGGGTAGAGCCACCAACCAAAATCACTTCATCAATATCAGAAGCAGTTAAATCGGCATCTTTTAAAGCATTTTTACAGGCCGTGATGGTTTCTTCAACTTTCGCAGAAATTAATTGTTCGAAAGTTTGCTTATCTAAAGTACACCAAATCTCGCCAACTTTTTCGTTGTATAAATTTTGGGTAGACAAAGCTTTCTTAGCGGCCTCGGCTTGTAAACGCAGCGTTTGCATCAAAATATTATCTTCAGATAATACCTTAATGTCTAAATTATTTTTTTCGATCCAGTGATTTAAAATCGCCCTGTCGAAATCGTCACCACCTAGATAAGTATTTCCATTTGTGGCCAAAACCTCGAAAATTCCATTTTGAATCTGCAGGATAGAAACATCAAAAGTTCCTCCGCCCAAATCGTAAACGGCAATGGTTTTTTGCTGCGATGGGTCTAAACCAATTCCGTAAGCTAAACTTGCAGCCGTGGGCTCGTTTACAATGCGCATCACATCCAGGCCAGCGAGTTTTCCAGCATCACGTGTTGCCTGGCGCTGGCTATCGTTAAAATAGGCCGGAACAGTAATCACCGCCCTGTTTACCGGAGTTTTTAAAGCGTGTTCTGCTCTTGCTTTAAGCTCTTTTAAAATCTCTGCCGATAACTCGATTGGTGTATAAAAACGGTTTCCCGCCTGGATTTTTACCAATGAATCCGAATCATCATCAATAATTTTGTAAGAGAAAATATCTTTATGTTCAGCAACATCTTTATACGATCTGCCGAGTAATCGTTTTACAGAAAAAATAGTGTTTGATGGGTCGGTAGTCAAAAATTCTTTCGCCTCGTTACCTACAACGGTTTCATTTTGATTGTTGAAATAGACTACTGATGGTACCAAAATTCCTTTGCCAGAATCGTTAATTACTTGTGGATTTTTATCGGGATTAATGAAAGCCACCAAACTGTTTGTGGTGCCTAAATCTATTCCAACTATAATTTCTTCCTTTTGAAACGAACCTGTAGCAAGGTTAATTGATATTTTTGCCATGGGGCGAATTTACGGAGATTGTTGCAATGTTTTCAGATTGAAATGTTTTAATGTTGTAAAGAAAGTCTGAAAGTTCGGGGTTCAAAATGTGAAGAAAATAACTTAAAAACCTTAATTCCTCTTATAACTCAAGAATTTTCGTTGGAAATGATTGGTTCGGTATTTCTTAGGAAGCTGTAGCCCTGCTGTACACTATAGCCGCTCCCGATTGAAAATATCGGGAGCGGGCTGCCGTTTCCATCAGGTTTAGAAACAAAGACAGCGGCTTTTAGGGAAAAAAACCACCCCCAACCCCTCCTTGAAATAAAGAGGGGAGTTGATGCAGTGCTATCAATAAATTTAAGGGAATACTGCCAAAAATTTTCAGCAAAACTTTCCTAAGAGCGTAAGGGCATAGCAAATGATTTTAGGAAAAAGCGTTAAATCGTTCGACCAAATCTTTAATAAAGCAATTAGCCAGATAATTTGCAGCCGCGATGGGAGAAATGCTGGGGCCAGGCCTCAAATTATTGTAATAACGATTTAGCGAATTTTACAAAATCAGGTGTAAGCCTTGATTTTTGCTCCATTTTTTATCAAGAAAAAGTGGAAAGCATGTCTGGCTAAGACAAAATTATTTCTTGTTTTTCTCCTCAATCCACAACGACATATATTTTGTGCTTTGAGCCGTATGATGATTCAAAATTTGGCCAATAAAATTCTTTCGCCGATGTGCTGGTAAATCTATTTTCTCAACTAAAGAAATGAAATCATCAGAGAATTTCAAGGCTGAGTATCGTTCATTGATTATCTCAATACCATTTCGTTGGGCTAAAGACCATGCAGCTTTATCCTGATACAGCGAAACAGCTTTATCAATGAAATTATCCAAATCATCTTCAATAAAACCGTTCCAATCCAACGGTCCTCTCATGGCCTCGGCACCAATTGACGTTGTAACTGAGGGTGTTCCAACTTGCATGGCATCAATAAACTTTCCTTTTACACCAGCACCAAACTGGATAGGAGCGAGTAGAATTCTATGTTGTGCTATCGTTTGTTGTGCGTTAATTGCTCTTCCCCGGATAAAAAACTTTTCGTTTTTATTGTTTAGCTGTAATACTTTTTGAGTAGCATAGGAACCGTAAATATTCAAATTTACGCCAGGGAGCTTTTTCCTGAGTGCTGGCCAGATTTTAGTCTTTAAAACCTGAACAGTATTCCAATTCGGTTCGTGCAGGAAATTACCAATAAAAACAAAATCTGCCCGGTCTTCGTAGGGAATCCAGTTTTTAACAATGTCTGTAGTGATTTCATTTTCCAGAAATGGGAGGTAATAAAGCAAAGCAGAATCGATCCTGAAAGTGTCCCCAAGTATTTTCATTTCTACTTCTGAGATCATTAATGACAGATCGCAACGCAAAATAGCAGCCAGCTCCCGCTTCGCGGTATCAGAAAACAAATCGATCTCTGTTTGTTTTTTATCGCTTTGCTGGCGGGCACTTCGCAGAAAATGTAAGTCTTCGGTATCTAAAATTCTAATTGCATCCGGACATTCCTGCTGTACCCGCCAACCATATTGTTCTTCCACCATAAAGCGGTCGAACATCACAATGGATGGATTTAAAGTTTTTAAAAATGCGTTGAAGCTTTCGTCGTTAAGTTTAATTTCTTGCTCAGTAACGCCAGTATCGGAGAAATCATAACTAAAATCACTTTTAGAAGCTGCAGATGAAAAAGTGATTTGGTAACCCTTGCGCAAAAATAAATTGATCAGTTGAATCATCCGTGTTCCCGCTGCAGAGGAAGTTGGCTCTGGCCAAACCAGTCCAATGATCAATATTTTTTTTGCCGTTCTAGTCATTTTCTACAAAATAAGCGCTTTTTTTTTGCCCACGCAGATAAATGTGATTTTCGCAGATTAAAACCGGGTTCTCTCATCCGCTAATTCTATGGGAGTATTAAACGTATCTTAAATATTCTTAATTTTGCAGCTCAATTACAACACCACATGTTAGGATTAAAATTATTGACAGACCCACGTTGGGCAAATATTGCGGAATCAAATTTAGAAGAGATTTTATCTGACCATGCCTGGTGCGAACAAAAAGCAGCATCAAATGCCATTACCTTAATCACTCAAAATTCCGAACACCAGGATTTAGTGGATGAATTAACGGCTATAGCAATTGAAGAAATGCAGCATTTTCAAATGGTGATTGATATTATAAAACAACGTGGTTATACATTAAGCCGCGAACGTAAGGACGATTATGTAGGGCGCCTGGTAAAGTTTAGCAAAAAAGACGGCAGTAGAAACCAGGCATTCATTGATAGATTATTGTTTGCTGCAATGATTGAGGCCAGAAGCTGCGAACGTTTTCGAGTACTTTCTTTAAATATTAAAGATGAAGAACTGGCGAAGTTTTACCATGAGTTAATGGTTTCTGAGGCTGGTCACTATACCACCTTCCTCAATTTTGCCCGTAAGTATGCTACTGATGTTGATGTAGAAAAACGTTGGAAAGAGTGGTTGGAGTTTGAGGGCGAATTAATCCAGAGTTTCGGAACAAAAGAGGCGATACACGGCTAGATGTTGAAGGTTGTAAGTTATAGGTTGTAAGTCTGTATGCCTAATTTAATTTGTTCTATACAAACTTTTAACTTTCAACCTTTAACTCATTCTTATGTATATTCCACAGCCAAATCACAATATCCTGATAACTGTCGATTCCTTTTTTCTGGTTATTGAGTTTTAAGAAGCTATCAAAAGCGGCATCCATATACCCAAACATTTCGCCATTGTATTTGCGCCAAAACTCTTTTTCAGTCTTAAAGTCGTCCAAAACCTTTGGCGATAGCTTATCATGTAAAACTTTGTAGTCATCCGGAGATTTCATTTTGATTTCGAAAAGAATATACCTTAACATCTCATAATTGGCAGAGTATTGGTAATTCACATCGGGGCTATTGCTTGCCGTTAAATAACCCAAAAGATTGGCTTCGTCTTCGTACGCAATTCCTAACTGATGTGCAATTTCATGGCAGGAAACGTAAGGTTTAACAAAATCAGGCAGATTCATGTTCATATTTGCCTCGCCTGTTAGTGGTGCGTAATAACCTTCAATTCCAATTTTGCTTATTATCCAAGCGTTTAAAACTGATTTTAAACATGGGTTTTGATAACGAAACAATGAATTTTGTTTCTCCATAAAATCATAGGCTTTCGCTGAATTGATTTCTAAATCATTAATACTATAAGCTGGAATGTTGGTTTGCCTTAATTTTAAATGGTTGGTTTTATTAACAAATTGATTGCCAAGCATTACCAGTTCTTTTACACTATATTTTTCGTTTCCGATACCTAATGCGTCACTTATGCTTGGGCGACTGTAATTTAGGCCCCAAACTATTTTGAAAATGATGTAGAGAACTAAAAAAAAGTATAAAATTTGCAGCGGAACAATAATTCTGTGTGCGCTCTTCAAGTTTTTTCTCCTTTTAATAAACCTGATGATTCTGTAAAGTACAAAACCAATTATAAAGGCATACACGATATCGCCAATCGCAAATGGAAAAATAGAAGAAATAAATCTTAAAGATTTGGAAATATAAGGGTAAATGCCTGTTGAATAGTATTTTTGAACGAGGCCAGGGAAGAAACCGAAAAAGAAAATCATAAAGCTTATCCCTAGAAAAGAGATTAGCTTTATGCACTCATGTTTTATTTCCTTTGGCATTATCTAGCAAAAGTTAGTCGCTTACCAATCTGGTCGGTAGTGAATCTGCCTTTTTGATAAGCTAAATTTCCCGATACAAAGGTATGTGTTACGCTGGCTTGGAAAGTATCTCCATCAAAAGGACTCCAGCCGCATTTGTAAAAATTGTTGAGCTTGGTAACTTTCCAGGAATCTTTCAAGTCAACCAAAACTAAATCAGCCCAGTAACCCTCGCGAATAAAGCCACGTTTTTCGATATTGAAACAAATGGCCAGATTATGAGCAGTTTTTTCAACGATTTTTTCTAGTGAGATTTTGCCTTGCAAGTGCATTTCCAATAAAGCAGGTAACGCATGCTGAACCAATGGTCCGCCAGATGGCGCCTGAGCATAGGGTTGGTTTTTTTCTTCTAAAGTATGTGGCGCATGGTCGGTAGCGATTACATCGATATTATCATTTAAGACACCCTGGAGAATTCCATTTTGGTCTGCCTCCGTTTTAACTGCGGGATTCCACTTAATAAAATTGCCTTTTGTGGCATAATCTTTATCGTTAAACCAAAGGTGATGAACACAAGCCTCTGCAGTGATTTTTTTATCTTTTAATGGGATGCTATTATCGAATAATGCAATTTCTTTTGCCGTGGAGATGTGCAGGATGTGCAAACGGGTTTGGTAGGCCTTTGCCAATTCAACGGCTAGCGATGAAGATTTATAACAAGCTTCAGCACTTCGGATAAGCGGATGCATTTCGATGGTTAAATCATCGCCATACTTGGCTTTAAATTCTGCAAGATTATGGCGAATAGTTGCCTCGTCTTCGCAATGTGTGGCCACTAAAATTGGGGCCTTGCTAAAAATATTTTCTAATGTTTTTTCATTATCAACAAGCATGTTACCGGTTGATGAACCCATGAAAACCTTAATGCCACAAACATTCCTGGCATCTGTTTTTAAAACTTCTTCGATGTTATCATTACTGGCGCCCATGTAAAATGAATAATTGGCCAAAGAAGTTTCTGCGGCAATGGCATATTTATCGGCAAGTAATTCTTGCGTTAAAGTATTCGGAACGGTGTTAGGCATTTCCATGAAAGATGTGATTCCGCCAGCAACGGCAGCCATGCTCTCGGTAAAAATATCAGCCTTATGCGTTAAACCCGGCTCACGGAAATGAACCTGATCATCAATCATTCCTGGCAAAAGATATTGGCCCTCGGCATTAATTTCCGTTGCACCAGCAGCAGAAAGATTTTGACCGATTTTTTCAATAAATCCATCTTTTATTAATACATCGGCAACAGTTTTTTGTCCTTCGTTTACAATTTTGGCGGCTTTTATCAGGTAAGAATTCATGGTTTCAAAGGTAGTGTTTTAGTAGAAAGTAAGAAGTAGAAAGTAGAAAGTATAAAGTCGAAAGTAAAAAGTATAAAGTGAAAAGTAGATAGTGTGAGAGTAAGCGGATGAAAGGTGCGAATTAAGTTTGATGTTACTGTTTTGAGTTAAATAAACCTGATAAAGTGGAAATACTTTTTGGTGCAAGTATTTGACATGCTTGTACAAACATTAACAAAAAGATTGGAACGATAGCAGGACTACCCAAGCCGAAGAATCACTGGGATTGCTTTACACCTAAAACTTCCTAAAGCGGACATCGAATTTACGAATGGGTTCTAAACCTTCTACCTTACGCCTTCAAACCCTCAACCTTAATCACTATCTTTGTGCGCTATGGCAAAATCGTTTGAAGAATTTAAGTTAAACAGGCAAATTTTAAATGCAGTTGCCGATGCAGGTTACACTGTTGCTACCCCGATACAAGAGAAAGCAATTGCGCCAGTACTATCGGGACAAGATATTTTTGGTATCGCAGAAACAGGAACTGGGAAAACTGCCGCTTTTGTTTTACCGATTTTAATGCAATTGAAATACGCTCAGGGTGAAAATCCAAGAGCTTTGATTTTATCGCCAACAAGAGAACTGGCGATGCAAATTGCCGAGCAAGTGAAATTATTTTCCGTTTATACAGATTTACGTTCGCTGGTTATTTTTGGTGGAATTGGTCCGAAAACGCAGAAAGAGCAAATTGCCAAAGGCGTAGATATTTTGATTGCCACACCAGGTAGATTTTTGGATTTATATCTGGCAGGTGATATCAACACCCAGAGTTTAAAATTTTTGGTGTTGGATGAGGCCGATAAAATGATGGATATGGGCTTTATTGGCTCTATTCACCGGATTTTAGAAATTGTTCCGCGTAAGCGTCAAAACTTGTTGTTCTCGGCAACGATGAGTGATTTGGTTCAAAAAATCGCCGGAGATTTCTTAAATAATCCCTTGGTAATTGAGGCCTCGGCACAGGCTACACCAGCGGCTAATGTAACTCAGGCGTTATATTATGTGCCGAATTTCAAAACAAAAATTAATTTATTACAGCATCTTTTAAAGAATGATGAGGCTTTTACGCGACTGATTATATTCTGTAAAACGAAAACTGTTGCCGATAATATTTTCAGTTTTATCGAGCGAAGATATGGTTCAGAAAATGTTAGGGTAATTCATGCGAACAAAGGGCAAAATACCAGAATTAACTCTATAAATAGCTTTAAAGAGGGGAATGTTAGGGTTTTAGTGGCTACCGATGTAGCCAGTAGGGGGATAGATGTAAGTGATGTGAGCCATGTAATCAATTTCGATGTGCCGATTATTATTGAAGATTACGTACACAGAATTGGCCGTACAGGCAGAGCCTTTGCTAAGGGAGATGCGATTACTTTTGCCACCGATGCAGAGAAATATTATATCCGTAAAATTGAAAAATTAATCCGCCAGTATATTCCTGTTGCTGAAATTCCTGAAGGGGTATATGTAGAGGAAACACCTTACGAGGAACGCCAGCATATTGCAAGGGAAATCGATATGCAAAAACGCAAGGAAGATCCAGATTTTAAAGGCGCTTTCCACGAGAAAAAACATGCTGCGGCGATTGATAAAAAGGCAAGAGAAAAGGCTAAAGCCAAAGCTGGAAAAGAAATCAAAAGTTTTAAAAAAGGTAAACGTTTCGATAAGAAAAAGTAATGAAGTTGAGGATTACACCTTTGAATATTATAGGTGCTGCTGGTTTAGGTTTAGCGGCATTTAATATTTTAAGTCCAAAGGATACCGCACCGCGACATGTGGATATGAGTGGCTTCTATCTGCTAATATTAGGTTGCCTGATTCTGGTTACCTTTATCACTGATTTGATTTTTCGTTTTACCTTAAAAGACCTGAAAAGAATCTGGATTGTTGAATCTGTTTTTATTTTGTTTACAGCGATACTGATCTTAATCATTCAAAAATTAACGTAAAATATTTGTAATCATTAAGCGCCGCAGAATATTCAACCTGCGGAATCGCTAAAAATTAATCATCTTTGCATCCGTATAAATCAATCGATAAATCTTTCTAGTCTTTTATCGATGGAATGAATTTAAAAAAATGAAGACAGCAGAAATAAAATTAACAGTAGAATTAGACGAGGCCAACAATCCTGATAATATTCTTTGGGAAAGTACAGATTCGGGAAATGCTGATAAAGTGCCTGCAAAGGCCATGTTTTTATCAGTTTGGGATCATAACTATAAAAATACACTAAAAATAGACCTTTGGACAAAAGATATGCCTGTTGATGAAATGAAACGTTTCTTCTACGAAACTTTGCAAACCATGGGCGATAGTTTTTTAAAGGCGACCAATGAAACTTTAATTGTTGAAGATTTACGCGATTACTGTGCACACTTTGCAGAGAAGATGGGGATTATTGAGGGGCAATAGGTTGAAGGTTAAAGGTTGAAGGTTGAAGGTTGAAGGTTGAAGGTTGAAGGTTGAAGGTTGAAAAAATAAGCCAAACAAGTTAGTCAATTTTTGTTTACGCTAACCAACTAACCAACTAACCATCCAATTAAAAAACAAAACAAAAATGTTAATACTAAATAAATTTAGAGCTTGGTTAGGCATTTTACTATGCGTTATCGCAAGTTTCTGCCCGATGTTGAAGGTGCCTATAAAAGGCAACTGGAACTTGTACCAGTCCGATGCCCGTTTGTTCATTATTACTTACGCTATTCTTGCACTTTCTGTTTTAATACTTTTCATCAGAAAAGCCGGAGCATTTCGTTTCATGAGCTTCGTCATGGCAATCTGGTATGTTTTAGCGGTAGGGGCAGTTTACTTTACAGCAAACAATTATACCAAATATGGCTTCGCTAATAAACTAATTGGAAAAGTGGTTCATTTTCAGTGGGGTTGGATTGTGCTTTTAGTGGGTGTAATTTTTATGCTTTTTAGCACTAAACGAGGCGAAAAAATCGTCGTGCAAAATACTAGCCTTTAAATTGAGAGGTAAGTTTGTTTACTTCATAACCCTTGGCCTTGCAACGGGCAACAATTTCATCATGAGTTTTTTTCGGCATAGTTAGATTACGGCTCATGATGAATAAGAACTTATGGTCTGGATGGCCAACAACTACATAAGAATAATCATCTGCCAGTTCTATAATCCAGTAATCTATCTTAATCGGCCAAACAAATTGCGCTTGTAACTCTCCATTATTTCCCTCTTCTGATGGAAACATCTTTGAATTTCTGGAATAAACTTTCTCATCGTTAGGTTTTTTATAGGTAGTTAATACGTTATAATAACCCTCCTTATTTAATGTATATTTTGTCGTGGTTTCTCTACTGCCTTTATCGAAAATGGTAGGAATAGAGTATAGTGAGTACCAGGTGCCGGAGTATTTTTTTAAATCGAGCTTAGCTACCGGAATGTTTTTCTCCATTGGTAAGTAAGTAAGCAAGATTAAAAAGATTGAGCATATCGTTTTCATAACATCGGTAAGTTTTGATGTTATTTACGCAATTGTAATTAAATTGGTTTTAGGTATTGTCGGCAACAAAATAATCATCCGCATCCGCGTTTAAAGGAATGTAAATACGCTCCCATTCCTCACCATCTAAAATTTCCCAGGTATGGCCATCGCCTAATGTGTCTGCCGCTATTAAAATAATGCCAGGCTCGATGATAAAACTCTCTCCATTGGTAACTGAGAATTTAAGTTTGCCTTTTATTGTAATTACATACTGCCTTCGAGGTGCCGGATGTGGACTATGCTGTAGCGCAATATCGTTTTTTGCAAAGAAATGGCTGACATTGATGTATTGAAGCACAGGTATTTTACCGATTTCGAAACTGCATTTGCCATCTTCGATATTGATTAAACGAATTGCTTTTAAATAATTTTTGGTATCGGCTTGAGCTGTTGTATTCATGTTAAAATTTTAATGCTGTTTGTCCCTGCTTCGAAATCTCCCGTTCGTGTTGTAATAGCCACTGTTTTCTCCATAAGCCACCAGCATAACCCACCAGTTTCCCATTGCTACCAATTACTCTGTGACAAGGAACAACTATTGCGATGTTGTTTTTACCATTCGCTGCGGCAATCGCTCTAATGGCTAAGGGATGATGTGCAGAAAACTTGGCGTATGATGTGGTTTCGCCGAAAGGAATGTTTAATAAATTCTGCCAAACGCCTTGTTGAAACTCAGTCCCTTTTTGCTTTATTGGGAAACTAAAATGCTTTAAATCTCCTCGAAAATAAGCTGCTAATTGCTGCGAAACATTTTTAGTTAATTCGCTTTCAGATAGTCCGTTTGTGTCTTCGTCTGAAAAAGTAATGGCGTACACGCAATCATCATCAGCCAGGATGGTTATTTTGCCAATTGGCGATTCGATATTTGATGCGTATTTCATGATTCGTTTATTACGGAAATACCGGGCTTACGGAATGAAAAAAATTTCCGTGTATTCCGCGATGCTGCGGCAAATATATGGCGATTAATCTTCAAACAATATTACAACAATCCAACAATTTTCACTCGCAATATTTATCAATAAAAGTATCTTTGCGGTTATGCAACTGGCCAAAGAGGTTAAATATCTAATCCACAAGGAAGTACTTTTAGAGTGGCGTTCCAAATATACCATCAATGGGGTATTATTATACGTGGTTTCTACTATTTTTACCTGCTATTTATCTTTCGTCAGTTTAAGCGATAAACTTGCCTGGAACGCCCTTTTCTGGATAATCCTGCTCTTTGCATCAATTAATGGCGTTTCTAAAAGTTTTCTTCAGGAAACCAAAGGACAGCAATTATACAGTTATATTCTGGCAAGTCCGGCAGCAGTATTAATTTCTAAAACAGTTTATAATATCTTGTTAATGCTGGTTTTAACCACTATCGCATTAGGTTTTTATACCCTGGTTTTTGATTCATTTACACCTCCGGATTTATTGCTCTACTATGTTGCAGTCGTATTGGGAAGTATCAGTTTTTCAACTGTTTTTACCATGGTGTCGGCTATTGCCAGTAAAGCCGGAAATGGTGGGATGTTAATGGCAATTTTAAGCTTTCCTATCATCATCCCGGTATTGATACTTTTGATAAAATTAGCTAAAAATGCTGTTGATGGCTTGCCATGGGAGAATAGCTATGATGAAATAGGGATGCTACTTGTTGTGAATGTGCTTACCGTTGCCACTTCATTATTGCTATTTCCTTACCTTTGGAGAGATTAATGAAAATGAATAAATTATAGAATGAATGAATTTTGAATAAGAGAATGGACATGCAACATTCACTAATTCAATCATTCATTAATTCAAAATTAAACATATATGAATAAAACTTGGTGGAAAATTTTGGGTTCAGTACTGGTGGTTTATACTGCAATTGCAGGTTTGCTACTTGGTGTGCCCCGTTTACCTATTTTAAATGAATCAATTCGCAATTTGTATTTCCATGTACCAATGTGGTTTGCCATGATTGTATTGTTCTCAATTTCTGTTTTCTATAGCATTAAGTCGCTAAGTTCTAAAAGTGAAATTGATGATTTGAAGGCGGTAGAAAGTGTAAACGCAGGTATCATTTTCGGACTTCTGGGTTTAGTAACCGGAGCCATTTGGGCAAAATACACCTGGGGTCAATTTTGGAGTTTTGACCCAAAACAAAACTTCGCTGCCATATCCGTTTTACTTTATTTTGCTTATTTAATTCTTCGCAATGCGATAGATGAAGAGCAAAAAAGAGCTAAAATTTCGGCTATTTATAACATTTTTGCTTTCCCGATGATGGTGGTTTTACTCTTCGTTTTACCACGATTAAAAGATTCATTACACCCTGGTAATGGTGGAAATCCGGGTTTTAATAGTTACGATTTAGATAGCCGCATGCGAATGGTATTTTATCCTGCCTGTTTAGGATGGATATTAATCGGTTATTGGGTTTACACCATTCGTTTCCGATTACGTTCATTAGAAACCAAACAACAACATAATTAAAAGGAGCAAGGATAAAAGATTAAACACCAGTCATCCTTACATACTGACATCTAGAAAAAAGAAATGAAAAAGATATTATTCTCACTTATATTAATGTTTGCTACCGTACAATTGTTCGCTCAAGATAATGGTGTGGAAATGGCCGATACGCTGCGTAGCAATGGTAAAATTTATGTTGTTGTAGCTTGTATTGTTATAATTTTACTCGGTTTATTGGCTTATCTATTCTCGATTGATAAAAGATTAAAAAAAATCGAAAAGGAAAACTCACCTAAAAACTAAGTTTAAACTGTTTAAAGCTGTTTTTCCTTACTAAACTGATTGGTGTTGGCTATACACTAAGTATTTTTTCATTTGGATATATGCGGTTTTTTTAGGCAATTTTGCGGCATACTTAATTCATAAAAAATAAAAAATGGCTAATCTAGCAGACGAGAACAAGTTTTTTGCTGATGTATGCAAAAACTTTGACAGTGCGGCTCAATTCACCAATCACCCTGAAGGTTTATTGAACCAGATTAAAGCGTGTAATAGTGTGTATCGTTTCCAATTCCCAATTCGTCGTGGAAATGGTTTCGAAGTAATCGATGCATGGCGTGTAGAGCACTCGCATCACATGAGTCCAACCAAAGGTGGTATTCGTTACAGCGAAATGGTTAACGAAGATGAAGTGATGGCGCTTGCAGCCTTAATGACATATAAATGTGCCATCGTAAACGTTCCATTTGGTGGTGCAAAAGGCGGTATTAAAATCAATACTAAACAATATAGTGTAGCTGAATTAGAAACGATCACCCGTCGTTATACTACAGAATTAATTAAGAAAAATTTTATTGGCCCTGGGATCGATGTTCCTGCTCCAGATTATGGATCTGGTGAACGCGAAATGAGCTGGATTGCAGATACTTATATGACCATGAATCCAGGTCAGTTAGATGCTCTAGGCTGTGTAACCGGTAAGCCAATTGCTTTACACGGTATCCGCGGACGTAAAGAGGCTACTGGTCGCGGCGTGGCTTATGCCGTTCGTGAATGTGTAGATGTTGCTGAAGATATGGCAAAAATCGGTTTCAAAGCTGGTTTGGGCGATAAAAGAGTTATTGTTCAGGGTTTAGGTAACGTAGGTTATCACTCTGCAAAATTCCTCGCAGAATTCGGAGCTACTATTGTTGGTTTATGCGAATACGAAGGTGCAATTTACAATGCTAATGGTTTAAATGTTGATGAGGTTTTTGCTCACCGCAAAAATACCGGTTCAATTTTAGGTTTCCCTGGTGCCACTGATTTTAAAAATTCAATGGAAGGTTTAGAGCAAGATTGCGATATTTTGGTTCCTGCGGCTTTAGAAAATCAATTCACAGAGTACAATATTCGCAACATCAAGGCTAAAATCATCGCTGAAGGCGCAAATGGTCCAACTACGCCAGAAGCAGAAGCGATTTTTACTGAAATGGGCGGTATCATCATTCCAGATATGTATTGCAACGCCGGTGGTGTTACAGTATCTTATTTCGAGTGGTTAAAAAACCTTTCACATGTGGCATTCGGTCGTATGGAAAACCGTTATGCGGCTAATTCAAACGCTAACTTAATTGCAACTTTAGAAAACTTAACAGGCAAAACCATCCTTCCTGAACACCGCTTAATGATTGTTAAAGGTGCATCAGAAATTGAATTGGTAAACTCTGGTTTAGAAGATACCATGATTCATTCTTATCACGAAATTCGTGAAACCAGAATGGTTAAGCCAGATACAAAAACATTAAGAACAGCTGCTTTTGTGAATTCAATCGACAAAATTGCTGTATCGTATATGAACTTAGGCGTTTGGCCATAATAAGCTAAAAGGCGAAAAACTAAAGCTTAAAGCTAAAAATCCTTGCAGATGTATCATTTGCAAGGATTTTTTATTTTGGAAATGTAGGGTTCTGTTTTTATCGGGTAGGGTTGGCCCCGCTCTCACTACAATCTTTTAAAAACTTCTATCGTGCTGAGGCACGAAGCATTTGTTCATCGGTAACAGATGCTTCGTAACTCAGCATACAGTTTATTTAAGGCCACTGCAAATTAAAAGTATTTTCGCTAAATCGGGTTTAAGAACAACAGTACCGGATTCAAAAAAAAAGGATATTCTTCACGAAGTACCAACTGATCTTTGCGTTTGAATAGAAAGTTCATCACACACATGTGCCAGCGATTGAAAGGACTTTCCTTAATCTGAAGTAGATATGCTCAGTTCCTCCAAATCCAGTCGCCATTCCTCTTTCCTAATAATATCATCATCATAGTTTTTATCCATTTTTAAATGATGTAGCGCATCGCGTTGTACTTGAATCAATGCGAGCATAATTTCATGATAAGCTTTCAAATCTACTTTATCAATATCGCCGTTTTTGAAAGCATTTAAGGTGTCCTTTTTCTCCACTAATGAATGTTGTAATTCTGCTTTTAAATTAACCATTAGCTCATTGTGTGTACATTGGTATTTATAATCGGCCTGCAATTTATCTAGTGATAGGTCAATTAATTTCAGTTTTATCTGGTTGGTTTGTTCCTGTTCAGAAAGTTTACTTTTAGCTTCAGGAATATCCAGGAGTTTAATTACAAATGGCAAGGTAAGCCCTTGTACAACCAGCGTAACAAAAATTACCACAAAGGTGATGAAGAGAATCAAATTTCTAAGCGGAAAAGGAATCTGATCTGAAATCATTACGGGGATAGAAAGTGCAGCTGCCAAAGACACTACACCTCGCATGCCAGCATAAATTAAGATTACAAAGGAGTGCCAGGTCACATCTTTGTAGCGTTCCCTGGTTTTTTTATTAAACAACTGGGTGATTTGTGAGGTAGATACCAACCATAAAAAACGAACCACAAGTGCTAAAATGCTAATGCCAACACCATAACCAATTGCTTTTGCAATAGGATAATTAGGGCCTAAGCCGTTTACGATATCAGGTAATGCTAAGCCAATTAATATAAACACCACTCCATTAAGCATAAAAGTTAATGAAGACCATACAGAAACCGTTTTAATTCTAGATTGTGAAGTAAGGATAACGTGAGATTGGCTCGAGAGCAGTAATCCGCCAGAAACCACAGCCATCACACCTGAAGCTTCGAAATGCTCTGCCACTATATACATGAAATAAGGTGTAAGCAGCGTTAATACTGTATCGATATTGTCTGTTGTAGGTAACCATCTGTGTATGGCATAAAATACGCCCCCAATGGCAACTCCTATCAATATCCCTAACCCAGCTACTGATACAAAACTTACAGCAGCATCATGCATCACGAAAGTGCCACTTACAATGGTTGCCAAAGCAAACTTGAATACAATTAAACTGGATGCATCATTTACTAAACTTTCGCCTTCTAAAAGCGCCGTTACGGTTTTAGGTATTTTTAATCCTTTTAAAACTGCCGCTGCGGCAACAGCATCTGGGGGAGAAATAATTCCACCCAATAAAAAACCAAGCGCTAAAGTAAATCCTGGAATAAAAGCCACCGAGGCATAAGCCACCGCAACAGAAGTAATAAATACCAAACCAACTGCCATTAAAAATATAGCACCTTTATACTCCCAAAAATCTTTCCATGAGGTAAACCAGGCTGCTTCGTAAAGTAGTGGAGGAAGGAAAAGTAAAAAAACGATGTTTGGATCTATTTTTAAGTTTGGCATACCTGGAATAAATCCAATTGCCAAGCCGGCTAAAACCAAAAATATCGGATAAGAAATTTTTATCTTTTGGCCAACCATAACCAGAAGCGTTACGCCTAAAAGTAGGATAAGAATTAAAATCAGATTATCATGTAGCATGTTAAGAAAGATATTGTTGAAAGGTTTGCAATAAATTAATTTAGAAAATTGAGATGTAAAAGGGGGTAAATATCTGCATACTTTTTGTCAATTCTACGCATCACCATCACAGAAGTCACTTTTCTTTTCCGGTGAAATAAATAACTCAAAGTAAAACATCGCCGGGATGATCATTTATCATTATCATTTATTCAATTACCTGAAAGCAAAAACTGAGGATCGGCAATGAAAATCAGAATAATAAAAAGGTGCAGAACGGATTAAAGTTCATAATCTTCAATGGTTTTAAAAAACAGTGGGATAAAAAATTGAGGTGATGATCCAATGGTCAAAAATAATAATTTTAGCTCATACTTTAACCGCAGTATTGCAAATCCAAAAACTAAAAAAGGCTGATCAATGCGAAAATCAAACCTTTGTCGAAGTGGTTAATTGGACCATTTACCTTCTTATTAAGACAAATTATTAATTATAGTCAAAACCTTTGGCTTCAGATTTTGAAATAATCAGCTAATTGTCAATATAAAGACAAGATAAATGTTAATGAAGGTTCACTATGCCTATTTTTCTATCTTTGTTGCCAGCTTTTACAACAATATACAACATGAAAAAAAGTGCAATCATTGGTCTGATTACCATTGCAATTTCTGTGGGAATCTTATTTAGCTTAAACGCGAATACGGATACTTATTCTAATTTTAAAGAAGCCTCAACTTCTGGTAAAGAAGAACACGTAATGGGCTACTGGGAAAAATCGATGGGCATGTATTATGATGCGGTAAAAGATGCCAATCACTTTTCATTTCACATGAAAGATGAAAAAGGAGAAATTCGTGAAGTAATTTATAATGGCACGAAACCTCAGGATTTTGAAAAATCTGAAAAACTTGTGCTCATCGGAAAGATGGACAAGGACAAATTTTATGCGTCGAAAATTTTAATGAAATGCCCATCTAAATACAATGATAATCTTGTTGAAGTAAATAAAGATGGAAAAGTAGATACAGTAGACCAGAACGGCGATAAAAAATATAATTAATTTTAATGGACATTCAATTTGTAGGCGAAAACCTGTTACCGGGTAAAATCGGACAGTTTTTTATTGTGTTGGCTTTTAGTGCATCGTTACTTTCAACAATCGCATATTTTTTTGCCAGTCGCAAAGAAAATTTAGAAGATAAATCATGGAGAAATCTCGGTAGAATTGGATTCCTGGTGAATTGGGCCAGTATTGTTGGTATCGGTATCACCTTGTTTTACCTTATTCTTGGCCATTATAACGAATATAATTACGTTTATTTTCACTCTTCGAAGGCACTTCCTATTTATTATATTGTTTCTGCTTTTTGGGAAGGACAAGAAGGAAGTTTCTGGCTGTGGGCTTTTTGGCAATCATTCTTAGGTGCGCTGTTAATCTGGAAGGCTAAGACCTGGGAACGCCCGGTAATGACGGTCGTGGCATTTTCGCAGGTTTTTTTAACCTCGATGATGTTGGGCGTTGAGATTTTCGGCGAACGTATCGGAAGTTCTCCTTTCATCTTATTAAGGGATGCTGTTGATTTAAAAGCGATGGCTCCTGTGGTATTTGCCAACCCGGAAAACTTTGCAAAATATTTAACTTTCATAACCGATGGAAGGGGATTAAATCCATTGTTGCAAAACTATTGGATGGTTATTCATCCACCAACCCTGTTTTTAGGTTTCGCCAGTATGGTTGTTCCGTTCGCTTATGGAATTGCAGCTTTATGGCAAAAGAGGTATAAAGATTGGATTAAACCTGCCATGCCATGGACGCTTTTTGCAGTGATGGTTTTAGGTACAGGTATTATTATGGGTTCATTCTGGGCCTACGAAGCATTAAACTTTGGTGGTTTCTGGGCCTGGGATCCGGTAGAAAATGCATCACTCATTCCATGGCTTACGCTTATTGGCGCTGTACACGTAATGATCGCTTACAAAAACACAGGCCATGCTTATTTTACAGCCATTGCACTTGTTTTCTTAAGTTTCTTATTGGTACTATATGCTTCTTTCTTAACCCGAAGCGGTATTTTAGGCGACACTTCAGTTCACTCATTTACGGATATGGGTATGTTCGGGCACTTAATTTTGTATAATGTGGTGTTTGCAGCCCTTGCAGTGTATCTAGTGATTAAGAGATGGAAGGAATTGCCAATTACCACAAAAGATGAAGAAACCTATTCACGTGAATTCTGGATGTTTATTGGTGCGTTGGTGGTAACGGTTGCCTGTATTCAGGTGATTTTTTCTACATCAGTTCCGGTGTTTAATAAGGCATTTGGAACAAACTTTTCTCCACCAATTGATGCTGTAAAATACTACAACAAGTGGCAGGCACCATTTGCCGTTCTGATAACATTGATTTCTGGTTTTTCTCAATATTTGAAATATAAAAGAACAGATCCACGCAAGTTTTATAGCAGTTTAATATCTGTGGTATTGTTCTCTATCGTTTTAACAGCCGCTTTGGTGTATGTTGCAGACATTTATACCAACACGATGTACATTTTGATTACGTTCAGTTGTTTGTTTGCAGTGTTTTCAAATGCAGCAATATTGTATCAGGCATTTGGTGGCAAAGCAAAGTTGGCTGGTTCAGCCATTGCACACATCGGTTTCGCCTTTTTAATTTTGGGTGCATTAATTTCGGCAGCAACCAATAAACCGCTCTCTATCAATGCCAATAACTTTATTCCGGTTAAGGATTTTGAAAAAACCGAAAAACCCGGAGAGAATATCATGTTATATAAGAATGAGCCTAAGCAAATGGGCAAATACAGTGTAACATATGTAAGTGATACCACTAAAGCACCAAACACGATTTATACTTTAAACTTTAAGGTTTTAGATAAAGAAGGCAAGGTTAAGGAAGATTTCAATTTACACCCACACGTGCAGGATAATGAGAAAATGGGATTAGTCGCTTCGCCTGATACTAAGCATTATTTAACCTATGATGTGTATACGCATATCACGAGTGCGGCAATAAAAAAGGAATCTCATGATGATCATGAAGGTCACTCTGATGACGAAAATTACAAGGCACCAAGGATTGTTAAAGTAGCGGTTGGTGATACGATCCATACTTCAAGTGGGGTTGTAACTGTAAAAGCTTTAAATAACAAACCAATTGTAAAAGATTTAGTATTGGCGCAAGGCGATTACGCAGTAGGTTTACCATTGGAAATTAACTCGGCTGGTAAAATTTATACGGCAGAGCCGATGTTTTTAATAAAAGGAAACAATACTTTCGATTTTGCCCGTAAAGTGGAAGAGCTGGACTTAAAATTTAGGTTTGCGCAAGTTCTGCCTGACGAAAAAAAGGTAGAACTCCAAATTTTTGAAAAACCACAGCAAGCTAAAGACTGGGTTGTTTTTAAAGCGATTGAATTTCCATTCATTAATTTATATTGGGCAGGTACAATTATAATGGTTGTGGGTTTCTTACTTTCTATTTTTAGAAGAAGAAAAGAAGCGAAAATCGCTTAGATCATGAAGATTGTTTTACTAGGTTCGGGAAATGTAGCCACGCATTTAGCTAAAGCATTAAAGGCTAATGGTGAAGATGTGTTACAGATTTATAGTCCGAATCTCGTAAATGCCAGATGGCTTGCTAATCAGTTGTCTGCAGAGGCAGTTGATGACCTTTCGCACATTAATCAAGACGCTGAATTATATATCATTTCGGTGAAAGATGATGCCATTGCGCCTGTAGCAGCGTCATTAGCTCATGTAAATGGGCTGGTGGTTCATACTTCTGGCACAACTGATATTCAAGTGCTTGCTTCGCATGTTAAGCAGGCTGGCGTTTTCTATCCGCTGCAAACGTTTTCTAAAGCCAAAGATGTTTCTTTTCTGAACATTCCACTTTGTATTGAGGCTACAGATCAAACTCAGCTCAGCATGCTAAGGCAACTGGCTTTTAAACTAAGCGAAAAGGTTTATGAACTGGATGGACAAAAAAGAAAGATACTTCATTTGGCAGCAGTTTTTGCTTGCAATTTTCCTAATCATTTATATGCCATGGCGAATGAAATTCTCCAGGAAAATGATTTGGATTTTGATATTATCAGACCTCTTATTGCTGAAACTGCTGATAAGGTAATGAGTAACCTGCCCGAAAATGTGCAAACCGGGCCGGCAATAAGGAATGATGAAACCACTATGAGTAAACATTTAGGGATGTTAGAAAGCAAGCCTGAAATGAAGCACATTTATCAAACATTAAGCGATAGCATAAAATTAACGCTGAAATAGCATAATTACGGCTTTTGCTTCTTACTTTTGCAAAATAATTATGAGCATTTTTAAACTAAAAATAAATTTTGAAGAAGCAGATCATGCCCCTGTAGAATTACCTATAGCTGCTGGTGAATCTGTTTTAGATGTTTGTCTGGATAACGGCATTGAACTTCAGCATAACTGCGGAGGCGTTTGCGGCTGCAGTACCTGCCACGTTTACGTAACTAAAGGCATGGATAATATCGAAGAAATCTCAGATAAAGAAGAAGATTTTATTGATAGAGCGGTTCGTCCAAGGATAACTTCCCGACTGGGTTGCCAGTGTGTGGTGATCGATGGAGATATCGAGGTAACTATTCCAGATCAATCTGGCTTTATGGGTCACTAGCTAGTCCTGAAGTCTTTATTCTGACGATATAGGACAGGATTTCTTGACCAGGCCATGCAATAAAACATTTAAACTTTAAAACTTTTCAAACTAACAAACATGAACAACGATAAATTTGCCTTACCTTTTTACTGGAACGATTATGAAGATATTGCAATGTCTTTATATGAAAAATTTGGCGATGAGTTTGGCGAAACAAAAATCTACCGAATCCGTTTCACTGAACTTTTAGAATGGGTTTTGGAACTGCCAAACTTTAAAGGCACCCGTGAAGAAAGCAGCGAAGGCCATCTGGAGCAAATTCAATCGGCCTGGGTTTACGAATGGAGAGATAATCAGGATTAGTCTTGTTTATGGAGTTTTGAGTCGTTAACCGGCTTTGCTTTAAACTTTTAACATTCAATTCAACATGTTTCTTCAAAAGCTAAAAAGCATCACCACCTTTATTTTTGATGTTGATGGCGTGCTTACAGATGGTTCTGTTCAGGTGACTGATAGTGGCCAATCTTTACGTACATTTAATATCAAAGATGGTTATGCCATGCAACTGGCAGTAAAGCGGGGTTATCACGTGTGTATCATTTCTGGTGGTGATGGAATCGCAATGGGGAAACGGTTTTTTAATCTTGGTATTACTAACGTATTTTTAGGTACAGGAGATAAGGTGGCAGTTTTTAATCAATATCTGATTGATAAAAATATCAATGCCGAAGATGTGCTTTACATGGGTGATGATATTCCTGATCTAAAAGTAATGCAATTGGTGGGCTTACCAACTTGTCCGGCTGATGCCGTAGAGGAAATTAAAGCCATTTCTACATTTGTTTCTCCTTACACTGGGGGTAAAACTGCCGTTCGTGATATCATAGAAAAAGTAATGAAGGTGCAGGGAAGGTGGCATGATGAAAATCCAGCTGCTTCCGATTCTGGTCAATAAATGATCAGCAGTATTGATCAGTTTCATACGGGTAGCGTGTTTATGCCAAAAGTATTTAAAGCCATTTCCATTTATTCTGCAACAAGGAAGTTACACCTTCTGTGTTAAACCATCCCGCTTGGATTTACTCCAACAAGTCTAAATTTCAAAACAAAAAACATGAAAAAATTAATGATGATTTGTGCATTGTTATTCTCGGTAATAACTTATGCAAGTGCGCAGCAAGGTGGTGGTCGTGGTGGTATGATGATGAAGCCTGAAGACAGGGTGAAACAACTGGATGAAAAACTGAAACTAAGCGAAGAGCAAAAAACCAAATTAACTACTGTTTTTACTGAACAAGCAGACGCGATGAAAAAAATGCGTGAAGAAGCGCAAGGCGGAGACAGAGACGCGATGAGAGAGAAAATGCAAAAATTCCGTACAGACAGTGATGTTAAAGTGAACGCAGTGTTAACTGAAGATCAGAAAAAAATGTATAAAACCTGGCAGGATGAGCAGCGTGCTGAAATGCAGAAGCGCATGCAGGAGCGTGGCGGAAACAACTAAGTTTGATAATAATATCAATAACAAAAGCGGCTTATCGGCCGCTTTTGTTATTTTAGCGCTTTTTAGAAATCCTCGTTATGCTGTACAATACACCAATTACCCTTGCTTCAAAATCGCCCCGTCGTCAAGAACTTTTAGCGTTGATGGGATTAAATTTTAAAGTGGAACTCAAAGAGGTTGATGAAAGCTATCCGGAAGAGTTAAGCCCGGCCGAAATTGCAGTTTATATATCAGAACAAAAAGCCAAAGCATTTAAAGCAAATGGTGAAATCGTAATTACCGCAGATACGATTGTAGCTTTGAATGGAGAAATTTTAGGTAAGCCAAGAGATCGGGCGCATGCACAGGAAATGCTTGCAAAGCTATCTGGTAGTAAACATGAAGTTTTCACAGGTGTAACGCTTGTTAAAGGAACGCAAATGTTTTCTTTCTATGATCGTACTGCCGTTTATTGTAGAAATGTTACAAGTGAGGAAATTGATTTCTACATTGATCATTACAAGCCATTTGATAAAGCCGGCAGTTATGGGGTACAGGATTGGTGGGGAATTGCAGTGGTGCAAAAAATTGAAGGATCTTACACCAATGTAATGGGCTTACCAACGGAAAAGCTGTATGCTGAGCTTCAAAAATTGATATAATTTCAGATGAATTATGGAATCATAAAATCTTTTTCATCATGTAGGCAAATACTTTAAAGATGAAAAAGACGCAAGCCATAGTTACGATCGATAAACCTTGTGCCCAGAACTGGGACGAAATGGAAAAAAAAGATGGGTTTAATTTTTGCGAAGCCTGTAATAAGTGCGTAATCGATTTTACAGGTTACAGTAATGCCGAAATTATCAAGACATTGGCTAATGCTTCATCAGAAGTTTGTGGAAGGCTTAGTAAAAATCAACTGGCGCAACTCAACTATCATTTAGCTGTGGTGCCACCGAATAGAAACTGGATGAAATATTTGGGCGTTTTGGCTATAGGTGTAAGCATATTTGGCCAAACTTTAAGCGCCAGTGCTGCCAATTTCCCGGTTAACACTGAAATTTCAACTGAATTGAAAGGTAACGCTGATGAACTAAAGCCGATTACGATCAAAAAAGTAAGCGGCAGAATTGTTGGTGCTGATAAAAAACCTTTGCAAGGCATCAAGTTAATAATTCCAAACACCAAGTATTACGCTCTCACGGATAAAGATGGGCGATATGAAATTAAATTCGCTCAGGGTATTCATCCAAAAAACAACATTATTATTGTTCAGAGTTTGAGGTTTACAGGCGAGATACCAATTAATTTTTCGATGGAAAAACAAAGAGATTTATTGGCTCAGGATCGTGACGCAATAATTTTGGGTGGTATCGGTTATCGACCTTTAAAAACGAGCGATAAGGTTACAAAAAGTTAGCCAACGATCCCATTTTTAAATCGTAGGTGGATAATGTTAGCTGATTTATTTTAGTACGGCCGAGAACATAGTTGGTAATCAGTGCAGCCATTACAATCATATCTACCCGCAAAGGGATCATTCCGGGCATAGCAGCCCGTTCTTGATGGTTAAGATTTAAAAGTTTGATTGCAACTTCGATATATTCGTCAAAATTGAAAACATAGGTCTCAGCTTTGTTAATATCAATCTGTTTATTTTTTTTATTGATGATTAATTCTGCAAAGGTTTCGAATGCGCCAGCCGATCCAATTAAAGTTTGTGGCTGGTAACGTTCGCATATCTCGAAAAGATCAGCCAATTCGCCCTGAATGTGATATAAAATTGCATTTCTGTCATCATCGCTGATTGGATCTGAATTGAAAAATTGTTGGGCCAGGCGAGCGGCACCGATATTATAACTTTTTTTCCAGATGAGTCTTTCGGTGTCGCAAAGAATAAACTCTACACTGCCGCCACCAATATCCATGATTAAGGATAAATTTTGAATCGCCCCACTTAGTTTTACACCTTGATAGATCAATTCCGCTTCATCATCACCGGAGATGATTTCAATAGCAATACTAGTTTTTTCTCTTACAGCATCCACGAAATCCTGACCATTTTGAGCACTGCGAACAGCTGAGGTTGCTGTTGCCCTAACCTGATCAACCTGATACGCAGTCATGGTGTCAGCAAAATTCTTTAAACACGCCAAACCTCTTTCGAACGCCACAGGAATAATTACATTCTCATTTATTTTTCCTTCTCCAAGCTTAACCGGAACATTCGTTTTATAAATAACTGAAAAGTTGTTTTGCTTTATTTCAGCAATTAACAGGTGAAATGTGTTGGTTCCAAGATCGATAACGGCAATGCGCATATTTTAAAATATGTTTTACGGTGCACTATAAAAACTTAAATAGTTGCAATGAATGATGTAAACTAAACCGGATTGAAGCGATATCCTTTTTTTCTGTGATCCTGAGCACAGCCGAAGGAAAGCAAAAAAAGATTTAGCGGAAAGCCGGACGGTTTTAACCTAAAAGTGATGGGCCTGCTTTACTACATCAAAACAGGTTTCTTAAGCCATCAAAAATACTCTCGAAAAATGTACCGATGTTTAATCCACTGCTATGGTTAAAGTAAACAAATACCAGGAACGCCACCACTACAAAAATGATTAGTTTCCGAAAGGCAAACGCAATAATTACTAATGCAATTGGAATAATGAATAACCATAAACTGTTAATGGCGTAAGGCGTTAGATCTGTATCTTTTTTGTAAACATATACCAATTTGCTGTGTGTACCAGTATCATTTTGATGTTTGATGTAAACAAAAGTCGATTTATCAATTGGTAGCGGTAACACAGCTATTCCATCATTAAATTTTAAAATCTGTGTAAATCCGCTTACGCTAAACGTGTATGTACCATTGATATTTTCGTTGGGTACATTTAGCGAATCGGCTGCAATGATAGCCAGCTTATTGTTTTTAAGCAGGTTTTCTTTAACCAGAAAATTATTAATGGCAGCATTTTGAGCAACACCTAAGTAGCTGATTAGGCAGAGCGAAAATATTAAGAATATTCGTTTCATTCGATAGAACGTTTATTGTATATGAGGTAACCGATGTGCAATAATACACCATTTCTTTTTATTGCGTCATTATATAAATTGTAGCTTAAGCTTACCGGGCCAACCGGAGTATGGTAAAGCAGGCCTGCGGTAGCAGCATAGCGTATTTTACTTATTGCTTTTGCGTAGTCTATATCCTGGAAATTATTTAATTCAAACTCTTTATGAGGCAAAAATAAATAACCTTCCAGTCTAAAGTCTAGATTTTTTTTAAAATTGTAAATGTTTTTAATTCCGCCGGCAGCATAGGTAGTGGCCCTGAATTTATCTAAAAACAACGAGCGGCTATCCTGCAACGGATAAAAAGCCGGAGAAACCAATAGGGTAGCGTAGTAATTGTTAAATAAGGGTTGATTTGAAATTACGCCTTCGACAATATAACCCAGTGTGTATTTTTTGAGATGAAAAAAGTAATTTTCCTGGCTAAGCTTAATGGTTCCCCATTGCCTTAAATTGCTTGCGCCCGGTGCTTTAGCCAAACCCGGGGTATTGCGGAAGATATTGCCGGGATTATAGTTTTCTCTGCCAGTAGTATAGTTTACACTTAGCGAAAAACTCTGACCATTGGTGGCGTATTGTTTTCTGTTTAGCGAGTTTTTTTCTAAGTTAAGTGAACCCCTGAAACCATTAAAAATAGTTTGATCGAGCAAATCGCCCACAGAAAATGTGTTATTCGGACTATAGCGATCGTTATTATTGATAAAACTGGCGTGTAACACTACTTTGGTGTTATAATTTAAAGGTGCGCCCATAGCCAAATCTATTTTTCTATCAGATTGTTCGATGTAAATGGGGCGGGGGTTTTCGATAAAAATTTTGCTGGTATTGTAAAAATTCCAGTGGTTGTAGGTGAGTTCTGCTGCTAGGAACAGCGGTAATTTGGTTGGATAATCTATGCGGCCATTCACTTGAACAGATTCGTAAAACCGACCAGAGTAAAAGCTGGTTCCAAAGGTATAAGCCTTTCTGTTGAGATAATTATATTCAGCACCCAAAAAAACATTGCTAATTGGCCTGGTTGAAATATTTCCTCCCAGATCGAGTTTAAAACTCTTTTTAGGCTGCGCCACCACTTCAAAGGTATAACTATCGCTAAGTGGTTGATAGGAGATTTTAGGATAGATGGTTTCAAACGTTTGGTCGGCAACCAGTTTATAATATCCACGTTTGATGTCCTGGAGGTTAAAAGTCGCTTTATCGCTTTTAAAAAGCCTTTCTACATATTTCTTTTGCTGGCTGTTTACGCCTGAAACAATGATGTTGCTAAAGTTTAAATCTGGTTTTTTGGCATTGAACTGCGCCCTTTTCTTTTCCAGCGCTGCTGGATCTACTCTGTTTTTGATCAATGCTTTTATCCGGGGCATATCGGCCATTGTAGCATCGTAACCCTTTTTAATCAAATCTTCCACCGGAGCAAAATTTGTAACGCTGTAATCGCCCAGGTCGGGTTGGATGTAAACCCCATTTTTGCCAATCATCGTTGAGTCTGACTTGGATAAAAACATATATACTAAAAAACGGTTCATTAACCGGTCATCAATATTTTTGGGGTATTCATTATAGGTTTTTGATGATACATTTACACCAATTACATAATCTGGCTTAAATTCTTTTTCCATTACATCAGCAGGGAAATTGTTGTATAAGCCACCATCAAAAACATATTTACCATCTAATTTAATAGGGCGATAAATGATCGGAACAGTCATTGTTGCCCGAACGGCCTCGGCCAGGTTCCCCTTGCCAACGGTGATACTTTTTTGCGACAACACATCGGCCACCATACATCTGTATGGTACAAATAAATGGTCGAAGTTATCTTTTGAAACTGCCGAAGCCTGTGAAAATAACTCGAGAAAGGCAAAATTTAAGGGAATATCATTGATGATGTTAGAGCGAAAGCTAAAATGGAATCCGGTGTCAATGGCCACTTTTGCGGTAAGCATTGACGCATTTGGTGCGTTTTTTTGAAAGTAATAAGTATAATCACTGGTGTAACGTCCGTTCACCCAGTTCTGAAAATCTTTACTTAATGCAATCTCTTCAATTTCTTTAGGAGAATAGCCTGCAGCGTACATGGCGCCCACAATTCCACCCATTGATGTGCCTGTAATATAATCGATGGGGATGTGGTTTTCCTCAAGAGCTTTGAGCGTACCGATATGTGAAAGTCCTTTGGCGCCGCCTCCGCTAAAAACCAAACCAACCTTTTGTGCATACAATTGGGTACTGCACAAAACGAAAAGCATCAGCAAAAGTCTCTTAAAAGCTACCACTCTTCTAAAATAGTGTTTTCTTTTAAAATTAGTTCAATATGAAAATGTTATAAGTTAAAAATGATGCAAAACTTACCCAGAGAATATATGGGATAAATAGGATGCCCGCCCATTTATCAATTTTATAGAACGTAATCGCATTAGCAATAATGATCATTAATAAAATGATGATCTCAAATAAAGCAAATCCTATTTCATGCAGATAAAAGAAAATGAAAGACCAGGCTAAGTTTAAAATAAGCTGAATGAAATAAATGGCAATTGTCCTGGGCAGGTGTTCAATCTTGTCTCGCTTCATCCAAACCAGATATGCAGCGATACCTATTAAGATGTAAAGAGTTGTCCAAACAGGTGCAAATAACCAGTTTGGCGGGTTGAATGAAGGTTTATGAAGTGTTGGATACCATGTTTTAACAGATTGGGCCGTTGCCCAGCCACCTAATGCGCCAATACCCAAAGTGATGGCAATATTAACGATAAGAGCAATGGGTTTAAATTTCATTTTTGCAGGTTTGATGTTAAACAATGATGAAATCTAAATGTTTGCTTAACGCCCAATGCCGGGAACCACAGGCAAACTTTCATTGCCGTCTTGGCCAACGCTTTGTACCGCAAATAAATAATTGTCTTTACTGTAAGGAATTCTCAGTTCGGTTGCTGTAGTGAAAAATTTCTTTTCCCAAACTGCACTGCTGGTTTCACGCATTAAAACATAATAACCTTTTACAGTGCCGTTGGCCGGCGCTTTCCAATACAAATATGAAGAATTGCTCAAATTTTTAACATCTATCTTTACATCTGTAGGTGTAGAAGGCGCTGTAGCCAGATTAGCTAAGACTGCAATATTTACCGCTGTATTTTTGCGTAGATATTCAAAATCCATAAATTCTTGTAAATCGCCATACCGTACACCATTTTCTGTTCTTAAATCCTGATGCTGATGTTCAAAATTCTCATTCATTTCCGTAATGCGAACGGCAGGAAAACCGTTTTCAACAAAAGGTGTATGATCGCCACCACGCAGAAAACGATCATTTCGGTAAATCAGTTTAACTTCTAGCTGATCAACATATCTTTCCCCAATTTCCTTTACATAGCGGGCCAGTTGACGGCTTTTTCCGTCATTTTCCAAACCAAACTGTCGGATTGATTTTGCATTTTTATCCAGTTCGTAGCTCGGTAGTCCCTCACTAAAAACCCTTAACCTGGTATTATCTATAATTTGTGTTTCGCTGCTATTGTTACTGCCAATCATGTCATTATTCAACATGGCGTCAATGTTCCAGCCTTCTTTTTTCGCCTTTGCAGCCATAAATCCAGAGCCCAGCAAAGATTGTTCTTCGCCGCTTACTGCAACAAAAATGATCGTAGCTGCAAATTTATATTTGCTCATTATTCTCGCAGCTTCGATTACGCCCGCAACGCCGCTTCCATCGTCATTGGCACCCGGTGCATCACTGGTTCTATTCATTACATCCGTTACACGACTATCGAGGTGCCCGCTTACTACGTAAACACGTTTATCGCTGGCATCAGTTCCTTTTAAAATCGCTACTGCATTTCCAAGCAGGGTTGGTTTGTCAACCCTTTTTCCATCTGGCTGGAAGGTTGTGGTATCTAAAAAGGCGGTTAATCTGCCATCACTCTGTTTAGCAAACTGATTGAACTTCGCTACCACCCAGTTCCTCGCTGCACCAATGCCTTTGGTTTTACTTTTAATATCACTTAAAGTATTTCGGGTACCAAAAGCAACCATTTTGGTGATGTATGATTTTAAAGAATCCTGATTAACCGATCTGACCATTTCATTAATATTTCCACTGCGGTTGATAATGGTTTGCGATTGGGCAGAAAAGGCAATAAAGGCAAGTAATAGGCAACTGTATAATTTCTTCATCGGGTGGAATAATTGATGAAGCTAATATATTGAATGATTATCATAACTAAATATAAGTAATGATAATGCCTGTAACATTTTTAAACAAAAAAGCCCTCTAATTTAATTAAAGGGCCTAACGTTAGATAATCCGGAACTATCTTGCTAAAGGAGCAATATTTTTTCTGATATTTGGATTGTGCCAGTTTCCAAAGGCTTTTTTTGCAGATGCCTTTGCTGCATTTAATTCAACATTACCCGCAATAGTTAAATATGTTTTCTCTGGAGAAATTTCATTGTAAAAGCTTTTAACATCGGCAAAAGTTAAATTACCAATTGAAGTTTCGTTCACAGTTTGATCGTAATCATAATCCTGTAATTTAATGCTTGTTAAAAGTTTTGCTTTTGCTATGTTAAATGTTTTTTGGTCGATTTCGATATGTTGTAATTTCGAAGCCATAGCAGTTAGTTTCTCATCAAATTCAGCAGTTGAGGTTGCAAGTTTGCCACTATTGTCGTTGAATAAGAAATCGGCATTCTTTCCTAGGCCCTCGTTAAGAACGGCGTTTAACATTTCAACAATACCGTCTTTTTTATTTTCGAAAGATTTATTGTCTAAGGTAAAACTTGCATATGCTTTAGGCGAACGATTATTTTCAGAAATAATGATGTTCATTCCGTTCTTAAGTTTAAAAGCTACAGGTTCTTTGAATGATTGAGCGCTAACAGAAATAGAAAAAGTTAAACCTAAAAGAGAGAGTAAAATTGTTTTAATGGTGTTCATGAGATTTTTATATATTTTATGAATGATTTTCTGGTGACAAAAGTATTTCTAAATGCTTGACTACTATATAAGTGTTCGCTAGAAAGGCATTTTTACCAGATGAAAGGGCATATATACGGGTTTAAATTTCTATTGGATTTTGCGGAGGAGAGAATTATTCATTTTATTCATTCCTAATGATAATTCGGCGATTGCGATAGGATATTGGTAGTTTTATTACTAACGCTAATCCAAAAAAATGAATTGCCTTATTGTTGATGACAACCCGATTGCCTTAAGTACACTCAAAAATCTATTGAAAATTGAGGACTCTTTAAGGCTGGTTGGCGAATGTGAGAACGCAACAGAGGCCTATAAGATACTAGCTACAAATAAGATTGACTTATTATTTCTGGATGTGGAAATGCCAGGTATTTCGGGTATTGAACTGGTAAAGGGATTAGGTGAGAGAAAACCACTTATCATTTTTATCAGCACCAAACGCGATTATGCTTCTGATGCATTTGACCTGAATGTTGTCGACTTTATTGCCAAGCCAGTAACACCTGATCGTTTTTTAAAAGCTGTAATTAAGGCAAAAGAGATATTTAAAAATCATAATCTATTCGTGGCCTCAAAAAAAGATGAATTTATTTTTATTAGAGATTCCAGTATCATCAGGCGTTTAAAACTTTGTGATATCAATTATTTGGAAGCACGAGGAGATTACGTTAAAATTTACGTGGATGATAAAAATTATTCCATTCACTCTTCCTTAAAATCAGTTGAAGATAAGCTGCCGATGGATATGTTTTCAAGAGTTCACCGCTCTTTTATTGTAAATATAGGGAAGATAGACACCATAGAAGGTGGTACACTAATTATTAACCAAAATTTTGTGCCCGTTTCTGATGCGTACAAAGCATCTCTAAATAAAAGGATGCAAATTCTGTAAAACCAGAGTAGTAGTAATTTTAAAATTTATGATGCAACACATTGACGTATTAATTGCAGAAGATAACCTGATTGACCAAAAACTATTGTCTGCTTATCTGGAGGAATATGATATCACACATATTATTGTTGATAGTGGTGAAGAAGCCATTAAGATTTTGCAGTCTGTCACTTTCAAATTACTGCTTTTCGATATTTCTCTACCCGGAATTAACGGCTATCAGTTAACAAAAGTAGTTAAGGAAGAGATGAAAATAACTACGCCCGTTGTAGCCATTACGGCTTACAGTATTGATGAGGCAAAAGATAAATGTTTTGCCAGCGGGATGAATGCCTGCTTTAGCAAACCGATTAGTAAAATTGAATTAGTAGGTATGCTTACACAATTCTTGCCCAAAGAAAAACTAACATCAGCGCACAGCCGCGACTTTGAAGTGATCGACTTAAGTTATTTGAAAGAGATAAGTTTGGGTGATCTGGATTATGAAATGGAGATCACCAATAAGTTTGTAGAAACAATTGAAAGTGATTTATTGGAGTTGGAGAATAGCTTTCACTCAAAAAACGCCGAACAACTCAGTGTTGTGGCACATCGCACATTATCAACAATTTACATTATGGGTTTGAAATCGAAACTGGAAAGTACATTATGTGCAATAGAACAGGATGATTTGACTTATAGCGAATTAAAAACTAATTTGGAGCATGTTTACGAAACCTGCAGGGCGGCAAAAATAGAAGCGAAACTGTTTATCGAAGACCTCAGAAATTGTAAGAGTTATTAAGTGTGAAATCCATAGATCGATCATCAACTTTTCGATCTTCAATAAACTCTTTAATTTCTCTGATGGTTTCTTCGGGCTCACTAATGTGCGGATAATGTCCAGTCGCTTTCATTACCACGAGAAAATTCTCTCTCGTATTTTGATGTATATAGTCTCCTGCAGACTGAGGTGCCATGATGTCCTTGCTGCTTTGTAGTGTTAGGCTGGGCACCTCGAGATTTTTTAATTGATCTCTGTAATCAGCTTTGAATGTTGCCATAGCAAAAGCCAGGGCGATACTGGGTTCGGTTTCTTCAAAGCATTCCTGTAAAAAATCAGAAAGTTCGGGTTTTTCGGCTTTATCTATTACGGCCGGTGAGATGGTTTTTGTCCAACCAACATAATCCTCGGCAATTTGATTGAAAATAGATTCAATATCTGCAGCCTCGAAGCCGCCAATATAATCCCTATCGTTTAAATATTTAGGAGATGGTCCGATAAAGATAAGTTTTTTGAAAGATTTCGGTATTTGCAAAGCAGCGATCATTCCAATCATACTGCTTACCGAATGGCCAACGAAAATAATATCTTTTAATCCTAAGGTGTCAATAATATCGATAACATCGCAGGCATAACCTTCTAAAGTAGAATATTTATGGTAATCGTATTGGTTGCGATCTGATTGCCCGGAGCCCACATAATCAAAAAGAATTACCCGGTAATCTGCTAGAAAAGCATCAGTAATATATTTCCAGGAACTTTGTGCACACCCAAATCCATGTGCAAATAAAATAACCTGACTGCCTTGGCCAAGAATTTTTACATTATTTCTTATTAATATGGAGTGCAAAGCTCAGAATTTAGATGAATATATGATGAGTCTACATTTGAATTTAGAGATTTGTTTTCCGGTTTAACAATTTAAAAAAAAATGAACAAACAAACTCGTTTAAAGGACGTCAAGATAGTTTTTGAGTGATTTTGAGAGCGTTAAGGTGTCTTGTTCATTTTCTTTATACTTCAGTTTACGGTGAAATGATGCAAAAAAACGCCAGATAATCTTGTTGGTGTTATCTGGCGTTTTTTTTAGAGACTTAAACTCAATTTTGTACTTTAATTTCAGTTCTTCTGTTTACAGCTCTTCCTTCTTCGCTGGCGTTTGATGTGATTGGATCTTTTTCTCCATGACCAATAATTTTAAATTTATCACCGCTTAAACCTGCATTAACAAAATATGACTTTACTGCATTCGCTCTGTCAACAGATAACGACATATTGTGCTCTGGTGTTCCTTCAGCTGAAGAATGCCCATGGAGTTCAAACTTAGCTTCAGGTGCTTTTTTCATTTCGGCTACCGCTTTATCTAAAATAGCAAAAGAAGATGTTTTAAGAACAAACGAATTAAATTCAAATTGGATATTATCTAAGTTAAAATTAGGTTTTTCAGCAGGTGCTTCTTCTTTTGGTGGAGGTGGAGGTGTTGGTTTCTTTTCTTCAACTGGCGGTGTTGGTTTCGACACTGGTGCAGGTTCTGGTTTAGCAACAAGTTTCTTTGATTTGCAGGAATACATTGTTAACGTAAAAGCGCCAATCAATGCCGTAAAAAAAAGGTTTTTAGTAATGTTCATGTTTAAAATTGGTTTTAGGTTGATTTGTGTTTTCTTCAAAACTACAAATAATGATTATACCTATAACGGATCTTTTCGAAAGAACTTATGTTTTACAACTTATCGGGTTTTCTTATAAATGGTTCAGCAATACAAATAAGGCTATTAGGACTTCTCAACCAGTTCAATATCCATTTTTTTAATGAGCCCATCTATAAAAGTGTAGATATGCATTACAACTCCATCAAAAATCATATTGCCATCTAAGCTCTTCACAATTTGATGTACCATAACTTCTAAGCTCCCGTTTGGCCTTTCGAAAAAGGAAGTCGGTTGCACGGTTGGATTAATTTCCGCCCACTGCCTTGTCCAGTACGCCCTAACTTCATCATGACCAATAATATAACCACCTTCCCACGCTTTTGACCATTGCACATCCTTTTGCATGGTTGCCAGTGCATTGTCAATGTTTCTTTGATTAAATGCCTGATAGGCAGTTTTAATAGTTTCTACCGTTTGATTATCCATTTTTAAACATATTATAATTCTGCATTAATTTTTTCATTGGCTAATTCCAGTTCTTCAGTTGTTGCTTCAGGGGTTTCATTTTTTACCTCAGCCTTTGGATTATATTGCAAGTCTACACACATCGGGAAGTGATCAGAACCACAGCTTGGTAAACGATTAATACTACTTAAGGTAAAGTTGGGGCTGCAGAAAATATGATCGAGCGGAAATCGAAGGAAAAAATATTTCGCGTTAAAGCTATTGAAAAATCCTCTTCCCCGGCGTGGATCGAGCAAACCACTCACTTTTCCGAAAAGTTCTGTGGTATAACTCCAGGCCACATCATTCAAATCGCCCATTACGATAACCGGGTGTTCTGATTGTTTCGCTTTTTTTGCTACCAATAAAATCTCCATATCACGCTCTGTCGATCTTGGATTTTCCTGAGGAACAGGAGGCTCGGGGTGTAAACAATATAACTTCACCAACTGCCCTGATGGAAGTTTAACCAAGGTTTCTATTGAAGGAATATCTGATTTTACCAGATATTTAATTTCTCCGTTTTGAAGCTCAAACCTCGAATATAATAACATTCCGTAGGTGTTAGCCAGTGGAATTTTCAACTGAAAAGGATAGCGTTCTGATAGCGTATCCATTTGCGTTTGCCACCATGTATCGGTTTCGACCATCAATATTACATCCGGATCGCATGCGTTAATTTCGTTATGATATTCAGAAGCTTTTCTGTTTTCTTGATAAACATTGGCAATGAACACTTTTAAATTGTTTTTTCCGGGTTTCTCTAAACTACCAATAATCTGTTTGTTGCCAAAAATGGTGAAAGGGAAAATCAAATAAACCAGATAGGAAACGTTTATAAACATTGCAAATAGAACAATGTAGTCGGCAGTTTGATGCGGAAAGGCAAATATTAAAATTGCTAAAATCACGAAAATATTCAATACCAGTTTTTGTAATCTTGGATATTCAAAAACCCTAAAAATCCAAAAATCGTGTCTTATAAATGGAACAAGGGTAGAAAGAATAATGGCAATACTCAGGTAGAAAAGGATTTCGTGAATCAATTTGTTAGATTTAGCTTGTTGGTAATTAATTGAAAATTTTAATATTCATTAAAGTTGACTAACAAACGTATGATGCTATAATATTGTTTGCCGACAGGCTATCACACGGTATTTTTCTGGGCAATAATTCTATTGACATCTTGGGCTAAACCGATATTAGTATAAAACTAAGTAGATGATATGATTATGGTGGCACGGTTGGCCGAGGTTTTTTATTATCATACATCAATGTCTGCTGAAAATACAGGCACTATTTTTGAAAATCAATAAGGATAATTTTTTAACTAAAACTGATATCAAATGAGAAAATTAATTTTTGCGCTTCCTGCGCTTTTCCTACTGGCATCTTGCGGAGGATCTTCTAATGATAATGCAAAAACCACCAGCGAACAAACCGCTGCGGAACAAAAAGGTGAAACTTTAACACTTGATACCGTAGGTACGAAAGTGGATTGGAAAGCCACTCATAAAGGAGGTTTAGCACCACGATGGGGAAAAATTAGCGTGACTTCAGGAACTGTTTCAGTAAATAAAGATTCATTAAGCGGTGGTGAGTTTACTATCAATTTAGCTTCGCTTTATGTAGATCCGGCTTCTGTTACCGAAAAAGATAAAAAATCTACTGATTTGGCAGGTCATTTAAAAAGTCCGGATTTTTTTGATGTAGCTAAATTTCCTACGGCGAAGTTTGTGATTACTAAAGTGGAGCCATTTACAGGTGCGCAACCATCTAGTTTACTAACGGATCCTAATTATTTAATCAGTGGAAACTTAACGCTTAAAGACAGTACATTGAATATTACATTCCCTTCAAAAGTGGCAATTGCCGGATCAGATGTTACTGCTACTGCGAAGTTTATCATTGATAGAAGTGCATGGGGAATTAATTATAAAGCAGAGGGAAGTCCGGAAAACTGGATGATTTCGAAAGATGTGAAAATTGGCTTAACGTTAAAAGCTAAAAAGAACTAATTGCTAACTTGATATTGTTATGCAAGCATGTATTTGCATAACACCCAACGAGTCATCAATGACAAAGAAATGCCTGAAATTTATTTCGGGCATTTTTTTTAAGGTCTAAATTAATGAGGGTGAAAATTCCTTACCGAAAATTACCTCAAATAGTGGGTGGAGAAATAAAATTGATAGGAAAAAAAGGAGGCAACATCGAAATGTTGCCTCTTTGTGCTCCCGACGAGATTCGAACTCATATCGATGGTACCGGAAACCATAATTCTATCCATTGAACTACGGGAGCGAGGGTGCAAATATAGAAAATCAAAATGTTAGTTTCTTGTAATATGAAGCGTAAAATCAACTTTGTTTTTGTCACGCTCAAACAAGAGGTTTGGTTTGCTGTTGGTTTTTGGAGATCGGGCGGTGATAATGAGGAGAATAGAGTGCCTAAGTATTAATTTCTGTTGAAATTACAAGGCTGGCTTTAATTCAGGTTTTCGACGAGCACTGATAAAAATTTTATTAGCGAAAAAATGAACTTTCGCTAACCGGAGCATCCAAAAGACAATTTGAAGAAGTGTAATAAACCTTATTGAAGCGATATCCTTTTGAGCCCTTCAGCGAAAAAGATAAAGTGGAAAGAAGGACTGAGGAAACCGAAGCGAAAGTAACCTTGCTTTACTAAAAATTAATGCGCTCTTAACTTCGAAATTGGCTTTTTTAAAAATAAAAACGCACCTTTGCGAACCGTTAATAGAGGCTTTTGGCATGTAAAAAATAAATAATTGTTTATGGAAGAATTGGTTGTAGAGGAGATTCAGGAACTGCTTGAAAAAGAGAATGATAAAGCATTAAAGCGTTATCTCGATGAACTGAATATCTCGGATGTGGAGGAATTAATTGACGAACTTCCACAATATGCAGCTAAATTCATCGAAACGATTTCACTTAACCGGGCAGTTAACGTTTTCCGGATTCTGGATTTCCCTACCCAGGAAAGAATTATTAAAAAACTTACCGGAAACAAACTCAATCAAATCATAAAAGATTTGCCTCCTGATGATCGTACAGCACTTTTCAGTGAGTTGAAGGGCGATGTGGTAAAAAAAATGATTACGCTTCTGCCACCCGAAGAACGTAAAGAATCGCTGGCGCTTTTAGGTTACAACGAGTACAGTATTGGCCGATTAATGACGCCAGATTACATTGCTGTCAAGCCAGAATGGACTATTGCCAGAGTTTTGGCGCACATCAGGCGGTATGGCAAAAATTCGGAAACGATAGATGTAGTTTACGTTATAGATAAAGACGGAGCGCTTTTAGATGACATTCGGATTCGCGAAGTTTTATTGGCAGATCCTGAAGCCGTTATTGGTGAATTGACGGATAAGCGCTTCATTGCTTTGAGGGCCAATGATCCACAGGAAGATGCAATTAGTATTTTCAGGATGAACAATCGGGTGGCTTTGCCGGTAGTTGATGAAAACAACATTCTTCTTGGTATTGTAACTGTTGATGATATCCTGTGGATTGCCAACGAAGAATACACTGAAGATATTCATAAAATTGGTGGTTCGCAGGCTCTAGATGAACCTTATTTAGATGTGCCTGTTTTTGAACTTTATAAAAAACGTGTGGTTTGGCTAATCGTTTTGTTTTTTGGTGAGCTGCTAACAATAGCGGCAATGTCAAATTTCGAAAATCAAATTGCACAGGTTGTAATTTTAGCCACTTTTATTCCTTTGATTATTTCGAGCGGTGGCAATAGCGGTTCTCAGGCCGCAACGCTTATTATTCAGGCTATGGCGCTAGGCGAAGTAACCGTTAGAGATTGGTGGAATGTGATGCGAAGAGAGATTTTTTCGGGAATTTTATTGGGCTGTACTTTGTGTTTACTCAGCTTTGCGGTAATTGGAACGTGGCAATTGTTTTGGCCAGGCTTTACCGATCATTACGTCCGAATTGGCTTGGTTGTAGGCTGCTCGCTGATAGGAGTAGTGCTTTGGGGAACTTTGATGGGCTCGATGTTGCCCTTATTACTTAAAAAGGTTGGTGCCGATCCGGCGGTGTCTTCCACACCTTTTGTTGCCACCCTGGTAGATGTTACAGGTTTAATTATCTATTTCTCATTCGCGATACTTTTTTTAAGCGGTATTTTACTTTAATAACTTATAAGATGCAGAAAACTATAACAACATTGTTTACCGATATTGGTGGGGTTTTATTAACCAACGGATGGGATAGGCAGGCGAGAGGCGAAGCTGCAGTACTTTTTAATCTCGATTCTGTTGATTTAGAAGAACGCCATCATTTAACCTTCGATACTTATGAGGTAGGTAAGCTAACGCTTGATGAATATTTGGAACGTATCGTTTTCTTTGAAGAGCGTTCGTTTACTTATGATGATTTCAAAGAATTTATGTTCAAAAAGTCGCTTCCATATCCGGAGATGATTGATTTGATTTGTGATTTAAAAAAAAAATATAACCTGAAAGTAGCAGTAATCAGCAACGAGGGAAGAGAATTAAATCAATATCGAATTAATACTTTCAAACTGAATGAATTTGTTGATTTTTTTGTTTCATCAAGTTTTGTTCATTTCCGCAAACCGGATGCAGATATTTTTAAAGTAGCGATTGATATTTCTCAAAGCGACGTGGAGACGAGTTTATACATTGACGACCGGATGCTTTTTGTTCAGGTTGCTGAAGGATTGGGTTTAAAAGGAATTCATCACACCACGTATGAAGATACCAAAGCGCAATTGGCAGGTTTTGGATTGGAATTATAGATCAATTTAATAACAACCGATTTATTTTCAGGAAAGCAATTACACGGCTTTTTTTGATTTTGCTCCTGCTTTCCGTTATATCCCAGATGAAAAATCTGGGGATGCCACTGCAATCAGGTTTGATTAACTATGTTAATGCTACTATTTACAGTTGCAAATTGGCCTGGATGATTGTCGATCAAGATTGTTCCGCGGCTTTTGTGTTTCCGTGGTTAAATAAATAAAAAGGCCACTCGGAAGAGTGGCCTTATATTTATCAACGCCCCTTCAGGGTTGGGGTTAAACGTTAAATCTAAAGTGCATGATGTCACCATCTTCTACCACGTACGTTTTTCCTTCTACACCTAATTTACCAGCATCTTTACAGGCATTTTCTGAACCTAAGGTTACGAAATCATTATATTTTATTACTTCAGCACGGATAAATCCTTTTTCAAAATCTGTATGGATTACACCAGCTGCTTGTGGCGCTGTAAAACCTTTGGTAATCGTCCAGGCCCTAACTTCTTGCACACCTGCGGTGAAGTAGGTGAAAAGATTTAATAATTTGTAGGCTGCACGAATTAATTTGTTTACACCTGATTCATCCAGACCTAAATCTGCTAAAAATTCCTGGCGCTCTTCATAGCTTTCTAGTTCAGCAATTTCTGATTCAATTTTTGCAGAAATGACTAAAACTTCTGCATTTTCATCAGCAACATTTGCTTTCACCAGATCTACATATTTGTTTCCTGTAACTACCGATGCCTCATCAACATTGCAAACATACATCACCGGTTTTTGAGTCAACAGACCTAAATCTTCGATAAAATCAAAATCTTCCTGAGCCAATGGCGCAGTACGGATCGATTTTCCGCTTTCTAAATGCGATTTAACAACAGTCAAAATCTCATAGGTACGTTTTGCATCTTTATCGCCGCCGGTTTTAGCCATCTTCTCCACTTTCTGAATACGTTTTTCAACAGTATCCAAATCTTTAAGCTGCAATTCTGTATCAATGATTTCCCTGTCGCGAATGGGATCAACTGAACCATCTACGTGAATCACGTTTCCATCATCAAAGCAACGTAAAACGTGTATAATTGCGTTTGTAGCACGGATGTTGCCAAGAAACTGGTTGCCTAAACCTTCACCTTTTGAAGCCCCTTTTACTAAACCTGCGATATCGACAATTTCAATTGTATTTGGTTGTACCTTGTTTGGTTTAACCAGTTCAGCAAGCTTTGTCAAACGCTCATCAGGCACAGTAATTACGCCAACATTTGGTTCGATTGTACAAAACGGAAAGTTTGCCGCCTGCGCTTTCGCGTTTGATAAACAGTTAAAAAGAGTCGATTTTCCAACATTTGGTAAACCTACAATACCACATTGTAATGCCATTTATATTATCTTGATTTTATTATTTACGATTTACGATTTCACCTTTCACCTTTCACCTTTCACCTTTCACCTTTCACCTTTCACCTTTCACCTTTCACCTTTCACCTTTTTCAGGCGGCAAAGATAAGCTTTTAAACCTTTATTTTAAGATGGCAATTTGTGGTACATGGATATTTTATCTAAGTTTATAGAAAATTAAAACATATGATGGAAGAATTTGAGCAGCAGAAAGCTGAAGAAGTAAAATTGGTGGTTACCGAAGACATGCGCAGTTATCTTTACGATATTACCAAATGGGCCAAGTTTCTTTCGGTTGTAGGTTTTGTTATTTCTGTTTTTATTATTCTTGCTGCATTCAGTATCCCTGCATTGGTGAATAGTAACCCAGCTATAGCAGCACAAATGGGGCAACTGGGCGCTAGTGGAGCTACAATTATCACAGTAATTTATTTTGTGATGGGCTTGCTGTTATTTTATCCAAGTATACTATTAAACAGAGTGGCAAACAAAGGAAAACAAGGGGTATTATTTGGCGACCAGGAAAACTTAAATCAGGCAATATCAAATTTAAAATCGCTTTTTAAATTTTGGGGTATTGTTACGATAGCCATTATCGCATTCTATTTTTTAATGATATTTTTAGTTGGCGCCGGCATGGCCGTAGCCTAAGTAAATTTTCAATATATCCAATGCAAATAAAAAGGCCTTTGTTGAAATAACAAAGGCCTTTTTATTGAAATTATATTTACTTAAAATGAAAAATCATCGGTTGCTTTAGTGCTGTGTTCCCCATTTTCAGAGTATTCATAGCGTTTTTCAACAACATCCTGGTGAGTTTTAATGTAATCAACAGTTTCGTTTAAACCTTCTGCAAATTTCTCAAAATCTTCTTTGTATAAAAAGATTTTGTGTTTAACGAATACACCGTCTTCTAATCTTTTCTTGCTCTCGGTAACTGTTAAATAATAATCACCTGAGCGAGTAGCCTTCACGTCGAAGAAATAAGTTCTCTTACCTGCTCTTACTTTCTTTGAAAAAACTTCTTCTCTTTCCTTGTTGTCGAATTCTCCCATGGTTGGTATTGATGTTGGTTTTTGGTTTCGGTAAATATAAAGCAAATATTTAAAGTTCAAAATACAATTTTAATACAATTTAAATTGTTCTCGTTTCTTCTTCCAGAAGTTGGTGATTATAAAGTTCGGTATAACTGCCATTCAGGCTAAGTAATTCATTATGTGTGCCTTGCTCGATGATTTTTCCGTCGTCAAGAACGAGTATTTTATCGGCATTTTTTATAGTAGAAATACGGTGGGCAATTAATATGCTGGTTTTGCCCAACATAATTTTGCCTAAGTTTTGAAGAATCTCTTCTTCAGTTTTGGTGTCAACAGCTGATAAACAGTCATCAAATATTAAGATTTTCGGCGATTTGATTAATGCTCTTGCAATGGAAACCCGTTGTTTTTGTCCACCGGATAATGTAATTCCGCGTTCACCAAGCATCGTCTGGAACTTCTCTTCAAACCCGATGATGTTGTTATAAACCGATGCATTTTTTGCTGCATCGTGAACTTCTTCATCCGTTACCTGATCTAAACCAAAAGCAATATTATTTTTAATGGTATCTGAAAAAAGGAAAACTTCCTGAGGTACAAAACCAATCTGACTACGATAATTTTTAAGGTTTAGCGATTTTAGGTTTTCTCCATCAATGCTAATCCTGCCGTTTTCAACATCATACATTCGCATCAACAGATTTGCCAATGTTGATTTTCCGGAACCTGTTTTTCCAATTATAGCAACAAATTCTCCGCTGTTAATTTGAAAGCTCACATTTTTCAATGCTTCAATTCCGGTATCAGGATAGGTGAAACTTACATTTTCAAACCTGATATTGCCATTGATTTCACTTTCTGCTGTACTTGTAGATTGGATATCAGAAGGAATATCCAAAAATTCGTTAATCCGCTTTTGAGATGCAGCCGCTCGTTGAATTAACGAAGTTACCCAACCTAACATGGTTACCGGAAAGGTTAACTGATTAATGTAAATGATAAACTCTGCAATATTTCCGGCAGTAATGCTACCATTCATGACCTGAATACCACCAACGTAAATAGTTAGGATGGTACTTAAGCCTATTAATAACAGCATGGTAGGATAAAAAAGCGCTGAAACCTTCACCAGGCTCATCGAATCTTTTTTATAATCATTACTTTGAATTTCGAACATGTTACGGGTGTAATCCTCGCGTACGTAAGATTTTATGATTCGAATGCCTGAAAAACGTTCTTGTACAAAACTCGATAAATCTGATAATCGCTCTTGTATTTTTCCACTTTTCTTAAATATCAAGGTATTTACATAGTAGATGATGATGACCAAAAAGGGTAGTGGGAGCAGGCAATAAATTGCCAGTTTGGAATTCACATCAAACATCGACCAAATGATAAGTACTGAAAGCACAAAGGTGTTGATGGTGTACATAATTGCCGGGCCCACATACATTCTAACACGATTCACATCTTCCGTAGCCCGATTCATTAAGTCGCCAGTGTTATTACGGCGGTAAAAACCTAAACTTAATTTTTGATAGTGCTGATAGATGTCGTTTTTCATATCAAACTCAATATGCCTGGACATGAGGATAATGGTTTGACGCATGAAAAAAAGAAACAATCCACGTAAAACGTATAATGCGATGACGAGCAGGCCAAAATATAACAGATTGCTGCTGAAAATATCGTAGATAATTTCTTGGCGATTAAATCCATTAAACAGGTTGTACACCTGCACATTTTCTGTAATTAAATCAACAGCATAGCCGATAACCTGCGCTGGCACTACACCGAAAATATTCGAGATCACGACGAAAATACTGCCCGGAATAATCCACCATTTATATTTTAAAAAGTACTTGTTTAATCTGCTTAGATGTTTCATTCCTGACAAATTTAGCCAAAGCAGATATAATTTTGTTATAGTTTCGTTAAATAGGTGTAATAATGGTTTTTTATTTTAATTTTGCAGCAGGTTAGCCGAACGTTCATTATGCCAGCAAATTCTTCGTCAGATTCATCCATTTTAGAGCAATTGAGTGCTTACGGGCATAAAAAATTGGTTTTCTGTAATGATCCCGATACAGGTTTAAAAGCTATTATTGCCATTCACGATACAACTTTAGGTCCTGCTTTAGGCGGAACGAGGATGTGGAGTTATGCAACAGAAGGCGAAGCCTTAGAAGATGCACTTCGTCTATCTCGCGGAATGACTTACAAATCGGCCATTACAGGCTTAAATCTCGGTGGCGGCAAAGGTGTAATCATTGGCGATTCTCGTAAAGATAAAACAGAAACTTTAATGCGTAGCTATGGCAGGTTTATTAAAAACCTGAATGGTGAATTCATTACCGCAGAGGAAATGGGAACCAATACGCGTGATATGGAATACATTCGTATGGAAACCAATTACGTAACCGGTGTACCAGAATCAATTGGAGGTGCTGGTAATCCTGCTCCCTTTACTGCTCAAGGCGTTTATTTAGGTATTAAGGCAAGCGTAAAAGAGGTTTTTGGTACCGATATGCTGGCTGGCAGAACCATTGTTGTACAGGGTATTGGAAATGTTGGGGAACATTTGGTTGCTTTACTGAGAAAGGAAAATGCTGAGGTTTTAATTAGCGACATTAATCAGGAACAATTGACTTACGTAGCCCGTAAATACAAAGCTAAACCTATCGAGGCTGACAAAATTTTTGGTTGCGACGCAGATGTTTATGCGCCATGCGCAATGGGTGCCACGGTGAATAACAAAACTATCGAAAGAATGAAGTTTGCAATCATCGCAGGCTCCGCAAACAATCAGTTAAAAGATGAAGTTTTAGATAGTGAGTTATTACTGAAAAAAGGAATTCTTTTTGCACCGGATTATTTAATTAATGCTGGCGGATTGATTTCTTGTTATTCAGAGTGGACTGGCTTTGGAAAGAAACGCACTGTTCAGCTTACTGAAAATATTTATGATGCCACACGCAGTGTAATCAAACTGAGTAAAGCAGAAAATATCTCGACAAATATTGCCGCAAATCGTATAGCCGAAAAGCGTATTGCAGATGTTAAAAAAATTAAATCATCATATTAAATAATTATTAAAACAGGTTTTATAAACCGCACTCGTTCTTACATTCATGTTAAACAGAAGGCACTTAAGAATTAAAGCTTTGCAAAATATTTTTGCATGGCACATGGCAGACAAAAAAGACATTAAAGGTGATCTTAAAACTTTAATGCAAAGCATCGATAGCGTGTACGAAATGTACATCTGGATGCTCTCACTAATGGTTGAAGTTACCGAGTTCACAGCTAATGACGCTGCAGAACGTGCTAACAAACACCTTAAAACGGCTGAGGATTTAAATCCAAATATGAAACTGCTACACAATAAGTTTAGCGTTTTAATGCAGCAAAACCCTGAGTATGTTTCAGCAGTAAAAAAGTACAAGGTTGATTGGGGTTTCGATCCGGAAATTCGTAAAACCGTATTTAACTCTTTGAAGGCATCAAAAGAGTATGCTGATTACCTTGCAGATCCAAACGAAAGTTTAGAATCATCAAAAGATATCATCAAATATATTTTCAGAAAAATCATCCTTAAAAATCAGGGGATTATTCAGGTTTTTGAAGAGAAATTTATTAACTGGCAGGTAGATCACGAAGTGATGAAGGGTATGGTTGCTAAAACACTGAAGAACTTCACTTTCGATGATCCTTTTAAAAATAAATTAACTGAAATTAGTGCCGACTGGATTGAAGACAGCAAATTTGTTCAGGATTTATTTGTTTATACTTTGCAAAACGATGCTAAGTATCAGGAATTGATTGCAGAACGTACCAAGAACTGGGAATCGGAGCGTATTGCGCTAATGGATACGATTTTAATGAAAATGGCGATTTGTGAGTTGTTAAATTTCCCATCAATTCCGGTAAAAGTAACCATCAACGAGTATCTTGAATTATCAAAAGATTACAGTACACCGAAAAGTAATTCGTTCATAAACGGTATTTTAGACAAAATTTTAGGTGATCTTAAAAAAACGAATACGATCAAAAAGATCGGTCGTGGTTTAATTGAAGAGTAAAATGAAAAAAGTATTAATCCTTGCCATTGCGGCTTTATCTTTTACTGCTTGTCGCAACGCTAATAATTCAACAACAGCGGTTGCCGGCGGTGATTCATCGGCCAACACAATTGCTTCACCAGATGCCGCAGTAATTGTGTTCGAGAGCGATATCTTCGATTTTAAAAAAATCAATCAGGGAGAGAAAGTCCAGCATGATTTCAAGTTTAAAAATACCGGTAAAAGCCCGTTAATTATTTCGAACGCTACTGCTACTTGTGGTTGTACTGTTCCTGAAGTACCCAAAGAGCCGATTTTGCCAGGCAAGGAAGGTGTAATTAAAGTGATCTTTAATAGCGAGGGTAAAGAGGGCATGCAAGACAAAGTAGTTACGGTAACTTCAAACGCAAACCCTACCATTGCTACCGTACATTTGGTAGGAGAGGTACTCACCAAAAAATAATAAATTGAATGATGATGGATTCACTATAATAATCCGTGATCAACTTTATAAATATAATAAATAAGAAATGACATCAACAGTAATTTTACAAGCAACAGGTGGATTTGGCCAATACGGACAATTAATCATGTTAGGTGCTATCGCGGTAGTATTCTACTTTTTCATGATCCGTCCTCAGGTTAAAAAAGCAAAAGATCATAAAAAATTAATCGAAGGATTGAAAAAAGGTGATAAGATTATTACAACAGCGGGTATTCATGGCCGTATTGCTGATATGAATGATACCACTTTTTTAATTGAAGTTGAAGGTGGTGTAAAAATTCGTTTTGATAAATCCGCAGTATCTTTAGATGCTACTAAAGCAGTTGTAGCACCTACAGCAAAAGCATAATTTAGCTTATCTTTTTTGAAGAGGGTGTTCAAATGAATTGGACACCCTCTTTTTATTTTATGGTGTTGATGAACTTCAAAAAGAGCTAGTTGATTAGATTATTTTTGAGCCACTACTTAATTTGCTACATTTGAAACAATTGTTACCTGAAACAAAAACTTAGACAAAAGTTGGTTTACTTTACAATATGCCCTTTATCAGATTAACTCAAGTCGAGAGACGCCGTGCACTTACACTTCTAGCCTGCCTTTTTCTGGCTATAGCGGCGTGGCTTTTTATGGCGTTAAATAATAAGTATAATTATATCGCAAAAACGGTTATTGTTTTTAAAAATAACCCGACTAAGCGGGCCTTTTATCCTTTGCAATCTGATACTGTTGATTTGGAAGTTGAAGGAACAGGATGGCAGCTGCTATTTGCCCGCTTGAGGATCAGCCCTCCATCTATTTCAGTCAATCTCAGTCAGTTAAATACTAAGGACTTCATTGTGTTTTCTGATCAGCTTTATCAGGTAAATAAACAGGTTGGCAGTGCACAAAAAGTTATTTCAGTTAAGCCAGATACACTATATTTCGATTTTACAAAACGGGTAGTAAAAAACGTTGACGTCAGGCTGGTTAGCAAGCTGGAATTTGCAAAGCAGTATGGTTTGGCAAAAGAAACCATTCTTAGCCCAAAAAAAATAAAAGTAGCCGGTCCGATGGAAGAGTTAAGCAAAATTGAGTTTTGGCCAACTGATACATTGAAAATCAGTAACCTGCAAAGTAGCAGCACAGTTAGAATTGGTTTACAGCATAGCATTCATAAAAATGTCAGTATTTATCCATCCTCAACGGAAGTAAAATTGTCAGTTGATGAATTTACCGAAAAAACTGTTGAAGTGCCTTTAAAGATCGTTAACAATACAAATTATAACAGCATCAAATTATATCCAAAAAAAATTAAGGTAACATTTCTGGTTGCGCTGGGTAGTTATGCTGAAGTGAATGCAAATTTTATTACAGCTACGGTTGATGTAGATGAGTGGAAGAATTTAGGTCATAAACAATTCGCAGTTAAAATAACAGAATTTCCGGATTACTGTAAGCTCGTTAGTGTCATCCCGTCAAAAGTTGATTTTGTTGTAGAAAAATAATGTATAAAGTTGGTATAACAGGTGGCATTGGTAGCGGCAAAACTACTGTCTGCAAAGTTTTTGAGGTTTTGGGTATTCCTGTTTTCTACGCAGATACCGAAGCAAAAAATATAATGGTTCAGGACGAAATACTGATCGCAGGAATTAAAGAAACCTTTGGTAAAAATAGTTATTTTGATGATGGAAAACTGAATAACAAACATATTGCGGGTATCGTTTTTAATAGCGAAGCTGAACTCGCAAAGTTGAATGCCCTGGTTCATCCTGCAGTATTTAGGGCGTTTGATAGATGGGAAGAATCAATTGATCCGAATGTTCCCTATACACTAAAAGAAGCAGCATTACTTTTCGAAAGTGGTTCTTACAAAATGTGCGATACGACAATTTTGGTAACTGCTCCGCTTGAAGTTAAATTGGCAAGGGTAATGCAACGCGATCAGGTTTCAGTAGAACAGGTTAAAGCCAGGATGGACAAGCAATGGAGTGATGAAGAAAAGGCTAAGTTAGCCAATCACTTTATTATCAACGATGAAACGCATTCAATTATTGAACAGGTTTTATCCTTGCACCATCATTTTCTGAACACTGCTGCTGGCGTTCAGATTTAACATTCATCTTATTATTTACAAATATATTTTCTCCAAGTAATGTTTCAACTAAAATCATGTTTATCCTTAAATCTTAAAAATCCTGATTAATGATTTTAGATGATTTTATAACCATAACCCCAACTGGTTTATATTGTGTTTATGGTGATTTCTTTTTAGATCCGCAACAACCAGTTAACGAGGCGGTGGTATCTCATGCCCATGGCGATCATGCGATAGGGGGAAGTCAGCATGTGTATTGTACCGCTGCAACGCAAAGTTTCATGAAACATCGTTACCGTAAGTTTGCAGCTGGCGATTTCCATGTCAAAAATTACCACGAAACTTTTAAAATTAAGGATGTAGCCATTACTTTTTATCCTGCTGGTCATATACTGGGTTCGGCGCAAGTTTTAATGGAATATCAAGGCATAAAATACCTTTATACCGGCGATTATAAAATCGAACCTGACGTTACCTGTGAACCTTTTGAATTTATTACTGCTGATGTTTTGATTACCGAAAGTACCTTCGCAAATCCTGATACCAAGCATCCATCTCCAGTTGAAGAAATTAAAAAACTTAACGCAACCACTGCGAACATTATGCTGGGTGCTTATGCCTTGGGTAAAAGTCAGCGGATTATTCATTTACTTAATGAACATTGCTCCACAAAAAATATAATGGTTCACCATAGTATTATGCCATTTGTGAAGATTTATGAGGATTTCGGAATGGAGGTGGGTAATTATAAGATGTACGATCGTAAGGTGATGAAAAATCATCACGAACACCAAGTATATATCGTGCCACCTATGGTTTTTCATAGCTATCATAAAGCCATTAATGTTGTTCGTGCTTTCGCTTCGGGATGGAAGAATCTGCAGCAACAAAACGGAATTTCACTTTATATTTCAGATCATGCAGATTGGAATGCAATTTTAGAAACTATTAATAAAGTGCAACCAAAACAGGTTTGGACTTTACACGGTGATGGGAAACAATTAAAAGACTACTTTAAAGGCAAGCTGGAAATTAAGATCATGAATGAATGATAGTATGAGTATGTGATTGAATATTTAAGTGCGAATGGTAGTAATTAATTCACTCATTCAATAATTCAAAATTCACTCAATAATTTTTATGAAAGAGGGAGAAGACTTTTATTTTAACGAAGATGGATTGATGGTTTTTACATCAGCATATCATTTAAAGCGAGGCTATTGCTGTAAAAATAAATGCAAACATTGCCCCTGGGGTTACGGTAAGAAAAAAGAGAAGAAATGAATAATCTTTCTAAAATTTAACCCGATTGTAGATATCACTCAATTTAATTTCAAAACCCATTGAAACAAACTTTAAAGCATCTTCAATTAATTTATATTCAATTAATTCCCAGTTTTGTTTGTCATTAAGGTAAAAGGCCTCAACTGATATAGATTCAGAATCAACTAGGATGTACTCTCTTAGTGTTGGAATATCACGATACAATTTAAACTTTCCACCTCGATCATAATTTTTAGTTGATGGTGAGAGGATTTCGATGATTACCGTTGGCTCCAAATTAGTATCCTTGTCCTCCTCAGGATGATTAATTTCGTTGCAATACACAGAAATATCTGGGTAGGTAAATAAAGAGTTTTGTGGTATATTCATCCTCATATCGCTGCCAAAAGGCACACATTTTGAAGTTGCGAGTTTAGTGGAAAGAAATCCAAACAAGCTGGAAAAAATAAGATTATGATTAAAGCCAGCCTCAGACATTGATCTTACTTCGCTACTCTCATCTTGATGCAAAGAAAATATCTCACCCTGAAAATACTCATGCTTTTCTTGTGATGCTTTTTCCATCTCGAGGTATTCTGCAACTGTAAAATGCCTTTTTTTGTATTCTACATTTGGTTCTTTTACAATTTCTTCCATTTCCTAATTTACATAAATTTTAAACTCGTGTAAACTGCAAACGACAAATTGTTAACTCAATTAATGCACATTTCCGGCGAAAAAACCAATCAAGGCCACACCAATGCCCAGTAGCACGGCTACCATTTTACGGGTATTGATTTTATGATCGGCACTCGATTCGAATAAAATCGTTGTAGAAATGTGTAGAAAAATACCAATTACAATACCCATAATTTTATTGAAATAGGCATCTATACCACCAATTGTTCCGTTACTTAGGCCAACGCTCACATAAAAACCCAGTGGCGCCATCGCAGCGAAGATGAGCAAATAGAAAACAATGCTTCCCTTTTTAAAGTGGTTTTGCATTAAGATGCTTGCTAAGGCAAATGCTGCAGGAATGTGGTGCAATGATATTCCAAAGATTAGTTCATTATGCTGATCTTTAGCCAGCGGCATTCCTTCCAAAAATGCGTGTAAACATAAACTAATCATAATACCAAAGGGGAACACATGGCCATCATGATGTTTATGTATATGTCCATGTTCTACACCTTCTGAAAATTGCTCTAAAAATATCTGAAGTAAAAAACCAATTAATATAAAAACCCCGATTTGCCATTTATCTGGTCCGCTATAAGCATCTGGAATTAAATGCAATACAGTAATGCCAAAAAGATAAGCGCCGCTAAATGATAGAATCAGTTTTAGTAATTTCGATTTATCGCTTTTAACCAAAAAGATAGAAGAGCCTCCTAAAAAAGCGCAGAAAAAAAGTACGGCAAATTTCCAAGCTTCCATTAAAATTCAGGTTGTAGTTTTTTAAAAATTTGTGAGCAGATTAATCCAATAAAAGTCCCCAGCAATGCACCTGTTGCAACATCTACAGGGTAATGTACACCTACATAAACTTGTGCAAAGCTAATAATGGCTGCCCAAAAAATTCCAATAGGTAAAATCGGTTTCCATCTGCTGTAAAATAAACCAATCAAAAATACCGCAATGGCAAAATGATTGGTTGCATGTGCTGAAGGAAAGCTTAATCCACTGCCACAAGGCACACGATGGATAATATCATTGGCCAGGTTAAAATCATTACAAGGACGCACTCTCGAAACCAAAGGCTTAATTAATCTTGATGCAATTAAATCGCCCATAGCAAATGTAAAAAGCAGCATTGCAATGATATAGTAGCCTTGTTTTTTATACTGTTTAATGCAAAAAACAATAATAAAAAGGTACAGTGGCGACCAGAAAAAACGGTTACGCATTAAAGGCATCAGCCAATCGAAAAAGCCATTCGAAAGCCCACGGTGGATTTTCAAAAACAACTCAACATCAAATTGCTGTATGCTTTCTATCATGCTTTTTTGCAGATTAAAATTAAACGGTCTGAACTAGATTCATCGAAATCATCAAGTGCATAACTACCGAAAGACTTTTGGATCACCATACCAGCTTTTGTTAGCATCCTTTCAAAATCTTCAAATGAAAAAGCTTGAACGCGTTCTTCGAAATTGTATACTTTGCCCTGGTCGTCAAAATTTATCTTCTTTATAATTTTTCCATCAACCACGTTTTTAGTGATGTTAAAGGTAATGCCATCAAGTTCCTTTGCTTCGCAGTGATTTAAATTTCTGATAATTTTTCCTGTATTGAAATAATCAACAACCAGGGTACCTTCGGCTTTCAAACACTTCCTAAAAGTTTTTAGTGCATTTACGTGTTCTTTTTCGGTGTCGAAATAGCCAAAACTGGTGAAGAGATTTAGCGCAACATCGAAATAATTGATGTAAAAAAGTTTGCGCATATCATGCACCAGGAAATGTAACTTATTGTTTTCAAACTGCCTGGCATATTTTATACTTTGCTCTGATAAGTCGATCCCGGTAACATCGAAACCTTTTTTGTTCAGATAAATGGAATGCCTGCCCTTACCACAAGCAATATCGAGTATTTTTGAATCAGGTTGTGGATTGAGGTATTTGGTAAGGTTATCGATAAAAAATTCGGCTTCAGCATCGTTTCTTTGTTGATAAAGAATATGATAATATGGCGAATTAAACCAATACTGAAACCACTTGCGCTGCATAAAAAAGCATTTTGTTAACGAATTTGCAAACTTAGATAAAATTGGGATAAACAAAGTACATTAATTTCATAGATAAGCAATTTATAATTTATCAATTCAGAGGGTTGATCTTATAGTTTGGAAATTAACGTTCAGTTTTTTATTGGGAGCTACAGCCCTGCCATTCGCTGTAGCCCTCGTAGAAAAAACTCGGGGCTGCCGCTGCTGTCATGTTTAGAAACAAGGGCTTGTTCTTAATCAATCGTCATTGCTGGGTATGGAGCAATTTTAAAGCTTTGGGTTAAACACAATGACAAATCGGAATTAGATGATTGCCTCAGTCGTCGCAATGAAGGCAAACTGATTCGTTTACTTTACAAAAAATTAAAAATCAGTCACACGTTTGATTAAATACCAAACCTAATTTCTATAAAATATATCGTATAAATAGATATAAAAACAATGTAAATTAACCAACCAGGCCAGTCTAAAAATAGCTGCTATCTTGTTTTTTTTCTTATTTTTGAAGTCTAATAAAATACACAAAGTGACTTTAATAAAATCAATTTCAGGAATAAGAGGAACCATTGGTGGGCAGGCTGGAAATGGCTTAACACCCCTAGATATAGTAAAATTTACGGCAGCTTTCGGGAGCTGGGTAGTACAAAAAACAGGTAACAAAAGAATTGTTTTAGGTCGCGATGCTCGTATTTCGGGCGAAATGGTGAATAATTTAGTGATCGGAACCTTACAGGGTTTAGGTATCGAAGTAATCGATTTAGGTTTATCAACTACACCAACTGTAGAGGTTGCCGTACCTGATGAACAAGCCGGTGGTGGTATTATTTTAACGGCTAGCCACAACCCAAAACAATGGAACGCCTTGAAACTATTAAATTCAAACGGGGAATTTATTAGCGATTTAGATGGTAAGGACGTTTTAGATATCGCTGAAAGCGCAAGCTTCGAATTTGCTGATGTAGACAAGTTAGGTAAGGTTATTAAAAACGATACTTACCTGCAAAAACATATCGATAAAGTTTTAGCATTGCCTTTGGTAGATGTTGAAGCCATTAAAAAGGCTGATTTCAAAGTCGTAATCGATTGTGTAAATTCAACAGGTGGTATCTTTATTCCGGCTTTATTGAAAGCTTTAGGTGTAACCAGAGTGACAGAACTTTACTGTGAACCGGACGGTCATTTTCCGCATAATCCGGAACCACTTCCAGAAAATTTAACGGAAATTTCTAAAGAGGTACAAAAGCAAAATGCAGATTTAGGTATTGTGGTTGATCCGGATGTTGATCGTTTGTGTTTCGTAAACGAAGACGGAAGCATGTTCGGCGAAGAATATACCTTAGTTGCCGTTGCTGATTATGTGCTGAAAAACACTCCAGGAAACACCGTTTCAAACTTATCATCAACACGTGCTTTACGCGATGTTACTGAAAGAGCAGGTTCAGATTATAACGCATCGGCAGTTGGTGAAGTAAATGTGGTGAACAAAATGAAAGAAACCAACGCTATCATTGGTGGTGAAGGTAATGGTGGAATTATCTACCCTGAATCGCACTATGGAAGAGACGCCTTAGTAGGAATTGCTTTGTTTTTAACGCACCTGGCTAAATTTGGTAAATCTATTTCATTATTAAGAAGCAGTTATCCGCAATACCACATTTCGAAAAATAAAATTACCCTTACTCCAGAAATGGATATCGATAATTTATTGAAACAGGTAGAAGAGAAATATAAAAACCAGCCATACAGTACCATAGATGGATTGAAGATTGAATTCGATAAAACATGGGTACATTTGCGTCGTTCTAATACAGAACCTATTATCCGTATTTACAGCGAGGCTGAGAATGAAACTGTAGCCGAAAATTTGGCCAACAAGATCATTTCAGACATTAAAGAAATCCTTAAATTGAATTAGCAAATGAAGAGAGTTTATTTAGATAACGCAGCTACAACGCCTCTGGATAAGGACGTAATTGCAGAAATGACAAATGTGATGGAGAACTCTTTTGGTAATCCATCAGCTATTCATGCACTGGGTCGCGAGGTGAGAACCTTGGTAGAGAAAGCTCGTAAAACAGTAGCCAATCTTCTTGGCGCATCTCCATCCGAAATATTTTTTACTTCGGGAGGTACCGAGGCTGACAATACGGCTATTCGCTGCGGTATTTCGGCTTATGGAATTAAACATGCCATCACTTCAAAAATTGAGCATCATGCGGTTGAGCATACTTTAAATATGATGCTTAAAAATGGCGAAATTGATAAACTAAGTTTTGTTAATATTGATGAGAAAGGGAATGTTGATTACGCTCATCTGGAAGAATTGCTTGCCAGCAACGAACGTACTTTCGTATCGTTAATGCATGCCAACAATGAATTGGGCACCTTAACCGATATGATTAAAGTTGGCGATATTTGCGAGAAATATAATGCCATTTATCATGCCGATACAGTTCAAACCATGGGCCATTATACACACAATGTACGGGAACTAAAAGCCCATTTCATCGTTTGTGCGGCACATAAACTTCATGGCCCGAAAGGAGTCGGTTTCTTGTATGTAAATAGCAATATTAAAATTCCACCGATGATTTATGGTGGCGCCCAAGAGCGTAACATGCGTGGTGGAACGGAAAATGTTTACGGCATTGTAGGGTTGGCAAAGGCACTGGAAATTGCTTATGCAGAAATGGAGCAACACCAGAACCATATTCAGGGGTTAAAGGATTATTTAAAAGAAGCTTTAATTGCTGAAATTCCTGGTATCGGTTTCAACGGCGAAACAGATGCAGATAAAAGCCTTTATACAGTGTTAAACGTGTCTTTCCCGGAGATGGATATGGCCGATATGTTGCTGTTTAATTTGGATATCAACGGCATTTGCGCTTCGGGCGGTAGTGCCTGTTCTTCAGGTTCAAACATTGGCTCACATGTTTTAAACGGCATCAAAGCCGATCCGAACCGTCCATCTGTTCGCTTTTCTTTCAGTAAATATACTACAAAAGAAGAGTTAGATTACGTAATCGAGAAAGTAAAAATGGTTGTTAAGCAAAATGCTTTAGCCTAAAATATCATTAACCAAATAGGAACAGTCTCGAAGCAATTCGGGACTTTTTTTTATCGCAAATTTTTTGAAAAGCAATTGCAGCTCGGCGATTAAAGTGAGTCCTGCTTTCTGTTTCAACAAAAGCAGAAAAAGCTTTTGGTTTCCACGTCAATCAGGTTTAGATTACAACGGTTTGTGATGCTTGGTTATGTCAGTTCGGTGCGGATAACAAATAAATCAAACCGTCTATCAGGCTCCTCTCAAGATGGTAATTCTACCACCTAAAACAATAAGGGGCAAGCAAACTTTCAAAAGATTTGCCAAGAAAACACAGAGGTCGAAGCACAATAAGATGAATTAACGGCTCTGAATTGTATTTTACTGTTTTTATTTGTATTTCATGAACCCGCAGAAATGATCGGCTGTGGCCACCTTTTATCAAGAAAAGTGGAAAGCCTGTATGGCTAATACAAAACACTTGTATATCTCGAAACAAAAACTTATCTTTAAATAAGATAAAGGCCATCTATAAGCCAATAGCAATTAGTTCCTCAACGAAACCTTATCAAAACTCCCATGGTATAAGGTTAGACAAATTTTACAACAGCTTTTAAATTTTTGAGTTTCGGCTCAAGAATACATTCGTTCTAAAATTTAATCAACCTACGAAAGCAACCAAGGCTTTCTATAAATCTTATCGTTATGGAAAATTATGAAATTACTCCACAATCAACAAATCTTGAGAATGGAAAATCGTTAGCAGACAGAAAACACATTTACAAGTTTATTTTAACGCCGTTTTCATTTGAATCTTCACATCACTTCAATAAAATACACAAAAGGAAATTTAATTCATTTGGATGTATACACGAACTCAGGAAACTATCTGGATCGATGCTTTGAGTTTATAGTTTAAGCGGGTGATATGCTTTAAAAAAAAGGCAGGGTAAAATATGTTAAAACTTATTCTTAAAACAACTATCACAAACAAAATAAATTTTTACTTGTTCCTATAATACATCAATTGAAAATACTATGGGAACTGATAAAGAAAAAGGCAAAATCATTGAGAATGAATTGCTAGATAAAACAGCCGAAGATATCAAAGAAAATAGAAACCTTGATGATAACAAGTCATCAAAAGTTGCCACTAATTTATTTGATAAAGATAAAGGACGCAAGAACAATGCTTTTGGTCCGGGGCATGAGCCAGGAACTACACCAGGTTCAGGAATTTAGCGAGTTATCGCGAAGCAAAATATTAAATTTAAGCCACAGCATTTGTTGTGGCTTTTTAAGTTAATTTGAAAATGGAAAGAAGAAATTTTATTAAAAACTCGGCATTAGCAATGGCCTTGCTTTCAATTTATAAAACAGATGTATTTGCACAGCAGGAAATATTTCGAGCATATAATTTCAAGCCGCTAAGAAATAATGTTGGTATTTTTACTGAGCAGGGCGGAACCATCGGCTGGTTAAATTCTTCCAACGGCTTTGTTGTGGTAGATTCACAATTTCCAGCTTCTGCACCTCATGTAATTGAAGAATTGAAAAAACTGGGTGAGAAGCCATTCAAATATCTGATCAATACGCACCATCATAGCGACCACACCGCCGGAAATATTGCATTTAAAGGTCTCGCAGAAAAAGTTGTTGCTCACCAAAATTCTTTGGTAAACCAAAAAAGAGGAGCAGAGAAGGCCAATAATTTGGATAAACAATTATTGCCAGACACTACTTTTGGTACGGGTTGGAAAGCGCCGGTTGGGAACGAAAAAATAAGTGCCTATTACTATGGTTCTGCACATACCAACGGTGATGCCGTTTACCATTTCGAAAATGCAAATATTGTGCATGTGGGTGATTTGGTTTCTAACAGAAAATATCCTTACATCGACAGAGAAAATGGCGCACACATCGGAAATTGGATTACAGCACTGGAAAAAATTCACAACCAGTTTGATAACGATACCTTATTCATATTTGGTCATAGCCGTGAACCAGAGAAAGTAACCGGAAATAAAAGTGATATTAAAGCCTTTCAAAACTATCTTCAAAATTTATTAACCTTTGTGGCTGCCGAAATCAAAGCCGGAAAATCGAAAGAAGACATCTTAAAGGCAACCGCTATACCCAATGCCCCTGAATGGCAGGGAGAAGGAATTCTACGGAGTTTAACAGCAGCTTATGATGAATTAAAGGGCGTTTAGATCTTAAAAATGGAGACAACACGCTCACGTATCTGATCTCATCAACTGAAAGCGGTTGTGAGTTTGAGCTGTTGATGACAATTTTTTTAAGTCAAAAAACAAAGTATATATGCGCAAATCTTTTTCCAATTTATAAACATTCTATATTTGAAATAAATCCTAAGCGTAGGGCGTAAACTACTTAAGCTTAGGCCTTATCTGTTATATTTGCGTTACACAAATCCAAATCAGATATGGATGATTTTTTAGCAGCCCGCTCCCAAATGGCCTTATCATTAGGCTTTCATATTATTTTTTCATGTATTGGAATGGTGATGCCATTTTTTATGGCAGTTTCGCATTACAAATGGCTAAAAACAAATGACGAAGTTTATAAAAACCTAACGAAAGCCTGGAGTAAAGGTGTCGCGATCTTCTTTGCCACTGGGGCGGTATCAGGAACAATGTTATCTTTCGAACTTGGCCTGCTTTGGCCAAAATTTATGGAACACGCCGGGCCAATCTTCGGCATGCCATTTTCTTTAGAAGGAACTGCATTTTTTATAGAAGCAATAGCCCTGGGGTTTTTCCTTTACGGATGGGATAAATTAAATAAATGGTTCCATTGGTTTACAGGAATGGTTGTTGGCGTCAGCGGACTTGCATCAGGAATATTGGTTGTGGCTGCAAATGCCTGGATGAACAGCCCGGCAGGATTTGATTTTGTTAATGGGAAATACCTGAACATTGATCCCATTCAAGCCATGTTCAATAAAGCTTGGTTTTCGCAGGCATTGCACATGTGTTTAGCAGCCTTTACTGCAACTGGTTTCGCAGTAGCAGGAGTACACGCCCTAATGATTTTGAGAAACCAAAACAAAGTATTCCATTTAAAAGCATTTAAAATTGCAGCCGTTTTTGCCTGCATTGGCGCTTTACTTCAACCTTTAAGTGGAGATATCTCGGCAAAAGATGTGGCAAAAAGGCAGCCCGCAAAACTGGCGGCTATGGAAGCGCTTTATCAAACCGAAAAACCGGCACCGCTCTTAATCGGAGGAATTGTAAATGAAAAAGATAAAACCGTAAAGGGGGCGATAAAAATTCCTGGAGCACTAAGTTTTCTGGCCCATGGCGATTTCAAAGCGGAAGTAAAAGGCTTGGATCAAATTCCCGAAAATGAACAGCCACCAGTAGCCATCACGCACTATGCATTTCAGATTATGGTAGGTATCGGTACGCTACTTGCCCTAATCTCACTCGTTTATTTTATTAATCTCATCCGAAAAAAATCGCTTTTAGAGAAACGCTGGCTGCTTAAACTCTTTGTATTTGCCATTCCATTGGGCTATGTAGCTTTAGAAGCCGGATGGGTGGTAACCGAAGTCGGGCGCCAGCCATGGATTATTTATGGAATTATGCGTACTAAAGATGCAGTAACACCGATGCCTGGTATTGCCTTTTCATTTTACATATTTTCTGCCATTTATCTTTCACTTAGCATTATTGTAACGTTTTTACTTTATCGCCAAATAAAAATGGTTCCGGTATTGTATAATAATGTAAATCCAAAAACTTCAGATCACTAATATGGAATATGTTGTAATTACCTTTTTGTGTTTAGGGATTTTGCTTTATTTCCTTTTGGGCGGAGCAGATTTTGGTGCCGGCATTATTGAACTTTTTACCTCTACAAAAAACAGAAGCAGGACCAGAAAAACCATGTATCAGGCTATTGGGCCCGTATGGGAAGCAAACCACATGTGGTTAATCATTGCTATTGTAATCCTTTTTGTTGGCTTTCCTCACATCTACACTACCATGTCGGTTTACCTCCATATTCCTTTGCTCATTATGCTTATCGGCATTATCGCAAGGGGTACGGCTTTTGTCTTTCGTCATTATGATGCGATTAAAGATGATATGCAATGGCTCTACAACCGGATTTTTAGGTATTCAAGTTTTGTTACCCCACTGTTTTTAGGAATCATTGCCGGAAGTGTGATTTCAGGTCATATCGATACCGATGCGAAGGATTTCCTTTCGGCTTATGTATACAGCTGGTTAAACTGGTTTTCAGTAGCAGTAGGCTTATTCACAGTAGCACTCTGCGGTTTTCTTGCAGCCATTTACCTTATTGGTGAAACAGATAACGATCATGATAAACGTAGGTTCATCAAAAAAGCAGAGTACATGAATATTGCTGCAGTAATATTTGGTGCGATGGTTTTTATTGCCGCACAATTCGATCATATTCCACTAGTCGATTGGGTTTTTAAAAATATGGTTGGGCTCACCGCCATTATCTTAGCTAGCTTATCTCTAATCTTGCTTTGGTATCTTTTGATTAAAGGTAAAACGCAGATATTAAGGGTTTTGGCTGGTTTTCAGGTGACGATGATTCTAGTGGCCATTAGTTATGCGCATTTTCCAAACTTTATCCGATTGAAAAATGGTGAGGCAATTTCCCTCTTTGAAACCGTTGGGCCACCGAAAACCATTTACAGTTTAGGTTTAGCGCTATTGTTAGGGAGTATTTTAATCCTTCCTTTCCTCGGCTATTTGTTTTATAAGTTTAAGAAGAAAGAAGAGTAGTCCGTTTAATAATGTTGTTCTGCGGGTTAATCCTGCAAATATGAATGTTTGCGTTTTTTTTAGGGCGGTCGTCATTGCGAGTTCCGATTTTTCATCGGAACGTGGCAACCTCATTTAAGTAAAATATCATCATGGAGATTGCTTCAATCGATGAAAAATCGATTTCGCAAAGGCGGAAGATGAAGTTCCTAAAAGTGAAAAAGTAGTTTCATTATAATCGAAGCTTTAAAACTAGAAAACACCTGCATAAAAAAAGAGCATCTGTTTCCAAATGCTCTTTTAAAATCTTATAAATTTCTATTACAAACCGCCTTTTCTGGTCGCTTTTCTGGCTTCTGGCCATGCTGCTGGTTTGCCAGTACGTTCGTTTACAGGTAAGTCTGTCGCTTTTTCTGTCGAAGTTTTTTCTGGATCTTCACAAGCCATATAAACCATAATTGCTGCTAAAATAACGTTGCTGCGAATTTCATCGAAAACTAACTTATCATAGCTGTCGCGGTTGGTATGCCAGGTATAAGTTCCATAATCCCAACTGGTTGAACTTAAAGAATAACCTAGCGCACCTGCTGCTACAAAAGAAGCAAAGTCTGAACCACCTGCACCTGGCATACCAGGGAAACTGGTTTTAATCTGGTTCTTAATTGTATCAGGAACTGCTGCCAACCAACGTGTAATGTAATCTTTTGATTTAGCAAAACCTTGTCCACCAATATTAACCACACGACCAGTTCCATTATCTTGGTTAAACAAAGCTTGTAAGTTGCCTACAATTTCCGGATGATCTTCTACAAAAGCTCTCGAGCCATTCAAACCTTGTTCTTCACTTCCCCAGTGTCCAACCAAAATGGTACGTTTCGGGTTAGGATAAAATTTCTTTAAAATGCGCATGGCTTCCATCATCATAATTGTACCTGAACCGTTATCGGTTGCACCACTTGCACCATCCCATGAATCGAAGTGAGCCGATAGCATCACATATTCTTTTGGTTTTTGCTTGCCTTTAATTTCTGCCAGCGTGTTAAAAGTTGGTACTACGCCATGTTCTTTCGATTCTGATTCAATCTTTAAAGTAGGTTTGTTTCCACTTTGTGCTAAACGGTAAACTAGGCCGTAATCTTCTACAGATAAATCCACTGTAGGAATCTTTGTGGTATTAGCGCCGAAAATTTTATCTACACCAAAACCTTGCGACCAGTTGTTAATAATAATACCCGCTGCTCCGGCATTTTCTATGGCTAAAGCTAAATTTTTAGCGTTTAAACCCGTTTTTGCCATGCTGGCACTCCAGGCTTTTAATGCATCAGCTTTCTCTTTTTTATATTTTTCAAATAAATCCTTGGTTGCAAATTCTTCCCAGTTTTTTTCTGGTCGGCCAGAAATTTGGTTCATCGAAATTAAAACCAATTTACCTTTAACATTTGGTAACCATTTTTGAAAAGAAATGGAATCGGTAATTGCCGGCAGAATGATGGCTTCCGCGTTGATGGCTTTTCCATTGGTTGATGGACTCCAGGCCAGTTGCGTACCTTCCAAAGTTCTTAACCTCGGGCTAACCAAATCAATGTGTGTAACGCCACGTTCCCAGCCACGCCATTCGCCCCATTTTTCATTTTTTGCCGAAATTCCCCAATCGCTGTATTTTTTAACTGCCCAGTCGTTGGCTTGTTTCATTTGTGGCGAACCCACCAAACGTGGTCCAACAACATCTAAAAGTTCATGAGCAAGTTTCTCTAATTGTGAGTTTTCATTAACCTCTTTAACAATGTTGTCGATTACTTTCTTGTCTTGCGCAAAAGCGAAAGAGGAGGTAAACAGGAGTAAGGTTGGGAAAAGTAGTTTTTTATTCATTTCAGTTTGCTTAATTGATGGGCTAATTTAAGGAATTAGGGGCTGGGAGTGGTGATGTTAATGGAAATGTTGCACATCAATGCTTTTATCTTTCAACTTTGGGCTTTCAGCTTAATTAGCTATTTTTGGGCTTTTAATATAATTCATGAGCATTTCCACCAAGTACAATCCTGCAGAAACAGAAGATAAATGGTATAGCTATTGGCTATCAAAAAAGTTTTTTCACTCAGAGCCTGATGAGCGTGAGCCTTACGCCATTGTAATTCCTCCGCCAAATGTTACGGGTGTGCTGCACATGGGGCATATGTTAAATAATACGATTCAGGATGTTTTGATTCGTAAAGCACGTATGGAAGGTAAAAATGCTTGCTGGGTTCCGGGTACTGACCACGCATCTATCGCTACTGAGGCGAAAGTGGTGGCAATGTTAAAAGAGCAGGGCATTAATAAAAAAGACCTTTCCCGTGAGGAATTTTTGAAGTATGCCTGGGAGTGGAAAGAAAAATATGGCGGTATTATTTTAGAACAGTTGAAGAAACTGGGTGCGAGTTGCGATTGGGACCGTACGCGTTTTACCATGGAAGAAGATCTTTCGGAAGCCGTAATCGATTCGTTTATTCATTTGTATAAAAAAGGATGGATTTACCGTGGCATTCGAATGGTAAATTGGGACCCAGCTGGTAAAACAGCAGTTTCTGATGAAGAGGTAATCCGTAAGGAGGTTAATCAAAAACTCTATTATATTAAGTATTTGATTTCGGGAACTGAAGATCAGTTTTTAACAATTGCGACTACCCGTCCGGAAACAATCATGGCTGATGCTGCAATTTGTATTAACCCAAACGATGAACGTTTTACGCATTTAAAAGGCAAAAAGGTTTTTGTACCACTGGTTAATCACGAAATTCCGGTTATTGAGGATGAATATGTTGACATTGAATTTGGTACAGGTTGCTTAAAAGTTACACCAGCACATGATTTAAACGATTATGAGTTGGGTGTGAAACATAATTTACCGGTTACTGATATTTTAAATGATGACGGAACCTTGAACGAGTTGGCGGTTATTTTGGTTGGCGAAGATAGATTTGTTGCCCGTAAAAAAATCGCTAAGTTATTAGATGAAGCTGGTCATTTAGAAAAGGTTGAAGATTATAAATCCCAGGTGGGTTTCTCTGAACGAACAGACGCTGCGATTGAACCAAAACTTTCGATGCAATGGTTTGTGAAGATGAAAGAGTTGGCGCAACCTGCATTAGATGATGTTTTAAATGGAGAAGTAAACCTGATTCCGAATAAATTTGAAAACACATACCGCCACTGGATGGAAAATGTTCGCGATTGGAATATTTCTCGTCAGCTTTGGTGGGGACAGCGAATTCCAGCCTGGTACGATGATAAAGGCAACTGGGTAGTTGCTAAAACAAAGGATGAAGCTTTAGAAGAATTCTGGAAGAAAAAACATCTGGATGAAAGCTGTTCAGAAACAGAAAAAGCAGGATTTAAACATCAACTGGAACCTTTCTTAAGGCAAGATGAAGATGTGATGGATACCTGGTTTTCATCATGGTTATGGCCGATTTCTGTTTTCGATGGTTTTAAAAATCCTGATAATAAAGATATCAATTACTATTACCCAACCAACGATTTGGTTACGGCACCAGAGATTTTATTTTTCTGGGTAGCACGTATGATTATGGCCGGGCATGAGTTTATGGGTAAAAAACCATTTACCAATGTTTACTTAACCGGTATCGTTCGTGATAAATTAGGTCGTAAAATGTCTAAATCGTTAGGTAATTCCCCTGACCCGATTGGATTAATTGAAAAATACGGTGCTGATGCGGTTCGTGTTGGGATGTTAATGTCATCTCCGGCAGGAAACGATTTAATGTTTGATGAAAGTTACTGCGAACAAGGCCGTAACTTCGCCTCGAAAATATGGAATGCTTTCCGTTTGGTTAAAGGTTGGGAAGTTGCTCCAGAACCAAGCGTTTTTATTAAACCAGGTGAATCACAAGAAGTAAGCTACTGGAGTATCGAGAATATGTATGCAATTAGATGGTTTGAATATAGATTAGATGAGACTTTATTAGAAATTGAAAATCATTTTAAAAACTATCGTCTATCCGAAGCTCTTACGACTATATATAAATTAGTTTGGGATGATTTTTGTTCTTGGTATTTGGAAATGGTCAAGCCGGGATTTGAAAGCCCAATAGACTCAGAGACATACAGTATTACAATAGGTTTTTTGGATAAAATCTTAAGAATTCTCCATCCATTTATGCCCTTTCTTACTGAAGAATTGTGGCATGATGCACAACTTTTTGGTAGAAGAGTTGAGCTAGATTGTTGTATAGTATCTTCATTCCCAGAATACACAGGGGAATTTAAGTATGATAAATTGAATTATATTTCTCCAATGTTCGGGGAAACTTCTGTTTCATTAAATGAAATAGTGGTTGATTTTGAAAAAATAAAGAACGGAATCGCATTTATTAGAAAATGTAAGCAACAGCTTAATAAAATTAAGTCTAAAATTGACGTCATTACTATTTCAGGAATTCCAGAAGAAGCAATCATAAATTTTTGGCAACCAGTTATTGAAAAGTTAGCAGGCTGTAAGTTAATTATACAAGGCATTGCTGAATTGGATAAATCTTATTACACAAATAACGACGCGGCTTCTTATAGATGGTTGGTGGAAAAAGAAATTCAAGATGTGGATGCAGAACGCATTCGCTTAAATGCAGATTTGGTTTACTTGCAAGGTTTCCTAAAATCAGTTGATGCGAAATTGAGCAACGAACGTTTTGTACAAAATGCTAAACCCGAAATTATTGCCAACGAACGCAATAAAAAAGCAGATGCTGAAGCAAAAATTAGGATTATTGAGGAAAGCTTAACGATGTTGAAATAAAATATATTAGCAAACCTATAGTTTAAGGCAACCCTTTAGAATTAAATTTCTAAAGGGTTTTTGTTTTTAAGGCGCTCGCTAAGATCAACCAAACCTATCGCCTCAGCTCTGATGATGAGTTTGCCAAACCGTTTCTAAATTGTTACTAAACCGTTTTACAATCTTTCATCTAAAAGCCTTATTTTGGTGTAGAAAAAGAGCTTTGCGCTCCACTAACCAAATTTCAGTCCATTACCTGCATGCTGTACATCAATAAAGGCTTAATTATATGAGAATGAGAATAAGAGCTGTAATCATCGTATTTATTCTTCTGCCTTTAATTTTAAGTTTTCAATCGGAGAAGAAAACAATCATCCCGCTTGGAATCGTGGCGCCGATAGAAAAAGACAGCCTCATACATGCATCTGGATTCAATTTAATGGGGGAGTCTGTGAGCAAAATGATTTCTCCTTCTCTAACAGAAGAAAAATTTGCAGAAAATTTAGTACGAATTAAAAACCTTCAGACTAAACTCTACATGTGCAATGTAATGTTTCCTGGTGATATGAAAATCGCTGGTCCAAACGTAAATGAAACGACGGTACTCGCTTACGCAGATCGTTTATTTGCCAGAGCCCAGAAAGCAGAAATAAAAGTAATTGTGCTCGGAAGTGGAACTGCCCGGCGATTGCCAGATCACTATGATGTGAAAAAAGCAACAGCAGATTTTGTAATCTTGAGCAAAAAAATAGCAGTTATTGCCGCTAAATATCAGGTGAAGATCGCACTCGAAAATCTTCAGCGTAAAGAAACCAATTTTATCAATACAGTAAAATCGGCCGCGGAAATTGTAAGGTCAGTGGATCATCCAAATTTTAAACTAAATGCTGATATTTTCCACATGCGAAGAGAACATGAGCCGCCTCAACACATCATCGATGCAAAAGATCTGCTTATTCATTGCGAGATTGCCGAAGATGCCGACAGGACACTACCAGGAATTAAAGGCGACGATTTTACTCCTTACCTCGAAGCCTTAAAAAACGCCGATTACAAAGGTCCGATATTTGTCGAAGCTGGAAGTAATTATTCACAGACGCAAATGGCCTTTTGCTTTCAATTTTTAGCCAAACAAATCGAAAACGTTTATAAAAACTAATCACCTCAATCATTCGCTATTAAAACGATATTATGGAAAACTCCAGAAGAAAATTTATTAAACAATCTGCCATATTTGCTGCGGCTACTTATGCAGGTACCATGGGCATGAGTGCTAAAAGTTATGGCAGGATCATAGGCGCCAACGATCGGGTACGTGTGGGCGTTGTCGGATTTTCAGACCGTTTTAAAGATACATTACTGCCTTGTTTTTTAAACCACAACAAAGAGTTAAACTTTGATATTGTTGGCCTCTCAGACCTGTGGAATTACCGCAGAGATTTAGGAATTGCCCATCTGAAAGAAAAATTCGGCCATGATATCAAGGCTTGCAGAAATAACGATGAACTTTATGCTACCAAAGATTTGGATGCTGTAATTATCAGCACTGCCGATTTTCAGCATGCGCTGCATACCATCGAAGCAGTTAAGGCCAATTGCGATGCATATGTAGAAAAGCCTTTTGCCGAAACCATGGACGATGCAAAAGCGGCGTTAAAAGCAGTAAAAGCAACAGATAGAATTGTGCAGATTGGCTCTCAGCGTAGAAGTGGTGAAAACTATGTAAACGCGGCGAAATTTATTCAGGATGGGAAATTTGGTCCTATTACGGCTGTAGATTTGGTTTGGAATGTAAACCAACCCAGACGCTGGCGCAGACCAGATTTAGTGGCTAAACTTAAAGAAGAGGATATCGACTGGAAGAGATTCCTCTTAAACCGTCCGAATGAAGCTTTCGATCCAAGAAAATATTTAGAATATCGGTTATTTTGGCCCTATTCTTCAGGAATGCCAGGACAATGGATGTCGCACCAGATTGATACGGTTCACTGGTTTACCAATTTGAAACATCCAAGAAGTGTGGTGGCTAACGGTGGAATATATACCTGGAAAGATGGGCGTAGAAACTGGGATTCAATGGTTGCGGTTTTTGATTATGGTCAGCCAAATGCCGAGGATGGGTTTCAGGTTACCTTCACTTCAAGAATGCAAAACAGTGTGGGAGATGTGGGCGAAGTATACTACTCAAATGGTGGCGAATTAAATCTTATCACCAATAAAGTATCGCCAAAAGGTGGGTTGAAAGAACGTGAAGCTGCCGCAATGGGCATGAAAGCCAATTTGCTGCCAGAATTTGATTTAAGTAAAACCGAAATTAAAGCTGCAACAGGCGCAAATATGGGTGGCGATTCACTCACATCCGGACATATGCGAAACTGGATGGAATGTGTGCGCAGTCGTAAAACACCAAACGCACCTGTAGAAGCTGGTTATTCACATTCTATCGCAAATATTATGACCAATGCTGCCGTTCGTACCGGAGCGAAATCAACTTTCGACGAAGGCAGACAGGAAGTGATTGCAAATGGAAAAGTTTTTAAATATTAATATTCAGCAGTAAAATCAAAAACATGTTAAATATAAAGAAATACAGTATCCTAGCACTTTTCCTTGTTAGTTTATCAGCAGCTGCGCAAAAAGCAAAACCCATTTTCGATGGCAAAACCTTAAACGGTTGGAAAGCCGTTGCCGGGGCCGCACCGTACACCGTCGAGAACGGAATGATCGTAGGTACAATGACCAAGGGAACACCAAATTCATTTTTGATCACCGATAATGAATACGGAGATTTTATACTTGAGCTCGACGTGAAATTGGAGGGCGAAACCACCAATTCCGGCATTCAAACCCGAAGTCATATCAAACCAGAGGGTAACAATGGTAAAGGATTAGTTTTCGGCAGACAAGTTGAAATTGACCCTACGCCGAGAGCCTGGACCGGTGGAGTTTACGATGAGGCCAGGCGTTTATGGCTTTACCCGCTGGAATTAAATCCGACGGCCAAATCATTATATAAAAAAAATGAATTTAATCATTACCGCATCGAAAATATTGGCAATGAGCTTAAAACCTGGGTGAACGGAAAACCTGTTTCTTACGTCATTGATACCCTGGATCAGGCTGGATTTATAGGTTTGCAGGTTCATGGAATAGGGAATAATTTGGAGAACGATGGAAAAAAAGTGTACTTCAAAAATATTAACATTCAAACAGATGGCTTAAAATCCAAAGCATTTCCTAAAGGGATTTATGCTGTCAATTTTACGCCAAATAACTTGTCGCCTTATGAGCAATCTGAAGGATATAAATTACTTTTTGATGGAAAAGGTAATGCTGGATGGGTAGGTGCACACAAGGATAGCTTCCCCGAAAAAGGATGGAAAATTCAGGATGGCATTATTAGCGTAGAACCATCCGGTGGTGCGGAATCAACCAATGGCGGTGATATTGTAACCAAAGAAGAGTTTTCTGCTTTTGATTTGTCTTTCGAATTTAAACTCACACCAGGTGCCAATAGCGGAGTGAAATATTTTGTAACCTTAAACGAAAAGAGTTCAGGTTCAGCCATTGGTTTAGAATACCAGGTTTTAGATGATCAATTGCATCCTGATGCTAAATTGGGTAGAGATGGAAACCGTACATTAGCCTCATTATATGATTTAATGACCTCAAAAAAAGAAGCCCGTTATCTTCGTCCGATTGGGAGCTGGAACAATGGCCGTTTAATCGTTTATCCAAATAATAAGGTAGAACATTATTTAAATGGCGTTAAAGTATTAGAATATGTTCGTGGTTCAGCGGAATTTAAAAAGCTTGTAGCCATTAGTAAATACAAAGACTGGAAAAACTTTGGCGAAGCGGCGAGAGGGCATATCCTGCTACAGGATCATGGAAATAAAGTAGATTTCAGGACAATTAAAATTAAAACACTATAAATGCATCGTAGGTCATTTGTTAAACACTCTGCTGTTTTAGGTTCAAGTTTGCTGGTAGGAGATGACGTTTTTGCTGCATTTCAGACTGATCGGGTAATTAACATTGCGATGATAGGTTGTGGAGATCGTGGAAAAGGTGTGTTATCAGTGATCAAATCCATGCCTTCTAAATTTAATATTACTACATATTGCGATGTACTCGATTTTCGATTAAAAGAAACTGAAAAGTATGTTCCAGCTGGCGCAAAACCTGTTAAAGATTACCATAAAGTGTTAGATGATCAAAAAATTGATGCTGTTTTCATCGCGACGCCCTTAAGTGAACATTTTAAAATTGCCAAAGATGCTGTGCTTGCCGGTAAACATGTTTATGTAGAAAAAACCATGACCTATAATATTGCTCAAGCCTTGGAACTAAAAAAACTCGTTAAAAAATATCCAAAGCAAGTTTTTCAGGTCGGTTATCAGTATCGTTATTCTCCATTGTATTTCAAAGTGAAAGACATGATTCAAAGTGGCTATTTAGGTAAGGTTACGCAAATCGATTGCCGTTGGGATAGGAACTGGAATTGGCGTCGTGCAGTCGCAGATCCTGCTTTAGAGAGACAAATAAACTGGCGCATGTACAAGGAATATTCCGGCGGTCTGGCTGCCGAATTGCTATCTCACCAGATTGATTTTATCAACTGGGCTTTTGAAACCCAACCCGACGAGATTACGGGGACAGGAGGGATCGATGTTTTTAAAGATGGTAGAGAAACCTATGATAATATTCAGGCTACTTTGCGCTATAATGAAAAGGGAATGATCGGGAACTTTGGGGCAACCTGTGGCAATGCCCGCGACGGCTATCTTTTCAAAATAAAAGGTACCAAAGGTTCGGTATCGTTGCTAACCAGTACTGGCTTATTTTATCCTGAAGAAAGTACAAGGAAAGAATTAGGTATTGTAGATGGAGTAACCGGCGCTACTAAAATTGTTGTCAATCAGGATGGTGGAATCCCGATTTTGGATAAGGCAACGCAGGATGGAACAACCTATGCACTAGATGAATTTTATAAATCAATAATGAATCAGATGCTGCCTGCTTCGAATATCAACACCGGTACCCAGGCTTCTATATGTGTGGCCATGTGTAATGAAGCCATTTATACAGGAAATAAGCAGCTTTGGAAAAAAGAGTATGATATTTAATTTATGATCATACTCAGGCACCAGCGATCTTTTTCATCGGAGGCAGATCTTTTCTACTTCAGGATGAAAGGATAGGCTTCAAAGGTAGCTCAGAACATAACTACAAATTCAGATAATCAGGCATGTCAGGCGTAAAAACAAAACTTCCCTTATCGAAATCCATTTTGGCGTACACATGTTGTAAACCATTGGTTAAAACGATCCATTTTGCCTGATGAATGGAATTATATCTCGATGCCTGTTCAAAAACCGATGGTGTGATTTTAACTTTCGGTGCCTTACATTCAATCAACATCAGTTTTTCTCCCGCAGTGTTGTAAACCAGGATATCGCTGCGCTTCTGTAACTGATTTAAAACAAGTCCACCTTCGATTTGAATTAAAGTTTTGGGAAATTTTTTATTGGTTACTAAATCCTGTATAAAATGCTGACGAACCCATTCTTCGGGGGTAAGTACAAGGTGTTTTTTTCTTAACTCATCAAAAATGAAAACCACGTCATCTTTCCGGCTGATTTTAAATGGATAGGGTGGAAGGTTAAGTGGGGTAGGATTAAACATCTTTGGTTGTAATAAGCAATTACCAATCAAACAATTCAACAATTAATCGATTGAACAATTAAGAAACAAGCGCCAAAGTTAATATTGTTTATAAACATTTACTCCATTCATAAAAGCTAAATTGTAATTTTACAGCAATGACAGCTTCCGAAATTATCAAAGACATCAAAGCCCGGAAATTTAAACCGGTGTACTTGTTGCATGGCGAAGAATCCTATTATATCGATCAGGTAACCGATTTCATTGAAGATAAATTGTTAAATGATGCAGAAAAGGGTTTCAATCAGACCGTTCTGTATGGGAAAGATACCGACATGGCAACCGTTTTGGGGGCTGCAAAGCGTTATCCAATGATGTCAGACTATCAAGTGGTTATTGTGAAAGAAGCGCAGGATTTAAAATGGGGAAAAGATGACGGAGGGAGTAAGGAGGCCGAATTTGTATTGAGCTATTTCGAAAAGCCTTTGCCAAGTACCATTCTGGTATTGGCTTTCAAGTATGCCAACTTCGATAAACGTAAAAAGATATATAAGGCCATTAGCAAAAGCGGTTTAATTTTTCAGTCAGACCCGGTACGTGATTATAAGCTGGTGCCCTGGATAGAAGAATTTATCAAGGAAAAAGGTTATAAAATCGATCAGCAGGCTTCAGCTTTGATGGCAGAATATCTGGGAACGGATCTTTCTAAAATCGCCAATGAAATTGAAAAGCTGATGTTAAATGTGCCAAAAGATGTGACGATTAATGCAGATCTGGTTCAAAAAAATATTGGAATTAGTAAGGAATATAATGTTTTTGAGCTGCAAAAGGCCTTAGCCATTCGCGATGTTTTGAAATGCAATAAAATCATCAATTATTTTTCGAGTAATCCAAAAGCCAATCCAACGGTGATGGTATTGGCTAATTTGGGCGGCTATTTTACCAAACTTTTAAAATACCATTATATTCCCAATAAAGCAGATGCTGCCTCTGCACTTGGCGTACCACCATTTTTTATTAAAGATTACGAAGTGGCAGCAAGAAACTACAATACAGGAAAAGTTTTTCAGGTAGTGAGCTTATTGAGAGAATACGATTTGAAAAGCAAAGGGTTGGATAGCTCTGGAAATGTAACCGACGGCGAACTGCTGAAGGAGTTGGTATTTAAAATTGTACATTGATACTTTAAATATTTCATTAAAAATGATGCATAACCTGAAGCTAAAGTGTAATTAGTGCAGAAATTCCTGCAAGTACAACAATAGCTCCTGCAATGATCACGTATTCGCCCGCACCTTTTCTATGTGAGGTTTTACTATAAGCAAAGTTGCGATACGTTTTAACGTAGGTAGAATCTTTTAATAAAGAAGTATCTGAAACGTTTTCAACTCTCGGCTTGAAATAATCAGAGGTTCTGCCACTTGTTCCTTTTCTATATATTTTTAGGTCCGATTTACTTAATTTAAAATTTTTAGCATCCTTCCGGGCAACTTCTTCTTGTCGCAAAAGTTTTTTATGAGATTGTGCAAAGACATGGCTTCCGATAATAGAAAGCAAGAGTATTAGAAGCGTATATTTTATTTTCATGGAAAGGGATTACTGTATCAAATCTAAAAAAAAAATTTGTAGTATAAGTACTAATTGCATGTAGTTAAACTCATTTTTTATGTAAAATGTTTTATATAAAAAAAACCTCTTTTCGCTGTGATAAGTTGGTGATTAAAATATTAATTTATCGCGGAAATTGTAAATTTGAGACTTAAATTAATAAAGCAAATGAATCATTGGTTAGTAAAGTCAGAACCTTTTAAATATAGTTGGGAAAAATTTAATGAAGATGGACGTACATTTTGGGATGGCGTTCGCAACTATCAGGCCCGAAACAATCTGAAAGAGATGAAAGAGGGCGATTTAGTGCTTTTTTATCATAGTAATGAAGGCAAAAACGTAGTCGGAATTGCGAAGGTGGTAAAGGAATTTTATCAGGATCCGACAACTGATGATCAAAACTGGGTTGTGGTTGATTTATCCCCTGTTGAAACTTTAAAAAAGCCTGTAACTTTAGAGCAGATTAAAGCGGAACCTAGCTTGGCCGACATTTCGCTCATACGTCAGGGGCGTTTATCGGTAATGCCGTTAAAAGCGACAGAATTTGATAAAATACTCGAAATGGGAAGCTAGTTCCTTTAAATTTCATAACAAAATGCAAACCACAAGCAATTTCACACCTATGAAATTGCTTGTGGTTTTTATAACGTAGTTTCTTCCACTTTCCGCTTACTAAAGGCAATGCCTAAGGTCATTACCAGGCTTGATCCCAGTACTACCAGAAACAAAAAAGAGGTGCCTACCTGAGGTATTTTTAAGGAAGCTGGCAAGTTAAAGTACAACAGTATGCTAATCAATCCCCTCGGAGCAATATACAGGATGGGCGCAATTGAATCTTTCTTAAAAATTTTGAGAAAAAATATTCTGATCACATAAATTGAAGCTAAAATGAATAAACCATTTCCTATGATAGGTAGATCATTTAACTCCTGAACATTCATGGTAAAACCAAAAATAACAAAGAAGAATGTGCGTAAAATAAACGCACTCTCGGCAGATAACTGGTAGAGTTGAGATAAATCAGCAGATAAATTTTTGTATAAAAATATACTTCTAAACCATAAATTCTGTATGGCATCAGCATTATTTAAAAACAAACCTGTGCTCAATATTAAAACAAGCGACGATAAGTGATAGGATTGTCCGATCGCGTAAACCAATATTAAGATCGATATGATCAGGAAGAATTTAATATGATGCACCAATCTACCCATAATATAGAGTAACACTACACAGGCTATTGCTGACAATAAAATAATTAAAAAGGTGCTTAATCCAAGACCAATAAAGGCCGAGGTTGTAATGGAATGATTGGTTATGGCAAAGTTAAAAATAATGATCCCCAGGATGTCGGAAAAGGAAGATTCATAAACGACAAACTCCTTATCTTTTCCACTCAATGCCGCTGCAGAGGGAATAGCGATGGCCGAACTAATTACGCTAAAAGGGATCGCATTGGCAATGCAGGTATATAAATCTTTATGAGAAATCTGGTAGATAATAACCGTTATCAATGTTGCTGTGCCCAACAGAATCGTAAGTGCTGAGAAAAATGCACTCTTAATAATTTTATTTTTATTCTGGTCATATTTTAGTTCCAGCGATCCTTCAAATACAATCAGAATCAATCCTACGGTGCCAAGTGTAGGTAAAATAGAGAGAAAATTGAAGGTGTGGATATTCAGGTATCCTACCAAAAACCTCAGGCCAATACCCAGCAATAGCAATAGTAAAACAGAGGGTATTTTAGTTTTACTCGCCACTAAATCAAACAGATAAGAGAAAATTACTAATCCGCTTAAAATAATCAGAATGGTGTATGTAGTCATAATTTCGAGCGAATGATGAATTGCTAAAATAAAATAAACCTTTTAAGCACCAAGAAGTTTTTTGTAAAAATTATGCTTTAAAGAAGAGCGCTTTCAATTCACTGGCATCATCCGGGTGCATTTTGCCGCCCAAAACCAGTCGCAATTGTCTGCGTCTTAAAGCACCGTCAAACAGATCGATTTCTTCAGGTGTTTCAGGCACTAATTCAGGAACAGGTATCGTTCTGGCACTTTGATCAAATGCAACAAAAGTGTAGTAAGCTTCGTTACTTTTCTGGCGGGCACCACTCGGAATATTTTCAGCCCAAACATCTAAACGAACTTCGACTGATGTATTGAAAGCCCTGGTTACTTTAGCCTCAATGGTAATTACATCGCCAAGTTTTATGGGATGTTTAAAAGAAACATTATCTACTGAAGCGGTAACTACAATGCGGTTACAATGTTTTTGAGCTGAAATGGCTGCGGCGATATCCATCCAGTGGAGTAACCGGCCACCCATCAGATTATTCAGTGTATTGGTATCGTTAGGCAATACCAATTCATTCATAATGGTAAAACTCTCTTTGGCAAATTTCTTTTTCAGACTCATATTCGAGCGCAAAAGTAAGTAAAATGTAACTTAAAGTTCCAATCTATTAGTGAATGGGAGTGGCTTTCCTGTTGAAATGAAGTTTACTTCTAATCTCTAAACAAAAAAGCTGGACTTAAAATAACCAAAATTATTTAAGCCTAGCTTTTTATATTATACCTCAAGTGCTATCAATCTACTGTTCAAATGAACCAATGACTGATGAGCTACCCGAACAATCTAGTTATTCATCATTTTAATAAAAGCGCCTAATTTAGCTTTCATCGCTCTTCTATCTACAATAAAATCAAGGAAGCCGTGTTCCAATACAAATTCAGAAGTTTGGAAACCTTTCGGTAAATCTTTTTTAATGGTTTCTTTAATAACCCTTGGTCCTGCAAAACCAATTAATGCGCCTGGTTCTGCAATGTTGATATCGCCAAGCATAGCATAAGAAGCAGTAACACCACCAGTTGTAGGATCTGTTAATAAAGAAATATAAGGAATTTTAGCCTGACTCAATAATGCAAGTTTTGCCGATGTTTTAGCCATTTGCATTAATGAGAATGCAGCTTCCATCATACGGGCACCACCTGATTTTGAAATCATCAGGAATGGAATTTTATGTTTAATGCTGTAATCGATTGAGCGGGCAATTTTTTCTCCTACTACCGAACCCATTGAGCCCCCGATAAATGCAAAATCCATACAGGCGATTACAATATCCTGCCCCTCAATTTTACCTACACCCGATCTGATTGCATCCTTTAAGCCAGTTTTGGCCTGGCTTTCAATAATTCTATCAGTGTAAGGTTTATTATCGTTAAAATTTAATGGATCGCCTGACGTAAGGTTAGCGAAAAGTTCTTTAAAGTCGTTGTTGTCAAATAAAACTTCAAAATATTCTTTAGAACCTACTCTCAGGTGATAGTTGCAGTAATGGCAAACATATTTGTTCTCCTGAAGTTCTGCCTGATGAAGCGGTTTTTTACAATTTGGACACTTATTCCACACACCATCGGGTGCTTCTTTCTTCTCTTCGGTGGTGGTAATGATACCTTTATTTTCTCTCTTAAACCAAGCCATATAATTTTTTAAAGAATTGGATTGCAAAGAAACGAAAAATATAATTAAGATAAAGAATTACCAATGATCAAATACAAAGAATGACCAGTTATCAAATCATCAATGATCAAACTATTATAAGTAATACTCAAATTTCAGTTAGCAGATGGGCTTGGTGCTTTGTACGGTTTGAAATTGATTGTTGAGATTTGTTTATTTCCAGAAGTGTGTGTTTTTTACACTAAGGATAATGTGCTATTTACACTAAATAGCCCTTATTTGGTTGTAAGGCAAATAATTCTGTTGTTACAAAAGCTTGTAATGTTAATTTTTTTTTTAACTTCGGACTTAATAAAATTAACAAGAGATGAGTTTAAAAGGCTACAAAGGCGTAATTTACGGAGATGCCGTTCAAGAATTGTTTGAGCAGGCTAAAAAACATCAGTTTGCTTTACCAGCAGTAAACGTAACCGGTACAAATACGGTTAACGCGGTATTGGAAACTGCTAAGGCAGTAAATTCGCCTGTTATGATTCAATTATCAAATGGTGGTGCGCAATTTTACGCAGGTAAATCTTTAGATAATGAGAAATTACAGGCATGTATTTTAGGTGCTGTATCGGCAGCTAAACATGTACATTTATTGGCAGAACATTATGGTGTTGCCGTGGTTTTACATACTGACCACGCCGCTAAAAAATTGTTGCCTTGGATTGATGGCCTTTTAGATCATGGTGAAAAATTCTTCGCTGAAACAGGAAAACCGTTATTTTCTTCACACATGCTTGATTTATCGGAAGAGCCGATCGAAGAAAACATGGAAATTTCTGCAAAGTATTTCGAGCGCATGGCGAAGATGAACATGACTATCGAAATTGAACTTGGTGTTACGGGTGGTGAGGAAGATGGTGTTGATAACAGCGATGTAGACAGTTCAAAATTATATACGCAACCAAGTGAAGTTGCTTATGCTTACGAAGAATTGAGCAAAGTTTCTCCACGTTTTACAGTTGCCGCGGCATTTGGTAATGTACACGGTGTATACAAACCAGGTAACGTGAAATTACAGCCTGTTATTTTGAAAAATTCTCAGGATTTTATCAAAGAAAAATTCAGCTTAACTGCCGAGAAGCCTATCAATTTTGTTTTCCACGGTGGTTCAGGTTCTTCTCAGGAAGAAATCAGAGAAGCAATTTCTTATGGTGCGATCAAAATGAACATCGATACCGATATGCAGTGGGCATTTTGGGAAGGAATTTTAGAATATTATAAAAAGAATGAGGCTTATCTTCAAGGTCAAATTGGTAACCCTGATGGTGATGATAAACCAAATAAAAAATATTACGATCCACGTGTTTGGTTGCGTAAAGCTGAAGAAGCATTTGTTAAACGTTTAACACTTGCATTTGAAGATTTAAACTGCATCAACGCAAACGATAAATTATAAGGAATTGGAAGGATAAATTGTTGGGAGTTTGTAATGTTGCAACTCGCTAACTTTTAAACTTTTCAATTGAAAAACAAAAGCGCCATTGGTAAAAAACCGATGGCGCTTTTGTTTGTTTATCATTATATTTAATCAAATATTGTGATGACAAAATCGAAAAACCATATCAAGAAAAATAATTTTTTTGAGAAATTCGCCAATGCTGCAACAAAGTTTACAGGCAGTTCAGTTGCGTTTATTGCGGCTACAGCTATTGTAGTTATCTGGGCGGTAACTGGTCCGGTTTTTCATTATTCAGAAACCTGGCAACTGGTCATTAACACAGGCACAACGATTATTACCTTTCTAATGGTATTTCTAATTCAGAAAGCACAAAATAAAGACGGAAAGGCAATCCAGTTAAAATTAAATGAACTTATAGCGGCTCAACAAGGAGCGAGTAATCGAATGGTTGACATTGAGGATCTAAGTGAAAGTGAATTGGATCAATTGCATAAATTTTATGTTACGATTGCCACACTTGCCAAAAAAGAGGCCGATATTCATTGCTCACACTCCATAGACGTGGCGAAAGAATTAAACGAATCAAAATTAAAAACGAATAAACATTTTAAAAAGTAAAAGTAATGAGTTTACAGGTTCAAAAAGTTATCCATCCCGAAGATTTAGACAAAGTATTTGCTATACGTAAAATTGTATTTGTAGATGAGCAGAACTGCCCGCCTGAACTGGAGTGGGAAAATGAAGATGTTTCCACTCATTTCCTGGCTACTCAAAACGGACAACCTTGTGGTGCTTGCCGATGGCGTAAAACGGATAAAGGTTACAAGCTGGAACGTTTTGCGGTATTGAAAGACTTTAGAGGGCAGGGTGTTGGCAGAGCATTAATTGCCGAAGCACTTTCTGACTTACCTGAAGATGCACATTATATTTACCTTAATTCTCAGCTTGATGCAGTGAGTTTATATGCTAAGTTTGGTTTTGTTTCAGAAGGAGATCAATTCGAAGAAGCCGGAATCCAACATTTTAAAATGGTAAAAAAGGTTTAGTTAATGCTGTTGTCATTGCGAGGTACGAAGCAATCTTAATGCATTCGCTATAAACTAGACATTTTAAAGTAAATAGTTATGTAAACCTTCGCACCCAAAGTAGTAGGACTGATTCGTGCCTCGCAATGACGACTTAGGTAAAAAATTATAGTTTACCCAAATATCTTTCCTGATAAACGCATCGCTTCATTCCACTTATCCATATTAAGATTCAGTTCTTCACCTTTTGAATTTAAATAACTGATGACATCTTCTGTTGCGATGTTTCCTGTTAAATCATCAGCAGCCATTGGGCAACCCCCAAATCCTTTCAAAGCTGAATCTATTCGCTTTACACCAGAATCGTATGCGGCTTCAATTTTTTCAAATCTTTCGGTAGGAGTAGAGTGTAAATGAACGCCAATTTCCGTGTGATTAAATTTTGATATCAATGGAGGCAAAATTGCTTTTATTTTCGCTGGCGTAGATATGCCAACAGTATCTGCCAAAGAAAGAATCTCAACGCCTTTGCTTACCAATATAGCTGCCCATTTTTCTACAATTTCATAATTCCATTCATCTCCGTACGGGTTACCAAAACCCATTGATAAATACACTACAGCCTTTTTGTTATTTTTGGCACAAAGGTCGAGCATTTCTTCAACAGTAATAAGTGATTGCTCAATACTTGAATTGGTATTTCGCTGTTGAAACGTTTCTGAGATCGAAAAGGGAAATCCTAGGTAACTAATCTCTTTATGGTAAACAGCTTGTTCTACACCTCTTAAATTGGCTACAATAGCCAGTAACTTTGTCGAAGTCTTGCTTAGATCTAAACTGGCCAAAACTTTTTCAGTATCTGCCATTTGTGGAATGGCTTTCGGAGATACAAAACTCCCGAAATCCAGCGTATCGAAACCAACCTGAAGCAATAAATTTAAATATTCTGATTTAAGTTCGGTAGGGACAAAATCATGTAACCCCTGCATGGCATCGCGAGGGCACTCTACTAATTTGAATTTATCTCGGCTCATATGATCTGGTTTAACTGCAAATTGCGCAATGTTTTTTGCAAAGAAAAGAGGTTAGAAGCAACATTAATGTAGTATTGCAATTTAGTCTGTAGTCGATTGTCCATCGTTTATAGGCTAATGAAGTTCTTTTACTTCCTCCCTGTAATCAACACTTCTATCTTTAGCAAAGGTCCTGATAATTAATCTTGTTCCTCTATCGTAACTAAAATAACTCCATAACCAGTTCACGAACACAATGATTTTATTTCTGAAGCCTACTAAGGTCATTAAATGCACAAACATCCACGTAAACCAGGCAAAAACTCCCTGGAAGCGGATTTTGCCGAGATCTACAACAGCTTTGTTTCTACCTACTGTAGCCATCGAGCCTTTATCGAAATATTTGAATTTTTCAAGCGGTTTACTTTCGACAATATTTACTAAGTTTTTTGCCAGGTGATGTCCCTGTTGAATTGCCGCTGGAGCTACCCCGGGATGGCCATTTGGCGTTTCTTCATCAATAATGGCTGCAACATCGCCAATGGCGTAAATGTTCGGATAACCCACTATTAAATTCTGGGTGTCCGTTTTTAATCTTCCTCCTCTAACAACCTCTGCTTTGTCTAAACCTGGGATCACCTGACCTTTTACACCGGCGCTCCAGATTACCGTTGAGCTTAAAATAGGAGGCTTATCTTGAAGTGTTAATGTGTGCCCATCGTAACCTAATACGCGGGTTTCGTTCATTACTTTCACACCCATCTTAAGCAAAAATTCTTTTGCCTTTTCCTGTGCCTGCTGCGACATTTGTCCTAATAGTTCCGGAGAGTTTTCTACCAAATAGATATTTACCTTACTTAAATCCATCTCTGGATAGTCATTTGGAATAACATGTTTTTTCAATTCTGAAATTGCTCCTGCAGTTTCTACACCAGTAGGACCACCACCAACCACAACAAAATTTAATAACGCACTCTTTCTTTCAGGGTTAACCTCAATGAGTGATTTTTCGAAATTCTGCAATATCAAACTTCTTAAATCTAAAGCCTCCGGAATTGATTTCATTGGCATAGAATTATCTTCGATTTCTTTGTTCCCGAAAAAGTTGCTCGTAGAACCTGTGGCCATAACCAGGTAATTATATTTAACGTTTCCGATATCGGTTTGTAAGCAGTTTTCAGCGGCATTTATTCCTGTAACCTTCGTAACCCTAAAAATGAAGTTTTTTTGTCCTTTGAATATTTTTCGAAGCGGGAAAGCTATTGATTCTGCTTCCAAACCTCCAGTGGCTACCTGATAAAGTAATGGTTGAAAAGTGTGGTAATTATGTTTATCCAACATCACTACCTGAAAGGGTTTGTTCTTTAATCTTTTTGCTAACTCAATTCCACCAAACCCACCACCAACAATTACTACTCTTGGGTATTCACTTTTTGGAAGTTGTAAATCCATTTTATCTGCTTTTTTGTTTGCAAACCTAACAAAAAGATAGCCAAAAGGTTTAAGAATCCAATTTTCAATGATTATTGAAAATAAGATAACTTTAGCATGACGTGGCGGGGTTTCTTCGGTTTGAGCAATACATTGAGTGAGATAAACCTGATGGAAACGAACATGAAGCGTAGCGGAATAAAGTGTACAGCAGGGCTACTGTTTCCTATGAAATACCGAAACTGATTTTCAACAAAAAATGAAATGTAAGTTAACCCTTTTATTTAAACAAAAAACGCCCCGATAAAATCGGGGCGTTCCATGTATTAAGACTTTGACGCTTACTTTTTCTTTTCTTCTGAACTACCCAAATCAATTACGATAGGAGTAGAGATGCATAATGATGAGTACGTACCAATAATACGACCAATCAATAGTGCGAAGATAAATCCGCGGATACTGTCTCCACCGAAGATGAAGATTACCAATAACACGAAGAATACCGTTAATGAAGTTAAAATGGTACGACTTAACGTACTGTTTAATGCGAAGTTGATTAATTGGTTGCGCTCTTCGCCATGTAAATCTTCTTTACCAGCTTCTTTCAAACGCTCACGGATACGGTCGAATACAACAACGGTTTCTGTCATGGTGTAACCCATTACCGTTAAAATCGCTGCGATGAAATCCTGACCAATTTCTAAAGAGAATGGCATAAGACCATCTAAAATAGTATAGAATGATAATACCATTAAAACATCATGCGCAAGTGCCAATACAGCACCTAAACCATATTGCCATTTTTTGAATCGTACAACAATGTAGATAAACATGAATATACATGAAATCAATACTGCGTAGAATGCACCATTAACAATATCGCTGGCAATAATTGGGGTTACTTTTTGCGAGCTCTCAATTTTATAGTTATCGCCAGTTAAACCTTTTTTCAAAGCATCCTCTACTAGTTTATCTGTTTTGATGTCCTGATCTTCGATATGGAAAGTTGTAGTGATTTTAACATTGCTTGCTTCTCCTGCAGTTTTAACCTCAGGTGTTTCACCGCCAAAAACTGGAGTTAATTTTGTTTTTACATCTTCAGTGTTAACCGCTTTGTCGAAATGAACCAAGTAAGTTCTACCTCCTTTAAAGTCAACACCAAGGTTTAAACCGCCATTTTTAAAGTACATTCCAATACCCGCAAGGATAATCACAGTAGAAATGATGTAATAAATTTTACGACGACCAACAAAGTTGAACGCTAAATTTTTGAAGGCATTACGTGTAAAGTTGTTATCGAAACTGATTTCCATTTTACGATCTAACATCGCTTCGAAAACTACTCTCGAAATTAATACAGCTGCAAACAATGAAGAAAGGATACCAATACACAAAGTAGTGGCGAAACCTTGAACTGGTCCGCTACCGAAAGCATAAAGGATAGCCCCTAAAATGAATACTGTAATGTTAGCATCCAAAATAGATGGCATTGCATGTTTGAAACCTTCTTTAATTGCAGTAGGAATGTTTTTACCTAAAGCAAGTTCCTCACGCACACGTTCAAAAATCAGGATGTTCGCATCAACTGATAAACCAATGGTTAGTACGATACCAGCAATACCAGGTAAAGTTAAAACCGCACCTAATGATACCAAAATACCAATGATGAAGAATAAGTTAACCAATAACGCGAAGTTAGCCACCCAACCTGCACGGTGATAATACAACGCCATGAAGATTAAGATCACGATAAATGCAATCACAAATGAAATTAAACCATCGTGAATAGCTTGTGCACCTAAAGTTGGTCCAACTACGTAGCTACCAGCAATACGAGCTGGAGCAGGCAATTTACCCGCTTTTAAAATGTTTGATAAATCTTTAGTATCGGCTTGTGTAAAGTTACCAGTGATTGATGAAACACCACCACCAATTTCATTCTGAACCGTAGGAGCAGAATAAACCATGTTATCTAACACAATCGCAATAGACTTTTTATTGTTTGGATCAGCAGCAGCTTCAGCAGTAATTTTTTTCCATTTCGCAGCACCTTCGCTGGTCATGTACATGGTTACTTCTGGTTTGCCTTTTTGATCGAAATCAGCACGTGAATCGCTAATTGCATCACCACCTAAATCTGGCTTGCCATCAGCGCTTGTTACTTTAATTGCATACAATTCGAAAACTTTAGAACCTTCTCTAGGTTTAACGCTCCACATAAATTTCATCGTAGATGGAATCGCAGTCGCAACTTCAGGAAGTTTTAAGTATGAATTAACTTTAGCAGTATCTTTTTGTAACGACATACCAACAACCGCACCTGGCATTAATTGTTGTTGTCCGTTTTCTCCCTGGTAGATTGGAAGACTTAAAACTGCATATAATGGATTAGATTTTGCCAATTCAGCTCTTACCGCTGTAGAATCTTTTTTAGCTAAGCCAGCAAGTTTGCCTTTATCAGTAGAATCTTTAGCTGCGTTTTCTAAGCCAGCTAATTTACTTCCAGCCTTCGCAGCAGTATCAGTAGTTGTAGCAGGTGCCTCAGTTTTTAAGGTTGATGCTAAAGTTTTATTGATGTTTTCTAACAAAGGTGCAACTTCCTGAACCTGGTAAACTTGCCAGAATTGTAATTCGGCAGAACCTTGTAAAAGTTTCGCAATACGCTCTTTATCTTGTACACCCGGCATCTCGATTAAGATGCGGTTACTGCCTTCTTGCTTTTGCATGTTCGGACTCACAACGCCGAAACCATCAATACGAGAACGTAAAACAGTAAATGAACGATCGATAGCGCTTGTTGCTTCTTTCTCTAAGAAAGATTCAACTTCGCCATTGCTTGCGCTCGGTTTTAATTGCGATGCATTATCTTGATTCGAAAAATAATCAGCAAGTTTTACACCTGGACTTAATTTTTCAAATTCATCAACAAAAATTTTGATGTAATCTTTACCACCAGCGTTTAACTGGATTTGTGCATTTTGAACTGCTTTGTTAAAGTTTGCATCAGTAGGGTTGCCCGCTAATGATTTAACCAATTCAGCTAACGATATCTCCATCGTTACGTTCATACCGCCTTTTAAGTCTAAACCTAAATTGATCTCTTTCGATTTAACCTCACCATAAGTAAATCCAACAATTGGATATACTTTTTCGGTACTCATCGAATCTAAATAAGCCTTTTCTTTGGCTGCATCACCTTTCGCATAGTTTTTTGCGTCTTTTTCCACCTTGGATGCTACCAAAGTGAAAGAAAGTGCATACGCACAAACGATAGCCAATACTATCGCTATAAACTTAATAAAACCTTTTCCTTGCATTGTTTGTTTAAAATAATTTGTCTTTCGCTGTTTTTTAACAAGTCGGCAAATCTAATTAAATTTTTAAATTATAGAACCCCTTAATTGATAATTTATTAAGATTAATTTTCGACAGAGAATTATCACTACAGATTCTTTACATCGAACAAGTTTTACAGATAAATTATGCGTCGGTTTATTTGGAAAGCAATTGCAGTATCATTTTGCTTTGGTTCGGTCCCGCTATAGTTCCAATCTTTTTTGTTATTGTCAGTACAAGCCTGTCAAATAACTTAACAAAAAAGTATTTCCACTTTATCGGGTTTAGTTGGCAGCTATAGAATTGAAATTTTGGCTACTAGCCCAATGCGCTCGTGATTACTTCGTGCCTCGCAATGATGGCTTTTTCTGATTACTTTCGTTTTAACACCTCAAAAGTATAATCGTACTTATTCTTTTCATCCGCTTTGTGAGGTTCAGCACTCACAACCTCCCATTCGCTGCGATCAATCTCAGGGAAGAAAGTATCCGCATCGAAAGTTTGATGAATGGTAGTTAAATAAAGTGTTTCTGTTTTTGGTAAAGCCTGGCGATAAATCTCGGCTCCACCCACAATGAAAACTGGTTTTTCTTCAGTCTTGGTAGTTTCTAAAGCCTCATCCAAGCTATTTACTACCTCAACGCCATCAATTTTTAAAGATGAATCTCTGGTAATCACAATGTTTCTACGGTTTGGCAAAGGTCTGCCAACAGAGTCAAATGTTTTTCGACCCATAATAATGGTATGACCTGAAGTAGTTTGTTTAAAAAACTTTAAATCAGCAGGCATGTGCCATAAAAGTTGATTGTTTTTGCCAATGGCAAAGTTTTCACCAACGGCTACGGCAATAGATAGCGAAGGGGTTTTGGGTTTATTAGTCATTGGTTCATTAATCTAAGTTGGGGATGGCGCTTTGTTAAGATTGCAGGTATACTAGCGGAATAGATCGCGTCGTCGTTCCTCCTCACAATGACGACAATAGAGGCGTCATTGTGAGGAGGAACGGGGTGGCATGCGATTCGGAGTAAGGCAATTTGATTTCTAACCCCGTAATTTCCATTTTGCTCTTAACTCCCCCTTTGGGGGTTGGGGGGTTAAACCGCTACCACTCCTTTAATATGTGGATAGGCCTCGTAATTCTCCAGAGTGAAATCCTCAAATTTAAAATCAAAAATGCTTTTTACTTCCGGATTGATTTTCATAGTTGGCAGTGGTTTTGGCTCGCGGCTTAACTGTAAGTGGGCTTGCTCAATATGGTTGTTATATAAATGGGCATCGCCTAAAGTGTGAATAAAATCACCAGCTTCTAAACCACAAACCTGTGCAACCATCATCGTTAATAACGCATAAGATGCAATGTTAAACGGAACACCTAAGAAAATATCGGCACTGCGTTGGTATAATTGGCAGCTCAATTTCCCATCAGCAACGTAAAACTGAAAGAACGCATGGCATGGCGGTAAAGCCATATTTTCTATTTCAGCAACATTCCAGGCAGAAACGATTATTCTACGCGAATCTGGATTGTTTTTAATGGTATTGATAATATTGGTAATCTGGTCGATATGTTGACCATCTGGTGTAGGCCAGCTTCTCCACTGTGAGCCATAAACTGGGCCAAGGTTTCCATCCTCATCTGCCCATTCATCCCAAATCCTTACACCATTATCTTTTAAATATTTAATATTAGTGTCGCCAGTTAGAAACCAGATTAATTCATGTATGATAGATTTTAAATGCAGTTTTTTAGTGGTAACCATCGGAAAGCCCTCTTGCAAATTAAAACGCATTTGATAGCCGAAAACGCTAATGGTTCCGGTTCCTGTACGGTCGTGTTTTTGAGCGCCGTTATCCAGCACGTGTTGCATTAAATCTAAGTATTGTTTCATATATCCCTAATCCCGAATAATCGTGACTTCCAAAATCTAAGTAAATAATTAAATACAAATATCTAAAATTTATGATTTGTTGATGCGGCTTTTTATGCACACTTGCCATTTACTAACATTGAAATGATTTTAGGCTTAACGGTTTTTTGAAACCTAAATAGTTGTACCAATTTGCATCATAGCCCTGGGTGCAGCGATTACCCTGCAGCGAGGAAGAATGACGAAGCGAAGCGTAAAAGCGAAACACAGGATGAAACTTAAATAAGTTTGAAGGTTTTGCGCTTCAAATTTGGGTTGAGAAATGATGCAGAAACATCAAACACTTAAAACACTTTTGTATGTTTGTGTGCGTATCGATTTTAGCTTTGACGGAAATCGTAAATCGTAAATCAAAAATCGTATCAGCATGTTATCCTTTCCAAACGCAAAAATAAACCTGGGCTTAAATATTACAGAGAAACGCAGCGATGGGTATCATAACCTCGAAACTGTTTTCTATCCAATTAATATTAAAGATTCGGTTGAAATTATTGATGCTGATGAAACATCTTGCAAAATCCACGGTATTGATATTCCGGGAGATGCAAACGATAATTTGTGTATTAAAGCTTACAATCTAATAAAACAAGATTACGATATCCCGGCACAACAAATTAATCTGTTAAAAAATATTCCGGTAGGGGCAGGTTTAGGTGGAGGTTCGGCAGATTGCGCTTTTCTGATTAAACTTCTGAACGATAAATTCAATTTAGGTTTATCAATCACACAAATGGAAAATTATGCCCGTAAGCTTGGGGCAGACTGTGCTTTCTTCATTGAAAACAAGCCTGTTTATGCTTTTAATAAAGGTGATGAATTCGAAAAATGTGAGGTTGATTTGTCAGGCTGGTTTAAAGTTTTGGTAAAACCGCCCATACATGTGAGCACAGCTGATGCTTACGCATTGGTAAAACCTCAAAAGCCTTTGCAATCCTTAAAAGAAATCATACATTTGTCGCCAACAACATGGAAAAATAAGGTTATCAACGATTTCGAGCCATCGGTATTCGCAAAATATCCCCAAATTCATCAAATAAAAACCAGTTTATACGATGCAGGCGCAACATTCGCTTTAATGAGTGGTAGCGGTTCATCGGTTTTTGCAATTTTTAACGAACCTGTTAAACTGCCCGAACTGGAAAAAGACAATTTAGTTTATTATAATATTTAAAAAGAGCTGAAAGGTTAAAGCTGAAAGACTAACGTAAATATGTCTTGATGCTTGATACTAAATACTCGATACTAACAACATGAATATAAATCTCATCCGCAAAAGCGGAAAATTTAATTTCGAGGCAGAAAACGAGAGCGGTTTTACGGTTGAGTTAGATGCAAAAGCTGCTATTGGTGGCGAGGGAAAAGGTTTCAGACCCATGGAAATGCTTTTGGTTGGTCTTGGTGGTTGCAGTGGAATTGATATGGTAAACGTGTTAACGAAACAAAAGGAACCGCTTGACGATATTAAAATTTCGATTAATGCGACCAGAAAAGACGAAGAAATGCCTCCGATTTTCGACGTAATTGATATTCACTTTGATTTATCTGGCGATTTGAATCCATCAAAAGTAGAACGTGCTTTAGCCATGACCTTTGATAAATACTGCTCGGTATCGAATATTTTAGGCCGCTCAGCAAAAATTAACTTTACATATAAAATAAATAATAGTAATTAGCAAGTATCGAGTAGCAAGACTAGTTCTTAGCACTTAGCACCAATTATTGATACTTCATACTAAAATCTTGATAGTAAGAAATGAAATCCGAAAATTTTGAAACCATAGCGATACGCACCCAGGTAGAACGTAGTCTGCATAAAGAACACTCAGCACCTATTTATTTAACATCAAGCTACAAATTTGATGATGCGGAAGAGATGCGGGCGCTTTTTGCCAACGAAAAAGAAGGAAATGTATACAGCCGATACGCAAATCCAAACACCTCTGAGTTTATTGAAAAAATGTGTTTACTGGAAGGTGCAGAAGATGGTTTTGCTACTGCGACTGGAATGGCTGCTATATTCACAACCTTTGGTGCATTTTTAAAAAACGGCGACCATATCATTTCAAGTCGTTCGGTTTTTGGTTCTACACACCAATTATTAACAAATGTTTTTTCTAAATGGGGCGTAACTTTCGATTATGCTGATTTGGATAAACCTGAAGATTGGGAAGGTTTGATTAAGCCAAACACCAAAATGATTTTTGTGGAGACGCCGTCAAATCCTGGTATTGACATTATTGACCTTGCATTTCTGGGTGATTTAGCCAAAAAACATCATCAGCTTTTGGTAGTTGATAACTGTTTCGCTACACCATATCTACAGCAACCACTTGCCTTAGGTGCTCATATTTCCATTCACTCTGCAACAAAGTACATCGATGGGCAAGGTCGTGTTTTGGGTGGGGTAATTTTGGGTTCAAAAGATTTGATTACAGAAGTCATGAATTTTGCCCGTCACAGCGGACCATCTTTATCACCATTTAACGCCTGGATTTTATCTAAAAGTTTAGAAACTTTAGCCGTTCGCATGGACCGCCATTGCGAAAATGCTTTAAAGGTTGCCGAATATTTAGAAAAACACCCAAAAATTAAACTCGTAAAATATCCATTCTTGCCATCTCACCCACAATATGAAATTGCCAAAAAGCAAATGAAACAAGGTGGCGGCATTGTTACCATCGTTATTGAAGGTGGGGTTGAGGGAGCCCGCAAGTTTATGGATGGGTTAAAAATGTTCTCTATATCGGCAAACCTGGCCGATACACGTTCAATAGCCACACATCCGGCAACAAGTACACACAGCAAATTAACCGAAGCCGAACGCAATATCGTTGGCATTGAGCAGGGTTCTATTCGTTTGTCTATCGGTTTAGAGCATATTAATGATATTTTAGCTGATATCGAGCAAGCGCTTTCGTAATTAAGTTTTTAACTTTACGAATTACAATTTTTAGAAAATCAATTTCAGCGGGGCGTCGGTTACGATAGCCCCGCTTTTTGTTTCAAGCTTTTTATTAATTCCTGTCATGCGGAGAAACGAAGCATCTGTTTCATCGGTTGCAAATATTCATTCATCAATATGCCAGCATATTTTAAGTCATTAATAAAAAGCTTTCCACTACAATCGGGTTTATTTAATTTATTTTGCTGCTGAAAACTTACATTCGAACATGAACGACATCGACTTCATCCTTTCCGAACTAAGAGCCATTAGCGAACCTGAATATTTGGAGAAGATGGCGCATTTCGGGATTGATATTACAAAAGCTTTCGGCATTCGGGTGCCAAATATTCGAAAACTGGCTAAAACTATCGGCAAGAATCAAAACTTATCCCTGCAACTTTGGGAAACTGGTTTCCATGAAGCCCGACTTTTAGCATGCTTCATAGGCGATTATAAACTTGTCACAGAGTCGCAAATAGATTCGTGGACAAAAGATTTTAACTCGTGGGACATCTGTGACCAGGCTTGTGCCAATCTTTTTGTTAAAACGCCTTATTTTAAATCGAAAGTTTTAGAGTTTGCAAACGCTGAAGCAGAGTTTGTAAAAAGAACCGCTTTTGTACTGATGGCTTGTGCTGCAGTCCATCTTAAAAAGAGCCTGATGAAACCTTTCACCAATTTTTACCAATCATTGAGCGGGAAGCTTATGATCATAGAAATTTTGTTAAAAAAGCAATTAACTGGGCCTTAAGGCAAATTGGGAAAAGAAATGCTGTACTTCATCCACATGCAGTCAAAACTGCAGAAAATATTCTTGCTCAGCAGAACAAAAAAGCAAATTGGGTGGCCTTAGATGCATTAAGAGAACTCAACGGGAATGTAGTTTTATCGAAGCTCAGTCGTTAAGTACTCCGCTTTTCGCTGCAGACTGAAAACTTTCTTACCCTACATCAATGCACAGGTTTAAAACCTGAAGTAAATTTGTATCATAAACAAGAAAGGAAATTTATGTCACAGTTTATTTTGCACAAAGAAAACACCAGAGGCCATGCAAATCATGGATGGTTAAATGCTCACCACTCCTTCAGCTTTGCTAATTATTACAATCCTGAAAGAATGCACTTTGGAGTTTTGCGGGTTTTAAATGATGACTTGATTGATGGTGGAATGGGTTTTGGAACACATCCGCACGATAATATGGAAATCATTACGATTCCATTGGCTGGAGCCATTGCGCACAAAGATAGCATGGGTAATTCGGCTGTAATTAAAAGTGGAGAAATTCAGGTGATGAGCGCAGGAACAGGCGTTAGCCATAGTGAGTTTAATGCCTTGTCTGATGAAAAATTAAGTTTATTGCAAATTTGGTTATTTCCAAACAAGAAAAATGTTACGCCGCGTTACGACCAGCTAACTCTAGATGTTGAATCTCGTCGTAATAATTTCCAACAGATTTTATCGCCAAACCAGGATGATGCTGGTGTATGGATTCATCAGGATGCATGGTTTTCACTTGGTAAATTTGATGAAGGTTTTGAAACAGAATACAAAATTAAAAAAGAGGGAAACGGTGTTTACGCTTTCGTCATCAGCGGAGAAGTTACCATAAACGGACAAACTTTAAGTAAAAGAGATGGTTTAGGTATTTGGGATACTGATCGCATCAGCTTTAAAGCAAATGCTGCAAATGCAGAAGTGTTGTTGATGGATGTTCCAATGGAATTTTAAATTTAGTTACTTTAAAGGTTGCGGGTTATAAGTCACACAGCTTAAGCTCGCAACTTTTAATATTTAACCCAAAAAATATGCAAACTACCATACTTTACATTGGCAGAGATACACAAATCACGATTGTGATGAACCGCTTATTGAATGCCCGCCCGGAATGGAAAGGTATTTGCGTATGTACCGATGAAGAAGCGATATCGATTTTAGAAGCGCAGGACGTTGATTTAGTGCTTTTGGGTAACGGTATTGATTTAGAATGCGAAAAAGCGCTTAGAGCGAATATAAATGCGCTAAAACCTGGAGTTAAAATTATTCAGCATTACGGTGGTGGAAGTGGTCTGCTTTATGGAGAGATTATGACTGCATTAAGCTAAATGCTATTAATGCTTTTAATAGTAGCAATATTCTAGCCTCCTAAACGGGATTGCAGCGATATCCTTTTTTTGTTGCACATCTACGGGCTCGCTGTAACAATCATAAAAAAAGATTTAGCGGAAAGCCCGACTGACAATCATCGAGGCCGATGTTTCGCTTTCCATAAACAGCTGTAGATTTAGCTGATATAATCCCTATCCTCATCACTCAGTTCTTTTTTTGTCGAAACCGGTTGGTTTCTTTCAATTTCGGCATCGTAGCTAGTTACTGTTTTTCTTGGTCGGCCAACAATGAAACCGATAACAAAACCGATGATAATGCAAATACCAATAACCAGAAGTTTAGATACCGCTACGGTTGATACGAGGAAATCGAAATCGACAGGCTCGGTGTTCACCATCAAAAAAATGGTTAACAATGCAGTTAGGATGATGATGAAGATGGTTTTTCCGCTCATGGGTTAAAAGCTATAATTAAATGAAAACTCTAATATCGGATTTTGATTGTAAATCTTATTAACAAAAACCAATCTTGCTCCTACATCAACAACAGGCTGATACCTCAAAATGTTTAAACTACTATTCAATTCTATACCATAAGTTTTAGGTTCGCCAAAATTGGTACCTACGCCAATGTTTTCATAGTGGCAAAATAAGCCCGCCCTGAAATTACGCACATAAGCCAATGAACTCAATTCCCAATCTGGAAAGACAAAAGGGAAACGATAGTTGAATAGCATACTGTTTTGAAGTTTGCTTTTCGCGAGGATGTTATTGTAGCCGTAAACCGTCGCAATTTCTGTAGCATATTGATTTACGCCACTTGCTTTCTGATAATTGAAACTTGCCAAAAAGGAATGGTTTTTCGCAAAGCCTGGAAAATAAAAGAAACTTTCCAGAGCCATAATTTCGCCGCCCAGGTTTTTATCGAAAGGTTGATGGTTGTAAGTTGCTCTAAAAACCTGAGCCCATTTTGGCGCAATGTCTCTTTCGGTTGTCCTTACACTATGATTAAAAGTGAAATTATATTCTAATGGGAATTTCAGCTCGCGGATAAAATTGATAGGCATATTCTCGGGCATGTACCTTTGGGTAAAACTGGTAGCGGCGTTAAGTGTAAAAGAATAATTTTGATTCCTGGCATTAAACGACAAGGGAACCGACGCATTGAGCTTGAAATAATTCTCTCTCCAATCGCCCTGCTGAATCGCGTTTTTAGCTCGGTAGAACGTTCGTTTCGGTCGGTTGCGATACAGCACACTAAATATAGGATAAAGTGCTTTATAACTCACGTCTGCTGTATATTCAAAACGCTTTAAATCCCGGTGATATTTCATACCGGTATAAAAATCCATGGTATTTAGTAAATTGTTAGACTGTAGCTCCAATCCAAAAACATATTCGTTATCGATCACAGGAATGACGCTGTGAAAACTGAACAAATTTAAGCCCTGGCGAAAGCGTTTTGATTGGTAGGTGCTATCAGGAATATTTTCAAATACATTGCCTACATTCTCTTGCTTTTCTGCTGCTGAAGAAAAATCAACGAAAGTATTTTCGCCTACCGGTTTTTCAGTAAATGTTTTCTCAGCAATTTCATAACCGTTGATTTTATAATCGTTGAAAATGATTTTGTCATCTTCAGTTTCTGTTGGATTGAAGGCGCCATATTTCGAATCAGTTAATGCACTGATTTTTTTGGAAAGGGTGTCAATGCTGTAGATATTATCGATGCCGTTAAAGTGTGCATTGAAAACAATTTTATCCTGGATGAAAACTGGTCGACTGAGCTGTTGCCTGCTGTTTGAAATAAGCAGGGTTTTTCTCTCACCGTTTATTAACCATAAACTTTTTCCTTTTTCGCTAACGCTGATGTACGCAATCTTATTTCCACTTCTATCAAAGTCTGGTGTCTGCAAAATTTCATTCTCAGGGTTAGGATAGACTTTTAAGATTTTGCCCGATGAAGCGTCGATTTCTACCAAATTAAATTGATTGCTAAGTTCAACTTTTACTGCAATAATTTTTTCGCCATCCTCTGAAAGGGTAGGAGAGAAGAGCCGGCTTCTGCTACTTAATTTTTTAAATTTTCTGGTCTTCAAATTATAAGAACAAATCACGCTATAACTTTGTTGTTTGTATCTTGGGTCATAGCGGATTTCATCCCAAACAATGGTGCCATTTTTATAACTAAACCAAGGGTTTTCCTGATAGCCAATTCCAAATAATTTTTCCTCCGTTTGGTCATCATTGATGATGGTGAAAAATCGAGCGTCCTGCTTACTTTCTTTGAGTGCTAAAATTTGATTTTTGTTTAAACGAACAGGAAGAAAATAATTGGTTGCTAATGATGTTTTTTGATTCAAACGTTCATAGTTTTCTGCCTGAATTTTTTCGCTTTGCTCTTTCCACTTTTGTACTAGTTTTTCCTGTGTAGAAAGGAAATATTTTTTCGTGTTTTTTCCGGTGATTTTTTTCAGGCTTTGTGAGAATGGATAAAGCCTCAGAGGTCTTCTTCTGATGTCGCCAAGCAAACTGTCGGAAATGAACTGCCCATATTTTTCTTTCATGTCGGCAACCATTAAATATCCGGTTTGATAGTAGCCTGGAGTGACGTCTTTATTTGAACCGAAATAAGCCTTGCTGTATGAGAATTTTTTCTCTTCCAAAAGAGACGCTCGAAAAGGCATGATCCAACTTGGCTGGCGGCCACGACCTGACTCGGTCAAAGCGGTTTCATTCACGACTGCATCTCCCTCGAAAAACCAGGTTGGTAAACCTGCACCAAAATATGCGAAGTAAACCAACTCGGGAAATGGATGTTTTCTTCCTCCTGTCAATTTGTCAAACTGTGCGATGTGTCGAAGTTCATGACCAGCAAGGTTATTTAACCAGTCTTGGCTATCAAAATATTGAGGTGGTGTAGTATAGAATTCCGACTTCCTCGGACCAAGCTGAACGAAGCCATTTGCAATGGTTCCGCGGTTCTGAAGTAGGAGAGGAATAGAGGTGTTTTGTTGTCTTAAACCTAGTCCGATTTTTGGATAGATAAATGGTAAAGTATTGGCCATGCGTTGTGCCTCTTTTTCCAATTCCTGCGGGTAAATGATTTTGAAGCCACCTGAGTGAATATAGTTCCATTTTACACTAAGTGGGTTCTGTGCGCTGCTGAAAATCTGACCAAAAACCGATAGTGAAATAAAACTTAATGTTATTGAGCATAAGTATTTGATAATTAATAATTTATTTGATTCTTCTGGATTCATCTGTATCGAATGCTAAAATATTTAGTTTTATTAAATTTTTTATCTACTTAGTAAGTTGTTTTTTAATTTATGTAAAATCCATAAAGTGCTGATATTTAAAAAAATGTGAATTTTATATAAATCGATATTATTTAAATTGTAATATGGTTTTTATCACTTATTTTACTCAATAAATCGATAGATAAGGTAATTTGATTTCACCTTATTTTATGCGCTTAATTTACACTTAATAATCGATTTCCCTTGGATTTTTTTAGAGCATATTTGTGTTTTTGTATACTCAATCGCTCATATGAGGTTGACGTTTTTCGGAATTTTGATCATTATTTACGCGAAATTTTTGGACTAATATTCTGTTTTTCATGGAAATTTCGTCTTCAGTAGCTTGCGGATTTAGCATCAAATTTTGATGGTTTTTTCATTTAATTCGCTGCTCATTCCCGGTGTTTAAGACTTATGGTAATCGCCGAAAGTCATCAAATTTGAGTGGATAAATTGTTTCGGAAATCAGTTTAAAAATGATTAATAGTGACTTAATGTCAGTTTTTTTAGAGACTATTTTTAAGTTAAGAATAACAGTTCTTCAATAAATGATTGCTGTTTGTAAGGAAGTTTTCTGGATTTTGGGCTCCGAGTTTTGCGTAAATTAGCTGAGTTTTGCCGCAACAATCTACGTTCGAGATCACCAAAATCATCAAAAATTCTTCGCATTTAGGCGAGTAAATAAATCTTAAACGTATGTTTTTGTATCGTTTTTATGCCCAAATTCATTCGAATTCGCTACTCATAATGGCATTTCCTTCGCATATTCGACCATGAAAGGCAGATTTCTAATTTTTACGTTAAAAACATTTAAATTTTATTAACTGCTTTATGGTCAGTATGATACGTGAGATATTCATGAATATTATCGTATTTGTATTAATGAAGCTTTAAGCTTTCATTATGCTTATAAATTGTAAGTTTTGGGTAGGTATTGTTGCATCTCATAGAGAAATTCTCGAAAAAAATATGCAGATGCAGGTGCTGAAAAATTAAGATTTGAGCTTTTAGGTCTTCTTAATTTTTCCGTGATTTGTGTGAAGTTTCAATAAATTTTTGAGTGAATATTTCATGGTAATCACTCGAACATCTATAGCTATTTTATCTGTTTTTTGCAGTATATTATTAAGTATTGAAATGGCTCAATATCCTATGAAACTAATGGAAAAAAGAAGTCAAATTAGGTCAGGTGTAAGGCAAGATGATAGGCATGATAATCCATCTCTTTTTAGTTGTGTTGTTAGGTCTGCTTTTTGCCTAAAGTGCCCTGCAGCGTTACTGCTTATTCTTTCTTTTTTTATAGATCGGATACAGAAAAATAGAACCTAAAATGATGAGCGCACCAATGTAAAATCCGCCTGTCATTTGCTCTTTATCTTTAAAGAAAAAGAAGGCTAATATGATGCCGTAAACGGGTTCCAGATTGGTGACTAAAGCAACGCGAAAAGCTGATAAAGTTCGCATTACAGATACTCCAGCAACGTAGGCTACAGAAGTGCAAAGCGTCCCTAAAATACCTATATAGAACCAGTTTTTCAGATCCAGATTAAACGGCAAATTAATTAGCGACCCATCGTAAAATCGATACAACGTGATCCAGAATAGTCCGCCAATTAATTCGTAAAATCCGATAATTGATGGTTCGCTTTTTTGAACCAGCGTTGAGTTTATGGTAGAAAAAAGACTGGATGCTACAGCGGCTAGGAGACCGAAAATTATTCCCAATGTATACTGACCTTCGAATTTGAAGATCATGTAAATCCCCAAAATAATTAATAATCCTATTAAAATATCACCCATTTGAATAGGCTGCTTTTTAATTAACGGTTCTAAAATTGCTGTAAATAATGTGAAAGAAGACAGGCAAACCAGCGTCACCGAAACGGTAGAAACTTTGATGGCATGGAAGAAAAATATCCAGTGAATGGCTACAATTCCACCTGTTAAAAAGAACTGAAAGAATTGCTTTTTGGTTATTTTAATATTCTTTTTTGTAACTAAAAACCAAAGAAAAAGTGTTGATGTGGCAATTAAAACCCGATACCAAACTAAAGGTACAGCATCGATTGTAATCACCTTTCCAAGTACTCCTGTAAAGCCCCAGATGAGCACGGTTAAATGAAGGATAAGGAGATTTTTTTTATTGATATCCATTATTACTTTGGCGCTTTTCTCAACAGGTAAATGCCCAAAGTACCAAATACAATTGTTGGTAGAAGTACTGCAATAAATGGTGGGAATCCACCTTTCGTGGAGAACATCTGTGTAAACTGATTAAATACGATATAAGCAAAGCTGATAAAGATTCCGATACCTAATGAAACGCCTACACCACCACGAACCTTTCTAGATGATAATGCCACACCGATAAGTGTTAAGATGTACGCAGAAAGCGGATGTAAATAACGCTTAAATTTTTCAAACTCCAGATCGTTCATTATCCCAGTTCCACGTATCTTTTCTTTCTGAATTTTCTCCGAAAGTTCTTTTGTAGAAAGGTTTTGTACCACATTATCGTAAGCTGAAAAATCATCCGGACGCATGTCTAAAATGGTATCTTTAACCTTACCGCTTCCATAAATCATAGATTCTTTTAGTCCGTCAATTTTTCTGATGGAATAGTTGCTTAGCTGCCATTTTCGCTTCAACGAATCCCATTTAATGTTGTCTGCAACAATCTTTTTTACCATTACATCGCCATTAAAATTATCAAGTGTGAAACGGTAACCGTAATTGGTTTTGTTATCAAAACTTTCGATATAGATGTAAGTTTTGTTATCCAGTTTCATGTGGATATTTGACTTCGTTGATGGGTCATTACGCTTCACGTATGTGTTTTCAAAGCTGTTTTTAAGCGTATTGGTGTATGGTAGGATATAGAGGTTAGAAACTAAATTGGCAGAAAAAATTACCGTTGCTGAAACAAAATATGGGAAGAGAAAGCGGTTAAAACTAACGCCGCCACTTAATATTGGTACGATTTCAGTTTGATCGGCCATTTTTGCGGTAAAGAAAATTACCGCAATAAAGTTGATTAAAGGCGAAAGCATATTCACATAAAAGGGAATGGAGCCGGCGTAATATTTGGTTAAAACGCCCCAGAAACTAAGTCCACTTTTCATAAAATCATCCATCTTTTCCGATAGATCAAATACCACAATGATGATTACGAAAATCGCCAGGGTGTACACAAAGGTGCCCAGGTATTTACCAATAATATATTGATCGATGATTTTGACTTTTCCCTTTAAGAAACCCATTTTACAGTTTTTGACCTAAAACTTTTACCATTTTATTCTTCCATTCATAGAATTCTCCGGAGATGATTTTCTCACGAGCTTGTTTTACCAGCCACAAATAAAAGTGCAGGTTATGTAATGTAGCAATCTGTGCGCCAAGCATTTCTTTACTGTGAACCAGATGCCTTAAATAAGCTTTACTAGTCACTTGATCTGCATGTAAATCACTTTCAGCATCTAATGGAGAGAAATCATTTTCCCATTTTTTATTTCTAATGTTAATAATGCCGTTTCGGGTGAATAACATTCCATTACGGGCATTCCGTGTTGGCATTACGCAGTCAAACATATCAACGCCTAATGCAATATTTTCTAATATATTAATTGGTGTTCCAACACCCATTAAATAACGCGGTTTTTCGTAAGGTAATATGTCGCAAACAATTTCAGTCATGGCGTACATTTCTTCGGCAGGTTCACCAACCGATAAACCCCCAATGGCATTGCCCTCACGATTCATACTGGCAATAAATTCTGCAGATTTTACCCTTAAATCTTTATATACAGAGCCTTGAACAATAGGGAAAAGTGTTTGATCAAAACCATATTTTGGTTCCGTATTATCAAAATGAGTGCAGCAACGTTTTAACCAGCGATGCGTCATTTTGATCGATTCCGCCGCATAGGTATAATCACATGGGTAAGGCGTACATTCATCAAAAGCCATGATGATATCCGCTCCAATTGTTCGCTGAATATCCATGGCATATTCTGGCGTAAACAGGTGTTTGGAGCCATCGATATGAGAATGAAAAGTAACGCCTTCTTCTTTAATTTTTCGAACTTTACTCAATGAATAAACCTGGTAACCTCCGCTATCTGTTAAAATCGGGCGATCCCAACCAATAAATTTATGTAAGCCACCTGCTGATTCCAGTATATCTAAACCTGGTCTTAAATAAAGATGATAGGTATTTCCAAGAATAATTTGTGCTTCGATGTCTTCTTTTAACTCCCGTTGATGAACAGCTTTCACCGTTCCGGCGGTGCCAACAGGCATAAAAATAGGTGTTTGTATTTCGCCGTGAGCGGTAGTTACTGTTCCAGCCCTGGCTTTTGATAAAGGATCGTTAGCCTGTAAAGTAAATTTCATATAGGATGCAAAAGTAACAAATTTAAAACACCTATATATACTGTTCACTCGTTTAATGGCGCAAAGCAAACAATAAAATAAACCCGGCGTTTATTTAGCAAACCCCTTTATTATGAGATCATTTTTTCATCATTTGTTGCTTTTATTTTCTGGAGTTATAATTGGTTTACCGGCGATTGCACAATATGATGCCGGAGCAACTTTAAGCTTAGGAATGGGGCATGGCTATAATGCTTTAAGTCAGAGTGTAATGAGCAATGCTTTCAAAAATAACGGTAATAACTCGGTTAGCAAATCAAATAATGCAGATTATATTTATTTAGGTGCGAGTAACTACAGTAGGTTTGAAGAGAAAATTACGAAAAGTTTAATGGAAAATAATCCAAAAAACGATAAAAATAAAATAAGAAGTTTTCTTTCCAGCACCAGAACAATGTTTCATTTCAATACGAAAAGTAGAGCCTATGGATTAAAAGACACTTACCTGTCTGATCTGCTGGCTACGGGTATTGCATGGAACTGGGAAATGTATCATCAAACTAAGGCTGACAATAAAAAGGTAGTCAATCTTCGTAACACCATAAAAAGTAACATGGCAAAAAGTATTGTAAAAAGTCAGATTGCTAAATTATCGGAAGATCAGCGACGTGAGTGGATACTAGGTTTTATGTATAATCATAGCATGTTGGCTCAAACCATAAAACAATCGGGCAAACTTTCTGCTACGCAAAAACGGCAATTGGCAGAAATGGCGAAAAATGCTGGTGTGCCAGATATTGCGACTGTTTCTTTATAGTAATATTAGGATGTTTTTTTCAACATAGGGTGTAATGCAGATTTAAAATGAGAAATTTGCGCCTATTTATTTTACCATCGTGATATTAACCCTACTTGAAATTATATTGCTTTCTGCTTTAGCTTTTTGCTTAATCATTCAGTTATACTTCGTTCTTTTCGTTCACCTGAAATTAGCAAATGCTACAATCGAAGAAGTTCCCTTATCTGCCAGAAAGCCTATTAGTATAATTATCTGTGCCAGAAACGAAATTAAAAACTTACAGCAATATTTACCTTTGGTATTGGATCAGCAATATCCTGAATTTGAAGTTGTGGTAGTAAACGATCGTTCCTGGGATGGGACGGAAGAGTTTTTGGAAGCCTGGGAGAAAGAACATAGTAACCTTAAAGTTGTTAAAATTTTAGACAATGAGAAGTTTATCGCAGGCAAAAAATTTGCAGTTACCATGGGAATTAAAGCTGCTAAACATGATTGGTTAGTTTTTACAGATGCTGATTGTATGCCTGCTTCAGCAAACTGGTTAATGGATATGCAGCAACCAGAAGATGAAAATACCGATATTGTATTGGGCTACTCTCCATATTTGAAGCGTAGAGGTTTATTGAATGCTTTGATCCGTTTTGAAACCTTTTTCACGGCGGTAAACTATCTCGGTTTTGCACTGAAAGGCATGCCATATATGGGTGTGGGTAGAAACATGGCTTATAAAAAATCGCTTTTTTTTAAAAGTAAAGGCTTTGCTGCGCACATGCATATTCCATCAGGTGATGATGATTTATTCGTCAATGCACATGCGAATAAATACAATACCGAAATCAGGTTAAACCAAGATAGCCATGTATGGAGCGAACCCAATCGTACCTGGGGTGGTTACTTAAAACAGAAAAAGCGTCATTTCGGAGCTGGAAAATTGTATAAATCAAAACATAAATTTATTTTAAGCCTTCAAATCATATTTCAGTTTTTATTTTACGGATTTTTTGTAGGATGCATGTTTCTGAGTAGAGAAGCGCAATATGCTGCAGGGGGAATCCTTTTGCTTAGCATCATGATCAGGTGTTTTGTATATCCGAAATTACTGAAACGGTTAAACTATAGCGATTTGCGTTGGTGGTTCCCGATATTAGATATACTTTTGTTTTTATTTCTAAGCCTGAACGGATTCCTGGCCATGTTTGGCAAGAAAAAAGTGAGCTGGAAATAAGGAATTAAGATTTTCAACTGACGACCACCTAGAATTAGATTCATAGTAACATCATGCAATTTGAATGATTGCACTTTAAACTTTCTACTTTTAATTTACAAATATGGCAGACATAAAACCAGATATCATTTTAAAATATTTTCCTGATTTAACTGAAAAACAAATCGATCAGTTTTCGCAACTATTTGATTTATACGTTTTTTGGAATGCGCAAATCAATGTAATTTCTAGAAAAGATATTGAAGAATTATATGAACGTCATGTTTTACACTCATTAGGTATAGCCAAAATTTGCACCTTTAAAGCAGGAGAATCCGTTTTAGATGTAGGAACTGGTGGTGGCTTTCCGGGCATTCCGTTGGCCATTTTATTTCCTGAAACACAATTTTATTTAGTTGATTCCATTGGCAAAAAAATCAAAGTGGTTAAAGAGGTGGCTTCTGCGCTCGGACTTGAAAACTTAAAAGCTGACCATTTAAGAGCCGAACAAATCAAAGAAAAATTCAATTTTGTAGTTTCTAGGGCAGTAACCCGTCTTGGGGAATTTTATCCCTGGATACAAGGCAAGTTCAAAAAAGAATCAATAAATGCCATTCCGAATGGAATTCTATACTTAAAAGGTGGCGATTTAGCTGAGGAGATTAAGGAATCAAAACTGAAAGCAGAATTATATCCGCTTTCAGAATTTTTTGAGGAAGAGTTTTTTGATACGAAATATGTGGTCTATGTGCCACAATAGCTTAATCTTTCATTTCAATAGCACCTCTTTTATTTTTTAGTGGTTCTCCGGCAATTTTCATGAAATATTGATAAGATCCTTTTGATAAAGGAGAAGCGAAATTACCATAATTGCCTTGTTTTCCATTCCAGTCATTTTTATAATCCATTGTGTTGTAAACTACTTCACCATGGTTATTATAAATTGTTAAAGTTTTGGTTTCATAATCCGAATCGGGAATAACTAGTAGTTCATTTTTGGATCTATCTAAGCTAAGTTTTGGAAAAGGTGGCGGGGTTGGAAACTTATCAATCGTTTTAATATTATCGCCTGTAATTTCTACAGCACCGTTTTTGCCTTTATTACCATATTTTTTGATAGCAACAGATTGATTTATTATTTTTACAGATTCAGTGTTTTGCACACCTACAAACAGTTTATTATCTTCAATTCCTTTTCCATTTACAACAATGAAACGTGGGTCCGTTTTGATGGCTTTCCCTTCGTAATAGGTGTTTCTTACGTAAAAGTATGTTTGAGGAAGTTTCTCCGTTTGTTCATTTTTTTTAATGGCAGACAGTTTTTTTGCCTTTAATGAAGTGCTATTTTTCTTTGTATCAGCTATAAGTAATTTGGGTTTTTCTTTAAATGGTGGCGTTTCTTGAAGTATGTTTCTAGATCGCACTTTCTCGGTTGACGAGAACACAACAATTGCGTAATCTTTACTAAAAGCCATAGTTGAAACAGAAATTGCTCCGCCTATGATTGGAATTACTAATAGCAGTTTGAGCCTTGCCCAACTTCCTGATTTTTTTTGATTTAACATGCTAATTCTTCTTTTTAAAATGGATGAACTAAATATTTGATTGGTGAATGTTAAATTTTGAGCATCTGAAGAGTTTTTAATTAGAAATAGCGCATAAGCGTATTTTTCAACTTCGTAACTAGTGGTTTCCTCATCTGCTAAATATTCATGTATTACTTTTATTTCTCTTTTAATTAGATAAGAGAAGGGATTGAACCAGTTTATAATGTGAAGAATTTCGTAAAACATTACATCAATGCTATGCTTTTGCCTGATGTGCACGAGCTCATGTTTTAGTATTGTGCTTTTTTCAGAAAGCAGAGGATCTAGAAAGAGGAGATTGAAAAAGGAAAATGCTACTTTGGAATCATTCAATTCAAATAGTCTTACGCCATTTTCTAGGGTTTTAAAAGAAGATTTTTTCATCTTCATTATTTTGCCCAAACTATATAAAAATTTTGCCAGAAGTAATATTGATACAATTAAATATATAGCAATCAAAATATTTTCAAAATTAAAAATAGACGCTTTAATTGGTGTTCGGAAGGATTCAGCTGGAGTATAAATTTGTTGAATTTCATCATTGAGAATATAATCAGCCACCAAATTTTCTGAAGGCTTTAAAAAACCTAGTTGAAAAAGTGGTAATATGAAGGCACTGACAGAAGTTGTGATCAAAAAATATCTGTTCAAAGCATAAAAAGTTTCTTTTTGCAAAAACAGCCTATAAAACCCATAAAATAAAATCAGGTATAAGTTTGCTTCGAGTAAATAATACAACCAATTCATCATTTGTCTTTTTTAAGTTTTTCAGCCAATTGAATAAACTCGTTTAGTTCTTTGTTACTCATACTTTTTTCTTTTACTAAAAAAGAAACCAAACTCTCATAAGAATTTCCGAAGTAATTATTCATAACTTTATCCAAGGCAAAGTGTTTATAATCAGCCTCTTTTATGATAGGGAAGTAGATATGAGTATTTCCAATAGCTTTATGGTTTAAAAAACCTTTTCCCTCTAAAACCCTTATAACTGTCGATACTGTATTATAAGCAGGTTTAGGTTCATTCATCTTTTCAATTACATCTTTTACCAATGCTTCTCCCATTTCCCAAAGGATGAGCATAATTTGTTCTTCTGCTTTCGTGAGCTCTTTTATCATGGTAACTATTTTTATAGTTTGGTTATATGAAGTTACTACTATATTTATAGTTTGCAAACTATTTTTATAGTTTATTTTTATTTATTTGATTTTCAGCGCTATAATTTCTATTTGAATAAAAGAGCATAAAAAAAACCTGCCGATTGGGCAGGTTTAGTAAAATTCTTTATCATGTGTTTAAAATTTATTCATTTTCTGAGGATTATCCCGCATCAGCATTTTATCTTTTAATGTTTGCTGTAAACCTGTCTGTTTATCAATGCTGATCACCACATCCAAAACGGTTTTTGCGGCATCGCTGAAAAATTGCTTGGTAATGGTAGAATATTCATCTGTTGCCTTGTGGTAATCTTTATGATCTTCCACGCCAAAATATAAAAAAGGAATATTTTTGGCATTGAATGCACCCTGATCACTTTGATTAGTCCAGTCATCGTGGCCCAATTTAGGATCATCATGACCTAAAATTACTTTGATGTCTTTCCGGTTGGTATCAACATATTTTTTTAACTCTGGATATTTAAAAGTACCAGCCACATAAAGCTCTCCTTTATCACTGTGGCTAATCATATCCATGTTCAGGTTAACAGCAATGGTGTTGATGTTAACTGGCGGATTGGCCACAAAAGCTTTTGCACCTTGTAAACCCATTTCTTCAGCATCAAAGGAAGCAAAAATGATGGTGTTATTAGGTTTGTTTTTTGCAAAGTAAGCCGCGATTTGCAGCAATCCTGCTGTGCCCGATGCATTATCATCAGCACCATTAAACACCTGTTCTTTTACCACGCCCAAATGGTCGTAGTGCGCTGAAACCACGATAACGTTTGTGCTTTTGCCAGGAATATATCCAATTACATTTGTTCCGTTAACTTTTGCTCCGCCTCTTGAATTAAAAGTAAACTCCTGTGCGTAATTTACGTATTGTGGGTAAGATTTTAAACCAAGTTTCTGGAAACGATTAATAATATAGGCTCTCGCCATTTCAGCACCTTTTGTTCCGGTTTTTCTGCCTTCATAGGCATCAGACGATAAGACTTCAACATCTTTCAAAAGTTGATTATCTAGTTTACCAGATCCGGTTGGAGATTGGTTTTTAACTGAAGAACAGCAGCTTAGCATCATGGCTAAGGGGATAATATATAGGATTTTCATGTTTTCTTTTCGTCATTGCGAGGCACGAAGCAATCTTAAGGTTAGCTTGAATAAGATTCGTGCCTCACATTGAAGATATATTTAAATTTGTTTAAAGATATTAAATATTGGGATATTGAAAGGAGAACGTTGCTTGTTTTGCGATATTGCGTAGCTGAAGCATCGGTAGGCTAAGTCATTGCGAGGTACGCAATCTCTTTTGCCAAAATAATATTTCAAATGAGATTACTTCGCCGACTGAAAGAGCCTCCTCGCAAAGACGAGAATAGAGTACTATCGCTTTTAGCTTAATCATTGAGTTTTGTCCTTTCGCTTCTCTACCTAAGCCGCCACTTCCCTTAAATCTACGGCCACAACTCTTGAAACGCCTTGTTCTACCATAGTCACACCATAGATGATATCAGTACTGGCGATGGTGCGTTTGTTGTGAGAAACGATGATAAATTGAGATTGATCGGAGAATTTCCGGATGATGTTATTGAATTTATCGATGTTAGTATCATCTAACGGAGCATCAACCTCATCAAAAATACAGAATGGCGCAGGTTTTAGTAAATAAAGCGAAAATAGGAGTGCGGTGGCGGTTAAAGTTTTTTCACCTCCGGATAACTGATTGATAGATAATGGCCTTTTGCCTTTCGGACGGGCAATAATATCGATATCAGCTTCTAAAGGATTATTAACATCAGAAAGAATTAAATCGCAGCTATCTTCTTCGTTGAAAAGCGAACGGAAAACAATTATAAAATGTTCACGTGCCTGTGTGAAGGCTTGCATAAATTTATCTTTTGCAGTATCATCAATCTCTTTTATGGTTTGTAAAAGATCGGTTTTGGCGGCATTCAGGTCTTTTTTCTGGTTTTGGATGAATATGTAACGCTCCTCCATTTCTTTAAAAGCTTCCATCGCCATAGAATTGATCGCTCCAAATTCATCAAGTTGGCGTTTCATTTTTTCAACCTTCTGCCGGATTTCAAACTCGCTTTCCAGTGCTTCAACTTCCGTTTCTGTTTCCAGAAGATCGTTAATGTCAATATTGAATTCAACAGCCAGCCGCTCTTTCAATGAGTTCAAATCTATTTTCAGCGTATTCTTTTTATCCTTGATTTCGGTCAGAAGGAAATCTGTTTCCTCCCGGTTTTTGCGGATATTTGTGAGACTATTTTCCAGCTCATTGATAGTTCCCTTTTGCTCAAAGTACTCTTTTTCTACTTCAGCAAGGCCTTTTTCCATATCTTCACGTTGCTGGTACATTTCCAAAAGCGTATCATCACTCAAATCGGTATGTTGCAAGGTAGCCGTAATTTGCGTTAGTGTTTCCTGCAGTTCCTTATCATTCTGGGCAACCCGCTTAGTCAGCGCTTCCTCTTGTACAAACCGATAATCAAGGTCCTTTTCCAAACCAGATAATTTGTTTTGCTGCTGATGAAAGCGAATATTATCCTGATTATATTTCCCTGCAGATTCGTTTACCTGATCAGCAAGATCCTGATAAAGCAATTGCTGTTCCTGCAAGTCAACATGTTCCTGCTGTTGCTTTCTCTGCAATTCAACTAAAGCCGGTAATTTTTCTGCCAAAGATTGTTCTATCGAAACAATTTTCTGTGCAATATCCGTTTTACGATTTTCGCTCGTTGTAATGAATTCCTGGTATTGATCACGACGTGTTTGAACTGAAATTTGTTCATTGATCAGACGGTTCAGCTCCTGTTGTAGCGTATTGATCTGGCTTACTTTTGACGCTTCTTTTAAATTAAAAATTTGATCCGTTTCAGTTGTAATCGCCTGATTATATTGATTAATCAATGATTCGGACATTTTGATTTCTTTAGCTAAATTTTCTAAATTTTTAGCCCGACCAATTCTTTTTCCTTCGAATAATCCAACAGAACCGCCCGCCAGCGTAAATTTTGTCTGTGCATATTTTCCGTTTTTTGCCAAAATAGTTATGCTTTCTGTGGGCGTTTCTTTGAAGATATTTTCCTGCTCAGCAACGGCGATATAAACATTTTGCAATAACAGGTTACAAAGTTGCTGATACTTTTTATCTACTTCAATAACCGATAATGCAGAAATTAGGCCTTCGTAAGTTGCCAGAGTTGTATTTTTCTCAGGGATGTTCTCCAAAATGAAGAAGTTCGCCCGCCCGCGACTGGAATCCGTTAGCAGGTTAATCGCCTGAACGGCATCAGCATAATGATCCACCACGTAGTGATTCATTACCGGTTCGAGATAATTTTCGATGGCGATTCGGTAATCCTCATCACAAAACAATATATCCGATAGGAGTAAGGCGCTTTTTGAGAATGCATTATTCTTTTTAAGGAAACGTATAGATTCAGGAAAGCCTTCCAAGCTATCTACAAGTGATTTTGTAAGGTTGTATTCGTTTTGTTTAGCATCCTTTTTACGGTTCTCCGACGTAAGCTTTTCCTTATTTGCAGCGAGGTTAGTTTCCGATTTAGCGAGGTTTTCTATTAAAGATTCTTCGGCTTCCTTAAGTTGTTTAATGTTCGTTTGCTTTTCCGAAACCTGGATATCAAGTTCTGCCAAGGCATGATCAAAAGCCTTCAATTCTGATGTTTTGGTTTCCGTATCACCAACATTTCTGCTGGTTTCCTGCACCAATGCATCTTTTTGAATGTTTAAAATATCAATTTCCTTTTGTGATTGATAAACCTGATTTTGCAATTCGTTAACTGACTTTACGAGGTTATCAATTCGATTTTTCTCCGTCTGCTGTTGCTCCCGAAGCGTATCAAGCGAAGACTTTAACAGTTTTAAATCGGATTCTACTTTATTAAAAACTTCTGTTTCAGTTAAAATCTCTTCATTTAAACGCTTAATGTTGTACTTGATATGATTAAGCTGGTTTTTATCCTTTTCCAATTCGCCCGATAAACGGGTTTCCTTTTCTTGTAAAAAACGCATCTGCTCATTCTTTACCTTTTTCTCACTCTCATAAGCACGAATTTTTGAGACTAACTCATTCGTGGCCTTTTGCTGAACAGAAAGGTTTTTTTCCTGATTTATGCTTTCCAGTTTAAACTTTTGTAATTCTGCCTCCTGGCTATCAATTTGAGTGCTTAATTCAGTTCTCAAAACCTGCTGATTTTGCTCTTGAAATTCAAGTGCATTTAAATCGGTGCGAAAAAAGGCAATACGATGCGTGGCCAATTGAACACTCAGTTCGCGGTATTGCTCTTTCAGTTTGTAGTATCGCTCTGCTTTTCGGGCTTGGTTTTCGAGTGTTTTTAAGTTTTTTTCAATCTCGAATAGTAAGTCTTCTACACGTTCTAAATCGGTTTCTGTATCTTTTAATTTGTTGAACGTTTGCTTTTTACGCAACTTATATTTCGAAATTCCGGAGGCTTCTTCAAACAACGAACGACGGCTGTGTTCCTTGTTGGTTATAATTTCATCAACCATTTTCAGCTCAATGATAGAATAACTATCAGAGCCAATTCCCGTATCGAGAAATAGATCTGTTATATCCTTTAAGCGGCACTGCACATCATTCAAACGGTATTCGCTATCACCATTCCGGTACAACTTTCGGGTTACTGTAACCTGAGAATAGGCCGTTGGAAGAATATTCTTCGTGTTATCAAAACTTAAGGAAACCTCGGCAAGTTGAGCCTGTTTGCGGTTTTTTGTGCCATTGAAAATGATGTTTTCCATCTTTTCAGAACGTAGTGCTTTGGTGCTTTGCTCACCTAAAACCCAGCGCATCGCATCAATAACATTCGATTTACCGCAACCGTTAGGCCCCACAATAGCCGTAACTCCTTCATTAAAATTGATGGTCACTTTGTCGCCAAAGCTTTTAAATCCTTTAATTTCTAACTTAGTGAGTTGCATGGTTTGTGATAGGGCGAACCGAGTTCAATAATAGGTATAAATTTGCTTTTTTTCAAGGCGATATACCGAATTTAACCGTTATGGGGACTTAATTTAACACGGCTTTAAAAGGGATTTGGGATGGAGTGCCCTGGTAAATTTAATAAGAATTGCCAGGGAAGCACGAAATACACGGAAACTCTTTTAAATAAGGAGAACTTACCAGATTAGGTGTAAATTTTAAAAATTGATTGAGGTGGTGATCACCTGAATTTATTTTCGGAATCTTTAAAGATAAAAAAAGCACAAATTTCTTTGTGCTCAATTCTTTGTGGTGAAAATTATGACTTATTTGCTATTGAGCTTACTTTACAATCATCAGTTTAGCAAACTTTAATAACAATTGCTTGTTGCCCAAGCCCTGAAAAAATACGGTTGCCTTAACATCAGGTAAATTACCTTCGAGGCTAATAATCTTCCCGAAACCGAATTTTTCATGCTCTACTTCCATTCCGCCCTGAAACTCGTGTGGTTGTGATGGCGCAAAACCAGGCGTTGGCACATGGGCTTTTGCCAATAACGAAGTCGTTTTCGGGCGAGGTGGTGGGGCAGAAGTTGTACTTGCTGGTTTTGGTTTGCTAAAGAAATCACGAGGCTGCGAAGTCCACGTTTTACGTTCATCATCAAAACTACCTTCAAAAACATTGCTTTTTGCGGGCTTAACATCCAACTCTAAAAACCTTGGATTAATTTCATTAATGAAACGGCTTGGTTCGCAGTTGGTAAGTGTTCCCCAGCGATAGCGGGAAGTAGCGTAAGTGATCGTTAATTTTATTTCAGCCCGGGTAATCGCAACATAAAATAGACGACGTTCCTCTTCTAAATCAGATCGTGAATTAACCGACATTTGAGAGGGGAAAAGGTTCTCTTCCAAGCCCACAATAAAAACGTTCTTAAACTCCAATCCCTTCGCGGAGTGAATCGTCATTAAAGAAACGGTATCCTTGTTTTTATCGCCGTCTTTATCATCATTGGTTAAGAGTGCCACATCCTGCATAAAAATATCCAGTCCTTTTTCTTCAATATCCTCACGCTCGGCAAACTCCTTAATACCATTTAATAATTCCTGTATATTTTCATATCTCGCTCGACCTTCAACGCTATCATCGGTATACAATTCTTTTAAAATACCAGCATGCTGAGCAATAAACAAGGCAGAGTCGTAGGCGTCAAGCTTTTTTGCTTCCGCCTGAAAGCTCTGAACCATCATTGAGAAATCGTTGAGCTGGTTGGCCAAACGGCCATCTACATATTGGTGTGCATTCGAAATCACATCCCACATGGTGATGTTATGCTGATCAGCGGCTACAATAATTTTGTCAATTGATGTATCTCCAATTCCACGTTTTGGATAGTTGATTACCCTTTTAATGGCTTCTTCATCCTTCGGATTAAAAGTCAAACGGAAATAAGCAATTAAATCTTTAATCTCTTTACGCTGATAAAAAGAGGTGCCACCATAAATTTTGTAAGGAACATTTAGTTTGCGCAAACCTTCCTCCATGGCCCTGCTTTGGGCATTGGTACGATATAAAATCGCGAAATCATGGTATTGGTAACCCTTTAAACCCCGTTCCTGGATAATGGATTCGGCAACTAATTTGCCTTCTTCGTTATCCGTAAACGCCCGGGAAACCTTAATCCGATCGCCTTCCACATTTTCTGAAAAAACATTTTTCTCCAATTGGTTTTTATTATTGGCAATAATGCTGCTGGCGGCATCAACAATATTTTGGGTAGAACGGTAATTTTGCTCTAGTTTATATACTTTTAAATCTGGATAATCGCGTTCAAAATTCAGGATGTTTTGAATATTTGCACCACGGAAAGCATAAATACTCTGTGCATCATCACCCACTACGCAAATATTTTGGTAAGCTGCAGCTAGTTTTTTCACAATGGTGTACTGCGAAAAGTTGGTATCCTGGTACTCATCCACCATTAAATACCTGAATTTTTGCTGGTATTTATTTAAAACATCCGGATGTTCTTTAAGCAGAATGTTGGTTTTGAAAAGTAAATCATCAAAATCCATGGCACCAGCCCTAAAACAGCGTTTAGCATATTGCTCATATATTTGCCCCATTAACGGACGTTTATTTTGAATATCTTCAGCCTGTATCTGGTCGTTCGCTTGATATTCGCCCCACGATATCAGGTTATTTTTTGCAGAAGAAATACGGCCGTAAACAAAATTTGGTGCGTATAATTTATCATCAAGCTGCATTTCTTTCAAAATAGCACGAATTACACTTTTACTATCATCGGTATCGTATATGGTAAAGTTGTTCGGATAACCAATTTTTTCAGCTTCAACACGCAAAATTTTCGCAAAAACAGAGTGGAAAGTACCCATCCAGATATTTTTAGCCTCAGCACCAACCACCTTCGAAATACGCTCCCGCATATCTTTACTGGCCTTATTTGTAAAGGTTAAAACCAGGATGTTAAAAGGGTCGGTTCCGGTTTGGATCAGATGTGCTACTCGAAAAGTAATTACACGTGTTTTGCCCGAACCAGCACCCGCAACAATCATTACCGGTCCTTTTGTATTCTCTACTGCTGCTCTCTGTTGTGGGTTTAATCCTTCTAAATAATCCAAATCGGTTCCTGTTTTTTTGAGGTTCAAAAATAACAATTCTCAAGTCTTTTGCGAAAAGTGTTAGTAATTACTTTAATACGGATTGCGATCCTGTTTGAAATATTTCAGTGTGCTTGATCGTCTGCTATAAATGTCGTCAAGCTAGCCTGAAATTCAGGATCGCAACTTTCATATAAAACAATAATGCTATTACACCCGAAATAAATCTAGGGTGACGGCCATTTAAACATTTTTGGTGAACAAAACTTATCGTTATGCCAAAATTACATATTGCTTTTTTAGGAATGGATTTTGATATACCGCTGCTATGGATGATAATAATATTAACAATAATATAGAGTTTACTGATATCCCAGAAGGATCAAGTACTGATATTTATGCTAATCTGAAAGAGAAATTAGAAAGCGTAGAAAAGTTTCCTGGCATTTACAACTTCAAGTTTATAATAACAGGCGGATTAGATAAGATTGAAGAATTGCGCAAAGTTTTGCCTGATGATGAATTTATAGAGCAGCCCTCTAAAACCGGCAAGTATGTTTCTATTACAGTTAAAAAGCAAATGCAAAATGCTGACGAGGTAATTGCCATTTACAAACAAACGGCAAATATCAAAGGCATTATGACACTCTAAGTTTTTTCCGCAGATCTAGCAGATTGTTACAGAACCTTTTCAAGGTCTGCGGGAAACAACATAAAGGTCGGCTACATCCAATTTTCATTACCACTCTCTACCTGGTAAAGCCAATAATTTACAAGACATTTGATTTCGCTATAATTTCCATATTTAAAACGAATTTTACCTGCTGCAGTGTGCAAACATAAATGGCCAACATCTACACCCTTGTGCCATGGATATTGCGAAGCCGTAATGGCCTGTATTTTATGAGGCATTATAATTTCATTTGAAATATCCCAAATGCCACTTGTTTTAATGATGAATTCCTGGTTTACAGCAATTCGATGCCTGCGGTAACTCACGTAAATCATGAATGCTCCTATAATAAGATAGGCGAATCCAAAACCAATAAAAGGCTTTATTTCAGGTACATTAAATGCTACCACTAAAAATATTGCCAGGGGCAAGATCAGTTTAAAAAAGATTGGCAGGTTCAGGAAGCGCCAGTCTGGGATAAAAGTTTTGCCTTTAACCGGAACCTGGCCTAATATCATATGCAGCAATTCATCACGCTCTATTTTATTGCAGCCAACAATTTCAAGGGTGTTTCCTTGCATTTCCTTTCCGTTTTTACTCATCCCGAAATTAGCCTGCTTTAAACTGATGTTAAGCATATTCAATTTCTTTTGAAAATAATTCTGGCTGTGTTTGGTAATCTGTACCTTATCCTGACTGATCATCGTATTCTTTTTTGCAATTAAACCTGATGACAGGATTAGAGAATGTTTTTGTCGCCCGATTTCAAGATCGAAATATTTATAAAAAGTTCTCACCAGGTTGATAATCAGCAAGGCTACCAGAAGCACTACAACTATAATGGCCACAGAAAACAACGTAGCTAAGCCCATCACAGTACTTTCTACATACCCATCGTCAACTTCTAAAAGATCCATAATATGACTTGCCTCCTGAATAAGATATATGAAAAACAGGAACATCAATGTTAAGCTTTGTCCGTAGTTAGATGTTAGGCCAACTTTTAACAGGGTAAGTGCACTAATTTTTAAAACAGGTGTTGCCGTTTCAGGCTGATGAACAGGTTCAGATGTTTCATTTACCGCATTTTTTTTTCTATCTAACAGATGTTCTTTTAGATTATATGCTGAGGCTTCATCTATTGCATAAATAACTACTTCTTCTCCACTGGCGCCAGCAGTATCGATCTTTAAACCATAAACACCGAAAATTTTTTGCAAAACATTTTGGTTGATGTTAACCTGTTGTATCTTCTCAAGATGTATAATTACCTGATCACGGTTTAGAATACCTTTATTCACCACAAACTCCTGATTTTGCTTGTTAAGAAAAAAAGTGAAATTACGGTACCATAAGTAGGAGATGATCACAGCGATTATTAACAGGGCTAAAAGACCTAGAAAAAGGTAGTGTTTGTTTTCTGATGTTCTGAAAAAAGCAATGATGATGGGGATGATAAGTGCTTTGATTACCCGGAATGACCCATGTGCCACAATTACGATAATGCCCGTAGCAGATTGACGCTGTGGTTTACTAAAATCGTTATTCACTGGCATTTGTTTCAGTTTCCACAGATTCAGTTGAATCGAGTTTATTAAGAATCAAGTCTCTGATGCTTTTCGCCTCATCAATCGGTATTCCACCAATCCGCAAATGGCCGCTCACTCCACCTGCAGTAAATATTTGTAGTGAGCCTAATTTAAACATACGGGATAAAATACCTTCATTTAACTCAATATGCTGAATCCTGTTTAGCGGTACAATCGTCGTCGATTCGGCAATAATCCCATCTTTATAAATTACATCCTGGGTTCTGATTGCGTAGCCACGTTTCCTGAAACTCGCCCAAAAAATCACGAAGAAACAAATCAGCAGCATGATATAAGCCGAAACAACGGCGATAAGATAGGGCTTAATCTCATCATTAAAAACTAACAAAAAGGCAGCAATAATTCCGAGGAGTAAAAAACAAATGATCAGATTAATGCAAATGACTTTCCAGTAACTGACGTGAGGTTTTTTTAAAGCGATTTCCTGATACTTCGGAAGTGAATTAATGTCAATTGCATCATTGGTAAAGTTTTCGGTAAGCATGGCTTAAATATTAAAACTAATAAATCCTTATTCAGACGGATGGGTATGCCTTTTGTTACCTCGCTACAATAAACTTTTTCGCTGCATTATATTGGCCTGAATCAGACGTTAGTTTTAAAAAGTATATTCCAGGAACAAAGGTTGAGGTATTGATCTCTAAAGTATGTTTGCCAACATTCAGGTATTCATTGAGCACCGTTTTAACCAGCCTTCCCATCATATCGTAAACCTGTATGGTTAGCTTATCGGTTTGTGGTAATACAACATCCAAATAGGTTTGGGTTCCGGCAGGATTTGGGTAATTTTGCGACACCACAAACATCAGGAATCTATCAAAAATAGCCTTGTTAATGGAGTCGAAGATTACATAACTAATCAATCGGTATCCTCTGGCATTCGGGTGAAATGCATCCTGGTATAAACTAAAATCCCTCCTCATGGCTGCGTTAACATCCGCGAGGTAAATTTTATATTCTGTTACTAACCTGCGGTAGATGACGTTTAATGATCTGATCACATTATTTACCGCAACTAATGGCGGATTATTGCGGTCATCAACATTTTGAAGCGTACAAACAATCGGAACCAGGTTTTGCTTTAAGCTGGTAGAAATCAGTGAGCGCATATTGGCTTCCGTTTCGGCAATGCTGCCCCGGTTATTTGCAATTGCCAGTGCGTCATTAATCCCCATTGATATGACAATAAAGCCAGTTCTGTCTTTAATGGCATTATCAATTCTAAGCAAACCCTGAAAGGTAGTTTGCCCGCCAATTCCATGGTTGGTGATATCTACAACCTTATTTACATAACAATTTGAGAAATTATTTTTAAGCATGGTTTGGAAACCGACACCGCCTACGCCCTCTACAGTACTGGCACCAAAGGTGACAATATTAATACTGTCTTTAGCGTAAAATTGGGCAGCTTCCGGGCAACTTACTCTGGGTGGAGTAGTGGTTTGAGAAAAAGCAGAAATACCAACATAAAAAAGCAACACCAAAAGGAGATAAAGTCGCGTGTTGATTTTCATTACAATTGATTCATTCGGATGTTAGTTAAGGATATTTCTTGAATGGTGCAATTTAACAAAAAATGGTTTAAATTATATTTCATTAAGTTGAATTTTATTTAAAAACAACAATTATTTAACAAATGTGGTTTGCGTAAAATTCGTAAGCTTTTATCATAATAAAATGATAAGATATACAACTGAAAATTATTTTCAATTGATTTATTCCCTCATGCCTTTTGTGCATAAATCTTATATTTGTCGAAATTCAATTTGTTATGCAAGAAATAAAAAATTATGTAGAGGCAAACAAGCAGCGTTTTCTAGACGAATTGTTTGAATTACTACGTTTTCCATCAGTTAGTGCCGACCCAAAATACAAAGGTGATGTGTTGAAAACAGCCGATTATGTAGCTCAAAAGTTGAAAGATGCAGGTGCAGATAATGTAGAAATTTGTGAAACGGCCGGTTATCCAATCGTTTACGGAGAAAAAATAATCGATTCATCTTTACCAACAGTATTGGTTTATGGCCATTATGATGTTCAACCTGCAGACCCATTAGAATTATGGCATACACCGCCGTTTGAGCCTACCGTTCGTGATGGTAAAATTTATGCCCGTGGTGCTTGCGATGATAAAGGGCAGTTTTACATGCATGTTAAAGCTTTTGAATTAATGATGCAAACCAATACTTTGGCTTGTAACATTAAATTTATGATAGAAGGTGAAGAGGAAGTAGGTTCTGCAAATCTTGGCATTTTTGTTAAGGCAAATGCAGAGCGTTTAAAAGCCGATGTGGTGTTGATTTCAGATACATCGATGATTAGCATGGAGCATCCATCTATAGAAACCGGTTTACGTGGTTTAGCTTATATGGAGGTTGAAGTAGTTGGCCCGAATCGCGATTTACACTCTGGTGTTTATGGTGGAGCAGTAGCAAATCCGGCAACAATCCTTTGTAAAATGATTGCTTCTTTGCACGATGAAAATAACCACATTACCATTCCAGCTTTCTATGATAAAGTGATTGAATTAACCGATGATGAGAAAAAGGCTTTAAATTCTGCTCCATATGATGAAGAGGAATATAAAAAAGACCTTAACATAGAAGAAGTATGGGGCGAAAAAGGCTACTCTACTTTGGAGCGTACTGGTACTCGTCCAACTTTAGAAGTAAACGGAATTTGGAGCGGTTACATTGGTGAAGGGGCCAAAACGGTATTGCCAAGTAAAGCAAATGCAAAAATTTCGATGCGCTTAGTCCCGAATCAAAGTTCAGAAGAGATTTCAGAGATTTTTGCTAAACATTTTGAAAGTATTGCACCTAAAAATGTAAATGTGAAAGTTACGCCTCATCATGGTGGCGAACCAGTTGTAACACCAACAGATAGTGTAGCCTACTGTGCAGCAGAAAAAGCGATTGAAGATAGCTTTGGTAAAACTGCAATTCCAACTCGCGGTGGCGGCTCTATTCCAATTGTTGCTTTGTTTGAAGATGTTTTAGGTATTAAATCAGTTCTTTTTGGTTTTGGTTTAGATAGCGATGCATTACACTCGCCAAACGAAAAATACGATATCTACAATTATTACAAAGGCATTGAAACTTTGCCATTGTTTCACAAATATTTTGCCGAATTGAGCAAATAAAATAACTTCAATTATTTATTAAAATCCCTGTTAGGTTCATCCAAACAGGGATTTTTTTTGGAAATGAACGTTCAGTATTTTATTGATGCTGCAGCCCTGCTATCCATTACAATCTTTTTAGGCACTGTTTGTAGAAGCACGAAGCATCTGTTTCATTGGTTGCAGATGCTTCGTGCCTCAGCATAACACTATATTTAACTTTGCTGCAACAAAAAGTATTTCCATTCCTATCAGGTTTATAATATACAGCAAAACTTTCATAGCAAAACAGAGCAAGCCACCTAAACCCGACCTGCATGGAAAATCCTTTACCGATTTTTTCAATCGGGAAAGATTTGAAATGGGGGCGGGGCTGAACTGAGCGATTAGCACTGCAATTGCTTTTCATAAAAAGAAAAATCGTTTTTGGCTATTTTTTTTTAAATTGTGCACATGAAATACATAATCTCATCTCTTTTACTTTTTGTAGCAAGCACTTCTTTTGCACAAAGTACTAAATCGATTAAGCAATCCGGAAACCCAATTTTTGAAGGTTGGTATGCAGATCCTGAAGCGGCTATTTTTAACAATAAGTACTGGGTTTACCCAACTTATTCTGCAAAATATAAAGAACAGGTTTTTCTAGATGCTTTCTCGTCAACAGATTTAGTAACCTGGAAAAAACATCCAAAAGTTTTAGATACGGCTGCAGTTAAATGGGCCAACAAAGCGATGTGGGCACCTGCAATAGTAGAGAAGGATAAAAAGTATTATTTGTTTTTTGGGGCAAACGATATACAAAGCGATAATGAAGTAGGTGGAATTGGTGTAGCGGTAGCCAATAAACCAGAAGGACCTTATAAAGACCATTTAGGTAAACCACTTGTAGATAAGTTTCATAATGGAGCGCAGCCAATTGATCAGTTCGTATTTAAAGATAAAGATGGGCAGTATTATTTAATTTACGGTGGATGGAAACATTGTAACATTGCAAAGCTAAATAACGATTTTACGGGTTTTTTGCCGTTTGATGATGGAACAATTTTTAAGGAAATAACACCAGATAAATATGTTGAAGGGCCATATATGTTCATCAGAAATGGTAAATACTATTTTATGTGGAGCGAAGGTGGATGGACCGGACCCGATTACTGTGTAGCTTATGCAGTTAGCGATTCGCCATTTGGCCCTTTTAAAAGAGTTGGTAAAATTTTAGAGCAAGATGCAGCGATTGCAAGAGGAGCAGGGCATCACTCTGTAATTATTAATGAGAAAAAGAATTCTTATCACATCGTTTATCACCGCCGTCCGTTAACAGAAACCAATGGCAATCATCGCGTTACCTGTATTGATGAAATGAAATTTGACGCAGATGGAAACATCCTTCCAGTAAAAATTACAAACGAAGGTGTTAAAGCTCAAAAAGTAAAATAATATTCTAAAGTCAGTTTTTAACCTGTTTAAAAACTGACTTTAATTGCTTTCAGCAATGTTGTGTGTCTGTTTTTTATCTAACAAGCTGAACCCGTAAGCACAAATTAAAAGGATGCAGGCCAATCCGAACCAAAGCCAGTTATAACCTAAGTGCTTTGCAATAAAAAAACCTGCCATTGGGCCAACTACCTGGGCGCAACTCCAGCTTAGCGTATATCCTGCAGCATATAAACCTCTGTTATGCTCGTTACTTCTACTAATAACTACAGTATTTATAAACGGAAGCACAAACATTTCGCCAATTGTAAAAGTTATGATTGTAAGTATTGCTGTAAATACATGAAAAATAATTGGCGCACTAAGCAATAAATAAGAAACTGCAAAGAAAACAGAACCTATTATTATAAAGAACATTGGCGACCTTTTCTTTTCAATTTTATTAATCATAATCATTTCGAACAGGGCAATTATAGCTCCATTTATGCCAATGATAATACCAATGGCAAACTCATTAATATGCCATTGCTCCTTAAAAAATACCGGAACCACCCTAAACATAAGGAATGCACAAGTAATAAAAAGTGTGGTTAACAATATAAAGCGAACATAAAAAGCATCTTGCCAGGGTTTCAAAATAACCATGCTGCTGCGATTTTCTTTTGCTTTCTTTATAAAATCTTTAACCTGAGGTAATAAAAATAAAATGGCTACGCCTACTAAAATGCTTACGCCACCTTCTACAATAAACAATAGCTTGTAATTTATCGAAGCAATTATTCCTGCCATGCTTATTCCGGCAGACCAGCCAATATTTACGGCAAGTCTGTTTAACGAATATGAACGCGTTATTGTACCCTCCTTGGCATAATGTGCCACTGCGGTAAAATTGGCCGGGCGAAATGCTTCGGAGAAAAAACTGATCACAACTGCCAAACCACACAGTGTAGAAAAATGCGTTATGGTAGAAAATAATATGAATAATAAACCACCAATAATTGAAGAAAGTATTTGAACGGGCCTGAAACCAATAATATCGGTTAGTTTACCTCCCGTAGCTGAACCCAAAATGGAGCCAACGCCAAACAAAGTAATGATTAAGCCTGCGTCAATTTCACTACGATGCAAACTCTGTGTAACATACAAACCCATAAACGGAACGGCCATACTACCGCATCTGTTAAACATCATCACAATGCTTAGCAGCCAGGTTTCTTTACTTAGGCCACTAAAGGATGATTTGTATGTATTTAAAATAAGTTTGAACATGGTGCGTTTTCGTGTGCAAAAGTAATAAAATGGGTTGTGATAAATGATGAGAGAGTAATGAATATTACAGGAAATTTCTTTACCTATTTGCCAAAATTTGCTGTAATGTAATTAATGAGTTAATTTCATTCTAACTAAATTGAAACCTCATGAAAAACAACTCCAAGTCCAGGCGTGATGCCATCCAGCAATTAGGTTTACTTTCAGCAGGAATGTTTATGCTTTCTTTAAACTCTTGTACTGATGAAAAAATAGCAAAAGATAATCTTAAAGAAACTAAGGCACCTTTGCCATTTTTAATTCCTGCTCAAAAACCTTTGGAAGTGGGACCGATGGGAAATAATATGAGAACATTGATAAGGAGTACCCAAACAAATAATCAATTCTCTTGTGTAGAAGCTGTTTTAGCACCAAAAAAAATTGCTGGAAGTCCTCACAAACACGATAAGCTTGATGAACTAATGTATGTTTTGGAAGGAACAGCATCTATCTTAATGGGCGATGAAGTGGTAGAAGTTAAAGCAGATTGTTGGCATTTAAGACCAAGAGGCATTGTTCATGTGGTCTGGAACTCGGGAAGCGAAAATCTACGTCTTATTGATATGTATTTTAATCAGAATTTTGAAGATTATCTCGAAGAAGTTTACTTCAAAATCATTCCGGAGGTCATTCAAAATAAATTATCATTCGAAGATCCAATAATAGCTAAACGCATGGCTGAACTAGACAGGAAATTTGGCTTAACCTATTATCCTGAAAAACAACAGGCGCTGATAGACAAATATGGTCTGAGTTAATTTTCAATTCAACTTCAATAAACATTGAGGAAACTAGATTACTACTTTTTCATTTAATCGCATTTTTTCTCAACTTTGCAGCAGCCATATGCCTCCAGAGAAAAGAATAACCACTACAAGAAAACCTTCAAACCGAAAACCCGTCAATCGAAAAAAGAAATCCAAGTCATTTCCAACACAGTGGAAAGTGGCTATAGCGGGTTTGCTTTTGATATTATTATCTCCTTTTTACTATGGATATGTGGTTAGTGCCTTTGTTTCAACCTGGCGTTGGATAACCGATATAGGCGAGGACCCGAGTTACAGAACTTATAAAAGTTTTGATATTAAAATACCTAAAAAATATTCTATTCATGGGATAGATGTTTCTTATTATCAGGGGAAGATTGATTGGGCACAAGTAAAGGCGATGGAAGAGGATGAAGTGAAGGTAAGTTTTGCCTTTATAAAAGCCACAGAAGGTGTTCTATTGGTCGACCCATATTTTCAAAGAAACTGGAGGGAAGCGCCAAAAGCGGGCATTGTTTGCGGTGCGTATCATTTTTTCCGCCCGAAGCGTGACGGTAAAACACAGGCTAAATTTTTTCTACAAGTTGTAAAAATTGAAAAAGGAGATTTGCCTCCGGTTGTGGATATTGAAACTTTAGATGGCGTTTCTCCACTGAAAATGCGGGCAGAACTTTCTGATTTTCTTAACTATGTGGAAATGAAAACGAAAGTCAGGCCGATTATTTACACTGGGTTAAAGTTTTACGAAGATTATTTGATTGAAAAGTTCGATGAATATCCGCTATGGGTAGCGCACTATTATCAGCCCAAGCTTCGATTAGATAACAGTCGGTGGAAGTTTTGGCAACATTCTGATAAGGCTAAAATAAATGGTATTGGCCATGTGGTTGATTTTAATGCCTTTAGCGGAGATAGTACAGCGCTGGCTGAAATGGTGGTTAAGTAACCCCCAACCCCCCTAAAAGGGGCTTTGCCCTTCAAATGTTTATCTATAGTTTAAAATCTAGTTTCTGTTTTTACGAATTTTGCATTGCCACCTAGCCTGTTGCTCCCCCCTTTAGGGGGCTAGGGGGTTATACCACCCAGCTTTCACACTTCTCTAAGAAAAATTCATCGGCTTCTGCACCAATTCCAGGCGTTTCCGGAACATCTAAAAAGTACCCATTGTAGGTTAAGCCACCAACAGCGGGGTCAACCAAGTGTCCGAGCAAAGCGGTATCTAAATCAAAAAATACAACATTCGGACTCGCCAAAGCAAAGTGAAGATTTGCGCTTAAGGCAATGCGACTTTCCAACATACTGCCAATCATACATTTTACTCCCGTTTGCAAAGCTTCTTCGTGGATTTTCTGCGCACCGAGAATACCTCCTGATTTTGAAAACTTAATGTTTAAATAGGTGGTAGATTGGCTGTTTATAAGTTTTCTTGCATCATGATAGTTGTAGCAACTTTCATCAGCCATCAACTTTACAGGAGAGTTTATGTTGAGTTCTGGTAGTTTGTCATCATACCAGGTTCTCATGGGTTGTTCACAAAATTCGATATTATATTGTTCAAGTTCGCCTAAGGCAAACAAAGCTTCATCAAATGTCCAGCCCTGATTTGCATCCAGGCGAATGGTAATTTCATCGCCAACAGCTTCCCGAATTTTTTTAACCCGTTCTATGTCATCATTAACTTTTTTACCAAGTTTAATTTTTAAAATGGTGCAGCCTTTTTCCTTGTATTGAACGGCAGTTTTTGCCATACCCTCGGGCGTATCTATGCCAATCGTCATATCCGTTTCTATTGTACGTTTGGTTCCACCTAAAAACTGATACAAAGGCAAATCTGCATTTTTGGCTGCAATATCGAATAATGCCATATCAAATGCACTTTTGATGGTGCTATTGTGGTCTGCATAACCTAACAAATCGTTCATTCTCTCTGGTATTTCCAATGGATTTTTACCTTTTAATATGGCGGCAAAATCCTTAGCCATTGCAATACAGGTTTCTTGTGTTTCCCCAACAATCATCGGGAAAGCAGAGCATTCTCCAATACCGTGAATTCCACTATCCGTGTAAATTCTAATCAAAACATTTTGCGCAAAGTGCATGGTTCCGGTTGCAATTACAAATGGCTCCATCGGGATGCTAAAACGATATATTTCGATGTGTGTAATTTTCATGTTTATTATTGGTTGGTAGAAAGTTTAAAGTAAATACTATGTACCCGTTTTATTTATAAATAGATTTCCAACTAAAATATAAAAACAAAAACTAAAACAAAACAGCTTTGTAGATAATTGATAGCTTTACCAATTCATTTTTATACTTTAATTACCATGTCGAACGTACATTCTGAGCCTAATAGTTTAATCAACGCTTCATCACCATATTTACTACAACATGCCTATAACCCTGTTCAATGGTATGAGTGGGGCGTTGAAGCATTGGAAAAGGCAAAAGCTGAAAACAAGTTGATTTTAGTGAGCATTGGTTATTCGGCATGCCATTGGTGTCATGTTATGGAACGCGAAAGCTTTGAAAATTTTGAGGTTGCCGAAGTGATGAACAAACATTTCGTTTGCATTAAGGTAGATCGTGAGGAACGCCCGGATATTGACCAAATTTACATGTACGCCATCCAATTAATGACAGGTAGTGGCGGCTGGCCATTAAATTGCATATGCTTACCAGACCAACGCCCAATTTATGGTGGAACTTATTTCAGAAAAAATGACTGGGTTAATATCCTGGAAAATGTGGCTGCGCTATGGTCAAATGAACCCGAAAAAGCCATTCAGTATGCAGAGCGATTAACTTCAGGCATCCGCGATAGCGAGAAAATAATTCCATCGGTTACAAAAGAAGATTACACTGATGAACATTTAACTGAAATTATTGAACCATGGAAACGCCATTTCGATATATCATTCGGAGGATACAATCGTGCTCCAAAATTCCCACTACCAAACAACTGGGTTTTCTTGTTGCGTTATGGCTACTTAAAAGATGATGAATCGGTTTTTACAGCGGTTTGCCACACATTAGAGGAGATGAGTAGAGGTGGAATTTACGATCAGATTGGCGGCGGTTTTGCCCGTTATTCCGTTGATGATAAATGGCATGTGCCGCATTTTGAAAAGATGCTTTATGATAATGCTCAACTGATCAGTTTATATGCTGAGGCTTATCAATGCACAAAATTTAACTCCTTTAAACAAACCGCGGTTGAAAGTATAAATTGGGTTTTTAACGAAATGACATCTCCCGAGGGTTTATTTTATTCGGCTTTAGATGCAGATAGTGAAGGCATTGAAGGTAAATTTTATGTGTGGGATAAAACAGAATTTTATGATCTGCTAGGTGATGATGCGCAATTATTAGGAGAATATTTCAACATTACCGAAGAAGGTAATTGGGAAGAAGAACAGACCAATATTTTGAGAAAAATACTGAGCGATGATGATATTTTATCAAAACATAACATTGATGCTGAAACGCTTTACACAAAAGTTGAATCGGCAAAGGCAAAATTACTAAATATCAGAAACCAACGGATTAGACCCGGTTTAGATGATAAATGCTTGACCGCATGGAATGGGATGATGATTAAAGCACTTGCAGATGCGGCAACCGTTTTAAGCCATGATTTATATTATCAAAAAGCAGCGGCGGCAGCCCGGTTTATCTTAGTCAATTTAAAAACAGCAAGTGGCGGCTTGTATCGAAATTATAAAAATGGAAAAGCTTCTATCACAGCTTTTTTGGACGATTATGCTTTTTTAATAGAGGCTTTGATTGCACTTTACGAATATGACTTTGATGAAAACTGGTTGAATGAGGCAAAATCTTTTACCGACTATGTGATTGAAAACTTTAGTGATTCTGAGTCACCGATGTTTTTTTATACTTCAGCAACCGGCGAAAGCCTGATTGCCCGTAAGCATGAAGTCATGGATAATGTGATTCCAGCTTCAAATTCGACAATGGCACAAAATTTAAAAGAATTAGGATTGCTATTCGATTTGGAAGGTTACAACAATAAAGCCGCAGAAATGCTTGCTGCCGTGCAGCCGAAAATTAAAACCTACGGATCAGCCTATTCAAATTGGGCAATACAACTGCTCAATGAAGTTTATGGTATAAATGAAATTGCACTTACTGGCGTGGAAACAGATGCCATTAAGCTTGAGTTAAGTAACTATTATATTCCCAACAAAATTACATTAGGTGGAACAAAAAGTAACCTGCCGCTGTTAAAAGGTAAGCAAAGCAATGAAACAAAAGTTTATATTTGCCGAAATAAAGTATGCCAGTTACCGGTTAACACTGTTGAGGAAGCATTAGCATATTTACATTAAAAAAGATTAAATGAATATTTCACCAAACTCAGTAGTCGCAGTAACTTATGAATTGCACACTACGAACGAAGAAGGACAACAAGTTTTTGTTGAGAAAGCTGATGAGCAAAATCCTTTAGTATTTTTATATGGCGTTGGCATGATGTTGCCTAAATTTGAGGAGCACTTAGCAGGTCTAACAACTGGCGCTGATTACAGCTTTGAATTATCTGCTGCTGATGGTTATGGAGAAATTGATCCAGGCGCTTTCGCTGATCTTCCAAAATCGATGTTTACAGAAGCTGGCGGTGAAGTTCCATCTGTTGGTGATGTAATTCCTTTACAAGATAATAATGGAAACCAATTCAGAGCTGGTGTAACTGCTGTTCATGATGAAACAGTTGCAGTTGATTTAAACCACCCTATGGCAGGTAAAAATTTATTGTTCGCAGGAAAAATTTTAAACGTTCGCGAAGCTACGCAAGATGAGTTGGCTCATGGCCATGCTCACGGCGCTGATGGCCACTCAGGTCACTAAGATTAAACATAAAGAGTGGCTTGCATCCCTATTAAGCTTTTGATCTCACTAGTTTTAAATATTAATTTGAATCAGTATGAAAAAGTTATTATTTGCACCGCTTGTATTTTTGTTATTTGTTGAACTTGGATATTGCCAGTCGGTTGATATGGTTGCCCTTAGGGAAAAAGTTCGGCACAATAAAAATTATATTGTTTATACCAATACTATAGATGAAACGGTAAAGGCTTCTTTGAATAAGGAGTTTTCGTTAAACGAAGTTGGCGCTAAGGTTGATAAAAGTAAGGTTGGTAAATTGCAGACCCTGCAGGAATTTAAAGATTTTTACAGAACAGCAGGAGTGAAGGGTGGCAATCGTTTGGCTGCTTTACAATACAAAATATCTTACAGCTTAAAAGCACTAATAAGGGATATTCCTGAATTAAAGAAAATTCCGAAAGCGCAGTTTAATGAATTGCTAAAGCCACCTCGACGTGTAGTTAAAACCAGGTAACAACTTTAGTGATCGTTAAAATCTGAAATTCTTGAATTGTCAAAACCAAAAATCCCGATGAATCGGGATTTTTGGTTTTATAATAATTTTGATGTAGATAAGAGCACCGGAGGATTATCCATTGTGTTGGTGGTGCTCAGTTTTAACACACCTTTCACTGTAATGGGCTGATAAGTAAATTTAATGGGTTCGGCCATTTCCACTAAAACCATAATCGGGATCCCATTTTTACCGCAATAGAAACATTGATTAATGGGTAAGGTAGAAAGCATAAACTTCGTTTGCTTCATGCCATCTTTAATCGGAACAATATATCCTGAAAGCTCAAAAGGTTTGTTCTCGAATTTTTTAATGCCCGGTGAGTAAACAGCATATTTTTCTGTCGGCTTTACAGTTTTAAAAGTGATACCGCCAATTACATCCCAGTTTGGAGAATCCATTTGATCGCTGGGATCATGCTGTGCCTGTGCGTTGAGGCCAATAAAAATTAAAAATATAAATGCCAGTGCTTTCATTATTCCTTTTCTCATGTCAGCACAAATATAAGAAAGATGTAAGTGGGCAAGTGTAATTCATTTATAACAAAACCAATAAATATTGCGAGTGTAATACGGTATGAATTAGGTTATCTATGATGTTGCCCTAAATTTCGGCATCAACATCTTTCTGGCCAGCTTTAATCGCTATGAACTTTTAAAAATCAATTTTCAGCCTCAAACCACCATTGGTAAGATTAAGATTGTCATTAGAAAAAGTCTTCATCGGCAGTCGCAAAAATGGTTCAATAGCAAAATCGGTTTTCTTCGATATTTTTTGCTTGTATCCTAATGAAAAATTGTAGAAGCCAATATATTTATCAGTTACACTTGAAGACTGGGCCTGAGGTTCAGAAACCCGTTCGGTAACGATAAGCATCCGCTGTTCAGCTACGCCGGATGTGTTGGCCACGGTAACATTTTTTCCACTGCTCACCAGGTAATTATTGTCTTGCCTGTTGTTTAAAATGGCCAGTGCCGACACTCCAACGCCTGTGTAAACCTTTTTGCTAATGTTGTATTTTAATTCCAATGGGATGTTTATTCCGCGAACACTGGCATTAACTGATTCCAGGCTTCTGGCATTATTCGCTGAATAGGTTGCCAGTGCGGCCGAGCTAGGTACAGCACTCGCCATTGCATCATTACTTTTTGCATATTGTGTCGATGGATTGCTCGTTGAACTCAACGATGAATAGGCAATACCTGAACTGATGGAAAGTTTTTCAGCCAATTTGTAGGAAAGCGAAAAACCATAATTCATATTCACTTTGTTGTCATTTCCCATTGCAGGTGCAACATAAACTCCCGGTTCCCATTTGGTATTTGCCTGGGTTTTACCAGTATTTTTCAATTCATTTATTTTGCTGTCTTGCGCCAGCAAATCTTCAAAAGTTGGCTTTTTAAGAGGTTTTTCTTTTTTAGGTTCAGCTTTAATTTCAAATTTTCTATCACTGTAAGAATTAAGTGGTATTTTAGTTAAAGCATTATCTAATACGTTGTGGTTTTCAATTGCAACAACCGGATCATTTGTATTAGCAAGTACGGTAATCGCCTGATCTATCTTCTGGCTATCTGGGCTTACCGATGCATCTTGAACCTGGCTATCTTTAGTAAAGGGCGTATTCAATGGTCCAACCATTTCAACCTGATCATTCCTAACCACCGGTTTTTTCTCTTGTCCTACTGGTTTTTCTTTAGTCGTTTTTTTATTTGTGATGACCAAATCCTGTTTACGATTTTGATTATTTAATATCAAAAATGTGCCACCAAAAATTAAAATCAACGCAGCAGCTACCCATAAAGGCCAAAAAATGAAACCTTTTGGTTTGTTCTCCTTTTCAGAAAAACGCTCCCATGCACCCGGCGAGTAAGATTCCTCGTGGTGTTGAAGCTGTGCGGCAATATGGTCTATTAATTCTTTATCCATTTTTTTTATAGGAACCAACCATTGTATTCAGGTAAAGTGTACGTAATTTATTTTTAGAGCGTGTTAAATATACGCGGCTTGAGCTTTCGGGGATATTCAACATTTTTGAGATTTCCTCATGGGCGAAACCTTCAATTTCATATAAGTTAAATACCAGTCTTTGCGTATCTGGCAAATGATTAAGTAAGTTCAAAATATCGTTTACATGCAATTCAGATGCGATAGATACTTCTGTAACAGGGTGCTCATCTTCGCCAAGGTCATCAACATAATACTGCGCTTTTGAAGTTCTGATTTTATCAATCGCAGTACGCGATGCAATTTGCGCAATCCAACCTTTAAATGATCGTTGTAACTCTTCTGGGTTTTTAGGCGATTTGAAGTTGCCCACGTGTTTAAATATTTTTATGAAGCTGTCATTTACAAGCTCCTCACTGTCTGAAGCATTTCTGGTGTACCTCAAAATAATGCCCATTAAATAGCCATAAAATGATTTATACATCATTTCTTTACAGCTATTGTCGTTTTTTACACAGCCTTTTAAAATTTCCTCAAAACTGAGTATTTTTTTTATCACTCCTGTAAAGGACTATTTAAAGTTTGATTAGTTTTTATCTGATATTTTAACCCTTATGCGAAATTAATGAAATAACACCATTCCCGCTTTAGAATGGTGTTATAAATGCATAGGTAGATATTATTTGTTTGTCATCACAGCTAATCCAAATTTTGTACTATCTGTTTTGCTGCTCAATCCTTTGGCCCAAATGGTATAAATTTTTCCCTTTTCAATTTTTATTGCCGGTAAAGTTGCTTTAACGGTTGCCGATCCCGCTTCTTTAACCTGGAAAGTATAACTTTCTGATGGATTGATGGACGCAAACGGGGTAAATTCTTTAAACGCTTTTGCGGTAAATAGAGCAGTGGCGTTTCCTTCAACAGCTAAATCTAAGGCGGTAGAACCCGGACTTAAGTTAATGAAACGTACTTTAGCTTTATCTGCATCTGGTGCTTTCAAATCATCTTCAACCAATAAAATTTTAGTTGATTTAAGTGTATCCACTACAAAAGCCGAGTAAAAAACACCTTGTTTCAAAGTTCCGGTGCCGCTGGTTAAGTATCTTAGCGAATCTTTTTTGGCAACGCCGATCACTCTGTTTCCTGGGTATGCTGCATAGTAGCCGCGATCGTTGGTGTAGGTAAAACTGCCGATTTTTTGATTATCTAATACAAAATCAAGCGCAGCGGTGCCCGGCGAAGCGTGAACGAAGCCAATTCCTGCAGCTTCGATAGGATCATTATTCCAGTCTTTTTTACAGGCAGAAAATATCGTTGTTATAGCGAGAAGAGAGAGTGCAATTTTTGTTGTTAAGCTAAAGTTTTTCAAATGAGTTTTCATGTTTTAAATCAATTTTAGAATCAAAATTGGTTAATGGCCATTAACACTTTTTCTTCTAAAACGATTAACGTGGTGAAAACGCTACAGCAACCTATATTTTTTATTTATTTAAATTATATTAAAATATACCAAGATATTTAATTACCAATTCTGGCGCTAACTTTTAAAATCATCTGACTATCTACGGCACTACCATTCACAGTTGCAGGTGAAAATTCAAAATATTTGAATCTATTAGTTTCGTCTATTAGCTGATAACTTTTGTTGTTGTTTGAAAATGAATAGTTAACAAAAGTTTTATCTATTCTTCCGAGCTTACTGATGTACAAATAGAACATTACTTGATATTCGGTATCCTTTTGCTCCAGTTCTTTGGGTATTCTCGCAGTTGATGTTAGGTACCAATACAAATTATTCATCATACCAATTTTTATCGGATACGTTACTTTATCACCTTGATTTAATGAATCAATATTATAATGCAGGGTTGTATCTGGAATATTAAATTCCATCTGTTTTAGGTTGTAGTTGTAAACTTGTGAAAGGCTGTCTTTATCAAAAAAACGCCATTTACCAACTCTTTCATTGTTTCTGTATAATCCTGTGGCAACAATTTTATTGTGCAGAAAAACTCTAGCAGAACCATTTTTGATATGTGGTTTTGATTTTAATTCGGTGCTTTCTTCTATCAAGTCAAAACCAATAGCGCTTTTTCTTATTCTTGTCGAATCACTCTTTTGAGCGAATGCAGTAAAACCAATAAACAGTAGCAGAAAAGTACAGCACGTTTTCATATAATTTAACTAATTTTTATAGGGTGATTTTGATTATTTCAATTAACTAAGTCTATGATTTGCCTTAACTAACCGTTAGTTTAGCTTTGATAATTATCTTACTTTTAACAGGTTTGCCATTTACATAGGTTGGTATAAATCTGAATTCATCATTTAGGAATCTTTTGATATTGAGTTCGGTTAAATTGGTATTGTAATTTTTTGATGAAAGCTTTTCCTCAACTTTTTCAAGATCGCCTCGTTCATTAATCGTGAAAATGTAAAACTGATCGTAACCTGCTGAATTGTATGGTATTCCATAATGATGTGATTCCTGAAATATCGCCTTAAATGCCATTCTAAAGCCGCCAATTTTTACAGGTTTTATCACACGATCGCCTTCTTTCAAGCTATCAATTACATAAGATATTGAATTTATTGGCTGGTTGTAATCTGCTTTTTTTAAATCATAGTTAAAAATTTGTTCTACACTATCCTTCTGTTTAAAGAAACGCCACCGCCCAACCCGCTTATCATTTTTATACAAACCATAAGCTAATATTACTTGGTCGTCAAATATTTGAGTTAACCCATTTCTAATGCCGGGTTTGGAGATTAATTCAGTAAAATTTTCCTTAAAACCAAAGGCATTCCTTTTCGAGCGTACTTTTGTCGAGTCGCTTTCCTGAGCGACCGCCACGAAGCCAATAAAAAATAAGAGGAGTGTAGAGAGCGTTTTCATCATATTTGATCAGGCTATAAAGAAAAAGGGTTTTGATGTAAAATCAAAACCCTTTTCAAAATATATTTAATCAATGCCTTAGGCGTACATTTCTTCGCGAAGTTTTGCCACATCAGGACTATTGATGTACTCATCGTAAGTCATTAACTTATCAATAGTGCCTTTCGGCGTAATTTCAATAATTCTGTTGGCTACGGTTTCAGTCAACTGGTGATCTCGTGAGGTAAATAAAATGGCACCCTTAAAATCTTTCATACCATTATTCAATGCTTCAATAGATTCCAAATCCAGGTGGTTGGTTGGTTCATCAAACATCAAAAGGTTTGCTTGCTGCAACATCATTCTCGAAAACATACAACGCATTTTCTCACCACCTGAAAGCACTTTTACGTTTTTCAGAACTTCTTCGCCTGAGAACAACATACGGCCTAAAAAGCTACGCACAAATTGCTCATCGGCATCCGTTCCAGAATATTCACGTAGCCAATCTACCAGGTTTTCATCCTTGCCAGCGAAATATTCAGAGTTATCATTAGGAATATCAGCTGTGCTAATGGTAACGCCCCATTTAAATTCACCTTTATCGGCAGGCACTCTACCTGTTAACACATCGTAAAATGCTGCGGTTGCCAAACTATTCTGAGATAAAATTGCAATTTTATCGCCCTTGTTTACCATAAAAGTAACTTTGTCGAATAAAGTGCCATCGTTTCCAGATTTTCCTAATGCATCAACCTGTAAAATCTGATCGCCCGCCTCACGACCTGTGTTGTTAAAAATAATGGCCGGATATTTTCGGCTCGATGCTTTAATTTCAGTAATATCGATCTTATCTAAAGCTTTTTTACGTGAAGTTGCCTGCTTTGATTTTGATGCATTTGCACTAAACCTGCGGATAAATTCCTGCAACTCTTTCACTTTATCTTCCATCTTTTTGTTCTGGTCACTACGTTGTTTTAGCGCCAGCTGACTCGATTCGTACCAGAACGTATAGTTACCAGTGTAGATGCTCATTTTTGCGAAATCGATATCAACAATGTGCGTACAAACTGCATCTAAAAAGTGCCTGTCGTGAGAAACCACCAATACAATGTTCTGGTAATCAGCCAGGAAATTCTCTAACCATGCAATAGTTTCAATGTCCAAATCGTTGGTAGGCTCATCCAGTAATAAAATATCCGGATTGCCAAATAGAGCTTGAGCCAATAACACACGTACTTTTTGTGTATTATCCAGTTCCTTCAATAATTTATAGTGGTTATCTTCAGTAATACCTAAGTTGCTTAACATGGTTGCCGCGTTGCTTTCCATGTTCCAGCCATCCATTTCAGCAAAAAGATTTTCCAACTCTCCGGCACGTTCACCATCTTTTTCGGTAAAATCTTCTTTCATGTAAATGGCATCTTTCTCTTTCATAATGGCATAAAGTTCTTTATGGCCAATCATAACAGTTTCCAATACCGAAAACTCATCGAATTCGTAGTGGTTTTGTTTTAAAACCGCCATTCTTTCTCCTGGAGTAAAGGCTACGCTACCTGAAGTTTGGCTTACTTCTCCCGATAAAATTTTAAGGAAAGTAGACTTACCTGCGCCATTAGCCCCAATTACACCGTAGCAGTTGCCCTGGGTAAATTTTAAGTTAACATCTTCAAATAATGTGCGTTTGCCGTATCGTAAAGATAAATTAGAAACTGAAATCATATTAAATAGAAATAAGCCGCAAAGATAGGCAAAAAGGTTGAGGGTAAAAAGGTAGAAGGCAAAAGGTATGGGATTAATAATTTGAAAATGATCGTTCAGTATCTTTTGGCAATTGTAGTCCCGCTTTCACTTCAATCTTTTTGTTGTCGTCAGTTTGAGTTTGTTGAAGACTGCAACAAAAAGTATTTTCATTCTATCGGGTTTATTTAACAATGGTTTGTGCTTTTGGCTAGAAAGACAACCCAAAGTACTATTTTGGCTAAAGCCGATTTGGCAAATGTTTTTATCTGTTGGTTGAAACCAATGGTAATGAATCGCGTTAGGTTTAATGATTTAAAACCAATGGCAATGATAAGCCATTGCCTGTACATTTAACCCTTTCATTGCCGTCTGCTTCAGCTGACGGAATTTTTTTTAATTTTATCATTCATGCAAATGTTAACAGATCTCCTAGAAAAACCAGTTGGCAAAATAGAAGTGGAGCAGTTTGCCGCAAAAACTTCGGCGCAAACTTTTTCTGCCAAAGATTTAATCGATTTGAGTTTTCATCCTAATGAACAAATTGGTTTCCGGGCTGCGTGGATTTTAGAACGTGTTTATTCCAATCATCAGGAGCGGTTTTTGCCGCATGCCACCTATTTCCTCCAAAAACTTCCGTTGCAACAAAATCTTTCTGCTTTACGCCATTACGTTAAAATTCTGGCTTTTATCACCAACAAAAAAACATCACCTGAAATTAAAGTCATCATAACAGATTTTGAAACTGACACGATTGTAGAAGTTGTTTTCGCTTGGTTAATTGATGAACATGTTCCTGTTGCGGTAAAATCTCACTGCTTAAACATTTTAGCCAACCTCATACCTAAACATAGCTGGATTAAAGAAGAATTAATTGATACAATGGAGTTTCTGGTAGATAAAGAAAGTATCGCTTTTTTTGCGAAGGTTAAACAGATCAGGAAACAGCTTAAGGTGAAAAGCTAAGAGTTTAAAGTGAAAAAGTGCCAGGAGTGGAGGAAATGTTTCGAAGTATAAATTCGGTTTTCCGCATAAGTGTCTGCTTTTGCTTTTTTCTGCTGGCAAGACATTAAAACGTCAAATCTTTTTGTTTAAGACGTTTTATCAAGTGCTTTCAACTTTAATCTTTTTGCTTTTGACTATTTTTACAAAATGAGCAATTATGAAATCGTATCTCAGGTTATAAAAGAGCGACGCAGTATTTTTCCTGCCAGTTATATTAAAAAAGAAATTCCTGTTGAGGTAATTAATCAAATTTTAGAAACTGCGAATTACGCACCCACGCATAAGCTAACACAGCCTTGGCGGTTTACCGTCATCAGGAAAGCAGGCTTGACAAAACTTGGTGAAGAACTTGGAAGATTATATAAAAATCTTGTATCGCCACAAAATTTCCTTCAGAAAAAATATGATAGTTTCGCTGAGAAAACGGAGCAGGCAGATTGCATTATTGCTATAAATATGGCCGTAACTGGTAAAATCCCGGAATGGGAGGAATTGGCTGCTGTTTCTTGTGCGGTACAAAATATGGCACTTACTGCCGAGAGTTTAAAAGTTGGAGCTTATTGGAGTTCGCCACCACTAATTCACGATTTGGGCGGATTTTTAGGCCTGGCGGAAAATGGAAAATGTATTGGCCTCTTTTACATGGGCTACCATAACGAAAAACCTTGGGCACCCAACCGAACCTCAATTGAAGAAAAGGTAAATTGGATTGAGGAGTAGCTCAGGCGCCCATCACCGCAGCGAGATGGCGAATCTTTGTAATTACACAACCTATTTCAAAAAATTTCCCGACTTCGCTCGAAATGACGACTTTCGCAGAGACCATTTTATTTTCAACATCAGCTAAATTTTTTCTTAATAACCATGTCTACTTTAAAAAATCAGTTATTTCAGCTTTGCTTTACTTTTATTCAAAATAGGATAGAAAATATTGAATATTCTATGTTACAAGCCAGGCAAGCTTCTAACGATGATACCAAAAGCAGTGCTGGTGATAAGTATGAAACCACCCGCGAAATGATGCAGCAGGAAATGGATAGGAATAGCAAATTACTTTATGAGGCCGGGCAACAGAAAATCGCTTTGCAACAAATAGAAAACGTGGATGCTGCCAAAGAAGCTAAAAATGGCAGTTTGATTTTAACATCAAATGGAAATTTCTATATCAGTATTAGTGCAGGTGAGCTAAATGTAGATGGAGAAAAGTTTATCGCAGTATCGCAAGCTGCACCGATAGGGCGAGCCTTTCTCAATGCAAAGGTTGGAGATGAATTAAGTTTTAATGGCAATAAATATCTGGTAAAGGAAATTTTATAGACTTTACCTTTAAACTTTTAATTTTTAACAATGTGGATTACATAGTTAAATAACACAACGGCATTCTATTTTATACCAAGTCTTTCAGCAAAGGCAGGAATTAAATAAGCTTTTAGTTCTGAGAAAGGAATAAAAACCACAATCTGCCCTTGTGCATAACTTGCTACCTCATAAGGATTATACATAAATGCCAATCCGTTTCTATTGAAATAAAAGTTGTTATTAGGTTTCAGAAAGTTATCAAACAATACTTTATTTAATTGATCTTGCGGCTTAATATTGTATTGCTTTCTTAAGTTCTGCTCCAACAATTTTTGCAGGGAATTGGAATCAATTTTAACCACATCATTCAATACCATCTGTTTTTTGTTTTTTACATCGAGGCAGAACATGGTGCTGGCATAATTTCCATGAGCACCACCAGTGTATGCATCTGTAAGATAGTCTACCACAACAAATCCATTTTCATTGTAAACAATGCTTTGCTGACTATCATCTGTATAATTCATCCAGGCTTCAAAACCACGATCAGGCCCATCTTTTTGTTGCTTGGAGATTTGTTGTTTGTAATCGGCGAAATATGCTGAGGCCATTTTTTTAAAACCAGCTTCCCGATTTACATTTCCAGATTTTATTCCAGAAATACTCTTCAGCTGATCATTTAGCCAATTTCCAGCATCATCAGTTGATTTGGCCTGTAAGTACTCAAAACTAATGGTTGCCTGTGGCGATTTTTCCCGTTCAGCAAATGCTTTTACTGAGTCGGTATAAACACCTGTGGTAAATTGGTAACTTCCTTCAGGATATTTCTCCGTTAACTGGATTGGAAAATTCTTTGTCCCCTTACCATCAGACCATGTTCCTTTAAAGCCATTTCCTGTCCATTTCAGCGCTAAGTGATTTTGCTTGGCGTCCTGGTCAAAGTAATAATCGTAAAAGCTATTTTCAAATAAAACGAGGCTGTCTTTGCCCACCAAAGTATCAGTCGATAAATTTAACCATGGGCCATCGTAGTGATAATTGCCATCGTATTCACCTTCTAGTTTTTGCAAATTCATCACTACTGCCTTTCCGGCAATGGTACCTTCCAACCTTTTATAAAAATTTGCTGGCAACTCTGTTAAGGTAGCGGAAGTGCTATCCGAAGTTTCTTCAGTACTTTGGTTATTTTTTGAATTGGTACATGAAGCGAGAATTAAAAGACTAAAAAGTGTAAGGTGGATATATTTTCTCATGATCATTTGCAAAGATATTCCCTTATTTTACAGATGAAACTATGATTTTGTTTTATTAAAGCTCTTGTTAATACTGTAATAAAGGTTTTTGGCAGAGTACCTTCCCGGATCAATAATTCTGCGAATGGTGTACAGCGGATAGTTTTCATCACGGGTGGTAGATAAGATAAATGCTGCTTTAAAGCCATGTTCTTTTAACTTATGCAAATTCGCAGCCTTGAAAACACCATAGGGATAGGCAAAATACTCAACTTTTTTTCCAGTGATTTCTTCTAATTTTTTTGTGGGTTCATCTATCTGGGTTTTCCAGTCTTCATCTTTAAACTGAGCAAAATTTTTATGATCATAGGTATGACTTGCAATTGTATTGCCTTCATCAGCCAACTGTTTGATGTTTTCTTTGGTCATGTAATTGATCCTTCCTTTTCTGCCAATAGAAACCGTCATGATAAAATAGACCCCTTTAAAGCCGTACTTTTTTAAAGTGGTGTTGCCGACTGTAAACTGATCCATATCGGTATCATCAAATGTAATCATAATCGGTTTCTCAGGTAGTTTAGCGCCATAAACCAGGTAATCATAAAGTTGATCGGGTAAGATGGTATGGTAACCGCTATCAGCCAGCATCTTAATATGATCTCTGAATTTGTCTGGAGAAATGATGTCATCACCTGCTCGCTTACTGTCACTAGCCAAAGCATTTCTAATTTGGTGGTAGCATAAAACAGGAACTTCTTTGCGTGCCAGAATGGCTTTGGCATCAGCTGGTTTTCTTTGTGATGTATCTGTTTTTAGGGTAGTGGTCGTTGTATCTTCAGTATTTTTTTCTGTCGCTGTTTGATGGCCACAAGCAGAAATCAATAAGACTAAAAGTAAGATAAACGTGAGGGGGTGGGGCGCTGCTTTAAAATTTTTGTTCAATTTGTTATCAATTATTTCACCAAAGATACTGCGTTTTCAGATAAAATAAAGTCTTTTTCAAAGGTGTCCCATTGTTTTGGTGATATCCCTGATTTTAGTGCATTCCGTTTAAAAAAGCTATAATCAGTCGCTTCTGCTTTGGCCATTAAGCAGGTATTTAAAAATTTAAACATTTGCTTTTCTCCGATGATTTGCTCCAGGCCCCTCAGTAAAAACGGGCCATAGCTGTAGCGATAAGTGCCAGAAATATCGTTCATATCTGTGATTGTGTTTAAAGGTTTTGCCTTGAAGTTTTTAAGCTGTTTGCTTCTATCCTGAAAATATTTCGTAGCAAATATTTTCCCGAATTTTTCTTCGCTGGCTTTTACTGATAAATACTCTGCGGTAGATTCCAGAAAAAACCAAAATAATGTTGAATTGGGTTGCAACACATTTCCAAAATAATAGTGGCCGATTTCATGGGCAATAAAAGGATAATCTGTAGAATCTTTCAGTTGAGGTTTTTGATTATCAATCATGTCACCAAGCTTAATACCTGCAAAAGCAATTGTTGGAAAAGCAACGAAGCCCCAGCTGCGGCCTTTATTAAATTTTTCTACTGGTTCATGTTCTATAAAGACGTTTTTAGTATTGTAAGGGATTTTGAGATTTTTAGAGAAATAAGCTTTCATTTCAGCAATATTCTGTTCAAAAACAGATAGCTGTCTTTGATTCATATTGGTGTTTAAAAATAAGGCACCATCCGTTTTCTGTACACCATAATCGCCAACAAATAACATAGGGGCAATGGCAATATCCGATTTAAACCTTCCAGCTGGCCCAGACTGAGGTAAATCGCCATTTACAAAAATGGTTTTGGCGCCTTTGGCACTTACCTGAATATTAAAGGTAACCTGCTCAATCAGCCGATCGTTTTTAACATCGTAAATAATGGGGTACCATTTCGATTGATCAGCAGCTCGCATGGTTTTACCATTGAAAGCGATCAAACCTTTAAAATCTATAAAGTTTAACGTGTCAGTATAAATGGGGAAGGCGCCGGTATACAAAATATGGAGCCGCTTCGGATTCACCATCGTACTATCTTTAAATAGTGGTGCATAGGTTAAACCTTCGCCACGCATTGCCCCGCCGTAAAAGCCAGAATATTTCACGGTATTGTTCTCAGCATCTTTAATCGCTTTAATGTTGAATCCTTTATTCAAAACAATCTGATAATCTTTACTCAGATTTGGGATTTTGCTTAATGTAAAATCACAGGTAATCTGACCGGTTTTCATATTAATATCGACCTGGCCGTTAAGATGCGGTATTTGAGCAGATGTTATACCTGAAATCAATGAAAGGATGAAGAAGGCAATTTTTCTCATGTCGTTTTTCGTTTAAAAAAGGAAAACCCCAGACAATGCCGGGGTTTTGAGTACTTAAAAGCTGTTTTTAATGCTGTTGCTTAAAGTCTTAGGACTCCAATAACCGCTGGCAATAATTCTGCGAATGGTGAATAATGGGTCTTTTTCGTCGCGTTTAGTAGATAGTTGATAAGCCATTCTGAAACCACGTTTTTTCAATTCAGGAATTCCTTCTGGATTCCATAAACCGAATGGATAAGCAAATTCAGTCATTTTTTTGCCGGTTATTTCTTCCAGTCTTTTCGTTGGTTTGTCTAATTGTTCTTCCCAATCCTTGCCGGCGTATTTTTTAAAGTTTTTGTGGTCATAGGTATGTGATCCGATTACATTGCCTTCATCAGAAAGTTGTTTAATCTGATCGCTGCTCATATAATCTACAAATTTTCCTTTTTTACCAATAGATACAGTCATGATAAAATACACTGCTTTATAACCCAGTTTTTTTAATGTTGGGTTTACGATAGTGAACTGGTCCAGGTCGGTATCATCGAAAGTAAGCATAATTGGTTTGCTTGGTAGTGCTGCTCCGGTATTTAAATAGGCATACAGCTGATCCGGCAAAATGGTATGATAGCCACTGTCAGCCAACATTTTCATTTGGTCTTTGAAGTTTTGGATCTCTACAATATAATCCTTACCCACCTTGCCATCTGTGGGTTTCCAGTTCCTTACCTGGTGGTAGCATAAAATAGGTACCTGCTTTCTGGCCAGAATGGTCTTGGCATCAGCCACTTTTATTTTCGAAATATCTACAGGCACTGAGGTGTTCTCTGCTGTTTTAGTTACCTGTCCGGTTGAATCGGTTCCATCGGTATTCCCGGTTTGAGAGTTAGATTGACAGCTGGCGAATAAAATAATGCCAGCAGCTATAATAGTAAGTAATTTGTATTTCATAGTATTTTAATTGCTACAAAACTATAAATTCTGGCAATTTATTATACACCCAATAAACTGGTGTTGATAAATAATTCAACCCTTAAAAATTTGATAAGCTAACTGTTTTATTACAATCTCCATCTATCATAATCAGCTTTTATTAAATAATTTAGCGCCTCAAACCAATTTTGATGAACAAACTTTACAAACTTTTTCTTTGTGCGCCGTTTCTATCCCTAACTGTGGCGGCACAAAATAAAACCTTTACGCTAACTGAGAATATTCAGGTACAACCAAAGGCAAATTATCAACTTGCTTCGCGATTTTCTCCAAATAAATTAAAGAAAATGGTTTATTCCACCTCGGTTGATCCACATTGGCTGAAATTGAGTAATCGTTTTTGGTACACTTTTGAAAGTCCGAAAGGGAAATTTTGGTACTTGGTAGATCCGAATGCAAAAACAAAAAAGTTGATGTTCGATAACGCGAAAATCGCTGCTGGTATCACCTTAGCAGTTCGCGATCCTTTTGATGCAGAACATTTGCCTTTAGAAAACTTAAAGTTTGCTGCTGATGAAAAGAGTATTTCTTTTGAAGTGAAAAGCACAATTGATGAAGTAAAGCCTGACCGCAAGGATAAAAAAGCTGCCGATTCACTACAGAAAAAGATTTTCTCTTTCAAATATGACCTGGCCACAGCAAAGTTAACTGAGGTGCCAAATTTTAGTAAGCCTAAACCAAAACCAAGCTGGGGTTCAGTTGCTCCTGATTCATCTGCCATTATCTTTTCACGCAATTATAATTTGTATTGGATGGATAAAGAGAACTACAAGAAAGCGGTTAAAAATGAAGAAGACAGCACCATTGTAGAACATCAGCTGACCAAAGATGGCATAAAATTTTACTCTTACGGAAGTGATGGTGATGGCGAGAATAATGTAGAGAATGAAAAAAATAATAAGAAACGCCGCGGTGCCTATGTACTTTGGTCGCCTAACTCCAGATACTTCGTATTAGATCGTACTGACTCCCGTAAGGTTAAAGATTTATGGGTAATTAATAGTGTTACTGCTGGCCGACCAACTTTAGAAACGTACAAATATCAAATGCCAGGTGAGGCTGAAGCACCACAAGACGAAATTTTGCTTTTTGATTTTCCGGCAAAGTCTTACAAAAAATTAAATATATCTGCATTTAAAGATCAAAGCATTGGCGTTTGGGGTAAACCTTCATTAGCTAAAGATCGTGATAATGAATTTCGTCCGTCGATTTGGTTGGGCGATGATAGCAGATTTTATTTTTCGCGTACCAGCCGCGATTTAAAACGCATTGATATTGGTACGATTGATATTGCTACAAGTAAAGTGACGCCACTCATTGATGAGCGCTTCAATACTTACGTAGAGGTAAATCGCCCTGGATTGATCAATAATGGAAAAGAATTGATTCATTGGAGCGAGCGTGATGGCTGGGCCCATTTCTATCTTTTTGATGGGAACGGAAAGCTTAAAAACCAAATAACCAAAGGTTCTTTTCATTGCGAAAGTATTGTAAATATCGATGAGAAAAACCGAATACTTTATTTCACCGCAAATGGCAGGGAAGGCAAAGAAGATCCTTATTATTTACATCTGTATAGCATCAACTTCGATGGCTCGAATATGAAGCTGTTAAACGCTGGCAATTTCGATCATGCAGTGAGTATGAATGATAATAACAGCTTTTTTGTAGATAATTATTCAAGGGTAAATACGGCGCCAAAATCTACTTTGTATGACAAAAATGGTCATAAAGTAATGGAATTGGAAGCTACTGATCTTTCCCTACTAACCGCTGCAGGTTATAAATTTCCGGAGCCTTTTACTGTGAAGGCTGATGATGGCGTAACTGATTTGTATGGCGTAATGTATAAACCTTTTGATTTCGACCCAAACAAGAAATATCCTATTATTGAGTACGTTTATCCTGGCCCACAAACGGAAGCTGTAAACAAAGCTTTTAGTAAGAGCATGGACCGTACAGAACGTTTAGCACAGTTTGGCTACATTGTAATCACCGTAGGTAACCGTGGTGGAAATCCATCACGATCTAAATGGTACCATACTTACGGTTACGGAAACCTGCGTGATTACGGATTGGCCGATAAGAAAACTGCAATTGAGCAATTGGCCTCAAAATACAGTTATATTGATGATACTAAAGTGGGTATTACTGGTCACTCAGGTGGTGGATTTATGTCTACCGCGGCGATGTTGGTTTACCCAAACTTTTTTAAAGCTGCAGTTTCTAATGCCGGAAATCATGATAATAGTATCTATAACCGTTGGTGGAGTGAAAAACATCATGGCGTGAAAGAAGTTATTTCATTAAAAGGCGATACATCTTTTAAATACAGCATCGATAAAAATCCTGATTTGGCCAAAAATCTGAAAGGTCACTTGTTATTAATGCATGGCGATGTAGATAACAATGTGCATCCGGCAAATTCGATTCGTGTAGCGAATGCCTTAATGAAAGCCGGAAAACGTTTTGATTTTTTGATTATTCCAGGGCAAAGACATGGTTTTGGGGATATGACAGAATATGCTTTCTGGAAATTGGCTGATCACTTCAACAAATATTTAATTGGAGATTTCTCAAGTCCGGAAGATGTCGATTTGTTGGAAATGGATCGGGATATCGAAAAGACTGGAAAGTAAATTCTTTTTAATTTTAGTCATGATTACAGCGAAGGCTTGCGTTAAAATGCAAGCCTTCGCTGTTTTTTAAAAACTGTTCGAGTTTAAAATCTGAAAGAGATAAGCTGATTGGTAGTTATATGGTTTTATTTTGATCAATAAGTTGCACCATACTTTTGTTAAACAAAGATAGGCTGGTGTCTAAAGAAGCAAAAAAAACCTTATCCGCATTTTCTACCTCAACAAGTCCTTTTTGCAGCACATTTTCACCATCCGGAGTAAGGCGAATTGTTTTTGCTCTGGTGTCAGTTTCGTGTTCTTGTCGCGTTACAAAACCTTTCTCCTGTAATGTTCGTAAAACCTTTGAAACCATCATTCTATCGGTATTACTCTGGTTTGCGATGTCAATTTGTGTAACTTCATTATTTGTTTTTGAAAGCCAACCCAACGCAGCAAGCAATACAAATTGTGTTTGTGTCAAATCCAATGGATCTAACACTTTTTTTAATTTACGTTGCCAAAGCATGGTAAGCTGTCCGAGCAAATAACCCGGACTATCATTCGGAGTTTTAAACTGAAATTCTATTTCTTTAGCCATTTTGATGGTGAAGCATTTTTGATGAAATTAACTCAAAATCTTTTTGATTGATTTCAAAGAAACCAAATCGAAATGGATAACCCCAACTTTTTTTATTAGGGATAAAATCTAAATCATCTATCAGCGGAAGAATTGAAGCATTCTTACATTCAAAAAACTCAATTTCGCGTCTGGATGGGTAAAAGTCTGCTGACACTTTAACTGTATAAGTTTCTTCAGTTCTTACTATTCCGATGGCTGTGAATTCCTGACATTTGTCTGGTTTCCCCATCCTTTGCTTCCCAGAATAATAGATTACGAAATCTCCTTTTTTCATTCGCTGTAAAGGCGAAAATTTTCCTTGGCAAGCCTGAGCAATCCCTTGTGCTTTACCCACTTTGACATGATCTTTAGAAGCCACAATGATCCAGTTTTTTACTATACGATCAGCCATCACGAGCGTTTAAATGGTTTCCAGAAAAGTAATCACATAGCCGTCGGGATCTTTTACCATTATCGTTCTGCCAAAAGGCGTATTATTAATATTCCCAATCAATGTTACTTCTTTAGCGATCAGTTGGTTTTGTAAATCCTCAATGTTCCCATCAATAGCAAACCAAAGCGACGTACCAATACCTAATTCTTTTCCTTCTATATCTCCGATAGGTGTCCTAATTGCGAAACTGGCTTCACCTTTATTATAAGTGAAAACACAGGCATAAGGATTACTCATTTCAGAAACTTCAAACCCTAATTTCTCTGTATAAAATACTTTCGATATCGCTAAATCTCTAACCTGAAGCGATGCAAATTCTAATCTTCTCATCATAAATTATTTTGTTGTCACAAATATAGTAATCACGACAACAATATAAGTGTTTTTCTTTTTTTTTATTTTTTGCCTCAATAGTTGGATATTTTTTTTTCCAGGCTAGAACAAAATGGTGATAAATCCAAGAAAAAAAATGTTCTTAAGAAAAGGATTAAGACAAATCCTTCAGGGTAAATTTAAGTTTCCTCAAGCAAAGCCTTATGTTTTTCTCCCCAGTTTTCTAAGGCTTTAATAATTGGTTTTAATTCATAACCTATGGCTGTAAGTTCATATTCTACCCGTGGCGGTACTTCTCCATAAACCGTCCTGGAAATTATTTTATTTTCTTCCAATTTACGCAGCTGAAGCGTTAACATTCGTTCGGTAATATTGGGCAAATTCTTTTTTAATTCACTAAACCTTAATTTCCCCTCCAGTAGCCAGGAGCAAATTACCAATGTCCACTGGCCGCCGATGATATTAGATGCATAAGCTTCAGGGCATTCATCTGCCAGTGCTTGCTTGTTGGCGAAATTGGTCGATGTTTCCTTAATCTCAGTCATACTTACATTTTATATAGTACATTACAATAGGCTGTTGATATACCAAAGCTACTGCAGGGGCATTACTTTTGTTTCAAATAATTTAAAATTTTGATAAAATGCAAACATTAATTATTGTTACTCATCCAGATATTGATAGCTCTTTGGTAAACAAAAGATGGATTGAAGCACTGCGAAAGTTTCCTGATCAATATGTAGTGCACCAGCTCCACCAGACCTATCCTGATGGAAAAATAGATGTTAAGGCAGAACAAAAGCTGATGGAAAAATATGATAAAATCGTGTTTCAGTTTCCTTATTATTGGTTTAACAGTCCGTGGTTATTAAAGAAATGGTTTGATGAAGTTTTAACACATGGCTGGGCCTACGGAAGTAAAAGCGGCTATCCACTATCCGGAAAAAAAATTGCGCTGGCAATTTCACTGGGTGTTGGTGAAGATGAACTTCGTCCTTCGGGAATCTATAAATATCCTTTAAAAGAACTTACCCGCCCGTTTGAGCTCAGCTTAGAATACGTGAAAGCAGATTACCGGCCGTTCTTCGCCTACTATGGAATAGAATATCATTCCACGCCAGCATACATTGAAAAAAGTGTTCCGCTATATTTGGAATTTTTGAAAGCTTTATAAGCTGAATACTATCATTATTCCTTTGCATCTTTTAAAACCAGAAGAAAGTGTGCGCTTCTAATATCAAACATTTGGTTTTCTCTAATGTTATTTTAATATGAATTATAAAAGTACAATTATGGCAGCATTTCTTCTAGTTGGGGGAATTGCCAGTAGCAATGCTCAGGATATAGATCAAAGTAAAGTTCCTGCTGCGGTAAAAGCCGCTTTCGCAAAAGCCTATCCAAAAGCAACCGATGTGGATTGGGAGATGAAAGGTGGAAATTATGAAGCTGATTTTGATTTAGGTAAAATCGATCACAAAGCCACCTACATGGGTAATGGCAAGGTCGTTTCATTTGAGAAAGATATTCCAAACGCACAATTACCCGCTGCAATAGCAAAAAGTATTAAAGCTAAATATCCAAAGGGTAGGATAGATGATGTAGACTGGATTAATACCGGAGGCAAAATTAGCTACAAGGTAGATATTGAAGGTACTCCGGATGTAAACGTTTGGTACGGTGCTGATGGCAAATTCATTAAAGAAGTTGCCGATTAATTAGCGATAACCACAGCCATTGGATCTTTAAATGGCTGTGGTTTTTTAGTTATATATGATTTTCATTAATGGTTTTGTGCCGGAGAGATGTATCAAAGCAAACCTTAAAAGATCTGATAATTAACTAAGATGTTAATATTCATTTCTGCAGATGCCCTGCCACAATATAAAAAGCTATGATTTTGTTGTTATTAATTTTTAATAGCGATTTATCTTCTTGCATAGTTAGTATAACCTCCATCAGCCAGCAATTCTGTTCCGGTAATAAAACTTGCTTCATCAGAAGCTAAAAATAAAACTGTTTTGGCAATTTCACTTGGATCACCTAATCTTTGCAAAGCTGTAGCTGATGCCATATAATTTTGGGCATCATCTGTAGCAACCACCTTATCAAATCCTTCTGTTTTAATAGGACCAGGGCTAATAATATTCACCCGGATTTTTCTTTCAGCAAGTTCATTTGCTGCAATTTGAGCAATTTTATTTACGGCTCCTTTGGTTGCTGAATAAATACTGGTGCCTAAATTCGAAGCGGTGGCCACTGTTGATGAGGTAAACAATACTGTTGCACCATCAGCCAAATGAGGCATCAATTTTTGTAGGGTGAAGAAAAAGCCTTTTACATTGGTATTAAACTGTGCATCGAAATCTGCTTCAGTTGCTTCCGCGATAGAAGCAAATACTGCTATTCCTGCGTTTAAGAAAAGTACATCTATTTTTTTTCCGCTTGCAGCAACTGCTTTTTCCAGCACATCAATCCCAGGTATATAGGAAGTGTCTGAAACGACCGTTTGCAAGTTCGAACTGTTAATTTTAGCCGCTGCCTGTTGCAGGTTTTCAGCGTTTCTGCTTGTGATAGTTACATTGGCTTCTTTTTCAATAAAAGCTTTAGCTGTTGCGAAGCCAATTCCTGTGCTTCCACCGGTGATCACTACATTCTTATTTTTGAAATTCATTTTAAATTATTTAAACGCTTTTGATGGTACAAATGTAGAACAGTTAAGTTCGTTTTCGTAACTTTGTAACGAAAAGTAACAGTAACACAAGAGTAACCAAGTAACCTCATGAGTATACCAGAAGCCTGCTTAATCGGGCACAAAAAAGAAATGAGAGCCGTTCAGGATTCAATGGATATATTGAGCGGCAAGTGGAAAATTGCCATTATTTCCTCAATATGTTATTATAACAAAAGGCGATTTTCGGATATTCTAAAGGATGTAGAAGGAATTTCAAACAGAATGTTGAGTAAAGAGTTGAAAGAACTGGAAATAAATAAACTGATTAACCGAACCGTTCTAGACACGCAGCCTATCTCGGTTCAGTATGAACTCACGGAGCACGGTTTAACGTTGAAAACCATTATCAATAACCTAACAGAATGGGGGATTGCGCACCGTAAGAAAATTATTGGTTAACCAGTCAAATATATCCTGCGGGTTGATCTGTTGGAAATTTGGACATATCCATAAAGAAAATTTCCCAGGTATGCCCGTCAAAATCTTCTAAAGTTCGTTGTTGCATAAAACCGTAATCCCTGATTTCATTTGGTTCGGTTCCGCCGGCCTTAAGCCCATTCTCCACAATCTTGTTTACTTCATCTACACTGTCTACAGATAGTGAAAAAAGTCCGGCTACTGCCGATTGGGTATCGGCAATGGGTTTGGTTGCAAAAGATGAAAATTTTTCGTGAGAAAGCAACATCACGAAGATATTTTCGCTCCAAACCATGCATTTTCCGGCATCGTCTGAAAATTGAGGATTGTTTTCAAAGCCCAATGCGGAGTAAAAATCCATTGATTTTTGAACATCCTTAACTGCTAAATTGATGAAAATTTGTTTGGCCATAACATCACTTGTTTTTTTGTTTTTTAAAATTATCGATTTGTAGTCCGCGATTTTAGTTCGGCATGACTGTTATTATAAATTTTACCTTTTTTTGGATGAGTGAATTTAATGGCAGACCAGGTACTGTTTACACTTAAACAAGTGCTTTCTACCAATCCAAACTCGTAACCATTTTTAATTACTTTCGGTAAGGATAAATCGGTATTGAGTTGTCCGCCCTTGGGCCACGAAACCCACAGCATACCATCTAGTTTCAGGTGCGCTTTTAACTTTGGGAAAACAGCTAGTTGTTCATCGCTTTGCGTTACAAATAAATGAATATAATCAAACTCGCCGGTTAAGGTTTTGGTCAATATTATATCAGGAAGAACAATTGATTCTATTGCTTCTTTAGGCGCATTCATAAAAAACGTTTTCGCATTTTCCTTTATTCCCATTTTTTGAGCTACCGTTTTCATTGTTGTATGGTAATAAACATTAGTTAAAATATCATCCTGTCTTCTCTAAATTAAAAAAAATGTAATAAAAAAACAGGATTGAATTTTTCAATCCTATCCTGTTTTGTCTGCGCTAAGCTGTTTCCTATTTTGAAGCCTCACCCCAAATTGGTCTTCCTACTCTATTTTTTCAGAGAATAGCCAAACTTCCTAAATTTTAGAATTCTCAATTCTCAATAAATCAATGCCTTTCTAAATTATTCTGTGTGACTTGCGCCATCAGTTTTAATTATCCGGTAATTTTTAAAGATTGTATCAAATTATCTTTTATCATGAGATGATAAGCTAAAACAATCGGGCTTCCAGGAAAATTCCCCGAAACTTCCGCTTTCAAAATTTCTTCTGCCGGTAAATATTCAATTGGTTCCATTACCGTCTGATATTCCTCGTTAGCTTTTTTAATCCATTGTTCAATTGCTGTTTTTCCTTGATGTGTTTTTCCTTCATCAAAAACTACGGCTGTTTCTGCAAAACAATTGGCGTATGCATGGCTGTCGAAATTGTTTTGCGCTTGTGTTAAGTCAGCGATTACTTTTGGTAAGTTCATTTTTAGTTTGATTAAATTGTTGGCACTGTGCCACCGTCGATTACAAAATTTGTTCCTGTTAAATAATTTGCCCTGGGCGAAACCAAAAAGCCAACTAATTCCGCTACTTCTTCCGGTTCTGCCGGTCTGCCAAAAGGTATTCCGCCCAAGGCATCCATTACACCTTGTTGCGCTTCCTCTACGCTACTGTTTGCGTTTCTTGCAAGCTCACCCAGCCATGCTTTTGATGCTGTCGTATTGATCCATCCTGGCGAAACAGTGAGTACGCGAACTCCTTTTGGCGTTACTTCATTTGATAGGCTTTTACTATAATTTATCAATGCTGCTTTTGAAGCTGCATAAGGTAATGTAGAGTCGTATAGCGGTAATTTACCTTGAATAGAGGCAATGTGGATGATCACGCCACTTTTTCGTTCAATCATTTGCGGTAAAAATCCTCTGTCCAATCTTACAGGAGCAAGCAAATTTGCCTGTAGGGTTGATACCCAGTCTTCATCCGTTAATGCGGCAAAGCCACCAGCTGGAGTTACTGAAGAACCGAGATTATTTACTAAAATATCCAGCCTTCCATATCTCGAAAGTACCTCGCTAACCAATTTTTGTGCATCTTCTGCCTTGCTTAAATCTGCAATGGCAAAGTGCTGGCCCGTAACTGCTACCTCCGGCGCATTTCTGGCAGTGGTGATCACCGTTGCTCCTGCTTTCTGAAGTCGTTCGGCAATGGCTTTTCCAGCACCTTTAGTGCCACCGGTTATTAAAGCTATTTTTCCAGATAACTCATTATTAAAATTAAATTGCTGTTCCATATCTATCGTTGTTTAGTACAAAATTGAAGCATATAACGGGTTTGCGCAAGTACGGAAAACCGAATTGCATACGGATAAATTTTTCCCCTATTGTACAATTTGGAACATAGGTGTACTTTTGATTATGAAGGATAGAAAAATTCCATTAAACTTAAATTGTGGACTCGATCTGATAGGAGAGGTGCTTTATGGCAAATGGAAAATTCGTTTATTATGGTTTATAAGCCAAGGCCATCAAAGACCTAGCGAACTGCAAACGAAAATTCCAGATGCTTCCCGCCGGGTTTTAAATATTCAGCTCAAAGAATTGGAGGAGCACGATTTGGTTGCCAAGAAGATTTACCCTGTTGTACCTCCAAAAGTAGAGTACAGCTTAACAGCGTTCGGACAAACGGTGATTCCTATAATCGCTGTATTGGGGAATTGGGGCAACGAAAACGAAGAGCGATTGAGAAAGCTAATTTTAAATGCACAATCGGTAACCGATGGTTTAGAAGATGAGGTTATCGGGCGATAAGCTTATCTTTTAGGCGAAGTTGAGCAGATTGTCTGATTAATTACTTGAATAAACTTCCCAGATACTTGATCAAGATTCAAGTTGTATATGATAAAATGTTCTATCGGCAAATCTTTACAAACCAAATCCGCCGTGTTAAAATAGCTTTCTAAACATCTTCGAACTTATCTAAAATCTGGCGGATGCTTAGGTTTTAGGAAATAAATTACTGCCTGGGCAATCGTTGCATCATAAGCGCTATTTTTTCCTAATCACATAAATACCCTTTTTACCATTTTCATGAAAATTGGTGCTATAATCGTAGGCTAGAAAACCAACATCACTTTTATTGGCAAAATTTAGAGGTAAGCCAAAAAGGTAAATATCGCTTTGCGTAATTGCGCCTATGCCATTGTGCTTATACCCAACGGTTTTAAAATTAAATACTTCATTGTGTACATTTAATTCGTAATAAGCAGTGCCGTAAAAGGTATTAGGAATACCTGGATTATAATATCCTTCGGTAGTATAGGTTTCCTTAGAAAAAGCCAGGGTTTTTAATGCTCCAAAAGCTTCATATTTTAGTGCTTGGTCTCGAAAAAAAGAAAAGTCTGAATTGTACGGCGTAATGTAATCGTCGGTATGACGAAGTTCATTAGAATAAGTTGCCCTTGCTGGGTCTTTAAGAAAATGCTCTTCGTGCCATTTATGAGGAATTTTTCTGCCTTTTATTTTACACTCTATTTTCGAACCTTCCGCATAAACATACATAGGGCCAGCGTTTAAAAAAGTATAAAGTTTTGTCCATTTGCCATCGTTGCGGAAGTACACGCACTGTGCGTTTTCCAAATCGGTATGCCAACCATAAAGCACAATGTCGGCAGTTGAATACTTCTGTTCGAATATTTGTTCCCACTCTTTTGGCGCTAGGTTTTTATCGCGATTAAGCACTTCGCTAAAAGGTAGGGCAAGCGGCTTAACAGCAGAAAAATCATAAATACCATCAGCGCCAATAACAAAACAATTAATTGATTCTACAAATTTAAAGGCATCTTTTCCCTCAAACTTAAGTTCAAATACGTTTTTTCCATTGCTATCTATTTTGATGATATGAAAATAACCATTGGTTTGGAAGTTGCTTAAGAGAAAGAAATTGTTTTGCGGAAAGTAGCGTATGTTAACATTGGCTGTTTCTGTAGCTCTGTACATTGCATATTTGTCCGATTTTAACCCATCGTTTAATTCAGGAAACTTTTTGTAGTTAGTAAAGAGCAATTTAGGGGATAGATTGATTACCGTGCACCTATCTATCACTAAAATGATGATGATAAGAATAAATATGAAGAGATACATTTTTTTCATTTTATGAGGTGGAGGTTTAATTTCTTTTGATTTTATGAAGTTTTAATAAACCTTGCTTCCGGCAATGGTAAGTGCATGTGTAGTTTTTATAGATGGGCAACATCTGCCATCAGTTTCTGCGTAGGCCAGTTTTTCGACGTAGATTTTGCCTTTAGTTATTTTAAGGAAGCTAAACATATAGTCGGGTTCATATCCGGCAATTACGTTAACGGCTGACCCGGTATTTTTGTAAAGTGTTAAACCTTGGGCAACGATGGTATTTCCACCTTCGTTTGGCGCAAGAGAAAAATAAATGGCGATATCCTCCAAGCCATCTCCGGTAAAATCTCCAGTAAAGGTGTCCTGGCTATCCAAATAGGCATTGTGCGCATTTAGCATAGTTGGTAAATACTTCGCAAATTGTGCTTCTGCAAGTTTTACGGCATCTTTTAGCGGAATTTTTTTCTGGTTCGATTCAGCTGTTCTTAATTCAAGATCCTTTTCTTTCAACGCTAATTTTTTTTCTTTTAGTTCTAGTTCCTTTTGCTTTTCCTCGGTGGCATTGTTACAGCCAAGTGATGTGAGCATAATCACTAAAATGAGAAGTCTATACCCTAATTTCATATCGTTAACAATCTAAAAAATTAATAATACGTAAACGTCATCGATTTAACCATTGTGCCTTCCTTTGAATCTACAATTATATCTATCAAACGCTTTATATTTACTAATATCAATAACAGCATCTTTCGGCAGATAAACGGTTTTTTGCGATACCGATTTTAGTCTCCCTTTTAAACCATATTTTTTTATGGTTTCATTAATGTCCTCTTTAGTTACCTGGTAAATATTTTTTGGCTGTAGATCAATTTTCTCGACCCTGTTTTGCCCACAACTTTGCAGGCAAACAAAAACCAGTATAATAGGGATGATATTTTTCGTTTTCATATCTTTCTAAAATGATTATCAGTAAAATTTTTAATTAGGTTTGAACCTTTTACCAACTAAACATCATCATAAAAATAGAATAAGAATTACGAATAAAATCTCTGATTACAATTCGCCTGGCTTTGCTAATAATTCGTCGGATTTTGATTGTTATTCGCAATTACCTTGGAGGAAAGATTGGGGTTGTAGCCTTTAACCTGGCCAAAACGGACTGCCTACTGTTTTAGTGGCTATCATCGCGTTTTAATACTGTTTTTTGTATACAGGTTAGAATGGGGAATTGGTCTATTTTTTTTTCCTGGCCTTTGCTGGTGGCAATTCTGTAAGGGAAATTCTAATTAATTCACTCAACCAATCACTGTCTTCTATTTTTTCTTCAATCAAGAAGCTTGGCTTTGCACCTTCGTAGGGTGAAGCTTCAACAACTTCCCCAATAAATGCTCTGCCAGAAATAGTTGGTTTAACAAATAACTTGTTGTCGCACACCAAGGCGAACAATATTTCGTCAGCATAAATTCCATACTCGCCAAACATTTTCTTAGCGGTTATTTTTCCCACATTTTGGATTTGTTCTACAACAAAATCTACAAAATTTTGGTCGGAAGCCATTGTTTAATATTTTATTTTAGGGTTAGGCATACATAAAACTACTGATTCCAGTTCGCAATTGCTTTTTGTAAAGCAGCATCGGTATTCAATAGTTTTAACAGCTCATCATCATTTAGTTTTTGTTTTTGCGATAACAGCATGCTCCATATTTTTTTCATTGAAGATGCTCCGCCTGCATCGTAAATATCGCCCGCCATAACATGGAAACGACATTGATACCAGCCATAATTATCGGGAAAATTTTTAGCTATTTCATTATAATTGGCTTCAAAATCTTCCAGTTTTGTAAATTTTAATCGTTGAGTAGGGAAGGAAGAAACTGCCGTTTTGGTAAACACAGTGATGTAGGGCAGTTGTTTAGGGTCGTTATCAGCCAGATAAGTGTGTAATAATATGTTGCACAACAATTCGTTTAGCCAATTTCGCTGACCAAGCATTTTGGCTGCACTCTGAAATGCATGTCCCAATTCGTGTATCGCTAATAAATCGAAGGCATTGGTTAAATTAATTTCACCATTCTTGTCGGTATAAGTTGCTTTCATTTTCTCGGCAAGTTCTTGAGGTAATTTGTCGACAGGAGCTGCATTTCGTTTCCAAAAATCATTATTTTCTGATGCGACCACCAATCTTCCATCTGGTAAATAATGTGGAATGCCATAAATAGCTTGTGGATGGGCATATTTTTTCCAATCAGTAGGAGATAAAACCAATAAGGTATAGCTTGGTTTTACATTGAATTGTTTTTGAAAGTAGGTTTCAGCTTTAGCTACGTCAGTTGATATTTTTACAGCCCTTTCTTTTGCGTTCTCGCTAAAGTAAACATTTTGGCTAATGTTGCTTAGCTTTTGAAGGCCATCATAGGTTTGGGCAAAAGTTAAATTAGTCAATACCAGAAATAACACGATGATGATCTTGGATTTCATAGCTTTCGAGTTTTGATTAAACGTATTGTAAGGTTTGTGCTGGTCGGAAACTGCTTGACGAAGAGGGGAGCGACAACGAAACTTTAACTAAAATACAAATTTTGATTCAAGTATAAATGTTGATGTCGTTGAAAGTTGAATTGAAAACTGTTTGTGAATTTGGCACTAAACCCAACAGTTTGCAAAACCCTCATTAGCAGTTGCCATTTTAATTGTAGGTTTTCTGCTCAACTTTACAATTTTCTTTTTTTGCGCTCTATGGCAATGAATTCGGGTAGATAATCCGGTGTACAACCTTTTGAAACCATTTGTTCTTTGTAAAGTCCTGTTTTTTCTCCCAGTGCAACACAACGATCTTGATATTTTTTTTCATAAACGCCAATCCAACCTGCTGTGAAATTCATTGCCCATTGCACTTCTGGTTCTTCGTTTTCAATTTTCTTTTCAATTTTAAAAAGCAATTGTTCACTATCTGGTTGTATTTTTCCCATCCAACGCAAACGAGCCTGATAATACCAGTAAACCCTTCTTTTTAGTGAAGAAGGATTATTTTCCCAACTTGTTAGAAAAGCAATCGTTCTTTTGTCTTTCATCAATTGGTTTGCCATTAGCCAATCTATAAGTTGCAGTTTTTCATTGTTTTCGTGTTGATTGATGTCATTAATTAAATCGTCAATCGCCTGCTCCGAAAGTTGTCTTTTGTCCATGATGAGGATTGCCAATTGTCTGGCAAAGAAAACGCCTGTTGCCCAAAGTTCCATTGCTAGCCCATGATCTTGTTTAATGTCTTTTGCAATGGTTCGCAAATCCCCAAGTTTGGTATTCATCCCACTAATTTGGGCGAATATTTTTTCAGCTTTGGTTGATAGTTTCATTATTAGCTTGCTATTTATAAAGTTGCAGATTAATCGAAGTATAAAGCGTGAATTTTAGACTTTCCGCCCGCTATTGCCAAAGCCTTATCAGTGGTACTGGTTTTCTTAATGTCCTTTTGTTACCTCGTCAAAAATTCGCAGATAGTTTCCACCACCAATTTTTCCAATTTCTTTTTCAGTATAGCCTGCTTTCAACAAGGCTTCTACAACTGTGAAATAAAAACCTTGTTTTTCTCCTCCCCAAACGTTATTGGTTGTATCGCCACCTTGTTTTTTATTTTCATTGCCTTGTGGTTTATCCTCACTGTTGAAATTGCTATCATTCTTGTTCTGCCTTGGTCTTTCTTTAGGTTGTTCCCATTTATCGTTTGGTGAACGATAAGCGGGTGTCATTTTGGTATCTGTTCCAATAGCAACATGGTCAATTCCCACAATATCTACCATCGCTTTTATGTTATCTGCAAAAGCAGTTGGTGTATCTGCAAGATGAGTCCAAATACCGATTACGCCGCCTGCATCTGCAACTATCTTGGCTTGGTCTTTACTGATTAATCTCGGTTTCATCATTTTTGCCATAAACTCCTTATCGCCCAAACGCGTATTTAAGCCTGTATGAGAGATGATGAACGGCTTTGTCATAACTTTTAAAGCACCGTTAATGGTATTGTTGTCGCAGTGTGAAAGGTCAACCAAAATTCCAAGTCGTTCACATTCTTTAATCACTTCTGCTCCGAATGTAGTCAGTCCGCCCCATTTAGGTGAATTGGTAAAAATGTCTCCCAAAGGAACAGACGCGTCATTGTCGTGTAGTAATGTTAAATGTCTTAATCCTCGGTCATAAGCAACTTTAAGTCTATCAATTTTTCCTTCTAAAAAGTGTGCACCTTCCACCGATTGAATTACAGTTGGTGTCTTCGTTTGGTGTGCACTTTTTAAATCTAATAAATTAAGAGAACGTTTCATTTTATTGTGCTCAAGAGCCGAGTCCATCGCTGTAAGTCCATTTAAAAATCGGTCATAAGCTTGTCCTTGTTCCGTTAATTTCTGATAGTCTACGGCAAATGTCATCACAATGGCAGATAAGCCGGAATTTTTCATTTGCCCGATCAGATCAATTTCTGGTCCCGGTAATTCTGAGGAGAGCAATGGAACATCGATATGATTATGCGTATCTATTCCAAAAGTTTTAGCAACAATTTTAGCCACTTTTTTTTCATCATCGCTCAACCAAGCCCAAGCTGAAAAAGGATTAGCAATAAGTGCAGCACTTGCCGCTGACATTGTTGCCAAAAATCTTCTTCTGGTCCATTCACGTTTAATTTCGTCCATTCTTTTTGTTCTATGATGATGTTTACGCGTTCGTTTTCATTTGGCTAATTGCTACTAACGCACTAACCTTGTGACAGCAATAGCATTCCGTCTGCCGAATATAGTACAAAAGCTAAATAGTACCGCAAAATTGAGGTCATGTTTGTAAGTGGTCACGGCAATGCCGTCCGGGTGGTTGTCCGGTTTCTTGCCTGTGTTGGTTCTGCATTTTCACCCCAAAAAATCAATGATAAATTTTGCGGTCTCATTTGGCTTTTCAGCAAGAATAAAATGACCACAATCTTCAACTTTTTTTAGTTGTAAGTCAGTTGTCGCGTTTGATAATGACATTTCTAACATACTGTATCCGCTACCACCAATTCCAAGCACGGGCATATCTAGTTTTTTGTAGGTTTTACTATCTTCAATGTCTTGTGGAAAGGCTTGATACCAGGCATTTGACGATCGAATTGCCTCTTTGCTGTTATAGGCAAATTCATACACTTCTTTATCAAAATCACTCATGCTGTTCTGGTCAACAAGTAAGTTTTTGAATAGCCATTTAATTACCATATTCATTCGTCCATCAAGCAGCTGTTCAGGGAGTTCTTTTACTTGATTAAATGCTAACCACCAGGGATAAAGGTAAGTTGCTCCTAACATTGGCAACATGGGTAATTGGTACATTCCGGCGTCCGGATGCGGGGTGTCCAACATTATTAATTTAGAAGTTGATTGTGGAAAATTTGCTGCAAAACTAAAAGCAACATGAGCGCCAATATCGTGTCCGCCAATGTGCACTTTTTCGTATCCCAATTGCTTGACAAGCTCAAATATGTCTTTCGCCATATTCTTTTTCTCGTAACCATCGGCTGGTTTGTCAGAACTGCCCATTCCTCTCATTTCAACAACGATAACAAAATATTTGTCAGCAAGAATAGGCATCACCTTATGGTAAGCCCACCAGGTTTCGGGATAACCAGGAATTAAAATTAATGGCTCCCCTTTACCACCTTCAACATAATGTAATTTCGTCCCATTCACCTCTGCATAGTTATTTGCAAAATTTGGTAGCGATTTAATAAGTGCTTCATTTGTGTATTTCATCCTGCTTTTTATTTGTTATTGAGTGCTCTGTTTTACATTGCAATAATAAATACTAGTTTTGTAACCAACAAGTATGAAGTATACTGTATAGTTAATATTTATTTTTGAATACCTACCTTATGAAATTGATAAATCAACTTTCCAAAGAAACAGGCATACCGATTGGAACCATTCGTTTTTACGAAAAAAGCGGGCTGGTGAAAGGTCAAACTAAGAAAGAAGTCACTACCAACAATTATGTATATTATGATGAGGAAACTGTTGAGAAACTTAGGTTTATACAAATGGCCAAAGCTGTAGGTTTTACCTTGTCAGAAATTAAAGAGGTTGTAGATGCCTGGTATAAAAAACAGATTAGTAAAGTGGCAAAAATTGAAGTGCTGAACAAAAAGTTGTTACAAATAGACGAGAAAATGAAGGAATTGAAGGCTGTCAAAAAGCAAATAGCAGTTTGTATATATAATATTGAGAACGAAGATGACTAAATCCTTTCAAGGAGTGGTGACGGTTTGCCGGTGACGTTTTGCGGCTTGGCGGTGGTGGGGAATCGAAGCACAAAACTTTAATTTTGCACAAAAGTTGAACCGAAGTATCCCGTACCTACGGGATTGATTTTGCAGTTTCGCCCCACTATTGCAAAGCCCTTGTTAGCGGTTCGGGCTTTTGTCTATTATCTCTTTAAATTTAGTTTTGTCAATACCGCCACCATTTTGAGAAATGTCGCCAATATCATTTTGTGTTTTAATAATTTTATAGTCTACAAGCACTCTCGAAATAATATCTTCAAAGTTATTTTTTACCCTTGCATAACGAAAGAACGTCTTGATATGTTCAGATTTCTTATCAGTAATTGCTCTAATTTTCAATTCAAAAAATGTTGGGATTGTCAACCTAACTAATTGCTGGTATTGCTTATAACTAAGTTTTTTACTTCCATTTACGTTTTTACTGTAATTTATTTTTGTGTCTTTTGAATTGAGTGGGAATGGCGAAATGTCCACAATGAGTAGTCCGATTTCATTACATATTTTAATAAAATCTTCCTTGTCGTCTATTTGCCTATTCAATATGTCGCCCAAATCACTTCGATAGAAAAATTGAGAATTGTTAGTTTTTGGATTGTAAATATATTTTTTAATATTTCCCCAAAGCGGTGCTTCAGCAATCATTAAATAATTTACCGTTTTGATTTGCTTAAAGTTGTCAAGCCAAATTTTGTAAATTTCATTAAAGGCATTTTCCAGGTAAATATTGTCTGTGTCAAACGCACCAGAAAGTCCATTTTGTTCGTAGAAAAATTTTAGGTTTGTTTTATTGTCAAAATAATTCATTTCTGTTGTTTTGTTGAAGTTCTGAACGTCGTCTTTAGCCTGATCGCTAACGGTTTGCAGCTTGACGAAGTGGCGGAAATCGAAGCACAAATGTTCAGTTTTGCACAAAAGTTCAATCGAAGAACTGCCGTTGAATTTAGCACTAAACCCGCCATTTTGCCAAACTGCTGTTAGGTGCAGTTTTATTTTATCTCAAAACTTATACCGTCAAACTTGTCGACAAGCTGTTGAATATTTATTGTCTGAATGCTCAATTGCGAACAAATTGCAGGTATTTTTTTGAAAACTTTATTGTCATTACTGACTTCTGTTTCTTCGGTTACGAGAAATACCTCCTCGTTTGGATTATCTTTTATGAGAGTAAGGCTTGTTAGAATTAATTTCATATCAGCCGAATTCATAAAGTCGTTTTTAACTGAGTCGTATTGAGTTTCTGTTAGGCGATTTTTCTGAACACCATTTACAAATTGGTTGTCTACCTGTCTGTAAAATTTAGCAGGTGCAGGTGGTAAGATGAACTCTGTATTGAATGGAAGTTTGTTCGTTTTATTAAAAGTCTTGTCAGTTAAAAACGCAAGTGTTGTCAAAACAATTCCTTTTGATGTGTAGGCACACTCATCAACAATCTTGTCAATAACCAAGATTTCTCCATTTGCAATTTTTGATTTAATTGCATCAAATAAAATTGTTTTCTTATCAAATGGTAAGTAGTACCGAACCAACGACAATAAAGAGCTGGTATCAATTACTACTTTCATAGAGGAAATTATCAATTTTATCTGGTTTTATGTTTAGCTTTTTGCAGAATTCGTATTCACTAATTACACCTTCATAAAATGCGGTTTGAATTGTTGATACTAACAATGGCGATTTAATTGGTATTGGCGTCGAACCACCAGGATTAATTCCGTTCTGCTTGTCTAATTCTCTTTTCTTCTTTAATTCTTCATTTTTAATTCTAAAGTCCTCTTCAAAACCAGCTTTTACTTTGTTGTAATTAGCTGGACTGATTTTATTAATCAAAAGCAATTTTGTAAAAATTGCAATTCTACTTAAATGAGTTTTTTCGGATATTGATTGAATTAAGTCAATATTATAATCATTTTGGGCAGTTGAATTATCAATAGTTTCAATGATTTCTTCAAATTCTCCACTTAAAAAATGGAAAGCAAAATCATTACACCAAGTTTCAATTCTTGATAATTTTTGATTTACGAAATCTTGATAATCAATTTGGTCTATTTCCTCTTCATTCAGAATATAATGCCCCAATTCGTGGGCAAGCGTAAATATTTCTCTTTTAAAAGAAATTTGTTGCCGTTTTAAAACAATAACATTTGGCTTAAGGAAAAAGCCGTCAATATTTGCTCTTTCTTTTTTGTTCCAAGTTTCTACAAACTCAAAAACTAAAATATTTTTCTCTGCAAGTTTTTTTATTAGTTCTGTTAGAAAATCTTTATCCTTGATTTTAAATTCGGGATTTACCAATTTTCTTATTTCTGTTGCTACATTTTTGGGATTACTGTTTAGTGTAAAAACAGGTAATATTCTATCAAACTTTATGTCAGATAGTTCAGCAATGGCGGATAAAGAGATTTTAAATTCTTCAAAATGATTTACAATCTTTCTTGCACCTAAACTTAAATCAACATCAAATTTAGTCTTTCTAAAAAATATACTTGCATCTTTAGAAACATCTGGTGATTTTGGGTCTAAATAGTAATGAATACCTTTATTGAAAACTTTATCAATTCTTTTAAGGTGTCCAAGTTCAATATTTGGACTTAATATCTGTTTTTTTGTTATGGGTTTAGTTAAACCTTCACTTATCAAAGGCAATAGTTCTTCAACCGACATCTTTAGCAGTGTCAGCAAGTACTTTAGCCTTTCTATGTTTTGTTCAACTTTCAAGAATTTTTCTTTAATTTATTTGCAAATATACTCAAATTTTTGGTTGACTGTCGATGCACAGTAGTTCGGGAAAATCGCACCTAACGTTTCGGGGCTTGGCGATGGCGGGCAAATCGAAGCGGAAACTTTCAACTAAAATACAAATTTTAATCGAAGCGCAAAACGTGAACTTTTGACGTTCCGCCCGCTATTGCCAAACCCTTGTTGGCAGATGCGCCTGTCACTTCGATTGTTTTAGTTTTGTTAAATTTCTAGAATATTTTCGATTTTTCAGCGTTATTTTTTTCTCGTTTTTTACTTGTTAAATCTCCATTTTTCAATTTTTTTTCCTTTGCGCAAGTTTCAGAACGTATTTTATTCAGCAGTTTTTGTTCGGCAAGATTTTGTCCATTTTTTTTGTTAAAGTCGAGTAGAAGTTGTCGAAACAGTTGTCAGAAATGGTCATTGAAAATTTCGTTAAGTCAGTGGTTTTTGAAAATTTTTGTCAGCGTTTTTTTAGTCCGATAGAAAATGAATTCAGACCTCTCAGCGCAAAGAAAGTTAGGTCTGGATTCAGTTTCTTTTATGATTCAAGTTTGTCCAATATTCAGAACCGTTGTTTTTATGCCGAATCTTCAATGGCGTTTCTGCCAACGTTTCGGGGCTTTGCGATGGTGGGGCAACCGAAGCACAAAACTTCAATTTTGCACAAAAGTTGAACCAAAGAACAACTGTTGAACTTTGCAGTTTCGCCCCACTATTGCAAAACCCTTGTTAGGCGATGTTTTTTTCGGCTTCTTTTATTTCCTTAATATTTCTAAAAAAAAATCGTCCATTATTTTCAATTCCAAATTCGCCTAAGCTTAATTTTTTTGCAATTAATTTGTCTTCAATAACTAGTATTTCGTCTGTTAATTCAGTATTTACTTCTCCGAAATTTACTTCAATAGCTGAAAATTGTATAAAATGCTTATCCGTTTCAAAAGCTATTTCAATTGGAACAAAATATTTACCTAAAAATGCTTTATGCCAATAAATTTTTGCATCAATTATTGTATCATTTAGAAACTTTGAAGGATAATTTTTTTGGTTTTTATTTTCAATAAATTCAAATTCAGTAATATTTCCTTTTTTTAAATTTAAGCCATTATAATGTTTTGCAAAAAAGTAATTTCCTAAGTAATATTTTTCGTTATTTAATATTATTTCAACGCCATTTAGTAAGCTTTTACCGTAAATATTTTCCTGTTCATTGTAATCAATATCTTCATCATCTAAAAAGAAAATTAGTTGATTAATTTGTTTTCCAATAAAGCTATTTGTTAAATCAAAAATATTTTGATATTCATTGATTTCCTCTTGATTCCACGTTGTTGTCATAAAATATCGCCTAACGTTTCGGGGCTTTGCGATGGTGGGGCAATCGAAGCACAAAACCTCAATTTTACACAAAAGTTGAACCGAAGAACAACCGTTGAACTTTGCAGTTTTGCCCCACTATTGCAAAACCCTTGTTGGCAGTAGTTTTTTTATTCGTTTCTATATGTTTTTAAGTTTTTCGTCAAACCAAATGTCTTCATAACCTTTACTGTCAATTAAAAATCTGAAACCAATGTCAAGTCCTAAATATTTAATTATTTCTGGTCTTTGTTGTAGCAAATGTTCAGCACAAATTGGTTTGAAAAAGTCGTCTGCTTCTGAATATTCACCCGTCCATATAAACCAACCCGTTGTTCTTTTTTCTGCTGGATGTCTTAGTCCATTAATTGGGTCTTTTTCAAGATTTGTGGAAACACCGATATTTAATTTCTTGTTGATTGGTTTCCAAGTTGAGTTACTTTTTTCGCAAATTTCTTTTTGTGTGTCAATGTGTACATTCCAATTATTATGAGTTAGCAAATCGTCTTTTTCAGACAATAAACGTTTTTTCCACAGTGAAACATTTGTTTTGTTAATTTCAAAATTAATATTCTCGTTATCCCACTCAAAAATTGTGTCTGAAATAATTTCGTCTTCGTCCCATTCGAAATCATCATCGCTAATTGCCGTCCAAGCAAAATTTTGAATCACAGTTTTGTCAATTTTATCGTCTAAAAAATTGTCGCAAAGTTCTATTAAATTTTGTCTGGTTACCTTCATTTCGGGTTGTTTCTAAAATTACTGCCAACATCTAAATTTACGCATTGCGTAAATCTAAGTTATAATCAATTGCGTAAAGCCATAAAATATTTCTGGCTTTACGAATGTTTAATTCAAATTCTGCAGTACAATTTTGAACCAAATGCGCAATCGCTTCCTTTATTTCCACTAAAATAGAAAATAATTTCACTTGCACATTACAGAAAACCGTATAGCGGTTTGTATTTTCAGCATTCATATATTTACTGATTTTGCCACTTAGCCCCGATAGGAGTGGAAAGCCCGCAATCCCGATTTTTTCGGGAGCGGACTTGAAACGGATAGCGGGAGCAAGCCTTAAAAGTTGCTGCTGGCTTTGCGCTTCAAATCCTAAAAAACTGTAAATCCTCAAAATTTATTAAATTACCATCCTAAAATTTCCTAAATGAAGAAAATCTTATTTTACGGAGCGGCGATTGCCATGTTTGCCAGTTCTTGCCAGCAAGCATCAGAAAGTGAAACAAGCGGGCCAGATTCTTTGGCCATTAAAGCAATTAACGATTCGAGCTTGACCAAATATTTATCGGCCATTGCTGCCGACAGCCTGGAAGGGAGAAAACCTTTTACCAATGGCGAAACCAAAACCATTAACTACCTAAAACGTGAGTTTGAACAACTCGGTTTAGAACCAGGAAACGGTGATAGCTTTTTCCAGGAAGTGCCTATGGTTGAAATTAAATCGATACCCGAAAGTAAAATGGTGATCAAAGGGAAAACGGGTAGTTTAAACCTGAATTACCTGACTGATTTCGTTGCCGGATCTCGTAGGGTGCAGAATGAAGTGAGTATTGCGAATTCACCTTTGGTTTTTGCCGGCTATGGTATTGTGGCGCCAGAATATGGCTGGAACGACTATAAAAACCTGGATGTAAAGGGTAAAACAGTGGTGGTGATGATCAACGACCCGGGTTTTGCGGATTCAACTTTGTTTAAAGGCAAAAACATGACTTATTATGGCCGTTGGACATATAAATTCGAAGAAGCTTCGCGGCAGGGTGCGGCTGGTGTGTTAATTATTCATGATACAGAGCCTGCTGCTTATCCATGGAGTGTGGTGAGAAGTGGCTGGTCGAAATCGAAGCTAACTTTGCAGTCGGCAGATAATGGCATGAACCGAACGGTAGTTGAGGGCTGGATTTCATTGGAAAAAGCGAAGGAACTTTTTAAAATGGCCGGACAAAGTGATGCCTTATTTGAAGCTGCCAGAAGGAAAGATTTTAAAGCTGTGGATTTGAATGCTAGCACATCACTTGTGGTGAAAAATAATGTCAAAAAATCAGTTACGTATAATGTTTTAGCTAAAATACCGGGCGATAAAAAGAAAGATGAAGCCATTATTTACTCGGCACACTGGGATCATTTAGGTGTGGGCGAAAAGATTCAGGGCGATTCGATTTACAATGGTGCGGTAGATAACGCTACGGGTGTGGCTTCGTTATTTGAGCTGGCTTCGGCGTTTAAAAAGTTGCCAAAAAAGCAGCAGCGTACCATTTTGTTTATTTCTTACACCGCCGAGGAGCAAGGCTTACTGGGATCGGAATATTATGCCAAACATCCCTCTTTTCCGCTGGATAAAACCGTGGCCAACATTAATATGGATATGATGGGTATTGCTGGTAAAACCAAAGATATTGTGGTCTATGGTTTTGGTCAGTCGGAGTTAGAGGATTATGCTGCGGCTTCGGCAAAAAAGCAGGGAAGGGTAGTGGTTCCGGATCCGGTTCCATCTTCGGGTTTATATTACCGTTCTGATCATTTTAATCTGGCTAAAGTAGGTGTGCCTTCTTTGTTTACCGGTTCGGGTGTCGACAATGTTAAAAATGGCAGAGAATGGGGTTTGAAACAAGTGGCTGACTTTACCAAATTCAGGTATCATTCACCACAGGATAATTTCGATGCCAATACCTGGGATTTATCTGGCATAGTGGAAGATGTAAGATTGGTTTTTGATATGGGCTATCGTTTAAGCAATGAAGAGATTTACCCGAAATGGAAAGATGGCTCGGAATTTAAGGCCATCAGGGAAAAGAAATAAGGCTAAACATCCGTTTGAACTTATTCAGAAAAGCATTGATAACCTCCAAATATTGTTTCAGTCGATTAAGGCTGTAAATTAAAAAGCCTCAGACTTGCAGATGTTTAATCTGCAAATCTGAGGCTTTTAGCTTATGAAACGTTCTGATTAAAAGTGGAACTGCACACCTAATTTAGGAGCGAAAGTGTTCGCTTCTAAACCGAATGAGTTTGCAGAAACTTCAGCACCTGTAAGTTCGTTTTTAACATTAAGATTGGTGTAGCCTAAACCATTAACTGAAACCTCGATACCGATTCTTTTGGTTGGGAAAAAGGCAAAACCTGGTGCGATATTTACACCAATGCTTGTAGTGGTCGCTACTTTTGCGCCGGTATCTCCATTATTGTTTACCACTTTATTGTTTCCAAAAGCCATTGGAACTGATAATTGTCCGAAGAATTTGAATTGATCTGATAAACCAACATAGTAACGACCGAATGGTGCCACCACGAATGCCTGGTTTAAGATATTTGAACTAACTTGTTTGTCATAGTCATAACCTACACCTGTTCCAATTGCGAAGTTATCGCTTACAAAATAACCTACACTTGGAACTACGCTAAAGCTTACATCAGATTTTGCTGCAGTTTCTACTTTTGTAGAATTGAAGCCCACATTACCACCTAAAATTACTTTACCTTTTTCTGTTTGTGCATTTGCTCCATACACTAAACCTGCAACTGCTACTACTGATAATAATAGTTTTTTCATCTTTTTTATTATTTATTTGTTTGTAAAAAATAGCCAGTTTTTACCTTTTTAATGTCTGACTATATTTGACTAAAAGTCAATACCGGTGCCAAAAAACACTGTCAGTATCATTAAAAAATCAGTTTTTATTCAACTCCTTAACTTTTAGTTAGATATGAATTTGGTGTTAAATCAATATTATTTTTGTGTGACTAAAAGTTAATCGACTGATTAATTTCGATAGGCTGTCAGATTGACAAACTGACTTTTTTTGTATAAATGTCAGCTTTAACCGGAAGGTTTGACACCTTTTGAGAATATCAAAAATGGAAAAAGCCGCTTAAGTTAAGCAGCCTTTGGTTATTCAGCAAATATGATTTTGTTTGTACGTTTTGGTTGAATGGAGCAAATGTGCGAGAATTTTTTTCAACACATTTAGCTGATGTAGGTCAACTATACTATCCGTTATACTTTAGATGCAACAATCAGATTTTCAATTTTCCTTTTGATTAAACTTATGGTTTTTTCATCCGTTAAATTTCCTGCTTCATCAAATTTTGTTTGTGCCTGTGCAATCAGTACTTCAGGCTGTAACACAGGATTCATATTCAGGAAAGTAAAAACAGGAAGGAAGGCCGTTTGCATTCTTACCGTTCCCCACATGCCCTGTGTAGCACCAAGCATGGCTACCGGTTTGTGCATCAGTGGAGCATCTTTTCCACGGCTTGCCCAATCAATTGCATTTTTCAATCCACCCGGAATGGAATAGTTATACTCAGGAGAGGCAATGATGAAAGCATCTGCCTGAGCCAATGCCGCTCTGAACTTAACCACGCTTGCAGGCCGTTCTGCTACCTCTGGTGTATCGTTATCTGCATTGTAAACCGGAATATCATCAAAAGGAACAATTTCAAATTCTATTCCTTCTGGTACTAATGTGCCAGCAAACTTAAGTAACATTGCATTGTACGAGCCTTTTCTCAGGCTTCCGCACAAGCCAACAATTTTTCTGTTCTTTTCCATACAGATAAAACCCCCGCATAATAAAAATGTTTGATACCAGCAAGGACCTGTCGTTCAGGATAAAAAAATATAATCGCTATTTTTGTGTATTATCAATTCCCTTATGACTGATCAAAATCCTTCCAAAGCAATTATCGAAAAAACAGTATTCCCGATTTTATTTGCGCTAAGTTTTTCCCATTTGTTAAATGATACCATTCAATCGTTAATTCCTGCAATTTATCCCATTATTAAAACCGATTACCATTTAAGCTTCTCACAAATTGGATTAATTACGCTCACGTTTCAACTGGCGGCTTCACTGCTTCAACCTTTTGTAGGATTATATACTGATAAAAAGCCACAACCTTACTCACTAGCTGTTGGGATGGGTTTCACCTTAATTGGATTGATAACGCTATCTCAATCGACTCATTTTTATACCATGCTGGTTTCCGTAGCCTTAATAGGCGTAGGTTCATCCATATTCCATCCGGAAGCCTCGAGAATGGCGCATGCGGCATCAGGTGGCAAAAGAGGTTTGGCACAATCTGTATTTCAGCTGGGCGGAAATGCAGGCAGTTCATTAGGTCCTTTACTAGCCGCCTGGATTATTGTTCCTTACGGACAGTTTAGCGTAGTTTGGTTTTCCATCATTGCACTTTTAGCCATTATCATTTTGAGCTATGTTGGCAACTGGTATAAAGGTTTTGTGCTTGCACGAAGTAAAAAAGCAGCTATTACCACCACAGTGAATCAGTTTTCGAAAAACAAGGTCATTTTTTCAGTGGTCATCCTTTTGCTGCTTATTTTCTCGAAATACTTCTACATGGCCAGCTTAACCAACTACTTCACCTTCTATTTAATCCAGAAATTCAATGTTTCAGTTCAAACCTCACAAATTTATTTGTTTGTGTTCCTTTTTTCCGTTGCAGCAGGAACGTTATTGGGCGGACCTATTGGCGATAAAATCGGAAGAAAATATGTAATCTGGGCATCTATATTGGGCACAGCACCGTTTGCGCTGTTATTGCCACATGCTAATTTGTTTTGGGTTGGCGTTTTAATTGTTCCTATCGGGATGATTTTGGCATCTGCATTTTCGGCCATTTTAGTTTATGCACAAGAGTTGATACCTGGTAAAGTAGGTTTAGTGGCGGGATTGTTTTTTGGCTTTGCGTTTGGAATGGGTGGGATAGGATCTGCTTTGCTGGGAAAACTTGCCGATTCAACCAGTATTGAATATGTATTTAATATTTGTGCTTTTTTGCCATTAATTGGATTGTTAACAGGGTTCTTACCAAATATTGAAACAAAAAAGAAATAAAAAATCCCGCCTTTTTCCAGGCGGGATAAATTTTAAAAATGAAAATTGAAACCTAAGCTAGGTACAAATGTATTTAAGCCAAAAGTGAAGCTATTGCTGTCGAAAGCAATCGCATTTTGGTTCTTTTCATCAGACTTATCATTTCTTTTGCTGTAAGCAAGTAATGGGAAAGAGAACTCAATCGCCCATTTCTTTGCCGGAAAAAAAGCAAAGCCAGGGTTAATTGATGCATTGTAAGTTGTTGATTTAGATTCTACACTTTGATAATTGAAGCTTCCGGTTCCACTTAGTGATTGATTAGTTTTTCCAAATGCGACGTCGAAATTAGCCTGACCAAAAAATTTGAACTTATCTGTGATATCTACATAATATCTCACAAACGGACCCACATTAAATGACTTGTCTCTTTGAATTGAAGTAGATATCAGAGGACTGTTTCCAACGGTGAAAAATTGCTCTACTACGTTTTTTCTTTCATCATAACCAATGCTTAAACCAATTGCAAGATTTTTGCTAAAGAAGTGGCCAACCCTTGGCATTACATTGAAAAATGTTGATTCGCTAGCGCCATAATTCATTGTACTAACAGGCCTTAACTCATCTTTACCATACCCAATTGATCCACCAATTATAGTGTTTCCCTTGTCTGTCTGAGCAATTGAAGTAAATGCAGCAGTGCATAATACTGCTAATAATAATAGTTGTTTTTTCATTACGTGTGTGTTTATTTGTTGGCGCAATTATAACACAAAAAAATTATAACAACTAGTTTGTTTGGTGGCTTAAATAAAGATTCGGCTTTATAAAAAAAAGCATCAACTATTTGGTTGATGCTTTTAAAAGGACGAATTTTAGCTGAAAAGCTTATCGTATGTCACTATTTTCCCAAATCGAACGATACGCCAATATTAAATGAGAACTGATTATTCAAACGCTCGTAACCAATGGCATCCGAATTGTATTTTGCAATCGGGAATTGTGCTTCTGTAAATAATCCGAATCCTTTATCAAAGAAAACTCTTCCGCCAACATGGCCACCAAAGTTTTTCAAACCAAGGTTTAAACCTGGGTACAAATCTACGTTTGATGGTAAGCCGATCACGTTACCCAGGTTGGCATTAAATCTTGCTTTAAGATCAAACCGGTCGCCAAAACCTGGCTTATCAATACCTGCAAAGGATTTTACGCCTAACAAATAACCAGCTTGTGCACCAATGGAGAAGCTTTGCCCCAGGCCATAGTCAAGCGAGGTAACAATTCCGGTGCCCCATTTTTGCAGATTGGCTCCGATCTGGAATCTCAAGTCTTCTTTTCCTTTATATGCATCGATTTGTGCATTTGCCTGCGAGTAAACGATAACCAGTAAAAATAAGCTCGTAATAATTCTTTTCATTTTTAAATAATTGATTTTATGGGTAATTAATAAATTCTTTTTCAATCTTTAAAACTGATGAAATACAGAAAACACCACACATCGATGCCTGATTTCATTACTTCATAGAAATAACAGTTCGAAAGAAATTTAAATTTTATGCAGCTATTAAAACAGCTGATATTACAGGATGTAAGTTGCTATAAGGATGTTTAGCAAGCCGATTTGGCGCTGCAAATATATAAGAAAAGATGGCGAAAGGGAATTATTACGATAAAATTTGCAGCTATGTAGTTTAAATGGTGTTGATCACTGTAAAAAAAGAAACTGCCTCATTAACACAATCCTTCAGACTTGGTTGCGGTTGACGAGGCAGCTCCTTTAATTTTCACGAAGGTATCTTTATTGCCGATTGAGTTTTTCGATAAAGTAATAGGTGTTTAATGCATCGTCCGAAGCAGGATCGTCGCCCTCATTTTGAATTGATTTTATTTTACCTTTACTTTTAGATGCCGTTGCATTGAAATACTCAAACCGGATGTTTCCAATCGTTTTGATCTTGCCATCTTCATCAGGAAATACTGAATTGTAATATGCTACCCGTACATCTCCAATGGATTTAATTTTTCCATCTTCTGACGGAAAAACGCTGTTGTAATACTCAATACGCTTGTCGCCAATAGATTTCACTTTGCCGTCTTCTGATTTAAAAACGGAATTATAATAGGTAATTGGAGTTCCATTAATTGATTTAATTTTTCCATCTTCTGATGGGAAAACACTGCTGTAGTATTCAATTTTACCACGGAAACGTTGTGCGTGAACCTGTAGTGAAGATATAACTATGAGCATGATCACAAAGCTGCTATATCTTGAAATTTTAGTTAATACATTTTTCATGAGATGATGTTTAGAAATGGAAATTAATGGTGAAAGTAGGAGTGAAGTTGTCCAACGCTAACCTTAAATTATTCTTCTTATCGAAGTTGTACAAAGATTCTTCAGCATAATAGTTCTGATGAAAAAATGTAACTATCGGGAAAGAAAATTCGAGGCTGGAGTCATCAGACAGGAGGTAAGTAAAGCCCGGAGTTAAGCTTGCGCCCCATCCTTTTGCTCTGGCATCTGTTCTGATTAAATAGCCTTCATCATCTATTCTATTAAAGGTATTGATTTGCAGGAGTAAGTTAGCTTGTGCAAAAAACTTGAAGCGTTTCTTTACATCTACATATTTTCTGATGAAAGGAGAAAGGCCAAAACTAAATTCTTTCGGACCATAGCGGTCTTCATATCTGCCATCTTCTTCATCCCAGGAAATGTAACTCTCCCCACGAAGTTTGGAAAGGTTTAAAGGGATTTCCAGCCCGATGGCGAGATTATCCTTTAAAAAATAACCGCCTCTGGGTGTTGCTGTAAAAGTGTTAATTGCAGCGGTAGAATTATTTTGCTTTGAAGTGCCAAAGCTTAAGCTGATGCCGGCAAAGCCACTGCCTTTTTCAGTTTGCGCATAGCTACGCCAACTGACGGCGCACAGCAGCGCCATGATGATTAATTTAGGTTTCATTGTTTGTGTTTTTGTGTGTAATCAATAATAATCATTATCGAAATAAAAAACAAGAGGGGAATATTGTTCATGCTAGCACTGACGTTTATATTCCGTCATTGCGATCCCGATATTTCATCGGGAGAAGCAATCTCATCCTTAAAGAGAAGATTGCCGCGGTCGTGAAATACTCCCTCGCAATGACGAACTGGCTAGGGGATGGGCGAAAATATTACGTTTAGGCATAATATATGAACATCATAAATGAACGTCAATTATAAATGGTCGTCATCCGCAGCTTCCCGAAATGAATTCGGGACAAGTAAACTGGGGATTTTAAAGCATAAGAATGATGAACAAAACCATTTTAATAGCTTCTTCGTCATTCCCACCTGCATCCAGCAAAAATAAATTGCAAAAAAAAATCCTTCAGAAACTAATCTGAAGGATTTTTTTATTGATTTGCCTAATCCTCTTTTTGGTTCAGGAACACAAAATTATGATCGAACATATCTAACTTAATTTTGCTGTCTTTATCTATCTTACCCGCCAGTATCTCTTTTGACAACTCATTTAAGATTCTTTTCTGGATCACCCTTTTCAATGGCCGTGCACCAAATTGCGGATCGTAACCAAGTTGTGCCAGCCAATCTAAAGCTTCATCGCTCGCTTCCATTTCAATGCCCATTTCTGCAAGCGTTTGTTGAACATGCTTAAACTGCAAGGCAACAATATCTCTAATTTCACTGCGGTTTAATGGCGTGAACATAATCAGCTCGTCGATTCGGTTTAAAAACTCCGGACGAATGGTTTGTTTTAACACCTCAAACAACTCATTTTTTGTTTTTGCAATTACCTCGTCACGGTTTTCATCACTTAAATTTTTGAAGTTATCCTGAATTAAGTGGGCACCGATGTTCGATGTCATGATGATGATCGTATTTTTGAAGTTAACCGTTCTGCCTTTGTTATCTGTTAAGCGCCCATCATCTAACACTTGTAACAGAATATTAAATACATCCGGGTGTGCTTTTTCAATTTCATCAAGCAATACAACTGAATATGGTTTACGTCGAACGGCTTCGGTTAACTGTCCACCTTCATCGTAGCCAACGTATCCCGGAGGCGCTCCAATCAAACGTGAAACGGCATGGCGCTCCTGATATTCACTCATATCAATACGCGTTAAAGCATTCTCATCATTAAATAAAAACTCTGCCAGTGCCTTAGCCAGTTCGGTTTTACCAACTCCGGTGGTACCTAAAAATATGAAAGAACCAATTGGTTTACGCTTATCTTGTAAACCTGCACGAGAGCGGCGAATGGCATCAGAAATGGCTTCAATGGCCTCGTCTTGTCCGGCTACCCGTTGGTGCAATTCCTGTTCAAGGTTTAATAATTTTTCACGCTCGCTGGCAATTAATTTCGTCACCGGAATCCCTGTCCAACGGCCAACCACACCGGCGATATCGTCAGCAGTTACCTCTTCCTTCAGCATTCTGCTATCGGTTTGCTGATTTTCCAGATCAGCTTTTAACTGCTCTACCTGGTCTTGTGCTTCTTTAATTTTACCATAACGGATTTCGGCAACCTTGCCATAATCTCCGGCACGTTCAGCTTGTTCAGCCTCTAATTTAAAATGCTCAATTTGTTCCAATTGATTATTAACCGCATCAACCAGGTCTTTTTCGCCCTGCCATTTGGCTTTAAATTCATCACGCTCTGCCGATAAATTGGCAATTTCTTCAGATAACTCCTGAACCTTGCGATCGTCTTTTTCGCGTTTAATGGCTTCGCGTTCAATTTCCAAACGCATAATTTCCCGGTCAAGGGCATCAACATTTTCAGGAACGCTATCCATTTCCATACGTAGTTTTGATGCGGCTTCATCCATTAAATCAATGGCTTTATCTGGTAAAAAGCGATCGGAAATATATCGCTGACTCATTTCTACCGCTGCAATAATAGCTTCATCTTTAATCCTCACTTTGTGGTGAGTTTCATAACGTTCTTTTAAACCCCTTAGGATAGAAATGGCATCCTGTGTGTCTGGTTCTTCCACCATTACTTTTTGAAAACGACGCTCCAGTGCTTTGTCTTTCTCCAGATATTTTTGATATTCATCTAAAGTAGTAGCACCAATTGCTCTCAACTCTCCACGGGCCAAAGCTGGTTTTAAAATATTTGCGGCATCCATAGCACCTTCGCCACCGCCTGCACCCACTAAAGTATGGATTTCATCAATAAATAAAATGATATCTCCATCGCTTTGCGTCACCTCTTTTACCACCGCTTTTAAGCGTTCTTCAAACTCGCCTTTATATTTCGCACCTGCAATTAAAGCACCCATATCTAATGAGTAAACAGTTTTGCTCTTTAGGTTTTCAGGCACGTCACCCTTAATAATCCTGAACGCAATTCCTTCAGCTATAGCAGTTTTACCTACGCCAGGCTCACCAATTAAAATCGGATTGTTTTTCGTCCTACGAGATAAAATTTGAATAACCCGACGAATTTCTTCATCTCTACCGATAACCGGATCGAGCTTTCCGCTTTCGGCATATTCATTTAAGTTTCGGGCATATTTATTTAGTGCCTGATAAGTGGCTTCTGCGTTTTGATCTGTTACACGATTATCGCCACGTAATGCGGTAATGGCTTTTTTAAGGTCTTTTTCGCCAACACCCTGTTCTTTTAATAATTTGGATGTATTATCGTTAACTGCCAGAATTCCTAATAATAAATGCTCTACAGAAACAAATTCATCCTTAAATTCTTTCAAAAATGTTTGCGCTTTCTGCAAAACGCTATTGGTATTTGATGACAGATAGACATTGCTTCCGCTAACTTTCGGGAACCTGGCAATTTCTGCGTCTAAATTTTGGTTTAAAGTATTCAGGTTTACGTTGAGTTTCTTTAATACATAAGAAACTACGTTTTCATCAACAGTAAGCAAACCTTTAAGGAGGTGTGCCGTTTCAATAGCCTGCTGCTGATTGCCCTGGGCTATTTCAGAAGCCTGTTGAATTGCTTCCTGGGCTTTTATTGTAAAATTGTTGAAGTTCATATAACCGTTTTAGTCAAAACAAATGCCACAGCTATTTTGATTCTTCAATCGGAAATTTTGTCGGTTAATATTTGGAAATCATGTCTAAATTGCTGATTATTAGTATTTTGTACTGAATAATTGGCGCATTTGCTTGATTATTCAGGTTCAAACCCTTTTATCCCCACGCAAAAACAAATTTATGATTCTTTACGTAGGGAGAAAGATGATTGGTAATTTATATGACTACTTTACTTTATGTTCAATCAGATATTTACCGGCTGCCAAATTAATTTTTCCGGACTGGGTGAGTTTTCCATTCACAAATATATCCATGTGACTTACCATACCCAGGTTAATTGTGCCAGTTGAGTTTGGAGGAATAGTGATATCATATTGAATGCCTTTGCTTGTACGCTGCCAGGCACTCGTAATTTTACCGTATGGTCCAATGTGACTAGCTTCAAAAGAACTTAATCCCTCCACAATGTGTGGATCTAGGATGACATGTTTAAATCCAGGTTGATTTTCATCAGGCTTAATACCGCCGGGAGATTTGTACAACCAGGCACCAATCTCCCCAAACATAATGTGGTTCATGGAGATATCGGACTTCGCATCTATTGGCCAGTTTTCATATAAAGTTGTGGCGCCATTTTCCATCCACCACCCCCAGCTAGGATAGGTTTTTTGCGCAGCCACTTTGTAAGCTGAATTGCTATAGCCATTTTCGCTTAAGGCATTTAATATTGCCTTAGTGCCAAGCAATCCCACATCCAGGTGATAACCGTCTGCCTCTACACGTTTAGCTAAATTCTCTGCTACCAGTTGTACAGATTCTTCAGGAACAATTTTCCAATAAAGTGGCACACTCATATCTGTTTGTATCCCTGAACCATAAATGCCTTTTGTTTTATCAAGGTATTTGGCATTGAAGGCTAGCTTAATTTTATTGGCCAGCTTGGTATATCTTTCACTATCTGCAGTTTTCCCTAGTATTTTAGCTGCTTTGGCCAAAATCACCACGTCAGCATAATAATAACAAGTTGAAGTGAGTTCTACAGGAGATTTTGATTTCACCGGAATCCAGTCGCCCAGCCCCCAGCTTGTTAGACCTGTTGGGTACGTTTCATCGATATGGTTTACATATTTACGGATGTTTTCGTAACAATCGGAAAGCAGTTTTTTATCACCATAAAACAAATATATGTTCCACGGTATAATTGCAATGGTACTCGTCCAATCTGGTCCGTTTCCCCATTCGTAACCCCAGCCATCCGTAGGAATAATAGAAGGGAGCACACCATTCGGCTGCTGCTCATCGCGATGATCGGCTAACCATTTTTCATAAATGGTAATCCCATCAAAACCATATAGTCCGGTTTCTATGGCAATCTGGGCATCACCCGTCCACCCATTTTTTTCCCTTTGCGGACAATCAGTAGGGTAGCCAAAAAGATTTGATAAGTAGGAATTATTGGTGGCGTAATATATTTTGTTAATGATGGGTTCTGAAGCCTTGATATTTCCAGATTGTGGAACATCGCTATGCATAAAATAGCCCACTAAGTCTTCTTTTTTCAACTCAAGCGGAACGGAAGTAGTCACTTCCACATATTGAAAACCTTTATAATTGAAATGCGGCATAAAACTTTGCTCTCCTTTGCCATTTAAGATTAAAATGTCAGTCTGAAATGGATCTGTATTATCTGTAGGGCGATAATGTGCATCAATGTTTGAAATATCTAATCGACCATTAGTATACAATCTTTCACCATGTTTAAGGCGAATAATTGTTCCCGCGGGGCCATTTAAAGTAATTTTGCTTACGCCAGAAATATTCCTTCCTAAATCAAACAGATAGGTGGTATCATTAATCTTTTTGATGGATTTTGTCGCAATCTCCTCAACATTCCGAATAGGGTGTAAGGCTTGTGCAACAATATTTCTTGATGGCGCAGAGCGATACATTACGGCCCTCCAGTCTTTATCATCAAAGCTTGCCGTGTTCCAGCCCGGCTTTTCCATGCGTGCATCATAATGCTCGGCCGTATAAATGCTGTTAAAAACGATGGGGCTTAAAGCTGTTTTCCAATCTTTGCCTGATTTAATGGTTTCTGTGGTTCCATCTTCATAGGTGATTCGCACATCTAAACAAAAAGTAGGGCGGTTACGCCATGGTGCACGATCGAAATACCATACCGCTGTTGATTGATGATTATACCAACCATTGCCAAGCAGTACGCCAATACCATTTTTTCCCTGCTGTATGGCGGTGGTAACGTCGTAGGTTACGTACAGCGTACGTCTGTCGAAACGTGTATACATCGGATCCATTCGATGATTGCCAATTTTCTTACCATTAATAGATAGTTCGTATAAACCGCCGGCGGCGATATAAGCTCGTGCCGATTTTATTTTTTTTGCCGCCTTAAAGGTATATCTAAAATAGGGTGCAGGTTTGAGTTTGATGTTTTCATTATCTGATATCCAAGCACCTTGCCAGTTGGCCATATTCATCATTCCCATCTCAAAACTTGCAATTTTGCTGAAGGTTTTTTTGCGACCATTTGTAACATCAATCCTCCAGAAATACTTGGTAAAAGGTTTTAGTGGTTTCCCAGAAAAAATAACCAGGTTGATATCAGATTTATTCCAGCCTGAATTCCAGCAGCTAGCTTTTTCTTGCATCAGGGCAGCTGAATCAACATCAACCAAAATACGATAAGCTGTTTGTTTGGCGCCGAGGCTCGCATCGTTCATTTGCCAGGTAAAACGCGGCTTGGCATTGTCTAGGCCAATGGGGTTTTCCAAATACTCTGTCTTAAGCGCAGTTAGAGATTGCGAACTTGCGTTTGAGTAAATGAACGGTGCAAGAAATAACGTTAAAATTTGAGGGAAATGAAATTTCATAGTTTTTGGTTATTAAAAACTAAGGTATCAAAATAAAAGACTCCTAAATAAATATCAACGGAATTTTTACGCATAAAAAAAGCGAAGAGGAATCTTCGCTATATATTTCGAAATAAAGAGTCAGAAACCAGCCCGTCGTACTTTTTGACTACCCTAAAATTTCTTTTAATTTTTCAGTTTGATGATCAACCAGTTTTTGTAATGGACCTGAAGCCAGCATTTTCATCATCATATTTAAATCTGCTGAGATGATGTGTTTTGCTGTGGTAGTACCGTTTCCATTATCTGCTACAGTCCATTTTAGCTCCACCTCAAAAGGCGCTTTTTCGGTTGGGATGGCTGTTAATTCCTGGTTTTCTACACGATTAGAGATTTTGATTGCCAGTTTAGCCATATTTTGAATGGTAAAACGTGCTTCATCTTCTGTAGACTCCCAGTTGTAAATATTTTCCGGCATCAATTGCTGATGATTGTTCATGTCAGAAAGAAAAGTGTAAACCTCTGAAACGGGTTTATTTACCTCTACAGCGTTTTCAATAATCGTCATTATATATTTTATCGGTTAGTTTTTCAGGTATTTATGATTTAGGACTTACTGCTTGTCCCCATTCTGATGGATTTAAGCGCCATTTGCTTAATAATTCCATATCGCTTTTGGCAATAATACTGTGCTCGGCAGCATAATCAATTAAAGCGGCATAGTTTGATAAAGTTAAGTAACGGCATTTTGCAGCAGCGAAATTCTCGTCAGCTTTTTCAAATCCGTAAGTAAAAATTGCAGCTAAACCAGCTACTGATAAGCCAGCAGCTCTCAGTGCTTCAACGGCTTGTAGGCTGCTTTTACCTGTAGATATTAAATCTTCAATTACTACAACGCGTTGTCCTTCAACAACTTCGCCTTCAATTAAGCTTCCTGTTCCGTGTTCTTTAGCTTTAGCTCTAACATAAATAAAAGGTAAGCCTAATTCCTGCGCCACTAAAACGCCTTGTGGAATGCCGGCAGTGGCTACTCCAGCAATAACATCAACTGACCCAAATTCTTCCTGAATCGCTTGTGCTAACTTCTGACGGATGTAAGTTCTAACCTGAGGATGTGAAAGGGTGATTCTGTTATCGCAATAAATTGGCGACTTCCAACCCGAGGCCCAAGTAAAAGGATTATTAGGTTGTAATTTAATTGCCTTTATTTGTAATAAAAATTCCGCTACCTTTAATTCAATATCACTTTTATTATACATGGCCCAAAAATACAGAATTTATATTAACGATAACACCCTCTTCATATCAGATGTTTTGCCTGAACAAAAAGAAAAAATTCAACAGCTTGAATTTCAGGATTTTGATTTGCAGACATTTTACAAAAAATTAAAAAACGGGTCGAAAAAAAGCTATATATTTTTAACAAAAAACCCTCAGGAAACATTTAGGAAGCTAAAAAGGAACTGTGAGATTATCAAAGCTGCTGGGGGCTTGGTGGAGAGTGTGAATGGGAATTACTTGTTTATCTTTAGAAATAAGAAATGGGATTTGCCAAAGGGAAAGCTTGAAGATGGCGAAAACATGAAAGAAACTGCCGTTAGAGAAGTAGAAGAAGAGTGTGGAATAAAGGTTGCTAAAAGAGAAGAGAAACTTTGCAAAACTTATCATGTTTATCCCATGGGTTCGAAGATGGTGATTAAAAAAACCAATTGGTATAAAATGAAGGTGAAAGGAGAACCGAAACTGATCCCTCAAAAAGAAGAAGGCATTGATGAGGCGGTTTGGTTAGATAAAAATCATATCGGACCAGTGGTAAAAAACACTTTCCCATCGATTATGGATGTGTTAAGGGCAGGTGGGATTTTGTAATCCCAAAACCGATCTTTCAATTGTATCACTGAAATATACAAGCTTTTTTTATGCGATTAAATCGAAACGCTATTATGCGCTCGTTTCAAACGAGCGCAAACAAGATTATATATAGCTTTAGGATTTGTTCGAAATGTTTATTCATCATCCAATTCATCAACCACTTTTTTAACCCTGGCTAAATACTTTCCATAATAATACCAGGCCCAGAGTTCGGTAATTACGCCAATAATCACGATGGTGATAAAACAGTTTAATAGTATGTAAGTTGGCGAAAGTTTTGCGAACACCCTATTTATCGCACCAGTTTTTTCAATAAGTAAATAAACCGTTATAAAACTCATCCATATAAAAGCAATGATATATGTGAGTGCTTTGTAGAGCTCTATATTTAATTTCATTTCATAGAAAAACCAAAGGATACTTTTCCTGCTATCCATGGTCATATCGTATGAATTCTTATAAAACCGGTAGAATTTGAAAAAATAATGAGCTGTAAAACCACATGTTATCGCATAAAAAGCCAGAAATATTAATTTCATCTGAGGCGAAAAACCAAATAAGTAAGGAAATGCGGCCATTAAAATTAATGCAACAATCTGGTAATTAAACTCATGTTTCATCTTTTTGCGAAGGATATCAATAGGTGTTTTGGCTTGCTTTATTTCAAGTAAATCTTTTGAGATGTTGGGTTCGGATGATTGATCAGCCTGCCAATCGTTTTTCAAATCGTCAAAATTCATAACCGTTTTTCTTTATAATGAATTGTAATTTTTCTTTTGTTCTGTTAAGTTTTACCCTGGCGTTTACTTCACTAATTCCTAGGTTTAGGGCAATTTCCCGATGCGATTGATTTTCCAGGAAAAGAAAGATTAATGCTTTTTCAACTGCATTTAATTCCTGAACAGCTTTGTAGAGATAAGCTAACCTTTCCTCCTTCGCTTCGCTATCGTCGGTATCAATTACATCAATATTCTCATTAAGTGGTGTTTTATCCACTTTTCGATGATCTTTTTTGAAATAAACTAATGCCGTATTTAGGGCTACACGGTACATCCACGTAGAAAACTTGCTGTTACCCTTAAAAGTTGGATAAGCTTTCCAAAGCTGCATCACAATTTCCTGAAACAAATCCCGCTGTTGTTCAGCATCGTTCATATACATTTTTGAAACTTTATGTATAATCGCTTTATGCTGATTGATGAGAGAAAGAAATATGTTTTCAGTTTCTTTCATTTTAGGCTTTTGGATGAGCGAAGTAAAAAGCATCAGGAAACATGGCTGTTGTCACAACATCAAGAATTACCAATTGAGTTTTCATAATTTAGTATTTTTACTCAATAAGTAACCCGTTTTGGAAAACGTTACACCAGCTATTAAAAATATTCCTAAAATCAAGGTTTATATAAAAAATCCAAGGCCTCTCTAGGCACAAATGGACTTACATCGCCATGATTTCTTAAGATGTCGCGAACGATGGTTGAGCTAATGGCAGAATATTCAGGTTTGCTTAATAGCAGAATGGTTTCTACTTCAGGCATCATGGTTTGGTTGATTTGAGCGATGGCTCTTTCATATTCAAAATCCGATGCTGAACGGATGCCACGAACCATATAAGTGGCATTAATTTTACGGCAAAAGTCGACAGTTAAGCCTTCGTAAGTCTGGATTTCGATATTTTGATAACCCTGGAAAACTTTTTCTAAAATATGCAGACGTTGTTCGGCGCTTAGGAAGTTTTGCTTGGCGCTATTTAAACCAATTCCGATTACAATCTTATCAAAGAGAGGAGTGGCACGTTGTAAGATGTTAACGTGTGCAATGGTAATTGGATCGAATGAACCTGGAAATAGCGCTATCTTCATCATTCAAATATAGATTTTTAAGTGTAAAAGAGAAAGATTAAAACAGCTTATGCTGAAATGGCTGTATTTCAGAAAGTAAGAAAGGCCTAAACTTTTTGGAGAGAAATTTAGGTGCGTTTGCTGGTTAGAAAGATTTTCAGGCTCGCTCGAGATAACAACTTTAATAGTTGAGGAGTTTAGCTTTTCTTCTTTGCGAAGAACTTTTTGTTCTTTGCGGTTAACTAAACTCAAAAAAACTGAATGACGAATTACCATATTTACGGGTTTCAGTATATCCTGGCTGGCTATTCAGTTTCATATTGCTTTGGTGTTCCACAACCAGTAAACCGCCTGGTTTAAGCAATTGCTGTGAGGCAACCATCACCGGAATTTGCGGAATGTTAGGCATATTATAAGGTGGATCGGCGAAAATTAAATCGTAGGCACCGGTCATTTGTTTTAGCAGTTTAAAAACATCACCCTTGCGTACTTCCACCTGCTTGAATTCATATTTGCTGGCAGTTGCTTTAACCCAGTTTACACAACCATAATCCATGTCTACAGCCAAAATCTTTTCAGCATCACGGGATGCAAATTCAAAAGTCAGGTTTCCTGTACCACAAAATAAATCTAAAACGGTACAGGTTTCAAAATCGAACCTATTGTTTAAAATATTGAAAAGCGCCTCTTTTGCCATATCAGTAGTTGGGCGTACAGGTAAATTCGCTGGCGGCTGTAAACGAATTCCTTTTAATTTGCCTCCAATTATTCGCATAAATCCAAAGCAAGCAATCCGCTAAAATAGTGTTTAGGCATATCAGCCAATAACTCACTGTTTTGTTTTCCTGCGGGAAAAAAGAAATATAGATTATTGAAATATTTTAGAAGCGTACTGTAATACTCATCGTCTTCATTAATAATGCCCTGCAGATACACCGGAACAGATTCTGTTAATCCTAATTGCTCAATAATTAACAATAAGAAGTAATTAAATTCTTCAGCATTTTCTGCCTCATAATGGTTTTGAAAAGTGATTTTCTTATCCTTTACAAAGAGCACATTAAATGAAGTAGCCGTAAAATCTACCAGCAACGCATCGCCAGATAAATGACCAGATAGAGCAAGCAAGGGCGAAGACTGGGGATAAACAACCGTGTTTTCAGGAAGTTTTTCTTCAACCTTTTCATCCAGAGAAAATAGGGTGTTAAAGCCTAGTTCATCATGATGTTTGGTGTAGATTTTACGCTCAGAACCCATGAATTTCGTATAAACGGAAAGGTTTTCTTGATCAAACCATTCATCAGGAATAAAAATGAAGTTTGAGGTATGAATTGCAGCTTTGATAGCGCCATACGATTGAGCTAAGTGAGCATCAGTTTCGAAAGCAAACTTCAAATCCTGCTCAACATCCTCACATCCCTGCTTATCGAAAATTACATTAATCTCATCCGACTCCTTATTTATTACTGCATAAGAAAAACTGTCATTCGTTATTTTTAACAATAAATGGCAATTTACTGATGCATCAGCTTTAAAATTCGGATCGACCAATAAAAGACTGTTGTTACTCATTAAAACAAAAATAGAGTTTTTTAAATATTAACTGCAAAGGCTACAAAGTTTTTTAGCAAAGAGGTCAAACTAGTGCATCAACTATTAAATGGTTTAAACCGCAAAAATCTAAAATTCAAATTTTGTTGCCTTTTCGTGATGATCGACTCTGGCTTTTATTAAGGTCAAATCAAACGCAATCTTTTTACCAAAATCATACCTTTCCTTTATCTGAAATTTGAAATATTCAGCTTAAATTCGACACATGAGTTACAAGCCTACTTATAAAGCAGCAAACACGGTTGCAGGTAAAATTGAGCAACATTTTGTTAAACTACATGCAAATGCAAAGGCGCAAGGAGAGTTGGATTTGGCTACCCAGCCTGATAAGAAAACCATAGAGGCGCTAATTGATGTTGCTTTCTGGAGTAGCTTGCGGAAAGAGGAGGGGCATTCACCTCGCATTTCTATTGCTTTTTTGCCCCCTTCGCAAACTTCGAAACCGTTAAAATTTGCCAAGCCTTTGCCGCTAAATGCGAATACGCTTACTAAAATTGCACCCGGTATTGAGCGTTCAGGAATTCACCTGGGAGTTTGGGAGGAAGACGGCGAACTGTACATTTGGGGTACTACCTTAAATATTCCCAACTTTTGCTTTGTTGTAGATGTTTCCGAACCTGGGCTTATTGTGATTAAACACCGCCGTATTTACGGCATCGGAAAATATACCAATGTGGCTGTACTAAAAGGAGAGCAGATTAGAATTGTAGACGATACTTCATGCGGGAACCGCGATTGTCCGCCGATTTTAAAGGCTCTGCTTGATTTGACGGTGCTTGCAAGCTGGAACGACCCGATTAATATTTTAATCCAATTTTCTGTTTCTATGCGTAGCCATGGCCGAGGTGGTGCATTATTGATTGTGCCGAAAAATGATACGAAGTGGGAAGAGTCGATTATTCACCCCATACAGTACCTGGTAGAACCTCCGTTTTGTGGATTATCAAACCTGGCAAAACAAAGTGGAAACCAGAGTGAAATTTTTTCTCAAGGCGCTTTGCGTAGAGAAGTGGAGCATCTTGCAGGCTTAACTGCTGTTGATGGTGCGACCATTATTAACGAAGAATTTGATTTGATAGCTTTTGGTGCCAAGATTGGACGTGCGAAAGGTAAGCCAACTGTAGAGCAGATCGCGTTTTCGGAACCAATTGTTGGTGGCGAGGATAAAATTTTGTACCCCGGGCAACTGGGTGGAACAAGGCATTTTTCTGTAGCACAATTTGTTAACGACCAGCCGCAGGCAATTGGTTTGGTTGCATCGCAGGATGGACATTTTACCATTTTTAGTTGGAGTAAACAGCAGAAAATGGTAATGGCGCATCGCATTGAAACGTTGTTATTGTAATAGGAAAATCGTAATTGCAAGGTAGGTAGCAATCTCTTCACTTTTTCGTTTTGTCCTGGCCGGACGGGCTTTTTTCTTTTTGACAACAAAAAGAAACAAAAATTGCCGGCTGAAAATTTTTGTATTAAAGTTAGTAGTAAGGCTTGTGTTTTGCATGCCCAAAAATTTGTTAGGCCGGATTAGAGTAGAACGGAGATTGGGTAGTAAGGCTTAGCTGGGTGGATGATTTGGTGCTTAGGCATTTTGCAGGAAGTTGCTTTCAAAAGTGTTTTATCTTTGCCACCTAAACCGTATTGCAGCGGCATCCCCCGATTTTATATCGGGGATATAGCGGAAAGACGGATTATCGCAACCAATTAGCATTGCAATTGCTTTCCAAAAACTAAAATTGTGGCTTTTAAAAACAATTTAACTATAGCGCCATTTAACAATTGAATAATTCAATAATCCATGTACATCGATAAAAGTCAACTTATTGCCCAAGCTTATGAACACCTGCCTACTAAAGAGCAACTGCTTTTTTGCGAGCGGATGTCGAGGTTTTTGCAGAACGATGATGAATACAGGTGTTTTGTTTTAAAAGGATACGCAGGTACAGGTAAAACAACGTCGGTAGCCGCGTTGGTAAAAGTATTGGGTAAATTTGGTTTAAGAAGCGAACTATTAGCGCCGACGGGGCGGGCGGCCAAAGTGATGAGTCAGTACGCACAGCGGAAGGCCTTAACCATCCACAAAAGAATTTACCGGAAACGGTCGGCTGCATCGCCGGAAATGCAATTTCAAATTGCGCCAAATTTATCAGAAAATACGCTTTTCATTATTGATGAGGCCTCGATGATTGCAGATGAATTTAACGAAACGGGCTCTTCTATTTTGAGAGATTTGCTGGAATTTGTATACAACACTAAAAATTGTTTCCTGCTTTTTGTGGGCGATACGGCACAATTGCCACCAGTTGGGAGCCTAGATAGCCCGGCTCTGAACGAACAATATTTGAAAGATAAATTTGCGCTAACAATAACTTCTGTAGAATTAAAAGAAGTAGTGAGGCAGGAAAAGAAATCAGGGATTTTAGCTAACGCTACCATGTTGAGGAATCAGATTGCTAAAAATCCTGAAAATCCGTTACCTAAATTTTTAACTAAAAATTACCAGGATATTTACAATATGGCTGGCGCCCGGTTGGTTGAAGGGCTGGAATATGCCTACCGAAAATTTGGCATAGAGAATACTTTGGTAGTTTGCCGCTCTAACAAATCGGCCAATATTTATAACCAACAAATCAGGGCAAGATTACTCTATCGCGAAGAAGAATTAACGGGTGGCGACCAAATTATGGTGGTTCGAAACAATTATTTTTGGTTGCCCGAAAATGAGGAAACTGCCTTTATTGCCAACGGCGATATGGCCAAAGTTATTCGCGTTCGTGGTGAAGAGGAGCGTTATGGTTTTCGCTTTGCCGATGCAACGCTGGAGTTTTTAGATTTTCCGGCTGCGGGACAGATTAGTTGCAAAGTAATGTTGGATACTCTGAATCTGGAATCGGCAAACCTGCCTTACGAGCAAAATAAAAAACTTTTCGATGGTTTGAATGAGGATTATGAGCACATTGCTAACAAGCGGGAACGAATGCTGGCCATTAAAGCCGATCCGTTTTATAACGCTTTGCAAATTAAATTTGCTTATGCGGTTACCTGCCATAAAGCTCAGGGCGGTCAATGGGATGCTGTTTTTGCAGACCAGGGCTATTTAACCGAAGAGATGATTGATCTGGACTTTCTTCGCTGGTTGTATACCGCTGTTACACGAGCCAAAAAGGAACTTTACCTGGTAAACTTTGCACCACAGCTCTTTGCCAAAACGGCTCAGGCAGATTATTTTTAATAAAATGAAAACCCTATGAAATTCGCATTTAGTTTAAAAAATAAGCTTAAAGTAGCATTCTTTCTTTTCTGTATTATGTGTTGCACTTTGCTTATCCGTTTTTTGGAAGATAAAAGTGTATCGAAAATTAATGAATCATTTATCTCTATGCATAAGGACAGGTTGATTCCAGCAACTGATTTATATTTCATCGCCGAAAACCTTTACCACAAAAATGCGATTTTACAGGATGCCCTGACTGATGCTGAAACTCATTCATTTGGAAGTGTATTTAAAATTAACAGGCACAATAGGATTATCGATTCGGTAATCAATAAATATGAATTAACATTTCTGGTAAAACAGGAAAAAACTTTCCTTGATGATTTGAAAACTGCTTTGCTTGTTCAGCAGCAATTGGAAAACAAAATGCTTGGTTTGAATGGTTATGAAAGAAAGCAAATTTACGATTCCATTGGGCGAAGTACAGCTACGCAAACACTGGCAAAACTTTCTGCCCTAATTAAAATCCAATCGGAAGTAGGAGATGAGCTGATTAAAGATTCAAAAATACTTGTTTCAGGAACTAAAATTTATTCTACCCTCCAAGGCATTTTAGCTGTAATGATCGGAATCATGATTGTATCAATCATTTCAGCATCCAATATGGTAAAAATTAAAAACGATAAATTTAACTTAAACTAGTCTTTAAGCAGTTAGCTCGCCATATAAGACATCTGAGTTCAAATGTCTTACATGGTTTCAGAAATTACAGACTTTTATTCAGCATCATCATCCGTCAATAGCCGAATCGAATCATCAGAAAGCACAATTAAGCGCTCTTTGTATAATGAGCCAATGGTTTTCTTAAATGCACTTTTGCTAATCTGAAAACGATGATAAATTTCCTCAGGGGAGCTTTTGTCGCCTAATTCAATCACACCACCACTTTTTTTCAGCTCTGCCATGATCATTTCTTTAGAATCTAAAATGTGGCCATAACCGCTGGGTTGTAAAGTCATATCAATTTTGCCTTCTACGCGGATTTTTTTAATCCATCCTTTACGTTGATCACCAATTTGAATGTTATCAAAAACCTCATTGTGGTAAAGCAGGCCAATATAAGTATTGTTAATAATCGCATTAAAACCTAAATCAGTTTCTTCTGTAATCAACAAACTCACCTTGTCACCTTCCTCAAAATCAAAATCTTCCTCTTCAACAAAATCGTATAATTTAGATGAAGCCAGCAAGCGGTCGTTATTTTCATCCAGATACAAATACACTACATATTTGTAGCCTTTTTGCATAGGTCTTTTTTGCTCTTTAGCAGGTACATAAACATCTTTATCAATACCTAAATCCATGAAAACGCCATCGTCTCCATCTGAAACTACTTTTAAAAACGCAAAATCTCCAATTTCGGCATATGCTTTTTGCGTTGTTCCCGTTAGCCTGCCATCTTTCTGGATGTAAACGAAAACATTTACGTTATCGCCAATCTCCAGGCCTTTCGGTACATATTGGTATGGTAAAATGACCAATTTATCGCCATCAGTTAGATTTAAACCAGACTCCGTTTTGCTTAAAACCCTTAATTCGTTGTATTTTCCTATTTCAATCATCTTATGGGAACCATTTTCTTCAATGGTTATGGTACAAAGGTAGCAATGTTTGCCCGTAATCTATTTTTAAATTATTTGGAAAGATGCTGCATCATTACATCGTTTAGTTCAGTCGGGCTGTTCGCAAAATCTTTTATTGGAAAAGTTTCTCATTCTAGAAGGCTTTGTCTTGATAGAGGTAGTAACTTTTGAAAATCCAATAAAAGGATATCGCTGCCATCCCGTTTATTAACAAAGGCTTGTGTAAATTGAGCAATGCCTTTTCTGGTTCCTGATAATGAAAAGATGTTTATTGTTATCAAGGTTGTTAGGGTGTTTTCAATCTGCGTCATCTTTTCCATTTATGGTTAATAAATGAAAATAAACCTCCGATCTATCAGATAATTGGGTTAAATTTGATGTTTACAAAGCTCGTATTATCACATGGCAAAACCCAAAGAAGCTAAAAAACCAAGTGTTTTTAGCTTGCTTGCATCTTATAAAGGCTTAATTTTTTTATTGATTTTGTTCGCTCTATTAAGTAATGGCATAAATCTGTTATTACCCAAAATCATTGCCCACGGAATTGATTCATATACCAACAAAACGTTTGATTTAAATTCAATCTTAGTTCAGTTTGCTTTAGCAATTGTGCTGGTTTTTATTTTTACTTATTTGCAAAGCATTGTGCAGACCTACGCATCCGAGCGTGTAGCTAGAGATCTAAGAACCAAATTATCAGACCAGATTTCGCGTCAGAGCCACGCCTATATCATTCAGGCCAACCCATCAAAACTACTTACCAACCTTACTTCCGATGCTGATTCTATTAAACTTTTTGTTTCGCAGGCGATTGTTTCTCTGGCATCATCGATATTTCTAATTGTTGGCGCCAGCATTTTGCTACTCATGATTAACTGGAAACTTGCTCTTTGCATTATCGCGATCGTTCCGATTATTGGAGGGGCATTTTTCTTCGTGTTGAAAAAAGTAAGGGTATTGTTTATCAAAAGCCGTGAAGTTATCGACTGGTTAAACAAGGTAATCAGCGAAAGCATTTTAGGCTCAGCAATCATTCGGGTAATTAATTCGCAACAGCTTGAATATCACAAATTTTTAGATGCAAATGCAAAGGCCAGAGATTTAGGATTGTCTATTCTTCGTTTGTTTGCAGGTTTAATTCCAATAATTGTTTTCGTCGCTAACCTGGCCGGGTTATCCATCCTGGTACTAGGAGGTCATTTCGTGATTACTGATAGCATGACTTTAGGGGAATTTACCGCCTTCAGCAGTTATTTATCACTGATTATTTTCCCAATTTTGGTCATCGGTTTTATGAGTAATGTCATTGCACAGGCAACGGCATCCTATCAACGAATTGAAAGTGTTTTAAACGCTCCAGAAATTAAACACCCCGGAACTTTTAAAGATGAACTATCGGGGAATGTTGAAGCTAAACAAATCTCATTAACCGTTGGACAAAAGCCAATACTAAAAGATATTTCATTTACTGCCAAAGCGGGTTCTAAAACTGCCATCATTGGCCCTACAGCAGCTGGCAAAACACAACTGCTTTACATCTTAACAGGATTAATCCCGTCAGATAGTGGTGCAATTCTGTTTGATGAAAAAGAAATCAATCAATATCAGCAAGAAGATTTTCACCGGCAGGTGGGTTTTGTTTTTCAGGATAGCATTATGTTTAACATGAGTATCCGCGAAAATATTGCGTTTAGCGATACCGTTACCGACGAATCTCTGGCAAAAGCCATCCAAACGGCAGAATTAAAAGACTTTGTTGATCAACTTCCTGGAAAATTAAATACCATCATTTCCGAACGTGGAAACAGCCTTTCTGGTGGACAAAAACAACGCATCATGTTGGCCCGAGCTTTGGCTGTTGATCCAAAAATTTTATTACTGGATGATTTTACAGCCCGTGTAGATACCAATACCGAGAAAAGAATTCTGGAGAATATCCAAAAGAACTATCCAGATCTCACATTATTATCAGTCACTCAAAAAATAGCTTCTGTTGAAAATTACGATAAGGTTATCTTGTTGATGCAGGGAGAAATTATTGCTTCGGGAACCCACCAGGAATTGCTAAAAAGCAGTCCTGAATATGTTCAAATTTACAATTCACAACAGAGCACCAGCAATTATGAACTACAATCTTAACCAGCTTAATCAAAAGGAGGAAAAGCAATCCACCTATCAGGCGCTTAAAAGATTGCTACAACTCATTTCTGCAGAGCGAAGAAACCTCTGGTTAGCACTTATTGCCATTTTATTAAACTCCGGCCTGCTTTTGCTCGGGCCACTTTTAATTGGCCATACCATAGATGCTTACATTCGTACCAAACAATTTAATGGCGTGCTCATGTTTGCCGGAATTATCCTCGTCATGTATATCATTGCCATGGTTACGGGCTATATCCAAACCAAAATGATGGGCGGTATTGGGCAAAGGATGCTTTACACTCTACGAAATGCTATTTTTAATAAGCTACAAGAACTGCCTGTTTCCTTTTTTAATCAGAATAAGGCGGGAGATTTAATTTCGCGGGTAAATAACGATACCGATAAGCTGAACCAGTTTTTTTCACAGTCGCTTATGCAATTCATTGGCAGTATTGTAACCATGATTGGGGCCGGATTTTTCCTATTAACGATCAATTTTGAACTGGGGGCTGCGGCATTATCACCGGCTGTGGTTATTGTAATTTTTACCATGGCATTATCACCCTGGGTTAAGAGAAAAAATGCTAAAAACCTTAAAAGCGTAGGCGGCATGAGTGCCGAAATTCAGGAAAGTTTAAACAACTTTAAAGTAATTATCGCCTTTAACCGCCGCGACTACTTTAGAAAACGTTTCGATGAAGCCAACAGAGAAAACTACAAAACAGCGATAGGCGCTGGTTTGGCTAATAATATTTTCGTTCCCGTTTATGGCTTGCTTTCAAGTGCCGCACAGTTAATTGTTTTGCTTTTCGGAATTTATCTGATCTCCATCAATCAATTTTCTTTGGGTTTGTTGGTGAGTTACATTTCCTATTCTACCAATTTTTATAATCCATTGAGGCAGTTGGCGGCATTATGGACAAGTTTTCAGGTGGCTATGGCAAGCTGGGACAGGATTTCCCAAATCCTCTTACTACAAAGTGATCTCGCTCAGGTCGATGTTCATGAGTCGATCAAATCTGATGCTTTATTAGAATTTCGAAACGTTCATTTTTCCTATGATGATTCGAAGGAGATTTTGCACAACATCAATTTAAAATTCGAAAAAGGGAAAACTTATGCTTTAATCGGTCCCACTGGTGGCGGCAAAACAACTACTGCCTCATTAATTTCTCGGTTATATGACGCGACAAAAGGCACTGTTTTTTTAGATGGAAAAGATATTCGATCTTTTAGTCCCGAAGAGCGAACACAAAAAATCGGCTTTATCTTGCAAGAGCCATTTCTTTTTACGGGAACAGTAAAAGATAATATTCTGTATGGAAATAGCCAGTACAAAAATGTAACCGATGAAGAATTAACTAAAATAATAAACGATGCACATCTAGATGCATTGTTAGCGATTTTTGATGAAGGGTTGAATACGCCGATCACTTCAGCATCTGATAGTATCAGTTTAGGGCAAAAGCAGTTAATTGCCTTTATGCGAGCTGTACTTCGTAATCCTGAATTGTTGATTTTGGATGAAGCCACTGCTAACATTGATACCATCACCGAGCAATTGTTAACCAGTATATTAAATAAATTATCGAAAGAGACAACGCTGGTAATTATTGCACACCGGCTAAATACCATCGAAAATGCCGATGAAATTTACTTTGTGAATGAGGGTGAAGTGCAAAAAGCAGGTACGCTGGATGAAGCATTAGATATGTTGTTAAAAGGAAAGCGGGTAAGTTAATCGATCTAGTAATCAAAACATTATCCTGAACTGTTTTCAAGCTCTCATTATGGAGATGCTCACCAAGAAGTCGCTATATGCCTTTAAAAACAAGATCTATTTTTAGCATAATTTTAGAACGACGAATATTTTATGCAAGTAGTAATTTTAAGCGACATTCATTTTCAATCCAAAAGTTTAATCCTCATCGCAAGCCAAATATCAAATTATGAAAAAGTGTCTTTTGCTTTCTATTTTAAGTTTACTGTGTTCGCTTTGTGATGCACAGAATCCAATTTTTGTGCAGGATAGTTTAAAACTCATTTCTTCACAGTTTAAGTTTACTGAAGGTGTTTCTGTAGATCAACATGGCAATATCTTTTTTACCGATCAGCCGAACGATCAGATTTGGAAGTATGACACAGATGGAAAATTGAGTTTGTATATGGCACAATCGGGCCGAGCAAACGGAACTTACTTTGACAAAAAAGGTAATCTTGTTGTTTGCGCCGATGAAAATAATCAGATCTGGTCTATTGATAAACATAAAAAGGTAAGTGTTTTATTTTCTGATTTTGAAGGCAAAAAAGTTAATGGGCCAAATGATCTTTGGCTGGATGCAAAAGGTGGCATTTACTTTACTGACCCTTATTACCAACGCGACTACTGGACCAGACAGAAGCCCGAAATCGAAAAACAACGCGTTTATTATCTTCCAAAGGGACAGAAAACTGCCATCATTGCTGCAGATGATTTAAGCAAACCAAATGGGATTGTAGGTACACCAGATGGAAAATTTCTATACGTTGCAGATATGGATGCTAACAAAACCTATCGTTACCAGATCAATGCCGATGGCAGTTTAACTGATAGACAAACCATTTGTCTTCAACACTCTGATGGAATGACATTAGACAGCAACGGAAATATTTATCTTACGGGCAAAGGAGTAACCATCTATAAACCAACTGGTGAAAAAATTGGGCACATTGATGTTCCGGAAGATTGGTGTGGGAATGTTTGCTTCGGTGGTAAAAATAAAGATGGTCTTTTTATTGCTGCATCTAAATCTATTTACAAAATCAAAACTTCTGCAAAAGGGGTAGAGTAGTTGAAATTTAAAATTTTGTAATTAGGCGGTCACCTGTATCTGACATATTTTATTTTCAGTAAATTTTGAAAGTTTAAAATATTGTAATTATGTTTGTTTATAAATTAATGCAATATGAGAACATTTTTAAACAACAGGCTATTAGGTTTCATCATTCCAAATTTCATTGTAATTACTATAATTGGAATTAATAAATTGATTAACCCTTTAAGCGGGGGAGTGCTCGTTTTTTCAGAATTTGTGATTTTGCCCATCTTGATGGGGATAATGAGCTCTTGGTTTTGGAAGGCGCTAAAGCTAAAAAGCGGTAGTTTAGTAGGTTATTCCATTCTAAATGGTGTGATTGCAATTTTATTGAGCTTCATTTTTCTAGCAGAAGGGAGCATTTGCCTTATTATTGTATCGCCGCTCATTTTCGCTTTTGTAATTACAGGTGCTTTTTTAGGCAGAGCCATGTTCAATAGAAACCATAAAACTTTAAATGTAAGCTTTGTTACTTTGTTGCTGGCAATATTTATTGTCGATTCAATCTCCGAACATCATTATGAGAATATGGTATCTGATGAATTGATTATCAATGCAAAGCCAGATAAAATATGGGAAAATGTTGTTGCTTTTGAGAAAATTAAATCTCCGGATCAGTATTGGTTATTTAAAGTCGGGATGCCAAGCCCAATGCAAACCACCGTTACCGCGAATGAGATTGGTGCAGGCAGAAAATGTATATTTAGCAACGGTTACACATTTGATGAAAAAATTGTAGTGTTTGATGTGAATAAAAACTTAACATTCGATATTGTTAACCAGCCTAAAGATCCTGAAATTATGGGGCATATCGACATTGACAGAGGACAATTTATTTTGAAAGATAATGGAAATGGTACCACAACACTTATCGGTAACAGCTGGTACAAACTTCATGTTTTTCCTGTTTGGTATTATGATCTCTGGGCTGAAAGCGTTACGAGAAATGTACACTTGCGGGTGATGGATCATATTAAAGTTTTGAGCGAAAAGTGATATTTCGGTTTGTAGTTAAATACTTTGGTTTTTTAAAATCGATTCCTTTGATTGCTTTGATTTACGATAGTTTGTTAAAGCTTCAACTAATTGTTTTTAAGCCTGAAAAGCTGGACTGGTTCGATGAATTAGAAGAAGAAATACTAAAATGGGAGGGGACGACTATTCAATTACATAAATTTGGAGGAACACAATTTAATTTTCAGAACAGGGAATTAGGACATCTGCATAGTAACGGCGTGTTAGATATTTTGTTTAGTAAAAAAATCAAGGCAGAACTAATGGCTGATGGCAAGGTCTCTGAACATCATGTCTTTAATAAATCCGGATGGGTAAGTTTTCAGATTAAAGCGTACACCGATGTTAAAAGAGCATTGGAACTAATGCAATTAGCTTATCATCGTGCTCAGAAATAAGATATTCTATATTGTTCTCTATTATTCATTTAGTCAGGTATTATTTATATTCTGTTCAGTTTATTCAAGCGACAGAAATGTTAAAGCCAATACATAAATTTGTGTTCCTAATATATAGGGATAGACAACTAAAAAAGCCCTGTCAGGATTGAAGGGCTTTTTTAATTTAATTCGGTTGTTTAAGATATTCAGATATCAGTTCACGTGTTTCCTCGCTACATTCTTTTCTACTATGATTAATTAAACGGTGTTGCGAAGAATTGTACTTCTCAATAAAGGTTGCTTCAGTATCGCTAAATTTCAGGTAGCCTTGCTCAAAATATCTTTCCTCTATTTCTGCTGATGAATCCATTGACCGAAACCAAAGTTTAACCATGGAAGAGGTAAGCCTATCAAAATATAACCAATGATAAATTTGTGAAATATCAGCATCATCACGAAGATCTAGCCGCTGAATTTCCATAATCAAGGTATCAGCATTTTCGAAAAGATAGCGTATTTTATAGTTAGATGACATTGCTGGCAAAAGTAATACAAGAATAAGAACTTATTTAATGATGTTTTCAACATCTTGTGAAAGCTTGCTCTTATTTAGCAATTCAAATTTATAATGTTTTCAGGTTTTGATGGACAGGATATGATTCCGGTATTGTCTGTCGACAAACTATAAGTCAACATTTATTACAAATTATTAGATACTGTATTAGTGATAAGACAATGAGTTTGATTATTGTCAACACAAATATTTCATTTTGGTATCAAATATGTAATATTAAACATACAAAATATGCATAATCAATCTTTGTATTCTTATCTTTGTCGAAATTTAAAATGAATGAAAATCGTCCCATCACTAGCTCTCTCTTTATCAGTTGCCATCTCAATTCTATCCGTTTCACTTAATACCTTTGGTCAGCAGTTTCGTAATGTAAATCATACATCATCAGCTGAGGTAACAACAAAGATTAACGGCAATAGTCTTATTGAGAATCTACTCACTCAAAGAGATGCTTTTACCAAAAGTCTAAATAAATCTAATGAAGTTGTAGCACTTCCACAGGCACAATACATATTTGACAGAGATCAACAAACGACCATCACCTTTAATGGCCTTGATTTTGTCATCAGAGATAATGAGGTATTGGCAATTAAAGGACTGAATCTGTCAAAAGAGGTGCTTACACAAATCACTGAAAAATTGGTTTTCCTTGATCGGGTTCAATTTTATTACGCTCAAAAATCGAATCTGACCTATTTAAATCCAAATGCTGATGTTCAGGAAGTCAAATTTTTAGACAAGCAATTCATTTCTTCATTAAAAATTTTCAATACAACAGTAAAAGACATTGCTGCTTTAGCAAAAACAGAAAATCCATCATTTTCGGTTGAAACAAATATTTCGAAAATGCGCCAGCCAAATATTGATAAAGCTATAGAGAAACAAACGCTTCAATCATTGGTGCAATTGGCTAAATAACAGGTAATTAATCAGACCATTTTTTTTGAGATATATTTTTTTGAAAGCCATTCGTCAGGATGGCTTTTTTAGTTTAAGCCATTTAATCGCTAAATCTGGTATAATTTAATTTGCTTTGGCTTGTTTTTTGTATCTTTGTTGTTCTATTAGATGTAATTCATAAAATAGAAACTGGGGCCGTTCTTGGATTTGACAGGGTGGCGAAGGTTATGTTAGCATGCAGTGCGTTGTACGGAGAGCACTTAAAGTGAACGTTCACATTTTAGTTGGCGAAAATACTTACGCCTTAGCTGCCTAGTTTAGAACTAGCATAGCTTTTGTCCCTCTAACTGCTGCATTGTTGGGTTAGAATCCGGGGCATCGAAACAACAAAGCTGGCTTCAAAGTGATGCGATTTGAAGTGAGATCAAGCATCTAAGGAATTAAATAAGGTCGGTTTTCAGCCCGTTTATTTCCCGAAAATTAATTGAAAAATAAGCATGTAGAAGGTATAGGTTATCTCACAACTGGACAAGGGTTCGACTCCCTTCGGCTCCACCGAAAAAAGACTCACATATTAAATTATGTGGGTCTTTTTTATTATAATCATTCAAATATTCTACAATCAGGACTTAAATTAATTTTCCACACGCATAGGATCAATTACGGCACACATTAAAAGCATATTGCAATGCTATGGTTTTTACTTTTTTTCCTGAGCATCAGCATAAAAAACGTTTCTTTGCATGAATGTAGATTTCTTTTTAGCTGGCTCGCATTTCCATTTTCTACTTGATAATTTAAAGCAGTTAGCAAGCACAACTTTGCTTTGAATATTAGCGCTGTCGAATACCGATTTCATCACACTAATTTTATAAATCTTATCATGATCTACCACGCTGTACCAGAAATAGCCATTACTTGTAAACTTATCAATCAATGTACCTTTGATCACTTCAGTGTGAGGTCTGATAGATTGACGGGGATATTTGCCTGATTGGTAAACTTGCTGGCCAAAAGCAAACGCGGAAAAAATCATCAGCGTAATAAATAATTTGATTGTAAGAGCGTACATCTAGTTAGAGTTTTTAAAACTCCTAAAGGTTGTAATATCCGGCTTTACAAAAAATGGCCTTTTTGGACTATAAGGTCTGCCAGGTCTCGGGATCAATTAGAATACTATTGTTATCAAATTTGGCAGTTTGAGGAATGGCGTTTTTTTAGAGAATTAAGTGATCGACAATGATAAAAGAAAATGATTAGCACTGTTTTTCCTACTTGTTTTTTGATCTGTAGAATGATCTATTTGATCATCTTTCGCATTTAGGTCTTTATAGATGCCTATGGGTTCAGGAATGGACTTTTATACTTTCAGTATCCCATATTTGTATGCAAATGATATTAGTGAAGCGATATTTTTTGTTCGCGTTTTGCTAATCAGGTTTTTTCTTAGGTTTAGAACTTTACTTGTTTTCAAATTAAGTTTTTCACCAATTTCAATATGAGTAAACCCATCTGCAATCAATTTAATCATTTTGATTTCATAATCATCCATCCCCATAATATATCCTGAAATCGGTCTTTCTTTATTCATACAGTAAAGCTAAATTTTTAGTAGCATTATTTGCTAAATCATGACTGCCTACAGCTACAAATCATCATTTTTTTGATTTTTGTCATCACAATTCTTTATCGTATCTGATAATTGGCCAATTTTAAATACCAATAATAAATGTAGCTGTACATCATACAAGACGGACTAAATTTGATGGTATTGGAGTCATTAAATAATTACATGTCGGAATCCATCTTGGTACTGTATGGTCAAAAAAAAGCTCGCAACAATTACGTTGTGAGCTTTTCCAGTTTTTCTTATTGGATTAAATCGTTCTTCCGGGATATTGTCGAAGAGCAATTTCCAAACAATCCATAGCCTTATTTAATTCTTCCGTGTTCAATACATAAGCCATTCTTACCTCATTTTTTCCTGATCCTTTAGTTGAATAAAATCCGGTTGCAGGCGCCATCATCACCGTTTGGTTTTCATGGCTAAAATCTTCTAAAATCCATTGGCAGAATTTGTCAGCATCGTCAATAGGGAATTTTGCCACTACATAAAAGGCGCCACCAGGGTTAGGGCAAAACACACCTTCAATATTATTTAATCTGCTCACTAGCGTATCTCTGCGTAAGGTATACTCTGTATTTACTTTTTCGAAGTAGCTATCTGGTGTATCAACAGCGGCTGCCCCGGCGATTTGTTCAACCATTCCCGGGCTTAACCTCGCCTGTGCAAATTTTAAACCTGAAGCGATTACCTCTTTGTTTTTAGTAATTAGGCAGCCTAGGCGTGCACCGCAAGCACTATAACGCTTAGAAACGGTATCCATAATTACCACATGCTCATCCAATCCATCCAAATGCATTGGAGAGATAAACTCACGCCCATCATAACAAAATTCGCGGTATGCTTCATCTGAAAACAAAAACAAATCGTACTTTACACAAAGTGTTTTCAAAGCTTCCAGCTCTTCTTTTGAATATAAGTACCCAGTCGGATTGTTCGGGTTGCAAATTATAATTGCTTTCGTTTTATCGGTGATTAACTTTTCAAATTCAGCAATTGGTGGCAGTGCGAAACCATTTTCTATGTACGATAAAATTGGTTTAACAACTACATTACTCATACACGCAAAGCCATTGTAATTGGCATAAAACGGTTCTGGAATAATAATTTCGTCGCCTTCATTTACGCAGGTCTGCATGGCAATAGTTATGGCTTCAGAGCCACCAACAGTTACCAGTATATTTTCTGGCGTAATATTATACCCAAGTTTATTGTAATATTCGGTTAATTTTAAGCGGTAGGCTAAAGTCCCTTCAGATGGTGTATATGCCCAAACATTGAAATCAATGTTTTTAATTGCATTTAACATTCCTTCTGGTGTTTCAATATCTGGTTGACCTATATTAAGGTGGAAAACTTTTTTACCATCTTGTTTTGCTTGATCAGCAAATGGGGTTAATTTTCTGATTGGTGATGCAGGCATCTGCAAACCTTTTTGTGAAATTTTTGGCATGGTGCAAAAATAAAAAAGTCCCGATGAAAATCGGGACTTTAAATACTAATATTAAAAATATTATTTAGAACTTGCTGAGCTCGCAGCAACCGTTTCACCTTTAATGTAAAGAACCTTAATTGGGGTTTTAGCATTCGAAGTAATTGTTACAGCTTTAGAAAATGGAGACGGACCAGCAGCAGCATTGAAAGTAACTGAAATCACACCGCTTTCACCTTTTTTAATCGGAGTAGTGGTATATTTTGGAACGGTACATCCGCAACTAGCTTCAGCTTTTGTAATAATTAAAGGCTCTTCGCCTACGTTAACATACTTAAAATCAAACGTAACCGGTTTGTTTAATGTGATTTTACCGAAATCGTGAGTTTCCGATTCAAATTTAAATTCCGCAGGTTTAGCCTGTGCATTTGCTGCAACGCCAAAACCTAATACAAAAGCGAATAATACTAAGATCTTTTTCATGTTATGTTTGAAATTATTTTTTTAAATTTTACTTAAACAAATTTAATGTTTTCAGTTTAAAACAAAAACTATTCCACTTATATTTTGCTCATCCATATATAATTTTACAATTCAAGATAAAGGCAAACTTTTTATTTTGTATATATTTGCCGCAACCAATATTTGATTATGGCGCAGAATGAAAAATTTATAACCAACTCTATTGACCGTTCCGAATTAAGTTTTAACGATTTTAAAACCATCGTTATCAACGATTATAAAATCGCCTTTGAAAGCAGACAAGCTAGCATTTTAGGGCGTAGGGAAGTGTTAACAGGGAAGGCTAAATTTGGCATTTTTGGCGATGGTAAAGAGGTTCCTCAGGTGGCTATGGCCAAGGCGTTCAAAAACGGCGATTGGCGTTCTGGCTATTATCGTGATCAAACTTTTGCCTTCGCAACAGGAATTTCAACCATAAAAGAATTTTTTGCTCAGTTGTATGCAAATCCAACAGATGGCGCCGACCCTTTTTCTGGCGGCAGGCAGATGAATTGCCATTTTGCGACAAAATCGGTTAACCAGGATGGAAGCTGGAATGACTTAACGCAAATTAAAAACTGTTCTTCTGATATTTCTCCCACAGGTGGTCAAATGGCCCGACTGGTAGGTTTGGCTTATGCATCTAAGCTGTTCAGGAACAATAAAGAACTGGAATATCTGAAGAATTTTTCAGTAGATGGAAATGAAGTAGCATTCGGTACCATTGGCAATGCATCCACTTCGGAAGGTGTATTTTTTGAAGCCATAAATGCTGCAGGCGTATTGCAAATTCCCATGGCTATTTCTATTTGGGATGATGCTTACGGTATCTCAGTACCAGCCAAATATCAGACTACAAAAGAAGATATTTCAGAAGTTTTAAAGGGTTTTCAAAGAGATAGCGAGCAACCTGGATACGAAATTTATAAAGTAAAAGGATGGGATTATCCCGCTTTATGCGAAGTTTATGAAAAAGCAATAGCGGTTTGCCGAGCTGAACATGTACCTGTGCTCATTCATGTTACTGAATTAACTCAACCTCAGGGGCATTCAACTTCCGGATCTCATGAACGGTATAAATCTAAAGATCGTTTAAGCTGGGAAAATGAGCACGATTGCATTCTCAAGATGAGAGAATGGATGTTAGATTCAGCCGTTGCGACAGAGGAAGAAATTTCAGAGGTTGAAAAAGACGCAAAAATATCTGTTCGGAATGCACAAAAGGAAGCCTGGAATGAGTTTTTAGATAGTATTAAACCAGAGCAAAAGCAGGTAGTGGATTTGATTAGTGGCATGGCTAAACATCAACCAGAGCTAGCCAAAATTTCAGCTCAGCTTGCCTCAACGGCCGATGCGCAAAGAAGAGAAGTTTTTTCAGCTGCCCGTAAGGCGATTCGTCTTTCCGCAAAAAACAGTTCTCCGGAAAGAGATGAAATGTTGAAATGGTATCAGGATCAGGAAGCGTTAAACGAAGATCGATATAATTCTAAATTACATACTGAGGGGAAGGAAAGCCCTGGTAATATCGAAGTGATTGACGCAGTTTATGACGATCTTTCGAAAATGGTTGACGGTAGAGAGGTTTTAAACGCCTGTTTCGACGAAAATTTTGAAAGAGATCAAAGGCTTGTTGCTTTCGGAGAAGATTTGGGTAATATTGGCGATGTTAATCAGGGTTTCGCCGGTTTACAGGCGAAGTTCGGTGAACTAAGAATAACAGATACCGGCATCCGCGAAATGACTATCATGGGGCAAGGCATTGGCTTGGCCATGAGGGGTTTAAAGCCCATTGCTGAAATTCAATATTTAGACTATTTAATCTTTGCACTGAATGTGCTCAGCGATGATCTTGCGTCTTTATCCTACCGGACAAAAGGCATTCAGAAAGCACCGGTAATTGTGAGAACCAGAGGACATCGTTTAGAAGGAATCTGGCATTCCGGATCGCCGATAAGCATGTTGTTGGGCTCCCTGAGAGGTATGCATTTATGTGTGCCAAGAAATATGACTCAGGCGGCAGGGATGTACAATACACTTTTTAGGGCAGATGAGCCTGCCGTAGTGATTGAATGTTTAAACGGTTACCGTTTGAAAGAAAAGCTTCCGAAGAATGTTGGAACTTTTACCGTGCCACTCGGCAAAGCAGAGGTATTAGAACAGGGAAGTGACATTACGGTAGTATCCTATGGTTCATCATTAAGGTTGGTTCAAGAAGCTGCAGAAGAATTGGCAAGCATGGGAATTTCAGTTGAAATTATTGATCCTCAAACCCTGTTGCCATTTGATACCACTCATGTTTGCGCTGCATCTTTAGCAAAAACGAATAAGTTACTAGTTGTGGACGAAGATGTTCCCGGTGGGGCATCCGCATATATTTTACAAAAGATCCTTGAAGAACAGAGAGGGTACTTCAGTTTAGATGGACAACCCAAAACTTTATCGGCAAAAGCACACCGTCCACCATTTGGTTCAGATGGAGATTACTTTAGCAAGCCATCGGTTGATGATATCATCGAAACAGTTTATGCCATGATGCACGATGCCAATCCAGCTAAATACCCATCAATTTTTGAATAAGGGTAATTTAACCATGAATATTCTCGCTGTGTTTTAATTATTGGCAAAAAAAAAGTTGATTATTAGTTATTTTTGTAATAAAACAATATATTACATCAAGTTAACGTCTATCAACCTATTTATGCCTATCTTCTGTTGTACATACCTTACCTGTATATTAAGTTTGTTTCGTAATAATCTTTCTTAATATAGATGTTGAGTAGAGGACTAACATATTATTACGAAAGTTTTTCACGCAAAGAATTTGCTTTTAAGCATTGGTCATACCTGTCATTAGTTTTGTCCATTCTTTTAGGACCAATAGTTGGTTTTGCCCAGACCGCCGAACAACAGCGGCATTTAGATAGTTTATTGGTTCGAAACCAAAGTTATAACCGTATTGATTCAACTAAAGTTAAAATCTTAACAGACGTTTACCGTCAATACATGAAGATTAAGGATGCAGATCGTATGGAAGATTATGTAAACCGTACGATCCAGCTTGCTCAGCAATTGAAGCTTAATACCTTTTCGGCCATGGCATATTATCGAAGAGGCCTGTTCTATCATGGCAGAAGCGATTACATAAGAGCTGAAGCAAATTATGAACACGCCATCAGCGAATTCGACCTGGTTAAAAATTTGGATATGATTGCAGGCACCTACTTAAATATGGGTGCAATGTATGCTAACATACCCGATTATGCTAAATCTTTAGAGGTTAATCAAAAAGCCATCGCCATTTATGATAAACTGGGTAACGACCTGGATATGGCGAGTTGCTACACAAATATCTCCAGTATCTATCAGGATTTAGGTAAAGCAAGCCAATCGTTAGTTTATCTCCAAATGGCGCTCAAAGTATTTGCAAAAGATGAGCCTAATGGTAGAGGAGTTGCTGTTGTTCAAAACTTAATAGGCGCTGCCTATTTAGATGCCTCAAAAGATGAATTGCTAAAAATGGGTACAACAGTTAAGGATCGTTTACAAATTGCGCTAAGTAATTTCGAAAAATCTTTAACAATTTCAGAATCGCTCGGCGAAAATGGTTTAATCGCATCTAATAAACAACAGATTGGAAACGTTTATAATGAATTGGGAAATGATGATTTAGCACTTAAATCTTATCAAAAGGCAATCCAGATTAGTAAGGTTGGCGATGATAAAAATTTGTATGCTGATTGCCTTTATGCATTGGGGAGTTTTTACCTCAAGCGAAAAGATTATGAAAATGCGCTGGTTCTGTATTCTAATAGTTATGAAATTGCCAAGCAGAATAATCTACTTGAAATTAAGAAACAGGCAGCATTTGGATTAAGTGAGATTTATGAGAATTTAGACCGTTACGATGAATCACTGGCATTTTACAAAGAATATATCATTGTAAAAGATCAGATCTTTAATAAAGACAAAGAGAGAGAAATTACCCGAAGACAAATGCAGATTGATTTCGGATTTAAGGAAAAAGATTATCAATTTAAACAAAAGATAACTGATGTTGAACTTCAAAAGCAGGTGTTGTTGGCAAAGCAGCAGCAACAGGAGCTTTTTTTAAAACAACAGGAACTAGCGTTAAGCGATAAAGAAAAAACGTTGCAGCGACTTACTTTTTTAAAAAAACAAGTTGATCTGGAGATAGATCGTGAAGTGCAGAAAAATAAATTTGAAAGAGCAAAGCTTCAATCTAAATATGAAACCTCACTAAGAGATCGACAAATTATTAAGCAAGACGAGCAAATAAAGTTCGATTGGCGTGTAAAAATTTTTCTTACAGTAGCCATTACGCTTGTTCTGTTAACGGCATTGGTTATCTTTTTAAATCAACGAAAAACAACACGCTTGAATAAAATCATCAGCTCTCAAAAAAGAGAACTTGAGCAGTTAGGCCGTGTAAAAGATAGAATATTTAGTGTAGTGAGTCATGATTTAAGAACCCCTGTAAACTCCATAATTTCTTTTATCCAGCTACTTGAAGGAGGAACCATTGAACAGGAAAAATTGACTAAATATGCATCATCGTTAAGAAATAATCTTAGTTACACATCTACAATGATGGAAAATTTGCTGAATTGGGCAGCCAGCCAAATGCAGGGATTTAACCCACATTTAGAATCGCTCGATATTGAGAAAGTGATAGCAGAAGTGACCCGCTCTATGCAGGACTTAGCCAACCAGAAAGGTATTTCTTTGAATAACAATATCGAAAAATTCGTGACTTGCAAGGCAGATCACAACATGCTTTCCCTTGTTATTCGAAACCTTCTTAGTAACGCGATTAAGTTTACGGATAAAGGTGGGAAAATAACTATCGATGCTATTATTGTTGCTGAAAATCTGGAGATTAAAATTATCGATACCGGAATTGGATTAAAGACTGCTCAGATTAACCACTTCAACAAGCCCGGCTATTTGGGGGCAGGAGTAAGTAGTTTAGGTACGAATAACGAGAAAGGTACTGGCTTAGGTTTAATGCTTTGCCGAACTTTTGTTGGATTAATGGAGGGAGAAATTCAGGTACAGCCAAATCCAGCTGGCGGAACGATATTTACAATTATTTTGCCCCGGTAAATTTGCTATCTCTACTTTAGAGTGTTAAAAATCTACTAATTGGCATAGTACAATCAACTTTTGGAATAAATTTTAATATATAGTTGATAATTTTAGGACCGTAACATTACGTAATCAGTCATCTCTCACGCAAAAATACTATGCCTCAATTCAAAAAAATGGTTTCTTTCGGTAAATTGATTTACAGTTTTATGATTTATCTTTTAGATCAAGGAATCAATAACAATAAATTACAGCGCAAGATTAAATAATAACTATTTAATAAATCTTGATAGGATTTTCTTTTCGATAGACTTTTCCATCAATTCTTGCCTGTTAGAAGCACTTATTGGAACAATAAAATTAAAGTCCAAATGAACCTCATGGTTTGTTAGTGTTGCAATGTGGTTGATATTAATAATGTACTGTTTGTGTACGCGGGTAAAGATATCTTCAGGTAATTGTTTTTCGAGGTTTTTTAAACTTACCAATATAACATGTTTGTCATTGCTGGTAAATAGTTTTGAAAAATCCCCCATACTCTCAATGTAAATCACATCGCTGTATTTCAATTTTGTTATTCCTTTGGTTTCTCTGAAATAGAAAAAATCTTCATTTTCTTTTCTGATCTCGGCTTGCTCATTTCCCTCAACACTTATCTGTTTTTTAAGCTCCAGATACTCAATTGCTTTGTTAGCTGCTTTTAAAATGCGCTCAAAGGTTGCAGGTTTCACAATAAAGTCTATGGCGTCTAAGTCATAGCTTTCAACAGCATACTCACTATGAGATGTAATAAAAATGAACAATGGTTTGTTTTTGGTAATCTTCAATAATGCCATGCCAGATAGCTCGGGCATATCTATATCGGAAAAAACAATATCGATTTCAGTATTAGATAGCACCTCAGCAGCTTCTACACCACTTGTACATACCTTAATGATTTGTAATGATGAAATTTTTTTCAAATGCATTTCTAATGCATCTCTTTCAATTTCATTGTCATCGACAATTATACACTTATACAACATTAGGATAGATTATTAATTTATTATATACAGGTTTTTAAATTGTATTGTTTTAAATATACTCTAAAATTATGCCGATAAAAATAAATTATTGTTAATTATATTTATATCAATGAGTTATGTCATTTTCGATGTTTTTTTTCTCCAGTATAAAGTTTTTCTCCGGCTTTAATTTCTAACTGTAAATCATTTTCTTCCGGGGGAACAGGACAGCGATAGCCATCGCTATAGGCGCAATATGGGTTGTAGGATTTATTAAAATCAATTTCTACCTTATTATTCAGGATATCAGTAGAGCTCAAATCAATGTATCTGCCGCCACCGTAAGTTTCTTTGTTATTGGTTTCATCTGTAAAGGGTAAAAACAATAAATTTTTAAATGCAGGATTGCCAGCCAAAGCAACATTTTTGTACAGGGTCATTACAGTTTCCTTGCTATTTAAAATGAATTTTATTTTAGCAAAGCGAAAAAATTCCTTACTTGTTCCATCATAAGTGGGCATTTTAAAAATCTTTTCATTTTTTACAATCTCAACATCAGCAATAACTTTATATGTGCTGTCAGCATCATAAAAATGAAGGTTTTTTAAATCAGCTTCTTTGAGTGGAGAATTAGCTTCCTTAACAAAATCTTGTTTGTAGCTATCGCGATGTTTAGCTATTTGTTCGGTATAAGATTGGGCAAAACTGTTTAAGCTGAATAATAGAAATAGTATAGGGAGAAGTTTCATGATTCGTTTCCTCATTAATGGTCAGTCTGAGTTTGTCAAAGACCAATAGTAAAGTTCTTCAACAAGCTCAGGATGACAGGTAGCGTTAAATAATACTTGCCTTATTCCTTAAAAACTGGTCTGCTAAAACCAACGCTGCCATTGCTTCGACAATGACCACAGCTCTTGGAACCACACATGGGTCGTGGCGGCCTTTGCCTTTAATTTCAGAAGCTTCGCCTGCTGCATTGATGGTTTGCTGGTTATGCATGATGGTTGCAACGGGTTTAAATGCTACTTTAAAAGTAATATCCATACCGTTTGAAATACCACCCAGAATACCGCCTGCAAAATTTGTGGTGGTTTTGAAAATTTTTGAATCAGCAGCTTTTGGCCGAGGAATGTCGTTATGCTGAGAGCCTCGTAATTCGCTTCCGGCAAAACCAGAACCATATTCAAAACCATGAACAGCGTTAATACTTAGCATTGCTTTTCCTAAATCAGCATGTAATTTATCGAAAACCGGCTCACCCAATCCAGCGGGACAACCTTTTATTACACATCCGATTTTACCGCCAACGGTATCGCCATCTTTTCTTACTGAATCGATGAACTCAATCATCTCATGTGCTGTTGCAGGGTCGGCGCAGCGAACAATGTTTTCTTCTCTTATATCCAGCAAAGCTGATAAATCGTTGCTTTCCAAATTAGGTGCTTCAATGGTTCCGACTGAGGTTACATGAGCGAAAATTTCAATGCCTTGTTGCTTTAAAAATAACTTGGCGATGGCGCCTGCTGCTACACGAGCGGCAGTTTCACGAGCTGATGAACGTCCGCCACCACGATGGTCGCGGATGCCATATTTTGCATCGTAAACATAATCGGCATGGCTCGGGCGGTAAACATCAACATTGTGGCCGTAATCTTTTGAACGCTGGTCTTCATTCGGAATCAATAATGCAATTGGTGTTCCGGTACTTTTTCCCTCAAAAACGCCTGATAAAATTTGAACGGTGTCGCTTTCTTTTCTTTGTGTGGTAATTTTTGATTGACCTGGTTTGCGTTTATCCAACTCTGATTGAATAAAATCCATGTCGATATCCAATTGCGCCGGACAGCCATCAATAATTACCCCGATGGCTACACCATGAGATTCGCCAAAGGTGGTGATGCGAAATAATTGTCCAAATGAGTTGCCTGCCATTTTTATTTTAGATTGATGATTTTAGGGATATTCTTTTAATCTTTATACTTGATTCTCGCTACTTAATACTTATCACTTAATACTAACGTCAAATCCTGCTTTTTTCAAATCTTCCCAAAAATAAGGATAAGATTTTTCTACAACCTGCATTTCTTCAATCTCCACTTCGTTGATTAATAATGCTAGCGGTGCAAAGGCCATTGCCATACGGTGGTCTTCGTAAGTGGCAATAGTAATTTTTTCAGGAAAATGAAGTTCATCTGTATTTAGCGTATAAACCAGATTATCTTCCGTTAAGGTGACGCCAATTTTAGCCAGCTCATTTTGTAAAGCGGCAATACGGTCAGTTTCTTTAATCTTTAAAGTTTCTAAACCAGTAAACGACATGTTTTTACCTAATACTGCTGCGATAACAATAATGGTTTGCGCTAAATCAGGACAAGTTTTTAAGTCTAAAACCTGATTGGTTTCTAAAGACAAACCCAGGTTGCTGATTAAAATTCCCTTTTCAGTTTTATCCGTTGCGATGCCGAAAATCTTCATGATTTTTTGGATTTGGCTATCTCCCTGCAAACTTTTGTCTTTTAATGCCGGTAAACTGATTTCTGCTTCGTCAGCTAAGGCTGCAATGCTATACCAATAAGATGCTGCACTCCAATCAGGCTCTACCACCAAAGTTCCCGGTTTAAAAGCTTGCGGTTTAATCGAAATTGAATTTTTATTCCAACTGTGTTCGATACCTACTTCAGCCAACATATCCAAAGTCATATCTACATAAGGCTTCGAAGTAAGCTCGCCCTCAATTTCTAAGGTTAAACCTTGAGGCAGGATAGGAGCTATCATCAGCAATGCTGAAATGTACTGACTGCTCACATCGCCTTTAATTTTAACTTCAGCAGTTTTTTGATTTAAGGGGCCAATAATGTTTAATGGAGGAAAGCCTTCAGATTCTACGTACGAAATATCCGCTCCCAATGTTTTTAAGGCTTCAGCTAAAATTCCAATCGGGCGTTGTTTCATCCGCTCTGTTCCGGTGAGCAAAAAGTTTCCGTTTTTAGCAGAAAGATATGCCGAAAGAAAACGCATAGCCGTTCCTGCAGGACCAACATCAACGGTTTTCGATTCCTGAATCTCTACCTCTAATTCTTCCTCTAAAATATTAAGAATGCCATTTAATGTTACTGTATCGGCAGCGTTCGATAGGTTTTCTACCTTAACTAACTTTTTGCTGAGCGCACTGATAATTAATGCCCGGTTGCACTCGCTTTTCGAACCTGTTAACTGGATTTCCGTATGAATATTCTTGGTTCCTTTAAAAGAAACTAAGGCGTTTTTTGACATTTTATTCTGGTTTTATTCTTAATGGATTGCTATTATTCTATTGTCAGCCTGAGCCTGTCGAAGACCATGATAAAGTCTTTCGAAAAGCTCAGGACGACAATTATAATATACAAACCATCATATTTGTAAAATCGTCATTACGAAGATTGAATAATGCTAATACTTATCGCATTAAGATTGCTTCGTGCCTCGCAATGACGCGATGCCTAGACCTTGCTTTTCGCTTTAGTCTTTCAGCTTTATTCTTTATGCTTTAACTTCAGTATGTTGTTCAGCAGCAATTCCTTTTTCGGCTTTACCAGCATTCATAATTTCAGTTTGTTTACGAATAGATTCTCCGTGTACCAATTCTAAGAATTTTTCGGTAAAGTTTAAATCTAGTTTTAAAGCTTTTGCAAAAGCGTGACCTTTTTTGATAATCGAATCCCAACGGTTAACCTGTAAAATGGTTACTTGGTTATCACGTTTAAATTCTCCGATTTTCTCCACGATAGCCATACGCTCCGCTAATTTTTGCAATAGGATATCATCAATTTTATCGATGTTCTTACGTAAATCAGCTAATTTATCAGCAAAAGCCTCATTTGGTGCTTCTGGTTCACGAACAGTCAAACGCTCCACTAATTCAGCTAAAGCAGCAGGAGTAACTTGTTGTTTTGCGTCCGTCCAAGCAACCGATGGGTCAACATGAGATTCAATCATTAAACCTTGCATATCTAAATCTAAAGCTTTTTGAGAGATGTATGGAATCAACTCACGGTTACCACAGATATGACTTGGGTCGTTGATGATTGGCAATTCTGGACATAAAGTTTTCAATTGAATAGCCATTTCCCACATTGGTTCGTTGCGGAATGAACTTTTTTCAAATGATGAGAAACCACGGTGGATTGCACCAATTTTAGTAATACCAGCGCCGTTGATGCGCTCAATTGCACCAATCCACAATTGTAAATCAGGGTTTACCGGGTTTTTAATTAATACCGGAACATCATGACCTCTTAAAGCATCAGCAATTTCCTGAACAGTGAAAGGGTTTACGGTAGAACGTGCACCAATCCAAAGGATATCAACACCTGCAGCTAATGCTTCTTCAACATGTTTTGCGTTTGCAACCTCAACAGCTGTTGGTAAACCAGTTTCCGCTTTGGCACGTTTTAACCATTCTAAACCAATGCTTCCGATACCTTCAAATTCTCCTGGACGGGTACGTGGTTTCCAGATACCAGCTCTTAAAACCGATACTTTACCAGTTGCAGCCAATAAATGTGCTGTAGTTAATAATTGCTCTTCAGTTTCTGCACTGCAAGGCCCAGAGATGATTAATGGTTCGTTGTTAACGTTTAACCAAGTGTTTAAAGGTTGGATGTTTAAATTAAGTTTCATGATTTATGGCTTGTTTTTTAGTCCGAAGTCTACAGTCGTGTGTCCGGAGTTATATTTTGATTTTATTTATTAATATTTCACTATTTGTTTTTGGACTCCTGATTTAGGACTTCCGACTTATTTATACTTTATCGTTCTTTTGATATTCTCCCAGGATATTAAAGTTTGAAGTATATTTTAATGCTTTTCTAACGGCTTTATCATACTTCTCAGTGCTTGGCCACTCTAAATCGACATAAAAATAGTATTCGTTTCGTTTACCCAACACTGGCATAGATTGTATTTTTGTTAAGCTTACCTCTTGTTCGGCGAAAATGTTTAACACCGTTGCCAATGAGCCAGCTTTATGGCCAACCTGAAAACAAATTGATGCCTTGTTGATTTTCTTTCCCTCATCTGTTTTATCCTTTTTAAGGATAAGGAAACGGGTATAGTTTTTTTTATTGGATTCAACACGACGTTCTAAAATGTTTAGGCCGTAAAGTTCTGCAGCTAAACTATTTGCAATGGCCATGGTGTCTGTCAGTTTTTCCTCCTGAATACGTTTTGCACATGCAGCAGTATCATTACTCTCAACAATTTTTATGTGTGGATAATCGTAAAAGAAATCAATACACTGACGGATAGCAATAGGATGGGAGGTTACAATTTTAATATCTTCGAACTTTACGCCAGGCAAAGCCATTAAGTGCAATTGAATAGGTAAATAAACCTCACCAACTACCGAGAAACCATAATCGCGGATTAAAGTATAGTTTGGCAGCAAGCTACCAGCGATAGAGTTTTCAATGGCCATCACCACGAAATCTGCTTCGTTTTTTTCCAATTTATCGCAAGTTTCTTTAAACGAATTGCATTCTACCGTTTCGATGTTTTTACCAAAGAATTTGTAGGCCGCTTCTTCGTGAAAAGATGCTTTAATACCTTGAATTGCTACTCGTTTTGTCGTTTCCATTTTTGCGTAAAACAAAAAAGTCCCGGCTATTTGCCGGGACTTTTTATACATTTAATATTTTATATATCTTTTTGCATATTAGCCCCGGCTCTTACTAAAAAAGTAAAAGTAACCAAAGTAATATGTGTTGAATAATTTCATTTTCGTTTTTGAATGAGCCAAATGTAATAACAAAATTTAATTTGTCAATAGGAAAATGAAAATATTTTTATTTTTTTTGATTTAGACTGTTTTAGGCTTTGGTATAAAAGTCTGGTAGTTTATTATTGGAGGCTCTCGATATTGTTTTAGGCACTTTGCAAATACACACCATGTATCTTCTACTGGCGAGGAAATAAAAGGGGGGGGATTTGAAGAGATAATTTGCTTTACAGATTCCTCCAACTTGCCGCTCCTATGGGGGAAAGCATGGTATAAAATCTTATAAAATTTTAAACGATTTTGCATCGATGCACAGTTTTACGTTTCCTAAACCTGATAGGAATGAAAATACTTTTAAAATTGCAGGAGACTTAGATATTCTGTCATGCTGAGGCACGAAGCATCCGCAACCGATGAACAGGTTTCTTCGTTCTTCAGCATGACAGAAGTTTTTTAAAAGATTGTAATGGATAGCAGGGCTGCATAACCCAAAGGAACCGAGCCATTAATTTACAAAATCCTATTAAACAAAAACGGCCTGTAAAATGCAGACCGCCTATGTTATCCTGTTGAACTTAATGTTCGTTGTGTTTCGTTAAAATCTTTGATGTTGTTTTTCTTTGCTTGTTCCTCAGCTTCATGCAATTCCTGTTGCATGATTTTGGCAATTTTTGTACTTCCATCGTGGCTCCATCCAGGTGGGTTAAAAAGATATTTCACCTTATCCATAAATGTTGGTGCTTTTTTAACATCGGCTGTTAGTGCAATAAATTCATGGAAAATAATGTTTACCGGACCTGTATCTTTCGGTTGTGTGGTTAAGCCGTATTTAATTTCATCTTCAGGTAATTCTGCCTGAAATGTGCCAAACATTCTATCCCAAAGGATTAAAACCATACCCATATTTTTGTCTAAATAACGCACATTGCTAGCATGATGAACGCGATGATGCGATGGCGTAACAAAAACATATTCGTACCATTTTGGGAAATTGATTTTGTATTGCGTATGAACCAAATTGCCGTAAATCTGCGTTACGAGGTACGCAAAAAGTATATCCATTGCCGTGAAACCCATAAATGCCAGAGGCAAATAAAAGAATACGCGATACAGCGGTTCAAAAACAGTAGAGCGGAAACCTGTAGTTAAATTGAAATGTTCTGATGAATGATGGGTAACATGCATCGCCCAGAAAAAGCGAACGTAATGTCCAACAGTATGTAGAAACCAATACAAAAAATCCTGTGCAAGGATTAATACCGTCCAATAAATCCAGATATTTGAGATTTGAAACAACCTGAATTGATAGCAATATTCCAAAAGAAAGAATGTTGCAGTTTTCATGCCGAGGTTAATTATAATTGCAGAAACCATCAAATATATATTGGTCCAGGTATCTCTTTTGGTATATAATTTCCTGTCGTGGGCATAGCTGAAATACATTTCAACCAAGGTTAAAACGATTACGAAGCCAAATAATGCGCCTACAGAAATATCACTTCCGGTGTACTTCATTTTATAAACTATTATAATAATCTAAACTGCTCAAAATATCAGCTGTGCTTACACGGCAGTTATACGTGCATTTGCCTGTAGTTTCTAAAAGAGAGAATAAAATATTACCATCCTCGTTCTTTTTATCGCTTTGCATTAATTCTAAAAGCGTTTCGAAACTCTCTTTTTTGATATGATATTTAGGATATAACGACAGGATATAATCGCTGATATCTGTCAACTCTTCTTTTGTTAATCCACTGTTTTTGATGGATAAAGCCGCTTCACAAACAAATCCAATGGCAATTGCTTCGCCATGAGTAAGTGGGTTTTCATCATTTGCTAACGAATAACTTTCTACCGCATGGCCAATGGTATGGCCAAAGTTCAAAATCTTACGTAGATTTTTTTCATGCGGGTCGATGGTTACGACTTCGTTTTTTATTGCAACCGAACGGTAAATATCTTCTGCCGATGGTGTAAGATAATCGGTAATTTTTAATTTTTCGTAATAGGTTTTATCGTAAATTAAACCATGTTTAATCATTTCGGCGAAGCCCGATAAAAGCTCACGCTGTGGTAAAGTTTTCAAAAATTCTGTTTCGATAAAAACCATTTGTGGGAGTGTAAAAGTACCCACCATGTTTTTTACGTTATCGATATCAATACCTGTTTTGCCACCAACCGAGGCATCAACCTGCGACAATAGGGTAGTAGGAACGTTAACAAAATCAATACCGCGTTTATAGGTCGAAGCAATAAAACCACCCATATCAGTAATTACACCACCACCTAAGTTTATCATCAAACTTTTGCGGTCGGCCTCAAAATCCAAAAGGGTTTTCCAAATACCGATACAGAAATCAATATTTTTATTTTCTTCGCCAGCTGAAGTCTCAATTAAATCAAAATCAGCAAAATCATCCATCATCGATTGAAAAACCGGCAAACAAATTTCGCTGGTATGCTCATCAGCAAGAATAAAAATCTTGCTGTATTTGTTGCTTTCTAGAAGAGTTTTTAAGGCATCTAAATTGCTTTCGAAATAAAGCGAATGGCCTGCGCTCGTTAAAGTTTCCATTAAATTATTTCGATTTTATCTTGTTCAAAAGTGATGATATCGCCAACCCTAACTTTATAGCGTTTACGAAACTCAACCTCACCATTACACTTAACTAAGCCATCCATAACAGCAGCCTGAGCATCGCCACCTGTGCCAACTAATCCGGTTGCTTTTAATAGTTGGATTAGCGGAATAAATTCGCCCTCTAATTTGAATTGTATCATTTTGCTGCAAAAATACGATTATTTCAAGGTTTTACGTTCGTAGAATGGATGCTTTTTATAATTTTGCATCCATCTGACTTATTACATAACAAATGATTGAATCATCTCCTAATAAACAACCGAATTTTGATAATACGGAAGTAGCTTTCCGCCAAAAAAGTAATGCAGAACTGAAAAAAGCTTTTTGGCTTTTTAAAATGATTGGCAGCAACTTTTTAACCAAGGTTGGTCCGCCGATAACAAATTTCTTTTTAAATATCGGTTTGCCTATTCAAGGTGCAATAAAAGCAACTATTTTCCAGCAGTTTTGTGGTGGCGAAACCATTGCTGAATGCGATAAAGCGATTACTCAGCTGGCTAAAGGCGGTGTTGGTACCATTTTAGATTATTCGGTGGAGGGCGAGGAAGAAGAAATCGTTTTCGATGAAACTTGTCAGGAAATTATTCGCACCATTCTTCGTGCCGATGGCGATAAAAACATTCCAATTACGGTTTTCAAAATTACAGGCATCGGTCGGTTTGCTTTGCTGGAGAAGTTAGATGCGAAGAAAACTTTAACTGCCGATGAACAGTCAGAATTTGAGAAAGTAAAATTGCGTTGTGAAATGATTTGTCGCACCGCTTTTGATAAGGGCGTTCCGATAATGATTGATGCTGAGGAAACCTGGATTCAGGATACGATTGATGAGTTGGCTTTAGATATGATGCGTAAATTTAACCAGGAACGCATTATTGTTTACAACACTTATCAAATGTACCGCCATGATAAGCTGGCCGACATGAAAGCCGACCATTTAATTGCTAAAGCTGCCGGATTTATTTTGGGTGTAAAAATGGTTCGTGGCGCTTATATGGAAAAGGAGCGTAAACGTGCCGCCGAAATGGGTTATCCATCGCCAATTCAACCTGATAAAGAGTCATCAGATAGAGATTATAATGAGTCCTTACGTTATTGCGTAGACCATATTGAAGAAATTGCCATTGTTTGTGGTACGCACAATGAAGATAGCAGCCGTTTATTAACTTACCTTTTGGACGAGAAAAAAGTGGCACATAATCACCCGCATGTATATTTCGCTCAATTATTAGGTATGAGCGATAATTTAAGTTTCAACCTTGCCGACGCCAACTATAATGTTGCTAAATATGTTCCTTACGGACCTATTAAAGCGGTAATGCCATATCTTTTTAGAAGAGCACAGGAAAATACTTCGGTTGCAGGGCAAACAGGTAGGGAACTGGGTTTAATTGAAAGGGAATTGAAAAGACGGAAATTATAAGGCACTTGCTTAAATGAGAAATGGAATTACCGAAAGGATGATTCCATTTTTTATTTGGAAAGGAAAGTGTGGTGGTTCTTCGGATTTAGTATTCCCGCTTTCTGCTTCAATCTTTTTGATATTGTTAGTTCGAACTCGTCGAAGACCTGCTGCAAAAAGTATTTTCGCTCCAATCGGGTTTAAGAACAAAGGTTTTGCTAACACCGCTAATCGTTTAATAACAAACAGGCAGCTCAAGCAGCCTGCAATAAATAGCGAATAAAAGACTATGTTTATAATTCATTACCATTGGTTTCAACCAACGGCTTAAAATAAGTTGCTAATCTTTCTTCACCACAAACCCTTGTTTTCCCGTAAGCAAATCGTAAAAAAGGATAAAATCGCTTGCTAAGCTATAACCCGGGTATTCAAAAGTAGCGGGTTTATTTTTCTCAAAAAAGAAATGACCCACCCATGCAAAACCATATCCTAAAATCGGCATCGCCAAGAAAAAACGCCAATCATGAAAGAGAAAGCCTGTAAAAAAGGCGAGTACAACTAAACCTGTGCCTATAAAGTGAAGTACTCTGGAAGTTGTATTGGTATGCTCACTTAGATAATAGGGATAAAACTCTTTAAGAGATTTGTATTTCTTTTCCGCCATAACCTTAATTTACAAAACGCCGTTGGCTTTCAAAAATGATTCCAGTTGAGCTGGTTTTTCAGTCATCAATAACGTATTTAAACCCACTTTTTTTGCCCCTTCAATATGCTGCGGACTATCATCTATAAACAAAGTTTCGGCAGGATTTAAGTTGTTCTCCTTCAATACTTGCTCAAAAATATTAGTATTAGGTTTACGCAATTTCATATGCTGAGAAAAATAAGCTTTCTCAAAATAGTCATCGTAATTGTTCAGTTCGAAAGTTGTTTTCAGGTAATTGATAATCCATTCGTAGTGGATTTCATTGTTGTTACTTAATAGAAAAGTTCTGTATTTCTCTTTTACCGCCATTAACAAATTATGATTTTGTTGATGGGTTCCTATTAATAAGCTATTCCATGCCTCATCAATCTGCGCATCAGTTAAATCAGGTTTCTCAGCAGCTTTTCTGATACCCTCGCGAAACTCTGCCGGAGAGATTGCGCCGGTTTCAAAATCATCAAATATTTGATTATGGCCTTTATGTGCAAAGAAATTTTCTATATCTGTTATGCCAAGTTTTTTAAACGAAGCCTGGGCAATTCTAAAATCGATATCGAAAATTACGTTTCCGTAATCAAAAATGATGTTTTTAATATTTTGCATGGATCAATACTTTTGCGCAAATATCCTTAAATATTTCTAATCGCCAATAAATAAATCCAACTGAACCTATTATTTAATTACGAGAATTGTTCCATCATTTTTGATCTTGTAATAGTATTGCGTTTCCTTCTTTCTATTCAAAATTTCTATGTCTGCAACTTCACCCTTTTTCCCGGTATCATCCTTTATGATATCGCCTTCTTTAACTTCATTAAGTTCTTTGGTAGAACTTTTTTTATTTACATTTTTCATAGCGATGGTTTTAAACTAATGATTAAACATTTAAAATATTTTTAAGTTTTAATTATCATAATTAGCGATCTGATTTAATAGTCATACCAACCCGATATTCTACGATAATCAACTTAGGTACAAATCATATCTATTTATTGTGATAGAATATCTACTGCATTATTTTTTTTATACACAATCAACTATGTTTATATCAATTAACGCTCAAAACTAAACATGATGAATGGTGTCATTACAGCTTACAATAAGCAAAGAGGTTTCGGATTAATCTCACAGGAATTAGTAGTTCAAAGTATTTATTTCGATATATCAGATTGTAAAGCAAAGGGTCTTTATATAGGTAGCTCAGTAGAATTTGAACTTGCCATCACAAAAAGAGGAAAAGTTGCTAAAAATATTGTCGGCATGGCCAAAAAAAGGTCTAAGTTGAAGGTCGTTTAATCAAATCTTTGTTGGTGTTTGATGAGGATTCTCTTCAAAACCGATGCAATTCTCACCTGTTCGATCACTATCACCTGTTCATACACAAAGCGATGATTTATTTTTTTTAAATACAATCTATAGATTACTTTAACCCCTCAGGTTGTATTTAACGTAAATCATCTGAATGTCATCATAATTTTTGTAGCTTACAAAGATGGATGACAGAATGAATTTAATATTAGGGATTATTTTTATACTTAGTGGTATTACAGTTTTTTGGATAATCTTTGCAAGTAAGAAGATATAGCAGAATAATCTGGCAATACTCACTTCTTAAGTTTGTATAATTTCTTTTTTAAAGGAATTGTAATGAAGTATATCAAACAATTAAAAGAATATTTTAGGTTAAACCGCCAGGTACTATCCTTCATCTATTAAAACGCAGTAAAAATCTATTACATTTTTTAAACTTTTTTCATTTTGCTATGTTTAGAAATCTAAACTTTCTAAATTAAATGCAAGGAACAGTAAAATTTTATAATGAGTCAAAAGGTTTTGGATTCATTAAGTCAGAAAACGGAGAAGAGATCTTCGTACACATTACCGGATTAGTTGATAAAATTAATCAAGATGACCAGGTAGAGTTCGAAGTAACTCAGGGCAAAAAAGGTTTAAATGCAGTTAATGTTAAACTAGTGTAAGATACTATGAGACTCGGAACTGTAAAATATTATGATGATGAAAAAGGACTAGGATTAATTACACCTTCTAATGGAGGAAAGGATTTAATCGTTTCGGCTAAAGGATTAATTGATAAAATTCAAACGCAAAATATTGTACTTTTCGATCTCAACTTCGCTGCCAACAATGTTGAAGTAGTAAAGGTTACAGTATTAAAATCCTGAAAGAATCATCACATTAAACAAAATGAGCAAACTTAATTATTAGTTTGCTTTTTTTTTGCCTTGGATTTTATTGTTGATAGCTTAGAATTTTAGCTACAAGCCGATCAACACTATAATATTATTTATGTTTGCGCAAGAATTTATTAAACCATTGATTTCGTTACAGCAACAGGAAATTTGGTTTAGATTAACAATTTATTAATGTAACTTTTAATGTGCGTTGGTAGTCTTAGAAACCACACTAATTTATAATGATAAACGATCTCTCACTAAACACTTTAAAATCTAAGTTGATATGATACAACTTGAGGTGATTAAAGGATTTTATAAAAGGGAAAAAGCTTTGCCAGCAGCTTTTCCGATGCGTATTTTAGTAATTAAAGAAGCTGAAGGATACCTGCACATGAATTCTGGTGATCATAAATTGATTGCCGGACGAATATTTTTTATTCCTGAAGAGGGACTGGTAAGATTAGACGGCGAAATACAATTTGCTTATTGGCTAACGTTTAGCAGCATATTATACGCTGAATTTTTATTGCAGCACTTAGATCCCCTCGCCAAAAATCTTTTTTTAAAACTTTCTTACCGAGACCTGGATGGGAATGAGTTTAAAAAAACAACTAGCCTCATTGAGCAGCTCCGTAAAGAAGTAGATGCAAGGAGAGATGTAGCTTATCTATCTCAGTATCTATCGCTATTTTTAGGATATACTTCAGATTTGGATGGTTATTTAGCTGCCCTTTCGTTGGATGAGTTACAGCAGGTACTTCGTTTCAGAGCGATATTAGAACAGTTTTACAAAACGGAGCGGTCCATTGAGTTTTATGCCCAGGGAATGGGGATCAGTAGCAGAAAGCTTAACTTGTTTTTAAGTAAAGTTTTGGGCAAAAGTTTATCCAGCCTGATCAAAGATCGGATCATGAGAGAGGCCGAAATGTTGTTGCTCCATTCAGATCATAGCGTTGATGAGATTGCGAAGATTTTAGGATTTGAACAAACTTCAAACTTTCATTCTACCTTTAGAAGATACAAAGGAGTAACGGTAAATCAATTTAGCCATTTAGGATAAAATTAATGCGACCGTCAAAGAAATGTTAATCATAAGGATAAATTTCTTCCAAGAATCCAGGTTTTCCGTACCTCACAACATATTTTGCCTAAGCGCCACACGCGTAAAATATTGCTAACTGCTTCATGCTTTTATCAGTCGCATTAATTTAGTGCTAAATTAAAAAAACTAACACAAATTGGAAATAATATTCCAAAATCTACTAAATATGAGTAGTAGTACCAGTCATCTGTAATAATTTCTTCAGAAACTATTAAATTAGGTTAGGGGAAAGATGCTTAGGTTTCCGTCGAAACACCGAGACTACCTTTGCGGTAAGCCAATCATTAATCTTCAAACAAATAACCACTGTAGGCGAGGCCTTTCGCCACACTTTTAAAATTATCGCCTGAGTTTAAAGGGATATGTGGAAACCGGCGTCTAAATAGTTGCTGTATGGCTGAAACCATTGATGTTCCTCCTGTTAAAAACAGGCAATCAATTTCTTCAGGGTTGATGTGATAAGTATTCATAAACTGGTTAAGATAAGCTTCGATCTTTAAAACGTCTTTTTCAATAATGGCATTATACTGATCTAATTTGATTTGCTCATCAATCTCTATTCCCAAGCTGGAATACTCAAAATTGGAAACGGGTAAATCGGAAAGCTCGATTTTCGTTTTTTCTATCGCTCTGAATAAAGAATAGCCCAAATTATTTTCAACCAGGGTAATTAGGTTTTTAAATTTTGGATCATTGCCAGAATAATAGTAGTACTCTTCTATTTCTTTTTGGATTTTAAGTCCATTAAAAAAGTTCATCTTATCCCAGGTGCAAATATTTGCGAAAAGCGATTTCGGAACGTTTAAAACCTTGCCGGGTGTGGCTTCGTAAGTTGTGTTTTTTCCAAAATAAGGCGTTCCTTTATCCCACATAAAAGCTGAATCTAAACTGTCGCCACCAATATAAATACCCCCTGATGCGATCATATCATTTTTTCGGTCTTTACTACCCACCTTTGCCGGATCGAGGATAAGATAAGTAAAGTCAGTTGTTCCACCACCCAAATCAGCTACTAATACCCGTTCTTTTTTATTAATCGTTTTTTCATAAGCAAAGGCAGCGCCAATCGGTTCAAACTGAAAGCGCACATCAGTAAAGCCAGCGTTTTCAGCGGCTTTCTTTAATCTCGTTTGCGCCAAAGTATCTCTTTGCGAATTATCATCATCAAAAAACACAGGTCTCCCAATGATGGCTTTGCTACAGTTTCCATTTATAATTTTATCTGCCTTCGATTTCAGATCTTTGAGGATTAGTGTCACTAAATCGGCAGCTGTGTATCGCTTATTATGAATTCTGGTCTCTGTAAAGGTGGTTCGAGATAGGATTTGTTTGATTGATTTAATGAAACGCCCTTTCATCCCGTCATTTAAATAACTTTCAATTGCTTTTTCTCCAACAATATGACTTTCGCCATCAACAAAACTTTTTGTTTCGGTAAAATAGATCAAAGAGGGAATGGAAATTGTATCTATAATTTCCTTTTTTTCTTCATCGTAAATAGATAGCGCAGAATTGGTTGTGCCAAAATCAATGCCGTACAAAAACTTGCTCATGGTAAACGAAATATTTTAATGTTTGGTGATCCTTATTTTAAGCAGGATTTAGTTCAGTAAGGCTGAACCAATATTTAAGCCGAAGTAAACAGGCTTGTATGTTTGCAGAAACAAATTGCCTTGCAAGGCGCAAAGGTTGTAAAAATTATTCTAATACAATAATTCGATTTAATATTATGGCATTAAGCACCTGAATTTCGAGGGGATCGTCCGCTACAGATTTAAGATAAATTCATTTTATCTTTATTTATCAAATGAGGAAACGAATTGATAAGTGCTTTAAGTTTCGGACTTACAATATTTCGGCAGAAGGGCTTTTCCCTGTTACCATAATAGTAATTTAGGTATTTATTTTGATTGAGCTTAAATTGCCTAAAGGGGATAACTTTTGTAATGATGGGATGTGCAAAATCAGATTGTAGTGTTACAATGGCATCATTCGCAAGTTGTTGCTGCAAATCATTAAATACATAAATGGCCGAGCGATACTTCACACGCATGGAGTGTTGTGCGGTACAACTGTGCGTATGGAGATGTATTTCGATTAATGATTTTAAGTCAATTATTTCTTCTGCGTAGTGCACAATAACCGCTTCAGATAATTCATGATCACTGCCTGTTGACGAAATCCAACCTTGTTCAACCTTCACCACACCTCTAATTGATAAAAATATTGCTTCAGTACACCAGTGGCAGCTTCCCCCAAATCCAATTTTTTCCATTCGTTAAATCTAAAACTAAATCCGCAACATTTACTTTTCTCTATCAATAGCTTGTTTCAAAGCTTCCCAATGGTCGAAACCCAAAAAACTGCCAATGGCGTTCTTAACAAAAGGTGAAGAATCTGATAAGTTCGGTGTGGTGCTGAAAATGCGTTTAATAGTAGACCTGCTTACGTAATAACCAGTTTTTACGAATATTTGGACTGATATTTCAGAACAATCACCCGGGCCTAAAGTTGTAGAACCAATTTTTTCAAGTAAACGTCTTCTCAAAACCGAAAGTTCGTGATTTGGATACATGAGTATTTGATTTTTAAGATTAACATCTGCCAAAGGCTAATAGTTACAATCAAAAGCATTCCTAAAAAGAGTTATTTTCTTTTAAAGTCGTATTAACATCATAATCAAGATTTATATTTTAGTATTCGTGTTTGGGGTATGAATATTGTTTACCTTAACAAGAAAGATATTTGGTCGTTAATTAAAACGATTTATCAAAAAAGCAGAAAATGGACAGTAAACAAGGGCGTAAATTTTTAAAATTCGAAAAGGATGATTTACTGGAACAACATATCAGGCTTTTAAAAACCGTATTTAACTCAGATCTAGTAGAAATCAATATCCATAAACAGGCGCTGCAGGCTCCAGGTTTGAAAGCGGAAAGTCATCTCCTGAAGCCTCTAATTAATGCTTCTAACCAGTTGATAGGAGAGATAATAATAAAAGATATCAGAGCAGACGGCTTAGAAGCACATGGAAAAGAGATATTGGAAATTATTGCGGCCAACATTGTTAAACAATTTCAGTTTCTGGAAGAATATGCTGCGCTGATACAACAGGTTGATATTTGTGCTAAAGAAATAGCAAGTCACCGAAATGAGCTTGATACATTGTACGAAGATTTAAATTTGGCTCATGAAGAACTCAGTCAGGCTTTTACGGCTACATTTCAATTAGGAAAGAGCTTATCGAAGTCTAAAACCAAAATAAGTGGCTTTTTAGAAAAGGCACCTATTGCCTTTGGTGTTTTGCGTCATCGCCAACTTAAGATCGAAATGGCAAATAATTTAATTCTTGAGCTTTGGGGTAAAGATAAAACCGTTCTAGGAAAACCTTTAGCGGCAGGTTTACCCGAACTGCAAGATCAACCTTATCTTGAAATACTCGATCGTGTTTATACCACCGGTGAGAGATATATTGGCAAGGAAGCGAAAGCTATTTTAGAGAAAGATGGCCAGAAAGTAGATTGTTATTTCAATTTTATATATGAACCATTGAAAAATGATCGGGGTACAACGAATTCGATCATGATTATTGCTACTGATGTTTCTGATTTGGTAAAAAGTAGAAACGAATTGTTGCCCGGTTAGGGGTTGTAATTTTATGTACACTTATTACTTTATTTAAAAACTAAACAATCTCAGTTTACGTTCATATATTTACACGTCATCTAATTTAAGATGCGCATCTTGATGAACTCGGAGTATCGCCCCTGTGCAGCGGGTACGGTAAACGAGAAATATGAAGATCATCACAAAATTCCCTGCATCAGGAAAAGTAAATTTTTATTCAGAAGTCAGGCAAAAGGTAAATGAACAGTTTCACAATCGTGGATTGGGAATCAATGCCAACAGTTTGATGTGGATGAAGACTTCCATTTTTTTAAGCCTATTTATCATATTATATCTCAGCATTCTACTTTCTGGGTTAAACTGGATATATCTCGCTCCACTTACTTTAGCCTTGGGAGTAACCTGTGCATTTATTGGTTTTAATGTGTGCCACGATGCCATTCATGGCGCTTTCTCGGCTAATAAAAAAGTGAATAAGTTGCTTGGAATGATTTTTCATCTGCTCGGCGCCAGTCCTTACGTATGGAATATTACCCACAATGTAGTTCATCACACTTATACCAATATACCAGGACACGATGAAGATATTGAGATTGCACCGGGATTAATCCGCATTTGTAATGAAGATGAATTGAAGTCACATCAGCGTTTTCAGCAATGGTACGCATTTCCATTATATGGTTTAGCTTCAATCTCGTGGGTGCTACGCAAGGATTACAAGAAATTCTTTCAGAAAAATATAGGTGCCAGAGAAAATATTCATCCCAAAATTGAGTATTTTAATCTTTTCTTTTACAAGTTTCTCTATTACTTTCTCTTCATCGTTCTTCCAATTTTAATTACCGATTTAGCCTGGTGGCAGGTTTTGGTTGGCTTTGTTTTGCTTCATATCGCTCAGGGAATTACAATGGGCTTGGTTTTTCAGCTTGCTCATGTTGTAGAAGGTACAGCTTTTCCGGTGCCTAATCATTCAGGAAACATGGAGGAAGCCTGGGCTGAACATCAAATGCATACTACGGCAAATTTTGCTGCGGATAGTCCGCTTGCTGCATTTTTCCTTGGCGGCTTAAACAGACAGATTGAACACCATCTATTCCCAAAAGTATGTCATATTCATTATGGATGGATATCAGTTATCGTAAAGAAAACAGCTTTAGAATATGGCATTCCTTATCATGAAAACGCAACTTTCTCATCGGCTTTGGCTTCTCATTACCGGATGCTCAAAAAAATGGGTAGTCCAGCTGTTTAATGCTATTTAATGGTGATTTTTTCTGCTAGCGATTTACCTGTAACCAAATCAATTCCTTCAATTAAAGCGTACCTCACATTAGGTAGCCAAAACGAGCCACCAACTATCCGAATAAAAAGACGGTTGATCTTAATTGTTTTTCCATTAACGGCCACCGTAACAGTATATTTTTCACCTACCTTACTTAAATAAAGCGGCAAGGTTTTATGTGAAACAAATCTTAGTTCGAATTTATCTTTTGCAATTTCCTTAGTCACTAAGCCGTAGGCAAATTTCTTCTGGATATATCCCAATTCTTTTTTCTCGCCATGTTCGCCGTAACGAAGCCAATAAATTGAAACAGGTTGTGAGCGATTAATGCTTCCATTTTCCTGTAAGTTTAAAGCATAAATAAGTGTGTTGGTATTTGGATCTCGCTGTAAATAAAACAGCATATTTTCTATGTTTTTTGGGATAGGGAAATTGATAGGAGAGGGGTCTGATACTTGCGCTGTTAACTGGCCAGCCAATAAAAGTAATAGCAGCGCAAGCATGCCTGACCGCAAATAATTCCTATTGGGCTGTATGGACATTAATATTATTATCAAAATTTTGCTGATGTTTTTTCTTTTTGGTTTTAAATACCCAAAACTTCATCATCGGATAATTAAATCCGTAAGAGACTATACTATCAATTAATAATCTCCCAATACGGTAATCCAGATTGAAACCCCGGTGTAGCAAATAGGTTCCTGTTGATTTTAATGTAATGCTTCCAAGCACTACGCTGAAAAACCGGAAGAATTGCATTTTTGCAGATGAAGCATAAGCCGATTGATCCTTAAAAGCCCAATAGCGGTTGATGCAGAAATTAACCATTCCTCCTAAAGAACCAGATATGAGAATTGATACCGTAAAATGAATACCCAGCTTCTCGGTGAGCAAGATCATCATTCCATAATCTGTAACACCGCCTGAAAAGGCTGAAAGTTGTGCTTTGAGAAAAACGTTGACAGATTTTTTTTTAATCATTCGTTTTATCCTTCCCATCACGTTTATTTCCAAAACGCAGCAATTCCATGGTATCCAGAATATTAACTACAAGCAAGGTAATCGTAATTAAAATCGCAGAATACAGAATAGATCCGGGCAATAAAAGCTCTAGCAAAAGAATAAAACCGATGATGATTCGAAGTTCAGTAGGGCCGAATATACCGGAATCGATGCGGTAAACATCAGTAATTTTATAACGTAGCAAAGAAATAATCATCGACCAGCCATAAAACACCACGAAAAAGAAAGCTAAAACTTTTGCTGGGGCTTCCGCATAATAATAGTAACCTAATCCGATTAGAACAATACTTGCCCAATCCATGATGATGTCAAGCGCAAAACCGTACCATTTTCGCGGAATTTGCCGATAATAGGCCAGCCTTCCATCAAGCGAATCGCCAAACCAGTTAATAAAAAGACCCAAAATTCCTAGCAGCAGAAAACACTTATCACTGGTTATGGCCAATATAAATGATACGGAAACAGTTATTGAACCCAGTAATCCAATGCCCGTTAATATGTTTGGCGATACGAATTCCGGCATCTGTTTTAATAAAAAATGAATGAAACGCTGCTCACCATTTCTCAGGATGTTGGTTCTCTTCCGATCGGCAAAAATCTTTTCTCGTTGTGAATGTGTGTCGCTCATTAAATTTTAATAAATTAAAACGCTGCATCCTAATATAACTGCGGCTTCAGGACGAAAGATTTTTGAACCAATTCTTCTTTTGAAAGCTTTGAAACCAGAAACCTGTTTTTGTAGTTTTCCAGTTTTAGCCAGATAGCTGAATATCAATATAAATACCATGTTATTACTTCACAATTCCAGCGAAACGCTGATAAAAAACGGTTGGACTATTCTCATTTTTCGGCGCATATTTACCCGCAATAATAGGGATGTAGATTACTCGCCTACGACTTTCCTCTCCACGTATGGATGATTGTGCAACACGATGCCACAACCTTCCATCATGGATAGTCAAATCACCCGCTTCGGGTAAAATCGAAACCTCATCCTTATCTGCTTTATTATCTAAAAAGTATTTTTTACGAAAAAGCATTTGATAAACACTTTGTTTATGGGTGCCGGGAATAATCTTTAATCCACCGTTTGATTCTTTTTGTGTGCTTAAATGGATGCCTACATTAAGCATCGGATTAAGTTTGCCTCCATAAAAAATATCTCTTAATCCATCCGTATGCCAGCCCATTTTAGTAAAAGTACTTTCAGGCCCGTTGATGTAATGATTGAAAACCATCCCATCTTTTTCTTCGGTACCTAAACGGGAACCTTCTCCTGCGAGTGGCAGTAAAGCGGTAATACGGGGATCTAGGAGTAAGCCTGCTAATGTCATATGGTGTTGATTGATAAATGCAAACCTTTGTACAATCTTTTCTCCGTTTAAATCTTTTCCGTATTTAATTGGCACACCATTTACTTTTTTGATATCATTTTCAACCCAGTTTCGCTCCACTTCTTTTGAAGCATGTATAATAGAGGAAACGGTAGATTTTGTTATAAAATTCTTAAAATGGATAAAGCCGTGAGCATTGAAGAAATCAATTTGTTCGCTGGTTAATTGATCAGATAGGGTAAAGGTTGGATAAGATGAAGCCATGGTTCAAAAGTTTAGGTAAAGAAAAATAAATTGGTTGGAAGAAGAATTATGCGCAACAACAGCACATTCGCATTCGCGAGTGGTTCTGTGCTGAAGTGAAATAAAACAAGATTGTTTTATTATACATAATCTATAGATTTAGTAGTATTTAATACAAACGTAACATTTTTTTAATATTCCAAAGAATATCAGGTACAATTTTTTCAAAAAATCTTTAAGTTTTATAAATTCCTGCTGCCATTTTTTCGATGAATGCCTTTGGCAAAATCCGGTTTGCGAAAACGCTTATCCAGTTTGTAAAACCCGGAACAATTTCCGGCTGATGAGCAAATAAACCTTTCAGTGCAATTTTTGCGACTTCTTCAGACTGCATATTAAACTTCTCAGCCATCTTGCTAAAGGCATCAAGCCCAGCCCGGTGCGCAAATCCTGTATCAATTGGTCCGGGGCTTAAACAGCTTACTGCTATCGTTGTGTTTTTTAGTTCAAATCTTATTGCTCTGGTAAATGACAGCACAAATGATTTTGTGGCAGCATAAACTGCCAGTGTTGGAACAGCCTGGTATGCAGCAGTGCTCGATACATTTAAAATATAAGCCTTATCAGATCGGGATAGGCGGGGAATCAACAGATAGGAAAGTTCTACTACAACATCGATATTTAAGTGGCACATGTTAAATTGATCTTCGAGCGGTAGCTCATCAAATCTTCCCCATAAACCATAGCCGGCATTATTGATCAGTATCGAAACCTGAAAGTCATTTTTTTCCACCCATTCGTTTACGGTTTTTGCAGAACTTCGTTGTGAAAGATCAATTGGAAAATAAAGTGCTTTTATACCATAACCGGTTTGTAATTCCTCGCTCAGCTTAGCCAATTCGTCTTCCGAGCGAGCAACCAGTAAAAGATCGTAACCTTTTTTTGCCAGTTCAGTTGCAATTGCTTTGCCCAATCCTTTGCTTGCTCCGGTAACCAAGGCAAATGTTCCTTGCAATGTATTCATATTTTATTTATAGTAGACGTCATGGGCGGATTCGAACCGCCGTAAAAGGTTTTGCAGACCTGTACCTCAACCACTCGGCCACATGACTATACGATCAAAAGTAAAGCGTGTATGCAAACTGCCAGGCTTCTATCAAATGATGAAGCAAAGATATAATAAAAAATATAATGTCTATAGATTTTGTAGTCTTTTTATTTTTTTAATACATTTGCTGCATCAATTCACTATTTAAAAAGACGATATGGCTACAATTGGACAATTTCAAGACAACTTAAAGAATAGGGCGAAAAAATACCTTATCGAACATGAACTAGGGAAGGATCTCATTCAGCGGATTGAACTGGCTGGGGGTGAACTTAAACTTTCTAACGGCAAAAAAGCATTTGAATTTTTAAATATTTCTAAAGATCTTCAAACAGAGCTGGAAGAAAAAATTCCAGGTGTACAACAGGGTTTGCAGAAATGGAGACTTGATTAAAATTAGATCATGTCTGTAAAATTAACGCTTGATATGCCATAGGCTCGCACTCAATTTCATAGATTAGCCAGTAGAAAAAACCATTATGGCGAAATTAGAAGTCTGGCAGAGAGGACCTTTACCTAATCTTGAACCTTTATTGCAACCGATTGGTCATGCAATTTTGCAAGCGCAGGAAGAGTTGCATGATTATTTAGTTGATTTTCCGGCTGAACTGCTGTGGACTAAACCAGCCGGAATGGCTTCAGTAGGGTTTCATTTACAGCACTTATCCGGAGTTTTAGACCGCGTTTTCACTTATGCTAGGGCAGAGGCTTTAACTCCTTTTCAATTTGAACAATTAGAAGAAGAGGGGAAAGATAGTTTTGCTGGCTATTCAGTGCAGCACCTCATTCATCGTTTTGATCAACAGGTGCTTAAAGCGATGCAACAACTTTATGAAACTGATGTGCAAACACTTACACAATTCAGGGGCATTGGTCGTGCCGGGTTACCTTCTACTGTTTTAGGATTACTTTTTCATGGAGCAGAACACACCATGCGCCATCTGGGTCAGTTGATGGTTACCGCCGCAGTAGTTAAACAAAATAATCAAGCAATAAATCTCTAATACCCCTTCTCATGTCTATTTCTTTAGATGAACAGCCTATTCAAGATAATTATCATACCGAAAAGAAGCCTTTTCTAAGCTACCTCACTGAAGATTGGTGGGCTGTGATTTTAGGTGGATTTTTGATTTCGCTCGTTGTATATTTCTATGGGTTAGGTTACACAATTGATCTGCCGGTTTATAAATGGGCTACATTAAATGATCTTTCAGAAAAAATATTTTCGGCAGATAACATCTTGAAAATATTTGGTGTTTGGGTTGTGTTCCTCTCATTAACAACTACCGCTATTGCGTTATCAGGAGGGAAGGTTAAGCGATTCATACTTGGCTTTACTTTTATTTATGTTGTTTCAATCTTCGCATTCCTGATTGGAGGAAATAAAAACGTTTCTTATTACGGTTTGGAATATGTAGTATTCGCCTTGCTGATTGGAATTTTACTGGGTAATTTGGTCCAACTTCCGCAGTGGTTAAAAGAAGCCGTTCGGTCAGAATTTTATATTAAAACTGGTCTGGTTATTTTAGGGACGACCATACTTTCAGCTGATTTAGTAAAAGCTGGGTTGCCCGGTATTTTACAGGCTGTAGTAGTGGTGAGCGCAGTTTGGTTTTTTTCGATGTGGTTAAGCAGAAAATTAAAGGTAGATGATGAGTTCGGTGTGATTTTGGCTTCTGCTGTTTCCATTTGCGGCGTTTCGGCAGCTATTGTGGCGGCCGGAGCAATTAACGGAGATAAGCGAAAACTATCTTACGTAACTACTTTAGTTTTAATTATGGCCATTCCAATGATGGTTTTACAACCCTGGGCAGTTAAATTTTTTAATATTCCCGAAGTTGTTGGCGGTGCCTGGTTGGGTGGAACCCTGGATACCACAGCAACTGTAACCGCTGCGGGAGATTTGATTGGACCAATCGCAGTTAAAGCCGGCGTAATTGCTAAATTTTCTCAAAACGTTTTTATCGGTATCGCCGCTTTTCTTATCGCTATATGGTGGGCTTATAAAAAACCTAAAAAATCAAATGGAGAAATTGCTATTCAAAAAGGTAACGGTATTGGAATTGTTTGGGAACGATTTCCAAAATTTGTAATTGGTTTTATTGCAGCCTCGCTTATATTTTCATTTCTGTTGTCTGCTGAAACCTCTAAAGCGGTTGTACCCACGCTAAGCGGTTTACGAACAGTTTGGTTTGCTTTGGCATTTGTATCCATCGGTATGGAAGCCAAGCTTTCATCGCTAATTAAATTGCAAGAAGGAAAGCCCGCTGTGGTATTTGGTGTGGCACAATTGTTCAATATATTTTGGACGTTATTATGGGCTTACATTTTATTCGGAGGATACATTTTCGAAGTGCCCGATTTTAAGTAACAAATTTCGTTTCCTTTAGGATCAACTGTAGAACCGATAGTTTTTCAGTTGATCCCTGATAGATGCTAAAGCTGCATTGTAGTTTATGTTATTTTAAATAAATCTGTACTCAAAGGACTAAATAATCTTTAATCTTTCTTCTTCCAAATCGATTTGATATAATTGCTGGCGGATAATTTCCTCATCAATTTTTGGGTCTTTATTCAATTCAACCAAATATTCGCGTTGGCTATCCAAAAGTTCAACGAAAATGGTTTTGGTGTCGTCATTCATCCAGCTATCATCAGCAGCCTTGGCCCGTTCTTCCCACTGTTTAAGTATTTTTGCGATCTTCTCATTGCCCTGTAAACCATTTTCGTATTTATTTTTAAGCTCTTGATAAACATGTTGTTTTAGGCCTTGCTTCATTTTCAGCCTGGTTGCTTCTTCATTTTCGAGGCCAAATACACCATCAAAAAAATGGGTGCGTTTAATGAAATAGGGCAGGGTTAACCCTTGGATTAATAAGGTTAATAATATAACCACAAAAGTGATAAAGAGAATAAGATTTCTATGCGGAAAGGCTGCTCCATTTAGCGTAACGGGGATAGCTAATGCTGCGGCGAGTGATACCACACCTCGCATACCGGTCCATCCCAATAAAAGCGGCATCATCCAGCGTCTTACCCGCGATGAGGCATGCGGTCGAACACTTGGCCGGAAGATGGTAGTAGCTACCAAAGCCGCATAAGAGCTAATCATCCGGGCACCAATAAGCACAGCTGTCACCAATAGTCCATAATTAATAGCCGTACCTAATGAAATTCCTTCAGATCTTATCCCGCCAACAATTTCTGGCAGCTCTAAGCCTATAAGCATGAAAACTACACCGTTTAAAATAAATACAAAACTTTCCCAAACACTGTATCCTTTTATCCTACTGGCGCTGTTTAAAAAGACGAGTCGTTTTGCAGACATGTATAGACCACCACATACCACCGCCATTACGCCAGAACTATGTACCTGCTCCGCTACCCAATACATAAAGTAAGGCTCAATGAGTGTCAAGGCGATATCAGAGGGCGCATCAGTTGGTAAACGTTTATGTGCCTGAACGAAAATCCAAGCCAGCAACAAGCCTATTGCAGCACCACCAAGTACCATCCATATAAAGCTTCCTGCAGCTTCATGCCATACAAATTGCCCGGTACCAACGGCTACCAAAGCAAACCGAAAAATAATCAACGATGAGGCGTCATTTAGTAAACTTTCCCCCTCTAAAATGGCCGATGTAGAACGAGGAATTTTAACAAATTTCATGATGGCTCCGGTGCTTACCGCATCTGGGGGCGAAACAATACCACCCAGTAAAAAACCTATGGCAATGGTAAATCCTGGAATTAAATAGTTGGTAACCAGGGCAACTGATAGCGCTGTGAAAAATACAACCAGAAAAGCGAAACTGCCGATAATACGCCACCATTTTTTCATTTCCTTAAAAGAGATTGACCAGGAAGCTTCGAAAAGTAAGGGAGGCAGGAATATAAAAAAGATCAGGTCTGGATCAATCTTAACCGTTGGTAAACCCGGAATAAAACTGATGGCCAATCCTGCGATAACCAATAAAATAGGATAAGCAATTTTTAATTTGGTAGCCCACATGTTTAATAAAACGATGGCAGCTATCATTGCCAGTAAAAAGGGTAAAAGTGTATGCATTAACTATGTTTGTTTAAATTTTTCTGATGAAAAGACTTTATTACATCAAAATATCGTTAACAGGTTGTATGGGTTGTGGCAGTTCTGTTTCACCCAGCATTTGCAACAGGTCGATTTCGATGGTGCGACAAATCGATAGCATCGGAATATCTGTTCCCAGACCTTCAAAAGGGTTTTCAGAATAATCTCCAATTAACTCCATTACAACATAAATCCAGCCCACAATGGTGCCAAAAGGAATCATTAACCAAACTCCTGCTTCTTCTAATTTTGCAAATTCTGCCACAATTCCAAGGGGCAAAAGGAAGATAAAAATACAAGTGAATATAAAACTCATGTTGGCGTATTGGCGGGGGATAGGAAATTTTTTAATCCGCTCTGCTTTACCCTGATGGTCGTAAAAATCTGATAGGATTTTTTGTAATTCTATTTGCCTGCGCATGTGCAAAGTTTCTTCCTCATGAAGCTGCGCTAAATCCTGCGACTGCAAATTAATGATTTGTGTGGCTTTATTGGCTGCGTTGTCCCATTCAGCTGCATCGGCATAATAATTTGCCTTTTGCTTTTCGTTTAAGTAATTTTTAAACTGCCCTATACCGAAACGCTCCCGCCGTTGAACTGCAATTTTTCCGAATAGATGCTTTAAGTTTACGTGTTCCCACTGTGTGGAAACCAACAATTGTTCTCTTAAAATGTATAGCCAGGCAATGTGTCGGTAAGTTAATCTGGTTTTTATTTTTCTGATTTCCTCATCGGTAAGCTGGTTATTTAAGATGAAGGAATTCACCATCATCCCCCAGCTTCGGCTACTATTTACAATGCCACCCCATATTTTCCGGGCTTCCCAAACCCTATCGTAAGATTGGTTATTTTTGAAGCCAAGGTAAAATGCCACTGCTGTACCAATTAACGATACGGGAAGCCATGGAATGGAAATCCATTGCCAACCCACTACTTTGTACAATACAGAAATGATAAACATGTAAGCTGTAAGCCAATAAATGTGATGACCAGCAAATTCAAAAATGCCTTTCAGCGTAATGGTTTTTTTTACTATCATTTTTACAAATAATCTTATAAGTAAATCTTTAGCTTTTTTTTAATTTAAAATTAAGCTTTTATTTAACATACCGAAGACTCAGTAATTTATGAGTTTACAGTATTTTGGGATTAGAAAAATAATAGGGAAAACCAACTTAATGGCGATTAAAAGGGGAATGATAAAGTAATCAACTCATATCCAAGCTAAGAATATCTTCAGCCTTAATGCTGTGTTTAGTTTCAATTTGCCTTTTAGTTTTTTCGAGTTCACTTAAACTATCGGAAATTTGCTTAAAAAATAAATCACATTGTTTCACCGCTAAAAAGGAGAAGATTTTAATCCGAATTTGATCTGCAAAAAATATTTGAATGACTATTAGAGAAATCAAAAAGATATAGTGTGAAAAAATTAAAGGATTTGAGCCGTTAATACCGATTTTATAAGCAATACAATCCAGGATAATGGGAACAAGTAAAATTGGTAGAAACGATAGCATCTTTGAGCGCAATTCAGTTTGTTTTTGAGCGGCTTCAACCTGCTGTAACGCACTTTCCAATTTCGCGTTTAGCGGAAGTTCCCGATTTGATCTTGATTGATCGATTTCTGCCAGTTGTTTGCCGAAGGCAACATCAATCTGACTCATTTTCTCCAGCAAAGAAAGTTCATCTTCATTCAGTTTTTCCTGATCGGCCACGATGGCTTCCTGTTCAGCTATGAGTTGTTCCATTTCATCCAGATCATCAGGAATTCCTAAATATAACTTTTGCTCAACAATCAGAATCCTGTCATCAATGGTTTGGCGAATATCTTTAAGTTTTTGGTGTTCTTTTTTAACCGCATCTTTTTGCAAGTCGTGATTTCCCTGAATTTGCAAAAGGTTAACCGCAAATTCAAGTTTTTTTAACTCCGCTTCGTTAACGGTTAAACGTTGATGCAATTCTTTAATAACTGCAAAACTATCTTCGGTGTGACCCAACTGTGTAAGTCGCTTTTGGTAAGTCTGAAGATCTTTTGACGAAAGAGAAAGAATTGGCATCAAGTATTGAAATATTAGGTTGTAAAATTATAAAATTAATTGATGAGCGGTATTTATATAATGCCATAATTCTAAATATAGTTTTCGACATTTAAGATTTATGCACAGCAAAACACATTTCACCAAAATTATTTTTTTGCTACTGATCTTAAAAATCGATTTTTCAAAAACCTTGTTTTTTGGCTATAGAAGCTATTTTTAAATGTCAAATCCACATTTGTTATAGATTTAGAAACAAATTTTATACCTGTTTCCAGCTCAAAGTCCTAACATTGCTCTTGTTAAATCTCCAATAGATTTAGCATGACTAACCAATTATAAACTTATTTCTAAATTATGAAGAAAAGCCGAAGATCTGTTCTGAACTACCTTTTTAATGGCCGGTTCGCTCTACACTCAACTAACCAAAACCAAATGTAAATATTATGAAAAAAGGAAATTTACTTAATCTATTTCATGTTTATCAGGTTGGTAACTTAAAAAGAATGCTTGCGCTGCCATTCGTTGTGGCTGCAATGGCTTATCCAAGTTACGCTTCCCTAACAAAAAACGAAGGCTTTGAGGTCAAAGCAAATAAATTCGACATCCAGATTACTGGAACTGTAAAAGCTGCCTCCGGAGAAACACTTCCAGGGGTTTCTGTAAGTGTTAAAGGTGGCGGAAGAGCCGTTGTAACCGATGCTGCGGGTAAATACAGTATTTCTGTTCCGGAAGGAGCAACTTTAGTTTTTAACTATATTGGTTTTACTGCTAAAGAAGTTGTTGTCGGTTCTAGCCCTGTAATCAATGTCACATTGGAATCATCTGATACGGCACTGGATGACGTGGTGGTCATTGGTTATCAAACCATCAGAAGAAAAGATTTAACTGGTGCAACGGGTTCTGTTAGCACTGGAAACACAGAAAAGCTAGTATCTCGTTCTCTTCCTGAAGCACTTCAGGGGCAAACGCCAGGTGTTGCTGTAAGAAACGGTGGGGCTCCCGGCCAGGAAGCAGTTGTGAATATTCGTGGTTTGGCAACCTTTGGAAATGCAAGTCCACTTTATGTTATTGATGGAATGATTGCTGATCCAAATACTACCGTTAGTCCTAATGATGTAGAAGACATTCAGATTTTGAAAGATGCATCTGCCGCTGCAATTTATGGTTCAAGAGCAGGAAATGGCGTGATTTTAATTACAACCAAAAAAGGTAAAGAAGGACCAGCGAAAATTAATATTACGAGCAGATACAGCATTTCGCAAGTGCCTAAAACTTACGATATGATGGATGCTGCGGAATATGCTGCAACCAATACACGTGCTTATCAGGCATCAGGCATGGCGATCCAGCCTGGTGTAGCAAATTATAATGGCCGTATCAATACGGATTGGGTTGATGAAACTTTAAGAACAGGTTCGGTTCAGGATTACAATGCCAGTATTTCTGGTGGCGGTAATGGCTCGAAATACTTAATTTCTGGTGGTTATTTTAAAGATAAAGGTGTACTGATTGCCAGAGAATTTGAGCGTGCCTCATTTAGGGTAAATACAGAAACTACCAAAGGCAGATTCAAATTTGGAGAAAACCTGGCTTTCTCATCATCTACATCAAAAGCACCTTTTCAGGGAGGTGCCTTCGCCGGAAACCCTTGGTATGATATGTTTTCAAGTGTACCACTAATTCCGGTTCAGGATAATGCTTTAATCAGTACTAACAATCCTGGCGGCTGGGGTTACGGTTCAAATGGTAACATCAATACTTTTTCGCGTAACCAGGTGGCTATTGCCAATATTACTTCAGTAAAATCAAACTTCGCTAAGTTAATTGGTAATGCCTATGTTGATTTTAAGATCATCGAAGGTTTAAACTATAAATTTAATGCAGGTATTGAAACCAGTTTTGATAAAAGTAAATCGATCAGAAAAGATGGTTCATGGTACCAAAATCAATCGCCTGATTTTAGTCAGCTAAGCGATAATCGCAATCAGTTTTTAAGTTATCTTTTAGAGCATACTTTGAACTATAATTATGTTATTGGTAAACATAGCATTAATGGGGTAGTAGGCTATACGCAGCAAACTACACAAACTGATAATACTTTTGGTAGTGGAATTAAACTGGCTCAGTTTGGAGGTGAATATTTTGATACTTTAACTTCAACTGCTGGTGAAGGTCGTACATCTTCAGGAACCAGATATAAAAACCTGTTAGATTCTTACTTAGGTCGTTTAAATTACACTTATGACGATAAATATTTATTAACCGCAACTTTCCGTGCTGATAAAGATTCTCGATTCTCTCCTCAATTTAGAACAGGTTATTTCCCTTCAGGCGCTTTAGGTTGGAGAATTTCTAAAGAGGATTTCTTTAAGGTGGATTGGGTTTCAGATTTGAAACTAAGAGCTTCTTATGGTGTGCTTGGTGTGAATACTTTAGGTGCATATCAATTCATTGGTTTTCTTAACCAGGCACCAGATGTGGTTTTAGGTAGCGGGCAGGTCACCAATCCTGGGGCAATTCAGGCTAAACTTGCGTCTGGCGATTTGAGATGGGAAAAGAAAAAAACGACCAACTTAGGTTTTGATGCATCACTTTTTAAAGATCAGTTCACCATCAACTTTGATGCGTTTCGTTCCGTTTCAGAAGATGTATTATTAAGCCAACCTCTGCCAGGATATCTTGGTAATTTACAGGGAGATCCAATCGTTAACATTGGTTCTATTCAGAATAAAGGTTTAGAATTAAATTTAGGTTATCGCCCGAAATTAGATGGCGAATTTAAATGGGATATCGCCGGAAACATCAGTATTGTAAGAAACAAGGTGTTATCTTTAGGTAATTTAGGTATCGATACGGAAACAGGTCAGCCAAAAGACTACATTCAATCGGGCAATACCAGAACACAAGTTGGCAGATCGATTGGTGAATACTATGTATTGAAAACTGATGGAATTTTCCAGAATCAGGCAGAAATTAATGCGCATAGAGCACAAAGCGCTTACGCCAAACCAGGTGATATCCGTTATGTGAACACAATTGATGGTGGCACGAACGATGATATCAATGATAAAGACCGTGTTTTTGCAGGTTCAGCTTTTCCAAAATTCACATCTGGTTTACAATTTAATTCGAGATACAAAGATTTTAGTTTAACAATCCAGTTGTATGGTGCTTTCGGACAAAAATTGTATAATGATGTACTTAGAGATTTAGATAGCTACGGTAACTCAAATTATAGAAGAGCAATCAATCCATGGACACCTGGTAATACCGACACCACCTTCCCAAGATTAGGATATCAGTTTGCTGCAAATGACAGAGGAATCAACGAAAATGCAAGAGGCAACACTGATCGCTGGATTGAAGATGGTTCATTTTTAAGATTACGTAACGTGGAATTAGGTTACAGTTTCCCGCAAAAATTAATCTCAAAAGCTAACATTAGCAGTGCAAGATTATACGTAAGCGGACAAAACTTATTCACCATTACCAAATACAGTGGTCTTGATCCTGATGTTGTGGGTGCAAATCCAAATCTTGAACCAGGAGTGGATAATGGAAATTATCCTTCATCAAGAATAATTTCATTTGGTTTAAGCGTAGGTTTCTAATTAAATATAACAAATCATGAAAAAATACATATTCATATTAACCGTAGCAATTACTGCGCTAGCAGGTTGTAAGAGGGATTTTGATGCGGTGAACCCGAATGCACCAACTATAGCAAGTTTTTGGAAAACCGGGGCGGATGCCACAAAAGGGATCAATGCAGTTTACAGTACATTCTACCGTACAGCCAGTTTATATTCTCGCTGGATGTTTTACCACGGAATTTTGAAATCTGATGAAGGTTTCGGATCTGGCGGCGATGGCGGATTAAACAACTTAATGCGTTTTAACCAAACCAATTATAATGATGGTTTAACAGCGCAAACCTGGCAAACACTTTATGTTGGCGTTTTTAGAGCAAACCAGGTGATTGCTAATGTACCTAACATCGCGATGGATGAAACCACCAAAAAGAGAATTATTGCGGAGGCTAAATTTTTAAGAGCGCTATTCTATTTTAATTTAACACTTTATTATGGAAGACCACCCTTAATGTTAACACCATCACAACCAAAAGATGTTCCGGCTAATGCAACAACTGCCCAGGCCTACGCACAAGTTGCCAAAGATTTAACTGAAGCTATAGCTGATTTGCCAGTAAGTTATCCTGCTGCAGATTTAGGTAGGGCAACCAAAGGTGCAGCATACGCCTTGTTAGGTAAAACTTACCTGCAACAAAGAATGTATCAGCAAGCGGCAGATGCTTTTGCTTACCTGGTAACGGGTGCCGGAAGTTCAACATATGCTTTAACTGCCGATTATCGTGACAACTTTATAATCACCAAGGAGAATAACAGTGAATCTATATTTGAAATTCAATTCAGTGAAAACCAATCAGAAAGTACTGATGATGATGTGGATGAATCAAGAATAAATAACACAGGTACCTCTATTTCTCAGTTCTTTGCGCCTCCGGGTGTTGGTTTCTCTGATGGTGCTGCCCGCAGATGGGTAATTGATGAGTTCTTACAGGAAAGAACAGTTGCAAATGCTCAGGATCCGCGTTTAGCTGCATCATTCATTTTTAATAATGCCAATCCTGCAGGCCCAACTGCAACTATTGTTTATGGCCAAACTTTCCAAAGCAGATATGGAACTGGTCCTGATGCAAATGGTGTATGGTTCCGGAAGCTGTTAAATGATCACTGGAAAAATCAGGAAGGATTCCGTTCTCCAAATAACTATCGCTTAATTCGTTATGCTGATGTGTTATTGATGTATGCGGAATGTTTAAATGGTTTAAACAGAACTGCTGAAGCTTATCCATTGGTTGATAGAGTGAGACAAAGAGCTGGCTTAGCTACTTTGACAGTTGCAAAACCAGGCTTAAACCAGGCACAATTTTTAACACAACTAAAACACGAACGTTTAACAGAATTGGCCGGAGAAGGATGGCGCTGGGCAGATTTACAACGTTGGGGCGATTTAAGTCCTGCATTAGCAACCAGAGATGCAGATTTTACAGGCTTCATTGTTGGCAAACACGAAGTTTATCCAATTCCACAAAGTGATATTGATTTAAACTCGAATTTAACGCAAAATCCTAAATATTAATTAAAAAGGTTAGTGGCTTGCTGCTAACCTTTTCAACATTTCCTATTATGAACAAATTCACATCAAAAGGATTAAAACTTCACATGCTTTGGCTCGCACTATTTGTTTCTGTGAGTCTTTCTTGTGGCAAGTCGAGTAATCCAACACCAGTTGATCCGGTACCACCTACCACGTTAAGTACCTTTTCCAACCCGCTGATGAATGGGGCAGACCCTTCCGTTTTTCAAAAAGATGGTGTTTATTATTATCTTCAAACCAATGGAAGTTCTATTAATTTATGGAGCACTACGGCTATGTCTAAGTTGAGTACTGCAGTACCAAAAACCGTTTTCACTCCGGTTGCTGGTGCAGCAAACTCCAGAAATGTTTGGGCGCCAGAATTATACTTTTTTGATGGTAAATGGTATATCTACTACACCGCAGGTAACGGGGCAGACATTAACCAAAGAACATGGGTTTTAGAAAATAGCAGTCCTGATCCAACAACCGGAACGTGGGTTGATAAAGGAAAAATATTTAGTCCAAGCGCTGATTTTTGGGCCATAGATGGTTCTGTACTCGAAGTAAATGGAAGCAGATATTTTCTTTGGTGTGGAAGACCGGATGTAACGAATGTGAATTTGACACAAAATATTTACATCGCTAAAATGACAAATCCTTATACCTTAGAGGGTACAGCGACAAAATTAACTGAGCCTGAATTTGCCTGGGAGAAAAATGGATTTGGCGTAAATGAAGGTCCACAAGCCTTAACATCTCCAGATAATAAAACTTTTATTATTTATTCGGCGAGTTATTGTGGTACAGATGATTATGCTTTGGGGCAGCTAGCGTTAAAAGCCGGGGGAAACCCATTGGTAAAAGCAGATTGGACAAAATCTACTCAGCCGGTATTTACGAAACAGCCGCAAAGCAATGCCTTTGGCCCCGGTCATAATTCCTTTTTTAAATCTCCGGATGGGAAGGAAAATTGGATCATTTACCATGCAAATTCTGCAACGAACCAAGGTTGTGCTGATCAAAGAAATGTGAGGATGCAGAAGTTTACATTTAAGGCAGATGGCAGTCCTGATTTTGGCGTGCCAGTAGCCACCGGATTACAGATTAGTAGACCTTCTGGAGAAAAGTAATATGAATAAACACATTAAAAAAATAAGAATTTCGCTTGCCTTCCTGTTTCTTTTTGTTGCACAGGTAAGCATTGCGCAAACATTTACTAATCCACTGCTTCCCTCTGGAGCCGATCCGTGGAGCATTTACAAAGATGGCTATTACTATTATACCCATTCTATGCAAAACAAACTGGTCATTTGGAAAACGAAAAATCTGGCTGATTTGAAAACCGCAGAGAAGAAAACCATTTTTGTACCACCGCCCAATACAGCTTACTCAAAAGAACTTTGGGCGCCTGAAATCCATTTTATTTCAGGAAAATGGTATGTTTATTTTGCTGCGGATGACGGAAATAACAACAACCACAGAATGTATGTGCTTGAAAATTCATCAAAAGATCCGTTAAAAGGCAACTGGGTTTTCAAAGGCAAAGTGGGGGATGCCACAAATAAATGGGCAATTGATGGATCAGTCTTCACTTATCAAAAACAGCTCTATATGGTTTGGGCTGGCTGGGAAGGCGACATCAATCAGAAGCAAGAAATTTACATTGCAAAAATGAAAAACCCATGGACAATTGATGGGGATAGGCATAAAATATCTTCACCACAATTTGAATGGGAAAAACATGGTGATTTAAATGATCCCGGAAATCCACCGCATGTTGATGTAAATGAAGGTCCTCAAATTCTCATAAATAAAGGAAAAGTTTTTCTAATTTATTCTGCAAGCGGTTGCTGGACGGATTTTTATGCGCTTGGCATGTTAACGTTGAAAGGGAATGATATTTTGGATGTAAATTCATGGGTAAAAAGCACCCAGCCTGTTTTCAAGCAATCGCCAGAAAATGGCGTTTATGCACCAGGTCATAATTCCTTTTTTAAATCTCCGGATGGAAAAGAAGATTGGATTTTGTATCATGCAAACTCTGGTCCGGGTCAGGGTTGCGGCGGAAAGCGCTCGCCAAGGGCACAAAAATTTACCTGGAACGCTGATGGATCTCCAAATTTTGGTATTCCCGTTAAAACTGATCAGGAACTTAAAATTCCATCACAAAAAAAATAATACTGATGTTGATGCAGGGGCATCAACTAAATTTTATATCATATGAACAGATACTTTAAATATTTATTGCTGGCACTGTGTACCATTGCAACAGTTGCAAACGCTCAGGAAGCAACACCTGTTGTAGGCAAAGTTTGGTCAATAGAGAAGGCTAATGCCTGGTACAAACAATACAAATGGATTAACGGTGCAGATTTTTTGCCGAGCACGGCCATCAACCAGTTGGAAATGTGGCAGGCAGATACCTTTGATGCTGCCACAATTGATAAAGAATTAGGATGGGCAGAAAGTATTGGCTTCAACACCATGAGGGTTTACTTGCATAGTTTAGCCTGGAAACAGGATAAAGAAGGATTTAAGAAGAGAGTGGATCAATATTTATCTATAGCTAATAAACATAAAATTAAAACGGTTTTTGTGTTTTTTGATGATTGCTGGAATAAACAAGCAACGCCTGGAAAGCAGCCAGCTCCAAAACCAGGTATTCATAACTCTGGCTGGGTACAAGATCCTGGAGATCCTGATTCAAAACAGGAAGCAAATTTTCCTGCTTTAGAAAAATATGTAAAAGATGTAATGACTCGTTTTAAATCAGATAAACGCATTTTGCTATGGGATTTATACAACGAGCCGGGTAATTCTGGCAAGTTAACAAGTTCATATCCATTGCTTAAAGCTGTATTTACCTGGGCAAGAGCTGTAAATCCTGAGCAACCGATTAGTGCCGGCCTTTGGGCGTGGGACTATAAACAGTTAAATGCATTCCAAGCATTAAATTCTGATGTGATTACTTACCACGATTACGAGGAGCCACAGTGGCATCAAAGGGTAATTGATATGTTAAGATCTCATGGCAGGCCGATGATTTGTACCGAATATATGGCCCGTACCAGAGGCAGCCGCTTCGAAAACGTAATGCCAATCTTGAAAAAGGAGAATATTGGAGCCATTAACTGGGGTTTGGTTGATGGAAAATCGAATACTAAATATGCCTGGGATACTCCATTGCCAAATGGAGAGGAACCTAAAGAATGGTTTCATGAAGTTTTTAGAAAAGATGGAACACCTTACAAAAAAGAGGAAGTAGACTTGATTAAAAAACTAAATGATATAAAATAGTGCGCCCACACAATAAAGATCGCTATATTGTGTAGCCTATCTAGCCATTTATTTATGATAATTAAAAAATTAAGCAGGGCGATAGCCCTGCTACTTTTTTGGGGTGTTTTTTTTACACCAATAGCTCAAGCGCAAAAAATATTTTTCAGGCATTATACTGTTTCTGATGGTCTGTGTGCTAACACCATCTGGGATATCGAACAAGATAATCAAGGTTATATGTGGTTTGGCACCAAGTATGGCTTGAGCAGATTTGATGGCTACGATTTTAAATCCTTTCAATACCAAAAGGGTGTTCCAGGTAGCATTGGAAATAACTTTATTCGCAAAATATTTAAGTATGATGCCAAAACTTTCTGGATCGGCACCGATGAAGGTATTTACATTTTCGACCTGGAAACAGAAAAGTTTACACTTTTTAAACCACTTCAAAATTCTTTTATCAACGATATCATCCGATCTAAAGATGGTAACATCTGGATTGCAACCAAAGAAAGAGGCGTTTACTGTTTCTCTACACCAACTCAAAAGTTAAAAAACTTTTCGACTTCCTCCGCAGTAAAAATTTCATCAAATGAAGTACCTAAAATACTGCAGGACGATGCAGGAGATATATGGTTGGGTACTTATGGTAAAGGAATTGATGTTTTAAATCCGAAAACAAATCAAATCCGACACTATAATACATCTTCTGCTTCGAAGCTTTCGAGTAATGTAATTCTTGACTTGTATAAAGACAGTAATGGCGATATCTGGATTGGAACCATGGCAGGTGGTTTAAATCTTTGGAATAAAAAGACAGATAGCTTTACTATTTATCAAAAATCATCAGGAAATTCCATTAGCGATAATATTGTCAGAACTATTTATGAGCCGAAGCCTGGCTATATCTGCCTGGGTACTGAAAAAGGTTTAAACATTTTTGATCGCAAAAATAATCGATTTACGGTTTATCAAAATAAAAATAATGATCCTTTCAGCATCAATGATGATGCAGTTTACAATGTTTTTAAAGATAAAGAAGGTGGCATTTGGGTAGGGACTTATTTTGGAGGATTGAATTATTACCACGAAGGAAGCTCAGGATTCGAGTTTTATTATCCATCGGGTGTTAAAAATTCCCTTTCTGGAAATGCGGTAAGTGCTTTCCTGGAAACTAAACCGGGGCAAATGTGGATTGGTACGGAAGATGGTGGTTTGAACTATTTTAATTCAGTTGATAAAACCTTCAAAAAATTTCCCTTTTCAGCCGGGCAAGACAGTCTTTCGTATCACAATATTCATGCACTTTATAAAGATAAATCTGGCAATATCTGGGTTGGCATGTACACCGGCGGTTTGAATATTCTTAATCCAGCAACAGGGAAAATCAAGCGGTATAAAAGTGATCCCGGAAATCCAGCCACACTTAGCGATAATAGCGTTTATTCAATTGAAGAAGACCGGCAAGGTAGAATTTGGGTTTCAACTATCTCTGGCTTAAATCTTTATGATCAGCAAAATGATCGTTTCATTCGCATCAAAGGAAAAAATCTGGATAAGAGTTGTATTTATCAGGTTTACCAGGATAAAGATAACGTCATCTGGATTGCTACATACGATAACGGATTAATTAGGATGGATCCTAATAACCACCTTACACAATATGCTTATTCCAGTAAACCTGGCTCCATCAGTTCTAACAAAATTATTTGTATGCTGGATGATGGCGAAGGTAATTTATGGCTAGGAACTGATGGAAGCGGCTTAAATGTTTTCAATAAAAAATCGGGTAAATTTAAATCTGCAGAAGATGAAAACTGGATTAAAAGTGCCGTTGTATATGGCATTGTAAAGGATAATACCGGCAAAATGTGGTTTTCTACTAATAATGGCGTTTTTGAATTTGACCCCAAAACGAAGGTGAAAAGGAGCTTTGGAAAATGGGATAATTTGCAAAGCCAGCAATACAATTATAAGGCATTTTATAAAGATTCAACCGGGAAGCTTTATTTTGGAGGGATAAACGGATTTAACGCTTTCTATCCAGATCAGGTTCAAAATACCACTTCAACACCAAAGGTTTCATTTACTAATTTTCAGTTATTCAATAAAGATTTAGACTTAAACGATGACAAAAGTCCGCTGAAAAGTTCCATAAATTATACCGATGAAGTGATATTGGATTACAACCAGTCTGTATTAAGTATCGAATACGCATCACTGAGTTTTATCGCTCCCAATAAGCTACAGTATGCTTTCAAAATGGAAGGATTTGATAAGGGATGGAACAATGTCGGTAGCCAGAGAAAAGCAACCTATACCAATTTACCTGCCGGCGATTACAGTTTTCAGGTAAAGGTAATTGATGATTTAGGGGCAGATATTGGAGCGGTATCTACCATTAAAATAAAAATATTACCACCGTTTTATAAAACGATTCCGGCCTATATCTTCTACTTTTTGGTTTTTGTAGCTGGTGCATTCTGGCTACGCCGGTATGTGTATGAAAAGGAACGAAAACGCAACGAAATTAAACTGGAAAGGCTAAAAAACAAAAATGAGCAAGACTTCTATAAACAAAAAATAGAGTTTTTTACAGCAATGGCACATGAAATCAGAACACCGCTTTCATTGATTATTGCTCCGTTAGAGCGACTTCTATCAAAAAAGGAAAAAGATAGGGAAGCGATGGATCAGCTACAGGTAATGGAAGAAAACTCTGATCGCCTGCTTACATTAGTGAACCAGTTACTTGACTTTAGACGCATTGAAAGTGATATTTTCGAAATCCATCCAGAGCCAATTGAACTCATCTATCTGATCAATAGTATTCGCGATCGTTTCTCGCCAATTGCAACAAAAAGAGGATTAGAATTTTCGATTGTAAGTGCTTTTCAAAAACTTGACATTAACGCCGATCCGGAAGCTCTGATGAAGATTCTGAGTAATTTATTAATCAACGCCTTTAAGTTTGCCCGCAATAAACTGGAAATCAAGGTAAATGATTTGTATACTTCCGCAGATGGGCAACAGATGGTTTCCATTAGTGTAGAAGATGACGGAATAGGTATTCCAAAAGCGCAATTGGATTCAATTTTTAAAAAGTTTTTTAAGGTTTCTACCGAGGAACATCATTATACCAATCTCGGTGGTACGGGTATTGGATTAGCACTTGCCAAATCTTTGAGTGAAAAACACGGAGGTAAGCTTGAAGTGAGGAGTGAGGAAGGGGTGAGAACAACATTCACCGTTTTGATTCCATTTATGCAAAATGAAATTGCAATGGGCAACGATTTTGAAGAGGTGAGTGAAGATCCCGAAGGTAAACTAACTGTATTAGTGGTAGAAGATGATCCATCTTTGCTGGAATTTTTATCTAAAAGCTTTATTGCTGAGGGCTATCATACCATCAGATCGAAAAACGGAAAAGAAGCACTTAAACAGCTGGATCATCACCAGGTTGATCTGGTAATTTCTGATGTGATGATGCCGGTAATGGATGGCATCGAGCTATGCAAAATCATCAAAAATGATATTGATTATAGCCATTTACCGGTGGTTTTATTAACTGCCAAAACGAATACCGATGCAGAAATACAAGGTTTAGAAAGTGGGGCAGACGCTTATATCTCAAAACCTTTTAAATGGAAACAGCTTTCTTTAGTGATTAAAAACCTACTGGAACGGCAAGCGAATTTGAAACAACGATTTGCGCAAAGTCCGTTAGAAGGAACTGAAATTTTAATCAGTGGTAATCGGGATAAAAAATTTCTGGAGAAAATTACCCAGATTATCGAAGCAAGAATTTCGGATCCGCAACTTTCTGTTGAAGATTTAGGAAGGGAGGTTGGTTTAAGCCGGTCGAGTTTATACAAAAAAATCAAAGCCAAAACCGGCCATGTACCCAATGAATTTGTGCGATTAATTAGATTAAAAACAGCTGCTAAATTATTGGTAGAGCAGGAATATACGATTGCTGAAATTGGCTATATGGTGGGGTTTAATTCGCACTCCTATTTTAGCAAATGCTTTTTTACCCAATTTGAATTAACGCCAACAGAATTTGCCGAAAAATATAAAAAAGATATTCCAGTAGATTAATTTACTGGAATATCTTTCCTTAAAACAAATCATTAGATTTTCGATTGTAGTGTATAGTTTGCAGAAACGCCTAAATTTTCTTTAGAGGCTGTTATCTATTTGTCTGGTTCCTGCTTTATAATACAACTCTGCTATCGTTTTCTGATAACTGGAAATCATACTTTCCTGCTTTATTTTCATATCGATTAACTTCGTTTCACGGCTGTTAATCAAAAACAATGTACTTTCACCCAGTGCAAATTTTTGGTTTTCACCGGTTACCAAGATCTGCTGATTTTCGATACTCTTTTGTTGTACTGCCAACTGTGCAGCGTAAGCCGAAAGATCGTTGTACGAAGCTAAGATGTTATTCCGGATTTCTCTTCCTGATTGCTGAAGCTCGTAGCTCAGTTCCTGCTGCTTAATTTTCACTTCTCTGAGTTTTCCTCTTTCAGATCTTAAAAAAAGTGGAAACGCAAATTCTAAACCCAGTTTATAGTTACTCCAATTAAAATCATAATAACCCGGGATACTACTGTTAAAATTTGTGCGGCTGGATATTAAATTACCGATCACATTTAGCTTTGGTTTGAGTAACTCTTGCCGGTAACTTCTTTCAATTGCCAGTTGCGCTCCCTTGGTTCTTAACTTTACCAGATCCGGGTGCTGGTTAGCTGATTGACCTAACAAAGTATCTAATACCAGTGGATTTAAGCGATTTGGTATTGCTATGATGTTTTGTGGCAACGCGTCTGCCGGTAGTTCAAGCGGGTTTCCATCTTCGTTCCAAAGGTGATTTGATAATACCAAACGGGCATTCTGTAATTCAATAGCCGTTTTTTCTTTTTGGATCATCCTTTCCTGAACGGTAATATAAGCCTCAACTGAATCTATCCCGGGTTTATCCCCTAATACCGTTTGTGTGCTCAGTGCTTTAAAGCGCCGCTCAGCCAATTCAAGACCTTCTTCAATAAGCTCAAACTGCTTATAAGCATAATACCAGTTCCAATAATCTTTAGCTACGCCGTACCAAACACTGTTAATTTGCTTTAACTGATCTGCTTCAGCGTACTCAACCATAATTTTCGATTGCCTTAAAGTATTTCTTCGGGCATCGATGATTAATCCTTGGCCTAATGGAATACTTATTCCTACTGCAGATAAGCCTTGGTTATTTGTTCGGCTTTCAGGGTTTACGTACGTTCCAACATTGCGGTCATAGCCAACCTTTAAATCAGCACCAGCAAGCCAAAGTGGGATTTTCAGTTCGCTATCCCACTTATTGTAATATTCTGTGTTTCCAAATAACTTTCTGGCAAAACCAGCTTTTAAAGTTGGGTCGAAATAACCCAGCGATTGCAATACATTTGCCCGTGCCGCCTCACTTAAAAGTGCCGCCTGTTTTATAATCGGATGATATCTAAAAACAAGCATCTGCAAATCTTCAAGTGAAAAAACTCTGGCCGTATCGTAATTTTTTTTGATTACTGCATTCGGTTTTAGCTGAGCAGTGCTAAACTGGCTTATTAACATCATCCATATAAAGCAAATAGCAAAGCTTTTTAATTTTATATTCATGTTAAAATTATCTTTATTTTGCATCTGTCAAACTTTTAGAGGGTTCTTTCTCTAAACTTGGAGGAAAACCATTAAGTTGTCGCCAGATTTCATACCATAGCGGCACTGATCTAAGAATGATGCGGCCAAAAACCCCCGATCCTTGACGTAGCTGAGGTGGCCATGGTTCATCGTTCACCGGTACCGGGTTGGTTTGACTAATCAGTACACGATATTTTCCGTCAGAACTACTCACTTTATCAATAGAAAATATTTTTCCGGCAAAAGTACCTACTGCTACTGATGGCCATCCAGAAAACTGAACCGATGGCCAGCCTTCGAATTGTAAACGAACATTGCTTGTATCTAAAATCAATGGAACATCCATGGCACTCACATATAACTCTGCCGCCACCATTGGTGATTTTGGTTGTAAGGTGGCTACTGATTCTCCTTCTTTAATATTTTCGCCAATACCCGCTTTTAGTGTTTTTACTACAAATCCGCTTTGCGGCGCACGAACAACGTATAAACTTCTCCTCACATTGATGTTGGAAATATCATTCCTTAGCTTAGCAATTTCACCCTGTGCACTGGCCCGGCTGGAAATTGCCGAACTCATATCTGACTGTGCTTTCGCCAATGATTCCTGGTATTTTGCCCTGATGTTATCCAGTTCGATAATTGAGTTCAATAAATTTTGTCTCGAATTGCCTAACTTATTTTGCTGACTGATTACTTTGGCATTATCCTCCTGTAGTTTTAATCTTCTGGTCTCAATATCTGTTAATGAAAATAACCCGTTTTTATAACCAGCTTCATATCGCTCCAAACGAACTTTTGCTGTTTCATAGAATTTTTGTACCGCCAAAAGTTCCGCACTATCTATGCTTAAATAATTCCTGGCCTGGCGAACCTTGTTTTCTGCAGCTTTTATCTGGAAATTCAAACCATTACCCAAAGCATCAATCTGAGATCTAGTGGCATCCATTTTTTGTACGGCTGCGGTTTCACTTCCTCGTTTAGCATCCAACTGTTCATTAAGTCGGGTGGGTAATTCCGGATCAAAATAAGATTGACTGGTTTCTGAAATTACCAGGATGGTATCACCTTTTTTTACTTCTTGTCCTTCTCTTACTGCCCAATGTTCTATTCTGCCGCCAATTTGATTTTGAACAGTTTGCGGCCGATCTTCAGGACGCAATGCTGTAACAGTGCCACGTCCGGGTATAGTTTGCCTGTAAGGAAGAAACAATAAAATGATGAAGAAAACTAACACAAACAGTGCTACTTTACCTAACCGCTTTGAGCCCTTAGCATCAATAATTCTGCTATTGGCATGTGTAGAAAGCTCTTCCCAAGCTTTAATTTGAGCCAGATTGTTGCTAATTTTACCCATTAGTCAGGTCTCCTTCCTCTAACTCCAAATCGGTTACGACAGCTAATTTCTCACTTCCCGTAACCATATCAAATACCGTATTTAAGTTTGTCATCAGTTTTTCAATGGCATAACTAATTTGTACAATAATTACTTCTGCGGCAACGAACTGGCCAAAAGTCATTTGGCGCTCTACTACAAAATATGATCCCATTAACAAAAGCGCTCCCATTAAAATGGTACGTAAGGCTACAGCGCTCATGAAAAAATTTCTCAATACCGTAAAATGGTCATTACGGGCCTGAATATAATTTGCAGTAATCTCATCGGTACGGTCTATGATTTCTTTTCTTTTAACTTTGCTTTCGCGATAAGTATCTAAATCTCCGGCAATTTCTTCCAGATAGGCCACCACTTCATACTTATAACTCGATTCTTCCATGCTCGTTTGCACCCCACGGCGATAGTATAAAACTAACACCAGGATAATCACCAGCAATACGAATGTTCCAAAAGCCATAAAAACAGGGTGATAGAATGAGAGCAAAATTACGCTGAAAAAGATTTGCACTCCAGCGGCAATAATATCAACCAATAATTTGGTTAAGCCCTTCTGTATGGTTAGGATATCGAAAAACCGATTGATCAGCTCTGAAGGATTTTCGCCTTCCAGAGCCTTCTTTTTAATACGTGGCAAGCGAAATGCAAATTCCAGTGCTGCCTTTGTAAAAATCTTTTGCTCTAAAAACTCAACCAGAGTTAACTGGCCAATTAATAAAATACCGCCTACAACAATACCTACCAATATCACGGCAATTAAGATATAAGTAGAGCTATACACCGCACCGTTAGATAGCAAATTAAATACTGCACTGGTTCCTAATGGTAATGATAGGCCGATTAATCCAATTAATAGGGCATATATATAAATGTAATTGATGGTTTTACGCTCCAGGTGAAGCATACGCACCAATCTTTGCCAGGGCGTTGGAGCGCCGACAATATGATGATTTTTCATTTGTGTATGATAATTTTTAAAAAGTTTGGGATGAAATTTCCTGGGATGAAATCTTTAGCTCACAAAATTAGTCAAAAAATATAATTAAGACTTAATTTATGTCAAAGCTGGTCCGTCCGGAGGCGGTGTAGGCACATTTTTTGGAGGGAAATTTCCAATTCGATCCCTATAGGCACTAACCCTAACTGGCAAATGATTTGTCCAAAGTGGATGCTCATGATCCATAATTGATGATTCGTATAGGAGCAACTTCTTTTTCGCGGTATCGAAGGATTCTTCTTCCTTATCCTTACTTTCCTCCGCACTCTTTTCGATAGAATAGGTAGAAGATGATGAAAAAGAGGAAATGGAAAAGGTGAAGAATTTAAGCATAAATATGCCCAACAGCAAGCAGCCAAATATGCTCTTCAAAGAATTTTTTCCTAATAACCTAATCATCGAGTTGCAAAGATATAATGGCAATCGATACGGTGAACTCATTTTACTCATTTTAAAGTCACTTTCTGGAAGATTTAGCAAAGATTAACCTAAATATTATATTATTATTAAAACGAAATTAGAAAAAGCTCGAACTTGATTAAAACTTATCATTACTTATTAAAGGCAATTCTATTTTAGACCTAATTCGGCTAAGTGTCTCAACCCTCATCCCAAGATAACTTGCTTGGAATTTTACCGGCAGGCGATCGATATAGTTAATGCCTTTCGACACAAACATGCTGTATCGATCTGCAGCATTTGGTATTCTTGCAAGGATTGCACTTTGAGATGCAGCATAATATTGAATAGCGAAAAGTTTTCGCCCTATAATATGCGCCTCAGGGAATTTGGCATACACGGTTTCAATTAAGGAATAGGGAATTCGTATTAAATGACAGTCTTCTAAAGCCTGCAAATACTCTGTAGAATAACTCTCTAGGCCATCGGGATGTCTGATTGCGCCAATAATTTCATTCTCAAAACTAAAACGTGTGGTAATTTCTTTATTATTATTCCGTACGAAACCTCGAACCAATCCACTGGTGATAAAAAAAAGATATGCATTGTGATCCAATGGGGAAACAATGAATTTTTTTTTTTTTACTGTTATTGGGCAGCAATGGGTTCGATAATCGATCATTAATTCTTCTGAAATAGGACTTAAACTTTTAAAATAATTAAAAAGTGGTTCGATAAATGAATTTGGTTCGGAACTTAGCATATTAATTAGAAACGGCTTATATCTTCGATTAGGTTTTTAATTTTATTTGTTGATTTACGTAATATTCCCAGAAGTGGTTTTTAACCTATTTGATAAAATTTAAGATAAATTATAGCAATTGTGGGATATTATTTCGGTATAAGTGATTCGACTACATTTTATCAAGAAAAAATTAGGTTGATGGCGCACAAACTCGGATCTTTAATTTTCAATATTAGATTTTCAAGTAATAAAACCTTCTTGTAGATATGCGAAATTTCCTGTTGCTAGTGATCACGATATCTTTAATCATTTTCAATCTCCAAGTTTTTGCGCAACACACTTCTGTTTATGATCAGGAATTAATTAGGTTGAAATCTGAAGCTAAGGAGAAATTATCCCGGCAGGTTGATCTATTTAATGCATACAGGGATCGCCCAGAATCCGACGGCCCATATCGTAAAGAAAATAATAAAGATTTTCTACTTAACAATGTTCCGTTTTTTGATTGCGACGATACGCTTCTATCAGAAGTTTATAACTATCGCTGGTGGATGATCAGCAAACATCTAAAGGAATATAATGATCCTTATGATCATAAAAAATATTGGGTGGTAACGGAGTTTTTTGGCGTAAAGCCATGGGCATCGAGGAGCGGAGCAATCACTTGTCCGGCAGGGCACCAGTTTTACGATGTGCGCTGGCTAAGGAATAATCAGTATTTGAAATCCTATACCGACTATTTTATCAGTGGTTCGGCTTCTAAATTAAATCAGCGGGAAAATGCAAATTTTTTAACTTATTTGAGCAGGCCGGAAAGTCACCACTTTTCGAGTTGGATGATTAACGGCGTTGATGCTTTCCTAAAAATTCATCCTGATAAAACATGGCTTAGAGAGAAGCTACCTGATTTAGAACGTCATCAACAGGTTTGGGATAGTTTGTTCACGGTGAAAAATAAAAACTCACCCACTTCTGGAATGTATAAAATTCTTGATTTGTATAATGGAATGGAATTTAGTCTTTCTGCAGTAATGGGATTGATTAAAAGTGAAGGTCCATACAGTATTTACACAAATGAGTCATGGCGGAACTATTATTTGGGTTGGGAAACTACTGGTAGAGCCGCTCAATCATTACAGGCAAAGCAATATCCTAAAGCGTTTCGCAGCGGCTATCCTGATTTTTATATGGTCAGGCCATCGGTAAACAGTTATGTTTATGGCAATCTGAAATCGTTAGCTGATCTCTATCGGCAGGACGCTTTTAACTTTAAAGACGAACATTCGGCAACAAAAGCAGCACTTTATCAGAAAAATGCTACGAACCTTCAAGAAAAGGTATTAACCGTGTTATGGAACGATGATGATAAATTTTTTAATTCGCTAACTGCCGGAGATAACGAATTCGGTGTAAAAGATTTCCAGTCAAATGTTCGTGAGTCTGTTGGTTATTCGCCATGGTATTTTAAACTGATTCCGTTAAAACATTACCGGAAGTTTGGCGAATCATGGAATATGTTTTCTTCCGCAAAAGGTTTTTATCATACCAAAGGAATGACTACTGCAGAACGTCAACATCCGTTTTACAACGAACAGGCCTATGCGTGGAATGGCAGGGGCTGGCCATATGAAAATTCAGTGGTTTATAAAGGTTATGCAAATTATCTTCGCGACTACAAAAAGAATGCTTCATTAGGTGAGAAACAATTGCTGATAGATTATGTAATGAAGCTTGCAAGAATGCATGGCTCGAAAGAAAAAAATATCGGCGAATGGTACATTCCCAGCAATGGAGAATCTTTCGGTGGAGAAAAGGATTATTTTCATTCTAGTTTTCCCGATATCATTATTGAAGATCTTATTGGCTTCAAGGCTTCACACGCAGATGAGTTTGCTATCGAACCGCTGCTTTATGATGATCTTTGGAGCTATTTCTATCTGGGGAATATTAGATACCATAACCATGATATCGATATTGTTTGGAAAAAAGATTGGGATACTGATAAACCTGGAAATCAAAGTAAAATATGCGTTTGGGTTGACGGGAAGTTGAAAGATTCAAAAAAATCACTAGCTGAAAAAATGAAAATTAAGCTTTAGACCGCAGAAAATCGAACATAAAAAAACCCTCCAGTTTTACTGAAGGGTTTGTGGGCCCAGCTGGGCTCGAACCAGCGACCAAAAGATTATGAGTCTTCTACTCTAACCAACTGAGCTATAGGCCCTGAAAAAAACATTGTTTTTTTGCGAGTGCAATGTTACAAATTTGAATTCAATTTTGGAAAATGTTTTTAGCTAAAAGTTAAATATAGGCTCATTTTGAGTAAATTAAAATCAAATGGCAGTTATCAAGCTAAATCGATCATTAAAACTTTTCCAAACCGATAAGGTGTATATGCATATTATAAATTTAAACGAATATTCTGACCAGCAATCTATTTGTTTATGGAGATATATTTTGAACGATGAAATAGTTTGCTAACGAGTTCAGATTTTGAAAGCCTCAAATCAATCTCCTGATCATTCGAATTGTAATAACCCCATTAATTTCAAAACGCCAAATCTCATTTTAAATTAACTGTCTGTAAGTTAAGTCTTTACGTGATGAAAGATACTAAATAAATTTTATTTATAAATCACAATGATTATTTGTGATGATATGCAAATAGTAAATTTGATGCAGAGAATAGCTCGTTGCAATTGGTTTAACCTCTTTTTATAAAATTTAGCGTAATTTTATAATCTGTAACCAAACAATTTTGGCTAAAAAGTATTTAAAGAAAATGCATTTCTTCCAAACAAATAATTTATATCAACAAGAAACACATTCATGAATTACAAACAATTGCAGGAAGATGTAGAAAAGCACGTTAGCGATTACTTCCATACCCACAACGATCCGCGATTGGTTTATCATAATTTGGAACATACCGAGGAGGTTGTAAGTGCAGCCCAGCAAATTGCAAATCACTATCAATTAAACGAACAAGACTATTTTACCGTAACGGTTGCAGCATACTTTCATGATACAGGTTATTTTGAAGATGCATTTAATCACGAGGTTAAAGGTGCAGAATTGGCCGATCAGTTCCTGCTCACTCACAAGGTGAATGATGAAGTTCGTCAACAGGTTAAAAGTGCAATTCTGGCTACAAAAATTCCGCAAACGCCTAAAAGTCAAATCGATAAAATTATCTGTGATGCCGATCTTTTTCATTTAGGATTAACCGATTTTCGGAAAAAAGGAAAGCTCATGCATAAAGAAGCTGAGCTAATCCATAAAAAAGACATTAGCAAATTAGATTGGCGCAAAAGAGATATCCAGTTTATGGAATCTCATCGCTACCATACTGATTACGCTATTCTTTTGCTAAATGATCAGAAACAGGCAAACATAGCTAAACTAAAAAGCAAGCTAACGGCGCAACAGGAAATTAGTACCGAACTTGCTGAGCCACGTAATTTTGCGCCAACCATAGATCTTGGAAAAAGCAAAAAGAAGGATAAAGACGATCGACCGGATAAAGGTATCGAAACCATGTTTCGCATTACATCGGCAAATAACCAGCGGTTAAGTGATATGGCAGATAACAAAGCACATATTTTAATCACTGTGAATTCTATCATGCTTTCCTTAATTGTGAGTTTGCTTTTACGCCGGCTGGAAGATCATGGAAATCTGATTATTCCAACATTTATCCTTCTTATCGTGAGTTTAACCTGTGTGGTGGTTTCGATATTGTCAACACGTCCATCTATACCAAAGGGAGAGTTTACCCAGGAGGATATGGATAATAAAAAAGTAAACCTCTTGTTTTTTGGTAACTTTTATAAAATGAGTTTGCCGAGTTATACCGATGGGATGATCAAGGTGATGAACGATAAAGATTTTCTCTATGGAACTTTAATTACCGATGTGTATTCACAAGGGGTGGTTTTGGGAAGAAAATATAAATTAATCCGCCTGGCTTACAACATATTTATGTGGGGTTTAATTGCTGCGGTATTTGCCTTTGTAATTGCATATGCAGCTTACGGTAAACTTTAAAGGCATAAAATGATTGAAACATCTTTTTTTAACAGAGATTTAAGCTGGCTGAAATTCAACGAGCGGATTATGATGGAAGCCGAACGCGATACGGTTCCATTGCTCGAAAGAATTAAGTTCCTCTCGATATTTTCTTCAAATCTTGATGAATTTTATCGTGTGCGTATGCCTGTGCTCTTGGCTTTAGAGAAACTGAGCAGCCGGGAAGATAATGATATTCACATCGAGGAGGATCTTTTAAATACTGCTAATCAATTTATTTCCGATCAGCAGCAGCGTTTCGGTAAAGCTTTAAAGTTGAGCATTATTCCTGCGCTGAAAGAAAATCACATTACTTTGGTTTATGGCCACGCTTATCCTAACGAGATTGAAAAACCTGTTACTCAATACTTTTTGAGTCAGGTGCTGGCATTTTTACAACCTGTTTTTATTGATGGAAATACCAATTTCTTTCCTGCTAACAATGAACTTTATTTTCTGATTACGCTTAAACGCAACTCGGGAACAAAAGCAGTGGTTCTTAATATTCCGTCGAATGAGTTACCGCGTTTTTATAAAGTTGAAACCCAGAATGAAACTTTTGTTGTCTTTCTAGATGATATTATTCGTTTCCATTTGGATCGTATTTTTCCAGATGATGAAGTTTCCGGTTGTTTTAGTTTTAAAATTACACGCGATGCTGAGATTGATTTGAAAGATGAATATTCCGGTAGTCTGTCTGAACAGTTGGAAAAACAATTACAGAAACGGGATTTGGGTCTGGCGACACGTTTTCTACATCAGCCCGGAATCCCAGCCGAGATTTTAACACTGGTAAAGAAAATATTTAACCTCAAAAAAGCCAATAATATTGAAGGTGGTCAATATCATAACCTGAAAGATTTAATGGCCTTTCCGGTAAAGTCGGATAAACTCTCAAACGACTTATGGCCTAAGATATGTAATACTGACTTTATTGACGGGACATTAACAGCGTCAATCGAAAAGAACGATATCATTGTGCATACACCTTATCAGAGTTACGATAGTGTTTTACGTTTTTTTAACGAGGCAGCAATTGATGAAACCGTAAAAGAAATCTATGTTACACTTTATCGTGTAGCAAGCGATTCAAAAATTGTTAATGCCTTAATCAGCGCAGCTAAAAACGGTAAAAAAGTGACGGTTTTGGTGGAGTTAAAGGCTCGTTTCGATGAAGCCAACAACATCAAGTGGGCAAAAAAAATGAAAGCTGTTGGCGTAGATATTATTTATAGCGTTACGGCACTGAAAGTTCATGCTAAGGTTGCTTTGGTGAAACGAAAAGTGGACGGTAGAATGCGTTACGTAGGTTTATTTGCCACCGGTAATTTTAATGAGACTACAGCGGGCTTTTACACCGATCATATTTTAATGACAGCCAATAAGGAGATGCTTCGTGAGGTGGAATTGCTTTTTATCTTCCTGGCTAAACGTGTTAAGCCTACCGCAGAAAATTTCATAAAGTTTAATGAGTTATTGGTGGCACAATTTAATCTGCAACAAAGGTTTCTTTCATTAATCGATCGGGAAATTGAATTTGCCAAACATGGAAAAGCAGCAGCAATTACCATCAAAATGAACAATCTCGAAGAAAAGGTACTGATTAACAAATTATACGAAGCATCGCAGGCTGGCGTAAAAATCGAATTGATTGTTCGCGGAATTTGCCGCTTAATTCCCGGCGTAAGCGGAATGAGCGAAAACATCAAAATTATTAGAATTGTAGACCGCTATTTGGAACATGGTCGGGTTTTTGTATTCAACAACCTGGGTGAGGAGGATGTTTATTTAGGCTCTGCAGATTGGATGAACCGAAATATTTACCGCCGGATTGAGGTTTGCTTTCCCATTCACGATCAAAAAATAAAGCAAGAAATTTTAGCAATCATCGATATCCAAAAACAGGATAATACACAAGCTGTTATTATTGATGATTTGATGAATAATGTGCCGGTTAACGCTGGAAAGATTCCCGTTGCCTCACAGTATGCCATCTATCAATATTTAAAGGACAAGAATTAAATTTCCAAAAATGAATAAGAATAAAACAAAAATAACCGCAGTTGCTGCGTTAATGACTTTAGCTTTTGCAGGGGTTTCATGTGTAAATGAAAAACACGATGATAAAGCGGCTTCCACTGAAGAAACAGCAAAAACGAGTACGCCAAAATCTGATTTACCATACGATTTAGCTAATCCGGTAAAATATAACATGCAACAAAACCTGTTCGAAATTTCAGGCATTGTTTTCCATAAAGGCGATCCGAGTAGAGTATTCGCCATTCAGGATGAAGATGGTGACTTATTCTATTTAGGTTTAGAGGATAAAGAATCTAAATTTACCAAATTCGGTGGTAAGGGCGATTATGAAGATTTAGCGATTATCAACGATCAGATTATTGTATTGAAGAGCAATGGAGAACTGCATACATTTCCAATTTCGGAAATTAATAAGCCTGAAGTAGCAAATGTGGTTAAAACGACAGATTTGGTTCCGAAAGCCGAATATGAGGGTTTGGCCGCTGATGAAAAAGCAGGGATGGTTTATGTCTTAACAAAAGAGGTGAAAAAAGGAAAAAAAGATGAAACGGAAATTTTTGCCTTTAAATTCGATGGAGGTAAATTTACTCCGAGTGGAACCTTTGCTTTATCATATAAAGAAATTGCTGATTTGGCGGGCGAGTCAAAAATGAAATTTCGTCCATCAGCTTTGGCTAAAAATCCGTCGACAGGCGAGTGGTACGTGCTATCTTCTATGAATAAATTGTTAGTGGTTACCGATGCTGATTTTAAAATTAAAGGCACTTATCCGCTAAAAGGAGGCGCATTCAATCAACCTGAAGGAATTGCTTTTGATCGTGATAATAATCTTTACATTTCTAACGAGGGTGGCACCTTAGCCGCAGGAAACATCTTAATGTTTAAGGTTAAAAAGTAGTCAGCCGAAAATTATCTATCTTTATACAAACGCCAGGCTATGATTAAAAGATTTACCCTTTTAGCAATTTTATTTTTAACTCATTTTATCACTTTTGCGCAAAGCGATGTCAAATATCGTGTCATTCTATTTGGTGATGCAGGGGAGATGAATCCGGCGCAAATGCAGGATTTAAAGAATGCGGCCAAACAGATCATCCCCAAAAAAACAACTGTAATTTATCTTGGAGATAACATTTACCCAACAGGAATGGGTTTGCCCGGCAGTCTTGAAGAAGAAGAAACCAAGAAAATTCTTCGCTCGCAGTTTGAGCCCATGCGTAAAGCTGGCGCACCAGTTTATTTCATCCCAGGTAATCATGATTGGGATAAGTCTGGTCCGAAGGGTTTGGCTAAAATTAAGGCACAGGATGATTTTTTGAAGGCTCAGGGCGATCCGCTATTGAAATTAATTCCTGACAATGGTTGTCCGGATCCTGTGGCGATTAAATTAACGGATAAATTAACCATTATTGCTTACGATAGTGAATGGTGGTTGTTCCCGTACAATAAATCCAACCCGGCCGGTGAATGCGAATGCAGAACAAAAGACGAGGTTTTAGTTAGGATGGAACAACTGCTGGAGCAAAATAAAGACAAGGTGATTTTGCTGGCTTCGCACCATCCGTTTCAAAGTTACGGACCGCATGGTGGTTATTTTAATTTGCGCAACCACCTTTTTCCATTGACTTCCCTGAATAAAAATTTTTATATCCCGATGCCTGTTTTAGGCTCGGTTTACCCGTTTTTAAGATCTACTTTACTAAGTCCTGAAGATTTAAATCATCCTGCTTATAAGGATATGATCAGGTCGGTAAACGGTGTTTTTGGCGATTATCCGAATGTTACTTATGTTGCTGGTCATGAGCATGGTTTGCAATTAATTAAAGGGAAACAGCTTCAAATTGTAAGCGGATCAGGCTCGAAGGTTTCACCGAATAAGCAAGGTAAAACCTCGTTATTTCATGAAATGCAGCAGGGTTATGTAGTTGCTGATCAGCTAATGAATAATGATATGCGTTATGAATATTACGTCTATTCAGATACAAGCGTAAAAAAAGTTTATAGCTATACCAAGAAATTTGAACTATTGCCTACAAAAGTAAAAAACCGCGATAAACCCATTACAGCTGATAGTATTTTCGTTAAAATTAAACCAGAATATGATAGCGTTGGTCGCTTTCATCGATATGTTTTCGGTGAAAATTACCGTAAAGAATACGCAGAGCGAACCAAGGTTCCGGTATTAAGGATTTCTAAAATGATGGGTGGTTTAAAAGCTACTCAACGTGGAGGCGGAAACCAGTCACGCTCCTTACGCCTGGAAGATAAAAACGGCAAAGAGTACGTATTAAGAAGTGTAGAAAAGTTTCCTGAAGTTTTATTGCCGGAAGGATTACGCAACACTTTTGCCAAAGATATCATTAAAGATAATATGTCTGCGCAACATCCTTTCTCGGCTTTGGTTGTGCCAGAACTAGCTAAAGCAGCTAACATCCCGCATTCTAATCCGGTCATTGGTTGGGTTTCTCCAGATGATGGTTTAGGAGAATTTGAATCGGCTTTCGCCAATACTTTGTGTTTGTTTGAAGAACGTGAGCCGGTTGGCGAATCAGATAGTTCACCTAAAATGGATAAGAAACTAACTGATGATAACGACAATAAGTTAGATGGTCCGGCTTGGGTGCGGGCCAGGGCGCTGGATGTTTTGCTGGGCGATTGGGATCGACATGAAGACCAATGGCGTTGGAAAGAAACCAAAACAGAAGATGGCTCAAAATACACGCCGGTTCCCAGAGATCGCGATCAGGTTTTTTACATGGGCGATGGTAAAATACAACGTTTTACGCAATCATCTTCTTTGCTTCCAATGATGCAAGGTTATGAGCGTCCGATCCAGAACATTAACTGGTTTTTATGGGAGGGCAGAGAGATTAGCAGCCGTTGGACTGCCAATATTGATGAAGAAGAGTTTGATAAAATTATCAAAGATTTTTGTGCCAAGTATAACGATGAAGTTTTTGAAAAAGCATTAAAAGCACTTCCTGAACCAAGTTATTCGCTACACCACGATGTATTTCTAGCAACGCTCCGGGAGCGAATTGCCAATATGCCAAAGATGATGAATGATTACTATCATTTCTTCAACCGCATTGTAGATATTGAATTGACCAATAAACATGAGTTAATCAAAATTTCAGATACCGATAATAATGGTTTAAGGGTAAAAATCAATAAAATATCCAAAGAGGGAAATATCAAAGAAGAATTATTTGACCGGAAATTCGATCCAAAAGTGACCAGAGAACTTCGAATTTACATGCACAACGGTAACGATAGCTTGCTTTTAGATAATAAAAATTCCAATATCAAGATCAGGATTATAGGTGGTAAAGGCGATAAGTATTATGATTTTGCAAACAGTAACGGAACTGTTAAATTGTACGGAAGAACCAATAAGGCCACTTACCAGGGTGAGGATCAGAATAAAATAGGTAAAATTATATCCAATGATACTTCCAATTTCAGTTATATCCCAAAGGATATGTATCGCAGACGTTCGTATAACCTGAATGCAGGCTACAATCGCGATGATGGAATTTTATTAGGCTTGATTTACAAGCAGACTAATCCCGGCTTTAGAAAGCAACCTTGGGGCAATTCTCAAACGGTTTCTTTTTTACACTCTTTTTCTACAAAAGCTTTCAGATTTAACTATAAAGGCGAATGGTTAAAGGCAGTTGGCAAAGGAGATATCGTGGTAAACGGAAATGCTTATGCACCCAATAACACACAGAACTTTTTCGGTTTAGGAAATGATACACACTTTGATGAGCATGGCGATGATATTCGTTACTATCGGGCTCGTTTTAACCTCTATCAGGTAGATGCGGCCATCAGGTGGCGCAGGCCGAAATCTACTTTTTCAGTCGGACCATCTTATCAGTATTATAAATTTAACAGGGAAGATAATGATGGACGATTTATCTTAAACCCTGGAGCACTTCATTCTTCTGACAGCCTGACAGTTAGAAACGAAAAAATGTTTGCCGGGGCAGTTGTTAACTTTACAAATAATACCCGTGATAATGACTTATTACCAACCTTAGGCAGTTTTGTAGATTTTAAATTGTTGGGTTATAAAGGCGTAAATAAATATTCCAATTCAATTGGGCAGTTTACAGCCAGCATTTCGCTTTATAAAAATCTTGATGGCAGGAAGAAATTCATTTTGGCCGATCGCTTTGGCGGTGGTGTAACCGTTGGACAACCGGCATTCTACCAGGCTTTGTATTTAGGTGGGCAGGGAAATCTCCAAGGTTACCGTCAGTTTAGGTTTGCCGGCGAACACATTTTCTATAATAATTTAGAGTTAAGAGCAAAACTCGGTGATTTAGTAAGTTATGTTTTACCAGGACAAATTGGCCTGACAGGTTTTTGGGATGTAGGAAGAGTTTGGAAAAGAAATGAAGCATCGCAAACATGGCATCACGGCGTTGGTGGAGGGGTTTATTTCGCTCCGGCATCACTTACAGTTGTTCGATTTGTGATGGGTCATTCATCAGAAGGCTGGTATCCTTACTTCTCTCTAAATTTTAGGTACTAAATTTGTGTAACATCAATATAGATGTTTGATCCAAGTATTACGTTGTGCAGACCATTGTTGCTTCATGGAGTGCGTATCTTTGCGAAGCGTTTAATAATTAATCGATCACTATAAAATTTACACTATAGATAAACTTATACCATGAATACCAACGTAATAAAAATTCATAAAAATGAATGTATAGGTTGCCAGGTAGAATCTGCATTATCTTTTCGCCCCCTTGTGGAGTATTTAAAAGATAGGCTTAAAACAGAAAAATCGGTTAAATCAGAATTTTACAGGTTTTTACTTGAGAAGATAGAAAAAGATGAGGTGCTTTTAAATAGCATCGATGCTGAAGAATTATCGAAATACAAAGATACATTAGAATTAATTTTTACCATTTTAACGCCGTTAATGGGCGATGAAGATGATTTGTTTTGGGCATTAAGTACCCCAATTCCTGATCAGATTTTCTTTAGTACAAATGCATTTTACAAGTTTTTTAAAGATCACGATCCTAAAAATAAAGTAAATAAAGACAGCGAGCCGGTAGAGAAAAAGCAGCTGAAGTTTATATACAATATTATTTTAAACAGATTTTATAACTTTACTTATGTGCTTAAAAATGAAATTATTTATGCACATGTAAACGAAGAAACTAAACTTACCCAATATTATAATATTCAAACAGATACTAAATTTGTTGATATTAAACATAAAGGGAAACTTCCCGAATTAAACTTCGAAGCATTAGCTCAATATTTTCAGGAAGATAAGGAGTTAGAATACTTACTGGATAATCTGCCCCTAAAAGATTTTAAATTTGATGGTTTTAGCATCATTTCCATCACTGATGTAACATTACAGCATTCTATTGATGGAATTCGTGATGCTTTGGTGAATCATAATTATCAAACTGAAGCATATACCCACGTCATCCAGGCGTTGAAAAGTTTAAGTGGTGATGGAAGTTTAGAGTTTGGTTTGATGCCTTTTTTAACCGTTAATAATAAACTGGTTTTCGATAACAAGGAATTTTCTCAAAGTATGCTGATTAATTCGGCAAAGGCTGCAAACCTTGAAGAGGAAGTGTTTTATTCTTTGGTTGATAAATACAAGGAAAATCCAAAGGCGATTTTTGTGAGCGCCATCAATGATGATCAGATTACGAAGGATCCGTTTTTAAGGGTTTTAAAGGAAGCTGGTGTTTGCTCATACTCCGTATTGCCGGTTTATTACAATAATCAATTGGCAGGGGTTTTAGAAGTTTATTCAAACCACGAAGTCCAGGTTGATGACAAGTTGCTTTCCAGATTACGTCCGGCCATGCCATTGATTGGACAGCTTTTTCAATACAGTATTGAAGAATTTGATGCAAAAATGGATGAAGTGCTGATGGATAAATTTACGGCTTTACAACCTTCGGTTCAGTGGAAATTTAACGAAGCCGTATGGCATTTTCTTCAAAGCCAGAATAGCAATAGCAAGGTGAAAGAAATTGAAACGGTTACTTTTAAACACATGTATCCGCTATTTGGCGCTGTTGATATCCGTAATTCGACTACAGAACGTAATATCGCTTTAAAGGATGATTTGAATGTACTTTTAAATCATCTGATTAATGCCTTGAAGGCGATGAAAAAAACAGTGAAGCTGGATTTGATTGATAAACTTTTGTTCAATTGTAAAGATTGGATTAAACAGATTGGAAGTTTTGCATCGTCGAATGAAGAAAATCAGCTAAGAGAATTTTTAGAGCTCGAGGTGTATCCGTTTTTATCAATTATAAAGGGAAATCATCCTGAAACGGCAGAAATCGTTGATCAATACTTTGAGGTAGTTGTTCCAGCCACTGGTGCTGCATACGACAATCGCAGGCAGTTAGAAATATCAATGCAACTGATCAACACCGAGGTTAGTCAATATCTTGAAAAATCTCAGGCTAATTTGCAAGCATCTTATCCTTGTTATTTTGCAAAATTCAGAACCGATGGGGTAGAATACGATATTTATATCGGACAGGAAATAGCGCCAGAAAAACCATTCGATTTATTGTATCTGAAAAATATCCGTTTGTGGCAACTTACATCGATGGTCGAAATTGCTCGTTTATCAAAGAGTTTAATTGGTGAAATGCCTCGTCCCTTAGAAACCACGCAGTTGATATTTATCCACTCAAATGCGATTGATATCAGCTTTAGAAATGATGAGCGCCGTTTCGACGTGGAGGGTGCTTATAATATTCGATATGAAGTGGTGAAAAAACGTATTGATAAAGTATTAATTAAAGGAACAACTGAACGTTTAACTCAGCCGCATAAAATTTCTATGGTTTATTTTAACCCGGATGAAGCGAAAGAATACATGGAATATATTAAATACATGCAAGTTCAGGGATATTTGAATGATGATTTAGAGCAGCTTGACCTTGACGAATTGCAAGGTGTATCAGGATTAAAAGCGTTGCGGGTAGGTGTTAAGTATTTGGATGCCAAGAAAGATACAACAAAGAAACTAAAGCCTACTGAGTTGAAATCAATCGAAAAAGAGATTGCTAAAATGCTTCAAAATTAGGTTTAATAAAAAAGGCTTTCTGATCAAATCAGAAAGCCTTTTTTATGATTAGAGTGTCGCGAAATTATTTTATTGAAGCAATTTCTTTTTCTACTGCTATTGTTTCTACCGAACTGATGCTTGTTCTTAGCGCTGCAAATTTATCTATGGTTATCTTCTGTGTTTTGCCCATCACAAGTGTGTGGTTATCGGTTGATCCGCTTAGTTTAAGGTCTGCATTATCGTTAATTACCGTGTATAAGCCTTCGGTACTTGTATTAATTTCTGCATGCGCATTTCCTTTTAAAAAGATTTGAAGATATTGTGTTGTTAATTTGCCTTGCGTTTTAACAATTGCATTCTCTGAAGCTTCAATTCTGAAAATATCATTTACGTAAACCAACACTTTCGTTAATCCTTTATCTAATGATGTTATTCTCAAAACATCTCCATCCTGCATGATTTTTGCGGTTCCGGTATTATCTTCAGCGTAAACAACGCCGGTTGTTGCTCTTTGAATGATGGTTACTTCAACATTACCTTTTACTGAAACTCGATGGAAATTGCTGGTTTTTGAAACTTTTACAGTTGGAATTTCAGTAGCAACTGCGCCAGTTGAACCTAAAGCGCTTGATAAAATGATAGCTGCGAATGAAGATGTGATTAGGGTTTTGATTGAGGTTTTCATAATATTTTTGATTAAAAATTAAATGTTAATTAATTGTTATTGAATTGTTTATGTTTATTTATCGTTGTTTGTAGATAAGACGCAACCAGTGGAAAAACGTTGCAGCCCTTTTGTCGATATTATACAAGCCATTGTAAATTCTCGACGAACTGGCGTATATTCAAGACAAAAAAATATTTTCTGATAAGACTGGGGTAAAAAAAAATATAAATGGGTATTCCATTATTCTTTTTCCTTATATTTATAAATATATTCCTATTTAGTTTATGAAGAAAAAGGTTGTACTTGTTCAGGATAATAAGGATATCCTAGAGATTATGGATCAAGTATTGGAGGAGGAGGGTTTTGACGTAACAGCGTCTTTAACAACTGAACCTATTGAGAAAATTGAGAAGATTGAACCGGACGTAGTCATTGTAGATGATCACATCAAAGGAAAAAAGAAAGGTTCGGAAGTGATTAAAGAATTAAAATCTGATCCCGAAACAGAAAACGTTGGCGCCGTATTAACTTCAACATCTAAAGATTTGCCTGAAACTGCCAAAGAATGTAAAGCCGACGACTATATAGAAAAACCATTCGACATCGATCATATGGTAGAGGTAGTAAAGAAAAATGCTTAGCTACCTGTTTAGCGTAGGTTCATAGGTATCGGTATTTACAGTAGCATTTAATTCATGTAAAATTTGATACAAACCAAAATTTGTACGGTTTACATATATAAAATGTTTTACGCCACGTGCCTGTTTAAATTCAGGCATCTTTGAAATCTTTTCGCCGTAGGCATATAATTGATCAAAAAATTCTGGTTTGCTAAAATCAAAAATCTTGTTAATATATGGTTTTGCAAAAAGGCTGATCATCTCCCGGTAAGATTTATAGTAAAATTCTACCTGCTCTTCGGTATCCTCAGCGTGTATCATATCGAGTTTTCTAAAAGCATCAATCGTTTTAGCCTTATCGTTAATCACATCAGTTGATATTAACGAGAAGAAAGGATAGTAAAAATCATTGGGCATTTCTTTGATGCAACCAAAATCAATTACACCTAAATCTTCATTTGGGGTAATCATAAAGTTTCCAGGATGTGGATCGGCATGTACGGCCCGCAATTCATGCTGCTGGAAATTGTAAAAATCCCAAAGTGCCTGACCAATTTTATTTCTTAACTCCTGAGATGGGTTAGTTTTTAAAAACTCTTTTAAATGCAACCCATCTAGCCAATCCATCGTGATGATCCGTTTTCCTGATAATTCCGGGTAATATTTTGGAAATACAACATGATCAAGATTCTGGCAGTCTTCTGAAAATTGAATGGATCTTCTTACTTCCAATTCATAATCAGTTTCTTCTAATAAACGTTCTTCAACTTCTTTGATATAGATATTAAGTTCTCGTTCAGACATGCCTAATAATCTAAAAGCAAAAGGCTTTACCAATTTTAAATCTGATGAAATACTATCGCCAACACCAGGATACTGGATTTTGACGGCTAATTTTTTGCCGTTTAACGTAGCCTGATGAACCTGACCAATTGACGCCGCATTGCTCGATTTAAGATTAAAAGTATCGAAAATTTGTTCTGGGGTTTTACCAAAGTTTTTGGTAAACGTTTTTACAATTAAAGGTCCGGAAAGGGGAGGTGCATTATATTGCGACTGGGTAAACTTATCTACATAAGATTTTGGCATGATGTTTTTATCCATGCTTAACATCTGCGCAATCTTTAAGGCACTTCCTTTTAGCTCACTTAATGATTTATAAATATCTGTAGCATTATCTTCATTAAGCTGCTCCCGATCCATATCAGGATTAAACAGCTTTTTAGAATAATGCTTAATATAGTTACCACCGATTTGGAAACCCGTTTTAACAAATTTTGCTGATCGCTCTACCTTTGTGGTTGGAATACTTTCTTGTGCCTTCATCAACTTTAAAATCCCATCTTTTCTTTAAACTTTCCATTTCGCGATAAAAATTTACCGTAATCGATCAGGTTATCAATTGGCGAATGCTGGAAAAGATCAAATGTTACATTAATCCCTTTTTCAATTGCCTCATCACTCTTCTCAAAACCATCACTGTCATCATTGATCCAAAAATTTACGATAAAAGCAAACTGTACCCAAAGTGCGTTTTTATAACGTTTAGTTAGAAATTTACGTTCAGCCAATTCACCGGTATCTAAACCCTCATCAATAACTTCCTGAGCAAAATTTTCGAAAATAGGTTTTACGCCTGTCCAAATGCTCGGTATAGCAACTTTTCCCTGATAATTTTTTAGGCTGTAAATAACGAAACTGCGATCATTTTTTAAATTTTCGAGATAACTATAAAAAAAAGAAAGCATTTTCTCTCTGGAGGTATATTGCAGCCAAACTTCTTGTTCTTTGATTTTGCTAATTGTTTCGAAAGTTAATTCGAACCAAATCGTTTTTTCAATACTTTCGAAAGAAGAATAAAACTGATAAAAATCAGCTTCAGTAATTTTAAGTTTTTTTGCAAAACTGTAAACCGATTTTGGTTTTTCGTTGTTGCTTAAAACATAATCTATATAAGCTGTTCTGATTTGCTGGGCCGTTGCCATAATCACTGTTTTTTACAATAATAACGTTTTAATCATTTGCTTGTTTTATAGTGGCTTTGATTTGTTAATCACAAAATTGTAATAATAGCTTTCAAAATAATTGAAAGTTAGTTTTTTAACTAATTAATTTAGTTTTTAAAAGTGTCGTGTGGAAACTTTTTACCCAATTTAAACTAAAAATATTAGTATAATTGCGTTGTGATATTTAATAAACTACAATAGATATGATTGAGCTAAGCGATTTTTTATATGGCAAATTGGAATTCCCGCAAATATTCGCCGAGCTTTTGGAAACCGATGCGGTGAAGCGCTTATCAGGCATCCATCAGAGCGGCGCTATCTTCTTGGTTAATCCAGATATTTGTCATTCACGTTTAGAACATACGATCGGAGTTACCATGCTAATTAAGAAGATGGGAGGATCAGAACTGGAACAAATTGCCGGTTTATTGCATGACGTTTCTCATACTGCATTTTCACACGTTGGTGATTATGTTTTCGATCATGTTGATGAAGATTATCATGAAAAAGTTTTTGCTGAAGTAATTTATCGTTCAGAAATTCCTGATGTGTTATTGAAATACGGTTACAATGTGAACCAAATCCTTTATGGAACGTTCGATATTTTGGAACAACCTTTACCACTATTGTGTGCTGACCGTTTAGATTACACCCTGCGTGATGCGGTTCACGGGGGGATCATATCCAGACAAAGCGCCCGTGAATTTTTGAGTGCTGTTGTATTAAGTGATGGAAAAATTGCCGTTACTAAAGACGACCAGGTGAGGTGGATTAATGAGGTTTTCGAAAAGTTAAATAATGAAGTTTTTAAACTTCCACTTCATCTATATGCCAACGGTAAAATGGCAGAACTAATTAGAAGTTTCTTAAAAAAAGGACTATTAAAAGAAAGTGATATGTTTAAAACCGATACGCTTTTGCTCAATAAAATCAGAACCACTTTTGAAGGTTATGAAGCAATAAAATCTATTAAGCAATTGCGTGGTTTTGCCGAATTTATTCGCTATGGTGCTGTACCGAAAATTAAATCGAGAACCTTAAAAGCGCTTCTGGTTTAAAATTCACAAATCAACCCCAAACATTGTAAATCATTTTATCGTATATTGTACATAAAAAAGATATGTCGGCTGTTGAAATTATTTTAATTGGGGTGGTGATTTTGTTAATATTTGGTGGTAAAAAGCTGCCTGAACTTATGCGGGGTATCGGTAGAAGTGTAAAAGAGTTTAAGGATGCTAAAGATGAACCAGTAAAATAATTTATCGAATAAAACTTTCTGGGATGTAACGTTGTTTTGATATAAAATATTTTAAAATGGCCAATCCAGCAAACGATCCCAATAAATCAGAATTTGATAAGAAAAACCAGGAAAATTCCGCACAGGGAATAAATAACTGGAATGACCGACTGGACGAAAACCTTGAGCCTGAAGATCATAATGATCCGGTTGCTGATGAAAATGCCAAAGAGTTTTCCGAAAAACTCGGTAGTGGAAATCAGTCAGACGACGCTAACGGGTGAATATATATCATTTAGACGATTTCACTAATCTCTTCAGGTGTTGTGTTATTTGGAAAAAATACCAGGTCATGCGATGAAAAGATCAGATTGGTGTATGATAAAATCCTTTCCAAATCAACAATATCATACAATTGGCCATTTAGCCTTGTAATTGTATGCGCCAATTGATTTCGCTCAGAATCATCCAATTGACTTTCTATTAATCTAAAGCCATCTTTTATCGCATCACAAATATGTTTTTTGAAAAAGAAAAACGCATTTCTATAATTTAATAGTAACGATTCATCTTCGGTTTTCGAATTTTCCAGCTGAAAACGAGCTTTTAATAATTCCTTAAAAAATTCCATCTCAATCTCATCATTTACACGAGCAGGGTAAATTTTTGTAATCAGGCAATGATATAAATTTTCAAATTTTTCCATCTTAAACAGAAGTTAACAATTAATAATGTTGGGATGGATTTATCCACACAATAGGATTTTATCGTGTAGATTCTGCGGGATTGAGCTGTCAATTTTAATTATTAGCCTTCATGAATTTTTATTTTTTTACACGAACCGCCTGAATTATTACATGAATTTAAGTTTTTTAAATATAAAAATGTTAATTAATTGAAAGATATTTTACTTGTATGTGAGAAATAGTATATTGCATATCTATAATACTTCCAAATGAACTTTTTCTCTTAACAGGCTAATTATCGATGAAACGAGCAGGATTATTAGCTTTACTGATATTTTTATTGGTTTCTTTGAGATCTTATGCCCAAAATGTTTCCAACGAAGGAACTGATTTTTGGGCTGTTTTTCCTACGCATGTACCCAGTCAAAACAATAATGCTGAAATTGCTGTGTTTGTAACCTCCAAGTACAATTCTGAAGTTACAGTGAGTTGCGGTACCTATACTGAAACAAAAATTATCCCCGCTAATAAAGCTGTACAATTTAATGTTTTAAGACTTGCAGCTTATGTTAATGAGTACGAATCAAATTCGAATTTAACCAATCGTGGAATTCATATAAAAGTAACAGATGGAATGCCGAAGGTTTCTGCTTATGCACACATTTGGGGACGGGCGAGATCAGCAGCATCATTAATTCTTCCTTTTGAAACTTTAGGACAAACCTATTATTCGATGAATTATTCACAATCATCGGAGGGAAAAAATTATTTGGCCATTGTTGCCGTTGAAGATAATACCAGCGTTTTAATTCATGAAAAAAGTGGCAATGTTTTACCTGTTACGCTGGCGAAAGCTGGTGATGTTTACGAATATATGGCTGGTAACAGAGATTTAACGGGTGTGTTTGTAGAAACGGATAAGACAAAATCTTCATGTAGACGATTTGCAGCATTTTCCGGGGCATCGGTAATTATGATTGGCGGATGTACTGGCTCACAGGATCCACTATATCAGCAACTATATCCAACAGTAAGTTGGGGACGAAATTATGGTATCGTGCCTTTCAGAAACAGAAGATATATCTTAAGGATTCTAGCGCAAGAAGATAACACAACATTCTCTATGAATGGTGTTACTACTACTTTAAATAAAGGGCAATTTTTTGAAAGTAGCACCTTAACCCAGTCAACTTTTATTTCTGCTGATAAATTGATCAGTGTAGCACAGTATTCGCTTACGCAAAATTGTTCTTCGATTGCGGGTACAGCCATTATTGGTGATCCAGAGATGGTCATGTTAAATCCAATTGAGTTTAATATTAAGGCAGTAACGGTATTTTCATCGTCATTAGAATCAATCACAGAGCGATACATAAATGTAATCATCAGGAGCAATAAACTTAGTTCATTTAAAATCAACGGGGTAGTGCCAAGTGTAAATTGGTCGACACTAATTGGCAATTCTGCTTATTCTTTTGCCCAAATACCGGTATCTGATGAAAGCCTGACATTAACTGCTGATGATGGATTTAATGCAATTGCTTATGGTTTTGGCAATGCAGAATCTTATTCATATTCAGCTGGAACAAATTTATCATCTAATAATTATTTAACAGTTGTAGATGAAACCCGAAATGAAGAAAGCCCTAATGGTTGTATTGGGCAAACCGTAGATTTTAAAGTGAATTTGCCTTATCAACCCGACTACATTACCTGGACATTAGAAGGTGGTGTTCCGGAAACAATCAATAACCTAACTCCCGAAATAAAGACTGCGAACGGGCAAACAACTTATGTTTACAGATATCCCATAAATAAAACCTATACCCAGGTTGGCGAATATCATTTGGAAGTGGTGGCACACGTTCCTGCAAATACAACAAATTGTACCTCGGGTGATATCACCACAAATTACGTATTTAATATTTATGATCTTCCAGTAACTGCCTTTGAAGCGCCTTCAACAAGTTGTGCAAATTCAGAAGTTCAATTTACTGATAAGAGCGATTCGAAAACTAAAGATTTTTCTATTACCAATTGGCTTTGGGATTTTAAAGATGGAAGTACATCAACTGATCAAAATCCTAAGCATGTATTTGCAAAAGAAGGTAAGTATAAAGTATTATTAACCGTAAAATCGGGTACCGGCTGTTATTCTGAGCCTGTGGAAAAGGAAATTGAGATTTATCCTTTACCCATTTCTGATTTTAAAGCACCGGCAAAAACCTGTACCAATACTGAATTTATCGTTCAGGATTTATCTTCAGTGAGCAATTTAATATCTGTAAATTCTATAAAAAGCTGGAAATGGGATTTTGGAGATGGTTCGCCAATAGTAAATGATCAAAATCCAAAACATCAATACACTGCAACAGGAAAATATACGATCTCATTGATTACTACCTCGGCAAGAGAATGTGTTAGCGAGGTAAAGAAGTGGGATATTACCGTTACTGAACTACCAAAAATTGGCTTTAATATGCCAGATATTTGTTTGAGGGATGCGGTTGCAACATTTACAAATACTTCTGTAAATGAAGATGGTTCGACTACGGGGCTAACCTATGCCTGGGATTTCGGCGATAAATATTTAACCGGAACGGATTTAGCAAAGAACTCATCGGCTGATAGAAATGGAAGCCATACTTACACCAGAGCAGACGATTATAATGTTACTTTAACGATAACCAATGAAAATGGTTGTATCACTACGATTACGCAAAAGTTTACAGTGAACGGATCCGTTCCCAGAGCTAATTTTGAGCCTTTAGCTACCAATAACTATTGCAGCAATAATATTTTTTCTATCAAAAACACCTCTACCGTAGATTTTGGAAAAATTACTAAAATAGAAGTTTATAAAGATATTGTTAATGATCCATCAAATTTTGAAACGTTTACTTATCCAATTCCTGACCAGATTGATTTAAGTTATGAAACATTCGGATCGCCCGATACCAAAGATTATCAGGTTAAAGTTGTCGCTTATTCCGGAGGGCAGTGTTCGGATTTTGTTGTAAAGCAATTCACCCTTAACGCATCACCGTCAGTTTCTGTTGATGAAATTTTGCCAGTTTGCGAAAATGATGGAAATGTATTATTCAATCAATTTCATGTAACTAACGGCATTGCAGGCACTGGTATATATTCAAGTGATGGGAAAGGATTACAGGCGGATGGAACTTTTAACCCAAAACTTGCGGGTGTCGGTTCGCATAATATTACCTATACATTTACTGCCAACAATGGTTGTATGGCATCGGTAACTAAATCTATTTTTGTTAATAAATCTCCGGTGGTAGATGGTGGTCCAATTATTTATATATTAGCAGGAGGAGAAATACAAATTCCGGCAGAAGCAGTAGGAACGGGTTTGAGTTACGAATGGTTGCCCGCAACCGGATTAAATGATAATAAAATTCTTAATCCAATCGCTTCGCCCGAGAAAGATACAGAATACACTTTAACCGTTACTACAAATCCTGATCAATGTACGGCTGTGACGCATGTTTCAGTTAAAGTATTGCAATCGGTGAATCCGCCAAGCAGCTTTACACCAAACGGCGACGGTTACAATGATGTTTGGAATATCAAGTTTCTGGAAACGTACCCGAATGCAACTGTTGAGGTTTTCAACAGAAATGGTAATAGAATTTTCTTTAGCAATGGATATAAAATTCCCTTTGATGGGAATTTTCAGAATGAACAGCTTCCTGTCGGGGTTTATTACTATATTATCAATCCGAGAAATGGAAGAAAAACAGTAACAGGACCGCTCACTATAATTAGATAAAATTGAAAAAGTATATCGCCCTATTAGCCATTCTAATTTCTGTTAAGGCTTTTTCACAACAAAAGCCACAGTACACGCAATACATTTTTAATCAATATTTACTTAACCCGGCACTTTCTGGTATTGAGAATTACATAGATTTTAAAGCGGGATATAGAAAACAATGGGCTGGTATTAATGATGCTCCTCAAACTTCTTTTGTTTCGGCTCACTGGGCATTGGGCAACAACCAATTATGGAGCAATGCATTAACCTCCTTTCCTGAGCAAACAGGAAATCCGATGGATAGAAACTATACGCAAAATTATACTTCATCTCCTTCTCATCATGGAATGGGGGTAACTGCCGTTTTGGATAAAACAGGGCCCATAAAAAGGCTTGATGCAAACCTGACCTACGCATATCATCTGCAGTTAAGTAATAGTTTTAATTTGTCGGCGGGTGTTGCTGCAGGCTTATCAAGTATATCTTTAGATATTAATGCATTAACTTTTGAAAATCCTAACGAACCATCATTGAACAGGGCAATTACGAGTCAGTTACGGCCTGATTTAAGCATCGGACTTTGGTTATACGGAGCGAGAATGTTTGCAGGCGTATCAGCGCAACAGGTTTTATCTCAAAAACTCAGTTTTTCCGGCGATGATTCTTACAATCTTGGAAAGGCAGTGCCTCATTTTTTCGCTACTGCAGGTTACAAATTTTTCCTCGATGAAGAAATTGCTGCCATTCCATCGGTGATGGTTAAATACGTACAACCCAGCCCCGTTTCCGTTGATTTGAACATGAAACTCGCTTTCAGGGATAAAATTTGGTTGGGTGGAAGTTATCGCAAAGATGATTCGTTTTCGGCAATGGCAGGATTCAATATTGGAAAAATGGTGAATCTTACTTACTCATATGATTTTACCACTTCAGATCTTAATCAGGTAAGTAACGGAAGCCACGAGATTGTTTTAGGATTACTGCTCAACAACATCTACAAAGTACCTTCATATATTAGGATGTGGTAACTCTATTTTCAATAGCTAATTACCTTTCATGTTTAGATATTAACTAATAGCTAAATTTTCATTTAACGAGCTAATTAAAGTTCTTTTCTTAGTCTGGCTACAGGTATATTCATTTGCTCGCGGTATTTTGCTACTGTTCTTCGGGCAATGTTGTAACCTCTTTCCTTTAAAATTTCAGTTAGTTTTTCGTCGGCTAAAGGCTTACGTTTATCCTCATTGCCAATGCAGTCTTCCAAAATCTTCTTAACCTCTTTGTTTGATACTTCTTCTCCATTTTCTGTTTGAATAGCTTCAGAGAAAAAAGATTTCAATAAAAATGTACCAAACTCCGTTTGAACATACTTAGAATTTGCCACCCTTGATACTGTGGAGATATCCATGTCGATTTTATCAGCAATATCTTTTAAAATCATCGGACGCATTTTACGTTCATCAGCAGTTAAAAAATATTCGTACTGATAATGCATAATCGCATTCATAGTTTTAAGTAAGGTTTGTTGCCTTTGCTTAATCGCATCAATAAACCATTTAGCAGAGTCGAGTTTTTGTTTTACGAACTGAACGGCTTCTTTAAGTTTTTTATCTTTAGAAGATGCTTTGTCATAATGCTCAAACATCTCCTGGTAAGAACGGCTAACCTTTAGTTCAGGAGCATTTTTCGAATTAAGAGTTAAAATCAAAACGCCATCATTATTACTGATATGAAAATCAGGTATGATTTGCATTTGCTTGGTAGTTACCTGGTTTGCATCGCCTGGTTTTGGATTTAAACGCAGAATTTCATTAACAACCTCTTTAAGCTCTTCGCTATCCAGATTTAAACTTTTTTCCAGTTTATCATAATGCTTTCTGGTAAATTCATCTAGGTAGTTTTCTACAACATTCATTGCTTTCACAATAATCGGATTGCTCTGATCTTTCCTTTTCAACTGAATTAACAGGCACTCTTTAAGGTCGCGAGCACCAATTCCGGGAGGATCAAAACTTTGAATCAATCTCAGCATTTCAAGCACATCTTCTTCCTCCACCATTACATTTTGAGAAAACGCCAGGTCATCAATCATTGAACCCAGTGGGCGACGTAGATAACCATCATCATCTAGGCTACCAATAATTTGTTTTCCAACAATAAAATCCTGATCGGATAAGGGAATAAGGTCTAATTGTTCCTGAAGACTTTCGAAAAACGTACTTTCGATGGCGATAGGAGTTTCTTTCTTCTCCTCATCATCATCGCCATTATTGTAATTTGTACTGTAGTCATTGGTGTTGTCATCCTGCAGATAATCATCTACATTAAACTCATCCATACTATTGTCTTCAGATGGGCCATCGAAATCATCAGGTCCGTCATTTAGATCATCATATTCATTTTTAGGCTCATCTTGCGTCATTAAACTCGGATCTTCCAAAGCAGGATTATCCTCTAATTCTTCCTTTACGCGGGTATCTAAAGCAACGGTTGGCACCTGTAACAACTTTATAAACTGAATTTGTTGAGGTGATAACTTTTGAAGTAATTTTTGTTGTAAATGTTGCTTTAGCATATTTTAAAGTAAGAATTGGAGCAAAAATAAACAAATCATTTCAGATATTCTTTAGAATTGATCTAAATGAGTTGGAATGTTTCGGTTTTAAATTGTTTGCTAAACATTTGTATTGAGTATAATGTTTGTTACTTTTACAAATTATATAAACTAAACAAAAATTTATGAGTATTGTAAAAGAATTTAAGGAATTCGCCATAAAGGGAAATGCCTTCGATTTAGCCGTTGGGGTTATTATAGGCGGCGCTTTCGGTAAAATTGTTACTTCTGTAATTGAAGATTTAATTATGCCGGTAGTAGCTGCGATGGTTGGTAAACCAGATTTTAGCAGTATTTATTTTGCAATGGGTAAAGGTGCTGAATCAATTCCTGCTGGCGCATCGCTGGCTGATGCAAAAAAAGCGGCTCCAGATGCTGCGATATTTGCGTATGGTAACTTTATTACTGTAGCCATTAACTTTTTATTGTTGGCATTGGTTGTTTTTATGATGGTAAAAGCGATCAATAAAATGAAAAAGAAAGAAGAGGCTGCGGCAGTAGTGGCACCGCCAGCACCACCAAAAGAAGAAGTTTTATTAACAGAAATAAGAGATTTGTTAAAAGCAAAAGCATAAATAAAAAGATCTGCCAAATTTTGGCAGATCTTTTTATTTAAAAGCTTCTTTTGATACTCGGATCTGTGATAATAATATAATCACCAAGACTTTTATATTTCCCCCAATCCGGGCTTTCAAAATCTTCACTACTGAAAGACGAAATATTTAAAATATTTAATTTTGGCGAGTATTTCTGCAGTTTCGCTAAAGTGCCTAGTTTTTCATCGCTGTGGAAGCGGCCGTTTAAGTGCAAAACCTTATTGCTTTTTGTAGTTTTAAAGGATTTAGCAATAGACCATGCCATTGTTGCATCCCAGAAATTTTGCGTTTGATAAACTTTCATCGAGCCCATGTTATGTCCGCCTAATAAATCAGTGAACTTTTCCAGATATCGCCCAGTGGCAGTATCTAGCGGTATTGGTGGCAGTATATCGAGTGATGACTTTGGAAAACTTTTTAAAATATCCAGTCCACTTTTTGTTACGGCATTACTGTAGCGTGTAGCTGCATTTGCTGCTATTACCGGCAGCTTATTTGCTTTTGCATATTCTATTAATGGCTGATAATCTTTATAATTAGACCACGCTCTTCCTTCCTTAACGAAATTTTTTTCTGATATCAGTCCTGCCAGATATTCATCAACAACAGATTGAATATCCGTATGGAACATTTCTAAACTAAGCGTAATTCTACCAGGATAAGCCTCGTTTAGTTTTTTGAAGATGGTGGCTTCTAACATATGGCCTATTGAGTCGTTATGTTCTTCTCCAAAAAACAATACATCATTATTTTTCATGTCTTTAATAATATCATCAATTGCTATAGCTTTTTGTTTCTTAGTATCGTAAACTTTATAGCTTAAAGCAGCTTCCTGAGAAAATGATGGTATAGAAATTATTATGAAAAGAATAAGCAGTAAATATTTCATGCCCTCAAAATAGGAAAATAATTTCACCGATGAAATCATGCAGCTTACCGCTTTTTCGCTGATGCTCATCATAAACGGTATATATACAAATGCAATGAATAAATATATTTGATTATTAATAATTCAACACATGGAAAATATGAATGAAACTAAACCAATTAAAAGTTCAGGAAGAGTGCTGAGCGGTTTAGTAATTATAATAATAGGCTTAGCCTTTCTTCTGGACAATATGGGTTTAAATATTCCGCATTGGATATTTAGCTTTTGGACGTTTTTGATTGCATTGGGGGTATTTCTTGGTGTAAGGCGTAATTTTAAAGGAGTTGGGTGGTTAATATTAATCCTGTTTGGTGTTTACCAAACTGTTGATGACATGGGGTTTGATTTTGATGTATCAAAATATGCGCTTGGATTTGGTCTTGTAATTATTGGTGGATTTTTAATATTGAAGCCACGGGATAAAAAGTCGTTTAAAGATAATTTCAAAAATGAATTTGGCGGTGGAGTAGGTGAGAATGCCGAGTTCAAAGCTGCTGATAAAAATTCGAATTCGAATGACATTATTGATGTAACAGCAGTTTTTGGGGGTTCAAATCAAACTGTTTACTCGAAAAATTTTAAAGGAGGAGATATCACCACTGTTTTCGGCGGAGCAGATATCATTATGACTCAAGCCGATTTCAATGATTCAGTTTCAATTGATGTAACCGCTGTTTTTGGAGGTATTAAATTAATCGTTCCTCCCAACTGGGCTATAAAATCGAATGTAACAGCAATCTTCGGAAGTGTAGAAGATAAGAGAGGACATATGCTTCCAGTAGATCAAATGCAAAAAACTTTAATTTTAGATGGTACGGTGCTATTTGGAGGCATCGAAATTAAAAGTTTTTAAACCAAAACTAAAATATATGGCGAGCTACAATATTCGCCATTTTAACTCATCCTAACATTAACTAATCAAATCTCTCTTGACAACTAGACCGCTTTCCATACCACGAATACAGAAAACTTCTTTGGCTATTGCCATTGCGTGGTTCATTTTATGTAGTGTGGGTTTACATTATGTGGTAAACTTTTCGTGGTTAATCTCTTTAGCTGATAGCTTTTTGAGTAATTTTCTGTTGGTGATGGCCTGCATTGCCATAAGCAATATGTTGGGATATTATCAGCCCAAAAACGAGCGGATTTTGTATGTATTGATTATTACCCTGGCGTTAACCTTTGTAATTATTTATGCAGCAAAATATGCCATTTTCTACATATTTACCGATTTTAAAGAATATTTAGATTTTTACAATTTTTCCTTTGCATTTCGCGGCTTAATTTCTTTTATGTGTTTGGGCTGGTGTGCGCTAGCAAATATTTTATGGTACAGGTTAGAAGAACAGTCTGAAACCCATGAACGGCTTTCGGCGGCTAAAAGCTTAGCGAAGGAGGCTGAGCTAAACAAATTAAGGCATCAACTTCAGCCTCATTTTTTGTTTAATAGCTTAAATTCGGTATTTGCGCTTACTATGGTAAACCCAAAAGAAGCTGGGGTGATGATTACGAAGCTGGCTTCTTTTTTAAGGGGGACTTTAAAACGTGATGATGAATTATGGGTTTCTGTTGAAGAAGAAATGGAGTACATACAATTGTATCTTGATATCGAAAAGGTGAGGTTTAGCCATCGATTAAATATTGAGGTTAATGTTGCTGATGATACTTTGAATTTATCTTTGCCCGGGACCTTATTACAACCGATAGTGGAAAACGCCATAAAGTTTGGTTTATATAATACATCTGCAGGAATTACCATAAAAGTTGATGTAACGGTAGATCGTAATATCTTAGCGTTACGCGTTCAAAATCCGTTTGACCCAGAGATGAAAGCAGCCGGTGGAACGGGTTTTGGTTTAAGTGCTATTAAACGTCGATTATATTTATTATTTGCAAATCCACATTTGCTGCAAACCGAAATTGAAGCAAATAATTTATATATTACCACCCTAAAAATTCCCCAAACAAATGATCAGAACGATACTAATTGATGATGAACCTTTAGCGAGAGATATTGTTAAATATTATCTGACCGATCATCCTGAAATTGAGATTGTTGCAGAGTGTTGCGATGGCTTTGAAGGATTAAAGGCAATAAGCCTGCATAAGCCTGATTTAATTTTCCTAGATATTCAGATGCCAAAAATTAGTGGCTTTGAGATGCTCGAGTTAGTGGAAGATAAGCCTGCAGTGATTTTTACAACGGCTTTTGATGAATATGCCATTAAAGCGTTTGAAGTTAATGCAGTTGATTATTTGCTTAAACCGATTGATAAGGGCCGTTTTGATACAGCCATCAAAAAGCTGCCTTCCAGATTGAATCAAACCGAAAATACCGAAGCGGTGTTAGATGCTGCTGCACTAAGCCCGGCACAAAATAACAGGGTGGTAGTGAAAAAAGACGGTGTAATTAAAATTATTCCTACCGGAGATATCAACTACCTGGAAGCAGATGATGATTATGTGAAATTAAGCACCGCTGATGGCGCCTTCTACAAAAATAAAACGATGGCATACTTCGAACAAACTTTAGATTCCAGCCAGTTCATTCGCATCCATCGGTCATACATCATCAACCTGGCCCAGGTAACTAAAATAGAATTGAAAGAAAAAGACAGTTACGTAGTTTTGCTTAAATCGGATATTTGGTTGCCAGTAAGTAAAACAGGTTATGTTAAACTGAAGGCAGCTTTGGGTTTATAAAAATTCAATATAAGTTTGAGGCCATTAGAAACCGATTCTTAAAAAGAATTATTACATTTGTTTTTCAAATAAAAATAAAAACTAAACAGACTTGCATTTGTAGAGAAATCGCTTTATATTTGCACCTCTTAATTTTGAAATTATAATAAGATAATATACAGTCATGAAAAGAACATACCAACCTTCGCAAAGAAAGAGAAGAAACAAACACGGCTTCCGCGAAAGAATGGCAACAGCTAACGGCAGACGAGTATTAGCATCACGTCGTGCTAAAGGAAGAAAAAGATTAACAGTTTCTGACGAACGCAAGCATAAAGCATAATTTTTGATTGCTTTCCGGGCAACCGGAACGGGCAGATCAAAATCTGCAATTATCAATCAAAAATATATGTACACATTCAAAAAAGAAGAACGGTTATGTAGCAGAAGATATTTAGATCTGCTATTTAAAAACGGTTCTTCTTTTTTATTATACCCATTTCGTATCTCTTACCTTTTTGTTGATGAAGCTTCAAGTGTTCAGGCACAAGTTGTAATCAATGTGCCAAAGAAGAGATATAAGCGAGCAGTAGACCGCAATCTGCTTAAACGTCGCATCCGCGAAGCCTATCGTCTAAACAAAAAAGAATCTTTTTATACTCAGTTACCTACAGATAAAGGCCTGTTGCTTTTCTCAATACAATTTGTTGGAAAAGAAAAATATGAATTTACTTTTATTGAAAAAAAGTTATTAGCTACATTCAAGCGTTTTAAAACTTTAGTTCTTCCTAATGAAGCTGATCAATAAAATTTTTTCCTGGTTTTTTTTAGGCTTGATCAAGGTTTATCAATATGCCATTTCCCCCATGTTGGGAGCAAACTGCAGATTTACCCCAACCTGTTCGCAATACGGAATTGAAGCGATCCGCAAGCATGGCCCGTTTAAAGGTGGTTGGCTGGCGTTAAAACGTATTGGTCGTTGTCATCCCTGGGGAGCGCATGGGCATGATCCGGTACCTTAATAAATTCCTTCGCTGAATTGGTGGACCTATCATTATGCCTTTCTTCAGAGCGTATTTAGTTTGTAATAGATTTTAATTTCTAGTTAAGATTTTCAGCTTCTAAATCCATTTTACAATTTTTAATATCTTTGCCGCATGGCTACAATACTTCAAATAGAAACTGCTACTCAGGTTTGTTCAGTTGCATTATCAATTGATGGAAAAACGATTTGTGTAAAAGAAGAAATTGGGCAAAATCTTCACGCCAGTAACTTAACACTTTTTATTGAGGATGTAATTCATGCCACTAAACTCACTTACCAAGATTTAGATGCAATTGCCATAAGCAAAGGCCCGGGCTCGTATACTGGTTTGAGAATTGGAGTATCCACCGCTAAAGGTTTATGTTACGCACTAGATAGACCTTTAATCGCCATTGAAACCTTAAAAATGATGGCAGCTGGCTTTATTGCCGAAAATCAATTTTCAGGATTAATATGCCCAATGATTGATGCCAGAAGGATGGAGGTTTACACCGCTGTTTTCGATACTGAATTGAATGCTTTAGAACCTACCTCTGCTAAAATTATTGATGAAACAAGTTTCGCTAATTTGCTGGCAACTAATCAGATTACCTTTTTAGGAGATGGCGCAGCAAAATGCGTAGAAACTTTGCAACAATCTAATGCAAGTTTTAGTGAAGCCAATTTTAACTCAGCGAAATATATGTCATCGTTGGCAAATCAAGCGTTCCAACAATCTGATTTTGAAGATATTGCTTATTTCGAGCCTTTTTATTTAAAAGATTTTGTAGTTACACAACCTAAAAAGAAAGTTTGATTATTTTCTTTTAAAAATTGAAAACAAGTTTTTAAAGAAGCTGCCTTCGTTCTGATCATTAATGCCAGGCATGGTATCGCTGAATTGAGGATGATTTACCACATTCCCGAACTTAATTCCGATACCCATGTAAATCGAAGCACCATTCGGACCCTTACCCACATCTGCAGTACTATTGATGATTCCTCTTGCCTGGTTTACGGTAGAAAATAAATTGTCTGTGCCACCAAAAAGTTCAAAATTAGGTGTTTGGTACTTGCCCTGTAATCCAACCATAAAGATGTTGTTTAGATTATAAGCCGGTGTAACACTGGCAGAGAGATTATTATAATTGAAAGTATTTATAAACGCAATATCTCCACCTTTATAAAACAGGTTTTTAGATACAACGAGCCCGGGTTTGTAAAAACCATAGGTTTTAGAAACATAAACATCAAGCTTTGCGTTTGTAGCTGCCAAAAACTTTTTGCTTTGCTGAGAGAGCAGAAAAATATCTTTAATCTCCTGATTGGTATTTGATCGATTATCGTTTAGGTCTTCGATGAATTTTTGCGTATTCACGGTTGTGCGTTGAGTTCCGCTTCTCCACCAGATAAAACCAAGATCTTTAACATTGGCCATTAAAAACAAGCCTTTTTTGCTGGTGTAATTTGTACCAAAACTAAGAGATAAACCAGGGTTTTTGAAGTTAGGAAAAAATGTTTTTTTATCAACTTCATCTAAATCATAGAAGTTGCTTGAGTAGGTTCCATCTACTCCAATTAATAATGAATTTGTTTCAGGACTGATATACAAATTTGAATGAGCGACATTTAAATCTGTATATACAATTCCACTCAATAAACTCGCCTTGGCACCAAAGGCAAGTCTTTTGTTATAATTCTCTCGGTAAGAAAAACTAAATTGGTGATAAGCTTGCTGATAGCCTTTTGTATTAAATATATCCCTCAGATCGGTATTTGTAGGGAAGCGGGTAAAGGTATCGAAGATAGCAAGGGTTTCATTAGTGTAATCGATGTGCGCATCAGATCGGATTTGCCAGGCAAAACCCATTTCTTTTTGATATTTGTAAGATTTGAATAATCTAAAAGTTGCAACATAAATATTGCTGTTGGTATATAGATTATTGATCTCACCATTACCAATGGATAGGGATTCAGTGTCATAAACTCCTGCCTGAGAAATTCTTCTGATAGAATAAGCTGAGTTGCCTCTGTTTGCAGCATTTGTTCCAAAATAAGGGAGAAAAAAATTAGAAGAGAATTTTCTCGATGAATCCAGCGTAAATGACTTTTGAGATGGATTTTCGAAAGCGTCAAACATGGTTTTTGTGCCAAAAAGCGCATACTGCTGGGCATTTACATTTTTGAAGCTGGCGATAATGACTAAGGCAAGTAAGAGTTTCTTCATGTATAAATTAGGTTCTTTGCAATTTTCTTATTAACGGATACTTAGCGAATCTGGTATTAAAGCTTGTACATATTTGTTTAACAGTACATTAGTGATAAATTTGTTTTGATCAGCAACGAGTTGATAACAAAACGTATCAAAACTTCTTAAGCCACTATCTGCCCGAAGGTGCTTGTAATATTTTAAAGATAGATTATCTCGTAGAATATCGCTCGAATTTTTCAGGTTGATATAATATGTAACATTAGATGTCGACGAAATTTGATTCATGGCATCAAGATAATCAGCTTTCTGAATAAGCAGTTTGTTATTTTTGTAACTATTTAAAAAGGATTGTAAAGTACTGGCGTTGTTAGCCACAACCATGTAGTTATCAATGATGATATAATATGGTCTGCTGAAATGTTTAAAGGCCTCTCCATAATAACTGTAGAGGATATTGGAAGATTTAAAAATTTTAATATCCTCATTGTAATCTGTACTAACATCTAACAAAAGTTGCTTAACTTTTTCTCCGTTGCTAAGTTGAATGGTAGCTAACTTTTCTGTAGTGATTAACTGAAATGTTGCAAACTGATTTTTAGTATAAATCGGGAATATTGAATTTAGATCTGTTCGGTATTGATTTTTAACATCATTAATAATTGATTTTGCTCGATCGCTGTCTTTTATTTGCGTTTGAAAGAGGATAAAATCTTTATACCATGATGGAAAATCTTCAAAAGCATATATGGTGTAATTAGCCGTATTATCTGGTAAGATATTTTGAATATTGGTAACCTGAGCTGCACTCGTTTCAAAAAGTTTCAGATAACTATCTTCATTTTTTAGCGTGGTGTTTCCGTTAAAGAGAATTCGTTCCTTACTGAAATTGTAACTTAATGAAGCAAAACCATTCTGTTTATTGATGAATGCAATATTTCCGTTTAAATTTCCTGACAAGATATTCTTCAATAATAAAGGCGCCTGATTGAAATTAAGGTAAACCTGTGCCAAGGCACTTTTTGCCGCACCACTATGCTCTTTAATATAATCTGTGAATGGATTTTCTGACAGGCGTACAGCTGCATCCTTAATTAATTTTAATGAAGTGGAAAATGTAATTACTCTATCCTTAATCTGCGCATAAGCTGAGATGGTATCGTTCAGGTTAATTCGATATAAATCATCTTTAATTAGTGAAATGTATTTTTTCGACTTGATGAGGGTATTAAGCTTGTTCACATCTTCTTCAGGCTTAATTTGTACAGTTAATAAAAAATTAAGTGATTGGTTCGAATCTGGAAGCAGGCTAATGTAAATGTTTTGATCTTTAATATAACTGTTCAATCCGTTATCATCAATAATCAGTGTTTTTAATTCGGTTAAAAAATTGGTTTTTTCTTCCCCTAACACCTGCTGAACAAGATTTTGAGCGCTTATAATCTCATAAAAACTTTTGTCATTTTGAAAAGATACCACCAATGAGGCATTATTGGTAGCACACTGAAGCGCTAAATCTTTCGCATTATTTTCTTGTCCTAATTTTGAAAAATATAGGTACGTCATGAAAACAATACCGACTAATAAGGCAACTATTAAAATTATGATCTTTTTCATTTGCTGTGCAACAAATTTAATTTATTACATTGATTAGAGCGAAGTTCTATGCCAATTTATTAATTTAGCGATTGCTTCAAGCAAAAATATATGAATAAACGAATTATACTTACTGCTTCTTTTTTTGGTGTAGTGGCTGTTTTACTAGGTGCTTTTGGTGCACATGGCTTAAAGGCTTTAATAGATAACTCATCAATGGAAATTTGGCAAAAAGGAGTTGATTATCAATTCTATCATACTTTCGCTCTTTTATATCTTTCTACTTTTGCCAGGTATAGAAATAAGCTGATCAATATTGCTTACTTCTGTTTCACCTTCGGAATAATTTTATTCTCAGGATCTTTATACCTACTGGCCACCCGGAGTATTTTACACCTAGATTTCATTAATTTAATTGGGCCATTAACACCAATCGGCGGGTTATTGTTCGTATTGGGATGGATCATGTTGTTTTTTGCAGCTTTTAAAGATAAGTAATGGATAGTTTCGGAAATGATATTTTTGCAGAGAGAGAAACACTTTTTGTAGAAGTTATTTTGCCTTTATCTTTGGCGATAAATTATACTTATCGGGTACCCTTCGACTTGAATGACCAGGTTGCAATTGGTAAAAGAGTTGTGGTTCAGTTTGGCAAACATAAAATTTATACTGCATTAATCAGTGGAATATCTACCAAGCCACCTGGAGTATACGAAGCGAAATACATTATTGATATCATTGACGCAGAACCGGTAGTCACCCCAACTCAGTTGAAGTTTTGGGAATGGATGAAGAATTATTACATGTGCAATGAGGGCGACGTCATGTCTGCCGCTTTACCAGCCAGTTTAAAACTTGCAAGCGAAACCATTCTCATTCTTCGCGATGATTTTAATGACGAAATTGCTCTTACAGAAAAAGAAGAAATAATTGTTTCCGCATTAAAAACGCAGGAGAGGCTTACTGTTAATGATGTTTCAAAACTATTAGGACAAAAAACAGTTTACCCGATCATCAACGATTTATTGGATAAAGAGCTTGTTCTGGTAGCAGAAGAAGTTGTACAGAAATACAAGCCCTTATTAAAGTCGTTCGTTCTATTGAATGATTTTTACACGGATCAGGAAAATCTCAAACAATTATTTTCTGTTCTGGAGAGAGCACCCAAACAGTTAGATGCTTTACTTGCTTATCTTAAACTACAAAAATCAAATCTTCCTATTTTAAAAGAACAACTTTTAGAAGAAAGCAATTGCGGACCTGCAGCACTTAAAGCACTTACCGATAAAGAAATTTTTATAGTAATGAAGCGACCGGTGAGCAGGTTGGCAGCTCATGATGAAGCCTTTAATGTAAATTTCCAACTTAATGATGGTCAAAAGGAGGCATTGGTCAAAATTCAAAATGCATTTGAAGAGAAAGATGTGGTACTGCTTCATGGCGTTACCGCTTCAGGTAAAACACAGGTTTACATTAAGTTAATCGAAGAGGTTATTCAGAATACTGATGGCCAGGTCTTATTCCTTTTGCCGGAAATTGCGCTAACAACGCAAATTGTAGAACGTATAAAACGCTATTTTAGCAACGCAATCGGTGTTTATCATTCTAAATTTAATAATAGCGAAAGGGTTGAGATCTGGAATAAAGTAAGAACCGGCGCTTACAAGGTTGTGCTTGGCGCCAGATCGGCAGTTTTCCTTCCTTTTCAGCATTTGAAATTGATTGTTGTCGATGAGGAACATGAACCTTCTTACAAACAATATGATCCGGCTCCAAGATATCAGGCAAGAGATGCTTCAATTTATCTAGCGCACTTGCATCAGGCGAAGGTGATTTTGGGTTCCGCCACACCATCACTGGAAAGTTATTATAATGCTTTGCAAGGTAAATACACCTTGGTTGAAATGAAAGAACGTTTTGGCGGAGTGCAGCTGCCAAATCAACAAGTGGTGAGTATTTCGGAAGAAACAAAAAGGAAAACCATGGTTTCGTATTTCTCCAGTGTATTGATTAAGGACATCGATCTGGCGCTTTCTAAAAAGGAGCAAATTGTCCTTTTTCAAAACCGAAGAGGATATGCAACCATTTTGATTTGTGCTACTTGCGGCTATACGCCCAAATGCGTCAATTGCGATGTAAGTTTAACCTACCACAAAAGTAGCGGTAAATTGCACTGCCACTACTGCGGCTATCAGCAGAGCAGTGTAACTATTTGTCCGGCCTGTGGCTCAGTACATGTCGAACAAAAAGGTTTCGGAACCGAGCGTATTGAAGAAGAACTCAAGTTGCTTTACCCGGATATTACGATTGCCCGTTTAGATATGGATAGCACACGCACCAAAAACGGTTTGCAGCAAATTTTAACTGATTTTCAAGAGAAGAAAACCGACATCCTGATCGGCACACAAATGGTGGCTAAAGGTTTGGATTTTGATAATTTAAGTTTGATAGGCGTTATCAATGCCGATACACTTTTAGGTTATCCTGATTTTAGAGCTTACGAACGCAGTTTCCAACTTCTGGCTCAGGTAGCAGGAAGAGCTGGCAGAAGAGCAGACCAGGGCAATGTATGCATTCAAACTTATGATGCAGATAACCGAATCATTAAACAAGTTGTAAATAATGATTACGAAGGAATGTATAACGATGAGATTGCTGAACGTGAAAAATTTCAGTATCCGCCATTTTCAAGAATGATATTCCTTTACATTAAGCACAAGGATTCTCACGTCTTAGATCATGCTGCGTTGAGTTTGGCAAATATCTTAAAAGCTAAATTCGGTAAAAGGGTTTTAGGGCCAGAGCAGCCACTGATTAGCCGTGTTCGTAACCTTTACATCAAGCAGATTATTATAAAGGCAGATAAACACACTGCAATACAAAAAGTAAAAGATGCTTTAAGGGAAACACTTACGCAGTTTAATGCCACCAAAGAGTTTAAGGGTGTTTTTACTCAGATTGATGTAGACCCGTATTAATTTTTACTGTTGAAGTTGAACTGAATGCCAGCCGAAACAGGATTTAATAAAAATTCCCATTTATTATAGGTATTAACAGTTCTTCCTGCTAAGTTAGGCTGTGTAATATCTTGCTTCTCATAGGAATAATAAAAATCCAAGCTACTTTCTGCAAACACAGATAGATTGGGGATAATATTAATCTTGAACCCCAGTGAAGGTGTCATCACCAATCCATTTTTGCTAGCATCTGCTGATTGACTAGTTGAAGGCACCATTTCATTTGCTGGCGTCAATGTTCCGGTAAATTTGTTTGAACGGTAACCGATGTCGAAAGCGAAATAAGGTTGGATTCTTGAATAATTGAAGTTTTTCTCGAAACCAATTTTAAATGAATAATCAGTTACTTTTCCTTGTGCTATCTCGCAAGTTTCGCAAGTATTTTGAAACATTACATCTCCACTTCTAAAATAATTTCCGCTAATTCTATAGCTAATCTGGTTATCGTTGAATTTAAGCATCACACCATTCCCATACATTTTAGTATAGTCTTGAGTATTCGTTTGATTTAGTATCTTCGGTAGTTGCATCAGGCTGAATGCCCTTGCTGCGATAGAGTAATTATAGTCGGCACTGGTTTGTGCTAAAATATTTGTTGATACGGCTGTGCTTAACAAAAATAAGCCTATTAATACTTTTTTCATATACAGATATAGATTGAGCAGTGTATTTTAGACTTCAAAAGTAGAAATAATTCCTTAATACACAATTAATGTTTAACACTTTGTTTAGAGCCTAACCTTTTAGTTTTGATTTACTGCAAGTTAGGTTAATGTTGAATTCTTTATCTTGTAACAATGTTTAAAAAAGCTAATTTTGAGACTTCATGGCCTATAAATTTGTTGATAATTACCGAGAGCGTGGTGCGAGAAAGAAGTTAGTTGAATTACTGAAATCTCGTGGGATTGAAGATAGGAACGTATTAGAAGCTATAGGCAAAGTGCCGCGTCATTTCTTTTTTGATGAAACATTTTGGAATCAGGCTTACAAAGATATTGCTTTCCCGATAGGAGATGGACAAACCATTTCTCAACCTTATACTGTTGCTTATCAAAGTGAGTTATTGCACATCAAAAAAGGCGATAAAGTGCTGGAAATTGGAACAGGCTCTGGATACCAAACTTGTATTTTAATGGAACTTGGTGCGGAGGTGTATACCATTGAACGGCAAGAGAACATTTACAACAGAACCATTCAAGTTCTACCGGGCATGGGCTACAAACCTACATTTTTTTGCGGTGATGGTTCAAAGGGGATTGCTAAACATGCACCTTATGATAAAATTATCGTAACGGCAGGTGCGCCACTTGTTCCAGAAATTCTACTCAAGCAGTTAAAAATCGGTGGTATTCTGGTTATTCCCGTTGGTGATGAAAAAACGCAAAAAATGGTAACGGTCATCCGCGTAAGCGAAACAGATTACGAAAAAATAGTTTTAGATACCTTTAGGTTTGTGCCACTGGTTGGCGATCAGGCCTGGTAGTGCTTTGCAATTTCAGTTCGAACTAAAGTTAAAATCTTAAAATGGAGACTACACTACCTTTTCATCGCACGATCCAATTCGCGTTTAGTATCTCTATCTTTAATACTATCCCGTTTGTCGAACTCTTTTTTACCCTGAGCAAGGGCAATTTCCATTTTTGCAAATCCACGTTCATTAATGAAAATTCTTAATGGCACAATGGTGTAGCCTTTCTCTTCACCTTTTAAACGTAATTTTCTAAGTTCTTTCTTTTGAAGTAATAAAGCTCGGTCTCTTTTAATATCATGATGGTAAAACGAACTGTGGCTATACTCTGAAACATGAAGATTTCTTACATATAAAATGCCCCCGATAAACATGCAGAATGCATCTGTCATGTTAGCCTTTCCCTGTCTAATCGCTTTAATTTCTGTTCCTAAAAGGGCGATTCCTGCTACATATTTATCTAGTAAATTGTAATCAAAATATGCTCTCTTGTTTTTTATATTGATATCGTTTTTCAAAATTGAAGTATGTTATTGGTAGATAGAATCTACGTGATCTAATTCAGCAAAAATGCTGGGCTGCAAATATCTTAAAATTTGATGTTATAATTTTGTTTTTCTTTATTTCAGCATCAGGTATTGTCAACAAATAAAAAGTTCATCTGTTTGTAAAAGCTAAATGAATTATCAATTGGGTGAAAATTATTATTTAAGTTTGATTTTTTAAAAGTAAATATGAAGTTCAGAATCCTCATTTTAGTGTTATCGCTATTTGTTTCCCTACAGTTAAAAGCTCAACAACCTACGATATTGCCACAGTTCACCTTTTTTAAATTAGATGGTAAAGCATTTTCTAATAAAAATTTGGTTCCTGGTAAAAAAAATCTTTTTATCCTTTTTGATTGTACTTGCGAGCATTGTCAACGAGAAACTAAATTGCTGAATACCAACTACGCCCAGTTTAAGGATGTAAATATTTATATGATCACTCTGGATGAGGCTTATATCATTCCACAATTTTTTAATACTTATGCAAAAGGATTAAATACTAAGCCTAACGTTACGGTTTTGCAAGATAAAAATCAGCTTTTTATTCCTTCGTTTTTGCCGAAAATGTATCCGGCGATGTACCTGTATTCTCCTGCCGGAAAACTTTTGGTTTATAACGCTGGTGATGGTGGAATTAAAAAGCTAATGCCAGCCTTGAAAAAATAATTACCTGATAATTAAAACCGGTATATCTACCTTGTGTCTAACAGAATCTACTGTTGTACCAAAAATTAAATCTTTGAGGCCCTTGTGACCGTGAGCGCCCATTACCAACAGTTCAAGGTTGTTCTTGTTACTAATTTCTGCTATTGACTTTGCTGTACTTCCAAAGCCTATGAAAGGAGTAGAATCATAGCCCAGGTCTTCAAGATTTGTTCTGTATTTTTCCAGGTTTTCGCGATCGCTCTGCGTTTCATGATCCATTACGTCGTTTCCGTGATAACGGGCAGCAGCAGTTTCGACCACATGGATTAAAAAATAATGTGCGTCTTTTCCTCCTTGAATTAAAGCATGGCGAATGGTGTTTCGGTCATTTTTAGAGAAATCAACAGCGATACCAATTTTCGAGTAGCTGATCTTCTCAATTTTCCCAATATCCAAAGCATTTCCATGTGGAACCATTTGACGTTCACGATTCTTTTTCTCAATCACCGGGTGAAAAAACACATACAGCAATAAGAAAACAATAAAAATTAACGCTGGAAAAACAAAAACGTAAATCCACCAGGTATTGGCATCTTTTGCCCAGCCACTTATCTCTTCAATCACCAATTTAACATTTAGTGCAACAATGGCGAAAGCACTTGCCCAGGCCAAAACCTTTACCCAGGTTTTAATGGCGAAGTCTTTCATCAGTTTTTTATCTGAATTGAAATGGATTAGTGGAATCACGGCGAAGCCCAACTGCAAACTTAACACCACCTGACTTAACACCAACAAGCCCCCTAATGCGTCATCGCCGTAATGAAGGATGGTGAAAAATGCAGGGATAATGGCCAATAGGCGGGTAATTAATCTACGTAACCAAGGTTGTATTCTTAAATTGATATGCCCTTCCATAATGATTTGTCCTGCTAAGGTACCGGTAACGGTAGAACTTTGTCCGGCAGCAATTAGTGCGATAGCAAACAGGGCAGGAGCAACATCACCGAAAATATTAGAAAGTAGTTTATGGGCATCCTGAATTTCTGCAACTTCATGCAATCCATTTTTATAAAATGCTGCTGCAGCTAAAATCAAAATTGCAGCATTCACAAAGAAGGCGAGATTTAAGGCGACAGTGGTATCAATCAGGTTAAATTTTAAAGCTTCTTTAATTCCCTTGTTCGTACGCTCTATCTTTCTGGTTTGCACCAATGATGAATGCAGGTAGAGGTTATGAGGCATTACTGTTGCTCCAATAATTCCGATCGCGATATATAGGGCATCGCCACCTAAAACTGAAGGTTCGAAACCCTTAACAACCTCCTTTAGCGAAGGCTCAACAATAAACATTTCCACAAGAAAAGATAATCCGACGATGAAAACCATCGAAACGATAAAACCTTCCATCGCTCTCATGCCTTTATTCAGCAGGAAAAGAAGCAAGATGGTATCAAAAATGGTAATTGAAATGCCCCAAATTAATGGAAGGCCGAAAAGCAATTGCAAACCAATTGCCATACCGATGATTTCGGCTAAATCGCAGGCGATGATTGCCGTTTGCGCCAAGCCAAAAAGAGGGATGTTTGCCCAACGAGGGTAGGCGTGTTTAGAGGCCTGCGCTAAATCCAATCCTCTTACAATTCCCAATCTGGCGCTAAGTGATTGTAGTAACAGCGCAATCAAATTTGACATGAGTAGCACCCAAATCAACTGATAACCAAATTTACTGCCACCTGCTAAATCTGTTGCCCAGTTTCCCGGGTCCATATAACCAACACTAATTAAGTACGCCGGTCCGATAAATGCCAAAATCCTTCTCCAGCCTTTTCGCTTATCGGTACTTACACTTTGATGTACTTCACTTAACGATTCAGTTTTTGCCATTACTGCTAATTAAAATGTGCTTTGCAACTTCTCTACTAATATTAATCTGTTTATCGGCTATCAGAATTTCTACTGAACCATCGAAATCCGTAACATCATTTACTTGAATTTGTTTGCCAAGCGTTAAACCTAATTTTTCTAAGAGTTTCAGAAAAGCAGAACTGTGTTGGCTTACTCCGGTTATCGTTCCCCCGTCGCCAACTTTTAGATCAATTAGTTTAGTAAAATGCGTTTTTGCAAACCGCCCGTTTTTATCCGGTATCGGATCGCCGTGGGGATCTGATTTAGGAAAGCCCAAAAACTCGTCTAATCTTTCAATCAATGTTTCTGATTTAATGTGTTCCAATTCTTCCGCAACATCATGAACTTCATCCCATTTAAAGTTGAGCTTATCTACCAAAAAAACTTCCCAAAGCCTATGTTTACGCACAATATCTATAGCAGCATTTTTTCCTTTTTCTGTTAGCGTTACGCCTTGATATTTTACGTAATCTACATAGCCTTTTTCTGCAAGCTTTTTAATCATATCTGTGACCGAGGCGGGTTTGGTTTGCATTTGCTCCGCTATGGCGTTAGTTTGAACGTTGTTTGAACTTTCTGCCAAATGATAGATGATTTTAAGATAGTTTTCTTCGGTAAAACTTTGCATTTATATTTATCTAATTTTATTTTTAGGTAAATCTAAAAAAAAATCTTTAAAATATATTAGATAAATTTTGTTAAAATATAAAATATAATTTGGTTATGTTTGTGTTCTCAATACCTTTGAATTTATATGGCATCAGAATTAGATAAAATTGATTTTAAAATTTTAAGAATCTTACAAGAGAATGGTAGAATTACCAACTTGCTTTTATCACAAGAAATCGGCTTGTCGCCAGCGCCTACATTAGAACGCGTTCGTAAATTGGAGATGGCTGGTTACATTAAAAGTTACCACGCCCTGGTAGATGAAGAAAAATTGGGATTAGGAATTAAAACATTTATCCAAATTCAGTTAGATTTTCATAAAAACAATACCATTCAAATCTTTTTAGATGAGGTTAATCAGATTAAAGAGATTACTGAATGTCATCATGTAACTGGTCAGGCAGATTTTTTGCTTAAAGTTTATGTGAAAGATATAAAATCATATGAACGTTTAATTATGGAGAAAATAAGCAAAATTTCCGTGGTAAAAACTTTTCAAACGATGATGATTATGTCGACTACGAAAAAAGAGCCTATTGTGCCTTTGGAGTATTAATTGTTTTAACCACCTAAGAAACTATAGAACATCTTAGTCAGTTGTTATAATTGTACATAAATTCGCTAACAAAGGATTTTTTCCCATTCTGTACAATATTAGTACAGTTAAAATTTATTATCAATCCTTTGGGTGCCTTAAGCAGTTTCATGTAGGTTAATATCTGAGCTTCATGTATGGGATGTATTTTCTCAGCTGATTTTATTTCTAAAATTAGACAGTTTTCAATATATAAATCTGCTCGTAACGCTGTATCGAGTAGTACATCTTTGTAAGTGAATAGAACGGGTTGTTCTGAAGAATAATGGATATTTTGTAGCTGCAGTTCTCGTGTAAGACATTTATGATATATACTTTCCAATAGACCTGGACCTAGATTTTTGTGCACCTCTATGCAGGCACCTGTAACTCTATACTCTAAATTATCAATAAAGGATTTGTTTTTCATAAAAATCATCTAAAATGCTATGTTATCGGGGATGATTTTTTGACATTTACTAAGATGTTCTAGGATGTCTTAGATGGTAAATTTAAATGTAAGTTATTAATAATTCCTGAGATTTCTCCTGCATTTTGATAAACCATAAAATGTGTTCCATTTTCGATCACGAAATCGGGCTTAGCTGATTTTGAGTATAAAATTCTATCATTTGTGCCATGAATGTGGTATAAATTATCTGGCCTAACGCTATTTCTCCAGCTCAAAATACTAATGATAGCCCACTTTAAAAATCCAGAATCAGTATCAGCTATAATTTTGCTGAGTAATTGCTTTTCACTACTTGATTTTGTTCCAAAAAAGAAATTTTGGGTAAGCCAATTTGATGATTTGATCAACCAGGAAGGAATTAATTTGACTAACTGAAGTTTACCAGCAAAGCGATAAAGCAAGGGTAAATCCTGGCTGTATATTGTACTAGATATGATAATGGTAGAACAAGGCTTTAAAAGTTTAGAGATTTCCACTGCAATCATTCCCCCGAAAGAAACACCTACAATTATAAAATCATGCGAAACATCCATTATAGAACTCAACCTTTTAGCGTAATTGCTTAGCGATTCATTTTTGATAGGGGCGATCCATTCGATGTTAATGACTTCCATTTGAGGATCAAGTTTCAATCTCGAAAATATCCTTTTGTCAGCGCCTAAGCCGCTAATAAAATAAGCTTTCATCTTAAGCTGGCAAATTCCAGTCGATAGGCGCAAGGTTATTCTGGATCAACAACTGATTAGCTTTGGAGAAATGTTTTGATCCAAAGAAACCATTGTATGCTGAAAATGGAGATGGGTGTGCCGCGGTTAATACATAATGCTTTTTCTGATCGATTAATGCCGCTTTTTGTTGTGCATACTTTCCCCATAGCAAGAATACCAGATGCTCCCTTTTGATAGATAAGGCTTTAATAATTTCATCGGTGAAAACCTCCCACCCACGGTTTTGATGCGATGCTGCTTCTGAAGCACGAACAGTTAATGTAGCATTCAAAAGCAGCACACCTTGTTCAGCCCAATATGTTAGATGGCCATGGCTTGGCGTTATAAAACCTTCAATGTCTGTTTCCAATTCTTTATAAATATTCTTTAAAGATGGAGGTACTGCTACACCACGCTGAACTGAAAAGGATAAGCCATGTGCCTGACCAGCACCATGGTATGGATCTTGACCAAGAATAACAACTTTAACCTGATCAAAAGGTGTAGTATTTAGTGCATTAAAAATATCAGCGCCTTTCGGGTAAACCGTGGTGCCGTTCTGCTTCTCTTCCTGAAGAAAAGCCTTTAGGCTTTTCATATAATCTTTCTCGAATTCGTCTTCTAAAACGGCTAACCAACCTGGTTCTAATGCAGCTGACATAATTTATTGTATTATGGATATAGTTTATGTATTAGCTATTAACTAATGAGCATAAAAAAATGTTTACGATTTCTTTTGGTAAATGGCTAACAGGTCTCCCTCAAGGGTTGTTTTTGGATGTTCCACAATTCTGCCCAGTTCCTTTCCTTTTTTATCAAATACAATAAATGTGGGTACACGTTGAATGTTTAAGCCATCAATAATACCATTTTCCGCTTTTTTTGCGCCATCTACTGCGATAATTTCAACATTTTTTTCCTTGAACTGAAGGTTATCTAAAACTTTGAAAAAGTTTGGAACATTCACTTTGCTATCGCCACACCAGGTTCCGAATACAATTTTAATTTTCTCTTTTTTGACCAGTTTTTTTAATTCGATCATTGTTGCAGCATCAGGAACGTAAGCTGCATAAAGTGGATCATACATTTCCTTAAATTCCGGAAAAGTAGTAATGCCCTCTCTGGTACAAACGTTAATAAGAACATCTTTATTTCTGGCCTGATCGTGGATTTTTTTATTTACTTCTTGTGCAGAAACATTCATGGCGATTGCGATTAAAGTAATTGATAAGAGGATTTTCATATTAATTAGATGAATTGTTTAAACTGTGAAATTTTTAATGAAATTATTATTTTAAAATCTAATTTCTGCCATTTAAAAACGATATTTGCAAAAAAAAATAATTAGAATAAATTTTTATGCCAAATATTATCAGATTAATTGCGGGGTTTGTTTTACTGGGTGGCGCAGTTGCTTTATTTGTTTTCGGTTTCTGGCCTTGGGGAATTGTGGCCATCTTATTAGGGTTAATTGTGTTGGTTACTTATTTCTTTAATGAGAACATGCTTTTAGCACAATGGTTTCTTCGAAAAGATAACATGCCTAAAGCAAAAGCTTATTTAGATAGAATTACAAATTACGAGAAACAGTTAATTAAAGTGCAGCATGGCTATTATAATTTACTTGTGGGTTTAATAGAAAGTAGAACTGCACCTTTAAAATCAGAAAAATATTTTAAAACTGCACTGAACTTAGGGATGCAAATGGAACATAATGTTGCGCTTGCCAAATTAAGTTTAGCGGGTATTGCAATGGCAAAACGTAACAAACGTGAAGCAACTATGTATCTTGCCGAAGCTAAAAAGGCAGATAAAAATAAACTACTTGCCGATCAAATCAAACAAATGAAAGATCAGATGGGAATGATGGACAAGCAACAACAAGTTCGTTACAGGTAAGATAAAATTAATAGAAACACCAGAAAGCCGGGAAATCCCGGTTTTTTTTATGAAGCGTATTTCGTAACTAAGTAATAATCTAAAATTTAATTTAGACGAGTCGAAATTTTTAGGTATTTTGGGGATTTACTGATCCTTTAAAATATTTATGGAATTATATTATTCATTCTCCGTTCTCATCGTACTTGCTTCATTTTTTTCTTATCTCAACCTGCGATATTTAAAACTTCCTTCTACCCCATTGGAATCATGATTATTGCCATGTTAAGCTCCATCGTTTTGGTGTTTACAGGCAGTTTATTTCCTAAAACCTTTGATCATTTTTCTACGCTGCTTCAAGATGTTGATTTCACGGAAGTATTGATGGGCGCCATGCTGAATTTTTTATTATTTGCGGGGGCCATTCATATCAACCTGGTTGATTTGCGAGAACAAAGGGCACCAGTAATCATATTCTCAACTGTAAGTGTGGTAATTTCAACTTTTGCGGTTGGTGCTTTGCTGTTTTACGTCACGCCGTTGTTTGGCTTTCAGATACCCTTTATCTACGCTTTGTTATTTGGTGCATTAATTTCACCAACGGATCCTATTGCAGTAATGGGTGTTTTAAAAGATGCTAACGTTAAAAAATCGTTGGAAACCAAGGTTGCGGGCGAATCGCTGTTTAATGATGGTGTAGCGGTAGTAATTTTCGCTGTAATCCTTCAACTGGCGCAAGGCAGTGATATCGACTTAAGTTTTACCAATATTTCCTGGTTACTCATTAAAGAAGCGCTTGGCGGCTTTTTGTTAGGAACACTTTTAGGTATAGGTGCCTCAAACGCCATGCGGAAAATTGATGATTACAAAGTTTCTGTTCTGATTACTTTATCGGTGGTAATGGGTGGATATCTAATTGCTCATTCCATTCATATTTCTGGTCCGCTAACCATGGTAGCGGCAGGGATAGTGATTGGAAATTATGGTAAACGTACGGCAATGTCGGCTGTGACTAAAGATTACCTGAATAAATTCTGGGAATTGATTGATGAAATTTTAAATGCCATCTTATTTCTATTCATTGGTTTTGAGTTATTAATCATCCATAACATTACTGATTATTGGTTAATTGGAATCTGCTGCATTCTTATTGTACTTTTTTCCCGGTTCCTGTCGATTTATATTCCGGTAAGGCTAATTCCTTTTAAAAATAAGTTCAGTAGCGGCACTATAAAAGTTCTGGTTTGGGGAGGCTTACGTGGCGGTGTATCTATTGCGCTTGTATTATCAATGGATGAAGGCCCATACAAACCTTTATTGGTCGGAATTACTTATTTTGTTGTTGTATTCTCTATCATTGTTCAGGGTCTAACTGTTGGCAAGCTGGCTAAAAGAGTACTTTCTGTAGAAGAAGTTTAAAGATCACTTTTAAATCATTCAAATATTTTTTGATCGGCGTTGTGTCTTATAAGCACAGGTTTAAATGCATAAACCTGATAGAACGGCTATACTTTTTGTTGCAATAACATTAATTGTTAAAGTTACGGACACAAAAAGATAATAGTGATAGCAGGGCTGACTTCTAGATGAGCAGCAGGTTGCTTTTCAAAATATTAAAACCAAAATGGATTTGCTTTTGTAGTATTTAAAAAATCTACATTATGGCAACATCACAAGAAGGAAGTACTAACAATACTCAAGAAGAAGACAATATTAAGGATTTAGGTGGCAATGACGCCATTGAAAAACTGCGTGATTTAGCAGGGAAAGCAGAAAGTTGTTTTTTTTGCACTAATATTAAAACCGGAGTACCGTTATCCGTTCGGCCTATGGCTATTCAACAGGTTGATGATGAAGGTAATATCTGGTTTATGAGTATGAAAGATAGTCACAAAAATGATGAGATTTCTTCAGATCCATTTACGCATTTACTTTTCCAGGCGGGTGCACATTCGGGATTTGTAAATATTTATGGCATTTCGGAAATCAGCAGAGATCAGGCTAAAATTGATGAATTGTGGAGCCCTTTTATTAAAACCTGGTTTCAGGGTGGCAAGGAAGATCCAAACATTACCCTGATTAAGGTAATTCCATCCGAAGGTTATTATTGGGATACTAAAAATGGTACTGCCGTAGCTTTCCTTAAAATGGCAGCTTCTGTGATTACCGGAAAAACAATGGACGATTCTGTTGAGGGAACGTTGGATATTGATTAGTAAGTGAAAGTTTAGGGTTAATAGTATTTATTTGTAATTTTTAACCTACTTATCTTCCAAACTGTCGTAACCTTCCAGTTCTTCTCTTTGAGATCTTTTGCTGAGGATATCATCTTCTTCAACTTGCGCTCTGGAGAAGAACAACGCTTCGGCCTGAATTCTTTTTATCAGTTGGCGAACCAGGGTTAAATCAAATGCATCTTTACTTAATTTGATGCAGTATTCTCTTTCGTTAATTTCTAAACTTGAAGTATTCATAGGTAATTGTATTTATTTTCAATTACCGTAAATATAGAAAAGGCTTGCTAAACAATTGTTGGCAAGCCTTTTAAGTTTATGTTATGTTTTTGTTAACCGATCTATTTATGTGACAGAAATAAGCCATCATCTGTTTTAGATACTTTCAAAATTCCCTTTCCTGTTAGGGCTTTTAATGTGATATCCCATTTTTTATTGCTCCAGTCTGACAGTTTTGCTTTTACGTCTGTTAAAAGTAATTGTTCGCCTTCGGTTACCAACCCAAATAATTCTGTTTCTTCAGCTGTTAGCTCTATTTTCTTTTTTTCCGGGCGCATCTGCGGGAAGAACAATACTTCCTGAATGGTGCTTTGATTAGTCATTAGCATCACAATTCTATCAATACCAAAGCCCAGGCCTGAAGTTGGAGGCATACCATATTCTAGCGCACGAACGAAATCATCGTCCATTGCCATAGCTTCTGCATCCCCACGGTCAGCTAATTTAAGCTGATCTTCAAAACGCTCTTTTTGATCGATTGGATCGTTCAGTTCTGAATATGCATTTCCAATCTCTTTACCATTCACAAATATTTCAAAACGTTCTACCAAACCTTCTGATGAACGGTGTTTTTTTGCCAATGGAGTCATTTCGATTGGATAATCTGTAATAAAAGTCGGCTGAATTAAATTCGCTTCAACTTTTTCACTGAAAATTTCATCTACTAATTTACCGCGACCCATCGTTGAATCGGTTTCAATTCCTAAAGATTTGCAGGTTTCAATCAATTCCTCTTCAGTCATAGCTGAAACATCAATTCCGGTGTATTTTTCAATTGATCCATACATGGTTAATTTTTCGTATGGGCCTTCGAAATTAATTTCATTTTCTCCAACCTTAACTACAGCAGAACCGTTGGTTGCAATGGCTACTTTTTCTAAACATTCTTCCACCATCGCCATCATCCAGATATAATCTTTATAGGCTACATAAATCTCCATTGAAGTATATTCCGGATTATGTGTCCGGTCCATCCCTTCGTTACGGAACATTTTACCGAATTCATAAACACCATCGAAACCAGCAACAATTAAGCGTTTTAAATACAATTCATTCGCTATACGCAAATAAAGTGGCATATCTAAGGTGTTATGATGCGTAGCAAACGGACGAGCGGCTGCACCACCGTGAATAGGTTGAAGGATAGGGGTTTCAACTTCCATCCAGCCCTGGTTATCAAAGTAATTACGCATACTGTTAATTACTTTACTGCGTTTGATGAAGATTTGTTTGTAATCTGGGTTAACCGTTAAATCTACATAACGCATTCTGTAACGCAATTCCGGATTAGTAAACCCATCATATACATTTCCTTCATCATCACGTTTAACAATTGGAAGCGGACGAAGAGATTTTGCTAAAACTTTAAATTCCGTAACGTGAATAGAAATTTCGCCGGTTTGAGTTGTGAAAACATAACCTTTGATGCCGATGAAGTCACCAATATCTAAAAGTTTTTTAAATACAGTATTATATAATGTTTTGTCGTCGCCTGGACAAAGCTCATCTCTTTTTAAATAAACCTGAATACGAGCAGTAGAATCCTGAATTTCAGCAAAGGACGCAGCGCCCATGATATTTCTACCCATGATACGACCAGCTAAACTTACCGTTTTATAAGCCGTTTTATCCTTTTCGTAGTTTTCTAAAATATCTGCAGCACTTACATTTACTTCATATGATTCTGCAGGATAAGGCTCAATGCCTAATTCGCGTAATTGTTTTAGCGACTCACGTCGTAATATTTCTTGTTCTGATAATCCTATACTCATTTCAGGTATTTTTTGCAAAAGTAAGAATTTTGCAAGAGGTTTAATAATAGTATTTTGTACTCTTTAGCCGAGTAAGAGGATATGGTTAAGTAATATGTTTGACATTTAGGTAAAACTTTAAAAGCCGCTTATTTAAAGTGATAAAGAAAAACTACATTCCCTGTGTAAGCAGTTTTCGTTTGTCCTTTAATGTCAAGATTAGCTTCAATCACCACTTTTGTAATGCCTCTTAAATCAGAAATTGCAATTAATTTCGCCCGTAACTGAACCTCATCATCTACCAATACCGGTTTGTTAAATTTAAACCTCTCAATCCCATAATTTACTTCCATCTTAACATTTTGGATGTCGGCAATTTGTTTCCATAAATAGGGGATAAGCGATAAGGTTAGATAACCATGAGCTATGGTCGATCCGAAAGGGCCAGTAGACTTGGCTTTCTCCTGATCGCAATGAATCCATTGAAAGTCTAATGTGGCTTCTGCAAATTTGTCTATTTGCTCCTGATTGATTTTATGCCATTGAGAGGCACCAATTTCTTTGTCCAAATATGATTTGTACTCTTCAAAACTATTAATTATTACCATAAGCTTAATCCCAGCCTTGCTCCGTTTATGAAAGCTAATTTATCGCCGAATTTTTATACTTGACTTAATTCTGACAGTTGGAAGGTAACTAAATTTTAAAGAATTTAAAGAAAATTTAACTTTTGAGTGGTTTTATTTATATTATTGAACATGAAATCTAAATTGATACTTGTATGCCTATCAATTCTATCGCTTAATATTTACGCACAATCTGGCAGTCGGAAAGAAATAACTTCTTATATCAATACAATCCTTAATCGGGGTTTGAACATAAAGTTTACTAATATCGAAAACCGCTCCCCATTTAATTATATAAGATTTGTATCTCGGAAAGATCGCGTGATGTTAGGGTTTTATGGATCAGATAATGCTAATGATACCCGTGGAGTACTCTATCAATTCAATCCTGCTGATATTTTATCTTTTGAAAAGGTTTCAGAGATTCGGTCAAATCCGATGCGCATAATTCGGTTAAATTTTCCCAGTAAATCTGTTAAGTATAGCTACTCCTGGAGAATAAAGAAAAGCCAGGATTGGTTTTTTATGTTAACAGAATGTGTTGAAATTCCATATTTATCAACTGATGAATCGCAATATGATCTTTTAGTTCAGGCCTTTAAAAATCTTCAGATTGATTACGGAAATACTAGGAAGAAAAGATAGGCACAAGAAATGATTTATGTAAATATTTTCTGATTATAATTAGGAACGACATTAAGATTCCGCCTCAACACCTTCTTCATACATTTCGTTAATCGCATCAGCATACTTCTTTTCTACGATTCTCCGCTTAACTTTCATGGTTGGCGTGATTTCTCCTTCATCAATGCTGAATGGATTACGTTTAATTTTAAAGTTTTTGATGCGCTCGAACTTGGCCAGTTCGTTAGAAATTCTTTTGATGTCTTGTTCTATCCAATGGATAATTTCCTGCTCACGGATAAAAGGGTCTGTATTTTCAAAAAAAGATGGTTTGAGTTTGAAAGTCTCTTCTAATGTTTCTCTGTTGGGAATAATGATTGCAGTGATAAATTCACGTTTATCGCCAATTAAAAATAGTTGATCTATTTTCGGACTTTTTAAGTAAATATTTTCTACCGGTGTTGGATACACATTTTTGCCGTAGGCATTCACAATCATGTTTTTTAAACGATCAGTGATTTGGAGGTTGCCTTTGTAAAAGCGGCCAATATCTCCGGTATGAAACCACATATCTTTGTCAATAGCTTCAGCAGTTTCAGTAGGTTTGTTAAAATAACCTTTCATTACACAATGTCCGCGAACAATCACTTCACCTTCAACGCATTCAAATTCCTCATTAAAAGTATCATGTGTTTGAATATTGATGATTTCTTTGCTTTCAACATCTTGTATTCCAACTTCGATTCCAGGGATAACGCGTCCAACTGTTCCGTAAACTTGCCTGTGGTATTCCGTAACCGACATTACCGGAGAGGTTTCCGTTAAGCCAAAGCCTTCAAGGATTTTAATGCCTAAGTCGCCAAAAAACTCACCAACATTTTTAGGCAAAGCTGCTCCGCCGGAAATCATAAACTTTAAACGGCCACCGGTTTTCTCTTTAATTTTGCTGAACACCAGTTTTTCGGCAACGGCTTTTTTTATTCCTAAAATTAAGCCTGGGTTTTCACCTGCTTCTTTTGCAATACGATATTTATTTCCGGTTTCTAAAGCCCAGGTAAATATTTTGGCTTTAGTTCCGCCACCGGCAGTTCCCGATTTTATGGCTTTATCGTGAATGCGCTCTAACAATCGCGGTACGCAGCTCATCACTGTTGGGCGAACTTCCCCCATATTCTTAGCTAATAATTCTAAACTTTGCGCAAATGCTATTTTACAGCCCTGTGCACAGCAAACATGGTAGGTTGCGGTACGCTCAAATACATGCGATAAAGGCAAGAATGATAAGAAAGTTTCGGTTTCATCTATTACAGGAATTTGTTGTAAACAAACTTCTACATTTTTTACAAAATTCCGGTGTGTAAGCATTACACCCTTCGGCGTACCCGTTGTGCCAGAAGTGTAAATTAATGATGATACATCGTTTGGCTCAACCAAGCTTCTGCATTGATCAATTTCCGCCCGTTCAGCAGCAGTAACCTGATGCTTAAGTGCTAATATGTCAGCGAAGGCGATAATTTCAATATCTAAAACTGCAGGAACATTTACTTTTTCAAAATCTTTAAAAGCGGGGATGATATATTTCAGTTCTTTACAGCTTGATGCAACCTTAAGTACCTTTCTGTATAAAAAATTGTTTCCAACAAGAATTCCCTTTATACCTGAATCATTAATAATATATGCTACCTCTTGTTCTGATAAAGTGGGATATATGGAAACATTAATAACACCAATTTGCTGAATGCCTTGATCATAATATACATATTCAGGAGAATTTTCGATCATTAAACCTAACCGGTCTCCTTTTTTAATTCCTTTTTCCAGAAAAAATGCCGAAACAGCATCTGCTCTTTTTAGCGTATCTTCAAATGAAATCTCTGCCCATTCTGAACCTTGTTTATGAATCAAAAAAGTTTCTTCAGGCTTGTGAATGTTTTTTACAACATTTCTCAACAAGGTAGGGACGGTTGAAAATTCGTTAATTAGTGGCATTGCTTTTTATTTGGTGTTCGTTATAATTAACAATAATAATGCTTTTTGGTTTAAAAACGCAAATTGATGTGTGCTAGCTGATTTAAAAAATGAACTATCCACCGCAGGTTTTGGATAATTGAGAGTCACTTTCATATCAAAACTTAGAAATTATTTAAAGCTACTAAAACAGCATTTTTCCTGAAAGGAAAAAGCTCAAACAAAAAAAGACCCCGAAATCGGGGTCTTTGAAATATTTATAAAATAATTTTTAAACGGAGAAACTTTCACCGCAACCACAACTGCGACTGGCGTTTGGATTGATGAAGTTAAAACCTTTACCATTTAATCCATCCGTAAAATCCAACTCAGTTCCTGCCAAATACAGGAAAGATTTCATATCCAATGCGATTCTGATTCCTCTATCTTCAAAAAACTGATCGCCTTTTTGCTCTTCATTATCAAAGTCTAAGTTATAAGATAATCCAGAACAACCGCCACCTTTTACAGAAACACGTAAGAAGTAATCAGCACCCATCTCTGAATCCTGCATTAAATGAACGATTTTTTCTTTTGCTTTATCTGTTATAGTAATCATATTGATTTCCGATTTTAGATTTCCGATTTTAGATTTAAACGAATAGCAAATCGTAATTCGTTAATCTAAAATCTAAATTCTGTTTAGTGATGCGATTTCTCTAATACAATTGCTTCTAAACCATTTTTTACGCGATAATCGTTAATGGCCGATTTAATTGCATCTTCTGCTAACACCGAGCAGTGAATTTTTACTGGAGGTAAAGCCAATTCTTCAACGATATCCATGTTATCAATCGATAAAGCCTCATCAATTGTTTTTCCTTTTAACCATTCTGTAGCTAAAGAAGAAGAAGCGATCGCCGAACCACAACCAAATGTTTTAAATTTAGCATCGGTGATTACATTATCTTCACTAACCTCAATTTGTAAACGCATTACGTCACCACACTCAGGTGCGCCAACTAATCCTGTACCTACAAATTTACTGTCTTTATTTAATGTACCTACGTTACGTGGGTTATTGTAATGGTCAATTACTTTTTCTGAATATGCCATGATATTTTAGATTTTAGATTTACGATTTTAGATTGCCCCTTCACCGTAATTTATTAAATTTTATATTTTTATTTGCTTGCAGATTTCAGAATCGTAACCCTTAAATCCACAATCGTAATTTAAACTAGTGTTCTGCCCACTCAATTTTACTCAAGTCAATTCCTTCTTTAAACATTTCCCAAAGTGGAGAAAGTTCTCTTAAATGATTAACTGCTTTTTGAGTAACCGCAATTGCCTGATCAATTTCTTCTTCAGTAGTGAATCTTCCTAAACCGTAACGGATAGAAGAGTGTGCTAAATCATCAGATAAACCTAAGCTTTTCAAAACATATGATGGTTCTAACGAAGCCGAGGTACAAGCCGAACCTGAAGATACAGCTAAATCACTCATTGCCATCATTAAACCTTCTCCCTCAACATATTTAAAAGAGATATTTGCTACGTGTGGTAAACGGTGTTGTGTATTACCATTAACATAACTTTCTTCCATTTTGTTTAAAGTGGTCTCTAACTTATCACGCAAAGCTGATAAACGGATAGTTTCACTTTCCATCTCTAAACGGCAAAGCTCGCAAGCTTTACCTAAACCAACAATGCCAGGAACGTTTAATGTACCAGAACGCATTCCACGCTCATGGCCACCGCCATCCATTTGTGAAGTTACTTTAACTCTTGGGTTTTTTCTACGAACGTAAAGTGCACCAACGCCTTTCGGACCATACATTTTGTGCGCTGAAAAAGCCATTAAGTCAATTCCATCTGCATTTACATCAACCGGAATTTTACCAACTGCCTGCGTTGCATCAGTCATAAATAAAGCACCATGTTTGTGTGCAATCGCCGAAATTTCTTTTACAGGTTGGATTACACCGATCTCGTTGTTACCATACATGATCGACACTAAAATCGTTTCAGGAGTCATTGCAGCTTCTAATTCAGCTAAGTCAATTAAACCATCTTCTTTAACGCCCAAATAAGTTACTCTTGCACCATTTTTTTCAAGGTGTTTACAAGTATCTAAAACTGCTTTATGTTCAGTAACCGCAGTAATGATGTGGTTACCTTTATCTTTATACATTTCGAACACACCTTTAATTGCCAGGTTATCGGCCTCAGTTGCGCCTGATGTAAAAATTACTTCTTTTTCAGTACAGCCGATTAATTTGGCTACCTGCTCACGAGCATAATCTACTCCCTCTTCAGCCACCCATCCAAAAGCGTGATTACGGCTTGCGGCATTTCCAAATTTTTCAGTAAAGTAAGGTAGCATCGCTTCCAACACTCTAGGGTCTAAAGGTGTTGTTGCGTTATTATCTAAATATATCGGCTGTTTCATCTCTATTCTGTTAATTATGATCACAAAGATACAAAAAAAGTTTTCTAACAATTATAATTAATAGCTATGAGGTTATAGAGAAAACACGCATTTTTACATTCAACCAACCTTTCAAAACAATGAACAAGATAGAACATATTGGAATTGCCGTAAACAGCCTCAATAAGTCTGTTCCGCTTTACGAAATTTTGCTAAATACCTCCTGTTACAAAACAGAAATAGTAGCGTCAGAACAGGTAAGTACTGCATTTTTGAAAACCGGTGAAAATAAAATAGAATTGTTAGAAGCTACATCTGAAGATAGCGCAATAGCGAAGTTTTTGGAAAAAAAAGGCGAAGGGATTCATCACATCGCATTTGCTGTAGATAATATTTTGGAAGAAATGGAACGACTCAAAGCCAATGGTTTCACGCTGTTAAATGAAGTGCCGAAAAAAGGAGCCGATAATAAAATGGTTTGTTTTGTTCATCCAAAAAACACCCATGGCGTATTAGTAGAACTTTGCCAGGAGATTAAATGGTTATAGGCGATCACTTTATTGACTTAATTTTTTGTTGAAAACGACCAGTTCAGCTTTTCATTGCCTCTGCAGTCCTGCTTCCACTTTACTTCGTTACACTCCGTGCTCGTTTCTATCAGGTTTATTTAACTTAGCTTTGTGTTTCATAGCTCTAATTAAATGGTCAATAATAATCTAAAAATACCTTTCAGTGTCACTTATTAAAATCATAAGCAAAGATTTCGATATCAACGAAAACCTCACAGACAATCAATTGCGTGAAACCATGATAGATGCGTTTGCCTATTTGGTCGATAACGATTTCCCTAAATTAATTCAAATTTTATACAAAGCAGATGTAGATCAATATAAACTGAAAGAATTATTAGAAACTGCCCAGGGCAGGAGTTCAGCCGAAGTAATTGCTGATGGTTACATGGAGCGTCAAATGGCTAAATTAGAAACCTGGAAAAAATATAGCAAGTAGTTTTTTTTCATTTAGTCTTCTATCAAATTAAACGATAATAGGTTTCTAGAAGTGACCAAGTTATATAAGAACAATTTTCAGTAAAATACAGTTCAGAATTTGACCTTATCAGTAGGTACAGAGAAGTATTTCAGGTATTTGGGTAAAACGAACCTTCTAAAATTAACTAAGTAAATTAAAGCAAAAGAAAATATTTTAACACGCCCTTGTAAATCAAAAATAAAATTAGGATATTTGCATCCTCTAAAATAGAGGTAGAAAAGACTAATAGAAAATGTCATAAGCGTTGTTGCCAGCAAATTGCAAAAATGTTCTTGATGCTTTCACACAAATAACTTAAAATAATATTCAAATGAAAAAAGATTTGCACCCATCAAGCTACAGACCAGTTGTTTTCAAAGATATGTCTAACGAATATGCTTTCTTAACAAAATCTTGCGTTGATACTAAAGAAACTATTAAATGGGAAGATGGTAATGAGTATCCTCTTTATAAATTAGAGATTTCTCACACTTCACACCCTTTCTATACTGGTAAAATGAAATTGGTTGATACTGCAGGACGTATCGATAAATTTAAAAACCGTTACGCTAAGAAATAATTTTAGCTGTAAAAAGCATTTTTTAAAGTCCCTTTGCCAAAAGCATCGGGACTTTTTTTATTTTTGTTGCTTATGACAATCAATCTATTTGATGATGCTTGCTGGGCGTCTCTTCGTCCGCTAACGTTTACAAGGCCTGTTGCTGATTTGCGTATTGGTATTCTTACAATTGCAGAGAAATGGGCAAAATATTTAAACGCTGATTTCGGTTTTAACACTCAAGATTATCTTTCGATAAAATACGCTCCCAAATTAAACGCAAAATTATTTGTTAATGGTGCCATATGTCCTGATCATGAATTGCTTACTGCTGTTTCAGGACTTCAAGCAGGAGAAGTTCTATCATCTGGCAGTGATGTAATTGCTTATGCATGTAATGAAAGTTTAACATATGAACAAGCTAAGCAACAACTCAGGCCAATCGATTATAAACAGAACTTTCTGAAAATCATTTATCCGGAAAATATTTTCACACATAATCCTGCAGAAATCAGAAAAGATTTTGAACTTTTAACTAAGGGGCGAATTTCAGCTAACATAAGCAGCACCAATCAGTTGCTTGGCGATGATATCTTTTTTGAAGAAGGTGCAAAAGCCGAATGTAGCGTTTTAAATAGTGGCTATGGTCCAATCTATGTAGGTAAAAATGCCGAAATTTGGGAGGGAAGCTTAATACGTGGATCTTTTGCGCTCTGCGAAAATTCATCTGTTAAAATGGGTGCAAAAATCTATTCGGGCACAACCATTGGCCCTAACAGCCGTGCGGGTGGCGAAATAAATAATTCTGTAATTTGGGGTAATTCTGCAAAAGGGCATGATGGCTACTTAGGTAATTCGGTACTGGGTGAGTGGTGTAATATTGGTGCAGATACCAATAACTCCAATTTAAAAAACAACTATGCCGAAGTGAAGCTCTACGATTACGACAACAAAGCCATGCGTAACACAAACCTACAGTTTTGTGGTTTAGTGATGGCTGATCATGCGAAATCTGGTATCAACACCATGTTTAATACAGGAAGCATTGTTGGTGTAAGTGCCAATATTTTTGGCGGAGGTTTACCACCAAACCACATTCCAGATTTCAGCTGGGGTGGTGCAGCTGGATTTGAACATTATAAACTGAATAAAATGTTTGAAACAACAGCAAAAGTATTTGCAAGAAAAAACAGACTTTTAGAAGATACCGAAAAGCAAATCTTAACTAAAGTTTTTGAATTAACAGCTCCACACAGAAACTTTTAATTTTAATTATGATTTCATCAGAAATCAGCAAACCAATAAAATAAATACAATGAGAAAACAAATCGTAGCAGGAAACTGGAAAATGAATTTAGATTATAACGAAGGCGTTTCGTTATTCAGTGAGATTGTAAATATGGTTAAAGATGAGCGTAAAGGCAATCAACTGGCTATCATTTGTTCTCCGTTTATTCACTTAAACAGTTTAGCTAAATTAGGTGGGAATGATGTTAAAATTGGTGCTCAAAATATCAGCGACAAAGAAAGTGGTGCTTTTACTGGTGAAACCTCGGCTAAAATGGTAAAATCTGTAGGGGCTGAATATGTAATTTTAGGGCACTCTGAGCGCAGACAATACTTTGCAGAAAGCGATGCTCTGTTGGCAGAAAAAACAAAAGTTGCTTTAGCACACGGTTTAACACCAATTTTTTGTATTGGTGAAACACTAGATGAACGTGAAAATGGAAGTTATTTCGAAGTCTTAAAAAAACAATTGGTAGAGGGTGTTTTCAGCCTAAACGATAGTGACTTTTCGAAAATTGTAATTGCTTACGAACCAGTTTGGGCAATCGGTACAGGCCTAACAGCTTCTCCAGAGCAGGCTCAGGATATTCATGCATTTATCCGTTCGGAAATTGAAGCAAACTATGGTTTCAACATTGCTGACGATACTACAATTCTTTACGGTGGTAGCTGTAATCCTGGTAATGCGGCAAGTTTATTTGCTCAAAAAGATATTGATGGTGGCTTAATAGGTGGTGCATCATTAAAATCTCGTGATTTTACAGATATTATTAAAGCCTTAAATAGCTAAATGCAATATATAAAAGCAGTATTTACATTCGAAAATATCGAAGATTATCAACAAGATTTATTAATTAGTGATCTTGCTGATTTAGGTTTTGATACTTTTGAAGACAGTGAAAAAGGTTTCACGGCGTTCATCATCAAGGATAATTTCATCAAGCAAGAGTTAAAAGGTTTACTTTTTCGGTATGCTGATGATTTCGCTTGTGATTATCTTTTAGAAGATGTAGCAGATGAAAACTGGAATGCTGAATGGGAGAAAAACTTCAGTCCGTTGGTTATTGATGACGTTTGTTATGTAAGGGCAACCTTTCATGAGCCACAACCATCTTACCCTTATGAAATTGTAATCGACCCGAAAATGTCGTTCGGCACCGGTCATCACCAAACTACTACTATGATGATGCAGTATATTTTAGCTGCAGATTTAAAAGACAAAGCAGTTTTGGATATGGGCTGCGGAACGGCAATCCTCGCCATTCTGGCTGCTAAATTAGGTGCTGAAAGCCTGGTTGCAATTGATTATGATAATGTTTGTTACGAAAGTACCATAGAAAATGCTGCATTAAATAATGTAACTAATCTGAAAGCGCTTTGCGGCAGTAAGGAAGTGATTCCAAATGAAGAATATGATGTCATTTTTGCAAACATTAACAGGAACATTTTACTAGATCAAATTCATCGTTATGCGGAAGTTTTGAAGCCTGAAGGTAAAATATTCTTTAGTGGTTTTTATCTCGATCCTGATTTAGGAATGATTACTGCTGAGTGTGCTAAATACGGTATCAAATACCTTGATCATAAGCAAAATGGCGATTGGGTTGCGGCTCAGTTTGAGAAAAAATAAAAGGGAATAAAGCTTAAGGAACAACGTATCATGATGAAAGTGTACATAAAATCTTTGATCCTTGTTCTTTCATCAAAAAATAAATATGCGCATACATTTTATTGCGATTGGCGGAAGTGCGATGCACAATTTAGCCATTGCCTTACATAAAAAAGGTTATCAAATCACAGGATCTGATGACGTGATTTTCGAACCTGCTAAATCCCGTTTAGATAAATATGGCTTGTTACCGGCAGAAATGGGGTGGGATGAAAATCACATTTCCAGTAACCTTGATGCCGTAATTTTAGGCATGCATGCCCGGATTGATAATCCTGAATTATTAAAGGCACAAGAATTAGGCATTACTATTTATTCTTATCCTGAATATATTTACGAGCAAAGCAAAAATAAATTACGAGTTGTTATTGGTGGTAGTCATGGTAAAACAACGATTACAAGCATGATTTTACATGTGTTAAACTATTATAACCGCGATTTTGATTATTTAGTTGGTGCCCAACTCGCTGGTTTCGAAACTATGGTTAAGGTAACAGAAAACGCTCCGGTAATGATCATTGAGGGAGATGAATATCTTTCCTCTCCAATTGATAGAAGACCTAAATTTCATCTCTACAAAGCAAATGTAGCGGTGATTAGCGGCATTGCCTGGGATCATATAAACGTTTTTCCAACCTACGCAGATTATACCTCGCAGTTTGAGAAATTTATTAATACCATTGAAGAAGCTGGAACTTTGATTTACTGCGAAGCAGATGCCGACTTGAATGAAATAGTTTCCCGTTCTGAAGCAAACATTAACAAAATAGGTTATGGAATTCCTGCACATGAAATTGAGAACGGAATTACTTATTTGCTACCTGAAAAAACAGCTTTAAAGATCTTTGGCGATCATAATCTGATGAATCTAAATGCAGCAAAATTAGTTTGCGAGCAATTAAATATCAGTACAGCAGATTTTGATACTGCAATTGCATCGTTTACAGGTGCAGCAAAACGTCTTGAAGTAATTTCAGCTAATGATTCAACCAATGTTTATAAAGATTTTGCTCACTCTCCATCAAAATTAAAGGCTACAATTGATGCGGTTAAAGCGCAATTTGCAGATCGGAAGTTAGTTGCCTGCATCGAATTACATACGTTCAGCAGTTTAAATAAAGATTTCTTAAAGGAATATGCCGGAGCAATGGATAAAGCTGATCATGCGATTGTATTTATCGATTTAAAAAGCTTTGAGCAGAAAAGAATGAAACCTTTTTCAGAAGAAGATGTGCAGGAAGCATTCTCAAACCCTAAATTGAAATTCTTTAACGATGCCGTACAGCTTAAAGCATACCTGCTAAGTTTAAATTATCAGCATACGAACTTATTGATGATGAGCTCTGGTAATTATGCAGGTTTCGATTTGCCTGAGTTAGCGGCGTCTTTAAAGAACTAATGAAAAGCATTGGTGATCATATCAAGAAGTGCAGAGTAGCATCAGGATTAAGTCAGGCTGATGTAGCAAAACTTCTTGAAATTTCCACTCCTGCATTTTGCAAAATAGAAAAAGGCCAAACCGATTTAAACATTTCTAGATTACTTCAGATATCTAAATTGTTTAAAATTTCAGTGGCAGAATTAATTACCGGGATTGCAGCTGGATCTGAATTTTCAGAGGATGTATCAAGCCTAAAACAACAGCTTCTTGAAAAAGATGAAGAGCTCAATAAACTTCGCAAGAAGGTTATTGAGCTTTATGATAAATTGGGGATGTAGCTTTTCGTCATTGCGAGGTACGAAGCAATCTTAACACAATAGCTAAAATCTTGAAACTTCAGCATTAAGATTGCTTCGTACCTCGCAATGACGACTATTTATTTAAAAAACCTTCCTCATCGTTAAGTGCTTTTTGCCAAAGGTTGCACCGGTGGCTTTGTGGATCGCAAGCATCTGCTCGTTAAAGTCACCTACCCAGCTTAGTTCGAGTTCTTTATATTGGTTTTTAGGTAATACATATTCTCCTAATCTGATGAATAACACTGATTCCAGTCCGTGCTTTTGGAATTTAGGTTTTGTACCCATTACGATGGCCCGCATACGGGTTACACCAACCCAACGGCGATAAGCAAATCTCAATTTTTCGATTAAGCCAAGTTTACCGTCAAAACCTTTAATCATTTGGTTCGCATCTGGTATCAATACCACAAATGAAGCGGGTTCTCCGTTAAAGTAAGCGAACTGAATCAAATGTTCATCCATAATGGGTTCCATACTTTTAAAACTTTCTTGCAAAGTTTCTTTTTTTATCGGAACAAAATTTTCAAAATTCTGCCAGCCATCGTTATAAATTTCCATTAAATCATTAATGTACTTTTCTGAGTTTGCTTTACTGAAATATTCGAAAGTATAACCTGGTTTATTTCTAACCCAGTTGGCAATTTTGGTAAAACGCTCCGGAAATGGGATGGTTAAATTGATGTGGTTAGTTAATTGCTCATATTCGGTTACGAAACCATATGCGTCGAAAAATTTCTGGTAATAAGGAAAATTATAATTCATCCCGAAAGAAGGAGGGGTGAAGCCTTCTACAAGTAATCCCCAAAAGGAATCATTTTCACCAAAATTTATTGGTCCATCCATGGCTTTCATGCCATTTTCAGTTAACCATTTTTTTGCCGTATCAAATAGTGAAAATGCAGCTTTTTCATCATCAATACACTCGAAAAAACCTATCCCGCCTGTGGGCTGCTCATAATTAAACGCCTTTTTCTCGTTGATAAAGGCAGCAACACGACCAATCAGATTCCCCGCATCATCTTTTAAAATCCATCGCGTACACTTGCCGTGATTAAAGAAATTGTTCTTCTCAGGATTGAAAACGTTTTCTACTTCACTATCAAGCGGACAGATCCAGTTTTTGTCGTTTTTGTAGAGAATTTTTGGAACTGATAGGAAATCCTTTTTAAGTGATGAAGTGCTTACTGGTATAACTTGCATGGGCAGATTTTAAAATTAAAAAGCATCCTACCAAGCGGAGGGATGCTTCTTCAAATATATAGTTTTTTAATGATTAGTAATCGTCGTCGTCGTCATCGAAGTTGTCGAAATTGTCAAGATCGTCTAATGGCATGTCAAAATCATCTTCGTCTTCATCTTGAGATTTCTTTTTCGTAGTTTGAATATCGTCATCTTCAAGATCATCATCTTCGTCTACCTGTTTCTTAGTAGTCGGCTTAGTAGGGAGTTTCTTTGGCGCTTTCATAACACAAAAATAAAAATTGCTTTTATAGTTTAAAAATACAAAAAAACTTTTTTTAATAACAAGCTGAAATCAAATAAATTAATTTGCACTATTCAATGTTTTCACCAACCGTATTCTCTTCTCTGGAAATATCTTTTAGCTGAGGAAGTTGATTTAAATGGTTTAAACCAAAATAATCCATAAAAAGACTGCTGGTGCTATATAATATGGGACGCCCGGGTGTTTCTGCTTTTCCGTCGATACTAATTAGTTCTTTTTCTAATAATCGCTGTACAGAGTAATCAGAATTTACACCCCTTATTTGCTCAATTTCGAGCTTGGTTATGGGTTGGCGATAAGCGATAATAGCTAATGTTTCCATTGCAGCCTGGCTTAACTTTTTCTTCGATCGATGTAACTGGAGTTGGTTAACTGTGGCGTGATACTCTTTTTTGGTTAAAAACTGGTAACCACTATTTAAATTCACGAGTTCAATAGCAAAATCATCATGACTATATTTTTCTTTGATTAAATCCAGGCTGGCGAAAACATGCGTTTCATGATATTCAAGATCAGAAGTAGCATTGAGTGCTAATATGATTTCCTGAACAGTTATGCTTTGAACAGATGAGAAAATAAGGGCTTCCACGTGCCTGGTAACATCAAATTTGGGCATACACAAAAATATAATTTTTGGACATAAAAAAAGCGGTCTCGCTTTTTAAAAAACAAGACCGCTTTCAACACACAAATGAAACCTGAATTAAGATATAGTTTTAGGTTAGGTTATTAAATATCTATATCAATTCTATAAGAACGTTTTGATAAACACTATCGTTTATTTCTAATACAAGTTTAAGGCTAAAGCGGATGTTGAGTTGCTTCTATTTAGTGAGTGGTATTAATAATTGAGTAAACGGTAAAAATGCTATTTTAACGGTATAGCTATTGATACAATTGTACCATTGGTAGTCATTTGTTTAACGGTGAGGTGTATAGGTTTTGCTGCAATCTGGCCGAGCAGGTTCAATCTTTCTCTGGTAAGCTGCATTCCCTTACTAACATGTGTTCCGCTTTTATTTTTCAAGGAGTTCTCAATGCCAATGCCATCATCAATAATTTCGATATTTAAATAATCGTTATCCTTAATTTTGATGTTAATTTGAATTTCACCACCCGTTTCTTTTGGCATAATACCATGCCATATTGCATTTTCAACATAGGGTTGCAATAACATCGACGGAATTAGTGTTTCTTCTCTGTCTATTTCTTCATCTACCGTAAAAGCATATTTGAGTTTTTCTCCAAAACGATTTTTTTCCAACTTGAGATAGAGACTTAAATATTCGAGTTCTTCTTCAAGCGTGATATAGCTTTTCGTACAAATCTCCAGGTTCTTCCTGATTAGACGGGCAAAGCCAGTTAATACACGGTTTGCTGACGCCGTATTTTGGGTGTTGATGTAATGCTGGATCGAATTCATCACATTGAAAACGAAATGTGGATTCATCATGGCTTGCAAAGCCTGCTGCTCCAACATCAAAACCTTGTTTTTAAGCAAGAGCTGTTCTTGCTCTTTGTCTTTCTGCTTTCTGGTGATGTAAACGGCCACCTTATAAAAAATATAAGCCACCAGTAATATTAAAATGGATAAAAACCAAAGGCTTTGCCAAAAGTGTTTGGTAATAGAAAAAGCAATTTTTGCTGATGGACCCCAATTTCCGTTCTGGCTTTTTGCAGAAACTTCAAAAATATAATCGCCAGATTGCAGGGAAGAAAAATCGAGGCGCCTTGTTCGGGTTTCTACCCAGGCAGAATTTTCACTCAAACGATAGCGATAAGTAATGTCGCTTGTGGTAAAATCTACAGCACTGAAGGTAAATAAAATGGTGTTATTTCCGGTTTCAAAAGTGAAGTTTTTCTGGTTTACCGGCAACCGTTCATTATCTTTAATAATGGAGGTAACATATACCTTGGGCAAATTTCTAATGATATTTTTGTTATTGTATTTAAAGAGGATTAAGCCTTTGTTTGTGGCAAAATAGGCTGTACTATCGTCAATAAACAGACTGTTTATATCATCGCTAAGCAAATCTTTGCCATAATCAAAATTGGCAACACTTGGCTTTGCAGGGTAATCGGCAATTTTGTTAACCCCTTTGTTTGTGAGTACCCAAATTTCATTATTCTTTACAAATATTTTTGTGCAGATGTTATTTGTTAAGCCATCTTTTTGAGTAATTTGCTTCGCGATCTGATTATTTTTATAAAACAAAAGGCCATAACCATCCGTCGCTAAGATTAATGTTCCATCAGCCAGTTGCTGAATATCATTAATTCTTTTGGTGAGCAGTGGATGTTTTTCAAAATGCTTAATCAGTTTTCCGTTTGCAAACTGCGACAAGCCATTGATGTTGGAGAACCATAAAGTTCCGTTTCGATCATAAAAAACATGATAGGAGCGATCTTTAATAAAATCTTGCTTTTCCCTGTATTTTAATGAGTTAAACTCTAAAGTATTTAATCGATCTGATAAAAAAACAACACCAGAAGAAAGTGCCAATGCCAACCTGTTGCTCTTTTCATCAAGGCTAAAGTGTTTTATCACAAACATAGAGTTGTTCGTTTCTTTCAAATAATTTACTTCGTTAATGCTGTTGTAAATATTCTTGAAAACGCCCATCCCATAATCTGAAGAGAAATAAATCGATTGATTTCTTGAATCGAAATTAATCTGTTTGATGGTTTTGTATTTTTTGAAATCATCTAAACCAATTTCATTTACCTGGTAATTGTTAATGGTTAACACATCAATTACCGCATCATCAGTTCCCAGCCACAAGCGGTTTTTGCCATCTTTGGTAATGCTTTTAATTACATTACTACTCAAACCCGATTCCGCATCGATAATGGAAAGCCGGTTATTTATGTTTGGTAACATGTAAATCCCGGCATTGGTAGCAAACCACATGTTCTGGTTATTGTCTTTTATCACCTGATTAACCGGAATGTCCTGCAAATACTGAACGGTTTTTCCATTTTTATCTAAGGCGAAAGAGCCATTTGCATTGGCAATCCATACCTCTTTCGCAAGATTATCATAGTAAAAGTAACCCGACATATTTTTAATCAGGTTTTGTGGAATAGGAATAATGTTGTTGATTTTTCCTCCTGTTAATTCTTGCAATCCACTTTTATCCAAATACAATAATGATTTATTAGCGGTATTGGTTGCGGTCATGTAAGAGAGCGGTTGGACATCAGATTTTATGATGGAAAAAGTTTTCCCGTTAAATTTCTGAACACTTAAATCACTATAAGAGAAAATGTTTCCCTGTTCATCTTCGTGGATGAAGGCATTGATGAATTTATCTTCCGGATTGGGCGAAACATATTTTTTTATCCTTTTTCCATCCCAGCAAACAATTAAATTAGAATTTGTTCCCAGCCAGATTCTGCCTTGCTTGTCCATCAAAAATGAAACGATAACAGTATTAAAACTAAGTTTTTTCAGAAGCTCGCTATTCTCACGATTGTAAAATTTTCCATCTTGTAAGTAACTCAGTTGGCCATTTAAAGCAAAAAACCAAATGCGCCCGAACTGATCTTCTTTCATTTGAAGAATTTGCGTGTCAGGCAAGCCATCTTCAATTGTAAAATTCTGAAAATTTGTGCCATCAAAACGACTAATTCCATTATCAGTTGCTATCCAGATAAAGCCTTTTTGATCTTGAAGGATAAAGTAACAGTTATTGCTGGCAAGTCCATTTTTAGAGGTGTAATGTGGCAAATAGGTCATTTGCGCTTGAACGCTCTGTATATCTGTACAATAAAAAATTGCAAACAAAAAGGCAATGAAAAGGCTTTTCCTATGAAATAGGAGCGAAGCACTAGAGGCTACTTTGGCGTATCGTTTTATCGCATTAGTGATCACTGCCAGCTTTTGTGAATGATTTTATTTTGTCAAAGAAATCGCTTGCCCTTCTTCTGGAAATATTGATGCTTTCGCCATTCTTTAAAAAAACCTGCAAACCGTTTTTAGAATTATATTCCTTCAAATGATTTAAATTGATGATGTTCGATTTATGTACCCGAACAAATTGTTCTGTAGGCAATAGTTCTTCAAACTCACGTAAAACTTTCGAAACTGTTATTTTTTCCTGGTTATTTAGATGAACAATTGAATAATTACTATCAGCCTCAATGTAAATAATATCATCAACATCAATCATTTTAAAACCTTGTCCGTAGGGTAAAGTCAGTTTTCTGATTTCTGACTTTGATGCCAGGTTGGAGGCCAGATTACTGATTCGCTCATCATTTCCATTTTGATTTTTGAAAAGCCTGATGTGTTGCGAAACCTTTTCTACAGCAATTTTAAGTTCATCGATATCTATCGGCTTTAATAAATAATCCAGTGCATTTGCTTTGATTGCTTTGAGGGCATATTGATCATAAGCGGTGGTAAAAATTACGGCGGCATTATGCTTTTGCGCATCAGGTATTAAATCAAAGCCATTTCCTCCAGGCATCGCAATATCCAGGAAAATTAAATCGATGGCATGGTGGGCCAAAATATCTTTCGCTTCAGCCACAGATCTTGCGATGCCCGTAATTTCTACTTCCGGACAATTCTGTTGGAGCAGAAAAAACAATGATGATCTTGCAAACTCCTCATCATCAACAATAATGGCTTTTAATACAGTCATAGTTACAGGTTGGTGAATGTATCAAAATCGATTAATAAAAAAAAATGTAAAAACAAAAAAACCGGGTTCATAATTGTCACGTATGTATCATCAAATCGCATACAAAAACCCTAAACATAGTTACTATGAAAAACAATGAACTAGAAACAAAAACTGAACTTCAAGAGGAAAGTTTATTAAAAAGCACAGTAGGCAGGAGATCCTTCCTTCAGTATGCTGGTGCAAGTGCAGCCGCTTTAGCTTTGGTAGCTGCAGGCTGTAGAAAAGATCGTAATTTCACTGATCCAATGGCTGGCGTTACGCTTGATTTTAAAGACGATTTCGGTGTATTGAATTATGCCTATGCTTTAGAGCAATTAGAGGCAGCATTTTACATTCAGGTTGCCAACTCGAATCCATCAGGATTTACTACGGCACAAAAAGCTTATTTTCAGGATGTACAATTCCACGAAATTGCACACAGAGAATTTTTCAAAAAAGCGTTGGGTACAGCTGCAATCGGTAGTTTAGAGGTTAACTTCTCTGCAATAGATTTTACCAGCGGTGCAAGTGTATTGGCTACAGCAAAAACATTCGAAGATTTAGGTGTTGCCGCTTACAATGGTGCAGGTGTAAGATTAAAAGAAACAGCGTATTTAGTATTGGCTGGTCAGATTGTTTCTGTTGAAGCACGTCACGCGGCATATGTTAGAGATCAGATTTCAAACGGTACATTTGCTGATTTAGGTACGCTAAGTGCATTTGGTGCTGTAGATGCAAACGGATTAGATGGTGCTTTAACACCAGATAAAGTGTTGCCATTGGCTGCCCCATTCATCAAAACAAAAATTAACGTTGTAAACCTATAATCTTAAACTCAGAAATCATGAATATCATAAATATATTAGACGAAATTGAAAAAGTTGATGGAGAGATCTATGAAAGATTAAATCCACGTAGAGCAGCAATGAAGAGTTTCTTCAACGTTGGAAAGAAAATTTCTTTGGCAGCTTTACCATTGGCTTTAGGTTCTATGTTCCAAAAAGCTTATGGACAATCAAATCCTGCAAATGTTACCGAAGTATTAAACTTCGCGTTGGCTTTAGAGCATTTAGAATATAACTTTTACAACAGAGCATTATTAAGTACAGGCTTAATTCCGGCAGGTGCTGCTACAACTGCAATTACCACAATCCGTACACATGAATTGGCTCACGTAAACTTGTTAAGAAGCGCAATTACAGGTGCTGGTGGTACGCCAATTGTATTAGCAGAGGCTAACTTTGATTTTACAGCAGGTGGAACTTTTGGAGATGTTTTCACTAACTATGGAACATTCTTAAAGGTAGCTACAGCATTCGAAGATACAGGAGTTAGAGCTTACAAAGGTCAGGCGCCAATATTAAAAGGTATGCCAGTATTAACTACTGCATTGCAAATTCACTCAGTTGAGGCTCGTCATGCTTCTCACTTACGCCAGATGACGGCAGCATTTTTAAATGTTCCGTTGAAACCATGGGTAGGTTTAGGTGCTAACGGTGTATCAAACGATACTGGTGTTCCTCAGGTAGATCCCGTTTATGCTCGTGAAAACAACACGATTCAGGCAAACATCGAAATCACTGGAATTAATGGTACTGCAGTAACCAGAGCAGCAGCAGCAGAATCATTTGATGAGTTTTTAACTGGCGCTGAAGTGAAAACAATTGCCAACTTATTCATCAGAACAGGTTCGAAATTAACATAAGCCAAAAAGAATTTACATTATTGATTAGGTAATGTTTAGTTTAAGGTAGGGAGGCAGAACTGGGTTCTGTTTCCCTTTATTTTTGACCAGGATTTAAGGATTTAAGCTCAGGTATTTACTTGATTAGAAAATCAGGGTACTGTGTTTCAATTTTTGTTAGTCCTGCTTTACATTGCAATCTTTTTGGCTGTTCTTCGCGGTGCTCAGGGAACCGCAAAAAGGATTTCCATTCCAATCAGGTTTAGTTTGCAAGGCAAATAAAAATATCGTCGGCTACAGGGCTTAGCAGATGCTTCGCTATTTTTTCTTATTCACTTTATATAAATAATAAAGTCGACTTTCTGTTAGAAACACCAATGTATCATTGTCACTTTTAGGCTCATTAAGTTCCACACTATACACTGCCGTATGATCTTTTCTGTTATCCTGCTTAAAAAAAGTTTTTAGTTGATGTAATCTCAGTTGGTAATAATCGAGGTAGGTCTGCTCAAATTTTGGATCTAAAAGCGGGCCATTTCCTCCTCCACTTCCGGCAGTTCCACGTGTGAAAATACCAAAACCAGAATTAAAAGTATTGGCAACAATAATGCTACTATCTGGGGTGGATATATGATTGGCATTAGTTGGTTTACTTTGATCATCCCTAAACACATCATTGAAAAAGTTTTTACACAATATTTCAATACTTTCTTTATCAGAATAATAGAATCTATAAATTATCCCATTTCGATCTGTTTTTACGTATGATGAATTTCTATAGCCATCTCGTTGATCATCATCAAATGGATATAATTCATGAAGTCCATTTAGAATATTTGCAAGTTTTATATACTTTTCCTTAAAAAGGGCCTTTTCTTCACCAGATTTTACATCGATTTGCGTTTGTTTATCACCCTTACTATCCGTTTTTACCCCTCGCTCTGTTTTTGAATAAGTATCAAAGCTTTGATCTATTTTTATATTCCTGTATCGGGTAGGGATGCGTTTAAATGTTTTAGCATCATAAGCTGCAAATATCGATGAATCGTGACTGGTAGAATTCTCTGCAATTAAACGGTTATGGTATTCATCAATGTAAATCGTTGTATAATAACCAAGATCGATAACCAGTTTGCCTTTTCTGCTTAATACGCCATATGTGTTGTTTGCTGAATCTGGATTTTTATAGTAAATCAATAGCAAATCACTTTTAGGAATGGTGGTAAGATTTAAAATTTCCTTTTTGTCTAACTGTATTACTAAATCTTTGTTGGAATGATTTGGATATTCCGGCCACTCTTCATGCTTATCTTTTTGAGGTATTTTATAACCCCAGCAAAAACACATAAATATGATGAATGCGCATAACGCAGTACAAATTAAAATTCTTATTGCATATTTTTTCATGCCCAATAAAGATCATATCCCGAAGGAATAAATTAATTAACGGGATGAATTTAAAGGGATAATTCTTAATTAATAAGTAATTACCTGTTCTTCTAAATGTTCAGGTAAATCTCTGTAATTATATTTCTGACCACGCAATTGAGGTTCAAAGCCGGCGGCCCTGATTGATTGTTGAATACCATTGGCCGTGAAACGGTGTGGTGCACCCGCTGCTGAAACCACATTTTCTTCAATCATAATTGATCCGAAATCATTAGCGCCTGCATGTAAACATAGCTGGGCGGTTGTTTTACCAACTGTTAACCAACTTGCCTGAATATTTTTAACGTTTGGCAACATGATTCTGCTTAAGGCAATCATTCGGATATACTCATCAGCCGTTACATTGTTACTGATTCCGCGTAAACGTTTCAATAATGTTCCATCATCCTGAAAAGGCCATGGAATAAATGCCAGGAAGCCATTTGCGTCAGCAGGTTTTTCACTCTGTACCTGGCGAATCCAAACCAAGTGTTCAAAACGCTCTTCAATGGTTTCTACGTGACCAAACATCATGGTTGCCGATGTAGTAATATCCAATTGATGACAAGCTCTCATTACATCAAGCCACTCTTGGCCGCCACATTTTCCTTTAGATATCAAGCGGCGAACGCGGTCGTTCAATATTTCAGCTCCAGCTCCCGGAAGAGAATCCATGCCGGCATCTTTTAAGGTCTGCAAAACTTCAGTGTGCGAAATACCTTCCAGTTTTGCTACGTGTGCAATTTCCGGCGGACCTAAAGCGTGAAGTTTTAAATCAGGATATAATTCTTTTAGTTTTTTGAAGAGATCGGCGTAAAAAGCCAATCCTAAATCGGGGTGGTGTCCACCTTGTAACAGCAATTGATCACCGCCTAAACGAAAGGTTTCTTCAATCTTAACTTTGTAGGTTTCAATATCCGTAATGTAACTTTCATCGTGACCAGGTCTGCGGAAGAAATTGCAGAATTTACAGTTTGCAATACAAACGTTTGTGGTATTTACATTACGGTCTATTTGCCATGTTACTTTACCGCTCGGCACTTGGATTTTTCTTAACTCATTGGCTACAAACATCAATGATGCCGTGTCCGCATGGTGGTATAAATGTACACCTTCTTCAAGGCTCAAAAAATCAAAATGTAGTGCCCGCTGTAGTAAATCGGCTGTATTCATAGCACAAAGATAGTTAAAAGTCCTAAGTCTAAAGTCTAAAGTCGTCAGTGTTTAGTCAAACAATTGGCGATCAAATTAAAGTATTTTCAATCCCATCTTTTTTGTGTCTTCCATCCTACATTTTCCATCCAACATTTTACCCTAAAAGTATATCTTTACAGTTCTAAAAAATTATATGGTAGATTTTAATCGTTTTACACTTGCCAATGGATTAAAGGTTTTGGTTCACGAAGATCCAACAACGCCAATGGCAGTTTTAAATATTTTATATGATGTGGGTGCTCGTGACGAAAACCCAGAAAAAACCGGTTTTGCGCATTTATTTGAGCATTTAATGTTTGGAGGTTCTATCAATATTCCAAGTTACGATGAGCCATTGCAAAGGGTAGGAGGAGAAAACAATGCCTTTACGAGCAACGATATTACTAATTACTACATTACATTACCTGCCGAAAATATAGAAACCGCTTTTTGGTTAGAAAGTGACCGGATGTTGAGCCTGGCTTTCTCTGAAAAAAGTTTAGAAACGCAGCGTAATGTAGTAAGTGAAGAATTTAAGCAAAGGTATTTGAACCAACCTTACGGCGATGTTTGGTTAAAACTGCGTCCTTTAGCTTACAAAAAGCATTCATATCGTTGGGCAACTATTGGCAAAGAACTTTCGCATATTGAGCATGCCACTATGGAAGATGTGAAAGCGTTTTTTAAAAAGCATTACACACCACAAAATGCAATCCTGGTAGTTGGCGGAAACGTGAAAACTGAAGATGTAAAAAAACTTGCAGAGAAATGGTTTGAACCCATTCCGGCTGGCGAAAAATATGAGCGTAATTTAATTCAGGAAGCGCCTCAAACTGAAGAAAGATATGAAACGGTTAAAGCCAATGTTCCTTTGAATGCAATTTACATCGCATTTAAAATGCCTGGTCGTTTAGATCCCGATTACTATGCTTTTGATTTATTGTCTGACATCATGTCGAGAGGTCAATCTTCTAGACTATACAACAGCTTGCTCAAAGAGCAGAAATTATTTAGTGATATTAACGCATATATCTCAAGTAGTTTAGATCCTGGATTATTTATCGTAGAAGGTAAACTGGTTGAAGGTGTGACCATAGAACAGGCGGAGCAGGCAATTTGGGCAGAACTAGATAAATTAAAGGCAGAATTGGTATCAGATAATGAACTCACCAAAGTAAAAAATAAAGTTGAATCGGTGTTGGTGTTTTCAGAAATGAGTTTGTTAGATAAAGCAATGAATCTGGCTTACTATGAACTGCTTGGCGACGCAGCGTTATTAAATCAGGAAGCCGCCGAATTTCTGAAAGTTAACGCCGAAGATATCAAACGCATTTCGAACGATACCTTCAAAAAGGAGTCATCATCTACATTGTATTATTTAACTGAAGAAAATGCTTAACAGACAACAAGCGCCTGATTTTAAGCAGGTATCAACTATAAATTTCATCCACCCACAGCATAAACAACTAGAGAACGGTGTTCCTGTTTATATTGTATATTCAGGAGAGCAGGATTTGGTGCGAATTGAATTTTTGTTTAATAATGTAAACTGGAATCTGGAAAAACCTTTACAGGCTATTGCAGTGAGTGCAATGCTGAATAATGGAACCAGCAAACGCTCATCAAAAGAAATAGCAGAACAGATTGATTTTTATGGTGCATTTTTTCAAACTGAATATGCGCAAGATCAATCAACGGTAACGCTTTATAGCCTGAATAAACATCTGGCATCGGTTTTACCCATTGTTAAAAACGTGCTGAGCGATAGTCAGTTTCCACAGCATGAACTTGATCTCTATATTCAAAATCAAAAACAAAAACTACAGGTAAATCTTCAAAAAAACGATATTTTATCTCGAAAAGAATTTGCCCATGCGCTATTTGGAAACACTGCTTATGGGGTTGATATTCAGGCCAAACATTATGATGAACTGAAAAGGGAAGACCTGGTTGATTATTTTAAAGCGGCATATACCCCGAACAATTGTACTATAATCGTTTCAGGAAAGTTTGATGAGGAGAGTTTAAATTTACTTAACCAGCAGTTTGGAAATAATTGGGCAAGCAGTGATGCGGTTGTAAATAAGTTTACATTTGAAAATTCAAATAAGCAATATGTTTATAAGGAAAGACCGGAAGCTATTCAATCTGCCATTAGAATTGGTAAAATAGCGGTGAACCGTAAACACGAAGATTTTCCTGGATTACAGATTTTGAATACGGTTTTGGGCGGGTATTTTGGCTCGAGGTTGATGAACAATATTAGAGAAGATAAGGGATACACCTATGGTATTGGATCCGGCATTTCTTCTCTGCAAGATGCAGGTTATTTGTTTATTGCAACAGAGGTAGGTGCCGAGGTTTGTGCAGATGCACTTATTGAAATTTACAAAGAAATAGAGTTATTAAAAACCGAATTGGTTGGCGAAGAAGAGTTAACCTTGGTTAAAAACTATATGCTCGGTTCGATGCTTGGTAGTTTGGAGAATATTTTTTCACATGCAGATAAATTTAAAAATCTTCACTTTTTCGGTCTCGATTATGATTATTATGATCGGTACATCAATAAAGTAAAAAGTATCACCGCCGAAGAAATAAGAGATTTAGCCAACAAATATTTAACTACCGAAGAATTTACAGAAGTAGTAGTCGGGAAGAAATAGAATCCTTTAAGTTCACAACTGTTAGGGGCAATAATCAATTTTCAACTGGCAATTAACAGTTGGTAACTCTTAAGTGATTGATGAACCAAACGTATTTATTAAGGAGCAGCAATTTAATCTGCTCCTTTTTTTGTTACCGATATTGACAAAGATATGCTGTTTGTGTTTCTGCTTTAACGCTGAATGACGCATTCGAAGGTACCGTAAAATGATCGCCAGCGGCAACCGTAACCCAATTTTCAGTTTCAGGAAGTAGCACCAACAATTCACCCTCAATCACATGCATGATCTCTTTTTGTGCCGTACCAAATTTATATTCCCCAGGATTGATAATGCCCACCGTCGATTTTCCCTCTTTGGTTTCGTAGCCTAAAGATTTTACATTTCCTTCAAAATAAGTGTTTTCTTTTATCATGCTAAGTATTATAGAGTTTTGGTTAAAATCGCTTTCTGTTTATCAGCCTGAAAGATTTTTTTATAAAAGTCTACCAGTTCATTATATTTTTCCGGAGCATACTTTTTATTATTCATGGTTTGCGTACGGATGTAGGTAAGCGTATTATCTTTATTTGCAAATTTGGCGGAGTATGAACCAAATTCTGAAACGATGCTGATATCTTTCGGGATAAATTCTACCGAATAACCTTTAGGTAAGGTATAGCTAATTTCATCCTCATCATTATATCCAAAAGGAACAGCGAAGAATGTTTTCCTGTTGTCTACCTTCAACGGTACATGTTCTCGTCTGTTCACCTGGTTGATGGTTAGAAATATCTTTTCTCCTGATTTAGAAAAAATCTGATTGGTTTTAAAATTTAGCTCTTCGGTGATGATGGGCAAAGTTTTATCAGGCTGTTCATATTTAAAACTAATCATTTCATCGATAGGAATATTGCTATTTTCTACCAATCTTTTTCTTTGTTCTGATGGTTCTAGTAACATCATACGTTGATTTTCTTCAAATTGCGCATTGGCATATTTAGATTTCAGATTTAAAATGCCTGTCCCGTCTTCAGCGAGGGTAATTTTAGTTTTCCTGATTTGGTAATTATCCTTAGGCTGATAAGCAGGAGTGGTGATAATTTTTCCGCCTTTATCGGTAACAATCAGTACTTTTCGGTCGGCATTGCTGTAACCAATAAATCCCATGGGGTCATACTGGCTGGTGCATTCTAAAAAGGTAGTATCTTTTTCTAACGGAACACATAAAATCATATGATTAGCCTGCCCCATACTCGAATAATTAGGATTTAAACTCGGCATGTCATTACCAATAACAATAAGATTTGAAGCAATACCAGCTTCGTTTAGCAAAGCCTTCATGTAATTAGACAAAGCTTTGCAATCGCCATAATTTACCTGTGCAACTTTTTCTGCCAGAATAGGCCGGAAACCACCTATGCCAAGCTGTACACTTACGTAACGGGTATTTTGTTGCAAATGGTTGTATAAAATTCGGATTTTTTCCTGAGGTGTTTTCGCGTTGCCAATCAGGTTTTGCACCAGCGCTTTGGTGGCATCCGGAAGTTTATTTCCGCCTTGGTTAAGACTATACATCCATGAGCCAAAATTTTGCCAGTTATTAAAATTTCCGGTCGATCCATCGTACTCGAATTGATTTGGCGAAGCTTTTACCCAGGATGAAATATTATCTAAACCAATGCTTAACGGTTCACTTACCACTGCAGGTACCTTTGAACTTTTCCATCTATATTGAATTTTTTCGCCGATCGCAACAGAGTCAGTTTTTAGATTTGCACTTGTTAAATATCTGAACTGATAATTTTTGCTTTTCTGAATAGTGTAAACAGACTGCTCTACTGCTACGCCAAAACCTTTCAAATCTCGCCATGATGGTAAGGATAACAATCCTTTGTAATCTTTGCTATAGCTATATTCAATAGTGTAAGGATAATTTAAGCTTACAAATTTTAACAGCTTCATTCTATTATCTTCGAAGATTGAAAAATCAGAAATCAAGCTTTGATCTCTGATATCTGATGATTTGTAATCTTTAATTTTTTTTCCTGATGCATCGTACAGCGTAGCTTTTATATTGTATACGCTCGAAAACTTATCATATACTTCTGCCATTTCTGCAAAATCATCGCCTGCCTTGTTAAGGATGGTAATGGCTACTTTATAATCATACTGTCCTGATCCAAGAGATTTGATATCAAAAAATTGCTCCTCATTTCTAATAACAACAATGGCATCGCGTTTGAGATCCTCTGGGATCTTCGCAACATCATAATTTCCCTGCGCAGAAGATCTGATTAAAGCCGAAGCAAACAGACCGGTTAAAAATAAATACTTCATTATACCTTCTTTTTTAATACAATTTGTTCTGCCTGTTTCTCAACAATAGCTTTAAATAATGCTTTTAAGTCAAAATACTCTTCTGGTGTATACAAAGATTTATTGATGTTAATTATGCTTTTAACCATTAATGCATTGCCTTGCGTAACATAAGAAATGGAAAAGTCGCCATTATTATCTTGGAGCTTGTAAGCCCCACCTTTTGGCAATTTATCGATTTCATAATCTTCAGGGAAGTTCAGCGTCATCCGGTAAGTTTCCTTAAACGGAAAAGCAAAATCAACCGGAAATTTTCTTTCATCGTGTTTGAACAGATTTTCTTTTGTGCGCTCAAAAAGGAGAGGAGTAAAGTAGACCAGGTTTCCTGTTTCTTCGACGTTATCTTCAATAACCACATCCATCGACTCTGTTAAAAGCTCGTCCAGATTATCCAGGTTTTGAATTTTATAATTGCTCAGTTCTAAACCCGTTTTATCCTTTTTGAAATTTTTCAGGAATTCACTTTCACTGTTTGTTTTGCGGTATTTATCCCTCAAACTCAAAGCGGCATAACCTTTTGAATATTGGTTGATCTGGCCAACTAACTTATTCTCTTTATTTAAAGATAAGTTGTAAGCAAATGTTTTTTCATTTGCCCAGGTTGGTTCTGTTGATATCCAATTGCCAGAATAGCTTTTTAAATCCACATAAAATCCCTGATGACTTAAGCTTTCGCTATTGATCATTCCGATAGGTAAATCCTTGTCTGTGGCATCTAAAAAGTATGTTTTTCCGCCGATTTGTATCACCCCAATTACATTGTTAAAACCAGAAACAACCGGGTAGCCAGGATGTTCACCATTTTCTCTGGTGCTTAATAATACCGGGTAGGCGATAATTTTGGCTTCTTTAAGTAAGCTTAGTAAAGATAAGTTGATATCAGCAGACGAACCCGTTTTCTTCTCGAATATCGATTTTGGATTGATGGCATTTGTATAAATGTCGTAATCGTCATTCCATTTGACATTGTTTTTAACATAATTGAGAATAAGCTTTGTGCATAACAAAGTATCCTTTTCTCCTTTCAAAATTCCGGGAAGAACAGATTTTGCAAAACTGTTTTTGTTGATGAAAGCACCAAAATCTTCACGTTCGGCCAGGCCTGCAATAATCTTACCCCACGAGCCATTATAATCTCTGTAGATATCCTGAGGGAAGTTGGTACCTCTTAACTCGAAAGAAATTCTTGGTGTATAATCGTCCATGGTAGTTACGAAAGGCTCATCTTTTAATGCTGGCGCATTTTCGATAACATATTTATCATAAGTAGCAGTTGATGTTAAACCGGATACGTAGGTAGCGTTGATGGTTTCATGTACTGGGTGTCCAATTCGGTAATAACCACTCGTGTTGTGTTTGTAATCTAAATATTCTGGAATTTTCACATTATATTCAGACCAAAGTGTTGGTATATCAGATTGAAACTTCCAACCCCGAAGCGTAAAAATAAAATCGGACTTAATTCTGTACTTAAATTCGATCACAGAACCTTCTTTCACGTTTGGAAGTGCAAATTTTTTAATGCTGTAATTTTTGTTAAACTCCTCTGTAAACTTAGCATCCTTGTTAAGTTTGCTAATTACCATTTTGCCATCAACCATGTTATAAGTTGCAGCATCCATTGAACTCAAATCCTCTTTTGCAGCATTACTGTTTTTATACAATTGAATTTTAAAGTTAGCGAGGTCATAACCGTTTTTATTGAGGATTTTATATCGAATATGCCTTTCGAAGACATATACAAATCCACCCCCAGAGGAGCTTAATTCGAAATAGCAGTTGCCTACATCGAATAATTTAATTGCTGATGCTGCAGAATCAACACCGATTGCCTTTGCAGAAAATTCTGATGGCTCTATTTTCCCGAATTTAAATTCTTTTTTCGGGCTTTGGTTAGTTTGAGCATGCAGAGATATTGAGCTAGCGCAAAGCGCTACCATCAAAATTTTGAGAGCTGTATTTCGCATTATAGTTTGTTTGGTTACACAATAATAAAAACATTCTTAATCAGTTTGAAGCATTTTGAAAGATTTAATTTGTTAATAAAGAAATAACTTGAAATATTTTTAGCCAGGTTTACAATTTGTCAGCCAATCTCAATATTTAGCCATATCGTAATTTTCGCTTTCATTTTCCTGGATTTTTTGTATCTTTGCCTGGCAAATAATAAATCGTAATTTATTTGCTATGCAACTCGACTCCACAAAATTTATTGCTACAGGTTTAACTTATGACGACGTACTTTTAGTACCCGCATATTCTGAAATTCTGCCTCGCGATGTAAATACAGCCACTTTCTTAACAAAAAAAATTAAGCTTAATGTTCCATTGATTTCTGCCGCAATGGATACTGTAACAGAAGCTGAACTTGCCATTGCAATTGCGCAAAATGGCGGGATTGGAATGTTACATAAAAACATGACCATTAACAGACAGGCCGAAGAAGTACGTAAGGTAAAACGTTCTGAAAGCGGAATGATTCAGGATCCGGTTACGTTGTTGGAAACAGCTGTTGTTGCAGATGCCTTCAAAATCATGAAAGAGCATAAAATTGGCGGCATACCGGTGGTAAGTAACGATAATAAACTGGTAGGTATTATCACAAATCGCGATTTGCGTTTTCAAAAAAATATGCAGCGCCCTATTGCAGAAGTAATGACTAAAGAAAATTTAATCATTGCTCCTGAAGGAACAACATTGGTTCAGGCAGAGGAAATTCTTCAAAATCATAAAATTGAAAAATTACCTGTTGTATCTAAAGATGGTTATTTGAGTGGCTTAATCACTTTCAAAGATATTTCAAAAGTTAAAAACTATCCGGTGGCGTGTAAAGATGAGCGTGGGCGTTTACGTGTTGGTGCTGCAGTTGGTGTAACTGCCGATACTTTACAACGTGTTGATGCATTAGTTAATGCTGGTGTTGATGTAATTACCATCGATACTGCACACGGGCATTCGAAAGGTGTGGTGGATAAATTAAAAGAAGTGAAAGCCAAATATCCTGATTTGCAGGTGATTGTTGGTAATATTGCAACAGGAGCAGCTGCTAAGTTTTTAGCAGATGCAGGTGCTGATGCTGTAAAAGTAGGTATTGGTCCAGGTTCGATTTGTACCACCAGAATTATTGCAGGTGTGGGTGTACCACAACTGTATGCCGTTTATGAATGTGCCAAAGCCTTAAAAGGAACAGGTGTTCCGGTTATTGCCGATGGAGGTATCAAACATACGGGCGATATTGCAAAAGCTATCGCATCTGGTGCAAGTACAGTAATGGCCGGATCTTTATTTGCAGGAGTAGAGGAATCTCCGGGCGAAACGATCATTTACGAAGGACGTAAATTCAAATCTTACCGCGGAATGGGTTCTATCGAAGCCATGGAGCAAGGATCCAAAGATCGTTATTTCCAGGATGTAGAAGATGATATCAAAAAACTCGTTCCTGAAGGTATTGTTGGTCGTGTGCCGTTCAAAGGTACTTTAGCTGAAGTGATGTATCAATATATCGGTGGTTTACGAGCCAGTATGGGTTACTGCGGCGCTGCTAGCATTGAAGCATTGCAGGAAGCTCAATTTGTTCAAATAACAGCTGCGGGTATGCGTGAAAGTCACCCACACGATATTACGATTACGAAAGAAGCACCAAACTATACGAGATAAGTATAGAGTAAAAAGTAGAAAGTAAAAAGTATAAAGGTTTGGACTTAGCCGTCATTTTGACCACAGTCAGAAAATCTCTTTTAATTGCAATAAAGAAACGGGGTATCAGTACAGATAACCCCGTTTTATTTTTAAAGCTTAATTATAATGTTTTGTAAATGAACGTTATCATTAATGGCTACTGCAGTCCTGCCATCCGCTGTAGCCCTCGTAGGAAAACTCGGGGCTGCCGCTCCTGCCAGGTTTAGGTATCATAGCTTGTGCATTTCGGCCAACAATCTCAGCATTTTCCTCGTTCACGATCCAGTTTTTATCGATTTTCAAAAAGTTATTAAAACTCAAAAGACACCATGCCTGTTAGTGCTAGCAACATTATTATAAAATATTGTTGGAAAGCCGAGTTTTATTTAAATAAACTAAACCATTTCTTTCTTAAAAAAAACATCACACGTTTACAAAATTTAATAGAGTTAGATAACGATTAAAGAAATTAAGTCATTAATAATCCAGTTTAAAAAGTTAATTGCAAAATAAAATTTGGCAGTTGCTTTTTTTTAATATATTTGTCGACTAAATCCATAGATTTTATATAATTAAACATGAAACCGATCGCTCAAAAATCAAAAATATGTTGTTGTTGTACGCTTAGTGCCCAAATCAGACATTTCCGAATGGATAAATAATCAACTCTAAACCAGACATTTTTATATCATCATGAAACAAATTTTACTCATCTTATTTTCAATTATACTCTCAGCAAGTACTGGATTCGCTCAAAATACAGTAAAAGGAATAATAGAAGGTGCCAATGGCACAACAATACCAGGCGCAACAGTTACAGTACGGGGAACTAAAATTTCAACCATTACAGATACAAATGGCGCTTTTAACATTGATGCCCGGCAACAACCACCGTTTTATATCCGCGTAAGCTACGTAGGGTATAAACCACAGGATTTTCAAATTTTACAGCTCCAGGAAAGTCCGATAGAATTGACTTTAGTAGAAGATACCCAGCTTGATGAGATTGTGGTAACATCCAGGAGGCGATCGGAAGTTTTACAGGATGTGCCTATCCCGATCACCGTAATTGGCGGTCAGGCTGCAGAAAATGCAGGTGCTTTCAATGTAAACCGTTTGAAAGAATTAGTTCCTTCAGTTCAACTATATGCTTCAAATGCCAGAAATACAACTCTTAACATTCGTGGTTTAGGCTCTACATTTGGTTTAACCAACGATGGTATCGATCCTGGAGTGGGTTTTTACGTAGACGGCGTTTACCATGCTCGTCCGGCAGCAACCTCCACAGATTTTCTTGATATAGAACAAATAGAAGTTATCCGCGGTCCGCAGGGGACTTTATTTGGTAAAAATACAACTGCTGGTGCATTTAATATTACCACCACAAAACCAACTCAAACGCCAACCGCAAAAGTAGAAATGAGCGTAGGAAACTATAATTTCATTCAGGCCAAAACTTCAGTATCTGGAGGTGTAGCAAAAAACCTGGCGGCAAAAATCTCAATTTCGGGTACGCAACGCGATGGTACAATTTGGAATACACGGGAAGAACGAAAGTATAGTGGACAAAACAATTTGGGTTTTAAAGGACAGTTGTATTTTACACCTTCGGATAAACTCAAGGTTTTATTAAGTGGCGATGTCAGCATTCAACATCCGGCTGGGTACCCTTTGGTAATTGCAGGAGTTACGCAAACTGAAAGAAGTGCTTATCGCCAATACGCAAGAATTGTTTCCGATTTAGGTTATCAGCAACCTAGAATTGATCCATTTTCGAGGGAAATTAACACCAATACACCATGGAGACATAACCAGTCAATCGGTGGAATTTCATTAAACGTTGATTATAAAATTGGTGGCGGAACCCTAACTTCTACTACAGCATGGAGATTCTGGAATTGGGATCCTACAAATGACAGAGATTTTTCTGAATTGGCTGCATTAACCAAATCACAGGGCAATTCCCGTCATGATCAGTATTCGCAGGAAATTAGATATGCTGGTAACATCACCGAGAAACTAAGCGGTGTAGTAGGTGTATTTTTGCTGGGACAAAATTTGCAGGGTTTAGGCCAAACGGAAGAGGTAGGAAAAGACCAGTGGCGATTTGTGCAAACTGCTAATACAGGCGCTCAGGCTTTATATTCCACACCAGGTTTGTTAGATGGGTTCGGAATCAGAACTAACTCGACAATTAAATCTTTAAGTGCTGCGGTTTTTGGACAAGTTGACTGGGAAGTGTTAAAAAACTTACACGTGTTACCAGGTTTGAGATTTACCTACGACAAAAAAGATGTGGATTATGATCGTAATACTTACGGCGGTTTACAAACTACTGATGCGGCATTGTTAGCGCTTAAAGCGGCTGTTTATGCCAATCAACAGTTTACCACTAATGTTGACAATAACAATTTATCCGGAAATATTACGGTATCCTATCGCCCAACGCCTAAGTTAAATGCTTATGCAACTTTTTCTACGGCTTACAAACCGGTAGGTGTAAATGTGGGTGGTTTGCCAACAACCTCAAACGGACAAGCAGATTTATCAGTAGCTGTAGTGAAACCAGAATATGTAGAGCACTATGAATTGGGTTTAAAAACAAAGCCATTTAAAGGTGCAATTTTAAATGTTACAGCATTTAATACCGATATTAAAGATTATCAAACAAATGTTCAATCGCCGCAATTAGGTGTAAACAGGGGTTATCTGGCAAATGCTGAAAAAGTAAATGTAAAGGGTTTAGAGATTGATGGAACGTACCAATTAGAAAGATTTTTAACTTTAAATGCGGCATTGGCCTACCTTGATGGTAAATATGTAACCTTTACCAATGCGCCACTTCCATTAGAAGAAACTGGCCATACAGAAATCATAAATGGTGTGGCTACGCAAGTGGCATTCAAAGATGCATCGGGTGGTCGATTGCCGGGTATTTCTAAATGGAACGTATCTGGAGGTGCGGAGTTTAGTACACCAGGAAATTTAGCCACTAAACCTGGTCGTTATTTTATTGCAGGTGATGCGAGTTATCGTTCAACTTACTCTTCAAATCCTACGCCATCAAGTGTGTTAAATGTTCAAGGTTATTCGTTATTGAATGCCCGTTTAGGATTTAAGTCAGATAAGTTTTCAATATTTGTATGGAGCAGAAATATTGCCAATAAGAATTATTACGAACAATTGCAGGCTGCTGCAGGTAATTCTGGCTTATACGCCGGTGTCCTTGGCGATCCGAGAACTTACGGCGCAACTTTCCGGTACAGTTTCTAATTTCTCTCACATATATAATAGTCAGGAAAGGGTAGTGAAAGCTACCCTTTTTTTTATACGAGTTTATTTATCGCATCTAAGGATAATGACAAATAAGGTGTAACAGCATTGTGTAGAATTAGTATTTACAGAAAGCTGATAAAATATTAACTTCGTGAAAATTTTTTAAATGAATAAACTTAATTCTGTTTGCGTTTACTGCGGATCAAATTTTAATGGAGACCCGGAATTGCGCAAAGCGATTAAACAATTAGCCGATGTTCTGGTAAAACAAAACATTAAAATGGTTTACGGCGGTGGAAGTGTAGGGGTGATGGGTGTAATCGCTGATGATATTTTGCAGGCTGGTGGTACGGTAACAGGTGTAATTCCTCAGTTTTTAATGGATAAAGAAGTTGGGCATAAAGGGGTAACTGAAATGATTATCACAGAAAATATGCACCAGCGTAAACAAAAAATGGCCGATTTAAGTGATGGGTTTATTATTTTGCCCGGAGGTTTTGGCACCCTCGAAGAGTTTTTTGAAGTACTTACCTGGCTTCAGTTAGGGTTGCATAACAAACCAATTGGCGTATTGAATGTAAATGGTTTTTACGATCCTTTGTTTGCACAAATGGAAATGATGGTGCAAAGCAAATTTTTGAAATCAGCTAACCGCGATTTGGTTTTTAATGAAGCCGATGCCGAAGTTCTTGTGGATAAAATGGATCATTTTTCTGCCGTTCCCGATGAAGTTTGGTTCAGGGATAGAAATTTAACTTAAGAATTATTAATTTCATATAAACAATTTTAAACACGGCCAATCGTAAATACTGGCGAAAAGATATTTCCAATGCAAATCATTACTTCACACGCAGAGTTCGAACAATATTTAGGAAAGGAACTTGGAGTTTCATCATGGCATACCATTACGCAAGAACAAATTAATAAATTTGCCGATGCTACACTCGATCATCAATGGATTCATACAGATGAAGATAGGGCAAAGAACGAAGGGCCGTTCGGCGGTACCATTGCACACGGATATTTAACACTTTCATTAATCCCATTCTTATGGAAAGAAATAGTAGATATCCAAAACCTAAAAATGGAAATTAACTATGGTATTGAAAGTTTGAAGTTTGCGCAACCCGTTTTGGTTAACAGCAATATCAGACTGAAAGCCAAGTTGGCTTCAATTGTGAACTTGCGGGGTGTGACCAAAGTTCACATGGCCATAGAAATGGAAATTGAAAATCAGAAGAAACCTGCTTTTACAGGCGAAGTGGTTTTCTTGTATCACTTCATTACAGCTTAACTTCTGGCACAGAAATAAATCAAAGAGGTTATTCTTTTTTGAATTTTTTCTTGATGAAACCCCCAAGTGATTCGTCTTCTAATTCTTCAAGTGTGCTGAGTTCCAACTCCAGGGCTTTGGTGCTAATCTGAATTTCGATTAAAGAAATGATTAATGATATCATAAAAAATATCAGGCTCAAAGCAAATAGAATTTCGGCCATAACATTCCATTCTAAATAAATAAAGAACATGCAGAACAAACAAAGGCAAAAGCTCAACACCCCAAAAGCCTGCATGTTTTTGATCAATCGCAATCTGTAGCGCAGGTTTTTAATCTGGTTCTGTAATCCAACATTTCTTTCGGTTTCTTCATATTTAGCTTTCAAACTTCTAACCAGTGCTGCCAAAGCCAGAAAACGATTAGTATAGGCCAGCATAATTAAACTAATTGCAGGAAATAATAAAGCAGGAATGTTTACGGTGAGTTCCATTAGATGAGATTTACCCAAAAATATTATTTTAAATGGATATCTGTTGATTTAACCGCAAAGGTTGCTAAATTTTCTGCGTAGTGTGGTTTTTAGTCCAGCACAAAAAGAGCGACGACGCCTTTAACATCAGAACTGAATAATAGATCCTTCTCTTTGAGATTAACCGCAAAGACACTTAGATTTTCACAATATAGCACCAACTTATGATGACTATCTCTTAATACTGGATTTAAATTTTTCTAAATGATCCGCTGTGCCATTTTCTTTGGATTTTTTGGGTAGAATAACTTTGTACACTTTCTAGCTAAAATGAAGGTTAGACCAGAAACCAATTCGGTCTCCACGATTTTTCTAAAATTAAATTTAAATTGCCTCCATGAATATCGAATTCAACAAAAACGAGGATATAAATAAACAGTTGGTTTACGAACTGAGAACGAAACTTAAAAAGATCTATCAGGGTGGTGGTGAAAAAAATGCCGCTAAGCAGAAAGAAAAAGGAAAGTTATTGGCTCGTGAGCGCATCGCATACCTCATCGATAAAGACTCAGACTTTTTAGAGGTTGGTGCTTTTACCGCCGATGGAATGTATGCCGAGCAAGGTGGTTGTCCTGCTGCAGGTGTAGTTTGTGGAATCGGTTACGTGAGCGGCCGGCAGTGTATGATTGTAGCCAATGATGCCACTGTTAAAGCAGGTGCATGGTTTCCAATGACGGCGAAAAAAAATCTCCGGGCCCAGGAAATTGCAATGGAAAACCGATTGCCTGTGATTTATCTGGTTGATAGTGCCGGCGTATATCTACCCATGCAGGACGAGATATTTCCAGATAAGGAACATTTTGGTAGAATGTTTCGCAATAACGCAATCATGTCATCGGAGGGGATTGTTCAGATCTCAGCCATTATGGGGGCTTGCGTAGCAGGTGGCGCATATTTGCCCATCATGAGTGATGAAGCGATGATTGTGGATAAAACCGGTTCTGTGTTTTTGGCGGGCTCTTACCTGGTCAAATCTGCCATAGGTGAAGACGTCGACAATGAAACCCTTGGTGGTGCAACCACGCATTGTGAAATTTCGGGTGTTACTGATTATAAACATCCTAATGATCAAGCCTGTTTAGATAGCATTCGCAATATTATGAGCATGCTTGGGGCATCTGAAAATGCCGGCTTCGATAGAATAAAGCCTGCAAAACCTAAAGCTAAAGAAGAAGAATTATATGGTATTATTCCCGAAAACAGGGATAAACAATACGAAATAATGAATATAATCAACCGTTTGGTTGATGGTTCTGATTTTGAAGAGTATAAACAGGGCTATGGACAAAGCATTGTTTGCGGCTTGGGCCGTATTGATGGTTGGGCTGTTGGAATCGTGGCCAACCAACGTAAAGTAGTCAAATCAAAAAAAGGAGAAATGCAGTTTGGAGGCGTCATCTATTCAGATAGCGCCGATAAAGCCAGCCGTTTCATTATGAATTGCAATCAGAAAAAAATCCCGTTGGTGTTTTTACAGGATGTGACAGGATTTATGGTAGGAAGCCGTTCGGAGCATGGCGGAATCATTAAAGATGGTGCTAAAATGGTCAATGCTGTAGCAAATTCTGTGGTTCCTAAATTTACCATCGTGATTGGAAATTCATATGGTGCGGGTAATTATGCCATGTGTGGTAAAGCTTACGATCCAAGATTAATCTACGCCTGGCCGACAGCAAAAATAGCTGTAATGGGTGGGGCTCAGGCAGCGAAAACATTACTCCAAATTCAGGAAGCTTCACTAAAAGCGAAAGGCGAAGTAATTACTCCGGAGAAAGAAGCTGAAATGCTGAAAGAAATTACAGATAAGTACGATAATCAAACCACACCATATTATGCCGCATCAAGGCTTTGGGTTGATGGTATTATCGATCCTTTAGAAACCAGAAAAGTGATTTCGATGGGCATTGAGGCTGCAAATCAATCGCCAATCACAAAAAAATTTAGTGTAGGTATTATTCAAACTTAATTAAGCCTCAACATTTAAAAAAAAATAACTCAACAACCTATGTTCGGACTATTCAGTAAAAAAAATAAAGGCGTAACCGTATATGATAACATTTGGATTTCAGAGGAAGCGAAATTTCGTGCTTGCCTGGAGATGAATAAGGCCGACCCTACAACCGTGTTTATTGCCTGGTTCGAAGAAACCAGAAGCGCATTGGAGAATTTTTTCAAGAGAAATAGTGTTGCAAAGCAGATTCATTTAGCGGATCGCTTGAATGCAGATTTTGCAGATAAGGAACTGATATTCGTAGAACATCATCCATTAGCTAGCGAAGAACAGCGCAAAGCAACAGAATTGGGTAGAAATGAAATTACAGTTTTATCTGCTTTATCAGAGCCCTTATTTCGATTGTTTAACGGTGATAAGATTATCGAGATGATGAAAAAAATGGGAATAAACGAGGATGAAATGCTTGAAAATGGAATGATCACTAGTTCGATAAGAAAGGCTCAGGAAGAAATTGCCAAAAAGACAACAATTAGTGGTTCATCCCGATCGCAGGCAGATTGGCTGCTAAATGCAGGAATAGGTCAACAATTCAGTTAAATACCATCGACTTAATATGAAAACTTATGTTTTAGGTCTGCTGATCAGTTTAAATAGTATCTGTGCTTTTGCTCAAAAACTGAATAAAATCCATCAGGAAGCCATCTTGATTGATACTCATGGCGATATTCTTTTCAATCAAATTAAATCAGGAATCGATATTGGAAAACTTCAGCCAAAAGGAAATTTCGATTTAGTTCGGGCAAGGCAAGGTGGTTTGGATGTTCAGTTTTTCTCCATTTGGTGCGATGAAACTGGCGGTTATGCTATCGCCAATCAACAGATAGATTCGCTCTACAGTCTAATTAGGAAATATCCTGATAAGATTCAACTGGTAACAACGGCTCAACAATTAGAAAATGTAGTTAAAGGCCAAAAGTTAGCTGCAATGATTGGTGTTGAGGGCGGGCATATGATTGAAAATCGGTTGGATTATATCGATAGTTTGGCCAAACGAGGAATGTCCTATCTTACGCTTACCTGGAACAACAGCACATCCTGGTCGAGCTCAGCAACAGATGAAACATCTGGAAAAGTCAAAGCTGAAAATGCCGGATTAAATAACTTTGGGAGGCAGGTTGTTCAACGATTAAATAAATTGGGCGTGCTGGTCGATTTATCACACGTAGGCGAAAAAACATTTTATGATGCTATTGCCACAAGTACAAAACCCATAATTGTATCTCACAGTTGTGCTTACAGTATAAACCCTGTTCCCAGAAATTTGAAAGACGATCAGATTAAAGCTGTTGGAAAAAATGGCGGCGTAGTCTGTATCAATTTTTACAGTGGTTTTTTAGATCCGATTTTCGGTAGTAAACAAAAAGCTTTCCTCGCTAAGCATGATAAAGAATTAAGGTTGCTGTCCGCCAAATATGGTAGGAGTAATGCCATTGATACGCTAATATCTAGTCATCAAACTGAAGCTGATGCTATCCGGCCGGCTGTAGCTTTGATTGTTAAACATATTAATCACGTTGTGAAATTAATTGGAATTGATCATGTAGGTTTAGGCGCTGATTTTGACGGGGCAGAATCTTTTCCGTTGGGTATGAATAGTGTAGCAGATTATCCGAAAATCACAGCAGAACTGATAAAAAATGGATATTCAGAAACAGATATCAAGAAAATTCTCGGCGGTAATGTGGTTAGGTTAATTAGAGCGAGTAGAGGGAGTTGAATTAAATTTAGGATATTAAATTTCTTCGATACTGGAAATGGCGACTAGTTTGATGTTAATAAGTAAACTATGTTGACAATGCCCACTTGTCAACAAATGTTTTATGCGTTAAATTTGCACTACAATTAATGAATTTCAAACACACGATATAATGTCACAAGAAAACGAACACGTTCAGTGTTTAATCATAGGTTCTGGTCCGGCAGGTTACACAGCAGCAATTTATGCAGCCAGGGCAGATTTAAAACCAATTATGTACACCGGAATGCAAGCCGGTGGTCAGCTAACACAAACTACTGATGTAGAAAATTTCCCTGGTTACCCGCAAGGCATTATGGGGCCTGAAATGATGGAGGATTTTCGTAAACAGGCAGAACGTTTCGGCACCGACATCCGTTTTGGCTACATCAGTTCGGTAGATTTTTCTTCAACGCCGCATAAAGTTGTGGTTGATGAAATTAAAACCATTACTGCAGATACTGTAATTATTGCAACTGGTGCAACTGCAAAATGGTTGGGGTTACCAAGCGAACAACAATATAATGGATTTGGTGTTTCAGCTTGTGCAGTTTGTGATGGCTTCTTTTTCAAAGGGCAAGATGTTGCCATTGTAGGCGCTGGTGATACAGCTGCTGAAGAGGCAACTTATTTGGCTAAATTGTGTAAAACAGTGCACTTGTTGGTTCGCCGTGATGAATTCAGAGCTTCAAAAGCAATGGTTAGTCGTGTTTTGGCTACGCCAAATATCGTTGTGCATTACAATACTGAAACTCAGGAAATTTTGGGAAATGGTAAAAATGTTACCGCTGTAAAAGTAATCGATAACAAAACAAATATTTCTTCTGAAATTCCGGTTGAAGGCTTCTTTGTTGCTATCGGTCACAAGCCAAATACCGATATTTTTAACGGGCAGTTAGATATGGATGAAACTGGCTATTTGTTAACAAAACCGGGCTCAACATTAACAAATGTAGAAGGGGTTTTTGCTTGTGGTGATGTTCAGGATATGTATTATCGCCAGGCAGTTACTGCTGCAGGTTCAGGATGTATGGCGGCACTCGATGCTGAACGATACTTGGCCGCAAAAGAGCACCCGGTAGAAGCTTAAAATAATTTATACCTCATAAAAAAAGAGAAATCAATACGGTTTCTCTTTTTTTATGGAATCTTATTTTCCATCAGAATTCGAAGATTTTCAATCAGGCAAACGTTTGTTTTTAATTGTAACAAAAAAGTGAAATTACGGATGGGCTTGGAATTTCTATCTTGTATCAAATAACCTAAAGTCATCTTAAAAAACAAAACATGAACAAAGCATTATCGATTTTTATTGGAGTATTAATCAGTACAAGTGCATTTGCGCAGAGCGATCCCAACCTCGGAATCATACCTGCACCCGTATCCATTACCCGGGCAAATGGTAATTTCATTTTAGATAAATCAACAGTATTGATAAATCAAAGCATCGATGGCGCAAAATCGGCTGATTTATTGAACGCATTTATTGTAAACAAAGCTGGTTTTGCTTTACGCGAAAGTAAGGTTCCTCAGCCCAGTCAGAAAAGTATTCTGTTAACTTCAACCGGTTCAGATAAATTACCTGCTGAAGGTTATACCATCAAAGTTACGACTAACCAGATCACGATTGTAGGAAAAGGTGCCGGCTTGTTCTATGGCGTTGAATCGGCTATGCAAATGATGCCAGATAAAATTGCTGATAAAATCACCATTCCTGCTGTAACTATTGAAGATTATCCTCGCTTTAGCTATCGCGGAGCAATGCTCGATGTATGCCGTCATTATTTTCCACTTTCATTTATTAAAAAATATATCGATCACCTGGCATATTACAAAATCAATACTTTTCATTGGCATTTAACAGATGATCAGGGTTGGAGATTAGAAATTAAAAAATATCCAAAATTGACAACCGTTGGTTCTTCCAGGAATGGATCCATAATTGGTAACTACCCTGGTAACGGTAATTACTTAACACCAGTTAAAGGTTTTTACACCCAGGATGAAGCGAAAGAAATCGTTAAATATGCCGCAGAACGTTTTGTAACGGTTATTCCTGAAATTGAATTGCCAGGTCATGCTTCTGCAGCAATTGCTGCCTATCCTGAATTAAGTTGTTTCCCTGATCGTGATACTTTTGTGAGCGATAAAACGCCTTGGGCTGGTTCAAGAAAAGGAAAGCAAGTACAACAAACCTGGGGCGTTTTTGATGATATTTTTGTGCCATCGGAAAATACTTTTACCATGTTGAATAATATACTGGATGAGGTAATTGCAATTTTCCCTTCAAAATATATTCACATTGGCGGCGATGAGGCACCAAAAACCTATTGGAAGGAATCTCCATTTTGCCAAGCTTTAATGAAAGAAAAAGGTTTGAAAGATGAACATGAGTTGCAAAGCTATTTTATTCAAACCATAGAAAAACACGTAAATGCTAAAGGCCGTTCGATTATCGGTTGGGATGAAATTTTAGAAGGCGGTTTAGCACCCAATGCAACTGTAATGAGTTGGAGAGGAGAGGCCGGAGGCATTGCAGCGGCGCAACAAAATCACGATGTAATTATGACACCCGGATCAATGGGTTTGTATATCGACCATAAACAATCGAATTCGCCTGATGAACCGGTAACCATTGGCGGTTTTGCACCTTATCAAAAAATATATGCTTACGATCCCATTCCAAAAGTTTTAACAGCTGATCAGCGTAAATACATTAAAGGTGTTCAGGCAAATATGTGGACAGAGTATATCAAAACGCCAGAAAAAGCAGAAAACCATGCTTTTCCAAGATTATTGGCCTTATCAGAAATTGCCTGGAGCCCGGTTGAACGCAAAGATTTAAAGAACTTCTCAGAAGAGCGTTTACCAAAACATCTGGCTCGTTTAGATCAGATGAACATTAACTATTGGGTGCCAACACCAATTGGTCAGAGCGATAAGGCTTTATCTGGCGGTGATTTCACTATTGATCTGAAAGCTCCGGTTAAAGGTTCGAAAATTTATTACTCGCTGGATGGTTCACGACCTTCGGAGAATGCATTTTTATATACTTCACCAGTAAAGGTAACTGTGCCACAAGGAGAAAAAAGATTATTAAGAACCATTGTGATTGCACCAAGCGGAAAAAGAAGCGTAACCACTGAAACGCTTTTAAACAACGGTGCTCCTGAAGATAAAACTCCAACCAAGAAGTAATAAATCGCTTGCATTGAAAAACTAAAATCATTAATTTGGGAAAAAAAGTCCCAGCAAATGAAATTTAGAAGATATACATGGCAGCATCTCTTGTTAATTACAGGGATGCTGTTTTGTTTTGCATGTACGGAAGATAAACCAGCGGAAATTAAATCAGACATTCCTCCGGTGGTTAAAAACCCCTTTAAGTTTTATAAGGATATAGAGATCAGACCAGGACTAAATTTTGAAATTCTCAGTTGGGGGAAAGGCAGAGATTCAATTGGTGGATACCAGATTTTGATGTCTGATTCAGTTAGAAATAATTATAAATCTGAAGCTGTGGAACGCAAAGGTATCATTACAGATGCCTGGAACATGGATCTTGATAATGATGGCAATCCTGAATTATATATACAACTTTTAAGTAAACAAAATATTTTAGACTTAAATGTATTTGAATTTTCTGGTGGCGATTTTAACAAAATTAGTTTTCCTTCACTTAATATAAATCAAAAAAAAGGTTATTCCGGTAATGATAAATTTTTTATTAAGGATGGAAATTTATTCAGGTCTTTTCCGATAAAGGATGAAACTGATTCTACAAAAACAATTACAAAAACATACCAGTACAGCTTAAGAAGTAATAGTTTTTCTGCAAGTGATGTGAAACACGAATAGTAAATTTGTTTCGAGGTGTCGTATCTATCAAAATACCTAAAATCATAAACAAGCTTTGGTTACCTAAATTTATTTCAGGATCATTGAAAAATATTTATGCAAGAAAATCGAAAGTTCTCGTTCGTAAATCGTTTAAAAAGCTTTAAGCATGCCTTTAATGGACTGAGGCTGTTTTTCGTAAACGAGCACAATGGAAGAGTGCATTTATTTGCTGCGGTGATCGTTATCGGCTTATCTTTTTATTTCGAGCTTTCGGGCCACGAGTGGATTGCAATACTATTTGCAATATCAGCTGTGATTGTAACTGAAATTATCAATTCATCCATTGAACAACTGGCAGATATGGTCTCTCCAGGATTTCATCCGAAAATTAAAATTGTGAAGGATTTAGCTGCTGCGGCTGTATTGTTTGCTGCTTTTTTGGCGGTTGCTATAGGGCTGATTATCTTTTTGCCCAAGTTATTTAGAATTATTGGCTAAGGTTGCTGCTCTTGATTCTTCCATTTTATCGTCGATAATTTTATCCCAGCGAGCCTGCATTTTATGGTTGCTTCCGTGTTCGGTTTCATCATCATAATTGCGTTGCATCGTGTCGAAATAATTACTGATCTCGTTAGCCAGTTGCGAAATTTGTGCTTTGTAGTTTTTTACGGAATAATTTCGATTTTTTAATACCCTTTCAGCCTCTGAAAGTAATATATATTGGATATTTACGTGGCCTTGTTCATGATGTAACAAACTCGCCCTCACATCTGGATTTTTGATTTTATCCCACTTCACCCATGATCTATTCTTATCAATCGTTACCTCATTTTTAAGGTTAATGGCTACCCGGTTCCGATAAATAGTTGATTCATAACTGTATTTCCAGGTCATAGCAGTTAAAGCAAAAAATGGCGAATTTTCTACAGCTTTGCCTTTAAAATGTGTTTCCCATTGTAATTGAACAGGTTCAGTAAAATCCTGTTTAAAACCAAAGGTAAATGGCAATATCAAAAGTATCAATATGGATAAAATCGGTTTTTTCATGTGTGATTTTATCAGTGAAAAAACCGTGCCTAAAATTGTTCCGTAGAAGAAATCTGGCTGCTGATTCGTTCAAATTTCTCAATTAGTAGTGATATTCTTTCCTTTTCCCTTTTAATTACGGCTTTTCTTAAAATCGTTGAACAAAAAAGAATCCAGAGTGCGGTTGATCCAATTGCAACCATTTTTTGATAGATATTGAAGTGCCCTAGAATTTCAACGAAATAAAAAATCAGTCCCAAAGACAATGCTATCGTATAAAACCAGTATAACGAGTTATAAAGGCTGTAACGATTTAATTGATAGCTTTTAAGGTTATTTAAATATTCATTCGGGTGAAGAGTATAGTCGGTTTTGGAAATTAATCTGTGGTCGCGATATAAGATTAAAGTATAAACGCCGATTGCAATCATAGTAATACTGATTCCAACATGTGTAGTCCATGAATTGAAATGATAAAACATCCATAACGCAGCAATTGCAATAAACGATGCAAGCATGCCCAGAATATTTAAGGCAGATTTGAACTTCAAGCCGTTCACTTCTTTTTTAGCTTGTTGCAGCATTTCATCAGCAGAAAGTTTAACTTCTACATCGTGTTTTTGCCACAACTCTTGTATTTGATCAAACGCTTGCATATTGATTATATAGTTCTGTTAATTTTTGTTTAATTCGATGAATTTTAACCCTCAAGTTGCCTTCGCTTATCCCTGATATATCGGCAATTTCGTGGTAGGGGAGCTCATCAAGCACCATGGTAATAATCAAACGATCATTTTCTTCAAGTTTCGAGATGCATTTATAAAGTAGCGCCACCTGTTCATTCTTTTCCGAAAATTCTTCTATTTTGTTCTCGATGATATTTTCGGTCAGTTCATCCTTCGCTTGTCTTTTTTCTGATCTTAAGTAGGTTAAACAGGTATTGACGGCAATTCTGTATATCCAGGTCGAAATCAAAGATTTGTTTCTAAACTTATCCAGATTTTGCCAAACCTTTAAAAAAGTTTCCTGCAGCAGATCGTTTGCAGCGTCGGTATCGCCAGTATAACCATAACATAAATGGAATATTTTCTTGGAATTCGAATCGAAGATTTCTTTAAATAACTTGTCTTTTTGTTCCATTTACGGGATGATAAGTGCTTTTTAGATGGAGATTTGCGTTTTTTGTTACAGCGAAAATAGAAATTAAAATAATTTTTAAACAGCTGATGAATCAAAATTTGTTACACGCCTTAAATATCGTAGTTTTACCAAATTAACAGAGCCACAAACTTTTTATATTCATGAAGAAAAACAAACTCACGCTTTTCATTTTCCTGGCGCTGATTGCCGGAGTTGCATTAGGCTACATTCTGAACGTTAATTCGATCGATACCTATAATCAGAAAATTCTAAATGCTGATGCGAAAGTGAAAAGTATTGAAGTGAGCATTAAAAAAACAGCTGATACTACATCTGCAGTTTATGCTCAGCTCAAAGCCGAACGAAAAGTAAATGCCCAGATTAAAAAAGAAAACGAAGATATCAGGGAGAAAAAGCTTGAATATTTTACGCTTCTGAGCGATATCTTTCTACGTTTGATTAAAATGATTGTTGCGCCATTGGTATTTACCACATTGGTAGTAGGGGTGGCAAAAGTTGGCGATATTAAAGCAGTCGGACGTATTGGAGGGAAAACATTAGGCTGGTTTATGGCCATGTCGCTCATGTCACTTGTGTTGGGTTTGGTTTTAGTAAACCTTTTTGAACCAGGAAAACACATGCAATTGACGCTGCCAGATCAAATGGTAAATACCGGAATACAGAAAGCGGCGATGAGTGTAAAAGACTTTATTGCGCATGTTTTTCCTAAGAGTATTGCTGAATCAATGGCCACAAATGAAATCTTGCAGATTGTAGTTTTCTCTTTATTTTTTGGCGTGGCCACTGCCGCGATTGGCGATTTGGGTCAGGTGGTAATTAAAGCTTTTGATGCGATAGCGCATGTTATCTTAAAAATGACTGGTTATGTAATGAACTTTGCTCCATTAGCCGTTTTCGGTGCCATGACAGCAATCGTTGCAAAGCAAGGTTTAAATGTATTAAATACCTATGCCATTTTTATTGGTGAATTTTACCTGGGTTTAGGTATTTTATGGGCTGTGCTAATCTTTTTAGGCTTTCTGATATTGAAAAAACGCGTTTTCCGTTTGGTAAACGATATGAAAGAGCCAGCGATTTTGGCATTTAGTACAGCAAGTAGTGAAGCTGCCTATCCAAAAACTATGATGCTTCTGGAGCGTTTTGGTTGCAAGGATAAGATCGTGAGTTTCGTTTTGCCTTTGGGTTATTCCTTTAATTTAGATGGCTCAATGATGTACATGACTTTTGCATCGCTATTTATTGCTCAGGCCTATGGCATCCATTTAGGTTTTGAACAACAAATTTCGATGTTACTGATTTTGATGTTAACGAGTAAAGGAATTGCAGGTGTGCCAAGAGCCTCTCTGGTGGTTATTGCCGGAACTATTGCCAGCTTTAATATTCCGGAGGCTGGTCTGGCTTTATTGATCGGTATCGATCCGCTATTAGATATGGGACGCTCGGCTACAAATGTAGTTGGAAACAGTATTGCAACCGCTGTAGTAAGTAAGTGGGAAGGAGAACTGAAAGATTAGTACAGCAATAAGTATTAGTAAGAAATGTAATTCACAAATGATTTTGGGATGTCTTTACGTTCACTAAAATTTTTAAACTTTGCATCGTTTTACCAATATGCCAAATCACACATTCAATAAGTCATTCATTCAATAATTAATCAAAGTGTCAAGTAACGCAAAAAAGATATTCCTAGCCATTACCATCATCGTTCCGATGATCATTTATTGTTATATCTATTACAAACCCATTATTCAGAATGCGCCTTTCCGTAAGGCTGATTTTGTTTCGATGCAATTTAGTTATGGCTTAAAAGATACTTTGGAAAATAATTATGATTCGAAAACCGGCGTTTATCAATATGTGAACAACAGAGATTCTGTAATTACGAAGAAGTTTTTCTTAAAAAGCGACGACATTTTATATATGCACAGGAAAGCAAATGAAATCGGACTTTGGAATTTTCCTGATACCATCGGGCAAAAGAGTGCTAAATCAAAATTGGTTCCCCGTTATGATATTACTTTCAATTACAAAGAAAAATCAAAACATGTTGTCATTTTTGGCGATTTCGACGGGAATCCGAAATTGTTGGATGCTGCTGTCCAAATGCGTAAGGTAATCCAGGAGACTTTAAACCAGGCAGAGATCAGATCAGGAAAGTAAATTCATTACCAATAATAACAAAGGCTTTATTAAGATGCTAAAATTTAGCGTTTTAATAAAGTCTTTTTCTTTTCGGAGATTTCGTATATTTACGATATATTCGTACTAAATGGAAAAATTAACAATTCAGGAAGAGGAAGCTATGCTTGCTGTTTGGCAAGTAGGAAAGGGTTTTATCAAAGATTTTATGGATGTTTTGCCTGAGCCCAAACCACCATATACCACCCTGGCATCTACAATAAAAAATTTAGAGAAAAAAGGTTATCTCATTAGTGAACGTTTTGCCAACGCCAATCGGTATGGTGCAAAAGTAAAAGAGGTTGAATATAAAAAGCGCTTCATGAGTGGCTTTGTGAATAATTATTTCCAAAGTTCGTACAAAGAGCTTGTCGCTTTTTTTGCAAAAGATAAAAAAATCAGTGCGGAGGAGTTAAAGGAAATAATTAACCTGATCGAAAACCCTGAAAAGTAATGCCATGCCATATTTCTTCCTTGTCTTATTGAAGATTAACCTGGTGCTGATTTTGTTTTCAGCAAGTTATTATCTCATTCTTCGAAGATTAACATTTTACTATCTTAACCGGGTCTTCCTGGTTTTTGGAATCGTTTTTTCTTCCGCTTACCCTTTTATTGATTTAACAGCCCTCTTCTCTAATCAACCCACCATTCCGGCTTTTATTCCAACTTTTAATCAAAATGTTAAGCAATTTGTGCAGCAGGATTCTGTTTCTATCCTTTGGCAAATATTAACTGTAGTATTTTACATCGGTGTGCTGCTCATGGCAGTAAGGCTTTTAATTCAATTCATTTCGCTTCGGCAGATGCATCAAAAATCGGCGGCTGGCAAATTACAGGATTTCAACGTACGAATTTTGTCAGAAGAAGTAAGTCCTTTTAGTTTTTGGCAAACCATTTACATTAATCCGGCAATGCACAAGGGGCAGGATTTAAACAATATTTTGGAACATGAAAAAGTACATGTGGAAGAATGGCATACTTTAGATATTATTCTTGCAGAAGTTTGCGTGGTTTTTTACTGGTTTAATCCAGGGGTTTGGTTGATGAAAAAAGCGGTAAGAGAAAACATCGAATTCATCACTGATGCCAAAATACTGAAGAAAGGAATTGATAAAAAAGCTTATCAGTATAGTTTATTAGATGTTGTTAATCTACAGCCGTCTATTGCTCTTGTCAATAATTTTAATCTTTCAGATCTTAAAAAGCGAATTATCATGATGAATGCCAAACGTTCATCCAAAATGAATCTGTCTCGTTATTTATTGGTGTTACCGGTTTTACTTTTTGTAACACTAGCCTTTACCATCGATAAGAAAAATGTTCAGAAAACGATAGCGCCTTTAACCGATGTGCTTGAAATTACGCTACCGAATAGTGATACCAGATCCGCCATCATTGAGCCCGCGAAAGCCAGAAAGAAAGCTAAAATTGCCGCTTCCCGGCAGCAAAAAAAAGGTATTGATTCAGTTAAAAAAATGACTTTTGTTTTTAAAACGCAATTTGAAACTGAGGATACCACTCATCAATCTATCTCAAATGAATTGAATAAGCTCGTTGGTCAAGTAATTGATTTGAAAACCAATGCAATTGTCGACAGGAAAGCCATTGTACAGCGATTTACTGTCAAAGATACCCTGAAGATCGATCACGCAACAATGGGTGTATTTGTAAGAGACGCAAATTCAAAACAGGCGGATAAGCCTATCAGAGGCACTATTAATAATGTAGTATTGATAAAAGCCCATAAAAAATTATCCGGCAGCGAAAATAGTACAGAAGTAATTACTAGTCTATCTAATAAAATCAATTATTATGTTGATGGAGAAAAGGTATCTAATGCTGATATCAAAAACCTTGATGTTAACAAAATTTCAAATATTGAGATTGTAAAAGGTGATGAAGGTGCCATTCATATTAGAACTAAGCCGTAATTTACTTTCTACTAAATCTTTATCCAATCAAAGGGTAGAAATCTTTGAGCTTATGTTTGGTTCAAAGATTTCTACCCTGTAATTTCTAGGTATTTGCTTTATTCGCAATGATGGATTTCTTTAATTCTAATTACTGTATTTCATTTTAAAAGTTGAATGTCGCTTTAAGCATGGCTACTCTTCCAGGAATTAAATATGTTCCTGTTGTTAACGCATTTGCTGATAGATAAATCGCGTTGAATTGTTTGATATTGGCAAGGTTGGTCATTCCAAACTCCAGATCAGTTTTAATCTTTAGCAATTTATATTTCACATTTGCATCAGCAAACAGATATTTCAGATTTGGCTGATTCGCCTGGTGCGTAAATAAATGCTCCGCTGACAGATTGAGATATACATTTTGCACTGTGGTAATAGCCAATGTAGATTGTTGTCTTAATTGTCGAAAACTTGTTTTAATTGCATCTGCAACATCCGCCCGATTATTGGTCACAGCATAAGTGGCACCGTACGACCAGTTAATGAAATTGGTAAGCTTGGCCTCAATAGCGGCTTTATATGAAAGCGTTTTGGTATTAAATGGTAAAAGTTCACCGTTTTGAAGTTGGCTATATTTGCTTTGCGAAAAATTTACGCCTGTTGTGATAGTACTTTTCAATGCAAACAGATATTTGCTTGCGTTTGCACTTGCTGATAAGTTTTTAATATGGTTTTCCAACGGCAAGACAATTCTTTGCTGAATATTATTACTCAGGCTAAAAGATGAAATGGTATTAAGTTCGGTATTGCTGTAATTGGCTGATGCATTGAAAAAAAACATCTGCATCGCTTTCCTGAAATTAAATTCTCCTCTAAAGCTATGCGTTTTCGATTCAGAAATTGGAGCGTTGTTTGCAAATAACGAACGGTAATTTTTTAAAACTGTTCCGCGATAAACATCATCAATTCCACCCAGATCATTTTTATAAAAGTAGTTTGCCGAAACATAATTTTCTATCCCCGTTTGATATTTGATATTCAATGATGGGTTTAGAAATAGTTTATTTAAGCTATTATCTAGCGTATTTACAGGATCGTTATAATTGATGTGGTTGTAGCTTACAGGTAAACTCAAGCCAGCTTTTAACTTATCATTGGTATATTCGTAAGTGGCATCGGCATAAACTCTTCCTTTAAACCAATTGAGATCATTCACGGTACGTTCCGAAACCAGTTCGGAGCTTAAATCGTTCTGGATGCGGTAAAGTTCAGAGTTTAAGTTTTGCTGCTGAAGATTAAATCCAGTCTTATACGTTTGGGCAAAACCACCATCTACAAAGGCAAAAGATGCATAATTATTCGTGTACCAGGTGGGTAATTTAATGTACTGGCTCAAGCCTAAGTAACTATTGCCGTTGTTCAGGATATCGGCATTTAAACCCGGTGAAATATTCAAATTTTCAGGTTGCGAAGTTCTGTTCAAATAGGAATACAGCAAGATTACATTTTCTGATTTTAATTTTTTCCGATAATTGAACTCATTTGAAATATCGAAAGTTTCTTGTTTTAAAACCTGACTTGCGGCCACGTTGTTGATGGAGAATGCTGAATTGGTTTTGAAAGGCGTGTAATCCAAAATGAAATTATTGTTAAAGTAATCATGCTCTGCATTTTTATTTAAGTTAAACTGGGCTCTTAATTTTTGTGGATTAATTTCATTATTTTGAAATTCGGCATAACTAATGGTTTGATCTGCTAAATAAGTTTGCGAAAATTTATTGTATTGTTGCCTCCGTTCATCAAATAGATAAGAAATATTCGCCCTCAGTTGCAAATCCTGATTAAACTTGAATAAGTTATTTAAATTCACTACACCCGCTTTATTGAATAAATACCTGTTTTGTGGAAGAGAAGGTACGCCAGCTGCACCAGTAGATAATAAACCGCTAGGCTTATTGTTGTCTAAACGTTTCAAATAATCAGCTAAATTATGTGAGGTTAAATCAATGCCAGGGTCATTGCCTATGTTATTTCCTTTAATGTTGTTGATGAATTTTAGCTTTTTGTTAAACAGCATGGCCGTCAGGTTTTCATCAAAACGATTTGGCGTTCCAGCACCAACTGTTGCGTCGCCCATTACTTTGAGTTTTGCATCATCTTTAATAACCAGGTTCAAAGCAACATCATCGCTCATATTATTTTTACGCATCATTTTAATGGGCTGGTCATTTTGGATAACCTGCACTTTGTCTACAGCGCCTTGAGGAATGCTTTTTGTACCGATGTTATACTTATCATCAAGCAAATTATCGCCATCTACGTATAAATTTGAAATGGATTTACCGTTGTAGCTGATCTTGCCATTTTCTGCCACCTCAATTCCAGGCATTTTTTTGAGTACATCACCAATGCTCCGATCTTGTTTGTCGGCAAAATCAGCAGTTCTATAATTTAAGGTATCGCCTTTGGAAGTTAATAAAGGGCGGTTTTTTACCGTTACCGTTTCCAAACTCGTTTCACTAGGAGCTAAGGTCAAATCCTGACTTTTACCTACATCCAAGATGGAAATGGATTGCTTTTTATAACCGATACTCGAAGCTTCAATTTTGTAACCAGTAACTTGATCATTTTTAACAGGAAGATTAAACATGCCATCTTTATTTGTTCTGGTAAAGCTGATGATGTTCCCTTCGCTATCTTTCAGATTTACATTTACAGATTCAATGCCTTTACCTGCAACATTTCTCACGGTACCCTTAATTGCTTTTTGAGCAAAAACAAATGTGATCCCCCAAAAAAACAGCATGCTGATTAAAATAGCCTTTCTCATTTTTTCTCAGGAAGTTCTATAGGATTGTTGATTACGCGTTTTACTATTGGCTGACCAGTAGGTGTTGATACGCTTCTTTTAAATGTTCCTTGAATACCGTTTGCTGCCATTTGTGCCTGCATAAAGCCTTGTGGATCTTTATCACGGGCTGCCTTTAGTTTATCAAGATCTTTCCTAGTGGTTTTTATGGCATCGGTTGGCAGCTTAATTTCCGCACCCAAATAGGTTGTGCTTGTTTCTATTCCGGTAATTTTTATCGTTCCGGGCATACCATTTGGCATGGTAATTTTTTGATCCCCATCTGGAGTATTTTTCGCGTCTTCTGCAGTTACATTTTCAAGTCCGGCAAACTCAAATTTCACTTCATTTTTTTCATCGTGCGCCTCAACAATTAAACCCGGCAATCCATTTAATTTCCACGGACCACTTTGAAAGGGAATTTCGGTAGCGAACCAGGCGATCCAATTTCTACCTTTAAATTTGGCTGTAGCTTTTTGGCAAGAAATACCTGAGAAACTCATGGTATCTTTTGCTATTTTCCAGTCAATTTGTGGTGCATTTTCTTCAATCAAATAGTTGTTAAGTAGTTTTTCTTTGCTAAACATTTTACGCTCATTGGCGAAAAAGAAATAATCTACAGCGGTGGTTGGCGATTTCATTTCACTTTTGATTTCTATTTTCATGTTGCTGCTACCGGTCTGATTTCTAAGCTGTTCTTCAATTTGTCTTTTCGTATTTACCGCTTGATTTAGTTTATCGTAACTGGTATACACGGAAGCATTTTTTCCGGTGACCAGCAGCATATTTTCCTTGTGGGGTTTGTCTTTTTGCGTGGTATCTTGAAGGTGTATGTAAGTGTATCTCACACGAGCAAGTGCCTGGTCAGCGTTTTGTGCGAAAGATGAAATGGCTGAAAATGCCACAATCGAAGTAATTAGGATACGTTTCATAAAATTTACGTGGTTAGGTTATCTATTTATTTTTCGTAAATCTACGAAATATTCGTAATTGTAAAAATGCTTTAACACTTTTTAACCATTTACAGGAGTTAGGTTTTTATTTTGAAATGAATGTTCTTAATTCATGGCGGAATGCTGCCCCGCTTTCACTGCAATCTTTTTAATACTGTTAATCTGCAGGTTAATTATTTGATGAAAATTGATATCAGTGAAATTTTTGGACGGTCGTCATTGCGAGGTACGAAGCAATCTCTTTTTAGAAATACATCATGGTTGGGATTGCGAAATCGATGAAAAATCGATTTCGCAATGACGGTAATAAAAAGCTCAGCACGAAAGATGTAGTTTGCCAGGTGCTAACGTGAGTTTAAAATGCCGGCCTGCGTAAATTAAACCTGACAGGAGCGGGCATGCAGCCGAATTTTTATGAGGCAAATAAAGCGGATGGCAGGGCAGGAGCAGCCTATATGTGCTGTACCTTGCTTTCCAAATCATTAAAAAAGGATGAGCGCAAATTCTTAAATGTGCTAAATCCTGATGATCATAAATGATAGCAAAAAATATTTTCGATATGTGTTTGTGTGTTAATTGAATTTGTTCTATATTTGCACCTCGTTAAATAAAAATTAAAAAACTAATATTTAAACAATGTACGCAATAGTAAATATAGCAGGGCAGCAATTTAAAGTTGCTAAAGACCAGCACCTTTTTGTACACAGATTGCAAGGAGATGAAGGCGCTAGTATTGAATTTGATAATGTATTGTTGGTTGATAATGGTGGTGCAATCACTGTAGGAGCTCCTGCGGTTAAAGGTGCTAAAGTTTCAGCTACTATCGTATCTCATTTAAAAGGTGATAAAGTAATCGTTTTCCACAAAAAACGTAGAAAAGGTTACAAAAAGAAAAATGGTCACCGCCAGTTTTTCACAAAGATTCAGATCTCTGATATCACGTTATAATTAATTGTTAACCCAATAATTCGCTTTAGCGAGTTACAAAATATAAAATCATGGCACACAAAAAAGGAGCCGGTAGTTCGAAAAACGGACGTGAATCGCATAGTAAGCGTTTAGGTATTAAAATTTTCGGTGGTCAGTTAGCTATCGCTGGAAACATTTTAGTACGTCAACGTGGTACAAAACACCATCCAGATAAAAATGTTGGTTTAGGAAAAGACCATACATTATTTGCTTTGATTGATGGTACAGTAGTTTTCAGAAAGAAACAAGATAACAAATCTTATGTATCTGTTCTTCCTATTTCTGATGCTGAAATCGAAGCTGCATTAGTTAAAAAACCAGCTGCTCAAAAAGCAACTGAAGCTAAGGAAGTTGCTGCAGAAGCACCAGCTAAAAAAGCGCCAGCAAAAAAAGCTGTTAAAAAAGACGAAGCTACTGAAGAAGCTGCAGCTGCAGAATAATTAGTATCAACCGATATTCGAAAAGTCCTGATGAAAATCAGGACTTTTTTGTTTTCCATAGTAGGTTAGCTAGTGAGTCAACTTATTTTATGACTTATCAATAAAAAATGAAGCCAATGCACAAGCATTGGCTTCATTTTTATATATCAGAGTTGCGAGGTACGAAGCAATTTGTTGCACTAATTTTTGCAACGCTCGTTTGCAGCTTGCGATAAGAATTTAAAAATTTAATATTCTCTGGCCATTAATTGATTGGTAAGCGTTAACAAACTGCTTTTTTGTTCATCGCTTACATTAATTTGCGCAAATACGTTTAGCGCTTTGTCCAGATATTTATTCATGCTCTCTTTAGCAATATTCTGCACATCAAGCGTATCATAAACAGATCTTACAGTTTCAACCTTTTCTTTGGTGTCGAAATCTTTGTAGCTGGTCCAGGTATCCAGCGATTCTTTGATATCACCTTCTGCCAGTTCAAAAGCTTTTAAAAGTAAGAATGTTTTCTTGTTGGCAATAATGTCTCCACCAACCTGTTTGCCAAACTTTTCCGGGTCTGCATAAACATCTAAAATATCATCTTGTAACTGAAAAGCGATGCCAATGTTTTCGCCAAATTGGTAAATTAAATCAGCGTCTTTCTCTGAAGCACCCGCAATGATTGCACCCAGTTTTAAGGCGCCGCCCAAGAGTACAGCGGTTTTTAGCCTGATCATATTGATATATTCTTCAATACTCACATCATCACGACTTTCGAATTCCATATCGAGCTGTTGCCCTTCACAAACGCCTTGAGCAGTTGCGTTAAAAGTATCCAGTACATCTTTAAGAAAAACTGGGTTTACCTTCGCAAGGTTCTTATTGGCCTCAACCATCATCACATCGCCACTTAAAATAGCCGTATTGGTACTCCATTTTTCGTGAACGGTAGCTTTGCCTCTACGTAGCGGTGCATTATCCATAATGTCATCATGCACCAATGTAAAATTGTGGAACACTTCAATGGCCATTGCGGCATGAATGGAATCATTTGCATCTTTGCCGAAAAGTTCGGTAGCCATTAAAACCAATAGCGGACGAACACGTTTGCCACCCAGATTGATAATATAAGTTATCGGATCGTAAAGCTGTTTAGGCTGATCGGGGAACTTTAAATTTTGTATTGCTGTATCTAGAATTTGTTGTAATTGTTCTGTAGTATGCATGCTTTGCGTAAACATTGTGTTTTAATTGGCACAAATGTCTTAATTTTTAATCAGGAATAAGCGTAAAATCTATCTGGCGTTTAGAAAGATCAACTTTCTTTACACGGATCATTACCTCATCACCAAGTTGATATTTTTTCTTTTTTCTTTGTCCTACAATGCAGTAGTTTTTTTCATCCAGTACGTAAAAATCATCTGAAATATCACGAAGACGAATCATGCCTTCACATTTATTTTCTTCAATCTCTACATACATGCCCCATTCAGTAACGCCAGAGATAATACCCTTGTATTCGGTACCAATATTTTCTTCCAGATACTCCGCCTGTTTGTATTTAATGGATGCCCTTTCGGCGTCAGCAGCACGTTTTTCCATAGCGGAAGAATGCGCACAAGCCACTTCGTAAAATTCTGCATCAGCAGATTTGCCCCCATCTAAATAGGTTTGCAATAATCTATGTGTCATCACATCAGGGTAGCGGCGAATAGGAGAGGTAAAATGGGTATAATACTCAAAAGCTAAACCATAGTGACTGGTTTTTTTTGTGGAATATATTGCTTTTGCCATTGAACGAATGGCCAAAGAGGTTAAAATATTCTGTTCTTTCTTGCCTTCAACATCAGCCATTAAATGATTTAGCGATTTTGCAATTTCTTTATCTGATTTGGTGTTGATTTTATAACCAAAGCGTGAAGCGAACGTGGCGAAAGTGTTCAGTGTTTCCATATTTGGAGAATCGTGAACACGGTAAACGAATGTGAGTTTCTTTTCTCCTTTTTGTTTTTTTGCCACAAACTCTGCCACTTTACGATTGGCCAGAAGCATATAATCTTCAATCAGCTTGTGGGCATCTTTACGTTCCTTTACATAAACACCAATGGGTTTGCCTGATTCATCAAGTTTAAATTTAACCTCCGTACTTTCGAAACTGATGGCGCCATTTTTAAACTTACGATCGCGGAGGATGTAAGCCAGCTCGTTTAATTTTAATATTTCTGTTGCGTAATCGCCTTCTTTATTTTCGATTACTTCCTGGGCTTCCTCATAGCTAAATCTTCTGTCGGAATGAATCACTGTTCTGCCATACCATTCAGATTGAATATTGGCTTGTTCATCCAACTCAAAAACAGCAGCAAAACATAATTTATCTTCATTCGGACGAAGTGAACAAACACCATTGCTCAAACGCTCTGGCAACATCGGGATGACTCTGTCGACTAAATAGACTGATGTAGCCCGGCTGTATGCTTCTTTATCTAAGTCAGTTCCCTGGATTACATAATGTGAAACATCGGCAATGTGAACACCAATTTCATGGTTCCCATTTGGGAGTTTTTGATAAGAGATCGCGTCGTCAAAATCCTTGGCATCGGCCGGATCGATGGTAAAAGTGAGTACGTTTCTAAAATCTTTACGCTTGGCAATTTCATCTGCCGGTATTTCTTCCGGAATGGCATTGGCTTCTTTTTCCACTTGTGGCGGAAACTCTAAAGGAAAACCATATTGCGCCAGAATGGCGTTCATTTCGGTATTATTTTCACCTTGGTTACCCAATACGTGTTTTACAATACCTATTGGATTTTTAGCACTTTCTGGCCAATCAGATAAGGTTACCAAAACCCGTTGTCCATTTTTTGCATCCAAGGTATCAGCCAATGGCACAAAAATATCGTGCATCATTTTCTTATCATCAGCGATAACAAAAGCAAAGCGATCGGATATTTTGATTACGCCGGTAAAATCTGACTTGGCTCTTTTAATGATTTCAACAACTTCGCCATCGTTCTTTCGACCGCTTTTTTTGGCAAAAACATAAGCCTTAACGGTATCGCCATGCAAGGCATTTTTTAGTTTCTTTGGCGCAACAAAAACATCTTTTTCAAATTCATCTTCCGGAACGATGTAAGCTGAACCATCTGCGGTCATATCAACCGTACCAATTATGAAGTTTTGAAGTTCTTTTAATTTAAATTTCCCTTTTTCGGGTTCAAGATAAATTCCAGCTCCTTTTCCATCTTTTAATATCTCTAAAATGGTCTCTCTCGATTCCTGATCATTCAGATTTAATTTGGCCGAAACCTGTTTATAATTGAGAAGCTGATTATTATTTTTTTCAAATACATCACTAACCAATTGATTCAGAACCAATTTTATATTACCCGATTTCTTCTTTGCCATATGCTAAAACTGAATTTACCGAAGATACAGAAAAGATGCAAAGGAAGGAAAGATGGGAATGGAAAATGGTTGATAGCTGACGCAAAGAGATGAAGAATGGAAGTTGTAATAGGGAAGATGGTTGATGGAAAAAAAGATGTTGATAAAATATAAACGTATGCGGGAACTTATACGTCATTCATTATCAATCTTCCATCAGGAACCAGGAATGGCCTCAATTAATTTCTTTGTATAAGCGGCCTTTGGCGCATAAAAAATTTGTTCGGGAAATCCCTCTTCTTCAATTTTGCCCTTGTTCATGACCAAAATACGATCAGAGATATGTTTTACCACTGCCAAATCGTGAGAAATAAAAATGTACGTTAAGCCAAATTCACGTTGCAGATCTTTAATTAGATTTAGTACTTGTGCCTGAACAGAAACATCCAAAGCAGAAACAGATTCGTCACAGATGATGAATTTGGGCTCTAATGCTAAAGCTCTAGCTATAACAACGCGTTGTCTCTGGCCACCACTAAACTCGTGAGGATAGCGATTGAAGTGTTCTTCCTTTAATCCAACCTTATTTAACAATGTGAGAACCTTTTGCTTTCGTTCCGCATCATTATTTAAAATTTTATGCACTTGTAGCGGTTCTAAAATAGATTGCCCGATACTCAATTTTGGATTTAAGGAGGCGTAGGGATCCTGAAAAACGATTTGAATATCTTTCCTCAATTTTCTCAGTTCCGTTCTGCTGATGTTTGTAATGTCTTGTCCGTTAAAAATAATATTGCCTGATGTTGGTTGTATTAATCGTAAAATGGTTCGGCCAAGGGTAGTTTTACCACAGCCAGATTCTCCAACTAAACCCAAAGTTTCTCCAGGAAAAACTTCAAAATTAATTTGATCTACTGCTTTAACATAGTCGGTAGTTTTGCCAAACAGTCCGTTATGAATAGGATACCAGGTGCAAAGATCTTTCACTTTGAGCAAAGGTTGTTGCGCATAAAGTAGGGTTCTTCGAGAAGTGATTTCCTCGTCAGTTAATTGATTTGATGCTTGCAAATGCGCATTCGCATCATCAATCTTCCCGGTCAAAAAATCGGCAACAACAGGTAGTTTTTTTAATTGTAAACGAGGCGATGGGCGACAAGCCAATAATCCTTTTGTATAAGGATGTTGAGGATTTTCGAAGATGGTTTTCGCCGGACCCTGCTCTACAATTTCGCCTTTGTACATTACGGCAACTTCATCAGCAATTTCATTAACCACGCCCAAATCATGAGAAATAAAAATCATGGCCATTTCTCGCTCTTCTTTCAATTTTAAAAGTAATTGAAGAATTGTTTTCTGAACCGTAACATCTAACGCAGTGGTCGGTTCATCAGCAATAAGAAGTTTTGGATTGCAGCTTAACGCCATGGCAATCATCACCCGTTGCTTTTGTCCGCCAGAAATTTGATGTGGGTAGCTGTCAAATATTTTCTCCGGTCGTGGAAGCTGCACTTCATTAAACAGTTCAATTGTCCTGCTTTTGGCAACTTCTTTATTTACTTTTTGATGGAGAATAATGGCCTCAGCAACCTGTTCGCCACAGGTAAAAACGGGATTAAGAGAAGTCATGGGTTCCTGGAAAATCATAGAAATTTGATTTCCCCTGATTTGACGAATTTCATTTGCGCTTAAATTAAGCATACTGATGTTTTCAAAATCAATATCGCCAGTAATTTTAGCTGAACGCTCATCATGCAAACGCATAATCGAAAAAGACGTCACCGATTTACCAGAGCCTGACTCTCCAACAATACCGAGAACTGTTCCTTTTTTTACGTTAAAACTGATGGTTTTTACAGCTTTGAACCAGGTTTTTTCATCCTGGTTATAGAAATCGATATTTAGGTTGTCAACGTTCAGCATCAGGATACAATGGTAATGTTTTCTGCTGAAATTATATCCATCCCTTTGAATTTTAATAAAACCTGGGCTGTCGTAATCACATCTTTTTGACAATAGGTAACAATTCGTTCCAGATTTTTTTCTTCATAATAAACCTGCCTTACCTGACTTCCATCAATATCATCTTTCGGTGTTGAAATATTCAGACTACAGGCCAATAAATTCAACGAAGTATAATGTTTGTGATCACCGAATTTCCACATCTCCATCGTATCTATATGATTCACTTCCCATGGTTTTTTGCCTGAGATATCGAGCTGTGATGGAATTTCTAAGCCATTAATCAATAATCTACGACAGATATATGGGAAATCAAATTCCTTTCCGTTATGCGCACAGAAGATTAATTTTTGTGGTTGTTTACTTAATAAATAACAAAATTGCTCCAGAATTTTCTTTTCATCCTCATCATAAAAAGATTTCAGCCTTAAGGAGTAAGTTTTATTATTGTAGCTAAAAATTCCGAGACTGATGCAGATAATTTTACCGAATTCAGCTAAAATACCTGCCCGTTCATAAAACTCATTAGCAGTTTGCTCGGGCTTTCTCTGGAACTGAGTTTTCTGTTCCCATAATTCCTGTAAATGAGGAGGCACATCTTCGAAAGATGGATATTGAGGAACAGTTTCAATATCCAACACAATTACCTGACTGAGATCTAGCGTCTTTAGCATGAAACAAGATAGTAAATTAATTTCCAGTTGTCAATTTCCAGTTTTCAAGGAGATTTTATTTTAAGTTTGTGTATGGCAAAAAGCAAGTTTGAGCAATCTTTAGAAGATGGTGCTCACTATAGGATTAAAAAGATTGTTGGCAATTGGAAAGGAACAACTAAAACCTGGTTTGAAAAAGATGTTTTAGTTGATGAAGTTCTGACAGAAGCAGAAATTACTTCGATTTTAGATGGCCGTTTCATTTCTTATGATTACCAAAGCAGTTTAGAAGTTAAGCCACTTATTGGAAAAATGATAATTGGCTTTGATATCCCTTACCAGAAATTTACGTTTAGCTGGATAGATAATTTCCATATGGGTACGCAAATTATGCAGGCAAGCGGAGCGGCGACTGAAAAGGGTTTTTCAATTTTAGGTAGTTATGGAAACCCTGAATACGGTGATCAGTTATTTGGTTGGCGTACCGAACTTGAAATTATTAATGGTGATGAAATTGTATTTACAGCCTATAATATTATGCCTGGAGAGGAAGAAACAAAGGCAATTGAAACAATTCTAACAAGAAATTAAGTTTTGAGGGTTGTCATATTGAGCTTGTCGAAATACCATTATGAATTATTCGACAAGCTCAGAAAGACAGCAATTATCTAAAACAAAGTTGGTCCAGGCGTATTACCATTTCCCATTACCGGAATTTTTAAATCTGTCCCGGTGGCTTTATTAAGTTTTTCTATAAAATAAGCAGAAAGTAACGGAGAGGCCAATTCTACATTCTGGTGAACAAAGAAATATAAGTTTTGTAAACCGTCTGCTTTCCATTGGGTAATTCGCTCTACCCACTCATCCAATCTGGAGTAATCGCTTTCGTGATTGGCACCAACATAACGAACAAACGCGGTAGGCGTTGTCAATCGCATGTGCAACATGTCTCTTCGGCCAGCCGTATCTACAATGATATTCGTAATACCGTTATCCTGAAATAATTTTTCAAATTCAGCAGCAATTGTTGCATTTGAAAACCACTCGCCATTCCGAACTTCTACACCTAAAGGAATCACTTTAGGGAATTCCTGAATTACTGTTTTCAGTCTGTCAAAGTCCTTTGGCTTAAAGTTGTCATGTAATTGAAGAAAAGCCATGCCTAGTTTATCTTCAAAATTACTGATCGCATCGCAATATTGCTCAACCGGTTCCTTAACATTTATTAGCCTTTTAAAGTGGCTAATGGTATTGGTCAATTTAGGGAAAAATTTGAAATCTGCAGGTGTTTTTTCTGTCCAGGTAATTACCTGTTCACTGCTAGGCATTCCGTAGAAAGTTGCGTTTAATTCAATCGAATTAAATTGTGTGGAGTAGTAAGTTAACTCATCTTTTGTTCCTTTCGGATAAAAGCCCTTTAAATCAGCTTTATTCCATTTGGCGCAACCAACAAAAGCTTTAAAATCCTGATGTGGTTTATTTGCCTTGAGGATTGCTGCTGTTTCAGGAGCATCAGCAGGAAGTGTGAAATCTATAATTGATGGGTCGTCTACTTTACCGAATTGCATATGGAGTTTTTTAACTAACCGCTAAGTTAGCAAAGAAACTATAATTTTTCGTCATTGCGAGGCACGAAGCAATCTATTATTCGATAGCCTTTTATTTCCTAAGAGCGCTTTAAGATTGCTTCGTGCCTCGCAATTACGGCCCGAAAACAAAAAAGAGCGCAAAGTAAAATACTCAGCGCTCTTAGTGAAAATTAAAGTCCCCTTTAGGGGATTAAAGGGTTAATAACCCAGTATCTTCAAAACCTGCTTACTATTCTGCTCTTCTCCAAAAACCTCAAAATTAAAGCTTTCATCGCGGTTTCTACGGATTAAAACATGCTTCGGACTTGGTAATAGGCAATGATGAATACCACCGTATCCACTTAAAACTTCCTGATAAGCACCAGTGTGGAAGAAACCTAAATACTGTACCTTACGTGTTTTAGGCATAAACACACTATTCATATGCGCTTCCTGGTTGTAATAATCCTGACCATCGCAAGTAATACCACCTAAATTCACCCGCTCGTATTCTGCATCCCAATTGTTAATTGGCAATAGAATATATTTTTGGTTCAAAGCCCAAACATCGGGTAAGTTAGTGATGAAAGAACCATCTAACATTAACCAGCGCTCACGGTCATTTTGCTGCTTTCTGCCGAGTACTTTGTATAAAATTCCTGATGCTTCAGCCACGGTATATTTACCAAATTCAGTAATGATATCTGGTTCCATTACATCGTGGATGGCACAAATTTCTTTAATCCGTTTTACAATTTCGTTTACCATGTATTCGTAATCGAAATCAAAAACCAACGAGTCTTTAAATGGCATACCGCCACCAATATCCAAAGTATCTAAATCAGGATTGATCTTTTTAAACTTGCAATATAGCGTTACATATTTCTCTAACTCATTCCAGTAATACGGCGAATCGGTAATCCCTGAATTGATAAAGAAGTGCAACAACTTTACGCGGAAGTTCGGGTTATGAACAATTTTATTGTTGTAAAAATCAATAATATCTTCCATACGCACACCCAAACGCGAAGTGTAAAATTGCGAATCAGGTTGTTCCTCGGCCGCAATACGGATCCCTAAATTACATGGCGTATCGATATCTACTTCATCATCAAAAAGGTTAAATTCCTCTTTATTATCCAATACCGGAATGATGTTTTTATAACCATCGTGCAACATATCAATAATATATTGTTTATATTGGTAGGTTTTAAAACCGTTGCAAATAATGGTAGTATCCTTTGTTAAATGCCCTTTTTTCTCTAAAGCGTCAACCATAGGCATGTCAAAAGCCGAAGAAGTTTCCAGGTGGATATTGTTCTTTAAAGCTTCCTCTACAATATGGCGGAAATGCGAACTTTTGGTGCAGTAGCAATACTTGTAATCACCACGATAGTTGTTCTTTAAAATGGCAGTCTGGAAAAGAATCTTCGCCTGCTGAATCTTCTTACTTACCAGAGGCAAGTATGTGAAACGTAGGGGAGTACCGTAAGTTTCAATCATTTCCATCAGGTTTAAATCCTGAAAATATAATTCATCATCTATCACATCAAAGCCCTCTTGTGGAAAGCCAACGCTTAGATCGAGAAATTCTGAGTAACTCTGCATTTACTTTTAAATAATTTTTGCAAAAATGTAATTTTAAATCGAGAATTAATCTTTATTGAAAATATTTTTACTGTATGCAAACGCTTTAGTTTTGCACAAAATATTTCCGCATTACCTCTCTAAACAATGTTTGGATAGATGAGTTTAGATAATTTTTTACAGCAAGTTCAGTTGATAGTTGTGTTACGCGTTTATCGCAAAGAATAATGTAGATTTTACCTGTGTTAAGGCGTGAATTTCTTTAAATTTTCAGGCCAATTTTTAGAATTGTAAAGCTAAACCTGTGTTTCATCGCAAAGTCAGTCCCGCTCTCCGTTTTACTTACCCGATCAAGAATCGGGTTTCGTGTTCACTCCGATCTGGTTTAATACAATTAAGCTTTTGCTACTATTACGGCTCCAACCTTAGTCGTGTGCCATACTGTTTTTCTTTGATTTCAGTATCTGATAAGATTTCAAATCTGAATTTGGTTTGGTCGGTACTTACCGTTATATTTTTACCACTGATTTTGTAGGTGCCGCGATAGGAAATATCTCCTCCAGGTGCAATATCGGCTACGCCATCAGGTTTAAGCGTTAATCCCCAGCCGCCATTAAATGGAAATGAAGGATCGAATTTAAAATCTACTTCCGAGAATCTCTTTTCCTGATCAATAGTTAACTGGTCCTTCTTGCAGGCGCTCAGAACCAATAAAAACGCAATAATAAAGATGCTTAAATTGATTTGTTTTAGAGAGATTATTTTAGATTTCATATCCTGAAGGTTAGTGTTTTACCAAAACGATCTAAACTGTTTAAACGTTACATATTGACATGGATTGATTTTTAATGTTCAGAAAATCAATTAATTAAAATTTTATTTATTTTTTCTAAAGTAATTTTAAAGTTCATCCGTCTTCCTTAACAAAACCTTTACAAATTGTTGAAATACGTTATGATCTCTATTTTTAAAACCAATATTCAGACAGGAGTGGAACTCAATAAAATTGCGAATCACTTAAATAACTTGCTTTCTGGCGCAACCTGGAGTGTAGATCTATCCGATTCAGATAAGATATTGAGAATAGACTCGAGTATAGATAAGATTGGCGATGCCGTATCTTTATTAACTAAATTCGGTTACGATTGTGAGAATTTACAGAATTTTTATGCACCACCGGTGTGGTAATAAGTTGTTCGTCATTGCGAGGCACGAAGCAATCTCAGTTGTAAATAGATTGCTTCGTGCCTCGCAATGACGAATGGCTAGCCTTTTCTTAAGTATTTGGTCAAAATCACAATGGTTTGTCCCTCAACTTTGCCTTCGATTTGTTCGGTATTATCATGAACTAAGCGAATATTTTTAACTACTGTACCTAACTTGGCACTCAGTGTAGAACCCTTAACATCTAAAGTTTTTACTAAAACCACTGTATCACCCTCGTATAAGCGTGTTCCGTTGCTATCTTGATGAAATTCTACTGTTCCATCAGCTTCATGGTCTCCGGTTTTTTTCGCCCATTCTAAAGTATCATCATCTAAATATAAAATATCTAAACCATCTGCTGCCCAGCCCTCGTGTCGCAATCTGCTTAACATTCTCCAGGCCACTACTTGTACGGGCGCAAATTCCGACCACATGGTTTCCGTTAATATTCTCCAATGACTGGCATCAAGTTGTTCGGTTTTTTCAATTTGGTCTAAGCAGGTTTTACAAACTAAAATACTATTGTCACTATTCGCATTGCTTGTAGGCGGCACTTCGTAAACAGATAAATTATTTTCTGAAGTACATAATTCGCATTTGTTGCCGGAACGTGTTTTTAATTCTTGTGCTAAAGACATATTGATGTTAGATTTGTCGGCGAAAGTAACAAAACTTATCGGAATAAATTTGAACACTTTATCATTGCGAGGAACGAAGCAATCTGACACTACGAGTTTAACTACATTCGCATGAGGATTGCTTCCAGACCCGGCATGACGTGGGGTCAGCGATTTAGTAGGATTGTTTACAGCATACACTACCTCTCTGGTAAATGGATTTCAGCCAGCATACATCTTGCACTGCCGCCACCATTTTTTTCAATGGTATAAATTGGAGCATAAATAATCCTGGCATAATTTTCCATCGAACTGATTTGATCTGTTGTTAAGGATAAATACGCTTGTTCCGACATCACCAACAAGCTTTCCCCGCTTTGGTTTGCGACTTGCAACATATTGCCGGCAAAATGATTCATCTGATCTAAAGTTATTTCGATAATCTCTTTTCCTGAGCTGGTTAAGCTCATCGTCACCGCTAATTTTTCCTCCTGATCGGGAATGGAATCTAAACAAATCACTGCAAAGCGATCGCCAATACACATCATCACATTGGTATGGTATATTGGGAAGTTTGTGCCATCAACCGCTTGAAAAGAAATGGGCTCATATCCTGTAAGCATGCAAAAATTTTGCAATACTTCCTCATCTGTACGAACACTCAAACAGGCATAAGCTATTTTATTAACACGATCCAAAACCATACTGCCTGTTCCTTCCAGAAAAGCATATTGCATTTCATAAAAACTTAAATCGCTCACATGGTTTACCTCGAACTTATCTCTTAAACCTTCCAGTATTTCCTTCCTGCGCTCCAGTCTGCGGTTTTCAGAAAACATAGGGTAGAGGTAAATTGATCCATCTTCATGAAAGGAAACCCAGTTATTTGGAAAGATAGAATCTGGCGTTTCAGGTTGCAAAGTGTCATCCACTACCGTAACATCGATATCGTTTTGCCTTAATAACTCCACAAAGCCATCAAATTCTTTTAGTGCCTGGCTTTGCACGTCGCTTTCGGTTGAAGCGACTTGAAATTTATTATTGCCTGCCGTTTGCTCGTTAAATTTAAAATCAACAGGGCGAATCATTAATAGGTGGTTGGTAGTTTGCATATTAGGTTTTAAGTTTTAGGTTATAAGTTTTAAGTCATTGATCTAAACGTATCACGTATTACTTAAAACTTTTAACTTAATTCGTCTCTCAATATCGGTAAACTCATACAGTGAAAACCTCCTCGGGCACGCGAAAGTTCTGCTGATGGCATTAAAATCAACGTGTCAGTCATGGTTTCTGCATCAGCTTTGCCACTTTCTAAATCTTGAATTAAATCTTTCACATCAACTACGTTAAACCCAGCAGCTTTAAAGGCTTCAACCGTTTTATCGTTTCGGTCATAACCCAAAACAACCCCTTCTTTTATCGCTAACAAATTGCAAGAATCTGTCCATTGTTCTCTGGAATCATACGGGAAAGTATTGTTACCGCTGTAGATGATCTTCGTTGGTTCGCTGCTATTTAAATCGTTTTGACTGATGTCATTTAGCAATGCCTCAACATGTTCGAAATGTTTAGGTTCTTGCGGATTAGCCTTCGTGAACTGAATAGCCGTGGTCGCTTCTAGTTTCTCCGGCTCTTTTAAAAAGTTTATTGATTCGTATGGATTGTATTTTGGAGAATGTGCAATTGAATTCAATATCACCCAGGTATTGCGTTTCACCTGTGTAAAAACGGTGTCCAAATGCATATAATCACGTTTGCTAGGGATTTTTACTACCGTTACTTTCTCTACTACATCGTTGTCGAACAATAACTTGATGGCTTCGTTTGCGCCATGTTCAGATGTTCTTTCACTGCAACCGATTAATACATGATTTGGACTTACCATCATTACGTCACCACCTTCTAAAGTGGTGCTAAATGCTGGTTCGTCGCCAGGACGTAAGAAGTGCATCGTTACATCCGGAATTTCGAGTACATTGTTTTGGTAAGCGGCAAATATTGGATGGTTGAAGAAAATATAGCGCATTAAAAGCGTTTCACGAACACGGGCTTTTTTAGCAGGTTTGTTTAATAAAATATGGTTATTGATGGTTGTGCCCACATCTCTGGTGAAGATTAAATTGGGAATGGGTGCAAAAATCATCGTATCGTTAGCCAACGTTCCGGAAATAAATATTTCGGCCAGTTCCTTCGGATTAGTATTTGTCAACTGCATCTGAACCTTGTAAGTGCAGCCCTCAATAGCACAAACGGCAGCTACTAATTTTTTACGAATGGATTCATTTTCCAACATCTCGCTTAACAGATTTTGAATTTCTATTACCGAATTTGAGTTGTGAAAATCAGGATGATTGGGTTTGTAAAAGTTACGATTTCCCTCTTCCGAATCTATTTGAGCCAGTTTTCCTTTTATCTTTTCAGGGTCGAGGAAGTACATTAGCAGTTTGATATAATAATCGTATTCGCCCTTTCGGATGGTATCTAAGTGTACAATATCTTCGAAAAGCCAATCTTGCGCTTTTGAGGGTACTACTTTGCCCAAACCACTATCAGGGCTGTGGATTAGCAACTTACGTAACCTGCCAATTTCGGTTTTTACGTTAACTTTAAAATTTGGATTTTGCTCGCTCATAAAATAAGTTAGTTATTGCAAATCTATTAGAATTTTTGAGAAGTCGGAGGTTTGAAAGTCTGCAGTGAGAAGATATAGTTAAAGTAAGGACAGCCCTGGTATACTTTATTACCATGGTCTGTGTTTTCAAAATAACGTCAGTATGTAGAGGCAGCAAGCTATAGTTAGGAATAGGCACCTAGTTTGGTAACAGAACTTGGTTGATTGCACAGTCTTAATTATCTAAACCTCATTGTGGCGGCAGCTCCCGGATTTCGATTTTTCATCGAAATCAATCGGGACTACAGCGGAAAGGAGGGCTACCATATCCAATTAGCAGAACAGTACCTTTCCAAAATCCTTTTAATTTGCTTTCTGCTTTAGTCTTTCAGCTTTCCGCTTTAATACCTATTTTTGCGACATGAATTTTATTATTACCGCAACGCTTAAGGCTGTTAAAGAACTTTACAACGAAGAAGTAGCCGAAAGTGTCATCAATATACAAGAAACCAGAAAAGAATTTGAGGGGCAGGTTACGATTGTGGTTTTCCCGATTACGAAAATATCTAAAAAATCGCCTGAGCAAACTGCAAATGAGATTGGTGAATATTTGGTTGCCAACGTTGCTGATGTAACTGCATTTAACGTGGTTAAAGGTTTTTTGAACTTAAGCATTGCAGAAAGTTATTTTCTAAACCAATTTAATAATGAAATACTAGCCGATGATTTTGGTTCTTATCCATCGAACGGTAAAAAGGTGATGGTTGAATATTCTTCACCAAATACCAATAAGCCGCTTCATTTGGGTCACGTTCGTAATAATTTATTGGGCTATTCGGTTTCCGAATTGCTTAAGGCTTATGGCTACGATGTTGTTAAGGTGAATTTGGTCAACGATAGAGGAATTCATATTTGTAAATCGATGTTGGCCTGGCAAAAATGGGGCAATGGCGAAACGCCTGAAAGTTCTGGCCTAAAAGGCGACCATTTGGTTGGAAAATACTATGTGATTTTTGATAAGGAATATAAAAAGGAAATTGATGCTTTAAAAGCTGAGGGACAAACCGAAGAAGAAGCCAAAAAAAATGCGCCATTAATTAAAGAAGCGCAGCAAATGCTTTTGAAGTGGGAGCAAGGTGATGAGGAGGTTGTTTCGCTTTGGAAAACCATGAACGAATGGGTTTATGCCGGTTTTAACGTGACTTATAAAAACCTGGGTGTAGATTTTGATAAATTTTACTACGAAAGCAACACCTATTTATTAGGAAAGGATACGGTTGATGAGGGTTTGGCGAAAGGTGTTTTCTTTAAAAAGGAAGATGGCTCGGTTTGGATAGATTTAACTGCTGATGGCTTAGACCAGAAACTGGTTTTACGTGCTGATGGTACTTCCGTGTACATTACACAGGATTTAGGCACCGCTGAAATGAAGTATGACGATTTCCACATGGATGAATCGATTTATGTAGTGGGCAACGAGCAGGATTATCACTTCAAAGTGTTGTTTCTAATCCTGGATAAATTGGGGAAAAGCTGGGCAAAAGGTTTATATCACCTTTCTTATGGCATGGTTGATTTGCCAAACGGGAAAATGAAAAGCCGTGAAGGAACGGTTGTAGATGCGGATGAACTCATTGAGAGCATGGTTGCCACTGCCCGTGAAAAAACTGAAGAGCTAGGTAAAACGAACGATTTTAGTGAGGCCGATAAAGCCGAATTATACCAAAACATCGGTTTAGGCGCTTTAAAATATTTTCTTTTGAAGGTTGAACCGAAAAAACGCTTATTATTTAATCCAGCTGAAAGCATTGACTTTCAGGGTAATACCGGACCGTTTATTCAATATACACATGCAAGAATAAAATCTTTGCTGAGCAAAGCTGAATATGAACCGGCAGTCGGTAGTCCAAATGCCGGGGAAATGTTGCCTGTGGAGTTGGAGATGATTTTACAATTGGCTAAATATCCTTCGGAAATTGCTATTGCAGCTAAAGCTTACAGTCCGGCGAGTTTGGCAAATTATTTATACGAACTAGCGAAATTGTTCAACAAGTTTTACCATGAGGTTCCGCCAATTGTGAAAACTGAAGCCGGGGAGACCAAGCAATTTCGTTTAAACCTTTGTAAGAAAACGGCTGATATTATTTATTCAGGCATGCTGATTTTAGGAATCACTTCTCCGGAGAGGATGTAAGGGGATTGAAGATTTTAGAATAACGATTTTAGATTTATTGAATAAGGAATTAACACATTCAATAACCAATTACCAGGTTTTAATTACTATTGATAAATATTTGCATCTTGGTATATCCTAAAAATTCATTAATCGCGGTTAATGATTAATGAGCTGATTTTGCTTTGCCTTGCCGCTTTTGCAGCAGGTTTTATAGATGCTATTGTAGGTGGCGGTGGGTTATTACAAACTCCTGCCACCTTGTTAGTTTTACCCCATTACCCGGTAGCTACCTTATTAGGAACTACTAAAATTCCTTCTCTTGCCGGTACTACATTAGCGGCGTTTAAATATTCTAAACAAGTTAAATTTAACCTAAAAGTATTGTCTGCTTGCGCCAGTTCGGCATTTTGTGCTGCACTGCTTGGTGCGTTCCTGGTGAGCCGTATAGATAATTCGGTGATCAAGCCCATCATTTTAGTAGTGCTGATTCTGGTGGCACTTTATACTTATTTTAATAAACAATTTGGGATCCATCAGGAGAAAAATCATTCGGTAAAAAAGCAGATTTTGATGTCAGCTATTTTTGGATTACTGATCGGCTTTTACGATGGATTGATTGGTCCTGGAACGGGGTCTTTTCTCATTCTGGTTTTTATCGCAGTGCTGGGCTTCGATTTTATCGGTGCCAGTGCTCACGCTAAAATCGTTAATATTGCTACCAATCTGGCGGCAATCATTTATTTCAGCTCTACCGGACATATTCTATTTCAATATGCCATTCCAATGGCCGGGTTTAATTTAAGTGGCGCTTATTTTGGAACCCGATTGGCCTTGCTTAAAGGAAATAAATTTGTGCGGGTATTTTTTTTAATCGTTGTTTTTGGAACGATATTGCGGTTTGCGTATGATATCCTATTTAAATAGCCATGTTTCCTGTCTTCAGTGCCGATAACTTTCATCAACTCTGCAACCTTCTTGCAGAAAAAGACGATGATCTGGCGTTCGTTCTTGAGCGGTATGGATATCCCCCTTTCTGGAGCAGGCCAAATAATTTTGAGTCTTTGGTTCATATTATTCTGGAACAGCAAGTATCGCTCGCTTCAGCTTTAGCAGCTTTAAACAAACTTAAATCAAAAATTGGCGAGATCACGGCAACGAAATTTCTGGGACTTAGTAACGATGAATTGCGGGCCTGTTATTTCAGTCGCCAGAAAACCGTTTATGTTAGAGATCTTGCTGAAAAATTGGTCAGTGGTCATCTGGATCTATCTTCATTGGAAAGTTTTTCTGATCGTGAAATTCGAACTCAACTTAAGCAAGTTAAAGGTATAGGAGATTGGACGGTAGACATTTACCTGATTGTTATTTTGCATCATACAGACGTTTTTTCCACCGGAGATTTGGCTGCTGTTAATGCTTTGAAAAGCTTAAAAAAACTTCCAAAGGGAACTACTAAAGAGGAATTGTTAACTACAATTTTGCATTGGGAACCTTATCGAACGATTGGCTTAATGATATTGTGGCATTACTATCTGGAAGAAAGGAAGCCTTTAAAACGCAGAAATAATTCCTAAAATCGTTAAACCATCGATGCTTGACGCGTTCCGTCCTAGCGACTATTGTCTAGAACTTTGCGTCTTTCAATATCTATATTGAGATCAAGTCGGATTTTATCTCTGCTCGCGGCTTGCCTGGGCTGGCCGCCGAAGGGATTTTACCTTTTTCTTGATAAAAGGTAACTAAAAATCTGCTAGGCCGGATAGCATGGTGTAGATAGCGAAGCAGAAATAGCGAGTTCTAAATAATGAAGGTTTGCAATTTAGAAGTTTGATGGCAAGCATATTTTTCATAAAAAAAGCATCGCTGGTTTAACCAACGATGCTTTAAGCATTTTGTCCTAACGACTAAATACCCAAATCGTCTTTAGCGTATTCGGCTCTTTGAGCGAAATCATTCTTATAGCCTTTTGCTTTATCGATCCATTCAGGAGCCTGATCTTTGATATCATCAATGATAGATTTTCCAGTGATTGGATCTTTTTTGGTTACATATTTAAAGCCTGCATAAACTGCGGCACCTAATATTGCTGTTTTTAATAGTCCCATTTTCTTATCAATTTAATTTAATAATATAACATTAGATCAAGCCAAACAGTTTTAATTACAAAACTTTTAATATTAATTTTCCACTTTGATTTTTAAACTATCTGGTACTACTATCCCACTTACATTTGTAGCGTTGTATTTAATGGTATAAATACCGGCTTTACCAATGGCGTATCCATCCATCAAGTTAAAATTGACGCTGGTGCTATCTCCCTTTTTTAAGCTGGTGTAACTATCAGCAGGTGGCGGCATTACCCGTTTCGCCATTGCACCCTGATAGGGTACTTCTGTATAGTCTTCCAAAGCAACATCCAGGTATTTGCTTGATAATCTTTCAAAAGGGGTATGCCACTTACAAAATTTGGCTACAGTATCTGAATTATTATAAACAGAAAATTTAATGTTGATGGGTTGTCCGAGTTTTGCCACACCAACCAAAGCAAGTTTTCCAATGATTGGATCTGGCATTTTTTCTGTTGCTGCCTCAGGCATGAGGGTGGTGTCATTTTCTCCGCCAGCTTCTTTTTTATCGTCTGATGAGCCGCAAGCAGAAAGCATCGCTGCAAAAAGCATCATTATAGTGGTTATTTTTTTCATCTGTTGCTAAATCTTTATTTACCCTTTTTCAATCCCTGTTTTAGTGGCCACATTCTTTCTTTTTCTGAAAGTAGGGAAGGTCATCGGGCTTTTAGCCGGACGTTCATCTCCCAATAAAACTCCCCATTGTTTAAAAATTTCAGTACGATCGAAGATGATTTTTAGTACCGCAACAATTGGTAATGCCAGGAACATGCCCGAAATACCAGCGATACTTCCGCCAATGAAAACGCCAAGGATAGAAAACAGCGCATTAATTTTTACCTTAGATCCAACAATACGTGGCATCAAAATATTATTATCTAAAAACTGTACCCCAGCAATTACGCCTAATACTGTAATTACAGGCCACAGCTCCTGCGATGAAGCAAGGGTTAACAACACCCCGATTACATTTCCAATCAGTGCTCCCACATAAGGGATTAAATTTAAGATGGCGAAAATTACACCGATTAATAAAGCATGTTCAATACCAATTAACATTAAAATTCCACCTAATAGTATTGTCATATAGGTAATCTGGATCAGCAAGCCAATCAGGTAACTTTTAATAATCGATTCAGTTTCATAAATCGCCTCTTTCACCTTTGGGTGATGATCTGGTTTAAACCACATGAAAATGAAACGTAGCAAGATATCTTTGTAAAAAAGCATTAGGTAAATGTAAATTGGCAACAAACCAATAAATACAAAAATACCGCTTAATGTTACAGCTGCGCCACCCGCCATTGATGTTCCCATATTCATCAGGTCATCACTTTTATCCTGAATAAAAGCCTTTTGTTCTGCAGAATCGTATCTGGTAATCCTGCTGATCCAATCGCTTAGGGAGTTGATATGTTGGGTAACATTGGCTTTAATTTGAGGAAAATCCTTTACAAGAACACCTATTTGGTTAGAGAAAAACCAAACAATTAGCCCAACAAATATGGCGACTAATAAAATGGGCAGAATAATGGAAAATGATTCAGGAACTTTTTTTCTTTTTAAAAAACGGTAGATTGGTAGCAGCATAATGCTGATAAAAAAAGCCATCAATATTGGCATAATGATATCGCGGCCAATCACCAATACGGCAGCGAGTGCAATGAGACCAAGCAGTTCAATTGATCGCTTTACAGTTAGTGGTATAGTATTTATCATAAATGTTGTATTCGAATTTGTGAGATAAACAGCATGTGTTTGAAAATGTTTTAAATTCCCGATTTATACGGGAGTGGGTAAAAATTTCTCGGCTATCTTACCTAAACTGGTATTTAACGTTTTGTAGCTTGGCAAATCATGGTATTATTAAAAATGATATGTCCGTTGTTTAAACAGGTACCGCTTTTTTACTCACTTATTATTGAATTTAGGGATAGTGTGAACTATAGCATTGTAACAATGAAGTAACTTTCAGGCCAATTTTTGAAACTCAAATAAATATATATAACTTGGAATAACCCAAAATTTCAAACCTAGCGTTCGGTTTTCAGAGTATTGATGATACTTGAGTTTCACGAAATGAAACCGTAAAACGGAGTTTACACTATCATCTAGAAACGGACAGTTTCTTCCATGCTGATTTCAAACAACGGTTGCCTAAGCAATTCAGAAACTGGTGGAAAAAACGAATAGCGATTGCTCTTCATGATAGTATGAAACTTAGGTTAAGAAAATTCGCGGGATTACTGCAAATGCAAGGTAAATAAGGTATCAATAAATTTAATTACAACTGTTATTCTTCAAGCTAAAATCTGCCATTCCATTATACCAATATCGACACATGAAGTTTTATATTTTGATCGTATCCGTACTGCTTTTAGTTTCAATTAACACGAATGCACAGTATTTGAAACCGAAACCTGGTTTAATAGAAACACCATTCCAAGAATTACCCCTTGGCGCTATTCAAGCTAAAGGTTGGCTAGAAGAAATGCTCGTGCGTCAAAAAAATGGAGCTACAGGTAACCTAGATAAACTCTATCCATTGATGAACCAACGAAATGGATGGTTAGGAGGGGATGGCGACCAGTGGGAACGTGGTCCATACTGGATTGATGGGCTTTTGCCGCTCGCTTATATTTTGAATGATAAAAAGCTTATCGATAAAGTTAAACCATGGGTAGAATGGTCGCTTAAAAGTCAAACACCCGATGGTTATTTTGGTCCTTCAAAAGATTATCCTGAAGAAACTGGTTTACAACGTGATAACAGCCGTGACTGGTGGCCAAAAATGGTTATGCTGAAGGTGCTTAAACAATATTATTCAGCCACAGGCGATAAACGAGTGATCAAACTGATGACGAATTACTTCAGGTATCAGTTAAACGAACTACCTAAGAAGCCGCTGGATCATTGGACTTATTGGGCAAAGTATAGGGGAGCGGATAATTTGATGGTGGTGTATTGGCTATATAATATTACCGGCGATAAATTTCTTCTGGATTTGGGGGAAATCATCCACAAACAAAGTTTTGATTTTACAAATGCTTTTCTACACACGGATTTATTGCAGAAAATGGGCAGCATCCATACCGTAAACCTGGCTCAGGGAATGAAAGAACCCCTGGTTTATTATCAGGCACATCCAGAAAGTTTGTATGTAGAGGCTGCGAAAAAAGGTTTTAATGATCTTCGTACTTTTAATGGTACAGCCAATGGTTTATATGGTGGCGATGAAGCTTTGCATGGAAACAACCCAACTCAGGGCAACGAATTTTGTGCAGCAGTTGAAATGATGTTTACTTTAGAAAGCTCCCTGCAAATTACCGGAGCAGTAAATTATGCTGATCAGTTAGAAAAGATTGCCTTTAACGCATTACCCACCCAAGCATCAGATGATTATCTAACTCATCAATACTTTCAGCAGGCTAATCAGGTGATGCTTACCCGGCAGATGCGCAATTTTGGTGATAATCATGGCGGTACCGATGTTTGTTTCGGACTATTAACCGGATACCCATGCTGCACTTCGAACATGCACCAAGGCTGGCCGAAGTTTACCCAAAATTTATGGTATGTAACACCTGACGATGGAATTGCAGCATTGGTTTATGCACCAAGTCAGGTAAGCACAAAAGTGGCTGGGAACATTCCAGTAACGATAACCGAAGAAACCTCATATCCTTTTGAGGAGTCTGTTAGGTTTTTGATTAAAACCAAAAGTTCTGTAAAATTTCCCTTTCGTTTAAGGATACCGACGTGGTGCCCTTCGGCCACTATAAAGGTAAATGGTAAAGTTCTGGCAAATTATAAGGCCGATCAGGTAGTAAAAATAGAACAGGAATGGAAGACGGGTGATGTTGTGGAATTGCTTCTGCCGATGCATATTTTTAAAACTAAATGGGCTGAAAACGCTATGGCCGTTGAACGAGGCCCAATCACCTATGCGCTAAAAATTGAGGAGGAATTTAAAAAAATCAAAAATACAGCAGACGCCGACATATTTGGTGATTATACGGAAGTCCACCCAGCATCACCATGGAATTATGGTTTATATGATGTAAATGAAGCTAAAATCAATGATTATTTTAAAGCAGAATTTACCGGGAAAAAAACGCTTTATCCTTGGAATCTGGAAAACGCCCCAATAGTGATTAAAACAAAAGGCAGGAAAATACCATCTTGGAAAATTTATAATGATATGGCAGGCCCGATACCCTACAGTCACATTTATGGTTTAGAAAGTGATAAGCTTGAGGAAACGATTACATTGGTTCCTTATGGTTGCACAACGCTTAGAATTTCGCAATTTCCTCAGGTTGGAAGAAAATAATTAAGTTAGCATAGTTTTTAGTGATTGTAAATATGCTCACTAGAAACAAAGCGTTCATCAATTACTAAGTTTGACATCAGTGCCTGACTTTTTAGTTGAATCTGCAGTGGAGTCAGTTTTAGATGAATGCTTGGCATGACTGGTGTCACCAGTGCTGACATTCGGTGTACCATCCGCATTTTTGCCGGAGCATGCCGAAAATAAGAATATCATAACAATCAAGGAGAAGAATATATGTTTCATCGTTTAGGCTTTAAAGTTTGAATACCAACCACATTTAATAGGAGCGTATAAATTAAATAACAGCGGTTTAATAATAAAGGTTTTATGCTAGGAGGTTTTTGCTGCGATTCATTCAATCGTACGGGAAAGGGTAATTTCAAAAGTTACGTCTCAGCCATAAAAGACAAACCGATGAAAACATTTTATAAGGATTTGATATTTAAGTATAAAGGAGTAGCGAAACCTAATATTTACTCGAAAAGACCATGCTAAAAATTATAGGGATCAATTTGTTTTTGTTCGTTTTATACGGTTTCCTGATCGTTATGAATACTGCCGTGAGCGAGAGGGGATTCAGGATAGCCATCGGCATGGGTTTATGTATTTTTATACAAGTGGTATTGAATATTATTGCCGGGATCGTTTTTTTAATTATGGGCAGGCAAGAATGGGTCAAATCCTTTTTTATAAGCGCAGCAATATTGGCACCGGTAGGTTTTGTTACCTGGCTGATACTCTTAAGCATTTATGGTTAATCACAATCTGTTTTGTCAGGTTCGAGTTGTGAGAAAGGACCCTAAAGCTACCGCATCATGTATAAAGATGATTTAAGAAACAACACAGTCACGAAAAGGCGTTGATGCTGGATGATTTCCAGTTTAATTCGCCGAAAAATGCGTATTGAATGCTTCAGTTATCTCCTTTAATTTTTTTATGCTGAAAGAATGTTTGCCCATTAACCATCTCGAAATTTCATCAGGATTAATATCTACAATCCTGGCAAAATCATTAGCAAGAAGATTTTTTTCTGCCAGTAGGTTTGAGGTTTGATGCGCTACTTCAAGATTTTTGTTTGTTAATTCTTCAATTGCCGGATTTCCACTTTCTTCCAGCCAAATCGACACAAAGTCATTCTCTTCCATTATTTGTTTTTTTATTGAGTTATCCCGGGCATTCCCAAAGATTCGGCAAATTTAGAAAAAGTATCAAATTTTAGTTGATGTTTTGCCATGTTTTAAAATGCAGAAATGATTCAACGTTGCATGGATCATAGCATATTGTTATTACTAATTAATTTTAAAAATCTGATAATCAATATGTTATTTTTAATTGTGGTTTTAAGAAAACCAGTGTTTGGTACTTATGCGTAAATGAGGACATAACAAAAACAAAAACCATGAAAAAAATTTTCTTATCTGCGGTAGCTATAGTAGCTATTGCTTTCGCAACAAATACAACAGTTCAGGCACAATCAACTGAAAAAACCAAAATGGTAGGCGGAGCAGCGATGTATCCATCAAAAGATATTGTGGATAACGCAGTAAATTCTAAAGATCATACCACTTTAGTTGCCGCTGTTAAAGCTGCAGGTTTGGTAGAAACCCTTAAAGGAGCCGGACCATTTACCGTATTCGCTCCAACCAATAGTGCTTTTGATAAATTACCTCAAGGTACAGTGGATAACTTGGTGAAACCAGAAAATAAAGCAACCTTAACTAAAATATTAACCTATCATGTAGTGGCTGGCAATATGGACAGTAAGGCAATTGCTGCGGCAATTAAAGCGGGAAATGGAAAGGCAGAGTTAACAACCGTAGAGGGTGGTAAACTTTGGGCTTCAATGGATGGCAAGAAATTGGTATTAAAAGATGCAAAAGGCGGAATGAGCACCGTAACGATTGCTGATGTAAATCAAAAAAATGGTGTGATCCATGTAATTGATACCGTATTAATGCCTAACTAGTTTGCTATTAGGCATAAAAAACCGCTTTGAACATTCAAAGCGGTTTTTTTATGCAATAATTTTCGGTAGTCTATCCATAAAGCATTTCTAAATGCGGTATCCCGTCTTCCATAAATTCGATTTTGGTATCTTCAAAACCAAGCCCACTATAAAAGGCTTTGGCATAAGTTTGTGCGCCAATACGAATCGGAACATCTCCGAAAAGCGTTTTGCATTCTGCGATTGCTGATTTCATTAATATTTTCCCGGTCCCCGTTCCTCTAACATCAGCATTGGTAATTACCCTGCCAATCGATACTTCGGTAAAGGAAAGTCCGGCAGGAACCAACCTGGCGTATGCCACCAAATTTTCTCCATTCCAAAGCATCAGGTGGTGGCAGTGCTGATCTTTATCATCGGCATCCTGATAAAAACACTCCTGTTCAATGATAAAAACCTCGATGCGAAGTTTCATGATCTGGTAAAGCTCTTCAGGGCTCAGCTGTGTGAAAGATTTGATACTACTCGTGTATTCCATGGATGGGTAATTCTGATAAAATAATTCAGCCAAAGATAGTCATCGAAATGAATGCTGAAAATTACGGGTTCATCATATTGAAATAATCCTGAATGATCTCGTTATTTGCCTTTGCCCGGTCGGCACTTGTACCAAAGGTAAGTTCGGTTTTTCCTTCTTTCAATTGTTCAAAGATGGAGGTTACGAAATCGCTTACCGGCGGGAATTCGTTATGCAGGCCAGCTGCACCTAAATCAGTATTCAAAGCAGGCGGAATCATTTCGATCACTTCAATAGCTGATGATTTTAAACTGTGCCTTAACGATAAGGTAAAGGAACGCATAAAGGCTTTTGTAGCACAATAAACCGGTACCTTTGATAATGGAACAAACGCTAAACCTGAAGTAACATTAATGATGGTTGTGAGAGCACTCAGTTGCGTAAACAATTTTGTTAAATGAACTGGCGCCAAAACGTTTGTAGTCATTTCATCACTTGCCCGATCATAAAAGTCATCATCAGTGATGCTCATCCAGTTTTGAATGCCTGCATTGTTGATCAAAACATTTAAATCGCTGTGATTTTGCGAAACCCAATTAAAAAGTGATAGGCGTTCCTCTTCCTTCGATAAATCACAAGTTTTTGCAATTACTGAAGGATACTGTTCAACAATCTGATTTAACAGTTCTTCGCGTCTGCCACAAATAATCACTTCATTTCCCTCTTTCAAAAATCGTTCGGTAAGTCCTAAACCTATGCCACTGGCACCACCTGTAATTAAAATTTTATTGTTTGATAATTTCATCTTCTGTTATTTTATTTCAATTACAAAATTAAGGATGAATCGTTTTTTATAATGGTGAGTAGTACAGTTTCTAACGCCCGTTGGTAATACTTCACAATTTTTTAATGATTTGATAACCAGACGGAACTTAAATTCATCGTTGTTCAGCTCTACTTTTGCGATTCAGATATTAATGTAAACCATGAACCGTAAAAAACTTTTTGTTGCCTTGCTAATGGGTGCAATGGCCATCAGCGCTTGTAAAAAAACTACAGAACCAATTGACGAATCCGAGCCAATTGTGGCAGAAGATATTGCCAGCTTCAAGGAAACTGCTTCTATTGATTTAGGTGGCGAAACTTCAGCTGAAATTTCGGCCTATGACCCTAGTACAAAGAAACTTTTTGTTGTAAGTAATGAAGGCGGCGCAAAGGTAGAGGTATTAGATTTGACTAATTATCCAACGATTACAAAAGCAAAAACCCTTAGCTATTCAGGAAATGCAGGTATCAATAGTGTTGCGGTAAACAACGGACTTCTGGCAATCGCTTTAGACGGCGCAGATAAACAAGGTAACGGTGATGTGGTGGTTTTAAAAACTTCTGATCTCTCTGAAGTAAAAAAGATTACAGTCGGTGCCATGCCTGATATGGTTACTTTCAGTCCGGATGGCAATTACATTCTTTCGGCGAACGAAGGCGAACCAAATGATGATTATACGATTGATCCGATCGGTACGGTTTCGATCATCAATGTAAAATCTAATTACAGCGTTAAAACCTTGGATTTTTCAGGATTTGAATCTCAGAAAGCTGCCCTGGTAGCTGGCGGTTTCAGAATTTATGGGCCTAAAGCCAGCTTTGCACAAGATATCGAACCAGAATACATCGCGGTAAGCAACGATTCGAAAAAAGCCTATGTTACTTTACAGGAAAACAATGCTGTGGCAGAAGTTGATATTGTTTCAGGTACCATCACCAAAATTAACCCTTTAGGAACGAGAGACATCAGCCTTGCTGAAAATGCTTTCGATGTAAGTGATAAGGATAACAAAATTGCATTGAGTACCTGGCCAATTAAAGCCTTTTATCTTCCTGATGCGATTTCATATTTCACCACGGGCGGCACTTCATATTTAGCTTTGGCAAATGAAGGCGATACCAGGGCCTGGAAAGGTTATGATGAAGAAGCACGTGTAAAGAGTTTAAAATTAGACCCAGCTAAATTTCCAACTGCTGCTAGCTTACAGCTTGATGCAAACCTGGGTAGATTAACCGTTAGCAAGGCTTTCGGCGATACAGATGGTGATGGAGATTACGATGAACTTTTTGCAACCGGAGGAAGAAGTTTGAGTATTCTTAATGCCAACACAGGCGCTTTAGTTGCCAATATCGGAAAAGATTTAGAACAACGTGTTATTGATGCTGGTAAGTATGATGATGAACGATCGGACAATAAGGGTGTGGAAGTAGAAGGCGTAACCGTTGCAGAAGTGAACGGTAGAGCCTTGGCATTTATAGGTTTAGAACGTGTAGATATAATTGCTGTTTATGATGTGACCAATCCGGCTTCTGCAAGGTTTGTACAATTATTTGCCACCGGCGATGCGCCAGAAGGCGTGTTGTTTGTTAAGCCCAAGGATAGTCCGAATGGCAGAAGCCTTTTGGTTGTGGCCAGCGAGGGCGATGGAACAGTAAAGTTCTTTCAACCGAATAGAATATAGAAATAAAGCCTCAGGGTATACTGAGGCTTTATTATTGCAAAACTAATTCAAGCTTCTGTACTCATTTGGTGATACGCCAACATACTGTTTAAATGATCTTGAAAAGTGCTGCGGATATTTAAAACCTAATTCATAAGCGATCTCACTTACTGATTTTCGGGTATCATATATTTTTTCTTTAGCAATATCCATCAGCTTTAACTGAATGTACTCCTGTGCCGATTTGCCGGTGTCTTTTTTAATTAAATCACCAAAATAATTTGCCGATAAGTTGAGCTGTTCAGCACAATAGCCTACACTAGGTAGGCCTATTAATTTCGGTTTATCTGATAGAAGATATGAATCAATCAGGTTTTCAAAACGCTCTAATATGCCCTGGTTTGCCGATTCCCTTGTGATGAATTGCCTGTCGTAAAACCTGATACAGTAATTCAATAATAATTCGATATTGGTTGTAATTAATGTTTTGCTGTGTTTATCAATAGATTGATTTAACTCATACTGAATTTTTAAAAAGCAATCGATCACCAATTGCCTTTCTTTTTCTGAAAGATGCAGCGCTTCATTTACATCGTAAGAAAAAAAAGAATAGTCATGGATATGCTTGCCCAAAGAAGTTCCCTTAATCAATTCCGGATCGAACAATAGTGCCCAGCCTTTCGGCTCGAAAATTTTAACCTTTGGCTGTACACCCAATACTTGCCCGGGCCCAACAAATACTAAAGTTCCTTCCTGGTAATCGTAATGATTTCGGCCGTATTTAAGCTCTCCACAATTGAGCGCTTTCAGGTAGATTGCATATAAACCAAAATTGAATGTTTGTGCCGGCATGGCTTTCGCCTTCGCTAAGTCAATAACCGTAATTAAAGGATGTTGGGTCTCCATACCCCTTATTTTATTGTATTGATCTACACTTTCAATATGTACAATGCTTTCCATAATCATAAACTCTTTTGTCAAACAAAAATAACGATTCCACAGCAGCTCAATATGCAATGTGGTCGAAATCAGTAATAATGGTATGAGATGCAGTAATTGGTATAAACATTTGCTCACCAATCATCACGAACTTTGTTTTATCAATTATCGCACTTCATCACAGGTATGGTCAAGGATGCATATTGAAGGATAAGATCGAGGATGTTAGGTTTATCTAAGTATTAGTAAATAGTTTTTAAAACATAGAAATGAGAAATATCACACTGAATAACGGAATTGAAATGCCAGTTTTAGGATTTGGCGTTTACCAGATTAATGATGCTGCAGCATGCGAAAAAGCTGTGGTCGATGCGATTGAAGCGGGTTACAGGTTAATTGATACGGCATCAGCTTACGGCAATGAAGAAGCTGTTGGTAATGCCATTAAAAAAAGTGGTGTTGCCCGGGAAGAATTATTTATCACCACCAAACTTTGGATCTCGGGTGCGGGCTATGATCAGGCTAAAAAAGCTTTTGAAGTTTCCTTGAATAAGCTACAGCTTGATTATCTCGATTTATACTTAATTCACCAGCCTTATGGCGATGTGTATGGAAGCTGGAGAGCCATGGAAGAGTTATACAAAGATGATAGAATAAAAGCCATTGGTGTGAGCAATTTTCATCCAGACAGAATCATGGATTTGATTGTGCATAATGAAATTATACCCGCCATTAATCAAATAGAAACACATCCATTTAACCAGCAAATAGAAACACAAAAATTCCTGAAGGAAAACAATGTCCAGATTGAAAGCTGGGGGCCATTTGCGGAAGGTAAAAATAATATGTTCAGCAATGAACTTCTAACTTCCATTGGTGCAAAATATAATAAAAGTGTTGCTCAAATTATTCTCCGCTGGTTAGTACAAAGAGGGGTAGTGGTTATTCCAAAATCAGTAAAAAAAGAACGGATTGTGGAGAATATCGATGTTTTCGATTTTGAGTTGGCTACCGAAGATATGGATGCAATTATTGCATTAGATACAAAAGAAAGCGTATTTTTTGATCATCGCGATCCTGCAATTGTGAAATGGCTAGGAACAAGATAATCAGTTTAAATAAATAAAAAAGATGGAAAAAAGAATATTAGGAAACCAAGGCTTAGCGGTTTCGGCATTGGGATTAGGTTGTATGGGCTTAACATTTGGTTACGGACCAGCAACGGATGAAACAGAAGCCGTGAGTTTAATCAGAAATGCCTTTGATTTAGGCATTACATTTTTTGATACCGCTGAAGCCTACAGTCAGGGTGGTAATGAAATTGTTTTAGGAAAAGCAGTGCAGCCATTTAGAGATCAGGTGGTAATTGCCACCAAATTTGGTTTCCAAGATGGCGACGCCACCAAGGGTTTGGATAGTCGCCCGGAAAGGATTCGTCAGGTGGTAGAAAACTCATTAACGCATTTGCAAACCGATTATATCGACTTACTTTATCAACACAGGGTTGATCCGAATATACCGATTGAAGAGGTTGCAGGAACCATCCAGGAATTAATTAACGAAGGAAAAATTAAACATTGGGGCCTTTCAGAAGCTGGAGCAGAAACCATTCGAAAAGCACATGCCGTGCAGCCAGTTGCTGCTTTACAAAGTGAATATTCTATGTTTTTTCGTGATGCTGAAAAAGAGATTATTCCAACCCTGGAAGAATTAGGAATCGGTTTTGTGCCTTTTAGTCCATTGGGAAAAGGATTTTTAACCGGTGCAATCAATGAAACCACACAGTTTGATAAAGACGATTTCAGAAATATCGTGCCTCGTTTTTCAGAAGAAAATAGAAAAGCTAATCAAACATTGGTTAATTTATTAAAAAACATTGCTAATGAAAAAGAGGCTACGCCAGCACAAATTGCACTGGCCTGGTTACTCGCTCAAAAATCATTTATAGCACCCATTCCAGGAACGACTAAACTACACCGATTGAAAGAAAATGTTGGCGGCGCAACTGTGCAGCTTTCTGAGAATGATTTAGCTAAAATCAAGCAATCGCTAACGGAAATCGAAATTGTGGGCGAAAGATATCCTCAGCATTTGCAAAACAGGGTGGGGAAATAATCAGCAAAAAAACGTTATATAAATTAGATGAAGGCAATAAACATCATAACTACAATACTTCTATGTTGCATTTTATCTTCTTGCTCAAATGCACAAAATAAATCTGTTCAGAAAACACCAATGGGCAAGAAAGTTTTAATTGTTTATTTGTCAAGAACGAACAATACTAAAGCCATAGCAGAGATTATTCATCACCAGGTAGGAGGAGATTTGGTAGCCATTGAAATGCAGAAACCTTATCCGGCGGATTATAAAACTACTGTAGCACAGGTTGCAAATGAAAATGAATCAGGCTTTCTTCCTCTACTGAAAACCAACATTGAAAATATCGATCAGTACGATACAGTTTTTGTAGGTTTTCCAACCTGGGGAATGGCGCTTCCACCACCAATTAAAAGTTTTCTCCGCAAGTATAACTTCAAGGGGAAAACCATAGTCCCTTTTAATACCAATGCAGGTTATGGCATTGGAAGTACTTTCGATACCGTAAAATCACTTTGTGCGGGAAGTAAAGTGTTGGAGGGTTTTAGCACGAAAGGTGGAATTGAAAAAGAAGGTGTTTTACTGGCTATTAAAGATGGTGTAAGGAAACAAGCAGAGATGAAAGTGATCGCGTGGCTCCGAAAAATTGGATTAAACAAAAAAGATAATGGATAATAAAGAATTTAAATCAGCACCGGCATCATATTTTACTGGAAAAGCATTTTTGAAAACACTTGTTGCAGCAGATGAAATTACGAATTGCAACATTAGTGAGGTGGTTTTTGAGCAAGGTTGCCGAAACAATTGGCACACACATCCGTCCAACCAGATACTGATTGTTAAAGAGGGTACCTGCTGGTATCAGGAAGAAGGAAAGCCGATACAAAAATTTTCGGCAGGTGAAGCCATTAATATTCTGCCGGGAATAAAACATTGGCATGGGGCATCACCAGATGCACCAATGGTCCACTTTGCCATCAATATCAACACTGAAAATGGCATGGTAAACTGGCTGGAGCCTGTAACCGATGCGCAATATAACGCTGGTTAATTCAGCTAATTTATTTGCTGGGAAAAGCCTTCAATAATGCTTTGGCTTCGGCAGCTGATAATCTGGAAACACTTCCATGCCGGGCATCGTCTGGCATAGAAGTGTTTTTTTCTAATTTCCAGTTAAATAAATCTGTTGATGAAGAAATGCCGTATTGGTCTACCATCGGGTAATCATACAGCAATAGCCAGCCTTTCTTTAAAGGATCTTTCATCACACTTGGTCCTTCGGTAATGGTCGGGGCGATTTGTCCTTTATTCAATGGCCCTTCGTAAATTTTGTAAGGTCCTTCGATATTTTTCGCCGTTGCTACACGAATACCTCGTCTTTCACCAGTTTTTGCACCAAACTCCTCTTCTTTGTGGAAAAGATAGTAAGTACCCTGGTGCGTAATCATTGTTCCATCAATAACCGAGTAGGGCGGGTCGAACATTAATTTGGCAGGGCTGAAAGTTTCCCAGTCCTTAGTTTGGCAATACCATAATCTACTTTCTTTCCAGCCTGCATCTTTAAAAGTAGATGACCAAAAAATGGTGTATTCTTTTGTGTTTTGATCGTAATAAAATTCTGGTGCCCAGATGTTTCCAACAAAATTTCCTGCTTCGTCTTTTACATCTTTCATTAAGTGGATGTATTTTTCAAATTTCCAGTTAATTAAATTCTTTGAGGTGGCATAGGTAACGCTCGGCCCGAAGTTTTTTCTGTTTTCAGGCCCACCACCGCCTCCTGTTGCGATCAATCGCCAGGTTCCATCTGCTCCGCGGTGGATATATTGATCACGCATGAAACGATCCCAAATTGGTTTATTATTATTTAAGGCATCCCAATGGCGTCCATCCTTTGATAGCGCAATATGGAGATTTGCGCTTAACATAGGGTTCGGTAACGGAACTTCTACGGTTTCACCTTTTTCATTAATCTCTATCCTGGTAGGATATCGCTGACGGAAATAGGTTAACATCCATACACTATCAGTTTTAGCGGCTGTTCTTTTTGTAGCAGGTTTTCTGTCTTGTGCGATTGAAAGTTGAATAAACGTAACGAGCAGTAGGGTTAAGGCAAATATTTTTTTCATGGGTAGGAGTCTGATTGGTTAAAATTCAACTTTATAAGCAATGACCGAGTTGGCATTAAATGTAGGTACATAAAGCATCTTGCTTCGTTGATCGTAACAAATATCTGCTGTATTCATCTTGCCCTGAACATCTAAAAGTTTATGTTTGGTGCCATCTTTCTGAATATGATAAACAATTCCGGCCCAACAGGTTACAAGAAAGTCGCCGTTGCCAAGTGGTTCCAAACCATCGCCCGATTTTTCCAATCCTTCTGTTATTATCGTTTTGCTTTTATTTTTATCAAATTTCAGGAGTTGAAAACCTGATAAAACATGAAGTTCATTGTTGATAAATTTCAGTCCATTGGCTGCAGTTACCTGATCGATATAAACGCGGCTCTCTCCCTGCGAAATTTGATGAATTTTATTTGTCCGGGTATCAGAAACGTAAACAATTCCTTTTTTCTCAATGGCAATATCATTGAGGAAAACAGCATCCGGCACTTTCACGGTTTCTGCTATTTTTGCCGTTTTTAGATCAATAGCATGTACCACATCCAAATCGGCAACATACAGTTTGCCGTTATACACCGCCATTCCTTTTGGCGCATTCAGGCCGCTGATCCAGGTAGCATTTTTAATTGTTCCATCTAAATTTAAAATGGCAACACCGCCTTTGCCATCTTTCGCATTTCCCTCTCCGTCGATAAGAGAAACGTAGAGTTCTTTTCTATTTGCCATGTAAACTACCGATTCTGGTACCGGAAGCTGCTCGGTTGATGCCCATTCTTTTTTCAAAGTGATGGTTTGTGCATCAATCCGATTTGAAAGAATCAGACAAATAAATAAAAAAAAATTTTTCATAAGGACTTAGTTAAAGGATGATTAAGCAAATTAGCCAATTTAATAAAGGGATACAAATTGTTGTCGAAATCGACTTGAAGTAAACAAAGGATTTGGTGATAGTTGTGAAAAAGCCAAATGTAGAGATCGGTTAAAGCACTTTAGTATATCGGTATTGCAGCATCATCCAAAAATCCTTTGGATTAAAAACTTGGGGTTACTAAACTCAATATGCTTTTAATTGCACAAATGTTTAAGCTATCTTTGTTTTCCTTAGAGGATTATCTTAGATAAATTGATGAACGAGATTGGAAAATTGCTAAGCAAAATAATTGCTGAAGATCGTGTGAAAACGAGATTGATAGATTTGGTGTCTTATGCCTCTGATGCAGGCTTTTATTACCTCAGGCCAAAAGCAGTTGTGCAACCAATCTCTATTAATGAAGTGATCTCACTGTTTTCGTTTTCACAGCAACATCAAATCCCAATTACGTTTCGAACAGCGGGTACCAGTCTCTCAGGGCAATCTATTTCTGATGGTATTTTGGTGGATTTAAGTCAGTACTGGAATTTGGTTAGGGTAGAAAGCAATGGTGCACAGGTACGGGTACATCCGGGCGTTACGGGTTCGGTAGTCAATTCCGAGCTTAAAAAATTTGGAAAAAAAATTGGCCCTGATCCTGCAAGCATTAACTCAGCCATGATGGGAGGAATTCTGTCAAATAATGCCAGTGGGATGTGCTGTGGTGTGAGTAAGAACTCCTATCATACCTTAAAATTCATCAGGTTTGTGCTTCCTAACGGTAAGCAATATAGCACAGAACAGGCTGTAGATTATCAACGCTTCGAGGATGAATGTCCAGTAATTTTTAGGGGCATCCAATCCTTGAAAAAAGAAATTGCCAATAATAAGGAAATCTTCGAACTGATCAGGCATAAATACAAGACTAAAAATACAGTTGGTTACTCGATAAATGCATTCATAGATTATGAACATCCTCTGGATATTTTAGCGCATGTACTTGTTGGTGCCGAAGGAACGCTGGGTTTTATTGCTGAAGCTGTACTGAATACAGTTGACGATTATCCGCTCAAAACTACAGCGCTGTTGTATTTTCCTAACATTTTTGCGGCTTGCAATGCGATTGTACCTTTAACCATTTCAGGTGCAGAGGCAGTAGAGTTGATGGATCGTGCTTCATTGCGTTCGGTGGAAGACATTAAAGGAGTGCCAGCAATATTGAAATCGTTGCCAGATGAAGCAGCTGTGCTTCTGGTCGAGTATCAGGATCATACCCAGGCCCAGCTGGATGCAAAATCAGCGCAATTTCTCTCTGTTGTTGATCAGCTTGAACTGATGTTTGCACCAGAGTTTACGAATGATCCGGTGGAGCAGGCTTTTTTATGGAAGATCAGGAAAGGAATGTTTCCTTCAGTAGGATCGGTAAGGGCAAGTGGAACCACCGTTATTTTGGAGGATATCGCCGTGCCAGTTGCCGAGTTAGGCAATTCAATTTTAGATTTACACGGTTTATTCGCTAAATACCATTATGATAATGCCATTATTTTTGGTCACGCGAAAGATGGAAACATCCACTTTGTGGTTACCCAGGCATTTGATACTGCTGCGGAAATCAGCAGGTATAATAACTTTTTAAAAGAAGTTGTTGTTTTGGTTACTGAAAAATATAAAGGGGCTTTAAAGGCAGAACACGGAACCGGACGGAATATGGCGCCCTTCGTGGCCACTGAATGGGGCGAGGGAATTTATGAGGTGATGAAATCGCTAAAAAACTTAATCGATCCGCATTATCTTTTAAATCCAGGGGTGATTATAAATGAAGATCAAGGTGCACATATCAAAAACTTAAAAGACTTACCTCAAGTTGAAGAGGAAGTTGATAAATGTATGGAATGTGGCTTTTGTGAATATAAATGCCCAAGTAGAAATATCACTCTAACGCCACGCCGGAGAATCGTTGTGAGAAGAGAACTGCTTAAGTTAAAGCGGAACAACGAAAACGGGAGCTACAAAGAATTGCTTGATGAATATCAATACGACGGCCTGGATACTTGTGCTGTTGACGGCTTATGTGCAACTGCCTGTCCGGTTGATATTAATACAGGGTCTTTGGTGAAACGATTAAGACGAGAAAACCACAGCAAGTTTGCAAACGGACTGGCCTTAACAGTTGCTAAAAACTTTAAGCCGGTTACATCAGTAGTTAAGTTTGGCATTACCGTGGCCTCAGGCATTAATAATGTATTTGGAGCCAATGCAATGACTAACCTTACCAAAGGTTTTAAGAAAGTAATTCCCGGCGTGCCTTTATGGTCAAACCAAATTAAACCCACCAAATCATTTAGCCAGTACCAGCATAAATTAACTGCAGCAAATGCGCCTTCAGTGGTTTATTATCCGACTTGCATCAGCAGAACAATGGGTGGAACGTTGGAAGGACAAAAAAATATCATTGAAACATTTATTGAAGTTTCAAAGAAAGCTGGTATTGATTTTAGAATTCCTGATAATATCTCAGGTACCTGTTGCGGGCAGATTTTTTCTTCAAAAGGTTTTAATGATGCATTTCGCTTTACCGTGAATGATACCATCAGCAAGTTATGGGAATGGAGCGGCAACGGAAAAAGTCCGGTTGTACTGGATATTACCTCATGCACCTATACTTTACAGGAGTGCAGGCCATCGTTAACAGATGAGAATAAAAAGAAATTCGATGCGCTAACCATTATTGACAGTGTGGATTATATTTTGGATTATGTGCTTCCTCATGCTAAAATTCTAAAGAAGAAAGATAAAATTGCACTCCATCCGGTTTGCTCGTTACAAAAAATGGGACTCGAGGGCAAGTTTGTAAAAATTGCGAATCAGTTGGCCAATGAAGTGATGATGCCCCTCCATGCAGGTTGCTGCGGAATGGCTGGCGACCGAGGATTTTTATTTCCCGAATTAACCGCTTCGGCAACGTTACCAGAAGCTAATGAAGTTAAAAAAGAAGACTACGACGGCTACTATTCTTCGGGTAAAACTTGCGAAATCGCCATGTCTGAAGCGGTAGGTAAGAATTATGAATCTATCGTTTACATGCTGGATGAATGTATATAACTACATTTTAGATCTTAATTTGGTGGGTGGATAACCGAATGTTTTCTTAAAAGCAATACTGAAGTTGGATATATTTTGGTAACCCACCATATAACTTATTTCCTGCACCGAAAGGTTTTTATCCAAAAGATAATGCCTGGCTTTATTCATTCTGATTTCTTGTAAATACCCAAAAACAGTATTTCCAAATACAGATTTGAATCCCTCTTTAAGTTTAGTTTGATTGATGCTTGCCTTGCGTGCCAACTCTACGATGGTGAATGGTTTGTTAAGATTTTCTCTAATTAATTGAGCGGCAAATTCAATTCTTTCCGTATCTGAATGAGTTAATTTAAAATTTTCTTTTTCTTCAGCTAATCCATTAAAGCTTAATGCGATCAGTTCGTAAACTTTCGATTCCAGGTAGATCCTTCTTGTAAGTCCTACATAAGGACAGTTCTTTATATCCTGTATCACACAAAACTCTTTCGCACCAATCTTTATTTCATTAGGTGCTAAAACCGTACTGATGTCTTTATGGCATTTGTTCAAGAATCGATCTAGTATTTTGGATTCACCTTCGTACTGTGCCAGTGTCACAAAAGGTAAATGAATATCGAATGTGTTATATTCTATATTCTCTTTAAAACCGATTTTAGCCTGATTATCCTCCGCTGTAAGGAATGTAATGTTTCCAGCCATTGCCGAAACACTATCCCGGGCTGTAGCCTTATTTTTATAATAAATGTGTTGATCGGAAAGGTTGAAGTGCATCTCTAAAAGAGATGAATCCCCTTTTCCATTAACGCTAATGTTATCTCCAAAAAGATAATTGCCATGTAAAATGGATAAATCCTCCCGCACGATGAACTGGTCATAAGTAATTTCCCCCTTTGGAGTAACAAATTTTAAGTGTTCAACAATTCCGTTAGCGGGTTTAGTAACCTCATTTTCTACCTTTTGATCGTATAAAAGGAAATCATCAAAATCGCTACCATCCAGTTTATAGCTCATCTATTAATTTCTAAATTCATAACAAAAAATTCCATTCTCATAAATTCCGGCTAGGCAAATCTACTACTTTTGCGGTTATAATTTATAATCAGTTTAAATAAAGATAAATTGACTAAGAGATACTTATCATTAATTTTCCTTTTTAGTGCGTTTTTTGTTTCAGCAAAAGCTGCTTGTCCTGTTAGCATCTATGTTGATGATTCAAATAAAAATCCACTTTCTGCTATTACCATCATCATTGATCATAAATCGGTTGGAGTAACTAATGCCACTGGGTTAGCAAATATTTTACTAGATGAAGGCGTTTATCAAATTGAGCTAAAAAAAGGCAACTCATCAATTAACCGTACAATTAGGGTAAGCTGTAGTGCCGAAAATTATTTTGCTTTCACTTTGAGCAATCTGGAAATGAAAAGTTTTGAGCTTAAAGAAGTCCAAATCGTTTCTAAAACTACTAAACGCCAGATAGAGACTTCCCCATTTTCGGTTCAGGCAATTGACCTGAGAAAATCGTACGATAAAGGCGGCGATGTGAGTGAGGTTTTGAATAGGGCTTCTGGTGTAAAATTAAGAAGTGACGGGAATCTTGGCGCTCCGGTTCAAATTAACTTAGGCGGCTTGCAAGGTAAAGCTGTAAGGTTATTTAAAGATGGTATCCCGATTGAGTTGTTCGGGCATGGATTCAGCTTAGGCACAATCCCGGTAAACATGCTCGATCGGGTAGAAATTTATAAAGGCGTAATGCCCATATATCTGGCGAGTGATGCTTTAGGTGGTGGAGTAAACCTCGTTACCAGAACTGGTCTAGATCAATACGCTGAAGTATCATATGAAGGGGGCTCTTTTAATACCCATCGGGTAACACTAAATGCATTGTGGCAAGATCGATCTAAAAAGTGGTATCTGGGAACGAATAGTTCATTCAATTATTCGGATAATGATTATAAAGTGAATGCGCCTTTTTACGATTCCCAAACTTCCGTAACCGAATACCGCGATGCCAGAAGATTTCATGATGCAACAAAAAGTTATTACGCAGAAGCTTACGCAGGTTTGCAAAATCGATCCTGGGTTGATGATTTACGTTTAACGTTGATCAATTCAAGCTTTGATAAAGAGCTGCAGCACGATGCAGAAATGAACAAGGTTTACGGGCAGGCGTTTTCGAAAGAACTTAATAATACCGCTTTATTGAACTATAAGAAACGTTTTTTTAACGATAAACTGAATATTAATCTGTTAAGTAGCTTTAGTAGTTTCAAAACAAAATTTGTGGATACGGCTACGGTGCGTTATGGCTGGGATGGACAGATCATTGGCAGTAATCTTCGCCCTGGAGAAATTAATTTGGGAAACAATCAGCAAATCGATTATCAGTTTTTCTTCTCCAGATTGATAGCATCCTATCAACTGTCGGCTAAACATACTATTGACTTCAGCCAAATGCATTATGAGCAACATAGAAAAGGAAGCGACCCACTTGGTGCCATTTCTGCTATTGAAAGGATAGATGTACTTGGCGTACCAGCAGTTTACCAAAAAAATAACCTTGGCCTTGGGCTTCGTTCAAGCTGGCTTGGTGATCACCTGGAAAGTATCGTTGCCTTAAAATATTATCACTTCAATACCAAAGGATACACAACTGATAATTTTGGCTTGGGATGGCAGTCTTCCAGTAGTGGAGAGCAATTGGGTTACCTTGGGGGTTTGCGCTGGAACACTGGTCGCTATATGTTAAAGGTTTCATATGAATATGCGAATCGATTGCCAGATGAATATGAAATTTTTGGTGATGCCAGATTGATTAAGGAGAATATGGACCTTAAGCCTGAAAAAAGTCACAACGTTAATTTAAACGGTCAATACAGCTTTCAGGAAGGTGACCATAGCCTAACGCTTTCAACAGGATTATTCTACAGAAAAGTTAAGGATATTATCTTTCTACAATTGGATATCCCATTTAGCCGCTATATTAATTACGAGCGGGCAGAGGTTAAAGGGTTTGAAGTAGAAGCCAGTTATGCGCCATCTAAACGTTTTGATTTTGGCGCTAATTTAACCTACCAGGATATCCGAAGAGTTGAAATTGAGGAAACGATGTTTAAAAATCTGGAAGGTTCACGCATCCCCAACGTACCATTCTTATTTGGAAATATCTGGTTTAGCACATATTTTAATGAGGTTTTCAAAGCCAACGATAGGTTGGAAGTGAACTGGAACGCAAATTATACGCACCGTTTCTTCCTTAAAGCAATTCCTAAGAATCAAGAACCTGGATTATTTGAGAAGGTGCAGGATTTTCAAACTTCATTGGTAATCCCAAATGATGATCGTTTAGCACAATTTGCCAATAATGTTGGAGTTTACTACCACTTTTCCAAACCAAAAATTACTTTATCTGCCGAGTGCAGGAACATTGGAAATGAGAAGCTTTACGACAACTTTAATGTTCAAAAACCAGGAAGGTCATTATATCTAAAACTAGTTTATCAATTTTTATAATCATATTTTATCTAATCGAAATGAAACGAATCAAATTTCTAAGTACAATGTTTGGTTTATCTGCGCTAATGTTTTTAGGCGCTTGTAGCAAAACCAATGAGCCTGAACCCAATCAGCCAGATACAGATATTCCAGCAAATGAAACCTGGATTATTTATAATGCAAACGCAAATTGGAGTGGTGGTATTTATGCACTAAAAAACAATAAATCTCGTGAGATTAATTTATCTGGTCTACCATTTTTTCAAGTTAGTAGCTCACTAGGTGGCCGTGTATTAGGGAAAACCCTTTACAAAGTAAACAGCGCATCGAATGCACAAGGCATCCTTAAATTAAATTTAAACACCGCAGGTCAGGTTGTGCAGGATAAGTTTTTAGCCTCACTGTCTAACGCGTATATTTCAAATTATTTAGTAGTGAGTGCAACTGAAGGTTATTACTGGGATGATGTAAGAGGTGGACTAAAAGTTCAGAAATTCAACCCCACTACAATGGAGCGTACTGGGGAAATCGATTTTAGCTCATTATCCGAAGGCTTACCAAATGAATCAGCTGGTCAGTTAATTTTGGCCAAAAGAGATGATAAACTTTATGTTGATTTATTATTGGGTACCAAATTAACAGGCAACTGGCAGGTATCACCTCCTAAACAAGAGGTGGCCATTGCAGTTTACGATTTAACCAATAACAAGATTTTGAATGTGACCAAATTTGCGGGTACAACTAATTTAGGTGTATTTATCGACCACGTTTTATACAGCTATGATGAAGTGACCAAAGACTTATATTTTGTTGCAGTAGCAGATATGAAAACACAGCCTACAGCGGCTTCTTCAAAAATCCTACGTATCAAAAACGGCGAAACTCAATTCGATCAGAACTTTTCTATTGATATCAAAAACTATCAGTTTCCAGCTGAATTTAATAGATTATTCGTTCACAACAGTAAAATTTACACCACTATTCCTTCAAGACCAACCTCATATTATGGCGGTGGGCAACATGGCGTAACGTATAGAAGTGACGTATGGTACTGGAATGAAATCGACGCGACAACAAAAAAAGCAACCCGTTTAAATATTCCTGCTGATAGTTTCTACGGAACCTCAAATCCTTTTATGCACAATGGCGAAATCTACTTTTTATCGAACAATACAACTGAAGGTTTCTCTGGCGTTAATCAGTATAATCCAACCACCGGAAAAATCAAAGAAACATTCCGTTTAAAAGAAAGTGGTAGATTAAATGGTTTTAATATCATTGTTGATTAAAAAATCTTCTGCTAATTTTAAAAGGGAGCTTATTTATTTAATAGGCTCCCTTTTTTATATTTATTATGCAGATAATCATTAAAAAAATACATTTGCTATATGTTATTCTTTTTTTATGAGATCTCTTAAATACTTATTGCTCCCATTTATATTATTTTATGGTGTTAAAGTTGCAGCTCAGGTCGAGCAAGATGGGCCTTACATCGTTCGCTCAGGAAAGAACATTATTGCTCATTATGTTCTGAATGATCTAAGCAAAACAGATACTTTAAATGAAAAAAATCCTGTTCAGGTTCGGTTTGCAAAGCATAAAGAATGGGATTTTAGTTTTAAGCTACGTGCTAAAAATGTTATCCAGCCCTCTTCATATAAGGCTGTAGAGAAAATGCTTGTCCTTTCTGATATTGAAGGTGAATTTGAGGCGTTCCGGGCGTTAATGATTGCGAATAAAGTAATAGATGAGAAATATAACTGGATTTTTGGTAAAGGACATTTAGTGATTTGTGGCGATTTATTCGATCGTGGAAAAGATGTTGTTCCTTATTTGTGGTTGCTTTATAAATTGGAAGAAGATGCCATTAAAAAAGGAGGCTTTGTGCATGTGCTCTTGGGTAATCACGACGTGATGAATATGGCGGGAGATTTACGATACTTAGCACCAAAATATCCTGCATCAGCTAAATTGATTGGGATAACATATGAAAAATTAATTGCAGAGGATACTGAAATTGGCAAATGGCTAAGAAGTAAAAATGCAATAGAAAAAATCGGCGATAAGCTTTTTCTCCACGCAGGTATTTCTCCTGAAATTAATGCCACTAACTTATCGTTGAAGGAAATTAATGATAAATGCCGAAGCTATTATGGAATCTCTACCAAAAAACTTGATGCAGAAGGCAAAAAATGGATGAGCAGTGGTGGTCCATTTTGGTATAGAGGTTACTTCGGCGATGATAGAACTCCCATCACTACAGTAGATTCTACTTTGGCAAAATTTGATGTCAGGCAAATTGTAGTTGGCCATACCATTACCGAAGAAAATATTGCTGCTTATTATGGAGATAAAGTTATTGGTGTAGATGTCAACCAACACAAAGGCAACCGTAAGGCGATTATTTTTAATAGTGAAAAGGCATTTGTAGTTGATGATAAAGGAAATCGTACACCGCTTGCTAATTCCGATAAAAAATAATTTGGCATCATAATGCTATTCTAACTAACCAAGCCCCCGCCCAAAAAGCGAGGGCTTTTATTTTATACCAAATTTTCATATCTTGTGATTCAATTAACCTCAAATTATGACCTACATCATCACTATTACTTTATGCATTGCATTTCTCGTTCAGAAAATATTTTCTGCTAAAGCTGCACACGATAGAAAAGACTTGAGAAAGTACAAAGCTGATTTGGTTGTTTTAACTATCGCATTGGTAGGTGGTACAGTATTAATTGTTTTGATGAGACATATGCTTAATAAATAATCAGCCATAATTTTATGATATCAACGTTAGTTCAATGGTATTTCCGGGAGTGATTAATTATCTCTTTTAACTGCACTTTGATTTCGATAGACCACAATTACATTAATCCACAAGTCCTATTTTTGATTACACCAATTGCGAACTGAACGAGATTTTCTGCATTGAAAAGCTTTACAACGCTCAGAGTATGGTTTCAGACTGGTTTTGTACGATTGAAACCAGTAAATATAAAAAAAGCAGGTCCGAGGGCCTGCTTTCCATTAGTTTCTAAATCGTCCCGTTGATTTAATTCTAACTGCACTAAAACTAGCGTTTTACAATTTACATAAAAAGGGTAAAAACACCTTAATTTATATCGATTCTTGTAGAATAATTCATACCTGGATGCTGCCTTGAAATTTGGTTTTTAAAGGCCTCTACATAAATTTATTATCAGCAGCGATGCGAAATTTTGAAAGCAGTTAACCTTAATACACCCTGCTGACTGAAAATATCAACTGATGTCTTACCTTTGCCGCACTAACTGAAATAAATTATTCCATCTTGATCAAACGCGGCAAAAAAGCATTCGCATTAAATATTACTTACTTTTTTCTTGGAGAATACTTCTCCGATGCGCTGCGTACCACTTTAACTGTCCTTTTTCCAATTATATTGTTTTTCTACTTAGGTAACCCGGAAGCTGCGACTGGAATTGGTGTCGGTGCCTTGCTTATTAGCTTAACCGACTTGCCTGATAACCGATTAAACAAACTTAAAAATGCGCTGATTAGCATTGTTGTCTTTTTTCTAACAACATTTTTAGTTTCACAGATTTTGAATTACAAAATCTGGTCTGCACTGATTATTACTTCTCTTGCTTTTCTCTTTTCCATGTTTGCGGTATATGGTCAAAAAATGAGCTTGATTGGAACCATGGCTTTAATCGTTTGCACTTTCGTGATGGGGCTGCATCCGGCCCGGCCGCTTTATTTTAGTGCATACATGTTAATCGGCGGTGTTTGGTATTATTTAGTTAGCGTTATTCAAACACTCATCCGTCCATATCGTTCGTTGAATCATGCCATTTTTGAATGTTTGCTGGCCAGTGCAGCCTTTTTAAAGGCAAAGGCCAAAAATTATGATCCGGAGATTCTATTAGATCATCAGCAAAGAGAGATTATCAAATTACACATTCGGGTAAATCAAAAACATGAATTAATCCGAAGTTTATTGTTAACAGATCGCTATGCCATGAACCCTGACAATAAGAAGGGTCGGGTTTTATTGGAACGGGCTGGCTTATTAATCGACCTATACGAACAACTTAACGCAGTTCATTTCGATTACGAATCCATCCGACAGTCTTTATCTGGAGGTAAAAGTTTAACGCTCATTGCTGATTTGATCCGAATACTAGCCGAAGAAATTGAAGATCTTGGCAGGCATGTTCGAACCATTAAAAATATTGAGTCAAGGTCGAAAATTAATTCATCATTCATTGCTGATCAAAAAAAATTGATTGCAGAGATGAATCACTTAAACACTGAACAACGAGAGTTTATCAGAAGTGTAATTTCTAATATTGATGAAATTGCTCAGATCATTATGGCCATAAGAAAGAGCGAAATTAATGATCAACACCATTTACAGCCCAATGAAACTATTGAATATCCACTGTTTGTGAGTTCAGATCGACTTTCGCTCAAAGATCATTTAGGTTTAAAATCCCCAATATTCAGGTTTTCGCTTCGCATGGCAATTTGCTTCCTGTTCGGTTTCCTGCTCATTAATCAATTAGAAACCAGCAAATATAGCTACTGGCTTTTTTTAACTTTAGTAATCGTAGCGAGACCAAAATTTTCAATCACATGGAAAAGGAATTTTCAGCGGTTAAAGGGAAGTTTAGGTGGAGTTGCCATCGGCCTATTGCTAATCTATCTGATAAAAAGCCCCACGATATTATTGAGCATTTCTGCTATTTGTTTACTTGGTTTTTATGCTTTTAATAGAATTAATTACACCATAAGTGTAATGTTTATTACCCCAGCTGTAATTCTTACTTTAGGTAGTTATCATGGCCATTTTGACCATATTGTTCATGATAGGATAATATTTACAATGATTGGCTGCGGAATTGCAATTCTTGCCACTTACCTTTTTCCGATCTGGGATAGCAAACAAATGCATCAAAAAATCAAGGAAGCTGCAAATGCAAGTTTGAAATATTTTCTGATCACTACAGATAAAAACAAAGAGCCCAATGAAAATATAAATAGGATGGCCAGAAAAAATGCCAATCTGAGCCTCTCTGCTTTATCAGAATCCATTGAATCTGCAAGTCAGGAGCCATGGCAATCGAGCCTGAATCTTCAATATTTGTATGAGGTACAAGTTATAATTTATAAAATCAATGCCATGATTACTTCCATTTATCTGGCAGGCGAAGGGCTTGATATCGATAACGAAAACAACTTAGTCATTCCTATTATAAGGAATCTGAAACTTGAAAAATCCATTCAGCCTGAAGAATCAGTGGATGATTCCCTTCTCAAATTAAATGATGGAAACAAATCTGATCTCCTTAGCCACAAATTAAGTGATATAAAAACACTGTCTGCAATACTTTCTGCCGAATATCATTTGCATCATTAGCCAATCATTCAAGTTAATTTTTACATCTGTATGCTTTTTCCGATAAACAGATCAATCAGGGATTTGTTATCATTACGTATCTAAAAGATAAAAGCTAAAATGGATTTACAAATAAAAAATAAAATTGCTTTCGTAAGCGGATCAACTGCTGGGATAGGATATGCAATTGCCGAAAGTTTATTGAAAGAAGGAGCACAAGTAATTATCAATGGACGATCGAAGGAAACTATAGATAATGCGATTGCAAAATTGAAAAAGGATACAGGAAATGATGCTGTGACTGGAATTGCAGCTGATTTTGCAAAGGCAGAGGAAGTAAACAAACTAATTGAAAGTTTGCCTGATGTAGATATTCTGATTAATAATGCCGGTATTTTCGAGCCGAAAGCCTTCGAAGAGATTAGTAATGAGGATTGGTTTCGTTTTTTTGAAGTTAATGTAATGAGTGGTATCCGCTTATCAAGATCGTTGTTTCCAAAAATGTTAGCTAAAAACTGGGGTAGGATCATTTTCATTTCCAGTGAATCGGCAGTTTTTATACCCGATGAAATGATTCATTACGGAATGACCAAAACTGCCCAACTCGGCGTAAGCAGGGGTTTAGCTGAGTTAAGCAAAGGCACAAATGTAACGGTAAATTCAATTTTGCCAGGACCAACAAAATCAAAAGGTGTTGGAGGTTTTATTGAAGATTTAGCCAAAAAAGGAAATATCAGCATTGCTGAGGTGGAAGAAGATTTCTTTAAAAATATGCGACCAACTTCACTGATTCAACGATTTTTAGATGTTAGCGAAATTGCCAACGCTGTAACTTATTACGTTAGTCCGCTGGCTTCGGGAACAAACGGCGCCGCCATTAGGGTAGAAGGCGGTTTAATTCGTTCAATATTGTAATATCTTAAATTCACAAAATAAAGCACATAAATATGAGTACTGAAAAAGCAATTTTAGCTGGCGGCTGCTTCTGGGGTGTTGAGGAATTGATCCGTCACCAGCCTGGTGTAATTTCAACTGTTGTAGGCTACACCGGTGGTGATGTTCCAAATGCAACTTATCGCAATCACGGCACACATGCTGAAGGAATTGAAATTGAGTTTAATCCTGAAGAATTATCGTATCGCAAACTATTGGAATATTTTTTCCAGATTCATGATCCTACAACAAAAAACCGCCAGGGAAATGACGTCGGGACATCTTACCGTTCAGCTATTTTTTACCTGAATGAGGAGCAGAAAAATACAGCACTTGAGTTAATTCAGGAACTGGAAAATTCTGGCAAGTGGCCGGGCAAATTTGTAACGGAAGTGGTTCCTGCTGGTGATTTTTGGAATGCGGAAGAAGACCATCAGGATTACCTGCAAAAAGTTCCCTATGGTTATACCTGCCATTTCGAACGTCCAGATTGGAAATTAAGTTAAAGTTAAAGGAGTTTGCATTGCAAACTCCTTTTTTTTTCAGCCATTTTTCTCAGCCAAAACGCAGCAGTTATAATCGATTCTTATTGTTAATTTTACGTTGATAAAACCAAATCACATGAAAACAATAAAATTATTAACCAGTTTATTGGTGCTAATGGCTGTATTTAATACAGCAAGGGCACAAACTACTCCTGCTGATGTAGTGAAAGAATGGGAGCGGGCAAAAGCTTACACTAAAGAGTATCTGGATGCTATGCCTGAAAAAGATTACGGGTTGAAACCTACTCCTGAAATGCGATCATTCGCAGAGCAAATGTTGCATTTGGGTGCAGATAATTATGTATTTACGGCTGCTGCCTTAGGAGCTAAATCTCCTGCGGGAATGGATCAGCTTGAGAAAACCAGCGAAAAAACAAAAGCGGTAGTTACTAAAAATGTCTTAGATAGTTATGATTTTGTTATTGCTGCCCTTCAAAAATTAAACGCCGCCCAGTTAAATGAAAAGGTAAAACTATTTGATCGTTTTGAACTTTCAAGAGAAGCTGCTTTCGAAAAAGGTTTCGAACATCAAACCCACCATCGTGGTCAAACCACTGTTTATCTGCGTTTGGCAGGAACTAAACCTCCGCAAGAAAAATTATTCTAATAAAAAACAAAGCCTTTCGAAAGTCGAAAGGCTTTGTTTTTAAGCTTGTGCTGGATTTATTTTTTCAACCTTTTTTTTGTACGACCAATAAAATACAATCGGGTAAACGAAAAGATTAAATAGTGTATTGGTAATCAATCCACCGATAACTACTATCGCTAATGGTTTTGATGCTTCTGATCCAATTCCAGTTGATAATGCTGCTGGCATTAAACCTATTGCAGCCATTAGTGCGGTCATTAAAACCGGCCTGAATCTGCTTGCAATTCCGTCACGCATGGCATCGGTAAATGTCCAGGTTGCATGGTGCTTCAATTCGGCAATATTTGTTTTGAATCTGGTAATCAGAATTACGCCATTTTGAACACAGATTCCAAACAAGGCAATAAAGCCGATCCCCGCCGAAATATTAAAGTTTACCCCGGCAATAAGTAAAGCCAAAATTCCACCAATCATCGCAAATGGCACATTGTTTAATACCAATAAAGCATCCCTGATATTTCCAAAAAGCACAAAAAGAATGAAGAAGATTAACAACAAACTCACTGGAACAGCTTGTGATAATCGGGAAATGGCTCGTTGTTGATTTTCGAAATCTCCTGCCCATTCTAATTTGTACTCTTTTGGAAGTTTTATTTGTGCATTTACTTTTTGTTGCGCTTCGGCAATTACGCTGCCCATATCTCTACCTCGTATGGAGAATTTAATGGCGCCATAACGTTTGTGTTTGTCGCGGTAAATCATACTTGGGCCAGTGATTTTTCTGATGCTCGAAATTTCGCCAAGCTGAACATTTGAACCTGATAAAGTGGGGATGCGAAGTTTGCTAATAGAACTTTCATCATTTCTAAAGTCTTCCGGATAACGGATGATGAGGTCGAATTTTCGCTCGCCTTCATAAATTTGAGTTGCTGCTTTACCACCAATAGCCATTTCAATTACAGCGTTGGCATCAGCTGTGCTGACACCGTAAAGCGCCATTTTTTTCTGATCAAGGTTAATTTGCAATTCTGGCTGACCAAGATTTCTTAGAATGCCTAAATCCTCAATACCATCAACAGTTTTTAAAATCTTCTCAATTTTTTCCTCTTCCTGTTCAATAAATTCGAAGTTTTCGCCGAACATTTTAACTACAATTGAACCTTTAACACCAGAAACAGCTTCTTCAACGTTGTCAGAAATGGGTTGAGAGAAATTTAGACTGATGCCAGGAAAACTTTTGAGCTTTTCCTGCATGCGTTCAATCAGTTGCTCTTTACTTTGTTTCCGTTTCCATTCTTTACGAGGGTAAATATCTACATGGAATTCCATATTATAAAAGCCTGTGGCATCCGTTCCATCATTTGGACGACCAGTTTGCGACATTACCTGCTTCACTTCTTCAAAACTTAAAAAAATCTTTCGCATGTCGTTTGAAAGCTTTTTAGTTTCATCAAGTGAAATACTCAACGGACCGGTTGCCCGCACATAAATCGACCCTTCATCCAGACTGGGTAAAAATTCAGTTCCTAAAAATTTAAAACTGAAAACACCCATTACCAATACGACAATCGATATGAAAAATACTAGCCTTTTTTTGCTGAAACAGCTATCATAGAATTTCAAAGTTGCTTTTGTCATCCATTCTAAAAAGACGTTATGTTTCTCTTTTACATTCTTTTTTAACAACACACTTGCCATTGCCGGTACCAGTGTAAAAGTTAAAATTAAGGCACCGAGAAGCGCAAAACTTAATGTCCAGGCCAGGGGAGAGAACATTTTTCCTTCCACTTTTTCGAAGGTAAATATGGGTAACAAGCCGGTGATGATAATCAGTTTGGCAAAAAGAATTCCTTTCCCGTTTTCCATGGAAGCCTTTTTGATAAAACCCAGCTTGCTCATTTTATTGAAACGATCCATGCCCAGTTTCCTGGCTTTCATATCCAGGGTTACGAAGATTCCTTCCACCATCACGACCGCACCATCTATGATAATTCCGAAATCTATCGCACCCATGGATAACAAATTCGCAGGCATTCCTTTTAGTTTTAAACAGATAAAGGCAAACAAAAGTGCTAATGGAATGATGATCGATACAATTAACGTGGTGCGCCAATCAGCCATGAAAAGGAAAACAATGAGAGTAACGAATAAAATCCCTTCAAGCATATTTCCCATAACCGTGTGAACGGAGTAATTCACTAAATCTTCGCGGTCGTAAAAGGCTTTAATCTTTACATCATCCGGTAAGATGCTGCTATTGATGATAGTTATTTTTTCTTTTAATCGGCTTATTACTTCACTCGGGTTGCCACCTTTCCGCATCACCACAATCCCTTCCACTACATCAGGATCATGATCCCGGCCTACCTGTCCTAGTCTTGGCAATGCTGATTCAGCAACTTCGGCAATGGTTTTAACATATATGGGAGTACCATTTACATTATCTACCACTACATTTCTAATCTCATCAATGTTGTTGAGCACACCAATTCCACGCACTACGTAAGCCTGACCACTTTGAACAATTACATCGCCCCCCACGTTAATATTGCTTTTTGAAACCGCTTCGAAAAGCTCTGTAGCTGTTACGCCATATTGAATGGATTTCTGTGGATCAACGGTAATTTGATAAGTTTTCACTTCGCCACCGAAACTCACGACATCGGCAATACCCGATACCGAAAGTAATTCCCGCTGGATGACCCAGTCCTGTAAGGTTTTAAGTTCACGTACAGATTTTTGATCACTGGTTAAAGTATAGCGGAAAATTTCTCCTGTCGGGCCATATGGTGGCTGTACTTCCGGTTGAATGCCTTCGGGTAAATCGGCTTCATCAAGGTGGTTATTCACCTGAACCCGTGCTTCCGCGTAATCAACATCATCCTCAAAACTTACTTTAACAATAGAAAGTCCGAATAGGGAAGAGGAACGAATGCTGGTGCGTTTTTCTGTTGGGTTCATGGCAATTTCCAGCGGACGGCTAACGAACTTTTCTACCTCTTCAGCACTTCTCCCTGGCCATTGCGTAATAATGGTAATATTGGTATTGGTCACATCAGGAAATGCATCAATGGTGGTATTTTTGAAACTTAAATAACCTGCTAAAATGAGGATGAAAGTGGCGAAAAAAATAAAATATTTGTTCTTCAGCGCAAAGCCGATGATGCTTTTGATAAAATTATTCATGGGTTAAAAATCTAATGAGTGAAAGGAATTTTACTGCGTTTTTAAGTTTTCAAACAAGAAAACCTGTTTAGATGCAATCACCCGATCACCAGCTTGAACCCCCTTGCTAATGAAAATTCTGTTGGCAGTTTTACGGCCAATCTCTATTTCCTGAATGCGAACCTTATTGTCGCTGTTTAATACAAGCACATAGTTTTTGTTTTCATCAAAAATTACAGCTCTGGCATTTACAACCGGTAAATTAACGCCTGAACTTGCTGAAACTTTAACTGTGCCTAACATGCCTGGTTTTAGCAGGAAGTTAGGGTTTGCAATGACAACTCTTGCATTCATCACTTTACTATCCTGATCAATCAGATTATAAATTTTATCTATTTTTCCTTTAAATACCTGCTCTGGATAAGACAGTGTAGATAAATTAACTTCATCGCCAGGCTTAACACGAGAAATATCCGATTCATAGATATTGATCATCGCCCAAACATTCGAAAGATCAGCAACCGTAAATAAGCTTTTATCATTATCGCTACGCAATTGCATGTTATCATTTACATTTTTTTCAATTACAAAACCATTCAATGGTGATTTTATAGCATATAACCCTGTACTGCTGCCACCGTTTATTTTTAATACAGCGTTTGCTCTCTTTAGCTCTGCCTTTTTCGTTTGGTAATCATTTTTAGCTTCTTCCAATTCCTTTTCAGATGATAAACCGCTTTCGTAAAGTTGTTCAGCTTGCTTTAAAATTCTATCAGCAGTTTTTAGTTCAGCATTTGCCGCAATTACTTCTTTGTCAAATCCAGCCATTTCTGCACTATTTACTGTTGCCAGGGTTTGTCCGGCATTTACCTGATCACCTAAACGCACATTCACCCGATTTACAGATCCGCTTACCATCGGGAAAAGTTCCGATTTCCGATCTTCATTTGCCGTAATTTTAGCAGAGAAAATAATGTCAGCCTTCCCGTTAGCTTGCTGTACCGTATCAATAATCAACCTGCTTAATAACGAATCTGTAATGGCAAATTTTTCAGTTGGGGTTTCTACCTTGTTTTCGCTACAGCCAAAACCAAGGCCTATTGAGGTGAAAATTAATCCTTTTATGATGTTTTGATGGATGGTTTGCATAATGCTTATTTGAATATGTTTGTGCCGGTTACATAATTGAGTTCTTCTCTCGAGCTCATTCTTTCGAATTTGAGACTGTTGATTTGGAGGATATTTTCTTTGTATGATTCATACAAATCAAGGAATTCGATCAAGCTGATGTTCCGCTCTCTAAAGTTTTTAATCAGTCCGTTGATAATCTTATTAAAATCTCCATTAAAGGATGGATCAATCTCCATTAATAGCTTTTCGTTCCTTATCGCAGTGCGATAACTGTTGAAAACCTCATTTGATAATATTAATTCCTGCTTTTTGATGTTGGAGGTAGCGGCATCGATTCCAACCTTTGCCTTTTTAATTTCGCCTTGATTTCTGTTAAAAAGTGGAATTGGAATTTTCAGACCGATACCGGTATATTTTTCGGGATAATTTCCTTTTAAATCGTATGCCAGGGAGACCTCAACATCGGGGATAGCCATTGCCTTTTGCAATTTTAAGTTAAGCTCGTTGTACTCCAAATCAGTTTTTGCCAGCTTTAAGTCTGCCCGGTTGGTTCTGGCAGAATCAAGCAGCCTTGCGTAAGGAATTTGATCTATAGCAGTTACTCTACTTTCTGCAACCGTTAACTTCAGGTTTGCAGAAGGTTCCAGGCCACATAATAATCTTAAATCCTTATAGTGATCTTCTAGCTCATTCAAAAGATTTGCCTGTTCTGCCTTTAAATTAATTATTAAAGATTTGATTCTGATCACATCTTTTAAGGCAATATTCCCGGCTTTCAACTGGATTTCATAAGCCTTCAACAAACTTTCGGTTGATTTGACCTGGTCTTCGTAAACGTGAATAGATTGAGTGGCGAAGTAGGCTTTGTAAAAAGTGTTGCGCAGTTCAAATTTTAGTGTGCGCATCAAATCGAAATATTCCAGTTCAGCCAATTTTACACCTGTTTGTGCCAATTTTATATTCTTATTTCGCTTTCCGGCCAGCTTGACAAGCTGAGAAATAGAACCTGCGTACTGACCATAGGCATAAGATGTTTGCAGAATTTTTTTGGTTTCGTGGTTATAGAAAAGGTTTTCATACTCCAATTCCGGATTATCAAAAAGCTTCGCTGTAATCACTTCTGCCTTTGCCTGATCAATCTGATAGTTACTGGCCAGTAAATCGAAATTATTCTTTAAAAAAAGAATTTCAGCTTGTTTTAAATCTAGTTTTAGGGAATCACTTTGAGCAAAGCTTGCATTGATCGAAATAGCCAATACGAAAAGCAAAAATGAACTTAATCTCATCATACGGCAAAACTATTCTTGCCGAGTTAAACGCGAATTAAATCGAAATTAAAAGCGGATTAAAGTTGAGGTATCGATATGATAAACACACTTTTATACTCGTTAGACGCAAATATTTCTATTTTTCCTTTAAACAACGTGATGATTTTTTGAGCCATATACAAACCCATTCCTTCACCTTTTTGTCCAACTGCTGCAGATCGGGTATAGAAGGGTTTAAAAACCTCTTCCTGTTCCATCAGTGGAATACCAGGACCCTGATCAATTATTTCGATCACGAAATTTTCATCAGACTGCGTCAATTTACATCCCACATTTTGTTGGTTAGAAAACTTAAAAGCGTTCGAAAAAATGTTATCGAGTACAATTTGCAGGAGAATTTCGTTGGCTAAAACCTGCGGATGGGCTTCCGATAAGTCATTTACAAATTCTATAGTAAGGTTTTTACGCTGTTTCCATTCTGCCTGAATTTTGAATAACAATTGATCTAATCGGATAGGAGAGAGCTGAGCATTGAGCAATTCCATATCCATCCTCGCCAGGGTCAGTAAACCGGTAATAATATGATCCATTTTCTCGGCGTCGTCTAATATGGAATAGATCACCTTTTGATAAGCTTCCGCATCACGATTTTTTGACAAAGCCAATTCGGTAGCCATCATTATTCTCGTAACCGGTGTTCTTAGTTCGTGAGAGGCATTTGCCACAAATGTTTTTTGAAGGATAAACGCCTGTTCCAGTTCATTCATTAAGTGATTAAAACTTTTGGCGATGAGGTTAATTTCATCTTTGGTATCAGTTTCCTCCACCCTGAATTCCATATTTTCAGAGCCAATCTGCTTTACCTCCAGCATGAATTTTTTGAGCGGCTTTAACATTTTTTCGGCTATCCACCTGCTCAAAATTAACACAACCAACGAGATGATGATGAACACGAAAATCATGATCCTAAGCAGCTTCGTTAATCTATTGTGTGATCCCTGATCGGATGCTGAAGCCAGAATGACGAAATCGCCCTGGTTATCTTTGTAATAAATACCCACAACCTGTCGTTCCCCATCCGTATATTTAATTTGTTTGCGTTTTCTAACCTGATCTATTGTTGCCTTCGTCCAGTATTGGGTGGTATCTCCGATAAAAGTTGCCCGGTTTTTATAATCGTAAATTCGTGTTACCTCGCCGTTAAGCTTCTGCAAATATTTGTGGCGAACATCGTTCAAGGCATCTCTGCTAATTTCATCGGCTTCAAGATAAAGCTTAGCCGTAACCATTGTTCTGTCGGTTAGTCGCTCAAAGAAATCAGCCTCCAGAAATTTCATGAAAGTAAAATAAACAACACAAAGCACAGCGAAAAGCATTGATGTGCTTATCAGCGTAAAATAAAGTGCAATGCGATCTTTTATTTTCATTATTTGAGGATGTAACCCATATTGATTTTGGTATGGATAAGTTTTCTGTCAAAGCCTTTATCTATTTTTTTACGCAGAAAGTTGATGTAAACATCAATTACATTGGTACCGGTATCGAAATGAATATCCCAGGCTTGCTCTGCAATATATTGGCGAGATAATAAACGATTGGGGTTACGCAGAAAAAGCTCCAGTAAAATAAACTCTTTTGCACTAAGTTCAATAGTTTTACCCGCTCTGAATACTTCTTTGCTATGTGTATCCAGCACCAGATCTTCAAAACAAAGTTGATGACTGGACATGCTTACTAAAGGAGATTGTCTTCGTAGCAGTGCTGAAACACGGGCAAGTAATTCTTTTAAGTGGAAAGGTTTTACCAGATAGTCATCAGCCCCTGCGTCCAGGCCTGTTACCTTATCGTCTACTGTTCCCAATGCGGTAAGCATCAGGATAGGTGTCTGACTATCAATTTCGCGAAGCCGTTTACATAACTGGATGCCATTTAATCCGGGCATCATGATGTCAATAATCAGTAAATTGAATTGCTTATTGGCAAATTGTTCCAGTGCGTCTATTCCATTAAATACCGTAGATATTTGATAGCCGTTTTCTTCCAGCGCCGATTTTAAAAGATCAGCAATTTTGATATCATCTTCAGCTATTCCGATTCGTAGCATCTAACAAAAATAGGAATCTCATCTTAAATTGAGATTAAAATTGCGCCGCTTTAGTTAAAGTTTTAAGTTGGGAATAAGGTTCAGAAAGGCCTGAAAGTTAGCATTGTACTTCTTTTTATCAACTTTGAAATAAAATGCACCTTTCTTCGAGCCTGATTTATCTTTTTCTGCCAGTTTGATCAATAAGCCCGTTGAACCAATTTTTCTGCTAAAATTACGGGTGTCAATTTTGGTATCGTTTACTTCTTCAAACAGAATTTGCAACTGGGGGATGGTGAATTTTTTGGGCAACATTTCAAATAAAATAGGATGTAACGCTGCTTTGTATCTAAGTTTTTTTCTGGCATCACTAACCATTTGATCATGATCAAAGATGAGTTTTGGACGGTCGTTGATCAGAAACCATTCAGCATGATAATCATCATTAATCTGTGCCTGATATTTATGAATGTCGATCAACGCAAAATAACCAACAGATAAAGTCCTTTCAATCGGATCGCGGTTGGGTTCGCCGTAAATCTGTAATTGTTCAAGGTAAATGCCTTCTAAACCCGTGTTCTTTTTTAAAACCCGGTTTGCAGCATCATCCGGACTCTCATTAGCGCCTACAAAACCACCAATTAAACTCCACTTGTTTATTTCTGGCTCCAAACCTCTTTTAACCAGCAAAATTTTTAAATGTTCTCCGTCAAAACCAAACACAATGCAATCTACAGCAAGGAGATAATGCGGCTGACCAGAATATGCTATCATTTTTTGTTCGATTTGGGATTTGAAGATCTCTAATTTTCTACGAAAATAGAAATTATTATATAAATTATTAATTGTCATTTTGACAATTAATAATTTATATATAGTTTTGCCCAAACATTTAATACCATATTAATGAGCAATACTTTCGATTTAGATTCAAACCCGCACACCCGATTAAATATTCTGACCGGTGAGTGGGTACTAGTTTCACCCCACAGAACTAAACGCCCGTGGCAGGGAAAGGTTGAAGAACTTAGTCCCGACAATAGGCCGGAATACGAGCCGAAATGTTATTTGTGTCCAGGTAACGATCGGGCAGATGGCGATGTAAACCCAGCTTATACCGAAAGTTTCGTTTTTAAAAATGATTTTTCAGCTTTGTTGGATGATACACCTTTAGCCAGCTTTAATGAAGCTGACTTATTGGTTGCAAATAATCAAAAGGGGTTGTGTAAAGTCATCAGTTTTAGCCCTAAACATAATATAACTCTCCCTGAAATGGAAGTTGCAGAGATTGCAACTGTTGTGGCTTTATGGCAAAAAGAGTTTAATAGCTTATCAGAAAACCAGTGGATTAAATACATTCAAATTTTTGAAAATAAAGGTGAAATCATGGGTTGCAGTAATCCACATCCGCATGGGCAAATCTGGTCGTTAAGTGATATTCCGGCAGAACTGCTGAAAGAAACTGAACATCAGAAAAATTATTATGCCGTGCACCGAAAAAGTTTGCTTTCAGCATATCTGCAATTGGAGCAAGAAAAACAGGAAAGAGTAGTTTACGAAAATGATCATTTCGTTGTTTTGGTTCCCTTCTGGGCAGTTTGGCCTTATGAAACAATCATTATTTCAAAAAGGCATTTAACGAGCATAAAATATTTTACTGAGGCTGAAATAAAATCACTCGCAGATGCCATTAAGATTTTGACCGTTAAGTACGATAACTTGTTTGAAACATCTTTTCCTTATTCTGCAGGCATGCACCAGGCTCCGGTAAATAGTGGTGATTATCCGGAATGGCATTGGCACATGCATTTTTATCCGCCTTTGTTACGTTCGGCAACAGTAAAGAAATTTATGGTAGGTTATGAAATGTTGGCAAGTCCGCAACGAGATATAACTGCTGAATTTGCCGCTAAAAAATTAAGAGAAATGCCACAGGTACATTATAAGGTTAAATAATTATGGATATACAAGCGTTAAAATCTTCGTTCAGAAAAATTTTTCAAACAGAGCCTGTTTTAATAAAATCACCGGGAAGAATTAACATTATTGGTGAGCATACCGATTACAATGATGGATTTGTAATGCCTGCTGCCATTAATAAGGCTATTTATGTGGCAGTTTCGCAACGCGATGATCAGGAAATACATCTTTACTCTGAAAGTTATCAGCAAAAACATATTGCATCTATTGATCAGATTGAAAAAACGGATAAAAGCTGGGCCAACTATATTTTAGGTGTTGCTGACCAAATCAAAAAAAGAGGTTTACAGTTTTCGGGTTTCAATTTGTACCTGGATGGTAACGTGCCTTTGGGCGCTGGTTTATCATCATCGGCAGCATTAGAATGTGCAACCGCTTTTGCCATCAAACACTTAAACAATCTTGATATTTCACAAATGGATTTAGCGCTGATTTCGCAAAAAGCAGAGCATGAATTTGCGGGTGTAAATTGTGGAATTATGGATCAGTTTGCTTCCGTTTTTGGTAAAAAAGATCAGGCAGTGATGTTAGACTGCCGATCAATGAAATATGAATATATTCCATTGAAGCTGGATGGATACAAGCTTGTGCTACTAAATACAAATGTAAAACACTCGCTTGCAGATTCGGCTTATAATGAAAGGAGATCACAATGTGAACAAGGAGTGGCATGGATTAAAGAACATGAGCCAGCAGTTAATAGCTTGCGTGATGTGAACCTGGAATTGCTTGAAAAACATGTCAAACCAAAAGATAGCCAGGTTTATCAAAAATGTGCTTTTATTGTGAAGGAGATTGATAGGGTAGTGAAAGCTGCTGATCAACTTGCAAATGGTAACCTAAATGCTTTAGGAAATCTAATGTTTGCCACGCATGAAGGCTTGAGTAAAGATTATGAAGTAAGTTGCAAAGAGCTCGATTTTTTAGTTGATTTTGTGAAAGATTTTGATGGCGTACTTGGAGCCAGGATGATGGGTGGCGGATTTGGTGGCTGTACCATTAATATTGTAAAAGATGATCGAATAGACAGTTTAATCGATCAGATCAAAATAGCCTACAGTAATTCATTCGATCTAAATTTGGAAGCTTACGTAGTAGAAACCGGTGATGGCTCGTCGCTGGTTGATTAAACAACAAGACGTAAAAAAGGGGATGGAAAATAATTTTCATCCCCTTTTATTTTGTAATACACTTATAGTAAGGTAATTAAAGGTAGGTAAAAATTGTTCCTGAAAAAATTGATTATGAAGCTAATGATTCAAAGTATCAACGGCAACTAAAATCACCAGCGATCGTTGATTGCGAACTATATAAATGATAAGTTATAGCTAATGATGAATTGCTATGAACAAACTAACGTTGTACTCTAGGGCGTTTGCTTTTTGGCGGTTGCCCTCCTGAAGGTTTTGGTTTGAACACTTTTTTAGGTGCTTCTTCTGCACTTTGTTTAACTGTAATGACGTTCCCTTTAAACGTTTCACCATTTAACATCGAAATGATGTTACTGGCATCAGATTGGTTGATCACTTCTATAAAAGCATAACCTTTACATTTTCCGGTTGCCCGATCTCTAACAACCTTAATGGTTTCTATCTTTCCATGTAAACTGACAAAAATTGCCAAATCCATTTCCTGGATATTATCTGCAAGGCCACCAATAAAAAGCTTAATCATAAGGAGATTGTTAACTTTAATATGAAGCATTTTTTAACTTCACGCAATAAAAAATGCTATTTAGATTAATAAAGCTGCAAAATAACGATAAACAATGCATAAAGCAATGTTTTTTTTAAAAATATAGTAGATTATGAAGTTTATTTTTTCTTTTAACCGTTTATTTTCCTTATTGCAGATAATCTGCTGGTAACATTAACTTATTTAATTCAATTCCAGTCAGCCATAACAAGCTTGATCTAAAACTGTACGCCATAAATTATTCGCTTGTTTAACTCCAGCTTTCCTTAAATCCTGATCCTCGATGAATCTTAACAGGCTTTAATAGCCCGTAGAGGGCGTTTGAAACATTACGGCAAGGAATTTGTTAAACGTTTAATCTAAAAAATAATATTATGAAATTATACAAATCATTTCCAATAGTACTCCTGGCGATTGTATTAGTTTCTGGTTGTGTAAGCAATAAGAAATATGCAGAACTTCAGGATACCTACGCTAAGTTGAGAGAGAGGAACCAGGAGTTGAGTAATAAATATCAGGATAGCCAGCGTGAACTTACCGGCGCAACAAGTCGTGTTAAAAGTTTAGAAGAACAAATTGCATCAGAAAAAGCAAATGTTACGGCATTGCAAGATGCGTTGAACAAATGTTTAAGTTCTAGTAACCAAGGTAATGTTAACATTTCCAAACTAGTTGATGAGATTAACAGTTCAAACAAATACATTAAACAACTGGTAAACGCAAAAAACAAAAGTGATTCACTTAATATGGTGTTAACAAATAACTTAACCCGCTCATTAAGCAGAGAAGAACTTAGCGATGTTGATGTTCAGGTTTTAAAAGGAGTGGTTTATATTTCTTTGGCTGATAATATGTTATATAAATCAGGTGGATTTGAGGTAAGCGATAAAGCTGGTCAGACTTTAAGCAAAATCGCAAAAATTATTCAGGATTACAGTACTTACGATGTATTGATTGAAGGTAATACCGATAATGTGCCTATTTCTCAACCTAATATTAGAAATAACTGGGATTTAAGTGCACTACGTGCTTCATCAGTTGTACAAGTGTTGCAAAACAAATATGCTGTTGATCCAAAACGTTTAACTGCTGGAGGTAGAGGAGAGTATAATCCAGTTGCCGACAATTCAACACCCGCTGGAAAAGCTAAAAACAGACGTACGCAGATCATCATTACGCCTAAGTTGGATCAATTTATGGATCTGATTGGTAAGGCGCCAGAGGCATCTCAAAAATAAATCGATTAAATATTTTGTAAGGCAGCTTTTTAAGCTGCCTTTTTTTATGCTTAAGAATGGCATGATTGCTTTTGAATTTAAGCAAACTATCTTACCAAACGATCAACTTTAAAAATCTTCCAAACTTTTTTTACCATTTATCGCTTATTCATAGTAAATATCACATTATGGAAGAGCTGATCAATCAATTAAAATCTTTTTTAGGAAATAGAGTAGAAGCGGTTAGGGCAAAAGGCCCTGCAGAACTAGAAATAGTTATCGGTGAAATGGAAGATGTTGAAAGGTTATCTTCCGAACTAAAAGCGCATATTGTAGAGTTAGTCGACGAGAATACTCTTGCTAAAATAGATTTTGTAACCGCCGAAGGAAAAGAGATAGACAGTTTTTCGCTGACTCAATAAGCCTAAATCAGAGATGGAGATAAACATCCAGGAGCGAAAGATTGGTTTGAACTTCTCGAGTGCGGGAAAAGCCGAAGTTTGGCTTTGGGCGCCATATGCTGCAACGGTATCAGTATTCCTTGTAGATAAGGAATTGAAATTCCCGATGTTAAAACAGCATTTCGGGTATTGGTTTCTATGCACTAATGAGATTGCCGAAGGAGATGAGTATGATTTTGAAGTATCAAAATTTTCTGACAACGGTCAAATTCTTGTGCAAAATGAACCCCTCCATCGGGCCGATCCAGCCGCGGCATATCAGAAACAAGGTATAACGGGACATTCAACTGCGATAAATTTAAAATCATTCGCGTGGACAGACGAAAGCTGGAAAGGAATTCCGATAGAAAACTATATCATTTATGAACTTCATACCGGAACATTTTCACCATCTGGCAATTTCAAATCGATAGAAGAAAAGCTGGATTATCTACTTGATTTAGGAATTACGGCAATAGAATTAATGCCGGTTGCGCAATTTCCTGGCCATAGAAACTGGGGCTACGATGGTGTTTTTCCTTTCGCGATACAAAATACTTATGGCGGACCAATAGCTTTGCAACATTTGGTAAATGCTTGTCATAAGAAAGGGTTAGCGGTTATTTTAGACGTTGTATATAATCATATGGGGCCTGAAGGAAATTACTTTAATGATTTTGGCCCTTATTTCACCGATCAGTATCACACGCCCTGGGGCAATGCTATTAATTTCGATGATGCTGATTGCGATCCGGTGAGACAATATTTTATTGAAAACGTACTAATGTGGTTCCGGGATTTTCATATCGATGCCTTGCGACTTGACGCTGTTCATGCGGTCAAAGATTTGAGTGCCACGCATATTTTAAAAGAAATCAAAGAATACGTTAATAAGCTTTCAGAATTTACAGGAAGAACGCATCACCTGATTGTTGAACTCGATTTGAATGACAATAAATTCATTAACCCAGTTGAACAAGGCGGTTATGCCATGGATGCGCAATGGATTGACGAGTTTCATCATGCTTTAAGAGTAACATCTGGTCAGGCTAAAACAGGTTATTATGCTGATTTCAATGGTATCGAACACCTGGCAAAAGCTTTTACTGATGCTTATGTGTACGATGGGCAATACTCTCCGCATCGTAAAAAAAAGTTTGGAATTGAAGCAAAAGGCAATGCAGGCAAGCAGTTTACCGTGTTTTCTCAAAACCATGATCAGGTTGGCAACAGAATGCTCGGCGAACGAACCAGTAAGCTGGTTAGTTTCGAAATGCTCAAACTCTTGGCTGGAGCTGTATTCTGTAGTCCATATCTGCCATTAATTTTTATGGGTGAAGAATATGGCGAGATCAATCCATTTCAGTTTTTTATTTCCCATGGTGATGAAAAATTGATAGCAGCTGTAAGAGAAGGTCGTAAGAAAGAATTCGAAGCTTTTCATCATGAAGAAGATACACCTGATCCGCAAGCTGAAACTACCTATAATCGTTCAAAACTGAACTGGAATAGCTTAAATGAAAATAAGCACCAGCTGATGCTTAACTTTTATACCGCTTTGATTAAACTTCGTAAGTCATTACCAGCACTTGCAACACTTAATCGAAATCAATTAAAAGTTGATGTTTTTAAAGAACAAAATTGTCTGATACTCCAACGATGGGAAGGCAGGCAGGAGGTAAGATGTGTGATGAATTTTTCGTCTCAGCAACAAGTGTTACCAATGCCAAATGGATTGGAGTACGAACTGCAATTAAATTCTGCCGCAATAGAATGGGGTGGAACAAATAATCATCCTTTGGTTTTTACCGAAAATAATATCACTATTTCTCCCGAATCGATTCTAATTTTTACAAGCTCAAATGTTTAAACCGACCTCAACCTATAGAATTCAATTTCATAAAGATTTCAATTTCAAATCATTCAAAAAGATAATTCCTTATTTGAAAAACCTTGGCGTAGATACCATTTATGCATCGCCAATATTTGAAGCAGTTGAAGGCAGTATGCATGGCTACGATACAATAAATCCACACCGCATAAATCCTGAAATTGGTACAGAGGCGGAATTATTTGAAATGTCAAAAGAACTAACATCGTTTGGCATAAACTGGTTGCAGGATATTGTTCCAAACCATATGGCCTTTTCGCCAAAGAATGAATGGCTCATGGATGTGTTGAAAAAAGGTGCAAAATCCAAGTATTCATCGTTTTTTGATATCAATATTCAGGATGATACAAAATTAATGGTTCCATTTTTAGGCGATGACCTCGATCAAGTGATTGAAAATACCGAATTAAAAATAGTGGCTGTTGACAATGAATATTATTTAAACTATGGTGATTCGAACTGGCCTTTAAAATCATCATCCAATCGGAAATTAAAAAATAAAAGCTTAAAGGAAATAAACGAAAAGCGATTTATTCAAGAAATTGCCAACGAACAATGTTATCGTCTTTGTAACTGGAAAGAAACCGATCAGGCAATCAACTACCGCAGATTTTTTACCGTAAATAGTCTCATTTGCCTGTCTATCCAGGAAGAAGCGAATTTCAATCTTTATCATCAATACATATTAAACTTAGTTAATAGAGGTATTTTTCAAGGCTTGCGGATTGATCATATCGACGGCCTTTATGATCCAAAAGCTTATTTAAATCGGTTGAGGAAAGCTGTTGGCGAAAACGTATATATCGTAGTAGAAAAAATATTGGAGAAAAATGAGCAAATGCCTGCAGACTGGCCAGCTCAGGGAAACACAGGTTATGATTTTTTGGCGATGGTAAACAATTTGTTTACCAATCAGGCCAACCAGGAAAAGTTCAATCAGATTTATAGTGGAGTAACAGGCAAGGCTCTCGATCTTAGTGAATTAATAGACGCTAAAAAGCGCTCGATTCTTTTTGAGCACATGCAGGGAGAACTAAATAATTTATTTCAATTATTCCTCTCACAGCAGCTTGTTCCGGCTACTGAATTAGATTTAATTGGCGGGGAGCAGTTTAAACGAGGCATCGCCGAAATGTTAATTCAAATGCCGGTATACCGATATTATAATTACTCTTTTCCGTTGCCTGAAGTTGATGCACAAAATCTAACAACGATACTGAATAAGGTTGGTGAAAAACAAAATTTAAAAGAGGTTGCTTCTATATTGATACGCATTTTTATCAAAATGCCGATAAAAGGAAATGTTCGTCAAAATCAGGCATTAAGTATTTTTTATCAGCGATTAATGCAGTTTACAGGACCATTGATGGCGAAAGGAGTGGAGGATACGGTAATGTTCACTTACAACCGCTTTATTGGTCATTCAGAAGTTGGTGATTCGCCAGATGCCTTTGGTTTAAGTTTAGACGAATTTCATAGTAAGATGAAAGATCGGCAGCAAAATTGGCCACTTTCTCTTAACGGTAGTGCGACACATGATACCAAGAGGGGGGAAGATTTTAGGGCAAGGATTAATGTGCTTACTGATCTGCCGGAAAAATGGAAAACAGCAGTTGATGATTTCATTAAAGCTATTAAACAATCAAAACCATTGCATCATATTTTCGAGTCCGTTCATAATAATGATGCTTATTTAATTTTACAGACTATTTTAGGAGCCATGCCAATGCCGGGAGAACCCGATGATGATCTTCAAAATAGACTGGCAATGTATATTGAGAAGGCGCTTAGAGAGGCAAAGAAAAGATCGGACTGGGCAGAGCCAAACGAGGAATATGAGCAGTTGGTTAAAAAATTCGCGAACCAGCTGATCAATGAAAAAGAAGAAACTTATCAGATAATAACTAAAATTTTATTTGATATAGCCGATTTTGGAATTATAAACAGCTTGTCGCAGCTAATACTTAAATTCACTTGTCCAGGTATTCCTGATTTGTACCAGGGCTCCGAGTTGTGGGATTTTAGCCTGGTAGATCCAGATAATAGAAGGCCTGTTGATTATAAACGGCGGAATAATTTGCTGAAGGCAGATTCCGCTATCAATCAGCTATGGAACGAAAGATATTCTGGCGAAATCAAATTGTGGCTTACTGAAAAGCTACTGAAGTTCAGAAAAGAAAACGAGGATGTTTTTGCATCAGGTGAATATATTCCGCTGAAAGTAATTGGAGATTATCAAACGAACATTTTGGCTTTCGCCCGCAAGAAGCAGCAAAAAACTGTAATTGTTGTGGTTCCGGTGGGCCTAGCATCAATCACGTCTAAAGAAAACAGCCAGGATTTTGATTGGTTGAAAACCCAGATTGTTCTTCCTGAAACCTGGCCTACCTACTGGAAAAATATCCTTGACGATAAGGATGCTGTAAAAGATATCTTGAACGAAGGAATTTTGATCAATCAAATCTTTACGGATGTTCAACTCGGAATCATAGAACTAAGCGAGAAAAAAAATAAAAGAAGCGCAGGCATTTTGATGCACATTACTTCACTACCCTCTGCTTATGGAATAGGCGACTTCGGTAAAGAAGCAAAGGCGTTTATCGATTTTTTAACCGAAACGGATCAAAAATACTGGCAATTGTTGCCGCTCAACCCAACAAAAAAGGGGAATGGTCATAGTCCTTATTCGAGCAATTCTTCAAAAGCAGGAAATATTTTATTGATTGATTTGGAACAACTTGTAGCAGAAGAGTTGATCACAAGTGCCCATTTAGAATCTGCTAAAATCTCTCCCGACGGAAAAGTTTCCTTCGCAGACGTAGAGGTTTTAAAACTTAAAACATTACACAAAGCATATCAAACATTCAAAAAGCGTTTGCCTGTTAATTTAGTGAAGGCTTTCGAAACCTTTTGTGAAATAGAAAAAGAATGGCTCGAAGATTTTTCACGCTATACTGCAATCAAGAATCATCACCAGCAAACGGAATGGTATAACTGGCCCGACGATTTCAAATTCCGCGATTCAAAAACAATTTCTGCTTTTGAAAATAAATATCAGGATGAGATTAACGAGGTTAAATGGCAACAGTATGTATTTTTTAAACAGTGGCATAATCTAAAAGACTATGCAAACCTAAACGATATAAGTATCATTGGTGACCTGCCTTTTTATCTCGACTATGATTCTGTAGAGGTTTGGTCACAGCCCGAACTTTTTAAACTTGATGATCAACTTAAGCCAACTCATGTTGCAGGTGTTCCGCCAGATTATTTTAATGAAAAAGGCCAGCTTTGGGGCATGCCAGTTTTCAACTGGGATATATTAAAGCAAAACGATTACGATTGGTGGATTGGAAGGCTAAAGAAAAATATGGAAATGTATGATCTATTGCGGTTAGATCACTTTCGGGCGTTTTCATCTTTTTGGGAGGTGCCAGCGGCAGACAGCGATGCAATTAATGGAGTTTGGCAAAATGGACCTGGAGCAGGTTTTTTCAGGAAAATTGATTCTAACTTTCCCGACATGCCTTTCATTGCTGAAGATTTGGGAGAAATAAGTGACGACGTAGAATTATTAAGAGATAAGTTTAATTTACCAGGGATGAAAGTTTTACAATTTGGTTTCGGAGCCGATATGGTTATCTCCCCGCACATTCCTCACAACTTTGAAACAAGTAATTGCATTGCATATTCTGGAACTCATGATAACAATACATCAATAGGGTGGTTTAAAAATGAAATAGATGAGCAAACCCGGGAAAGGGCAATAACGTACCTAGGCCATGCTTTTGAAGATTATGACTTTCATAACGAGATAATCAAATTAACATTAGCTTCTTCTGCAAAAACAGCCATTCTTCCTATTCAGGATGTATTAGGTTTAGGTGAGGAATCACGAATGAATATTCCAGGTAAGGCAGATGGAAACTGGACATGGCGATTGGACATGGCACAGCTTGAGCCAATCAAAAAATGGTTAAAATCACTGACTGAAATATACGGAAGAAAAAAATGATCAACTATGGGTGGTCAGATGTTTAATATTATTTTGATCAAAATAAACTGAAATATCTTTTAATGTGACACATCTGGTTGCCCTGATAGCTGATTTTAAGACTTCGATCTTCACGCCGAGTCGACTTGTCCAATATCTGCACTCTTTTTCCTCTGAAATATCTATAATTTCAGATTGCTCATCCATTTTTAGGTTTGTATTGTTCATAATAATTTATTTTAAGGGTTTATTATAACAACTAATTTAAAAGCCGATGCTTTCCAGGAAATATACTGTTCAATTTAACGATAATTATTAAAAAAAAAGATAATAATTTGGATATTTTTCGTTCAATGTTTTGTGTTCGAATAATCTCAATACGTTAACATTACCATTCAATTTTCGGTTTGAATATTTACTCTCAAATATTTTATAGCTTAAAGTTGTTCAAAAATTTGGTTATTTGTAGTTTTAATTATACTTATATCGGTATTATTGCAAAAAATTTTTTGTTTATTCTAAATGGGTCAAAATAGAGTGGGCGTAGTATCTCACATCGATATCGAAAATAAGTGTGGTACCATTCTCGATGAGAATCATCAGGATATAGGCTTTAATTTAGAAGGACTTTCAGAAACTGTGAATCTTGACGCCAGGGTGTCATTCGAAATTGAGTTAAGTGATAAAGGCCTGATTGCAACGAACGTTGCTTTAATTGCCTAACTATATTCACTTATAGCAAAGCCAGTCTATCTAAAAATAATAATCTGCTAACAATACGTGGTAGAAAAAAGAAATACTATCTTTTCGTTAACAACGTGTTCTCGTATCAATTAACTTAACAGCTCAATTTAATATTCCAATTAAATATGTCTCCTCTTTTCTTGGTGTGCCTTTCGAAACACTTTGTAGAATCAGATCAAATTGGATTTAAATAAACATAATTGATTTATAAAGTAAGATTAATCTTACTTTTTAGCATATGATTTATTCAGGATTTCAAGGTATTTACACGCCATTTGCTATAAAATTCCGTGTAAGATCTGCCACGGGCCAGATCACATTTCCAATTGGCAGGCTCATTTTTATCTATTACTCAATTAAATTATATTTTTATTTGACTTTAAGTAATTGAATTTCAGGTTTTTAAATTTGTTCTTTAAGAAAATAAATTGATTTAACGGATTTAACACTTCTGCATTATCTTTTTTTAAAAATTTATATATATTTGTTCTTACCCTTTCGGGGGTATGTTTTTCATAGGTAGATGTAGGGTCAGGACTTTTGTTCTGGCCCTTTTTTGTTTTTAATAATGCTACTAATAAAACTTACTTTTGTTAGATGAAAAAGAAGGTTGTCGTTGCCGTTACTGGTGCAAGCGGATCAATTTATGCGAAGGTATTGTTCGATCAATTGGAAAAATTAAAAGATCAGATTAGTGCTGTTGGGGTGGTAATGAGCGATAATGCCAAAGAAGTTTGGCAATTTGAACTCGGCAATGAAAATTATAACCATTATGATCAGTTCACTTTTTACAGTAAGAACGATTTCAACGCTCCATTCGCATCTGGTTCCGCAAAATACGATACCATGATTATTGTTCCATGCTCAATGGGAACATTAGGGCGAATAGCACATGGTATTTCGAATGACCTGATTTCCAGGGCTGCGGATGTAATATTAAAAGAGCGAAGAAAACTTATTGCAGTTGTTCGGGATACGCCTTTCAGTTTAATACACATTAATAACATGAAGGCCGTTACAGAAGCAGGTGGCATTATTTGTCCTGCCAATCCATCATTTTACAGTTTACCAAAATCTGTTGAAGAGGTAGCTGGAACTGTGATTAGCAGAGTGCTGGATTTAGCAGGCTTTGAACAAGATAGTTATCGTTGGAATGAAAAGTAGATATACTTATGTCCATTTTTCTTCTTGCGGTTGTTTCAATATGAGAAAATTTACAAATTACAAACTGACTAAAATCTGAAAACAGCTAACTGAAAACTAATTTTGCTATCTTTGCAGGCTCAATGAAAAAGGTCGCATTTTATACATTAGGTTGTAAGTTAAACTTCTCTGAAACTTCCACAATTGGTAGATTATTTACTGATGCAGGTTATGCTGTAGTAGAGTTTCAGGATCAGGCTGATGTTTATGTGATTAATACTTGTTCGGTTACTGATCATGCTGATAAAAAATGCAGAAAGGTAGTTAAGGAAGCGTTAAAATATTCTCCGAATGCATTTGTAACCATTGTTGGTTGTTACGCTCAGCTTAAGCCTCAGGAAATTGCCGATATCGAAGGTGTTGATATGGTTCTTGGGGCTGCGGAAAAATTCCGAATTGTAGAATATATCACTGACTTAACTAAAAAACCTAAAGCAGTTGTTCACCAGCAAAATATCGAAAAAGTAAACCATAACTTTATTGCTTCTTACTCTATCGGAGATAGGACACGTACCTTTTTAAAAGTTCAGGATGGTTGTGATTATCCCTGCACTTATTGTACTATCCCTTTAGCTCGTGGTGCAAGCCGCAGTGATACTATTGAAAATGTAGTTAACCGGGCTAAAATGATTGCAGAAAGCGGTGTTAAAGAAATCGTTCTTACAGGGGTAAACCTTGGCGATTTTGGGATCCGTAATGGCGAACGTGAAGACAAGTTTTTTGATTTGGTAAAAGCATTAGACGAGGTTGAAGGAATTGAACGCATCCGAATTTCATCTATTGAGCCGAACCTGTTGAGTAATGAAATTATTGAGTTTGTTTCTACCTCAAAACGTTTTGTTCCTCATTTCCACATTCCTTTACAATCAGGTTCTGATAAAATTCTAGGGTTAATGCGCCGCCGCTACCGTAGAGACCTTTACGTAGAACGCGTAGCGAAAATTAAGGAAGTTATGCCGCATTGCTGCATAGGAGTAGATGTGATTGTAGGTTTTCCCGGAGAAACACAGGAAGATTTTCTGGATACTTACCAGTTCTTAAATCAATTAGATATTTCATACCTGCACGTTTTTACCTATTCTGAGCGTGAATTGACAGTAGCTGCAGAAATGAAAGGCGTAGTGCCAGGAAGCCAACGCAATGAACGGAGTAAAATGCTGCACATCCTTTCAGACAAAAAGAGAAGGGCCTTTTACGAGTCACAGATTGGAAGCGAGGCCGAGGTACTTTTTGAAGCTGATCAAAAAATGGGATACATGCATGGTTTTACCAAAAACTACGTAAAAGTACGAGCCAAGTATGATCCGATAATGGTTAACGAGTTAAAAGCAGTGAAGTTATTGGAAATGACAGCCGATGGCGAAGTCGAGGTGGCAGAACTCGAAACTGCTTACGTCCACCATTAGAGGTGCATTTAGTCAGCGCTTTTTCGTAATTATATACTAATCTAAAATTCCTAGGCAATGGTTTGCTTAATCCTATTTTAGTATTTCCGCTTAAAGTATTTTCGTCGTTAATCTTAGTGCTTTCAGCTTTAACCTTTGTTTCCTATCTTCGCAACAAATAATTTTTATGTTTCCTACCGTTTCGCATTTCTTAGAATATTTGTTTGGCATTAATCTGCCGTTGCCCTTTAACACTTTTGGTGTATTTGTAGCCATTGCATTTGTTGCTGGTTACTGGGCATTTACAAAAGAGCTTAAACGTAAAGAAGCATTAGGTGTTCTTCATCCGATAAAGAAAACCATTGTTATCGGCAAACCGGCAACTACTTCTGAGATAATTATGAATGCGCTTTTTGGCTTCATCATTGGCTATAAGTTGGTTTACGCATTGCTAAATTATTCTCTTTTTGTAAGCGATGCACAATCCATCTTAATGTCAACCAAAGGGAATTTATTAGGCGGATTATTTTTTGCAGGTTTGTTTGCCTATTGGGATTATAAGGAGAAAGATAAAAATAAGCTAGATAAACCAAAAGAAACACAAGTTACTGTACATCCGTACCAGATTATGAGTAATTTGATTGTTTGGGCAGCAATTTGGGGCTTTTTAGGAGCCAAGTTTTTCGATAATTTAGAATACTGGGATGATTTTGTTCAGAATCCAATAGAGCGACTGCTATCTTTTAGTGGCTTAACCTTTTATGGTGGTTTAATCTGTGGTGGTGCAGCAGTGCTGATCATTGCCAAACGAAACGGAATTAAGCCTTTACACATGCTTGATGTTGGTGGACCGGGAATGATGTTGGCTTATGCAGTGGGCCGTATCGGTTGTCATTTATCTGGCGATGGAGATTGGGGAATCGTAAATAGTAATCCAAAACCTTTTTCATGGTTGCCAGATTGGTTGTGGTCTTATAAATATCCAAATAACGTAGTAGGCGAGGGTATTCCCATTCCCGGCTGTACAGGCAAATTTTGTAATGAACTGGCTCAAGGTGTTTACCCAACGCCAATTTATGAAGTAATTATTTGTTTACTGCTTTTTGCTTTTTTATGGAGCATTCGCGATAAAATAAAAGCGCCAGGTTTAATGTTCGGCATTTATATGATCTTAAATGGCATCGAACGTTTCTGTATTGAATTGATTCGTGTGAATTCAAAATACCATGTCTTCGGTTTACCACCATTTACACAAGCTGAAATGATCTCAACTTTTTTGGTGATTGGTGGTATTGGCTTAAGTGCTTATGCCTTAAGAAACAAGAATACTTTGGCATCCTGAGATCATCTCTAAAATCATATTAATTCCAACAACATCCCTGGGTTTTTGTTAAATAGCTATGAATTACGAATTACTATGCAACAAGGTAATCTCAATTGTGAAACTTACCGGAAATTTTATCCGTAAAGAATCAATGCAATTCGATGCCAGTAAAATAGAGTATAAAGGTTTGAATGATATGGTTTCGTATGTTGATAAAACAGCAGAGCAGAAACTTGTTCAGAACCTGGAAAAGCTAATCCCAGATGCTGGATTTATTACCGAAGAGAAAACAATTAGCCGGGAAGGCAAAAATTTTACCTGGATTATCGATCCATTAGATGGGACGACAAATTTCATTCATGGCATCCCTGCCTACGGAATTAGCGTTGCTTTATATGAGAATGGTTTGCCAGTAATTGGTGTTGTTTATGAGCTTAACCGGGGCGAAATGTTTTACAGTTACCGGGGTGGTAAAGCTTTTCTCAATAAAAAAGAAATACAAGTGTCAGTGAATCCTGATTTGAAGTCGAGTTTATTGGCCACGGGATTTCCTTATTATCAATTTGATAAACAAGCGCAGTATTTGAAGTTGCTCGAAGAAATGATGAAGAAGAGCCATGGTGTACGCCGCATTGGTGCTGCTGCGATTGATTTAGTTTATACAGCCTGTGGTCGTTTCGATGCATTTTTTGAATATAATTTGCAACAATGGGATTTTGCTGCCGGCTGTTTCATAGTTCAACAGGCTGGAGGAGAAGTTTTTGATTTTTCTGGTGGGAGCGATTATTTTACGAAAAGAGAAATACTTGCCACCAATGGTAAATTAACTGCGGAAATGCTTGAAGCAATCAAAAGGTATTTTTGATGAATATTTGATCTTTCTCAAGTAACGTTGATCTCCAAAATCAGCAAGACATTAAAAACTAATAGATATAAAAAAGAATGGCCCGCTAAATTAGCGGGCCATTCTTTTAATAAACTATGAAAGATAACGAGTTATAATGCCTCTGAAACTACATCTGTAACTTCTGGAACCATCCTTTGTAATAGATTTTGAATTCCAGATTTCAAAGTAATGGTTGATGACGGACATCCACTGCAAGAACCGCGTAATTCTACAGTTACAACACCTTCATCAAAAGATTTATAAGTGATTGCACCACCATCTTGCTCTACAGCAGGACGAACATAATCATGCAAAATCTGCTGAATTTTTATTTCCGTTTCTGAACCTTCGAAAGCAGGCGCTTCTTCGGCTGTAGCTTCCTTAATCTTTAATTCAGATTCAACCGCACCTTTAACAAATTCTTTTAAAATGGCTTCAATATCTGCCCAATCTGCATCATCTGTTTTAGTAATGGTTACAAAATTACTGGCGAAAAATACACCAGAAACAAAGTTGAACTTAAATAACTCCTTTGCAAACGGAGAATGCTCTGCACTTTCTTTCGTTGCGAAATCTTCACTTCCGTTTATTAATAGCTTGTTCACCATGAATTTCATGGTAGCTGGATTTGGAGTTTGTTCTGTATATACGTTAATGGTCATGTCTTAATCAATTAGAATAAACAAAATTAACAATTAGTCGCCAATAAAACTTTTGCGTGCTGTCTGTTTAGCGTCAATTTAATTTAGCTAGAAAACACCAGTATAATTAAATGGTGTGATGCTTCTTAATTGCACTTTCACTTCTTCAGTCACAGCTAAACCTTCAATAAAATCTGCAATACTCGCTGCATTGATTTTTGAATTTGTACGGGTGAGTTCTTTCAATGCCTCATAAGGATTAGGAAAATTCTCTCTGCGTAGTACAGTTTGAATGGCTTCTGCCACTACCGCCCAGTTATCATCTAAATCAGCATGTAAAGCTGCTTCGTTCAATAAAATTTTATTTAACCCACGCAAAGTTGAATGAATTGCAATAAGCGTATGCCCAAATGGAACACCAATATTTCTCAACACAGTAGAATCCGTCAAATCTCTTTGTAATCTTGAAATTGGAAGTTTAGCCGCAAAAAATTCAAACAAAGCATTTGCAATGCCAGCATTTCCTTCTGCATTTTCAAAATCGATGGGGTTTACCTTGTGTGGCATAGCCGATGAACCGATTTCTCCAGCTTTGATTTTCTGCTTGAAATAATTTTTAGATATATAGGTCCAGATGTCTCTGTCTAAATCGATAATGATGTTGTTAATACGTTTTAAAGCATCACATTGTGCTGCAAATTGATCGTAATGTTCAATTTGCGTAGTATGTTGTGCTCTCGTCAATCCTAAAGTTTGATTTACGAGTTTGTTCGAAAAATCTACCCAATTCACTTGCGGATAAGCAATGTGATGTGCGTTAAAGTTTCCTGTTGCTCCACCAAATTTGGCACTGTTGGGTATGGCTTTCAAGGCTTCAACTTGTATCGCTAACCGCTCTGCAAAAACCAAAAATTCTTTCCCTAGCTTAGTTGGCGATGCCGGTTGACCGTGAGTATGCGCCAACATTGGAATATCTTTCCATTCAGTTGCCAAACCATTTATTTTTTCAATTAATGAAGCAATGGCTGGATAATAACTTTCGTTTAGCGCCAGTTTAATGGAATAAGGAATGGCAGTGTTATTAATATCCTGAGAGGTTAAACCAAAATGGATAAACTCTTTATAATCCTGAAGGGAAAGTGTGTCGAATTTAGCCTTAATGAAATATTCAACCGCCTTCACATCATGATTGGTTACTTTTTCAGTTTCTTTAATTTCCAGCGCATCAGTTTCTGAAAAATTTTCGTGTATTTGACGTAATTGGGCAAAAAGGCTTTTATCGAAATTTTCTAAACCAGGTAAATTAATTTCGCATAATGAGATGAAATATTCAATTTCTACAAAAACACGGTATTTTATTAAAGCTTCCTCTGAAAAGTAGTTTGCTAGATTTTCTGTAGTCTTTCTGTAGCGACCATCAACAGGTGAAATTGCTTGTAGTGAGGTTAAATTCATTATGCGGATTATAATTTTGCCGCAAATTTACTACAATTGATGGATTTAGAGGTTTTAAATCAGATAAATTTTAAAGCGTCAGAGGTTATTAGTGCAATTCTCGAAAGACGACAACAAAAAAAGGCTCCGGAAATTTCCGGAGCCTTTTTTATATTTTCTAAAATTAATTAGTTTTTTACAACAGTAGTATCAGCTTTAACAACTGTATCAGCAACAGTAGTATCAGTTTTGATAGTTGTATCAGCAGTGATTGTAGTATCAGCGCCTAAAGTATCAGTACTTTCGCCTTTTTTTTCTGAGTTACAAGCAGCAACTGATAAAGATAAAGCGATAGCTAAAAAGCCTAATTTGAATGCATTTTTCATTTTAATTTTGTTTTAGGTGATTAATTAATTCAATGTTTATACTCAAAAATTGAAAAGGTAACCCAAGAAATAATATATAAATGAAAAAAGCCTCAACTTTATTCAAGTTAAGGCTTTTTTATATATGTTTTTCTACTAATTAGTTTTTTACAACAGTAGTATCAGTTTTAACAACTGTATCAGCAACAGTAGTATCAGCTTTAACAGTAGTATCAGCAGTGATAGTAGTGTCAGCACCTAAAGTATCTGTACCTTCAGCTTTTTTTTCTGAGTTACAAGCAACAACTGATAAAGATAAAGCGATAGCTAAGAAGCCTAATTTGAATGCATTTTTCATTTTGAAATTTCGTTTTAGTGATTAATTAATTTACTCTTAATACAGGAAAGCTAAAAAGGTAACCCGAAAAAATAAAAAAAAATAAAAAAAGCTTCAAACCTACTGGAATGAAGCTTTTTTATATTTTTATTAAGCTAGAGACTAGTGTTTAACAACAGTAGTATCAGTTTTAACAACTGTATCAGCAACAGTAGTATCAGCTTTAACAGTAGTATCAGCAGTGATAGTAGTATCAGCACCTAAAGTATCTGTACCTTCAGCTTTTTTTTCTGAGTTACAAGCAACAACTGATAAAGATAAAGCGATAGCTAAAAAGCCTAATTTGAATGCATTTTTCATTTTTAAATTTTTTTAAGTAATTAATTTTGTTGTTAATGCCGCAAAGGTAAAAAGGTAACCCAACAATTTTTAAAAAAATAAAAATATTTTTTCCAGCGGTTTTGGGTTACCGATTTGCTTACGATTGTATTAACCATTGATAGCAGCTATAAATATTTTTTTATCTAATATTGGGTTACTATTTTTAGAAAAACGTATTAACGAGTGAATAACAGTTTAAAGAGTTCAGTTCCAACAGATAGAGAAGTTATTTTAGGTATACTAAATAACTCAGAAGATACGCTTAACAAGTTATACAAGGCCTATTACGCAATGGTTTTGCAATTTATTCTCAATAATAATGGAGATGAAGATGATGCAAAGGATGTTTACCAGGAAGCGATTATAGTTTTATATAACAAAATTAAAGAGGGTAATTTTGAACTCAGTAGTAAGCTCAAAACATATATTTATTCGGTTTGCCGGCGGATATGGCTTAAGAAGTTAAGTCACAATAGTAAAAAAGCTGGTAATATTACTGATTATGAAGATGTGCTGAGTGTTGAAGAGGATGTAGAAGAGCATGAGGAAAAAGATTTACAGTTTGTTAAAATGCAATCTGCCTTAGATCATCTGGGTGAGCCTTGTAAAACTATTATTCAGGATTTTTATATCCACAATTTATCCATGCAGGATATTTGCGAAAAGTTTGGTTATACCAACACGGATAACGCCAAAACACAAAAATACAAGTGCCTGCAACGGTTAAAGAAAATATTTTTTCAACCATAATAATTGAAATGAGAAACGATTTGGAGTTAGATGCAATTATTGAAGATTATCTTTTAGGTAAACTTAATCCGCAGGAAACGGAAGCTTTTGAAACCTTAAGGCGCAATGATGCGTCTGTAGATCATAAAGTTGTTTCGCATAAATTCTTTTTAGAATCTATGGAGACTTTTGCAGCGCAGTCGCGTTTAAAGGATCAATTAAATAGTATTCATGCTGAAATTGATGTAGAAACATTGGCTTCAACATTAAGGCCTCATCCATCTAAAGTGATTCAGTTGTGGCGTAAGCATAAGTCAGCTATTGCAGTAGCAGCCTCATTTCTGGTGTTATCCCTCGTTTCTGTTTATTCAATTCAGCATAATACTAAGCAGAAAGAGCAATTGGTGTTATTGAGCAATCAGGTTAACAGGGCTATCAAAACACAAAATAGCTTAATTAGAAAAATCAATAATTCTGCTACTCCTGCAGGGAAGCCTGTTGTGCAAAATAGTATTGGTGGTACCGGCTTTGCAATTTCTACAAATGGATATATTTTAACAAACTATCATATTATCAACGGTGCCGATTCTCTTTATGTTCAAAATAGTAAGGGAGAATCTTTCAAAGTTAAAGCCACTTATACTGATCCGCAAAACGATATCGCAATTTTAAAAATCAGCGATAAAAATTTCGCTAATCTATCTTCTATTCCTTACACCATCAAGCGTAACACCAGTAGTATTGGCGAAATGGTGTACACTTTGGGTTACCCGAAAGATGACGCAGTATTGGGTGAGGGTTATGTGAGTTCTAAAAACGGCTTTGTTGGCGATACCACACAATATCAGGTAGCCATTGCGGTGAATCCTGGCAATAGTGGCGGACCTGTCCTTGATAATGATGGTAACTTGGTTGGTATCATCAGCGGAAAACCAGATCAGACTGAAGGTGCCGCTTTCGCAGTAAAATCAAAATATATTTTGGAAGCGATGAGGGCGATACCACAAGATTCACTGGGCAGAAATAAGCTTTCAGCTAATAAAAAAAGTGGTCTATCAGGTTTAAAACGTACAAAACAGATTGAGAAAATTCAGGATTATGTATTTATGATTAAGGCTTTTAATTAATTTACCCAAACAAATTAATATTCTTGAAACCCTGTTGATTAACTTCTTCAGGGTTTTTTGTTATAAAAATATTTCGTGGCATAAAAATTATATAATGCCTATGTATTTAGTATAGTATTGTTTAGATTTGCTTGCATCAAATAAAAATATAATATTATGAGTATAAGACTAGGCGATACCGCCCCTAATTTTCAGGCAAATACATCCATTGGAGAAATAGATTTTTACGACTACCTGGGCGATAGCTGGGGTGTTTTGTTTTCGCATCCTGCGGATTATACACCAGTTTGCACTACAGAACTTGGACGCACGGCCGCATTAAAAGATGAATTTGAAAAGCGTAATGTGAAAGTTCTGGCTATAAGCGTAGATACTGCAGAATCTCATAAAGGCTGGATTAACGACATCAATGAAACACAAAATACTTCCGTTGAGTTTCCCATCATCGCCGACCCTGAAAAAACTGTTGCAAATCTTTATGATATGATTCATCCCAATGCTTCAGAAACATTAACGGTTAGATCACTTTTTGTAATCAGCCCAGATAAAAAAGTGAAACTAATTATTACTTATCCTGCTTCCACAGGAAGAAATTTCAATGAAGTTTTGAGGGTGATCGATTCATTGCAGCTTACGGCTAATTATAGTGTGGCTACACCTGCAGATTGGAAAGATGGTGAGGATGTGATAGTGGTAAATAGTATTAAAACAGAAGATATTCCAGCTAAATTTCCAAAAGGACATAAAGTAATTAAGCCATATTTGCGTACAACACCACAACCTAATAGATAATCAACTTATTTTTTAAAAATTTCGCAACTTTATTGTTGGTTTATTCAAAAAGGATTGTATTATATGTGTAAATTATTATATTTGATAGTTTTGTTTCAATATTAACGCTCAATTTGGTTATTTATTTAGCTTAGATAATAAAATGACTGATTGAAATGCTGATCAAAGCTTAAAAGTTTATTTATTTTATTTTTTTTATTTTTTATGGCAACGGGAAAAGTTAAATGGTTTAACACTCAAAAAGGATTCGGATTTATTGTTCAGGAAGACAATAAAGACTTATTTGTACATTTTAAAGACGTATTAGGTGGAATTGATAGCCTAAAGGAAAACGATGCAGTTGAATTTGAAGTAGCAGAAGGCAGAAAAGGTTTACAAGCAGTGAACGTTAAAAAAGTCTAGCGAAAACTATATAAGTTTTAATCATCCCTAAATTAGGCCTTTCTATGGAAAGGCTTTTTTTTTAATAGTATTGTAGAATCGTTGTTTTCAAAACAATATTATTACCCATATTATCTTTAGTAAAAATAACAAATTGATTTTTACCAGGCTTTATCTTATGCTTTTTGGATAGATCTTCTGGTTTCGCTGGATAATTTCTTACAATGATATTGCCCGTTAAGTCTGTTGATTTCTTTAACACTCCAGTGGAGATGATTTCATCTATTTTAAATATTCTTCCAGCAAATTCTGGCTTAAAAATAGCCGACGTGTATAATTGTGTTTGCGGGTGTAATTTTTTCAGGCCGTATTTTGATCCGATTAAATTAAAAGCACCAGATTTCAGCAAAGCTGTGTCTGGCTCGTACAAATAATCTGAATCTGAAATGTCATTAGCATAATCTGCATTTACATCCGTTTCATCTTGTTGGAATACAAACTGTTTCTCAGCATCATTTAAGGTTACTGCTACAAACTTCGTTATACCATTAAAATCACGATCTATGACCCATAGTAATTCTTTACATTCATTTTTCAAGCTAACGATGTGAACTTCACTGACATTTTTTAATTCTGAAAATCCGGCTTTGATATCTAGCAAAGGTGCGGTTTTAACAATAATGCGATTGGCTTTTTTCAAAAGCATATCCAGATTAGCGGCTACATCTGGTGTACAGTCTTTAAGCATAAACACTTTACCAATTTCTGATCGCCTTGCCGGATCGACGAAAATTGTATCGAAATTTTCGGAAGCTGAGCGGAGGTATTCTATCCCATCAACTGGAAGAAAATTGATATTCTTGGTCCCTAAAACGGATGCATTATACTCAGCGATGTAAGATAAATCTTCATTTATCTCACAGTGAGTTAGATTTTTTACCTTTTTTGCAAAATAGTAATCATCAACACCAAATCCACCAGTGATGTCAATTAGTGAGTCTCCCTTTGCTAACTCTGATTTATATTTTGCAGTAATTTCCGAAGAAGTTTGCTCAATAGATAATGTTGCCGGATAATAAATGCTGGCCGTTTTAAACCAAGTGGGAAGTTTCTTTTGAGATTTTTTTTTTGAATTAATTTGTGTTACAATTTCTGCAGATGAAATGCCTTCAAACGGGCTTTTAGACAACGCAATTTTCGCTACATCAGCATTCAGGTTCGAATCGATATATGTTTGTACGGCCTTGTCTAAAATTTTTTTATTCATCTAAAGCAATGCTAAGCAATTTTGTTTTTCATTACCATCTGGCACGTATGTCTGCTTTTTACTTCTAATAAAATTTCTTTATCAACAGTAACACGATCAATTGTATTTTGATTATAATACCTGATTGTCACTAGTTCTAATCCTTTATTATATTTTACGGTAAATTCTGTTGAAAGATCATTAATTAACTTTTCAATTTGAGCGGAGCGATCATCAACACTTACCGAAAAGCTGATTGCAGAATTCAACATGGTGTTGATTTTGATTTTATGTTTATGAAAGCGTTCAAAGATCTTGCTTAAATTTTCTTCAATAATGAAGGAGTAATCTTTCGGGAAAATTGAGATTAATGCCTGGTTAACTTTAAAAATAAAAGAGGGGACAGGAAGTGAATTACTTTCTTTCGTAATGGCTGTGCCAGATCCTTCTGGTTGGATAAAAGACCGCACAAATAAAGGAATTCCCTTGTTTTGTAATGGTTTTATCGTTTTTGGGTGGATTACTGTTGCACCGTAATAAGTCAGCTCAATGGCATCATGATAAGATAACTGAGCAATTTTCTCCGTTTCATCGAACCATTTAGGATCAGCATTTAACACGCCGGGAACATCTTTCCAAATGGTTAATGCCGCTGCATTCAAACAAGATGCAAATATTGCCGCTGAGTAATCAGAACCTTCTCTACCTAAAGTTGTGGTATAGTTCTCACTTGTTCCGCCTATAAAACCTTGTGTAACGATAATATTTTCATGTAGAAGCGGAACCAGGTCTCGCTGGATGATTTGATTGCTCTTCAGCCAGTCTACCTTACCTTCCTTATAAGTATTGTCAGTTTGAATGAAATTTCTGGCATCAACCCAAAGTGATTTGCTGCCAGTTTCATTCAACCATGCGGCTACAATCTTCGTTGATACCACTTCGCCAATTGAAACAATCTGGTCATAAATATAATCAACATCATTATCCGGCTCATCTTCAATTAACCAATCAATTTCTACAAAAGTATTGGCGACATCATCATAAACAGGATTGGCTTTTCCCTCAAAAAGTATATCGATAATCTGAAAGTGAAAATTTTTAATTTCATCAAAAATAGCATGAGCTTCATCACTTTGCGAAAGGTAGGCATGAGTCAAATCTTCCAGTCTGTTCGTAATTTTTCCCATTGCAGAAATCACAATCAAAAGATTTCCATTTTTGTAATCGCGAACAATGTTAGCCAGGTTTTTAACACCAGCGGCATCTTTAACAGATGCGCCGCCAAATTTGAAAATATCCATATATTAAAATGCCTTAACTTGTTCTTGAGACAGTGCTGCGTTTAGCCAACCACTTTCCAGATGTGCTTTATATTTATTGTAGAAATTGATTGCCGGCTGATTCCAATCGAGCACTTGCCACACCATTCCTGTGTATTTTTCGTTTTTGGCTTCTTCGATTACCTTCTCAAAAAGTACTTTTCCAATGCCTTTGCCACGCATTTCTTCTGTGACAATAAAATCTTCAAGATACAATCGGCAGCCCTTCCAGGTAGAATATCGGGTATAATATAATGCGAAGCCAACAATTTGCTCATCCACTTCTGCTACAAACGCCTTCCACACCTGATTTTGGCCAAAACCCGCTTCAATAAAATGATTTAAATCTACTGTAACTTCTTCAGGAGCTTTTTCGTAAACAGCAAGTTCATTAATTAACTCTAATATCCTTGGGCAATCATCTGCCTTTGCGGTTCTGATATTCAAATTCATCTAGTTTGCAGAAAGGTTTTTAAAGTGTTTAATTATTCTTTTTCCAAAAATGCTACTTCCAATACGTACCATTGTACTGCCTTCTTCAATAGCAATTTTATAATCGGCACTCATACCGGTTGATATCTCTTTAAAACTATCTTCCTTGCGGAAAAAACTGGCCTTTATACCTTCGAAAAATACTTTGAGCTCATGAAATTCAATAGTGATCTGTTTCTCATTCTTGGTATTGGTAGCGATACCCATTAAGCCAATGATTCTAACATTTTTCATTTCCTGAAATTCCTCTGATCTCAAAATTTCAATTACCTCATCATAGCCCAAGCCAAATTTCGTATCTTCATCAGCAATATATACCTGTAAAAGGCAATCGATTATCCGTTTATTTTTTAGCGCTTGCTTATTAATCTCCTGCAAAAGTTTTAAGCTGTCAACGCCATGTATCAATTTTACAAAAGGGGCAATGTATTTTACTTTGTTGGTTTGTAGATGTCCAATTAAGTGCCATTCAATATCTTTGGGAAGTTTTTCTTCCTTCTCGATCATTTGTTGCACATGGTTTTCTCCAAAAATACGTTGTCCGGCGTCGTAAGCTTCCCGGATAGCTTCTTCAGTTTGTGTTTTTGAAACAGCAATCAGTTTAACTCCATCAGATTCTACTTCGCTTTTATATCGCTTAAGATTATCAGCTATGCTCATTTATAACTATTTTTGGGTAAAATTAACAACCTTGCCGCAATTTGGGCAAAAAAATAATGTTTAATTAAAAATGAAGAGAATAGTTTGGGGGTTTGTACTGGCAATTTTGGCCTTTGGATGTAAACCGAAAGTACCCGAGGGCATTATAGACCGGGAAAGGATGGAAGGGATTTTATTCGATATTCACTTAGTTGATGGCTATTTGTCTTCCATTTATGTTCAGGATTCTGCCCGTAAAGTAGGTGCCGCATATTATAATGGAATTTATAAAAAATATGATACCGATTCTGCCCACTACGCCAAAAGCTTAATTTATTACAACCATAACCCGGAAGTGCTTAAAGAAATGTATACAGCGATTTCGGGAAAAATAGAAAAACAAAAAACAGGTCTTAAAAAAGCAGATTCTCTGTGGCAAAAGAAAACTTTTAGAGCAGATTCACTTAAAATTATTAAAATTTTTAAGGCAGATTCGCTTGCGCTGGTAAAGAAATCGAAAACTGACTCTGTTTCGAAGGCGAAGACCACTACACAAATTAAAAAGAAAAGGGCAAAGGCTGATTCATTGATTAACATCAAAAGAAGTAATGTTAACCTCACGACTGCTTCGCCCACATTAGTACAATAATATGTTATATCCCGAAAATTGTTTAGAACGTTTAGGATTTGTAGAGATAAGAGCGTTGATTAGCAAACATTGCTTAAGCCCAATGGGGCAGGCAATGGTGCAAAAGATGCAGGTGATGAATCGTTTTGATCAAATCGACAAATTTTTACGACAAACCAACGAATTTAAGAGTATCCTGCAAAACCAGGAGCCGTTACAAATCAATTCCTTTTTTGATATTAAATCTCTGGTAGAGAAAATCAGAGTAGAAGGAACTTACCTGCAGGAAGAAGAGTGGTTTCAGGTATATACTTCTCTCCAAACTGTTTTTTCAGTGCTGCGTTTTTTTGAAGAGCGAGCTGAGGTGTATCCAACACTCGAAGCTTTATTTGAACATTTGCCAATCGAAAAAAATATCCTTCGCAAGATAGAAACGGTCATTGACCCGAAAGGTAAAATCAAACCAAATGCTTCGAAAGAGTTGCAGGAAATCACTTCGGCAATTTCTAAAACCGAGCAAGATGTTCGTAAGCGGATGGATTCCATTTACAAACAAGCCATTGCAAATAACTGGGTGGCCGATGGAAGTTTAACCATTCGTGATGGGCGGATGTGTATTCCCGTTTTGGCTGAAAATAAAAGGAAGTTGAAAGGTTTTGTTCACGATGAATCAGCAACCGGTCAAACCGTTTACATCGAGCCTGAGGAAGTTTTTACGCTGAACAATAAACTTCGTGATTTGGAATTTGATAAACGAAGAGAAATTATCAAAATTTTAATTGCCTTAACAGATGATTTGAGGCCATATTCACCACTCTTGCTTTCTTATCATGGCTTTTTAACGAAATTGGATTTTGTACGAGCGAAAGCGTTATTTGCCTTAGATATTGAAGCAGAAATGCCTGGTCTGCTTAAGGAGCCTAAAACCAAACTGATCAATGCCCGGCATCCATTACTGGCGATTTCTTTCGCTTCCGAAAAGAAAACAGTAACGCCCTTAAATATTCATATTGATGCCGAAACTCGTGTGGTACTGGTTTCTGGCCCTAATGCCGGAGGTAAATCGGTATGTATGAAAACGGTAGGTTTATTGCAGATTATGTTACAGACAGGTTTGTTAATCCCCGTTGATGCAAATAGTGAGGTAGGCTTATTCGAAAATATTTTTGCCGATATCGGAGATGATCAATCTATTGAAAGTGATTTAAGTACTTATAGTGCGCACCTGAAAAAGATGCGTTATTTTGTAGAACATGCTTCGCCTAAAACGATGGTTTTAATCGATGAGTTTGGTACAGGAACCGACCCACAGTTTGGAGGACCAATGGCGGAGGCTGTTTTGGAAGTTTTAAATAATAAAAAGGTTCGCGGTGTCATAACCACCCACTATTCTAATTTAAAGTTGTTTGCCGGTAATACTCCTGGCTTGGAAAATGCGTCGATGCTATTCGATAATGCTAAAATGAAGCCGCTTTATATTCTGGAAATGGGGAAACCAGGAAGTTCTTATGCTTTCGAAATTGCCCAGAACATCGGTTTGCCTAAAGAAGTTATCCAACTGGCAAAGGAAAAAACGGGTTCAAATCAAAATCGCGTTGATACCATGTTGGTCGATCTGGAGCGTGAGAAAAAAACAATTTATGATGCAAAAGTAAGTTTGGCGAATCAACAGAATAAGGCTAAAAACCTGATTGAAGAAAATGAAAAACTCAGGGCATTTTTAGATGAAAACAGAAGGGTTTTAATCAAAGAGGCCAAACAAGAAGCACAAAATATTATCAAAAATGCTAATAAATTAGTTGAAAACACCATTGCTGAAATTAAAGAAAAGCAGGCTGATAAAATCGTAACAAAAGAACTTCGCCAGAATTTGCAGCGTGAATTGGTAAAGAATACAGTTCCGAAAGAGCGTCCAAAACCGGTTCAGGTTGTTATTGGAGGAGAAATAGCCGTTGGCGATTGGGTGAAATTTACAGATAGCGAAACTACCGGACAGGTGTTGGAGATTAATCGCAATGAGCTGGTTTTAGCCATAGGCGATTTGCGATCGAATGTAAAGAAAACCCGTGTTCAAAAAATTAGCAATAAAGAAGCAAAAAAGGTTATTCAAAGCAGTGGAGGTTCTTTTGCAGGCAGGATGAATGATGCCATTTCTGGTTTCCGAGCCGAGCTTGATCTTCGTGGCAAACGTACAGAAGATGCTTTATTCGAGGTGGAAAAATATCTGGATAAAGCGATTATGTTAGGATTTCCTTCTATCAAAATTATCCATGGAAAAGGAGATGGCATTTTACGTAAAATGATCAGAGAGTATCTTCGGAAATATAGTCAGGTGAATAGGATGGAAGATGAGCATGCCGATAGAGGTGGCGATGGAATTACATATGTTTATCTAAACTAGTAATAACTATAGCATTATAAATTTTATGGTGCTATAGTTACTTTAATTAATGAATAAAACTGAATAGCAATACCAGGCAATTAGCATTTAAAAAGCTAATAATGTTAAGTAGCGAGTATGGCTGGATTATCTATAAGCGTAGACGCAAGCTTGGAGTTTTTGAAGCTAGGCTACTTTTTCTTATTTCCAGGACATTTTTTGCAACGCTTACCCTTCTTAAATTTTTCACAGCATTTTTTATGTTCAGCAGTGCAGCTGAAAAGGTATCCCATTCCCTTTTGAAATTCAGGATCGGTTGGAACAATAAATGTTTTGTCGTCTCTCTCGTAAATCATTGCAATACAAAGGTAAGCGTTGTTTAGAACAATTCCAATTAAATAACACTCCCAAGAGATTTACTGACTAAATCTACCGGAAATCTGAACGCAATTGTTAAATTAGCAAACTAACCAATAATTCATAAAATGATAAATAAGGTGGTATCAGGCGCTGAAGAAGCGATCAGAGATATTTCAGACGGAGCAACCCTAATGCTTGGTGGATTTGGACTTTGCGGCATTCCAGAAAACTGCATTAATGCTTTGGTAACCAAAGGTGTAAAAAATTTAACCTGCATTTCGAACAATGCAGGAGTAGATGACTTTGGTATTGGATTGATGTTGAAACAGCGTCAGGTTAAAAAAATGATTTCTTCTTACGTTGGTGAAAATGCTGAGTTTGAGCGTCAGCTATTAAGTGGTGAGCTTGAGGTAGATCTTATCCCTCAAGGTACTTTAGCAACAAGATGTTTGGCTGCCGGATACGGAATGCCTGCAATATTTACACCTGCTGGCGTAGGGACAGAAGTGGCGGAAGGTAAAGAAATCAGAAATTTTAATGGTAAGGATTATTTAATGGAATATGCTTTCGATGCTGATTTCGCCATTGTAAAAGCCTGGAAAGGAGATACGGCCGGTAACTTGACTTTTCGTTCTACAAGTAGAAATTTTAATCCGGTAATGGCTATGGCTGGGAAAATCACGATTGCTGAAGTGGAAGAACTAGTTGAGGCCGGAGAATTGGATCCGGATTATATCCATACACCTGGAATTTACGTTCATAGCATTTTTCAAGGTAAGAATTATGAAAAGCGTATTGAGCAGCGTACGGTCAGGAAATCTGAGGTCTGAAGTCGCTAGTCCGGAATCTATCCGATATCTTAATCTATCAATCAAATTTATGTTTAATAAAGAAGAAATAGCGCAACGTATTGCGCAAGAAATAAAAGACGGTTACTACGTTAATCTGGGGATTGGAATTCCAACTTTGGTTGCCAATTATATTCCGAAGGGGATAAACGTAGTTTTACAATCAGAAAACGGCCTTTTAGGGATGGGTCCATTTCCATTTGAAGGTGAAGAAGACGCAGATTTGATTAACGCTGGAAAACAAACCATCACCACTTTACCAGGATCTTCGATTTTTGATTCAGCAATGAGCTTTGGCATGATCAGAGCTCAAAAAGTAGATCTTACTATTTTAGGAGCGATGGAGGTTTCTGAAAATGGTGATATTGCAAATTGGAAAATCCCTGGAAAAATGGTTAAGGGAATGGGTGGTGCAATGGATTTAGTTGCATCTGCTAAAAATATCATTGTAGCCATGCAACATGTAAATAAGGCAGGGGAGAGCAAGCTGCTTCCATCATGTACTTTACCGCTTACCGGCGTAAAATGTATCAGGAAAATCGTGACCGAATTAGCTGTTTTAGATGTATTGCCGGGAGGTGGATTTAAACTCCTGGAGCGGGCTCCTGGCGTAAGCGTTGATTTTATAAAGCAATCAACTGCTGGAAGATTAATTGTAGAAGGCGAAATACCTGAAATGAAATTGAATATGTAAAAAGAGCGGCGATTATAAAATGGCCGCTCTTTTAAGATGTTTGTTAATGAATATCAACCAGGATACTTTCTCTTAAGTCATTTGAAATGGCCTCTGTAATGGCTATAATCTCATCCGGCTCATTGGTGTTATTCATGATCACCTTGTGGCATTGTTCCCTATAAGGAAGTAAATATTCTTTGTAGGCCGGCACAACGTGATTGTGCCACTTGTAAAGTACATCATCTTCAGGATAGCCACGTTCCAAGCCATCGCGTTTAATCCGGCGATCTAATGCGACCTGTTCATTAGCATCAACAAAAATGGTATGATCAAGCAAGGCTGCAATTTCTTTGAAATGGAGGATGAAAAGTCCTTCAACGATAATAATCGGAGCAGATTTAATTTCCAGTATTTTTACAACTGCAAGCGGATTATTGAAATTGTATTCTTTTTTATAAACTACCTCACCACTTGTCAATTGTTTAATATCTCGTAAAAACTGTTCGCTATCAATAGTAGAGGGAAGATCGAAATTGTATAACTTATTTTCTTCCTGGGTCATGTCTCCTGCAGGAATGTAATAATCATCCTGAGAAACAAGTGTAACCTCATCTTGTTTAAAGTGATGTAAAAAACAGTTTAAAAAAAATGTTTTACCTGATCCGCTACCGCCGGCAATACCTATTATAAATGGTTTTTTGTTCAAACTCATTGAGCACTATATGTTAAATTGCAGAAAAAACGTTTGTCTAAAGCGCCTAATGAATCGGCCACAGCTTTAGTCATTACAATAATAACATCTTTTGTTGATTCGTTTTCAGTGAATTTACCAACAACCTTTGCAAAGGTAGTCTTGTTCGTCATCGGGTTAGTAATTTTAATCACTCTGCCAACAGGTGCTGTGCGGTGTAAAACCAACATTTTTGAGCTATCGAGATCTGCATCTGCAATCCATACTGCAGCACCCTTTTCTTCAATCTGGCTTAAACCATAAACGCTTGGGTCACGGCGTAGTTTTGGATCCTTTACCATTGTGCTATCCGGCTCACTTTCCTGATCCTCTTTAGATGCTTCGTTTACAGATTTAGGTTGTGGTGGTTTTGGAATCACTAGTTTTTGATCAACCTTAATTGAATTATCTGATAGCTTATTTGCCGACCTGATTTGATAAGCCGTAAGGTTATACTTTTTCGCGATACTGAAAATGTTTTCGCCAGTTGCCACAATATGGATGAAACTTTCTTCTTTTGAGTTATTAACCGGCACCTCTACAGCGGGCTCAACTTGTTTCTCTTTCGGTACCTGAACATCGGTTACAATACCTCCCGGTACTTTTAAAACTTGTCCGATGCTAATGGCATTATCTGGTAAATTATTTAATTTACGCAACTGATAAGCTGTAACACCATATTGCTTTGCTACAGTAAAAATAGTTTCGTTTCTTAAAACGGTATGTGTGCCAGATGCATTTACAGGTTTATTATCCTCAACAGATTTTTCTTCAGCAACACTGACTACTTTACTTTCTTCTATGTTTTTTGTAGCCGGAATTTTTAGTTTCTGACCAATTCGAAGATTATTGCTCGATAGATTATTGGCTTTTTTTACTTCTTCAACAGTGGTTCCATATTTCTCTGCTATTTTACCCAAAAACTCTTTAGGTGCAACAGTGTGTTCAATCATGGTTTGATCGGTAACTGTACTTTCCTGAGCAGGGGTTTGCGTAACAACCTTTGTCGGTTGCGCAGGAGCGGGATTTGGCGTTTCAGCAACAGTGCCTTTGGTAGCAATTTTTAGCACCTGCCCAATACTTAAGTTATTTCCGCTTAAATTATTTAGTCGTTTAATTTCGATAATGGTGGTTCCATACTTTTCGGCAAGCATGTTTAAATTTTCTTTCGCCTTTACCGTATGTTCAATTATACCGCCATCAGTGGATGACGAAACCGGACTTGTAACATTTGTAGATCCCCATGGAAGATTTGTTGGAACTTTAATGATTACACCTACCTGAAGGTATTTGTTCTCATTGTAGGCCATAATATCTTTGGGAGATACATTGTACCTTCTGCCAACAGAATAATAAGTGTCTTTGGCTACAATTTGATGAACGATAAGTTTCTTGCCATTATTATTTTCAACGCCGATAGAGTCTCTACCTGTGCTTGCTTTAGCATTTGCGATGTTTAGAGCAAATAGAACAAAAGCAGATAAGTATATTTTGTGCATTTATTTTCTATAAATTTCTTAGTCAAAGGAAGCAATTATACGAATAATATTGTTAACCATATCGAGTTTTCTAAACGCTTTGATCGTAAAAATGATAGGATCAAAATTTACATCAGTCTATATGTTATTCATTCACAATAAATTGTAATAGATACAAATTGGCTTCTTATTGCTTAATAAACGCACTTATAAATAAGGTATTGTATTGCTGAAGATTTAGATTAAAACTTTTATAAATCTGATTTGTTAGGTACACATTAAAATCACATAAAAATTTTTAAAATGGACGCCAAGGAAATAAGCTTAAATGAAACAGAGGTAAAACCGGTAGTAGATCTTTTGAACGATTATCTGGCCAATTACCACATCCACTATCAAAAACTGAGAGGTTGCCACTGGAATATAAAAGGACAAAATTTTTTTACGCTTCATGTTAAATTTGAAGAGCTCTATACTAATGCCCAGTTAACTATTGATGAAATAGCAGAACGTGTTTTAACATTAGGTAAACCCCCTCATAGTCGTTTTGCTGATTACATTAAAGAATCACAAATTCAAGAGATTGATACCATTGGGATGAAAGATCTTGATATGGTTGACGCTATTTTGGATGATATGTCAAAATTAATCGAAATTGAAAGGGAAATTCTTGAAGCTACAGCTGATGCAGGTGACGACGGATCTAATGATATGGTAAACCGTTTCATGCAGTTTAAAGAGAAAAATACCTGGATGTTACGCTCATTTGCAGGAAAGAAATAATTTAAAAAGTAGGTTAAACGGGCCTCAGTTAAATAGATTAATTGTCAAATCTGTTTATCTGAGGCTTTTTTGTTTTATAGAATAGCTATTTATTTATCTTTGGGCATGGCATATAAAAGTTTAGCAGAATGTGTTTCCGACCTCGAAAAACATGGTCATTTAATCAGGATTAAAGAAGAAGTAGATCCGTATTTAGAAATGGCAGCCATCCATTTAAGGGTTTATGAAAAACAAGGTCCGGCATTATTTTTTGAGAAGGTAAAGGGTAGTCCCTTTCCGGCTGTTTCCAACTTATTTGGAACATTAGAGCGCTCGAAATTTATATTTAGAGATACGTTGCCCAAGGTGCAGCAATTGGTGTCGTTACGAAACGATCCGATGAAAGCATTGAAGAATCCTTTCAAGTATGCAGGTTCCGCAATGTCTGCTTTGTCGGCATTACCCATGAAAACGCCTTCCGCTAAGAACAACTTCAAGAAAACCACTATTGATCAATTGCCTCAAATCGTAAATTGGCCAATGGATGGTGGTCCGTTTGTTACCATGCCTCAAGTATATACTGAAGATATTGAAAAACCAGGCATTTTAAACGCCAACTTGGGAATGTATCGTATTCAGCTTGGTGGAAATGATTATATTCAAAACAGAGAGATTGGCTTACATTATCAAATTCATCGGGGTATTGGTGTTCACCAATCTAAAGCGAATAAAGTTGGGCAACCCTTAAAGGTTAGTATTTTCGTAGGCGGACCTCCGTCGCATCCGCTAGCGGCCGTGATGCCGCTGCCTGAAGGTTTATCTGAAATGACTTTTGCCGGTGCCTTGGGCGATCGGAGATTTCGCTATTTTTATGATGATGAAGGATTTTGTATTTCAGCAGATGCCGATTTCGTTATCACCGGAACAGTTTATCCAAACGAAAATAAGCCAGAAGGGCCCTTTGGTGATCATTTAGGTTACTATAGCTTAACTCATTCTTTTCCATTGATGAAAGTGCACAATGTTTATCATAAACAGGATGCCATTTGGTCGTTTACGGTAGTTGGCAGACCACCACAGGAAGACACCAGTTTTGGTGCATTGATTCATGAGATCACAGGTTCTGCTATTCCCCAGGAAATTCATGGTTTAAAAGAAGTTCATGCTGTTGATGCAGCAGGCGTTCATCCCTTGTTGTTTGCTATTGGAAGTGAACGTTATACGCCTTATTTAAAAGAGCGAAGGCCACAAGAAATCCTTACCATCGCCAATCACATTTTAGGGAAAAATCAGTTGAGTTTGGCAAAATATGTTTTTATCGCAGCAAAGGAAGATGACGAAAAATTAAGCACTCACCATATTCAGGAATTTCTTACGCACATACTCGAACGGTTAGATTTAACCAGAGATATTCATTTTTATACCAATACTACCATCGATACTTTAGATTATAGTGGAGATGGATTGAACAGTGGCTCGAAAGTTGTAATTGCGGCAGCAGGAGAGAAGAAGAGAATATTATGGAATGCCGTTCCCGAAGGCTTAAAAATGGGAGATGGCTGTTATCAGTACCACGTAGCCATTCCGGGTATTTTGGTTATTGAGTGCGATAAATATATTAGTGCCGAGAAAACGGCAGCTGAAATTGCCCTATTGAATATCTCCTTAATTGACCAGGATTTATCTGGCTTCCCGCTGATTGTGTTGGCAGATGATTCAGCATTTACTGCCGCAAATATTGATAATTTAGTGTGGATTACCTTTACCCGAAGCAATCCTGCAGCAGATATTTATGGCGTTAATGACTTTACCATAAATAAACATTGGGGCTGTAAAGGTTCATTAATTATTGATGCAAGGAAGAAACCACATCATGCACCGGAATTGATCAAAGATCAGTCAACTGAGTTGAAAATTAATCAGTTGGCAAAAGCAGGAAGACCACTTCACGGAATTATTTAGTTGGATGAATGAAATAAAATCATGATTTTTAGGCATACTGTAAATTATGCTTCCCAAATTCATCCTAGTTTCTTTCTTTATGCTTTTTGGCTACCTTACGAGGGCGCAAGTTCAAAGTTTTGATGTGGTTGCAGAAAATTTAAAAAGCTACCATTTACAACACAACCGCTCTACGCTTTTTATCCATTTTGATAAAAATGTGTATACCAATAATGATCAGGTTTGGTTTACCGCTTATTTATTAAAAGCTGCTGTAAGGTCTGATCAATTTCATACACTTTACTTATCACTGGTTAACGCAGCTGATAGTACCATACTCTTACAAGAAAAATTTCTGATAGAAGAAGGTATGGCTTTTGGTAGTTTAACCCTTCCGGATTCACTGCAGAGTGGTCAGTATAATTTTGTGGCCAATACCAACATCAAATTAAACAATGATTTTGATGGCGTATTTATTCAGCCGATCATAATAAAGTCTACTACGATCAATCCACTTGTTCCAAAGGTATCAGTTTTTAAAAGCTACGATGAAAAAACAAAAAAGGGAACTGCATTGCTCAAGTTATTATCAAGTGATAATCGCTTTGTTGAGCATGCTGAGGTAAGTTATAAAATTGGTAGAGGCAATAATATTCTTCATGCAGGAAAAGCAAAAAGCAATGTGATTGGAGAAATTATGATCGATTATAACGCAGATCAAATTAATGAAGAAAATAACTTGCTTCAGGCTACTATCAGAAAAGGTAAAGATATTAGAAATCTAATGTTCAATCTTCCTGTTAAGAATGGGAAGAAATATATGATCAATTTTTATCCAGAAAGCGGCAATCTTATAGATCAGTTATATTGCCGATTAGGTTTTGAGATTAAAGATGAAAACGGCAATGCAATACATGGGCGTGCTGTACTTTACGATGATGATAAAGTTATAGATACTATAAGCACTAACTCGGCAGGCATGGGAAGCTTTATGCTTCAGCCCGATAAAAATAAGAGGCTGTATGCGAAAATTGTAGGCATTGATTCTGCCAAACGGTTTGATTTACCATCTATTTTACCTGATGGCTTAGTACTCAGGGCTCGTAATTCGGTCATAGATAATGATTTGCGGGTTCAATTGGAAAGTAACAAGGCATCGAGCATTCACGTTGTACTTCACGATTTTTCGACGATTTACCTTCATTCTGCTTTCGAGCTTAAAGCTTTCAGCATTCAAAACATCCGGTTCAAGCTCGATTCTTTTCCGATAGGATTATATGCGTTAACTATTCTGAATGAAGCTTATCAGCCAATAGCTGAACGTATATTCTTTGCGCATTACGACCAAATTAATAAAATTCAAATTGGTACTGATAGGGAAGAATATCAAACAAGAGATCGTGTTGAGCTTTCTTTAAATGCTTTGGGTAGAAACAACAAACCCCTGCTCGGATTGGTCTCAGTTAGTTGTGTCCAAGCCAATCGGCTTGCTCAATACAATAATCAAAACATCACTGATTTTTACTTTTTTCAGCGGCATCTGGCTGATTTACCTCAACATCCTCAGGGTGTAAAGTATCAAGATCCAGAATACTTAAATCTTGTCTTATTGATAAAGGGGTGGAGGAAATATAAATGGCAAGGTGAAAAATTGGCTACAATTAAATTTAATCAGTCTTCTATGGAATTGAGCGGCACTGTAAAAAAAGACAATGGCCGGTTGAAAACGCCAATGTTATTAAATACAATCGGCGGAACAAAAATTAATGTTTTGGCTACAGATAGTGCTGGCCATTTCATTATTCCATCAGCTAATTTATTATCAACTGAGCAAGGAAGGGTTTGGTTAAGTTTGAGCGATAAAAAAAGTTACAAGTATGATGTTGAGTTGAATGATCCGTTCTTTGAGATAAAAAAATATGTAACTAATATTGGGTATAAGCCATTGGCGAATGGAGTTGTGATGCTAGAAGATAATATCTCAAACCTAACGGCATCTTCGGGAATCAAACTGAAAGACGTAGTAATTAAAAGCAAAAAAGATGATCGCTTGAATTTTGCTGTAAGGGGCGCAAATAAATGCGGTGATTATGTATGTCGGTCTAACATCTTGAACTGTGGCAATCATATCGGCGATTCTGAGAACAGACCACCAGAACAAGGTAAAACCTACAAACAAGCTGCGGGGTCAGGCAGCATCACTTATTCAGGTTGCACAGATAATGAGGATAAGCCAAATTTTAAAATTTTGAAAGGCATTCGTCTGGCCAAAGATTTCTATCAGCCAGATATTTTGAACATGAATGAACCAATCAATTTTGCCACAATCTACTGGAATTATCAAGTTGCAATCAAAGCATCTGATCACACAAAAGTTGTATTTAATACCGGCGATATTAGTGGAAGGTTTAAAATCATTGTTCAAGGAATTACATCTGAAGGTGTAGCTTATGGTGAGAAAGAAATTACAATAAAATCTAAATAACAAAGCCCCTGATTAATTAATCAGGGGCTTTATTATTTTGCGTTATAGCGGATTAGAACCTCACACCAAATGTTAAAAATACATTATTTCTATTGCTTTTAACATCAGCAACAGGTTCTGAATAATCATCTAACAGGTACGGACTAGAATTGAAATTCGTTTTATAGTTTTGATAAGCTAAATCAAAGTAATAGTTATCAATACGGTAGCCAATACCACCTGTGATGAACTGGCCTTGGTAGAATGAATTCTCTCCACCTTTAATACCGTTTCCATTCACTGCATAACCACCTCTTAAACTTACTTCACTGGTTACTTTTACTTCAGCACCAAGTCTGTAATTTACAGCTTCTTTATATGATGCCTTTATAAATGCATTATTATCATTAATTGTTGCAGAACTACCACCGCCATCGGCAGAAAAGCGCATTGAAGAGTAATCGATATAGTCTACATCTGCAGAAATTAATGCAACATTTCCGATTACATAACTTAAACCAGCTGATGCTTTGAGTGGCGTACGAAGATTGTAAGTGAAGTCATAATATCTGCTTGGATTATTGATAGATTGTGCACTATTTGTTGCATTACCAGCTAATCGTGCCTGTAAGGTCTCAGTCGTGTTATCTTCAATACTCATCCAGGTTGGCGTTTGGAAATTTAATCCAACTCGCAGTTCAGGTACCGGACGGTAGATCATTCCAAGTTTTAGGTTGAAACCATTACCTCTGGTTTGTTGATACCTAAGATGGGTTAGCGTATAGTTTTCATTGCCGGTATAAGCGGGTACAGTTAGCTGATCATCGTAAGAATTCACAATACCTGACTCAGTAAATGATGCATCACTTGTATACTTTACATTTACAAAACTAGCTGTTGCCCCAAGATATAATTTGTTTGAAAAATTAAGTGCCCCAGCAATATTAAATTCCGAAGTAGAACCTAATCTGCTTTCACTCCAGTTTTGATCAAAGTTTGCATTATTGTACGGCTCAGCAGAAAATCCATTAGGAAAATTTGGTGCATTTCTATTAATCAAATAACTGTTATAAGCATCTCCGGCAACAGAATTTTCTGTACCAAAGCCATTCGCTTGATCTACATATGCATCTCTAATTGAACTGTTTGTATTGATTCCGTTGTAATCAATATTATTCAAGAAATCATTGTTTCTGGTATAACTCAACCCGAAAACAGTACTTACAAGCCCTTTATTGACATCAGAGCCTTTCATTTTTGCTGCTGGATTGTAAAATACAACCCCCAGGTTATTCAAGTTGATTTGACTTTTATCTGATTTGATATTATTTCCCAGATAAGCACTCTCGTTGGAAACGCTGTTAAATTCCGGCGTGATATTTAATTCAGATTTTGTAAATAGTCCAAGCCCTGCAGGATTGGCGTTAATAGAACCGATATCTCCGCCTACACCAATCTGTGCGCCACCCATTCCTTTAAATCTTGCCGAGCTACCATAATTTGTCTGTGAAAAACGGAAAGCATCAGGTGCATAACTTTGGGCGTATGTTGTTCCTATAGTAGCTACTGTAGCTACTATGGTTGCTAATATTATTTTGTTCATTTGTGTATCTGCTAAAAATTATCCTCTTCCTGCTCTAGATGGTCTTGAGCCACCGCCTCCGCCACCACCAGTTGAACCACCGCCGCTGCTTCCGCTTGAAGATGGTGGAGGTGAATAACTAGGTCTGCTCATCTCTGTTCTTTGAGGAGGAGAGTAAGATTCATTTCTGGTTGGTCTGCTACTTTGAGTACCTTGAGGTGTATATCTTCCGGCACCATTTGATGAACCTGATTGCTCATTACGTGTTGGTCTGCCGGCATTGTAGTTTGGTGTGTAACCTTGTCTGCCTTGTCCATTTGGATTTGCAACACCTGAGCGACTTGGTCTGCCTGCATTTCCAGCTGTTGAACCGCCATACGATCTTGGAACACCTCTGTCGTTGCTGCCAGGTCTTGGTCTGTAATTATTGTTTGTGTAAACGCCACCACCATAGTAGCCGCCGCCTACACCCCAGCCACCGCCGTACCAACCGCCGCCCCAACCGAAGCGATCATAGTAAGAATATGGACCCCAGTTATTCCAGCCCCAATTGTTCCAGCCAAATCCCATATTACCATAATAGAATGGATTGTTCCAGATGCTTCCGTAGCCGAAACTACCGCCCCAACCAAAGCCTCCGCCCCAGCCACCTAAACCATAACCGTTATTCCAGCCTAAGCCATAGCCTAAATAATTAGTGGCACCATAGCTGTTTCCGTAGTAAAAGTTTTCGTAATAAGGGTCATAATATCCACGGAAACTGCTGCCATTATAAAAACGGTTGATTCTTGAGGAATAATCCATGTCGTAATATGGATTACTGGTTCCGTAATATTCGTCGTTGTAATCTGATTGTTCCTGCGCCTGAACTTGATTTTGAGGTGGAACATAAGCTTCTACCTCTCTCGCCTTCGCAACAGAATTATAAACATCGTCATTAGCTTTGGTTTGAGCCAATTTCGTTGTAGAGCATGATGCAACCAACCCAGCGGCTGCGATCATTACAATGGGTAAAAATTTAATTGGTTTCATTGTGTTTATATTTAGTTGTGTGTGTCACTAATTTACTAAAAATGGATCAAATTTACTAAAAATCAACTATTTAATTAGTCAGATTTATGTATTAAAACAAAAGCCTGCCATCTATAATCGTTTTGTAGGCATAAATTTATAAATTTGTGATCTTATTTTACATATTTTAACACACAAATTACGTTCCAAATACATAACATGAGCAAAGAAATTACAAGCAGAGATGCAGATTATTCTCAATGGTACAATGATATTGTTATAAAAGCCGATCTGGCTGAGCATTCAGCAGTTAGGGGTTGTATGGTGATCAAGCCAAATGGCTATGCTATATGGGAAAAAATGCAAGCTGTACTCGATAAAATGTTCAAGGATACAGGACATCAAAACGCCTACTTTCCATTGTTCATTCCGAAGTCATTTTTTTCAAAAGAAGCCTCTCATGTAGAAGGTTTTGCAACGGAATGTGCGGTGGTGACACACTACCGTTTGAAAAATGACGGTAACGGTAATATTGTAGTGGATGAGTCAGCGAAGCTCGAAGAGGAACTTATCGTGCGACCAACATCCGAAACTATTATTTGGAATACTTATAAAGGTTGGATTCAATCTTACAGAGATTTACCTATTTTGATTAATCAATGGGCAAATGTTGTTCGATGGGAAATGCGTACCAGATTATTCTTACGTACTGCAGAATTTTTATGGCAGGAGGGGCATACTGCCCATGCGACTGCCGAAGAAGCTATTGAAGAAACAGAACGTATGTTACACATCTATGCCGATTTTGCTGAAAACTGGTTGGCAGTTCCGGTAGTTCGGGGAAGAAAATCCCCAAATGAAAGATTTGCAGGAGCATTAGATACTTATTGTATCGAAGCGCTGATGCAAGATGGAAAAGCGCTTCAGGCTGGAACTTCTCACTTTTTAGGTCAGAATTTTGCAAAAGCTTTTGATGTGAAATTTACGGGTAAAGATGGTAAGTTAGATCATGTTTGGGCAACTTCCTGGGGTGTTTCAACAAGGTTAATGGGGGCTTTAATCATGGCACATAGTGATGATTCGGGTTTAATTATTCCACCAAAACTTGCACCGATACAAGTTGTGATCGTCCCAATTTATAAGAGCGATGAAGACTTGGCGAAAATTTCTGCCTATGTTAATGAATTAACTATGCGTTTAAAAGGACTTGGCGTTTCTGTCAAATACGATGATCGGGATACACAACGTCCGGGCTTTAAATTCGCTGATTATGAATTAAAGGGTGTTCCTATTCGTATTGCCATTGGCGGTCGTGATTTGGAAAACAAAACGGTTGAGATAGCCCGTAGAGATACCAAGTTGAAGCAGACTGTACCTCAGGAGGGGTTGGATATTTACATTGTAAAATTATTAGAAGATATCCAAACCAGCATGTTCAATAAAGCGTTGGCTTATAGAGATGATCATATTACCGAGGCTAACAGCTATGATGAGTTTAAAGAACTGCTAGATGGTAAAGCTGGCTTTATTTCTGCACACTGGGATGGAACTCCAGAGACTGAACAAAAAATTAAAGAAGAAACAAAGGCAACCATTCGTTGTATTCCTTTAGATAATCCTTTGGAAGATGGCGTTTGTATTTATTCAGGTAAGCCATCTACGCAACGCGTATTATTTGCAAGAGCATATTAATTAGAATGTAAACGGGTTAGGGTAGGGTGGTAGAAAAAATCTTATCCCGATACTTGATTTTTACATCTCAATAGTAATAAAATGAAATTCGGAACAAAAGCGATACATGCAGGTCAAGAACCTGATCCAACAACTGGTGCGGTAATGACACCAATTTATCAAACTTCCACTTACTGGCAGAAATCGCCGGGTGATAATAAGGGGTACGAATATTCCAGAGGAACAAATCCTACCAGGAAGGCTTTAGAAGATTGTCTTGCAGCTTTAGAAAACGCCAAATATGGGTTAGCATTTTCAAGTGGTATGGGCGCTACGGATGCAGTTTTGAAATTGCTGCAACCAGGCGATGAAGTGATTACGGGAAACGATTTGTATGGCGGTTCTTATCGGATTTTCACTAAAATTTTCACTAAATACGGCATCAAATTTCATTTTCTGGATTTATCAAAGCCAGAAAATATGTTGCCTTACATCAATGATAAAACAAAGCTGGTTTGGATTGAAACGCCAACCAACCCAACCATGCAAATCATCGATATTGAAGGCGTAGCAAAAATCACAAAAGAAAGAAAACTGATTTTAACGGTTGATAATACTTTTGCGTCTCCATACTTGCAAAATCCAATTGATTTAGGTGCCGACATTGTAATGCATTCGGTGACTAAATATATTGGTGGTCACTCTGATGTGGTGATGGGTGCACTCGTAACGAATGACGAACAATTGTATAAAGACCTATGGTTTATCTACAATGCTTGTGGTGCAACGCCCGGTCCACAAGATTCATTTTTAGTTTTAAGAGGGATTAAAACTTTACACCTGAGAATGAAAGCGCATTGTGAAAATGGTGAGCGCATTGCAAAATATCTTAAAACGCATCCAAAGGTAGACAAAATTTACTGGCCAGGGTTTGAAGATCATCCAAATCACAATGTGGCTAAAAAACAAATGCGTGGTTTTGGTGGTATGATTTCTATTACTTTAAAAGATGCTGATTTGCAGGAAACATTTCGTATCTCATCTAATTTTAAAGTATTTACCCTGGCAGAATCTTTGGGCGGAGTAGAATCCTTAATTAACCATCCGGCAACAATGACGCATGGTTCAATTCCAAAAGAAGAACGTGAGAAGGTTGGTGTAACCGACAATTTGCTGCGTTTAAGTGTTGGGGTAGAGGATATTGAAGATTTGCTCGAAGATTTGGAAAATGCATTAAAATAAAATTCTAGCATCTCACCGAATGCTAATGCCCTTCTTTCTGTCACCCAGTTGTTAAGCGATGTGCTTATCAGTTGGGTGACATTTTACTATAAATACGAATGGATTTTTTAGATCTAAAAAATTTTCTAGATAGCAAAGTAGAACAGTATAATCGGCCTGATTTTATTGAAAATGATCCGATATGCATTCCACATTTATTTCAGAAAAAGCAGGATGTAGAAATTGCTGGTTTTTTTGCCGCGATACTGGCTTGGGGGCAACGCAAAACAATTATTAATAAGTGCAAAGAATTGTTAAACAGGATGGATTACGCACCTTATGATTTTGTACTTAATCATCAGGATCAAGATCTTAAAAAACTGCTAAACTTCAAGCATAGAACGTTCAATGATACAGATTTGCTGTATTTCATTTCTTTTTTTAAAAATCATTACACCCATTTTATAAGTTTAGAACAAGCCTTTATTCCGCCCGATCTCAGCAATACTGAACAACCGATAGTAAATTATCCTACGGATTTATCTTCGACATCTCATGAATTGAGTGTAACGAATTTTAGCGTTGAAGATTCATTAAATCATTTTCGCCAGTATTTCTTTTCGATAGAAGATTTTCCTCACAGAACGAAAAAACATATCTCCTCTCCGAAGCAAAAATCAACCTGTAAACGTCTGAATATGTTTCTGAGATGGATGGTTAGAAATGATGGAATGGGGGTTGATTTTGGGATTTGGAATGTCATAAAACCAAAATATTTAATTTGTCCTTGTGATGTTCATGTAGACCGGGTGGGGCGTCTGCTTGGGTTAATAAGCAGAAAGCAAACCGATTGGCTTACAGCAGTAGAATTGAGCGCTAATTTAAGACAGCTCGATGATAATGACCCGGTTAAATATGATTTTGCATTATTTGGGTTAGGGGTGGAGAAAATCCTATAAATGCGCTAAAAAATTGAGAAAAGTCAAAAAAAACTTCTTTATCTCGATCAATCTTCCTATAATTACGTAGTCATTCTATTATTTTTAGAGTTCGTCTATTCCCAAAGCTATTATAAATGATTGCAGTTAATTTATCTGATGAGGATAGGTGGAAGAAATATAATAATTTCTCTCCCTTAATTTCAATATTTAAAAAATTTCATCCGCTCAATGATGAAATCGAGAAACGTATTAATCAGCATACTTTTCCAATTAGCTATAAAAAGAACAAATACTTAGTTTCTCCTGTTGATCGTAATAAATATTTGTTTCTTATTGTAAAAGGCGTAGTAAGAGGATTTATCAAAGATGGTGTTTCCGAAATAACTACCTGGATTGCACAGGAAAACGAAATTGTGGGTACGATCCGAAACTTATGGATTGATGGGGATTCTGATGAATATCTACAAGCATTGGAAGACGTCGATTTGATCGCCATTCCACACGTTTTATCTGAATATTTATATGAGAATTTTGCCGAAGCGAACATTGTTGGAAGAAAAATGATGGAGCTTTATTACAGGTCCGCTGAAGAGCGGGCGTATCTGTGCAGGATTTCTTCTGCAGAAAAGAGATATAAGCGATTTCTGGTTTCTTTTCCTGATTTAATTAATCGGGTATCCCTAAAATATATTGCTTCATTTTTAGCCGTTCGGCTAGAAACTTTAAGTCGAATCCGTGCTAAATTGTAGTTTTTAGAAAATCCATCACCAATACTCTGCTAAAAGGGCCAGTTCTTCGAAAGAAGATTGGCCCTTTTTCGCTATATGGGCTTATTACTTTTTACTCTAGATTTGTACTATAAATACTACATGTGGTTAAAAAGTTGTTGATTATTATCAAAAAAATTAGTGTGTCAAATTCTGATGTGCTGTTTTATAGTAATTTTTATTTCCATTTTTATTTGCTTTGTAGTATTGGTAATACAGTTTTTGACATTATATGTACAAAAAGACCCTCCGAAATGGGTGGAATTTGGAACTTGTACATGTCTGTATTTTAACATACTTTTGCCGCCCTTAAAACACCATGATTTAAAGTTGTTTTTTGTGCTAAAACTGATTTCAAATCAGCTAGATAACAAATTTTTGAATTTTAATTTTTCCTTATAGAAATCGGGAAATGGGAAGAATTAAGTAACGGTTACGAAGCACAGAGAACAACAAACAAAACAAGAAAACGCTCACAATATCTAACAAAAAAAATGAAAAAAAGTTTACTGCTGGTTTTGAGTCTTACATTAAGCATTCTGGGTGCTTTTGCTCAACAAAAAATGAAAGATGGTACAGTTGCGCAAAATAACTTACCAAACAAGGATGCGATTCTGGAATTAGAGAGCACTAACAAAGGATTGTTATTTTCAAGAATTTCATTGAAGAGTTCAAAAGACCCCTCGCCATTAGCCGCTCATACGGCGGGTATGATGGTTTACAATACTCAAAGCATATCTGATGTTGTTCCAGGTATTTATTATAACGATGGTACAAAATGGATTCTGGCCAGACAAGGACAGGCTTCAAATATTTCATACAATCCTACCACTTATACGATAACCTTTACAGATCCTTCTACCAACTTACCGGTGGTGGTTGATTTAAAAGACGTAGTAAAAAAGAATGAAACTTTGACTTTTTTAGTGAAACAAGAGAATGGAACCTATTTATATACTTCTGAAAACGGAAACAAAACAATTATCAATGTGCCAGCAGACGTTATCAATAACTTCCAGGCTATTGCAAACGATAATTCAGTAAGAACTATTCTTGAGAGTATTTTTAAAAGTACTGGAGGTAATGTTTCTTACGACGGAACCAATTTTACTTACATCGATAATGCCGGTGTTAAACAAACCATTAATATCTCACAGCTTGTTAAGGCCAATGAAACAGTAACTACGTTAATAGATAATAAAAACGGAACCTATACTTACACTGCCGAAGATGGAAAGCAAACGATCATCAATGTTCCGGCTAATGTAATTTCAAATTTTCAAACTATTGCAAATGATAATTCGGTAAAAACGATTATTGAGAATATCGTTAGAAATACTGGCGGTAACGTTTTTTATGATGGGGCGAATTTCACTTATGTAGATAATAACGGAGTAAAGCAGATAATCAATATTTCACAGCTTGTAAAGGCCAATGAAACAGTAACCACTTTAATAGATAATAAAAACGGAACTTACACCTATACAGCCGAAGATGGAAAGCAAACGATCATCAACGTTCCGGCTAATGTAATTTCAAACTTTCAAAGCATTGCAAATGACAATTCTGTAAGAACAATTATTGAGAATATAGTTAGAAACACTGGTGGTAACGTTTTTTATGATGGGGCGAATTTCACTTATGTAGATAACAACGGTGTAAAGCAGGTGATCAATATCTCACAGCTTGTAAAAGCCAATGAAACAGTAACCACTTTAATAGATAATAAAAACGGAACTTACACCTATACAGCCGAAGACGGAAAGCAAACAATCATCAATGTTCCGGCTGATGTAATTTCAAATTTTCAAAACATTGCAAATGATAATTCGGTAAGAACGATTATCGAAAATATTGTTAAAAATACTGGAGGGAATGTTTTTTATGATGGAGCAAATTTCACTTATGTTGATAACAGTGGGGTTAAACAAACCATAAATATTTCACAAATTGTAAAAGCAAACGAAACCAAAACCACTTTAACTTATGATAACGCCAAAAACGAACTGACCTATACAGGTGAGGACGGTGTTGCGAAACTAATTGATTTGAATGATGGTGCTTTGGCTTATGACAAAACCACCAACACTTTAAATTATACAGACGGTAAAGGTGTGGTAACGGCATTGCCTTTAAACACCACTGCTTTGGTTTATGATAAAGCAACCAATGCTTTAACTTACACGGATTCAAAAGGTGCACAAACAACAATTGCCATTAAAGATTTAGTTGCAGCGAACGAAACCAAAACCACTTTAACTTATGATAACACCAAAAACGAACTGACTTATACAGGTGAGGACGGTGTTGCGAAAGTTATCGACTTGAACGATGGTGCATTGGCTTACGACAAAACCACTAACACTTTAAATTATACAGATGGCAAAGGTGTGGTAACGGCATTGCCTTTAAACACTACTGCTTTGGTTTACGATAAAGCAAGCAATGCTTTAACTTATACGGATTCAAAAGGTGTTTCAACGACAATTGCCATTAAAGATTTAGTTGCCGCGAACGAAACCAAAACCACTTTAACTTACGACAATACTAAAAACGAACTTACCTATACAGGTGAGGACGGTGTTGCGAAAGTTATCGACTTGAACGATGGTGCTTTGGCTTACGACAAAACCACCAACACATTAAATTATACAGATGGTAAAGGTGTGGTAACGGCATTACCATTAAATACTACTGCTTTGGTTTATGATAAAGCAAACAATGCTCTAACTTACACGGATTCAAAAGGTGCACAAACAACAATCGCGATCAAAGATTTAGTTGCAGCGAACGAAACCAAAACCACTTTAACATACGATAATATTAAAAACGAACTTACCTATACAGGTGAGGACGGTGTTTCGAAACTCATCGACCTAAACGATGGTGCTTTGGTTTACGACAAAACCACCAATACTTTAAATTATACAGATGGCAAAGGTGTGGTAACTGCATTGCCTTTAAATACTACTGCTTTGGTTTACGATAAAGCAACCAATGCTCTAACTTACACGGATTCAAAAGGCGTTTCGACAACAATTGCCATTAAAGATTTAGTTGCCGCGAACGAAACCAAAACCACTTTAACTTACGATAACACCAAAAACGAACTGACCTATACAGGTGAAGACGGTGTTGCGAAAGTTATCGACTTGAACGATGGTGCATTGGCTTACGACAAAACCACCAACACTTTAAATTATACAGATGGCAAAGGTGTGGTAACGGCATTGCCATTAAATACTACTGCTTTGGTTTATGATAAAGCAAACAATGCTTTAACTTATACGGATTCAAAAGGTGTTTCAACAACAATAGCGATTAAAGATTTAGTGGAAGCCAATCAATTAACTTCCAGTGTTGTGGAAAGCGTTACGACAAGTGTGACTTCTGCTGCAAGTGCGGCTAATGCTAAAAATACCGAATATAAAGTGGAGGTGAAAGATTTAGCGATTACAACTGCTAAGCTAGCCAACAACGCAGTCACTACTGATAAAGTTGCTGAAAAGGCGATCACTTCTACAAAATTAGATGCCGGAGCAGGAAGTGTTGGAAGAGTAGGGGTTGCTGATGCAAATGGTGTGGTAACTTATCAAAATTTAAGCCCCGCTACTTTAACAGGTAAAAAAGACATCACAACTGATGGAATCATTAGCGTAAATAACGCAAACTCACTAACTGGTGCAGTTTTAGAGGCAACTGATCTTAAAATCAATGATAATTCGATTACTACCAAAAAAATCAATGCTCCAGCGGGAACCAATAAATTGGTTCTTGGGTACGACGGTGCTGGAAATGTAATCTGGTCTACAGTTGATGGAATTGCCGGAAGTACTACCGTAAGTAATAACATCACCGGTACCGCTTTAACCACTACGGTAAATGGTACAACCGGTGCTGCAGTTGATCTAAAAGATGCTATTCAATTAGGACAAAAAACTTCGGTAGTAGCAGCCGGCACAGGTACAATAGTCACACCATCAACTGCTGGTAATGTAACTACTTATACTGTTGCAGCGGATTTGGCAAACATTACTTTAGCTGGAGATGTAACTGGAGCTGCAAATGCAACGAAAGTTGAAAAGTTACAAGGTACGCCAGTGAGTGCAACTGCTCCGGCGGTTAATCAGGTATTAACATTTGAAAATGGAGCCTGGGTAGGTAAAAAACCTACCGTGGGAGCTGCCGATGTTGTAAATGCTGGTAATTTAACATCTGATCAAATCACATTTGCTGATGGTAATGGTGCGACTTTGAAAAACGTGGTGGCTACGGTGAAAGCTAAATCAATTACGGCAGCAATGTTAAATTCAGATGGTGCCACTGCTGGTCAGTTGGCAACTGCTGATGGAACAGGAGGGGTAACTTATAAAACATTTGATGCAACATCTCTAGCGAACAAAAAAGCAATTACAGGTGATGGAATCACGGTTAATAGTCCGGCGGGTGATGGAACAGATGCTGTTTTAAAAGATGTAAAATTAGGTATCGCAGATAATGCGATTACAACTGCTAAAATTGCTAACGACGCTGTTGAAACATCAGATATTAAAGATAAAAATGTAACGGCTGCTAAATTAACCGCTGGTACAAGTACGGTTGTAAATAGAGTAGCTACTGCTGATGCAGCAGGAAATGTAACCTATACAGATTTAACTACTTTAGTAACGGGTGCAGAAACTAAATTAATTAACGGAACAAATACAACCGTTACAGGATCGGGCACAACTGCTGATCAATACAAAGTAAATGTTGCGACTGCGAATGGTACTGCTTTAGGAGTTGTAAAACAGGGTAATGGTTCAGTAGTAGTAGCTGCTGATGGCGGACTTTCAGTTGATGCTGTTGCAATTACAACTGGTAAAGCATTAAGCTCAACCGATTTATTATTATCTGCAAATGCTGGTACTTCGCTATTGAAAGATGTAACCATCAACATTAAAGATAAAGCGGTTACTGCAACCAAATTAGGTGCAGCAACTGATGGAACGGATGCCAACAAAGTGGCTACAGCAGACGCCGCAGGTAATGTGACTTATAAAGCTATTACTGATGCGAGCATAGTAAGTGCCAAGAAAATCACCGGAAGCGATATTAATGTTTTAGGTGGTGATGGAGCAACTTTAAAAGATGTAAGTCTTTCTATCAAACAAGGTACAGCCGGGCAAATTTTAACTACCAATGCCGCTGGAACAGCCACGGAATGGGTTAATAAAGCTGATGCAACTTCAGTAAGCAATACTTCCTCTGGCAATAGCCTGACTACGACAGTAAATGGTAAAACCGGAACTGCAGTAAATATTATTAACACTAATGCTTTAGCGTTAGATGCTGACAAAAAATTAGTAAGTACAGTTAATGGAATTGCAACTACACCAGCTTTGGACTTAACGCCAGCTATTGCTGCGGCTCAGAAAACTGCTTCTGTAAAAAATGCATCTGATAGAGTTTCTGTAGTAACAACAGGTACTGGTACAGCGGGTAACAATACAGAATATTCAGTAGATGTTGTTGAATCGAAATTAACATTATCTAATTTAGGTGGGAAAGTTACCAATAGCCAGATTGCAACTGGTACGTCCAATCAAGTTCTAATTACTAAAGCAGATGGTACTACGACTCAATGGGTAGATCAATCTACTTTGGTTCCAACAACAACGAATATACTAAGCTCATCAACAAATACACTTACAAGTGATGTGAACGGAGTTTCTAGAACAGCTCCAATTATCAACACTAACACTTTAACATTAGATGGCTCGAATAAATTAGTAAGTATTGTCAATAGTGTTGCAACTACACCAGCTTTGGACTTAACGCCAGCTATTGCTGCGGCTCAGAAAACAAGTTCGGTAGTGAATGGAACGACTACAACTGTTACTTCAACTATAGCTGGAAACAATACCGCTTATAAAGTAGAAGTAACCGATGCAGCAATTCAGGCTGGCCAAAATACAACTTCATTATCTAATGGTTCGAATACAACAGTTACCTCAACTACAAGTGGAAAAAATACCAATTATGTTGTGAATACTAATGTGGCTAGTACATCAGTAACTGGTGCTGTAAAACCGGGCACAGGTTTAGCAATTGATGGAACAGGAACTTTAACTGTTAATGCATCTACCATTACAACTGGCCAAGATGTTACCACTGGTAGCGATAAAATAAAATTGGGCGGAACACCAGTAGGCGCTGCATTAAAAGCATTTTCTGTTGATGTAGACGAGACCAAATTAAACCTAAATGCCAATCAAATCAAAGGTGGCACAGCTGGACAAGTGATGGTAGTTGGTGCAGGAAATGTAGGCTCATGGGTAGATAAATCAACTCTTGTTCCTGCAACTGTTGTAAGCAATACCTCAACAGGAAATAGCTTATCAACAACTGTTAATGGAGTTACCGGAACTGCTGTGAACATTATTAATTCAAATGCCTTAACACTTGATGGTACTAATAAATTAGTAGGTACTGTTAATGGTCAAGCTACTACAGCGTTAGATTTAACACCAGCTATACAGGCTGCCCAAAAAACGACAACAGTAGTTGCCGGTACAAATGTTACTGTTTCACCAACTACTCCAGCTGCAACTGGAAATACTGCGTATACTGTAAATGTTGCCACAGCAAATGGTACAGCTCCAGGAGTTGTAAAACAGGGTAATGGCTCTGTAGTGGTAGCTACAGATGGTGCCCTTTCCGTAGACGCTGCTGCGATCACCACTGGACAAAACGTTACTTCTACAAACAAAATAATTTTAACTGGTACACCTACAGGTGCCGCATTAAAACCATTTAATATTGATGTTGACGAAACGAAGTTGAATTTACAAAACATGGCAGGCAAGGTGACCAACAATCAAATCGCCACTGGTACGACTGGTCAGGTTTTAATTACAAATGCTGCTGGAACCACGCAATGGGTTGATCAATCTGCATTAGGAGACAATACAACTGCGAGTAATGGTTTAACCAAAACTGCTAATAATATTCAATTGGGTGGTGCTTTAACTACACCAACAGCAATCGCCACCACTGGAACCAATACCCTTGCAATTTCAGGTTTACCTACTACAGGAACAACAGCTGATAAAATTGTAGTGGCCGATCCAACAAGTGGTGTTTTAAAACTGGCTAATGCTGCTATGCCTAAATGGTTCTATATGCCATCAATCGTATTGGATGTGGCAACCATCGGCACAGGGAAAACTGTCAACCTGTACAATCTTTACAAATCACAATTCGAAAATGTACCAGGCACAATGAATAGTACAGGAGTACAGAAAAGCATCCCATTCCTGTTAAATCCTACAGATTTGGAGTACTATGTCACCTATGTTGATGCTAATGTAATTACGGTTACATCAGTTAATGCTAACGGAGTAATGACTTATAGTGTAACAGGTAAAGCAAAAACTACTTCATTCGCTAACATTGTATTCGTTGTTAAATAATCAAGATATGAAAAGATCAATTCAAATCATATTGGTAATGTGTTTGTGCTTCGTAATTAAAGCGCAAGCGCAGATTACCATCATAGATACATACAGCAATAAGATTAAGCGTCTTTCACTAAAAGAACGTGAAGAATTAGACAAATTGTTGTTTGGACCGATATCACGTATGCAACTCAATGAAACTGGCAAGCCTACATTTCTATGGGCAGAGGAGGGTAGTGTAAAAGGTGTAGAACTAACTAATGATCTGACAAATCAACTAAAAGATACAAATTTTTCAACCCAATTAAAGTCTGTTGAAGTAATCTCTATCAAATGGGAAAAAGATAAAAATCTTGTACTTAATGAAGATCATTTAAACCAATTAAAAAGTCTGAAATATATTTTGATAAAAAGTTATGATTCGGTGAATATTGATCAACTAAAAGAACTTTTTAAAGATTTAATCTCTACTAAAAGAATTTCTACAAAAATTGAAATTGTTTATTTCGAAATGGAACTTCCATCTTAAATACCCTCAATGAAAAGCAGTTCTAAATTAATAAGTCGAAGTTTGAAGATTGTTATAGCATTTGTTGTAACTGTTCTAATTTCTCACGTTGCATACTCTCAACAAGTTCCCTTTACTCCGCGTACTTCTCAGAAAGCACCGGGAAATTATAAAGGTAAAGCAACATATAATCTACAGGGTGATTTTGTTATGGTTGGAAACACAAACCTAACTTTATCAGTCTATAATGATAATGTCGATAACAGCAGTAGTATAATGAAATATGTCGATATTGATAATGATCCTAATACTTTTAATTCATCGTCTGCGGATTTGCAATTCGGTACAGATGCGGCATGCACTAAGATTATTTTCGCTGGTTTGTATTGGACAGGTAGGGCTCATAATGATAATGATAATAGTCCAAATATTTTTAATGTAACCAAAAATGGAGTTACAAAAAGCTTCAACAAGAGAAAGGTAAAGCTCAAAGGGCCAAATGGAGGCTATCAGGAGGTAACTGCAGGTACAAACGACATATATTTTCCAACAAGCGGTAATCGTGTAATGTATTCTGCTTATGCAGATGTTACGGATTATGTAATTGCTCAAGGTATAGGAAATTATACCGTTGCTGACATTGCCATCAATGAGGGTACAAGTGATGGTACAGGGTTTTATGGAGGATGGGGAATGGTTGTTATTTATGAAAATCCAACTAAGGTTTGGAGGGACATAACAGTTTTTGATGGGAATGCATTTTTATTAGGAAGTTCTTCCACCGCACTTGAGTTACCAGTTACTGGTTTTCAAGCAGTGAAGAATGGCCCCGTTAATATCAAAATGGGCATGATGGCGGGTGAGGGTGATCGAAATATTACAGGTGATTATTTCAAAATACGTAATGCGGCAAATAATGCATGGGTCACGTTAAATCATACTGGAAATACTGGTAATAACTTTTTTAATTCCAGTATTGTTACAGGCGGTAATGCTCGTAATCCCAATTTGTCTAATAACACTGGAATTGATGTGAGTATGTTTAACCTGGCAAATAGTGGCAACTCCATTATTAGTAATAACCAAGTTTCAACAAGATTTCAATACGGGAGTACACAGGATACCTACAGCATCTTTAATATCGTATTTGCCGTTGACGCCTACATTCCGGAAGTGCAGGTTTTTAATGCAAACCAATCAAGCGTTTCTAATAATGATTCCGTCGATCCAAATCAAACGATTGAATTTACGTCAACAATTTACAACAAAGGCACCGAACCGATAAGTAATGGAGTGGTTGAAATACCTTTGCCGCATAATGTGCATTATGTAAGTTCGAATGTAACTGTTGGTTCAGGTACATCAGTTGTTTGGTCGCACCCATCTGGTGCAACAGATCCAAACATCACTCCTGGTGGTAAATTAACGTGGACTGTTGGTAATTTAATTAAGCCAACGGATCCAAATACTATATTGGCCCAATTGAAATACCGCATTAGGGTTACCAACGATTGTACCATTCTGACAACCGGAGGTGCCTGTGGTTTGGTCATCAATTTAGATGGTACTTTTAAAGGTACAGGTACAAATTCTGGTATTGCGATCAACAATGGATTTGTAATTGGGTACAATGCAGATTGTGGAAATACACCAATTCGTGATCCATTTCAAATGAACATCGTTCCTTCTCAGGCTTTTATCGATAATTGTCCGGTAGGGGTGAATAATGGAACAAAACAGTTCAAAGCATTTTGTTCATCGCCTGGAAACGCTATTCAGCGTAGCACTATCACCTCAGCATATCCATTAGGTAGCAAATTTTATTCGGTGAGTCCAGCGGTTGCAGGTTATACCACCTCTTTGATTTCGGAAAATTTTCCTGTAACAAATGATGGTAACCCAACGGCATACTATGCAGTTTTAGAAGGTATGGCTGCCGGATGTTTCCTGAAGTTGGAAACCTTGACGGAAATCGTGACAACCCAGCCTACAGTAAATAATCTTAACTGGTGTGCCGGAAGCCCTGTTGCCTTTAACAATCAACTATCACCAGCAGGTGCAGCAAATGGTAATCAATTGTATTACTTCGCCAATGCGAATGATACTACTCCACTATCATCTGTGCCAAATCCAACTGCGGCAGGTACCTATAATTATTTCGTTGCTGAAGGGTTAACTAAAAACGGAACAACTTGTTTTGGTCCAAAAGTGCCTTTCCGAGTAGATGTTTATGCATTACCAATTATCACCCAAAATTTGGCCGAGGATTTCTTCGTATGTGCTGATGATGCAAAAACAATCAGTATTCAAAGTAATGCAACCACAGTGGTTTGGGAATATTTTAATACGAATACTTCCAGCTGGTCTGTCTTAACTGCGAACACCTTTGTTGATGAGGTAACACCAACAGGATCGGAGGTTAAATTCACCAGCCCGTCAATTGATCGTGATCAACTAAAGATTCGTGCTAAATTGACTTCATCAAACAGTTGTACAATTTACTCTAAAGAAGTAACTATCGAAGTGCGTTTGTGTAACATCATTACCAATCCAATGCTTCCTGCTAAAATTATCAAGAACTAAGAAAATGAGAAAGAAAATTATACCGATTCTGCTTTTGATTTTTCTGTTGATCAGTAGCTCTAAAATTTATGCGCAAACAGGAGCAGGCAGCAAAACTGTCGATGATTCGGCAGTGATTGTATCCGTTGGTAATACAGAAACTCGATATGCTGAAGGAACTTACTTTGGTCCGAATGCAAACTGGGTGATTAACGGAACATTAGAAATATACAGCAAAAACATTTGGATAGCACCTGGAGCCAAGTTTTCAGGATCTGGGAAAATTGTAATTTATAATCCGGCAGATAATCCGTTTTATCCGAATATGCCTGCCAGTTCAACCATGATTGATGGTAACAATAGCAACTTTATCGACCTGATCATTGAACATAGAAACAGAAACAATGCCACTTTAACTGATGTAGCTGATCCAGGTTATAACACGGCGAACCCATCTGGTGCGCTAGCTGCAACACTTAATATCGGTGGTACACTCGATTTGGCTACAAATGGCGCAAACATCATTTTAAATGGGAATAACCTTGCCTTTAATGCTGCAGGTAAAGTTACTAACTATAGCCAAAATAGAATGGTGGTTACCGGAAACAGCATCGCTGGGCATATGGTTAAGGAATTTTCTGACAATACCGCTTTTGTATTCCCTGTTGGTATTGCTGAAGGTGACTATACCCCTGCAACATTAACACCGCAAGCGGCAGCTAAACTTTATGTAAGTGTTCAAAATTATTCAGCTGCTAACCTTCCCGGAATTACTTCGGTGCAAGGGATGGACCGTACCTGGAATATTTACTCGTCAGCTCCAGTTCAAACTACGATCACGCTTCAGCATAATCAGAATACAAATGGATCTAAATTCGTTGATGCTACCGCAACAATTGCCCGTTATTTAGGCAATTCAAATTGGGATATCGTATCCGGAACTAATCCTGCGCTTGGCATTCATACCCGCTCCAATGTTTTAATTGGCGCAGACATGGCAGCTAACGGTGCATTTTTTACAAAACATTCTATTTCGGGGAATAACCTTTTTGTACCTAATTTATTTACACCAAATGGTGATGGCATAAACGATTTATTCGAAATCCGCGGACTGAACCTTTTCGCTCAAAATGATCTGGTAATTGTAAACCGATGGGGTAACGAAGTTTATAAATCTAACAATTACCAAAATAACTGGTCGGGAGAAGGCTTAAACGAAGGAACTTACTACTATTTGCTTCGGGTTAAAGAAAACGCTTCAGCTCCTTGGCAGGTGTTTAAAGGATATATTACATTAATTCGTGCATTTAAAAATTAAGGCTAAGGTGATGATAAAGAAATTATTATTGATAATTGGGTGTTTCATTTTATTCTTTGCGATGCCCGTTTCGGCTCAGCAAGATGCCCAGTATAGCCAGTACATGTTCAACGGCATTTACATTAACCCGGCTTATGCAGGTTATAAAGAGGTGTTGAATGTGCACAGTTTTTACCGGAGCCAGTGGACAGGCATTACCGGAGCGCCGAAAAGTATGTCGCTTGCTGTTGATGCTATTGCCAATAGTGGAAATGTGGGTTTGGCCCTTCAGGTATCAAGTGATAAACTTGGTGCACAAACCAACCTCGCTGTTTACGGAAACTATGCTTACCGGATTCGTTTAAATGATGACGGAAGTTCGAGGTTGGCACTAGGATTAGGAGTGGGGATGGCACAGTTAGGCATTGATGGGTCGATGTTAAACCCGAACGATCCGGAGCCTTTTCAACCAGTTGGTGTGCAAAGCACCATTGTACCAGATGCAAGGGCCGGTGTTTATTTTGCTAATGATAAATTTTATGCCGGTTTTTCTGCTGATAACCTGATTGCCACTTACATCAATATCGATCGCTATGCTTTCATTCCTCAACCAAAGCCACATTACTACTTAACGGCAGGCGCTTTGTTTCCGATTAATGAAAACTTCCAGGTAAAACCATCCTTCCTATTAAAAGATGACAGGGGTGGGCCAACCAGTTTAGATGTAAATGCTTTTTTATTAATTAAAGACTTCTTATGGGTGGGTGGTTCATACCGTACCGGAGTGAAGCTTTATGACAAAAGCTATTTACAAAGAGATTTATCTCAAAGAAACTCGGCAGTTGCTGCCATTCAAATTTTCCCATCAGAGAAGTTGAGGATTGGTTATGGCTATGATTTCTCAATCGGACCATTGCAAGGTTACAGTGGCGGAACACATGAAATTTCGATAGCATACTCTTTTATTAAGCCTAATATTAGAATCGCAACACCGAGGGTTTTCTAAATGATATGAATTTTAAAGTTATGTATAATAAAGTCTACACTTTGAATTAGATAAAAGCAGTCGAGATTTGAATAAAAATGTTTACAAATTAGATAAAAAGGTTACAAATTATTAAATTGCAAGATATTAGTTGAACATGAAAGCAAAGAACACAGGGAGTACATTCACGGTATTGATTGCCGATGACCACGAAATTATTCGCAGAGGCTTAAAAAGTTTGATTTCTGACTTTTGGGCTGGTGTTGAAATCATTTGTGCCGGAACGCTTGAACAGGCATTGGTAGAAACCGAGAAATCACCTAATTTAATCATTATCGATGTGAATTTGCCTGGTGGGAATAATCTAAGGGTGATTGATCAAATCAAACTGGTTCAGCCAAATGCTAAAATATTAGTCTTTTCTTCGTTAAACGAGAACATCTATGCTGTGCCTTATTTAAAATCAGGCGCATCGGGGTATCTCACAAAAAATGCAGAAGAATCTGAGATTGTTACCGCGATCACTACAATATTGGCAGGAAGCCGTTACTCTAGCAGGAATGTTAAAGAAAATATGTTTAATAGTATTTTAGGTAATGATGCTGATAATCCATTTACAAAACTATCGGGCAGAGAGTTGGAAGTAGCAGAGTTATTAACCAAAGGGGTTGGTGTTTTGGAAATTTCCAACCAGTTAAATCTTCAGATGGGTACTGTAAGTACTTATAAACTTAGACTTTTCCAGAAATTAAAAATAAAAAGTATTATAGAACTTGCAGAGAAAATGAGCATTTATGAAAAATAAGGAATGCTTTTAAGCATTCCTTATTTTCTATTCTCATTAGTAGTTCCAGCACCTTTTTCCGTTTCTGATTCATTAGGCGTTTCACCCGCCTGACCATACTTCTCTGAAGCACCTTTTCCATTCTGATCAAAACTGGCTTTCTCTTTAGAAGTCCCTTTAGTTTTGCCTTTTTCTTCTTCTTGTTCTTTAGCTGCCATATCGTTCATGTTTATAATCTACAACAAGAACTGCGCAGCAAAGTTTTGATTCTTTGTACTTCGAGTTCATTCTATACGAAAAATTGTTCTTAAATCTTCGATAGATATTTTGTTGACATTTTACCTTGTTTATTGAGAAATATACTCCGAAATATAAAATGAAAATTATGGAACATGGAATAGTGAAAATGTACAATAGCGAAAAAGGCTTTGGTTTTATAGCACCAGATAGTCCTTCTGAAGATTTATTTGTATATGTAACCGGTTTATTTAGTTCGGGAACTTAAATCTGGAGATCGTGTGGAGTACAATAGCGAAAAAAGAAACTAATTGCAGTTATTGTAAAAAAAGTATAAGCTAAAGGTTATTAAGTTCTATATCGTCAGTTTCGTTGAAGAAAGGAACTCAAAGCTAGTAATGACCTTTTGATGTTCCGTGGGTTTTACCCATATTTAAAAGCTGTTTTTTTTGAGCATAGAACAATCCCAAAACTAACGCTAAAAAAATTAAAACAATAATTAACCATTTCGGCATAATTGCTATTTTGTTTATCAATTAAAAATGATTCAGGCTATCTTTCCATTTAAAAGATAGCCTGATTAATATTATTGGTTTTTTATTGAATCCCGGGCTCGTTTTTTAAAGAAGCCCCTGAACAGAAAATTGCTTTGTAGAGCTTCCAAATCTTCATCGAGTTTTTTACTGCCTTTTTCCAGGTTGGTCATTATCGCTTTTGCCTGTTCTGCAGTTTTAGCATCGTTTAAAAGTAAACCAGCTGCGTTATCAGTAGTATTTAACTTGCCCGAAGCTTTTTCCAGGTTAGCTGCCATCAAAGAGGCAGACTGTGAAGTTTGTTGTAGGGAAGCAGCAGATTTTTCCAGTTTGGCAAAAACAGCTGTGTCAGTCATCATTTTATTCACCAATCCATTTTTACTATTTAAAGTTTTGCCAAAGGTATTTAGATCCTGAGCCGTTTGAGCCGTTGAAAGTGTGATGCGATTTAGATTGGAAACCATTGTTTTGAAGTTCATTGCCAACTGTTCATCAGATAAAAGCGCACCTGCAGCACCTTTACCATCCACTAAATTTCTGGCCAGGATTTTGAAATCTCCGGTTACATCTACCAGATTTTTGTTGTTTACCTGAAGTGTTTTCATAATATCATCTGTAGATAAAGAGCTATTTACTTTCAGCACATCACCATCTTCTACAAAAGGAAATTTAGGATTACCCCCTGTTAACACCACAATCTTATTTCCGATTAACCCATCAGCGCCAATGCTTGCTCCGGCATCTTTGTGGATGTATTTATGCATATCTTCCTCAATACTTAAAAATACACGCACTTGTGAGGTGCCAAAAAATTCTATTTTTTTGATTGTGCCGATCTTCACACCTGAAAACCACACATTATTGCCTTTCTTTAATCCCTGAATATCATTGAAAACCACACTAAGGGTAAAGCTTTTTACAAAGGTTTTCTTTTGACTGCCCAATGTAAATATGGCAAATACGAATATCAGAATGCCAATGGCAATGAATATTCCAACCGTTATTTTCTTTTTATTGTCGTTCATGTTTATTGTATAAAGTTGTAGTCAAAAAATGGTTGTGCCTGTGGATCGCCAGTATTGAAGATCTGTTCAAAACTTCCCTGGCGTTCGAAACTTCGCTCCACGAGCATGGCTACTCGGTTTCCCGTTTCTTTAGCGCAGGTTAAATCATGTGTAATCACTATTGCACTGGTGTGGTAACGCTCCTGTACTGTATTAATCAATTTGTTTATTTCTTTTGATGTAATGGGGTCGAGGCCAGCGGTTGGCTCATCATAAAGCATAATTTCAGGTTTAAGCATTAAAGTTCTGGCTATGCCAATTCGTTTTCGCTGACCACCAGAAAGTTCTGAAGGCATCTGATTAATGGTTTGAGAGAGACCTACCGCATCGAGCATTTCTTCCACAAGCGCATTTACATCGCTTTTACCCATGTCTCTTCGGTTTCTTACCAGTGGAAACTCAAGATTTTCCTTTACGGTCATGCTATCATAAAGCGCACTGTTCTGGAAGGAGAAACCAACTCTTAACCTCAAGGCCAAAAGTTCTTCGTAAGAGATTTCATCAACGATGTGGTCCAGCACTTTCACTAATCCAGAATCAGGACGAAGTAAGCCTACGATAATTTTGATGAGTACCGATTTTCCTGTCCCAGATTTTCCTAAAACCACCAAATTTTCGCCTTTATACAAATCAAGAGACGCGTTTTCAAGTACCTGGTAACTGCCAAAAGCTTTGTAGAGTCCATTAATCTCGATTACCTTTTCCGCATCTGTATGTATATTTTCTTTCTGTACCATTTGCTGTTAAGTGTTAAAAAGACTGAATATCTGAACGCAAACCACCTCTTCAATAAAAATCAAAAACATAGCGGTTACTACAGAGGAGTTTGCTGCTTTACCCACACCCTCGGTTCCTTTCGAGGAATTGTACCCTTGGTAGCAACCTACTATAGCGATGGTAAATCCGAATAAAATGGCTTTGAAGGTCGAAGCGATAATATCTAAAAACGTGATGCTTTCCAATGCGCTTTGAAAAAAGGTAGTCGCACTTGTGCCCTCATTTACAGAAACATTTAACAAAGCACCTAACATCCCTACCATAGCGGTATAGAAAGTTAGAATAGGCATGGTGATCGTTGCTGCAAGTACCCGTGTGGTTACTAAGAATTTAAAAGGATTGGTTGCTGAAACTTCCATCGCATCAATTTGCTCGCTCACCTTCATTGATCCTAATTCAGCCCCGATGCTTGATCCTACTTTCCCTGCTGCGATGAGACCGGTAAGTAGGGGAGCCAAAGTTCTTAAAAGGGCGATGCCCACCAGTGAGGGTAACCATGACGTTGCACCAAACTCAGAAAGCGAGGGACGAGATTGCTTTGTGAAAACCAATCCTGTGATGAAGCCTGTAGTAGAAATCAGCAGCGCAGAGCGATAGCCAATTTCATAACATTGCCGCATCAATTCTTTAAACTCATACGGCGGGAAAAATGCTTCCTTAAAAAAGCGACCTATAAAGCTAAAAACTTCGTAAAGGCTAATGAATGTTTGCGCAAATTTGCCAACCGGCTTCGGCGCATCTTTACTATTTTCATTTTTGTTTATTCCCATCTTGGCGCCTTATTTGATTTTATGGAATCTTTCTCAGCATCCTGTGCTTTCTCTTTTTGGTAACTTGCAATCTTTAAGGTATCAGCTGGTGAAAGGCTATTGAAAAGCACTTTGAAAGTGTTATTAAGCATCGTATTTTGTTCATTAAACGCAGCTTCGGTTATCTTTCCTTCGCTCAATTTTTTCCGTAGTGCATACTTTTGATCGATAAGGGCTCTGGTTGAATCAACGATTGCATCATTTGATAGCGTTACTGGTTTGTCTACCTTGATTCCTCCGGCGCCTTGTTCTGGATTTGTGTTATGACACCCGATACCCAATAAAGTGATCATCAGCAGAAGTATAAATTTCATGTTAACAATACATATATGATGCGCAATTGTTTGTAAGGTAGCGTTTTATTTAGACATTAAAATTTTTCAAATCGAGAACGATTTAAACCAAAAGTCTTTAATGGAATCAGCTATAGAAATTTCGATGGAGATTGAAATCTATTATTTTACCTTACAAAATCACGACTAAATTATATTTACAACTACTGGTTGTAAAATTAGAATTGACATAAGTCAAATGATCTTATGGATTCAGGCAATTTCATTAGCCTCAGATGGGCTATAAACAGCCTTTATTTTCTGGATAAGTCAAAATATTAAACGCGTGTAGAACTAATAATACACATAAATATTTCGTTACATTAATTTGACAAAGCATTATAATATCTTCGTAGCAGAATTGCTATGCCTGTAAGCAGAGGTGATAAAAGTTAAAGGCTTTTAAAACCGGAAGGTTTAAAATTTCGTGAGAAATTTATAACCAACAGACTTATAAAATTGCATCATCCCAATTGTTGCAGCTCTTATCGTCCCGTGTATGAATAAAACTCTACTTTATTCGTGTGGCTTCACACGAAATTATTCTTGTTTTAACATTAGTTTAACGCAAAAATTCGTTAAATGTTTTAGCCGTTTCCTTGTTTTTGTACTTTTATTTCTTTCCGCCGGGATGCAAGATGTTTTTGCCGATGGGAGTAAGGATTTGTATCCTAATAGTACTGGACGTCGAGCTAAACTAAGGGCTTCTACAACTCCGAGTTTTGCTTCGCCATATGCGAATCTAGGGGTACACTATGTATATGCAAAAGCTGGTGAACGAATTACGATGGCTAATAGCGCTTTCCGATTTGCAACCAACAACAATAATGCAAGAATAAAATTAACTCTAATTGATAATTCCGCTCCAATCATTTATACACCAGTTACCGGAAATTCGGACGGTTTAATTGATGCAAGATTAAATGAAGTAGCTGGTCCGCAGTTGTTCGGTGGGTCAATAGCAAATCGATACACTCCAATATATTACCAGGTTCCTGCTGGTAGAGATGGTATCTATAAAGTAGAATTTGTGTCTAGGGGAGGAGAAACCTCCGCTGGTAATAGTCGTGAAACTACTGCTGCGGATGTATGGACACAATCGACAACGACAACAAATGCAATGATTTCGGCATGGGATGTATCTGTCATTAATACTTCAAACACAGGATTCGTAAGCGGAAGGGTATGGGTAAATTCCCTAAGCCTTGATATTCAGCCAAGCTACACTCAAAGTGAAGGTTTCTTTGGAGTTGTCTATGTTTTAACCAAAGATGGGTATGTATATAAAGTAAATAATAATGGCAATAATGGAATTCAGTTTTCATTTTTTGTCAATAATAAAGGTTTTGTTGATGCGAACAAAAATCCTAAATATAAAAGTATATCTACACCGCAATCTGAGGCAGTTTCTGTGATTGCTAGTCAAAGCCATGACCCTAATCTTGCAGATACCGAAACAGATATCACGCATAAAATCTTTTATACAGTACCAAGTTCCGATTTACCAGCGAGTGCTATCGGAGCAGTGCCTCTTAGTAGTTTAGCTAGCGTTAATCCTAAAAATTCTACCTGGTTAAGGGTGGCTAGTACACCTCCTACAATTAGTAATGTAGAATTGGTTGGTATAGAGGGCCAGCCTGGACAGGTCAGTAATAAGGGTGGAAATATTAAATTTGATGCATTGGTTGCTGGAGCTTATACAGTAACTATATCAAGCCCAGTAGCAAGTGGATCACCTGGTTATTTTGTTACCAGAGTATTAACAGGATATTCGAATGTAGGTACTACTTCAGTATTTTGGGATGGTAAATCTGGTGATGGCACCCCGTTACCTGCTGGAACTTCTCCTGCGAAAATAGATGTTACCCTCCAAGGTGCGGAAGTGCATTTTCCATTTATTGATATGGAGTTTAATCCTGGAGGTACTCAAATCCAACTTTTAAACGATAATGGTACAGTTAGGAGCGATATTGTTTATTGGGATGATTCTGATTTTAATAATACGGCTGATGGTGCTATTAGTGATCCTAAAAATGCGAGTCAATTTGTATTTCCTAATGGACGATCTAGCGTAACTGCCGGACATACCTGGGGTGCAGGTGCTACCAATACCTCAACCTATGCTGGAAGTTTTGGAGACGAACGGGGGATGGATACCTGGAGTTTTATTACTGGTAGATCGGATACTAAAAATACAAACGTTGTAGTTAAAACAGCTAATCTTGAAGTAACCAGCATTACCCCAACTTCTACGAGCATGACTATTGGCGGTAATGTGTCTTATAATGTCGTTGTTAAAAATGCTGGTCCGAGTGATGTGACCACTGCACCATTTGCATTTACTGTTCCATCTGGCTTTGAAGTTGTTTCTGCTAATGTTACGAACACCACTCTAAGCGCAACAGCAAATACTGGCGGAGCCATATCAGCAGATAAACTTAGGTTTAACTCAACCTTAAATATGCCCAATAATAGTACCGTAACTTATACCGTACAAATAAAGGCAGTTTCTACTTCAACCATTAATAATCCTTTTACGGTTCAAGCGTCAATTTTAAGACCTGCGGATGTTACTGACCCGGATGCAACTAATCCGAACACAACAGGCGTTCCTTCTGACCCACAGCTTGAATGTACTGGCAATGTGCCAGCAAGCACAGTTACTGCTACAAGGCCTTTCGGCTGTAATAACATCGCCGTAAACAGCGGTGTTTCGGTTGCTCCAAGCATTATTCCTGTTACAGAAAGTGGTAGTGTATCCGTTAGCGTAATTGGTACTACCGCAGTAGCCAATGTGGCAGCTAACGACACCGTAAACGGTGCACCAGCAACATTAGGAAATTCAGGTAATGCTACCGTTGCACAATCGGGTACTTGGCCAACTGGTATTGCCTTAAATCCAACTACAGGCGCCATTACTGTTGCTGCATTAACCCCAAGAGGAGCTTACAATGTAACTTATCAATTGTGCGATAAATTAACGCCTGCTAACTGTGCAACAGTTGTTGACCGTGTTAATGTAACTGGTGTTGCTCCTGTGGCGGTGGCAGATAGTCAAACTGGGTTGGAAGATAATCCGATTGCCTTTGATGTAACTGCTAATGATACAGATCTTGATGGTAACACAACGATCAACAAATCGACGGTATTGTTAATTGACCCTGCTGATAATGTGAAGAAAACCACAGTTGTTATTGCTAATCAGGGTACCTGGACTGTTAATACCACAACTGGCATAGTAACCTTTACTCCAGTTGCAAACTATAATGGAAGCCCGACTGTAATCAGATATACAGTAAAAGATGATGAAGGTTTGGAAAGTAATGCGGCTGACATCACAGCAACTGTGACCCCTGTAAATGATGCACCTTCGTTCACGGCAGGTGCAAACCAGTCGGTTGCGCAGTGTGCTACTGCACAAAGTATAACAAACTGGGCTACGGCAATATCTCCAGGTCCGCCGAACGAATCAACCCAGGTCGTATCGTTCCTGGTAACCGTTCTTTCCGCTGATGCAGCTAAATTTACAACTGCCCCAGCTGTTTCATCGGCTGGTACCCTAACTTATACATTGGCGTCTACATTTTCTGGAACTGTTACAGTTACCGTTATAGCGCAAGATAACGGTGGTACAGCTAACAACGGAGTAGATAAATCTGCTCCTCAAACATTTACAATTACGGCATCTGCAGTGTCGGTCGCAGCAACAATCAACGCTACAAGTCCAACCATTTGTAATGGTACAAACGGACAGATTGTTCTTGGTAATTTGACAAATGGAATTACTTATACTGTCAATTATACAAAAGGTGGTGCAGCTCAAACAGCAATTATAGCCACACCCACAAATAATGCGATTACCATACCAAATTTGGGTTTTGGCGTTTATGCAAATATTGTGGTTTCTACAGGAACTTGTAGTTCTCCAGCGCTTTCTGCAACACTGGTAAATCCTGCACCGGCGCAACCGGGTGCAATTACTGGTGCAACCTCCATATGTTCGCCATCACCTGCTCAAACTTATTCTGTTGCTGCTGTTGCTGATGCAACTTCCTACACCTGGACTTATTCTGGGTCGGGTGCCACTATTGCCAGCCCCAATGCTGCGTCTACTACGATTACTTTTGCTGCTGGCGCAACCAGCGGTACATTATCAGTAACGGCCACCAACGCTTGTGGTACAAGTGCTGCCAGAACACAGGCTATTACAATAAATCCAACACCTGCCACGCCAACGGTAACTACAGGCGGACCAACTACTTTTTGTAACGGGGGAAGCGTTGTATTAACTTCATCAGCAACAACTGGTAACCAATGGTACAATGGTACAACATTGCTTAGCGGAGCAACCAGCAGAACTTATACTGCAACTGTTTCTGGAAATTATAATGTTGTTGTAACAGCTGCGGGTTGTTCAAGTGCTCCTTCCGCCAGTACTTCAGTTACAGTGAATCCAATACCTGCAACACCAACTGTAACAGCAGGTGGTCCGACTACTTTCTGTACAGGTGGAAACGTTGTATTAACTTCTTCATCAGCTACCGGAAACCAATGGTATAACGGAGCAACGTTAATCTCCGGTGCAACCAATCAAACCTACACGGCAACTACTTCCGGAAACTACAATGTTGTTGTAACTACTACGGGTTGTTCAAGTGCAGCTTCTGCTAATACTTCGGTTACAGTAAACCCTTTACCAACCGCTACCATCAGCTATGGCTCAACACCATATTGTGCAACCGGTACAGCAACAGTCACGCAAACGGGAACTGCAAATGGTACATATACTTCTTCTTCTACAGGTTTAATTATTAATCCATCAACCGGCGCCATTGATCTTGGTGCGAGTACTGCTGGTACTTACACCGTAACTTATAGCTTTAACAATGGTGTATGTGCTAATACGACAACTGCAAACATTACCATTAATGCTCTACCTGCAGCAACTGCAACGGCGAGCACAACGACCACATTCTGTACTGGTGGAAGTGTGGTATTAACCTCAACAACAGGAACAACTTATCAATGGTTCAGGAGTGGTAGTGCCATCTCCGGAGCAATCAATCAAACTTACACGGCAACTACATCTGGAACATATACCGTTGTTACGACCAATACGAACGGCTGTGCAAGTCCAGCTTCCAACGGTGTAGTGGTAACCGTAAATCCATTACCAACTGCTATAATTTCTGGTACGACAACGGTCAACATCGGCGCAACAAATCCGAATGTAACTTTTACTGCTACAGGAAGAGCGCCGTTTATATTCACATATACCATCAACGGTGGTTCAAATAACACGCTTAATAGCAGCACTTCGAGTGCAACCATAACACAAACTACAGCTGCTGCTGGTGTATTTACTTATAATTTAGTTAATATCTCTGATGCCAATGGATGCAGCAGTGCGGTGACTGGTCAGAGTGCAACGGTTACAGTTAAACCAACAGGGGTAAACGACAGTTATAGTACTTCTATCAATACCACAACAAATTACGATGTAAGAGTTAATGATGGTGCAGCAGTTGCAACTGCCACGGTTAGTATCTCTACGCCTCCAGCTCATGGTACTGCAAGTGTAATCGCAAATGGAACAGTAAACTATGTTCCTGTAACTGGGTACATCGGAACGGATACCTATAAATACAGACTTACTTCAAATGGCGTAACTTCTGATGAAATCACGGTTACCGTAACCGTTGCGAATGGTATCATCTTGGCACAGAATGATGCGAAGACTGTAAATGGTACCACGGGTGATGCAACGGGATTAAATATCTTAGCAAACGATACTTATAATGGTATTGCCAATTCAGCAACTCCAGCGAACGTAACCATCGCTGAAAATGCAAATAACAGTGGAGGTAAGGTTAAACTTGATGTAGCTACTGGATTTGTTACCGTAGACCCGGCAACTCCGGTAGGTACTTATACCATTAAATATACCATCACAGATAAGTTAGACAACAGCAAAACTTCAACAGCTGATGCGGTAATCACTGTGATCAATGGTACTATTCTGGCGCAAAATGATGCGGTAACCACAAACGGTGCTAACGGAGGCGCAAACGTTTTAAATGTATTAGCAAATGATACTTACAACGGTGTTGCCAACTCAGCTACTGTAAATAATGTTACGATCAGTCAGAATACCAACAACAGCAATGGTAAGGTTACTTTAAATACCACGACAGGTCAAATCTCTGTAGCAGCTGGAACACCTGTTGGTACTTATACCATCAGCTATACCATTACTGATAAACTCGATAATACTAAAACTTCTCAGGCGAATGCAGTTGTTTCGGTTACCACAGGAACAATTTTAGCTGTTGACGATGCGGTTACAGCCAGTACAGCTGGTGGTGTAGCATCTCCAAATATTTTAATTAATGATACCTATAACGGTGTTGCCAATGCTGCAACTACAAGTTCGGTAACCATAAGCGAAGTTAGTAATGCCTTACCTGGAAAGCTGACTTTAGATGTTGCCAATGGAACAGTAAATGTTGCGGCGAACACGCCTGCGGGTGCTTATGTTATCGAATATAGAATTACTGATAAGTTAGATGCTACTAAATCATCGGTAGCAAAAATTACGGTGAATGTTAGTTCAGGAAACATCCTTGCCAATAACGATTCAGGTTCAGCAAACGGCTTTACTGGTGGAACAGCTATTAATAACGTTCTGGTAAATGACAATGTTAATGGTGGACAGCAAGCTACTTTAAGCAACGTAAAAATTGAACAGGTTTCTACCACCAACAATAATGTAACGATCGATCCTGCAACGGGAAAAGTAAACGTTGCGGCAAATACAGCTGCAGGTTCTTACAATGTTCGTTATCGGATTATCGATTTATTGGATGCCAGCAAAACTGCTGAGGCGGTTGCTACGGTTATTGTTAATGCACCAGCATTGGCTGCCAATAATGATACCGGAAACGCAAACAGTTTCACGGGTGGGGTAGCCGTAAATAACGTTTTAACCAATGATACTTACAATGGCGATCCTGCAACCTTAACTACTGTCAGTTTAAGATTTGTAAACGCTTCAGATCCGAGGATCACTTTAAATACTGCTAACGGCAATGTTGTTGTTGCTCCAAAAACAAAAGCGGGCACATATACTTTAAATTACGAAATCGTAGATAAATTAAACCCAACTTTAAGCTCTCCTGCATCTGTTACTGTAACTGTTGGTTTACCAACCATGGTTGCTGTTGATGATGCAAAATCAATCAACGGTTTAACGGGCGGTACTGCTATCGAGAATGTATTGGCAAACGATAGTTATAATGGCAATACTGCTACCTTAAATGAGGTGTCCTTGCGCCAGGTTTCTACATCAGATCCAAAAGTTCAGCTTGATCCAGCTACGGGAAAAGTAACTGTTACACCAGGTACACCTGCAGGTACATATACGGTAGTTTACGAAATAACTGATCTTGTAAATCCGACAGAAAAGAAAACGGCTCAAGTGGTGATTACTGTTGAAGCTCCGGAATTAATTGCAAATGCTGATAATGGCGCCGCAAATAGTTTCACGGGTGGGATAGCGGTAAGCAATGTGCTGGCTAATGATAAATACAATGGAAACACAGCAACTTTAGCTGGTGTAACTTTATCACGCGTATCTACTTCTGATCCACGTGTAAATGTTGATCCGGCAACTGGTGCGGTTAATGTTGATCCTGGTACGCCTGCCTCAACCTATACTGTTGTTTACCAGATCACCGATAAAATCAATCCAACATTATCTAAACAAGCAACTGTAACGGTTGTAGTTGCTGCGGCGCCAATTGTTGCAAACGATGATAATGGTACTGTTAACGGATTTACCGGTGGCGGTGCTGTTGATAATGTTTTGGCTAACGATACCTACAACGGAAATCCGGCTACGCTTAATGAAGTCGTGTTATCGCAATTAACATCAACAAGTACAAAAGTTAAATTAGATCCTGCAACCGGTAAAGTAAATGTAGATCCTGGTACAGCAGCCGGCACCTATACTTTAACTTATAGAATTGCTGATAAAATAAATCCAGGTCAGTTTAAAGATGCAACCGTAACCGTTACTGTAACAGCTCCTGCGATTGTGGCCAATGCTGACAATGGTACGGCTAATGGTTTTACCGGTGATGTTGCTGTACAAAATGTGTTGGCAAACGATACCTATAATGGTGCGCCTGCTACCGTGGCAAACGTTACTTTAACTCAGGTATCAACCACAAATACTAACGTTACCTTAAATACAACAACAGGAGCGATAAACGTTGCTGCAAATACACCGGCAGGTTCGTACGTAGTTGTTTATAGAATCGCTGATCAGTTAAATCCAGGTCAATTTAAAGAGGCAAGTGTAACGGTTACTGTCACTGCACCTGCAATTGTTGCCAATAATGATAGCGGCACTATTAATGGTTTTACCGGTGGCAAAGCTGTAGATAATGTTTTAGCTAACGATTCGTATAACGGAAATACGGCTTTATTAGCTGAAGTAAATCTTTCTCAAATATCATCTTCTGATACAAAAGTTAAATTAGATGTAGTAACAGGTGCTGTAAATGTAGATCCAAATACACCTGCCGGAACCTATGCGCTCGTTTATCAAATTCAGGATAAGGTTAATCCTATTCCATCGCAAACTAAAACAGCAACGGTGACTGTAACGGTTACTGCACCTGCATTAGCCGCTAACGCTGATGCTGGCAGCATTAATGGTTTTGCTGGAGGTAAAGCAATCGATAACGTTTTAGCGAACGATAACTATAATACAGGAACTGCTACTTTAACAAATGTTAATTTAAGCCAGGTATCCACAAGCAATACCAATGTCACTTTGGATCCAGCGACAGGAGCGGTAAATGTAGCTTCGGGTACACCTGCCGGAAGTTATACTGTTGTTTATCAGATTCAGGATAAATTAAATCCAACTCAAACAAAAACAGCAAATGCTGTAGTAACTGTTAATGCACCAGATTTGATTGCGGCCAATGATGCGGGTACTGCTAACGGCGCTGCGGGTGGCATCGCTGTAAATAATGTTTTAGCCAACGATACTTACAATGGAAATGTAGCTACTACAGCAGTGGTAACCTTAACGCAAGTTTCTACTACAAATGCCAACGTAACTTTAAATCCTGCTACAGGTACAATCAATGTTGCAGCCGGTACACCAAGCGGATCATATTCGGTTACTTATCAAATTGCTGATAAATTAAATCCAACATTAACTAAAACTGCCGTGGCAACCATTACCGTTGATGCACCTGCATTGGTGGCAAATGATGATGCCGGAACAGCAAACGGATTTAGTGGCGCTACTGCAATCGCTGATGTATTGGTTAACGATACTTATAACAACGGACCGGCTACATTAAATAATGTGAACTTAAGCCAGGTATCAACTACCAATAACAACGTCACTTTAGACCCGACAACCGGGAAAGTAAATGTTGGAGCTAATACACCTGCTGGAACTTATACTGTAGTTTACCAAATCCAGGATAAAATTAATCCTGCTCAAACGAAAAATGCCAATGCAGTAGTTACGGTAACAGCGCCGCAAATTATTGCAAACGCAGATTTGGGTACCGCAAATGGTTTAACGGGAGGTACTGCTGTTCCAAACGTATTAACTAATGATACTTACAACGGTGCACCTGCAACTTTAACAAATGTTACATTAAGTCAGGTTTCTACAACGAACCCTAACGTTACTTTAAATACCTCTACTGGTGCAGTAAACGTTGCGGCCAACACCCCAGCTGGTACGTACAATGTTGTTTATAGCATCACGGATAAATTAAATCCATCTCAATCTACAACTGCCACGGCAACCATTACTGTAAATGCACCTGCAATGGTGGCAACTGCCGATAATGGAAATGCCAACGGTTTCACTGGTGGTACAGCGGTTCCAAATGTATTGGCTAACGATACTTATAATGGAAACCCTGCAACTTTAAACAACGTGACCTTAACTCAGGTTTCTTCTGACAATGCGAAGGTTAAATTAGATCCGGCAACAGGAGCAATCCTGGTTGAGGCTGGAACTCCGGTCGGAACATATACTGTAGTTTATCAAATTGAGGATAAATTAAATCCTGGTCAGAAAACTACAGCTAACGTAACGGTTACGGTTACTTCGCCAGGTATCTTGGCGACTAACGATTCCGGCTCGATCAATGGTTTTGTCGGTGGCACAGCTGTGAGTAATGTATTAACTAACGATACGTACAACGGAACGACCGCAACATTAAATGAGGTTAACTTAAGTTTGGTTTCAACATCTAATCCGAAAATCAAATTTGATGTAACAACCGGAGCGGTAAATGTAGATCCAGCTACACCTGCCGGAACCTATACGGTAGAATACCGCATTGCGGATAAAGTGAATCCTACATTAACTTCAAATGCAACAGCAACCATTATTGTTAATGCTCCTGCCATTGTGGCTAATGCAGATAATGGTAATGCTAACGGATTTACTGGCGGAAAAGCTGTACCTAATGTTTTAACAAATGATACTTATAATGGTTCACCTGCAACTTTAACGAATGTTACGTTAACGCAGGTTTCAACAACCAATACGGGTGTAACTTTAGACCCTGCAACGGGTGCTGTTAATGTAGCATCAAACACGCCTGCTGGAACTTATACAGTAGTTTATCAAATTGAAGATAAGTTAAACCCAGGACAAAAAACTACCGCAAGTGTTAGCGTAACAGTAGATGCACCGGTGATGAACGCCAATACTGATACAGGTACGGCCAATGGCTTTACCGGAGGAGTTGCTGTTCCGAATGTGTTGACAAACGATACCTATAATGGTGTGAGTCCGGC
>NZ_CP034190.1:4470287-4470958 GCF_003860265.1 Pedobacter sp. G11 | reverse complement strand
TTCAGTAACGGTAACCGTAAATGCACCGGTAATGAATGCCAATACTGATACCGGTACGGCCAATGGCTTTACCGGAGGTGTTGCTGTTCCGAATGTGTTGACAAACGATACCTATAATGGTGTGAGTCCGGCAACATTGGCGAATGTAAACTTAACACAGGTTTCGGCAACCAACCCAGGCTTAAGCTTAGATCCGGCAACTGGTGCAGTAAACGTAGCACCAAATACACCTGCCGGAACTTATACTCTGGTTTATCAAATTGAAGATAAACTAAACCCTGGCCAAACCAAACAAGCTTCTGTAACGGTAACTGTTGGTGCACCTGCTTTGGTTGCAACTAACGATACAGGTTCTGCAAATGGCTTTATTGGTGGTACTGCAGTTGCAGATGTATTGGCAAACGACACCTACAACGGTGCGCCAGCAACTTTGACAAATGTTACCTTAACCCAGGTTTCAACAACGGGTGCTAAAGTGACTTTAGATCCTGCAACTGGAAAAGTTAACGTTGCGGCGAATACGCCTGCAGGAACTTATACTGTTGTTTACCAGATCGAAGATAAACTGAACCCTGGTCAGGCTAAAACTGCAAATGTTACGGTAACAGTAGATCCTATTGCGATCGTGGCTAACGGTGATTCAGGTTCTGCAAATGGTTTCACTGGTGGTA
>NZ_CP034190.1:4469326-4469945 GCF_003860265.1 Pedobacter sp. G11 | reverse complement strand
CGGTACGGCCAATGGCTTTACCGGAGGAGTTGCTGTTCCGAATGTGTTGACAAACGATACCTATAATGGTGTGAGTCCGGCAACATTGACGAATGTAACCTTAACACAGGTTTCGGCAAGTAACCCAGGCTTAAGCTTAGATCCGGCAACTGGTGCAGTAAACGTAGCACCAAATACACCTGCCGGAACTTATACTTTGGTTTATCAAATTGAAGATAAACTAAACCCTGGTCAAACCAAACAAGCTTCTGTAACGGTAACTGTTGGTGCACCTGCTTTGGTTGCAACTAACGATACAGGGTCTGCAAATGGCTTTGTTGGTGGTACTGCAGTTGCGGATGTATTGGCGAATGACACCTACAATGGTGCGCCAGCAACTTTGACAAATGTTACCTTAACCCAGGTTTCAACAACGGATGCTAAAGTGACTTTAGATCCGGCAACTGGAAAAGTTAACGTTGCGGCGAACACGCCTGCAGGAACTTACACTGTTGTTTACCAGATCGAAGATAAACTGAATCCTGGCCAGACTAAAACTGCGAATGTTACGGTAACAGTAGATCCTATTGCGATCGTGGCTAACGGTGATTCAGGTTCTGCAAATGGTTTCACTGGTGGT
>NZ_CP034190.1:2745281-4469129 GCF_003860265.1 Pedobacter sp. G11 | reverse complement strand
CGAATGTTACGGTAACAGTAGATCCTATTGCGATCGTGGCTAACGGTGATTCAGGTTCTGCAAATGGTTTCACTGGTGGTACTGCTGTACCAAACGTATTGGCAAACGATACTTATAATGGTGCACCAGCCAATTTAACTGAACTGACACTTACACAAGTTTCCACAACGAATACAGGTGTAACTTTAGATCCTGCAACAGGTGCTGTTAATGTAGCACCAAACACGCCTGCCGGAACTTACACGGTGGTTTATCAGGTTGAGGACAAGCTGAACCCTGGTCAGACCAAACAAGCTTCAGTAACGGTAACCGTAAATGCACCAGTAATGAATGCCAATACTGATACCGGTACAGCCAATGGCTTTACCGGAGGAGTTGCTGTTCCGAATGTGTTGACAAACGATACCTATAATGGTGTGAGCCCTGCAAGTTTGGCAAACGTAACCTTAACACAGGTTTCGGCAACCAACCCAGGCTTAAGCTTAGATCCGGCAACCGGTGCAGTAAACGTAGCACCAAATACACCTGCCGGTACTTATACTCTGGTTTATCAAATTGAAGATAAACTAAACCCTGGCCAAACCAAACAAGGTACTGTAACCGTTACGGTTGGCGTTCCTGCAATAGCAGCAACAGATGATGCTGCCGCTATAAACGGAATTTCCGGTGGTACTGCAATCGCAGATGTATTGGCTAACGATACTTACAATGGTGCTGCAGCAACACTTACAAACCTCAACATCACACAGATTTCAACAAGCAATCCGGGTGTTACTTTAGAGGTAGCAACAGGGAAAATCAATGTGGCTGCGGGCACTCCAGAAGGAACGTATATGCTGATTTATGAAATACAGGATAAACTAAATCCTGCCAATGTTGATAGAGCAACTGTTACGGTTACCGTAACAGCGGCGCCAATGGTTGCAGTTGAAGACAATGGTACAGTGAACGGATTTACCGGAGGTTTAGCAGTTCAAAATGTATTAACAAATGATCTATTTAATAACACACCTGCAACTACCAATGGTGTAAATATTAACCAAATTTCCACACAAGCCGGCATCCAGTTAAATACTACAACCGGTGCAGTAACGGTTCCAGCCGGTACACCTGCCGGAAATTATGTATTGGTTTATAGCATCACTGATAAAATTAATACAAATGAAGTGAGACAGGCCAATGTGTTGGTAACAGTAGCTGCGCCAGAGATGGCTGCGAATCCAGATAACGGCGCTATAAATGGCGTAAATGGTGGTGTAGCAATACCAAATGTATTGACTAACGACACTTATAATGGCATTCAAGCAACTACAGGAACGGTGACATTGGCTCAAATCACAACGACTAATCCAAATGTAAACTTGAACCTCGCAAATGGTGAAATCAGTGTAAATTCAGGAACAAAAGCCGGTACTTACGTAGTTACCTATGATATCATTGACACTTTAAACCCAACCTTAACTCAGCGCACAACTGCTACTGTTGTAGTCGATGCGCCAATAATGACCGCCATCGGCGATACAGGTTCGGCAAATGGTTTCATTGGTGGGGTAGCAGTTCCGAACGTATTGGCAAACGATATGTACAATGGGTCTCCTGCTACCATAAGCTTAGTAAATATCAAAGAGATTTCATCAGCTAACACCGGAGTGAAATTAGATCCTGCAACAGGTGCTGTGAATGTTGCAGTAAATACACCAGCCGGAACCTACAATCTGGTTTATGAAATTGAAGATAAAGTAAATCCTGGTTCAACCAAACAAGCTACTGTAGTGGTAACTGTTGGAGCACCAAATTTAGTTGCTTCAAATGATGCAGGTGCTGCAAATGGTTTTGCTGGCGGAACAGCTGTTCCGAATGTATTGGCGAATGACACATACAACGGAGCAACTGCAACTTTAACTAATATCAATTTAACAGAAATATCAAGTGATCAACCAGGGGTTAAATTAAACGTAACAACTGGCCAGGTAACTGTTGCAGCAAATACACCGCGTGGCACTTATAATTTGGTATATCAAATTGAAGATAAACTGAATCCAGGATTAACTAAACAGGCAACTGTAGTGGTTACCGTAAATGCACCAGTAATGGTTGCCAATGCAGATAATGGAGCAATTAATGGAATTACAGGCGGCGTGGCTATTCCGAACGTATTGGTTAACGATACTTACGATGGTGCGCAAGCTACCTTGTCTACTGTTAGCTTAGTTCAAAATGCTACAACAGACACGAACGTGAGCCTTGATGTGGCAACCGGTGAGGTTAAAGTAAATCCAAATACAAAAGCGGGTACCTATGTAGTCACATATGAAATTGTTGATCGATTAAATCCAGCATTAACTCAAAGTACCACGGCTTCTGTTACGGTTGACGCTCCGGTAATTATCGCTAATGGCGATACAGGTTCTGCAAACGGTTTTGTGGGGGGTGTAGCTGTTCCAAATGTATTGGCAAACGATATGTATAATGGCTCGGCGGCTACTTTAACAAACGTTAACCTTAAACAGATTTCAACAAGTAATCCAAAAGTTCATTTAGATGTAACGACAGGGCAGGTGGTAGTAGATCCAAATACACCAGCCAACACTTACACCGTAATTTATGAAATTGAGGATAAGATAAATTCAGGATTAACTAAACAAGCAACAGTAACAGTTACCGTAAATGCCGCAACAATGGTGGCATATGAGGATACTGGTTCAGCTAATGGTTTTACTGGTGGTGTGGCTGTTCCAAATGTATTGGCTAACGATAGCTACAATGGAGCACCTGCAACTTTAAGCAATGTTAATCTTTCAGAAATATCATCTACCAATACAGGAGTTAAATTAAACTTAACTACCGGAGAAGTGATGGTAGATCCAGGTACAGCTGCTGGAACCTATAGTCTGGTTTATCAAATTGAAGATAGCCTAAACCCGGGTACAACTAAACTTGCTACAGTAGTGGTTACTGTAAATGCACCAATAATGGTTGCTGTTGCAGATAACGGGGCAGTAAATGGTGTAACCGGTGGTGTCGCAATTCCTAATGTTTTGGTTAACGATACCTACAATGGTGGTCAGGCTACTATTGCCAATGTAACTTTATCTCAGTTTGCTACAACTGATCCAAAAGTTACCTTGAACATTACTAATGGCGCAGTTAGTGTAGATCCCGCAACAAAATCAGGTACTTATGTAGTTACTTATGATATCATTGATAAGTTGAATCCAACATTAACACAACGCACCACAGCAACGGTTGTAGTTGATGCACCAATAATGGTGGCTAACGCAGATATTGGTTCTGCGAATGGTTTCACTGGCGGAACAGCTGTGCCAAATGTATTGGCAAACGACTCTTACAATGGTGGACCAGCAACTTTAACTAATGTCAACTTAACGGAAGTATCATCTACTAACCCTGGTGTTAAATTAGACTTAACTAGCGGCGCAGTAATTGTTGAGGCAAATACACCTGCCGGTACCTACAATCTGGTTTATCAAATAGAAGATAAAATTACTCCAGGTATAATCAAAACGGCAACTGTTACCATAACTGTTGGTGCACCGGTAATGACAGCTGCAGACGATGCAGGTGCTGCAAACGGATTTACAGGTGGTACCGCTGTCGCCAACGTATTGGCTAATGATACCTATAACGGGGCGCCTGCAAGTTTAACCAATGTTACCCTTACCCAAGTTTCAACAGGTAACACCGGCGTTAAATTAAATACTGCTACGGGCGTAATCACTGTTGATGCGAATACTAAAGCAGGTACTTATAATCTGGTTTATACTATCACAGATAAACTTAATCCAGCTTTAACCGAGCAAGCTACCGTAATAGTTACAGTTAACGCACCAGAAATGATTGCAAATGCAGATAATGGCGCAGTAAATGGCTTAGCTGGTGGCGCTGCAATCACGAACGTATTAACCAATGATACCTATAATGGTGCTGCAGCTACTTTAGCAAATGTTAAGTTAACACAGGAATCAACAACTGATCCTAAAGTTACTTTAGATGTGGCAACAGGAACGGTTAATGTTTTACCAAATACCAAAGCTGGTACTTATACAGTAGTTTATAAAATCGAAGACCTATTAAATCCGGGTGTTACAAAAACAGCAACGGCAACAGTTGTAGTGAATGCACCTGTAATGGTTGCAACCGCTGATAACGGTACAGCAAATGGATTTACAGGTGGTACGATAGTAGAAAATGTATTGGCAAATGATACCTACAATGGTGCACCTGCAACTTTAAGTAATGTTAAATTAACACAGATTTCAACAGATAATCCGGCACTTACTTTAGATGCGGCCACTGGAAAAGTTTCGCTTGCGCCTAATACACCTGCAGGTACTTACACATTGGTATATCAAATCGAAGATTTTTTAAATCCTGGATTAACCAAAACTGCCAGTGTAACTGTAACAGTAAATGCCCCTGTTTTAGCTGCGAATGCTGATTCAGGAACTGCAAATGCTTATGCAGGTGGTACAGCTGTTGCAAATGTATTAGCGAACGATACCTATAATGGCAACCCTGCTACCTTAGCGAATGTTACTTTAACACAAGTATCTACCAGCAATCAGAATGTAACATTAGATACGACCACAGGAGCGGTGAAAGTTCAGCCAAATACACAGGTTGGAACTTACACATTGATTTATAAAATAGAAGATAAGTTAAACCCTGGTCAGACTCGAGATGCTACAGTAACTGTTGATGTTTTGGCTCCGGTGATGGTTGCCAATGCTAATACAGGAAGTATTAACGGTTTAACTGGAGGTGCAGCAATAGCTAATGTACTGGCAAACGATACTTATGATGGTGCACCTGCAACACTTACCCAGGTTAACCTTTCTCAGGTATCAACAAGCAATCCTAACGTTACTTTAAATGCCACTACAGGTGCTGTAAATGTATTGCCAAATACGCCTGCAGGAACTTATACTTTAGTATACAGAATTGAAGATAAATTAAACCCTGGTCAGTTTGTAACGGCTACTGTAACGGTAATAGTAACCGCACCAGATTTGATCGCTACCAGCGATACGGGTTCTGCAAATGCTACAAATGGTGGAACAGCCGTAGATAATGTATTGGCCAACGATACCTATAACGGAGCACCTGCTACATTAGCAAATGTAAATTTAAGCCAGGTTTCAACAACCAATCCGCAAGTTACTTTAGATGTAACAACAGGTAAGGTAAATGTTGCACCAAATACGCCTGCCGGAGTTTATACAATCACTTATCAAATTGAGGATAAATTAAATCCTGGTCAGACGAAAACGACCAGCGTGACGGTAACGGTAACTTCAGGTACAATACTGGCTAATGATGATAGTGGAACCATAAATGGCGCTGTTGGAGGAACAGCCTTAGCAAATGTTCTGGCAAATGATACCTACAATAATGGCGTTCAAGCCACTATCAATAATGTAACGATTGTACAGTTATCAACTACAAATAGTAAGATCAGCATCAATCCGTTAACAGGAGCGGTAAATGTTTTAGCTGGAACATTGCCTGGAACTTATACCTTGCAATATCAGATTACGGATAAACTTGATGCTGCCAAATCATCTACGGCAGTAGTAACCATTACTATCCAAAATTCTGCACCAATAGTAACTGCACCAGCGATTACAACCAATGAAGATACACCAGTAAATGGAAAAATCACCGCAACGGATGCTGATGGCGATCCATTAACCTTCACTTTGGTAACGCCGCCAGCACATGGTACTTTAGTATTGAACCCTGATGGAACTTACACTTATACACCAAATGCAGACTATAACGGAACAGATAGTTTCGTGGTAACTGTAAGCGATGGTAAGGGTGGAACCACTACGGTTACTATTAATGTAACGGTGACTGCAGTTAATGATGTGCCAGTGGCTACCACACCAGTGAATGTAACTACCACTAAGAACACACCAGTTACCGGTAAAGTTACTGCGACTGATGTGGATGGCGATCCATTAACTTACTCAGTAGGTACACCACCTGCTAACGGTACAGTTGTGGTTAACCCAGATGGAACATTTACTTACACACCAAACAATAACTATAGCGGAACAGATAGTTTCACAGTAGTTGTAAGCGATGGAAAAGGTGGAACAACTACGGTAACAGTTAATGTCAATATCGCACCAACTAATGTTGCACCAGTAGTCACCGCACCAGCGATTACGACCAATGAAGATACACCAGTAAATGGAAAAATCACCGCAACGGATGCTGATGGTGATCCATTAACGTTCACTTTGGTAACACCTCCAGCACATGGTACTTTGGTATTGAACCCTGATGGAACTTACACTTATACACCAAATGCAGACTATAACGGAACAGATAGTTTCGTGGTAACTGTAAGCGATGGTAAGGGTGGAACCACTACGGTTACTATTAATGTTACGGTGACTGCAGTTAATGATGTGCCAGTGGCAACTTCACCGGCTATTACCACGCCAATGAATACACCTAAAACCGGTGTTGTAACGGCGAGCGATGTTGATGGTGATTCATTAACTTTCACCGTGAGCACTGCGCCAGCGCATGGAACAGTTGTGGTGAATGCTGATGGAACTTATACATATACACCGGCAATCGGTTATACTGGAACAGATTCATTTACCATTACGGTTAGCGATGGTAAGGGTGGAACCACGACAGTTACCATTCCGGTTACAGTTACATTGGTTGCTGCACCAACCTTACGCTTAACAAAAGAAGCAACCAATACGGTGAGCAAAGTTGGTGATGTAATTAACTATAACATTATCGTAACCAATACTGGTAATGTAACCTTAACAAATGTAGCTGTTGCTGATGCAGGCGCCGATGCTGGATCTATTATTCCGGCAAGTGTAGCCAGTCTGGCACCAGGTGCGAGTGTTACGGTTACCGCCCGTCACACCGTTACTTTAACTGAAGTTAACAATGGTTCGTTTAGTAACCAGGCTAGTGTTACAGCGAATACTCCAGGTGGAGGAACCATTACCAAAGAGAAATCTGATAACCCTGCTACACCAGCCGTTGACGATGCAACGGTTACCGTGATCAGCCCTGCTTCAACCATTGCTTTGGTTAAAACAGGAACTGCAAGTGCAGATGGCAATAGCATTACTTACAACTTCAGTATTAGAAATACAGGAAATGTAACGTTGCATGTAATCACACTCGTAGATGCCAAACTGGGATTAACCAGAACCCTATCTGGAAATCTTGCTCCTGGAGCTTCGGCAACTGAAAGCTTCACTTATCAGTTAACCCAGGCAGATAAAGATGCCGGAAGTGTAACAAATACGGCAACGGTAACGGCCAGAACACCTGCTAACCTTCCGGTGAGCGATGTTTCGGGAACTGCAGAAAATAACGATACACCAACCGTAACCAACTTTAGCGTAAACGGTGCCATTGCATTAGTTAAAACGGCAACGTTTGATGGAAACAAAGTAACCTATACCTTTACCATTAAAAATACTGGTCCGGTTACTTTAAACACCATTACCTTAACCGATGCGAAATTGGGCTTAAACAATAAAGTCATTACAGTAGCAAATGGCTTGGCTCCAGGTGCGATCACCACTGCTGTAGAGGTTTATACTTTAACTCAAGCCGATAAAGATTTGGGAACAGTAACCAATACGGCAACTGTTAATGCTAAAACTATCGGTGGTGCTAACGTGACTGATGTTTCTGGTACGCTGGAAAACAATAACACACCAACGGTAATCAGTTTCCCTAAATCACCAAGAGCCGTTAATGATGATGGTGGTATTGTTTCAGGTTCACCAAAAACAATCATCGTGTTGGCGAATGATGATCCAGGTAACTCAACATTCGATAAGCTAACGGTTGAAATTGTAAGTCAGCCTAAGAATGGAAAAGTGGTGGTTAATGCTGATGGAACCATTACTTATACTGCCAACCCGGGATTCACTGGAGAGGACACCTTCACTTACCGAGTAAAAGATGCTTACGGATATTACACTAACGTGGCATCGGTAACTTTAACAGCAACATTTGTAAACATTTCAGTACCGAACTTATTTACACCAAATGGTGATGGAATAAATGATGTATTCGAGATCAGAGGATTGAATCAATATCAATCTAACGAATTACAAATTGTTAACCGTTGGGGTAATGAAGTGTTCCATGCCAAAGGTTACCAAAATAACTGGACAGGTGAAGGACTGAACGAGGGAACTTATTATTACCTACTGCGTGTTAAAAAAGCGGGAAGTGATGAGATGGAAGTATTTAAAGGATACATCACATTAATCAGAGCATTTAAAAATTAAGATAAGAGGCTTAGGGAAATCAGGCATCAAAATCTGATTTCCCTTTTAGATATTAAGACGATGAAGAAATTATTATTGTTAGTAGGCTGTTCCATTTTATGGTTTGCAAAACCAGTTTTTGCTCAACAGGATGCCCAGTATAGCCAGTACATGTTCAACGGCATTTACATTAACCCGGCTTATGCAGGTTATAAAGAGGTTTTGAATGTGCACAGTTTTTACCGTAGCCAATGGACGGGCATCACCGGAGCGCCGAAAAGTATGTCGCTTGCTGTTGATGCCATTGCCAACAGTGGAAATGTGGGTTTGGCACTTCAGGTATCAAGTGATAAACTTGGTGCACAAACCAACCTGGCCGTTTATGGTAACTATGCTTACCGGATTCGTTTAAACGATGATGGTAGCTCGAGACTGGCTTTAGGTTTAGGCGTAGGGATGGCGCAACTGGGTATTGATGGTTCACTGTTAAACCCGAACGATCCGGAACCATTTCAACCGGTAGGTGTTCAAAGCACTATTGTACCAGATGCAAGGGCAGGTGTTTATTTTGCAAATGATAAATTTTATGCAGGTTTCTCTGCTGATAACCTGATTGCCACTTACATCAATATTGATCGTTATGCATTTATTCCTCAACCAAAGCCGCACTACTATTTAACAGCTGGTGCTTTGTTTCCAGTCAATCAAGATTTTCAGGTAAAACCATCCTTCCTTTTGAAAGATGACCGGGGCGGACCAACCAGTTTAGATGTGAATGCTTTCTTGTTGATCAAAGAGTTTTTATGGGTGGGTGGATCTTATCGTACAGGAGTGAAACTTTATGATAAAAGCTATTTACAAAGAGACCTTACACCAAGGAACTCGGCAGTTGCTGCCATTCAAATTTTTCCTACAGAAAAATTAAGGATTGGTTATGGCTATGATTTTTCAATCGGCCCGCTGCAAGGTTACAGTGGTGGAACACATGAGATTTCAATATCATATTCTTTCATCAAACCGAACATCAGACTGGCCACCCCTCGGGTTTTTTAAGCCATAATAAATTAGTAATTTTGGGATCTATCCAACAATATATAATGAAGAAAATTTTACTGAGTTCATGCTTCTCTTTATATTGTTTATTTGCAGTGCAAATTGATGCGAAAGCACAATATGTGTTAAAAGATGCAGATAAGCAATACGAACTTTATAACTACGCTAAAGCTGTAGATTTATACGAACAAGCTTACAAAAAGAAAGAAAGTTTGCATGCTGCAGAGCGTTTGGCTGCTGCCTATGCTTATATGAATGATTATAAACAGGCAGAAAGCTGGTATGCCATTGCATCGAAAATGTCGGGAAGCAAACCAGAAAATATTTTGGGTTATGCAAAAGCACTGCAGAGTAATTCTAAATACAGCGAAGCCAAAGTCCAGTATCAGGCTTACATCGACCAGAAAAAGGATGTGACTGAAAGGCAAAAAGATGTTTGGCTTTCTTCATGTGATTCGGCAGTAAAATGGATGAAAAACCCTAAAAAAGTTGAATTGATAAATGAGAAAGCGTTAAACAGCACTCAGTCTGACTGGGGCGCTACCACTTATCAAGGTGGGGTAGTTTTCACTTCAGACCGAACCAATACCGATTTTGAATCAAAAGAAAGTTCTCCTTTTTTAAAGTTCGATGGTGCTAAAACACCTGATAAGAAAATTTACGGGTGGACTGGAAATGGCTATCTGAAATTATACATCAAGCCATCTCCAAAAGATAGTTTGGCCTTGTTCCCAATTAAAACCGGCACCAAATATCATGTCGGTTCTGCCACTTTTACGGCCGATGGAAATACCATGTATTTCACCATGACGCCAATTCCTGATGATCTGGAAAAAGTGAAAAATAAGCCGAGTACGGTAAATGTAGAAATTTACAGCAGCACAAAAGGGGCCGATGGAAAATGGAGTGAACCGGTTGCTTTTCCTTACAATGATGTAAATAAATATTCTGTTGGTGATCCATTTATTTCAACCAGTGGAACCAGTCTTTACTTTACTTCGAACATGCCGGGCGGTAAAGGTGGTACTGATATTTATGTTTCTTTAAAAACTGATGCAGGCGAGTGGGGAAAACCAATTAATCTGGAAGAAATTAATACTACTGGTAACGAACGCAGCCCGGTTTTTGATGCCAATAATAACTTATTTTTCGCCAGTGATGGTTATGTGGGTATGGGTGGATTGGATGTTTTCAGGGCATTAAGAGATGGTGCCGGCATCGGCAAAATTGAAAACATGGGTTATCCTTTCAATTCTCCTCAGGATGATTTCGGCTTCAGCTTGAATGAAAAAGGAGGCATTGCTTATCTTTCATCAAACCGCAACAATGGTTTAGGTAATGATGATATCTATAGCATCGATCAAAAAATGATTATTGCTTTCAAACTGGAAGGAACAGTGTTCGATAAGAAAACCAATCAGCCTATTCCAAATGCATTGGTAACACTTGCAAAAGTAAATGGTGGAACAGTAAAAACGGAAGCTGATGAAGATGGAAATTATCAATTCAATCTGGCAGCAGAAACGGAATACAATGTAATCGGGGAGAAGACAAACTACCGTTCAGATAGTGAGAACCTGGCTACCATCGGATTAAAAACATCAGAGGTGTTAAAACAAGATTTACATTTAGAGCCTGTCGAAATCAACAAAGCTATCAGATTGGAAAATATCTATTACGATTTCGATAAATGGAACATTCGTCCGGATGCAGCTGTCGAATTAGATAAACTTGTTAAAATCATGTTGGATAATCCAACCATTTGGATTGAACTTGGCTCGCATACCGATAGCCGTGGTAAAGATGCTTACAACTTATCATTATCTCAAAAAAGAGCGGAATCTGCAGTTCAGTACATCATCTCAAGAGGTGTAAACAAAAACAGAATTACTGCCAAAGGTTATGGTGAAACTCAATTGTTAAATAAATGTGCCAACAATGTTCAATGTAGCGATGCTGAACACCAGTTGAACCGAAGAACAGAATTCAAAATCGTTAAGCAATAATTAAAATTAAGGATAACAAATAGATTTATTTTTTATTGCCCCTGATGAAAATCAGGGGCATTTTTCGTTTGATCAACATTGTAATTTCAGTCCTTAAACAACGCCGTGATTACGATTGGATTTACTGATAAACATTTTAAGCTTTTCCATGTTAATTGAGGCATGGATAAACTTCAACTAAGCGTTTATATACTTTTACTAATTGCGCTAATTTTTGGAATACTTTACTTTGCGAGCTCATTTCTTATTCCATTAGCATTGGCCGCAGTTTTCTCCATGCTTTTCATCCGTCTGAGTAATTTTCTCGAGTCTAAAAAAATCAATAGGGCAGTAGCGTCACTAATTTGTATATTGATTTTCGTTGCTGCCATTGGTTTAATTGTGGGGTTATTGTACTGGCAAATGGGCAGTTTGACTGAGAACATTGATGAAATGAAATCAAGATTAACCAACATGATTCAGGATGTGCGTTCGTGGCTGAATCAAAGCGTTGGTATTGATAAAAATCAACAAAAAGAAATTATTAAACAGGGTAACAGCCAAACCGGTGCAGTAATTGCTGGCTTTGCCGTAAACCTGGCAAGTATTGGGGTAAGCACCATTTTAGTCTTGGTATATATGTATCTGTGCTTATATTATCGGGCACACATTAAAAATTTTATTTTGAAACTGGTTCCAGATAACCAGGAAGATAAAACAGCGCATATTGTGCATGAAAGTGGTTTAATTGCGCAAAAATATCTAAGTGGTTTAGGTGCAATGATCGGGGTACTCTGGGTAATGTATGGCATTGGTTTTAGCATTGTGGGTGTAGAAAGTGCGATCTTTTTCGCAGTGCTTTGCGGCATATTAGAAATTATTCCCTTTGTTGGAAACCTGACGGGAACGAGTCTGACTGTTTTAGCAGCAGTGGCGCAGGGAGGAGATTCGAAAATGATTATCGGCGTATTAGTGGTATACGCCGTTGTGCAACTGGTACAAACTTATATTTTAGAGCCGCTAATTGTAGGCGAACAAGTAAATATTAACCCCTTGTTTACCATCATGGCAATTGTTGGGGGCGAGTTTGTTTGGGGCGTTGCCGGGATGATTTTGGCCATTCCACTATTGGGTATTGTGAAGATTATTTGTGACCGTGTCCCTGTTCTTCAGCCCTACGGTTTTCTCATTGGTCCGGCAAAACCTGTAGTTAGAAAAAGTAATATATTTAAAAGAAAAGCATAGTTTATAAAATAGACATGAAGAAAAAAATACTTATCATAGATGATGATAATGACTTGCAGGAGATTTTTCCGCTGATGTTTCAGCACAAAGATTACGAGTTAAAATCGTTATTTGATGTGGAGCACATAGATCAGGTTATTAAAGATTATCTACCTGATTTGATCCTGCTTGATATCTGGATTGGAAAAATTGATGGCAGAGTAGTCTGTAATTATTTAAAGAGTCATGCAGATACTGTTGACATTCCCATTCTGCTCATTTCTGCTGTAGAGATTGATATTGATGATGTGCATTGCCAGCCCGATGCCATTATGCAAAAGCCATTTGAAATGGACGAATTGATCAGCACAATGGATGAGCTTTTGTCTGAATAGCCTCAGCAATATCTTTGTATAATCAAGGTCATATAATCGGGAAAGCAATACATGTCATCCATTTAAAGGATATTTTTGTGCTTTGATATTATACAAAGCCGTAACATGGATACCAGCACTTTAAAACATATTCCTTATTCAGTTCTCGATCTTGCCACCGTTTTAGATGGCTATACCGCTGCCGATACTTTTAAAACCAGTTTGGAAATTGCCCAACAATCTGAAGCGTTGGGTTACAAACGTTATTGGTTTGCAGAGCACCACAACATGGCAGGTGTAGCCAGTTCGGCCACAGCCATTCTTATTGGATTTATTGCCGGTGGTACCAAAAGCATTCGGGTAGGTTCTGGCGGAATTATGTTGCCCAATCATTCGCCGCTTATTGTTGCTGAGCAGTTTGGCACTTTAGCATCGCTTTATCCAAACCGTATCGATTTAGGCTTAGGCAGGGCACCCGGCACCGATCAGGTTACGGCGATGGCCATCCGCGGCGAAAATTTCCATGCTGCACATAATTTCCCCAAAGATATAGATCGTTTACATCAATTGTTCTCTGCCGATAATGCAGGATCAAAAGTGAGGGCCATTCCTGGTGAAGGATTGGATATCCCGATTTGGGTGTTGGGATCGAGTACTGACAGTGCGAGGTTAGCTGCCGAAAAAGGTTTGCCTTATGCCTTCGCCAGTCACTTCGCACCGGCACTATTTGAACAAGCCGTTTCTATTTATAAAAATAATTTCAGGCCATCTGAATTTTTGGATAAACCTTACGTAATGGCTTGCGTAAATGTAGTTGCTGCTGATACGGATGATCAGGCAGAATTGTTATCGAGTTCTGTGAAAAGAATGTTTTTGGGTGTAATTACAGGAAGAAGAGAACGTTTAAAGCCACCTGTTGAAAACATCAATTCTTATTGGGATCAGCTGGAAAAAGAGGCTGTAGAGCAGATGCTTTATTATTCTTTCATTGGAAGTAAAGAAACCATCAAACTCAATTTATCGGCATTTGTTTCCAAATTTGGTGTAGATGAAATTATGAGTACTTCGCATATTTATGATCATGAGGCGAAACTGTACTCCAATAAATTGTTTGCCAGCATTTTTGAATAATCTGTAGATCTTACTTTACCCGGTAGTTGTCTATAGCGATTACCCACTCATCGTGGCCGCATATTCCGCATTTAAGAGGTGCCTTTGTTTCCACATGGTCTACATTTCCACAGAAGGCGCACGCATAATGTTGATCTGGTGATGGTGTTTTGGTTTTATCGGCAAATAGTGCTGGCAAAATGGGTAAGCCATGGCGTACCTTCTCATCGGGATAAAAATAAATGCTTAAGGTGCCTGATGTTTCCAAAATAGCTGTTTCTACCTGGCCAAGATGCGAGATACTTTGTTGTCTCATTTCAGCAAAAAATTCATCTTGTGCCAACGCTTCTTTTTTAAATTCTTCAGTATTAAAGCGTCCGTCTTTGATCAGGTAAACACATTTGCCCTCAATCAAGTCGTCTAATTTTTCATTTTTAGCAGTAAGGTAGGTGGTTAACCGATAGGCACCTACAATAATGAAAAATATAATGACCGGTACCAGCAGGCCGATTTCTTTGTAAAACATCGGGTCGCCGGCTGCAGAACCTAAGCTGATAATCACCACCAGTTCGAAAACGGAAAGTTGCCTTACACCACGTTTCCCTAAAAGCCTTAAGCCAATAAGGATGATGAAATACATGATGAAAGTGCGGATTGCAATTTCCAGCATAAATTCCCAGTTTTCCTCTCCAATGAAGAAATTTTTCCAGTCGATGTTTAATATCATAGCCTAATTTATAAGGCTATAACAACCAGATCTGGAAAACGATTTGAGAATTAAGATAATTTTTATTTGGATGGCCTATTACGCCAAAATAATTCCAGATTGGAAACCTGGATTGTTGAATATTCGACATGCCTTTCAAAACATGTCGAATAGTTAAACGGAATGTTTAATATGATTTTAAAGCTTCTGAACCTGCAGTTGCAACTTCATGATCTTGATCAACCGTTCCGCCTGAAACGCCTATAGCACCGATGATGGTACCGCTTTCATCTTTCAATACTACACCGCCTGGAAACGTGATCAGGCCACCGTTTGAATGTTCAATATTATATAAGGGTTGTCCTGGTTGCGATAATTTTCCAATTTCTCCGGAATTCATATCAAAGAAACGGGCAGTTTTCGCTTTTTTTATCGAGATATCGATTGATCCCAGCCAGGCATTATCCATCCTGTGAAATGCTTTTAAGTTCGCACCTTCATCTACAACAGCAATGTTCATGGGTACACCAATTTCTTTTGCTTTGGCCTTAGCGGCCGACGATAATTTTTCTACAATCTCTAATGTTAAACTCATCATATTTATCTTGGTTAAGTGTATTTGATTAACATTATTCGCTGCTTATTGTTCTGATTATGAATGGTATTTAATATTCCAGATCAGAGTATTGATCAAATTCTTTTGTAAAAAAAAATCTCCGATAATTAAACCGGAGATTCATATTAAGCTTTAACTCTTTTCACTTTTCCTTCTGCTTTTTCAGGAATTTGAATCGAAAGAATGAGGTCGATGCTTTCTGAGTTTGTTTCATAGTCAGCAGCTATTTTTTCCCATCTCTTAAGCTCAATTTGCAGGTTTTCAATTTCTTTACCTAAAGATTCTATTTTGCTCTGAATTGATTTTCTAACGTTCGTATTTGCCATAACACAAAATTATGATTTGAATATTAATTTGATGTAGGTTGATCATTTTTTAATGAAGATAATTTACATTTCCACTGTATTTCAGTAAGTTATCCCTCTGTCGAATTTTCAACATTCCTGGCCATCAATTGTGAATATTTTTATGTACTGAAATACAGGAAGAACCATTCTCCAAACATTGATTTAGCTGGGATGATTTTGTTGCGAAAGCGCAAAATGTTAAATTTACGGTTCGAAGAATACGGATGAAGTATTCAACGATTAGGAACCGAACAATTTTTACTTTGCAACTCTCTATTTTATCTTTTCAGGAGGATCATCCCTGTGTCCTTACTGATCTTCGTTTCTATATTGCCGAAGCTGCGCATTATATTATGGCGCTAAATTTTCAGCAAGAATTCGAATTATTGTATATTGATTTAACGGCAAAACCTGAACACAAACCCGGAATTGTAGGCTTGAAACTTATTCGTGATGCAAAGAAAACCATGCATCCAAAAATTTATGATCATTTGGCCTTAATTAACATTTCTTCCGTTTGTGCGGCAACTATCAATGCTCATGGCAAGGATAAAGTACATCAGGATAAAAGTATGTATCCCGCTCAAGCAGAATTAATGGTAATCGAAGGCTGTATGGACGACTATGAAGCGTTTAAAAAACACTTATTGCCTGTGTCTCGGCAATTTTTATTACGCCCCATACATACCGAATGGAACACGATTTTAACAGCATTTGATTTCTTTCTGATGGATGGTGTTTGGGAAGCCGTTAGTTTTGTAGGCGAAATGCTGGCAAAGCATAAAAATGATGGCGGTGTCAGTCATGCACAATTATTTGATCAGCTTTGTAAGCAAGACTTTTATGCAATGTTGTGTGCTTCAATGGAAAACTTTTTAAATCAGCGTTATCCATTAAGTAAAGAAACATTAAAACTTAATTTTTAGAATCCTGATTAAAAGTATTTATCCAGGCTTAGTCCGTAGGTGAAATTTAAGTTTTCTCTACCGGTAATGTTTAATCTGTTATAGTTTAGGGCAGTGGTTAAACTAATCCACTTTCTAAGTTTTAGGCCAATCGTGGTCGACGACCGGATAATATAATCGCCCCGTCGTGAAAAGGAATTTTGTAAGAAATGGCTTCCATCAATGGTAATGATCTCTTTTACAGCGAAATGAAATTGAAGCCTAAGCGAGTTACGCAAGGTGTTATAACTTTCACCCACCACCAGGCTACTTTGATCGAATAAAACTCCATTGCTGAGGTTAATGTAAGCATTGGACTCATCTAAAAAGCTATAAGCGATTCCACCGCCTGCAAGTAATTGGTTTTTTAATTTCAGTGAATAACTGGTATTATAATTCACCAATCCCCAGTAATAGAAATGCTCTGGACCTTTAAATAAATTAAAGTTTAGTGTAGTAGAAAAATCGTTGTTGCTTAAACTTTTGTTTTGCTTTCCGTACAGCCAGCTGGTGGTGGAGTTTAGAACGAACGTTTCTTTTTTCATCCCGAAATTTAAACCGTTGTTGAGCAAATAAGCCCGCTGATCGTTTGTTCGGTTGATTGATCCTGTGGATGATAATAAAATATGGTAGTTTGTACTGTCGCTATATTGTGCATTGGCAGATAAATAGCAAAGGATCGTGAATAAGAAAAGTACAAATTTCTTCATATTAAGTTTAACACAATTACAACAAGTATGTTTAAGCAATCCATAAAAAGTACTTCTACGGTTATAAAACTTTGATCGCTGTTAAAATGTTATCGGTGGAAGATTATTTGATTAAACGTTATCATGATGAAAAAGCAAAAGACTCCAGCCAAGCAAAAAAAGCAACCCGGTATAGAATCAAAAATGAATCCCGCTCCGGAAGTGATTAAAAGTACCTATAAAGGCGCTGGCAAATTGATTGATAAAGTAGCGTTGATTACCGGAGGTGACAGCGGTATTGGAAGATCAGTTGCGGTACATTTTGCAAGGGAGGGTGCACAAATTGCGATTGTGTATTTTAATGAAGAGGGTGATGCAGAAGATACTCAAAAAATGATCGAACAGGAGGGAAGAACGTGTTTACTCATTAAGGGCGATGTGAAAAAGCCTGCTTTTGCCAGGAAGGCTATCAAGCAGGTTGTGAAGCAATTCGGTCAGCTTAATATTTTGGTTAATAATGCTGGCATTCAAGTACCACAAAAAGATCCTAAAAAAATTGATGATAAACAGCTGGAAGATACTTTTCGAACCAATATTTTTGGTTACTTCTATTTTGCTCATGAAGCCCTCGAGCATCTTCATCCGGGCGATAGTATCATCAATACTACATCGGTAACAGCTTACCGTTCATCGCCTAACTTAATTGATTATTCCTCAACTAAAGGAGCAATTACTTCCTTCACCCGTTCACTGGCAACCAATTTGGCCAAGTCGGGTATCAGGGTTAATGCTGTAGCACCCGGCCCCGTTTGGACACCACTTATAGTTTCTACTTTTGACGAAAAAAAGATTAAATCATTTGGTTCAGAAACCGCAATGGAAAGGGCAGGACAACCTTCAGAAGTTGGACCTGCTTACGTATTCCTGGCTTCAGCGGATGCATCATTCATAACAGGTCAGGTTATCCACGTCAATGGAGGAGAAGTGGTGAATGGCTAATGTGATTGCAAATCATTAATTTTACATCATGAAACCAAAACCATCTGAGCATTGGCGTTTTCGATTGCATGAAGTGATTTACGAATCAAACACACGTGCGGGAAAAGCTTTTGATGTTGGGTTACTGATTGCCATCTTTACCAGTATTATGGTGGTGATGCTGGATAGTGTGGTGAGCATACACCTAAAATATGGCGCATTATTCTACAAGCTGGAGTGGATATTTACAGGGCTATTTACGATTGAATATATCTTGAGGTTAGTTAGTATTAAGCAACCGATCAGGTATGTGTTTAGTTTACTGGGGATAATCGATTTAATTTCCTTATTACCTTCCTATTTGAGTATATTCTTTATCGGCGCACAATCGCTATTGGCTTTTAGGGCCTTAAGGCTGCTTCGGGTTTTCAGAATTTTCAAATTAGGTGAATTTTTAAGCGAAATCAATTTCCTTACACAGGCTTTAAAAAACAGCTTCAGGAAAATCAGCATTTTTCTGTTAACTGTACTCACCATTACGGTGATTTTAGGATCGATAATGTATCTGGTAGAGCAGAAAGAAAATGGTTTCTCCAACATCCCTGAAAGCATTTACTGGGCTATTGTAACCATCACTACAGTTGGTTATGGTGATATTTCTCCAATCACACCAATGGGGAAATTTGTTGCATCGGTTGTGATGCTGATTGGTTATGCGATCATTGCTGTTCCGACCGGAATTATTACACATGACATTGCAGTTGCAGCAAAATCAAAAAAGGAGATGCCCGAATCTTGTCCGAGCTGCAGTTTAGAAGGTCATGATGCCGACGCACTTTTCTGCAAGCACTGCGGCTCATCTTTGTTTAGATAATTGGTATTTATCTGATAAGAAATTTAAACAAATAATGCTCATCAGGTTTATTCTGCTTCACATTAAACAAATGTCCTTAATTGTTTGTATATTAATCAAGTTGAGCAGATTATCATGGTGCCATGCATTCCCCGGTAATGTATTAAAGAAGTTAGAAATTTAGGAAGCCATTCCTTTTTTCAAGATGCACAGATTTATACGGGGTAAAAAAGTAACGCCATGATAGCTGCATAACACTCTATCCCCACAATATTATACCAGGCATCAGCTGGTAAATAAAAAACATAAAACTTCCTGTGATAAAATTTAACAATCGGCTCGAAAAACTATTCAACTGCTCGGGTGTTTTATATTAAATCTTATCCTTTGGAAAATTCACGTCCCCAAGATCTTGCCTTACTGGTTCAAAATAAACTGAGATTGGCCAAAAACAGAACGACAGTTCCGGATATAGGTATTTTGGAAGCGCTCTTCGATTGCCTGTTCTTTTCGAGTATGTGCAAAGAAGAAAGTGATCTGATTCGGGTAACGGTAACGTTCATTGATCCCTCGAATCCTGACCCTACACCACCCAAGATAATCGTACCTGAAAGATGGAGCTTCGTTGCCTTCGAGCGGCCTATTGCCATGAGCACAAAATCTTTAGCTAAACTTTCTAAAGCAGCCGATCCGTCGTGCTCCTCGCTGGCCGTTTATTACAATGAACAAGGACAACTTTTTGTATGGGGCATGATAGACCAGGCGATGCATTATCAAAACTTTTTAAATTATGAGTCTGATACGCACTCTGAGCAACCTGGGCTTTTTCAGGTGGCTGTGAGCGACATTGGTACGCTCCATGTTTTGTTTGATTACGAACTTCTGGCTACGCTGAAACAAAACGTTTTGGTGAAGCGCTATCTGGATGTACTTACCATCGGGCCAATCTCAAAAATTTTAAAGAAAAATGCCGAGCTGCTAAAACTTAATATAAAAGAATATCTTACCGAGGCTTATCCTGAAGAAGCCTATGAAGATTGGGAAGAATATCTTGATGGACTTTGGATTCAAACCTTTTCGAGGTTGCTGCTGAAAATACAGAACTATCAACATGGCGGCGCAATACTCATTGCCGATGATCATGAAGACCTTGATATTAAATACAAAATTCACTACCAGCGTCTAACTAACGCAATGATTGCACATGCACGATCTGCGATTGATAACTTTTTTTTCGAACGTACGATAGATGAACAGCTCGAGGCTGGGAGACGTTCCATCAACAAGCGCCTATATCAACATGAAGCCTTGTCGATTAACACTAAAAAAGGAACTGGTGATGAGATTAGCGGAGCAATCAGCTTCATCGCTTCACAAAGCTGTGTTGATGGTGTGGTGCTTTTCGATAGAAATATGGTAGCCAATGGCTTTGGTACTGTACTTAGGGCTAAACGGATGCCACGTAAAATTTATGTTTCTGCTACCTCAACAGCATCATCAAAATCACTTACTGCTGATGATCCAAAACATTACGGAACGCGGCACAGATCGATGATTGCCTATTGCTGGAATCATCCAAACGCCTTAGGTTTGGTTATTTCACAAGATGGTGAGATCAGGGTATTTTCTAAAATTGAAGATAAATTAATCATGTGGGAGAACATTAAAACACAGCAATACATGACAAACAAATCTCAGCGGCAGAAAACTCAAATGCTTAAACCTAGTGGTCAGGCTTAATATTATGCCAACAGCTTAATCATTAGAAATAATCTAAATATGATTTGCTTTTTTTAGCGGATAATTTCATCAAAATACGATAAGTTTATATTTACATTCCTTTGCCGCTTGACATCAGTTTTACCAAAGCAGAAAAATAGCAGGCATAAACTTTAATATGATGAAAGTAAATGAACTATGGCTTAGCCGTGATGAAAGCACCAGATTAGCTACACTAAGCCGCTACAAAACCGTGTGCAGTCCTTCTGAACATGCGCTCGAAGATTTTGCGCAACTGGCTTGTGAAATATTTGATTTGCCCATGTGCCTGATTTCACTGGTAGATCAGGATAAGGTTTATCTAAAAGCATGTGTCGGTTTTACGGGATTGAAATCGCTACCCCGCACCGAATCGCTGCTTGGCCGGTTGTTGCCATCAAATCAAGTTACAATCGTGGATAGCCATGAAGAAACCCTTCAATTTTCCGGCTTACTAAATACTACTATTCTTTTTTGTGCCGGAGTGGCGCTTATCACACCCGATGGACATAACATCGGCTCCCTTTGGTTGATGAATGATCAGTCTACTGATTTTGAGTTAAAAAAACAATCTTTACTGATGAAGTTCGAACAGGTTCTTATCGATCGGATGGGCTTGTGGCTGGTTGCAGCTGAAGATGCAGCGATGCGGATACAGAATGTTAAACTCGTTTCAGAAAACGAAAGGGTAGTAGAGAAAATTTCGCACCTCATGGATTATCACCAGGAGATTTCAAATGCAAATAATGTACTGGAAGGTGTACTGGATAGCTTTGAAATGATTTTTCAGCAGGCACCCATCGCTATGGGTATTTGTTCGGGTGCTGATAAAAACATCTGGCAGGCAAATGCCATGATGGAGAAAAGTTTTGGAATAAATATTGTCGGCCAGCGGCTTCACCATTTAATCGTGGAAATAAACGGCGATGACTTCGAAAAGGTGGTGAACGATACTTACCAGCAGGCGAAACCTTTCCAGGCCAAAGAAGCAAAACTATTCATTGATTTGCCTGGTGAAAAAAAACATATCTATGCAAATTTATCGTTGCAACCTGTAGGCAGGATGGGAGATGAGCCGGATAACATCATGTTTATTATTGATAATGTGACCGAACAGGTATTCGAAAAACAGGTAATGGAAGAAGCAAATAATGTTTTGATTAACGCCATTGAAGATACTGACATGGGATACACCATTGTAGAGTTTGCCACAGGAAACATGAATGCGAATGCTAGGTTGAAACAAAACTATGGATATGCCCCGTTTGAAGCATTCAATTACGATGATTTGTTTGCTGCAATGCTGCCGGAATATAGAAGCGCTATTAAGGCTGCGGTAGAAAAAGCAATCGTAAACAGGAGTATCTATCAATCTGAATACCAGGTGCGCTGGCGTGATGGCTCAGTACACTGGATACGAGGTTATGGAAAACCCATCTACGATGCGAATGGTAAAGCCTCCCACATTATAGGTTTCAATAAAATTATTTCGAAATAGAACATTTATGATGTTCATTACGGGTACATATCTATTGGTTATTTGAGCTAAGTAATTTTGAGTTGGATAGCAACATTGCCATTTCAAACTGTGAGCATAAGCAGCGTTCGCAGAAAAAAATATTTAAAAAATGAGAAAGCCCCAAATTTCTAAGGGGCTATAAATTTTTGTTTTATCGACATCCATCTTTAAAACTAAACCAAACAAACTATATACCTAGACAACCAGATCTAAATATTGTTTTAAAAAAAAATAAATTTTCTAGATCGCCCTGCTGTTTTTGTTGATGATTACTGATCTAACCAAATCATTTGCGTAAAAGCTCCATTGGCTGCCACGTCCCAGGCTTCAACCCGAACCCATTTACGTCCGGCAAGCTTAACAGGCCAACTGAAAGTTTTCTTACCAAAGCTTTGCGTATCATTAAGGTTGATACGCTGGTGATAGATTTCTTTTCCATCACCTGATACAATATCAACAAAGTTTAATGGGAAGGTCCATTCTAAAGCCATGTTGATATTTGCGGTTCCAGCGGAAGTTAGCTTTAATGTTTCTCCAGATTTTTTGCCATTGATGCTGAAAGAAGGAATAAGCACTTCACCGGTAGAAACGAAAAATTTTCCCTTCCGCATGGCATCTAAAACACTTTGCCAGCCATGTTCATAGTTTGGCAAATTCGGCAACTCCAGATAATTTACGTTGAGGTGGGCATACATTTCGTTTTGATGGGTAATGGTAAAAATATCTGCTTCAGAGATGACATGTTTTCGAAGCCCCCAATTCGCCATATCATCGCCTAATTTTAAAACCCGTTGGCTTAAAGTTGGAATAGATAAATCTGCTGGAATGGCTTTCCAGGCGGCACCAAGAAAAGTTTCTGATTTAAAAAAATCTTCATCTTTATAAGCGTCCGGATAACCCGTTGAGGCTTTTGTACGGGCATGGGCTGTCCAGGCCAAACCTTTCTCCAGCTCAAGCAACTTTAACATTTCCTCTTTATTTCCTACGTGATAAACTTTTCCCAGTTTCGGATCGTCGACTACAAAAGATTCATTTGGTTTACGCGACATCACCCAATACACTGGCTTCGGAAAAAATGCCAACCAATGTCCGCCATAGAAGTTGTTCGCTTCTTCACCTGGCAAAAGCAGGAATTTACTGTCAGATAATCTTTTGGTTTGTTGAAATAAAGCACCCAGTTCTTTTAAGCGATCATTGTCGGGGCCTTTTGGATGCCCCGGCCCATGGAACTCTGCAAGTTTTACAATGTCCAAACCATGTTTTTTAAGCACATCAACAAATTCTGGCTTTTCCGGTACAGGCTTTCCAGCCAGTACCACATCCGAAATAAATTCATTATGAAAATGTGTAGCCATTGTTTTGTAACCAGGCACTGCTTTATATGAATCATTGTGTGTAAATTTCTTTACCTGCGCTAAAGCGGAAGTTGCATTGCCCTCATCCAGCAGGCAAAAGAAGTTTAACCTTTGTTGGGTTTTAGGGGGTGCATTAAACCAAGGTACGTATCTATTGTCGCCATAAGGATCCTGACGAATGCCCATCCCAAAACCTGGAATAAGTTTATGGAAGTTCTGGCCATACCAGGTAAATTTAAGGTTAAAGGCTTCATCCAAAGGATAGAAATACTGATGTGGCGCTGGAAATAATGCCAAACTTCCGCCAGGATTTTCACCAATGATGGTTCTATATTTAACTTCCAGGTTCCGGCTGGTATCTGTGGCAGATGGAGTAACCTGTTGCATCTGATCCTGAACATTTGCCCAGGCCATTGTTTTCCAAGTTGCTTTCTTGCTCACCAATCCGGCATCGTAAAGAATAGCTGTGGAATCGATTTCAGTTGACAATACCGCTGCAACATTGAAAAGTGGACTTCCATTGTAAAAAGTAATTTCAACATTTCCTTTGAAACGATCGGCATGAGCACCATCAATAGTTAATATAGTCTGCTGTCCATTGGTTCTTACGCTGGCATTCTGTTTACTTATTGTAACCGGATAGGAATGGAAAGGCTTTTTAGGAACGCGATCGAAAAATACATCCCAGCCACCACTTGATGGGCTTAGTGAGCGTTTGCCGATAGTAAGTACAAACGCAGGATCTAGATCAGATCCGATTTCTTTAAATATTTTTCCTTTAGCCAGCTGGATACTCTTAAGCATCGCATGATCATTTTCCAGATCGATAAGCATTTTGCCCGTTTGGTTGTTGCCAGCTGGCCAGGTCAAGGTAATAATCTTCTGATTAATGCGAACTTCAGATCCGTTTTTTTTAAACCCTGAGAGATCGACTTTTGATTCTTGTGCACCTGCATGTAGCGCAAAGAGAAATACATAGGTTAGAATAATTTTTCTCATAATAATTAAAAATAGAGAAAATAATTACCCCATTACCTTAGCTAAAGTAAAAATGATGATAGGTGTTTGAATAAGTTCTAAATCGATTTATCTTCCCCTTGCTCGTACCTGCCTTCCCCATATTTATCTTCATGAACGATAAGCGACTCTGGAGCAGCGCCGGCATTATTTGAGCCCGTTCCTGAAATTTTTGGAGTACTTAATATGTCGTTGTTATTTTGTTCGGGATGTTCTTCTACTGAAGTATTTCCTAAAGCCTTCTGGCTTAATTCTTCCTGGTCGTTTCTATCATTTTCCAGTTCAGGATTCTTGTTATCTGTATCTATCATAGCTATATTAATTTATTGAAGAACAACATTTCAAAATTAAAGTTTCGGAAAAATGTTATCTGGTAATAGATTTTGGCTATTGAAATATAGAATTAAATGATTGGGATTATCGCTATTAATCTCCTAATTTTATAATACTATCAAAACACATGGTTTGGGCATTTGTTCAGCCTATAAATATTTTAACTAATGGAAAAAGACTCAAACGACATCAGCAAATGCCCTTTTCACAATGGTAGCATGAAGCAAAATGTAGGCGGTGGCGGTACCCGAAACCGCGACTGGTGGCCAAATCAATTAAAGCTCAATATTTTACGTCAACAATCTGCTTTATCTGATCCGATGGATAAAGAATTTAACTATGCAGAAGCCTTCAATAGCCTTGATTTGGAAGCTGTTAAAGCTGATTTACATGCTTTAATGACCGATTCTCAGGAATGGTGGCCGGCAGATTTTGGTCATTATGGTGGCTTGTTTATCCGTATGGCGTGGCATAGTGCCGGTACATACAGAGTAGGCGATGGCCGGGGTGGTGCAGGTGCAGGCTTGCAACGGTTTGCGCCTTTAAACAGCTGGCCAGACAATGTAAGTCTTGATAAAGCAAGAAGATTACTTTGGCCGATTAAACAAAAATATGGTCGCAAAATCTCCTGGGCAGATTTGATGATCCTGACCGGGAATATTGCCCTCGAATCAATGGGTTTTAAAACTTTTGGTTTTGCAGGTGGCAGGGCAGATGTTTGGGAAGCAGACGAATCTGTTTATTGGGGATCAGAAAAAACGTGGCTTGGAGGCGATGTTCGTTACGCTCATGGATCAGACGGTGTTTCTGAAAGTGGTGGTGTTTTAGTAAGTGATGATGATGCCGATGGCGATGTGCACTCCCGTAATCTGGAAAAACCACTTGCCGCAGTACAAATGGGTTTAATTTATGTAAATCCTGAAGGTCCGGATGGTAATCCAGATCCGGTTTTAGCGGCAAAAGATATCCGAGATACTTTTGGTCGCATGGCGATGAATGATGAAGAAACTGTGGCATTAATTGCCGGAGGACATACATTTGGTAAAACACATGGAGCAGCCTCATCAGATCATGTAGGTAAAGAACCTGAAGCTGCGGGAATTGAAAGTCAGGGATTTGGCTGGCATAACAGTTACGGTTCTGGAGCGGGGAAAGATGCCATTACCAGTGGCCTTGAAGTAACCTGGACAACCACGCCAACGCAATGGAGCAACAATTTTTTTGAGAACTTATTTGCATTCGACTGGGAGTTGAGCAAAAGCCCGGCTGGCGCACACCAGTGGGTAGCTAAAAATGCTGATGCGATCATTCCGGATGCTTTCGATGGTTCAAAGAAACATTTGCCAACAATGCTTACCACGGATTTATCGTTGAGATTTGATCCTGCATATGAAAAAATATCCAGAAGATTTTTGGAAAATCCTGACCAGTTTGCTGATGCATTTGCGAGAGCCTGGTTTAAGCTTACGCACCGCGATATGGGTCCAGCGGCCCGTTATCTTGGGCCAGATGTTCCTCAGGAAGAATTATTGTGGCAGGATCCGATTCCAGCGGTGAATCATGCCTTGGTAAATGAAGCTGATGCAGAGGTATTGAAATCTAAAGTGCTGCAGTTAGGCTTAAGTGTTTCTGAACTAGTAGCTACTGCCTGGGCTTCGGCTTCTACTTTCAGAGGATCTGACAAACGTGGTGGTGCAAATGGTGCCCGTATTCGTTTAGCGCCTCAAAAAGATTGGAAAGTGAACAATCCTGCACAACTGCAAAAGGTATTAAACATACTGGAAGGCATTCAGAACGATTTCAATACTTCACAATTAGATGGAAAACAGATTTCTCTTGCCGATTTAATTGTACTTGCTGGCTCAGCAGCAGTTGAAAAGGCCATCAGCGATGGTGGTTATGCTAACAAAGTACCGTTTACTGCCGGTAGGATGGACGCCGCTCAAGATCAGACTGATGTGGAATCGTTTGGTTATCTGGAGCCACAAGCAGATGGTTTCAGAAATTATAGCAAAACAAAATATACCGTTTCTACTGAAGAATTATTAATAGATAAAGCACATTTACTTACCTTAACTGCGCCAGAATTAACCGTGCTGTTAGGTGGGTTGAGAACATTGGATATCAATTTTGATGGTTCAAAAACTGGTGTTTTTACCCACAGGCCAGGCCAGTTGAGCAATGATTTTTTTGTGAATTTGCTTGATATGAACACTGCATGGAAAGCACTTTCTGATGACAAAGAAGTATATCTGGGAAGCGATCGTAAAACCGGGCAGCCAAAATGGACCGCAACCCGGGCTGATCTGGTATTTGGTTCAAACTCAGAGTTAAGGGCAATTGCAGAGGTTTATGCCAGTTCGGATGCGAAACAAAAATTCGTAGATGACTTTGTTAAGGTTTGGACTAAAATCATGAATCTTGATCGGTTCGATTTAGCTTAAAATATCTTAACCTATAAAAAATGGCACCTTTTTGGGTGCCATTTTTTTTCTGTAGTTACTGATATTGCAATGGCTGAACGATGTCTTTCAGCAATATTACAAACCAAATTAAAATTGTAATAAACATTTCATTGCCATAGCTGTTAAAAATATAGTTCAACCTATTAGCTATGGATATCAATAAAGAAAATTATCACAATAACAGTCAGGAAAACGAATCAACAGTTCACCAAAACAATAAAGAGCAGAACCGCACTATTAGCGGCATAAATGATATCAGCAGATCATTCTGGGACGAGATTAATAACGAAATCAATTCGAATGATGTTCCCCTCTGGAGAATGTGGCGGTAGATTAGCGCTTGTTTTTATAAATAATAAAGGCCGATGCTTATTGTAAGTCATCAGCCTTAATTCGAATTTATGATGTTGTAGTAAACCTTTTATAGAGGTAACTCGAACCAAAATTCTGCACCTTTATTTTCTTCACTGTCCACTCCGATTTTTCCATTATGGCGATCGATGATTTCAGCGGAAATATATAGGCCTAAGCCTAAGCCGGAGAATAAGTGAGAAGACTCTTCCACTCTAAAAAATCTATCAAAAATATACTCAGACTTATCTTTGGGAATTCCGATACCGAAATCACGAACGGAAACTCTTAAAGCATTTTCCTTTAGCTCGGTTTTTATAACAATTTCATTAGCGTGTGGTGAGTATTTGAGTGCGTTAGACAGAAAGTTTGATACCACCTGCTCAATTCTATTTTTATCTGCATGCACCACCACATCCTTCTGAATATTCATGGTTACAGAATGATTCCCTAAACTTCCCTGCAAGCCATCAACAGATTCTTCAATCACTTCATTGATATTAAAGTTAGAAAAAGTGAAAACCATTTTACCTGCCTGAATCCGTGTTACATCTAATAAATCATCAACCAAAGATGTAAGTTTGCCGATCTGTTTGGTTGCCTTATCAATAAAGCCAGAAATATGTTCAAACTTTTCTTGCTGTGCCATTTTTAAAGCAAACTGCAAATAACCTTTAATACTGGTAATCGGGGTTTTTAATTCATGGCTGGCAATACTCATAAACTCATCTTTTTTGTTCATGAGGTCTTTAGTTGCTTTTTGAGCGATCATTAAATCGGTTACCTCGAAAGCGAAAAATGCAACACCATCAATTGCGCCACTATCTGAAAATACCGGGTTTAAAATGATATCAAACCAGCTATCTTTTGTTTTTCCTGTTTTCTCGTCCTTTTGCTGCAGTTTGTAAGAGTTAGCAACAAAGGTTTCTCCTGTTTGAAGTACCTTTTGCTCAATACTAATCAGCTCCTGGGTTTCGAACTGCGAACCATCTTTTAGCTGCTTTTTGCCAATATAATCACTTCCACCATCGAACTGAATAAAAGCTTCGTTTACAAATTCGTAAACAAGATCTTTCCCTCTCCGGATACTGATCAAAGCAGGTGCTTTTTTGAAAATGCTATAAAATTCGTCCTGTTGTTTTTTAATGAGTTTTTGAAGTTCAGTTCTCCGCTTCTCATTGTGCTTTTGCTTGCTGATGTCGATAATGTACGACACTGCATCTTTGCGATCTTCGTCGTCTAAAATTGCCGAACCCACCAATACATCAATGGTTTTGCCACTTTTGGTAATATATTGTTTTTCAAACGGCGGGCAGAAACCCTCATTTTTCACCAAATCTGCTGAGATCTTGCTAATTGGTAAAAAATCTGGAGGAGTAATGTCACCCCATTTAATTAAACCATCTTCCAGGTCTTTTGTGGTATAGCCCAGCATCTCAATAAAAACTTTGTTCGCCGTTTCAATTCTGCCGGTTTCCACATCAGAAAATATCATCCCAATTACGTTTGAATCAAATATTTTCCTGAATTTTTTTTCAGTAGAATTTAACTTTGTTTCCGTATCTATGAGTACAGTAATGTCAAGTATGGAGCCTACCATTCGGTACGGAATGCCGTTATCATCTAATAAAATGCTGCCACGATCGAGAATGGTAGCGTAACTTCCGTCTGCTTTTTGTAAACGATATTGTGAGGTCCACTGCGTTTCGGCATTATTGATGGCCTCATAAACACTATCTTTCACACGCTTGCGGTCATCAGGGTGAATGGTATCAAAAAAGAAAGAAATATTCTGGTTGTCCAGATTATTTTCATAACCAAACATCGTAGCGAAATTATCGTTTCGCCACATGGTGTTGTTCGCCAGGTTCCAATCCCAAATGGTATCATTTGTAGCTTTTGATACCAGGTTGAAACGTTCTTCGCTTTCAGAGAGTTTAACCGTACGTTCCAGAATTTTTTGTTCCAGTTCGGTATTTAGTTCCTTTAAATTTTCTCTGGTTCCAAGCAGTTCGTTATAGTTGCGTTTTAGTTTTTCTTCTGATAGTTTTTGTTTGGTAATATCCGTAATGGTTGCAGCAAATCCATCAGCCATTTTAACGGCAACAATTTCAATCCAAACCTTATCTGCCAGTTTAAACTCGAATTGTAGCGGCGTGCCTTTTTCCACTACACTAATGTATTTATTGAATAAATTACCTTCAGAAATTTCAGGAAGGTGTTCGAGCATTTTACCATTCAAAAGTTCTTTATGCTCTTTTTTAAGAATTCTTAATGAAGCATCGTTAAATGACAAACATTCAAAATCAGTAATAAAATGATGTTTATTTCGAACAGCTTTAAATGCAATCACACCGTTTAAACTGGCATTAAATACACCACTAATGATATTGCTCAATTCGGTAAGTTTCGAAATATCGACAAAAGTAACCACTACACCATCCGTTTTTTTATCTTTTCTGATGTAGGGCATAATGCGCATCAAACTGCTATTGCCGTTTTTAATTTGAACTTCTTTTTCTACAACATTACCTGTTTTTAAAACCGATTGGATATCGACGTTGAGATTTTCTGCCTTGATGTTGTTTGAAATGTGTTCAATGGAACGGCCAATATCAGCTTCAATCAAATTAACCATGCTGATTGCTGCAGCATTAAATTTCCGGATGAACATACCCGAATCAACAAAAATCTGCCCGATATCGGTACTCCGGAAATAATTATCTAAGTCATCGTTCAGTTCAATTAATTCCTTAATTTTTACCTGGTGCTCTGTATTTAGGGTATGTAATTCCTCATTCAGCGACTGAAGTTCTTCATTGCTTGATTGCAACTCTTCATTGGCAGAAAGCAATTCTTCATTGGTAGACTGAAGCTCTTCATTCGTAGTCTCCATCTCCTCAACGGCCAACTGCAGGTTATTCCGGGTTTCATTCAGTTCAGCCTCCAGCTCAAAAATGTATTCGTTTTGGTCGCCATCATGGTAAGCCACCATACCCAAATCATCCTTATCTGGAATAGTTTCCAGGGTACTTTCGCCAAAAATAATCATGGTAGAACCACTGGTATTCTTCTTTTCGGGCGGCTGTATAGAGATATTCAGATAAGTTTCTTTATTTCTATTCGCAAATCTAACACGTTTAAGATGAGTGCTTTTATTATCTTTCCAGGCTTTCCTTAATGCGGTATTCAAAATAATCGAAATTTCTTTCGGAACCATTTTTAAGATGTTGAGCTCAATTTTATCTTTTGGTAATGATAGAAACTGCCGGTAGTCGCCTATGGCATCTTGCATGATGTAAGATTTATCTACATATATGCCCACATAACCCAAATCCCGTGTTAGAAACTGGTTGAAAGATTTTTCAATCGGGCTAACAGAAAAATCATTAGCATGAGCATTTTTTTTATCCTGAACTGAGAGCGATCTCGAGCCCGTATTATAGGTGTTGTAAGTAGAATAATTGATTGTTCCAGTTTTCTGGTAAATCTTCCATTTGCTCGAAACTTCTGTTAATCCGGCTTTTAATGATGATGCTGTTTCACTCGAACCCAACATTAAGTAACCGCCGGATACCAGAGAAAAGTGGAAAATAGACAGGATTTTTTCCTGCAAAATGCTATTAACATAAATAAGCATGTTGCGGCAGGTTACCATATCATTTTTGATGAATGGCGGTGATTTAATCACATCATGTTTAGCAAAAACTACCTGTTTACGTATAGAAGCAACAACGCCATAAAATTTGCCATCCTGAGCAAAATATTTTTTGAAGTATTTTGCCGGAATCTCTTTACTAATATTTGATGGGTACTGGTTTCTTGAGGCAATTTCGATACTTTTCTCGTCGATATCTGTAGCGAAAATTTTAATGTCTATTTTCTTTCCTGATTTTGCAACACTTTCATTTGCGATAACGGCAACGGTATAAGCCTCTTGCCCGGTGCTACAGGCACAAACCCATATTTTTAAAGTATCACCGTCTGATTTTTGTTCAACGATGCGAGCAATCTGATCTGCAAATGCTTCAAAAGCGCCTTTATCCCTAAAAAATTTTGTAACACCTATTAAGAAATCCTGGCCCAGGATCGCCACTTCCTTTTGATTGCTTTTTAAGAAATGAACATATTGATCGAGCGTTCGAATATTATTTTCGTTCATTCTTCTGCCAATCCTTCTAATGATGGTTGGTGTTTTGTACAAGTTAAAGTCGTTTCCGCTTTGCAAATGAACCATTTTGAAAATTTCATCTAAAAGCTGCTCGTTTATTTTGCCATTTTCAAGTACTTTAATCGGCTCTTCATTTACATAATTGAAAAGTTCCTGATGCATTTCAGGAGCAGATAAAACATGATCGACATTGCCTGATGAAATGGCACTGTTAGGCATCCCATCGAACTTTGCGGTAGAAGGTTCCTGTGCGATAACCATTCCACCATATTCTTTTATGGCTTGAATACCTTTGGTACCATCAGTTCCCGTTCCGGAGAGAATGATTGCGATTGCTTTCTCTTTTTTATCTTCTGCCAGTGTGTACAAGAAGTGATCGATAGCGGTATTCGGAGCCTTAATTTGCGACTTTTCTGCCAGTTTTAGTCGGCCCTGGCTTACCGTCATTAGTTTGTTGTTGGGGATAATGTAAACACAATCCTGCTGAATGGCCATGTCATTTGCGGCTTCGAAAACCTTCATGTGGGTATGCTTGGCTACGAGCTCAACTAAAAGGCTTTTATAATCGGACGACAGATGCTGAATAACCACAAATGAGAAACTCGCATTTGTAGGCATATGATCAAAAAATTCATGTATGGCTTCTAAACCACCCGCCGAAGCTCCAATTGCAACAATGTATTTATCGTATCTTTTTGACGTCGCTTTAGTTACCTGATCAGTCATTCGTTTAGTTGTAAATTTGTTTCGCCTTAAATTCAAATAAGAAGTTTCTTAATGATTCGGCCATTTCAATTTCAGTTTTTTTCCAATCATCTGATTGGCCATAAATGGTTTGCATCCAGAGTTTAAATGAGTTACGGGGATGGTAGTTTACCCCATCTTTCTCAAATGTAATTGCCTGGTTCGGATCACCTCCCCACTTGATATTCTGAATAACCTCCGGTCTGAAACAGAGTAAGAAGTCACCTTTTCCGGCATCTATAGGGATGGCCAGCAATCCGCTTGCAACATTTGGATATGCTTTTGCTTCCTCATAAGTTTCGCCTAAATTCTGACTTGTAAATATTTTATTTATTCCTTTTCCTTCCAGCCACAGCGTCAGGTTTTCCAGTTGATCCATTTCTGGCACCATTCCGGTTGTTTTAATTTTCCCATTCAGGCTTAATGCCGCACCATTAGCATTAAACAACGAAAGCAGGTTTTGGTTTTCATCAGAAAAGATTCCTTTCATGATATCATCTTCAGCATAAATTAAGTCTGTAACTACCGTTCGTTGTTGTAGCAAACGGGCACTACTTATTAATTCTTCATGTTTGATAATGGATGAAATGCGATAAGATATTTCCAGGCTTAACCAATCAAAGATAGAACGGCTTTCGATGCTCAAATATTTGCTGGTAATATGATGGCAGGAAATTAAACCCCACAAAACACCATCAATAACCACACGTATTGACATCGAGGCTGTTACGTTCATATTGGCCATGTATTCCAAATGCACCGATGCTACGCTACGCAAATTACAGTCTGATAAATCTAAAAAACCATTGGTTATTGGATTAATTACGGGGAACAGCTTGATGGTTTTATAATTTCTGTTAGGGATTAACCTGAATGGGTTTTTAAGGTAAAGTGCCCTGGCTTGTTTCGGTACATCAGAAGCAGGAAAGGTTTGCCCCAGATAACTTTCCAGCTCTCCGGTTATTTCTTCGGCGATAACAGTTCCATTCCAATTTTTATCAAACTGATACATGCGGATGCCATCAAAGCCTGCTATTTTTCGAATTTCTTTAATACTGGCTTCACAGACTTCCTGCAGGTTATCGGTACTCTCCAGGGTAGAAATAAACGACCTTACGCCTTGAAATACTTCGGTAAAACTGCGCTCTGGCTCTTCATCAATTTTCTCTATTTCTAAAATGACTAAATCCTTTTTTACATGCGCAAGAATATTTACCGGAACAGTAGCTGTAGCAGAAACTAATGGAAATTGAAATGGTAAACGGGTTCTTATACCTTTATTAATTTCAAGTTTAAATCGGCTCAGGTCTTCTGCGGATACATAATCTTTAAAATTCGTTCCGATACTTTCTTTCGCAGATTTTGCAATGATCGCCTCTACATTTTCGCTCACCTGAATGATGTCAAGTGATGCAATTTCCAGAACGATCAGAAATCCGAAATCTTGTATCGAGTTGGTTTGATGAATGGCAAGATTTCCGCAAAATTCTGCGTCGTAGTTTTTATTTTGACTCATTTTAAGTTTTTATGCATTTCAAATTCCAGCAGTAACTAACCATTTATTTACTATTGAGAATATACAATTGAAAGGAGACATTGTAATCGCATAATAGAAATAGGGATCAGATTATCCAAACGCATAAAAATATACAAAACCGAAGTAAAAACCATTTTTTATAACGAAAATGCTACTCCTTTTGGGTGCTAAAAGGTCAATACATCATTAACCTGAGGCAGTTAGTTTTATATCCGTTAAAACATTCTCAGCTAAAATAACTTTATTCTTAAAAAAACTTATGATGAATCGTTTCGAAAATAAAATAGCATTAGTTACAGGAAGTAGTCAGGGAATAGGCGAAGCCTGCGCTTTACGTCTGGCAAAAGAAGGCGCAGACATCATTCTTAACGGGCGTAAATTTGACGAAAGAGGCGAGGAATTAATTGCGGAAATTGAAAAGATGGGTAGGAGAGTTAAATTTTTAGCTGCGGATGTAAGCAAAACTAAAGATGTAATCAAGCTTATTGATGATGCAGTAGCCGTTTTTGGATCGCTTGATATCCTTGTGAACAATGCGGGCCTGGAAAAGAAAGCCGATTTTTGGGAAGTAACCGAAGAAGATTACGACATCGTAATGGATACCAATTTAAGAGGCGTTTTCTTTGGCATTCAGGCTTTTGTAAAATATTGTAAAAGGGAGAAAAGAGCCGGTACAATCATCAACATGAGTTCGGTACATGAAGAAATTGTGTTCCCACATTTCTCGGCATATTGTGCAAGCAAGGGTGCCATGAAGATGTTAACCCGAAATCTGGCAACCGAATTGGCACCACTGAATATCAGGATTAATAATGTAGCTCCCGGAGCGGTGACTACACCGATAAATCAGGATCTGTTAAATAATAAGGAACAGTTAGAGAAATTGTTGGACAACATTCCAATGAGAAGAATGGGCAAAGTTGAAGATGTTGCTGCGGTAGTTGCTTTTTTAGCATCAGATGAGGCTGGTTACGTTACCGGATCGACATATTTCGTAGATGGCGGCTTAACCTATCATTACGAAGAACAGTAAGTTAAAGCTTACTTGTTCTTCGCCCGATCTGTTTGTTCAATTCAACCGCTGCACTAATTAAAGCCAGGTGCGTAAATGCCTGAGGGAAATTACCTAGATGCTCGCCTTTTTTACCAAGTTCCTCACTAAAAAGAAGCAGGTGATTGGAATACCCAATCATCTTTTCGAAGTTTTCCACTGCCCGTTCTACTTCTCCACTTTTGGCTAATGCTTCAATAAACCAAAACGAACACATGTTAAACGTACCTTCCTCTCCATCTAAACCATCAATTTTGGTCATGCCGTTATTATAGCGGTAAACCAGTACATCTACTAAAAGTTCTTCATCAATGGCTTTTAAGGTAGATAGCCAGCGTGGTTCAATAGGTGAAATGAAATGCGTAAGTGGCATTAGCAGAACGCTTGCATCAACATGTTCTGCACCCTTATACTGCACCCATGCGCCTCGTTTTTCATTCCAAAAGTTATGATAGATGTCGTTGTAAATATCGCTTCGAACCTGATGCCATTCGTTCTCCGGATAAGGGAAGGAGCGGTGTTCAGCAATCTTTATTGCCCGGTCCATGGCTACCCAACACATTAACCGGGTGTGCAGAAACTCTTTTTTCTCACTTCTGATTTCCCAAATACCATGATCAGGTTTTTTCCAGTTCTTAATTACCTGAACAATCTGTTTCTCTATCAACGTCCAGAATTCATAGGTAATAGGCTTATATGATTTATTATAGATGTAGATGGTATCGATCAGCTCACCGTAAATGTCAATCTGTAATTGCGTAGCCGCCTCATTTCCAATTCTTACCGGCTTTGAAGCACGATAACCTTCCATGTGTTTGAGTTCTTTTTCATGGAGTTTGGGATTTCCATCAATCTGGTAAACCAGTTGCAAATCAATTTTTTGACAAAGGTTAAAGATCCAGTCGATAAATGCCGTTGCTTCATCAAAGAAACCTAGTTTCAAAAATGCATACATGGTAAAAGCAGCATCACGAATCCAGGTGAAGCGATAATCCCAGTTTCGATTTCCGCCAATCGCTTCGGGCAAACCAAAAGTAGGTGCGGCTACAGCAGAGCCAAACTCGGCAGACGTAAGAAGTTTAAGTGTAATCGCCGAACGCCGTATTAACTCGCTATATCTTCCATCATAACTTGTTTTATTAATCCATTTTACCCAAAAATCTTTAGTTTGATGGTAGGCATCCTGCTGATAAAATTCCAGTTCTTGTCCTTGATGATCTTCCGGTAAAAATTCCAGAACGATCGTAGCCACTTCAGTTTCGTTCAGGGTAAACTCAGCATAACCATTCTTTTTTCTAACGGTAAGGGGTTTGTCCGATAACATCTTGATCTGAAGTTTTTCTTCGGCAGATGTAAATCTGATTTCTTTTTCAAGGCATTCAACCTCGTGATCACTTTCTGAATAACCAAATCGCGGTACACAACTTACCTTAAACTTTATACTTCCTCTAACTGTTTTAATTTGCCTTACAATAGCACTAGTTAGTGTTTTATTTCCTTTTTGAATTGGCATAAAATCGGTTAGTTCAGCTATTCCAGAATCAGAAAAATATCTTGTTAATAAAATTGCTGTTCCAGGTAAATAAAGTTGCTTGCTGGTGAAATTCTTCAAATCAGGTTCTACTGCAAAAAAACCTCCACGCTGTGAATCCAACATTGTAGCAAATACAGTTGGCGAATCAAATTTGGGCGCACACATAAAATCGATTGATCCCTGTAACGAAACCAACGCTACGGTTTTAAGGTTTCCGATAATTCCGTAATTTTCTATAGGTTGAAAGGGCCTGCGGCTATGATTCATGGAGTATTGCTTTTAAACTTTCATTTATAAAGGAAATTTTAAAGCTTTTTGTTTGATGAACTACAGAATAGGTTAGCGCAATATAGAATATGCAGGCAAAAAAAAATCCCAACCGATTGGTTGGGATGTATGTTATCTGCTAGAATACTTAAACCAGGAATCCGCCTCCTAGTAAATCGTTGCCTTCATAAAATACGGCCGATTGGCCGGGAGCAATCGCTGATACATTGTGATCAAAAACCACACGCATCCTGTCTTTTTCCTGAACGATGGTACTTAACATACCAGCATCTTTGTAACGAATCTTAGTAATCACATCGTTCATTGGCTCTTCAATGCTAGCATATTTGATCAGGTTAATATTACGAACCATGGCTTCTTTACGCTCCAATTCTTCGGCTTTGCCTAAAACAACGGTATTGCTTTCCGGTAAAATTTGAGTAACAAACATCGGTTCGCCAAAAGCAACGCCCAAACCTTTACGCTGACCAATGGTATAAAAAGGATAACCTTTATGTTGCCCTACAACCATTCCATTACTTAAAATGAAATTTCCGCCGGCAACCTTATCTTCTAAATCTTCAACTTTATGTTTCAAGAAAGCCCTGTAATCATTATCAGGAACAAAACAGATTTCATAGCTCTCTGATTTTTTTGCCAGTTCTTCCTGTCCCATATCTAAAGCCATTTGTCTGATCTCTGATTTCGCAAAACTGCCCAAGGGGAATTTAGTACGAGAAAGGTTTTCCTGAGAAACACCCCAAAGCACATAAGATTGATCTTTGTTTTCGTCTTTACCTTTAGAAATTACATAACGGCCACTATCTTGCTGGCGAATGTTTGCATAATGCCCGGTAGCAATAAATTCACAATCCAGTTTATTGGCACGTTTTAACAATGCTTCCCATTTAATGTGTGTATTACACAAAACACAAGGATTTGGTGTCCTTCCTGCTAAATATTCATCAACGAAATTATCAATTACATAATCGCCAAATTCATCGCGAATATCTAAAATATAATGTGGGAAACCATAATTTACAGCAAGTGTACGGGCATCATTTATACTATCTAAAGAACAACATCCGGTTTCTTTGCTGCTACCGCCGGCGCTGGCATAATCCCAAGTCTTCATGGTTAAGCCAATAACTTCATAACCTTGCTCATGCAACATTACAGCTGCTACCGAACTATCAACCCCGCCACTCATGGCAACCAGAATTCTACCGTGTTTACTCATTTTAAAATAATAGGATGCAAAAATAAGGTTTATTTACCTGAAATTATTTAAAGCAAGTCAGTTACTTGTAAAAAGCGAAAGTGAGTTCTGTTGGAAAGCAGAACCAGCATTGTTATTAATGTTCGTCCAGCTTTTCGCTCATACGCCTGCAGGCCTAAGGCTCATGGGCCGGTATCCGCTTCAATCTGGTTTAGCGCACCTAAAACGGTGCAATAAACTTTCAACCGTTGCAATCGTCTTTCGAGTTTTGGTTTTTCATCGGAACGCGGCAATCTTCTTTAGTAAACGATTGTGCAATGAGATTACTTCAATCGATGAAAAATCGATTTCGCAAAGGCGGGTAGCGTGGCTTATATTATTGCAACTTTGTATTTTTTATGTTGGTTAAACGATTTAGTCAAAGTTTATATGCACATTCGCATTTTAATTAATACCTTAGAATTTTAAAACAAAATACAATCAATTTTTTCAGAATATGATTAAAAAAATTATCCTGCCTTGTCTTCTTTTGTCATCATTCGTGGCATCGGCGCAGCAGAATTTGGTCCAATATGTTAAACCAATTATTGGAACATCGAAAATGGGACATACCTACCCAGGGGCAACTGTTCCTTTTGGCGCAGTACAATTAAGTCCTGAAACAGATACTTTATCTTACGAAGTAAATGGAAAATACAATGGTGATGTTTACAAATACTGTGCAGGTTATAAGTATGAAGATAAAACCATAACGGGTTTCAGCCATACGCATTTCAGCGGAACCGGTCATTCGGATTTAGGCGATTTCCTGATTATGCCTACGCAAGGAAAACTGCAGTTAAATCCAGGTACTGCCGATAACCCTAAAGCAGGTTACCGGTCAGCCTATTCACATGCCAATGAAAAAGTTGAAGCTGGTTATTACAAAGTAAAACTTGATGATGATAACATCACAGCCGAATTAACAGCGACCAATCGTGTTGGTATGCATCAGTACACTTTTCCTAAATCAGATCAATCGCATATCATTTTAGATTTGATGGCCGGAATTTATAATTATGAGGATAAAACGGTATGGACTTACGTTCGTGTGGTTAACGATACTTTGGTAACCGGTTATCGCCAAACCAATGGATGGGCAAGAACCAGAACGGTTTATTTTGCAATGAGTTTCTCAAAGCCATTTAAGAGTTATGGCAGAAAAAGTTATGATGCTAAACAGGCTTACCGCGGTTTTTGGGGCAAGTTTAACCAGGATCAAAACTTCCCGGAAATTGCCGGTAAAAAGCTTAAAATGTATTTTGATTTTGACACACAGGAAGGGGAGAAAGTGAAAATCAAGTTTGCTTTATCGCCGGTGAGTCAGGAAAATGCTTTGCAGAATATGCGTACCGAAATATCAGGTTGGGATTTTGAAAAAGTGAAAACGCAGGCTCAAACCACCTGGAACAAAGAGTTAAATAAAATCCAGGTTAATACATCAAACAATAATAAAATTAATTTCTATACAGCGCTATACCATTCGTTCATCAATCCAACTACCTATACCGATGTGAATGGTGAATACAAAGGTTTAGATCAGGGCATACACAAAGCTGAAGGTTTTACCAATTATACCACATTTTCTCTGTGGGATACTTATCGGGCCCTGCATCCTTTCTTTAACATTATGCAGCCAGGGCGAAGCAATGATATGGTGAAATCGATGATGGCGCATTACGATCAAAGCAGCCTGAAAATGTTGCCGATTTGGTCGCATTATGCCAATGATAACTGGTGTATGAGTGGTTATCACAGTGTTTCGGTTTTAGCTGATGCGATTATTAAAGGCACTTATAATGGCGATGCCAACAAAGCTTTAGATGCCTGTATAACAACTGCGAAACATCGCGACTATGAAGGAATCGGTTATTATATGGATAAAGGATATATTCCTGCTGAAAGAAGTGGCGTTTCTGTTTCCAATACGCTGGAATATGCTTATGACGATTGGGCGATTGCACAGCTGGCGAAGAAACTGAACCGTATGGATGTATATAATGAGTTTCTAAAACGTTCAAATAATTGGAGAAATAATTTTGATAGTGCTTCAGGTTTTATGCGTCCGCGTTTGGCTGATGGTAGCTTCAAAAAAGCTTTTGATCCAAAGGATACGGAAGGACAGGGTTTTATCGAAGGAAATAGCTGGAACTATAGTTTCTTCGTTCCACATGATCCGGCTTCTTTAGTTGAGGTAATGGGCGGCAAAAAGAAATTTGCAGCTCGCTTGGATTCATTGTTTAGTATGCACTTGCCGGATGAGTTTTTTGCCCATACGGAAGACATTACACGAGAAGGCATTATTGGTGGTTACGTTCACGGAAACGAGCCGGCACATCATGTGGCTTACCTTTACAACTGGACAGACGAAGTGTACAAAGGTCAGGCTCAAATCCGCCACATTTTAAATATGCAATACAAACCCACTGCCGATGGTTTGGGTGGAAATGATGATTGCGGCCAAATGAGCGCCTGGTACATGTTTTCGGCAATGGGATTCTATCCGGTTGCACCAGGTTCTGATGTATATTCATTAGGTAGCCCATTGGTTAACAATGCTGTAATTAATTTAGAAAACGGGAAAACATTTACCGTTGAAGCGATTAAGCAAAGCGATAAAAATGTTTACGTTCAAAAGGTTTTACTGAATGGAAAAGAAATCACCAACCATCAAATTAAACATGCTGATATTACCAATGGAGGAAAGCTTACATTTTACATGAGCGCAAAACCTAAAAAATAATATTTCAAATCATCCCGATTGAGGTATCGAACCGCTGGCATTTGTCAGCGGTTTTTTTTTGATTTATGCATGATCTTTGTTTTACGGGGATATTGCAATTCCTCGTCGATTTATACTCATGGCATACTATCATTAATTTCAATCTTAAACATATCTTAGCCACCACTGCTTATGTGTTTCCTTGTATTTTTTAAACCATTTGCAGGGTAAATACAGCGCTATGATAACAGCAATCCAAATCACATAAACCATGGTCAAACTAAATCCAAAATCACTTGGGCGAAACCAAAACGGAACCTGAACAATTTGCTCGTTGGTAAAGCCTGTAGCATAAAACGCAATGACTAAAATGGTGTGCAGAAGGTAGAAGTGAATCACATAGTAGAAAAAAGGCACTGCTCCATAAACAGATGTAATTCGGCTGAACCAAGTGCTCATCTTCTCTGTGAAAGCCAGAAATAACATGGCAGTTCCGATGGTCATGGCGGTATATTGCAATGAAGGTGGGTATTTACTCACGTTAAAAAATGACAGTAGATTTTTGAAAAGATCATCGTATTCTTTCCTCGGAGCAGGGTCGCCGTACAAATTTATGCATCTCAGGAAAAGGAATAGAAAAATAGTCAGCGAGCCAGTAATCATCAAATTTTGTTTCCTGATTTCTGTAGAAAATCCTTGTTTATACCATGCACCAATGCCGTAGCCGAGGAACATAATTCCCGTCCAGGGTAAGATGGCATAAAATACCCCAAGTAAATGATCCTGATTTAAAGGAACAACTGTTCCAAAAGCGGTAAAAAATACTTTAAGTAGCAAAGCCAAACCTTCACCTTCAGGTGGCGGGAAGAGGTTCAAAATGTTATGTCCAAAGACGATTATCAAACCAATAACTAAAACAGCTTTATGGGAAATTTTGCTCATTAAGCCCAATAAGATCATGCTCCAGCCAATTACCCAAATTACCTGCAAAATTACAAAGTTGTAAAAGGGATTAAAGGTTAAGCCAAGTGAAATGATAACGATTTCGACCACAATCAGCCAGGTGCCACGCTTAAAAAGAAAAATACTTGCTTTTGCAGGTGTTTTATGCTGTGACGATAGGTATGCAGATAGCCCAGACAAGAAAACAAAAATCGGAGCACAAAAGTGGGTGATCCATCTTGTAAAAAACAAAATACCTGTTGTTGTCTGTGGATCAAGTGGATTAGCGGTCATCGCTTCGATGTGAAAAAAATCGCGGGTATGGTCAAGTGCCATAATGATCATTACGATACCGCGGAGAATGTCTATCGACAATATACGCTTCGATTGGAGGGATGAATCAATATTCATGATAATAGGTCTTCTAGCCTAAATATAGCAATTCAATTTTTGGTCTTCTCTCTCTCAACTACTTTATCTAAACTTTAGGTTTAAAAAAAATCAATTTTGAGATAAATTGTAGTTAAAGTAATACTTTTAAAATGCTGATAAATAGATGTTTAGTGGGTTGTTTCGTTTTTTAAATTTTAACTTCTTGAATTCTGAAAGAATATTTTGCCCGTTTGAAAGATCATTCTTAATAGGAATATTCTTTCAAGTTGTTGATAACTAATGTTTTAATAGGTCGGAGTAATGGTTAAAACATCGCAGATATATTAAAATTTGACGATTTTGAATGTTTTCTTGGGTTGATAACTTTTTTTGAATTTGTTAATAACTATTGCTGATTTCGTTTATAAGTTTATGATAATCATTTACTTAATCGTCTAACCTGGAATATTTTTTTGTCTATGATTAATACCGCTCTAGATTTTCTTTCAAAAGAAATTAATAGTAATCTGAACAATATTGCCGGAACAACCAATGAAGATTTTATTGTTGTTTCAAGTATTGTTTACGACGGTAAATTAGCAATCCCTGACAAAACTTTAGGCTTAACGCTGATGAACATTGAAGAAGACAGGGTGGCTAAAGATCAGCGGATAACAGTACGGAATATGCAGGGCGATATTGAAACCAGAAATCCGGACATCTACCTTAATCTATTTGTTCTTATTTCAGCAAACTTTCATTATGAAGAAACTGAGTCTCCGCGACTGGATTATTTGGAAGGATTAAAAAGACTTTCACAAGTCATTTCATTTTTCCAAGGTAAAAGCGTGTTTACGCAAGCAAATTCTCCTTTACTTGCACTTACTGATAACAAAATCGAGCGATTGAGTGCGGAGCTTTTTAGTTTCAATTTCGAGCAAATGAACCATTTCTGGAGCATAATCGGACATAGTTATTTGCCATCTGTATTGTACAAAATCCGGATGTTAACCATTCAGGAAAATGTACAGTTAGCGCCCGACGGAATAATTGAAAGTATTGCATTACAAACTAAAACAAGATCATGACAGCCTATCGTAAATTATTTTCGGTTAACGTACTTCACAACTACTACGAAGATAGTTTGTGTCAGGATCTGGATTTTATACCGGCCAACAGTTCGCGGATACTCATGCGAAACCAACGTTGGATATACAAGGCGTTTGATACCGGCTTTAACCTGATTTGCGAAACTGATCAAGATCAAAAAGCGAAAATCAGAATAGGGGAAAGCAATTTGTACTTCGGAATTGTGTTAAAACAAGCCGCTAAATTTTTAGCCATTACCAATTTAAATGAAGCCAATCCCCAGAAAAACTTCTTAAGTAATAAAAAGATTTACTTAACAAATAATGGCTTAAATAAAAATCTTAAATACAGTATTCTCGATGCGATTACAGGTGATTTATTCAACTTTAATTTCGATTTGCCAGAACATGAGGAAGTCACTTTAAGATTGAAAACTGTATTGAAAAACGATTTGATAATTGAATACGATAGCAATGGAGCACCCATATCAAGTCCGTACAAAATCAAAAAAAATATTAATGAAACCTTTGGAAAGTTAATTGATCTTTCAAAACTACCAGACGGACTTTACATCATCTCCGTTAAAAATGCTGCTGATTCAGGAAATGAGTTATTAACCTATAAAGTTTTTAAAAGCGCCGAACTTCAGTCGCAAGCTACCTTTGGCATTTTGCATATCAGCATTCCAGCCAGTGAGGAGATTGTAGAAGAAACGAAATTTTCAATCAGTTTTACCAGGAAAGAAACTTTTTGGAAATACTATGTAATCAATCAAAGTGGTATCGATTTGGAAGATTTCGATCTTTTTGTAAAGGATAAAAGTACAGATGGCCATCCGGTTTACAAGAATTGCACTTTCGCTGGAAAACCAGTTCCAGCAGATGACCACGATCCCATCAATAAAATAGCTGATGCACCCATTGTATTATTCAAAAGCAATATAAAGATTCCGTTTTTCGAGAAAGTAAAAACCGGCTTGGAGCTGAGTAAGAAAGATGGTGCAACTGAAGTGATTCTTTCCAAAAATTTACCTAATCCAATGCCAGAAAAGCAGGCGGGCGAAGAGAGTAAAGTTTATGTATATGTTTAATAAATAAATCATTAAGATATGGCGCTGACATATAAACATCCAGGGGTGTATGTTGAAGAAATTTCGACGATTCCTCCTTCCATTGCCCAAGTAGAAACTGCGATACCAGGCTTTGTTGGTTATACGGCAAAGCGAGAGAAAAATGGAATCCCGTTTGATGTTAATGTGCCACAGCGTATTACCTCTTTACTGGAATTTGAGCAATATTTTGGCACTGCGTATCCAGAATTACTGGAAATCACTATCGAAAACCCCGAAAATGGCTCAGCGCTACCAAAAATTGTGGTTACGCCAGCAATAACTTTATCTGGCTACTTGCTTTATTACCACGTAAAAATGTTTTATGAAAACGGAGGTGGCCCATGTTTCATCGTTTCTATCGGGACGTTTAAAGCTGTGCCTGAGCTGGATAAAGCAGAGTTAAAAACCGGATTGGATGCCTGCGAAAAGGAAGATGAGATAACCTTGCTGGTAATTCCTGAAATTGTAGGTTTATCTTCTTCCTCCCAGATAAAGGAACTAAATGATGCCATGCTTGCCCAATGCGCTAGGCTGCAAGATCGGTTTGCCATCCTTGATGCACCACAGGCAAGCCTGACCACGCCAGTTTTGGTGGCTGATAAGTTTAGGAACGACTTTATCAGCTCAGATAATTTAAAATATGGTGCGGCTTACTATCCACAAATACAAAGTGGTGCAGTCTACAACCGTACCGCTGATCAAAATATTTTCATTGCAAGAGATAACCGCGGCGGTGACAATGCAGGTATTTATAAATCTGCAGGAGATACTAAAAAGCCAATTACCGATGTGGTTAAACCTGCAGCACAAGTATCTGTTGCAGCAACTACAAAAATTACGATAGAGACCGTCCCAACGGAAAATCAATCAATTAGCATCTCAGGCATTAGCCTGACATTTGGAACTAGTGGAATTGCAATCGACGGTAACACAACGGCGACAGCAAAAAGTTTAAAGGATGTGATTAATGCGCATAATGACCTCAAGTTGTTTGTCAATGCTCAGTTATCAGGCAAAGTAGTTACCATTACGGCTTTAGAAGCAGGGGCTACAGGAAATAATATTTCAATTGTGTATGACCCAAAAGGAGGTGCAATTGCTTTAAAGCTGGATTCCCCAACTTTAACCGGCGGTTTCGATAATGTAGATTTTGTTTTATTCAATCAGATTAAGGCTGCGCTAAACGCATTTACAGTTCCACTTTATCCATCCGGTATGATGGCAGGTGTGATGGCTAGAGTTGATAACGAACGCGGGGTGTGGAAAGCGCCTGCGAATGTGAGTGTAAGAACGGTAGATAAACCTGTAGTGTCCATAAGTGATGAAGATCAAGACTATTTAAATGTTGATCCAACCGGAGGTAAAAGTATCAATGCCATTAGGAAATTTGCTGGAAGAGGCACTTTGGTTTGGGGCGCCCGTACGTTGGCGGGAAACGATAATGAATGGCGATACGTTCCGGTGCGGAGACTCTTCATCATGGTAGAGGAAAGCATTAAAAAGGCAACTGAGTTTGTGGTTTTTGAACCAAATGATGCCAAAACCTGGTTGAGGGTAAAAACCATGTGCGAAAACTTTCTGAATCAATTGTGGCGACAGGGAGCCCTGGCCGGCGCAAAGCCGGAACATGCTTATTTCGTTAACGTTGGTTTAGGCATCACCATGACCTCACTCGATATTCTGGAAGGCAGGTTAATCATCGAAATTGGAATGGCTGCGGTGCGTCCGGCAGAGTTTATTATTTTAAAATTCTCTCATTTATTAGCAAAATCTTAACAAATGGCAAAGAACTATAAAACCCCAGGCGTTTACATTGAGGAAATCAGTAAACTTCCTGCATCTGTTGCTCCGGTTGAAACGGCTATACCAGCTTTTATGGGGCGAACAGAAATTGCTAAAGATGAAAATGGAGACGATATTTTTCCAGCGGTTGATAAACTTCCTACACCCATCCGGATTACTTCATTTTTAGATTATCAAAAGTATTTTGGCGGAGCAAAGTCTGAGGCTGATGTATTTAAAACAACGGGTTTACCAACTATTCAGGATGTAATTGTTGATGCCAAGGTGCAAAACAGAACCATTACCTGCAATGCCAGAAAAGAATCGGTAAGTGGAATGTACATGTATTATACTTTGCAGCTGTATTTTGGAAATGGTGGCGGACCCTGTTATATCATATCTAGCGGAAGCTATACAACAGATTTTGATAACCCGGAAGGTATTGCTTGTTTGGATGCAGTAGCAAAGGTTGATGAGCCGACATTACTAATCTTTACAGATAAACATAAAAAGAATACAGGTTCAAAATCGGGATATAAAGATTTGTATGATAGCGCTCTGGCTTTGTGCAATAAGCTGCAAGATCGCATTGCCATTTTCGATGCCTGGAAGCTGTCATCAGTTCCATACGATGATGCTAAAATTATCAGGGATGATTTAGGCACTGCCGATTTAAAATATGGTTGCGTTTATTATCCATGGTTACAGAGTACACTGAACTACGGTTACAACGAAAACGATATTCTCATTAAACACAATGGGGCTTATGATGGAAAAAGTTTATCGGCCATCAAAGCGATTGACCTGAATACCTACCGGCTTATAAAAGCAGAAATTGATAAAAATTTTATTGATTTGCCTCCATCGGGGGCCGTAGCTGGTGTAATGGCCCGGGTTGATAGTAACCGTGGCGTATGGAAGGCACCGGCAAATGAAAGTTTGAGGATGGTTACTGGCCCGTCGCTTAAGGTAACTGCCGAACAACAGGAAAATTTAAATATCGATCCGACTACAGGAAAATCAATTAATGTAATTCGATTTTTTACAGGTAAAGGAACGCTGGTTTGGGGTGCAAGAACCCTGGCAGGAAATGATAATGAATGGAGGTATATTTCTGTACGGCGCTTTTACAATTTTGTGGAAGAGAGTATCAAGAAAGCTACTGAATTTGTGGTATTCGAACCTAACGATGCAAATACATGGCTACGGGTTAAAGCCATGTGCGAGAATTTCCTCAATCAGTTATGGCGGCAAGGTGCATTACAAGGAGCAAAGCCAGATGATGCATTTTTTGTTCGAATCGGATTAGGCATTACAATGACTACACTTGATATTCTGGAGGGGAGGATGAATGTCGAAATTGGCATGGCCGTGGTTCGTCCTGCAGAATTTATCATTTTGAAATTCTCACATAAATTACAAGAATAACCTATTATAAATCTAAATATTATGGCAAATAATTATCCATTGCCGGTTTTTCACTTCCAGGTGGAATGGGGCGGCTCAAGAATTGGCTTCACGGAGGTTAGTGGTTTAACGGTAGAAACGCAGGCAATCGACTACCGTGAAGGTAGCTCGCCGGAGTATCATGTCACCAAAATGCCTGGTATGCAGCAATATACAGCAATATCAATGAAAAGAGGTATCACAAAAGGTGATAATGAACTTTTTCAATGGTTTAATACGGTAAGCTTAAATAAAATCGAGCGCAGAGATTTAACCATCAGCCTGCTTAATGAAAGCCACGAACCTGTTGTGGTTTGGAAAGTACGAAACGCCTGGCCTTCAAAGGTTGATGGGCCAACGCTTAATTCTACCGGGAACGAAGTGGCTATAGAAACGGTAGAACTTGCGCATGAGGGTTTAAGTATCGAATTTACTTAGCAGTTATGGTTGCGAAATATCCTCCGGTAGGTTTTCATTTCTTGCTTCGGATTGAAGGACTTGAACTTCAGTACCCGGGAATGCCGGATATCGGTTTCACAGATGTTACAGGTTTGGAAGCGAATATTGCGACAGAGGAATATAAAGAAGGTGGTGAAAATCGCTTTGCGCATAAACTACCAACGGCAATCACCTATAGCAACCTCACCCTTAAACGGGGCATGCTGATCGGTTCTTCAGCGATGAAGTGGTTTAAGGAAAGCGTCGAATCTTTTACGTTTAAACCCAGAGACATTACATTAATCCTTTTAAACGAAGACCATACGCCGCTGCAGGCCTGGAATTTTGTAAATGCCTACCCAATAAAATGGGCTGTTGAAGGTTTTAATGCCCAACAAAACGGAATTGTAATTGAAAGCATTGAATTTGCCCATCAGTATTTCAGACGAATTGATATTTAAAGATTATGCCAGTAGAAATAAGAGAGCTCAATATTACAGCCACGGTTACCAATAATGTTGCCGGCTCGGTGCAGGCAAGTCCGTCCGGACAAACAGCTACCGACCGGAAAATGAAAAAAGCACTAGAGGAATTAAAACAACAGATTAAAAATAAAAACGAAAGGTAATTATGGCACTTAGTCAGCTTTTTGGAGAACTTGGGAATTTAGAAAAACTCATAATTGATGTGTATACCACTGATAATTTTTCGGGTTCGCCTGTAGAAAGTTTTAAGGTTTTGTACAACCCAAATACTTATTTTATAGAATACAAAAACGAGTTAGATAACAGTGCCCCAGCCAATGCTGCAGATAGTGTTGGTCAATTTAAATCTTCTAGAGGACGGGAATTAAAGCTTGATTTATTGTGGGATGCGACTTCAGCATCTTATTCAGGTAATTCTGCTTTTCAATCTGATATTCAAAGGGATAAAACCGTACATAAGGTCATAGAGAAATTCATAGATACCTGTTTTAAAATTAAGGATGATACTCACCAGCCAAACTATTTAAAAATTCATTGGGGGGAATTAACTTTTCAGGGTATGCTCACTGCAGTAAAGGTTACATATACTTTGTTTGATAATACTGGTAAGCCTTTGCGGGCAAAAACAGACTGCACTTTTACCAGCTACACCTCTTTGGTGGAACAATCAAATGAACTGCAAAGAAACTCTCCGGATTTAACACACTACAGAAATGTTGAGGGCGATAGTCCTTTGCCATTGATGACATACAACATCTACAAAACGGATCGATATTATTTGGAAGTAGCTAGAGCGAACAAAATAAATAACTTCAGAAAGTTGCAACAGGGACAGCGTATTTCCTTTCCACCGATTGAAAAATTTTAAGATATGCCACAAAACACGGGAGTGCAGTCATTAAGTATCAAAATCGGAGGCCAGCCATTGTCTGATGCAATCGGAATATTGGAAATTGTGATAACCAATATTGTGAATACTATTCCTAAAGCCCGAGTGGTTGTAATGGATGGAAGTGCTGCTGCACAAAATTTTGAATTAAGCAATGGTGCCGATTTCGTTCCCGGTGCCGAAATTTCAATTTTAGCCGGTTATGATGGTAAAGATGAAGTGGTTTTTACGGGTTTGATTATCAGTCAGATGATTAAAGCTAATGAAGAAGGCAGCATCCTGGAAATAGAATGCAGAGACAAGTCGATTAAACTTACTGCCGGTAGAAAAAATAGAATTTGGGAAGAAGTGAGTGACGGAGATGTGATCGAAGAAATTTTAAGCCAAAGTGGACTCACTTATGATTTAAATGATCTTCAATTAAAGCATAAGCAACTCATTCAGTTTAATTGCAGCAATTGGGATTTCATAGTTACCCGAGCTGAGCTTAATAGTGCCTTGGTTATTGCAGATGCTGGAAAATTATCCATCGCCGGACCTGATGTGAATCAAGCGATAGCAGCAACATATACTTATGGTATTGATATTTATGATTTTGAGGCACAGATGGACGCCAGGACACAATACCCGGAAGTGATTACACAAAATTGGAATTACACCAATCAAGAAATTACAGAAAGCTCCTCAAATGCTAAATCTTTGCCACAGCAGGGGAATTTTTCTGGAGATCAGTTGGCAGAAGTTCTCGGATGGGAAAACAGCAGCTCCTTTCATTCAGGTAATTTGTCAGCCGAAGAATCAGCAGAATGGGCGACGGGACAACTGTTTAGGAGCAGGCTCAACCGGATAATCGGAAACTTTAGGGTTTTAGGCGATAATAAGCTTAAGCCAGGAATAATTGTGGAATTAAAAGGAATCGGCGATCGATTTGGTGGTAAATGCCTGGTAACAGGTGTTATTCATTCTTATTCTGGCGAGGCCGCCTGGTACAGTCACGTACAGTTTGGATTGGACAAAGCCCTTCATCATTATAAGTTTGATGATGTGGTCGAAAAGCCAGCTACCGGAATTATTCCGCCAGTAAACGGTTTGCAAATCGGTATTGTAACGCAGCTGGAAAAGGATCCTGAAGGCGAAAGCCGGATTAGGGTGAGGCTGCCTACAGTTGAAAAAAACGGAGATGGTATTTGGGCAAGGTTAGCCATGGTTGATGCCGGCAAAGATCGTGGTTGGGTTTGGAACCCTGAAATTGATGATGAGGTGATTATCGGTTTTATCAATGATGATCCCCGGGATGCAGTGATTTTAGGCAGGTTATACAGTAGCGCACATCCGCCTCACTTGCCATATCAGGATGACAACCATGAAAAAGGGTTGAAGACGAGAAGTGGCATTCAGATATTGTTCAATGATGAGAAAAAGATTGTCAGCATTGAAACACCTGCTGGAAACAAATTTACACTCAGCGAAGATGAAAAATCAATTACCATTGAAGATCAAAATGGGAATAAAATACAGACTAACGATAGCGGTATCACCATTGAAAGTAGTAAGGATTTGAAGATAAAAGCAAAAGGCGATATCAAAATAGAGGCAACCAATATATCAGTATCCAGTAATGCTCAACTTAAGTTAGAAGGAAGTAGCGGAGTTGAATTGAGTTCCTCGGCGATTACAAAAGTTAAAGGAAGTATAGTTCAAATTAATTAGAGATGCCAAATGCAGTAAGAACAACGGATGTTACCAATCATGGCGGTTTGGTAACAGGTCCTGGAGTACCAACCGTGTTAATCGGAGGCATGCCAGCTACAGTTATCGGCGATATGCATACCTGCGTGATACCACCACCAGGGCATATACCAGCCAGTCCGTTTGTAGCGGGCAGTGCAACGGTAATGATTGGCGGCAAGCCTGCGGTAAGAACCGGAGATGTATGCGGCTGTGGAGCGTCTGCCGTGGTAGGTTGTCCTACGGTAACTATTGGATAAGTATGGAAACAGAAAGTAGCTTTTTAGGAAAAGGTTGGGCTTTTCCGCCAAAAATTAACAAGTATTCAGATACAAATCGGTTTGCAACAAGCATGGCAAGTGAGGTATCGGATATTAACCAGAGCCTTGAAATATTATTTGGCACCGCCGTTGGAGAGCGGGTAATGCAGGCAGAATATGGCTGCAATATGGATGATATGTTATTTGAGCCAATAAATGTAACACTGGTTACCCGGATTACTGAACGAATCAGAAGGGCGATAATCTATTACGAACCCCGGATTAAACTAGATAAACTCGATGTATTTAAAAATGAAGAGCTTGGAATGATTAATCTGGTTGTGGAATATACGATTAGAAGCACCAATACGCGGAATAACATAGTTTATCCATATTATTTGAACGAAGGAACAAACCTTTAAACGATGAATAAAAACTGCAACAAAAATAGCGCACCAAGAAACGGCACTAACCGTTTAAATCGTTTGCCCAAAGCCTTGGATGCTTCTTTTGTTGCCATTGATGAACGAGATAAAGCGGCCCTTTATCAGTTCGCAGATCGTTTAAGTGCTTATGTGAATTATCATTATTACGATGATGTGGCGCATCAAAGCAACTGGAAGACAGTTTTTAACATCGATGAAATTAGGGATGATGGTTTGACCGAGCCACATCTGGCGCTTTTTGATGCATTTTTAGATCTTTATGCTATTGCACAGCAAGATCTTAATCAATTTACAGCCAAACATCTCGATTATTTTTATGAAACCGTTCTGGGTTTTGAGAAGAAAACTGCCTCGCCCGACAAAGTATACTTAACCATTGAACTGGCTAAACACATTTCGCAACATGTGTTAAAGGAAAAAACTGAATTTAAAGCTGGAAAAAACAGTGATAAAAAAGAGCAGTTCTATAAACTGCTTTCTGAATTTAGTTTTAGCCAGGCCAGAGTGGGTAGTTTGAAATCGATTCTGGTTGATCCTACTGAAAAATGCAACATCTGGATTTCGCCTGTAGCAAATTCAGGAGACGGTATTGGGGGAGAGATGATTAATCAGGATGGAAGCTGGGAAGCATTTGGTACCAAGCAACGAACAAAAGGAAATATCGGCTTTGCTATCAGCTCACCGCTATTTCGGCTTGCTGAAGGTCAACGCAAAATTATCATCCAAATCAATTATGCCGCAGGTAATAGCATAATACCAACGCTCACAAAAGCAAATTTTAAAGCTTTGGCTAGTGCGGAGAAAGGATGGGAAGAAATTAGTATAGATTCAGTTCGTCTCACAGGTAAATCCTTTCAACTGGTTTTGCTTGCGAACGAAAGCGTTCAAAAAATTATCGATTATAACCCAAAACTTCATGTAGAGCCGTACTCAACAACTTATCCTGTAATCCAAATAAAGCTGAATACAGCTGATGGACTTTATGAATCATTAATGTTTGCACCATTAGAAAATATCCAAATAAAAACTGATGTAAAAGGTGTTAAAAATCTTTTGGTTCAAAATAGTTTGGGTAAACTCGATGCTTCGAAGCCGATGGAAATTTTTGGGTCGATACCAACCATTGGTGCTAATTTCTATATTGGTAGTACTGAGGTATTTCAGCAAAAACTCTCCAGCTTAAAACTCAATTTTGAATTTTTGAATTTGCCGGCCATGGCATTCAATAATTATTACAAATCATACGCTGAACCGGCAAAATTATTTGAGTTTCTGCCTATCGTGACGGTGCAAAATGCTTCATTGGCATCGTCTTCCGATAAAAAAGAGCCCGCTTCACAAATGCAAAACGAGTCAGCCAAATCTGTAATAGATGTTCAACCAGTTTCGAAAACACTAAGTGCGAATGTTTCAGTTGGCAATCTCTCAACGCAAATGTATAGTGTAATACCTAAATATTGGCAGCAGCAAGAAATCCAGAAACTCTTCAGTAACTATGTAAATAACTCCAGTTTCAAAGGCGAAATTACTTTCTTAGATCACAGAAGTTGGATTTCGCTAGCGCCAAATACACCTCAGAAAGTTAATCTTTTTGGTGCCGGGGATTCCAGTGCTCCAATAGCTCAGTTCAATGCCGATATCAACATTCCCAACGAACTGGCAGCAGATTATAATACCGATGCAGGAGCAGGTTACGATCTAAACACAGAACGTGGCTTCCTGAAGCTGCGGTTTACAGATGGCAAATTCGGACATGCAGACTATCAATTAGCCTACAGTCGTGCCATTTTAAATAATATAAAAGAAGATTTATCAAGCATTGAACTGCCCAATTCCCCATACACGCCGCTTATTCACAATTTAAGTTTGGATTACACCGCAGAAGCTCAAATAGCTTTAACTGCTTCAGCCTTTTCTTCCGGTAATCAAATTCATAAATTATTCCATATTACACCATTTGGTCAGGCTGAAGTGCGGCCAACTCCAGACGAGGGTTCGGCTTATTTATTGCCAAAATTACAAAATGAAGGAGAGTTGTATATAGGGCTGGTCGATGCCATTGCGCCTCAAAATATCAGCTTGCTGTTTCAGGTAAGTGAAGGCAGTTCAAACCCTGACTACAACAAAGCCATTGTGAAATGGTCATACCTTCATGATGATACCTGGAAAGATTTCGAAGATGAAGCTATTCTTCGGGAACAAACAAACGGTCTTTTAACCACTGGAATCATTACTTTAAGGATTCCAGCAGGGGTGAATAGTACCAGTACCTTAATGCCTGGTGGCTATAGCTGGCTCCGGGCAAGCGTAGAAAAAGATGTACTGGCAGTTTGTGATATCATATCAGTTACCGCTCAGGCTGCCGAAGCACAATTCAATTCATACGACGATGTGATTCCAGAAAAGCTTTCCATTGAACCCGGAGTAATTAGTAAATTAAGAGAACCAGACGCCGCGGTTAAAAAAATAGCACAGCCTCTTGGTTCATTTGATGGCAAGCCAGCAGAACAAGGTAACGATTATTATTTAAGGGTTAGTGAAAGACTTCGGCACAAGGGTAGAGCCATCACATTGTGGGATTATGAGCGCTTGATTCTGGCTCAGTTTGCTGATGTTTACACCGTAAAGTGTATTGGCCATACCATTTTTAATGGCAATGTAGCCAGCTATAATGCTTTGTCGCCTGGTGTTGTTACCATTATTGCTGTTCCGGATATTTCAATTTCGAACGCTCCAAATCCACTGCAACCTAAAGTATCGAAAAACACGCTCAATGAAATTAAAAACTTTGTGAATCAGAGAAAATCATCCTTTGCGCAAGTGCAAGTGCATAACCCAGTTTACGAACAGATCAGGTTGCATTTTCATGTTAAGTTGAAGGATGGTTATGCAGATAATATTTATTTGCCACTTCTTAAAGAAAGCATAAAGTCATTATTGGCACCTTGGATAAATAATAGTGCTACCCAGCTCGAGTTTGGCGGTAAGATCGAAAAGTCGACACTGATATATCAATTAGAAAAGCTGAGCTATGTAGATTATATCACCTGTTTTAAAATGTATTTGATCAGACCGGCCGGGTTAGAAGATATATCAACAAAAGATATAGAACGAGCTGAAACTGCAACAGCTGCAAGCATTTTGACATCTTTTCCTGATCACAGCATCGTCAATATAAAAGATTTGCCTGGTGTAAAAAATCCTGATTGTTCATGTGCTGATTGCGATGACAATGTGATCAAATCAAGTAAACAATTTGTTTCTTTAAATGAATGTGGATGTAATTAAATGAGCAACTTAACAACCATATCAAAAAATGATTTGCCATTGGAAAGCATGCGGTTTGACAGGCTTCGGGAAATCGGTTTGAAAAGGATTCAGGAACTGAGCAAAACCATCTGGACAGATTATAACTTGCATGATCCTGGGGTGACTACACTCGAAGCACTTTGTTATGCGATTACTGATTTAGGCTACCGGCTTACTTTTGACATAAAAGATTTGCTTGCAAATGATCCGGAAACTGAAGGCGATGTTGATTTCAAGAATTTCTTTACTGCAAGGCAGATTTTACATAATGCACCTGTTACCCTAAAAGATTTTCGTAAGCTGTTAATGGATGTTGCGGTGGTGGCTGATGGGGAAATACTTGGGATCAAAAACGCCTGGGCATTGCCTTCCACAGATTCAGAGATGAAGCTCTACGTAGATAAGGTTAAAGAAAAACTTGATTATTTCCCAACCGTAACGGATGAAGATGGTTTTTTTATAAAAGGATTATATAATTTTTTATTGGAGTTTGATCAATCCATTAAACATGGCGATTTAAATTCAAATGCACTATCCGGAACCTATATCGTCCGCGACTTTACCGACCCATTGTTAAATGGAGTGGAAATAAAAATTAATGTTCATTTTTCACGTTGGGACGAGCCTGAAATCGACTTTCAAAATGATACATCCATCATCACTGCAATTAAAAACCTAAAGATTGAGTTTGATGAAATGCCAACTGGTTATTTGTTATGGAACAGCAACGAACCGAACTCAACTGTAGCACTAAAAGGCATTAAAACCATTTCAGGAGTTCCGGTAGATATTCCAGAGTTAAATCTATTAGATAATTTGATTAATCATTTCATTTTTGAAGATGCCGGTGGGATTTTACAGCGCTATAAAGCTAAAATTAAAATTATTAACAGCATTATTAGCAAGGCAGATGATCGTTTAAATGATAGCCGGCCGCTTTGCGAAGACTATTTCAACTCCAAGGCATTAAAGGTAGAGGAGATAGCCATTTGCGGCGATATCGAAATTGATCCTTTTGCTGATGCGGCGACTGTTGCTGCCAGAATTTATTTCGAAATTTCAAAATTTCTTTCTCCCGAGGTTTATTTCTACAGCTTGCCTGATATGAAAGCAAAAGGGAAGTCGACAGAAGATATTTTTGAAGGACCAGCTTTAGAACATGGCTTTATTGATGATGATGAACTAAGTGCATCTGCACAAAGGTGTACTATCCGCGTGAGTGATATCATTCAAATCATCATGAATACTGAAATCGATGGCAAAAAGGTTGTACGTTCTGCCAGCGGTTTACAACTGGCTAATTTTCCTGAAGATGATGATGGTGCGATTGCGCAAAAAAGTGTTAAATGGTGTCTATCGCTGGCAGTTGATCAGTTTTACGTGCCTAGGCTATCAACTATTGCTTCAAATTTATCTTTTTATAAGAACAGCCTTCCATTCGCTTTCGATCAGGATGATATGCAGCTGAAATTGAACGCTTTATTTGCAACAGCAAAAAAACGCTACCCGGCAAATGCGGTGTTAGACAAACCTTTACCAACTGGAAATTGGCGGGAAACAACAGATTATAGTTCCATTCAGCAAGATTTCCCATTAGTATATGGTGTTGGAGCTGAGGGTGTTCCCAACCTGCCAAAAGATGAAGCAGCCCGCCAGGAACGATTAACCAATGTAAAACAATTTAAGGGTTTCCTCTCTTTTTTCGATCAGTTGCTATATGGCTATCTTCAGCAAGTAAACGGCTTAAAATATTTATTTAGTTTAAATCAGGAGCTTGATGAGTATGATCAGCCATTACTTAATAAATCTTATTTCAGCGAGTCACTAAATGCAATACCAAATGAGGTGGTGCCAAATGCGCAAGATCAGCAGATATTTACGCCAGATTACGCAACAAAACTACAAGGTATTACCGAAACTAAAGGGGAATTTGAAGAAAGAAAAAACCGTTTCCTAGATCATTTGCTTGCCCGGTTTTGCGAGCAATTTAGCGACTATGCACTAATAGCCTATACCATTGATGGCCAAAAGGCAGGAGCTGAGTTAATAATAGATAAGCTATCATTCTTAAATGCCTATCCTGAGATTAGCAGTAATCGTGGCAAGGCTTTCAATTATAAAAATGAACTTTGCTGGTATTATGAAAATATTTCGGGTTATGAAAAACGCATCACATCACTTTTAGGTATTGATCCGAAAAAACCAGAATGTTTGTTTTTTTCTCCGGCATTCAGAATTATCAACGGCCTAACAGATTGTAGTATAGAAACCAAAGTTGGGAGTAAGGTTTATTTCCAGGGCACTCGGAGCCATGCTAATGTAGCGGCTGCGAAACTGGAAATGGAAAAGCTAATCAGTGCAGGCGTTCTTCTTAATAATTACCAAATTGTTGAAGGAAGTGTAGCGGGTAAATTCAAGGTAATACTTTTTGAAGACCGGGTTGCCCGTAAATCAATCGCCTGCAGCAAAAGTTTGAACTTCTCTATCACAGCAGCCAAAACATTAATTAAAGATCATATTGGCTTGTGCTATAATGAATTATGTAATCATGTTTTAGCAAGTCGAAAAAATTTAACACCTCCAATTAGAAATTATTTTGAGATCATCACTCATGAGGTAGACGCCACTTCTGTGCCTAGTTTACACAAGGTTAAATACCAACTGTTCGATAAACCAAAGGGAAATCAGGACAGAAAGATAATCTTTAAAGGAATACTTGAAGGTCCGGAGGTTCAAGGTATTGATGAAGCTGAAAAAATCAGCAATACCGAAATGAGTCTACTTTGGAAGTTTATCAAATTCGCTTCAGATGAAGATTATTACCGTTTCGAGCCACAAAATTCCATAAACTATGAACCTAACTACCATTTTGAAGTTTTCGATACCTATGGCAATACGGTTGGCGATCATCAGGGTAAAAATTACAATCAGCCATTAGCTGAAATAATCGAAGATAGCCCTTATTCAAAGCACTTTAAAATAATCAATTCTGCATCAAATAATGGTACCTACACCGTAAATAATACAGTTGCCACCGGTGCAAATATCAAAATTGAAATTGACGAAATACTTCCGAGCAATTTTCCTGATGGGAAAGTTTATTTTACGGAAACCTTTGCAGTCATAATACATGAGAACGGTCGAGAACTAACTGTTAATAATATTGATCTCACTTCCAGAATCAGTGCAGGCAATTCGTTAACATTCGTGATTTCGCCGGTTGTAATGGTCGATTTTAATGTGATAAAAATCGACTATCAAGGCAATAAAACAGTTATTGTTTCCTCTATTGCCTTGGATAAGGTAGACGGTTCTAAGATTTTATTTTCCAGGGTTTTTGATATAAAAAGTATTACTCCAAAAACAATCGTGATAAAGGCTGAACAAGAGAAGAAGGCGGTGCTAGATATGGTTAAATTTTTTAACGATACTTTTATTAACCGCGAAGGAATTCATTTGATTGAGCATTTGCTACTGCGGCCTAAGAACAATCTTGATAAGCTACTTAATATTCATACTGATGTTGACTGCGAAAGCTGCAAAATCACTGATACCTACAGCTTCGTAATGACAGCGGTGATGCCTTATTGGCCTGATCGTTTTAGAGATCGTAATTTTCGGGCTTTTATTGAGAAAACCTTACGCGAAGAAAGTCCGGCACATATTGCAATGAATATTTGTTGGGTAAGCCCTTTGCAGATGGATCAATTCGAAAAAGCTTACAAAAACTGGCTTATTCAAATTAATTCGGTCAACACAGACGATACTGAAAGGGTAAAAGCCCTTGAAGATTTTATAGAAATTATCCAGAACCTCCGAAGTGTTTATCCTTCAGGAAAATTGCATAGCTGTAATGAAAACGAGGTTCAAAAAAATACGCTAGTTCTCAATCAAACCAACATTGGCATTTTTTAATTACTCTGAGCTATGGAACTCATCAACACCACCACCGTTTTCGAAGAAAATCAAGTGTTAACTGCGGGGCAGTTAAATACGATGCAAGATTTCCTGTTGCAGGAGAGCAGACTCACCAGAACCAGATTAATTGGGCGTGGAATAGCTTACGGACTCGAAGTCGAGGTTAATGAGCATGTTGTTACAATTACTAAAGGCGTGGGTGTAAGCTCCTGGGGTTTCTTGATTTCTTTGGGAGAATGTACACTTACACATTACAAAGAATATAAACTCCCTGATGGCTTAATCTATCCATATTTTATGGATACCACTGGGAATGATGTTCCACTAATTGAGTTGGTGACCGGAGAAAATGCCCTGGTTAGCGGTGCCAAGCCAATAGATTCCGGGCTGATTTTAAGTAATTATATCGTACTGTTATTTCTCGAACCGGCAACTAAAAATTTACAAAGTTGCCTGGGTAAAAGCTGCGATGACTTAGGCATTGAAAAAACTTTTACAGTCAGGAAATTATTGGTTACCAAAGAAAATTTAAACAAAATTAACGTCGCAAATGCGAACCGCGGCGGGGCAATTTATCCTGGGTTATATCAGCTTGAAACGATAAATTATCCAAGGGCGCTGGTTACTTCTGTTGAAGCAAAGAGTTATGCAGATTTAATAAATTGTTATTTGAGTCCAGTAGCGGCAATTTTAGGCGATTTATTAAAACAACTGGAAACAATCTATAATGAGCTTCCTGTTTTACAAAAGAACTTTCCTGATTTGGATTTTGCTGCTGTAAATTCCATTTGGGAAAACAAATTAGTTACACTTTCTGCTAAATACCTCAGCGGCAAAGGTTACGGATTTCAATATATCTACGACGCTTTTGAGGATGTCATCAAATCTTATGAAGAACTTCGTTGTGCAGTCATGAACTTGAATAGTTCAACCTTGCCAAATGCTGATGCCTTTCCGATGCATTTAATGCTTGGTGTAAAAGATTGCCCGCCATCGCTTTTTCGTCAGGAGTTCGAATATTCGCCAATCTTTAATCAATATCAAGACTGGAATAGAAAAGTAATTTCCATTTTTGGGAGAACTGTAGCTATGCTGAATGGCTATTTGGATCCGGCTGAGGCAAACAGTAAAAATGGTGTTTTAGCAACTCCCAGCAAAGAAAAATGGCAAAACCTAAGTAAGCGGGCATTTCCGGTTTATTTTGATCCGGCAAATACAGCGTTCGAAAAATTTTGGAATGAATCAAACTGCCATGGATGTGACAATGGTAAGCCGCTAAGTTACCACTATCAACTACCAATAGAGGCACAAGAATACGCCTTAGGCAAATTGGCCGCACCGCTATATTATAATTTCAATGACCAAAATTTCTTTCGGTTGGAAGGCCATTTAGGCATGGATCATACCTCTGCAGTAAAACAATACGATCGATTGCAAAAGAGATTCAATTTGCCGTTCAGGGTACGATCGATATATATGGGTGTAGATGGAGAAATGGAAAGCAGTTGTCGTTATCCTGATCTGGATTCACAATACCTAGCCTGGCGCAATCTTATGCTATATTACCTGAACAACTTAATTAAGTACGGCAATATGGCAGAGCGTATGGCGGGGAAATTTGATGATGTTGTTAACGCCGCAAAAGATGCCTTTGATAATGTAATGGGCAATGATAAACAAGAAAATGTTGAGCCAACAGCCTCAGCAACTGCTCCACCGAGTACAGGTAGCAATAGACTTAAAACCTTTACAACACTGAATAAAAATTTCGTGAAGTTCGGAACGGTTTCGGAAAAAATTAATCGAACCGATTATGCAAAAATTACAACGATTAAGGTTAGGGCCGAAGATGCTCAAAATGAAATCGAAAAAGATGTATTGAACTGGATTGCAAGGTTAAATGAAAATATTGAAGACATTATTTTACTGTTACCACTTGAGTTTTCTAGTTTTAAAGAAGCTGATTTTAAAAAACGCTATGTAGGGTTTCTTGATTTATATGTTGATGCAATGAAAACCCTGGTCAACATAATCAATAAAGAAAAAGAGCGGGAATTACTTTCTTATCTAATGATTGGAAGTTTAATTCATAGAGCCTTAAATGTGCTCATGATGCGCCCATACGTAACTATTGGCACACTGACTGACATTAGGGATCGAAGAAACAGTAGTATAAAGGTTAATAAATCGTTGTCTGAGTATTTAAACGATCAGGCTGTTGAACATTTGGCTGGGGCAGAGCGGGGGAATACATTGTTGCTGCTCTACCATACAGGTAAAGAAAATGAAATTATTACCAGGTTGCCTGTTACACCAGGAACTAATAAGTTCGAAAAATTAACTGAATTGAAGCTGGCAGAAGATGCCATACACGCCACCTACAAGCTCAGACTCCAGGGTATTAAAGATGCAGTTGCTGAAAAAAATGAAAACATCAAACGGGCAGAGGTTGAAACAGAAAAAGCGCTTGAAGTTAAAGTTGCTGAAGTTAAAAATCGTGTGGTATTAACTGATGTTCAACTTAAAAAAGCCGAAAATGACCTCAACTCAGAATTTATGGTTCGAAAACGAAGTTTGCTTAGAACAACCAATAGTGAAACCATTGCTAAAGCTGAAGATTCACTCAACAAAGAATTTACGGATAAGATTAGTGTTTTACGCAAGAGTGCAGAGAAGGATGAGGCGAAAGAAATTAACGAAGTTTCAAAAGCATTGAAGCTTGATTTAGATCATAAACGTAAAGTTATTACTGAGGAAATTGATAGTAAGGTAAAAGAAGAAGCCGAAATTCAAAAAGAATATCAGAGCCGCCTGGATTTACTTGGTATAAAACGTAAAACTGTTGAGGAAGAGAAAGATGATGTGCCTGAAAAAATTACTTTAACATCTAAAAGAAAAATTCGCGATCGATTTATCAACGATTTTGAGCGTAAATTCAATAAGGAATTCGATACACTGGTAGAAAAAAATAAAGACAGCGGGCTTAAAAATTTAGGAGCTAACGTAATTGCCGATTTCACGGTTTATGAAGATGACAGCTGTTACGCTTGCGATACAAAAAATGTTAAGCATAAAGAACTGACGCCTTTGGCAATGCCAATTTCCAGAATCGTAGCCTACAATCAAAATAAGGAAACGATTTCTAAAGTGCAGATTTTAAATAATCTATACAATCCTGATTTTTTCGAAGTAGTGATTAATGCAGTGCCAAAATTCGGTTCCATTAAGTTCGAAGATGAGGTTTACGAACCCATTCCTAATAAGAAAGGGCAGGTGTTGGTTTATACTTTAGACCCGAAAAGATTAGATAAAAAATCTTTGACCCAAATGGTTGTGTTGGATGAATTTGATTATTTGGTAATTGAAAAAGAGAGCGGAAAAGAAATTGGAACATCCAAGCTGAGTTTTTTCATCGCCATTGGAAGCATAAGCAAGCAAGAATATGAACTAAGCGGCCGTGTGGTAGGCGTAAAGACGTTTACAATTACAGCCTACCAGGATAAAACTTTGGTTAAATCGCAATCATTTACAGGTTTATATTACAGCATGTTGCTACCGGCTGGAGATTATCAAATTACAATACTCCCAAGCAATACGCAATATCAACAGCAAACCAAAGCCGTAACCATTGGCGATCAGGATAATATCGCTGATTTTGCATTTGGTAAAATATAAATACGATGGGGAGCCACATTATTCAGACGCAGAAAATGATGCTGACTATCGAGCGTCAGCAGGATTGGGACATCGTTCAGGCGAAGATTGGCGTCTTTTGCAATCAGGAATTGCCGGCTCTGTTTGATGCTATATTCAATGAAGTTGCTGTTAATGATAGTATTCGCATCGATAAATTAACCCTCAATCTTGGAGATGTTCCCTTGGATAGATTGGAAGAAATAATGAAAGAACAAATCCTATCACAAATGTTTAATCAATTGAAAGAATATAAGTTAAGTAAGATTACGAAAGATTTTACTTCAAATAATGAGCAGCTTCAGCTATTTAAGAACGCAGGTAAGTTCACCCGCAGGTCGTTGCTGAATAGCAGTAGAGTGTCTGATCAAATTGAAACCCATATCAACGATTATGAAGCTTTGGTTTTTTACTGTGAAACCGGTTTAAAACCTTGGTGGATTACGGCGGCATCCCATTTTAAGCCGGCTGATATTCTGTTAGATATTTACAAATACAATTCTGTATTGTTTATACAATTTGTTAACTCCATTAGCAATGATTTTGTTGTCTACAATCGCCTAAGGCACCTCATTCATAAATCAATATTTTTCACTCAATATTTAAGCTTCGATAAAAATAATGATTTCTTAGTTTTCTTTAACTCTAATATCACGCCATCGTTGTATCAAAAAATGGTAGATTTTCGGCTGGCAGACATCAGCATTTCTAAAGACGAAATGCCCGATCAGCAGTTTCAGGATTGGTTAATTTTCTTTCTAAAGAAAAATCCATCGTTCAGGTCTGAAATAAGTACGATCTTGAAAACTTACACGGCGAAACGCAAAACAACCAAAATCCAGAATAAGCAATTCGATGGGTTATCAGGTTTTTTAGCTACAATTGAAGGAACGATCAGTGAACCATTAAACGGTAACATGAAGAAATCAAGAAAAGTTCCGTTAAGGAAACAGCAAAATGGAAAACTATTGCTTGAATCACTCATGGTGGAGAATGCGGGATTAGTAATTATTCATCCGTTTATAAAGCCGCTATTCGAAAGATTAGAATGGCTAGATGGAGATGCTTTTAAAGATGATCGCTCTCAGCAAAAGGCCATTGTTTATTTGCATTATTTGGTTTATGACAATTATCCTGAAGACGAGAGTCAGTTGCTGTTGAATAAAATATTATGTGGTGCAGCCATTGAAACAGTAATTAGTCTCAATGATATTATTTTTTCTGAGGATGAATTGAGTGAGGCAGATGAATTAAAAAAAGCTGTTATTGTTCATTGGAATGCATTGGGCAAAAGTTCGCCGGCTGCATTGATAGAAAACTTTTTCAAAAGAAATGGAAGCTTAAGCTATAAAGATGGTAACTGGAACCTCAATATTGAGCGGAAAGGAATCGATATTTTATTAGATCGGTTACCATGGGGACTTACAATGATAAAATTGTCATGGAACAAACATTTGATACAAGTAAATTGGTAAAACCGGGTTTACAAGCTAATGCAGCAGCTATCCAAACTGAACTCATTTGGTTTGAACAAGTGTTGCAACTTCGCAGTGCCATAAATTTCGGCAATGTACCCGCGGGCACTTCTATTTTTGATGTCCACCCACCTGATTTAAGTGCCTATCCTTCTAAGTATGCCGAATTTATCGCTCAAAATCAATTGAATTTCGAAGAACGATTGTTATTGTTTCTGGCAATGGTGAGTCAGGTTAAGCCCCAGTGTCTGGATATTTTTCTAGTTCAAAACTCAGCTACGGGCCAAATATTTACAGAGTTTGGTGGGAGGAAAGGCAATGTTTTTAGTGGATTTTTACCTACCGCAGAAACATTTTTATTTATCATCGCTGCAGATGATTTAGCGCTTAGATTTGATTTGTTAAGACTTTTCGATGCCAAACATGCGCTTTTTGCTTTGGATATACTGGAATATGAACCCCTTCCACCTGGTGAGCCCGTTTCAAGTATTCCGCTTCATATTAACAAAAATTGGTTTGAAGAATTTACAACCGGAGAAAGGAGCAGGCCTCGATTTTCAACAGAGTTTCCGGCACAGCTAATTGAAACTCAAATGGAACCTGATGATTTGGTTTTGCCGGCACATATTTTAGATCAGCTTGAATTAATTGATGCCTGGCTGGCACATAACGAGACAATGATGAATGAATTTGCCCTGAAGCGAAAATTAAAGCCGGGTTTTAGGGCATTGTTTTTTGGTCAGCCTGGAACTGGTAAATCTCTCGCGGCAGCTTTGTTGGGGAAAAAGCATGGTTTTCCAGTTTATAGAATTGATTTAAGCCGCATTGTAAGTAAATACATTGGCGAAACTGGTAAAAATCTATCAAAGGTTTTTGATGCCGCTGAAAACCAGCAGTGGATATTATTTTTCGATGAAGCAGACGCACTTTTTGGTAAGCGCACCAATGTGAGTGATGCCCGCGACCGCTACGCTAACCAGGAAACCAGTTATTTGTTGCAGCGTATAGAAGATCACAATGGACTGGTTATTCTGGCTAGTAACTTTAAACAAAACATTGATCAGGCATTTTTACGCCGGTTCCAATCTATTGTTGAATTTCCAATTCCACAAGCAGATCAACGTTTAAAGCTTTGGAAACAAAGTTTTTCTAAATTGACCAAGTTAGAATCAAAAGTAAATCTAAATGAAATAGCCAATAAATATGAACTTTCTGGTGGTGTTATTATCAATGTAGTGCGATATGCTACTTTGAAAATGCTTAAAGACGAAGCTGCCGAAATTAGGCAAAAAGATATTTTAGAAGGAATAAAGATTGAGCTTAAAAAATCAGGACGGACAATGTAAACTATGGGCGCTGCGTTGGCATATAGCAATCCATCACTTAAGTCGGTTACACATAACCGACCCGGCGCCAGCTGTATTCAAGCGAAGCTAAAGATTGGAGCTGTTAATGATCCTCAGGAACAGCAAGCCGATCAGGTGGCCGAAAAAGTGATGCGGATACCTTCAAATGCCGGTTTTGTGATGGGAGGAATAGGTACTGGTGCCGCCATGAATGTCCAGCGCCAATGCAAAAATTGTGGGAATGAAGAAAAAATCTCCCGTAAGGAAGAAGAATTAATAGGAATTGATCAGCCTGAAATTTTACAAGCTAAAGCCGGAGCGTCATTGGCCAGTGGAGGAACTGCTCCAGGAACTGTTCAATCTGGAATTGCCTCAACCAAAGGTGCTGGCACTAATCTTCCAGCTCATGTCAATTCTGATTTGGGCGGTAAAATGGGTGCTGATTTTTCTGGCGTAAAAATTCATGATAATGCCCATGCCGCAAAAATGACGGCTCATGTAAATGCCAGGGCTTTTACAGTAGGTAACGATATTTATTTTAACAAGGGAGAATATAATCCGAATTCATCGGGTGGGAAATTCTTGCTGGCGCATGAACTTACACATACTATCCAGCAGGGTGCAACTGTGCAGCGTAAAACTGAAGAAAAAGAAAAGGTTTTGCGCAAAGTTGAGGAGACAGAAAAAACAGATCGCTGTGCTTGTAGTGATGAAATAGTGCAGCGTTGGGATCTTGGTGATTGGCTAGCTGAAAGTGCCTGGGAAATTGTAGAAGAAATTGCCCCGGCAGAGTTTGTTCAATTACTTAGGGAAATCAGCAGCAAGGGTATTCTTGGCTTTTTACGAGAGAAACTCATGAAGAGTTTAAATCACCTGTTCGATAGATTTCCTGCTGTTGGCAATTTTGTAACCAATTTAATTTCGGTATTCTCACTGCTTTATGAGCGGGTTTCAGTTATTATGCAGGCACTAATTGCCGGCGATTGTGCACCATTATTGGCGGCTGTAACGGAACTTAAGAACGTAATTACCACTATTGCTACCGATGCATGGACTGGATTAACTGATTTTGTGAGGCCTATCGGCGATTTCTTCTCTGGTTTATGGGGCGCTTTTGGTGCACCTGTAGTAGATTGGCTCGGACAAACAGCAAGTGATGTTTGGGTTTGGATGCAAGGCATTGGCCAAAGAATCTGGGATTGGACTTTGCCCGTGCGTGAGTATGGCGCCATGGCATGGGATTGGGTAAAATCAACGCTGGGTATTGGCGCCGATAGTTCTGGCGCTGAAAATTCCAACGGCATGATGCAATGGGTAACAGGCAAAGCCGAAGAAGCTTGGACAGGAATAAAAGAAACCATTCGTCCGGTTATTGAGCCCGTACAGCAAATTGCTGAAAAGGTTGTGCGTATTTTGCCACTTAGCGCCATCATGAATTTGCGTGATACCGTGTCTAATTTTGCATCGGGTGTAAATGGTATGGCAGCTGCCATGGGCGATGATGGATCAGGAATAGCGGCACAGGCGCAACAAGCCTCTTTAAGAGATATCATTCTTCCTGCAGTGCAAACAAAAGTTGTTGAGGTACAGCAGGGAATTGCTAATGCAGGTTTATGGGTGGCTGAAAACGTTGGCGGTTTTGTTAATCAGATTACAGGGTTTTATAATTCTATAGCTTCAAGTTCTATATTTTCTTCCGCGGCACCTGCAATCGCATGGATAAATGATACTGCTTTAGGTTTGGGCAATTGGGTTCAGACTGGCGTGGTTAATTTATTTAATCTGGCCAGCAGCGGCTTGGGTTATTTAGCAGGTTTCATTACCCCGATACTTAATGCTTTGCAGCGAATCGTAGATACCATTGGCGATTTAGCTGGCAGGGCGGGGGATTTTATCTTAGGGCCATTTATGCTTATCCCTGAATGCATTCGAACCCCAATAAAAAACTTTCTGATTGAACAAATTCTGAATAGAATCCCACTTTTTAACCAGATTATGGCGATCGGCGATGTTTGGGCAAGAGCACAACAAATCGTCATGACGATCCTTTATCAGGTTTTTGTTGATGGCAATTTGCCGGGCGCCATGTGGACCTTCTTCAGGGAATTGTTAAGTCTGGTCGGCATTCCTCCAGAATTAGTAGTTTCAATTTTAGCTAATGCTTCTCAAGCAGTGGTCGATATTCTGGGAAATCCGGTCGGATTCTTCATTAATCTGCTTAGCGGTTTACAGCAAGGCTTTAGTCAGTTTTTTGGAAACATCGGCACGCATTTATTATCGGGTGTGGTAAACTGGCTAACCGCTGAAATGCAGGCGATGGGTATTACACCGCCAACTGATTTCTCTTTCGGATCAATATTTAGTTTCATCCTTCAGATATTAGGTGTAACCATCGACAATATTTTCAATCTGTTAGCAACTAGAATCGGAGAGGAAAGGGCGCAGCGTTTACGTGGAATGTTGGATATGGCTACCGGGGCCTGGAGTTTCGTAGCCGATGTGGTTGAGCGTGGGCCTGCAGCGATTTGGGAAAGAATTCAGGAACAGTTGAGTAACCTTTGGGATACCGTAATCGGAAATATTGTAACATTTATAAACGAGCGGATCATGGCGCAGGCAACAGCCTGGTTATTAAGCATGCTCGATGTTTCCGGAATTATGCCTGTTGTAAATAGTATTTTAGCGATATATCGTGCCATTCAAAGTTTTACCGAATATTTTGTGCCTATCCTTCGGATCATCAATCAATATGTAACCATGCTGGCAGATGTTGCCCGAGGTAATATTGCAGGAGCAGCGAATTTTCTGGAGAGTATCTTAGCGAACTCTTTACCGATTATGATCGGCTTCTTAGCTAACCAGTTTGGGTTTGGAAGAATTGCCACCCGCATGCAGGAAATATTAGAATCGGTGAAAGCCCGAATAGATGCTGGGATTTTATGGGTAATAGATCAGGCGATTAGGATAGGGGGAGCAGTTATGGATGCAGGAAGAGCAGCTGTTGCGGCAGTTAGAGAATGGTGGCATGCAAGAGTGAATTTTAGAGGTGGTGATGGACAAGAACATAGCTTATTTTTAGATGGATCTGAGAATAATGCGGTTCTAATGATTCAGAGTGAGAGAATGACATTTGTCGAGTTTATAAATGGAATTACCGACCATCCTAGTAAAGCACAAGCCAGAGCAAAGGCAACACAAATAGATGATTTAAAAAGAACAAAAACCGAAGGAGGTAAGCAATTGACAGATGAAGAACTGCTTACGGCTTTACCTGCTAAGCTCGTAGAGCTTAGAGATATTATAGCTCCAATGCTTGGGGGTGCAGCTATGCAAAGCGAAGATCCTATCTATACTCCTGGTAATCAAAGCACCGGTGGTTTCGCTATTAGCATGACTGTTACTCGTCTTACACATGCTGTCCCACCATCTGGTAGAGGAACAGCGCCCACATCCAGCAATGCAGGTACAATATATGACATTTTGAACAACAGGAGAACGGGTGAAGGCGGCGCAAGCTATTATATCAAAGGTCATTTATTAAATCAAGAGCTCTTTGGAAAAGGAATTTGGTCTAATATGACGCCATTATCAAGGGCAGGTAACGCTCAAATGGAACAGCAGGTAGAAAATAGGATGCGAAGAGCTACTGAAGCAGGGGATTCACTTACCGTTACTGTCGAACCTCTTTACAACGATAGAGGAAATAAAGCCAGCCTAAAAAATAGCATTGATGAGCAAGAACCCGATCCCATAAAAAGTGATTTGAAAAAGCAAATTATTGATGCGGAAAACTTTGTTCCAACAGCAGTGCATGTGGAAGCCAGAAGTTTAAGCCACAGCAGTAGCTTTAGCTTCAGCAGTAACATTTCAAATCCGATAGCTCAAACAGCAAATGAGTATAACTTAGGGCCAACGCCAAGGCCACCAGTTTCTAATGTTTCCAATAGTACCGATGCAGAATTAAGTGCCAGTGGCTTATCGCAGAGGGAAATAACTGCAATTTTAGCAAGACGATCAGCAGTAATCGGAGGAACAAAACGTGTTCGTTTCGCTTCCTGGGATGAATTTGAAGTTGGCCTTGGGTTAGCCTCTAAAAGGGCTATAAGGGCAAAAGAAAGAGCAGGGATAGTTAACCTGTATTAAATATGCGCCTTAAAACCTCAAAAACTCTTTTTTTACCCATCTGTTATCAGCATTTATTTTGCTCCAACCGTTATTCTCATCTCTAATAAATACTTCCTGGCCTTGGGTTAATGAAGCAACTTTAGGAAAAGTATTTCCAGCTCCGCTACGCACATTTAGAGTCGAGGCGTTAACCGTAGCACGGGTTACAGGCTTGGTATAAGCGCCATTTACCCAATGTTCTTGCGAACCAGATATCTTATACCAGCCATCTTTTTCTTTATAAACACGAAGAATTGAACCCAATAAGGCTGGTTCTCTATCGTCAGCTTTTTTTGCTTGCGAAGTTGCTGCTTCTCTGATATTTAAAGTGTCTGCGGTTACATAAACATATTTTAAAACATCAGTGTTCATTGTCGAAACGGAAGGAATAGTAACACCGTTTAGCGCTGCACTTACCAAAGGCAGAAAATTTTGCTCGCAATCATTTACTTTGTTTCCTCCAAAAAAGTTTGTACCCGGACATGTTTTATTATTCTTTGTTCCATTATTTCTAACGCCGCTGCTCAAATCAAACCAATGGTGATAGACAATTTTATTGCTGTTAACTTCAATTCCGAATTTCTTGCAGAGTGCAGCTGTCATTCTGATAATTGTATCTTTATGTGCAGCGGTCATGGTATCTTTCCCCTTATCAAAATTGCCAACATGTTCCATACAAACCGAATTCGAATTAAATCCTAAGATACATGCAGGAGTTTTCTCCATACTTCTGCCGGTAACAATAGAGCCATCAGCAAACGTACTGAAATGCTGCCCGATGTCGGCCCATCCGTTTTCGCCGACATGGTAGGCTTTCATATTTTTTTGCATTTCGAATTGGTTATTTCCTTTAAACTGAATATAACTCGGGCTCCAGGTATGATGCTGTTGGATGTACAAGATGGTTCGTGCAACACGTAAGTTAGCAAGCCAATTTTCAAATTCATCAATGCTCATTAAATTAAAGCCAAATTTAGTTGTCATGGTGGTTTAAGTTTTAATTGGTTAAGTGGCAAAATCAAGCAAAAGAGAGGTAATAGGGAAGTGTCGTATAGCGCCAACTAAATATAAGTAAATATTTTTGATAACTTTTTAATTATCAGATATTTACTTGATTTTAAGTAGTTTTATGATGGCTATTAACTTTGAAATAAGATTTAACTCAATCTGCTGTACAGGTCTGAACAATGATCTTTTAAACGAAAACCAATTTAATTTTTTTTCGATAATATTTTTTATGTCTCATAATATAGGCTTAGGTAAGTTATGCTCAATAGAAACGTTTTTTGTAATAAATTGAATAGATATTGGAAAATCGATTTAGGAATGCTTTAATTGGCTTTTCGATTTTGATATGATAGAAATAATATTAATATTTGTTTAGTTCTAACCAAATATCAAAGTCGAAATTAGCCATGTAGAAATAGTGTAGATGCTATCGCATGAGCTTTTGAATATTATTAATGTTTAAATGCGAGGTACACTTAACTTTTTGCTCAGCCTGTTATCAATCTTTTTGTTTACAGATTATGCGCTTGCACAACCAGCGCAAACTGAATATTTGAAAAGAATAGCCATCATTGAAAAAAATATCAATCAGTATTTTAGGGTAGCAGATAAGGCACTTTATCTGGAAACTATTGGCAAACATGAAAAGCCGTACTCTTATCTGTGGCCATTATGCGCCTTAATACAAGCCACTAATGAAACGGAAGCGCTTGGTAAACCGAAAATGATGGAGCCAGTCATTTCAGCAATTAACCAATATTATACCACTGAAAAACCTGCACCTTCGTACCAGTCTTATATAGATAAAAGCTCCAGATTTTATGACGACAATCAGTGGATCGCCATTGCCTATCTGGATGCTTATCAGAGAAACAAAGATGTAGACTATTTGGATAAATCAAAAGAGATTTATAAATGGTTATTAACGGGTTATGATAAAAAAGCTGGTGGCGGCATTTATTGGCAAGAGGATAAGAAAACATCAAAAAACACCTGCTCAAACGGACCTAATATTTTAATCTCTTTACAATTTTACAAAATTACCGGGGATAAAAAATATCTTGATACTGCGCTGTTGGTTTACAATTGGACAAATAAAATGCTTCGATCTTCAGAAGGTATATTTTATGATGCGATAAATGTCGAAAATCTGAAAGTTGATTCAGCTACCTATACTTACAATACCGGTACAATGCTTCAGGCTAACGCATTACTTTATCAACTCACCAAAGAAGATAAGTATTTAAAAGAAGCAAAGTTTATTGCCGCTAATGCTGAGCGGCATTTTTACAAAAACAATAGGCTTGGCGATCATTACTGGTTCAACGTTGTTTTATTACGCGGATATTTAGAATTATTTAAAGTTGAGAAAGACGCAAAAAGATTAGCGTTTTTAATTAAAGATGCTGAAAGGATCTGGAAAGACGAACGTGATGAAAATAATTTGCTCGGAAAACAAAAAAATAAATCATTGATTATGCAGGCAGCTATGTTGGAATACTACGCCCGCCTGGCAAAACTAAATTTAACCAAATTATAATCACACATAATGAAAAGAAGAACATTCATACAAAACACGGGTTTATTGGGCGCCGGGGTACTGGCTTCCAAATTTTCACTGGCGGGAGAATTGCTTCCTGATTTTCCGGTGGTAAGAGTAGCTGCAGGTAAAAGACATTTTCAGAGTAAAGCAGTAGATGCGGCAATTAAAACCTTTCAAGCCAAAGTGAAAAATCCGGAGTTGGCTTGGCTTTTCGAAAATTGCTTCCCAAATACGCTGGATACTACGGTATATTATGAAGAGAAAAACGGGCGGCCAGATACTTACGTAATTACCGGAGATATTGATGCCATGTGGCTTCGCGACAGTTCGGCGCAAGTTTGGCCATACCTGCAATTTGTTAATGAAGATGAACCACTCAAAAAACTAATCGCTGGCGTTATTATCCACCAAACCCAGTGCGTTTTAAAAGATCCTTATGCAAATGCTTTTTATGGCGATCCGAATAAAGTAGGTGAATGGAAAACCGATAAAACGAAAATGCAAGCGGGTGTGCATGAACGCAAATGGGAGATAGATTCATTGTGTTATCCTGTTCGTTTAGCCTATCACTATTGGAAAAAAACTGGCGATAAAACACCATTCGATGCTGACTGGAAAAAGGGCATTGAGGCAACATTAAAAACGTTTAAAGAGCAGCAGCGCAAAAATGACAGAGGACCTTATCATTTTCAGCGTGAAACCACACAACCAACCGATTCGCTGCCAATGGCAGGATATGGTTTTCCTGTAAATCCAGTAGGTTTAATTTGTTCTGCTTTCCGTCCGAGTGATGATGCAACTATTTTTCCGTTTTTAATTCCTTCTAATTTCTTTGCAGTTTCGAGTTTAAAGCAGGCAGCAGAAATGATAAAGGCTTTACAACCTGACAAAGCATTGGAAAGCAGCTTACTAAATCTTGCGAATGAGGTGAGTGCTGCATTGCAGAAACATGCAATTGTAAACCATCCAAAATACGGTAAAATTTACGCTTTTGAAGTTGATGGTTTTGGAAGTACTTATTTAATGGATGATTCCAATGTACCAAGCTTATTAAGTTTGCCATATCTCGGCGCTATGAAAGTTGATGATCCAGTTTATCAGAATACCAGGAAGTTTGCCCTTTCGAAGGATAATCCATATTTCTTTAAAGGTACTGCTGCTGAAGGGATTGGCGGTCCACATGTTGGGCAGGATATGATTTGGCCAATGAGCATAACCATGAGAGCTTTAACTTCAAAAGATGATGCCGAAATAAAATATTGTATTGATACCTTGCGAAAAACACATGCTGGCAAAGGTTTCATGCATGAATCATTTAACAAAGATAACCCGGCAAACTTTACCCGTGCCTGGTTCGCGTGGTCTAACACCTTATTCGGAGAGTTACTCTGGAAAACCTATCACGAAAAACCAGCGCTACTAAACTCCTAATATTATGCCCAGATTAGCAATAACCTGGGCATAATTGTTTAACATATGCTAGAGTTTCGGCAAAGAATGCTGTTATTGTAAAACAAATGTTAGAAGATAAATGTCTATTTCTTTCAAAAATTATTTTTTGTAAATTGTGCCATATTATCCCAAACATTGCAACACGATAACAACAAAATTCCTTTCGATTTCGAATCGATTAACAAAATTCCAGCGATAGCAAACATCTTGCAGATTGTTTGTAATACAACCGGCATGGGTTTTTCTGCTGTGGCACATGTAACCGTCGATAAATGGATAGCTTGTGCTGTGAATGATAAAATTGATTTCGGCCTGAAGCCAGGTGGCGAATTAAAGTTAGAAACCACCATTTGTAACGAAATCAGACAGCACCAAAAAATTGTGGTCATTGATCACGTTGCTGAAGATGAATTATTTGCCAATCATCATACACCGTTATTATACGGATTTCAAAGCTACATTTCAGTACCAATCGTATTAAAAAATGGCTCATTTTTCGGTACGCTTTGCGCTATCGATCCCAAACCTGCCCAACTTAACAATCCAAATACGATTGATACGTTTAAGATGTTTGCCGATTTAATTGCGTTCCATTTAGATGCATTAGAGCAGTTGGCTCTTTCAGAAGAACGATTACAGGTGGAGAAAGAAACATCAGAATTGAGAGAGCAGTTTATAGCCATTCTAGGGCATGATTTACGTAATCCGTTGAATGCCGTTTCAAATAGTGCGCAGCTTTTGGCTCGTTTCAATCTCGATGACCGGACACAAAAACTGGTGAAACTTATTAAAGATTCATCATTCAGAATGAATGGTTTGATTGAGAATATGCTTGATTTTGCCAGTGGCAGGTTAGGTGGTGGTATTAATATTTCTCCAACACCTGATGAAGATCTGGAGAAAGTGCTTTATCAGGTTGTGGAGGAAATTCATGCCATCTCTCCTGATAAAAAAATGAAATTAAATTTCGACTTTGAGCATCCTGTAGCTGCAGATGGAAAGCGGATCGCCCAGCTTTTTTCTAATTTACTTGGGAATGCATTAAGTTATAGTCCTCAAGACTCCGTAATTGAAATTACTGCTTCTACCAATGAAGAAGAATTTAACCTTTGCGTAGCAAATCCTGGTAAAAAAATTCCTGAAGCAGCCATGGAGCGGTTATTTCAGCCATTTTCTAGAGGGGAGGTCGAGCCCAACCAAAAAGGGCTGGGACTAGGTTTGTATATTTCTGCAGAAATCGCAAAAGCACATGGTGGAACATTAGATGTAAGCTCAAACGAAGAGAAAACTTGTTTTACACTTACTTTGCCAACTTTAAAATGATGGTAAGCGATAAAATGCCAACATCTGCTCTGCTCGAAATTAAAACAGGCGATCAAATTTCCAAAGATTCCATTCACGGAACAGTTTCAAAAATTGAAATTCAGGAAACTGATGAATTTCTTCAATTTATATTCAGTTTGGAAGGTGCTCAACAAATCGTGGTTAGAAAATTAAAACAAGTTTGTTAACTATAATATCGGCCTTGGATCAAATATCACCTGAAATGATTTGATGCGGTCATTTTCAATTTTATACCATCCAGCTGAAAATATTGTGCTTTTACCCATATTAATATCATACCACAACGAAACATCATTGCCATCGACAAACAGCTTTTTAACATCATATTTGAATTTCATCTTTTTCATGTCTTCCATATAAACATCGGCACCTCTACGTTCGCCCATTACACCTTTAAAAATCATGTCATCAGCAAGTTGCTCGCGGGCAGCTGCAAAGTTTTCAGCATTTAAAGCATTAATAAAGTCTCGAACCACAACCTTTGAATTGTGTTCGTCTAAGTTTTGAGTCTGTATTGCCATAATTTATCTTTTGAAATTATATTTAGCATTTTCATAGATTAACAAGTTCGTATTGCAAAGTGTTTGTGTAAAGAAATATGGTGTTTCATGTAAAATTATCATTTAGGAAATGTTCAATATTTAGCTTTGCAGCTTAGTTATTTAAACGCTTACTATTTGAATGAACGCTTACACTTCTTTTGTAAAATCTATTTCTACTGATCCAACTGCTTTTGAAAAGCATATTTACTTTTATTTAAGGATGGAACTGGCACTTTGTAAGTTTCAGATTTGTAAAGATTTATCAACCTATGAAACTTTGAAACTGGAATATAAAAGTAAATTTTCCCTATTAACCAATCACATCGTCGAAATCTCTTCTTCCAAAGCAAAAGAATTAAATTTAGATGCGGTTAATCAAGATTTACTTATCCTATTGCAAAATGATATTTTAAACAGTGGTTTTGACAAAATAGAACTAGATGCTCAGCTCGAAAAGCTGATTGAAATTTTTAAAACAATTTCTTCAACTCCCACGCTTAACGTTATAGATCCTAAGGTTTTAAGCCTTTCTGCTTAAATTAATTTACTTCAATTTCATCACAAAATAACCAGGGTTTCTTATTGGGATAATCTCTCCATTCTGGTAATTTACTTTGGTTGGTCGCTTTAACTTTAATATACCTTGCCTTCGTAGATTTTTTAAAATCTAGAGTCAGTCTATGGGTTTGCTTATCATAGTTTTCTATTGGGCTCGGTTGTATCAATTCGCTCATAGGTTGATAAACTTTATGATCAGTTGAAACAGAAATCATAATCTTGTTTGGCAGAAATGCCCAATGTCGTTGATCTTCAAGAAAACCGACTATAACCTGATTTGTGTTTTGAATGCTTCCCAGATCGATCACAACTTCCATGTCATTTCCTAACCATCCTAAATAATTATATTGAAAATTTTGATAGCCTCTCGAACCATCAGTTAATGTCTTGGTTCCTTTAGCCAAAAAATCAGTATTAAATGGAGTTAGCGCTTCAACATTTTTGTTGGTCGCTAAATGCAATAGCGGACCATCATTGAAAATTTTTTTCCATTCAGATTGATAATCGTCAATGGTAAAACCATCTTCAGAAAGCTGCTTGATTCCAAGTTGTTTGGCAGAAGCAATAAATCTTGATACTTTTTGTTCAAAACCAGGCCGCACTTTCCAGTTTTTCCCATTGGCGGTAAAAACTCCATGCTTTTCTAAACCGTAAAAACGGGCTTGCTGGAGAACAGCATATTCTAAAGGTAGCCTTTCAATTAAAATTCTATTCAATATAACCGGATCATTTCTAACCGCTTGTTCTGCCTGATCTAAAATACTACTGTAATGATCAATCTGTTCAGGTGTTAACCAGGTTTTCCACTCAGCAGATGGATCACCGTAAATATCTAAAATTCTATTCGATGATATTAAGTTTTTCTCCAGGTCAGCTACATAGGTTAAGATGTTTGGAGCTGCTTTTCCATAATAACTTGCCAGGAAGTTCTTCTTTTCTGCTTCTATATCTAAAATTGGGTTCCAGCTTAGTTTGGCTAGTAAGTAGGATTTTAAAGCTGTAAACTCACCAGTGGAGGCTTCACTACCTTGTATAAAAACGCCTTTAACATGATTGGTAGCGAAAAATTTCATGTTCTCTTGCAGCGTGTTTAGATTTGGGAATGGACTCACATAATTGGTGAACTGAACAACATAATCCCAAATCATTACATTGTCGCAAATAGTCGACCAACCTTTTAAATCGTTTTTGAAACCATTTGCTCTTGTGTTATTTTCAATAGGTTTCGATCTATCCAAATCAATTGTGGAAAGCATGATGCTAACATTTTTTAAAGGTTTAATTCCCACAGGAGGATGTTTTGAATAGAGATACGCCAAAGTAGAAATGGTTTGATCAGGAAAATTTTTCGCTACTTTGTTTACAAAACTGATTAGTGAGCCTTGTGGTCCGCCGAATTTTTGATCAGTAGCATTACACGCATCGCAGGTACAAAATCCAAAGCCATCATTCTGGCTAACCGACCAATATTTTTTTTCAGGATGAGCGGTGATTTCCTTTTTTAAGTTTTCAACTGTAATGCGATAGACATCAGGATTGCTTAAACACAGTTGAGAGGTTTTTCGATCTCCATTTACCAACGCATAATATTCAGGATGATCGTGGAAATACAGTTTTGCTGGTACCAATTTGTCAAATGTATGTCCCCACAATCCCCATTCATCTTCTAGTAACTGAAGTTTATGCCAGTTCCGGTATTGCTCGTTATATTGATCAGGATAATAAACTTGCCTGAACTTAAACTGTGGTTGTTGTAAATCGTTTATTGCTGAGAGTTTGATATTTGTTTGCTGCGGAATAAATTCGTGGTCAGCAGTATACATTTTACAACCCAGATAATGATCGAGGAAATGATAAACGCCGTATAAAGTTACCTGTTCATTCTGCCCATAAATAAAAATTTTATTTGCAGCTGTTTTAATTAAAAATCCATCATTATCGAATTGCTCATCAGAATGATTACGGTTGGTATTGCCAATAACAATTTCGAATTCTTTGGCCTTTAAATGATCCTGTACAATTGGAAGATCAGCCTTAGAAATTTTATCGATATATGATTTTAATACATCTGCAGCTTTTCGTTCTAGATTTGTAGCCCGTTTGCTAACTATAATCTGATAATTAGATTTGGCATTTTCAACCAAATTTATTTGGGCATAAGATTGATTGAGCATGGCAAATGCAATTATAGTTAAACTTATTTTCCATCCTAAAAATCCCATCATTTTTTAAAATTTATGTTGGAAAGAAATCTGTGCATCAAACTCATTCCTTTTTCTTCCGGGAATGTATTCCTGATTATTCCAGGTGCCGAACAAGCCAAGAATATTTCTTTTCCATAATGTACGCTGGTAACCCAATGTAAAACGAATGGATTCCAGATTTAAGCGTTCGGTGATGGCAAAGTTCCTGCCTCTGTCATCTGGAGAGAAACCATAGCCGGCAATTGCGGTAAAATAATCATCTGCAGATTCGTTGATTAAATATCGGCCAGATAGCACATAAGAGGCTGCCAATCGTTCACCATTTGGTGTAATAAATGTTTTTGCATTTATCCAAAAACTGCCGAAATACTTGCCTAATCCAGCTGTAACACTATAATAATTTAAATAGCTATTTAAATATCTTACACCCATTTCTGCTTCCCAACTTTTGTTGAACGGCAAAAAATAGGAATAAGCAAATTTAAATTTTGGAAAAATGATAGCATTTGAATATGCCAAATTGATGTAAGAATAACCAGTATGATGAGTAGGATAGGATTCGACTTCAAACTGATAACCCTTTGCATCTCTTCGATCTGCATAGTTTACCCTGGCAATTAATGATCCGCCTTTTTCTGTTCGCATGTAATATGCACTGTACAAATTCCAGGGTTTCCTGCCTTCTTGGTCAAAAGCGGTGATTCCATAATTTAAGCCAATTCTATTCTGCCTGGTTAAGGTATACAAATCATCATTGATCATTCTTATTTTTTCATCTTGAGGATATTTTTCAACCAAGGTTTTGGAAAGTTTATAAGCATTTTGATGATCACCATGTTCCTGAACGACACTCAGTTTCTTTAGCTGAAGACTTTGAGGATTATCGTAATATGCAACACCCTCATCAATGTATCGAATTGCATGATTTCTTTCACCTTTAGCAATAGATAAATTGATCAGTTGATTGCGGGAAAACGTATCGGTAGGATAGTTGACTAAAATCTTTTCATAACTTTTGAAAGCGTTCAGAGAATCTTGCTGTTGGAGCTGATCTTTGGCTTTTGAATATAAGATATCTTTATACAAAACTGCGATTTTTGGATCTCCTGGTTTTAGCCTTTTCAGGTTTTCAGCAACCCTTTCGGCTTGATCATATCGCTTCATCATTCTTAATAAATCGGCTTTACTTAATGAAATTTCAGTTTTACCGTTTCGCTCCAGCGTTTCGGCATAAACCAATGCTTTTTCATAGTTCTTTTTCTGAATATTTAAATTGTAAAGTGATGCTAAACTTTCGGTATGATTAGGTTGCTGGGCAACTACCTTTTCATATTCCATTATTGCTTTTTCGATTTCATTCTGCTTCTTATAATCCCTTGCGGCAGTTAGGTGGGCCTCAACATAAAGATTTTTAATGGCAGAATCATCAGGGTATTTTTGTGATAATTTTTGCCATGCCACATCCGCAATATTATAGTCTTTTAGTTCATATAACATGGATACATTCTTTAACTCCATTGATTTTTCTCCAGGATAATATTTTAGATACTGCCCTGCATATTTTAACGATTGAGTTAAATTTTTATCCTGATAACTTAAATTAACAAGATAATTCAGTGCATCCTTTTGATTGGGTTTTTGTTTCAAAACCATGTTCAATTCTTTTTCAGCTTCATCATTTCGGTTAGTTAAAATATATAGCCTTCCTAAAAGTACCCGGATGTCTAAATATCGAGGGCTAATTGCTAATCCTCTCTTAGCCAATTGAATGGCTTTAGGATAGTTTTTATTGATATTCGTTTCCCTAATTGCCTGTTTTAAAAGATCATCTGATGATATTTTTTGGGCAAAGGAAATATTTATATTGAGGCACATTAATAACAGGAGCCCAATTTTAAAAACTTTTGAGCGGTACATATTATAATTTCCTTTGTTCATAATTTGATAATTTGTTGTTTCCATTTTTAAAGCCGCTTCTTGTCATAATTCCCCAGTGCAATTTTCTTCCGGTTAGGAAAAACCAGTTTCCGCGTATAGAAAAGAATAAAACCAAAGGATGGTAAACGAGAGGCTCAATAATCGCTGCTGCGCAGAGCTTTAATACTTCTGATTTTTTCTGGTATTTCATTCCGGTGATTTCGTCCCACAAAACAGAAATAATGGTAATCATCACAGAGAATGAATAAATAAAGACCAGTAAAGCAATAGCATAAGGCCAGGTAATTTGTCCGGTAATGATGATGTAGATGTAATAAATAATGCCGCCAAATTCCAAAATGGGAGCAAGCCATTCGAAAAATACCCAATATGGGAAGGAAACCAAGCCAAAAATCTTGTACTTTGGATTTAGAAATACTTTTTTGTGGAACCAAAGGGTTTGTGCCAAACCTTTAGTCCAACGCGTTCTTTGCTGTGCATAAACACTGAGTGTTGATGGGACTTCTGTCCAGCACATGGATTCAGGAATATACTTTACTTTATATTTCTTTTTATTGTCTTCCATGTAAACCCGCATACGTGTAACCAGTTCCAGATCTTCTCCAAAAGATGCATGACTGTAGCCTCCGGCTTTCAACACAATTTCCTTGTCGAACAACCCCAAACCGCCTGATACGAGCATTAGCCCATTAATTCGAGACCAAGCCATTCTGCCCATTAAAAAGGCCCTAATATATTCCAACTCCTGAAATAAAGGCAAAAACTGTTTGGGTACCTTAACTTTTTTAAGGAATCCATTTTCTACTTCGCATGAGTTGCTGATTCGTATTACCGCACCAGTTGCAATTACACGGGTTTTCTCCTCCACGAAAGGTTTCACCATCTTAAGTAAAGTATCTTTATGCAAAATACAATCGATATCGGTACACAAAAACAGGGGATAAGACGCCGCATTAATCCCTGCGTTGGATGCATCAGCTTTGCTTTTTCCATTTTCCTTATCTATTACCATCAGTTTGGCATAAACCGGATTTGTAGACTTGTAAATTTTCTTTACTGGCTGCGTCACAATTTCCTCATGATACGCAAAATCAACTTCAACCAACTCATACTCATCAATAAGCTGTTGCAAAGAATCATCAGTACTTCCATCATTAATTACAATGACTTCAAATTTTGGATAATTCAAGGATAATAAAGTATGTACGCCATTTCGAATAACTTCTCCCTCGTTGTACGCGGGCGCTATGACCGAAATTCCCGGCGTATATTGTGAAGCCAACAGAGAATCATAACTGATAAAGCTGTTTTTTCGGCGATATTTTAAAATTTCTATGATACTAAATATGATGAGCATGAGATACGTAAACATGACGAAAATTCCGTAGTAGAATATTCCATGTTCAAATGTAAATCTGATGCCTTCTTTAACGTACTCCATGTAGCCTGATTAACGGGTCTTCAAAATGTTTAATAATTGCTTTTTGTTCTTCATCTAAATCTTTAAGGCTGGCTAGAATTTTCTCTTTAAGCGCAGTTGGATGTGACATGATTGCCGCTGCAGCACTTTTGAGAATTGTATAATGATCAGCTTTCAAAAACTTATCTTTTAAAAAATGAAGAGCGCTACCACTTGCGATTTCTCCGAGGGCCAATAAAATCTGAGTTTTATTTGGGTTGCGTTCGGTAGGATATATGGAAATTAGTTTTTGTTCAGCATCTTCCGCATCGAGAACACCTAAAGCGCAGATGGCTTCGCTTCGTAATTGCTCATTCTTGTTAGATAACAGTTTAATTAAGTCAGGAATAGCTTCAAATTGTTTGTAGTGAAGAAGCAGTTTGATACTTAAAATGACTATAGTCTTGTTTTCACTCGAAAGAAAATCGGCAAAATTAGGAACCACCGCATGTTCTGATTTTGTGATGGCGTCGAAGAGTAAAATCTGATGCCAGTTGCTCAGTTCTTCTTCTTCATTTTTAAGAAAATTAAACGAAGAATTGGTTTGAAGTTTTAATAATGCAGCATAGGCTTCAACCCGAACATCTAAATTTTTGTTTACTAATAACGGCTGAATAGTATCAGCAGAATTGTAATCATTAATATCCTGTAATTCTTTAAGACCCTGGGCTTTTGTAAACCAAAAAACACTTTTTAACTTGCTTAATGTGATCTCATTAAGCTTTAAATTAAAATAGGTAGCGGTGATAAGCCGGGTAATGTTACCCGTTAAATTATGCTTAAAATAAATAAGTAGTCGTACCAAAACATTTTGGAATATGACGCTTCTGTTTTTAAATTCATTGAGTTTTTTTACAGTTTCCTGGAGCTCATTTTCTGGCATCTCTTCAATCGAATCGTACATGAGCAAGTGATCATTTAGTTCTTCCAAAATCTGGTTTTCAGCTTCATATGTTTTACGCTGGTCACTTTGCCTCTTAGTTCGATTGTAAATAATATAAGTTAGCGTAAGAAAAATGGCAATAACAGCCAGTATACTTACAATAACAGCTATTTGAATTAGTAGCGGGTAATTGAAGAGGTTTATCTTCAAAATACTTAAACATAGCTTACCCGACAGATCAAAATTGTTCTGCATAAAAGATGATATTTAATAAGGGTTTAAGCCGCTGTTTTATTAAGCTGGATGAGTTGCTTGATTTTAGCCAATACAACATTAATTGAAAACGGTTTTATAATGTAATCTTGAGCGCCAATGGCGAGTACGTCAACAATTACATCATCAGCAGTTAAAGAAGAAAGTACCACAACAGGGGTTTCGTGATTGTATTCTGATTTTTTAATGTTCATAATTAATTCTACACCTGCTACATAAGGCAACATAAGGTCTGTAAGAATTAAATCATACTTGTTTTTTTTGATTTTTTCTACGGCTTGCATTCCATCAAAGGCGACATCAACATCCATATTTTCTTTAGATAATCTAGATTCTAGGAATTTGTTGATCAGGATTTCGCTATCAACGATTAAAACTCTGTCTCTCATATAAATTTAATTTTAGGTAAATGTTTTGAGATCGATAAATAAGATAGACAACTAAAACGTTTTTTCAAAAGCTATGCCTAAAAAATTTAAGAGTGGAACTTTGTAGGTTTAAAAAGTCAATTTGGGCAATTTAAGTAATTGAAAATTAGTTTTTTAGATTAATGGGTTAAACTGTTGATGTTATAGGTACGAAACGGAGCAAGATTCAAAACTGTATAAAATTTAAAACCATCTATCAAATGTCTGTGCGTGCCAATCTTTATAATTATTCTAAATAGCTATGTTAAATAGGATTTTTTTTGCAGTATTTAAATCGTTTAGATCACGAACAACTATTTAATATTGAGATAAGATATTTTGGGTATAATCCTGAAATTTTCTTATATTGATACTTCTAACCAAATATATTATTGTTTATTTTCTATGAAAGTAGATTATATCGCTTTATCTGTACCGGTGTTTTTTATTCTGATCGGGATAGAACTTGCATACAATTTTTATAAAAAGTTTAACTATTACAGATTAAACGATAGCATCTCTAATTTAAGCCAGGGTATAGGACAGCAGCTGACTGGCATTTTTATGAAGACAGCTTTGTTTTTTGGCTATAAATACATTTTCGAACACTGGCGAATATTCGAGATGCCAAAGTCGGTTTGGGTGTGGATTCTTCTTTTTATCGGTGTAGATTTTTTTTATTATTGGTTCCACCGGATGAGTCATCAGGTGAATGCACTTTGGGCAGCACACATTGTACACCATCAATCAGAAGAATATAATTTAACAGTTGCTTTACGCCAAAGTTGGTTTCAGGGCTGGTTTAGTTGGGTTTTTTATTTGCCGTTGGCATTTTTGGGTTTTGATCCAATTATGTTTTTAACTCTAAGTTCTTTTAATACACTATACCAATTCTGGATTCACACCCGAGCCATTAAATCGCTTGGGTTTTTAGAGTATATTTTTAATACACCTTCACATCACCGCGTTCATCACGGCTCAAATCCCAAATACATTGATAAAAACCATGCCGGTACGTTGATCATTTGGGATCGGTTTTTTGGAACTTTTCAAAAAGAAGAAGAAGAGGTTTATTACGGCATCACTAAACCCCTGGCAAGCTGGAATCCTGTTTGGGCAAATTTGCATTACTGGGATGATTTGATTAAAACTGCTAAGAGATCGCCTAAAATCACCGATAAGATTAAGGTTTTTATGAAACCTCCAGGCTGGTTTCCTCAGCATTTGGGCGGGTTCCAACATGCACCGGAAATTGATGAGCAGAATTATAGAAAATACAATCCTGAATATCAATCAAAATTGACTGGATATGTTTTGGTACAATTTATAATTGCATTGGCCGCTGGTTCCATCATATTATTTTCATACACAAAAATGGAGCGCTTATTAGTTATTTCAGGGGCCGCTTTCACATTGTGTACGCTAACTGCATGCGGTGCTCTTTTAGATCGGAAATCATGGCTTGTTAAGTTCGAATATTCTAGATTATTACTTAGTTTCCTATTAATTCTAATGCTAAAACTGCCGGTCGGCTATCAAGTTATATTTGCGGGCATGCAGTTAATATCCGTAATTTGGTTCTTCAATTTGAAAAAGGACAACCCACAACACAATGAAAACTAAATTATTCTCATTTATTTTTGCCGTCGTTTTTATTATTCAACTTTATGCCGAAACCGATGGTAACATTCAATTGCGTAATTTTTCTAAACCACTCATCGCGATTACGCTTTTAGCCTGGCTTTATTTTAGCACCAATCTAAAGGGAAGATTTCATAAACGCATCTTTACAGGTTTATTATTTGCGCTTGCCGGAGATGTTTTTTTGATGTTACAAACCAGTAATAATAGTTTTTTTACTTTCGGATTGATTGCATTTTTACTCTGCCATATCTTTTACATAAGGGCTTTTATTTTAGATCACAAATCGAATCCTGGACTTAAAAACAGTTTTTTTCTATGGGTTGTTGGGGCTTTGATTATATTTTGCGTTGGTTTATTCTTCTATCTCCAGCCGTTTTTAGGAAGCATGCAATTTGCGGTATTACTTTACGCTATTATCATCACATTTATGGCAATAATGGCTGTTAACCGATATGGTAAAGTTAATATTTTTAGCTACAAACTGATTTTATATGGTGCGCTATTTTTTCTCTTATCAGACAGTGCATTGGCCGTAAATAAATTTGCACAACCCATCCCGCAAAGTGGTGTGTTAATTATGGCCTCCTATATGATCGCCCAGTTTCTAATCGTTTATGGAACAGTAGAACGGAAATTATTGGTAACCAGAACGGAGATTTAAACGCTTCAAAGTTTTTTGGAAAGCAATGTTCTGCGGTAATCGGTTGTGATAGTCCTGCTATGTTGCAATCTTTTAAAAACATCCATTCTGCTGGGGTACGAAGTATCTGTTTAATAGCATACAGATGACAGGAACCGCTAAGCTTTTGCTGTTTAAAAGTATTTCCACTTTATCAGGTTTATTAAGTTCAGGATATCGCAAGAAATTTAATATGATATCGGTCATCAGTAAAAAAATCGACAGCTGTGAAGTGGGACGGCACAGCAAATTCGCACTTATTGCCATCTGTTTCAATAAGGGAAAACAACAATTTCTTTAGTTTTTCTTCTGCTCTTTGTCCATTACAGTAAAAACCTGCACTAATCTTTCGCCGTTTTCATCTACCAATGTTAAAGTATGCTTTCCGGGCATCGGGCTGATCGCGAACTGATGATAATTGGTAGTTGTTGCAATGTATTCGTTGTCAATGTGCCAGTATATTTTAGCGTTTTGATTGCGATGTGCTGCATTTAGAACTACTTTTCCTCTTGTTCCATCCAACTCTAATGGGATATAAACCACAGCGGCGTTTTTAGGGTATATCAATTCCATCACATTATTTCCGCCAGAGGTTTCACAACCAGGCATAAACGGAGGCAGACTCCTGTAGTCACTGTTTTTAATTTTATAATAATATTCCATTGCCGGTGGCAAAATAAACCAATTGCTGTGTTGCATGTTGGTCACGCTTTCACACTGATCAGTCACCCGATAGGTTCCGGTTTTATCCAAATGAATCAATTTATGGTAGGGACAAGCCGCGGTTTTTTCGCCTGCAGTTGGTACCATTTCATCGATAATCACCGGACAATTTTCGCCTGCTTTATAGCCACTTTGTTTGCAAACTTTCAGTTTTTTAAGTTTCGTTATCGGAGTTTCGAACCATTTTCCATTAGGTAACAGCTTAAAGATATCGAACAAAACAGGAGCAGCCGCCTCGATACCAACGAGTCCCGGACGACCTTCGCCATCGGCATTACCAACCCAAACACATACCACATAATTCGGAGTTAATCCAATCGCCCAGGCATCGCGAAAGCCGAAACTTGTTCCTGTTTTCCAGGCCACCCGCTGCGACGAGGAAAACTGTTCCCATAAACCTTCATCGCCGGGCCGCATCACTTCTTCCATTGCATTAAATGTTGCCCAGATTGAACCATGATCTAAAAACGAATTTCTTTGATAGTTTTTTTCTTCTTGTTTTTCAGAAGTAAAATAAGAGGCTGGCCTGTAATCTTCAGGGTTGTATAAGCCTTTATAGGTATTAAAATGGTTCAGTGTGCGAACCATACCCATATAAGTATTCGCCAAATCCCACATAGTTACTTCGCTGCCACCCAAAATTAATGATAATCCGTAGTGATCTGCAGGCTGGTTTAATGTGCCAATGCCTATTTTTTTTAGTTTATCATAAAACCGCTCATATTTATACTGTTGCAACATTTTTACTGCCGGAATATTTAATGAGCGACTTAAAGCCTTGTCAGCCGAAATAGCGCCATCATAGCCCAAATCGTAATTTTGAGGAGAATATCCTGCAATCTGAGTCGGAATATCTGGCACTAATGTATGAGGTAAAACAAAACCATCATTAAGCATACTGGCATACAACAATGGCTTAAGCGTACTTCCCGGACTTCTCGGAGCCTTAATCATATCTACATGGCTCTGTAAATCAGTAATTTCTGGTTGATAGACATTTCCAACATAACTTACAACCGAGCCGTTTTTAGCATTTAAAACCAAAGCAGAAATATTGTTAATGTCATTTGCTCTGTAGCGGTTATTGAATCGCTTTAAAATGGAATTAATTTTAATCTGTAAATCTTCATTTAAAGTTGATTTTATTCTGGTTGAATTGATTTCCAGACTTGCTCTTTCGGCTTTAAAACGGTTGAGCAGATGTGGTGCATTTTGCGGCAACGGAAGCGGTTTACCAGGAACAGGTTCAAGTTTAGAAAGATTGGCGGTTGATTGGTCGATATAACCAAGCTTCGCTAATTTGTCCAACAAATCATTCCTTTTTTTAATTAAACGTGTAGCGTTTTTGCCAGGGTGAACCAGTGAGGGACTATTTGGAAGAACAGCTAAAGTTGCCATTTCTCCCCATGAAAGCGTATTGGCATCGCGGCCATAGTAGCGCCAGCTTGCCGCCTCTAAGCCTACCACATTACTACCGAAGGGAGCATTGGCTGCATATAAGCCCAAAATTTCCGCCTTCGAATATTTAACTTCCAATCGCAAGGCCAGCAGCATTTCTAATAATTTCTGCCATATGGTTCGATCTTGCTTTCTAGATAAACGAATGACTTGCATGGTTAACGTACTGCCACCGCTAACAACACTTTTTGCTTTTAAATTTTGCCGCATCGCTCTACTCATCGCCAGAAAATCAATCCCGAAATGATGATAGTAGCGTTTATCCTCAAACGCAATGATGCAATCTTTAAATTTTACCGGAACGCTGTCAGCTACCGGGAAGCGCCATTGACCATCGCTTGCTATAGCTGCACTTAATAGATTTCCATTACTGGCTTCGACTACGAAAGACGTTGGGGATTTAAAGAGCTTTGATGGGAGTAGAAACAGAAACACCAGAAGCAATGCAACGCAGCAAATGTCAGAAATAGGGAATGCTTTTGGTGTATTGTTCATCGATTATTATTTCTTGCCTACGTTTATACACTCAAGAATCATTATAAGATTGCTTCGTACCTCGCCGTGGTGTGTATAACGGTCGTCATTTGCGAGGTAAGAAACAATCTTTATAATTCTCTGTATTAATGATTTTTATCGATTTTAATTAATGTAAAAACTTTATATCCTATCTCACCACCTGAACCCACTTACCACCCTGTGTTGCAGAAATATCATTGTTATACATCGCTTCGCATTGAACAGCTGATAAATAATATCGGCCCGTATAAGAAGCGTTCAATAATACTTTATAAACTAGGCTTTCATTTTCCCTGATATTAAAGTATGTGAAAACCCTATCATCTCTAATATCCTGATAAGTAAATGGTGATGATGCTAGAATACTTTGATTATCATTTACCCTTGTATTGATAATTTCCCAGCCGGATGGGAAGATTTGTGTCAATGCCATTTGCTCGTAATAACCCATTCTTCCCGGATTTTTTACCGTTACTTCAGCATAAAAATCTGTTCCTTGTTTTAAGGTTGTTGGATCTAGAATTGTGCCATTTAAGCGCTTGTAGGTAACGTTCATATCTAAAACATCTGGTCTGTTTGGCAAGAAGTTATTTTGACCTGCTACTGGCTGTCCTTCCAAAACCAAACGGACAAATAGTACTTTGTTTCCGTTATTGGTAACGGATGCCGTGTTGCCTTTAAAGTTTACAGCTGTGCTATTTAGATATTGATTTGAATTCACCGGCGCCGATTTTCCATCCAGCATATACTGGTATTGCAATTTATTTGATGACTGATTCGAACCACAAAACTTCCCGATGGCTAATAAACTGTAAGCTGTTGTCTGTGTACTATACCAGGTATCTTCACCAAGTTTTGCTGCCAAAGGCTGCAATAAACTAGCTGCTTTAGCTTTTTGGCCTAATAGGGTAAGGGTTTCCAGAATCATTGCGCCATCACGAACATCTGATCCATAGGTTCCGCCAAGCTGTTTATAAGGTTGAATGGATGTTTCTAACCCGCTAATCATATTTTGCGCAACGCTGTTTTGTCCTGCCAGTTTATAAGCCGCTGCCAAACGCCATTTTGCCGCCACAGAAAGATATTCAAAGGCTTTCAGGCGGTTCATTGCTGCCATTTCAGGTTTTTTGGCCAAGGCAAGCATGTATAAACGGTAAGCTTGAGATAGATCTCCGCCATAAAAATTATTGCTATTTGGCGCCCAGTTTGCCGCCTTCGTTTTTTGGTAACGCAACAATTCATCTAATAATCCCACAGGTAAGGTGTATCCTGCATTTTGTGCTTCCACCAGGAAATGACCTGCATAATTACTTCCCCATTCATCAGAACTTCCTTCACCTGGCCAATATGATAGTCCACCATCCGTAGTCTGGAAGCCTTTCAAACGTGTAATTCCAGCCTTGATATTTGATTCGGCTTTTGCTTTTTGTTGCTCAGTTAACGGACTCAATCTATCAAGAAACAATTGCGGGAAAACGCTTGAAGTAGTTTGCTCCACACATCCGTGAGGATATTGAATTAGATAACTCAATCGTTTGCCCAGGTTAATTGCAGGAATTGAAGAAACCTCGAGCGACCCACTATTTGTACCGGTCATGCCAATAGGCTGGTAATTCACCGACCACTTGGTATGTGGTTGCACCGTTGCAGAAACTACATTAGTAATATAAGGATTTGGATTTCGGATATCCATTTCCACATCGTAATCTGTTCTTTCGCTGCCACTTTGTGCAATTACTTTCACTTTGGCAATGCCAACTTTGTCAGGTGCTTTCACTTCAAAGTAAGCCATTTGCTCTCCGGTTTTTTGATAGTAAAGCTGCTGTTTATTGGTTCCTTGTAAGATTAAATTATTGGCCTGGAGCTGAACCGAAACATTTTTAAGGTTATTTTCCGTTGCAAAAACCGTAACAGGTAAAGTAAAAGTTTCTCCAGGACCGATTACCCTCGGCAGTGTTGCCAAAACCATTAAAGGCTTTTTAACCTGAACAGATTTTTCGGCAAAGCCATAAGCAGCGTCTTGTCCGGCAACCACCATGGCTCGAACAGCACCAATATATTGTGGTAATTTAAATTTGTGTGTTTTACTTTCGCCTTTGCCTAACGTAAATGGTCCCATAAATTTAACCACTGCTTTGAAACGATTTGCTTTGGCAGGGTTTAAGTTTTTATTGATACTTCCATCTCCACCAATGCTTAGGATGCGTTCCAGGTTACCGCCCCAGGCGCCTAATACGTAATCAAATAGATCCCAGGTTTTTACGCCCAAACCTTCTCGGGCATAGAATGCACCATGAGGATCTGGTGTTTTAAAGCGTGTTAAATCTAATAAGCCTTCATCTACCAAAGCGATGGTATACGTCATCGCCTTGCCGTTTTGCTCAGCAATAGTGATAGAATTTTCCGTTTCAGGTTTGATTTTATCCAACATTTTAATGGTTGGCTTTAAAATCGTTTGAGGGTCTTCGACCGAAATTGGGATCGCACCATACATCCTGATTGGCAAATCGTTAACGGTTTGTGCATGAGGCTGCAACAGCGTAACGTTCGCGAAAACGTTTGGAGCCATTTCTTTTTCTGCCTTAAATTTATATTGTGTTTGCCCAGCCTTAGTATCAACCCAGAAAGTTTTTAAAACCCTGCTTCCGTTTTCAATTGAAATTAACGCTCTTCCATCTTTACCCGTCGGGATGGTCAATGTAATGTCTTCGCCAACCGTAAATTTTTCTTTATTAGCAGTAAATGACAACATGGATGCCTCGGTAGGATTTGCACCTTGCTCACGCTGAGCCCAACCTGGCCAGTCTACATATACTGATTTTCCGGTGACGTGTCCGCCATTTAAATCACGAACAAGGATGAGGTAGCGTCCCCATTCTGGTTCATCAATTCTTAAATTCCAGCTACCTTTACCGTTTGATAAATTAACCTGATGTGTTTCAACCAGTTTATTGTATTGGTTTTGGGTGAAATTTGCATAAGTGTATTGATCATCTTGTTCCCACCACCAACGCCACTGTGTTTTATACACTTCTAACTGAACTGTTTTGCTTCCACTTAACAGTTTTCCATCAGTATTTACATTTACAATTTCAATTTTATGATCTTTTCCGGTTACCAGCCTGCCGCTTAGCTTATCTCCCTTTGCCGGACGAATACCTAAATAGCTGCTGTAAACATGATATGGAATACTGAGATTATCGATGCTGAAATTACCTCCAGGTTCAAAAACCTTTGTGGTAAAGTTTGCTCGCAAAACGCCTGGAGCAGTGTTATTTTCAATGAGGTTGGTATTAATTTGAGCAGTGCCAGCTCCATTTAAAGTTCCTTCGAAAATGGTTTTAACCTGCGACTCAAAACTTACTGTTGGATTATCAAAACTGAAACCCTCGAAACCTTTAAACTTAGTTTCAGTGGTGTTTAAGTTTACATCAACCTTTGCTTTTAAATTTTGTGCCGGCGTACCAAAGAGCCATTTTGCTGATAGGGTAGCAGGTGATGTTCCAGCACTTAGATACGTTCTGTTACCAACGTTAAAATCGATTTTCAAACGGTTTGGCATCACCGTTTCGATTTTTAATGTTTTAGTAAATGTTGCGCCACCGGCTTTTACTTTCGCCATCCAGTTTCCGGTAGGAGCAGTATTTTCTGTTGCCGTTTTGAAACTATAGAATCCGTTAACTGGTCTTCCATTAATTAACCGTTTATAAAGCTGACCTTTTGGATTATAAAATTCCATGGTGACAGGATAATTTGCAGGAAGCTTTTTCAGCTTATCTTCTAAAATAAAGGATACAAATAAACTATCGCCTGGTCGCCACACGCCGCGTTCGCCATATATAAAACCCTTAAGCCCACTCTGCACCACATCTCCGCCAACATCGAAACGGCTTAACGGTAAAGAACTGCCATCATCTAATTTTAAATAACCTCGTTCGGAACCATTTTTGGCAATCAGTAAAAACGGTTGGCGTTTCAAATCAAATCTGGCAAAACCATCTCCATCTGTTTTGGTGGTAAAGATAATTTGCTTTTGGTAATCCATAAGCTCTAAACTTACACCACTCATGGGTTTTGCGGTAAGTAAATCCGTAGCAACAATCAGCATGCTGTTATCGTTGCCGCGTTTCGCAACCAAACCAATATTCGATGCAATTAAATTTCTGCTTGCCCAACGTTGATTGGTGTAAAATGAAGGTGTGCAGGGATTATCTTTATCTGACCAGCGATAGTTTTGAGGATAATAATTATTGTATCGTTGCCAAAAATCATCATCTTCATCAATTTTTTCTCCGTAATAGCCACCTTCTTCATCATAGTAACCTTCTCCATCATCGGTAGCTTTTTCATCATTTGCTTTACAATTGTATGCATTATATTCTTGCCTAAATGCAATCGTTACCCGATACATTGCTCCGGGCTCGGTTCGGATCATCTTATCTAAATCCAATGTAAATCGGTTTTTCTTGTGCAGATTCAAGGCTTTATCCTCATCCAGACGAACTGTTTTCTGCAAAATTGGTTTGGCTACCCTACGCAACTCGTTTGCATCTTTATAACTATTGGTTTGAAAAAACTGAGGAATATTATTTTCGTAGATTTTAATTACAGTAACATCAACAGCCTTTAAATTGATGGCTTCGAAAGGTAAAACCAACTTACCAGAATTTGGCAAAATGGTTCCGCCTCCAGCAATAGTAACAGCAGGAAGTTTATCTTCGAAAACCAGATTAGCAGTTTTTCCTCCTGATAAAGTTTTTCCGTTAATATTTTCTACTCCGCTGTTCACGTTTAAAGTATAGTCGCCCTTTAATTCTTCGGCTGCGTAAACTTTTACCTGGCTGGCGTCAATGGTATAACGTAAATCGCTCAGGTTGCCTAATGAAATCATTCCAGTTAAATCCTGACCAACTCCAATAGGCTCCGAAAATTGCACTAAAGCATAATCTTCTTCACCCTGGATGGCCTTCATATCCAAAATTTCAAATTTATTTAAAGCAGGAATTCTAACATCTTCTTCACCTTTTTGTTCAGCATCGATGGCATCACCATCCCAATCAATTTTTAAAGTCTGGTCAGCGCCTTTCTTTTTTATACTATCTATGGTAAATTTGGAGATGTTTTTTGCAGGGTCATGTTGCCATTTAATTCTTAATTTCTGATCGAAATCAAGCTCGATTATCTTTTCAATTTTTGAGGTTTCCTCTACATCCGCGGTAGCTACTTCTCCAGTGAGTTTCATATAATCAAGGGAAGTATTGTTTTGAGAAACCAGGCCATTTTGAGAAAGCATAACGCCGGGTGTAATTACTTTAAATTCGAAGTCAAAATCCTCCAAACCTTTTTCTGTAGCAGAAACTTCTGATAATTTGAAAGATGCTTCATATTCCTTGCCGGATTTCAAATTCTCGTCAGGTCGAAATTCTACTGTTTGTGGATCTATCCAGTAAGTTTTTCCTGAGATAGAAGGCGAAAAATCGAATAGGTCGCGAGAATCGGGTTTACCTAAATCCTGCATTCCGGTAGCGGCGTTAGCCAGATGCACACGGATGTAACTCTTTTTTGAGATTGTGCCAGAAGTGTAGGCCTCGATATATTTCGCATAAGCCTGATTATCTTCATTCGATTTTTTCTTTCGATTGAAATAAAAAAACAATAAAGCTGCGATCGAAGCCGCTAATAAAACGATAAAAATAAATTTCTTTTTGGATGATGATTTGTAGGTAGAGGGTTGTTCCATTTTTGAAATTCTGATTAGATGTGATTCAAAATAAACTAAAAATCCCGTTAAAATAAACTATGTTGAAAATTAGCCTGTTGTGGGGATTTTGATTTATAATACTAAACCTATTGATTTTCTAATGGATATTTTGCGTTAATGTATATCTGTTTATAGTTTCCTTTTTTTTGCTGGTTCTTATCTATTATTTGTATTTGGCAGGGAAGTGATGCTGATCAAAAATAGCCCAATGAGCAGGTTTTATATTTGTTCCTTTGCAATGATTTGGATAAGTTTACAGATCAATCCCAATTCAACCAGATATGATTAAGAAACTATTGATTTTTTCAAGCCTGATTTTAACAGTTAATATTGGTTTTGCGCAACAGACAGATGTAGCGGAAGCAGTAAACCGGCTAACTAAGCTGATGATCTCTCCGGATAGTTTAGCGCTGAACAAGTTGGTATTGAATGATTTAAGTTATGGGCACTCGAGTGGTAAAGTAGAAACCAAGCAGGAGTTTATGCATGCATTGCTTTCTGGGGCTTCAGATTTTGTTGATATCAACTTAACTGATCAAAAGATCATCGTTCAAAATAAAACAGCTTTGGTGCGCCACACCTTAAATGCAAAAACAAATGATAAGAATATTCCTGGCACTGTAAAGTTACATGTTTTGCTAATTTGGAGTAAGGAAAAAGCTGGATGGAAGTTGTTGGGAAGACAGGCGGTTAAAGTGCTTTAATTGTGTTGTACTTTTTGTGTTCTACGTTTCCAAACTTATACACTACTTTATCATAACTCCAGGCCGGTTAACCAATGGAATTTTTATCAAATTGGAGTCAATAATACTTTCAGGAAGAAAGATGAATTTTTTGTCATAAATGGTAGAACCAATATAATAGCTTAACCAGTATTCATTTGTTAGGCCGAAAACTTCAGGGTCAATAGCCTCAACGCCTTTAAAATCATTGGCTTCCATATCGCCAATGAAATGTCTTAAAACAGATGTTTTAACTTGTTTGCCATCTTTCTCGCCATAACCTTTTGAACTAATTAAAACGTTTGTAATTGGCTCATTTTTTAGGTTGACTAGGTAAACCGTCCAGTTTTTCACTTCAGGAGTTTCACTCATGAGCACAACAGCCATTCCGATATCTTCTACGGTATTTTCTGGTAAATCTGCTTTCATTTTGACAGGGATAAAAGAGCAAAAAATAAGGATGATGAATTTCGATTTTTAAACAATAAACCTTAAATCCTTATTCGTTGTTCAAAATTACTTCTTCTTGGCTACAGCCTTTTTCGCTGCCGGTGCTTTCTTTTTTGCAGGCGCTTTTTTCTTTGTTTCAAAAGCATTCGGCACTTGCTCAACAATCATCTTTTTGATTACTTCCAAATCAACATCAGCCAACTCTTCAGCGGTATATTTTTGCTTTGTTACCTCGTTATTTCTCAACTTCAGCATCAATTTACCGAAACGAATAAAAGGTCCCCAACGGCCATTTTCAATTGAAATTTTTTCCGCATCCCAAACTTTAATGAATCGGTTAGCTTCTTTCTCCACTTTTTTACCAATCAAAGTCTCAATATCTGATTGTGTCAAATTATCGAAATCGTAACCCTTTGCCGGGATATTTATAAATAAATCGTTCCATTTAATAAACGGACCGAAACGTCCTTTTCCTTTCGTTACACCCAAACCTTCGTAATAGGCAATAGGCGCATCCGCATCCATTTTTTCTTGTATAATCTGAACTGCCCGTTCATAAGTTACCGAAAGTGGCTCTTCATTTTTAGGAAGTGAGATAAAGGCTTCTCCCCATTTCACATACGGGCCAAACCGGCCCACGCCAACCATTACTTCTTTGCCTTCAAAATCCGGCAGTTGCATCGGCAGCTTGAACAGTTCCAAAGCATCATCTAACTGAATAGTAGCAACCGATTGATTACGCATTAAACTTGCATAACGCGGTTTTTCTTCCTCATCGAGCTCACCAATTTGAACCAGCGGACCGAATTTACCAACTTTTGTATATACGTTTTTACCAGAAGCAGGGTCAACACCGAGCAAACGTTCGCCAGTAGCACGTTCTGCGGTTTCAAGAGTTGTTTCTACCTCAGTGTGGAAAGGGCTATAAAATGAGTGTAGCATTTTAGTCCACTCTTGCAAACCTTGCGCAATCTCATCAAATTCTTTTTCCACCTTCGCAGTGAAATTAAAGTCAACGATTCCTTTAAAATGTTCAACCAGGAAATCATTCACCACTTCGCCGATATCTGTTGGGAAAAGTTTTTGCTTTTCAGCACCTGTAATTTCTGATTTTGTGTTTTTTGTAACCTTTCCATCAGCTAAAATGATCGCTGTAAATTGGCGTTGTTTACCATCTCTATCTTCCTTAACAACATAGCCACGATTTTGAACCGTAGAAATGGTTGGGGCATAAGTAGATGGACGTCCAATGCCCAATTCTTCTAATTTTTTAACTAAGCTGGCTTCTGTATATCTTGCCGGCGGACGAGAGTAGCGCTCCGTAGCCTGCATTTCTTTTAAAAATAATTCTTGTCCCTTGGCTAATGGAGGCAAAATAGAACCGCCTTCTTTTTCATCACCTTCTTCATCATCAGTAGATTCTAAATAGACCTTTAAAAAACCGTCAAATTTTAATACTTCACCTTCAGCAACTAAATACTCTTTTCGTGTTGAAGCGGTAATCTGTGCAGTTGTTTTTTCAAATAGAGCCTCGCTCATTTGTGAGGCAATTGAACGTTTCCAGATCAGGTCATATAAACGTCTTTCCGAAATATCCCCGTCAACCGTGTGGCGATCAAAATAAGTAGGGCGGATGGCCTCGTGAGCCTCCTGAGCACCAGCCGATTTTGTTCTATAAACCCTCTGCTGGTGATATTTCTCTCCGTATGCTGATTTAATTTCGGCAGCAGCAGCAGTTAAAGCGGTTTCCGATAAGTTTACCGAATCGGTTCTCATATAGGTAATTTTACCGGCTTCGTATAAGCGTTGTGCAACCTGCATGGTTCTCGCCACCGGAAAACCTAATTTCCTTGAGGCTTCCTGTTGCAAGGTAGAAGTGGTAAAGGGTGCCGCCGGATTGCGTTTCGCAGGTTTGGTTTCTAGACTGGTGATGTCAAACTTGGCATTTGAACAATCCTGTAAAAATTTCTCGGCATCAGCTTCGCTTTCAAAACGATGAGGCAATTCTGCTTTTACAATCTCTTTACCTTTACCTGTAGAAAATTGTGCCGTGATTTTATAGGCAGCAGCTGCATTAAAGTTTTGTACTTCTCTTTCTCTATCAACAATTAAGCGCACTGCAACAGATTGTACACGACCAGCAGAAAGCGATGGTTTAACTTTTTTCCACAATACGGGTGAAAGTTCAAAACCCACTAACCGATCTAAAACCCGGCGAGCCTGTTGTGCATTAACCAGGTTGTAATCAATACTTCGTGGACTATCAATCGCCTTTAATATGGCAGGTTTCGTAATTTCATGAAAAACAATACGTTTGGTTTTCTCTTGTTTTAAGCCAAGCGTTTCAAACAAATGCCAGGAAATGGCTTCTCCCTCACGGTCCTCATCGGATGCTAGCCAAACCATTTCGGCTTCCTTTGCAAGTTTTTTTAATTCAGCTACGAGCGCTTTCTTATCTGCCGGAACTTCGTATTTCTGTGCGAAATCATTCGCAATATCAATCGCCATATCGCCTTTAGCCAAATCCCGAATATGGCCATAGCTCGATTTCACAAGGAAATCTTTGCCTAGATAGCCTTCTATAGTTTTAGCTTTTGCGGGTGACTCTACGATTAATAAATTTTTGGCCATGAAATAACGATTTTGTGCAAATAAAGCTATAATTAAAGTATAAAACCAAACGTGAACAGAATTTTATACAAATTTTTTTTCAAAATCTCGTCAAATTAGATGCGGTTTTGATGCCTTAATCTGTATTTTTTATAGTTCTTAAATTTTTGGAAAGCAATTTCAATGGTTTTAATTTCAGGCTTTGTCCCGCCCTATGTTTCAAATCCTCAACCTCGTACCTCGGTTTCCGGGTTTTTCACGCGGTCGGGTTTAGGTGGCCAGTGTAGTTAGGTTACAACAGCTGCAAGGCGTCTACCTATATAACCACTAAAAACGAAAACGCTTATTCGTTACAAGTTCGAATAACTGCTTTTGAAAAACTGCATGGGGTAAACTAAACCCGATTGTACGGATGCCATTTTTCATGGCAGGAGGGAAAGCGGGGCTATGATTGCCGATGCAGATATTGCGTTCGTTTCCTAATATCAATACTTTAATGAGCTATTCATCATTTTAGCATTTAATTTACAATCAAAACCTGTGGAGAAAACTATTTGTGCATATATTCGTATATAAAAAGAAAAAACAATGATCAGCACAATTTTAATTCTATTAAATTTTTTGATGCCTACGCCGCCAAAAAATGTTTACGATTTTAGCTTTAAAACTATCGATGGTAAAGAGGTAAAACTTTCGAAGTTTAAAGGGAAGAAAATTTTAATCGTTAATACTGCCTCTAAGTGTGGCTACACGCCACAGTACGAAGATTTGGAGAAACTTCAAAAACAATACGGCAAAAAGGTAGTGTTAATAGGGTTTCCAGCCGGAAATTTCGGCGGACAGGAGTTTTCTACTAATGCAGAGATTAAGGAATTTTGCACAGGAAAGTACAACGTATCTTTTTTATTAGCAGAAAAAAGCAGCGTTAAAGGTGATGATATCAGTCCTTTATTTAAATACTTAACTTCGCAAACCAATACCGAAGAACAAGGTGATATTAAATGGAACTTTGAAAAGTTTTTAATCAACGAAAAAGGGGAGTTGGTGCATCGCTTTCGCTCAAAAACAAAGCCGATGGATGAAGCAATTGTAAAGAATCTATAAATAGGCTGGAAGATGCGAGATGTAAAATGGAATAATTTTCTCTTGCATTTTCAAAAGCAAAAAAGGTAAGATGAATTGGATTTATTTTCAATTCATTTTACCTTTTTTTTTAAATTGAGATTTCGTGAGTATGGATGCCTAAGATTTTTTTAAATCCTGTCATCCAATTTACATCATCTTTTTCACATCTTCAGTTAGTTTTTCTCTAAAACAGTTTTCCAAACCACAGCGCTTAAAACTGCGCCAACAACCGGCGCTACGGCAAACAGCCAGATTTGTTTGATGGCTTCGCCGCCTGCTAAAACCGCAGGACCTATACTACGTGCCGGGTTCACAGAAACACCTGTAATTTTAATTCCAACAATATGGATCAGTACCAATGAAAGGCCAATGGCTAAACCAGCGAAACCACCGTTGATGTTTTTTGTTGAGGTAGCACCAAAAATTACCAGTAGGAAGATAAATGTAAAAACTGCTTCAGCAACAAAAGCTGCAGTAGAATTGTATTCTGCTAAGTAACCTTTGCCCCAGCCGTTAGAGCCTAAAGCCCATTCTTTCATCTCGAAGTTTTCCTGGTTACTTACGATTAAATAAAGTAAGCCCGCTCCTGCAATTGCGCCTAAAACCTGAGCAACAACATAATAAGCTGCCTCGCCAGCTTTCATTCTTCCGGCCACAACCATACCAATTGAAATTGCAGGGTTAATATGGCAACCCGAAATGTGACCTATTGCATAAGCCATTGCCACAACAGATAAACCAAAGGCAAAAGAAATTCCCAGTAAACCTACACCGGTTGTACCATTGTCACCGGCAATTACTGCGCTACCGCAACCCATTAAAACTAATACTAACGTGCCCAGAAATTCGGCACTGAATTTTGAGAATTTACTCGTCTCCATGTTATTTTTTATTAAAGATTAAAAAACAATAGGGGGAGATTTGCTGCAAATGTAAATGAAATATTACAATTTAAAAAGTCGGCATTTATTAACAAGAAACTGTTCAGCTCGAAAACTTGATGGAAAAAGAAAGGGGCTTAAACCTTAAGCCCCAAATAAACCAAACAAACTATTTATGAAGTAATTATATAACCAACATCTTCAAAAAATGTTTGAAAATATTTTACCGTTTAGCAATTTTCTTAATAATAAATATCTAGAAGAGGTTTAATTGATCTGGCTGATACGATGCAGGATCGAACTGATAAGTAGGGATTGCTGTGCTACTTTTACTTACATAGAACACCTCGGTCTCCTGGTATCGCGAAGCTACTTTAACAAAAGTATCGCCGGCTACATTTTTGAAAATACTTTCAACTAAGTCAGGGTCATTATTATCTTTCGATAAATGACTCAGCAACAAATGACTCATAAATGCAGGTTTGTGATTTTGGAAAAGTTCCAAAGCCTGTGTATTACTCAAATGCCCGTGTCCGCTGGTTATCCTTCTTTTTAAAAAGTATGGATAACTGCCATTGGCTAACATTTGTGTACAATAATTTGCCTCTAAAAATGCAGCGTGGCAGGTTTTGAATTGGTTGATTAACCGGTCGCAAACCGAACCAATATCTGTAAAAACACCTACTTTAACGTTATTACATTCAACCGTAAAACTATAAGGATCTGCAGCATCGTGGAATTTAGAAAAAGCAAAAATGTTAAGACTTCCTATTTTGATTTGCTGTGAGTGCGAGATCGGAAAAATGTTTTCTTCGTTTAATATGAGTCTGCTGCTTTTGTATGTTGGTGTGCTAATGTAAACCGGTAAGTGATGTTTCTTTGCGAAAACACTCAAACCCTTAATATGATCGCTGTGTTCATGAGAAATGAAAATCGCTTTGATTTTATCGATCGATAATCCTAATCGGTTAACTCTCAGTTCAACTTCTTTGCAAGTTAACCCAACATCAATTAAAATCGCCTCGTTTTCGTTGCCAACATAGTAACAGTTACCGTTACTTCCCGAGTTTATTGATGTAAAATATAATGCCATTTTGAAACCGCAAGTTACGGCTAATTTACATAATGATAAAGTAAATTAAACCTTAGTGCCGTTATATTCCACCAACCGCGAAAGTAAAGGTAGAAATGCCTGAATGAGTGCAATCTCTTCTGCTGAGAATATTTTTTCCATCGTTTGTACGAGCCATTCTTCTTTGATTTTTCTACTGGCTATAATATGTTTTTCTCCAAGTTTGGTTAAACTGATAAAAACTTTTCTCTTGTCGTCTTCACTCGGTTGTCGCTCAACACATTTTGCCTCAACTAACCGATTGATGATTTGAGAAATTGCCTGTTTGGAAACCCGCTCCATTTCAGCCAGTTCAGTGGAAAGTAACATGCCATGCTGTTCTAATAATGACATCGTGAGTAATTCTGCGTTGCTAAATTCAGAGCTCACATTCTGTTTTCGCAACTGCCGGGTAAGGCGTGTTACGGTACTTCTTAATTTTGCAGCAATTTCCTGAGTTGATGTTGGCATTTCTTTAGTAAATAAACTTTACAAATATAATGTTATTTTAATACAAAAGTATCTACCCAGTTACTGTTATACTTAATTTAATGAGTTTAAGATGATAAAATTTATAGTTATTAGCTTTATCAAGTCAAACAAAATTTATACTTTTGTAAAGTTACTTTACTATTTTTGATATGACAATTTTTCGTTCACTCAGACATTATAATTATCGCTTATTTTTTTCAGGTCAGGCTATTTCGTTAGTTGGTACATGGATGCAGCGTGTTGCAATTAGCTGGCTAGTTTACCGGTTAACGGGTTCTGCTTTTTTGCTTGGACTCGTAACTTTCTTAAGTTTAATTCCATCATTGGTTCTTGCGCCCTATGCCGGCAGTTATGTAGACAGGCATAATAAGTACAAGATATTGATTAATACACAAGTGATTTTGATGTTGCAGGCAGGTGCTTTAGCTTTAATGATTTGGTTTAAGGTTTATGATATATTTTGGATTGCTGCACTTTCATTGGTGCAAGGTTTGGTGAACGCATTTGATGTAACGGCCAGACAGTCGCTCATGGTTAATTTAATTGATGATAAGGAAGATTTACCGAATGCCATTGCCTTGAATTCATCCGTTTTTAATGCTGCAAGATTAGTAGGGCCAGCATTGGCAGGAGTAATTTTGAGTACTTTGGGCGAGGATATCTGTTTTCTGATCAACTTCCTTAGTTTTATTGCGGTGCTTGGTTGTATGGTGATGATGAAATTAAAATTAACAGCACATGCAAAATCAAAAGAAAATATCTGGATTGACCTTAAAAAGGGATATGATTATTTGAAAGCATCTCCAGATCTGGCATCAATGATTTTAATGATGGCTGCATCGAGTCTTCTGGTGATTCCCTTTACCACTTTATTGCCTGTTTTTGCTAAAGATGTTTTTAACGGAACGGCTACAACGTTTAGTTGGTTTGAAAGTGCTGCCGGTTTTGGGGCGTTTTTCGGAGCGATTTATATGGCAACTTTAAAAGTGAAACAAAATCTGCAAAAGATAGTGATGGTTTCAGGGGTACTTCTGGCGGTTTCTGTAGTGGCATTGGCCATTAGTCCATCGCTAATTTTGGCTCTAATTTGCACAGGTTTGGCAGCACTTGGTTTAATGGCGCAAACGTCATCTATCAACACTTACTTACAAACACATGCTGATGATCTAATGCGTGGAAGAACCCTAAGTTATTATATTATGGCTTACCAAGGGGTTTTGCCTCTTGGGAGTTTGCTTATGGGTTATCTGGCCCATCAGTTTGGTACACAAACCGTGGTAGCCTTTGAAGGTATAGCGGGTTTGCTTATTGTTGGAGCTTTTGTTTATAATGAAAAGCATCGTAATGAGGTCAGAAGAAATACGATTTCATTAACCTAATGAACCACCAACTTGCAATCAACCATTACTTTTTGGTAGTTCTGAATGTCAATGTCATCATTAATCAGCTGCAATAACAGTCTCATCGCATTTTCTCCCACAGATTCAGGGTTCTCTTCAACCGATGCTATCGGAGGAAAATCCAGATAGCTGATTAGCGAAGTGTTACCAAAACCGATACACTCGATTTTATCAAAGTTGGGGTGTTCAACTGATTTCAAATACTTAATGGCATCAAATAAGATGGGCTCCTTAAAAGCAACCAGTGCTGTTGGCGTGTTATCTGAACTTTTAAAAAGGCTTTGAATGGCAGTAATCGTATTTTCCCTATCAAAATCAGTATAGGCTACCAGATCAGATGAAAATGAAACGTGGTTATCTTTCAATGCATTAATGTAGCCATTAAATCGATCATGTGTAAAACTGATCATTTTCGGTCCACCTAGATATGCAATTTTTTGATGGCCTCTGTCAATTAAAAATTGTGTTGCCTCATAGCATCCCTGAAATGTATTGCCTAAAACCTTATGACAGTTCAAATTGAAACTTGGATTTCTGGTATAATAAACAACAGGTGTGCCCATGTTTTCAAACTGATCAAAATGGGAAAAATTTTGAGTTTGCTTCGATATGGCTACGATCAACCCGTCAACACGACTTTTAAGCAATCTATTTGCAGATTGAATTTCCTTTTCCAAATCATCATGGGTTTGACTGATGATGATATTGTATCCATTTTCCGTGGCGAATTGCTCAACCCCGTAAATGCTCCTCGTAAAAAAATGATCAAGCAGATTTGGTAGAATAACCCCTATAATCCGCGATTTCCGTTCTTTTAGGTTTATGGCCGATTTATTTGGGGTAAAACGTAACTCCTTCGCCATTTCCTGAACACGTTTTTTAGTGTACTCATTTATGGTTGGGTAATTATTCAGCGCTTTTGACACTGTTGAAACTGACATCTTCAGCTTTTCAGCGAGAAATTTCAATGTTATAGGAGTATTTTGCTTCATCTTGTCCAATCGCTATTGCATAGATAAGGAAAATTTCTCAATTATTTCAAACGTTTGAAATGTCCACGCGACTAGATTTATTGCCCTCTCGCTGTAGAATCAAGGGTTTTTAATCTGTAGTTTTTATAGATTCGCCAACTCAGGCATGGAGGGTAACCACAAACACACCTGTCAGAACTTTAAGGTATGAAACGGTTATGTATCAGTACTTCTGTGTATAAAACATTGATAATGAATTATATCTAAATTTTGCTCAAATTTAGTCGGGCGGTGGAAACACCGTCCGTTAATTAATTGTTAGTTTTGAAAAGATCAATTAATTAACAAAGCCAGATTATTTATGCTAAAATCAACCTATCGAATTATTTTAATCTGTTTATCGCTCTTCACATCAATGGGTTACGCCCAGGTTAGCACCATTCAAAATATTCAGGGTAGAAATATTCAAAGCCTGAATGGCAAATGGAATTATATTATCGATCCTTATGAAAACGGTTATTATGATTACCGGCATCAACCTTTCGATCAAACTAAAACAGGAACGGGCGGCTTTTTTGATGACCGTGAGCAGAAAGATAAGTCGGAACTGATTGAATATAGTTTTAGTGGTTCGCCACAGATGAATGTGCCGGGCGACTGGAATTCGCAGGCTGAAAAACTGGAGCTTTATGAAGGCACAGTTTGGTTGCGTAAAAAATTCGATGCCAAGCCCGAGAAAGGAAAAAAATATTATATCTATTTCGGTGCCGTAAATTATGAGGCTCATGTTTATCTAAATGGGAAAAAACTTGGCGTTCATAAGGGTGGCTTCACACCATTTCAATTTGATGTAACTAATAAACTTAAAATTGGCGAAAATTCAGTCGTGGTAAAGGTAGATAACACCAGGAAGCCTGATGAAATTCCAACAACTAACACCGACTGGTGGAATTATGGTGGCATTACACGAGATGTTTACCTGGCAGAATTTCCCGATCACTTCATTAGTGAGTACAAATTACAATTGGTTAAAGGCAACAATAACTTGATTAATTTTTCTTTGAGATTAGCAGATGCAACTGCAGGTCAGGAAATAACCTTATCAATTCCCGAATTGAAATTGGAAAAAAAGTACAAGACTGATGGCGAAGGGAAAATAGACGATGAATTTACGTGGAATAACTTAAGTCTTTGGTCACCAGAAAGTCCAAAGCTTTACGAGGCAAATATTAAATCTGATAAAGAAAATATCAATGATAAAATTGGTTTTCGTACGATCGAAGCGAAAGGCGATAGTATCCTGCTAAATAATAAATCTGTTTTTCTACGTGGGATATCACTTCATGATGAAAATCCATTAATCGCTGGTCGCTTACGCTCCAAAGGTGATATGAGGATGATGCTGCAGTGGGCTAAAGACATGAACTGTAATTACGTTCGACTGGCACATTATCCGCATAATGAAGATATGATTCGCCTGGCGGATGAAATGGGCTTAATGGTCTGGGCGGAGGTTCCCGTCTATTGGACCATTAACTGGACCAATCCAGCGACCTATGCAAATGCAAAGCAGCAGTTAACTGACCTCATTCTTCGGGATAAAAATCGTGCAAGTGTGGTCATTTGGTCGGTTGGCAATGAAACACCTTTAAGTGATGCCCGATTAAGTTTTATGAGCAATTTGGTAGAAACCGCCCGCAGTTTGGATGATACCCGATTAATTGCTGCTGCGCTTGAGGTGCACCGCGAAGGCAGTACCATGGTATTAAACGATCCGCTTGGTGAAAAAATTGATTTGGTAAGTTTTAATGAATATGCCGGTTGGTACTTTGGAGGAGTACCGAGTGAGATAACAAAATTTGATTTCAACATTAAATACAATAAGCCAGTAGTTATAAGTGAGTTTGGTGGTGATGCTCTAGCAGGTTTTCATGCTGATGAAAATACACGTTGGAGCGAGGAATACCAGGAAGCACTGTATAAAAATCAAATTACCATGTTATCTAAAATTAAATCACTCAGAGGAATTACGCCATGGATTTTGACAGATTTCAGATCGCCTCGCCGGCAGCACCCGATCTATCAAAATTTTTGGAACCGTAAAGGTTTGATTTCAGAAACCGGCGAAAAGAAGAAAGCCTATTTCGTGCTGAAAAATTTTTACAATCAAATGCAGGAAAAATATAAATAAAGCTGAAATATAATAAAGTAGTAAATGCTGAATGATAAACAGTTACCTGCGCTGTTTAAAAATGATACGTAATAATTATGTTTTTGTGACTTAAATGAATGATTTATTCGGAAATTCGAAGTTCAAAATAAAATGAGTTCGCCAGCCATCTGGCGTATTACGTAAATAAATAATAATAATGAAACAAAATTTGAGCATGTTATTGATTTTGGCAACTGCATTTACTGCAACTGCACAAAACAAAAAAAACGTAAGAACAGTTGCAAAAACTGTTCAAACGTATGCTGTAGGCAATAAAAAAGTAACGGTTTACACGACTGCGGAAAAATCTGATTATCGATTGAGCAGAACTGAAACCTTAAATTTTGTACAAAATAGGCAGCCTTTCGAAACAGAGCCAACCATCTTTGTTGATCCTACGATAAAATATCAAACATTAGTAGGTATTGGAGGTGCATTAACCGATGCTTCTGCAGAAACTTTTGCCAAGCTTTCGAAAAAAAATCAACAGGAATTATTGTCTGCATATTATAATAAAGATAAGGGAATTGGCTACACGCTTGCCCGTACCAACATTGCAAGTTGCGATTTCTCAAGCGGAAGCTATACTTATGTTGAGGATAATGATAAAGATTTGAAAACCTTTAGTGTGGCACATGATGAGCAATTTAAAATCCCATTAATTAAACAGGCAACCGCTGCAGCTGGTGGTAAGCTTACTTTATATGTTAGTCCCTGGTCGCCACCGGCATGGATGAAAGATAATAACAGCTTAATTAAAGGCGGACATTTATTACCTCAGTATCGTCAAAGCTGGGCAAATCACTATGTTAAATTCATTAAAACATATGAGGCCATGGGTATGCCAATCTGGGGCTTGTCAGTTCAGAATGAACCAATGGCAAAACAGATTTGGGAGTCATGTGTGTACACGGCAGAGGAGGAACGTGATTTTATCAAAAACTTCTTAGGCCCAACGCTTCATAAATCAGGTTTAGCATCTAAAAAATTAATCGCCTGGGATCACAACCGTGACCAGATCTTTCAAAGAGCAAGTACCATTTTAAACGATAAGGAAGCTGCGAAATACGTTTGGGGCATCGGGTTTCACTGGTATGAAACATGGACGGGTAGCGGAATGCAATTTGGAAATGTTCGCCAAACACATGAAGCCTATCCTGATAAGGCCTTAATTTTTACTGAAGGATGTAAAGAAAAATATGATGTTAAAAAGTTGGATGACTGGACGCTGGGTGAACGTTACGGATATTCAATGATAAATGATTTTAACGCCGGTACTGCAGCCTGGACGGATTGGAACATCCTGTTAGATGAAAATGGTGGGCCAAATCATGTTGGAAACTTCTGTTTTGCACCAGTACACGCTGATGTTAAAAATGACAAGTTAATTTATACCAATGCTTACTATTACATGGGGCATTTCTCAAAATTTATCCGTCCGGGTGCTAAGAGAATCGGTACGGCCTCTAGCCGTGATTTATTACAGTCTACTGCATTTTTAAATACAGATGGAAAGTTAGTCGTTGTGGTGATGAACCAATCAGATGAAAAATTAAAATACAGTTTATGGATCAAAGGTCAGGCTGCCACCACAACGAGCTTGCCACATTCCATAACCACCTTAGTAGTTGAATAACCGCATATAAATCTAAATAAATGATAAAAAATATCGAGAGCCTGTTTTCTCTAAAAGATAAGGTTGTTGTTGTAACCGGCGCAACTGGTGTTTTAGGAGAAGCATTTATTGCCGGACTTACTGCCGCCCAGGCAACAATTGTAGTTATTGGTAGAAATGAAGATGCAGCAAAACTTAGGGCCGATACTGTAGCCCAAGCTGGTGGAAAGGCAATTTACATCATCGCTGATGTGCTTAACGAGCAAAATTTGATAGCCGCGAACGCGGAAATCATTAAAACATTTGGTCGGATTGATGCACTGGTTAATGGTGCTGGTGGTAATATTCCCGAAGCTGTGGTTCAACCAACAAGTGGTATTTTCGATCTTAACATCTCTGCTCTGAAACAAGCTTTCGATTTAAATCTTTTTGGAACATTGGTTCCCACTCAGATTTTCGGTAAAGAAATCGCTAAAAATGGCGGAAGCATTGTAAACATATCATCCGTTTCGGCAACCCAGGCAGTAACCCGTGTTTTAGGCTATTCTCTGGCGAAATCATCCATTGATAGTTATACCAAATGGATGGCGGTAGAATTGGCCAACCGTTATGGTGATAAAGTAAGAATGAATGCGATAGTGCCCGGTTTCTTTATCACTAACCAGAACAGAGCGTTGCTGACTAATGAGGATGGCTCTTTAACAGCAAGAGGCGAGGCTATTATCTCTAAAACACCATTTAAAAGATTTGGTGATCCGGAGGAATTAATTGGTGCCTTAATTTACCTATTAAGCGACGCCTCAAAATTCGTAAATGGCGAAAACATTACTGTCGATGGTGGTTTCTGTGCTTTCTCCGGAGTTTAAAAATTAAAAATCTGAATAACCATATATGAACTACAAAAAATTAGAGCAAACCTGGCGTTGGTATGGTCCGATAGATCCGGTAAGCTTACAAGATGTTAAACAGGCTGGAGCAACTGGCATTGTAACTGCGCTTCATCATATTGCACATGGTGAAATTTGGCCTCTGGAAGATATACAAGAAAGAAAAGCCATTATTGAAGCTGCAGGATTGACCTGGTCTGTGGTAGAGAGTGTACCCGTTCATGAAGCTATTAAAACCCGCAGGAAAGATGCAGAACATTACCTCGAGAACTATAGAACCTCTTTGCGTAACCTTGCTCAATGTGGCCTGAAAACCGTTTGCTATAACTTTATGCCGGTTTTAGATTGGACACGCACCCAGCTGGATTTGGAAATGACGGATGGTTCGAAAGCCCTATATTTTAATTGGATTGATTTAGCGATTTTTGATCTTCATATTCTTCAGAGAGAAAATGCTGAGGCAGATTATGCCGAATCTATTTTAAAAAGGGCAAATGAAAAATTTGCTACCCTTACTGAATCGGAATTAGCCGATTTACGCGTAAATGTGCTCATGGGTATCCCAAATGAAAAAGAAATTGAACTCGAAACGTTAAGGGCAAGTATAAATGAATACGCCGCTATCGGCACTCAGGGATTAAAAGAAAACTTAAAATATTTTCTTTCTTCAATTGCTGATGTATGCACCGAAGAAGGCATTAAAATGACCATCCACCCGGATGATCCTCCTTATCCGATCTTAGGCCTACCACGAATTGCAAGCACACTCGAAGATTTTGAGTATATTATTAAAGAGGTTGATAAACCATTTAATGGCGTTTGTTTCTGTACCGGATCATTAGGAGCGGGAATGAAAAATGATGCTTTAGAAATATTTAACGCGGTGAAAGAGCGTGTTTATTTTGCACACTTACGCAATGTAACTAAAGATGAGGATGGAAGTTTTTATGAAGCTGATCATTTGGGCGGAGATGTAAATATGTATGAAATTATGAAAGCCTTGTCTGATGAAAATGCCAAACGCGACCAGGCAATTCCTTTCCGTCCTGATCATGGCCATCAAATGCTGGATGATTTGGCTAAGCAAACAAACCCTGGCTATTCGGCAATAGGCCGCTTACGCGGTTTGGCTGAATTACGTGGCTTAGAAGTTGGAGTAACCGGAAATTATTAATCATACCAAACAAAACCTGTTTATCGAACAGGTTTTGTTTTATAGTTTAAGTTATGGCTTGAAATTTGATCATTCCCGAACATGGATAACAAATCAACTCCCGGAAAACAAATTCTTAAACCTTCAGTCATTCATGATGATTTACCTGAAGTGAAGAAGCCTGAACATTTGCGGAAAACGATACCTGATCATAATGATTCATTACCTGAAAACCCAGAAAGAAATTACCATCATGATGAGCTATTTAAATCATCTACATCCAGCCATGATGAAATCAAACATGCTGACGATGATGTTTGGAATGGGGAAGATGCGTAACTATTTTAACTCAATATCAGCTTTCATCAAATAAACATTATAAGGTTCCCACTGAGACATGGTAAAGTATAATTGATCTTCATTTTTTCTCAGTGGATAAATATATGGACAGTATAAGCCTTTAAACTGGTTCACATCCGCAAGTATTTTTAAATCACTCCATTTTCCGTTAATTTCATTTGCATCGCGATAGGCCAGCGCATGAAATTTGCTTTTTGCTGAAGGGTCGTAGGCAGAATCATAGCTGTAAGCAATTATCCATTTCTTATATTTCTTATGGAAAATTAATGATGCTTCTCCAATCGGGCCAGGAATAACAACCGTTGCCTTGCTTTCATCTCCTTTTTCCCATTGATTAGTATTACCGTTCCAATATTCATAGCGGCTAAGATTTAGCATATCTTTTTCTTTAATCCTGGCAAGATAGCCGGGTCCGCCACGGCCAGATAAACTTCCGATCATAAAAACATAACCATCTTTTTTGGCATAACAAACTTGTGAAAATTTGCTGTCACCTTTAAAAGTTACCTCGTTTTTTCTCATCCAGGTTTTCCCATCATCAGTAGAAGCATACAAGGATGAGAAATTGGTTAACCATCGTCCGTTTCCGCCAGCCCAGTCGTAAATGTTCATGTAATGCACATAATCGGTGTTATTTACCCTGATTGCTGCAGTAGGGATGGAGGTATTGTATTTTTGAGGATTCGTCTTTCCACCTGCACAAATTTCGCGGGCACTTCCATTTTGATCAAGCGCCATCGAATCAATAGTAATTCCATCTTCTAAATGATCGTCGCTGGAAAAGGCCAGAACATTCGATCGCCAATTGGCACCATTGCCACCTCCTTTGCCACCTTTCTCCGCAACAAATTCCCTTCCATGTGTATCACCGAAAAAGATGCCAACTTTCGATCCTTTCATTTGCCAGAAAATACCCAAATCAGTTCCACCAACATCATAAGCTTTTGCGGTATTGTTCGGGCTGGGCAAATTTTCTGCCTCGAGCGGCGTTCCTGTTAATCGAGCAACTTTGGTTGCATTGGATAGCTGTAGGCCTTTTGGTTGAGCTACTTGTGCCAGACTAATAAAACTGAGCCCTAAACATAGTCCTGTAAATAAGATAAAAGGTTTTAGTAACTGAAGGGGTTGATTGTTTTTCATTTTAATGATACTTGGTTAGTTTTCTAAAGTAGAAATATTTGATCGAACAGAAACTTGTATAAAGTAAATGTTACTTAGCTGTGCGGTAGAGATAGTGGAGGGCTTAGCCAATAATTTAAATGAAACGTTTGCTGATATTTTTTGTTATTTTAACCACATCATTGAGATTTAATGCGGAAACTGCTTCAAAAACTATTAGGTAAGTGGGTAATCAGGCTATCTAACAAATTTGGCTCAAGACCTAATCAAAAACGCATTCACAATGCTCTGACAACCCTATACCATACAATTTCGAAGTCGCCGGGCAAACGAGGTATTATTCTCGAAGTTAAGCAAGCTGATAGATTTATCATTTTTTCCGATCAACATAAGGGAGCAAGAGATTACGCTGATGATTTTTCTCTTGCGGAACCAAATTATTTAGCGGCGTTGAATCATTATCGAAAAAATAATTTTCATTACATCAATTTAGGTGATAGTGAAGAACTCTGGGAAAATTTGATGGAAACCATTATCAAACATAACCAGGCAACTTTTGATGCAGAAAGAGCTTTTATAGAAGCCGGCGCCTTCACAAAAATCTTCGGTAACCATGATTTGTATTGGGATAATGATCCTTTAGCCGGTTTCAACCTGAACAGGATTTACGGACAGAAAATTCCAGTTTATGAAGGTGTGATCTTAAAAACAAAAGTCGATACTAAAACTTTAAATATTTTTCTTACTCACGGTCATCAGGGAGATTTGCAAAGTGATGGTAACTGGTTTAGCAAATGGTTTGTGAGTACCATCTGGGCACCTCTGCAATCATTTTTACGCATTAACCCAAATACCCCTGCTTACGATAGCCAATTAAAAACGGAGCACAATAGCATGATGTACAGTTGGCAGGCCGAGCAGATGAACACGTCGCTAATTACCGGGCATACGCATCAGCCGGTGTTTGCTTCTTTAACTCATTTGGAACGAATTTATCTTAAGCTAAAGAACGCAACGGCGGCGCATAATGAAAAAGAAATCGAGATGCTCAACCTGGAGCTTAGAAAGCGAATCAAGAAAGGCGATGAAGCGCCGGAGTTTAAGCAATACAAACCAGGATATTTCAACAGCGGCTGCTGCTGCTTTAATGATGGCGATATCACCGGAATTGAAATTGAAAACGATTTGATCAGACTTATCAAATGGTCGTTTTTAAAAACAGGAAGCCCGGAAAGAATTCTCCTGGAAGAAATGAAACTCGCTGAACTGCTAGATTAACTATTTAATAGGTAGCTGGATATAAACTGTTGTGCCCTTATTTTTACCTCCACTTTCTGCCCAAAGTTTACCTTTATGCATATCAACAAACATTTTAACAAGTGTTAGCCCTAATCCATTAGAATTTTCATTCTGCGTAGGCTGGGCGCTTAATCTGGCAAATTTTATAAATAACAATTCCAGATCTTCGGGTGTTAAGCCAACACCTTGATCTTTTACAGCAATAGTGATCAGATTATCTTCCGTTTGCTGCGAGAAGGAAATCTCCGTTTCAGGTCCGGAAAATTTAACAGCATTATGTATCACATGGTAAAATAAATCAGTGAGCTTTTCAGTATCACCAAAAATTTCAAGCCCGCTTTCTATTTCGAAGTTGATAGTTTGATTTTTCTTCTTTGCAAAAGATGCAAGATTTTGAGAAGCCAGCTTCACAATATAGCTTAAATCTACTTTTTCCTTTTTAGGCTTGAATGATCCGCTTACCTTTTTTGCAGAGCTTAAAATTTCATTCAGGTTGTCCACCATTCGTTTTGCTTGCTGATTAATTTTTGAAGCGATTAGTCCAGCTTTATCATCGATGTTAGGCATTCTGCTTACCAGCTCAGATTGCAGCGAAATTGTGGTCATTGGGTTTTTTAAGTCATGAATGAGTACATGAAGACGGTCATCTTGCGCAGTTAAAGTTTTTCTAATAGCAATGCGGGTTTCAAGCTTATCAATAACCAGTTCTGCCAATTGCATTAGCATTTTTTTCTGTTTTTCCGTTGGGTTTTTAACATCGGCCCCAAACGCATAAATTGCCCCAATGTTAAAACCGTCTGGAGATTTTATAGGTGCCGCTACTAAAGGAATGACAATTTGGTCGGTAGGTGTGTGCTCAATAACCAAAACCTCATCTTGTAAAATAGCTTGCGCTATTAAACGGTCATTTCTTTGTGTTGTAATCGAATCGCCAACTTCCGACTTTACAAAGATATCCTCATCTGTAACAAAGCAAATTCCGGCATTTTTAGCATCAAAGATATCTGCTGCTAGGGTGCTGATCCTGTCAAATGATTGTTCAGCAGAAGAATCTAAAATTTCATAATAAATAAGTTTTCTTAATCTTAAATCTTCGTTTGCCGGAATTATATTTTTGAACATGATATTGTTTTAGATTGATGAAGATTCGCTCTTGAGCGATTCTTGTTAAAGGTAAAGAATCTCAGCAAAACGATAAAAAATAGAAACAATTAAGTCGTAATTTAGTTAATATACTGTTGCTTAAAACAATCGAATAAACTATCAAAAATGCTTAAATAATGAGATTATACATAGAACGAAAACCCGTTAAAGTTCATCCCGATACGAAACGGGTTATTGCCCGTTTTTTTTTCAACGGAGAAGAAAGAGCACTTGAAGTGATCAGGAAAGTTTTGGAATTTTCTGATGATAAAGTTTTTAGTTTGATATCGCCTATTCTTCAGGAATATTCCAAACGACACAGGAACATCACCAAAATTTTGAACCGCCATTGCAAGAAACTTAAAAAACAGTTCGCCATACTGGGAACTGATATGGAGGATCTGGATCAATACACAAGATTGCTGATTGGCGCCTATTTTACTCATGAATATTCGATAGAATCAGCTGCTTTTTTTAACCCTAGTATTGTTGATGATCCAGACCAAACTGATTTGGTGGAAGGTGAAAAGCGTGTGATCATCAGTTTTAGAGCTGTTGGAGAAGGTCATATCTCTTCTATTGTTTTTCGCAGAGCGTTAATTGATAAAAATAATAACATTCAGGTGCTGCCGGTTGGCGATTATGTAGATGAGGCAGAGGTGGTTAAAAACGCCATATATGTCAAAAAGCTATTCTTAAAGAAAGCTGCCTACGCACAGATTGATCCTGCTGTTTTAGAAGAAATCGAAGCCCAGCTGGATGAAAAATTTGAGTATACCAGCTTAAGTAATATCATCAAAGATTCGAAAACTTTATATAAAGACAACCCGTCGAAACTGGTTGAGTTTGATAAAGTGCTTTGGTTATCTGATACTTATCATACCATTAGTTTTTCTAAAGATACAGACATTTCTGATCGTGTTATTTTCCCGATTTCGGAATTTGAACGCAAAGGGATTGAAGATGCCCGCTTTGTAAAATTTGTTAGAGATGATGGCAAAGCCGTTTATTACGCAACTTACACAGCTTTCGATGGATCTTTAATTATTCCTAAACTGGTACAAACTGAAGATTTTTATGAGTTTAAAGTGATTCCACTTTATGGCGACGGTGCACAAAATAAAAATCTGGCGTTATTTCCACGTAAGATAAATGGAAAGTATGTGATGATGAGTAGGATAGATGGGTGGAATAATTACATTATGTTTTCGGATAAAGTGAACGTTTGGGAAAATCCAATCCTTTTAAAGCAACCTCGATACGATTGGGAATTGGTACAAATTGGTAATTGCGGTTCTCCAATTGAAACGGATAAGGGCTGGCTTGTTATTACTCATGGAGTAGGACCGATGAGAAGATATTGTATTGGTGTTGTTCTTTTAGATTTAGATGATCCAAGTAAAGAAATAGGTCATTTAACCGAACCCCTCATTATTCCAAATAATGATGAACGTGAAGGTTATGTGCCAAACGTCGTATATTCTTGCGGCTCAATTATTAGCAACGGCGAATTAATTATTCCTTACGGATTGTCAGATTACAGTTCATCATTTGCCACAGTAAATCTTGAACTTTTATTAAACAGGTTATTAGAAAATAACGAGAAATAGCTTTCGCTTTAAAATAAAAAGGGGCTGATTCATTTTTATGAATCAGCCCCTTTTTATTTGCGAGACGGGTTTTAAGCTAGTTTATCCACTTCAACTAGTGGAGAAGCAAGTGTTACATATTCAGCCTCGGCAGCCTTTAGCACTGCAAGGTGCGAGATAAAATACGCCAATGTGCTTTCTGCTCCCTGATTTCTGTTTACGCTGTTGAACTGCAAACCATCGGCACAACCATTGGTTTCAAAATCATACAACGGAATATGTAGGCTGTTTTTCCCTAAAAACCATTCATAACTGGTATGCATCATGTTCAGGTATTTGATGTCTTTTGTTATTTCAAAGGTTTTTGCATACAATAAAACCATTGCCATCGTTTCAATAGCCTGTTGATCATAAATTGGGTTTTTACCGTGTTTTTTCATCCAGCCTGCATTTCCAACCGGATTTAAATATCCATTCTCAAATGAGAAACTATTTAAAAATTCAATGCTTTCCATTGCAATTTGATAAGACTCCTGGTTTCCGGTAGCCTCATAATGGTGTAGTAAAGCTAAAGGCAAAATGGCGTTATCATAAGTTAAAATGTCTTCGAACCAGTGCCAGTCACCGTCTTTGTTAGCATGATAAGAGGAAACAAGCGATTTTGCGAGCTGGTTAATTTCAGTAATTAACAGTTCATCTCCTTGGTGTACACTTAAAAAGTTAGCAATTCCGATAACGGTGTTAGCCTTTCCGCGTAAGTATTTCAGATCTTTAAAGTGGGTAACGGAATGAGAAAATAATTCTCTTCCAAATTCACGGTATGAGTTATTTGGTGCGACAGCAATTAAATATCCAAGTGACCAAATGGTGCGTCCAAACGAATCTTCGGAGCCTACTTCGTCGAGGTAATTTCTGTTAAAACTTAAAAAGTTTCTAAAATTTCCATCCTCACGTTGCATGTACTGAATAAAACTTAGATAAACAGGAATTAACTTCAGCGCTTTTTGATTTTTATCTTGTTCAAAAGCCATTAATGCCATAATCAATGCCCGGGCATTATCATCAATGCAATAACCTTCCTTTAAATTTGGGATTCCAAAGCGGGCATGTTGAATAATCCCGGTATCATCAGTTAGTAAATTGATGTGATTTAAATTTAATGCAGGCATACCTTCCACATCAATAATTGGAGGCACTGTTCTTTGGGGTTTATTTCCTGCTGCCAATGCATCTTCCAAAACGTTGATATATACGTTTCCAATGGCTGGCCAACGCAAATCTAATCCATATTGATAGGCATTTTGTTTAAGTTGCTGATGCTTATGCTCGTCACTCAATAACTCGTTCACAATTTGAGCCAGTTGCTTATCATTTTTGAAATCGAATAATTTACCTCGGTTGTCAGCTAGCAATTCTTGAGCATGCCAGTATGGGGTGGAAACTACAGCTGCACCTGCGCCAATGGCGTAAGATAATGTGCCACTGGTAATTTGTGCCTCATTTAAGTAAGGTGTTACATAGATATAACAAGCGGTTAAATATTGATGCAACTCTTCTTCAGAAACAAATTTATTTACAAAAGCAATGTTATTTTCAACACCTAAGTCCTTTGCTAAAGCCTTCAAACTATCACGATATTCTTCGCCATTATGTTTAACCACACCAGGATGCGTATTTCCTAAAATGACATACAAAACTTCAGGGTGTTCTGCAGCAATGCTTGGAAGTGCCTTGATCATCGTTTCCAAACCTTTGTTTCTGCTAATCAAACCGAACGTAAATAGTACTTTCCTGTTTTTGAATAGATCACTTTGTGCGACTTCATTATTTAAGATAGGTTCTAAGTCAGGAACGCCATGTTCGATCAATTTAATAGATGATTTCGGGATTTGATAAATGCTTGTTAAAAATAAAACAGCTTTTTTGCTCATGACCACAATTTTCGAAGATTTCAAAGCAATCTCTTTTATAATGGTTTGCTGCATAAAACTAGGCTCTTTCAACACTGTATGCAAAATGGTAATAAAGGGTTTCTTTAAACGATTAATTAACGATAAAAGAAAAACACCGCTATTTCCACCGAAAATTCCGAATTCATGCTCGATGATCACGGTATCAATATCGCTTTCATTAATAAAGTTGGCCGCATCAATATAATCCTGTTGATTTTGTTGTCGGATCACAAACTTGACTTCCTTTGGATATGCATGCTCATCAAGATTTTCCGATTCATTCATCGCAACAACAAAACTTTGTTGTGGATTGTAAGACGGATTTAAGCTTAAAGCGTTAACTAAATTCTGGTTGAATGTTGCTAACCCGCATTCGCGTGGAGGATAAGTGGAAATATATGCGATCTTCATAGGTACTCAAATAGATTAATGTATTTAATTAACATTATGTATTAGAAATGGTTTTGAATTGCACCATTTTTGGGTTATTATGACAAAACAATATGAAATCTGTGCTTGTTACCCTATAAAATTTAAACATAATAGCTATGAGGTCAATTTGGAAAGGCGCAATCGGGTTCGGTTTGGTCAACATTCCCGTTAAGTTATTCTCTGGAGTACAAACCACACATCTTGATTTTGATATGCTCGATGAACGTGATCACGAAAAAATTCGCTATCAGCGTGTAAATGAAAAAACCCACAAAGAAGTTCCTTTTGAAAAAATTGTGAAGGGATTTTTTCTAAAGGATAAATACATTATTCTGGATAAACATGATTTTGAAGAAGCATCACCAGAGAAAACTAAAATCATTGAATTGGAGAACTTTGTAGATATCAAAGAAATTAATCCGATTTATTATGAAACATCTTACTATACAGAGCCCGAAAAGCAAGGTAAAAAGGCTTATGCTTTACTTCTTAAAGCACTTGAAAAATCAGGTAAAGCTGGCGTAGCACGTTTTGTATTGAGAAATACTGAAAATCTCTGTGTCATTCATCCAATGGATGGTGTAATCGTGATTACGAAGATAAGGTTTGAACAGGAAATCAGGAGTTTATCAGAAATTACAAAAGTTACCGATATCACTATCACTAAAAAGGAAATGGATGTAGGGCTGGCTTTAATCAAACAATATAGTTCGAAATTTGATTTGAGTGCCTTTAAAGATGATTATAGTGATGAACTTTTAAAAATGATCAAAGCTAAGGCAAAAGGTAAGAGGGCTACGGTTAAGAAAATGAAACCACAGAAGGCAACCAGTGATGATTTATATGATCAATTGATGCAGAGTCTGGGTTCGAAAAAAGGTGCTTAGGAAAGAATTATAATAGCAAAGTATAAGGTAAAAATAATAAGGCCAGGAATTGATCTTCAATTCCTGGCCTTATTATTTATTTAATTATTTAAATGCTGCTTTTAATTGTTCAGCGGCATAAGCTTGTGCTGCTTTGGCTTCAGGAACAAGGATAGCCATCCCAAAGAATTCATGAGTTACGCCTTCATAATTTCTACTGTTAACTTTTACGCCAGCATCAGAAAGTTTGTTTGCTAACATCGTACCGTCATCATGTAATGGATCTATTTCCGCTGTAATAATAGTAGTTGGAGGTAGGCCTTTCAAGTTCGCATTAACTAATGAAATTTTAGGATTTTGAGCTTCGATCATCGTGGTTAAATACTTTTCAGTAAACCATCCCATCATCGCCTTGTTTAATGGCTTTGCGTTTGCATAAAGTTTATATGATTCTGTATTCATATTTGCCTGTGCAATTGGATAGACTAATACTTCATGTACAGGAATCATTATCTTTTTTTCGCGGGCAGCTATAGAAACATTGGCTGCTAAGTTTCCGCCAGCACTTTCGCCCACTACTGCTATTTTAGCCGGATCGCCTTTAATACTTGCAGCATTTTTTACTACCCATTCATAAGCAGCAAATGCATCATTGTGTGCCGTTGGGAATTTATTTTCCGGAGCCAATCTGTAAGCAACTGAAACTACCACTGCATTTACCTGCTCAGCTAATCCCTGTGCAGATGCATTATAAACATCAAGATCAGCAATAACAAAACCTCCGCCATGATAATAAACAATCACCGGAAAAGGTCCATTTCCTTCTTTTGGTGTATAGATTCTCACATGAACCTTTCCACCTGCTACATCAATATCTTTACCAGTTGTATCTACTTTTGAGGCAGGAATGGTGATATTGTTTTCCTTTACTAAATCCATCACAGCATCTGTAGGAGTGTGGTTTTTACGAGCTGCAGCCGGATCTAATGTTTCAATCGGCTTGTCGCCATAACTTGCAAGTTTCTCGATTACGGTCTGCATCTCAGGTTTAATGGTTTTTCCCCAGTCTGGCGCTGGTCCGGCTGGTTTTAAAGCTACTACTTTAGAAGTATCGGCCATTGTAGAATCAGTTGTTGTTGATGCCTTGTCGCCACTGGTACAAGCCGAAATGGAAATCGCTACTGCACAAACAGCAGAAGAGATTTTTAATAATTTGGTTTTCATAGGGTTAATTTTATTTTCTTAAGTTTTGTTTCTTATAACAGTATCAGCCATATAAGAGTTTTTCTGCGCTTACAACTTTTTAGAATTTTTGCGCTCCCAAACATCTACAGCATTTTGCTTGTTCTATTAAAAAATAACTACATATGTTGACAGAAATAACAGGATTACCAGACAATATTTTTGGTGTAAGAGCAACAGGTGAGGTAACGAGCGAAGATTTGAAAAATGTTTTGCTTCCAGGCTTAAAGCGTACAGCAGATCGGTTTGATGAGATCAGATATTTGCTTGTTTTGGAAACCGATGTTAAAAATTTCACGGCCGGTGCTTGGGTTCAGGATGCAAAAGCAGGTTTACAGAATTTCACCAAATGGAAGAAAATTGCAGTTGTAAGTCATGAGAAAGGCGTGGAGTGGTTTAGCGATGTATTTACGATTGCCACACCAGGTTCATCAAAAGGTTTTAAACCTGAAGAAATTGAAGAAGCGAAAGCCTGGTTAATAGCTGAAGATTAAATAATAAACAAAATACTATGAAAAACTCAAAAACATCGGCTGAAGATAGCAAGGCTACAGCGTCGAAAAGTGAAAAAGCAAAAGGTGCTGATGAAAAAGTAACTTCAGCAAAAGATGCAAAAAAAGTGAATGTTACCAAGGACGCAGATTCTAAAAGCAAGAAGAAATAGTCTAGCTATTTTGACATTTGCTAACTCGAACTGATTATTGGCGTTGCCTCATAAATAATATATCCATTATAGAAAATACTATTCTTTTCGATGGACTACCGGGAGATTGTTGGATGATACTTAGAACCTGTCCAGCAATCTCATCAGTCCATGCAAGTATTGATCGTATTGATAAAGTGAAAAATGGATAGAGATAATGTTCGGAGATGGCGGAGGATAATTTTGCTATTTAATCAAAGCATAAATTTTATCCATCAATTCGTCAATATTAAAAGGTTTAGCCATAAAGTCGTCTGCAGAGATGCCATCCAGAGTATAGTTAGTTGAATTGTAGCGGGCTGAAATCATTAACACCGGAATGTGGCTTGTCGAATCAGTTTCTTTTAATTCTTTTAAAAGTACTCTGCCATCAATGTCAGGTAGCATAATATCCATGATAATTACATCAGGATTGAATTCCTTAACATGAGCAATAAAACCTGCACCTTTGTTTAAACCGGCTACATTGAAAGCCTCGCTTTCTAAAATAAGAGTAATAACATCTAAAATTGCGTGGTTATCTTCGATAACCAAAATGTTTTTCTTTGCCAAGGTTTGGATAATTGTTTAAATTTTGAACAAATATAAAATAAAAAATATATCCGGAAATTGAATATAGCAAATTAGAGTCATTCTAAAAGACAGGTAATCTTTGTTAATTCGAAAAATCTGATATTTTTGTAAGACCTATTTTTATTATGAATAAATTTTCAGTCGATTTAACTAATTGTGACAAAGAACCCATCCATATTCCAGGTAAAGTTCAGTCCCACGGTTTTTTAATCGCTATCGATAAAAACGATCTTACCATCAAGTATTTAAGTGAGAATACTGCAGATTTTCTGAGTATTGTTCCAAGAGAATTGTTAGAGCAGCCAGTTTCAATACTTTCCGAATATATCAAACAAGAGCCAGTTTTCAATGTTGAGGATCTTTTAGCACTTGGAATCATTAGGAAAAGTTTTGATGCAATTAGTCCACATCCTGTAGATATTAACGGAGAGCCCTTTTACTTAATTATAAGTTCGTCATCAAACGACTGGTTGCTGGAGTTTGAACCAGTTACGCTTCAGTATGATATCCAAAGTTTAATCGGACGTTCAGCTTCAGTGATGTTGCAGGGCAAATCGGTTTCGGCTTTGCTTAAAGGTGCGGCTGTAGAAGTTAAGAAATTGATAGGCTACGATCGCATTATGATTTATAAGTTTTTGGACGATGGGCATGGAGAAGTTGTAGCAGAAGAGAAAAACGATAATCTGGAGCCATTTTTTGGATTACATTATCCGGCATCTGATATCCCAAAGCAAGCCAGGGAACTTTATAAACTTAACTTAACAAGGTTAATTGCGGATGTAAATACCGAAGATTCTCCTATTTTAACCTATCAGGAAAATACACCTCTTGATTTAACCAATGGTGGGTTGAGGGCAGTTTCACCGATCCATATTCAATACCTAAAAAATATGGGTGTTGACTCTAGTTTTAGCATCTCGTTAATTTGTAACGGAGAATTATGGGGTTTAATTGCCTGCCATAACTATAGTCCTAAATTTATAGATTATAAAGCCAGGGAAGGATCTAAATTAATTGGCGAAATCTTGTCGTCTGCATTAGAGTATAGGCAGGCCGAGGAAGATTCTGAGATGGTAGAGCATTTTAAAGATACTGCTTCAGTACTTTTAGAACATCTAAACAGAGATAAATATCTGGTTGATGCTTTGACAAAACATAGCAAAACCCTTCTTGATGTTACTAACGGGACAGGTGTTGCAATTATTTTTGAAAATGATTTGAGAACTCTTGGTCGTGTACCTGACGAACGTTCAATTTGGGAACTTGCAGACTGGCTTAAAGAAAATAATGATGAGTCTATTTATTATACCCATCGGTTATCAGAAATCTTCAATCCAGCCAAAAAATATAAAGACATCGCATCGGGCATGTTGGCATGTTCCATTAGTAAAGATCCTGATGAAGTTATTATCTGGTTCAAGCCAGAACAGATTTCTACCGTAAATTGGGCAGGAAATCCTGATAAACCAGTAAGCTCATCAGAAAATGGAGTAGCAAGTTTATCGCCAAGAAAATCTTTCGAAACCTGGTCGCAGGTAGTTAACAATACCTCTGATAAGTGGCTACCCGAAGAAATTACCTCTGTTTTACGGATTCGTGAAATCATAGTTACCTATATTAACAAGAAGGCTAATGAAATCCGCTTACTAAACGAAAAGCTACAAGCTGCTTACGAAGAATTAGATACCTTTAGTTATACCATATCGCATGATTTAAGAACGCCATTAACATCTATTAAAACATATGCAGAGTTAATGCTCAAAAACAAGAGCATTGACGAAAGTGGCCGAAAAATGTTAGACCGGATTTTACATGGTGCAGGCAAGATGAATTTCCTGATTAAGGAGATTTTGAATCTGGCAAGAGTTGGTCGCCTGGAAATTGTTTATGATAGTGTAAACATGCAGGTGTTGCTTAAAGAAATTAGTGCAGAAGTATGGGCGGCTTTTAAAGCAGACAACGCCGAACTAGTTTTAGGCCAACTCGTAGATATTAAGGGTGATAAAACCATGATTGCACAAGTATTTACAAATTTAATTAGTAATGCTGTTAAATACTCATCAATGGTTGATAAGCCGAAAATTGAGGTTTCAGCACATGTTGATAGTGGTGAAACTATTTATGCAATTAAAGATAACGGTATGGGAATTGATAACCGTTATTACGACAGGGTTTTTGAGCTTTTTAAGCGTATGGACAATGTTAAAGATATTGAGGGAACAGGAGTAGGCCTGGCAATTGTAAAGCGTATTGTTGAAAGACATAACGGACGTGTTTGGTTCGAAAGTAAACTGAATGTAGGTTCGACATTTTATGTAGCCTTTAAAAATAGATAAATGAATACACCAGATATATTTTACGTGGAGGATGATATGGACTATGCATTTTTTATGCAAAGTGCCGTACAGGAAGTTAAAGATACTTTAAACCTAAGTATTGTAGAAGATGGAACTGAGGCTTTGGAAAAATTGCAGGCATTTGCCAATACCAAAACAAAACCAAAATTAATTCTACTGGATTTAAACCTTCCTGGTTTATCAGGTTTGGACTTGTTGAAATTTATTCGAGATATTCCATATCTAAAATCTGTGCCTGTAATTCTATTTTCAACTTCTGATAATCCTGATGATGTAAAAGCATCAATCGAGTTTGGTGCAAATGCCTATTTAACCAAACCCGACGGATATGATAACTTAGTAAAATGTGTCCATTCTGTTCACGATTTTTGGTTTAACCAGCACTTACGGTTAAATTAATTTTGATAAACCACAAAAGATTCGAATTTGATAATTCGAATCTTTTCTTTTTAATAACCTTTTAAATAATAGATAAAATCCAAGTATGATTGCCAATTTATTGAGGACACAAACGGCAGGAGGCCATGAGTCATTAGAATCATTAATGTTTGTTAATGAGATTATGAACAATACGTTAAGTGTAGAAAACTATAAAAAACTCTTAACCATCAACTATATCATTCACCAAAAATTAGAGAATAAATTAGCAAACATGCTCGATGCTGATTTAGCGGCGCAGCTTGACATGAAAAACAGATTAAAATTGGCTGCACTTGAAAAAGATTTAGCCTACTGGGATATTGATCCATTAACTTTACCTGAACTCAATTTTGATTTATTTATACCTGGGCAGAATAATGCAGAGGTGTTAGGTGCGCTGTATGTGCTGGAAGGAGCAACACTTGGCGGTAATGTGATTAAAAAGCATATTCTTGCCAATCCAAATTTTACTAACCACGAAGATGGTTTAAATTATTATGGCGTTTACGGTGAAGAGTTAAGTGCAAAGTGGAAAAGTTTTGTTTCCATTCTCAATGAAAGTGTTACCGAGGCCGATTATGAACGTTGTATACATAGCGCAAACGAAACCTTTAATAATTTGATTTTGTTATCTAAACAGCTTGGTTAAATAGCCAAAATAGGAGTGAAGAATTACAAATATTACTTCTATAATACTGTCAGGGCATTTTTTCGATTGTTAGAATGTGCAAAACTTCTTCCAAATTAATATTTGCTTTCTGTTGTTAATTCAAGGTAAATATGTATTATTGAAAAAAATAAATTTTTTAAACCTTAAAAACATCAATTAGCGATGGAAAAATTCTCAAAAGTTAAAGCTGCTGTTGCTGCGATTGAAGCAGATGTGGAAAAATTTTATAATGCTGGCAATGCAGCTGCTGGTACTCGTGTGCGTAAAGCAATGCAAGATCTTAAAGTTTTAGCACAAGAAATCCGTGCAGAAGTAACTGACAAGAAAAACTCTGGAAAATAATATTTCGCGAGTATGAACGAAAAGGTCCCGACTATGGTCGGGACCTTTTTGCGTTTAAACGAATTTTATGAATATTTTGCAGATTACGCAGTAAAAAACTGTTAGCTAATATATTTTTATTAATCACTATGAGATCGGATGGCACAGTCTTAGATCTGTCACCAAGTGCAACTCGTTCTTTACGGCATCCGAGTTTGATGAATTACATCTTTAGGTTTCCCCAGAGCTATGTTTAATTTAAATTGCTATAAAAGATAAAGCTCCCCATCGCGGGGAGCATCTATCCAACTAACAAAACATATTTTCTTATTGAGAGCGCATTAAAACTATCCTTTTTTAACGAGCTTGTATTCAAACACGGGCTTGCCTCGTTCACCACCGTCGCTTCCAACACCCATACTAACAAATCTTAATTTGTAAATATTACCTGCACCATCTTTTACTACATAAAAGCGGTCGGTTTTAATACCAGTACCTGTGGTTGATCTCCATTTACTTCCAATTGCATCTCTTGTATTAAGGAAGGCTAATCCTGAAATATTACTTTCGACAAAAGTTGCGTAGGTTAAGGTGCTTGTGGCCACAACTTCAGCAGCAGAAACTCCTGCAAGATTATTAGTTGCAATATAATCCTGGAACCAATAAGGAGAACCTAAACCTGAATTGTAAGTGCCGTAACTCCAAGAAAAATCCCAGTCAGTTTTTTTAGGTTCTACAGTAACTGTTTTACTGTTTTCCAATGAAACAAAAACAAGGTTGAAGTCTGAACTCTTCGCCACATCTAAGGTTTTAATAGCGGTTTCAGATAATCTTGCATATTGTACTTTATAGCCTGTGCCATTACGTGTAATTCTTACTTTAAACCATTTGTCTTTATCTTTGCTTCCTTCAAAACTGATTAAAAAAACTTTGTTATCTGCATCAGTTGCGCTAATTTCAGGAATAGCTGTTTTACTAATATCACCATCCCAGTTATCTACTAAGGTTGCTGTCGAAGCATCAGTAATATCATGATTCAGATTTATAGTCGTTCCAGGATCAGCAACAGTAACGGTTGCAATATCTGTTTTTGAAGTAGTAACCGCTGTGGTTTGATAGGCGGCATTTAGTACTACTTTAAATCTGCTATCAGATGTTAAACCGAAATTAAAGCTCTTTCTATCAACGGGTGTCGATTTATCAGTGCTTAGATCTGCAAAAACAATATTTGCGTAGTTTGATTCAGCTGTTTTGCCACTCAAGGTTAAAGTTGCACCATCAGACGGCGGAACAACAATAATAGGCTCTTCAGTAGTTTTTTTACAAGCGGTAAAAGTGATTGCCAAAGCGGCAATTGCAATCATTGAGTTAAGTTTATTCATATTTTTATTTTGTGTTTTTTAAATTATTTATTCCAGTTAAAAGATACGCCAAGCACATATGAGCGGCCGTAACTATAGGGTACAGCGCCTCCGCCAGTGCTATGAGCACCTCCAGATGCAGTAGAAGTATTGCTCAATCGGGTTACATCAAATAGGTTTTTTACGCCAGCATTAATCGTAAAGTATTTATAGATGCTTTTATTCAACATTAAATCGGCTAAACTAAAACCGCCAATTTCTACAAGTTGGTAATCTGTAGTACTTGTGCCCACACTTTGATAACTTGGAACAGCACCAGAATATTTATAAAACAAACTGATGTTTGCCTTAATTTTCCGCAGGTTGTATAAGATGGTTGCCGTAATTTCTGGCGACCAGGCAAATTCAGGAATGGTTAAATCAGGATTGTTTTCCAGCTGATCATTATACCTGCCGATGTAAGATGCACCAATTGTGGCATTAAGGTTTTTATAAATGATGGTGTTGTCTAAAGTAAAACCTGTTGTTTTATACTTTAAAACATTAAATAAGGTAGTCATGGTCGCATCTTGTGATGATTGTGCAAACGTAATTCTGTTTTTAAATAGATTATAAAAACCAGCAAGCGTAGAGCGGAATTGTAATTCAGTGGTATTTATTCCTGTCCATGTTAATGAACCATTAAAACTGTTTGATTCTTCTGCTTTTAAATTCGGATTGCCGATAATGTTATGGCTGGCATCAACAAAATCATAGTATAGTTCTCTCAATGCCGGAGACCTGAAACCCCTTGCATAAGCTAATCTCAAATCAAAATAATCATTTAAAGAAAATTTCGTATTTAATGATGGAATGATTGGAGGCGCTGGATAAATGGAATTTTTGATCAATCTTAGTCCTGGTCTGATATTAATTCCTTTAATAGGTTTTATTTCTGACGATAGGAAGAAAGCATAATCATTAATCACAGGTGAGCCATTTATTCTTTGCCCGCTTGCAGCGTCTCTGTTATATTCAACTCCAGGCTGAAAGGAAACTTTTGGACTGACTATGTATTGTGCTGTTGCTCTGAAAATTGTTGAATTGAATTTTGCAGTATCCTGTTTTCCTTGTTCGGTACTTAAAACATCAGCACCGGTACTAAAATTGTGATTTATTGTTCGCGTTAATCGTGTTAAATCAGAATATCCGGCAATTGCAGTAATTTGTAATTGCGAATTTACGCTCCATTCTGATTGTAACTGATTGGTATATCGCTTGGTTTTATAAGTTTGCCATTCTGCAATATAGTTTAAGGTGTTCATCCCACCACGGCTGACGATTTCCTCATGCAAACCATCTAAACGATACCAGATATTAAAATTTTCATTTCGGTAACCAATTTTGGTATTGGCTAGCCACTGCTCCTTTGGTTTCCATCTGTTGCCGTTGGCTAAGTCTTGTTCTACAATTTCTCTTGAAGTAGTACTTGGCTTGATATTCCAGCCAGCAAAATCATTGTGCGTCAAACCAGCCACAGCACTCCATCCATTATTTCGCCAGCTTAAACCAACATTTTGAATATGATTTCCTTTGTCAGAAAAAGCGCCATATTCTTTTCCAACGGTTTCTTCCTGGATTCTTGCGGTAACATTTACAAGAGATTTTCCTGCTTGCTTGGTGATAATATTGATGACACCAGCCAAAGCATCTGATCCGTAAACCACTGACATCGGTCCTTCAACAATTTCGATCCGCTCGATAGTATTAATGTCAATCTGGTTCAAACTTTCACGGGTATCTGATCGGTCAATCATTGGTACACCGTCTAAAAGCACTTTTACATTTCTGCCTGTCATCCCCATAATTGTTACGTCGGTTGTTCCCAATGTCAAATCATTACTAAATCTAAAACCCAATTCGGTATTCAAAACCTGCTGTAAATTAACTGCACCACGCAACCTTATTTTTTCTGAACTAATAGTTCTAACATTATAAACTGAGCTTTTCATCGATTGCGGGCCAAATTGGCCAGTAACAACCACGTCTTTTAATTCGTTTGCTTTTATAGTATCTCTTTTAATTTCCTGAGCCACAGCTATGAATCCAAATAGGGATAACACAATGAATAAATATATCTTCATTTATTTAGACTAATTATAAATAATTATGCAAATTTGTGCATAATAAGAAAAACCAGATAACGCTAAACGGATAATTAATGCCGTAATACGGATTAAAAGAAATGGAAATTAAATTATCGGAACTGAAAACCGGAAAAATCCTTTATACCAATATATATGCAAGTAATTTCGAAACTGAATCAGATATTGAAGAGGTTGAGCGGGTATTTTCCGGAGCGGATTATCAGGTAAAAATACGCGAGAACTGGTTTGATGGAATTCATATTAATCTAACTGAGATCGAAACCGTAGGTGGTATGGATTTTTTGTACGATACTACTGCAGGCAATATTGGATTTTGTTATTGTCTCGATGGAAATATAAATTGTTATTACAAGAACGGAGGCAATGACATAAGTTCTATGGCATCAAAACAACAACATGTTAATGATAAAGAATTAAACAATGTTGTACTAAGTGTTTCGGAAAAAGCAAGGTATGTTTATATCCAACTTACAAAATCTTATTTTGATAAGATAGCCGATGCTGAATTCAAACTAGAAAACTTATCAGTTAAAAAAAATACTCCTCCTGAAATTGATTTATTACTACAGGCAATTACTAATTCACCACATACAGGCAGACTAAAACGCATATTTATTGAGTCAAAGATTTTCGAACTCATCATATTTTACATCAGCCAAAATACTAAAAAGGAAACTTTTTCACTGAAAAAAGTAGATATAGATAAAATTTTATTAGCGAAAAAAATTGTCGAGGGCAATTTGCAAAATCCAAATTCATTAATGGAACTTTCTAGAATGACTGGAATTAATGATTTTAAGTTGAAGAAAGGTTTTAAAGAAGTAACCGGATATACGGTTTTTGGTTATCTTTATAAAATAAGGATGGAAAAAGCTTATCAATATCTCACTGTTGATAAGAAGCCCGTTAATGAAGTATCATTTTTAGTTGGATACAAAAACCCTCAGCATTTTATTGCTGCGTTTAAAAAGTTATATCACATTCTTCCGGGTAGTTTAAACAGGAATTGATTTTACACAAACGTTTGGCTTTATTATTTATTTACTTCATTAACAATTAAATCAGATTCAACTATGGTATTAAAAAATGCCTGATTTTCAGGATTTGGGTTTGCCATCAAATCGAGGAGGATATTTGCCGCCTTTTGTCCCTGCAAATATGGGTATTGCTCCACAGAAGCAATAGGAGAATTATCTATATAACTGATAATTGGAAGATTAGCATAACTCACAATATCAAAATCGTTAATCACATTTAGCTTTTTGAAGTATTTAATTAGAAACAGCGCTACGTAATCATTAAAAGCAACAATTGCGGTCGGTTTTCTTTTATGATTTAAAAACTCATTTGCAGCTTCTATTGTTCCTTTTTCTGTTAAATCGCAATTAACAATAAGCGATGGATCAAATTTTAATCTATTAAAGCTAATGGCCTGTATATAGCCATCTTTACGTTCTTCGCTTGCAAAGAGCGTAGCTGGCCCATTAATCATTCCGATACTTCTATGGCCTTTCTTTAACAAATAATTAAGTGCCTTTACTGTAGCACTTTCAAGACTGCAGGCCACATAATGAACATTTTTAAATGGCGGGATACGATCGAAAAACACAACCGGAATATTAAAGGTGTTCAGTTTTTCAAAATGATCAAAATTTGAGGTGTCTTTGCTGATGGATACCAGTAAACCATCCACTCGTTGATTTTTCATTTTCTCAACGAGCTTAACTTCTTGCTCGTAATTATCATGAGATTGCGCAAAAATCACGGTGTAATTCTTTTTCAAAGCTTCATCTTCAATGGCCGATATAGCTGTTGAAAAGAAGTGCTCAGATAGCTCAGGCAGGATCACGCCAATAGTATAGGTTTTTCCCTTTTGAAATAAAATTGCAGCATTATTGGGCTGGTAATTTAGTGATTTTGCCAGCTGCTTAATTTTTTCTCTAGTAACAGCTCCGATGCTCGGATGATCATGTAACCCCCTGGATACGCTGGAAGGGGATATTTTCAAAATTTTGGCGATTTCCTTAATCGTTGTTGGTTTTGATTGCATTGCGCCGCTAAACTACTTTTTCATTTTGTAAATTACTAAATTAATCAAACGTTTGCGTGATATTTTTTCCTTCTTTTTTTCTGAAGGTATTTAAATATCGATACATTAGGTTAACAATATTTTTAAAATTAAACAAACGAGCAACAATTATAACGTATGAACAGAAGACAATTTGTGAGAAATGCAGGCTTAACAACTGCGGCTTTTGCGACAATTCCAGATCAATCCATTTTTGCCTCAACCGCTAGTACAAAAGTCAAGGTGGTGATGATTGGAGTGGGGTTGAGGGGCCAAAATCACTTAAGCCTGCTTTTAAACAGAAATGATGTTGATCTGGTAGCCATTTGCGATGTGGATGATAAAATGTTATCCATGAGTAAAGCCATCATAGCAAAAAGCGGTAAACCAATGCCTAAAATTTTTACGGGTGATGAAAATGCCTGGAAAAAGATGCTCGAACTAAAGGATATCAAAGCAGTCGTGATTTCAACGCCCTGGGAATTACACAAACCAATGATTTTGGGTGCCATTGGTGCTGGCATCAAATACATCGGCACAGAAGTAATATTGGGGATCAACTTGCAAGATCATTGGGATGTTGTCCATGCCGCGGAGGCGGGTGATGCACAGGTGATGATGTTGGAGAACGTTTGCTATCGCAGAGATGTTCTTGCTGCACTGAATATGGTACGCCAGGGTGTATTTGGCGAGATGATACATTTTCAAGGAGGCTATCAGCATGATTTACGAGAAGTTAAATTTAATGATGGAATCAATCCGTACGGCCACGGAGTTGAATTCGGTGATAAGGGTTTTTCAGAAGCCAAATGGAGAACAAACCATTCGGTTTACCGCAATGGAGATTTATATCCAACACATGGTATTGGCCCAATAGCACAATGTATTGATATTAACAGGGGTAACCGCTTTTTAAAGCTAAACTCTTTTGCTACCAAATCTCGTGGTTTACATAATTATATTGTTGAAAAGGGTGGTACAACTCATCCAAATGCAAAAGTTAATTTTAGGCTCGGTGATATTGTAACAACCACTATAGATTGTGCAAACGGGGAAACCATCATCTTACAACACGATACAAATTTACCAAGACCTTATTCTTTAGGCTTCCGTTTTCAGGGTACTAAAGGTTTGTGGATGGATGTAAATAAGAGCATTTATGTTGAAGGAGTAAGTAAGCCGCATGCGTGGGACAATGCTAAAGACTGGTTAGATAAATACGATCATCCACTATGGAAAAAATATGGTAATGATGCACAAGGGGCGGGACATGGTGGAATGGATTTTTTCGTCATTAATGCATTCATCGAATCTGCGAAACGTAATCTACCCACTCCACTCGATGTGTATGATGCGGCAGCTTGGAGTGCCATTACACCGTTAAGTGAGCAATCGATAGAATTAGGAAATGAAACAGTTGAATTTCCCGATTTTACTGGAGGCAAGTGGATGAGTAGAAAGCCAATATTCGCATTTAATGATGAATATTAAGTACTTATAAGTGTGTTGTAAAATTTAAGCTCCAGGTTTGGAGCTTTTTTGCTTTTCGCTGACTTGATTATTCGATACATAAATGTTCAAATATGTACATTGGCCAAAATTTTAATTTACATGATTGCCCTTTACACCATACTGATATTAACCGTTCTAGTTTTAATTATTACAAATCTTCCTGTATTTGGAAGATTACCTCGGGGATTGAGACTTGACAAAATTCATCACTTAAATAACTATCGTGATGGTGCTTTGCAGAACGAAAGCTTCACTCCAATGCAGCCTGAAGGCGTTAGTTTTTTCAAAGTGCTAAAAGCTTTTTTATTCGATAAGCATCCTGACAAAATTCCGTATAAAGCCTTAAAATTTACCCAGCCAGATCTCGATGGTAAACCATCAAGTGCCGCTCCGGAAATTATTTGGTTTGGGCATTCATCTTACCTGATTAAAATAAATGATACAAGAATTCTGGTTGATCCGGTATTCAGCAAAACGCCTTCGCCGTTTTCGTTTATCGGAAGTAAAGCTTTTCCAGGAACTTCTTTTGTTAAAGCTAAGGATTTTAAGAACATTGATGTGTTGCTCATTACTCACGATCATTATGACCATTTAGATTATGAAAGTATAAAAATAGTCGCTCCAAATGTAAAAGAGATTGTCACATCAATTGGCGTAGGAGCGCATTTAGAAAGATGGGGAATTGAAAGTGATAAGATAAAAGAATTGTGCTGGACTGAATCTGCTCAGGTTAATGCGAATTTAAAATTCACAGCTGTTCCTGCAAGACATTTTACCGGAAGAAAATTTAAGCGAAACCAAACGCTTTGGTCTGCTTTTGTTTTACAATACCAAGAATGGAAATTGTTTTTAGGCGGAGATTCTGGTTATGACACACATTTTTCGAAAATTGGAGAAGAATATGGACCTTTTGATCTGGCTCTATTAGAATGCGGCCAATATAATGCCTATTGGCCACATATTCATATGTTCCCTGAAGAAACGGTTCAGGCTGCTATTGATTTAAAAGCAGAAGTTTTAATGCCAGTGCATTGGGCTAAATTTAGTTTAGCCATGCACCCATGGAATGAGCCGATCAATAGGGTAGTCAAGGCGGCAGCTGAAAAAAACCTTAAAATAGCAACGCCGCAACTTGGCCAAACACTAATTTTAAATAGTGAAATGCCTGTGTCAAAATGGTGGACTGACTGATAAATTCGTAAACAATATTGACCATCTTGTGTTTACAATTTAAAATCAAATTACTTTATGAAAACTGATCTTGTAGAAATTTTTCAAACGATAAGAGCTGGTTTACAGCCATACGCAACTCGAGGTTATACTGTACATGAAAATTCTGAAACCGGGTACGATCTTTACAGCGAAAAAAATATCGAAAATGAAGGCGGTAAAACAACAGAACGATTTTTTGGCGGGATTTACATTAACGGGAATGCGGTAGAAGTGAAAGTAAATACAAATGAATTTTCAACTTCGAACCAGGAGTTGGTGCGCTTTGGTGATGATAAGTCGGGTTTAAAACTTACTGAACTTGATGACGTGAAATTGAAAGAAGTAGAGACACTAATTGAAATAATTCATGCGCACTTCAAAGAAAAGGAATGGATTTAAAGTTCTTTAGTTAATTTTGCCCAATATCACAATTACATAGATCATTGAGCAATTTAACAACAAAAGAAAATGCATGGCATCATCAAATAGTTTCAGCTTTGGCTGAGCTTAATTTGGGAAGCCATTTTTTTTTACTCGATCATTTTAGTCTACTCTCTATCAATAAACACCAGCTCATTATTCATTTAGTTAATGTAAACAACCACTTCAAGCCAGCCGAATTAATAGCGTTACAGTTAAACTATTCTTCCGAAGGCATCAAACTGATCCATTTATGGGAAGACGTCTGGTTTGTCAAACCCCGGCAGGCATTAGCAAGAATAATGTCGCTGTTGGGGTTGAATAAGAAAATACATGGGCGCAAAACAAAAATTCATAAATTAGATAAAGTTGCCACTGAAACTTTTTTAAATGAAAATCATTTGCAAGGTTACGTAAGCTGTAGGTATAAATTGGGATTATTCGAGAATGATGATCTTATTGCTGTGGCTACATTTTCAGCGCTCCGCAAAATGTCACACAGTATCGATTATAAATCAGCCGAACTTATTCGCTTCGCAGTTAAGTCTGGCTATTCTGTCTCGGGTGGTTTAAGTAAGCTACTGATGTATTTTTTCAAGCAATACAAACCCAATGATATCATGACCTATGCAGATCGCGATTGGTCAGCAGGTGAATCTTATCTTACTTTGGGATTTGATAAAACTGCTGAGTTAGCACCGCATTATTTTTCGTTGAATGAAGAAAAGGAAAGAAGCCTTGTTAAGGCACATCAACCAATGCAAATTAATGTCTTTAACACCGGAAGCTTAAAGTTTATCCTAAAAAATAAAAATGACTGATTTCAATCTCATCATTATTTTAGGTGCAACCGCCTCTGGTAAAACCAGGTTGGCCGTTCAGGTAGCCCATGCATTAAATGGTGAAATTATCAGTGCAGATAGCAGGCAGGTTTTTAAGAAAATGGACATCGGAACAGGTAAAGACCTTCAGGAATATAACTTTGACGACCAAAAAATTCCCTATCATTTAATAGATATCCTTCTGCCTGGAGAGCGATATCATGTAGACGCTTTTAAAAATGATTTCTACCGCGTATTCGAAGATATTTTGAGCAGGGGAAAAGTTCCTGTGTTATGTGGCGGGACTGGTTTATACATTCACAGCTTGTTGCAAAACCAGCGCTATACCGCTGTTCCGGTAAATGAAATGCTTAGGGCTAAATTGGAAAAGGAAACCAAAGAGGAATTAATTAGCAGGCTCCAAAAGTTTGAAAATACAGATTATGTGGATCTAAACTCAAAGAAGCGGTTAATCAGAGCCATCGAAGTCGCTCAATTTTTAAAATTTAATACAATTGAAACTGTTCCAAGATTAGAGATCAAACCGATAATTTTTGGATTAAAAAATGAAGTTGAAATCACCAGGGAGAAAATTTTAACAAGATTGGAGGAGCGGTTGAGCGGCGGAATGATTCAGGAAGTTCAGCATTTACTCGATGAAGGAATATCTAAAGAAATGCTGGTTTTCTACGGTTTAGAATATAAATTCATTGTTAATTATTTAAGCGGTTTGTTATCGGAGGATGAATTTAAGCTACGACTTGGGATTGCGATTTGCCAGTATGCAAAACGTCAAAACACTTTTTTTCGTAAGATGGAAAAGGACGGTGTATTGATAAATTGGCTTAATTCTTCGTTAACGCCAAACCTCTTAAAACAACAAATCTTAGATAAAGTTTTGAATAAAAATTAATTTATTGTAATGTCCAGATAATAATAAGTTTGTGTTGTACGCTTAAACAAAATAGCTCTTTTGGCACAGGTTTTGTAATTGTCGAGATATATTAGTTTAACTCAAAATTATTATCTTATAATGAAAACTCTTACTAAAATTATTGCTACCTCAGCAGCTGTTGTAGCTTTATTCTTTACAACAAACGTTAATGCACAATCACGAAAATTAGGTATAGGAGTAAATGTTGGTGCTGGTACAAATGATGCATATGGATTGGCTATCGGTGGTGATTTACGCTATCAATTTGATGTAGATAAACAATTATCTATTCCCGTAACTGCTGGATATACCCACTTAGTAGGAAAGGATATTGATGGTACAAATCTGAAATTTAGTGATTATGGTTATATCCCTGTAAAAGTTGGTGCTAAATATTTCTTCGACACAACTGGTTCTGGCCTTTATGGGCTTGCTGAAGTAGGTGCCGGATTTGGTATTACACCAAGTAACGCAGGAACAGGATTTATTTACTCTCCTGCAATTGGATACTCTTGGAGCAATGGAATTGATCTAAGTGCTAAATATGAAGGTAATACCGCTAAACCTGATTTTGCGGTTAACCCTCAAGGGTGGTTTGGTATCCGCTTAGCTTACGGCTTTAGCCTTTAATCCTCCAGGTAAATAATTCAAAAAAAGCCTCAACGAAAGTTGAGGCTTTTTTTATTAATAAAAATTTCTGAAAAAAATGAAAATTAAAAAATCTGTTCACCAGATATTATCGTATGTATATGCAAACCCTTTTATTAACTTAAATATATCTAACATGAAAACAATTACTAAATTATTCGCAACAGCACTTACTGCTTTTGCAATTTTCACTACAACAAATTTGAATGCTCAGGAGATGACTACAATGTCGACCAATAACGGTATGGCGTTTAAAGTAGGCGTTGGTTTAAACGGCGGTTTATTTAGAAAAAGCTCTCCAATGGAATACTCTTACGGAGCTGATTTAAAATTACAGTGGGATTTAACTAAAGATGTAGCAGTTACAGCATCTGGTGGTTATGCCAAATTGAAAGGTAGAAATAACGCTTTGGATTTTGATTTTATTCCTGCAAAAGGTGGTGTTAAAGTTTTTGCGATCGAAAGAATGTATCTTGCAGCAGAGGCTGGAGCAGGATTCGGAATAGAAGATGGTGCAAAAACTAATTTTATTTACACTGGCGGTTTAGGTTACGAGTGGAATAATGGTCTTGATATCGGCATCAGATATGAAGGTTATGTAAATGACAGCTCTTCGACTACCTATTTCAGACAGACTGGCCAATACGCTGTGAGATTAGCTTATAATTTCAAATTATAATTAAATCATCATATAATTCGAAAGCCTCGCAATTTGCGGGGCTTTTTTTATTGATTTAATATTAAAATTGCTATTTTGAGCCGAAAACCAAATACAATGAAAAAAATCCTAGGCATCGCCATATTAGCTACCATATTCGCCTGTAATCAAGCAGAGAAAAAATCGACAGCGGTTTCAGATTCAACAAATAGCAATACAACAAATGCTGCAACCAAAGTTGAAATTAAAGATGGGAAGAAGCTTGCGATTTTGACTGAATATGAAGATCTGAAGAACGCACTTGTTGCATCAGATGCGACTAAAGCACAAAAATCAGCATCGGTTCTTGAAAAAAGCTTAGCCAATTACGAAGGTTGTGAGCCTACCGCAGAAATTGCTGCTAAAATTGCGTCTAATAATGATCTTGTTGCACAACGGAAGAATTTCACAGTATTAAGTGCAGATGTGATCGCTTTATTTAAAACTACTGAGATTGAATCTGGTACACTTTACGTACAGCACTGCCCAATGGCAAATAAAGGAGATGGAGGAGACTGGCTTTCAACAGCAAAGGAAATTAGAAATCCTTATTATGGAAATGAGATGCTGGAATGTGGTCGTGTTGCGGAAGAAATCAAAGGAAAATAACCATAAAATGTACAAGTAATTAAGCATGATTGTTACGTCGGTTTGACTGATTATTCATATTAATTTAACAGATTTGTTATGCATGTATATTAATTTTATATAATTTAGAAAGCTATAAACACAATACAATAATATGTCAGATATTGCAGAGATTAAAGTTGATGGTAAGACAATAGAATTGCCAGTTATAACAGGAACAGAAGATGAAAAGGCCATTGATATTTCAAAATTAAGAGATCTTACAGGCTTTGTAACCTTAGATACTGGTTTTAAAAATACTGGTTCTACAAAAAGTAAAATCACTTTCTTAGATGGTGAAAAGGGGATATTGAAATATAGAGGCTATTCTATTGAAGAGCTGGCTGAAAAGTCGAGTTTCTTGGAAGTATCTTATTTAATCGTTTATGGTGAACTGCCAACTCAAACGCAATTAGATTCATTTCAAGCAGAAATTAGCAAGCATACATTAATTCATGAGGATATGAAGAAGTTTTTTGATGGTTATCCGTCAAGATCTCATCCAATGGGTCAGCTGGGTTCGCTAATATTCTCACTATCTACCTTTTATCCGGAGTGTTTAAAGCCAAATCAAACTGCTGAAGAACAAAACTTAACTATCATTAAGTTATTGGCTAAATTGCCTACGATTGTTTCTTTCATTTATAAAAAATCATTAGGTCATCCACTTATTTATCCTAAAAATAAATATGATTATGTGACCAATTTCCTTTGGATGACATTTGGCCAACGTACAGAAGATTACGACGTGAATCCAATTGTTGTAAGTGCGATGAATAAATTACTTATACTTCACGCAGACCATGAGCAAAACTGCTCAGCTTCAACAGTCCGCATAGTGGGTTCTTCTGATTGTAATTTATATGCTTCTGTTGCTGCCGGAATTGCGGCCCTCTGGGGACCGCTACATGGTGGTGCAAATCAGGCTGTTATCGATATGCTGGAATTAATCAAAGCAGATGGTGGTGATACTGAGAAGTGGATCGCTAAAGCTAAAGATAAGAACGATCCTTTCCGTATGATGGGATTTGGACATAGAGTTTACAAAAACTTTGACCCACGTGCTAAAATTATTAAAAAGGCTTGCGATGATATTTTAGAAAATCTAGGTATTGATGATCCGATTTTGGAAATCGCTAAAAAACTGGAAGAAGCTGCTTTAACAGATCAATATTTTATTGACAGAAAATTATATCCAAACGTAGATTTTTACTCGGGTATCATTTACAGAGCTTTGGGTTTCCCATCAGAAATGTTTACGGTATTGTTCGCATTAGGCCGTTTACCAGGATGGATTGCTCAATGGAAAGAAATGCATGAGAACAAAGAGCCAATTGGTCGTCCTCGTCAAATTTATGTTGGCGAAACCGATAGGGCTTTCGTTAGTATTAAAGATAGAAAGTAAATTACTTCGCATAAAAAAAAGCTTCAGGATTTCTGAAGCTTTTTTTTATGCCTGAATATTTTTATTTAAGTGGCTACGTAATAAATTAAATTCAACATCACCATTTCCGTCAGCTTTAACGATACGTAATAAAGAATGATAATTAAGAACATTTTTCCTATCACCTTTTTTCGCTGATAAAATACCCTTAAAGCATTAAACATGTACCAACAAATCCAGCATAACAGGCCAAGTTTAATAATGGTAGACATTATACTTCCGGCTCCAAAAACATACTTCATGACCGGCCTTGTAAATATTGACACAATGAAATAAGCCGTCATACCATGTATGGTAAATATTAAGTGATCAAGGTAATAGATATGATTTTTCCTAAAATTCCACATAACAAATAATGCCAGTAGAGGCATTAATAAGAAGTATTGTTTTGGCCTGTTGTGCTCTAATGTTTCTTGAATAACTTCCGATTTCTCTCCTATAGTGATGGCACGTTTCTTTATTAAACGATCAAACCAGTTATCCTGATCCTGTGGTTGCAGTTTTTTTTGTCTGGCTAGATATGCCGCATAGGTACTGTCATTACGGTCATCATGAATTTTGCTGAACTTTGAAATTACCTCCGTAAGGGAATCTGATTTATTAGCTTTATTATGTTTTTTAAGATTTTCCAAAGCAATTGTTTGTTCCTTAAAACTCAGGCTTTTGAATTCTTCACGATCCATATCTTCAGCAATCCGAGCCGTGGTTTCGTTCACTATGCCTGGGGCAGCGTTAGTTAAACCAGCTTCCTTGAGTTTTTTTTGTACACTATCTAGCGTGGCTTTCCTTTTTTGCGATTGAGCAGCTGTAAGTGGTTTGTGATTGTTTTCCTTTTCAACATGTTCAGGAGAATACGCAACTAAGAAATATACAATTGATACAAATATGTACATACTCACCGGATTGATATATCTTGCTCTTTTTCCTGCAAGGTAATCAAGCGTTACTTGCCCGGGTTTAGTTAAAAGTGGAACAAGCGTTTGGAAAAATTTATTGTCGAAGTGAAAGTAATGGGCAATACTGTGGCTAATGAAACCCCAGAAACTTTCTTTTAATTCTAAATTGGGTTGACCACAACTGCTGCAATAATGAGTTTCTACATGAGAACCGCAGTTCAGGCAATTATGTTCTTTTCTATACCTACCAGCTGACATAAAGGATTTCGAGATTGTTAATGAGTAATGGCATCAATAGCCTTTTCTTCGGCTTTGGTATGTTTGTGCTTAAATAGAATCGCAAATAAAATTGTAATTATCAGGGCATAAATGGTAAATGATAACCAGATGCTGTGCCAATCTTTCATATGGATGGTTTTATCAAATGATCCATTCTCCAAAATTGAAACGCCTTGAGTTTTAACAAAATTAAGCAAGTGACTATTGGTTGTTTCCGAACCTACAAAATCGGAAGTTGCCTGGATGTTATTGAAAGATTTGGTAAAATATTTGTCAATCATCCAGCCAGACACCAAGCTGCCGAACACCGCTCCGAAACCATTGGTCATCATCATAAACATTCCCTGGGCGGATGAACGCGTTTTCGCTGTTGTAGAGGTCTCTACAAATAGAGATCCTGAGATATTAAAGAAATCGAAAGCCATACCATAAACCACACACGATAAAATGATCATCCAAAGATTTCCTGCCGGATTACCATAAGCAAATAAGCCGAATCGGAAAACCCATGCAAGCATTGCAATAATCATTACCTTTTTAATTCCATAACGTTTTAAAAAGAAAGGAATGGCCAAAATGAAAAGGGTTTCTGATACTTGCGAGATTGACATGATGATGGTTGAATACTTCACCACAAAAGAATCAGCATATTTCGGGAAGTTCTTAAATTCATCTAAGAAAACGTCGCCATAAGCATTTGTGAGTTGTAGCGCACCACCTAAAAACATAGAGAAGATAAAGAACAAAGCCATTTTGTAATTGGCAAATAACTTGAAAGCCTCCAGACCTAAGGTTTGCATCAAGGAAGCTTTTTCTGATATTAATCTACTTGGTTTACATTTTGGAAGGGTAAACGCATAAATTCCTAATAATAAAGCTCCGGTTCCGGCAATATAAAACTGATATGCGCTTGCTTTATTCCCGGTTAGGTTGGTAATCCACATCGCGGCAATAAAACCAACAGTTCCCCATACACGGATAGGAGGGAAATCTTTCACAACATCTAGGTTTCCCGATTTTAATGTGGTGTATGAAATGGAATTACTCAAAGATATTGTTGGCATGTAAAAGCACATTGCCGCCAAAATTGTCCAGAAAAATGCATTTGGACTTTCTACTTGCGGCAGATAAAATAATACAGCCGCATATAAAATATGAAGTATGCCATAAAGTACTTCTGCATTTACCCATTTATCTGCAATAATACCAGTTAGTGTCGGCATAAATAAGGATGCAAAACCCATTGTTGCGAAAATGGCTCCAAACTGGGTGCCATCCCATTGTTTTGTGCCAAACCAATAATTTGCAATAGTGATAAGCCAGGCGCCCCACACAAAAAACTGCATAAAGCTCATCAAGGTTAAGCGAAACTTAACGTTCATCATATTTGTTTGTTTGATTTTTGAAAGTAAAGGCTGAATATAGAACTATTTTGAAACATAATTCAAAAATGAACCCAAATTATTTTAAACAATCTGGGTTCATTTTAAATTGTGGTATTGATGTAGAAATGCGTTGATAGATTGCTAATTCACAATCTATTTATTTTTCTAAGATTAAGATGTTCCTCTTTTATTTAACTCGTCTCTTAACCTCGCTGCTTTTTCGTAAGCCTCCTCTGCGATGGCTTCCTGAAGTTTTTGTTGTAACTCTTCAAGCGTTAAATCTCCAAAACCTTGTTGTTTAGATGAAGTTGGTGTAATATCTGCATCGGGTTCTTTAGCGATAGAATCCATATTTTCCAGAAATAGAAAATCGTTTCCTTCTATTACAATTCCGGCTGAAGCCAGAATAAATTCATAGGTGTAGATTAATGCATTAAACCGCACTGCAAGTGCAATTGCATCAGATGTTCTGGCATCAATTTCATGGGTATTTTTACCATCGCTACAAATTAGTTTGGCGTAAAAAACGCCATCCACTAAATTATAAATGATAATTTCCTGAATGTTGATATGAAAGGTATCTGCCATTGACTTAAATAAGTCATGTGTGAGTGGCCTACTGGGCGTCATTTTCTCAATTTCGATGGCAATGGCCTGGGCTTCGAAGGCGCCTATAATAATCGGAAGTCTTCGGCGACCATTCACTTCTCCTAAAACAAGGGCATAGGCACCAGATTGTGTCTGGCTGTAAGATAAACCTACAATATCTAATTTTACTTTCTTCATATTTCCAGATGTCATGCTGAGCTTGCCGAATCAATTTTTATTTCGGCAGACTCAGGTAGACATGATTATCCTTTGTGTGCTTTTAAAGCTTCAATTAATTTAGGTACTACTTCAAAAGCATCGCCAACAATTCCGTAGTCGGCAACTTTAAAGAAAGGCGCTTCCGGATCTTTATTGATTACAACAATCACTTTTGATGAGCTTACGCCTGCTAAATGTTGGATAGCACCAGAGATGCCAATAGCGATATAAAGATTTGGGCTAATTGCAATACCTGTTTGACCAACGTGTTCTGAATGCGGTCTCCAATCTGCATCAGAAACTGGCTTAGAGCATGCAGTTGCAGCGCCTAATAATCCAGCCAACTCTTCAATCATTCCCCAGTTTTCTGGTCCTTTCAAGCCTCTGCCGGCAGATACCACCAATTCTGCATCTGGTAACGACACTTTATCAGTTGCCCTAACAATGTCTTTGATAACAGTTCCCAAGTCTGATTGTTTAATGTCGGCAGAAAAGTTTTCAATAGCAACCTCTACAGCGTTTTCTTTAACACCAAAAGCATTTGGGTTTAACGCAATTACTTTATTTGCTGAAGTTAATTCGGTAACGGCAAATGCTTTTCCTGAAAAAGCCGTCTTTTTTATTGAAAATTTGCCATCGTTACTTGGAAGCTCAACCGCACCATCAGCCAAACCTGCTTTAAGTTTTACTGCAATACGAGGAGCGAGGCCCTTGCCAGAAAAGGAGTTGGACAATACCACAATATCAGCGGCTTCCTTTTCTGAAGCAGCGGCAATAACACTCGCATAAGCTTGATTAACGAAAGTTTTCAGTTGCTCGGCACTAACATTTAATACTTTAGAGGCCCCATATTTGCCTAATTCTTTCAATTCGTTTTCAGCAACATCGCCGATAGAAATGGCAGTTAAGTTTGTTGATTGTTGATCAGCAATTGCTTTTGCATAAGAAACAGCTTCAAAAACAGATTTCTTAAACTTACCTTCAGCTTGTTCTACATATACTAGTACAGACATATATTTATTTCTTTATCCTCAAAAAGGATTATGTAAACGATTTAATTACTTAATTTCAAATCTCCCTCAGGAGATTTATTAGTTTATATTACTTTGGCTTCGCTGTGAAGTAAGCCAATCAAAGATTCAGTTTGATCAGCCGGAATTAGCTTTACTGTTCCGCGTGGGGCAGGAGTTTCGTATTTGGTAATTTTAGTTACTTCTTCAAGTGCTACCGCGTCTACAACTGCTAAAGGTTTTGTACGGGCACTCATTATACCACGCATATTAGGAATTTTAGGTTCTGCAACACCTTCTGCACAGCTTGCTACGAATTTACCAGAAACCGTAACCACTTCCTTGCCGCCTTCAATTTCTCTCTCTACTGTTGCCGTATTTCCATCAACTTCTAATTTTTTGATAATGGAGATTGAAGGAATGTCTAAAAATTCACCAACCATTGCAGCAACCTGATTTCCATTATAATCAATTGATTCACGTCCGGTTAAAATCAAATCGAAATCTTTTTCTTTTGCATATTCTGCAATTTGTTTCGCAACAAAATAAGCGTCGCGAGGTGCTGCATTTACACGAACGGCCTCATCTGCACCTATCGCCAATGCTTTTCTAATGGTCGGATCGTTGGCAGCTTCTCCAACATTAATTACGGTTACAGTTCCTTTGCCACCTTCAGTTAGTTCAATTGCTCGAGATAACGCAATTTCGTCATACGGATTAACAATATATTGTACACCCGCAGTATTGAATTCGGTATTATCATTAGTAAAAGTTATTTTTGTCGTCGTGTCGGGCACGTTACTGATACAAACTAATATTTTCATATGTTAATAGTGGTTTTTAGTGAATATGAAATGCTCAGGGCTTAATGAAAAAGCTACCGATTTATCATATTAATTGTATTATTTATATAAGGTCTTTCTGCAAATTTAATTAAAAAAGCAAGGAAATAAAATGTCATCAAGCCGTTTAGCAAAGTTATTGGAGTTTTTAGAAAATGATCCTAATGATCCATTCATACTATATGCCTTAGCCACAGAGTATAACACTCAAAATGATAAGGGAAAAGCATATTCTTTTTACCTTCAGTTAACTGATAAGCATCCGGATTATGTTGGCACCTATTATCATTTGGGCAAGCTGTTAGAAAAAGATAATCAAAAAGAAAAAGCGATTGAGATTTACCAGAAAGGGATGCTTGTCGCCCGAAACAAAAGAGATATGCATGCTTTTTCTGAACTTCAAGGTGCCTACAATACAGCGGCAGGGTTAGATTATGAGGATGATTAATCTTTATAGTTATCATTCGCAAATAGACAATAATACAGCTATCATCCAATTTAATGCAAGCTAAACCCATCGCTGCGAAAAAGCAGTGGCTATTTATCAGAAACGTTGTGTTTTTTACATTCACTTCGTTTGGAGGTGCTCAAGCGCATCTGGCCTTATTGTTGAAATATTTTGTGCAAAGCACTAAATTTATTTCGGAAGAAGAATTGTTAGAACTCAATGCACTTGCTCAGGTTCTACCCGGACCAGCTTCTACGCAAACGCTAGTTGGTATAGCCTGGAAGGTAGGAAAGTTGAAACTGGCTATCATTACCTTTCTAATTTGGATTTTACCGACTGCCGCGATAATGACTTTTGCTGCAATAAGCTATGCACTTCTTGATCAAAAGCAGAAGTTTAATGATATCCTGGAATATATTCAACCTATTGCTTTAGGTATTGTAGCCTATGGTGCATGGAAACTTGGTAAAAAAGTGTTGTCATCGCAAGTTTCTATATTTCTGGCTGTCGGATCAGTGGTAGCAACTTTCGTGCTTAGAAACGCTTACGTATTTCCTCTGGCAATACTGGTTGGTGGAATTATTTCATCGGCAATTGAAACTCCCAGAGAGGAAACCGAATTAAGGGTGCGTTTATTTTCAAATTTAAATCCGAAGAAATTAATATATTTCCTGGGTGCTTTACTTCTTTTTGCTTTAGTTGGTGCCATTATTAACCGAACCTCTCCATTTAGTTTGCCGATTCGTTTGCTGGAGAATTTTTATCGTAATGGTATTCTGGTTTTCGGTGGCGGCCAGGTATTGGTTCCGTTAATGTTTACAGAATTTGTCGAAATGAAGCATTATTTGCCTTCTTCAGGATTTTTATCAGGTTTTGCCCTACAGCAAGCACTTCCCGGGCCGACATTTTCTTTTACCAGCTATTTGGGCGCTTTAAGCATGAGAAACTTCGGTTATGGCCTGTGGGGACAAATACTTGGCGGTTTAATCGGTGTGATTGGTATCAACTTACCTGGATTAATTTTAGTATTGTTTATTGTTCCATTTTGGGATGACTTGAAGAAAATCTCCAGAATCCGCCACAGTCTTTCGGGAATTAATGCCGTTAGCGTAGGGTTTATTATAGCCGCCTTTATTCTTTTACTAATTCCAATGGGTTTCAACCTGATATTTATAGGAATAATGATTGCAACTTTTTTGCTGTTAAATTTCACTAAAATTAGTCCACCAATTATCGTACTTGCAGGTATTTTAATAGGCTATCTGTTTTAGCATTTTTTTTTAAATATTATTCTATAAAAAAAGGGAAACTGATCGTTTCCCTTTCGAAGTATATTTTAATTAAAATGGTGGGTCATCATCACTGTAATCGTCCATTTTCGAAGGACGGATAATCACGTTGCTCTGTTTTTCAAAATCTTGAGAAGGATACATTCCTGCTGAAGGATCTGCTGCTGCAAATGATGTTGGCGCTGTAAAATCCTCTTCTAAATCTGTAAACTTCACAAACTTACCAACGAAACGTAATGGAACTATACCAGTTTCACCATTACGGTGTTTGGCAATGATTACCTCACCAATGCCTGCTTGTGATCTTCCTTGCTCATCTTCCGTAATACCATAATATTCAGGACGGTAAAGGAACAATACCATATCGGCATCCTGCTCAATAGATCCCGATTCACGTAAATCGGAAAGCATTGGCCTTTTTCCTTGTAAACCAGGTCTGCTTTCTACCGCACGACTCAACTGCGATAATGCCAGTACCGGCACATCGAGTTCTTTAGCTACAGATTTTAACGCTCTTGAAATACTACCAATTTCCTGCTCACGGTTACCGCCACCTTTTCCGCCTTCACCTTTACCATGCATCAACTGTAAATAATCGACAATAACGAGTTGAATATCGTATTGAGATTTTAGCCTTCTGCACTTGGCTCTAAACTCGAAAATATTTAAGGCCGGGGTATCATCTATTAATAACGGCGCTTCAGTTAAACGGCCGATTTTGCTATGTAATTGTTGCCATTCCCATTCCTGCAAATTACCTTTTCTAATTTTCTCCTGTTCAATTTCGGCTTCGCCGGATATCAGACGATTCACTAACTGAACGGATGACATCTCTAAGGAGAAAACTACAGTAGGTTTTTGGAAATCAACAGTCGCGTTTCGGGCGCAGGTAAGTACGAAGGCTGTTTTTCCCATCGCCGGACGAGCAGCAATGATTACCAGATCTTGTTTCTGCCAACCTCCGGTAATTCTATCTAATCCGGTAAAGCCGGTAGGAACCCCTGTCAAGCCATCTGTTTTAGTTCTTAGCTCTTCTAGTGTTGCTAAAGATTGTTTAATGATATCATCCATCTTTTGCGTATCTCTACGTAAATTATTCTGTGCAATATCAAATAATCCTTTCTCTGCATGATCCAGTAAATCAAAAATGTCCGCTGTATCTTCATAAGCGGTCGTAATAATATCTGTAGAAATTCTAATTAACTCTCTTTGAATATATTTTTGAGAAATAATACGGGCATGAAACTCAATGTTAGCTGCCGATGCTACTCGGTTGGTTAGGTTCGTAATGTAATAGGCACCACCAACCATCTCAAGTGCGCCCATCTGGCGAAGCTCTGCGGTAACGGTTAAAATATCAACAGGCTTAGATTTCTCAAAAAGCATATGAATAGCTTCAAAAATCTTTTGATGTGCCTCCTGATAAAAAACTTCGGGTTTTAAAATATCGATTACTGCCGAAAGAGCATCCTTTTCAAGCATTAAAGCACCCAAAACCGCCTCTTCTAAATCTAATGCTTGTGGAGGCAATTTGCCCATCGTACTTACGGTATTAGTTAATCGTGCTTTCCTCGCTGTTAAACTGTTTTTTCCGCCTTGTTCATTATCCATACTCATAATACAAAAGTAGGTAAAATTTGACGCGATTGTTTTAACAAGTTACTAGCTGTTTGTTAACAAATTGAAGTATAATCAGATTAAATTTTTCAACTTTTCTAAAAATCATCAATTTATAAACACTTAAATGTTGATAGGAAGTAGGGCACAGTAGATGAGGAAGGGTAGGTATTGGAATGGCAACAGGAATTTAAAATAGTAAAGCAACTAATCTATCTCCTGTTTTCAGTTTTGCGATCTTCATCAATCTATTTATGTTTCATATTCTTTGTTTGCAACCTCCATTAATTTAATCCTTAATATTTGCAATAGCAACAGATTTACCATCAAAACAATTACTTTTGCAAACAATTTCAAATCATGGATAATTTTAGAAGACCTCAGCGAGTAAAAGAAAATAATGAATTCGTATTCGGCATTAGAGCAGTAATTGAAGCGGTTAAGGCTGGAAGAGATATCGAAACCATCTATCAACAACGTGGTTTGGGTGGTGAGTTATTTTTGGAGTTAAAGGCGCTTCTAAAAGATACATTGATCCCTTTAAATTCTGTTCCAATTGAAAAATTGAACAGAATGTCGCAAAAAAACCATCAGGGTGTAATTGCAGTGATATCTCCAATTACCTATCAAAATATAGAAGACATCGTTCCAGCGGTTTTTGAAAAAGGGGAGGTGCCCTTAATATTAGTGCTGGATAGTGTAACTGATGTTCGCAATATGGGTGCGATAGCCCGTACGGCTGCATGCGTTGGCGTTCATGCGATTGTTGTGCCATTAAAAAATGCGGCTCAGATAAATGCTGATGCAATCAAAACTTCTGCCGGAGCATTATTTAGCATTCCCATTTGCAGGCACGCAAACCTCCATAAAACCTGTTTATTCTTGCAAGATAGTGGCTTGCAGATTGTAGCTTGTACTGAAAAAACCAGCGACTTGATTTATACACCCGATTACACCATGCCAACAGCCATTGTTATGGGTTCTGAAGATGAAGGTATATCAAATGATCTTTTAAGAGTAGCTGATCACTTGGCTAAGATACCCATGGCAGGAAAAATTGAATCTCTGAATGTATCTGTTTCGGCAGGTGTAATTTTATACGAGGCTGTCAGACAACGCACTACCGCCATGTAAATCTTAATTTGATTTCTAAATTGAAAATATAATTATGTATTTTTATTTAGAAATCAAACCTAAATGCTGCCTGCAAAAAACATTACTGAAGTTATTTCATGCCTGGATGAAATTATCGACATCAGCGTGGCAAAAAAATCTCGTGCAGGTTATTTTGCATGTTTGTATAGAAAGATGACTGTTGCTGTGCAAAATAGGATTAACAACGGGTTATTTGCAGATGGACCGAAAATGGAGAAGCTTATGTGATTTTTGCGAATCGTTATATCAGTGCCTATGTCTGTAATGCTAAAAACGCACCCTTAACATCATCCTGGAAATCCGCTTTTGTTGTAACAGCTCAACCATACACTGTAATTCAACATTTACTTATGGGTATGAATGCTCATATTAACCTTGATTTAGGGATCGCAGCAGCAGAAACCGCCAGAGGTGATGATATACAGCTAATTAAAAAAGATTTCGATCTGATTAATAATATTATTGGTAGCTTAATCAATATTGTGCAAAAAGATCTCGAAGAAATTTGTGCACCGATGAAACTGCTAAAATATGTCGATAACAGTAGTAAGGAATCAGTAATTAATTTTAGCATTACTGCAGCTAGAAATACGGCCTGGGCAAATGCACTTGCGCTTTCTGTAGTATTGCCAAATACGTACGATGGGTATATCAGTAATTTAGATAGTAAAATTGATATCGTGGCCCAGAACATTATTAACCCTAACTTTTCTCAAAGTATGATTTTAAGAACAGTTAGGGTTTTCGAACCAAAAGATGTTGGTGTAATTATTAAATTTTTACGCGATTAGATAAATTTATTACCAAATCTGGATTTTACTTCGGCCACAAATTCTTTTACTTTTTGTTCTTCGTTTCTTGGGCAAATCATGAGCATATTGTTATTTTCTACCACAATATAATCATGCAAACCCTGAAGGATAACCAGTTTATCTTTAGGCACATTCACCATGCAGTTAGATGAGTCGAACATAATCACTTGCTCCGAAGGGATAACAGCGTTTCCAACATAATCTTTTTCTGCCATCTCGTATATGGATGCCCAGGTTCCTAGGTCAGACCAACCGAAATCTGCAGGTAAAACGTAAACATTATCCGCTTTTTCCATGATACCAAAGTCGATGGAAATGTTCGTACACTGTAGATAAGCATTATTGATGAAATTCTTTTCACGGTCGGTGTTCATTTCTGATCTACCCAGATTGAAAATTTCATACATGTCTGGCAAATGTTTTTCAAAGGATTTTAAAATCGATTTCGCTGACCAGATAAAAATTCCTGCGTTCCAGAGAAAATCTCCACTTTGGATAAATGACTTTGCTAATTCAAGGTTAGGTTTCTCTGTAAAGGTCTTAACTTTATGTAAATCAGTATCAGTATTTAAAACATATTCCGTATGTTGGATATAGCCATATCCTGTATCAGGCCTGTTCGGTTTTATACCAAGCGTAATCAGACAATCATTTTTAGAAGCTGCATTTAAAGATTGACTTATGGATTCTATAAAGCCGTCGACATTTGCAATGGTGTGATCAGATGGCGCCACAACAATTGTAGCAGCCGGATTAAGCTCATAAATTTTTAAACTTCCATAGGCCACACATGGAGCCGTATTTCTAAGTAACGGTTCAGCTAATATCTGGTTGTCAGATAGTTCAGGTAATTGTTCCTTAACCAGATCAGAATAAATCTCATTAGTAACAATAAAAATATTCTCTGGTAAACAGATTTTTAAAAATCTTTCGTAAGTACTTTGAATTAAAGTTTTACCTACCCCAAAAAAATCGATAAATTGTTTAGGGTATTCAGTTCTGCTAACTGGCCAAAAGCGACTTCCGACCCCTCCAGCCATGATTAGTGCGTAATAATCTTTATTCATTTTATGTTTTAAAATTACACGATGCCTTCGTTCAAAAGATCATGCAAATGGATAATTCCAAAGTAAGTGTTTTGTTGGAGAACTAACAACTGTGTAATGTTATTTTCCTTAATTATGTGTAGTGCTTCTACGGCAAGTGCGTCGGCTTGTATACTTTTTGGTTGTTTACCCATAATGTCTTCTGCTTTTAACCCTGCAATACTCATGTTATTTTCAAGCATCCGCCTGATGTCTCCGTCGGTAATTACCCCTACAACCTGCTCCAACTCATCTACAACAGCAACAGCCCCTAAACGGTTTTTACTGATTTCAATTAACACATCTTTTACAGCTGCAGCGGGACTTATAGATGGTTTTTCATTGGAAAGTGCGAGGTCTTTTGCTCTGAGGTAAAGCTTTTTGCCTAGTGATCCGCCAGGATGATATTTCGCGAAATCAGATTCGTTAAATTCTCTGCATTCCAATAAACAAATAGCCAATGCATCTCCCAAAGCCAGTTGTGCAGTGGTACTTGTAGTAGGGGCTAAATTATGTGGGCATGCTTCTTTTTCGAAAGATGTATTTAGCACCAGATCAGCTTGTTCTGCAAGGAAAGATTCGAGTTCTCCAACCATACCAACCAGTTTGTTTCCGGCTGATTTTATTAGGGGTACCAACACTTTTATTTCCGGTGTATTTCCGCTCTTTGATAGGCAGATGATAACATCGTTACGCTGTATCATACCCAAATCGCCATGAATGGCATCTGCAGCATGCATAAATATTGCCGGAGTACCTGTTGAGTTGAATGTGGCGACTATTTTTTGAGCAATAATGGCGCTTTTTCCAATTCCAGTTACAATCACCCTGCCATCACATTGAAGAATGGTAGATACGACTTTTTCAAAATCATCGTTTATGTTTTTTGCAACATTTAAGATTGCTGCAGCTTCAAGCTCTAACGTGCTTATAGCCGATTGGATAATGTATTTTTTACTTTTCAAAGAGAAAATAATTGTTTGTTGATACTTGAAATTCTTGTAAAATTATGTTATTTTGGATACAAAAATAGCATCGCATATTTTATTACACAAAATGGACGTGAAAAAGTCGTTATTTGATAACCTGCAGAATTTTTTTGGGTTTGATAATTTCAAAGGTGATCAGGAGTCGATCATTACAAATATTTTAGAAGGCAATAACACATTTGTGATTATGCCAACGGGCGGAGGGAAGTCTATTTGCTATCAATTACCTGCTTTAATGAGCGAAGGAACTGCTATTGTGATTTCTCCGTTAATTGCTTTAATGAAAAATCAGGTAGACCAGTTAAGAGCATTTGGTGGAAATGATAGTATTGCACATTTTCTTAATTCGTCCCTAAACAAATCTGAAATTACTCAGGTAAAATCTGACCTCTTAAGCGGGCAGACAAAATTATTATACGTTGCTCCAGAATCTTTAGCCAAGCAAGACAATATTGAATTCTTAAATCTAATTAAGATCTCGTTTGTTGCTGTAGATGAAGCGCATTGTATTTCTGAATGGGGCCACGATTTCAGGCCAGAATACCGAAAAATTAAGCAGGTTATTGCTGGGTTAGGCAACAACATTCCGATTATAGCACTTACTGCCACAGCTACGCCTAAGGTACAACAAGATATTATGAAAAATCTTGGGATGACGGAGGCTACGCTTTTCAAATCATCATTTAACAGGCCTAATTTATTTTATGAAATCCGCCCTAAAAGGGATATTACGAAGGAAATTATCAAATACATTAAATCTAATCCTGGTAAATCAGGTATAATTTATTGTCTTAGCCGTAAAAAAGTTGAGGAAGTTGCTGAAGCTTTGAATCTTAATGGCATTAGTGCCTTACCTTACCATGCTGGCTTAGAACCAAAGGTTAGGGCAGAAACACAAGATAAGTTTTTGATGGAAGATGCGGAAGTAATTGTTGCGACGATTGCTTTTGGTATGGGGATTGACAAGCCAGATGTTCGTTTTGTTATTCACCACGATGTGCCAAAGAGTATGGAGGGTTATTATCAGGAAACTGGTAGAGCTGGACGTGATGGTGGCGAAGGTGTTTGCATTGCTTTCTATGCTCAAAAAGATGTAGATAAGCTAGCAAAGTTTATGAAAGATAAACCAGTTTCTGAACGTGAAATTGGTACACAAATACTAAAGGAAGTAATCGATTATGCTGAGTCAGGCGTTTGTCGTCGGAAACAGATTCTGCATTATTTTGGCGAAAACTTTAACGAAACCGGTTGCAATTGCATGTGCGATAATTGCAAAAAACCCAAGAAGCAGTTTGATGCCGAAGAAAATCTATCTACTCTTTTAAAATTTATTGATAAAACAGGCGAGAAATTCGATGATGTACATTTGCTAAATGTCTTCCTAGGTTTAGAAACTGCTCAAACTATTGCTTACGAGCACAGTAAGGTGCCGGAATTCGGAATTGGCAAGCAGGATGGGGAGTTACTATGGAAATCAGTGATCCGTCAGGCAGTTTTAAATAACTACCTTTTTAAAGATATTGATAATTACGGTTTACTTAAATTAACCAGGCAGGGGAAGGACTTTATCATTAACCCATATAGTTTAAAGTTCGTTCTAAATGAACTGATTGAAACTGGCGTTGTAGATGATGAAGATGATGTTAAACAGGGAACGGGTGCTTTAGATACGCACCTTCTTCAGTTGCTAAAGGATTTACGTAAGAAAATCGCGAAGCAAAAAAGCGTTCCTCCATTTGTAGTATTTCAAGACCCATCTTTGGAAGAGATGTGTACTCATTACCCAATTACAACCGAAGAACTTCGCCAGATTTCAGGTGTAGGGTCGGGTAAGGCGATGAAGTTTGGAACACCATTTATAGAGCTGATCAAAAAATATGTTGAGGATAACGACATCGAGCGACCAATTGATTTGATTATTAAAACTCAGGCCAATAAATCTCAGATGAAAGTTTCCATCATTCAAAATATTGATAGGCAGATTGGTTTAGAAGATATTGCTGATTCAAAAGGTATTACTTATGAGGAAATTCTGAAAGAAGTAGAATCGATTGTAAACTCAGGTACTAAGCTCAATTTAAATTATTTCATAGATGAGGTAATTGATGATGACAGACAGGATGAGGTTTTTGATTATTTCAGAGCTGCAGAAAGTGATTCGATTGATGAAGCACTTAACGAACTTGGTGAAACAGATTACACCCGCGAAGAAATTCAATTGATGCGAATTAAATTCATGTCGGAACTAGGAAACTAGCTTTGATGGATGATGGCAGATGTGAAATGGATGATGTTGTTCATTCGCGTTTGCCATCCACCATTTTCCATCATACATTATTCATCTTCCATTTTACATAACCCATTTACATGCTTAACTATTTAAACAATATAAAAAATACCGAATCGGGAAATTTCTTTCTAATGGCTGGTCCATGTGCAATTGAAGGCGAAGATATCGCCATGCGTATTGCAGAAAAAATTATCACGATTACAGATAAGCTACAAATTCCATATATTTTTAAGGGTTCTTACCGCAAAGCGAATAGAAGTAAAGGCAGTTCTTTCACCGGAATAGGCGATGAAAAAGCTTTACGTATTTTAGAGCGTGTTGGGCGAGAATTTGGCGTACCAACCGTAACAGATATACATGAAAGTGGCGAAGCTGCAATGGCTGCTGCTTACGTAGACGTATTGCAAATTCCTGCTTTTCTTTGTCGGCAGACAGATTTATTGGTTGCCGCAGCAGAAACTGGCAAAGTCGTTAATGTAAAAAAAGGACAGTTTTTATCTGCCGGTTCGATGAAATTTGCAGTAGAAAAAATTAAAGAGGCTGGAAATGATAAAGTAATTTTAACGGATAGGGGAAACACTTTTGGTTATCAGGATTTGATTGTCGATTATCGTGGTTTACCTGAAATGCAGAGTTTTGGCGTTCCAGTTGTGATGGATTGCACACATTCTTTGCAGCAACCTAATCAAAGTAGTGGTGTAACTGGTGGAAAACCGGAATTGATTTCGACCATCGCAAAAGCTGCAATTGCAGTTGGCGCCGATGGATTATTCATTGAAACACATCCCGACCCGGCAAATGCAAAATCTGACGGCGCAAACATGTTACATTTAGATTTATTAGAAGAAACGTTAACGAGATTAATCCGCATTAGGCAAGCAATTTTATAACTTGAAAAATTCAAAAGTATTCCTCACTGCCGAATGGCGAAAACTGGCTTTAGCCCAATATGCGGTTAATAAGGAAATACTTTTGAAATATCTACCGCCTCATACTGAGTTGGACGATTGGCAAGGGAAATATTATGTGAGCCTGGTAGGCTTTATGTTCGTTGATGTAAAATTGAGAGGTTTTAATATTCCTTTTCATACCAATTTTGAAGAAGTAAATCTTAGGTTCTACGTAAAGTATAAAGATGGAAAGGAATGGAAACGGGGCGTTGTTTTCTTAAAAGAAATAGTGCCGTTGCCAGCAATAACTTTTGTAGCCAATACCATTTACAAAGAAAACTACCAAACGTTACCAATGAAACACGTTTGGATAGAACAGGAGCATCAACTGGAGGTAGATTATCTTTGGAAGAACAAAACCTGGAATAAGTTTTCAGTAACGGCTTCAGCAAAAGCTGAAGAAATCGCGGTGGGTAGCGAAGAGGAATTTATTACCGAACATTATTGGGGTTACACTAAAATTGGTCCTAATAAGACTTCAGAATACGGTGTAGAACATCCGCGTTGGGAGGCTTATCCGATTAAAGATTATAAAATAGAAGTCGATTTTGGCGTAAATTACGGCAGTGATTTTGCATTCTTAAACAACGCGAAGCCAGATTCAGTAATGCTTGCCGAAGGTTCTGAAATAAGAGTTTTAAAAGGGAAGAAGTTTTAAGGATTACTCCACAATTAAATTTAGGAGATGTTTTAAATCGGTCTTCATTGCGAGACACGAAACAATCCTCCTCAATTAAATCGATAAATTGCTTCAACCAATAAAAATTGGTTTCAACCCTGGTAAGGACACGTCGATTGCCGTTTTCTAAAAATCATCAGATTTCTTATTAATTTAGTTTCCATCGCTCAGAGATTCATCATCGCGTTTAGAATAAAAATTTTGTTAACGGTATTTAAATTTTAGTAATCACAAACGAAGTTCTTCGGTTATTTTTTCTGCCTATCTCCGTTTTATTATCTGCGATGGGTTTGTTTGCTCCAAAGCCCTTAAAGGTTAATCTTTTTGTATCGATGCTATTCTGCAATAAATATTCGTACACCGCATTTGCCCTGTTTAGAGATAATTTTTCGTTTAATTTGTCATCGCCGACATTATCGGTATGACCTTGAATTTCAATATTGACACTTTCATTTTGATTTAAGAAATCGATTAGTAGCTTCAATTCTCTTATTGATGCGGGTAACAGGTTATATTTATTTGTATCGAAGAAAATATTTCTCAGTGTTACATTTCCACCTTGTTTAATTTTTTCGATGTATACTTCTATTTGATAAGGCTTATTAATATCTCCAGCTTTTAATTCAAAGTTCTCCGAATAAAATAAGTATCCCTCTGCACTAACATTAAAAAGGTAATCGCTTCCAATTGGCATTACTGCCAGAAATTGTCCTGTTTCCGGGTCTGTATAATCATCAAAAACAGTCTTATTTGATTTTAAATCAATCACCTGGACATTACTTTCGATTGTCTTTTTGGTGTCCTTATCTCTGACAATTCCTTTTACGTAGGATACTTTTAAAGGTTTAGCATTATCAGGAATTCCAAAACTGTAAATGTCTTGACCGCCGAATCCATCCTTAAGATTGGATGAAAACATGCCAGAATTCCCATCTGCGCTAACAATTAAGCCGCTTTCATCTTCAAAAGAATTGATTGGAAAACCGAGATTTATGGGTTTTTTAAATTTGCCATTTTCATCTAATCGACTATAATAAATATCTTTATTTCCAAATCCAGGCCATCCATCTGATGAGAAATACAGTGTTTTTCCATCGGCATGAAGAAATGGTGTGTTTTCATCGAATGGTGTATTCACTTCAGGGCCAAGATTTATAGCTGGTCCCCACTTTGCATCATCGGTAATGGTACTTTTCCAAATATCATAACCACCAGAACCGCCCGGACGATTGCTGATAAAATATAAGGTTCTTCCGTCTGGACTTATGGCGGGCTGTGATTCCCAATACTCCGAGTTAACGGGCTTGCCTACATTATAAGGCTCACCCCAATCTTTTCCTTCGCGATGTGAGACGTAAATATCGCATCTTCCTAATCCATCCGGGCGATTACATCCTGTAAAAAATAAATATTTTCCATCAGGAGAAATTGTCTGTGCACCCTCATTATATCTTGTTGTATTGATTTTGGCTGATAATGGTGTAGCCAAACTCCATGCATTGTTTTTAAATTGTGAGGTCCAAAAATCTTCGTTTCCATTTACCTGACGGGTAAAAATCATGGTTTCACCATCGGCGGTTAATGCTGGGAAATATTCTGGGTCAGCTGTATTTACCCCATCTCCAAGATTTACCGGACTATATTTTACGGGTTTCGCAATTCCTATCTTCGCAAAATCGCAATCAAGCAAATATTTTTTTGCTTTCCTTGCTCTTTCTGACGAAGCATCTATCGCCAAAAAATCGTTAAAAAGCTGTTTAGCTTTATCATAATCTTGCGTAGCAAACTCCACTTCTGCTAAACCAAACGTTACTTCCGGAGATACATTTTTATTAATCAAAAGTGCTTTCTGATAAGCAGATTTAGAATCAATGTATTTTTTCTGAATTTTATATATTCCTGCTAAAAGGATATATGCATTCTGAAATAAGGGATCTGCGTCCACAGCGGTTTTTAGCGCTTGTTCAGCCGAACTGTAATCTTGTTTATCAATATAAGGTCCGGCTTTTTCGAAAGATGCCTGCGCTTTCCTATTCGACGAACTTTGGGCAAAGCAGAAAGTAATGGATATGCTTAGGGATAAAAGAAACCAGTATTTCATTACATTAACATTTGGTTACTAAAGCTAATGTAAAACTATTTAAGGAATATTTAAAAATTTGTGCGTTTGTAAAGAAATTTCCCATTTTGGGTTGGCCATAACGTAGTCAATAATCATTGGTGTAATTTCCTTTGATTTTGACCACTCTGGCTGAAGATATAACTTACAGGTTGGAGAAACCATTGCTGCATATTCTTCTGCCCATTTAAAATCACTTTTGTTGAAAACAATCACTTTAAGTTCATGTGCAAAAGGCGTAATGTCTGGACGAGGCGCCTTAAATTTCTTAGGCGATAAACAAATCCAATCCCAGTTTCCGGAAAGTGGGTAGGCCCCAGAGGTTTCAATGAACGTTAAAATCCCTCTCTCTTTCAATTTGTTAGTCAAATAATCCAGATTGTAAATTAACGGTTCGCCACCCGTAATTACAACAGCCTTACCAGGAAATTGATTAGCATTTTCTACTATTACATCTGCCGGGGTTAATGGATGCATTTCTGCGTCCCAGCTTTCTTTAACATCGCACCAATGGCAACCCACATCGCAGCCACCTAAGCGAATAAAATAAGCCGCTTTGCCCGTATTAAATCCCTCGCCCTGTATTGTGTAGAACTCTTCCATTAAAGGAAGTAATGTGCCGTCTTCTGGTATATCTTGTTTCATTTTTGAGGATGCAAATATCCTAAAAAAATATGGTGTAAAAGTTCTGCTTGTAAAAATTAATACAAAGATGAAATAACACTGATATTTAAATAGTTATTTTAGCTACATGAAGTGGCTTAAAGCATTAAATAAAGTTCAAATTCCTACAGTTGGTGATATTAAAACTATCGAACTTGGAGGCAAACAACTTTGTATAATCAATAATGATGATGAAATTATAGCCACTCAATCCTTTTGTCCTCATGCGGGTGGCCATTTTTCTGGCGGTTGGTGCAAAAACGGACATTTAATCTGCCCAATTCATCGCTATGCGTACGATTTAAAAACCGGAAGAGGAGCGGAGGGGCAAGGCGATTACATTAATATTTACGCCACAAAAGTAAGAGAAGACGGATTGTACATTGGTTTTGAAGAGAGCTGGTGGAGTAAGCTTTGGGGTTGATGGAAAAAACAAGGAGTGAAGACGAAGGTTTAGTTTTCACAAAAAAAAAAGCAACTCAAATATTTGAATTGCTTTAAAACATTTTGAAAGATAACTCTTGCTTTAGTTTTGAGCTTTTATCTTTCAGCTTAATTATAAATTTCCTTCCTCGCAGATGCTAAAGTGTTTTTTAATAAACCTACTATAGTCATTAAGCCAACACCACCTGGAACAGGTGTAATGTATGATGAAATAGGAGCAACGTTTTCGAAATCTACATCTCCATAAAGTTTAAAGCCAGATTTAGTTTCAGTAGATGTTTCGCGGTTAATACCAACATCAATAATAATTGCACCTGGTTTAACCATATCGGCAGTAATAAAATTCTTTTTGCCGATGGCTGCAATGATAATATCTGCCTGTAAAACCTGCTCTTTTAAGTCTTTTGTACGTGAATGGGTAAGCGTAACTGTACAGTTGCCAGGGTTTGCATTACGAGCCATCAGGATACTCATCGGACTACCAACGATATTACTTCTGCCAACTACAACGCAGTGCTTTCCAGTAGTATCGATATTGTATTCTTGCAACATTAACAAAATACCGTAAGGTGTTGCAGGGATGAAGCAAGGCAAATTACGCATCATTCTACCCAAGTTTACTGGATGAAAACCATCAACATCTTTGCGATAATCTATGGTTTCGGTAACTTTTTCCGGGTCGATATGTTTTGGTAAAGGTAACTGAACAATTAATCCATCAACATCAGCATCTTGGTTAATTTCTTCAATTTTTGCCAATAGCTCAGCTTCGGTAACCGAGTTGTCATATCTATGAAGCGAAGATTTAAAACCTACCTTTTCACAGTTTTTCATCTTACTGGCAACATAAGTTTCGCTACCACCATCATTACCCACTAATATGGCTACTAAGTGCGGTTTACGACCGCTTTTGCTCAGAAATTCTGCAGCTTCTTCTGCAATCTGAACTTTAACTTTTTCTGATACGTATTTACCGTCTAATAATTTCATTCCTAAAGTATCGAGTAGTAAGTATCAAGTATCAGGAAGAGCAATTTATCTTGCTACCTGATACTTGTATCTTGATTCTATATCTAATCTAATTTCAAAACAGCCATAAATGCCGTTTGTGGAATCTCTACGTTTCCAACTTGGCGCATACGTTTTTTACCTTTTTTCTGTTTCTCTAATAACTTACGTTTACGAGAAATATCGCCGCCATAACATTTGGCCGTTACATCTTTACGTAAGGCACTCAGCGTTTCGCGGGCAATAACTTTAGCACCAATAGAAGCCTGAATTTTGATTTCAAATTGCTGACGAGGAATCAATTCTTTCAGTTTTTCGCAAATTTTCTTTCCGAAATCGTAAGCATTGCTTCTGTGAATCAACGATGATAGTGCATCAACTGGTTCATCATTAATCAACATATCTAAACGAACTAAATCCGATTTGCGATAACCAACCTGGTGGTAATCAAAAGAAGCATAACCTTTCGAAATTGTTTTTAGTTTATCATAAAAATCAAATACAATTTCGCCCATTGGCATCTCAAAAACCAGCTCAACTCGATCAGATGTGAGGTAAGATTGATTTACGATTGTTCCTCTTTTCTGAATACAAAGCGACATTACAGGGCCAACAAAATCTGCTTTGGTGATAATATTAGCTTTAATGTATGGTTCTTCAACCGAATCTAATTTACTTGGATCAGGTAAATCTGATGGATTATTTACAAAAATTTCATCGCCTTTGGTGGTATGCGCAATATACGATACGTTGGGAACGGTTGTGATAACCGTCATGTCGAATTCACGTTCCAAACGTTCCTGAATAATCTCCATGTGCAACATTCCTAAGAATCCGCAACGGAAACCAAAGCCTAAAGCAGCAGAACTTTCAGGTTCGAAAACAATAGATGCATCATTCAACTGCAGTTTATGCATGGCTTCGCGAAGTTCTTCAAACTCATCCGTATCTACGGGATAAATACCGGCAAAAACCATCGGCTTTACTTCTTCGAATCCTTGAATCGCATCTAATGATGGTCTCGCAGTAGTCGTAATCGTATCACCAACTTTTACCTCTCTGGCTTCTTTAATTCCAGAAATAATGTAACCCACATCTCCGGTTTTAACCACATTACGTGGTGCCATATCTAGTTTCAAAATACCCACTTCATCAGCTAAGTATTCTTTACCAGTATTAATAAATTTTACTTTATCACCTTTCTTAATTTCTCCGTTTACAACTTTATAATAGGCAATAATCCCTCTAAAAGAGTTAAAAACTGAGTCAAAAATTAGTGCTTGTAATGGGGCTTCCGGGTCGCCAACTGGTGCAGGAACGCGGTCTACGATTGCCTGAATAATATCAGGAATTCCCATTCCGGTTTTTCCCGATGCCGGAATAATATCCTCACGTTTACAGCCAATTAAATCAATAATCTGGTCTTTTACCTCCTCAGGCATCGCCCCAGGTAAATCCATTTTATTTAAAATTGGGATAATTTCAAGGTCGTGCTCTAAAGCTAAATATAAGTTCGAAATCGTTTGTGCCTGAATCCCTTGCGACGCATCAACAATAAGCAAAGCACCTTCGCAAGCCGCGATAGAACGCGAAACTTCATAAGAAAAATCTACGTGTCCCGGCGTGTCAATTAAGTTAAAATTATACTCAATATCGCCAACTTTGTAGTTCATCTGTATGGCATGACTTTTAATCGTAATGCCTCTCTCACGCTCCAAATCCATATTATCGAGCAATTGCGCCTGCGCCTCACGCTGCGAAATTGTCGCTGTATATTCTAATAACCTATCGGCCAAAGTACTCTTACCATGGTCGATATGTGCAATAATGCAAAAATTACGTATATGCTTCATCTTTGCGCAAAGATATAGTTTTTAATGGAAAATTTAACGTGTAAAAGATGGCTGGATTTCTAAATGTCTGAAAAGCAAAAGCAGTAGTTTTTCGGTTGCAGCAGTCCTGCTTTTCGTTGCAATCTTTTTGTCATTGTGTTCTGCTCAAATTCCCGTCATTGCGAAGAGGCACGCCGCGGCAATCCAATACTATCAATGAGCAAAAAGTATTTCCACTGCAATCAGGTTTACTTAACGAGAAGCTGAAGTTCTTCTGATGTTATCTTTCTAATCACCCAAATTATTTTTGCCTTGGAAACACAGAAATCACAGAAAGTTTAGTTCATGTACCATTCCAACACATCTGTGTTTATCCTGTTTATCTGTTGTTATTTTTTGAAAAAAAAATAATTCCGTGTTTCCGTGGCAACTGAAAAAAACTAAACCATCGTTTTTTTCCACTTACCTTTTTTAAATAGGATAAATGCCGCAACAGCAATACCAGCTTCGGCAGTTGGTATGGCGATGAAAACACCAGTCGGGCCCATTTCTAAATATTTCGCCAGGAAGTAGGCTAGGGGAATCTGGAATAACCAAAAAGCAAAAATATTGATTTTGGTTGGGGTCCAGGTGTCTCCAGCGCCGTTAAAGGCACTGCTAAAAACCATGGCCGCTCCATAAATCACGAAGCCAATACTAAGAATCTTCAAAGCACGACTCGCAATCTCAATCACTTTTACATCTGATGTGAAGAAAGAAGCAAACAAATGACCGCAGGTTAAGAATACTATGCTTACTACAGCCATGAAAATGATGATATACTTCAATGTCTGGAAAACCGATTTTTCGGCTCTGTCGATGTGACCGGCTCCTAAATTTTGACCAACTAAGGTTGCTGCCGCGTTGCTCAAACCCCAGGCAGGCAACATAAAAAACATCATTAAACGTAATGCCGTCTGGTAACCTGCCGAGCCCTCATCACCGCCAGTAGTGGCTACTAGTTCGGCCAAAAAGACCCAACTACAACTGGCAATCACGAATTGAAAAATAGCTGGTGCGGCAATTTTTACAATAGCTTTAATTTGTTCGAAATTAGGGATGAAATGGCTAATTCGAATTTTTAAAGCATTTTTACCGTTGAATAAATTATAAACTTGGTAGGTCACGCCCAAACCACGACCAATAGTTGTTGCAATAGCAGCGCCTGTTAAACCAAAAGCAGGGATTGGTCCGAAACCGTTGATGAAAATAGGGCAGAGGATGATATTTGCGATGTTGGCTATCCATAAACTTCTCATCGCAATTGCAGCATTACCAGCTCCCCTAAAAATTCCATTGATTAAAAATAGTAAAACGATAATGATACTTCCACCCATCATAATTTGAACAAAAGTGGTACCGTGGTTGGCCGTTTCAGTTGAAGCGCCCATTAACAAAAGGATATCCCTGGCGTAAATTAAACCTGCGATACTAATTAATATGTTCACCGCAACAGCTATTACGATGGTTTGCATTCCGGCTTTTGATGCTGCCTCTGGATTTTTTTCACCAATTCTTCTCGCAACAACTGCTGTTGCGGCCATACTTAAACCAATGGCTAACGAGTAAATTATAGTCAAAACCGATTCTGTCAAGCCTACGGTTTGTATCGCATGGCTGCTATTTTCCAGGTGACCAACGAAATATAAATCTACTAATGCGAAAACCGACTCCATTGCCATTTCCAACATCATTGGGATGGTTAATAAAATTATTGCTCGCTTAATGCTGATGGAAGTTAAATCAACTTCATGGCCTTTTAATGATTGTACAAGTAACTCAAAAAAAGAAGATAGTTTGCCCTGTGTCTTTACTGACTGTGACATATATTATAAAGTAAAATGTGATGAATAAACCATAAGATACGCAGCTAAGTCGCACATATCTAAACTGAAATGGAGGGAATCCTCGGTTGCTTAAAACCTCAAACGGATTGCAGATACTATCATGGTTCTATTCTTTTTGATAGCGTAAAGATAAATAATTTTTTTAATTGTCAAATTTTGATGACTGATATCTAATGTGTTGATTAATTTATTTGTGACAAAAAAACAGAAATAGCGCAACTAAATCTTTTCAGAGATTTCTTGGCTTCGCTCGAAATGAAGATTTGCCAATATTAAATACTATAGGCCTCAATCATCTCTTCGGTAACTTTTGTTCCACGGCCGGTATTCAAATCAATTAATACATAATCAAAAATACCATCAGAGGCTACTTTGCCGGTTTTTTTATTGATGATTTCGAACTGAACTGAACAACCCTTATCATGCATGGTTAAAATACCCGTTCTGATCAACATCAAATCGTTCATCAAAAGCGGGCGTTTGAAGTTGATATCTACACGACTAACTACCCAGCCCAAACCTTGTTTGGTGAAATGTTCCCAAGGCATGTTATAGAATTTTTCCATTTGCTCGTAACGGGCGGCGAGTACATAATCCAGGTATTTGCTGTTATGTACATGGTTAAACATGTCTATATCGTCAGGTCGTACACGTAATTCACTTTCGAAAATGCTGAATTGATTCTTTTCCAAGGGTAAAAGGTTTTGTGCAAAAGTAGGATATTTGTTTTGTTTGAACGATTGCAAGGAAAAACTAAGTTACTCCTTCTGCCTTATTTTCCTTAAACCCGACTTAGCGGAAATACTTTTAAAATTGCAGCAACCTTGAATATGCTGTCATTCTGAGGCACGAAGAATCTGCAAACGATGAAACAGATTCTTCGTGCCTCAGAATGACAGGAGTTTTTAAAAGATTGCAGCGAGGGCGGGGCAGGTGCAACCGATGTAAAGCGGAACTTTGTTTTCCAAATAATCAGGCTATTAGCTTAAACATTCTATCTGTAAATTACACTTGCTAATAATCAAAAATAGCTTTATCTTTGCGGCACAATTAATTAATTTTTATCGCTTTAATATTATTCAAGAATGTATTTAAGTTCAGAAAAGAAAGCCGAAATCTTTAAACAACACGGCGAAGTAGAAACCAACACTGGTTCTGCAGAAGGTCAGGTAGCGTTATTTACATACCGTATTGCGCACTTAACAGAACACTTAAAGAAAAATCGTAAAGATTTCTCTACTCAGTTGTCACTTCAAAAATTAGTAGGTAAACGCCGCGGTATTTTGGCTTACCTATACAAAAAAGATATTGAGCGCTACCGTGCTATCATCAAAGCTTTAGAGCTTCGTGATATCATTAAACAAAAATAAGCGAATTTTATCAGCGAAAGCCATTCTTTAGGGGATGGCTTTTTACATTTCCTGTTAAATATTTTAACGGGATTTGTTATAGATAGGCTTTTTAAATCTTATCTTCGTTTGCAAAAACAAAAACATATATAAACAACGGTGTGTAGAAAGAGGAAAACACACCATAATTCTATTTAAATGAATGTAATAAAAAAATCGTTCGATTTGGGCGATGGCAGAATTGTTGAAATTGAAACTGGTAAACTGGCGAAACAAGCTGATGGTTCGGTTGTAGTAAAAATGGGCGATACGATGTTGTTAGCAACAGTTGTATCTACTGTTGGTGCTAAACCAGGAACTGATTTTTTACCATTATCTGTTGATTATCAAGAAAAATATGCGGCTACTGGTCGTATTCCAGGTGGATTTTTACGTCGTGAGGCAAGATTATCTGACTACGAGGTTTTAATTTCTCGTTTGGTTGATAGAGCTTTACGCCCAATGTTCCCGTCTGATTATCACTCAGATACTCAGGTAATGATTTCATTAATTTCTGCTGATAAAAATATAATGCCTGATTGTTTGGCAGGTTTAGCAGCATCAGCTGCATTATCAGTTTCTGATATTCCTTTCAACGGTCCGATTTCTGAAGTTCGTGTTGCAAAAATTGATGGTAAATTGGTAATCAACCCATTGGCTAGCGATTTAGAGCGTGCCACTTTAGAATTTATGGTTGCTGGTTCGGCTAACGATATCGGTATGGTTGAAGGTGAGTGCGATGAGATTCAGGAAGATGAAATGGTTGAAGCTTTAAAATTTGCACACGATGCAATTAAAGTTCAATGTGCGGTTCAGGTTGAGTTAACTGAGGCAGTTGGTAAAACTGTAAAACGCGAATATAGCCATGAAGACCACGATGCTGATTTGAAAGCTAAGGTTTACGCCGATACTTACGATAAAGTTTACGCTGTTGCGAAATCTGGTTCTAACAAAGATGAGCGTAAAGTTGGTTTCACTAACATTATCAATGAATTTTTCGAGGCAATGCCAGAAGATACTGCAGATTTAACTAAGGCAATGGCTAAGCATTATTACCATGATGTTCAGTACGATGCGATTAGAAATCTTTTGTTAGATGAGGGTATTCGTTTAGATGGCCGTAAGACTACTGAAATTCGTCCGATTTGGAGTGAAGTTGGTTATTTACCTGCTGCTCACGGTTCGGCTGTTTTCACACGTGGCGAAACTCAATCTTTAACATCAGTTACTTTAGGTAGTAAAGATGATGAGCAAATGATTGATGGTGCTTTCTTCAACGGTTACCAAAAATTCTTATTACACTATAATTTCCCTGGTTTCTCAACTGGTGAAGTTAGACCGAACAGAGGTGCTGGTCGTCGTGAAATTGGTCACGGTGCTTTAGCGCAGCGTTCATTGAAAAAAGTATTGCCACAAGGTGAGGCAAATCCTTATACCATTCGTGTTGTTTCTGATATTTTAGAATCTAACGGTTCATCATCAATGGCCACTGTTTGTGCTGGTACATTGGCGTTAATGGATGCTGGTATCAAAATTAAATCTCCGGTTTCGGGTATCGCAATGGGTTTAATTACTGATGAGAAAACTGGTAAATACGCAATTCTTTCGGATATTTTAGGAGATGAAGACCACTTAGGTGACATGGACTTCAAGGTAACTGGTACTGAACATGGTATTGTTGCTTGTCAAATGGACTTAAAAATCAATGGTTTATCTTACGAAGTATTAACTAAAGCTTTATTACAGGCTAAAGAGGGTCGTTTACACATCTTAAACGAGATGAAGAAAACAATTGCTCAGCCTAATGAAGATATGAAACCCCATGCTCCACGTATTGTTTCTATCACTATTGAGAAAGAATTTATTGGTGCAATTATCGGCCCTGGAGGTAAAATTATTCAGGAAATGCAACGCGAAACTGGTGCTTCAATCTCTATCGAAGAAGTTGATGGTAAAGGAATCGTTGAAATCTTCGCTGATAATAAAGCAGCAATCGATGCAGCAGTTACCCGTATCCGTAACATCGTAGCTAAGCCAGAAATTGGTGAGGTTTACCAAGGTAAAGTAAAATCAATTATGCCATTCGGTGCATTTGTTGAGGTGATGCCAGGTAAAGATGGTTTACTACACATCTCTGAGATTTCATGGGAGCGTTTAGAAACTATGGACGGTGTATTGAAAGAAGGTGATAAAATCGAGGTTAAATTATTAGACATCGATAAGCAAGGTAAAATGAAACTTTCTCGCAAGGTTTTATTGCCAAGGCCAGAAAAACCAGCTGCGCCTAAAGCTTAATACGATTAGTTTATTCACTAATTACATCATTTAAAGCCCTTCCGGTAACACTGGAAGGGCTTTGTGTTATATTAGAAATAACATTGTACTAAGCAATCGCTTATGGTTGATGTTTCTAGCCGTCGTTTAAGGTATTCAACTAAAATAAACGTTGCAGCAGGAGGTCTTTCTTTTGCGGCGAAACTTCAATTTCTGAACCATCTGAAAGCTCTAAGGTTCCTCCGTCGCCTTTGCGATATTTCACTACGTAATCTAAATTGATGATTACAGACCTGTTAATACGCATAAAATGCTCGTCGTCTAATACGTTTTCGTAGTCTTTTAATGTTTTAGATACCACTATTTTTTTTGCATCGATAAGTATAAAGACGCTATAATTGCTCATGGCTTCCACTCTTAAAATATTTGATTTCTCTACAAGATAAACGCCTTCTGCAGTTGGTAGTGCCAAACGGTTGCTCGATTTTTTTGTTGACTTTATTGTTTTATACATGAGCTTTTCCGCTACGCGCTTCCTTAACCTTGTAATGGCGGTTTGTAAATCTTCTTGGTCAACCGGTTTTAGCAGATAATCTACAGCACTTATTCTTAAAGCATCGAGAGTATAGCTATCATAGGCGGTAGTGAAGATCACTTCGAAATTAAAAGTGCCCAAGCGTTCTAAGAATTGAAAACCGTTCATTCCTGGCATTTCAACATCCAAAAATAAGACATCGATGTTGAGTCCTATAATAGCATCTAAGGCTTTTGCAGGTTCGTCAAAGATGCCTACAACTTGCAATTCATCTTCAAAAATATCAAGTTTATGAGCAAGCAACTTACTTCCTCTTATTTCATCATCTAAAATTGCTGCTTTTAACATCGTTTGAAGTATTTAAATGAATTTACGTTATTTTAATGATTTTTTTAGTCTTGAGATTGCCATGGATCAGCATTTCGAAATTTTACTATTGGAGTTTGCTCAAACTACTGGGAGATTAATATAATAGAAATGAACCTAATCCTAATTCACCTGATCTAGAATTCCAAAGGTTGCACCTTCATTTTTGTTTCGGTAAATATTCATGACAACGAGCTGAGTTCCATATAAAACGAAAACTCGGTGTGATATCAATGACTTAATTCCGCCAAGTCCGCTCCATTTGTATCCAGCTAAATTTCCAACCAGTGTATAGTCTTCGTATAGCGATCCCTTCTTGTTTTCGTCGATTACACTAAACTTGCTCCCAATAAATTGATAACTTGTGCGAACGGCTACATTTGATTTTTCTTTATACAGGATGCCTGTGTATCTATTGCTTTTTAACCTATTGCCGAAAACTTTCTTTTCAAGCTTGGCAAAAGTTCGGTTATTTCGCGGAACGAGTGTAGCGCCATTAATCTTAAAATTATCTTCTCCGCCAACAAACTCAAATTTTAGGTTATCGTTAATAACAGTATATCTTCCTTCGTACAGCTTACCATCTACAGTGAGGTATTGAAAAGTATTATTTTCTCCCATATTAAATATAAATGGAGTTTTAAAAGTAGCCGTTGCAGAATTGGCATAGTAGCCTACCACACAATAATCTTTCAAGTCTATTTGACTGTTTGCCCTAAAGTGAACGAGTAGCAATAGAAAAGATACCATAACTGGTTTCACGCATTTTGTTAGATTTTTCATCACGATATTTATTAATCAATTACAATAGGGTGCGTATTGTCATAAACCGATATAGTTGCTGTACGGCCTTCGACAATTGCTTTAATAGTAAAGGTTTCTTCCCAATTTCTATTGGTTAAGTCAATATCCTTCAATTCCCAATAGCCAATATTATTGGCAGTTAATGGATAGGTTCTATTTATCCTATTTATCGGGCCTTTACCCTTACTAATGGTTTCTTTTCGAGTGTCAAATAGCTTTTCGTAATACGAGCTAGTTAGTTGTATTTTGAGTTTTGCATGAGGTTCCGCGTATCCGTAAATTGAATATCTGCCTCTAACTTTTTGTCCGTTTTTTGGAAAATAGATTTGAAGTCGGGGTATACGGTTAGCTTGTTGTATTTGAGTTATTTCGGGCTTTACCTTAATTTTTTCTGGAGTAGTTTGTAATACGCCAAATAAAATATAACTGATGATTATTAAAGTTTTCATATGCTTATGCTGAAATGATTAGTAAACTAATTGTATTAGCTTTTTCATAGGTTGATGATTTATTTGCAAACACGTTTTGATGTATTTTTGATACCATTCACATCATCTGTTGCTATTACTTTCCCGCCATTTGCTAAACCGGTGTACAAGCCATCATTTGTCATACTCAGTTGATTGTTAGCGCCTGGATTATTGTTGAAACCCCACCACCATGCGATGTAGCCAAATTCATTATCTTGGCAAAGTTTCATTAGCAATCTATAATTAATGTTGTAGGCAAGTCCGTTTTGAATGTCTGCCACGGCCAACTCACCAAATACGATTGGCAAACCGGTTTGTTTAAGCGCTACCAAATCAGCTGTAATTTTAGCATCAGAATAGTTGCCAAATGGCCCGTTGGTTGGCCAGTAAGCGTGTACGCTAAACATTAAATTATGTAAGGGGTCAGTATCCATTAAAGCCTTGCCCTGGTATAGAAAAAATACGTGATCTTTTCCCCAGTTTGGCGCATCTACCATTATTGGGCAAGTATAACCAGCATCCCTCAAAGTTTTTATTGCTGTTAAATTAGCCTCTCGATAGGTTGCATCAGAAGCTGAACCATTATCTGGCTCGTTCGCAATATTTAAGATGATCGACTGCTGGTATTTTTGCAGCATGCTTTTTATGCCGGCGCTTGTCCACCATTGAGCGGCTTGTTGCAGGTCTGCAGTTGCGTTTGCACTTCCGGTAAAATCATGCAGCTCTAAGATAGGGATCATTCCTTTGGCCAAACAACTGGTAATAATCGGTTCTATTTTAGCTGCCGTTAGGCCAGTTACCGCACCGCCGTTTGCCCAATCGGTATAGTTTCTTGTTAAAACAATGCGCACATTATTTGCACCAGTTTTTTCTATTTCTTCAAGCTCTTTTAAACCAAGATTTACCGCATAGATACTACCCATGTTTACGCCTCTAAGTACAATTTTGTTATCGCATTTATCGGCTAAATATTTTCCGTCTTTAATATGTAAACCTACTGCGGTATCTACATTTGGATTCTTATCTTTTTTGCAACTCATAAAAGCCAAAGAAGCAAATAGAAGTGTAAGTAAAAATTTAAAGTTTTTCATGATGTTAGTTTTGAATTAAAATGTTAACCAAAAGAACAACTCTTTATGCTGCAATTTTTTGAGAATGAGTGAATGGGTAATTTTAATGAGTGAGCAAGGTTATAGATTAGGGAAGCGAGATTTTGCTTGCACCGTTTCTGTATTGAAGCGCAAAGGCGGTGTGAAAATTAATGTTGGTCCCGCTTTTTGCTACAATCTTTTTTTGCTTTTGTCATGCTGAGGCACGAAGCATCTGCTTATCTGTCACAGATGCTTCGTGCCTCAGCATGACAGCATATTAGCGTCGCTGCGAAAAAAAGGATTTTCGCTGCAATCGGGGCTAGGATTTAAAGACGGTGCAAAGTTAGGCGCATAACTAGAAGGATGTACAAAAGAACCTCCGGCTCTGTATTATAAACCCGATTGCAAAGCGGGGCTGCAATAGCCAGGCACTGCTAACATTGTTTTTCAAATTCTGTTATAATTGCTACAAATTACTTTTTAGTTTCCTTTTAATCTCCTTTGGCGGAATGGGTTGCGGATTGAGAATTACTTTGTCTTTAATAGGAACTACTTTGGGTCCTAATTTTTGATCGGGTATTTTGTGGACTTGTACGTAGTTGGGCTGTATATTTGCATACCACATCGCCGATTTTTGACCCGTATGTATTTGATAAATCGAAAGCATGTATGTGGTTCTGTTGTGGTCTACGCTAGTGTTTGGTATAGAATTAGGCGAAGGTTCAATGCTTAACCCCGTAATTTCCCAGGCACCAGTCTTACTGTCGGGAACTACATGTTTTCTTATGGTATTAATTTGCTTACTATTAGATCCTTCCATATAATAGTTCATTTGCAAATCGGCGATAATAACTGAGGTTGGATACCATACACTTTTGGATATTTGTGTAAATGGAATACCCTTAACATTAAAAGGAAAATTAACTTTAATTGTGCTTGCGCTGAGGTAACCTTCTACTTGCGGAGGTGTTAAGTTTTGTGCAAAGCTGATGTAGCTTAAACACATTAAAATGAGATATAGAATGTATTTTTTCATGACTTTAGATATTAAACTAGTCCAAATTTGTAGAAGTTTGCGTCTTCACCTTTTATCAACAGAAACGATCTCATTATACCTTTGTAATGTTCTTCAATGGTTAAGGCAAAATAAGCTTTACCATCAAGCATACCTTTCCAGGCTCCACGAGAAATTTTTGTATATGTACCGTTATTAGCAGAAATGCCCCATCGCCAATTATTGGTATTTTTAATAAAGGTTAAACCATAAGGTCCATTCATATTTTCGTAGGTGTAACCGTAAATGTCAAAATCACCTTTTATATCAGATAATTTGGAAATATAACTGCCATCTATACTCATAGTTATATCTGCTTTATTGGTAACACTTACATTCTTAAAGCTTAAATTTCCGGTTACATCTTTCGCAAAACTAAATTTGTAAGTTATGTTGCCGTCTCCAAGTTCATCAAAAGTGAAACTATCGTTTTTAATAATTACCATTTGCGTTTTTTTAATATTTAAACCTTCTAGTGTGGCTGTAATTTCATTACCATTCTGTGTAAAATAAAACAACCGTAAGTCTGTACCCGTTTGCTTTTTAAGTGTTACTGCTAGCTGGTAGGTAGATAATTCACTTGCTGCAATGGTAGAATTATCTTTATCTTTTTTACAGCTCGTCATTATTACTAAAAATAATATGGGTAGCATTTTAAGTTTGTTTTTCATGATTTTTGATTTTAAATGTGATTAGAACTAATGTTTCTGAAAAAGTAATGAGTCTAATTGCACTTGTACTCAAATGTTCCTTTAATAGTAGAGTTGGTAGTTTGGGCACCTCCTTTGTACTCTGCAACTTGTGTTGAGTTAAGGATCCTATCATGCTCATCAAATTCGTAATTAAACACCCCATCTATCTGAACATTGGTTACATTATCTGTCATCGAACTTCTAGTGATAAGATTTTTGCTAATGAAAGGTTGTCTATCAATTAAGTCCTGATGGTGATGTAGGGGGTAATCACTAAGATTTTTTGAAATATTGTAGCTATAAGTCATTCTCCCTAACTGTTTGTTGTTATTGTCAAGATCAATTAGCGTCAAACTAGTTAAGTTGCCATTGTTGATGCTCATTTTCCAGAGATTTTTTTCCATTTTAAACGGAACGCTTTCATTTTTCCTGAAAGTTTGGGTGGTTGCAGTAGCATCGTAACCGTTACTAGTTTTTACGTGTTGGTAGTTAATCTTAGTAACCTCTCCCGAACTTTTATAAACAGCAATTAACTCTAAAATCTGTCCTTCTGGACCCAGTTTAAAAGTTTGGTCGTAATATCTATCGCTTGAATTTATGGTATTACCATTGTCTTGGTAAGTAATAGTGTAAGTGTTAATGTCTGTTTTTAGTTCGCTTAACTTACTATCTGTGTTATAGGAGAGTTGATAGAATTGACCTTGAGAGTCTACATAACTCGTTGGTTTTTTGCAAACTTCTTTTTGCCTTGTATTGTCTTTTTTGCATGCCATAAAGCTCATAAGCAATAATGGCAGTGCTGTTATTTTTAAGTTTTTCATGATATAAATATTTGAAGCCTAAATCATTTTATTGCGATGTAAGCACGCCGTAATAATGAGTGTAATTTGGGGTGCCAGCACCATTAACCTGAGAGTAGTAGAGTTTTCCGTCACCAATGGTCATGAGGTGTAAACGACCTTCGTTACCAGTTCTGGCAGTGGCTACGCCATTGTTTTGCAAAGTATAATCTGCACCAGTGCCAGTTTGCCCGAAACCATCAATACTTACAGTAAATTTTTTGTCGGTTGTGTATTTAATCAAGCACGATTTTCCGTTGGCCAGCCCGTTGGTAGCCACTGTGCCTTTAAATGTTTTACCCGCAAATGCATCGGCATCGGGTATTTTTTGCAAATGATAAGACCTGTAGCTTGCATTGCTACAGCTGGTGACTGCGTTGTTGGCTATGGTAAAAGTTAAATTGCCGATTTTTATTACGCCATCGGTGTAGGTGTAATTTGGGTTATCAGAATTGTAGCCCCCTTGCGAAGTGGAGTAGGTCTTAGCATTCGCAAAGAAACAGTACACATAACTGGTTGGTGATGAACCACCACCGATAGATGCTTCTTCTCCGGTAATATAATATTTTGTGGGATCAAGATTATCTTCAGGTTTCGCTTCCTTATCTTTTTTGCAAGAAGCAAATACTGCTAAAACAGAAAGTACCATTAGCGTTTTTGCGAATATGGTTTTAAAATTTTTCATATTTTATGAGATTTAAGATTTAAAATTTGAGCGTTACCTTTACTGCAACCAGGCCACCATTTTGGTGTACATTTTATCGGTCCAATCGCCGCCACAATGGCTGTTGCAACTGTTGTCGGTTACACCTTCGCTTTTAGCTTTAATTGGGGAATTGGCTGGGATTTGATCGTAAAGTGCTTTGCCATTAAAGTTTCCTTCATTATTGCCACTGCAGTTAATGGCAAAAATTGGAATTTTGAAGTTTTGTGCGTTCCAAGTTCCTGTTGCTCCACAAGCACCCAATAAACCTTTGGTGTAGCTTAGTGTAGGGTTTAAAGAAATATCGGTGAATAGCATAAATGAAGTATAAGAAAATCCAGCTAACACGGATTTGTTTTTATCGATGCCGTACTTGCTCGAAATCCCTAAAATCGCTTTATTAAAATCTTCGCCCATTAATTTGGCTCTGCTATTCCAATCGGCGCCAGCTGCTGGTTTTTGATATTTAACTATTGCTGCCGCATAACCATTGCTTGCTGCTTTTTCACATAATGCAGTTTCAGCTGCACCATCAATTGCACCTTCAGATGGATCATTCTCATCATTACCACTGCCTACAACTAGAATACCCTTGAAATTGGTTGTGTTTATACCTGTGAATATTTTATAGGTAATGCCATTTACGGTTTCAGTAACTTGTTTAATATTTCCTTTAACTACCTCTTTTTCTTCATTTGGAGTTTTGTCTTTTTTACAAGCTACAAAGGCAATAACAATGCAAATTGGGAGGATGAGTAATTTTTTCATGGTCTTAATATTTAGGTTGGTTAATATTTGCTTACCCAAACTTAGCTGCCATTTTAATTGCATTTTTTAACAATGATTGGAGCGTACCTTTAATTGAGCGAAGCATCACTACTCATGAGTGAACAGACATTAGAGGTTTACACAAAAACCATAAAAAAGGGTTAAACGCATCCACGCATAACCCCCAATTAACTAACCGTATAAAATCTAATTCTTATTGTACAAAATTTGCAAGGTACGTTTGTTATAAAAATCGGTAGGTGCAAAGCCTTCACTAGCTTTTGCCCCAACAATACCACCTACTGTAAAAGTTGCAGCAAGCGTACAATTTTCATCATAGTATTTAAAAGTGCTGGAGCAGTCTTTGCAATTCAATTTTTCTTTGGGCACAGCATGTTCAAAATGATACAAGATTTGGTCTTTGATGCTTACTTGCAAAACACGCACAACGCCAGCTTTATTTAAAGAATCTACGTTGGCAATTTTCATTTCAACACAAGTAGGCACAGGTGGTAATTGTTTTCTTGGTTTTAAATCACCATAAGCACCCTTGCCAAGCTCTAGAGCATTATAGCCATAGTTGATATGTGCCATTGGACCGCGGCCCATTACAAAACTGGCAATTTGGTTGCAGTTGTTGTCGTAAAAAACAGTCCCGTTTGGACAATCCATGCATTGTCGTTTACTTGTAATAGCAAACTCATAAACAACCCTGTTGCCCTTTAAATTTATTTGCCTAACAAACTTTATTGTGGTTAGGTCGTTCGCTTTATTTAAATTTTTAATGCAAGTTGGTAGTTCTTGTGCAAGACTAATATTGCCAGTCAACAAAAGCAGTAGACTAAATAGATTTAATATTTGCTTTTTCATGATAATATGTTTTAAGATGAAGTAGACTTGATTTATATTCTTTACTCAAACCTATGGACGTAACTCCTAAAAATTTATGCTAATGATTGGATAATGTGTTTCAGTGAGTAGGGCCTAGGTAGGGATGAGCAAAGTTTGTATAGATTATTTGGGTTTTGGTACTACTCGAAAAAGTGTTTAATGATTAAGGGGGATAGATATGTTGTGTATTAAAAAATGGGATATCTAGCCGCACTTTTATTGTTTTTTTTAAGGCGTTGAGCGAATGGGTAGTTTAAATGAGTGAACGCATCATCTGGGTTAGTTTAACTTAAGGATACTTGCTTTATTTATATGTTATTTTGAAAGACGTGATAAATCGCTCAATTTATAAAACATAATTGTAATGAAAGTAAGCAAGTTTTTAAAAGGAAAAATAATTATCCTACTAGTTATTTTTGTTTTTACAGCTGAAAGTTCTGTCATCTACGCACAAGATACAACTACATTGCAGAAACAGTTATTATTGGTTAAAACAGACACAGCTAGAGTAAAAATACTTAATGAACTTTGTAATCTGTTAGAAAATACAAATCCTAACAGGGCATTAAAATATGCTGAGACAGCTTATAAGTTAGCCAAAAAGGAAAAATATAAAAAAGGTGAAGCTAGAGCACTCATTAACATGGGAGCAATACAGATGTATTTAGGTGAACCTAAAAAGGCATTAAAAACGAACCAGTCACTTTACCAACTATGTAAACTAATGGGTGATAATGTGGGCATGATATCTAGTTTAAATAATATTGCTGCCGTTTACCAACGTGACAGCAAATCTACTGAAGCGGCAAAATACGCTTTCATCGCTTTGCAAACTGCTGAAAAACATAAAGATAATAGTCTAATTGCCATTTGTTTAATAAATATTTCGACATTGTTTACACAACAACGAGATTTTGAAAAAGCCATTGCTTATGCAAAAAAAGCACAACTAGTTTTTAAAAAAATAAATGAACCAGAAAACGAAGCTAAAAATCTTGAGGTTTTAGGTAACGCTTATGCTTTTAATGGCAATATAGAAAAAGCTAAACCATATTACTTAGCAGCATTAAAACTTTACCAGCAAACGGGAAATGAAATGGGCAACGCTGTTATTTATACACAATTAGTAGATATTTTCTCTGATGAGCCACTTAAACAGATTGAATATCTTCAAAAGGCTAAATTAATTTGGGAAAAAATTGCTCCACACCATATCAATGCAATTGCTAATACTGGAAATTATGGGTTTACACTCTTTCAAATTCTGAAAGATCCCGATAAACTAAAAATCGTTGAAGGAAAATTAGGTTTAAGCAAAAAGCAGATGCTTATTGATGCAGAAAATTATTTTAAAAAAGGCATTAAACTTAGCAAAAAAATTGGACATACGGAACTCATTTCTATGCTAACTATAGAATATGCTAAGCTATGTGAGTATAAAAGAAATTATAAAGATGCTTTATCTAATATTAAATTACATTATCAAGTACAAGACTCCCTATACTCTCAATCAAATAAAAACAAAATTGCCGAATTGGAAGCTCAATTTGCTTTCCAAAAAAAGGAAGACAAATACAAGCAGCAGCAGGCGCTTTCTAAAATTAAAACACAACAGATTTACCTTTACGCTGGCTTAGCGATTATAGTGGTGATTGCCATATTCCTTTACTTCTTAAATCGATATAGAATTGGTCAGTTACGATTAAAAAATAAACTTCAGAAAAGAGATGCAGAAGAGCAAGCAAAGGAATTATTGCATCAAAGCAAATTGTTAGAAAGTGAATTGAAAGCCATTCGTTCTCAAATGAATCCGCATTTTATTTTTAATGTACTTAATTCTATCGAGGCCTATATAATAGATAATGATAAGTATACGGCTTCGAGGTTAATACAAAAATTTGCCGCTCTTAGCAGATTAATATTGGAGAACTCAACCAGAAGTTTGGTTACTGCAGACAGAGAATGGAAGGCATTAAAGCTGTACACTGAACTGGAAGCTATGCGCTACAACAACGCTTTCAGCTTTAATTTCGAAGCTGATGAAAGTTTGCATTTAACAACATTACTCTTGCCACCAATGCTTATTCAGCCATTAATTGAAAATGCCATTTTACACGGTTTGATTGTTAATCCAAAACCTGGTGCGCATTTAGAAGTGCAACTTAAAAAGCATGAGCAGGGAATTTGTATCACTGTTGAAGATAATGGGAATGGCTTGGAGCATCAACCTGTTACGAGAACAAAAACAGGCGTTAAAGAAAAATCTATGGGGTTGGCATCTATAAAAGAAAGAATTGCCATGATCAATGCTCAAACAAATAACTACTTGGCGAGTTTTAAAATTATGCCTCGAGCAGAAGGTGATGGTACTTTTGCTACAATTCACCTCCCAAATTTTGATGGTACTGTGGTCTAATTACCTTAAATGAGCAATGATGTACACTTGATGACTTTTGATTAATCTAAGTTACCATTGCACATAGAGTTTCGATCTCAGCAGCGGACGCAGGGTGGGACTACTAAGATTTTTGCCCATCATGCCTTCAGCTTTTTTAGTTGTACAATTTTCCGACTTCTTTTGTAACTTGCGATATTAGTTTTAAAACACGGTAATAATAAAGTTGAAGAGACATTAGCTGCTTATAAAAAGCTGACTCAGTTATCTAGTTCTTATATGGAATACTTCATATTGTAGGAAGGCTAATGAAAACGAACATCATGCTGAAATTTAAATTTGTCCTCAAATTGTTTGATATGGATGTGATAGACAGCAGATCAATTTGGTATCATCAATTTAAAAAGTACCAAAAATTAACAGAAGATACAAATAAGAATTAAATGAAATACCTAATTGCCCCATCCATACTATCGGCAGATTTTGCCAATTTACAAAGTGATGTAGAAATGATTAATCAAAGTGAAGCCGACTGGTTCCATGTAGATGTGATGGATGGCGTTTTTGTACCTAATATTTCTTTTGGTTTCCCTGTAATGGCTGCGGTTAAAAAATATGCAACTAAACCTTTGGATGTTCATTTGATGATTGTCGAACCTGATAAATTTATTCCCGAGTTTGCCAAAGCAGGTGCAGATCGAATTACGGTTCATTACGAAGCTTGTACACATCTGCACAGAACTATTCAGCTCATTAAGGCATCTGGATGTAATGCTGGCGTTGCGTTAAATCCGCATACACCGGTTACACTGCTGCAAGATGTAATTGAAGATTTAGATTTGGTGCTTATTATGTCGGTTAATCCTGGTTTTGGTGGACAAGCGTTTATCCCAAATACTTACAAGAAAATTCAGGATTTGAAACGACTGATCCATGGCGTGAACGAAGATTTAATTATTGAGGTTGATGGTGGCGTTGGTTTGCAAAATATCGCTCATTTAGTATCAGCAGGCGCTAACGCTTTCGTGGCAGGAAATGCGATTTTTGCAACAGAAAACCCGACTGAAACAATTGCAAAGATGAAACAACAGACAATTGATAGTATAAGTATTTAATTGTTTATTCTTAAATTGTTTCAGCGATTTTTCTTCAATCTTGATACCTGATACGTTTATCTTGATACTAACTAATGCTCAAACTTCAGCTATTCTTTTTCTTTCTAATTTCTGGTTGCAGTTTAGCTGTGGCACAGCCATTAGTTAGGATTTCTGGAGTAGTTTATAACGAGGAAAAACTTCCATTATCGCAGGTAACCGTAATTGTTCAAGGTCAGGCACAATCTACTGTAACTGATGAACAAGGCGTTTACACGATCTATTCAAAATCGCGGACGTTTAGTATTAAATATTCTTTGCTTGGCTACCAGCCACAAACTTTAAAATTTAATGAACGTTCGGGTGCAAGGATTACACAACAGGTGAATTTAGTTGCCAATAGTAATGAATTAGAACAGGTAAACATTACGAACAAACAAAACCAGTTGAGTAATACCACTACGATTAATATAGCCGATATTGCTTCAATGCCACTGGTTTCAGGGAATTTCGAAACCATGCTAAAAACCTTACCCGGTGTTTCTACGAATAATGAATTGAGTGCACAATATAGCGTCCGAGGCGGAAATTTTGATGAGAATTTAATCTACATCAATGACGTAGAAATTAACAGGCCTGTCCTAATCAGAAATGGGCAGCAGGAGGGATTAAGTTTTATAAATTCTGAACTTGTGAGTAAAGCAAAGTTTTCTGCCGGAGGTTTTGAAGCCAAGTACGGAGATAAGCTTTCTTCGGTATTAGATATCCGATATGATAAACCAGATAGCAATCAAACTATTTTAAGCACCAGTTTTTTGAACACTTCATTAACAGCTAAGCGGATATTTAAACGTAGTTTCTTGGTTGCAGGTTTGAGGTATAAGAATAATTCCAGCGTTCTAATTAAGCAAGACGAAAAGGGGAGCTACAATCCCAATTTTGCTGATGCGCAGTTGCTGTATCAATATGACTTTTCATCAAAATTTAATATAAGTATTTTAGGAAACTTAAATCTTGGTCAGTTCAAATTAGAACCGACTAACCGCGAAACTCAGTTTGGAACTTTAAATACCACATTGCGTTTAAATGTAGACTATACAGGAAAAGAAATTGATGACTACCAAACCGTAGGGACAGCCGTTACTGCAACTTATTCACCAAAGCCCAATCAGGTCATTAAGTTTATCAACAGCTATTTTAATACTGTCGAACGTGAGCGTTTTGATATTAATGGTAGTTATATTTTCGATGAAGTTGACAATAGCTTTCCTATCGAAAACTTTGGACCAGTAAGTAAAAACAAAGGCATTGGTAGTTATTATAATTATGGTCGTAATAGTTTAAATACGCAGATTTTTGCTTCCGAAATTAAGGTTGACCAAAATTTCAACAATCACGTATTTTCCTGGGGACTGAAGTACGATCAATCGAAATATAATGACAGATTGAACGAGTACAATTATATTGATTCAGCCGGATATATTTTGCCTAACAATTCTAAAAACGTTGTATTGCAGAATGTAATTAATGTAGAAAATAACATCGATATAAAAAATTATAGTGCTTATATTCAGGATAGTTATTCGCTTTCAGATTATGCCGAACTTCAGCTGGGCGCTCGTGCAACTTATAGCTCGCTAAGCAAGCAGATGCTAATTAGCCCCAGAATGCTAATTGCGTATCGCCCCAATTCAAATAATAAAATTTTGAGGTTCACTGCTGGTGTATATAAACAGCCGCCATCATACCGGACCATTCGTGATTTTACAGGGAAGTTGAATATTACTCAAAAAGCACAAAGTTCTTACAATACTTCTGTAGGATATGATTATGCCTTCGATGCTTTTGGAACACGTTTGAAATTTACCTCCGAAGCATATTTTAAATATTCAGATAGGTTAATTCCTTATAAAATTGATAATTTGAGGATTAAATATTTGGCCAACGAAGTTTCGAAGGGTTATGCATACGGGGCAGATTTTAGCATCGGCGGCGAGTTTGTAAAGGATTTAGTTTCTTACTTCCGCATGTCGATAATGCAGGCAAATGAAGATATTGTTGGAGATAGTTATGTACAAAATGAAGCGACGGTTTTTCCTGGTTTTTTGAAAAGACCTACAGACCAAAGGCTTAATTTTTCAATTTTCTTTCAAGATAAATTACTTAACAGCCCAACTTATAAAGTACACCTAAATGCACTATATGGGTCGCGTTTGCCAATTGGTCCGTCGCAAACCCCAAGGTATTCAGATAAATTTTATATTCCATCTTACAAACGGGTTGATATAGGTTTTTCAAAAGATTTTTTAGATGACGCGGCTTTGCACAAACCAAAATTTCTTGATCGGAATTTCAACTCCGTTATCCTTTTCTTCGAGGTATTCAATATGCTGAATATTGATAATACCGTTTCTTATTTATGGCTTAAAGATGTAGATAATGTGCAGTACGCCATTCCTAACTATTTAACAGGCAGACAGTTTAATCTGAAACTGATTGTGAAGTTGAAGAATTGAACAGGATTTAAGGATTATTGGATTTTAGGATTTGTAGTTTTTTATCAAATAGAATTGGCAAAAGCCAAATATGATGTTTGCATTGATAACTATCCGAAGAACTTCCAAATTAAGTTATCTAAACCCGACAAAAGCGTAAATACTTTTGATCAAGCCATTAAAGGTTTTAAAACCTTTAATGGCTTGAAAAAGATTGCAGCGATTGGCGGGACTGCACTATCAAAAGAACCACTGCTTTTCCTTTTCAAATTATAAATAAATTGATAACTGTAGATTAAACGTTTTTAATTACAAAAGCCTTAATAAAACACTAAAAATCGTTTGGTTTTTTAACAAAATTTAATTTTTTATGATACGATTTTGTGGGCATAACTGCTTTAAAAATTTTACATTTACGGCCATAAAACATTATATAATAAGATGAAGCATAATTTCGGCGCAGGCCCTTGTATTTTACCTCAAGAAGTGTTTAAACAAGCTGCACAGGCAGTTTTAGATTTTAACGATGGATTATCGATTTTAGAGATTTCGCACAGAACAACCGAATTTGAGGCAGTTGTTGCTGAAGCAGATAAATTGGTAAAAGAGTTACTAAATGTGCCATCGGGTTATTCCGTTTTATTTTTACAAGGCGGTGCAAGTTTGCAGTTTGCTATGGTTCCGATGAATTTATTGGGCGATGGGCAAACGGCAAGTTATTTGGATTCTGGCGTTTGGGCAACCAAAGCCTTAAAAGAAGCCAAATTTGTAGGTAATGTTAATGTTGTTGCATCATCTAAAGATGCCAATTATACTTTCATCCCTAAAGATTTTGAAATACCTGCTGATAGCGCATATTTTCATTACACTTCCAACAATACCATTTACGGAACAGAACTTTTTAAAGTACCTGAAACAAATGTTCCGATAGTTTGCGACATGTCATCTGATATAATGAGCCGAGTTATCGATGTTTCAAAATTCGATTTAATTTACGCAGGTGCGCAGAAAAATGTTGGTCCGGCGGGCTTAACTATTGTGATTGTAAAAGATGAAATTTTGGGTAAAATCGATCGCAAAATTCCATCAATGCTAAACTATCAATCGCATATTGATAACGGTTCGATGTATAATACACCTCCTGTTTTCTCTATCTATGTTGCTTTATTAAATCTTCGTTGGTTAAAATCAAAAGGTGGCGTAGCCGAAATTGAAAAAGAAAATAAGCAGAAAGCCGAAGCACTTTACAGGGAAATTGATCGTAACCCACTTTTCAAAGGCACTTGCGCAGTAGAAGATCGCTCTAAAATGAATGTTTGTTTTGTAATGGAAAACGCTGAACTGGAGAAGCCGTTTTTGAAATTTGCAGAGGAGCAAGGTATTGTTGGTATCAAAGGACACAGAAGTGTTGGAGGTTTCCGTGCTTCAATGTACAATGCACTACCAATTACTAGCGTACATGCGCTAATTGACGCAATGCAATCATTCGAAGAAAAACAAGCAAAAATAAACTAGTTTAAATTGTAAATGAATTGATTCTCTTTTAAACCTGAGCAGTCAATTTAATCAGTGAATTCATATTATGATTAAAATATTAGCAAACGATGGGATAGACCCAATCGGAAAAGAATTATTAGAAAAAGCCGGTTTTCAGGTTGATACAGAAACCATTCCTCAAGATCAATTGGCTGAAGCGCTAAAAAATTATGATGCCATTACTGTTCGTAGTGCAACAAAAGTTAGAAAAGAATTAATTGATGCTGTTCCAAATATTAAATTAATTGGTAGAGGTGGAGTTGGGATGGATAATATTGATGTAGAATATGCTCGTAATCAAGGTGTTGCTGTTGTAAATACTCCTGCTGCATCTTCTTTATCAGTTGCTGAATTGGTATTTTCTCACTTATTTACCGGCATCAGGTTTTTGCAAGATGCTAATCGTAAAATGCCGGTTGATGGTTCAACTCAATTCAACAACCTTAAGAAAGCTTACGCAAAAGGAACTGAATTGAGTGGTAAAACTATTGGGATTATCGGTTTTGGTCGTATTGGTCGTGCTACTGCTAAAGTAGCTTTGGGTTTAGGGATGAATGTTTTAGCTTATGATTTATATCCGTCAGAATCTGAAATTACTTTAACTTTTCAAGGCGGACAATCAGTGAGTATCCCGATTAAAACAGTCTCTTTAGATGAAGTAATTGCCGGAAGTGATTTCTTAAGCCTGCATACTCCATTTGCCGATAAACCAATTTTAGGTGCAGATGAATTTGCCAAAATGAAAAATGGTGTAGGCATTGTGAATTGTTCTCGTGGTGGAACCATTGATGAACCTGCATTGATCGAAGCTTTGGATTCTGGTAAAGTAGCTTTTGCTGGTTTAGATGTTTTTAATAATGAGCCGACGCCATTGGCTGAGATTTTAAACCATCCAAAAATTTCATTAACACCTCATATTGGTGCATCAACTAACGAAGCACAGGAGCGTATCGGTACGGAACTCGCGACTTTGATTATTGAGCATTTTAAGAAATAGTATGATTATCATTATGAGCTTGTCGAAAAGTTAATCGGGTTTCGACAGGCTCAACATGAAGTCTCTGTTAATCTAAAGCATTGGTTGTTACCCAATAACGATAGCCCAGAATTGCTTTTTGAATATTTGTTAATTTATTCGGATCTTTCTTATACAAGCTTGGCAAAATAACCTTATTAATTTTCGCTAAAACTTTAAACAGTCCTTTTTTCATAATATTTTAATTTTTTATTGAAAAAATAAAAACCACCTATCATTACCAAAAGAAGAAATACAATAATATAGGTTGATAAACTTTGGTTATTCTTTTTAGCTAAATCTTTAGCTAGTTCTTCGTTTTGATCCTGCAGTTTTTTAATAGTCTGCATGTAATTTTCCATTCGCTCTTGCGAATGATCTGCCACGGCAACCTTCTGTTGATTTTGCAGATCCTTGTAATCCATCAAAACTTTCAACTCCTTAAAGATATTATTATCAGTTAGTACTACCTGACGGAGAATTTCATTTGAATTTTTGATATCTTTTTTGGTTTGCCATCCGAAAATTCCGGTACGCTGATTTAAGCTTTCATCGTACTGACCAAATTTTGAGCTTCTTTCTTCAAGCAATGTATTAACCTTTACTCTTTGTGCAGCGTAGGCAGTGGTATCTTGCTGGGCAAAAGTTTGAAAACCTATGCAGAGAATCGCCAGGAGGTAAAAATATTTCTTCATGGAATATAAACGTAGAAAAGATAAAAGTTGTTTGAAACTTAGTTCATTGCCATAAGTTGATTGGTTTGGAAAAAGTTTCGTTATTCGGAGGTATGGAGCGATCTGATTCGCTCGTCGAAAATGGAATTAATAATGTTACTTTGTGCCTCAGCGTGACTGCTGTTTATGTTAGGCTGGTATATTATAATTTACTATTCTGGCTGCCAGACAAATTGACTACTACACCTAAGAATTATAGAACTAAACTTAAGGATGAAACTCAACCCTAACAATATCGCCAAGATGTAATCCTAAAAGGCCACTTGCTTTTCCCTTGTTTATTGCAATCTCCAGATGATTACTAATGCCGAACAGGCAAAGCTTTTCACCTTCCTGTACTTCATTGTAATGCCAGCTCAATTGAGTAATGGTTTCACTCTTTCTGAAATACAATGTAAAATCACGATTTTTCTGGATTCTGGTAAAAAGGTCTTTAGTGATATTGGTAATTACATTACAAAAAGTATCAATATAAACTACACTTCCCCGAATGATATCTCGCTCAATAACAGGATGAAGAAGCATCTTTTGCTCAATTTCTGCTACAGGTAAACCAATATCCTTTAGCTTACCTCCCTTGGCCAGATGCGTAGCCGCTTTCACAAAAATATCAACCAATGGAAAATGCAAATATTTCAAATCCTGCATGATATTTAGTTCCACAACATCTTCAGGAATATCATCAAAAAGCAAAGAGAAAATACCGTTATCTGCACCAACGAAGAAATGGTCGCGATGTTTAACGGCGATATATTTCGTGTTTTCACTGTAAACCGAATCGATACCAATTAAATGAACAGTATTTTTTGGAAAATATGGATAAGCATTTTTTAAAACAAATGCGGCATATGAGATATTGAAAGATGGAACTTCGTGGGTAATATCAACTAAATTAACATTAGGCATAAGACTTAACAGGCTACCTTTAAGAGCGCTCTGGTAAAAATCTTTCGAACCTAAATCTGTTGTTAAAGTAATTATCCCCATTAAAAATTCATTATTATTGCTTATTCTTGCGTAGAGGCATAAGCGTCTGCAAATATTCAAATTTTAATTAATATACCCCGATAACTTTTTAAAATACTATAGTTTGAACGAATTAAAATTAACTCTGGATACCGTAAATCCTGCTCACTTTTGGGGGGCAAACAACGAGAATTACGAAATGATTAAAGGTGCTTTCGCTAAGTTAAAACTGGTTGCGAGAGGTAGTGATGTTAAGGTTCTCGGTGATGAACAGGAACTTAAGGCATTCGAAGACAAGTTTAACCAGCTTGTTGCACATCTTGAGAAATATAGCTCTTTAACAAATAATGATGTCGAATCCATATTGGGTGCGAAGGCAAATGGTGTTGCAAAAAAAGATGTAGATCAACCAACCGGTGGAGGTGGAGAAGTAATTGTTTTTGGTACCAACGGATTGTTGGTGAAGGCCAGAACGGCTAATCAGCGTAGAATGGTTAGCAGTATTGCAAAAAATGATATTTTATTTGCCATTGGCCCGGCAGGTACAGGAAAAACATATACTGCAGTTGCTTTGGCAGTTCGGGCCTTAAAAAATAAGGAAATCAAACGTATCATTCTTACTCGCCCGGCAGTTGAAGCAGGAGAGAACCTTGGTTTCTTGCCGGGGGATCTGAAAGAGAAAATCGATCCATATTTACGTCCGCTTTATGATGCCTTGGATGACATGATCCCGGCGGAAAAGTTAAAATTCTATATTGAAAATAGGACCATTGAAATCGCACCTTTAGCTTTTATGCGTGGGCGTACCTTAGATAATTGCTTTGTAATTTTAGATGAGGCGCAAAATGCAACTGATATGCAGTTGAAGATGTTCCTGACGCGAATGGGTCCAACGGCTAAATTTATCGTTACCGGTGATGTGACTCAGGTCGATTTGCCTAAAAAGCAAATGTCTGGCTTGTTTAACGGATTAAGAATTCTTGAAGATATTAAGGGCATCGATATTATTTACTTGAGCGGTGAGGATGTTGTTCGACATAAATTGGTGAAAGATATCTTAAAGGCTTATGGAGATATTCAGTAAAGTCAGAAGGTTATAGTGAATAGTTTGAAGATAGGTTCCGGATTTAGCAGATGGAAAGTATTTGTCTAGATAACAATTTTAAACTTTCTTTTGAAAAGTTGCCGCATACAGTAAGGTTAATTGTTTTAAAAGATGGTGAAGAATGGGTTTGCAGGAAGGAAAAACTTGCAAACCTGTTTTCTTTTATCGAAGCTGATCAACAATTTCTTTTTAAAGGTAGACTTCAACTATTCAAAAGAGATGATGAAATAGTTGTACAGGTTAGAAATACAATTATTGGCACATTTTCCAATCAAACTTTCAAAGAAGCTTTAAACAAACTAAAATAGTTTAAGCTTCGTAGCTACTAAACTATGTGGTTTGACATCTGTATATTATCTGCCGACTTATGCCTTGCCGCATCTAAATTCCGACTTTTTTTTCTATTTTTATGCCCTCATGAAAGCACAAAAAGAAACCAATTTTAATTTTCCAAACCAAAGCAATTTCTATAAAGGTAAGGTACGTGATGTGTACACCATAGCCGATAAATTAATGGTGATGGTTGTATCCGATCGTATTTCAGCCTTCGATGTCGTATTACCGGAAGCCATTCCTTTTAAAGGTCAGGTACTAAATCAAATTGCTGCTAAATTTTTATCCGCCACGCAGGATATCGTTCCAAATTGGGTTTTGGATGTTCCAGATCCAATGGTGACCATTGGCCGTATTTGCGAACCTTTCAAAGTTGAAATGGTTATTAGAGGTTATCTTGCAGGACATGCGTGGCGTGAGTATAGCGCTGGTAAACGTTCTGTTTGTGGTGTTTCATTGCCTGATGGGTTAAAAGAAAACGATAAATTACCTCAGCCCATTATTACGCCAACAACAAAAGCATCCGTTGGCCATGATGAAGATATATCTAAGGAAGATATTTTAGCCAAAGGAATTGTTTCCATTTCAGATTACGAGCAATTAGAAAACTATACCCATGCCTTATATCAACGTGGAACTGAAATCGCTGCTAAAAGTGGTTTAATTTTAGTTGACACAAAATATGAATTTGGTAAGGCGGATGGTGTTATTTATTTGATTGATGAAATACATACGCCAGATTCATCTCGCTATTTTTATGCTGAAGGTTATGAGGAGCGCCAAAATGCTGATGAACCGCAAAAACAACTTTCAAAAGAATTTGTAAGGAAGTGGTTAATCGAGAATGGCTTTCAGGGTAAAGACGGTCAGGTGATTCCGGAGATGACGCCTGAAATTGTAAATTCGATTTCCGAGCGATATATCGAGCTTTATGAAAAAATCGTTGGCGAAAAATTCGTTAAAGCCGATGCTGATGCTATTGGAAATCGAATTGAAAGCAATGTTCTAAAGGCTTTGGAAACACTTTAAAATTTTATACATTAGTAAAACAAAGATTAGAAGAGATGAAATTTTCAGTTGATAAACATGATAAATATGTAACGCTGAAGCTTAAGGAGCCGAAGTTTACAAATGATAATTCTCCTGGTTTGAAATCTGAATTATATTTACTTAATGCTGAAGGATTTAAGAATATAATCGTTGATTTAAGTCACGTTAAAGAATGTACAGATGCGCAAGATTTAAGTTGCTTATTAGTCGGTGATAGGCTTTGTAAATCAGCTGGCGGTTTATTTATCGTAACTGGAATTAATGATGAAATTGCTCCGATTATAGAATTGTCAAACATATTTCAATCTGTAACGTTTGTTAATACACTAGAAGAAGCAACTGATTTCATCTTTATGGATGAATTGGAAAAGGAATTTAGAGGCGAAAGATAAATACATTTAAATAAAATTTAAGCCTCGTAGTTTCTAAAATCTACGAGGCTTTTTATATCCTACCATTATGAAATTTGAAGTTACCATTCTTGGCAGTAGCTCGGCTACACCTGTATTCAACAGGAATCCGTCGGCGCAGCTTCTAAATTGTAATGAAAAATTTTATTTGATAGATTGTGGCGAAGGTACGCAGCAGCAGCTTACCAAATACAACCTAAAAGCTGCTCGCATTGATTATATTTTTATCAGCCATTTACATGGCGATCACTATTTTGGACTCATCGGCCTACTTTCAAGTCTGCATTTAAATGGCCGCGTTAAGCCAATGCAAATATTCGGTCCAAAGCCATTACTCGAAATCCTCGAAATCCAGTTTAAATATTCAGATACCACCTTGAGGTATTCATTAGAGTTTTTTCCAGTAGAAGCAGATGAATCACGCCAGATTTTTGAAAATCAGGATTTAATTGTGAAGACAGTTGTCTTAAATCATCGCATTCCCACTACAGGGTTTATCTTTCAGCAAAAAAATAGACAGCGGAAGTTGATCAAAGAAAAAACTGATAATATACCGATGGTTTATTATACTGCCTTGAAAAAGGGAATGGATGTAGAATTACCAACTGGCGAGATCTTAAAAAGCGAAGATTATACTACACCAGCTGATCCGCCCAGATCTTATGCATACTGTTCAGATACCAAGTTTGATGAGCGTTATTTTGAAACGATTAAAGGCTGCGATACACTCTATCATGAAGCTACTTTTATGCATGATCTTCTCGATCGTGCGAACGAAACCCATCATACTACGGCTTTACAAGCAGGTGAAATAGCAAAGATTAATGGAATAAAGAAATTACTGATCGGCCATTTTTCATCCCGTTATAAAACACTGCAAATGCTTTTAGAGGAAGCGCAATCTGCTTTTGACAACACCGACTTAGCAGTAGAAGGAAGAACTTTCCAATTATAAAAAGATCATCATTATGAACTAAAATAAAAAAGCCTGACAATTTCAAATTGTCAGGCTTTTTTATAGACTAAAATTTATTATTTATCTTTTTTGTTTCCGCCACCAAATACCGAGAAGTGTACGTAACGTTTAGGATTTGCTTTTAAATCTATCATCAATGCATCCAGATTTTTAGAAGCACTATTTAAATTGTCAGAAAGGGTTTTGTCGTTTAACAGTTGTCCCAAACTTCCTTTACCTTCTTTAATTCCTGAAATTACACTTTGAAGATCGGCAATTGCATTATTGGCATTATCTAAAGTCTGTTTAAAATTTGCAGCTGCAAACTTATCGGTAACGGTATTAATATTGGTTAAAATATCGCTAATTTTCTTGTTGTTATTATTTAAGTTGGCAGTAATTCCTTCAACGTTTTTGAAAATGGCCTCAATACGGGCACTTTCAGATCCCACCAAACCATCTACCTTCTTTGATGTATTTTCTAAAGAGGCCAATGTTCCCGCAATGCTGTTAAAGCTCTTATCTACATTCTTTTGGAAATTGGGATTTAAAATAGAATTCACACTGCTAAGTATTGAATCCATTTTACCGATAATTAATTCTGCTTTTTTCTGAACAGGCTGAACTTGCTCCATCAAACCTTTTTCTACATTGGCGTTTAATGTAAAGCCGTCTTCAGCCATTTTTTTTGAATTACCAAGAGACATCACAATCGCTTTGCTTCCTAATAAATCAGTGCCTTCTAAACGGGCAATACTGTTTTCAGGAATATCGTATTTACTATTGATACTTAGTGTTGCTAAAATAGTTCCTCCTGGTTCTAATTGCAGCTTTGCTACACGGCCGATTTGATAACCATTAATTAAAACAGGTTTTGAAACGGATAAACCATCTACTCTTGTATACCGTGCAAATAAAGTTGTTTCACTGGAGAATATGGAATTTCCTTTTAAAAAGTTGTATCCTATAATGAGTAATGCAATGGCAAATGCAGCTAATATACCTACTTTGGTTTCGTTCTTAATCTTCATGAGTGTTTTGTATTTGACGGATACAAGTGGCAAAATTAGTAATAAATACTTGTCCGAGGCGTAATTCTTTATTTTTAAGTGTAAATCATATTAGTTATTACATAATGCTTACACAGTTGTTTTTGTTTGATATGTGATACTATTTTGTCTGGATTTTAGATTTTTGATTATAATTATTTAACCTCGACAGATTTTTTGTAGTTTTTAATGGCAGCTAAAATTGATTCTGCGATCTCATTTTGCCCTTTTTCAGAATTGATATATTTCTCTTCTTCTTTGTTGGAAATGAAACCAACTTCAGTTAAAACCGCTGGCATACCACATCTTTGGAGCACTAAAACACCTTGTTCTTTCACCCCGCGACTTAAGCGCTTATCCCTGCTGATGTAACTGGTTTGAATTAGCTTCGCGAATTTAATGCTTTTATCCCGAAACGTATTCTTTAAGAGAGATAAAAGAATAAATGTAGCTGGATTATTAGGGTCATAACCATCATACTTGGTTTTGTAATTTTTTTCTAGCTTGATATCAGCATTTTCCCTTATCGCTGCATCTTGTTCTTTTAAGCGATGGGAGCCAGCTACCAGCGTTTCAGCGCCCTTAATGTGTTTGTTCCCGGCAGGCATAGAATTGCAGTGGATGGAAATAAAAAGATCTGCATTGGCGTCATTTGCAATCTCAGCTCTTCTATACAAATCCACGTCAACATCCTTTGTACGTGTATAAATGATTTTGATGTCTGGCAGCTCTTCCTTCAATTTAACACCCAATTTCAGCGCAACTTTTAAGGCAATTGCTTTCTCAGTAGAAAAACTTCCTGAAGCCCCAGGCTTTTTTCCGCCATGTCCCGGATCAATTACAATGGTTTTAATTTTATATCCCTGAGCTTGTAACTGTTTGGAAATAAATGGCGTTAAGAAAAATAGAAAGGCTAGAAGTTTTATCTTCATTTTTGGGGGATAGATTAGAATGATGTTTCTGCGATGCGCTTGTAATTTTTAATAGCTTTAATAATCCCGTTAACAATTTCTGTTTGCCCTTCAGGCGAGTTCATATAATCTTCTTCATCTGGATTACTCACAAAGCCGATTTCAGTTAAAACAGCAGGCATAGAGGCTCGGGCTAAAACGGCAAGGCTTTTCTCTTGTACACCACGATTAATTCTACCTGCGCTGATATATTCCTGTTGAAGCAATGAAGCAAACTTCAAACTTCTTTCCCTGTTGGTTTGCTTCATTAATGACAGCATAATATCATTTTCAGGCGTATTGGCGATAAAACCTTCGTAATTTTTCTGGTAGTTATCTTCTAAAAACATAGAAGCATTTTCCCTTTTAATTACCTCATCCTGTTCACCCAGGCGGCCCGTACCCGATACGAAGGTTTCGGTACCGCGTGTCGAAGTGCTTTTAGAAACTACTGAACGGTAAACCGGAACTTTTCTACCTTTAACTTTTTTGTAATAATCTACCACCTTCGATACCCTTACTGGCATATCATTTAAGTGAATTGATATAAACAGATCAGCCTTAGCATTGTTAGCGATATTGATTCTTTCATATAAAGGAATGAAAACATCAGTTTGTCTGGTATAAATAACTTTGATATCTTTTATACTATCCTGAAGAGCCTTACCCAGATTAAGTGCAGTTTTTAAAGCCACATCTTTTTCTTTAGAATAAATCCCGTGAGTAGCCCCGTCTTTGCCACCATGGCCGGCATCAATTACGATTGTTTTAATTTTATATTCCTGTGCAAAAGCTTGATTATCAATTGTATTGACTAAAGCAAAACAAATAATAAATGTTAAAATGGTTTTAAGATACATCAATGGTATATTTTTCACTAATTTTGAACGTTTTTGATTAAACATTTGTGCAAAAATAACATTCAAATACGAATTTGAAACTTCTTACTAGCTCTATTTTACTAATTTCTGTCATTTTATTAACACATGGTGTTGGTAAAGCTAACGCATTTTCTTCTTTTTCATTGCAACAAATTATTCAACAGGATACTTCAAAAAGGGATACATCCAAAAAAGAAGGAAAAAACAACAGTGGTTTAGATCAAAAGGTAGAGTACCGTGCCGATTCTGTTAAGTTTAATAAAACGAAGAGTGTTATTTTCATGTATGGCAATGCCCGTGTAAATTATGGTGATTTCGAGCTCGACGCCGATTACATTCGGTATGATTCGCAAACGAAAGTGATTTTTGCCAGTGGGAGAACTGATCCAAAAACCAACCGATATGTCGGTAAACCTATATTTAAATCGGGTGCTGAGGGTTCTGCAATTGCCGATTCACTTTATTATAACTCAGAAACCACGAGGGCGAAGGTATTTGGTGTTTTTTCCGAACAGGAGGGCGGTTACTTTTCTGGTGGTCAAAGTAAAAAACAAATTGATGATGAGCTGCACATCAAAAATGTGATGTACAGTACCTGTAATTTGCCTCATCCTCACTTCGGAATTTTAATTACAAAGGGTATAGCTACTGAAAAGCAAATTATCAGTGGACCAATGTATATGGTTTTTGAAGGCGTACCTACACCAATAGGCTTACCATTTGCTTTTTTTCCAAAACCAAATAAAAGAACATCAGGGATTATTTTGCCTACACCGGGAGAGGACGCAACCAGGGGATTCTTCCTGCAAAACGGTGGATATTACTTAGGGCTTAACGATTATTGGGATGCCAAATTTCTGGGTAGTATTTACACTAACGGATCTTATGAAACCAGCATGCTCACCAACTATATTAAACGTTACAAATACAGCGGAAATATTGGTTTGAGTTACAATAGTGTTAAAAATGGACTCGAAGGTACGGAAGCATTTAGAAACCCAAATAAAGATTTTAGTATCAGATGGTCGCATTCCCAAAATGCCAATGCCAATCCTGGATCTACTTTTAGTGCAAGTGTAAATATTACTTCGAGTAGTTATTACACTAATAGCCCGGCAAACCTGAATTATGATCTAAACGCCATAGCGAATAATACAACAAATAGTAGTATCAGCTACTCTAAAACATTTTCTAATAATATGAATTACTCGTTATCAATGACGAGTAATCAAACCCTTAGAACACGCGACGTTTCCATCAGGCTGCCTGATGCGACATTTAACGTACCAACGTTCAGTCCTTTTGATTCCAAAACCCGTGTTGGCGAGCAAAAATGGTATCAAAAAATTACGGTTGGTTATGCTTTACAGGGAACTAATGCTATCGATACGAAAGATAGCTTACTATTCCAAAACGATGGATTGAAAAGATTAAGATCAGGCTTTAGTCATAGCATTCCGGTTAACATGTCGTTTACAGCATTGAAATATTTAAATTTTTCGATGGGAGGAACGTACAATGAAGTTTGGAATTTTCAACATATCAATAAGAAATTCACCCTTTTCGATGATAAGACTGTTACGGAAAGAATTGATACTTTAAGTGGTTTTGAAAGAGCTGGAAGTTACAACCTGTCCACGAGTATGTCCACTAAAATTTATGGACAAAAAAAGTTTAATAACTTAGGGAATATAATGGCGATGCGACATGTAATTACGCCGAATGTTTCTTTTAATTACTCTCCTGATTTTACCAAAGCAGATCGTGGGCCGTTTTTGGCAATGGAAGATCAGAATGGTAACGTAATTAAAGATGTTCAGGGTAGAGAAAGAACTTATTCTATTTTCGAAGGCATGGCCTATCCAGGTTCTTTTGGTGGCCCGCAAGCTGCAATTGGTTTCGGCGTGGATAACACAGTTGAATTAAAGGTCAAATCAAGTAAAGATACTACTGGAACAGGCGAACGCAAAATTCCAATTATTCAAGGTTTAAGTATTTCTGGTGCTTATAATTTTCTTGCAGAAAGAAATAAACTTTCTACGTTAAGCTTTAACGGGCGCTCTCAGTTTACAGACAAATTGGGAATTAATTATAACGGTACATTCGATCCATATGATGTAGAGGAATCGAGAGATGCAAATGGTGAAATTATCAGAAATACTGACGGCTCTCCTGTTTTCGAAAGGAGCAATAATTATTTGTTAAGAAAGGGTAGGCTGGCAAGACTTACTAACATAGGTTTCTCTTTTGATTACAGTTTGAATCCCGATGCCTTAAAACGCAAGAACGATGCCAACGATAAGTTGAGTGAAACTGCAAAGCAAAAGGGTTTGTCTCCAATTCAGTCAGAACAATTGGCAGCGATCAGCAGAGATCCTAATGCCTTCGTAGATTTTAATATTCCCTGGAATTTTTCATTTTCATACAGCTTTCAATATAGCAGAAGCGATGCTGGAGTAAGTAACGTGAGCAACACACTTAATTTCAATGGCGATTTTAATCTTACCCCAAAATGGAAATTTACCTTTAACTCCGGTTACGACTTTCAAAACAACGGCTTAACGCCAATGAACATTGGTATTTATCGTGATTTGCACTGTTGGGATATGAGTATCAACTGGGTTCCGTATGGCGCCTACAAAAGTTATTCCTTAACGTTAAAGGTAAAAGCATCTATCCTTCAGGATTTAAAACTGAGCAAAAGACAAGGTTTCTACAATACCTACCAATAAATTATGCTAGCTGAAATTATAACCATTGGCGATGAAATTCTGATCGGCCAGATTGTTGATACCAATTCGGCCTGGATGGCTAAACAACTAAATTTGATTGGCGTATCTGTAAAACAGATTACCTCAGTTTCTGATGAGGAACAACATATTTTATCAAGTTTAGCAGAAGCCGAAAAACGTGCTGATATCATTTTGATTACTGGTGGATTAGGTCCGACGAAAGATGATATCACCAAAAAAACACTGGCCAAGTATTTTGGAATGGGTTTTCGTAGAGATGAAGGAGCATTGGAAATGGTGACTTCTATCTTTAAAAAATTTAACCGGCCATTACTCGATATTAATATTCAGCAAGCTGATGTACCTGATGGCTGCGAAGTAATCGTAAACCGAAACGGAACGGCACCTTGTATGTGGTTTGAGCAGAATAATAAGATTTTTGTTTCGATGCCTGGTGTTCCTTATGAAATGATGTATTTGATGGATGATGAGATTCTTCCAAGAATTAAATCCAGATTCCAACTTCCATCTATTGTTCATAAAACTATTCTTACCGCAAACATCGGCGAATCGTTTTTAGCTGCAGAAATTGAAGAAATAGAAGATAATTTACCTTCACATATTAAATTAGCCTATTTACCAAAGCTCGGGCAGGTGCGTTTACGTTTATCTGCCAAAGGTGATGATGAAAACGCTTTAAAAACCGAAGTAGAAATCTACGCACAACAGATTATTTCAAAAGTTAACAAGTTTGTCGTTATTGATGAGGATATTCCGCTTGAAAAAGCAATTCTGAATATGATGGATGAGCGTGGACTAACTTTATCTACAGCGGAAAGTTGTACGGGTGGCTACATAGCGCACCTGATTACGCAACACCCAGGTTGCTCATCCGTTTATTGGGGTGGCGCTGTAGCATATGCTTACGAACTCAAAGAATCCATTTTGGGAGTAAAAGAAGGTACTTTGGCTAAGTTTGGGGCAGTAAGCGAAGAAACTATTGTTGAAATGGCAGAAGGTGCGTTAAGGCATTTCAAAACAGACTATGCTATTGCAGTGAGCGGAATAGCCGGACCTGATGGCGGTACAGCTGACAAGCCTGTGGGAACTGTATGGATTGCAATAGCATCGAAAGCGAAAACGGTAGCTAAAGTGTTTAACTTCAGTAACAAACGCATTCAAAACATTGAGCGATCGGCTGCATCTGCCTTGGTGATGTTATTAAATCTACTTAGAGAAGACTTACACAAAGAATAAAAATAGTATTTTTGTCGTGTTACCAATATATAATACTGTAATTTAATATGGCTCAATACGAACTATTGTTACCAAAAATGGGTGAAAGTGTTGCCGAAGCAACTGTGATTAAATGGGTAAAGCAAATTGGCGATTCTATTGATTTAGATGATACCATTTTAGAGATTGCAACCGATAAAGTCGATTCTGAAGTGCCTTCACCTGTAGCTGGAAAATTGGTAAAACAATTATTTAAAGAAGATGAAGTTGCCCAGGTTGGGGATGTAATCGCCATTATTGAAACAGAAGCCGCGAACGACGTTGTTGAAGAAGAAAAAGCGCCTGTTTCGGCTCCGGTTATTGACGAAAAACCAGAAACTATTCCCGGTATAGCGCAACTCCCTGTAGAAAAACAGGCTGTTCAAACTGATTTTTCTTCATCTGAACGTTTTTACTCTCCATTGGTAAAAAGTATTGCCGCTCAGGAAAACATTTCATTGGCTGAACTTAATTCGATAAAAGGTTCTGGAGCTGATGGCCGTTTAAATAAAGATGATTTATTAAATTATATTTCAAGTAAAACAGGAACGAAAGCTGCTGTTAATACGCAAGAAAAGTCAGAAGCAATTGTAGAAGCAAAAGCTGAAGCGGCTCCTTCGCAAACACCAGCAGTAAATAAAACTACAACTACATCAGTTTCTGGTGGCGATGAAATTATTGAAATGGATAGAATGCGAAAACTCATTGCCGACCATATGGTGATGAGTAAAAGCACTTCTCCACATGTTACCTCTTTTGTGGAAGCCGATGTAACCAATTTGGTTTTATGGCGTAACAAAGTGAAAAACAGTTTCGAAAAACGTGAGAACGAAAAAATTACTTTCACGCCGATTTTTGTTGAAGCGGTTGCCAAAGCGATTAAAGATTTTCCGATGATTAATGTTTCTGTAAATGGAACGCAAATTATTAAGAAAAGTAATATCAATATTGGTATGGCTGCTGCTTTGCCAAGCGGTAATTTAATTGTTCCCGTAATCAGAAATGCTGACCAACTTAACCTTGTTGGTTTAACTAAAGCGGTAAATGATTTAGCAGCAAGAGCCAGGGTATCTAAGCTTAAACCAGATGAAACGCAGGGTGGAACATTTACCTTAACAAATGTAGGTTCTTTCGGAAATGTGATGGGGACGCCAATTATTAATCAGCCTCAAGTGGCTATTTTAGCTGTTGGCGCCATCAAAAAGAAACCAGCTGTTTTAGAAACTGAGCATGGTGATGTAATTGCGATTCGACACATGATGTTCCTTTCTTTATCATACGACCATAGAGTGGTAGATGGTTCTTTAGGTGGAATGTTTGTTCGCCGGGTTGCTGATTATTTAGAAAACTGGGATTTTAATAGAGTGATTTAAAGAATGTCATCCTGAGCCTGTCGAAGGACTTGCTAAATACTTTAAATAGCGTTTCGACAAGCCAACGTGACAGCATCGAGGATAATATAATTCTCTATCAATATTTCATTTGTTTAAACCAAATTATCTGTTGTCTGTTTTTGACTAAAGACTAAAGACTAAAGACTAAAGACATGGCTAAATTTTCAGAATTAATAAATGGCGATAAACCTGTTTTGGTTGATTTTTTTGCTGAGTGGTGTGGGCCTTGCAAAATGATGAAACCGATACTAGCGCAATTAAAATCTCAGGTTGGTGATTCAGTTTCAATTATTAAAGTAGACATTGATAAAAACCAATCGGCTGCATCAGCATATAGCGTTCAAAGTGTTCCAATATTAATGCTGTTTAAGCAAGGCAAACAAGTTTGGCGTCAAAGTGGTGTATTACAAGCCTCGCAGTTGAAGCAAATCATTGATTCGTTCGCTTGATTTTAACCTATTTTGACGAACAGAAGTTAAATAGCCATGATTGAACGAAAAGCCCGAAGTGTAGAGGGTTTGTGTATCTGGCGGACTTGAAGTGAAAGCAGGAGTGACGAATATAAATGCTTCTGCCATTGCGCTTCAAAAACAATAAATTATACTTCTAAAACCAAATTTGGTGTAACAGCGAATATCTGCTCGTTTGTTTTCGGATAAATATTATACAAGCCAGTGAACGTACTGAATGCCGGTAAAACCGCATACTCCTTACCGAAATAGAAGCACGGAAATTTTAAGCGTTGCTTCGCTTTACCTACAATGGTAACGCCAGGATGAATGTGTCCGCTGATTGGATACAGTTCCTCTTCAGTGCATTCTGGCGCATCATGTATGAAGCAGAATGGCCCCAGACAAAAACTGGGTTCGTGAATGTCAATCTGCATGGAGGCATAATCTGCGTTTGCCAATCGATCATGGTTTCCTTTAACCAACAGAAAATTTAGTCCGCTGAATTGTTTTCTCCATTGCGCAAATTCATCAATATCTGAATTTAAACCATGGTGAAACATATCGCCATTAATCAACAGAGTTTTAGGATTGTATTTTTCGATAAGCAAACCTAAGCGCTGTAAATCATTTTGAGCGATGGTTGATGGAACCTGCACACCGGCTGAACGAAAGTGCGCCGATTTGCCCAAATGCAAATCGCTAATGGCTAAAAGTTGATGTTCAGGTAAATATAAAGCCCTTTCTTTATCTAAAATCAGTTCTTCTCCGTGGCTTGTTATGGTCATTAATTTTTATCTAATATAGTCCGTCATTGCGAGGCACGAAGCTATCTTTTAGTTAAGATTGCTTCGTGCCTCGCAATGACGAAAGAGTTAAAGGGTAGTCTACTTAAACTTTTCTGATTCTGCTTTCATTCTTGCAATTCTTTGCTCCAACTCTTCCGAACTCATGTTTTCTCGCAAGCTATCAACTTTTATCGGAAAAGATAGCGGCGTAAAACTTTTAGGATTGGTAATTACCACCGCTCCATTCTGGATTCGCTCTAATGCAGCGGCCAAACGTGGTTCTTCCAGTTGCTGATAAAAAACTTCATCGTATGCCTGGCGCAAAAGTAAATTATGTTTGTCGTAATCGCTAAAAACATTAAAAAACAAACCTGCAGATGACTGGAGGTGCTTATTTGCAACGTATTTTCCAGGGTAACCCTGAAAAACCAAACCGGAGATACAGGCAATGTCACGAAATTTCCGGCGAGCCATTTCTGTCGAATTAATACTTAAGGTAATATCTTCAGTAAGGTTTTTAGGCGAGAAAACTTCATAAGCGATGGATTCATCCATCGGGATTTCTGTTTCACTCAGCAATTCAAATCCGTAATCATTCATCGCAATAGAAAAACTAATTGGCAACAGTTTGCTTAATCGATAAGCTACCAAAGCGGCTAAAACTTCATGAACCAAACGCCCTTCGAACGGATAAGCAAAAAGATGGAAACCCTCTTTGTTGTTTATCAATTCAATTAATAATTCATCATTTCGGGGTACATGCGAACGTTTTTCTTGTAATAGAAACAATGGATACACGACATCCAGTTCTTCATCCTGATGGGTTTTATCCAAAGCTTCATTATATTTTTTGCGCAAAACGGAACCTAAATTTGAAGATAGGGGCAATCTGCCACCATTCCAACTCGGCGAGATGGCGTTTGATTGTTTACTTACCCGCACAATTACCGTCATATCTTTAACGTGTATGAATTCCAAAACCCTGCCAGCCAAACGGAAATTATCGCCAGCTTTTAAACGGGTAACAAAATATTCTTCAACCATGCCAATGTAACCACCAGATAGAAATTTCACTTTTAGCATAGCATCGCTTACGATGGTGCCGATATGCAGTCGATGGCGCATGGCCAGCTGCCGGCTTTTTACTTTCCAAAGTCCATCTTCATCTTTGGTAACTTTTTTAAACTCATTATAAGCACCTAAGCTATCGCCACCTGAAGTAATAAACTGCATTACCCATGTCCACTCTTCGGGCAAAATCAATTTAAAGGCATGCGTATTTTTGATTTCTTCGTAGATGATTTTATCATCAAAACCATCACCAATGGCTAAGGTTACGAGATATTGAACGAGTAAATCGAAAACCATAATGAAAGGTTCGCGACTTTCTATGTTGTTAGTTTTTGCCGCTTCCTTTATGGCTGCCGCTTCCACCAGCTCCAATGCGTGAGTAGGCATGAAATAGATTTTAGAAACTTCGTGTGGTGAATGGCCTGAGCGACCAGCCCGTTGTAAAAACCTCGCCACACCTTTTGGCGAACCTACTTGTACAACGGTATCTACAGGTTTAAAATCGACACCCAAATCCAGTGATGAAGTAGCAATAACCGCTTTCAGCTGACCAGTATGCAAGGCATCTTCAATCCAGTTTCTTAGTTCAAAATCTATCGAGCCATGATGAATGGCAATTCTACCCGCAAGTTCAGGTTCAATGTTCAGCAAGTGCTGATACCACATTTCCGATTGCCCACGCGTATTAATGAAGATTAGCGTAGTTTTACTTTTCTCAATAATAGGAAGCAGTTTATAAGCCAGTTTTAAACCAAGGTGACCAGCCCAGGGTAAGGTTTCAATGTCATCGGGTAGAATAGATTTGATGAGGATTTTCTTTTCCAAATCTGCCTTAATGATGATTCTTTTGGCTTCTTGGTTAGGCTCCAAAACATCTAAAGCTTCTTCAATATTGCCAATAGTTGCCGAAATTCCCCAAACCCTTAAAAATTGTTGCTGCTCTAATTTTTGCAAACCTTTTATTCTTGAAACTGCAAGTTCTACCAACACGCCACGTTTGCTACCCAATAGTTCATGCCATTCATCAGCCACAATACATTTCAGGTTTTTAAATAATGTAGATGAACCTTTTTGAGCCAATAAAAGATGCAGACTTTCGGGTGTAATTAATAAAATCTCAGGCATCGATTTTTTTTGCTGCACTTTTTCTGCCTGCGAAGTATCGCCATTTCGAACGCCTACATGCCAATCCAATTCCAGTTCTGTCAAAGTTTCTCGCATGGCTCTGGCCAAATCTTTTGCCAGTGAGCGGAGCGGCGTAATCCAAATGAGTTGTAAACGGTCTTTAGCTTTTTTATTGCTCGCTTCAGACGCGTTCAAAGCCTCAATAACTACGGCTAGAAACAAAGAAAATGTTTTTCCGAAACCTGTAGGCGCATTTACCAAACCACTGTAACCGTTAAGATAATTTTGCCAGGCGTCTTCCTGAAATTGAAATGGCTTGCGTTTATTAGCCTTAAGCCATGCTTTTATCTTTTTATAACCTTTGGTTTTGGTTTGGTCCATGTAATCTCTAATATTTTTTTTGAAAAGCAATTGCAGTAATTCTTCGGTACAATCAGCCCCGCCATTCGTTGCAATCTTTTGTTAATGTCAGTCTGAGCTTGTCGAAGACCTGCAACAAAAGTATTTCCACTATTGTCGGGTTTAGGATAATAAAGTAAACCTAAGTAAAACAAATCTGACCGGCTTGACGGCATAGTAAAGCTACTGTTTTATAGGCTACAGTTAGTTCATAACTGCTATTCTTTATTTTTTACGTCATTGCGAGGCACGAAGCAATCTATGCTGATTAACATCTCCCTAATGAGATTGCTTCGTGCCTCGCAATGACGACCGCCTAATCAAAAACGATAATTCTATCAATTGAAAAAAGCCTGTCTGGCTAAGACAATTAAACACCCCGTTCTGGTGGCATCCTTTTAAAAAAAGAGAATGCAAATCGCAAAAAAAAACTTTCTACTCATTTATAAAAGTTGATGCCAGCAACTGCCTTAAATCCTCTAACGTATTAATTTCTGCAGCTTTTTTATCTTTTCGCCAGCGTAAAATACGCGGAAAACGTAAAGCTAAGCCTGCTTTATGTCGTTTACTTTCAGCAATTCCCTCAAATGCAATTTCAAAAACCAACTCGGGTTTAACGGTTCTAACTGGTCCGAATTTCTCAATTGCATTTCTGGTTACGAATGAATTTACTTCTTTAATTTCTTTATCTGTTAAACCCGAATAAGCCTTTGCAATGGTAACTAAATTTTCACCATCACGAACGGCAAAGGTATAATCGGTAAAAAAGTTTGCCCTTCTGCCACTACCTTTCTGGGCATAAATCATCACCGCATCAACAGTATAAGGGTTAATTTTCCATTTCCACCAGTCGCCACGTTTTCGGCCACTATGGTAATGCGAACTTAGCTTTTTGAGCATAATACCTTCACTGTTAATGGAACGAGAAGTTTGCCGTAATTCAGCCAATTCTTCCCACGTTTGACAATGAATAACAGGCGAAAGGATGACAGCACTTTCATCTAAACCACCAATAAGCTGTTCTAATATTTTTCGCCTTTCACTTAGTGGGTGCTCACGGAAATCATTTGCCTCAAACTCTAAAATATCATAAACGAAAAAGCCAATTGGCGCATCTTCTAATTGTTTTTTGCTTATCGTTTTACGGTTTAATCGCTGTTGTAAGGTGCTGAAAGATAATACCTGTTTATCTTGTACAGCCAATATTTCACCATCCAGTACAACGCCATTGGGTAAAACATCAATTAAAAAATGAAGTTCAGGGAACTGTTCTGTTACTAATTCTTCACCTCGGCTCCAGATGAAAAGTTCGCCATTGCGCTTCACAATTTGTCCACGAATGCCATCCCATTTCCATTCGGCTTGCCATTCTGAAATATCGCCCAATTTTTCGGGTTCTTGTTCTAATGCATAAGCCAGGCAAAAAGGATAAGGCCATGAATTATCGGTATTTACATGAGTTCCGTTAATCAATTCTGCAAAAGTGATTTCGTAAGGATTCCATTTACCCATAATGCTGTGCATAATCTGAGCACTATCTAAACTGCTTTGCTTGGCCAGGGCATTTACAAGCATTTTATTCGAAACGCCAATTCTAAAGTTACCCGAAATAAGTTTGTTAAAAATGAAACGTTCCTGCGTCTCCAGTGTATTCCATGCATTTAAAATGAAGTTTTTTTTAGTTTCATCATCTTTGCCTTCTAAATCATGTAAATTTTCAATCCATTTATGCAGTTGGAAATCGGATGTATTTTCTGCAGGAGGCAGGAGCAGGGCAATCGTTTCGCTTAAATCGCCAACGTTTGAGTAACTTTCAGAAAATAACCATTCAGGCGTTTGCGTAATTTCTATGGCCCAGTATTTTAATAAGGCAGATTTAATTGGTCGCCGTGGTTTCTTACCTGTAAATAAAGCAATTACCCAAATCTTATCTTTATCGTCAGCATAGTTGAAATAATCAACCAATGCTGCTATTTTATCATTGGTTTTATTGCTCAGTTCGAGCTGTTGAATTAATCTGGCGAAACGTTTCATACTGATTTTTGGTTTTCGGTTTCAGTATTTTGATTTTCGGTATCAGCCAAATCAACTTTATTTTCTTCATCATCTTCCTGCCCAAACTTCGTCATTACTTCTTCTGATTCAATGCCTTCATCATTTAAAAACCGGCTAAAGGCTGCCGTAAAACCATGCGTTACATAAACTTTTTCAGCTCCGGTTGCCGTAATGGCATCCATTAACCCTGTCCAGTCGGCATGGTCGCTTAGCGCAAAACCCGCATCAGCACTTTGCCAGCGGCGATGGGCCCGAACCTGCATCCAGCCAGAGCAAATGCCTGTAACAGGATGTGATAAGTTTTTAATCCAACGGCTATCACGCATTGCAGGTGGTACAATTACAATGCCTTTCTGCAATTCATCTTTAGTAGTTTCTGGCGTAATCCTAATCGTTTCTGGCAAGTTTACACCTGCATTGATAATTACCTCATTTAAGTTGGCGATGCTATTGTGAACATAAATTGGAACATCGCCGGCCAGGTTTTTAATTAAACGCTGTGCTTTCCCTAAACTATATGCAATTAATACACTGGTTTTTTGCTGAGGAATATTATCGCTTACCCAACTTTTAATTTTATCGAATACGATGTCTTGTTTCTGCCATTTGTAAACAGGTAAACCAAAGGTGCTTTCTGAAACAAATGAATGGCATTTCACGGGTTCGAAAACGTCGCTGATGCCATCATCTTCAGTTTTATAATCACCTGAGATTACACAGATTTCTCCTTTATATTCTAATCTAACCTGCGCCGAGCCGATAATATGTCCAGCGGGATAAAATGAAATATGTACTCCATTACGAACGATACTTTCGCCATAATTAAGGGTTTCTACATCTAAATCTTCGCTGATTCTACGTTTAATTATTGGTTTTGTTAAGGTATGGCAGAGGTAGTGTTTGTTACCAAAACGCACATGGTCGCTATGGCCATGAGTGGTAACGGCATAATCTACAGGCCACCATGGATCTACGTAAAAATCTCCTTGCTTACAGTAAATACCTCTTTTAGTAAATTCGATTAATGCCATGATTCTTTAAACAATAAATGCCCATATAAGTTTTAAGATAATATCGGGTAATTAGCCGATAATCTTAAATATCGGGTAATTAGCCGATAATTTGAAATATCGGGTAATTAGCCGATAATTTTTGAATGATGAATATAAAGGCTTATATTAGTGATATGATTTGCATTATAACTGGAGATATTGTTGGTTCAAGAAAGATAAAGGATAGTTGGTTATTAAGCTTAAAAACTGCTTTAAAAACAGTTTCAGGGCAGAATGGCAAATGGGAGATTTATCGGGGAGATAGCTTTCAAGTAGAGGTAGATGCAGAAGATGCCATTAAAACAGCTGCCTACATAAAAGCTTGTATCAGAATAAATAAGCCAGCTGATGTAAGAATGGGAATTGGTATTGGAGAAGTCAAAACTAAACGTAAAAAACTTTCAGAATCGAGCGGAGATGTTTTCGTGAATTCAGGTGCTGCTTTCGATAGTTTAAAACAAGCAAAAGTGAATCTTGCAATCAAAACTGAAAATCCGGACTTTGATGAGGAAATAAATGTTTTGATTAAACTATCTTTAATCGCGATGGACAGTTGGGGTGTAGTTGCTGCAGAAATGGTAAAACTAGCGTTGGAAAACGAGAATGTTGTGCAAAGCGAATTGGCAGTTATTTCAAAAAGAACACAATCATCTGTTAGTGAGGCTTTAAAACGAGCCCGCTATTCAGAAATCATGGAAATGGATAAACTATATCGTAAAAAACTGAATCAAATTCTTTCTTCATAATGGATATCATTTTAGTCAAACTCATCCTTGCGCATTTAATTGGAGATTTTTTTCTTCAACCTACATCGTGGGTTAAGGATAAGGAAAGAAAGAAACTTAAATCAGGTAAACTGTATTTACATGTTTTAATTCATGTGGTTTTAATATTTATTGTTTTTTTAAGCTTTAATGTTTGGAAAACAGCTCTATCAATTGGTGTGCTACATTTAATAATTGATGCTTCAAAATCGCTGTTTCAAACTAAAAAGAATGCTAGAATATTGTTTTTTGCTGACCAGGTTTTGCACTTTGGCTCTATTGTTTTTGTGTGGCATCTTTTTTTTAAAGGCTATTTAGATATTAGTTATTTAAATGATGTAAAAACCTGGTTTTTGATTGTGGGTGTATTGTTTTTATCTCTGCCGACATCGATAATTATGAAAGTAATTATTGCTAAATGGTTACCTGAAAGTGATGATGAAAGCCCAAAATCGTTGCAGAATGCAGGAAAATATATCGGGATTTTAGAACGGGTTTTAATTTTTGTTTTTATACTCACCAATCATTTTGAAGCGGTTGGTTTCTTATTGGCAGCAAAATCTATCTTCCGCTTTGGCGATTTAAAAGAAGCACACGACCTTAAATTAACGGAATATGTATTGATTGGAACGCTGCTAAGTTTCGGGATTGCAATAGTAGTTTCTTTTATGATTTTAGGTTTAGTAAGATAGTTTTAACGTGATTTTCATTAGGCATTTTGCCAGGGAAACGTTAAAAGGAGCGGAGCGCCCTGAAGTTTAAACCCGATTGTAGTGGAAATACTTTTTGGTGTACTGTCATCCTGAGCTTGTCGAAGGATTTATATTTGCAAGCGCTTCGATAAACCAATCATGACGACATTTATTAGAAGTAACATTCACAAAAAGATTGAAATGAAAAGCGGGGCTATCGAAACCGACTCCCCGCTGTAATTGCTTTTCAAATATTTACAATCTATCTCGCTCCTGGAGGGCAATTATCTTTTAAAAACTTGGTATAAGTAAGTGATAAATGCTCGCTGGTGCCCTCGCCTTCAGATATACTATGGGTACGATTTGGATAACTCATCAATTGGAAAACCTTTTTGTTTTTAATTAATTCATTGATGAGCATCTCTGCATTTTGGTAGTGCACGTTATCATCGCCTGTTCCGTGGATGTAGAGTAAATTACCTTTTAAATTTTTAGCATAGGTAATAGGAGAGCCCTTAACATAGGCCTCTTTACTTGGGAATGGTGTGCCCATGTAACGCTCCTGGTAAATGTTATCGTAAGTTAACTGGTTGCCAACTGCAGCAATTGAAATACCTGTTTTATAAATTTCAGGGTATTGGAACATCAAATTAAGGGTTGATGAACCGCCGCCACTCCAGCCCCAAACGGCTACACGGTCTTTATCCATAAATGAGTGGGTTGCCAATAATTTTTTAGCAGCCATGGCCTGGTCGCGGATATTGATTACGCCAATGTTTTTGTAAATACCTTTACGCCATGCAGCACCTTTTGGAACTGGTGCGCCACGGTTATCCATTGAAATGTAAATGTAACCATCTTTGGCCATATCACCTGCGTAAAGGAAATTTCTGCCTGCTCCATAAGTATCTGATGCGGTAGGTGAAGCAGGTTCGCCATAAACATAAAAAACAACAGGGTATTTTTTATCCGGATTGAAATTATCTGGTTTTTTCATCCAGCCATCCAGTTCCACACCATCTTCAGTAGTAACTTTAAAAAATTCCACTTTATTTTTAGGTGCTTCTTGCTTTGATAATTGTGTAGTGATGCTGCCATCCATAGTAAATGGATTTCCGGTAGTAAAGTTCATCCATTCGGTAATTGGCCTTACGGTAGAACTGTTGTAACTATGGCGGGCGAAGGCAGCATTTGGCGAAATATCATAACTGTGCGTACCCGGAAGTAGTGTAGATGGTGTAACTTGCTCTAACTTACCTTTACCATCTAATTTGGTTTTGTATAAATAACGTTGTGTAGCATTGTTAGGTGAGGCGATGAAGTATAAGTAATTATTATTGTCGTCTATTAATTTCACATCAACTACATCGTAATTACCTTTGGTAACCAAGATTTGCTTTTTACCATCGCGACTGATTCTATACAAATGATTCCAGCCATCTTTATCAGATGTGATGGTAAATTCCTGATTATTATTTAACCACTTCCATTCGTCCTGAGCATCTATCCAGGCTTTAGCTTTTTCGGTATAAACTGCTTTTGCTGTTCCGCTGGCCGCATCGCAAATAAAAACAATACTTTCGTTTTGCTCGCGATTTAGTTGTTGCAAGATAACTTCGTTGCTATTTGGTACCCATTGCATACGTGGAATGTAATGTTGAATATCATCACCAGGAACGTTTAACCATTTTGTTTTTGCGGTAGCAATATCAACAATACCTACTTTACAAGCTGACGGATTTTCGCCAACTTTAGGATATTCAACCGGAATGGTATAAGGATAAATAGAGTCTGTATTGTTAATCATCAAAAAGTTTTTGATTTTGGTCGCGTCAATTTGCCAGTAAGCAATTGATTTACCATCAGGACTCCATCTAAAACCATCTCTGCAATCGAATTCTTCTTCATAAACCCAATCGAAGGTTCCATTAATCATTCGATCGTTGCCATTAGTCGTTAACGCTTTTGAATTCGAACCATCAATATTTTCTACATACAGATTATGTTTGCTTACGTAAGCAACTTTGTTTCCATCTGGAGATAGTTTCGCAAACATTAAAGATGATGCAGGTTTATCTTTTCCAATTTGAGTGATTTTGTTTGCCGTTAAATCAGCCAACCAATAGTCGCCACGGGTATCATAGCGCCAAACTTTTTTGCTATTGGTATAAATTAAGGCTTTAGTTCCATCGGCAGATAATTGAAAACTGCGAACAGCAATAGGTGCATTTTTCCCAGCTGGCGTTAAAAGCGCTCTTGAAATAACAGTTTTTTTATCGCTCTTAGGCAATGTCACACTAATAATTTCTCCACTGGCGATTTGATAATAGGAGTTTCCATCCTTTGCCCAGTTTATACTTTGGGCCTGGGTATCAATAATTGCAAAAATGGCAATACAAGTAATTGATAGTTTAACGAGTAGGTTTTTAATCATAAAAATTAGTCATAAAAAAAGCTTTTTAACTTTCGGGCTAATTTAGATAAAAAGCCGGCGGTTAAAAAGCCTTCGATTGTAAGATATAGGTTAATTATTCACCACCACCTTGCATTTTCATTAATTCATCCATGGTAACTACTTCGTAGCCAGTAGGAACCTCTTTAGAGATTGCACCCACTTTACCTTCAGAAATTGATTTTAAAGTTGTTGTAGTTTCAATGCCGCGTTGAACCATTGTATATTTTACTGGGAAGGCGCCTAAACCTGGAAAATAATTTTGTGATCCTACATTTGGTAATTCAACATCTTTAGTTGCCCAAAGTTCGTGTGATGCACCTTTATCATCTTTGAAAGTATATTTTTCTGCGTTAAAACCTCCAACTGTTTGTTTTTCGCCAGTAGCTTTAAAATCTGAATATTTTGCGATGCCACCCATTGCTTTCTCTACATCTTCTTTAGATTGTTTCACTGCAAATTGTTTTTGTGCAATTGGCACATCAATTAATAACAAACCAGTTTTTTCATTGTTATCTGATACAATTCCGATCAAAGCTGGTCCTTGTTCCATTTCGATTTTCGTTAGGCCGTTATTAAACTTTACTTTAAGTTCTGCAGGTGGTTCCTGTCCGCCCATGGCTGCCTTTTGCTCATCAGTAAGTTTATATTCCAATCCATAAGTAATTGTACCTTCGGCAATTTTCTTCTGTGCGTGAGCAATTACTGCACCACCTACAAGGATTAAAGCGACAACGCTCGTTTTGATAGATTTTAACATGTTTTTATTTAAGTTTAGTTGTTTACCAGTTAATTTTTTCTTTATTGAGAAATGATGCAATACCTTTTTTAAAATCTTCGCTTTCCCGTACCCTGGCATTAATTTGGACAGCGAATTCCAAACTTTTTTCAAGGAGTGGGTTAGTGGTTTGGGTAATTAATTGTTTTGTAATCATTAACGAATTACCAGAACTTTCTTTACACAAACTTAAAGCAAATTCTTTAACAGTTTGATGAATTTCTTCTGAATTTGTTACAAAGTTGATTAATTTATATTCGAGTGCTTTTTCTGCAGAGAAGATCTTGCCTGTTAATAAAAGCTCTTTGGCTATCGTTTCGTTTACTTTTTGTTTCAAGAAACAGGATACGATTGCGGGAACAAAACCAATTTTAACTTCGGTATAACCAAAATTGCTTTCTGGTGTGGCAAAAACGATATCACAGATTGTTGCCAAGCCACAGCCACCGGCAATTGCATGTCCCTCGACCTGAGCGATCACAACTTTTGGCAGATAGTAGATTGTAGTGAAAAGTTTTTTCAGGTTATTGGAATCCGCCACATTTTCTTCGAAAGTATTATAACGCAATTGTTGAAGGTATTCTAAATCAGCACCAGCGCTGAAAACACCGCCAACGGCATTTAAAATAACTACTTTGACATCATCATCTTCAGAAGCACGAATAAAGTTTTCAGTTAGTTCGGAAATTAACTGGGGATTTAATGCATTTCGCTTCTCAGGTCTGCTAATAGTTATGGTGGCTATTCTTTCAGCTACATGATATAAAACCAAATTTGGCATATTATTGGGTTAGGTGTACCAAATATGCAGGATTTTTCTTTAAAATATGTGCTTGCACTTTATTATTATCTGCAAAAGTTTTAAACGTTGCTATTTTATAATCTTTATTTGTAGCATCGATAATCATGTTCTCGTATTCGAGTTTATCCGGCAGATTTTCAAGTTTAAATTTATGGTTACCTGTTAACCAAATACTTTTGAACTTTCCCGTAACCGCTAAATTTTTGTAATTCATTTTTTCGTTGAACAGAAAAATATTGTGGTCATCGAAAATTATTTGATTATCTTTTTTAATAAAATGACGCAAGGTCGTATCCGTTTTTAAACTGATGACATCGATTTTCTTAATTTGAGATTGCTCCAAAGCCGGAGCCACAAAAAACAGGTAGTTTTTATCAATTTCTGTTAAATCTGTAACCAAAACTGCCTCCCGACCTGTAATAAATGCCGCAGCATAATTTTTCCTCAAAGTGAAAAATATAATTTTCTTTTGATGAAGCACCTTCCAGTCATGATAGAATGTTAATGCAGAACAGATAAGATACACTGAAGCAGACGCCGTAACACATCTTTTATTTTTCTTCGCTAAGCCATAAACAAGTAAGCCCAAAGCTGCGCTTAAAAGGATGAATTCAGTGAGGCTGATCCAAACTGAAGAAAAAGTAGAAAATGGTAAATCAGCAATCCATTTTAAAACGGTATTTGTGGTGACAATTATCCACTCCACCAATGGAGAAATTTTATCTACTATAGGAATAAGAATCGCTATTCCCAAAAGCATAATGAGAAGAAGCGGGATGGAGATAAAAAGATTCCCTAACAAAAAATAAACAGGAAATTGATGGAAATAGTAAATACAAAGTGGGAAAGTAACTAATTGAGCAGCCAGCGAAAGTGCTATTAATTCCCAAACCTTATTCAGTATTTTGTTTTTAACATATATGCATTTGTATATTTTTGGCTGTAGATAAATTAAGCCAAATACCGAAATGTAAGAAAGTTGAAAGCCAACATCCCATATTAAAAATGGATTATAAACCAATTGACAAAATGCGGCAAAAGCCAGGGTGTTGTAGCTATTTTTGTTTTTTGCAAATGTTCTTGCCACAATGAAAATGTTTATCATAATCGCAGCCCGTACAACCGATGGAGACAAACCTGTAATTAAGGCATAGCCGCAAATTAAGCTGCATATTAAGACAAATTTGAATATTCGAAGCCATCGTTTTTTGTCCAAAAAGGCCAAACAGATATCTAACACAAAGAAAATTATCGCAACATGACTTCCAGAAACAGATAGTGCATGAATGGTTCCTGTTTTTGAATAAGCAGCCAATGTTTCTTTGCTTAAATCTGCCCGATAGCCTAATATCAATGTTGAAGCCACTGCAAAAGCTTCATCATTCTTAATCATCTTTCGATATTTCGCCACTTGTTTTTCTCTCAAATCAAGTGCGAATTTGATGATGCGATTTCCAATATTTCGATTGGTTTTCACCACATGGTTTTGATTTATAAATGTTTGTTGATAGATGTTCTGACTTGCTAACCAACTTTTAAAATCAAATTCTGCAGGATTGTAAGGCGGCTCAACCTCCAAGTATTTTGCTGACACCAATAACTCATCACCGTATTTTAAGTAAATAGGTTGAATACTATCTACCTTTAAGGCTAAAAGTAATTGTCCGCTAAGTTTAATTTGTTTAGAATTTTTATAACCTGAAACAACTCTTGCCTTGAACCTTACAATATCATTGGTTTGCTCAGGTTCGTCATTCACCCAGATTTTTAAAATCTTATAATTGTTCCTTGCGAAGTAGTCAGATTTTAGTGTTTCATTATTTAGTATAGAAAGGAAAGCGCCCAAAAAGAAGAAAAAAAGTAGGATTGAAATTCCGGTTAGACCTTTAAATTTATAAGCATTATGTTTCTTATAAGTGATGTTGATGAAAGATAGGGATAAGATAATTACAGCAGAGATGATTGCCAGAATAAAAATCATTTTTTCTGATGGGAAAAAATAAAATATCCCAATCCCAATGATAAAAGGAAGTAGAATCCTAGCGAAAATATATTCTGCCTTAAACATAATTTTAAAATTGATACCGCATTTGAACTTTGATCTCAGATTTCTTATTGCCCTGAATTTCATCTAAATATGAACCGACAGTTTCTGCATCTTTATAAATGAACATTGCATATCTTAACCAAATATTTAATTTTTCAGCAACATTATACTTTAGGTTTAGATAGGTTCGAAACCCTTTTCCGCTATACATACCAAAAGCGAAGCTGTATAATATATCATCTTCATAAGCATAAATTCTGCTATTATAACTTGGCGTATTAAAATAGGCAAGCCGCATGTTTCCTGTAATTTTAGAAAACATTGGAGAATAGTCTACATCCTGATAAATCAAATAGCCGAACTCACGGTTTGCATTACCTTTTTTATATTGAGAAACCTCCGCCCGGTTTTGAAAACTCCATTTTTTATTAATCTGCCAGCTTACTTCGATGCGGTAGCCTTCTTTTTTTACATCATCAAGAAAGTTGATCGGAACATCTAAATCAGTATTTTGCTGCTTGTTTTCAGTTTTGAATCTTGCCAGGGCTTTGAAGGTTTTGCTGGGTGTATAAATCGCCTGACCTAAAATTTCGTATCCCTTGGAAGGTGCATCAACTCTATATTTGAGCCATGGAAATTTAAAATAGTCGCCATAAGCAGAAAATGTCCATCGTTTATTTGGCGTGATATTTAAGCCTGCATACAACCCTTTTTCATTAACGGCCTCACTGGCTTCAGCAACTGCATGATTAAAAAAGTTATGGAAATCTTTTGCATAATTCCGATAGGTGATGGCTGCTGAAACGGCAGGAGTTAGACTAATCAGAGCACCATTAACATGAGCTAAGCCGCTATTGAGGCTTTTCCCGGCTTCGCCGAAAAAATAAATGTTTTTATAGGTATAATTATAATGAACACCAATATTGGTTAATGAATTTCCGGTGAAACTAAACCGGTCGTAAACCGCCGTTTGTGTAATGAAACTATTTCCGTATTCACTTTGATAAGCGACAGCCCCAATACCCAACTGATTTCTATTGTATTGCAGCGCCAAGCCATAAATTTGTTGTTTTAACGAACCCCTGTTCTCAATTTCTGTGGGTGTGCGGTGATAGCCGCTTTGATTAACTGTTGCTTGTACCAGGTTGCCACCAGCATCTAAATCCTGACTAGCATCCAGCTTTCTGAATGAAACAAAGGGTGTAATGTCGAAATTTTTATAAAGGTTAATTGTTGCCGATGCGCCTCTTAAAAATGAATATTCGTTTGCCGAAGTGTAAGGCCTTAGGCCCAAATCCTTTCTCGCCACACTTGTTACGTCTGGTCCTTTGCCAAAAGCAAAGCCCGACCACATGGTTAAACCCTGACCAAATTGTAACGTGTAATCGCCTATGATCAATTTCTTTACCTTGCCTAACTTAAAAAGCGCAATATTTCCCGAGTAAAAATCAAATGGCCTGCCAATAAATTTTTCACCAGCATCTTTATCTAGCGTTAGCGCTGCAGAAACAATTGTTCCATAATGATAACGATAACGGCTTTGAAATTTTTCTGGAGAACCTAAATAGCGATTGCCAGGCAAATCTGTAAAGCCTTTTTGCGTTTGTAAGGTTTGCCCAAATCGTATAAGCAAATCGCTTTCGCCTAAACTTAACAAGTTTTTGAATGTAAGTTTCTCGTATTCGGTAACAGTATTTAAAGTAACAAAGGGAAGCAAACTTTGAACAGTTTTAATATCGAAACCGTCAATACTTTGAAGCTCTAGCACATCAACAAAATTCCCGTTTTCTTTAACATAGGCAAAGAAGTTACTGATTTGCAACGGCGATAAAAACACAAGTGTTTTCAATTCATCGGGCGAGGTTTTATTTAAATTAATAGGGTGTTTTTTATATCTGGTCAACATTTCAATCAGCTCAGTCATGTCATAATCGTCTGGAAGATTTTCTGCTACACTTTCTATAATATCTTTCACATCTGTTTCTTGCTCGCCTATTTGGGCATTTGCGATGAATCCCATCATCACAATTGCCATTGTGATCAAACTAAAACGCATAGCCTACGGCAATTTGTGGTGCATAACCTAAATTGGCATCGTACGTTGTTGCCATATCTAATAAGAATTTCTTATAATTTAAACCGAAGCCTGCATATTGCTTAAAAGGCCTGGTACTTAAGCCACCTCTTAGGCTTAGCATTTCAATAATTTTATAATCGATTCCTATGTTTACATCAACAGATTGACCAAGAGATTTACTTAGGGAAGTTGCAATCAAGACTTTATCAGATGCAAGGTAACTTGCACCAGCATGGAACGTTGTTGGAATACTTAGCGATACCTCTTTGCTACTGAACTTTTGCTTTGATGGATTATTTACGAAAGCTCCAAAAGCAAATTCACTATTGAGATGGTAAAGTGCCCCAACATCGACGGAGAAACCGGAAGAAGTACCATAATTGGATATTTTTAACTGATGATAATTGGTGTTTATGGCAATAGATAATCTTTCACCAAACTGCTTTGCATACGCAAAGCCTACTTTACTTTCATTGTATTCAGCAAATCCATAGCGCTGAAAGCTTGCTCCGATAAAATCTCTCTTGATCGGCAAAACGAAAACTGAGGCCTGAGTACTGATCTCATCACTAAAGAGGTGTTTAATATAATTTATCGAAATTGTTGGCCTGGTGAGTGAAGCAATACCAGCCGGGTTTGCCTGTAAAGCCCAAACATCGGTAACGGCTGCACCATTGTTGCCCATGGCAGTAAGCCTTGGGCCCAAACTGTTTTGAGCAAATAAACAAAAAGGTGTGAGGGAGATTAACAATACAATCCATATCTTCATTTGAGGGCGTTAAAACCAGTAAATAAAAAATAGGGTGATTGTTGTTTGGTTATATTAAATATAGAAAATTATTTTTAATAAGTAATATCAAAAATTTAATCCATTTAAATGTTGAGCGAGAAGATCCTGAAAAAAATTCAGGGGGAAGAAATTTTATAACGTTGCAATAAGTTTTACAACTCCTGTGCTAAATTCATTAAAAACCCTTTTAGCTTTTCCAGAGAATCTATGATCTTTTGATTCTCCTTTACATCACCCTTATTGTTTTTTAAATGTTCTTTTGCACCTTTAAGTGTAAAGCCTTTTTCATCAACAAGGTTGAAGATAATTTTTAAATTTTCGATATCTTCAGGGGTAAATAAACGATTACCTTTTTTGTTTTTCTTAGGTTGGAGAATATCGAATTCCTTTTCGTAAAAACGAATTTGCGATGCGTTAACATTAAACATTTCAGTCACTTCGCCCATGGTGTAATACATTTTATTAATGTCTCTTTCTTTATATGGCATAATTGGCGCTTGATTATGAGTGTTTTACATCGATTAATTAAAGTATTCAAATGTAGCTCGATTTTTCCTTATTAACGCAATAAAATTTTAATTTTGTTCCTCCAATTAATAAAATGTAATGACAGCACAAGAGATTAGACAGGCATTCCTTAGTTTTTTTGAATCGAAACAACATCATGTTGTTCCTTCGGCACCAATTGTAGTTAAAAATGATCCAACTTTGATGTTTACCAACGCGGGTATGAACCAATTTAAGGATTTATTTTTAGGCGAAGCCGCGATTAAATATGCTCGTGTTGCAGATACTCAACGCTGCTTACGTGTTTCTGGTAAGCATAACGATTTGGAAGAAGTGGGTATCGATACTTACCACCACACCATGTTCGAAATGCTGGGTAATTGGAGCTTTGGCGATTATTTTAAAAAGGATGCGATTGCCTGGAGTTGGGAATTACTAACGGAGATTTATAAAATTCCAAAGGATAAATTATATGTTACTTACTTTGAAGGTGATGAAAAAGAGGGCTTAGAAAAAGACCAGGAAGCGTACGACCTATGGAAACAATATGTTGATGAAAACCACATTTTACCTGGAAATAAAAAAGATAATTTTTGGGAAATGGGCGATACCGGACCATGCGGACCTTGCTCTGAAATTCATGTAGATTGTCGTACTGATGAAGAAAAAGCTTTGGTAGATGGCGCCACTTTGGTCAATGCAGATCATCCTCAGGTGATCGAAATCTGGAACAATGTATTTATGCAATTTAACCGTTTGAAAGATGGTTCACTTCAAAGTTTACCTGCTAAACACGTGGATACCGGAATGGGCTTTGAGCGTTTGGTACGTGTGCTTCAACAAAAAAGTTCTAACTACGATACTGATGTGTTCCAGCCCATGATTCAGTTTATTGCTGACAAATCTGGAATTAAATATGGTGCTAATGAGAAAACGGACATCGCTATGCGTGTAATGGCCGACCATATTCGTGCCATTGCTTTCGTTATTGCAGATGGTCAGCTGCCTTCAAACAATAAAGCGGGTTATGTTATTCGTAGAATTTTACGTCGTGCTGTACGTTACGCTTACACTTTCTTGAATTTTAAAGAACCATTTTTAAACCAGTTGATTCCTTTATTAGCTGAGCAATTTAAAGGTGTGTTTGATGAACTGATTTCTCAACAGGATTTCGTTCAGAAGGTAGTTTTAGAGGAAGAAGTTTCATTTTTAAGAACCTTATCAACAGGAATTCAACGTTTCGAAAGATATCAGGCAACAAATAATACAGTAGAAGGAAGTTTCGCCTTTGAACTATCTGATACATTTGGTTTTCCAATCGATTTAACTGAGTTAATGGCTAGAGAAAAGGGTTGGAGTGTTGATTTAGCTGGATACGAACAAGCGCTTAAAAAGCAAAAAGACGATAGTCGTGCTGCTACCGCCATTGATACAGGCGATTGGATTATCGTTAATGCAGATGAACAAAGTGAGTTTGTTGGATATGATGACCTAGAAATCGAAACTGAAATTCTAAAATACCGTAAAGTTAAAGCAAAAGGGAAAGAGCAATATCAAATCGTTTTACGCCAAACACCTTTTTATGCAGAAAGCGGAGGGCAGGTAGGAGATACCGGACGTTTAGAAGATCATAGTAGACAGTTTTGGGTTGATATTACCGACACTAAAAAAGAAAATGGCTTAACCGTTCACTTCGCAGATATTCTTCCAGATAATTTGGAAGGAAAATTCTGGGCAGTAATTGATGAAGATAAACGCATTTTAACAGAGGATAATCACTCGGCTACGCATTTATTACATGCTGCTTTAAAGCAAGTTTTGGGTAATCATGTAAACCAAAAAGGTTCTCTTGTAAATGCTGATTATCTACGTTTTGACTTTTCTCATTTTGCTAAGGTAACAGATGACGAGCTGGCTCAAGTAGAAGTAATCGTTAATCAGAAAATCAGACAAAATATTAAGTTAAAGGAAGAAAGAGATGTGCCTTATCAGGATGCAATTGAAAGTGGCGTGACTGCGTTATTTGGCGAAAAATATGGCGATTTCGTTCGTATGATAACTTTTGATGATCATTTCTCGAAAGAGCTTTGCGGTGGTACACACGTAAAAGCAACAGGACAAATTGGTTCGTTTAAAATTGTTTCAGAAAGTGCAGTTGCGGCAGGTGTTCGAAGAATTGAAGCGATTACCGCCGACAAAGCAGAACAATATTTCTTAGACCAAAGAAAAGAATTAGGTCATTTAAAAGCATTATTAAATGGCTCAAAAGATTTATCAGCTTCAGTTCAGGCTTTGCTAGACGAAAATGCTAAACTTAAAAAAGAGATTGAAAAATCGACTTTAGAGCGGGTTAGTAATTTAAAACATGAAATCGTTCATCACGTTCGTGGTATAAATGGAGTTAATTTAATTGCTAAGCACATCGATTTACAAAGCGCTGATGCAGTTAAAAATCTTGCATTTTCATTAAAAGATATGATTGATAACTTGTTCCTGGTATTTACAACTGAAATTGATGGCAAACCTGGAATCACCGTAATGCTTTCTGATGATTTGGTAAAGAAAGGAATGAATGCATCGAACATTGTTCGTGAGTTAGGGAAAGAAATCCAAGGCGGTGGCGGTGGTCAGCCATTTTACGCAACTGCTGGTGGCAAAAATTCTGCTGGCTTACCAAACGTGTTAAGTAAAGCTGAGGGTTTTATTTCACAATAATTTACAAAAAACCGTTATTGCGAGGCTCGAACCAATTTTTTCATGATAGAGTTGCTTCGTGTCTCGCAATGACGATCACAATTATGAAACTGGACTAATTGTTAGTTTTTCATTAATAGGTGTATCATCTTTGCAATTTAAACCCGATTGAAGTGGAAATACTTTTAAAAAGTAGTAACCTTTAATATCTTTCATACTGAGGAACGAAGTATCTGCAAGCAATGAAGAAGATTCTTCTTTCCTCAGAATGACAGAAGTTTTTTTAAAGATTGCAACGAAAGCGGGACTGCTTTAACCTAAACATTACTGCGATTGCTTTTCAAATTATTTATCAAATCCTATTTTGGTTTAAAAACTAATTTATTAGTTTCGTTTGAAAAAAATCTAAATGAAAAAATCACTCTTAATGATCGTTTTCCTTGCCTCAATGAGCTGGTGTAAGGCACAAAGCAAAAACCCAGATAGCGTATCAAAAGCAATCGAATCGAGATCAAAAGCAATTGGCCATGGTGGCAATAATGAGATCAAGATTAATCTTTTTTATGCTGTTTTGGCTATTCCTGAAATTACCTACGAAAGAATTATAGAAGACAATATGGGTGCTGGAATTTCTGTTGCTATTGGCGCAACGAAGGAAAATGTTTTCGGAAGCAGAATTAATTATATCATTACCCCTCATTACCGATTATATTTTGGAAATAAGAAAGCGAATGGATTCTTTATAGAAGGGAATGCAGGAGTTATTTCATATAAAGAATATGATTATTCATCATTAGCTTATACCTCTTATCCGGCAGGATATAATTATACGCTACCAGAAATAAATTATACTTCTTTTGGGTTGGGTGCTGCCGCTGGTGCAAAATTTTTAACAAGAAATGGCTTTTTAGGAGAAGCTTATTTAGGTGTAGGCAGAGTTTTTAGCAGCAAGAATAATGCAATAGAAGCCTACCCAAGGTTTGGTTTAACCATTGGTAAAAGATTTTAATCACAAAAAAGAGGCTCTAAAGCCTCTTTTTTTATTCTAATGTCTGCCGTGTTTCTCCCGGTGTCCTTTTGAAAATAAACTGGAGTTTACTCTTCTGTCATGGTGTCGTTTATCAACTTTATACGATCTATAGTTATTTCTTCCGGGTGCGCTATATCTCACACGGTTTCCTCCACCATATGAAGACCTGTAGATGTTCGAACGATTTGAATATTTTGCACGATGTGTATTGTAACTTCTGTACGGGCTATGACCATAAACCACAACCTTTCTACCGCGGTGCAAATCGTAACCTCTGTACCTGGCCGGTAAATGTCTGTTTCTTACCCATCGGTTGCCGTTTAGATAAACAAACTGACGTTGCGGAACGTAATAGTAAGATTGCACTTCGGGCAAATAATAATAATTAACGTTTTGATAACCGACCGGAACCCAGGCAGGCTGTGTGCCAATGTTCACATTTAAACTTACCTGAGCGTTAGATTGATTTGATGTTAAAGCCACGATACCTACAATCGCGGAGATGATTAATAACTTTTTCATAATCGTTTCTATTTGTGTATACTGATAGAATTCAAACGCTGTGCCAAATTTTCTATTGTAACAGAGATATAAAAAAAGGGAGCTTCTTTCGAAAACCCCCTCTACACAACTAAAAAACTGCTATCCACGTCCTTTATCGTTATTTCTTTCAGGACGGTTATTAGACGCTTTTCTGTCATTCCCCGGTGCATTATTCCTGCCAGGTTTTGCTTTCTGATTTGGTTTTACAATAGTTAGCTGTGTGCGACTTGGGCGGTTATTGCTATTTTGTGAACGAACAACTTGCGCTGGTCTATTGCTACTATTTCCATTATATTTCGGATGACCTTTTACCACATAATATTTACGATCACGGCTATCTCTAATCACCGCCTGACGACCGTTGTAATTTTTGAATTTACTGTATTTTGCTACATAAATGTCGTTTCTTAAATATGGTTTTGGTTCGTTGACCACAACTTTATAAGCATTGTAAACATCAAAATTTCTGTATTGATTAGGTAAACTATTTACCCAAACCCAACGTCCGCCATTTGAATAAATATATTGGCTTGATGGAACATTGTAATAGGCGTCGATATCAGGAAAATAGTAATAGTCTACATGGTCGTAACCGGTAGGTCCCCAGGCTGGTTGTAAGCCGATATTGATACTTAAGTTAACTTGTGCTTTTGCATTGTTTATGCCGAATAATGAAACCATCAGAACTGCAGCAAATAATACTAACTTTTTCATAACTTTTTAATTTAAGGTTTCTTTTGTGTGTTAATTATTGAAATAGACAGAAGCATTACACAGTAGTTTAACTGTGGCAATTCGTTTTAACATTCTTTAACTATATTTGCCAAAGCAATACATAAAAGGCACAATTTTAATATGGGTTTAGGTACAAACCAAAGCAATTACGAACTCGTTTCAGGACTGGAAATACACGTTCAGTTAAATACCAATACAAAGATATTCTCCTCAGATAGTGCTTCTTTTGGGGCCTTGCCTAATCAAAATATTTCTACCGTATCGCTGGCCCTGCCGGGTGCTTTGCCAAAGCTTAATAAAGAAGTTGTGGCAAAAGCCGTTAGGATTGGTCTTGCCTTAAATTGTACAATCAATCAAATCAATCATTTCGACAGGAAGAATTATTTTTATGCTGATTTACCAAAGGGATATCAGATTACACAGGATAATCAACCTATTTGTGTTAATGGCTTTCTTGAAGTGGAATTATCTGATGGTTCCACGAAGAAAATTGGTATCAATAGAATCCATTTAGAAGAAGACGCCGGCAAGAGCATTCACGATCAGGATGATCATTATTCTTTAGTTGATTTAAACCGAGCCGGTGTGCCTTTAATTGAAATTGTTACCGAACCTGATATTCGCAGTGCAGAAGAAGCATCAGCTTTACTGAGCGAAATTAGAAAGTTAGTGCGCCACTTAGATGTAAGCGATGGAAACATGGAAGAGGGTAGTTTACGCTGTGATGCAAATATTTCTATCCGAGAAAGCGGAACAACGGAATTTGGTACCCGTTGTGAAGTAAAAAACTTAAATTCCATGCGTAACGTACGTAGGGCAATGGACTTTGAATTTGGGAGACAAGTAGAAGTAATTTCTGGTGGTGGTACAATTATTCAAAGTACATTAAATTTTGACGCAGATAAGGGCACAACCTCGCCAATGCGAACCAAAGAAGAAGCAAATGACTATCGCTATTTCTCTGATCCTGATTTACAGCCCATTTGTATTTCCGATGATTGGTTGGCAGAAATAACATCAGCGATGCCGGCTTTACCCAATGAAATTTCTAAACAAATGGTTTCAGAATTTGGTATTAGCAAAGCTGATGCAGCGCTATTTGCAGAAGATCTGGATTTATTAAATTATTTCAACCAGGCTTTGCCATTGGTTAACACGAAGAAAACTTTAATTAACTGGCTAATCGGGCCCATCAGAGCCGTATTGAGCGAAAAAGCTATCGGTATTGCTGATTACAAAGTCAAACCCCAACAATTAGCTGCTGCGATTAATTTGGTTGATGATAAAAAAATTACCCAACAAATTGCCATCCAACAATTATTGCCCGCAGTTGAAGGAACCGAAGATGATGTTGTAAGCCAGGCACAATCATTAAATCTGTTAATATCTGAAAACAGTGATGAATTAGGTGGGTTTATCGATGATGTATTAAGCAAGTTTCCGGCGCAAGTAGAAGCCTATAAAAAAGGTAAAAAAGGTGTATTAGGTTTATTTGTAGGTGAAGTGATGAAGCTGGCAAAAGGTAAGGCTGATGCCAAAAAATTAAATGAATTGATACTTGAAAAACTAAAATAATAATGAAATTAAAAAACTTAAGCCTGATCTTATTGATCGCAGTTGCTTTCACAGCTTGTAAACCAAAAGATAGCTTTAACATTGACGGAACTTTTCAAAATCCGGGTACGGACAAGAAGGTTTATCTGTACGGAATGCAAAGTAGCCAGATGGTTGCTATTGATTCAACAAATTTATCTGAAAAAGGGGAGTTTAAATTTATTCGTAAAACACCATCTGTAGACTTTTTCAGGGTTTCAATTGGTAATCATGAATTTATGTTAATTGCCAAAAATGGTGATGACATCAAGCTGGAAGCTGATTTAGCTGATAAAACAATGGCTTATAAAATCTCGGGTGCTAATGAGGTTGAAAAGTTATCAGAGTTAAATACGATTAGAAACAACTTCGCGAAGCAGGCAGAAAAACTCCAGGCCGATTTTGAAGCTAAGGTGGCTGAGCAACCTCAGAACAGGGCTAAGATTTTAGAAGATATGAGACCTCAGTATCAATCCTATATCAATCAGCTGAATTCGCAAATCATCAAATTTGCGAAGGATAACAAGGGAACGCTGGCAAGTTTCTATGCAATGAACACATTAAGTCCGCAAGAATATGAAGCCGAACTGGTAAAGTTTGCCGATGAAGTAAAGGAGGAGATTAAAGGAAATGCCACTGTAGATACTTTTGTAAAACAGATGGCGCTTTTAAAAACAGTGCAGGTTGGACAGATTGCACCTGCATTTACCATGAACACTGCAGATGGAAAGGCAATCAGCTTATCTGATTATAAAGGAAAATATGTGTTATTAGATTTTTGGGCATCCTGGTGCCAACCTTGCCGTCAGGAAAATCCAAATGTGGTTAAAGCTTATAATCAATACAAAACGAAAAATTTCGATATTTTAGGGATTTCATTAGATACTGATAAAGCAGCTTGGTTGGGCGCAATAAAGGCTGACGGATTAACCTGGTCTCATGTTTCGGAATTAAAAGATTTCAACGGAGAAACCGTAAAGAAATATCAGGTTCAGGCTATTCCAACATCTTACATTATTGATCCAAATGGTAAGATAGCTGCTAAAAATCTTCGTGGCGCAGAATTAGAAGCTTATTTAGCAAAAACGTTACGTTAAAAGAAACTCAATGTTAACCTAATTTAAGTCGTTAACAATTTCTTAACTTAGCCTTAACTAATAGTTACATCAGAGACAGTACTTTCGTAACAAATATTTAACTATGAATAACGCAGGTCAGAAAATATTAATTGTTGATGATGAACCAGATATTCTGGAATTGATTGAGTATAATCTGAAAAAAGAAGGTTATCAGGTTTTTACCGCTTCTAACGGGCAGGAGGGAATTACGGTTGCTAAAAAGGTTCATCCAGACTTGATTATTCTTGATATCATGATGCCAAAGATGGACGGGATTGAAGCTTGCAGATTGATGAGAGCTATTCCTGATTTCAAAAATACATTCATGGTATTTTTAACCGCCAGAAGTGAAGAATATTCAGAAATAGCAGGTTTTAATGTAGGTGCTGATGATTACATTGCGAAACCAATTAAACCACGTGCTTTAGTCAGCCGTATTAATGCAATTTTGCGAAGAAATACCGGAACGGAGGAAGTATCGGAAAACAAGTTAGAAATTGGCGATCTGGTGATCGATCGTGAGGCCTACTTGGTATTCCAGGGTGGAAACAAAGTGGTTTTGGCAAAAAAGGAATTTGAATTATTATATCTTTTAGCCTCAAAACCCGGCAAGGTGTACACTCGTGAATCTATCCTTAAAAACATTTGGGAAGATTCAGTAGTGGTAACCAACCGCACCATTGATGTGCATATTCGTAAACTCCGCGAAAAGCTTGGCGAAACTTATGTATCAACAGTAAAAGGTGTTGGTTATAAATTCGAGCTTTCTTAATAAAATATTTACCCTATTCAAACACAGATTAATGCAGATTTTCGCTGACAATTAATCTGTGTTTTTTTTTTGGTAACATTTTCAGTGGATCCAGTTTGCTTCTCCTGATTTGTGCGTCAGCCTATAATTAAATAACCCACTGAAATAATTTCGGGGTTACGACACCCTTAAAAGATAAAATCCGTATTTTTGTGCTTCATTAATAACTCTGCAGTTTGAAGTACCCAAATTTTAAAGACCTTATTCTTTTCGAAGACAACGATTTTATCGTAATCAATAAACCTCCGTTTTTAGCTTCACTTGATGAAAGAGGCGGTTCGGGTGAAACCAATGTATTACGTTTAGCCAAACAATACAGCGACGACGCACAGGTTTGTCACCGTTTAGATAAAGAAACTTCAGGCGCTTTAATAATAGCTAAAAATCCAGAGGGTTATCGTCATGCATCTATGCAGTTCGAGCGTAGAAAAGTGAACAAAACTTATCATGCGGTTGTAGATGGGCATGTAATTTTTGATAAGTTATTAGTGGATTTACCTATCCTTAACGATGGAAACAAGAATGTAACCATTGACAGGGCGGAAGGTAAAAGAGCTGAAACGATTTTCGACTCGTTAAAATACTACAAGCATTACACTTTGGTTGAATGTAAGCCGATAACTGGCAGAATGCACCAGATTCGTATCCACCTGGCAACTCAACGTGCTGCAATTGTTGGCGATGATATGTATAAAGGAAAACCGGTGTTTCTTTCTTCCATTAAACGTGGTTACAGATTATCAAAAGGAGAGGAAGAGCAACCTATAATGAAACGTTTTGCACTACATGCTAAGCATTTGGTATTTAAAGGATTAAACGATCAGGATATTGTGATTGATGCCCCTTATCCTAAAGATTTTGCAACATTAATTAAGCAATTAGACAAGTTTGATGTTTAAATAAGCGCTTAATAAATATCGCCATCAAGCTTTTTTATTACTTTTGGAATATTCGCCCTCTATTAAATTTAAATAGAATGTATATCCGCTTTGTAAATTATCTTGATAAGATTAATCAATACCGAAAATCAAAGATATCAAACCGTAATTTCCTGATTATTCTTGCAGTAGTTGTTGGAATCTTGGCGGGTTTAGCTGCAGCTGCGTTAAAAAGTTTAACACATCATATCGAAGAATTCCTCCAGTCAGATTGGCAATGGAAATACAAGTATTATCTGTACCTGCTTTTCCCAATGATTGGAATTTTTTTTACTGTACTATATATTAAATTTTTCATTCGGAAAAGTAAATTTGAAACAGGCCTGACACCACTTCTGTATGCCATTTCAAAAAAATCAAGTAGGGTAGAGCCACACAATATTTATTCGCAGATCATCACTGCGGCAATTACTGTAGGTTTCGGCGGTTCAACTGGTTTAGAAGCGCCTATCGTAACCAGTGGTTCGGCTATTGGATCCAATCTGGGGCGATTTTTGGGCTTATCTTATCGTGAAATTACCATGCTGGTAGCTTGTGGTGCAGCTGCTGGTATTGCTGGTGCATTTAATAGTCCTGTTGCAGGAATCGTTTTCGCAATTGAAATTTTATTGCCAGAATTTACCATTCCAGCTTTTATTCCGCTTTTGCTTTCTGCTGCAACCGCAGCCGTTGTGGCCAGGTTATTTTATACGCAACAATTATTCTTTCTGGTAACCGAAGGCTGGAAAATAAATGCGCTTTTCTATTATGTTATCCTGGCATTACTCATTGGTTTATTTTCGATCTATTTCACTAAGGCAAATTATGCCGTAAAGGGCTTTTTTTACAAAATCAAGCATCCTTACACAAAGATAGTTGTTGGCGGATTGATGCTTGGTGCGCTGGTTTTTCTTTTTCCGACACTTTATGGAGAAGGCTACATTACCATAAAAGGCCTGTTAAAAGGTGATTATTTAGCCGTAATCAATAACAGTATATTTTCTGATTATAGTACTGTTCCTGCTTTGGTAATACTATTTACCGTTGTAACCATTTTTATGAAATCAATTGCTACTCTGGTTACGTTAGGAGCAGGAGGTAATGGTGGTACTTTTGCACCCAGTTTAATTATGGGTGGATTGATCGGTTTCATTTTCGCCTATGTAGTTAATCTTTCTGGCATTGCACACCTGGATGTCGCTAACTTTATCGTGGCAGGAATGGCTGCCGCTCTCGGTGCCATTATGCATGCGCCTTTAACGGGTATCTTTCTTATTGCAGAAATTACGGGGGGCTATATCCTGATGGTTCCGTTGATGATTACTACTGCCATTTCTTACGCGGTGAACAGAAGTGCGCAAAAACATTCTATTTATACAAAGGTGCTCGCTGATAAAGGCGAGTTGCTTTCGCATGAAGACAAAGACACTACGGTATTAAGTCAAATGAAGCTGAAATACCTGATAGAAAAAAATTATCCTAAAGTGGAAATGAATGATTTGATTGCCCTGAGAATGAATGAAATTGTTCAATCTCATAAAAATATCTGTGCAGTAACAGATGAACTAGGGGATTTTAAAGGCGTAATTTATGTTGAGGAGCTTTTCAATGAATTAATGCAAAACGAAAATAAAGACTTGTTAATTGCATCCCACTTAGTTCAGCAAGCGCCAAATACCATTAATGAAAGTGATGATTTAAAATCAGTGCTTAAAAAAATGGAGCAGGAAAATGCATGGATTTTACCGGTTATTAATAACGAAAACCAGTACAAAGGTTTTGTTTCCAAAACCGCCATTTTTAATAAATACAGGGCTTTACTGATGAGGCAAAATGATTATATGGGTTAAGCCCCCAACCTCCTAAAGGGGGCTTTTGACTTTCTAATAGTCTTGCTAGGTTCAAAATATTGTTAAGTCAAAAAAAAAAGTTGGAATAAGATAAGAAAACTCTTTCTGTTCCAACTTTTATATTTTAAACCTCTCTTTATCCACCTCGTTGTTAGTTCCCATTCAGGGGGCAAGGGGGTTACTCCGCCCTTTTCAACCCAAACTTTTCAATCTTACTGTATAAATGACTGCGTTGAATATCGATTTCATCAGCAGTTTTGGAGACATTCCAATTGTTTTTCTCGAGTTTAAATTTAATAAACTCTTTCTCCGCATGATCTTTATAATCCTGGAAATTATTAAAGCTATCGAAAGATGATGACATGCCTGAACCTCCAGATGCGCCAGCAATTTGTGTGCTCGTTGCAGCGCCAATGTTCGTTCCACCTCCTGGGTTAGCGAAAGCACGAACATCATTTTCAGTAATTACCTTATCACTTAAAATAATCAATCGCTCAATCATGTTGTGTAGCTCACGAACGTTACCTGTCCAAGGTAGTGCTTGCAAAGCAGCCATTCCGCCATCGTTGATTTTTTTAACCGGCATACCGTAGTCATTGCAAATGCTTTCCAAAAAGTTTTGCGCAATTACCGGAATATCATCTGTACGTTCGGTTAAATGTGGAACGTGAATATTAATTACATTCAGTCGGTGGTACAAATCCATACGGAAATTACCATCCTCAATTTCTTTTAATAAATCTTTATTGGTTGCCGCCAAAACGCGAACATTAACTTCAATCTCCTTTTCGCCACCAACACGTGATATTTTATGTTCCTGCAAAGCACGAAGCACTTTTGCCTGGGCTGAAAGACTCATATCTCCGATCTCATCCAGGAATAAAGTCCCGCCGTTTGCCAGTTCAAATTTACCAATGCGCTGCTTTACAGCAGAAGTAAATGAGCCTTTTTCGTGACCAAACAACTCACTTTCAATTAATTCTGAGGGAATTGCCGCACAGTTTACCTCGATTAAAGGGCTGTCTGCCCGGTTCGATTTTTCGTGTAACCAACGGGCTACCAACTCTTTACCACTACCATTTGCACCAGTAATTAAAACACGTGCTTCAGTAGGTGCAACTCTTTCAATGGTTTCCTTAATTTTCGAAATACTCTCAGATTCACCTAAGATTTCGCGGGTTTTGCTTGCTTTGCGTTTTAAAACCTTCGTTTCAGTAACCAAATTTCCACGGTCCAAACCATTGCGAACAGTAATCAGCAAACGGTTTAAATCTGGTGGTTTTGAAATAAAATCGAATGCACCTTTTTTGCTGGCCTCAATAGCGGTTTCAACCGTACCATGACCAGAAATCATGATGAATGGTAAATCAGGTTTAATGATCTGTGCTTGTTCAAGCACTTCCATACCATCCATCTTATTCATCTTAATATCGCAAAGAACAAGGTCGAAATTACCTTTCTTAATCATTTCGAGTCCATCGATACCATTGTCGATATCTTCTACATCATAGTTCTCGTATTCTAAGATTTCGCGTAGGGTACTTCTAATCGCCCGCTCGTCATCAATAATTAATAGTTTGGCCATTTAGTATTTGTTTATTCTATTTGATATGCGAATATATTGTTTTTAAATTAATGTATAGTTTTTTATACAACGATTTCAGGCTATAAACGGGAAATTGATGAAAAGGTTTTATCAGATTTGAAATTTGCCAGCGTTGGGCGCTAAGTTTATTTTACAGGTTTGTGTTTCATAAACCTGATGTGAACGGTATACTTTTTTGAAGCTTCCTTCGATAAACTCAGAATGACATTCGCAAAAAAGATTTAGTGAGCAGCAGGGCTGAAACAACCCAAGCATTACTGTTTTGGCTTTTCAAAAAATTAAAAAAAAATGCAGGTCTGTAAGCCGGGTTCTGTTTCCTGATTGCTCAGAACTTCTATCATTAATCCACTGCAAATGTTGCCATTTACCTCTAACGACCTACCCACTAACATCGGACGGGCAGCCCTACATGCGTTAGCCTATTTGGTCTTTCAACTCCCGGGGTTTACAAACCACTGCAGTCGCCTGCAATGCTCGTGTGCTCTTACCACACGTTTTCACCCTTTCCCAACTTGCGCCAGGTGGTATATTTTCTGTTGCACTAATCCGTAATTCAGGTTTTCAATCCTAAATTCCTTTCCGTTAGAAAGCGAGATGCCCTGCGTTGCCCGGACTTTCCTCTCTCCCGATAAATCGAGACAGCGATAGAACAACCTGCATTTTCCGCAAAGATGGATTTTTTTAACTACAAAAGATACAAAACTGAAAGTTTTTTCAGTCTACCTACAATTCTGGAGCTGTGTAGAAACTTTTGAATAGGGTACAAATCCCTGATGGTTTCCGAAAGAATTGGTTACATAAACCATTACCTGCGCCACATCGATATCAGCCAATTCAGGGAAACCAGGCATTTTTTCCTGATAGTCTTTTCCGTGAATGGTAATTTTCTCATTCGTTCCGTTTTTAATGATGCAGGCTAAATTTTCTTTGTTGGTTTTCAAGAAAACAGAATCCGTTAGCGGAGGAGCAAGCTGACCTAAGCCTTCGCCGTTTTCACCATGGCAATTTTGGCATTTGGCTTTATAAATATCTTTTCCATTCGACATATAGTTTTGCAAATCAATCGTTTCCTGATTTTGACAAGAAATAATTACGGCTACAACCGAAAATAGAAATATTGAATATATGATGTATTTGCGCATTTATGGTTCGTTAATTTTTACCACGGAAACAGGGATATAAACGGAATTAATTCTATTTTTTTCGTGCTTCCGTGGCAATAAAATCTATTTCTTATACTCTGCCAGTAAAACTGGGATATCTTTCTTAAGCTGCTCTACCTGGTCTTCCTTTGTGCCATCATAAGCACCACGAATCCTTCTGTCTTTATCGATTAAAACCAAATACCCCTGGTGAATGTAACCGTCTTTGGCGGTGCTGTCTTCACCAACAGCAACTAAATAATTTTTTTCTGCTAATGTGTAAACGCTATCCTTGCTACCATAAAGAAATTGCCATTTAGCATTATCAACACCCAACTTTTGAGCATACTTTTTCAATACTGATGGTTTATCATACTTAAAATCGATGGTATGGGATACAAACATCACATCGGGATTGGTTTTGAAATCATTGTAGACCGTCATTAAATTGCGGTGCATAGTTGGGCAGATGGTACTGCAAGAGGTAAAGAAAAAATCGGCAACGTAAACTTTCCCATCTGTTGCTTTATTGGTTGTTAACACACTATCCTGGTTTAAAAATGCCCAATTCGGAATGGTTTGATAAACGGTGTCAATTTTTTCTACACCTGCTGCATCTTTTATGGTTTCTGCATAACGTTCGCCATAAAAAGGGAGTTTTTTTTCTTGCTGACAAGATGAAAATATGGTAACTGATAGCATGCCAATGGCTATCGAAGAAATAATTTTATTCATGTTATTTTGTTAAAAATGTAAATATACAACCTCTGCTCCTCAAATCCCTCTCTTTGAAGAGAGGGATAGTACAAATTGCCAAACTAATGACCTTGTTAGGAGGAATCATTAGTGCTTATGATTTTTCATTTCCATTATTTGAGATGGCGCAACATTGTAAATTTTTAAAACAGAATCTGATGCTCTGGTAACTTTGATGTAGCTATCTTCAACATTTCTTATTTTAACCATTTCCGATTTATAATAATTTAAGTTTTCTGTTTCATCTCTACCTTTAAAATCATCATTAAAGGCATGCATCCAGTCCATCATATTTTCATCAGCCTGGTTTAACTTTAAAACCAGATCTGCAATTTTTACGGAATCATCAACAGATTTAACTTTTCGAGATTTCAGTATTGAGTCTAACTTCATCTTGTTATTGATAACTTTTGCGCCATCAATCATCAATTTATCGTGTATGTTAAGCACTTCTTTTTTTACTGCTTCAGCATCAGGTTCAGTTTTGCAAGCGCTTAAAAGAAGCACGCTTATGCAAAATCCAATTGTTAGTGTCTTTTTCATATTAATCGTTTTAAAAATTATAAGTAAGTCCGAGATATACCTTTCCTGCACTCATGGGATGGTCGGTTTCAGCTTCCCAAATGTTTTTCTGAATTCCAGCATTAAGTGCAACATTTTTGTAAAAGATATCGGCACCAACGCCACCCATTAAGTTATTCATGATGTGTTCGCCCGTTTTAATGCCATTATATGTTTCTCCGGCAGAATACTCGTAAAAAAATTGTGCTGATGGCATAACTTGAATGTCTTTACCTATGCTTTGAGTATAGAAGATATTGAGGAAACTGGTGGTGCTGTTTGCGATTCCTTCGTTACGATTGTTGGTGCCGTTAAATTTATATGATGTATTTAAACTGGCGCCAAACTTGCCAAGGCCAACCATGTAATTCAGGTAAATAAAACCATCGGTACTGCCGGTACCTGCTTGCATTAAGGACGAATAACGAATGCCTTCGGTGTTCTTAAAATTATTTTTTCCTGTAGCAACTTTAATTCCTGCGCCGGCAATAAGCTGTTGCCTGAAATTATCTTCCAGTTTTCTGAACAGATGATAGCCTGCGTATACATTAATATCACCAACACCAGAGATCGAAGATGTGTACCCATTATAACGTTCGCTATTAGCAACGTATGGCAGAATTGCATTGATCTCCAATTTATTGGTGATAAAATACTTTCCTCTTACTTCTAGTGAGCGATAAAGCTCATAATCTTCAGGGTTTCCGGCATGACCTGTTATCGGAGCATTCTGACTTCTTGCCGGAATAAAAAACTTTCCACCATTTGGAAATAACGAATGTGACTGGCCTGCATAACCATTAAATGAGCGGTAGCGATACAGCACACTGATGTTGTTTCTGTTGAAGTATGGCGTTATGCCCATGAAGCAACCGCAAATATCACAGGCATAAGTGCTGCTGCTTAATAGTAAGAGCAGCAATACCAATAGCTTACGATTCACTGAATAATTTATTTTTGATAAATTCACTGTCTGTTAATGTTTTTAAAAATGATTTTACTTGCTCTTTTTCTGTTGAGCTTAACGGAATTCCATTTTTTAGGCGAGGATCCAAATTTGCCGATGCTTTTACACCAGAATTGTAGTGTTCTAGAACTTCATCTAAACTATAAAATCGACCATCATGCATGTAAGGTCCGGTGTATTCGATGTTACGCAATGTTGGTATTCGAAAAGTTCCGAAATCAGTTTTTACGCCTGTAATGTGCGAGCGGCCTTCATCAGTACTAACTAAATCTAAACCATTGCTTCGGTAAGTAAAATCAGTAAAAAGTGGCTCAGTATGGCAGGAACTACATTTTTCTTTAAAAAGATTATAACCAGCAAGTTCTGTCGATGTAAATGAAACGCCGTTTTGCTTTCTGATCACCTGGTCGTATTTGGAATTGCCAGAAACCAATACGCCCATAAACTGTGTGAGTGATTTTAAGATTTTCTGAGAATTGATTTCCGTTGTTCCAAACGCTTTTTTGAACATTTGTGGATAAGGAGCCGTGTTTTTTAACAGTGAAACTACAGTTTCCAGATCGGTTTTCATTTCGCAGGTATCTGTAAAGGCATTCAGGGGAGATGTTTCGAGGTTTTTTACGCCGCCATCCCAGAAGAAAGCCTTTTGCCAGGCGAGATTAAAAAGTGGGGGTGCATTTCGTTTTCCCTGGCAGTTGTCTACACCGTGACTCACCTTATGATCTAGATTTGCAAATGCTGCAAATTGTTGGTGGCAGCTTCCACAGGAAATACTTTTATCTGCTGATAAACGGGCTTCGTAAAATAGCTTTTTCCCAAGTGCAAAAACATCTTTTGTTAACTTATTATCTTCGAAATTGTAAGTTGGAGCTGGGAAATTAGATGGAACTATGAAAGATATTTTCTTTTCTTCCGGAGTAATTTCATCTTCGTTTTTACTGCAAGCATACATCAATGCAATGCTTAAAAAAAGCATTGCAAAGACTGTTAATTTGTTAAACATATTAATTATGAATATGATCTAAACGGAATAAACCTTTAGCATAATTATTGGCAACAATTACCGAATTGGCTCCACCCATAGTAAAGTTTAGCGTAGTAAAACTTACATCAGTTGTGCCTGTGAAGAGAGATGCTGCATTCACGATAAAGTGCATATTCGGTTTAGCATCAGTTCTAATTCTCAAAGGATTTGCTGCATTGATTTCTGTTGAATATGTTCTGATGGTATTATTCGGATCGACCACGCCTCCAATGTGAAAGGTTAAAAGGTTGTTTGCTGCTGTAGATTGTGGTGAAGTTCCTTCCAGTTTAACAAAGATATAACCACTGTTCCAGGTCCAGAACATACCATTTATAGGATCTAAGGCGCCAGTTTGTGCACCTGCGAAATTCCGGGCGTAGTCAACACCAATTGTGTATTCAATTTTAGTGTAATCACCTGTCGGAACATCATTGATGGTTACTAGTTTCGAAGCAGGTTTTGATTCATCTATCAACAGATAACTCTCAGGAATTAAATAGGTTGTTCCATCAGCTTTGCTGAGTTTAATATTGCTGACATAATATTTAAACACATTGATTTTAAAATCTTCGCCCTTGGCATTTTTGTAGGTTGTTGTATTTAATGCTAAACCAGCACCATTAACCTGGTGTTCAAATTCCAAAGTGAAGCTTGATTTTGTATCTGTAGAGATTTCATCTGCATCTTTTTTGCATGATGTTAAGCATATAAGAGGGCATAGCAATGCCAGTAAGTATTGTGATATTTTCATCTGTTATGTATAGTTTTTAATGGTGATGAAGCGATCATGGCCAATATTTTAAATTATAGGCAGCCACGATGGTTTAATTTTTAAAAATCGAATCTGTGAATTTATAGTCTTCTGTCATTCTGAAAGCAATGAAGAATCGGCAGCTAAAAAGCACTGTTTAAATGAATCCACTCATTCTCATGTAGGACAATTTAAAACCAGTAATCAATAGCTTGGAGATTTACTTCGTAACTGCTTCGCGGCCTTTGCTGTGCTCAAAATGACAAATAGCCTAAAAGACCCTGATATAAATTCAGGGCGATGATTGTAAATAAAATTTACTTAAACCGTTTTTGGTGGATGAAAAATAGATACAGAAAGATCTTTAACTGGCTTTTCGAGATAGCCACTTTCTGATTTAATAATGAAATAAGGAATTTGATGATTGATTGCTGTGATCTGAAATTTTGGTTCAGCTTCTACTATTCGTTTGAGATTTTCCTGAACTTGTTTATTCTTGCTATCCAAATCTTTCAATTTTTTGGCTAGGAAACACTGACCGTCGCAATGCAATTCAGGATGTTCTTTATTAATACAAAATACACTAGTGATGTATTCTTTATTCATTTTATAGCCTGAATAAACCACAAGTTGCATTGCTCCGTTTGAAACCGTGCAAATCACTAACAGGTATATCAGGATTTTTTTGAACATTGTATCTGCTGCAAAAGTATTAAAGAAATTGAAAGCGGCAAAAGAAATGCGAACCATTTTTAAACCGTTGATTGAAATCAACGGCAATGAATACCTAATAAAACGGAATATCTTGTGCAACATCTTTCAATTGCCAACAGAACGATTATAGTAAATGTTAATCCTTGCCGTCAGTTTCAACTGACGGGTATAAAAAAACACAGATGAATTTCTCCACCTGTGTTCCATTCTTAATTATTTTAAAGAAACTAAGCCTGTAAATCAGCCATCACAGCTTTAATCTTTTCGCCTAATTCTTCGTTGACTTTTGCAAAATCAGCTCTGTCTGCCAAAGTTGCGTTAACGCTGCAATAAAACTTAATTTTTGGTTCTGTACCACTCGGACGAGCTGAAACAATACTTCCATCTTCAGTGATAAATTGAAGTACATCAGAGGTTGGGTAATCTAATTTTGTTACTTTGCCAGTGGCCAAATCAGTTTCCTGACTTAGTTCATAATCTTTCAATACAGAAACTTTCGATCCGCCTAAAGTTGCAGGTGGATTTTTACGGAATTTTACCATCATCGCCTTAATTTCTTCAGCACCGGTTTTTCCTTTTTTGGTAAGCGAAACTAAATCTTCTTTGTACAAGCCGTATTCAACATACATATCCAATAGGGCATTGTATAAACTTGCGCCTTTATCTTTGTAGTAAGCCGTCATTTCAGAAATGAAAGCCGCAGAAACTACCGCATCTTTATCACGAACTAAATCGCCGATTAAATAGCCATAACTTTCCTCTCCACCACCAATAAAATATTTCTTACCTTCTAATTCAGTCATTAACTGACCGATGTATTTGAATCCCGTTAAGGTATTATAGTAAGTAACATCTTTCTTTTTAGCAATTTCTTCAATCAGGTTTGAAGTTACAATCGTTTTCACAATAAACTGATTTCCATCTAGTTTTCCGCTTTCTTCCCAGGCAGATAAAAGATAATTAATCAATAAACTTCCGGTTTGGTTACCGTTTAGTAAAACCCAGTCGCCATTATTATCTTTAACCGCAATACCCACGCGATCAGCGTCAGGGTCAGTTGCCAAAACTAAATCTGCATCAATTTCTTTAGCCTTATTCATGGCCAAAGTCAATGCATCTTTTTCCTCTGGATTTGGATAAACAACTGTAGGGAAATTACCATCAGGTTTACTTTGCTCTTCAACTATAGTAACATTGGTGAAACCAAATTGCTCAAGCGCTTTTGGTACCAGGGTAATTCCTGTTCCATGAATAGGAGAATACACAATTTTTAGATCGTGCTGTCTTTTAATGGCGTCAGGAGAAATTGAAAGTGCGGTGATTCCATCTAAGTAAAGTTTGTCTACAGCTTCGCCAATTAATTCAACATTTGCCTCAACTCTGTCAAACTTCACTTCATCAATGCTCTGGATTTTATTAACCTCGTCAATCACTAATTTATCATCAGGAGAGGTAAACTGACCACCATCGGCACCATAAGCTTTGTAACCATTATACTCTTTTGGGTTATGTGATGCAGTTAACATCACACCGCTTTTGCAACCAAAATGACGAACAGCAAAAGATAACTCAGGTGTTGGCCTTAAAGCTTCGAAAAAGTAAACATGAATGCCGTTGGCAGAGAAAACATCAGCTGTAATTTTTGCAAAGTAATCTGAATTGTTTCTGCTATCATGCGCAATGGCCACACTAATCTTTTCCCCTGGATATTTGTTATTTAAGTAGTTGGCTAAACCTTGTGTTGCCGTTCCTATTGTATATTTATTGATCCGGTTTGAACCCGCACCCATAATGCCTCGCAAACCACCAGTTCCAAACTCTAAGCTTTTATAAAAAGCATCTGTAAGTTCAGTAGTTGAATTGTTATCTACTAGAGATTGGATTTCTGATTTCGTTTTTTCGTCGTAATTTCCATTTAACCACTGATTTATTGTGGTTTGTGTTGATTGATCAATTGATTGCATTGAGCTGTATTTTTAATTTAATATCTGGTGTTGAACAAAATTTATTTCATGAAGTTTGGTGAAATTGAAATAAATTCAATTTGTTCCAAATTTTATTTTGTTGAGGATGTTGCTTTTAAGCTGCTTTTGCTTATTTTCACGCCCCGATACAATAATAAAGAAAATCCAGTATTAAAAATGAGACAATCACATTTTTTATATTCTGGTAAGCACGATGTAAATGGTGTTCTTTTTATTACAGCTAAAATAATAACTAATTAGATGAAGCCCTCATGTTTTTTTAAGTCACCTAGTGGATATAAAACTGATTGTTCCATCGCAAATTGAAACAAAAACAAATCGATGAAAATTTTAAAATTTGGGGGTACTTCAGTAGGTAGTCCCGAGCGCATGACGAAGTTGTTGGATATCATTAATCCAGATGAAGAGCAGATTGTGGTTTTATCAGCAGTGTCTGGTACTACGAATAGCTTAGTGGAGATTTCAAATTATTTTTTAGCTGGAGATAAGAAGAAGGGAAGCGTTGCGATTGAAAATTTGTATGCCAAATATAAAGACTTTGTTGTTGAACTCTTGCCCGCTGCAGATTTTCAGGAGATGGGAAATGAAGTGATCGACTATCATTTTAGCTTCCTTGCAGTTATTACAAACGATATTTTTACTTCAGTAGAAGAAAAAGTTGTTTTGGCGCAGGGCGAATTACTATCTACTACATTATACCATATCTATTTAAAATCAATTGGTGTAGAATCGGTATTATTACCTGCATTGGATTTTATGAAAACCGACGAGGATAATGAGCCAGATATTCCATTTACTACCAAACATCTAACACCTTTATTAGAACAACATAAAGGCAATAAATTATTTATTACGCAAGGTTTTATTTGTCGCAATAGTTTTGGAGAAGTAGATAACTTACGTCGTGGTGGAAGTGATTATACGGCATCATTATTAGGTGCTGCGATTATGGCCGAAGAGGTTCAAATTTGGACGGATATTGATGGTATGCATAATAATGATCCACGTATTGTAAAAGGAACTAAACCGATTGCACAACTATCGTTTGATGAAGCAGCAGAGTTGGCTTATTTCGGTGCTAAAATTTTACACCCACAATCCGTATTTCCAGCGCAGAAATATAAAATTCCTGTTCGTTTATTAAATACGATGGAGCCAACGGCTGCAGGAACCTTAATAACACATAATAGCGAAAAAGGCAAGATTAAATCTATTGCCGCTAAAGACGGCATTACGGCAATCCGCATCCAATCAAGCCGGATGTTATTGGCTTATGGTTTCTTACGCCGTGTTTTTGAGGTTTTTGAACGCTATAAAACGCCAATCGATATGATTACCACATCAGAGGTAGCTGTTTCGTTGACCATTGACGAAATCGGAAATCTTCCGAAAATTATTGAGGAACTGGAAAGTTTTGGAACAGTAGAAGTAGATACCGATCACAGTATTGTTTGCGTAGTTGGCGATTTCGGCTCAGAAAAACATGGCTTTGCTAGCAGAGTTTTAGAGGGATTAAAGCATATCCCAATCCGTATGATTTCTTATGGTGGAAGTAATTATAATGTTTCCCTGTTGATTTTAAGCGAATATAAAACGGAAGCTTTAAGAAGTTTGCACAACAGATTATTCGAATAAAAGATAGAAAGCGCCTAGGATGACCAGTAATCCTATAATGAAGTGAAAAGCTAAAAAGCTTGCTGGTAATAACTCATTTTTATGTTTCTTATAGGAATTAAACAGACCTAAAGTAATTATAACAATGATAAAAATGGCCGCTACTATTTTCATTTTCGTATAAATAAAAGAAATAATACGATCAGGAGAAGCACGATAAAAAATCGGATTTTTCCGTTGTATTGTTTTTGGGTAATTCTTCCATGCTTTAAATCGAGGTAATTACCCCAATAAATTAGCCCAAAGAATAAAATTAAAATTATAATAAGGAATTTGAACATGTTCGCCGATAAAGATATATCAAAGTTTAACAATATAGAAACGCCTTTTTACTATTACGATACTGATTTATTGCAGAAAACTTTAAACACCTGTGCCGAGGCTGCAAAACCTTATCAATTTCACATTCATTATGCGTTGAAAGCAAATTTCAATGCTGTTTTGCTGGAGCAGATTAAACAAATTGGCTTTGGCGCCGATTGTGTCAGCGCAGGAGAGGTAAGACGTGCAGTAGAAGTTGGTTTCGATAATAAAAAAATCGTATTTGCCGGTGTTGGTAAATCTGATAAAGAAATAAATGAGGCTTTGGATTTAGATATTTTCTGCTTTAATGTAGAATCTATTCAGGAATTGGAAGTTTTGAATGAGCTTGCCGCCGCGAAGGGTAAGGTTGCGCAAGTAGCCATTCGTATCAATCCCAATGTTGATGCGCACACGCACCACAATATTACGACTGGTTTAGATGAAAATAAGTTTGGCATTAATTCATGGGATTTGCCTGAATGTGCCGAAACCTTGAAATCTTCTAAAAATTTGAGATTCCTCGGAATTCACTTCCATATTGGTTCTCAAATTACCAATCTTGATGTTTATAAGAACCTTTGTGTTCGCGTAAATGAGTTTTGTACTTGGTTTGAAGATAAAGGTTTTGTTGTTGAAGTATTGAACGTTGGCGGAGGCTTAGGTATTGATTATCATCACCCTGATCACCAGATCCCAGACTTTCAATCATACTTCAAAATATTTAAAGATTTCCTGGAAATAAAACCTAATCAGGAAGTTCATTTCGAACTAGGAAGAGCATTGGTTGGGCAATCCGCATCGCTAATTACGAGGGCTTTATATATCAAAAACGGTAAAAAGAAAAACTTCGTGGTTTTGGATGCAGGTATGACTGAATTGATGCGGCCAGCTTTGTATCAGGCTTACCATAAAATAGAAAATTTGACACGGGGAAATGAAACTGAAATCGTAAAATATGATATTGTTGGGCCGATTTGCGAAAGCACTGATTGTTTTGGTAAAGAAGTAGAACAACCAAAATCGTTTAGAGGAGATATCTTTGCTATCCGTAGTGCTGGAGCTTATGGTGAAGTAATGGCTTCAAAATACAATTTAAGAGATGCCATCAGATCGGTTTATAGTTCTGAAATTTAATCTCATTCACAAAAAATAAAAAGCCGTAAGCGATAGCATCGCTTACGGCTTTTACCGTTTAATAATCAAGTTATTTCTCTGTATTATCAAAATTAGTTGCTGTTGCTAGCGCTTTCCAGTCTTCCATATCTTTTTGTACAGCCTTGATTTTTTCATCAGCCACATGATACGCATCAGGACCTAAAAATAAATGTAGCGGAGCATCTTTACTTTCAGCCGCAGCAATAATTACCTCAATTGCTTTAGCAGGATCACCTGGTTGTTGGTTATTAATATCATTTTGATGCGCAGCTTGCGACTCACGAACTTCTTTGTAAGCATCAATAGGGTTTTTCGGAACAGCTAATGATCCTGATGTTAAAAATTCAGTCCTAAAATATCCAGGTTCAATCACAGTGGCTTTAATGCCTAAAGATTTTACCTCAGCAGCAAGCGATTCTGTAAAACCTGCTACAGCAAACTTGGTTGCACAGTAAATTCCAAATCCAGGAAAGTTTCCTGAAAATCCACCGATAGAGGAGATATTGAAAATGTGTCCGGATTGTTGCTTTCTCATTTGAGGCAACGTCTTTCTAATTACATTTAACGAACCGAAAACATTAACATCGAAGTTTTCACGAGCTTCTTTATCGCTCAGCTCTTCCAATGCACCAAGCATTCCATAACCGGCATTGTTCACCACAACATCTAATTGTCCGAATTTGCTAATTGTTTTGCCTATTGCCGATTCAACGCTTTCTTCGTTCATTAAATCAACTGACAATGGTAGGAAGTTTTCAAATTCTCCAACAGCTTTTGATAGGTCATTTAAGTTTCTCGAAGTTGCCGCAACGTTATAACCGTTACTTAATAATTTTTTCACTAATGTTAGTCCAAGACCTTTTGAAGCTCCTGTAACAAACCATACTCTGTTATTTTCCATGATTTTTGTTTTTAAATATTCTATTTTTCAATGTTTAGCGAAGCAATTCTTCAAGAAGTGTGAAGATTTTATGCCTCGTAATGACGATTTTAATAGTCGGTCGAAATCGTAATTGCTTTCCAGTCTTGATATTCCTTTGTTAGTGCATCAGCTTTTACCATCGCCCTTTGTAAGGCGTCATTTCCTAACAGCAAATGAATTGGAGGATTTGGCATACTTACTAAGGAAATCATTGCTGCAGCAGCTTTTTCAGGGTCGCCAGCTTGAGCGCCATCCATTTTTAGGTATTTTGCATGTACTGACCGAACGTCTTCATAAGCATCGATTGGATTTTTTGCCAATGCCAAAGATTCTGGCGTTAGGAAACTGGTTCTGAATGCTCCAGGAGCAACTACCGTAACTTTTATTCCGAAAGCTTTTACATCTTCTGCTAAAACTTCTGATAGCGCAATTACGGCCGCTTTCGCTGATGAATACACCGCCCATCCGGTAGCGCCAACGATGCCCGCAATGGATGCAATGTTGATGATATGACCTGAGCGCTGTGCCCTTAAATGCGGACTTGCTTTTCTAATTACGTTTAGAGTTCCGAAAACATTTACATCAAAAGCACTTCTGGTTTCTTTATCCGTTAGTTCTTCAATACTGCCGCCAATGCCATAGCCTGCATTATTAATCACCACATCGATTTTTCCAAACTGCGCAACGGTTGCATTTATTGCTTGCTCAACACTGGTTTCATCACTTAGATCAACGGCTAACGGAAGAAATTTTTCAGAATTTGTATTTACAGCAGCAATTAAATCATTAACGTTTCTGGATGTTGCCGCAACAGATTGACCTGCTTTTAATAATTGGTTTACTAAACTTAGTCCTAAACCTTTGGAAGCACCAGTTACAAACCAAACTTTTTTAAGTCCCATATTTTTATCCTTTTTGTTAAGACAAAATTATATCGGGAATTAAAATTTAGTGTTACGCCAATCAAACTGATGATTACGAAATTCAAACAATACGGTAGGAGCTTGGCGTATGGTTGGTTAATTTTTTAAAGAAGTTGTTAAAATGTGTAGGTTCTTCAAAACCTAAACAATAGCCTATCTCAGAAATATTCCAGTCTGTATGTTTAAGTAACGCCATTGCTTCACTCAACAAGCGTTCGGTAATATAGTGTGTGGTAGTTTTACCTGTTGTTTCTTTTATCGCTCTATTTAAGTGGTTAACATGTACAGAAAGCTGTGTGGCATAATCTTTTGCGGAGCGCATGGTAAATCTCTGCGATGGGTTTTCAATCGGAAATTGCCTTTCCAGCAATTCGGTAAACACCGATGTAATCCTGGAGTTCGCATCAGGATGTTTGTACAAAACTTCTGATGGTTCTGTTTTTAATGCAAAGTGCGTAATTTCGGTAGTGTAGTTTCTTAGTAAGTCATATTTGTACATATAATCACCATTAATTTCCTCAAGCATTTTTTCAAAGATGGCCGAAACATGAGCGTCTTGTTTTTCATTTAACACATAGGCCGGTTTTCCGCCAACAACGAACATAGGTAAGTCGCCAATGTTTCCCCTAACTTTTTCCTTAAAAAATGCTTCTGTGAAAATGCAGAAAAATCCTCTCACGTCACTCATCTTTCCGCTGGCCAGTTCCCAGGTATAGGGTACTTGTGGATTGAAAAACATAAGTGCTGTTCCATTAATCTCCACGCTCTTATCAGCATAATGGTAAATATTATGACCACGATTTAAAGCAATCTTGTAATAATCTCGTCTGCTATAGTTCATCGGAGGTTTATCATCTCCAATACAATCTTCCATTCTGAAGACATTAAAATGCCCAATATCTTTTTGCAGGTTATCTGGTAAAAAATCAAATTTTTTCTGATAAAACTCTTCTATAGATTCCGACTTGCTCATAAATCAAAGTTACAAAATTCAAACTAATTAATTTTAATTATGAATAGATCGATAATTAAATGAAAATCATTTTTGCTTTCGATATGATTATTTTAACAATTGTAATGATCACCTTTGCGGCAATAAGCGTAAACGACAGGTAAATCATTTATTTATTTCAATCACCTGTGCGCAGGAATAAAATAAAAAACTAATAAAATGAAACGAGTAGTTGTAACTGGATTAGGCGCAATAACGCCTCTTGGAAACACTGTAGAAAGCTTTTGGGAAAATATTTTAGACGGTAAGAGCGGCGTCGGCCCAATCACTAAATTCGATACTTCTAAATTCAAAACACATTTTGCTGCTGAAGTTAAAGACTTTAATCCCGAATCTTTTTTGGATAGAAAAGAAGCCAGAAAATTTGATACGTTCACGCAATACGCCATCGCCTCCAGTGATCAGGCAATTACTGATGCCCGCTTAGATTTTAAAACAATGACTGACGACCAATTGGCGGAAGTTGGCGTAATCTGGGCTACAGGAAACGGCGGAATTTCAACCTTTGAAGAGCAACTGGCCGAATTTCATCAAGGTGATGGAACACCAAGGTTTAGCCCATTTTTTATTCCAAAGATGATTGTTGATATCGCTGCAGGTGCCATTTCTATTCGCCATAAACTCCGCGGCCCAAATTATTGTACGGTTTCTGCTTGTGCATCATCCAACACTGCAATTATTAATGCGTTTGATACCATTCGTTTGGGCAAAGCAACCGTAATGATTGCAGGCGGTTCTGAAGCAGCAATTACTGAGGCTTCTGTTGGTGGTTTTAGTGCCGCACAAGCTTTATCTAAAAGAAATGATAGTCCTGAAAATGCATCAAGACCGTTTGATGAAAGTCGTGATGGTTTTGTAATGGGAGAGGGTGCTGGAGCATTAATTTTAGAGGAACTGGAGCATGCTTTAAATCGCGGTGCTCATATCTATGCTGAAATTGTGGGTGGTGGAATGGCTGCTGACGCTTATCATTTAACTGGAACACCTCCAGATGGAATTGGCGCCACTCTGGGCATGAAAAAAGCATTAAACGATGCGAACATTTCTGCTGACAAAATTGATTACATCAATGCACATGCTACCTCAACAGGTTTAGGTGATTTAAGTGAGTTAAATGCCATTAAAAACGTTTTCGATGGTCTACCGGTGGTAATTGGCGCAACGAAATCTATGACCGGCCACCTACTCGGAGCTGCTGGTGCGGTAGAAAGCTTAATCAGTATTCTTGCTATAAGAGATGGCATTGTTCCTCCAACTATAAATACAGAGAAACTCGATGAGAAAATTCCGCAAGGATTAAATATTGTATTGGCAAAGCCGATAAAAAAGGAACTCAATTACGTTTTAAATAATACTTTTGGTTTCGGTGGACACGTAGCAAGCACTATCTTTAAAAAATACGAAGCTTAATTATTTATCCATCAATAAATTAACAAGTTCTTTTAATTCTTCAAGTTCTTGTTCCAATTTAGCAATACGATTTTCCAACACCTCATTGGGTTGGAAAATTGTTGTTTGTTGGGATTCCGGTTCTGCATCCTTAACCTCGGCTTGCTCACCCAATAAATGTACAAATCTTGCCTCTTTTTGCCCTGGTTTTTTTGGTAAGAGTTTCACAAAAGCAGGCGCCTCATCCGAAAGTTTTTTCAGTTGCTCTGAAATTTCTTCAATACTTTCAAATTCATAAAGCCGGCCCGAGTTACTATTAATTTCCCCAGGAGTTAGTGGGCCACGCAAAAGTAGCAAGCATAATATAGAAAGTTCTGATGGTACTAATGGATAAACTATCCCGAGATTATGTTTATATTTAATTACTCTACCGGAACCTCCTGTAGCCGTAGATATTAATCCTTTTACTTTTAATGAATTTAATGTAAGTGTAACCGTTTCTTCATCATAATTTACAACAGGATTTCTCGAACTTTTTTGGTTACAAGCCGCCGTCAAGCTGTTCAAAGTCATTGGATAATAATCGGGAGTTGTCCGGCTTTTTTCTATTAATGAACCTAAAACGCGTTGTTCTTCTGCTGATAAATCGGGTAGTGGCTTAATTTCTTCCATTTGATAAAAATAGAAATTGAGTTGATATTACTGAAATTATTTTTTGAGATAGGATGCCGTCACCCTGAATTCATTTCTGGGCTAAATGCAGGTGAGATAATTTAACATAACGAAGAGCAGAAGCTAGATCCTGAAAATTCGGCTTATTAGAATTATTCTAAATTCCTAAATGTGTGCTTTTTGCGGTTTAGATTGCCGAACTTTAAAAACAACAACATCTCAAAACATATTTTATGCAATCATCTGATCAGGAATCAAATCATGGCGATTCGAGGCGGGATTTTCTAAAGAAAAGTTCCTTAATTACGGCCATCGCCTTAACACCATCTGTAGCGGTTAAAGCTGCAGAAAATCAAGCCGATGAACGTTTCGCTGAACTTTTTGAAAAAATACCACTCAATATCACTGTAAATAATAAGAATTACAAAAGCGCTGTTGAGCCGAGAGTTACCCTTTTGGATTACTTGCGTGAAGAACTTCATTTAACAGGTACCAAGAAAGGTTGCGATCATGGTCAGTGTGGTGCATGTACGGTACATGCTGACGGTGAAAGAGTCAATTCATGTTTAAGTTTAGCAGTGATGAATGAAGGCAAGAAAATAACAACTATCGAAGGTTTGGCCAATGGAGAAGAACTGCATCCGATGCAGGCTGCTTTTATCAAGCATGATGGTTTCCAATGCGGATATTGTACGCCTGGACAAATCATGTCGGCTGTGGCTTGCGTTAACGAAGGTCATACCAATTCCAGAGCAGAAATAAGTGAATATATGAGTGGAAATATTTGTAGATGTGGTGCTTATCCTAATATTGTTGATGCGATAGTTGAGGTTTCGAAAGGAGGAATCAAGGCATGATCAATTTTCAATACCTGCGAACAACCACGGCTAAATCGGCCTTAACTTTACTATCAAAGGATAAGAATTCAAAATTTCTAGCGGGCGGAACCAATCTGATTGACTTGATGAAGAGAGGTGTAACTGCGCCTGAAAAATTAATAGATATCAACCATGTTCCTTTAAAGCAAATTGAACAGATTGGTGATAAGATCATTATTGGTGCATTGGCTTCGAACACAGCTGTTGCAGAAAATGCAATCATTAAAGAAAAGCTTCCCTTGCTGGCCATGGCATTAAATGCAGGGGCGTCGGCGCAATTGAGAAATGTAGCAACAGTTGGTGGAAACATGATGCAAAGAACCCGTTGCGGTTATTTTTACGATACCGAAATGCCTTGCAACAAACGTCAGCCAGGTTCTGGTTGTGGTGCTCTTGGGGGTTTTAATCGTATGCATGCAATTTTTGGAACTTCAGATAAATGTATTGCCGTTCATCCAAGTGATATGTGTGTGGCCCTCATTGCTTTAGATACAATTGTTGTTCTGGCAAGTGTTAAAGGCGAGCGCAAAATTTCATTTAAAGATTTTCATCGCCTGGCGGGAGATACTCCTCAATTAGACAATAACTTAAAAGCTGATGAGATGATTATTCGCCTGGAAATTCCAGTTAATAATTTAGCCAAAAATTCGTTTTATTTAAAAGTAAGAGATAGAGCATCCTATGCTTTTGCCTTGGTTTCAGTTGCCGCTGGAATGGAAATATCCAATAACAAAATTACAGATATTCGATTGGCGATGGGCGGTGTAGCACACAAACCCTGGCGTTTAACGGCATCAGAAGATTTTTTAAAAGGCAAAGAACCGTCAAAAGAAAATTTTAAGCAGGCTGCAAAATTGGCCATGACAGGTGCTAAAGGATTTGGAGAAAATGATTTCAAACTTCAAATGGCTCCAAATTCAATTATCGAGGCGTTAACCGTTGCAAAATCCAAAGCGTAACCATGGAAAATAGAGTTTTAAAAGATGCAAATGACCGTGTAGATGGAATTTACAAGGTTACGGGGAAGGCCAAATATTTTGCTGAATACGAATTGCCAGGATTAACCTATGGTGTTTTAGTAACCAGTACCATTACCAAAGGAAAAATTACTTCGCTTGATACCAAAGCAGCAGAAAAAGCCCCCGGTGTAGTTTCTGTAATTTCTCATATGAATAAACCATCAGCGCCGGCATATGAACAAGAAGGCGGTTCGCCATTTAAGATATTCTATACTGATAAAATTTTCTTTAACGGACAACCCATAGCGATAGTCGTTGCCAACACTTTTGAAAGAGCAACTTATGCCGCTTCATTAGTTAAGGTAACTTATGCTAAAGAAGATTTTAATACTGATTTTGAGAAGGCCGTCACCGATGTTAAGGCAAAGAAACTTCAAGGTCAGCCAGATTATAAACGTGGCGTTGAAAATGCTTATAAAACTGCTGAAGTAAAGATTGAAGCAAAGTATCACCTCCCAATTGAAACGCATAATCCAATGGAATTGCATGGAATTATAGCAGATTGGCGGCCAAATAATCAGGTAACGGTTTATGCGAAAACACAAGGAGTAAAGGCTACACAAGGTACTATTGCAAATGTTTTTAAAATCCCTATCGAAAATATTCAGGTAAATTCTGAATTTGTTGGAGGTGGTTTTGGTATGGCTTTAAGAACCTGGCCGCTTGAAATTGCTACGGTAATGGCTTCAAAACATATCGCGAAGCCAGTTAAATTGGTAATTACCCGGATGCAAATGTTTACCATGGTGGGTAATCGTCCGGCGGCAGTACAAACCATTGGTTTAGGTGCAAATAAGGATGGTACTTTAACAGGTATAACACATCGGGCATTTGGCGAAACTTCGGCTTATGAAAATTTTACGGAAGGTGTAGTAAACATGGCTAAATTCATGTATCAGTGCGATAATGTGAATACGCAGTATACCGTTGTGCCGGTTGATTTAGGCGTACCCATCTGGATGCGTGGACCTGGAGAGGCAACCGGCGCTTTTGCCTTAGAAAGTGCTATTGATGAGATGGCCCATGCTTTAGATATGGACCCGCTTGAGTTTAGGATAAAAAATGATCCTGAAAGAGACCAGCAACGAAACAAGCCGTTTTCAGATAAAAATATTAAAGAAGCTTATCGTGTAGGTGCTCAGAAGATTGGATGGAACGAACGTAAGAACAAGCCTGGAAGTTTGACTAATGGCCAATGGAAATACGGTTTCGGTGTAAGTATTGGCGTTTTCAATGCAAACAGAGGTAGAGCAAGTGTGAAAGGTATTTTAAAGGCCGATGGAACTTTGGTGCTGCAAAGTGCAACAAGCGATATCGGGCCAGGAACTGGAACCGGAATGACTTTAATTGCAAGCAAACTTTTAGGTATTCCAGGTGATAAAATCAAGTTTGAATTGGGCGATTCTTCTTTACCTCCGGCACCAAGCCAGGGCGGTTCAGCTACGCTTTCTACAGTTGGTTCAGCGGTCAATGATGTTTGTGTAAGCTTAAAATCGACTATTGCAGAGCTTGCCGCAAACTCAAACATGGATGCGACTTCCAATTTTGTAGATGTATTGAAGAAAAATAATCTTCCACAAATCGAAGTGACAAAACAAAGCCAGGCTGGTAAGGAGCGGGAAGATTATTCCATGTATTCCTTTTCTATCCATTTCGTAAAAGTAAAAGTCCATAGTTTAACCGGCGTGGTAAAGGTTGATAAAATCGTTTCTGTTGGTGATTCGGGTTCAATTGTGAGTCCGAAAACGGCCCGTAGCCAGATGGTTGGTGGTGCAGTTGGCGGTGTGGGAATGGCTTTACATGAAGAATCCATTATCGACCACCGTTACGGAAGATACATCAATAACAATTTTGCAGATTATCATGTTCCGGTCAATGCCGATATTCCGGAAATTGAAGTTCATTTTATTAATAAACCCGATCCGTATATCAATCCGATGGGCGCCAAAGGAATGGGCGAAATTGCCTTGATTGGTTTTTCTGCTGCCGTCGCCAATGCTGTTTTTAATGCTACAGGGAAAAGAATTAGAACTTTGCCAATTACTCCTGATAAAGTTTTAGCAGGTTAATTTTACAAACGATAAACCATTTAGATTGCTTCGATTTCAGCATTTACAAGTCGTTTATATAGCTTTGGCAAAAAATAATATAATATGATAGCTGCAAAAGGATACGCTGTTCACAGCCAGACCGATAAACTGGCTCCATGGAATTTCGAAAGAAGGAATGTTGGGCCGAAGGATGTTTTAATAGAGATTTTATTTAGTGGAATTTGCCACTCAGATATTCATCAGGTACGTAGCGAATGGGGGCCAGCCCGTTATCCAATGGTTCCTGGTCATGAGATTGTTGGGCGGATTACCGAAGTTGGTTCGGAAGTAACCAAGTTTAAAGTTGGTCAACTTGCTGGTATTGGTTGTATGGTTGATAGCTGTAAGGAATGCCCAACATGCAAGGGTGGACAAGAACAGTTTTGCGAAAAAGGAGAAACAGTTTGGACTTACAACAGCGTTGAACGTGATAAAAAAACACCAACGTATGGTGGTTACTCAAATAAAATAGTTTGTACCGAAGAATTTGTGGTAGGTGTTTCTGAAAAACTTCCGCTGGCGGGTGTTGCGCCTTTACTTTGTGCGGGCATTACAACTTATTCTCCTATAAAAAGATGGGGCATTACAAAAGGACATAAAGTTGCTGTTTTAGGTTTAGGCGGCTTGGGGCACATGGCCGTTAAGTTTGCTGTTGCCTTTGGTGCTGATGTTACTGTTTTGAGTACCTCTCCATCAAAAGAAGCAGATGCTAAAAAATTGGGTGCGCATCACTTTGTAATAACCAAAGATCCTCAAGAGTTAGCGAAATATGCTAATCATTTCGATTACATTATCGATTCTGTCTCAGCACCACACGATTACGAAACGTACTTAAAGCTATTGAATGTAAATGGTGTTCACATTTGTGTAGGTTTACCGCCGGAACCATTAAAGTTTCCGGGGTCTGCATTGATGCGTGGAAACAGAGCGATTACGGCATCAAGCATTGGCGGAATTGAAGAAACTCAAGAAATGTTAGATTTTTGTGCAGAACATGATATCGTATCAGAAGTAGAAGTGATTAATATCAATTATGTTAACGAAGCATACGAACGCGTTTTGGCTAGTGATGTGAAATACCGTTTTGTTATCGATATGGATACGGTTTAGGTATATGTTTTTTCATACAAGAAAGGCGAACCATTTGGCTCGCCTTTCTTGTTATGAATGAATGTTGATCACTGCGATTATTTTGCTGCAGTTTTTGCACCGTAAGTTGCAGCTAACTTTAATGCTTCGTAAGCATTTACGATACCACCACTGATACATAAATCAGAGAAAGGAACTGAAACAGATTCTGCATCTTCCTCATCACCTTTTTTGTAAGAAACATTGTGGTTCACTTTTGTCACTGATTTAACAATGATTTCTTTTACCTGCGCAGCAGATAATTTTGGATAATATGAACGAATTAATCCCGCTAAACCAGCCACAACAGGAGAGGCCATACTGGTTCCGTTAAGGTTTTTATATTTAGAACCTGGAACAGTAGAATAGATCTGCACACCAGGTGCAAAAACATCAACCTGCGTTTTACCAAAGTTTGAGAAACTTGCTTTTAAAGTTTCATCATCTTTCGGGCCAGAAGCACCAACAGTAATCCATGAGGCAATTGTCTTCGCGTCTAAATCTTTATGGTTAGGGAAGTTATTTTCTTTGTCAATGTCTTTGTTTTCATTACCGGCAGCCTGAACAATTAAAACATCTTTCGATGCGGCATACTTCATGGCTTCATTAACCACGGCTTTGTCCCAGCTATATGCTTTACCAAAACTCATGTTAATTACTTTTGCGCCATTATCTACCGCGTAACGGATGCCATTAGCTACATCTTTATCACGCTCATCTCCATTAGGTGTACAGCGAACGCCCATGATGGCAATATTGTCTGCAACACCCATGATACCCAGCTTATTTGTTCTATCGGCAGCGATGATACCCGCAACGTGAGAACCATGCATGGCATCAGGACCTGCAACGTCATTATTTCCGTAAAATTTCTCTTTAGGATCATTTGGATTATCGCCAACGATAGCACGAGGATCGTAGTCAACATTTAGATTATACTCCGCCTGACGGGTGTAGTAATCATAACCCTCTTTAATTTGATCTTCGTAAAAATCTGCAAAGCTTCCTTTTTCGAGTTGTTGAACTAAGATACCCTGAATGCGTCCTTCTATATCAGAAGATGGTTTAAAGTTTTTAAAATCTTCCAGCGTAGGATTTTCTTTGCCAATTTTTTTTACAACTGCGTCTAAAGCATTCTTGAAACCGGAAATTCCAGCCAAACCCTGTTTGGCTTCTGCCAGTTGTTTTTCCAAATCAGCTCTTCTGGCTTTAAATGCTTCATAATCTGCTTTGTCTTTTTCTGCTACATTTGCATCAGTAGTATTTGCAAAACGGGTTTGATCGCGGCGAACTAAACGGGTTAATTCCAGGGTTTCAAAGTTAATTGATTCCTTTGGGCCACCAATAAAATTCCATCCGTGAATATCATCAGCATATCCGTTTTTATCATCATCCTTTCCGTTGCCTGCAATTTCTTTGGCGTTCACCCACATGATTCTTTTTAAATCTTCATGTGTTGCTTCAACGCCACCGTCATTTACAGCTACAATAACTTTGGTCGATTTCTTACCTTTTAAAAGTTCTTTATATGCTTTTTCAGTACTGATACCAAACGTTGAATCAGTTTTTAAATCAAGGTTTTGCCAATTTGCTTTCTGCGCATTCGCTATAAATGGAACCGCACTCACTACAGCAACGCTAAGCAGCGCTTTAAAAATTTTACTCTTATTCATTTACTTATTTTTGTATTAAACGTCGAAAGTTAATTTTAATTTTTTTCATTCCTATAAAATGTATTAAAAATGATGCTTTTCACACATTTTCTAAAATAAAAATCCCGACCAGCTTAATGATCGGGATTTTTGTCACTAATTTATATCACAATTATTTTAAGCTTGAGGCAATCTCTTTCGCAGCAACATCATGCCCTTCAATTACCTTTAAAGTTTTTGTAGCCCAGCTTTTTAGTGAAGCATCACGATTTTGAGCACCTTCTTTAAAAAGTGTTATTGTTTTTTCATGGTCGGTAACCATCATGTCTATATAATGCTTGTCAAAAGAAGCACCGGTCATTTTTTTCATCTCGTCCAGATGAATCTGATCTTCAGCAGGTAAAGCATCTGGAGTAATTACTTTTTTCTCTACCGCGAGTGCTTTAAGTTCAGTATTGGCTTTAGTATGATCGGTCAGCATTTGAGCAGCAAAATCTTTAACTTTTTGACTCGACGCATTTTTTGCTGCAATTTTAGCAGCTTCAACTTCCATAATGCCACCAACTGCAGCTTTTCTTAAAAAGGTAGCTCCAGCTTCATCTAGTCCCGATTGTGTACTTTCGGCCCCTGTAACATGGTTGCCATTAACCATATTTGTATCGCCCGCAACACTGTCTTTTGTAGTTGCCGATTTTTTATCTGCGATTTGACAGGCCTGGAAACTTATCGTAAATGCAATTGCTGTAGATAGTAGAAATATCTTTTTCATGTGGATTCAATGTTTTGATGTGTATTGAAAACACGTAACCCAGAAAAAGGTTTTTGAATTAATCTTCAGCAGGTGCTGTGTAGGCATTAGGGATAACGATTCCCATTTGTCGTTCAGGATTTTGAATTGGCGAGAACCCAAACTGCTCATACAAACCATGAGCATCCAAAGTGGCCAATTGATAACGCCGCAAACCTTGAAGATCGGGATGGAAAATCATAAATGACATTAGTTTTTTTGACAATCCCTGACCACGATAATCGTTCTCAATATAAACATCACAAAGCCATCCAAAGGTGGCTTTATCTGTGATCCAGCGGGCAAAACCAATTTGCGTATTGTCTTTATAGATGCCAAAACAAAGTGAATTTTCAATTGATCTTCGAACAGTATCTAAAGAAATATTTTTTGCCCAGTAAGATTCTGTGCTCAAATAGTGATGAATGGAATCAACTTTAAGCAATTCCTTATTATCTGAAAATATAAATCCGTTTTCGCTTATTTCCATTATTGGTTAATCTGTAAATGATAAACTATTATTTGAGCTAATAATAGCTTATCAAATTAATTATTAGTTGCGCATATTAATGAACTGTACTGGCTGATCAAAATCCTCGCCACGGCATAAAGAGATAACCGCTTGCAAATCATCAATCTTCTTCGCGGTTACACGCACCTGATCATCCATTATGGAAGGCTGTACTTTTAAACCACTGGCTTTTATTTTAGCAACCACTTTCTTAGCAGCTTCTTTATCAAGCCCTTCCTTAATGGTTATTTCTTTGCGGATCATGTTGCCGGAAGCAATGGTCTCTTTTCCAAAATCCAAACTTTTGGGATCTAAATTTTGTTTCATCATTCTGGAAATAATCGAACCTTCAATGGCTTTCAAACGCATATCATCTTCGGTAACGATGGTTACCACATTGGTTTTCTTATCCAGCTCGATGGTACTTTTTGAACCATTAAAATCAAACCTGTTTAAGATTTCTTTTTTAGCGTTATTAATTGCATTATCAAGGGTTTGGGCATCAACTTTACTTACAATATCAAAAGAAGGCATGTTTTTAGCTTTAAATTAAAAAATTAAGTAGATTTAGTTGAAAATAAATCTCTCACACAAAAAAACGAAAAATAATATGAAAACCACTAAAGCGAAGTCTCAAAAAAAAGCCACCAAAAAAGAAGCTGCGAAACAACTAGAGCAATCTATTACTGCACAATTTTTAGATGTAATAAAAAGTTTAGGGCATGACGCCTCAGAGATTAGTACCGAGGTGGCCAAGGCAAGTAAACGTGTTGCAAAAAAACTCACAAAAAAATTCACGGTAATTAAAGCAGACGTTGGACATAAAATTGATGATTTATTAAAATCCTCAAAATCAAAAGCAAAGGAAGCGAAAAAACCAGTAGTTAAAACGATAAATAAAGCCGATAAATCTGCTGCCAAGGTGGTTAAAAAGGCTGTCTCCAAGGCGAAACCAATAGTTCAAAGTGTTAAAGTTGCAGCGATTGCTTCTGAAGATAAAGTTGAAAAAGTGTTGGCTAAACCAGTTGAGAAGATTAAAGATACAGCAGTAAAAGCAGCATCTGCAGTTAAACCCAAAGCTGCTGCCGTAAAAGATAATGTTACTAAAAAAGCAAACGCTGCAACTACGGCCAAAGCTCCGGTTAAAAGAATAGTTAGCAAAACGGCTTCTGCAGCTAAACCTAAAACACCATCCGTTAAACAAGTGGAAACCAAAACTACGGAAGCAAAAGATGATGCAAGTAAAGCTGAGGCTAAAACAGCTATACCCGCCAATAAATCAAAAAGTATTAAAAGCTTGCCTAAAAAACTGCTTTAAACATTTTTAATAAGTATAGATAATGAAACAATTTGTTAACGTGAACACCGTCATTTGTTAACATCAATTTAACAAATTAATTTGCAGATTTGAGCATCCCTGTTACGCAGGGATTTTTATTTTTTTTAATGAGCAAGAAGAAAATTCCATTTTTAAACAGAGAGATAAGTTGGTTGTATTTCAATGATCGGGTGCTGCAGGAAGCGGCCGATGAAAGCGTCCCACTTATTGAAAGGATTAAGTTTTTATCTATATTTTCTTCAAACCTGGAGGAGTTTTATCGAGTTCGGGTCGCTACCATGTCGCGGCTTACTAATTTAAATGATAAAGCCAAGGCATTATTAGGCTATAATCCGAAAAAGATCCTCAATGAAATTAAAAATATTGTTGTTAAGCAGGAGCGAAAGTTTGATTTGTTATTTCAGGCTACCTTAATAAATGAATTGGCTCAAAACAGGATTTTCATTTTAAATGATACGCAATTAAACGTAAGCAGGGGTGGGTTTGTGAAAAATCACTTCCGCGACAAAATCCTTTCTAACCTGGTTCCGATCATGCTGGATATGGATAAGCCGTTTCCGGAGCTAAAAGACCGTTACCTCTACTTTTTCGTTAAGTTGTCAAAAAAAGATACCAAGGTAAGGGAAAAGTATGCCTTAATTGAGATTCCCCCTAATTTACCCAGATTTTTAGTCTTACCAGAAACCAATGATTTAAAATTCATCATTTTGGCGGAAGATATTATTCGCTACTGTCTGGATGACATTTTTTATGTGTTTACTTATGATCATTTAGAAGCTTACTCTATCCAGCTTACGCGTGATGCCGAACTGGATATCGATAAAAATATTGATGATAAGTTTATTGAAGATTTAAAAAACAGCCTGGAAAAACGCAAAAAAGGAAAACCAATGCGTTTACTTTACGATTCCGCAATGCCTTTGAATATGCTCACGGTATTAGTAAACAAGTTAAAATTAGACGCCGACAGCCTAATTCCAGGTAATAGCTATCACAAATTTGGAGATTTTATTGCCTTTCCAAATGTGGGGAAGAAAGAACTGGAGTATGCACCAAATATTCCTTTGAAAGTACATGATTTACCACGAACGCAAAGTATTTTTAGTAGAATTGCCCGCCGTGATTATTTGGTAAACCTTCCTTATCAATCCTATGATTACATTATTCTGTTTTTACGTGAAGCAGCGATCGATCCTAAGGTAACGGAAATTCAAATTACACTATATAGACTTGCAGAAAACTCTAAGGTAATTAACGCCTTAATTAATGCCGCTAAAAATGGAAAATCCGTATCAGTGGTGTTAGAATTAAAAGCCAGGTTTGATGAACAGGCTAATATTTACTGGACAAGTCGTTTGATGGAAGAAGGTGTTAAAGTTAATTATGGTTTAACTGATTACAAAGTGCATTCAAAAATTTGCCTGGTGAAGCGGATGGAGAAAGAAAAACCGGTGTACTATGCTAATTTAGCTACAGGTAACTTCAACGAGAAAACGGCAGGTTTATATTGCGATCATAGTATTTTCACAGCGAAAAAAGAAATTACGAATGATTTGGTAAAGTTATTTGATGCCTTGAGCAAGCGAACGGTAACCAAAGGATTTAAGCATTTAATTGTTTCCCCGTTAGAAAGTCGTTCAAAGCTCATCAATTTTATTAACCGCGAAATTAGAAATGCCAAAGCCGGAAAGTTGGCTTATATTATGCTAAAAGTAAATAGTTTAGCAGATGAAGGCATCATTTCGAAGTTGTACGATGCGAGTAATGCCGGTGTTAAAATTCAGCTTATTGTTCGCGGCATTTGCTGTCTGGTTCCCGGAGTGAAAGGCTTCAGTGAAAACATAACGGCCATCAGCATCATCGATAAATTTTTAGAGCATGCCCGGGTTTACATTTTTAGTAACAATGGCAAAAACGATATGTATCTCTCTTCTGCTGATTTGATGAGTCGCAATTTTGAGCATAGGGTAGAAGTGGGTTTTCCGGTATTAGATTCAGATGTAAAACAAGAAATTCAGGATATCATTGATTTACAGTTGCAGGATAACACGAAATCTCGCCAGATTAATGCAGCAAATAATAACAAATACCACAAAAACAGGCTCATTAAAAAAATCAGAGCACAGGTAGATATTTACAACTATTTAAAAACCAAGCACCAATCATAATGTTAAGATACGCAGCGATAGATGTGGGATCGAATGCCGTTAGGCTGCTCATAGCCGACATCAGCAAACGGGATGGAAAATATAAATACAAAAAAAATACGTTAATCAGGGTTCCACTGCGTTTAGGCGACGATGCTTTCTTGGATCATCATATTTCTGAACGGAAAGCAGGTGATTTGATTAAAACGATGGCTGCTTTCAAAGGTTTAATGGATGTTTATCATGTTTCAGAATATCTGGCCTGCGCAACTTCAGCCATGCGGGAGGCCGGTAACGGACAGGATATTGTCAAACAAATTAAAGCACAAACGGATTTAACACTCGAAATTATTGAAGGTCAGCGTGAAGCCAATATCATATACGCTAACCACATTGAAGAAGATCTGGACGAAAACAAAACCTATTTGTATATTGATGTAGGCGGTGGTAGTACAGAACTTTCCGTTTTTGTAAAAGGTGTGCCGGAAGCATCTAGGTCGTTTAATATTGGAACCATCCGGATGCTCGACAACCAGGACAAGGAAGAAACCTGGGACGAAATGAAAGAATGGGTGAAGGAACATACCAAATCACAAAAACATTTGGCAGCGATTGGGACCGGTGGAAACATTAATAAACTTTTTAGAATGAGCGATGAGAAAGACGGGGCGCCGATGTCTATTCAAAAACTTAACGCACTTTACAATAGGCTCACCAGCTATTCTTTAAAAGAACGTATTCATGAACTTGGCTTAAATCCCGATCGTGCCGATGTAATTATTCCTGCAAGTGAGATTTATTTAACCTTAATGAAATGGACGGGTATAAAGCAAATTTATGTGCCCAAGGTTGGTATGGCAGATGGTATTATTAAACTGCTCATCGAAGAGAAACTGGATCAGGCATGATAATTTCCTTCGTAAGCGAGTTTTAAAAAATACATCACTTCATCATTGAAATCCTCGGCATTGTAAATCCTGAGGTGATGGTTAAACTGATTAGTTCCCGGAACATTTGCAATCTTACTGAAGCATAACTGATTGTCAAAAGGCTGATTGAAAGGTAATACGATATGAATAAAGTTCTTACCCAAGTGCGTAACATAAGCAAACTTCACTGTCGACTGTAATGCGATCATTGTTTTTGTGGCTTTAACCTCAAACATTCCCAAAGTATTCAGTTCATCAATAAAAAAACGGAATAAACTCAAGGTATATTCCGTTTTTCCATTTAAAAATTCTTTTAACTGATCAGCCATTTTATTCTTCTAACAGTCTCGTTGCAGCTTCATCGGTAAAAAAAGTAAGCTTTCCGTCAATGGGATCAATTAACTGAGATGGATATTGATCAAAGTCTTTTTGCTCATCGCCAATTACATGTTTGATAGCTTCCGCTTTGTTTTCGCCAAAAACCAGGAAAGCTACATTCTCAGCTTTATTAATCAAAGGTGCAGTAAAACTGATGCGATAAGTATTTAGTTTTTCTACAAAAACCGAAGCCACATTCACTTCTTCATCCTTTACTAAAGTAGTATGAGGAAAAATAGAGGCAGTGTGTGCATCGTCGCCCATACCTAAAAGAATCAGGTCGAAAACAATGTCTTCACCCTTAAAATGTTTATCGATCGATTTTTTATATTCAATTGCGGCCTTTTCAGGAGCAAGGGTGGTATTCACATAAAATATATGGTCATCTTTGATATTCAAGGGATCAAGCAAAGTTTTCTTCGCCATTAAGCCATTGTAATTTTCATCATCAGCAGCCACATTACGCTCATCACCAAAAAAGAAATACACTTTTTCCCAGTCGATTCTGTGCTCACACTTTTCTGCTAAAAACTGGTAAAGTGCTTTTGGTGAGCTTCCACCGGTTAAAACGAAATTGAAACGGTCGTTTTCTTCAATGGAAAATTCTGCAATCTTAATGATGTAATCAGCAAGATCTTCAGTAAGCTCATCGAGCGTTTTGTAAATTAATAAATTCATATATCTAAAATATTAAACGTCATTGCGAGGCACGAAGCAATCTTATCAATCAATTCCCAGAAAATAGATTGCTTCGTACCTCGCAATGACGAGTAGTTTACTATTCTTTATTTTTCAGTGGCAAATTAAACCAGTGGAAACCGTCTCTTGCAATAAGTGCTTCGGCTTCTTCCGGACCCCAACTATCAGCAGGATAGTTCGGGAAATTAATAGATTTTTTACTTTCCCAGGTATTTAAAATCGGCATCACCAGTTCCCAGGCAGCTTCTACCTGGTCGCCACGCATAAATAACGTTTGATCACCCATCATGGCATCAAGCAATAAGGTTTCGTAAGCCTCAGGTGTGTCACCTTCGTAAGTTCCTTTATAGTCAAAAACCATATCAACCGGATTTAAAACCATATCTAAACCTGGTCTTTTCGCCTGCACCTGCATACGAATGCTCATTTCTGGCTGAATGCTGATAACCAATCGGTTTTGCTGCCAGTTTTCGGTAACACCAGATGAGAAAATCTGATGCGGAACATCTCTAAACTGAATAGTAATTAATGACGATGTTTGATTTAGACGTTTTCCCGTTCTTAAATAGAAAGGAATGCCTTGCCATCTCCAGTTATCAATATGGAATTTTACCGCCGCAAATGTTTCTGTATTGGAATGAGGATCTACACCTTTTTCCTGGCGGTAACCCGGAACTTCTTTTCCTTCTACCCAGCCTTTGCTGTATTGGCCACGAACGGTATGGAAACGAATATCTTCAGCAGAGAAAGGACGCATTGCCCTTAAAACTTCTACCTTGCGGTTTCTGATTTCATCGGCATCGAAGTTTATAGGCGCCTCCATTCCGATTAAACATAACAGCTGCAGCAAGTGATTTTGAATCATATCGCGTAATGCACCAGCGCCTTCATAATAACCGCCACGATCTGCAACGCCCAATTGTTCCGTTACGGAAATCTGTACATGGTCGATATATGACCGGTTCCATAATGGTTCAAATAAAGCATTCGCAAAACGGAAAGCCATCATGTTTTGAACGGTTTCTTTACCAAGATAATGGTCAATACGGTAAATCTGCTTCTCTGTGAAAATTGTACTTAGCAGGGCATTGAGTTCCTTTGCTGAATCTAAATCATGACCAAAAGGTTTTTCAATTACAATTCTGCTGTTATCATCTGTTTGCGTGATTTTATATTTCTGCAGGCATTCAGCAATAATCGGGAAGAAGTTAGGTGCTACAGCCAGGTAAAAAATTACCTGCGTTTCTTTACCGTATTCTTTTTTATACTGATCTACCGAAGCTTTTAAGTTTTCGAAAGTTTTCGGATGGGCAAAATCAGTAGGGCAATAGTGAATGGTATTCCCAAAATCATCCCATTTATCTTTCTTTACTTTTCCTGTTCTCGAAAATTCATTTACAGCATCTTCTAAAGCACTTTTATAGGTATCATCCGTAAATTCAGTTCTGCCTGTACCAATAATTGCAAACTGCTCAGGCATGTAACCCTCAATAAATAAGTTGTATAAAGCAGGAGCTAACTTTCTTTTATTTAAATCACCCGTACCACCAAATATTACGAATACTGTTGGATTTAATGCGGTTTTGGTTTTCATTTTATATTGAAATTCTTGATCAAATTTATTATGATAATTTATTCCAGTCAGCATGGAAAACGCCGTCTTTATCTATGCGTTCAAAAGTATGTGCACCAAAGAAATCTCTTTGAGCCTGAATTAAGTTAGAAGGCATTCTAGCCGTGGTAATCGTATCAAAATAAGTTAGGGTAGAAGCAAAAGCTGGAATACCAATGCCTGCATTGATACATTCTGAGATGGTTTTCCGGGTGCCGTTGAGGGTAGATTTGATGATGTCTTGAATTCCTCCGTCACCAAATAAATGTTCTAATGAGTTATTTTTATCGTAAGCCTGATAAATATCTTCTAAAAATTTAGCCCTGATGATACAGCCACCACGCCAGATTTTAGCAATTTCCTGCAACTGAAGATGATATTGATATTCTTTAGATGCCTGAACCAATAAATGCATGCCCTGAGCATAAGCACTGATCATAGAAAAATAGAAAGCATTTTCCAGATCATCAACAGAAACATCAATTTTGTTCTCTTTCTTGCCATAAGCTTCTTCTAAAGAAACTCTTAAAGCTTTGAATTTTGATAAATCGCGGTTAGAAACAGCCTCATTAATGGTAGGAACAGGCAATTGTAGCTCCATAGAAACTTCTGATGTCCATTTACCGGTACCCTTTGAACGTGCTTCGTCTTTAATCTGATCTAATAAGTCGTTCTGTGTTTCAGTATCTTTAAACAGGAAGATTTCTGCTGTAATTTCCAAAAGGAAAGATTGCAGGCGACCTTCATTCCATTTTTTGAAAACCTGATATATTTCTGCGTTTGAATATCCTAAACCATTTTTTAGTACTCCATAAACTTCAGCAATAAGCTCCATAATGGCATATTCAATACCATTATGCACCATTTTTACAAAGTGACCGGAAGCACCAGGACCAATATAGGTTACACATGGATCACTACCCACTTTCGCTGCAACAGCATCAAAAACTTCTTTAACCACATTGTAAGCCTGTTTATCGCCGCCTGGCATCATACTAGGACCGAAACGGGCACCTTCTTCACCCCCGGAAATTCCCATTCCGAAGAAATGTAGGCCTTCTTTTTCCAGCTCATCAACTCTACGATTGGTATCAGTAAAGTGAGAATTTCCACTATCAATAATGATATCTCCTTTACTTAACAATGGTTTTAATTCGGCAATAACACTATCTACGATTGGTCCGGCAGGAACTAATAAAATTAACGTTCGTGGAGTTTGTAAACTACTGATAAATGCCTGAATATCATCATAACCTTTTAAGTTATGCGCTTTTCCCTCTTCTTCAAGTTTGGCAATCATTTTATGATCTTTATCATAACCTGTTACAGAGAAACCTTTATCGGCCATGTTTAACAATAGGTTGCGGCCCATGGTGCCTAGCCCTATCATTCCCAATTTGTAATTTTTAGACTCGTTATTTGACATTTTTTGCTTTTTTGCTTGTAACCCAAAATTAGGCTTTACATTTTAATATTAGAGATGCTGTTGTTAATTGATTGTAATAAAAAACCATCAATAGTGTAGTTTTTACACTTTCGGGTTAACCGTAAAGATATTGTATTTGTCGGCTAATTTCCAAAGCTTCGCACCGCCCTTTATTCCATCTCTATTGGTTACCAGCTTGATATTATCATCCAGTTTAAAATCGATTTCTTTGGAATTACCACCTCCGATATAAAGGAAATCATAATTGAAAACTGTTTTATAAGTTTCAATCACCTTCTTTAAGCGTTTGTTCCAACGCTCACCTCCGATTTTTTCGAATGCCTTATTGCCAATATAGTCATCATAATCTTCATCTTTATTTAAGGGAAAATGAGCCAATTCTAAATGGGGCAGAAGCTCTCCATCAAATAAAAGCGCCGTACCAAAACCTGTTCCAACGGTAAAAACAATTTCAAAACCTTTTCCTTCAACTACACCTAAGCCCTGTTGATCGGCATCATTTACCAATCGTACCGGTTTGTTTAAAGCATTTGCAACACGCTGAGCCAAATCAACATCAGCCCATTTGTTTTTAGCCAAATTAGGCGCTGTTTTCACAATTCCATTTTTTACATAACCAGGAAAACCAATGGAAACTCTGTTGAAGGTGTTTGGGATAGGTTTAATGAGTTCTTCAATACCAGTAACAATATCTTTCGGCGTTGCACCTTCAGGTGTTTTGCTCTTTAAATATTCTGATAACATGTTTCCGTTCTCATCCAGTAAAACTGTTTTGATGCTGGTTCCGCCAATGTCTATAGATAAGATGTTCGTCTGCTCGGTGCTATTTTGTGCCGCCATATTTATTTTATTATGCTATAACTGATTTTTACAAATTAATAGAATCAAAAAACATAAAACGAATAGAAAGTAAGATAATTTAAAATAGTAAACTACAAACTCTATGTAATTAGTAGAATATTATTAAGTTTGTGACGTTATCTTCAAAACAGAAAATTAAAGATTATGGGCTTAAACTACCTCGCATTTGCTATTCCTGCTTTTTTCATCTTTGTATATATCGAATATAAAATATCCCAAAATCAAAAAAGAACAACAGTTTTTAAATACGAAAGCACAGTAGCCAATTTCAGTATCGGTATTGCTGAGCGATTGCTTAATCTGTTTATTGCGGCCAGTTTTTATCAACTGTATGATTGGGTTTATCGCAATTATGCGCTTTTCGATATATCTTCGGCATGGTATGTATGGGTATTGATACTACTTGCAACAGATTTTGTTTGGTACTGGTATCATCGCTTAGGCCACGAAATCAATTTTTTATGGGCAGCGCACATTGTTCATCACCAAAGTGAAGAATTTAATTTATCTGCTGCCGCAAGAATAACAACCTTCCAGGCATTATTCAGAAATATTTTCTGGTGCGTTTTGCCATTTATAGGCTTCCACCCAACGATGATTATTACGATTCTATTGGTTCACGGTGCCTATTCTTTTTTTACGCATACCCAGTTGGTTGGTAAGTTAGGTTGGCTGGAACATGTATTTATCACGCCTTCTTTGCACGGCGTTCATCATGCAAGCGATGAAAAATACCTCGATAAAAACTACGGTGATGTATTTGTGTTTTGGGATAAACTTTTCGGTACCTTTCAAACAGAAGAAGAACCACCTAAATTCGGGTTGACACATCCGTTGAAAAGCTACAGCTTTTTGTGGCAGCACTTCCATTACTACCTTGAAATAGGCGAGGCTTATAAACGTGCGAACGGCTTCAAGGCAAAATGGAATGCCCTTTTTGGTAGCCCTGCACTTATGGATCAAAATATCAGACCAATTTTAGAACGAAAATTTAGGCAGGATAAAATTAAACAACAATCTAAACCTCGTTTTAAGTTTTATTTGAATACGCAACTCATTATTGTTGTGGCGATGCTTACCGGATTAACATTATATTTTAACCTGATGAACATTACAGATCAGCTTGCTATATTATTTTTCATCATCATCACATTAATCAACATCGGAGCATTATTAGAACAACGCAAGTGGATTTACTATTTAGAGTGCTTTCGTTTGATACTTGTATTGGCTTATTTGTTTTACAGTTTTAATATTTTTGGCCTGGTGGTTTTCCCAATAGCTGCATTGATTTTTCTGGAAAGAACAATTTCTTTAAGTAAAATTTACATAAAATACGTATTTGCCTATCAAAGTATTAAGTAATAATGTTTCTTTAAGTTTCGATTATGTCAGCACATAAAAGTTACATTAAAAACTTTCATTATGTTTAATAACGTTATTTAATATTTAAATTATGTTTAAAAAAATTAAATGTAATTAAAATATTACTTTCTATTGTATTCTGATAAAATAAGAATAATACTTCAGGTTTTATGACTTAAAAGTAGTTTAATCGCTTATTGCGATCACTTTTAGTAGCCTGCTAATTTGATGAATTTTAATTTTCAACTTTCCATATCCGGCAAACCGAAATAATAAAACTGAAATAATTTTTCAGATTTTCATAAATTGTTTTTAGTTTCGATTTGTTTTACTAGATTTAATTATCGAAACCATTAAAAATGGTAAAACCAACAATTCGTAATTTTATGAGCGTCACCATCGTTTTTTAACAGTTGCTTAACATGGCCTTAATCTCTACAGCCTTACTTTGCCGCTAATCCGAAGACGAAATAAAACGAAAATTACTAATTATTGAAACCTAATAACCGGATATAATATGAACAAACTTTTTACTAGAACAAGTTCCATGTTTTGGCGTGGAATAAAAACTGGCGATGCAATCCCTAAGCATCTTCAGGCAGATGAAAAGAAATCGTTCCTTCAGGTAGCGAGCCATTCTTTTTCATTTTACATCAAAATTTTTCTACTTGGTATTTTTCTATCATCAACCTTAAGCGTGTTGGCACAACAGCCTTCGCAACGGTTTGTAGTGAAAGGAAAAGTGCTGGATGATGAAGATGGGCAGCCGCTTGTAGGAACTACTATTAGTGATGGCGCTAAAAAGGTATTAGGGGTTACCAATGACAATGGAGATTTCTCTGTTACGCTTCAGGGAGCCGGATCAATTTCATTTAATATGGTTGGTTATACGGTTGTAACAAGAAGCATTAGCTCAAACCAAAACGGATTAATTATCCGCTTAAAATCATCAAACAGCCAGCTGAACGAGGTAGTAGTAACTGCTTTAGGGATTAAAAGGGATGAAAAGGCATTGGGTTATGCAACTACAACGGTGGATAGTACGCAACTAACCGAAGCGGTAGCCACTAACTGGACTGATGCCCTTTCTGGTAAGGTTGCGGGTTTAAATCTGGTAAGATCAAACAGTGGTCCTGGTGGTTCGAACAAAATTATATTACGTGGTGAAAATAACTTAACAGGCGATAATGAAGCCTTAGTGGTTGTAGATGGGGTTGTAGTAAGCAGTAGTGGCGGTCGCCGTACCGCAGCAACATCGGGAGGAGTTTACGGAACAGGAAGTGATAACATGCCTGCAGATTACGGAAGTACAATCAACGATATCAATCCGGAAGATATTGAAAGTGTAACTGTATTAAAAGGGCCTGGTGCATCAGCTTTATATGGTCAGCGTGGTGCAAACGGTGCGATTATTATCACGACCAAATCTGGAAATTCGAAACGTAAATCATTAGGGATTAAATTTACTTCAAATGGCTCATTCGAGGAAGTTAACCGTTGGCCTGACTTACAATATGAGTATGGTCAAGGGTTGGATGGAGCTTCGTATTATTCTTATGGAGCAAGTGCTGATGGTGCCAGTACCAGCGGAACAAGTTCTGCCTATGGTCCCCGCTTTGATCCGAGCTTAAGCTTTTTTCAATATGATGGTACAAGACAAAACGTAGGCTTAACGCGTACGCCATGGGTACCTTACACCAATCAGATCAGAGAATTCTTCAGTAAAGGCGAGAACTTAACAAATACGTTGAGTGTAGATGGAAAACTTGGAAAAACAACAAATTTCCGTACATCTATTTCTAACCAAAGCAATACCTGGATCATTCCACTTTCTGGAGTGGAACGTACCAATGCTTCATTATCGATTAACTCTGACATCACCAAGAAGTTGAAGTTAATGGCGAAAGTAAACTATGGTAACCGATATAGTGATAACCTTCCAGGTAATGGTTACGGAAATCAATCGATTATGTATTGGTTTATTTTCTGGCAGCCAAACGCCGATTTGGAATCAATTAGAAACTACTGGGTAAATGGTCAGGAGAATCGTTTAATCAAATATCCGTATAGCTCATTTCCAGAAAATCCTTATGCGGTTGTAAACGAATTTAAAAATAAACAACGCCGTAACAACGTTACCGGAAGTATTCAGTTAAGCTACCAGTTTACCAAAGAGTTAAGTTTGTTGGTTAGAACCAGTGTTGATTATGCAAAACAAAGACAAATGCAGGAACGTCCGTATGATGCAGGAAGTAAACTAATATTCGGATCTTACAGGGAGCAAAACAGCCATTCATCAGAAACCAACAGTGACTTCTTAATCCGATATGATAAAAAAGTAAGCAACGATTTTAGTTTCAATTTATCTGCAGGTGGTAGTCAGTTAAAAAACAGATATGACAGATCAGACATCAGGGCTGATGGATTAAGAGTTCCTAATATTTATGAATTATCAAATAATTTATATCCATTATTATCTATTCCTGATACTTCAAGACTAAACATCAACAGTTTTTATGGTATCTTATCAAATAGCTACAAAAACTTCTTATACCTTGATATTACGGCCCGTAAAGACTGGAACAGTGCTTTAGCTTCTTCTACCAGGACAGATAATGTTGGTTTCTTTTATCCATCTGCCAGTGCAAGTTTTGTAATGTCAGAAGTGGTTAAAATGCCGAAATTTGTTAATATGGCTAAGTTTAGGTTCTCCGCTTCACAGGTAGGGAGCGGCAGTTTGATCCCTTACAGAACGGCTTATACTTATGGTTTAGCTTTCAGTGGTTCCTATCCGGATAGCGCCCTGGTAAATCCAGGTTTATTGGCCAACAGCAATTTGAAGCCTTTGAGAACAACAACTTACGAATTAGGTGCAGACATCCGTTTATTTAAGAACAGATTGAATTTTGATATTGCAGTGTATGCTGGTAAAACAAATGACCAACATTTAACGCGTATTGTTGATAGAGCTACAGGTTACAATCAAATGTTGATCAACGCCGGACAGGTAAATAATAAAGGTTTAGAAATATCAGTGAATGGAAGCCAGATAAAAAGTAAAAATGGCTTCAACTGGTCTACTTATATGACATTTTCTACCAACCAAAACAAAATTATCGATATGAACGGCGATAGTTCGGTGGTATTAAGAACCGGACCGGTTGCGGGTGGACAGATTGTTGCTAAAGTAGGCGGCAGCATGGGCGATTTATATGGTAGAGGATATGTTCGTGATCCTGAAGGAAATGTTGTTTTTGATGCCACAACAGGTTTGGCTAAAATTACCAATGATGTGGTTTACCTGGGCAATACCATCCCAAGATTTAAAGGAAGTATCGGCAACAATTTCAGCTACAGACAGTTCAGTCTTAATTTGCTGTTCGATGCACAAATCGGTGCGGTAGCGCACTCTTTGTTAAACTATAAATTAGTAGAGCAAGGTAAAACTACTTCAACATTACCAGGAAGATATAGTGGTATTATCGGTAATGGAGTAGTGCAAAATCCTGATGGAACTTATCGTAAAAATGATGTAATTGCAACAGATATTGACGAATATTACCGTTCAAATATGGGGGCCGACAATGCCGAAGGAAGTACTTTTAGTACCGACTTTATCAAATTCAGAGAGGCAGCCTTAACCTATAAATTTAAACCTAGTTTCCTTAAAAAAATTGGTTTGAATTCGGCGTCATTCGGAGTTTATGGACGTAACTTATTCATTTGGTCGCCATGGCCAATGTTCGATCCAGAATTTGGTACCATCAGCGGTTCAGACATTGTTCAGGGTTTTGAAATCGGACAGTTCCCGTCAACCAGAACCTATGGATTTAACCTATCTATTGGCATATAACTAGAAAACATCATGAAAAATAATATAAAAAAGCTTGTTATTCTTTTAGTTGGCTCTAGCTTAACATTTAGCTCTTGCCAAAAGGATTTCATCGCAATCAATACAGATCCGATTAACATCATCGATACTACGCCTGATAAACTAATGGCCCCTGCGTTGGTTAATTCATTGTCGTTAGGGATGTTTCGTAACAGGAACTTTAACAATGAATTGATGCAGGTTACCGTAAACCAGGATGATGGAGATGCAACAGTTTTCCGGTATCAATACAGGCGTACCTTTGCTGATTATCTTTATAATGGTTGGTATATCCAGTTAACCAATTTTAAAGATATGTACAACAAGGCGTCTGAGCCTGGTAAATTGAATAAGTCGTATCAGGGTATTTCATTGGTCATGCAATCATGGCTTTACGCCAACCTTACCGATACTTACGGAGATATTCCATTCAGCGAATCAAATAAAGGGTCGGAAGTTACTGAGCCGAAATTTGATACGCAAAAGGATGTGTACTTAGGCATTTTTAAAATGTTGGAAGAGGCAAATACCTTATTGAGCTCAGGAACTGCAATTGCTGCCATCAGCGACCCGGTTTATAAAGGAGATATCGCTAAATGGCGTAAATTTTCTAACTCACTGTATCTTAGGTTATTGCTTCGGGTTTCAGGTAAAGCAGATGTTTCTGCGCAGGTAATTGCGAAAATTAAAGAAATTGCCAATACCAATACCACTCAATATCCAATCATTGCCAATAATGGAGAATCGGCTAAATTGCTTTGGAACGGAGGAATCAACGTTTCTGATCCATACACATCACCGCTAGTAAACGGTATTCGTGAACAGGATTACCGGGCACCAGCCATTGCCAGTTTCTTTATTGATCGTTTAGTGGCCTGGAAAGATCCGAGAATTGATATCTCTGCCGCTAAAGGTTACGCCAATGCAGGTATCAACAGGTGGGGAATTTCTCAAGGGCCTTCAGGATTTGCAGGAGTGCCAAGTGGCTATTTAGTTGGAGGGGGAGCACCAAAACAGGCTTACTTCTATTCGTTTGCACAAACGGTTTCAAGTGTAGCAGTGAATGCTCGGTCTTTACAGGCTAATCCGCTTACGGGTATTTTTATAAATTATGCAGAGGTGCAGTTTATTTTGGCTGAAGCAGCATTAAGAGGTTACATCACAGGATCTGCGGAAGCCTACTACAATACCGGAATTGCAAATTCAATTAATTACTGGGTGCCTAGTTTTACAACTTCAACTAATGCAGCAGAATTTTTAGATTATATTAACGAAGCGGATATTGAATGGGGAACTTATAATACCGGTCAATTTGTTGATAAATTGGAGCAAATTCATATGCAGAAATATTATGCACTGTTTATGGTAGATATGCAACAATGGTATGAGTACCGCCGAACCGGACATCCTTATTTACCTAAAGGTCCGGGGCTTGCAAACGGAGGTGTGATGCCCGCACGTATGACTTATCCGGTATATATTCAGTCTACCAACCCCACAAATTACCGTTTAGCTGTAGCCTCTATGGGTGGCGACGAAATCAATACACAAGTATGGTGGCAAAAACCATAATCTGTAAACAGCTTTAAAATTATCAACATGAAAAAAATTATCATATATAGCTTTGTTTTAATCTCAATTTCCGTTTGGATGATTGGATGTAAAAAGCAGAATTACCCTGGTGGAGAAGTAAGTCCTTATTTACCCATCTTCGATTTAAGAGGGCTTTACAAAGGATCGGATATTACGCTAAGTCCCGAAAATATGTACGGCTCCAGTAGCATCTCTGCAGTAGTGGTTTCAGATCATTCTGGAAAAAACCTTCCTGCCGGATTATTAATTGTTCAGGATAAAAAACGCTTATCTCAACTTAGGGGTATTGCCATTCCAATCGGTGCTGATGCAGCCAAATACGTACCCGGCGATTCAGTTGTGATCAATGTTACTGGTGGTGTTCTGGGTCGTGTAGATGGAATTTTGCAAATTAAAGGCATTTCTCCAGGCGCTGTAAACCGGGTGGCACAAAACAAACCTATCGCCAAAAACAGAGTACCAAGTAGTTTTATCCTGGCAGACCCAAATAAATATGAAAGTACGCTATTAGCAATTGTAAAAGGCGGGTTTAATCCGCTTCCAACACCTACAGATGTGTTATCGGGCAACAAAACGTTGAATGATGGATTTGCTGATATTACCTTGCACACCGAGGCAACAGCGACCTTCGCGAACAACCCGTTGCAATTCTCGGCAAATTATTACGGTATCTTATTTAACAAAGTAAGCTCAACAGGTACGCTAATTCCAGAACATCGTATGAGAACGGCCAGCGATGTTATTACTTTAAGTTCAACGCCTGAAATTCCAGATTTTATCATCTCGGGATGGATTCCTGATCCGAGAGGCACCAATGCGAACAATAACTACATTCAGTTTATTGCCACAAGAGATATCAACTTCGCGGTAACGCCATTTTCTGTAGTTACCACGAATAATGCGGGTGCTTCAACGCCTGCAGGTTTTCCTGCCAATGGATGGGCAACTGGAGGCTTGCGTACATACAAATTTAATTTGACAACTGGTTCTGTTAGAAAAGGTGGTTATTTTTATGTAGGTGGTACGGGTAGAACAATTAACAGTACGGGTTCAACGCCGATACCTACCGCTCAATACATCAGAGGAATTAACTATTCTACAACTGCAGGAGATGGTTTCGGTGCAATAACCAATACGTTATTGGCAAATAGTGGTAATGCTTATGGAATTGCCGCTTTTAGAGGTACTACCGTAACTGCAACAACCAGACCCATTGATGTGGTATTTGTTCACAATGGTGGAAGTTTATTTACACCAGGACCACCGGCACAAGGTTATCGTATTGCCAATAATGATTTTTACGATGTTTACGATCCATTAGAAGTTGATCCTGCAGATCCTAATAAAGGTTTTCAGCCTTTCTATTTACAGGGCACCAACACCATCAGATTTAATTATCATGATAACTCGGTTGCCGACCTTGGTTGGTTTTACAAAGCTGGTGGTATTTATAGCGTTACACTTGGTAAGTGGGTAAAAGCCAGAGATATGAAATATATTATCTTACCTAAAGATAATTCGCCGGCAAACATGTCGATAATTGAAGATGATAATATTGTATTACGTGTGAATGCTGCAACAGGTGTAGAAATTGGGCGTGACACTATACCGCCAACCAGAATTAGATAAAATTATCCAAATAAAAGTGATGCTCAAAAGAATAATAAGTTTGGGCATCATTTCAATCAAAACTTTCCTATCGTGGCTAAGCATAATTGCTTAGAAAACCAATTAATTCCACAATCATCCTTCAATAAACAATGAACAGAAGATCATTTATCCAAAAAACTGGTTTATTAACCACTACTTTATTTGTTAGTTTAAAATCTTATTCTGCCTTTTCTCTGCTAGATGCAGATGGTAAAATAAGCGGCCGAGTAACCAGTAAAGGAAAGGGCATTGCAAATGTTGTGGTTTCTGATGGATTCAGTGTGATCCAGACCGATAAAAACGGCGGTTACAACATTGAGGTTAATCCGTTAGCTACATTCATTTGGATCAGTACGCCATCCGGATACGAGTTTACCACTGATAGCCACCTGGCAAAATATTACGAAAAACTTGATGCTAAAACCGATCTAAATTTCGAGTTGAAGGAAATGAAGCAGAAAGATAACCGTCATAATTTTATTATCTGGGCCGATCCTCAGGTGAAAAATAAAACGGATGTAGAGAAGATGATGACGACTTCTGTTCCGGATACCAAAAAAGTAATCCAATCGATGGGTAATATACCCGTTCATGGCATCACGGTTGGTGATATTGTTTGGGATAACCATGCGCTTTTTGCCGATTATAACCAGGCTGTGAAAGATATGGGCATTCCTTTTTTCCAGTGCCTGGGAAATCATGATATGGATTACAGGATGGGTGGCGATGAAACTTCAGACAAAACTTTCCAGGAACATTATGGCCCAACTTATTACTCTTTCAATAGGGGTAAAGCACATTATGTTGTAATGGATGATGTTCGTTATTTAGGAGAAGATAGGAAATATGATGGTTTTATTAATCAACGACAGCTGGATTGGTTGGCAAAAGATTTAAAGTTTGTAGCCAAAGATGCGCTCTTGATCATCAATCTTCATATTCCAGTTCACAATTCAGTAAAAAACAATACTGATTTATACACCGTTTTAAATGGTTTTACGAATGTCCACATTATGTCTGGCCATACGCATTACAACAGAAATGTAATAACTGGTAATGTGTTTGAGCACAACCATGGTGCAGTTTGTGGTGCTTGGTGGACTGGCCCGGTTTGTGAAGACGGTACGCCAAGAGGTTACGGTGTATACGAGGTAGACGGCACTAATTTGAAGTGGTACTATCAACCTACCGGATTAAGCAGAAAAGAACAGGTGCATATCTATGTTGATGAATTAACCAATCAGAAAAGATTAATTGCCAATGTTTGGAATTGGGATCCGAACTGGAAAGTAGAATACTTTCTTGATGGAAAGGCGATGGGCGCAATGGAAAATCAAAAAGGTTACGATCCGCAAACAGTAACATTATATAAAGGTGCAACCTTACCCGCGGGAAGAACTTTTCCTGAACCACATTCTACAGAACATTTATTTGTGGCACATTTTTTACCTTCGGTAAAAGCCGTAAAGGTAGTAGCTACCGATCGGTTTGGCGAAAAGTTTGAGGCAGAATTTAAGGGTTAGGAAATGAAATTACCAGCTATATTATTGATTCTCTTTGCTGGCACTACCTCATTCACCAATCGTTACTCAAATAACGTTAAATATCCTGCGTTCAGTGCCGAAGCGCACCGTGGCGGCAGGGGATTGATGCCAGAAAATACCATACCGGCAATGCTTTATGCGCTGAAAAATAGCAAGGTTACTAGCCTTGAAATGGATACCCATATCACCAAAGATCTTGAAGTGGTGGTTACACATGATGATTATTTGAGCAGGTCGTTCACGCTAAAACCTGATGGAACTGAAATAGCTAAAGAAGAAGCAAAAAAATATGTGGTATATGATATGGATTATCAAGCTTTAAGCAAATTTATTGTTGGTTCGAAAGATTATCCCGCTTTTCCTGAACAGCAAAAAGTCAAAAGCTATATTCCACGGCTTGGTGATTTAATTGATTCTGTTCAACGCCATATCAAAATCAATAAGCTAAAACAGTGTTTTTATGATATCGAAATCAAATCATCAGAAAAAGGCGACGATATCACGCATCCAAAACCCGAAAAATTTGCAGATTTGGTTGTTGCCATTATCCGAAAAAAGGGAATAGCAAATTATACCATTATTCAGTCTTTTGACAAAAGAGCCCTTCAGGTGGTTCACCAAAAATATCCTGATATCAAACTTTCTTACCTGGCCAACAACGATAAAAGCTATGAAGAACATATTCATGATTTAGGTTTTAAGCCTTTCATCATAGGTTCTTCGTATAAAGGTTTTAACCCTGCTATCATCGCGAAAGCACATGCAGATGGTGTGAAAGTTTTAACTGCCACGGTAAATACTAAGGCAGAAATTGAAAAACTTAAAAAACTTAAAATAGACGGGATCATGACTGATTACCCAAACCTTTTTTAATAATTATAAAATAAATATGAAGTTTAAAATAGCAGTTACATTATTTTGCGCAGCAAGTATGTCTGCGTCAGTTTCCTTTGCACAACAAACGAAATTTCCAGCCTTCAGTGCGGAGGCGCATCGAGGAGGCAGAGGGCTTTATCCGGAAAATACCATTACGGCGATGTTGCAAACTATGAAAATTGATGGTATCACCACATTGGAAATGGACACGCACATCACTAAAGATGGAAAGGTGGTGGTTACCCATGATGATTATCTAAGTCCTGCTTTTATGCTTACGCCAGATGGCAAAGAAATTCCTGCCACCGACGCAAAAAAATATCCGGTTTTTGGTATGGATTATAACGATTTGAAAGCATTTGATTTGGGAAGCAAGTATTTCGATTCATTTCCAAAACAACAGAAATCTAAACAATACATTCCATTGCTTGCAACTTTAATCGATTCAGTACAGGCTGAAATTAAGAAGGCTAAGCACAAACAATTTTTTTATAATATCGAAACTAAATGCAGCGAAAAAGGAGATGGTATTACGAATCCTGAACCTGAAGTTTTTGTTAAATTATTAATGGATGTAATCGAGAAAAAGAAGATTACGCCTTTTGTGGTTATTCAGTCATTTGATAAAAGGACAATTCAAATCATCAATAAAAAATATCCTAAAGTAAAAACATCGTTTCTGGTAGCCAACAAAAAGTCGTACGAAGAAAACATTGCTGATTTAGGTTATAAACCTTTTATTCTAAGTCCGGTTTGGCAAATGGTAACGGAAGAATTGGTTAATAAAGCACACGCCGATGGGGTGAAGGTGATTCCCTGGACCGCAAACAATGCTGAAGAGATCAAGAAACTCAGGGCGCTGAAAGTAGATGGAATTATTTCTGATTATCCAGATGTTTTAGTTCAAACGAAGTAGTATTTTAGTTTTCCAAAATCAATCACTATGAAAAGAAATCTTTATAAGCACCTAATTGTCGCAGTTGTATGTTTGCTTCTAAATTTAGGTTATGCATCAGCTCAAACGGTAAAGTGGGATAGCACTTATCGACCTGGTAAATACGTTGAAATTGTAAATAAATTTAAAGCAGATCCCATATCCAAAAAGAACTTTGTGTTTTTGGGCAATAGCATTACTGCCGGAACAGACTGGGCAAAATTATTAGCTCTCCCGCAGGCAAAAAATCGTGGTATTTCAGGTGACATTACTTTTGGCGTATTGGAGCGGTTGCAGGAGATCATTGATGAAAAGCCGGAGAAGGTTTTTATCCTTATTGGTATTAACGATATCTCAAGAAACATTCCTGATAGTGTGATTTTAAGAAATTATAAAGCCATGATTTCGAGAATTCGCAAGGGTTCAAAGAAAACGCAAATTTACTTTAACACACTTTTACCGGTGAACAGTTCTTTCGGTAAGTTTAAAAATCATTATAATAAAGATGAGCACATTTTATGGTTGAATGATGAGATTAAAAAATTCACTGCTAAAAATGTTACCGTTATTGATTTGTATTCAAACTTTACCGATCAGGATAAACATCTTCGTGCTGAATTAACAAAGGATGGACTTCATCTGATTCCGGAAGGCTATAAAGTTTGGGCTGATTTTTTAAATAAAACAGGCTACTTAAAATAACAGGATTTCTAAAATCCTATGGCATAAAAAAAAGCGTTCCAATTTTCATTGGAACGCTTTTTTTATCGAATATTTAACCTTTGGATATCTTCTTAGCCTTGTGCTGGCGGATTTGAAACTACCGGAGCTTTATCTCTATCTCTTCTTCCCATTCCTTTTCTCATTTTCTCACCCTTCTCTCTGGCTTCTGCTCTTATTGCTTCCAGTTTAGTTTTTTGTTCTGCTGTTAATACGGCATCGATTTTAGCTTTTTGAGCCTGCATTGTTGCTCTGCCTTCTTTCATCTTTTCTTTCCTGTCTGCCTGATCTGCAGATCTAAAAGCATCAACCTTTTTGGCATTTTCTAACTCGATTGCATAAATCTTGGTTTTCTGATCAGCAGTTAAACTCAGTTCTTTTTCTAATCTCGCTGTTGCCTTTTCAGCCCGCTGTTCGGCAGTCATTTTTGGCATTGGTTTTCTAACTCTTTTTGTTGAGTCTTGAGCAAATGCAGCAGTTAAACCCATCACCGCAATTGCTATTGTTAAAATCGCTTTTTTCATGTCTATTTTTTTTATGTGTTTGTTTTATAATAGATATGAATTTTGCAAAACAGTTTAATCAGAATAAGTTAAAAAGTGTTAATTTTTATTAAGCTGCGAAATAGATTTTTGCATTTGCGCCATCATCTGTGTTAGGGTCTCCATCGTTGGGTCAGGTGCCGGTTCAGGTAGTGATGTGGAGATATAAGCTTTTGCTCTCCAGATTTCAAGAATGTCATCAGCCGCGATGGTGTAAGGATCATAGACCTTATTATCAGATATAAGTTTTAAATCTTTATTTTCTTTAAAACGATTGCCCGCTCTTTTATACACAACGCCTTCGTTTTTACTTATTACTACATAAGTTTCACCGGTTTTTACCTCGTTCCAGTTGTCGAGGTACTCACCAATAATTACACTTCCTGGTTGCACTGGTAACATACTATCACCCATAATTTCAAAAGCACGGAAAGTTCCCTGTCTTAATGCGGCTAAGGGAAGTTGAAATTTAGGAAGATCACTTATATAGTGTGGATCGGAGAAACCATTTAAGTAACCGGCACTGGCTTTAACTGGTACCAATTCAATGTTCTCTTTATCATTTTGATCAACAGAAATGCTGAGCACTCTTAAATTCGAACCAGAGCTTTTAGGCTTTGGTTTCCAGCTGTCGCTAATCTTTTCGTTGATAAATTCATCTATAGTTAGATCAAAATATTCTGCTATTTTTTTTAGTAATTCGTATTTTGGTTCTGCCCGGTCTTCTTCATAAGCGCCAATTAGCGAACGCTTAATTTCCATAATATCAGCGAAATTCTGCTGTGTGTGACCTTTTTTCTTCCTGAGGTACTTTAAATTATTTGAAATATTCGACATAAAAATAAATTTTAAAATAAATTTGGAATTACTAAAATAGTTAGTAATTTTATGCTCATAAAGTTAGTAATATTATTTTGAATTGCAAGAGGGTATACTAAATAGTTTAGTTTTAATTCGATAATCCGTTTTTTATGAAAAAGTTTGTTTACATCGTTACTGACAGAAACCGTACAAGCATGCATGTTGGTATGAGTTCTGATTTAATTAAAACATTAGATTTTTATAAGCAGATGCCAAACTTATTTTTTGATAATGGAAAGCAATTGACTCGTTTGGTTTATTTCGAGGAGTTCAAAACTGAAGCTCAAGCACTGGCCAGATTCAAAGTGATCAGCCGCTTTACCCGGGTGCAAAAGGAGAGATTGGTAAGGTCTTGTAATCCTGATTGGATAGATTTAACCATTGGTTTAGATTTCGAGAATATTTTGTTGCATAGAAATATCACTAACCAGGTGAAGTTGGCTTTTACGAGTTTGTCGTAAATAGATAAAATGATCTGGGCATTGTTTGTTATTGCCTTAATTTAGTTTTTATAAAAATCGTTATTGGTTTTCCAATTTTCATCGGAAAGTGGCAATATCATTCAGGTAATCATCTCACAAACGAAATTGCTTCAATAGATGAGAAGTCAATTACGCAATGATGGGAAAACTATTCTGAAACTTTTTTAAGAAAACTCTTTTCCAATTCATTAATCTTTTCAAAGTATTCGTTCTTATTCATGAAAACTTTTGGATTATAAACTGCGCCAGGTTTACGTTTATCATGAAGATTGAATTGGCTGGCATGTGATGCTACCCACAAATTGAAGTCAATATTTTTCATTCCTTTAAAAGTTTGAATGTAATCTCGCTCAATATTTGGATAATCTTTTATCTCTGAAAACTTTCTATCTATAATAACCGAAGGGAAATTAGCAATCAAAACTTTATAGGTTGAGGCTCCATCTTTTGTATTAAACAAAAAACTGCAAGATCCTTTAGTGTGACCGGGATGATGAAGCATAGTAATGATCGTACTTCCCAACTTGATTTGTTCGTTATCTTTAAGCAAACGATCTGGTATAACGGGTTTAAAGGTTACACCATATTTCCCCAGCTCATAATCAGATTTGCCACCTGTTTTGAGTTCGTTTGCATCTTTTTCATCAACAAAGAGTTTTGCGCCTGTTTCTTTTTTAATATTAGCCATAGCGCCCAAATGATCGAAATGCGCCTGAGTGAGCAACAAAATTTTGATGGCTTTATAATCAAAACCTAAACTTTTAATGTTCTCTTTAATAATAGGCAATGAATTGGCTAATCCTGTATTGATTAAAATATTACCTTGATTCGTTACAACTAAATAGGAAGCCAAATCATAAGTGCCAACATAATAAAGATTGCCTGCTATTCTAAATGGTTCGGTTTTTTGCGACCATTCTTTTGGATTGTTAACCGGCTCAGTTACATTTTGAGCCATTGACATCAGCCTAAAAGACATCAGAACTATTAAGGCAATCTTTTTCATATTATAATTTTCAATTTACAATGGCATTCACCATATCATAAAACTTACCAGCCAGGAGCGAAGGTTAAACCGAAAACACCAGTTTTAACATCTTTGCGTTGGAAAGGTATTGCATAATACGGCTCCAATACAAAATAACCAAACACGTTAACACGCAGCGAAATACCTACACTCATCGCCGGCACACGCTCATTGGTTGCCTGATAAGTAACCTGTTTTCCTTGGCTATCAACAACGGGAACACCGTTTGCATCTCTAACAACCTCTGTTGTGTATGTCGGTTCGCTTTTGAACTTCACTTTAGTATCGTTCGTCCATGCCAAACCTGCATCAAAAAATAGATTTAAATCACTAAATAATAATTTTGATGGAACTGCAGCCAATTTTTTAGGTCCGGTGAAGGGTAATCTCAACTCAAAATTGAATACAGCAATCTTACTTCCCGTTAATTGATTGATGTCAAAAGATTCTGAAGATTGCGCTGAGGTTGTTTTGTAGATTGAATTTGATTCATAACCTCTAATTAAATAAGGATAACCCACGTACATCGGATACAGGCGGTCAGCATCTTTACCAATTCTGAAAGTATTATAAGATCTGGCCGCAACGGTTACAGGCTTTAACCTCCAGTATTTTCTTAAATCTGCTGTAGCTCCTGCAAAATTATAGGTTCCAAAATATTTTTCTCCGGCCACCCGGTATCTAAAACCGTCTAAAGGTCCGGTTAAGCCAAATATCGAATTGTCGCCAACAAAGCCCGCATTAAGTTGATAAAGTGTAAACGACCTGAAAGGTACGCCATAATCTAAAGTAGCCTGATCATTATCTAACCGTTTTCGATCTGAACCAATGTAATAACCAGCGTTGTTGTAATAATTACTATACCTGTCAATCCTATAGCTATAGTGAGAAAATGCTCCCCCAAGTTCAAATCTGTGCTTTTTACTAAATGGGTAGGCTCCGAAAATTTGCAACTGATCTTCAAAAGTTCTGATGATATCTGTTCGCTCACTCAAGGCATCAATGCTTGTATTGTTGTCGGCGGGCAGCTTTTCGTAACCATAAGAACTAAATCCCGATACATAAGGGATATGCGAAATGGCGGCTCCCCAATTAATTCTGCTTTTTTGATTGATGTAACCTACCAAACCACCCGCATCATAAATTTCTCCGTTAACCGAGATATTGGCAATGATTTGATTGGTGCCTAAAATGTCACTGAACATTCCAACAATACCACCCGAAACACCTGTGCCAAATCTGCTCGTAGATACGCCTACACCACTGTTAGCCAAATAGTCTAACTTAAATTTTGGCCTGTAAGCAACGGTTTTCATCGAATCAGCAATGATTTTTTCGAACCTATCAAAGTTGTTCAAATTAGAGTTGATGATGTTTACACCGAAATTCTCCATCGGTGGTAAAATGGCTGCATCAAAATTTTCTTCCTGGTTACCAATTCTTTTGGCTTTGAAACTACTCAACGGAGCATTGTAAAGCGTGTAGCGCTGATAACGATAGTAGCTGTAAACAATATCATCTGTATTAGATACTGATATCGCTGGTGAAAATTCAGTGATACCACTAATACCTGTAAAATAATCGGTTAACTGATCTACCGTATTATCTGCAAAATTGTATTTGTAGAGGTTTCTAAATCCATCTCTGTTTGATAGAAAATAAATATTCTGGCTGTTGGCGGAAAACTGTGCATTGAGATTATTCGCACCTGGAAATACATCCAAATTACTTACGGCTTTCGAGGCGATATCATAAATCGCCAGATTAATAGGTAGTACCGCATTAATGTTTTTATTTTGAATGGCGGCACGATCTGAAGAGAAAACGATCTTTTTTCCGTCAGGGGAGAAGCTTGGTGCATAATCAGAGTATACATCATCGGTGATTTGCGTAATCACTTTTGTATCTAAGTTATAGGAAAAAATATCACTCTGTCCTTCCACCATGCCCGAGAACGCAATGTCTTTTCCATTTGGCGACCAGGTTAGGTTCCCAAATTGTTGTACTTGTTCCATCGCAGTTTGCGAAACAGTACTTCCATTTGCCACATTGATAATCATCATCTGGTTTTTACCATGACTAAAAATACTGAATGCAAATTGCTTACTATCCGGCGACCAGGCACCTGCCGATTCAATAAAATTAAAATCATCAATGTGCCCATTAGAAATTTGGCTGGTCAGCTTTCGGATAATTCTCCCAGTTTTCGCGTCAGCCAAAAACAAATCAATACCAAATAAATCTTTTTCAGACATGAAGGCCACATACTTTCCATCAGGACTTAAGGCAGGAGCCACATTCATGTTACCTGCGTTTTTATTATCGATGATCTTTGTTCCGGTAATCTTAATTTGCGAACTATCGGCTTTTAACATCGGCTTGTAATGCGCATCAATGGAATTTTTCCATAATCCCGATAATGTTTTATCATCGTAACCGAATGTATATTTAATGGCATTTTCATAACCGTATTTGGCTGTATTTTTAAATAACGGTACAATGGTTGTATCGCCATACTGCGAACCAATGTAGGTCCAGAAAGCTTGCCCGTAGCGATATGGAAAGTATTTGTTGGAGTTGGTCAGATCTTTTAACGATGGAATATCTCTGTTCAACATGGCATCACGCATCCACATAGAAGTGAATGCATCTTTTTTTCCAATAGATAGATATTCAGCCATACCTTCAACCATCCATAGTGGCGTTTGGCCAACATTTTCCAAGCTGATCGAATCTTTCTCCAATAGAATATGATACTGAAAAGCGTGAACCAACTCATGTCCTAATACATGGCGGGTTTGACTATTCAATTCCATAACTGGCATGATCACCCGGTTTTTCAGTGCTTCGGTTACACCTCCGGTTCCAATCCCAATTTCTCCCTGCAAGGCAGTAGTTTGCTGAAAATCTGGATGATTGTTATATAAAATGATTGGATTTTTTGTTAAAAATGTGTCCCTGAAAACCTCCTGATGCATTTTATACCAGGTTTCTGCATCTTGCGAAAAACGCTTTAACATGTTATCATTCTTCAGGTAATAATAAATTTCGAAATGTGGGGTTTGCAAAACCTTAAAATCAAGCTTTTTGTATCGAACCTTATTTTGTCCGAAATACTGTGCCTGGGCAGAAAAAGAAAGAATAAGCAAAAGCAATATTGGAATATATTGCCTAATATAAGTAGCGCCTATTTTCATAAATGTGTGTTTAGTTTGTATTCAATAATTACTATCTGGAAGCTGGATCGGAAAAATAAAAATAGTAATACTTTAAATTAGTATTTAAATTTTAACACTTTTTAAAGGAGTTAATACCCGATTATTCGCCGCCGAAATTTCTACTGGCCGCCATTTTCATTTTTTTTCTTTTCGCGTTCTTCCTGTCTTTGTTTTCTCCTTAATTCACGCTCTTCCTTTTTTGTTAGGGGAGCAGTTGTTGCAGGTTGATTTTGTGCTGGCTCAGGTTTTTTTTCTTCTTTTTTAACTTCTTGCTCTGTTGGTGTTGCTGGTTGTGCAACTTCTGGTTCCGGAACTTCGAAATCTGTAGAATCCACGACAACACTATCAATAGTGGTTGTATCTCTAACATACTGCGGACTCGGGCAGTTGTAAGTTCGGGTAATTTCTACAGTTGCTTTAGGGAAGGGACCATAAGTATAACCTGTTGATGAGTCTAAGTAAACTTTTTCCATAAATTTGGCAAAAATTGGCAAGGCAGTTCTTGATCCTTCACCTTGTTCGCCATTTTTAAAGTGGGCAGTTCTTTCATCGCAACCAACCCAAACGCCGGTTACTAAATCCTTGGTTAAGCCCATGTACCAGGCATCAACATAATCAGATGAAGTGCCGGTTTTGCCACCAATCTGGTTGTTCTTTTTAAACAGATTTGGCCATTCCCATAAAGCCTGCGATGTTCCTCTGGGTTCTTCCATACCCCCACGAAACATATAGGTCATTAACCAGGCAATCTCTTCAGATAAAACCCTTTTTGTTTTAGGTTTGAATTCCTCTATAACATTGTTATCCAAATCTGTGATTTTTTCGACCAGGATCGGATCGGTTTTAATGCCTTTGTTCATGAACGTAGCGTAAGCCTTAACCATTTCGTAAACAGTTACATCATTTGAACCCAGACTTACTGACGGAACAGATTCAAGATGACTGTCGATACCACATTCATGCGCATATTTTACGACGTTATCCCATCCAACTTTCTCGGTCACCTGAGCGGTAATGGTATTTACCGATCTGGCCATGGCCCAACGCAAACTCATTTCCTGATAGGTAACACTATAATCTGCATTTTTTGGTTCCCAGTATTTAGTCTGCCCTTTATCCTGAAAGGCAATTTTCACGGGCTTGTCCGTAAATTTATCACACGGACTCATGCCTTGTTCTAATGCAGTCAAGTACGCGAATGGCTTAAAAGTAGATCCCGCCTGCCTTTTGGCCTGATTCACGTGGTCGTATTTAAAGAACTTATGATCGATACCACCCACCCAAACTTTAATTTTACCACTGGCGGGTTCCATGGTCATCATGCCTGTATTTAATATTTTCCCATAGTAACGAATAGAGTCTAAAGTAGAAAATAACGTATCCCGATCGCCCTTGTACGTAAAGATTTCCATCCTTTTCTTTTTATTGAAGTAGGCGGTAACTGAATCTGGTTGGTTTGGAAATTTCTTTTGGAGCATCGCATAGATTGGAAGATTTTTCATGGCCCGGTCGGGATAATCCACTTTATTTTTTTCAGAATCATACCATGGATCTTCATTTCCCCAAACGCTGTAAAATCTACGTTGTAACGTTTTCATTTGCTCTGCTACTGCTTCTTCTGCATATTTTTGAAGTTTCGAGTCGATTGTTGTATAAATTTTTAAGCCATCTTCATTTAAGTCGTAGCCGTTTTCGGTGCACCACTTCTCCAGATATTTCGATACCGCAGCCCTTAAGTATGAATCGCCATCACTGCCATCCTCCATTTTACCTTCTTTTAGTTTGATGGGCTCTTTGGAAAGTATAGCCAAGCTATCTTTACTTAATTTATTGTTTTTGTTCATTTGGCTTAATACAACATTTCTGCGTATCAATGCCTTTTCAGGGTTTTTAGTAGGGTTATAAAGGCTTGTGCCTTTTAACATACCAACCAGCATTGCTGCATCGGTGGTTGCTAAATCCTTGGTTTCCTTGTCAAAATAAATCCTTGCCGCTGTTTTGATGCCGTAGGTGTTATTTCCAAATGATACCGTATTCAGGTACATGGTAATAATATCATTTTTTGAGTAGTTCGATTCCAGCTTAACTGCGGTTAACCATTCTTTTAGTTTCACAATTAAGGTTCTTACCAATGGAATTTTTACAAGAAAACCTTGCGATTTGTTATATCTGGTGCGATACAAATTTTTAGCTAACTGTTGGGTAATGGTACTGGCGCCACCATCTTTACCCATGCCTACAACTGCACGACCCACAGCCTGTGCATCTATTCCCCAGTGTTTGTAGAAACGAACATCTTCGGTGGCAACCAATGCATTTATTACACTAGGTGCGATATCGCCAAAACTAACAGGAGTTCGGTTTTCTTTAAAATACCGGCCAATCAATTTCCCATCAGAAGTGTATAGTTCGGAGCCCACACGCAAGGTTGGTGTTTTAATATCACGATAACTAGGAGAATAGCCAAATAGCCACAGAAAATTCAGTTGAAGTGCCGAAAAGAAAATAATTATAAAAAATATAAAGATTGTAAAATAACGTAAGTACTTGTTTTTTATCTCTTTGAACATATTAAATAGGCTGATATTTTGGTAAATGCTGTGGCGTTAAATATAAAAAACTCTCTATGCAAATTCACGTTTTTAATTTACTAATTTTTTAGTACTATATTTAAAACCTTGATGCTGAAATAATCTAAATTACTATAAAAGATGAAAAACGAATTTAAGGCGCTAATTGTACAGGGCGATAAAAAATTTTCGATCAAAAGTGCTAAAACTGATTTTACGGGAGATTACAATAAAGAAAAAGCTAAAGATGCCTTGATTAAATCAAAAATTGAAGTTAGCCATTTACAAGAGAAACTATATGCTTCAGCAACACATTCGCTTTTAATCATCTTTCAGGCCATGGATGCCGCTGGTAAAGATAGTGCCATTGAACATGTAATGAGTGGTTTAAATCCGCAAGGATGCCAGGTATTCAGTTTTAAGGTTCCAACATCAGAAGAATACAAACACGATTTTTTATGGCGACACATTAAAGCTCTGCCCGAACGTGGACGTATTGGCATTCACAATCGCTCGCATTATGAGAACGTTTTGGTTTGTAAAGTGCACCCCGAGTATATTTTAAGTGAAAGTATTCCAGGTTTTGATGAGGTAAAAAAAGTAAATAAAAACTTCTGGAAACAGCGCTACCAGAGCATCAGGAACTTTGAAGAGCATTTGGCCGCAAATGGAACAGTTGTACTTAAATTCTTTTTGAATGTTGGCAAAGACGAACAGAAACAAAGGTTTTTAGATAGGATAGAAGATCCCACTAAAAACTGGAAATTTTCTTCAGGTGATATCAAAGAAAGGGCTTTATGGGATGAATATATGAAAGCTTACGAAGATGCCATCAACGAAACCAGCACTAAAGAATCGCCGTGGCACATTATTCCGGCAGATAAAAAATGGTTTGCCAGATTAGCCATTAGTGAAATTATTGCCGACAAATTAAAAAGTTTAAATATTAAATTCCCTGTTTTAGATGAAACAGAGCAAGGGAAGTTACTGGAAACTAAAACTGCGTTATTGAACGAATAACGCAGTAACTGTTTGGTTCTATTGTTCAATTTTTTCTAAAATACTTTTAATAATTCAGCTTAAATTTGCTTAAATCTGGCTTGGGTTTCTTGCGATTCTTTTCAAACTCATAAATTGTTCTTCCGAGGTTTTTCATAAAAGGAAAGCACACGGTGTCATATTCATATTTGTTGTCATTAAAAATTCCGTCTTCGTTGCTCTGAATTACAGCAGTAAGCAAATATTCGATGCCCGTTTTGAAATCCACTAAATAAGCGTTGTCGATAATATAACCATAGCTGTCTCCGTATTTGTTGAAAATTCTAATGTTGGGATCTGGCGCTATACTTTTCTCCCTACCATAATACAGCATTTTTGCATAGGTGGGCCAAAATTCGTCCGCATTATATTTTGGATAATCACTCTCTGTTGGGTATTTACTCATGTACGTGTAAATCAAATGATAATCTGCTGATGTGAGATTAAATCTTTCCTTTGCCGGGAAAGCTTCAGGAAACATCAGCTTCTGCATTAGATGATGTTGATCATTAATAGCAAAGGCATTTTTATTTGCTAAACTGAAAGGTTTATTTACCAAACGATCAGCGCTGTCCAGGTATCCTTTACCCATGGTTAAATTCGTTAAATTCAATTTGTATTCCAGCGGATCAAACTGGGCTTTTTGATCATAAACCAATTGATCTTGATGATAAAATTGAATCGGATTCGTGTGCTTCGAGCTTTCCCCAGCATCACCGATAGCAAGTCTGTTTAAAATTCGACTGTTGTTGAAACCATATTTTTTCAGTTTTTGGTTAATTTCAGCACGACCGATAAATTCAAACAATCGGTTAAAGGCATCGTTATCGCTGGTGAGTAAAATTTTTTTAATATAGTGCTCTATAGTTGGATAGCCATTTTTGGCAGTGGTATCTCTGGTAACTTTTGTCTGTCCTCGAAAGGCACTATCGGTAATCATTTTGCTATTAACCGTTAGTCCTGTGCTTTTCAATCGGTTAACCTTCTCCAGAGCAAAAATAACGGCAGCAAGTTTGACTGTGCTGGCTGGATAGAAATAATGGTGCGGATTTAAATTAAAGCTATAGCTTTTAAAACTTGGTTTATTTTTGGTATCTCTTGTAATTTGTGTATATAAAATTTGCACCTGATTTTTGTCTGGATGGTTCAGCACTGAACTGAACAATTCTGGTCGGGATTCCATTAACTTTTTAAGAAAAGTTGTATCCGTTTTCTGAGCCATCGTAAATATGCTATTGAGTAATAAAATGATCAAAAAAGGGGTTCTCATGTTTTCTTATTGAAATATAAAGGTAAACTATTAATGTAAATGTGCCGTTACTCATCATTTATTTTACACCTATTGAAGATTCTTTATTGCCCAGGCATCAAAATGATTTGTCAAAGTTCAGTATGACTAATTGAGGTTAATTTAATATAGATTAGTAGTTTTAATATCCGCCAATAAAATTTAACTTTGCGTTAAGGATGAGTTTGAATTTTTGAATTCAAAAATCTTATTTATTACAGATACCAACTACTATATACCATAATATGTCTAATTTAAAATTTAATCCGCGTAATCTTATTTTGTTATTGATGATTCTGGTGATTACCTTATTTCGTTTATTGGTAACCTTCAACTCAGATGAGCTTCAATTCGCTAATTTTTCTTCGATAGGAGCAGTTGCACTTTTTGGTGGCGCATATTTTAAAGATCATTTGAAAGCGTTTGCTTTTCCGTTAATCAGTTTATTTTTAAGCGACTTCATTTTGGCCAATACAATTTTCAGTAAATACAGTAATGGTTTTTTATACGAAGGTTGGTATTGGACTTATCTGGCTTTTGCTTTGATGGTTTTAGTTGGAAAAGTTTTGCTGAAAAAGATTAATGTAGTAAGCTTACTCTCATCAACCTTAAAAATTGTTTTCATTCACTGGATTGTTACTGATTTTGGGGTATGGTTTCAAAACCCTTCATACACGCAAGATTTAGCCGGCTTTTGGTTATGCCTTGAAAGAGCAATTCCATTTGAAATCAGATTTTTAGAAGGCACGTTGATTTATGGCACCCTACTTTTCGGAGCGTTTGAATTATTGAAAGCGAAGTATCCGGTATTAAAGCTTCAAACGCAAAGCGTTTAGATTAACTTAGATATTCATTAATCCTCTTTTGATTATTCAAAAGAGGATTTTTTTTAACTTTATATTTTTACAGGCCATTAAACCCAAATATTTGTCATCCTTAAAATATTTCTAATGAAAGTTGTTTCTTTTTTACCTGCCGCTACCAAAATGATTTACGACATGGGCTTGCAGGAATATTTGTACGGCGTTACGTTCGAATGTCCTAAAGAAGCTGCAGCGCAACCTAAAGTGGTACGCTGTATTCTTGAAGGTAAAAACTATTCGAGCATTGAAATTGATCGGATCTTTTCTGCATCGAAAGCGCAGGGTAAAAGCTTATATTGGGTTGATGATGAACTTTTGGAAAGCATAGCTCCGGATATCGTTTTTACGCAGGATGTATGTGAGGTTTGCAATATCGATACCGTTTGTACGGAAACTGCCGTGATGAAGTTATCTAAAATACCCAAACTCGTTCCATTGTCACCAAACAATCTTAAGGATGTTTTTGAATGTGCCATCACCATTGCAAAAGCACTAGGGAAGGAAGAGGTTGCACTAAAATACCTGGCAAAGCTTCAAAAAGAAACAGATAATATTTTAGATCAACTGAGGGCAAATAAGGCTCCGCTGAAACGCGTAATGTTAATGGAATGGATAGAGCCTATCTATAACTGCGGACATTGGATTCCTTTTCAAATTGCAGCTGCTGGTGGGGTAGATATGTTATCAAATCCTGCCGGAGATTCAATTGTTACGTCATGGGAAAAAGTTGTTAAGTATAATCCTGAAGTATTAGTTATTGCACCATGTGGTTTTGATAAAGAGAGAACGCTGCAGGAAATCACTTTACTGTTTGCTAAAAGTAATTGGAGCGAACTCGATGCCGTAAAGAATAATCAGATATACCTAGCCGATTTTGATATGTTCACACAGCCAAGCATCGGCACTTTAGTGCAGGGAATTCAGGCGCTGGCTTGTATGTTTCATCCAGAAATTTTTAAAGCTGATGACACCACAAAAGGCAAATTCAGCAGGTTATCAGAATCCAATATACTGCAATCATCCTTTTAAATATTTAATCCTAATGAAAATAGTTGTTTTAACGGGGGCAGGCATAAGCGCTGAGAGTGGACTAAAAACGTTCAGAGATTCTGATGGATTATGGGAAGGTTATCATATTCATGATGTAGCAACTCCTGAGGCATGGGAGCGTAATCCTGGATTGGTTCAGGAATTTTACAATGAAAGAAGAAGGCAGGTGCTTGCTGCTCAACCTAATCAGGCACACCAAATTTTAGCTGAACTGGAGGCAAATTTTGATATCGAAATTATTACCCAAAATATTGATGATTTACATGAGCGTGCCGGCTCAACAAAAGTTACTCATCTACACGGCATTATTACCAAATCGCAATCCGATCGAAAGTCTAATTTAACTTACTCAATTGAGGGCTCTGACATTAATATGGGCGAATTATGTGAGTTAGGATCGCAACTGCGTCCACATGTTGTGTGGTTTGGAGAGGCTGTGCCTATGATTGAGGTCGCAGCTGATATTTGCCAGCAGGCAGATGTTTTCGTGCTTATTGGCACCTCTTTAGCCGTTTATCCTGCCGCAGGTTTAATCGATTTTATTCCAAAAGGCGTTACAAAATACATTATTGATCCCAGAACGCCTGATGTGAAAAGATATCAGAATGTAATTGCCATAGAAAAAAATGCTGTTCAAGGTGTAGCTGAATTAAAACATATGCTGCTAAATGCCAACTAAAAAACTTTGTATTTTTAACTGGAGTGGTGGCAAAGACAGCACTTTGGCACTTCACTACGCACTTCAGGATCCTACGATTGAAATAAAATACTTAATCACCACTGTTACTGAAAAATATAATCGCATATCAATGCATGGTGTAAGAGAATCTTTATTGATTGCTCAGGCCAAAAGCATCGGCATACCCTTATATCAAATTCGTTTGGGCGAAATGCCAGATATGAATTCGTATGACGAAGTGATGGAACAGCATTTGTCTAGATTTAAAAAAGAGGGGATTACTCATTCCATATTTGGTGATATTTTTTTAGAAGATCTTCGCACATATAGAGAGAGAAAATTAGCGGAAGTCGGATTGAAAGCTATTTTTCCACTCTGGAAATTAGATACTATGCAACTCATCAGCGAGTTTTTAAATCTGAACTATAAAACCATCATTGTTTGTACGCAGCAAAACTTAGAAGTTTTTTGTGGACAAATAATTACAAGTGACTTAATTGCAAGTTTGCCACCTGATATTGATCCCTGTGGAGAAAATGGTGAGTTTCATACTTTTGCTTTCGAAGGACCGATTTTTAAAGAAAACATTCCATTCGAATTAGGAGAGAAAGTTTTCCGGACTTATAATCAACCTAGAGATGTTGATGAAAGCAGCGGGAATGATAATACTGAAATTTCTTTAATAGGCTTCTGGTATATCGATTTAATAAATTAATCGAACTATCAAAACATTTTGGCATCATTTTTTCTTTACTACATATAATTAACTAAAATACACATCCTAATGAAACCTGTTTTGTGAGGTTAGGTAGCAAAGCAAGATTCATATAAAACAAAAAGTTATGAAAAAGATATTTGTAGTAATCGCATTGAGTTCAGTAATGTTCGCTTGTAATAACAAAGCAAAAGAAGAAGCAGCATTAAAACAACAAGAGGCTGAAAAGCAACTTGCCATTAAAGCCGTTAAAGATAGTTTAAGATTAGATAGTTTCAAAAGAGCTGAAACAGCTAAAATTGAAGCAGAAAAAGAAGCGCAACACCAAAGAGAGTTAGTTGCAGCTAGGCAAGCTGGAGCGGCATCATCTAAATCATCACGATCATACGCAAGTTCTGGAGGTAGTAGTTCAAGTTCATATGGTGGTACACAACCAACCGCTAAGAAAAAAGGCTGGAGTGATGGTGCAAAAGGTGCAGTAATCGGTGGTGCAGCTGGAGCAGTTGGTGGTGCGTTAATCGACAAGAAAAAAGGTAGAGGCGCTATTATCGGCGGTTTAGTTGGAGCAGGAGGTGGTTACCTGATTGGTAGAGGAGAAGATAAAAAATCTGGTAGAGTACAATAATCATCAAAATTATATTTATTTTAAAAGCGGCTATTCAATGGCCGCTTTTTTTATGCCTAAACTCAATTCGACAGCATGATTACTACAAATTCAAATAAAGGGAAGATTCAACACTTCGTATTGTTTTGGTTAAAACCTCAATTAACCCAGGTTGAAATTCAAAACTTCGCCAACTTTTTCGAAAGCCTCAGACCAATAAAACTGATCAAGAGCCTACATTATGGTTTAGCAGCAAATACCCCGGCCCGGGCAGTAACAGATAACTCATTTACCTATTCGCTTTCGATCACTTTTGATAATATTGAAGATCACAATGCCTACCAGGAAGACAAAATTCATCTCGATGCCGTAGAAAAATTTTCTAATAATTGGTATAGGGTGGTAGTACATGATACTTTTATTTCTTAAGTGATGAGTGGGAATTAAGCCACGTCCTCTCGCATACCTAAGGCATGATGATCGCACTTTGAGGCATGTTATGAGGAACTGAATTAGCTGCGTTTGAATATGGTTAATCAGATAACATGCTTTTTCAAAAAAAGAAATTGCTATCATTAATTTGGCAATAATCACCTGCAAAACAAAATTTTGTTTTTGATTATAATGGTCTTTTTGTCAGTTACTTATTTTGTCTGACTAAAACATATACATTATATTTAAGATTGATTTTTGAATTATAATACTCGAATTAGCCAAACAAAATTCTGGCAATTAATATATGTAATTAATAATCAATGTTTTATTTGATTTTATTAACTAAAACTGATGCCTTCTGTACGCAGCTGTGAAATCTGTTCGCATTGATTTAAATCGCTCAATAACCGAAGCAATAAATGTCTCATCCAGGATTTCAAAAACATCATTAACGCCACCTCCGCTCAAGTCTAATTCAGCAAGTTTATAACTCTGCTCAAAAGTACCCTGTTCAAATTTCACGATGTATTTTTGATTCATTGAAAAGATGCTAATCTTACATTCCGGGTGTGGAAGCTCTGCAATAACTCTCATATAGTTTTATTGATTTTATTTAGTAATCATTTATCTTATTGTTTGGGACTTCTTTTCCGTTTAATGTTCCCCAGCTTTTGATAATTTCAAATCGGGCAAAAAGCTCTTCTGAGTACCATTTTCGTTCTTTGGTGAGTCTAATCACATCAGCGTGGTCGTGTGATTTGTAGGCATAGTTTTTCATACTTTGAGCATCCTCCCATATGGAAAACGTAGCCTGATCTAAAAATGGATTTTCTCCAATTCCTGCTGAAAGTATGAAGCCGTCTGCTCGCCTCATCTCATTCGCAGCTCGTTTAATGTTGCTTCTAAATTCCTTTACCTTTTTAAATCTGATTGCTGCCCTGGTAATTACTGCGATTTTACCTTTCGTCGCATTGGTGCTTCTAGTGTATTCAAAAGGTTGTTTTCCAGACCATAAGCCATGAGAAGATAAAGGATTTAATAAGATTGTAAACTCCTCGTAGCCGAAAAACCTAAACCATTTCAACACAAAGGAGTTGTTGTAGAAGTGGTCACAATCTGACTGATTATTCCAGGTTGTTAAAATTGCCCAGTGTTTAAAATCAGGTGCCAGATCTACCTGAGCATCTTTGCCGCTCCCCATTAATTTCCAAAATTTACATTTCTGGTTTAACCACAATGGAACACGTAATACTGCCATTCCGATAAAGGCAAAGGGGATAGCAATTCTACTAAACTTCGTAATGGTTAATGCGACGATCATCTTTGGTGGTTATTAAATCCAAAACTAAGGAAATTAATATAGCTGATCATTCAATTTTTTGTCATTATCAATGCTTAACCCAAAAATCAGAAAAATCCTGATTAACTTTGGTTAATGGCAGAAGACTTAACAATAAATAGAACGGCCGCCAAGGCTGAGCAATATGAATCACTAATTCCGCAAATCAGCGCCCTGTTGAGTGGTGAGACCGACTTCGTAGCAAATATGGCCAATGTTGCCGCAGCGCTAAGAGAACAATTTAATTGGTTTTGGGTTGGTTTTTATCTGGTAAAAGGTGAAGAATTGGTATTAGGGCCATTTCAAGGACCTGTTGCTTGTACCAGAATTATAAAGGGCAAAGGTGTTTGCGGATCATCATGGGCACAAAATAAAACATTAATCGTTCCAAATGTTGATGAATTCCCAGGACACATCGCCTGTGCTTCAGCATCTAAATCCGAGATCGTATTGCCACTTGTAAAAAATGGAGAAGTAATTGGCGTTTTAGATGTGGATAGCGAATTTTTAGATCATTTTGATGAAACAGATCGTGTTTATTTAGAGCAGGTTATTTCAGTTTTATTAAATTAATAGTATAGCTGAATTGAAATTATCTCGGGGATATTATTTAAATGAAGATGTGCTACATCTTGCCAAAGATTTGCTTGGAAAAGTTCTTTTTACAAACGTTAAAGGTGAAGTCTCGGCAGGAATTATTGTTGAAACTGAAGCTTATTTCGGAATAAGTGATAAAGCTTCTCATGCTTATGGCGGGAGAAGAACTAACCGGACCGAAACTATGTTTAGTGAAGGTGGTGTTGCTTACGTTTACTTATGTTATGGCATGCATAATTTGTTTAACGTGGTAAGTTCAAAAATAAATGATCCTCATGCCATACTAATCAGAGCGATAGAACCTTTAATAGGTAAGGAACTTATGGAAGAACGCAGGAAAATGGTGTTTGCAAAGCCTGCCATCTCATCTGGCCCAGGCTCTGCTGCAAAAGCTTTAGGCATCGATAGGTCTTTTAATGCTAAAGACCTAACCGGAAACGAAATTTGGATTGAAGATCATCAAATCAGTATGGATGATAATGAGATCATGGCTGTTCCCAGAGTTGGAATTGCATATGCCCAGGAACATGCTGCACTGCCGTGGCGTTTTTATATTAAAGGCAATAAATATGTGAGCAAACCTAACAAGGTTTAGTTTAATTCAAACTTTTCATCCGTGTTGCTGTTTTTCTTTCAAATATCTACAATCATGAAAAACGAGAAAAATATAGAAATATTGAAAGAAATGGCAGAGAGTGTACGCACTTGTATGTTTACCACATTTTCTACTGGTGATGAATTAGGTAGCCGACCAATGGGTACCGCCAAAATAGAAGATGATGGAAGCATCTGGTTTTATACCAATGAATATTCTCTTAAATCGAAAGAAATCTCGAAAGAGAACAATGTGTTATTGGCATACAGTGATCCTTCAAAAAACACTTATTTAACAGTAAAAGGGAAAGCCGAATTGGTAGATGATCAGGTTAGGAAAGAAGCCTATTTTTCACCGTTTGTGAAAGCATGGTTTCCGGATGGTGTAGAGGATCCAAGATTGATTTTAATAAAGGTAACGCCTGATGAGGCTGAATACTGGGATGCCTCTTCGTCAAGAATTGTTGTACTTTTTAGTATGTTGAAAGCCGTAGTCACCGGAGATACTCCGGATTTAGGCAAACATGACACGATGAAATTTTAAATTCACATTGATCTTTTGAAAGCAGGTTTGGAAACAATACCTGCTTTTTTTGTAATATTGAGGCAATGAAATTGGAAAATACGTTAGCCTTCGCAAAAGAACAGGATGAAAGAGATGAACTTAAACATTTTAGGGATCAATTTCTGTTTCCTAAATATCAGGATAAATCTTTTATATACTTGTGTGGTAACTCATTAGGTTTGCAACCTAAAGTGGCTAAAGAGGTTCTTAATAGTCAATTGGATAATTGGGCTAACCTTGCTGTAGAAGGTTGGTTTGATGGCGAGGAACCCTGGATGTACTATCATAAAGAGCTAAAAAAGTTAATGGCGCCTATTGTGGGTGCGTTCCCGAGTGAAGTCTGCCCGATGAATACACTAACTGTAAACCTGCATTTGTTGATGATTAGCTTTTATCAGCCACAAGGTAAGCGATTTAAAATCATCATGGAAGGTGGCGCATTTCCTTCTGATCAGTATGCAATAGAAAGTCAGGTAAGGTTTCATGGGTTTGATCCGAGTGATGCAATTATCGAGGTTTTCCCAAGAGAAGGCGAGGAGATACTTAGAACGGAAGATATCGTTGCTAAAATCAAGGAACATGGAGATGAAATTGCACTGGTACTTTTTGGTGGAATAAACTACTACACTGGTCAATGGTATGATATGGAAAACATTACGAAAGCCGGGCATAGCATTGGTGCAATGGTAGGTTGGGATTTAGCTCATGCTGCAGGTAATGTTCCGGTTAAACTTCACGATTGGAATGTAGATTTTGCCTGCTGGTGTTCTTACAAATATCAAAATGCTGGTCCAGGTGGGATCAGTGGGATTTTCGTTCATGAAAAGCATTTTGAAAACAAAGCACTCAATCGCTTTGCTGGATGGTGGGGTTATCAGGAAAATAAGCGCTTCAAAATGGAAAAAGGTTTTGTTCCCGAAGCCGGAGCCGATGGTTGGCAGGTAAGTTGTACGCAGGTAATGCCAATGGCTTTATATCATGCTTCATTACAGATTTTTAAGGAAGCTGGCTTTCTGAATACCTTGAGAAATAAAAGTATCAGTTTAACCAATTATTTAGAATTTGTTGTGAATGAATTAGATATAGAATTGGAAAAAGAGCAATATAAGATTATTACACCTCAGAATTCAGCAGAAAGAGGCGCTCAATTATCCATTATTGCAGCTCGAAATGGCAAGGAAATTTTTGATGGATTATTAGCACATGGAATTCTTGGCGACTGGCGTGAGCCAAACGTAATTCGTTTAAGTCCGGTTCCACTTTATAATTCATTTGAGGATATTTACCAAACAGGCAAGGCATTATCGGAGGTAACTAGAAAGATATTAACCACAGCATAACATGATTCATTACAACCCGAAAGATTGGTTTACATTTATCTTCCACATTCATAAAGGCGATACTTTCAGAAAGTTGTGGCCATTGATGATCAGTATATCAATATTTTCCGCTTTTGTGGCATTTCTTGAACTAAACGTATTTAAGTTATCGAAAAGTGATTATGTGAGCAATATCGGGATGATGCACAGCCTATTGGGCTTTGTGATTTCTATGTTGCTCGTTTTTCGAACCAACACCTCTTACGACCGATGGTGGGAAGGAAGAAGGTTGCTGGGTGCACTAACAAATGTAAGCCGCAACTTCGCCATGAAAATCAAGGCACTTAATTTACCAGATGAGGAAGTAAGATTTTTCGAATATGGCATTCCAAAATATGCTTTCGCACTCAAAGAGCATCTTCGCGAAAAAAAATATTTCGGAAAGAATAGTTTCTTGATAGAAGTTGAGGAAAGCAAGCATATTCCAAATCAAATCGCCAGCAGCATGATTTCCCGTTTATATGAGCTAACCCGAAAAGGATATATCTCCCAGGAGCAGCTCATTGTATTAACAAATGATGTGAATCAGTTCACGGATATTTGCGGAGGTTGTGAAAGGATAAAAAATACGCCGATCCCATTTTCTTACAGCGTTTTCATTAAGAAGTTTATTTTCATTTATGTGCTAACAATTCCTATCGGATGGGTATTTAGCTTAGGTTATTACCTGGCTCTGATTGTTCCTTTTATACTTTATGTGTTGGCAAGTTTGGAGCTAATTGCCGAAGAGATCGAAGATCCATTTGGATATGATCCGAATGATTTGCCAGTAGATCAGATTTCGAATAATATCGAGAAACACATTGAAGAGATTTTGAACTGATGATCAAAATCGCCTGGCATCCCTTATACGCACATCCTTTGCCTGAGGGGCATCGGTTTCCGATGTTAAAATATGAGCTCATTCCAGGACAGCTTCTTCATGAAGGTACTATTTACCAAGATAATTTGTTTAGTCCGAACTTGGTTGATGAGGATATTATCCTGCTAACTCATGATGCGAATTACTGGAGGCAGTTGAGGGAACTTACACTTCCACCTAAAGAACAAAGGAGAATCGGTTTTCCACTTAATGCGCAACTGGTTGAGCGTGAATTACGAATAACGCAAGGAACGATTGACGGAACGGGCTTCGCTATTAAAAACGGAATAGCTTTTAATGCTGCAGGTGGAACCCATCATTCTGGAAGCAATTGGGGAGAGGGCTTTTGCTTACTTAACGATCAGGCAATTGCGGCTAACTATTTGATAAATAAAAATTTAGTTGACCGGATATTAATTGTTGATTTAGATGTACACCAGGGAAATGGCACAGCCGAAATTTTCCGTAACGAACCGAGGGTATTTACTTTTTCCATGCATGGCGATAAAAATTTCCCGTTCAGAAAGGAAATTTCCGATCTCGACGTAGCGCTGGAAGATCATATCGGAGATGATGAATATTTATTATTGCTTGAAGTCAATCTAAAACAAGCCTTCGAAAAATCAAATCCGGAGTTTGTATTTTATCTTGCCGGCGTCGATGTGCTATCAACCGATAAATTAGGTAAATTATCTTTAACTAAGGCTGCCTGTAAAGAAAGAGATCGCATGGTCCTTCAGGCATGTAAAAGCAAAGGTGTTCCGCTGCAGGTAAGCATGGGTGGAGGCTATTCCGCAGATATCAAAGATATTGTTGATGCGCATTGTAATACTTATCGTTTAGCTTTTGATTTATTTACTTGATTCAATATCCTTATCTTCGCCGCATGTTGGAGATTATTTATGAGGATGAACATTTGATTGCCATTAACAAACCACACGGTTTATTGGTACATCAATCTTCTATTGCAAGAGATGCCACAGAATTTGCTTTACAAATGCTACGCGATCAGGTTGGTAAACATGTAAGTCCGGTACATCGGTTAGATAGAAAAACCAGTGGAATCTTACTATTTGCATTTGATAAGGAATCGGAGATCGCCATGCACCAGCAATTTATGAACGCAGCCACTGAAAAAAAATATTTAGCGATTTTACGTGGCTTTACGCCCGATAAAATGGATATTGATTATCCTTTGGCTAAAGAGAATGGAACCATGCAGGACGCTTTTACTTCATTTATAACTCTGCAAAAAGCAGAAGTAGATGTAGCATTCGGTAAACATGCAACTTCCAGGTATTCATTGGTTGAGGCAACTCCAAAAACCGGCCGTATGCATCAGTTGAGAAGACATTTCAGTCATATTCTTCATCCAATTATTGGCGATAGAACTCATGGCTGCAATAAGCAAAATAAATTTTTCCTCGAACAATGGAATATGACAACGATGTTGCTCCATGCATCAGAATTGAAGTTTATTCACCCAAAAACCCAAAAAGAAATCCACTTAAAAGCAGATTTACATGATGAGTTTAAAAGAGTAATGGATTTCATGAAAATGAAGCTTTAACACAATTTTTATAACGAAAAACTGTTTATAAAACATCTATGAATAAATACTTACGTTTAGCTTTCCCAATTTTAGCGCTTTTTGCCAGCAGTTGTTCTTCCGTTTACATGCCTAATGTACCAAATACGCCAATGCTAAGTAAGCAGGGTGAATTTAGCGGTGGCGGCCATATTTCCCTAAAAGGTAATGCCAGTATTAACGGTGCCTATGCCGTTTCAAACCATATAGGTGTTCTGTTCAGCGGATCTACGATGAACAGTGAACGCCGATCGAAAGATTTCGGGCACAAATTGGTTGAAATAGGTGGTGGTTATTTTGATACTTTCGGGCCGGATAATAACCGCATTATAGAAATTTATGCCGGCGTTGGAAAGGGTTGGAGTGACATCACATTCAGAGATTTTAAAAATGATGTTTTAGTAAGTAGCGAACTTCAGGAAGTGGATTATAGAAAATCTTTCCTTCAGGTAAATTATAGTTCTAAAAAGAAAAACAATTTAAAGTTGTTCGGCAAAGATTTTCCAATCAATTATGGTACGGCATTGAGAATTAGTCATGTAAAGATGGATCGCTTCTTTTTAAATGGTGTTTTTCAGCCTAAAGAGGATAATATTTTCTTTGAGCCAATCTTTTTTACCAGAATGGGATTAAGTAAAACCATTCAATTACAGTATACAACAAGCAGTAATATTGGCCTGAAGAACAGAGACTATATGTCTGCCGGGAATTCAATTTTCACCATCGGGGTGGTGGTGAATGTTGGTGGGAAATAAAACAACTTAATGACTTTTCAAATCTTCATGAACGAGCGATGGGAGATGAAAGTTCATCTGTAAATACATTTAAATAAAAGCGCCAGTTATTGATTGAGGTTTCTTGTTTTGTTTTGAAACCTCAAAAACAATAGGATAGAGGCAGTTAGCAAACCAAAGGTGAGGCCATACCAAATCCCGTATACTCCTAACCCGAATGTAAATCCTAGTAGGTAACCTACCGGAATACCTACCACCCAATACGCTAAAAATGTGATAAATGTCGGCATATTCACATCGCCGATGCCACGCAATACCCCTAAACCTACCACCTGTGTTCCATCGAATAGTTGGAAAAAGCCTGCAATGATCAGCAACTGTCCGGCAATGGCTACAACTTTGGCGTCATCAGTATAGATGAACGGCATAATAGTATGCGCTACGATAAAGATGATCGCGGTACAACTCATAAAAAGTAAAATGACATGATAACTTGCAATGGCAGATTTGCGGAGATCATCAAAACTTTTTTTACCAAAATTATTTCCCGTTTTTATTGTTGCTGCAGAAGCAATACCGCTGGCAATCATATACGTCATCGATGCTAAACTAATTGAAATTTGATGTGCTGCCTGTTCTACAGCACCAATAGTTCCAATTAGAATAGCTGCACCGCTAAAAGCACTGATTTCAAAGGAATACTGCATCGCAACCGGTGCACCAATTTTAATAATTTTTGTGGCATAAACCTTATCAATAAACGTAGCCTTAAAGCCAATGAGGTACTTTTTAAAATGTTTCGACCGCAGTACATAAATCGCCATTACAACAGCCATCAATGATCTGTCTATCAGCGTACTTAAGCCAACTCCACTTACGCCCATCGGCTTGATGCCAAACAATCCTTTTACAAAAATAATCCCTAAAGTGATATTTAAAACATTACCCCAAATTGAAACATACATTGCCTGCTTGGTAAAGCCTAAACCTTCGGCAAACTGTTTAAAGGTTTGGAATACCAGTAAAGGAATGATGGATATGGATAGCAATCCGAGATACGGCTTAGCATAAGATACAACTGCTGGTGTTTGATTTAAATGATCGATTACCAGCAACATTCCAAAATGCACCAATATGTAAAGAAATACACCAACTAAAATGTTAATTATTAAACTGCTCGATAGAAGTTTTCCGCATTCCTGATCATTTTGGCGGCCATGTTCTTGCGCAATTAAAGGCGTTAATCCGTATGAAATACCTAAACCGATCACCATGATCAAAATAAAGATGCTGTTAACAAGCGATACAGCAGCAAGCTGTGTAGTGTCAGTGAAGTGGCCCACAATTACACTATCGGCCATGTGTACCAAAGTGTGCCCAACTTGCGATCCAACTATTGGCAATGCCAGGTGAAGATTTTCCTTGTAGTAGGGTTTGTATTTGGTGTAAATTTTAGAAAACATAAGTCTGCAAAGGTCAGCTTTTTTAACATGAAAAAAGATAGCTTTGATTAATTATGCGAAATAATTGCCAATTATATTGATGCGTTTCTCCTCCCTTCAACGGGAAAAAGATTGCGTCATTATACAGCTACAAAATATTCTTCCTTTTCTGAAGTATAGGCTTTAATTACGTTGGTGAGAATGAGATTCACCAGGATTTTCTGTGCTTTCCGATACGAGCAGCGTAATAACTTGCTCAATTCCTTCAATGTAATTCGCTGATTGCGATCTAGATATTCCAAAAGCTTTTTTTCATTATCAGAATAGGAAATCAAAATGCCTGCATCTTTATGATCATTTTTAAGTACTTCAACAATGATTTTGCTCGCCAGTACACTCTTATCGTCAATGCGGATATATGCCCACCATTTCTTATGTTCATCCAGTGCATAATGCGGCTTAGTATCGCTCTCCGGAATGTTGGCGACCAACACCAATTTTTCATCAACATAAATTTCTTCGAAATAAGGTTCAATGGCAGGCTTGCAAAACTGATGCGCAGCCGTTAGAATCATGTATTTTTCTTCTTCTTCCGATTTTACCCCTTTGATGGAGCCATCATCCGCTACGCCAATAAGTAATTTCCCACCTTTATTATTGGCAAAAGCAACTAAACTTTTAGCAATTTTTTCAGTGTTGGTAATCGTTTTTTTGAAATCGAGCATCACACCTTCGCCCTGTAGAATTAAATTTTTAATACTTGGCATAATAGATCAATAAGCAACAGTTGGCATTTCGCCTTGATGCAGGTTTCGGATATAAACTTCGTTCATTACGGTAGCACAAAGTACTCCGTTTTTATCAGTAATTTCCATAGGAAAAGCTTTCACAAATTTACCAACGGTTTTTAAAGCATCTTCGGCTTCAGCTATCATCTCATCGGTTACACGAATGGTGAAATATAAATTAGATCTTCCAGGTTTTAAATATTGAATAGATGCACTTTTTAACCACACCCGAACTTTAAACCCCCTTCTTTGCATGAGCTGATCAAATAGCAGCGCATAAAATGGGTCGGTGGCTGCATAAATGGTACCCCCGAAAATAGAACCATTATAATTTTTATTCAGGAAGCTTTTACTAAGCTTAACAGTGCAACTTCTAAAATCATCTTCAAATTTCTTCACCCAAATGCGCTGGAAAAATAAAGGTGGATAAAAGCGCATTACCCATTTCAAGGTGTTTTGAGAAATAATCATATTGCCTAATATCAGAAAGATTTAGCACCTTTTAAAGTTTTTACACCTGATGTTGAGTAATATTTCAGTAAATAAGGATGATGCATGACTCTTTTGGGAAAGCAAAATTAACTTAATTAGGTTGCAGCCAGTACTAAACATGATTATTTAATAAACTTGCAACTTATTTCCAGTAGGATCAACCTTTCAAGCTGGCTGAGATTCTAGTAATCATTCGTTATTGAAAATGCAGCTATGAATCAGCTACATATCTAAAAACGCCTATAGTTGATAACAAAATTAAAACTAAATGATTACAAGGTTGTTAAGTGTATAGATAACAATAAAAAACTATGAAAAAAATAATTTTAAGTCTTGCTTTTGCTGGCACATTGATGATTGCCACATCAGCATGCAATTCATCTAAGAATATGGCTGGTTCATCAGACAGTACTTCGATGGATTCTACAGCAACTACGGCGCCAATGGATACGACAAGAACCACACCGCCAGATACATCTAAAACTACACCACCGGATACAACAAAAACACCTCCGATGCAGTAATATAAATGCCACTCTAAATCAAGAGTGGCATTTATTTTTATAATCTGTTTTATTTATTTGTGCTAATTTGTACTTTCAGCAAATAAACCAAATATCGAAATGGATCCAAAATCTAAAGCAAACAATCGTAATGTTATATTTTTAGTCATCGTAGCCGCTCTAGGTTATTTTGTTGATATATATGATCTTGTTTTATTCTCGGTAGTTCGTGTTCAGAGTTTAACTGAAATTGGTGTTTCACCTGAAAATATGCAATCTGATGGTTTCTTGATCATCAATTCTCAAATGTTTGGATTGCTGCTCGGGGGAATTCTTTGGGGAGTATTGGGCGATAAGCTTGGCCGAATCAAAGTGCTTTTCGGCTCCATTTTGTTATATTCTTTAGCTAATATCGCGAATGGTTTCGTTACATCGGTAAATAGTTATGCTATTATCAGGTTTATTGCTGGTATTGGTTTGGCCGGAGAGCTTGGAGCGGGGATTACGCTGGTAGCTGAAACCATGGATAAAGAAAAGCGTGGTTACGGCACCATGATTGTTGGCGCAATTGGATTGCTAGGGGCAGCCGTAGCCGCAACGGTAGCTTCAAAATATACCTGGCAAACCTCATATTTCGTAGGTGGCGGAATGGGACTGGTTTTATTACTCCTTCGGGTTGGTACTTTTGAATCAGGAATGTTTAAACATGCCGCCGGTGCTGACGTTTCAAAAGGAAACATTTTTATGCTTTTTAACTATAAGAAGCGTTTTCTAAAATATCTCTATTGTATTTTAATTGGTATCCCATTGTGGTTTGTAGTTGGAATTCTAGTTACACTCGCTCCAGAATTTGGGAAGGCATTGGGCGCCACTGAGCCTTTAAAAGCCGGAACAGGAATTATGTTCACTTATTTTGGTATTGCAGTTGGCGATGTGGTTACGGGCCTGCTTTCTCAAGTGTTGAAATCCCGTAAGAAAACCGTATTCTTTTTCCATTTGCTTTCGGCAATCAGCGTGGTAGTTTATTTAACCAGTTATGGATTAACAAGTGATTCCTTTATCTGGATTTGTTTATTTATGGGCTTTTCCGTAGGATATTGGGCTACTTTCGTAACCATAGCATCAGAGCAGTTCGGAACTAATATTCGTGCTACGGTGACTACAACAGCTCCTAATTTTGTACGCGGTGCACTTATTCCGATTACTTTTTTGTTTGAATTTCTGGCAAAAAAATATGGTTTAATTTCGGCAGGCTATTTAGTTATGGGTATTTTAACCATCATCGCCATGTTTGGATTAAGTCAGTTAAAGGAAAGCTTTAGCAAAGATCTTGATTATCTGGAAGAATAATCAGCAATTTTGAACACAAAGTTCCTGATATAAAATTAGTATGTCAATCCAATGTACTATCTAAACATTTATCAATTTAGCTCCTTTAATAGCTTTAAATTTGTGCGTACTTAATCACACCACCATGTTTAAAGAAGAAGTTTCAGAACGTTATAAGCAAATACAGGATGAAATTTGCAGGGGATTAGAAATTGCTGACGGAAAGGGAAAATTTCAGGAGGAGCTTTGGGAAAGAAATGGTGGGGGAGGCGGTCGCACCCGAATCATGCAGAACGGCTCGATTATTGAAAAAGGCGGTGTAAATTTCTCTGCCGTATATGGAAAACTTCCGGAACCGGTAAAAAAAGCTTTCAATGTAACTGAAGATGATTTTTTCGCTACTGGAGTATCTATCGTTATTCATCCCAATCATCCGCTGGTTCCAATTATCCACATGAACATTCGTTACTTTGAGTTAAATGAAGAAACGCGTTGGTTTGGTGGTGGCATTGATTTAACACCGCATTATGTGTTTGAGAATGATGCCCGTTTTTTCCATCATAAATTGAAGCAGGCATGCGATGATTTTAGTGCCGATTTTTATCCGAAATTTAAAAATCATGCTGACGATTATTTTTTTATCAAGCACCGCGAAGAAACCCGTGGTATTGGTGGAATTTTTTACGATCGCTTGAAACCAGAAAATACCAATTTATCCTGGGAAGAAATTTTGGATTTTTCGATTAATGTTGGTGAAACATTTCTGCCAATTTACACAGAGTTGATTGACCGCAACCGCGATAAGGAATTCACCGAAGTTCAAAAAGAATGGCAATATCAGCGTCGCAGCCGCTACGTAGAATTCAATTTAGTTTATGATTCCGGAACCAAGTTTGGTCTGGAAACCAATGGCCGGATTGAATCCATATTAATGAGTTTGCCGCCACAAGCCAACTGGGGTTATAATGTTCAGCCAGCTAATCATACCGATGAATACAAAACACAGCAATTTCTGAAAAAAGGAATTAACTGGGTTTAACGATTTATTTACGCATTTATGATGGTTATCGAATTGGCTCATCTAAATTTTCAGTTTTTTGGTACAGCGTCCAATTTTAATCTGATAACCATCTTCTTAAAATATAGAATTTAAAGTCTTATAATTAATATTATGTTAAGTTTATGTTTCTGATAACTATCCTATTCTTGTAATTTTGCTATTCTATAGTTCCTGTAGTTTGCGATTCAGTTCCTGAACTTTGTCTGTTGCATTTTTTCTGGTATAAATGTCAACGAGTAACTGAACTGTTTTTTTATCGTTAGGATTGATTTCATTTGCTCTTTGTAAAGCAAACTGCGCCCGGTTAATTAGATTATTATATTTGCTCGCTTTGTCTGCTTCGTTTTTCGAGAGCGTTTCATTTGCGCTGTTGATATAAGCCAGACTTAACTGATAAAGTGCATCAAAATAATTTTGGTCACTATCAAGCGCTTTATCATAAGCTAGAATTGCTGTCGCATTATTTCCATTTACTTGCTGTAGATAACCGTACAAAAAGTATAATAATTTATTACCTTTTTCAACTTTTAAATTTCCCTCAATTAATGCAGCGGCCCTGGTATAATTCTCGGTATCCAAAAGCAGATTGATGTAATCGTTAGTTAGGTTCCTTTGAAATGGGTTTTTTACCAATCCATCTTCCAAAGTTTTGATCGCCGTTTCGTTATCGTATTTTGCTACATATAACTGTGCGAGTTTTTGAAACATTGCCGCATTCTGAATACCATTATCTTTCGCCCTTTTAAAGTAATTTATTGCTTCATCATAATTCTGGATGTTTAAAGCACAAATTGCCGTATTCAAAGCTAATGTAGTATCTGCAGGAAAACTGTCACTCACTTCTTTCAGGTCGGTGTAAGCTTCTGTAAAATCGTTATTAAAAAATGCTGAGTTAGCTTTCTCCTGTTTTTTGATTAAAATATTATGGTTAGAAGCCTTAATTAAGCCAGAGTTGTCTTCATACTTATCTAAACCCCTCGCCTGCTTAATTGCTGCATTCGCGGCCTCATAAAACTTATCAGAGTTGGCTTTATCAGTATCGATCAGTGATGCGAACGATGTTAAATATGATTTAATCGACCAGGTTTCTGCCCAGTTTTTTGTTTTGTTATCCTTCTCTGCTGATTCTATAGCTTTAAGACCTTCAGTAATAATTGAAAGTTGCTTTTTTTCATCCTCTTTATTGGCAATTGAGGCTTGAAGTTTACCTACCGCATTTCTGGCAATTAGTATCTGGCTTTTTTGAGCAACAGCATTAAATGAAACAAAAAATGAGAGGGCTAATATCAACTTTGAACCGTTATGCATAGGATAATCGTACGTTTAATTCGTAAAATGTTTTGGTAATGCCGTAAAAATAAACAAAAAAAAAGAGTCCCGAATTAATTCGGGACTCTTTTTTCAACTTGCAATATATTATTGCTTAGGAAGTGCATCTAAACGTTTTTTGATGTCTTCATAATTTTTAGTGTCATTTCTGAAACCATAAATTGTTTTTAAAGTTTCTAGCGCACCAGCATTTTTAGGATCAATTTCTAAAGCCTTTTTGTAAAAAGGTAAAGATTTATCTAATAAGCCATTCATTTTGGCGGTTACGTCATTAAATTCTTTAACTTTTTTAGCATCGATTTTATTTCTTTCATTCTGCAATTTTAAAGCTTGAGAGAAATAAATATTTCCTAATAAAACCTGATAATTTGGATTAGTAGGCTCTTTTGTTGCCAATGCATTTAACATTTGCTCCGACTTAGCAGCATCTCCCCTGTCGATATAAATTTGGGTTTCTGTTTTAATTAACTCTACATTATCAGGATATTTTGCTACCGCTTCTTTGATGATTCCTAAAGCAGCAGTGGTATCTTTTTGCTTACGTAACGTAATGTCAACCAATTCGTTGTATAATTCTGATGATTGTGGCGAGTTTAAAGAAATAACCTTTTTGAACTGCTGAACAGTAGCTGGCCAGTCTTCGGTATTTCTTGCTGCAATACCAGCATTTAAATACATCGAAGTATCCTGAGGATTAATTACTGTTGCCTGAACAAATTTGGTATATGCTGTCTTGTAATCTTTTTTGTTGTAAGCCATCACACCCGCATTTCTCACAGCGTTAGCAATATTCGTTTCAGCTAAAGCAAAATTGTCTTTTTCTGATCCTTTCGCATCAATTTTTTTGCCTTCAGTGATCGCTTCCTGAGCAATTTTGATGTTTGCATCTGCGTTTGCAGCATCCACAGTATCTAAAATTGCCGCTGATGAAGCAAACAAAGCACGATATGACCATGCTTCTGGCATTACTTTAGATTTCTCATCAGCAATTGCCTTATCCGTATTAGCTAAACCACTTTTAATAGTTTCTAATTTTTTTGCTAATGGCGTAGAAGCACCTTGTGAAGTCAGTTGAAAAATGCCCCACTTTTTTTTAGCCTCGTTAACCTCGCTTTTCTGAGCAAACGCAGCGCTTACAGTGCCTGCTAAAATTATACCTAGAAATACTCTTTTCATAATTTTTATTCTAATCTTAATTTAGTTAATTTTCTTCTTCCGTTTCGTCTTCTGAATCTGTTTCATCTTCTTCAGTGTCTTCTGTCTCAGTTGTGTCGGCTTCCAGCTCTTCCCCGTCAGTTACCACAACATCTGCTAAATCTACTGTTTCTTCTTCATCTTCTTCGTGATCGATTTTAGTTACTGAAGCAATTTCATCATCACCTTTTAAAGATATCAAACGAACTCCCTGAGTAGCACGCCCCATCACTCTTAAAGCAGAAACAGGTATTCTAATTACAATGCCTGATCTGTTGATGATCATCAAATCTTCGCTGTCTGTAACGTCTTTAATTGAAACTAATTGTCCTGTCTTTTCAGTAACGTTAATGGTTTTAACACCTTTACCGCCACGGTTTGTAACACGATAATCTTCAATATCTGTTCTTTTACCGTATCCTTTTTCTGATACTACTAACACCGTAACCTCCGGATTGTTTACAGCAATCATGCCAACAACCTCATCTTTATCATGTGCCAATCTAACCCCACGTACGCCGGTCGCCGTTCTACCCATCGGGCGAACAGTTTTTTCGTTGAAACGAATTGCCCTTCCTGAACGTAGCGCCATTACCACTTCGCTTTCGCCGTTGGTTAAACAAGCTTCCAATAAAACATCTCCTTCGTTGATGTTAATTGCATTGATACCGTTTACACGTGGACGAGAATATGCTTCCAGAGAAGTTTTCTTAATGGTACCTTTTTTAGTACACATGATAATGAAATTGTTCTCTAAATACTCCTGATCTTTAAGGTTTTTAACTTTGATATAAGCCTTAATTTTCTCGTCTTTTGGAATGTTGATGATATTCTGAATCGCCCTTCCCTTACTTGTTCTCGAACCTTCAGGAATTTCGTAAACCCGTAACCAGAAACATCTTCCAGCCTCGGTAAAGAATAACATATAGTTATGATTGGTTGCAACCAACATGTGCTCAATGAAATCTTCATTTCTTGAGGTGCTGCCTTTTGATCCTTTTCCACCTCTGCCCTGCGCCCTGAAATCGGTTGCTGGAGTACGTTTTACGTAACCCTCGTGAGAAATTGTAATCACCACTTCTTCATCATCGATAAAGTCTTCCATGCTCATATCTTCAGCAGAATGAACAATGGTCGTTTTACGTTCATCGCCGAACTTTTGCTTAACCTCTTCAAGCTCATCTTTGATAATCTTCATCCGCAAACCTTCATCTGCAAGAATAGATTTCAAGTATTCAATGGTTTTCATTAACTCAGCATATTCTTCTTTAATTTTATCACGCTCTAGTCCTGTTAAACGACGAAGCGTCATATCAAGAATTGCCCGAGCCTGGAGATCACTTAAACCAAATTTCTCCATTAAACCCAAACGGGCTTCTTCAGGTGTTTCTGAAGCACGGATTAATTTAATTACTTCATCCAAATGATCTAAAGCAATTAAATAACCCTCTAAAATATGAGCTCTTTTTTCGGCCTCTGCCAATTCATATTTGGTACGGCGAATTACTACATCATGACGGTGATCTACAAAATGTACAATTAAATCTTTCAGATTTAACATCTGCGGACGACCTTTTACCAATGCAATATTATTTACACTGAAAGATGTTTGTAGAGCCGTATACTTATATAAGTTATTTAAAACGATGGATGCATTTGCATCACGTTTAATTTCATAAACAATACGAATACCATCTTTATTGGATTCATCTTTGATGTTTGAGATACCTTCCAGCTTTTTCTCGCCAACTAATTCAGCTGTACGCTCAATCATCTGTGCTTTATTTACCTGGTAAGGAATTTCGGTTACAATAATTACTTCACGATCTTTAATACTTTCAATTTCGGCTTTAGCACGCATCACAATACGACCGCGACCAGTTTCAAAAGCCTCTTTAACACCATTATAGCCGTAAATAATACCACCTGTTGGAAAATCTGGAGCTTTAATAAACTTCATTAATTCTTCGATGGTAATATCTCTGTTATCGATATAGTTTATAATACCATCGATAGATTCTGTTAAATTATGTGGCGCCATATTGGTCGCCATACCTACCGCAATACCAGATGATCCGTTAACCAAAAGGTTAGGAATTTTTGCCGGCAATACTGTTGGTTCCTGTAGCGTATCATCAAAGTTCAGTTGAAAATCTACCGTATCTTTGTTAATATCAGCAAGCATTTCTTCAGCAATTTTCGAGAAACGTGCCTCCGTGTAACGCATTGCAGCTGGCGAATCACCATCAATATGTCCGAAGTTTCCCTGACCATCAACCATTGGGTAACGTAAACTCCAATCCTGAGCCATACGAACCATGGTGAAATAAACAGATGAATCTCCGTGTGGGTGATACTTACCTAAAACCTCACCCACAATACGGGCAGATTTTTTATGTGGTTTATTACTTGTTACACCAAGATCGAGCATACCATATAAAACACGGCGGTGTACCGGCTTTAATCCATCGCGTACATCAGGCAAAGCCCTTGATACAATAACCGACATTGAGTAGTCAATGTAGGCCGATTTCATCTGCTCCTCTATATTAATTTGGATGATTTTGTCGTTTTGTTGATTTTCTAAATCTTCTGCCATAAATTATTATTCTCGTTATCAAAAACGATATTTCAAAAAAAGGTGTTATTATAACCTTGCGAATTTAGCAAAAATATGCCGAAATAAGGCATTGTGGAAAAGTTTTGCCTATCTGTAAAGCTTTTCTGATGCTGCGTTTTTTTAATGTGCTTAAAGCGACATTTAAATGATTTTTCTTAAATCAACTAAGTTAGAGATTCGCATTGTTGATGTATTACGATGTGATACAATTGTGATTAGCTCATTCAAATTTCTATTTTTGTTTATAACCAAAAATTATAATGGCTAAACAAAAAAAGTCAGCGATGATTTTTATCATGATCACGCTGCTAATTGATTTTACCGGATTCGGAATTATTATACCAGTGTTGCCCAAACTGATTCAGGAATTTACAGGTGGTAGCGTTAGTGTAGCGGCCGATTATGGCGGCTACCTGATGGTTGCATTTGCATTGGCACAATTTATCTGCTCTCCAATTATGGGTGGCTTAAGTGATCAATACGGACGGCGACCAATTTTGCTATTCTCGCTCTTTGGCTTGGGTATCGATTATATTTTTCTATCCTTCGCTCCTTCTATATTTTGGTTGTTTATTGGTAGAATTATCGCCGGCATAACCGGAGCCAGCTTTACAACTGCTATGGCCTACATTGCTGATATCTCTGAACCAGAGAAGAAAGCTCAAAACTTTGGTCTTGTTGGTGCCGCATTCGGTGTGGGCTTTATTTTGGGGCCTGTAATTGGCGGTTTGTTCAGCACCTTTGGCTTAAGGGTTCCATTCATGATTTCTGCAGGACTTGCTTTGGTTAATTGGTTGTATGGATATTTCATCCTTCCAGAATCACTTGCCAAAGCTAAGCGTAGAGAGTTTTCCTGGAAACGGGCAAATCCGATTGGCTCATTCCTGAATGCTTCTAAATATCCGGCCATATTAGGGCTACTGGCAACCCTGTTACTCTTATATATTGCCAGCCATTCTGTACAATCAAACTGGTCATATTATGTAATCGAAAAGTTCCAGTGGGATTCTACCATGATCGGTTATTCATTAGGCGTAGTAGGTTTAATGGTTGCTATCGTACAAGGTGGATTAATCCGGTTCATCATTCCCAAAATCGGAAACCGAAAGGCAATTTACTTTGGCCTAATGTTGTATGTAATTGGTTTTGTGTGTTTCGCTTTTGCCAATACTGGTTTGATGATGATGATTTTTATCATTCCATATTGTTTAGCTGGTATCGGCGGACCAGCCATGCAAAGTATCATATCCAATCAGGTACCCGAAAATGCACAAGGCGAAATTCAGGGAATAACAACAAGTTTACAAAGTTTAGCCGCAATCATTGGCCCATGGTTGGCCAGCCATATTTTTGTTTATTTCATTCAGGATGGTACGCCATTATATTTTCCTGGTGCGCCTTTTATTCTAAGCGCCTTTTTAACGCTGATTGGTTTGTTTATCGCCATAAGGGCAATGAGAAAATATCATTAACCTCAAGCCCGAAGTATTTTAAATTCATTGTAAGCCATTACCACATTATAAACCATTAAAACCATTGCTTCAATTTTTAGGGTTTTGGATGTATCAATTTGCGCTAATGCAGAAAATAAAAATACTGCAGCAATCAATCCAATTGATATGAAAAAGGAAAGTTTAAACGAGCGGTAAAGCATTGATAACCTAAATAAGGTTTTTTTCTTGAACATTACCGGATCTTTGATCAATTGAATAATGTTGCTGAAAACAAAAAATAAAATCAGGATGATGGTGATGCCGGAAATGGTTCCTTGTTTTAAGCTTGGAATAACTAAAATTTGCTCGGAAACAAAATAAGCCACTATCAGGATGCAAGCTAGGGCTTTTAATAACTGCCAGTTTTTATCTCTAAGTAACCAACGCATCGCAGAAAACTTTTCCTGATCTGTAAGTATTTGCAGTTTAGCACGTGCTTCTGGAGAAAAGGAAACAAATGGATTAATAATACTGATGATAACGATAAGCAGGGTGCTTACAAATTGAAAAATACCGTCTGAAACCAGGACATGAATCCGATCATCTGTTAAGATGTTAGTGTTAAAAAAGGAGATTACAATTAAAACAATAATTACAAAATGAAATACAATAGGAAAATAGTTTTCAATATTTCCATTTTGTGTATTTGGGTTGTCTGCCAGTTTAAATTGATCATTATCGAGATATTTATTCATTAACCGAATAATTACCAGCAGAATAAAAAGTGAGAACATTTAGTTTGCGTTTGGTATAAGTTTAGGTTAGCAAAATAATATTATAATAGCGCATTTGCAAGATTAGCCAATTCGCTTCGCTCACCCTTTTGCAATGTAATGTGCGCATATAAAGGGTGATTTTTAGCATTTTCAATAAGATAAGATAACCCGTTGCTTTCCGAATCGAGATAGGGTGTGTCGATCTGATAGATATCTCCTGTGAAGACTATTTTCGTATGCTCACCCGCCCTCGAGATAATCGTTTTCACTTCGTGAGGCGTAAGGTTTTGCGCCTCATCAATAATGAAGAAGATCTTTGTTAATGTTCTTCCCCTAATAAAAGCCAGTGGTGCAATTGCAATTTTTTCAGTAGTAATCAACTCATCAATTTTGGCAGTCATTTTTTCATCGCCGCTAAACTGATCTTTAATAAAGCGAAGATTATCCCAAATGGGTGCCATGAATGGATCTGTTTTCGATTTGGCATCGCCAGGCAAAAATCCAATGTCTTTGTTGCTAAGCGAAACGATTGGCCGTGTAATATAAATTTGCCTGAACTCACGGCGTTGCTCCAAGGCACTCGCCAGTGCCAGAAGTGTTTTGCCGGTACCAGCATTTCCCTGTATGCTTACCAGTTTTATATTTGGATCAAGCAAGGCATGTATGGCGCAGGCTTGTTCAATATTTTTTGGTTTTATTTTAAAAATAGCATCGGTTGAAACCGCGGAAAGCGTTTTTAGTGCATAATTATAAAATACATTGACAACCTTCCGTTTGTTTTTCAATACATAAAAATGATTGCCCTCTTTTGCAGAAAGCGCTATATTTTCCGCCTCTATGAATTTGTTTTTTTTTACCTCATCAATAATTGATTCAGGAAAATTTGATAGTTCTGTTTTGCCAGCGTAAAGCTCATCAACATTTTTAATTTTGCCAGTTTCATAATCTTCAGCGTGTAAATCAAGTGCTTTGGCTTTCAACCGCAGGCAAATATCTTTTGAAACGAGCACAACTTTTTTGTTGACATATTCCTCTTTCAAAGTTAACGCGGCATTCAAAATTTTATGATCGGTTTTGCCCTTTCCAAATATTTCTTCGGCATCAATTTTTAAAGGCTGATCATTTAGAATGACCCTAAACTTACCAGCACTTTCTGTTTTCAGTTGAACCCAATCACTTATAAGTTGTTGTTTGGAGGTTTGATCAATTAACCTGATAAAACTTCTGGCTTCGAAATTCCGTGTATCATTTCCACTTTTAAAATGATCGAGTTCCTCCAATACCTGAATGGGAATAGCAACATCGTGTTCATGGAAGTTGTTTATCGCATCATGATCATATAAAATCACAGATGTATCTAAAACGAATATTTTTTTAGTGGGGTTAATATGGGTTTTACCTTTTTTAGCCATAAGGTAAATTTAATGTTTTAGATAGGATTTGCACCAACTACTGTGATCTTTTAACCACAAAGTAAAAAACGTTATAAATAAAAACGGGGTTCTTCTTCTTTCGATTCAGTTCCCCGTTTTAACCTTAAAAACAACCATAGTTGTATTAAAGCATCTCATTCTTGTTACTTTGATTTTCCGTTCTCGTTAGGTTTCGCAACTTTTACGATTCGTGAAAATTTATTTCCGACTATTCTGTTCGTAAACTTCCTAGTTTTCAATAAGCTCTGTTCGGGCCTGTGCGATTTTCATATAATCTATCTTTCGATGAGGATTATTTATATTCTTACTCGGTTTAACCCTTTCTGAAATTAATCGTTTCCCTGTGAACATATCCGAAATAACTCACTTTTCAGATCATTATTCCTTTTGGATTGTTTTATCAGAATTCAAAGTACTTCGTATTTGATATCATCTAATTTAGAACAAAAACACCCGTTTGTCAAGCAAAAATTAATGTAAATTATTAACATAGTTTTTAACCTAAAATTGCTGGTTATCAACATGATAAATGATTGTAATGTTGATTTTTTCTATTTATATGCATATTATTAAAGTTTATTAACATTCGTGCTTTGAAATATTATAAACATTTTATAACATTTTGGTAAACAATAGAATAGCTAATTTCTGCCTAGATTTTATAAAAAATCAAAAAACTTAATTTTCAGCGCAACAAAAAACATGGGTATTATGTTATTTTTGTACATGCAGATTAGGCAACCCATTCGAAATATTCAAGACTTTTTATTAAGTACTTACTTTGCGGATGGATTGCGAATTACAATAGGTGTTCTACTCCCCTCGCTTATATTGGCGCAATTCGGTATGCTAACCTATGGCATGACTTTATCACTTGGTGCTTTATGTGTGAGCGTGGTTGATAGCCCGGGGCCGATGGTTCACAGGCGTAACGCAATGTTCGTTACCACAGTGTTAATTTTCGTTTTTTCAATCATCACCGGACTTACCAATAAAAGCCACTATTTCATAGGCTTTTTACTGGCCATTTCGAGTTTTATATTTTCGATGTTTTACATCTATGGAGTAAGAGCGGCATCTGTTGGTACCGCCGTTCTGCTAATTATGGTGTTGAGTATCGACGATGTTCGCCCATGGCAAGAGGTGATTTCACATTCGCTGATGGTTTTGGCCGGGAGTTTATGGTATACAGGATTAAGTTATTTTGTTTATCGCCTTCGCCCCTTTCGTTTGGTGCAACAATCTTTAAGCGATTCTATTTTAGAGGTAGCAGAATTTCTGAGGGAAAAAGCTAAATTCTATCATCGGAACAATAACTACGATAAAACCTATGCAGATTTGTTGCAATTGCAGGTGTCGGTACACGAGAAACAAGATGCCGTACGCGAGCTTTTATTCAGAACAAGAGAAATTGTAAGAGATTCTAGTCCGGAAGGAAGATTTTTATTACTGGTGTTTGTAGATATGGTTGATTTGTTTGAGCAAGTGATGTCGACTTACTACAACTATCAGCAATTGCATGATCAGTTTGATAAAGCTGGTATTTTATCAGACTATGAAATGGCGATAAAACGTATTTCTTATGCTTTGGATGATATTGCCTTTGCCTTGAAAAGTGGTGGAAAGCCGGTGATTTCTAAGCGATTGCTTATAGAAATTGAACGATTAAAGATCAAAATCAATAACCTGGAGAAAAATAATACCAATCAGGAATATAGTACCATTGGGATTATTGCTTTAAAAAATATCGAAGTAAATATTGAGAATATTCTATCCAGGGTAAAAACGATCTTTAGTTACTTCAAGGTGCGAAATAATAAAGATATCCGTCAGGCGGAAGTGGATACTGAAAAATTCATTAAGCGACAGAAGTTCGATTTTGATTTGTTTAAGGAAAATCTCACCTACAGTTCTTCAACCTTCAGGCATTCGTTAAGGGTTACTGTGGTAATGTCGTTAGGGTTTATCGTCTCGCAGATGCTCGATTTTTCTCACAGTTACTGGATTTTGCTGACGATTTTAGTAATTTCCAAACCTGGGTTCAGTTTAACTAAAGAACGAAATTATCAACGTTTGATTGGTACAACCGTTGGCGCTTTCATCGGTATGGCTGTTGTTAGTTATATCCATGATAAAAATGCGCTATTTGTAATTTTGCTTATCTGTATGGTTGGTAGCTACAGTTTTCAGCGTAAAAACTATGTGGTAAGTGTTCTGTTTATGACGCCCTATATACTGATCTTATTTGATTTTCTTGGGATGGGTTCTATCGCGTTAGCCAGAGAGCGAATTTATGATACATTTATTGGATCAGGTATTGCATTGTTAGCCAGCTACTCGCTTTTTCCAACCTGGGAGCATGAGAAGCTCAAAGAAGCGATGACCGACATTATAAAAGCTAACAAAGCTTATTATGAACAGGTAGTAAGATTGTATTTTGAGAAAATTTATAACCGAACAGATTACAAATTGGCCAGAAAAGAAGTTTATGTAGCTACGGCAAACCTGGCATCATTGTTTCAGCGAATGTTCTCTGAGCCAAAAAGCAAGCAGTTGTTTATTAAAGAAGTGCATCAGTTTACAGCATTAAGTCATCTGTTGTCTTCTTACGTGGCCACCCTTTCGCTTTATAACAAAGAGCATGAATTTACCTTCGAGAACTTTGATGCCCTAAAACCTATCGCACAAAACACAGATTATTTGCTTGATACTGCAATAAACAATCTAATTGAAGGTAAGAACACGATTGAAAATGTTCCACTGATACGACTTGCAGATACAGGCTTAAAGATAGTTGAAGGCAAAGATTTAGTGCCAGAGCAATTTGACTTGATTCAGAAAGTTGCTTATGATATTTATAAGCTTACAGTTAAAATTAAAATTTAGTTTTTTGCAATAAATTCAATCACGCTGCAAGTGCTAAAAGGCAAAGTGTAAGTTGTTCCATTGTCTAACTTAAATACAATTTTTGCATCGCAGGGAAAATTCTTGTCTGCTAAATCTCTTGCTTCAAATATTATTGGATAAAACTTTTGTTCGGGATTATCTGACTTAACCGTCTCTTCCCTTAGTTTAAATTTTATTTTTAATTCTGCTTCTCCAGCTTTCAAATAAACTTTATCAATTTTTTTAAAACTCGAATTTGCGGTAAAATTAATCATTAGATGATTATCCATTCCGATGCTATTGTCTTTAAATAGTTCGAAGGCGTAGTAACTTTTATCGTCTCTAAAGTATTGGTAATCGATACTTTGCTTCGTTTGCTGACTATACGCAATAGTGCCAAATGCGATTAATGCGAAAAATAATAATGTAGTTTTCATAGCTTAAAACTTAGGGCATGGAACTTTAAAACCTTTAAAATTGTTATGTCTGTAAATAAATGATAGTTCATAAGTGCGGGGTGTTGCACTCAATAGTTTATTTCCATAAACCGTGTAGTTCAATCCGGCACTTACATCACCCATTGCTACGCCAACGTAAGGATAAAATGAGGCTTCGTTAAATTTAAACCACATGCCGAAATTTAGCTTCAAACGTGTTTCATCGTTAGGTTTGAAGCCTACAACTGTACCAAGAATAGTGTCTTTATTGTTTCTTTGAACATTATATACACCTGTAACATTTAAATCTACATAGTTGTTCAACAGATAAAGCATACCAAAATTAGCGGTCTGCCTTACCGGGACATATTCATTTGCGTTATTCAATAGAGTTTCTTGTGGTTTGGTGAGATGATAGTGTGCGTAACCCACAGCGAAACTCAATTGGTTAAAATTTGCAGCGAAATTAGCGCCGATGTTTACATCGAAATATGATGTTTTATCGTTTTTGAGGTCTAGATAGTTAGGCAGAGAATTATCAAAGCCACCATCGGTATATTGAGAAGCAAAGGTTAATTTATTGTAATCTAAAAATTTAGATACGTACGAAACTTGGGGGGCCAAACCAAACTTAAACCGATGTTCAACATCAAGGTATTGATAGTAAGACATACTGGCGCTGATGTATTGCGATTTTAAAGCCCTATTAAAAGATTCATCAAATAATCCGCTTAAACCTAAACTAAAAACGCTATTGGTAAAATTTTCATCCTCAACGAGTTTTATGTCGCCAGAAACACTATAGGTATTATAAGGATCGCCGAGGTTACCCCACTGCTGGCGGGTGTTTATTGCAATGCGATATTCTCCATCAAAAAAACCTGTATAAGCAGGATTTAGCGATAGCGGCGCAGCAAAATATTGTGAGAATTTAGGGTCTTGTGCTGAACAGTATAGTGTAATCATGCACAAAAATGAAGTGAGTAAAGATTTGTACATTATAATATAAGTATAGTTTTACCTGTAGACTGAAATTTTCCACCAAAGGCATCAATGCCTTCAGCAAACCATGAAAATGTTTCTAATGGCTGCATTTTGCTTTTAAACTGTCCATCCCAGCCATTCGATGCCAGATCTGTTTGATAAACGAGGATTCCCCATTTATTAAATACTTTGAAACTGGTTAATTTTTGGATGCTCACTAAAAACGGATATAATTTATTGTTGGTTTCCTTATGTGGTGTGAATGCTGTTGGCACAACAATTTTTGGTTGTGGCAATATATTAAGCTCAATTGGTGCCGATACGGAGCAGCCTTTATCATTTTGTAGCGATATATAGTAAATGCCAGCTTTGTTCATCCTGGTAGGATCTGCAATTGGCCGGGTAAGCAACGCATCATGGAAGTAACTAACTTTAGAAAAATCTTTACTTCCTTTTGTAATTTCGGCAGCGGTCAGATCAATAAAATCGTAGTCAAAGATTGCTTTTGGTTTATTAAGCACAATGGTTGGCAAGGAATTTATTGTGACATTGATTCTATCAGATACATAGCAACCAGATGCATTGGTTGCCTTTACGTAATAAATTCCAGATTTGCTTATTGATTTTGGATTGGATACTTTATCAGTGAGTGCTTCATCGCTAAAAAAAGAATAGCTCAATTTTTCTGAACTGCCCAGGTAAAGATTTTGATTGGTTAAATCTACCTTTTCCGGATAGCATACAGCCGCAGGATCTTTCACCGCTAATACAGGCAAATCGTTTACTACAACATCAATTTTACCATTAACAGCACAGCCCTGAGCATTGGTTGCAATAACAAAGTAGCTACCGGTTTTGCTGATATGTTGCGGATCGTGTATCGGATTTTTTAATGCTGCATCTTCAAAGAAACTGTATTTAAAAGTCGGATCGTTACCCACAAATATCTTACTTGAAGTAATATCAATTGTGTTTGGATAGCAAACCGCCACTGGATTACTGATGTTCAGAAGTGGTTTAGGACTAATAATTACCTGTACCGGAAGAATTTTATTGCAACCATAGTTATTGGCAAGGAGTACATAATATGTTCCTGACGTTTTAACTGCGTTTGGATTTGATAGTGGCTTCGATGCTTTATCATCAGTGAAATAACTTCTTGAAATTCCCTCTAAACTGGAATATAACTGATCATTTGTAATATCGACAGTTTGATCAAAACAGGCTATTAGCGGACTTTTAACCGACGCATTAGCCAGGTCAAAGACATTGATGTCAATTGTAGCTACACTTTCGCAACCTTTAAAGTTTGTTGCCTTGATATAGTACTTCGTATTTTGTTGAATTTTAACTAATCCTGTCAATTGCTGAGTTAAATCTTTATCCTGATAAACCAGATAAGTAAATTGATCACTCTTGTTTAAAATATAATTGCTGCTAGTCAAATCAATTTCTGCATTCTGACATACGGTGTTTTTCTCCAGTACCTGCATATGATAGTCTACGCTATGCACTACAGACGTGATTGAACTCGGGCAACCAAAGCCAGCATACGGAACCAGATCTAAGATAATTTTAGATCCCTCAGGTGGCGTAGGTTTGATATTGATTGATTGACCAGAACCATATTTAACAGATTTATCAGCATTGTACCAGTTGTAAAACTGAAAGCCACTTGGTCCGGAAATATTAAGTTCATCAGCACTTTTGCAAAAGGTATTTCCTACAATCAGGTCGCCGCATAAATTATCTACATCCACATATGCATAACCAAAATGCCCACCCAGTGCACAATCTGCACTTATAAATTCAATAAGTAACTGCTTTCCCTGATATCCGGATAAGTTTATGGTCACCGGTGTCCACTCCTTATAAATTATCGAAGCATTAACTTTTGATTTTTTAAATCCCGGTAAGGATGATGTTGCGACATATTCAAAAGAAGCACAGGGTATGTATTCATTTTTTTCAAGATCTTTTACCCGGGCTATAAAACGTGGCTGTTCTTCCAAAGGATGTGACGGATCTTCTAAAACAACGGCATACTGATAGGTTAGCGTAAACTCAGGGCGATCTGAAGGAACATTTAGCAAATATGAAACTCCATCAACCTGTGCACCAGTACCATTGTTTCCTAGTTTAACTGAAAAGTTTCCTCCGTTTTTCGGAATGAGATCAAATCCTCCATAATAATCTTTCTCAGCCTTATTGGTGATAATGCTATGTCTGCCTGGAGCTGGAGAGGCTACCTCATTAGTATAGATTACATTTTTGTTGCTATAAAGTGTAGTCAATCCTGTAAATAGCTTCCAGTTCCGAAAATTTCCATTTTCGAATCCAATGTTTTCCGGACAAGTTTGACCAACCAATTTTGAGGATGCAGCCAATATTGCTACACACATCAACAATAACAATTTATTACTCAACGGGACGATGAATTAAAAAGTGATACTGTAAAAATATTGTTTTAGTATATTGATGGATTTGTCGTCAAGCTGCAAAGCGGTTTTTTTACACGAAACCGGATAATGAAAATGAGTATAGATTAAGTTAACCGCATGTAGATTTAAAAAGATACATGATTGTATTTAATTAAATTACACGGTTATATCATGCTAATTACATTTATGTCGAAGTTTTTATATGGTTGTTTTTCTTGGTAAATTGAAGTAATGATTATCTAATCTAAAATTGTTTTTTTTACACGAAACTTGACAAAATTTTAGCTTAAAACGATTAATGATGATTGATTTGATGGTATTGAAGTAAAAAGGATTGCTACAAGTCGCTGATCATCGCTTCCAAACAAAGGCTGTTCGAATTTGTTGTTTGTACTTAAACAAAGGAATAATTTTATGGAAAAGCTATATACGGCTGAAGTTACAGCTACTGGAGGAAGAGACGGACACATCAAATCGAGCGATGGCATATTGGATTTTGAATTAAGAAAACCTAAAGAGCTTGGTGGACAAGGCGGTGCTACAAACCCTGAAGAATTATTTGCTGCTGCATGGGGTCCATGTTACTTAGGGGCTTTAGGTTCTGTTGCCGAACGCGAGGGTGTTGATGTAAGCGAGGCGAATGTAAAAGTTTTGGTATCATTCAATAAAGATGGAAATGCATTTTCTTTGTCTGCAGATTTAGATGTCCATATTCCAGGAATTTCACGTGAAGAAGCGCAAGCAATTGCTGATAAAGCACACAGGGCTTGCCCGTACTCAAAAGCAGTAAAGGGAAATATTGAAGTGAGGGTTACGGCCGTTTAAATTCTTAGCAAAATATGAAAGCGACTTCAGGGTCGCTTTTTTTATGCTCCAATATTTTATTACAGCAGAAGTTTACTGGCTAAACCTAAAATTAGCAGAAATCCAAAAACATCGGTAAAAGTGGTGATGATGATGGAAGATGCAATTGCCGGATCGATTCCGACACGTTTTAAAATTAACGGGATACCTGCACCAGTAACACCTGCAATCAACAGATTTCCTGTCATGGCTAAGAAAATTACTAAGCCGAGCATTGGGTTTCCATCAAAAAAGAATGCGAAAATAAAAACGATCAAGCCGTTGACAGCACCATTAATTAAACCAACCGTAAATTCTTTCAACACTGTTCGGTAGGCCTGTTTATCTGTTAAATCATAAAGAGAAATACGCCTTACTGTAACCGCAAGTGCTTGCGTGGCAGCATTGCCCCCCATTCCTGCAATGATAGTCATATAGGCAGCAAGTGAAGGAATTAGTTTGATTGTAGGATCGAAATATCGTACTACTGAAGAAGCCAAAAAGGCGGTGCCCAAATTGATGATTAACCAAGGTAAGCGAGATTTTACTGCTTCAACCCAGTTCCCACTTAATTCCTCATCTTCAGAAACCCCTGAAATTTTCAAAATATCTTCAGTACTCTCCGCCTCCATCACATCGATTACGTCATCGAAAGTAACTCTTCCTAAAAGTTTTTGATGTTCATCAATTACCGGGATACTGGTGAGGTTGTATTGAGAAATCAGATTCGCAACTTCTTCCTGATCGGTATCTGGATGAACATACACCGCATCCATTTTAACTAGCTCGGTAATTTGAGCATTGTGTTTCGCCTTGATAATATCTTTTAATGAGACAATTCCTTTGAAAATCTTTTCATCATCTACCACATAAATCGTGTAAAATTCCTCCATTTCCTCGCTCTGGCGGATAATTTCATCAATGGCATCTTTTTTAGTCAAATTGATGTTTACACAGATAATTTCTGTGTTCATCAAACCGCCAGCAGTTTTCTCGTCGTAGGTTAAAAGGTTTCTGATTTCAGATGCGTGTTCATCTTGTAAATCTTCGAGTATTTCGGCTTGCTCATGATCTTCCAGTTGCGAAATAATGTCAGTAGCGTCATCATAATCAAGTTCTTCTACAATTTCGGTACGTTTATCTGGATGAAGTTCGAAGAGGAGATTTTCAGGATGAGATTCCTCATCCATTTCAGAAATAATTTCAGATGCGATCTCAGCGGGCAGCAGGTTAATGATGTATCTTTGCTCCGATTTATCTAATCGCTCGAACAAAATGGCAATTTCTGAGGCATGATACTCCTCTAGAACCCCTTTTAGGGTTTCATCACCAGCTAAAATTGCATTTTTAACCTTTAATACATCGCTTTTATCTATCTCGAATGACTGCATCTATCTCTAAACCTCCTAAAATTGTTTAAAGCTACCAAAATTTTAAGCGCAATTAAAAGTTAATAGCATTAACTTACTTAAACCAGCCTTTTCTCCAAAAATATATTACCTGAATCACCGCGATTGCCCCCATTACAATCCATGTCCACATGTAGCCGTGGGGGCTATAGAGCTCTGGCATGTTATCGGGCATTACTTTACCGGTAACCGGATCTTCCCTGCTAAAATTCATCCCGTAAATTCCTGCAATAAAAGTTAAGGGAATAAATATTGATGAGATAATGGTTAACACCTTCATAATCTCATTCATTCGGTTACTGGTAATGGAAAGATTCATATCGATATTGGCAGATGCTATTTCCTTTAGTGATTCTATGAAATCAATGATCTGGATGCAATGATCATAAGCATCCTTCATATAGGTTTTAGTGAGATCGGAAATCAACGGACTATCAGTACGGATGATGTCGTTCAATTTATCGCGTTCTGGCCAGGCCACTTTCCTTATCGTTATTAATGATCGTTTGATGGCCTGGGTATCATACATAATCCTTCTATCCGGATGATCATAAAGCCGATCTTCAATGGCATCTAGCTCCTCACCCCAGAAATTTAATAAGGTAAAATAATTATCTACAATAACATCCATAATGGCATACATCAGATAGCTGCTTCCCCCTATCCTGATATTTCCTTTCCCGATTTCTAAACGCTTCCTTACCGGCTCAAAACAATCTGAGTAGGTTTCCTGAAAGGTAATTAATGTTCGTTCTGATAAAATAAAAGAGATCTGATCGTTGCATAGCACATCATCTTCACCTAGGTAAAGGTGCCTGCTAACAGAAAAAATGTATTTATCATTATCATATTCATCAAGTTTCGGACGTTGGTATGAACTCGTGATATCTTCCAAAACCAATCTGCTGATATCAAATTTAGCATAAAGCGTTTCAAAAATATTTGGATCAGCCAGGCCCTTAATATCAAACCAATAGTTAAAATCTTTATTTTCAACCAGTTTGTCGATATTATTAATGTTTTTCAATTCTTCCTTTTTATAACTTTTAGTATTATAAGTATGAAGAACGATAACGGGTTTCAAAGCTTCATCATCAATAGCATATAAACCAGGACTAGTGCCTGGAGCAGGGACTTTGTAATGTTTATGTCGATTACGAGGCTTATTCTTTCCCATTTTATAAATATAACTTGGCTTGCGGACCTTGGTTAAATAACAAATCAACAATGCTTAAATTGGGCAAAAATTGATGTCTGTCTTCAAAAACCTGATAATATGGCTTATTGTTTAAAAACTCATCACTTTTTTTCGGATTCATCATTCCTCTAAAATCAAGTTCAGGGAGAATATTATCCTCATAGGAAATTGTAGTTTTAAGCTCAGTGTTCAATTTAAGCTTTTTACTAAGCCACTCCATCAACTCCATGTTGTAGTCGAAAAGGAATTCAAATTTTTCTTGATAAAATCGCGAAAGCTCATCTTCATAATATTCAAAATAGGCCGAACTACGATAACAAGTTTCTAAACTCAACCAATGTAACCGTTGCCAGTTAAAGTCGTAGCTGATTTTAACATCCTTCATTTTGGTATGCGTTTTTGAGCCCTTAACCAATGGAACTGTTAAATCAAGCTTTCCGTTTGGAGAATAAATGCTTGCCCGATTTCGATAGGTTTGTTTTGCTAAATGTTCATGTTTCTCAATTAAAAAATCTTGTCCTTGTTTTTGTAATAAACTAAAATAGCCTACCGGAGGAAGATAAAATAATGGAAGTATAGCTGTATTATGCATTTGAAAATTTATGTTTGTAGCTGAAACAAATAAAAATAATGATTAAAAGAGGGTTTGCGCACCTTGGCGTATTTTTTTTATACCTGGTGTCGTTGCTTCCTCTGCCCTTTCTATTTTTTTTTGCAAGATTACTATATTATCTTCTTTATTATGTAATTGGCTATAGAAAAAAAGTTGTTCGTGAGAATTTACTTAAATCTTTCCCTGAAAAATCAGCCGATCAAATCATTAAAATAGAAAAAGATTTTTTTCTTTTCCTATCGGAATTGATTTTCGAAATCATTAAAATGACTACAATTTCAAAGCAGGAAACATTGAAAAGAGTAAAATTTACCGGGCTCGAACAACTTGAAAAACATTTCAATGCCGGAGAAAGCGTATTGGCTTGTACCGGGCATTATGGTAACTGGGAGCTTGGCACCTTGGCCTTAGGCCTAAGTATCTCTGCAAAAACAATGGTCATTTATAAGCCACTTACCAATAAGATTTTCGAATCCTGGTTTAACACATTCAGAACAAAATATGGAAATGTTTTTATCGCCATGCGCCAAACTTTAAGGGGAATGGCTGCATATAAAAATGAGCCTACATTATTATGTTTTGCCAGCGACCAGGCACCAACACGTGAAGAAACCAAGTATTTTGTAGATTTTTTGCATCAGCCAACTGCTGCACTATTAGGTGTAGAGAAAATTGCGAAAGCTACAAACCGGCCAATTTATTATTTCAAGGTTAATGTCGTGAAAAAAGGCTATTACCATGTCGATGTATTGCCGATGTGTTTAAATCCTGCTTCAGCAAATGAATTTGAAATTACTAATTTGCACTTTAAATTTTTAGAAGATATTATTAAAGAACAACCTCAATACTGGCTTTGGAGCCATAAACGCTGGAAGTTTAAACCCGAATAAAAGAATGAATCCCTCAGTAGCTGTTGTAATATTAAACTGGAATGGTAAGGCATTTCTAAAACAATTTTTACCAGGAATATTACTTTCTCAATATGATAATTTGCAAATCATTGTTGGCGATAACGCATCAACTGATGATTCTGTTACTTTTTTGCAGGAACATTTTCCATCAGTAAAAATCATTCAGAACGATTTAAACTATGGTTTTGCCGGAGGATATAATAAGGTGCTCGAACGCGTAGAAGCAGAATATTTTATCCTCTTAAATTCAGATGTAGAGGTTACGCCTAACTGGATACAACCTGTTATCGATTTAATGGAAAAAGATGACAGAATTGCTGCGGCGCAACCGAAAATTAAGTGGCAACTGAATAAAAACCAGTTCGAGTATGCCGGTGCTGCAGGTGGTTATCTGGATATCTACTCCTACCCATTTTGCCGCGGACGCTTATTTAATGTTTATGAATTTGATCAAGGGCAATATAACGAGCAGAAAGAAGTTTTTTGGGCCAGCGGTGCGGCATTTTTTATTAAAAGCAGATGCTGGAAAGAAGCTGGTGGTTTAGATGCCGATCTCTTTGCGCACATGGAAGAAATTGATCTTTGCTGGAGGCTAAAGAATTTGAATTACAAAATCATGTATTGTCCTGATTCAGAAGTTTACCATGTTGGTGGTGGAACGTTGCAAACTGAGAATCCATTTAAAACTTATCTGAATTTCAGGAACAACCTGATCATCATGCAAAAAAACCTTCCCGCCGGCGATGCTATTTTTAGGATAACAATCAGGATGTGGATTGATTTTGTAGCCTGGTGGCACTTTCTTTTATCAGGAAAGCTAAAGTTTACCATGGCTGTTAGTAAAGGCCACTGGCATTTTATTAAATCAATTGCCAAGACAAATAAAAAACGTAAAGCCATTCAAAAGCCTTACACTAAACATGCTGGCGTTTACAATAATAGCGTAGTTTGGGCTTTTTTTATTAAAAAGATAAAGTATTTCAATAAGCTTACTTAGTGCTTAGTGATTCATCTATCGACTTTTTAATCCAAAGAACGGTGTTTGCTGCTAATCCATAAGTACTAAATTTAACTTTTCCACCTTTATCTATTACAACATGTGTGGGATATGAATTAATAGAATATTGATTACTTATTGGGCGGCCATTAGCAATGATAGAATATTTATAAGGATTATTTTTTAAAAATTCCTGTAATCGAACGCTATCATCTAACGCAATTGCCAAAAAAATAATATCCTTGGTGTTTTTATAAGAATCAATCATTTCATTTAAAAATGGAATTTCAATTTTACAAGGCGGACAATTTATAAACCAAAAGTTTAATACAATAATTTTGCCTTTAGCCTCTTCTAGATTAAACTGGTTTCCATTTAAATCGGTTACCTTGAATCCATCAAACTTCTTCCCCGCAGGAAATGCTAAACTCTCCTTCGGCTTAGGCATGCTAGCAAGCATTGCCTGTGTTTGTTCTGTTGTTAGTTTGTATAGTAAAAATTCAGGTTTCCCTTTATTATCATTGGTGTTTAATGATTTAACTGAATATTTTCCAGAAAACCACATCAATTTCCATTCATCATAAGCGTATATTTTTCCGTCCTCCCCTTTTACTACCGATTTTTCATTAGGCTGTAAATTTTGTAAAGATTGATTTTGGGAATAACCTGAAATCGTAAATAATATTATTGTGAGTAAGAGCGATAACTTTTTCATAAATGTTAATTTTTTAATGTATTAAACTTTCAATTGCTAAGCGATAACCTTTCATTCCAAAACCTGTTAAAACGCCCTGGCAATTTTTGCCGGTTAATGAAACATGGCGGTATTCTTCTCGAGCATAAATATTTGATACATGCACTTCAACTACCGGAGTTTTAATGGCTGCGATAGCATCGGCAATGGCGACAGAAGTATGCGTGTAGCCACCTGCATTGAGTACAATTCCATCGAAGCTAAAGCCTACTTCATGTAATTTATTAATGATTTCGCCTTCTACATTGCTTTGAAAGTATTCAATTTCTATTGATGAATAATATGCTTTCAGTTCTTTTACATAATCTTCGATGCTTGTATTGCCATAAATTGATGGTTCACGAACACCCAGCAAGTTTAGGTTTGGGCCATTAATAATTTGTATTTTCATTTTTAACGTTCTTTGTGTTGATGATGAAACAATCGAGATTTCCGAGATTTCGAAAATTTGATGATAGTTCCATAGTGGTAATCATTATTAAATATTGTAACGTTGCAATGTTATAAAAAATCTCCATAAAAACATGCTTTGGCAATCATATATTAAAGGATTTAAAGCTTACTTAAAGTTAGAACGCTCACTTTCTAGTAATTCTGTTGATGCTTATCTTAATGATATCGACAAGCTGGCGCAGTATTTTAAGTCATTAGACGAAGAACCTGCGCTGAATAATATCAAAGCTGCTGACATTAAATCATTTATCAGCTGGCTGAATGAATTGGGGATGCAGGCAACTACTCAAGCCAGAGTTATTTCGGGCCTAAAAGCTTTTTTTACTTACCTGATGCTTGAAGAAGTTGTTGATAAAGATCCGATGGCTTTAATTGAAGGACCAAAGTTGAGTAGAAAACTGCCAGATATGCTGAACATTCATGAGATTAATCAACTTATTGGTGCTATTGATGCTTCGAAACCTGAAGGCATGAGAAATAAGGCGATTATAGAAGTGCTTTATGGCTGCGGTTTGAGGGTTACGGAGTTAACAGAATTAAAAATTTCGAATTTATATCCACAGATTGAATTTATTAAAGTGATCGGTAAAGGAAACAAAGAACGATTGGTTCCGATTGGTGGCGTTGCTTTAAAACTTTTAGATATCTATATTAATTCGATCCGTGTTCACATGAATATCAAAAAAGGCAATGAAGATTATATTTTTTTAAATCGTTTTGGGGCTAAACTATCAAGAATATCAATTTTCAATTTAATTAAAAGTTTAGCGGAAAGTATTGGTTTGAAGAAAGCGATTAGTCCACACACACTTCGCCATTCGTTTGCGACCCATTTAATCGAAGGTGGTGCCGATTTAAGAGCGGTACAGGAAATGCTCGGGCACTCGAGTATTACCACAACAGAAATCTACACGCATGTAGATAGAGATTATTTACGGGAAGTAATCACCCAGTTTCACCCCAGATCCTAGGTTAGGATAATTATTTAGTAATTGTTGCTTTAAGCATTCTATCCTTGCCCTGCATATCTCGCCTTAAAACAATATCGGTAAATCCTTTTTCTTCTAACATCTGCGTAGTTTCTTTGCTAAGATATTCATTAATTTCAAAATAAAGGTTCCCCGATGGCTTGAGATTAGTTCTAGCAAAATCAGCGATTACCTTATAAAAAATTAGCGGGTCATCATCTGATACAAAAAGCGCCAGGTGTGGTTCATGCAATAAAACATTTTTATGCATTTCATCCTTCTCTAAATTTCTGATATAAGGTGGATTACTAACAATTACATCAAATTTATCTTCACTTGAAAATGCTGCAATATCAGCTACGATGAAATTGATATTGGCATCCATGATTTGTGCATTTTCTTTGGCTACGGCAATTGCTTCTGAAGATATATCAAGGGTGCTTACTATAGCGCCTGGTAAATATTTTTTTAATGAAATCGGAATGCACCCAGATCCTGTTCCAACATCAAAAATAGATAGTTCGGCTTTCGGTTTTGTTTTGCAATCGGCGATAATCCAATCCACTAACTCCTCCGTTTCCGGTCGTGGAATAAGTACATTTTGGTTTACTTTGAAAACTGATCCATAGAAATGTGCTTCACCTAAAATATGCTGTATTGGTTTTCCAATCATTAAATCATTTAAAATGCTCAGAATTTTTTGGAGATGAACAAAATCTGTCTCAATATCTCGCATCATTTTTAGTTTAACAGGCGTTAAATTAAAAACATGTTCGGCTGCTAAACCAAAAAGTGCTTTGGCTTCATCCTGATCGTAAAGGGGTTCAAGTTCTAATGCGAAATGCTCTTCTAATTCTCCAATTTTCATTTGATGCAAAATTACCTATTTGTAACCGTATCAAATCTATTTTATTAAGGCTATGATTCATTTTTTACTATTTTTGCCCACATGGTGGATGAATTTTACATTAAACGTTGTTTGGAACTGGCCTCACTTGCCATCGGAAATGTAAGTCCGAATCCTATGGTAGGATGTGTGATTGTTCATAACGGTAAAATTATTGGCGAAGGATACCACCAGAAATATGGTGAAGCCCATGCAGAGCCAAATGCAGTTAAATCAGTTATTGAGCGGTTTGGCGCAGAGGCTGAAACATTACTTCGGGAATCAACCGCTTATGTCAACCTTGAACCTTGTGCCCACTTTGGAAAAACCCCTCCCTGCGCCGATTTATTTGTAAAACATCAGCTTAAAAAAGTCGTGATAGGAAACCGCGATCCGTTCTCAGGTGTTGATGGAAGAGGTATAGAGAAATTAAAAAACGCTGGAATTGAAGTGATTAGTGGAATTCTGGATGATGAATGCCGGGAATTTAACAGGCGATTTTTCACCAGGATTCAAAAACAGCGGCCCTATATCATATTGAAATGGGCGGAAACCGCAAATGGCTATTTCGCGACTAAAGATGGTCATCAAAAATGGATTAGCGGAGCTTTGGCAAAGCGACTGGCGCATAAATGGCGAACAGAAGAAGATGCTATTCTAGTTGGGAAACAAACTGCCATCATGGATAACCCCCAATTAACGGCGAGAGAATGGCCCGGGAAAAATCCGATAAGGTTGGTTATTGATAAAAATCTTCAGGTGCCGCAAAGCAACCATATCTACAATGCTGACGCTAAAACCATCATTTTTAATGAGGTTAAAACCGATGTTGCTGGAAATATCCACTACATCCAAATGGAAGACATGCACTTCTATCTGGCACAAAAAATAGCTTTTCAACTTTATCTGATGGATGTCCAATCGGTTATTGTAGAAGGTGGTGCAAAAATCCTAACTCAATTTTTAGATACTAATCTCTGGGATGAAGCCCGTATCCTTTCCTCATCTGAACGCTGGGATGATGGCGTTCCTTCGCCTGTAATCAACGGACATTTGAAAGAACAAATTCAGGTTGGATCAGATAAACTATCTATTTACAAAAATATTTTTAACTAAATGATATACATAATTTTAAGTATCTTTTGTAGTGTTACTGTCGCGGTATTATTAAAGCTGGCGAAACGTTATGAAATTAGTATTGTTCAGGCCGTTTCGGTAAATTATTTAGCAGCATTAATACTATGCTTCCTATTTTTTAAGCCTGATATCAGCTCGGTTTCTGCGAGTGCACCCTGGCCAATTTATATCGCTCTAGCCATATTACTGCCGGGTATTTTCTTAATCCTTGCTGCATCAATCAGAAATATGGGTATCGTAAAAACTGATATTGCCCAACGCCTGTCGTTATTTATTCCCATTCTTGCTTCGTACTTCGTTTTTCAGGAGAACTTCAACTCACTCAAAATAATTGGCTTAATCATTGGTTTTCCGGCCATATTTTTAACTTTTTTAAAGAAATCAACCGAAGCTAAAAAGGACGGCAGCTGGATTTATCCTGTTAGCGTTTTTCTTGGTTTTGGTGTAATTGATGTCCTTTTTAAACAAATTGCACTTTTCAGGGCATTGCCATACACCACATCGCTTTTTACTATATTTTGTCTGGCATTTATTGTTTCACTAATCATTGTAGTCATCCTGGCGTTGTTAAAAAAGATTAAGATACAACCCATAAACCTGGTTTGTGGATTAATTTTAGGTTTGTTTAATTTTGGAAACATCCTGTTTTACATGAAGGCGCACAAAGCGTTGGTTGAGAATCCTTCCACAGTATTCGCCGCCATGAACCTTGGTGTTATTGTTTTTGGAACTTTAGTGGGTGTAATAATTTTTAAAGAGAAGCTAAACAAACTCAACTATATCGGGATTATTTTAGCACTTATTGCCGTCATCATCATAACCCTTTCGCAAAATGCTGTTCGATGATGCTTATCAAACTATAGAAAGTGCCGCAGAAGGTATTTTCAGGGATAAAGGAAGTAAATTTATCGCCTACGCCTATCCCATCCGCATGGAAGAAGAAGTGAAACCAATCCTCATTCAACTTCGTTCGGAACATCCAAAAGCGAGGCATTGGTGTTACGCTTATCGCCTTACTCCAGATCGATCGATATTTAGAGTAAACGACGATGGTGAACCATCGGGCACTGCAGGCAGGCCGATCTTAAATTGTTTGTTATCTGCAGACCTTACAAATATCCTGATTGTAGTGGTTCGGTATTTTGGGGGCACTTTATTAGGTGTTCCGGGTTTAATCAATGCTTATAAAAATGCAAGTTTGGAAGCTTTGTCTGCCGCTTCTATCATCACCAAAACCGTTAATGACTGGTATGAAGTTCATTTTGAATATTTGCAAATGAATGATGTAATGAAAGTTATCAAAGATGAAAATCTTGAAGTTTTAAATCAGCAGTTTGACACCAATTGCATCTTGAAATTTGAGGTAAGAAAGGCGCAACTGAACCAGGTTTTAAGTAAGTTTGATAAAATTGAAGATATCAAGTTAAAATATCTTCAAACTGTTTAAATCAAAACGTAAAGCATTCTAACCAATGAAAATATCTGAAAGCGATTTAATTATTAATCCTGATGGAAGTATTTATCACCTTAATCTTTTACCAGACGATGTTGCAGATACCGTAATCACTGTAGGCGATCCTGATCGTGTGGGTGAAGTAAGTAAATACTTCGATAAAGTAGATTATAAAAAAGGTAAACGAGAATTCATTACGCATACCGGATACGTAGGTAGCAAAAGAGTTACCGTACTTTCTACGGGTATTGGAACGGATAATATCGATATCGTTTTCAATGAACTTGATGCACTGGTTAATGTTGATTTTGAAACACGGGAGATAAAACCAAATTTAAAATCACTGAACATTATTCGTATCGGAACTTCTGGTGCAGTTCAGCCAGATATTTCAATGGGCACTATCTTAGCTTCGAGTTATGGTTTGGGTATGGACGCTTTGATGAATTATTATATCCAGGAAGTATCTGAAGATGAAAAAAGTTTGAAAGATGATATTTCCGCTCATTTCGGACATTTGGGGGCGATAAAGCCTTACCTGACTGCGGCGAGCAGGAGCTTGATTGATACGATTGGAAAAGATTTGCCTAAAGGAATAACGATTACTGCGCCAGGTTTTTACGCACCGCAAGGCCGGCTTGTTCGAGCAAAAAATGCTGTTCCTGATTTTATTAAATTAATAAACAGCTTTAGGAGTAACCAGCATCGCATCACAAATTTAGAAATGGAAACGGCCGGGATTTATGCTTTGGCTAAAGTGTTAGGGCATCAGGCGCTATCTGTTAATGCAATTTTAGCTAGCCGGGTAAATTTCGAATTTAGCAAAGAGCCAAATAAAATTGTAGAAAGTGCTATAAAGCTGGTATTAGAAAGAATTTAATTTCAGGCCTCGATTTTTTTAAATACGAGGCCTGAATAATTAGGCTGTTGGTATTTTTTCTTTTACCAGTTCATTTCCTTCTGTATCCAGGTAAGTACAGGTCATATGACCTAAATCAATTACCCATTTTTCCACTCCTGCATCAGCGGCCTGTTTGCAAAAGGTAAAGTAATCGGTTTCTCCCTGCTGATGTATTTTCAAGGCGTGCTCCAGCTTCGCTGCAGAAGACTCATCGTTTACAATAAGTGATGGATATTCTTCAGGGCTGGCTTGCTGCGCATTATCCTCATCATCGAAATAGATTGATAAACCGTTGGATACATAAACATCATTTCTGACTACACCCATAGCTTTAATTTCCTGAATAAACTTCGGGAAATCTGCACCAGTTTTTATTTTCGATTCTGCTGCTTTTATTTCTTCAAGACTAAACATAAATTTATTTTGTTAATGATACTTTGTAAATCGTGGTTTGCGTGTAGAGATCTTCTGGTTTTAATACAGTAGTTGGGAATTCAGGAATATTGATTCCATTAGGATGGTGTTGTGTTTCAATACAAAACGCATCGTATCCTACATAATCCTTCCCTCCTTTTCCATTCTTAACATCTACATATTTTGCTGTGTATAAGTGCGCTACCGGCTCAGTAGTATACACATTTAAAGTCAGGCCACTTTCGGTTTCGGTTGTTTTGCTTGCTAACGTCAAATCCCCGTATGTTTTATCCAATACAAAAGATTGGTCATAACCCTCAGTTTCGTCCCAATCTCTGCCAATTTCTTTTAATTTAGTAAAATCCAGCGCTGTTCCTGTAACGGGTATCAGCTTTCCGGTAACACAATAATTTTCATCCTGTTCTAAATAGTTTGATCCAAATATTTGCAACTGATGATTTTTGATGTTTCCACCGGCGGGAGCTAAATTAAAATAGCCATGATGGGTGAGATTTATGGCTGTCGCTTTATCTGTTTCAGCTTCATAACTTAATATCAATTCATCATTATCTGTTAACTCAAAAGTTAAATCGATCACTAAATTTCCTGGAAAATTTTCTTCTCCATCCTCACTTTCATACTCTAAAGTAACGGTCGATTTTTCATTATCTACCTCCACGATATCCCAAACCTTTCTATCAAAGCCTACAACACCTCCGTGTAAAGTGTCAGCGCCATTATTTTGCGCTAACTGATAAGTTTTACCATCAATTGCAAAGGTGCCATTTTTGATTCTGTTTGCGTAACGCCCAATGATCGCTCCGAAATACGGATAGTTTTTTAGATATTCGGGGTTTAAGTACTGTGCAAAATCGTCGAACCCAAGTACAATATCTTGCATTTCTCCCCTGGCATTCTGAACAATGAACTTGTTTATGATCGCACCGTAGTTAAATATTTTAACATAAGTGCCTTTGCTATTGGTGAGTTCGATTGCGATAACTTCTTCGCCATCAATAAATTTTCCTGTTGATGTTTGCTGAACGCTCATAAATTGTAACTTAGGATTTTTGTTCCTGAAACAAACATACTATTATTAGTTGCTTTTAATAAATATTTTAACCAAATGAAAATTGAACTTGACCAAAAATTTGCAGAACAATACCACAAAAATGCCGATGCTATTTATTTTAGTCCAGGTCGCGTAAATCTGATTGGTGAGCATATTGACTATAACGGCGGCCTTGTGATGCCATGTGCAATTACATTAGGTACCTGGATTGCAATTGCCCCAAACAACGATCAGAAATACAGATTTAAAAGTTTAAACTTTGATGGTGATAAAGAAGTGGAAAGTAATCGCCTCCAGGAGAAAGATGGATCTTATTGGGCAAATTATCCCATCGGCGTAATCAATGAGTTCATAAAAGATGGTAAAGAGATAAATGGGTTCGATTTTTTATACTTTGGCAATATTCCAATTGGTTCGGGATTATCATCTTCTGCATCAATTGAAATCGCAACCGCCTTTGCCCTAAATGATTATTTAAATTTAGGTTACGATAAACTTGAACTTGTGAAATTGGCCAAGCGTGTAGAAAATGAATTTATCGGACTAAATTCTGGCATTATGGATCAGTTTTCGGTAGCTTTTGGAGAAAGAAATAAGGCCATTGTATTAGATTGCGAAACACTAAAATATAAAATGGTTGATGTTGATTTAGGCAAATATGTGTTAGCCATTATCAATACTAATAAACCACGCGAACTGGCCGATTCAAAATATAACGAACGGGTTGCAGAATGCCAACAGGCTCTAAGTGTGCTGAATAAGGAAATTACGTTGCATCATCTTTGCGAGTTAAATGCAGAAAAATTTGCCCTGCATAGTCATCTCATCACAGATGATACAGTTTTGAAACGAGCCACACATGTTGTTAAAGAAAATGATCGTGTCCATTTGGCCGCTAAAGCATTAAATAGTGGAAGCCTGGATGAGTTCGGCAGATTGATGTATGCTTCTCATCAATCGTTAAAAGAATTATATGAAGTAAGCGGAGAAGAGTTAGATGCTGTTGTGTCGTTTTGTTTAGGATATGATCATGTGATAGGCGCCCGAATGACTGGTGCCGGTTTTGGCGGTTGTGCTATTGCATTACTGGAGAAAGGTTTCGAAGAGGATTTCGCAAAACACTTAACAGACTATTATGTCGACAAGATTGGTTATCCTGCCGCAATTTATGTTAGTGAAATTGGCAGTGGGCCCGTTAAACTTTAGAATATAATTATACTTTCGCAGAATTATTTTATCTGCGACTACTATAACATGAGAAAATTAAAATTAGACGAGTTAAATCGTCCGGATATTGAGGAGTTTAAAGCACAGGAAAAACTGCCTGTTGTAGCGGTTTTAGATAATGTTCGCAGCATGCATAATGTAGGTTCTATTTTTCGAACCGCTGATGGCTTCGCTTTAGAAAAGGTAATACTTTGCGGTATTACAGCTCAACCGCCACATCGCGAAATCGAAAAAACGGCTTTGGGCGCTACGCAATCCGTAGACTGGCTATACTACCCTACTACAATAGGAGCTGTTGATACCTTACGTCAAGCAGGATATGAAATTATCGCCATCGAACAAGCGGAGAACAGTACGATGTTAAACACTTTTAAACCTGATCCTTCCAAAAAATACGCTTTAATTTTCGGAAATGAGGTGGATGGCGTTAACGATGACGTAATGTTAAAAATTGATGAATGTGTTGAAATACCGCAATTCGGAACCAAGCATTCCTTTAATATTGTTATCTCTGCTGGAATAGTTTTCTGGGATTTTTTTGCAAAATTGAAGCTTTAGGATATCCTTATTTTTTAATGCTAATCTAATTTTTGTATACAATTCTATACACCTAAAGTCTTGCAATTGGGGTTTAGGTAACTTTTTTGTGAAGTTAATTTTCGATCATAAACTTCTGATAACATGTGATTTGCGAAGCATTTATTGCTTTTGGCAAGGTTTTTTCTTAGTGGATGCAAAACAGTATGTTATAAAAACTGTTAAGAGACTATTATTTATAAAACGAAAAACATGAATTCGAGAATTACAAAATCAACAATGTTGGTTGCCCTGTTGGGATTATCATCACAATTATTTGCACAAGAAACACCTACTACAACCAGTAGATTTGGTAAACAATCTTTAAGAACCTGGAGTGTTGGTGCTCACGGAGGTATCTTAAGCCAAAATACTTTTTTAGGTGGTGGTAGTGTAGATGCGAGAGAATTTAAAAGTATCGGTTACGGTGCTTTCATCAAAAAACAAATCCTTCCGGCTTTAGGTTTACAAGCAGACTTTTTACGTGGAGAAATGAAAACTGCAAATGCTTTTGGAAGTTTAGAGCAGAAAAACAGCATCTCTTGGTCTGGATCATTAACAGCAGTATTAAACATTGCTAACTTCAGTTTAAATACGGAGAATGCAGTGTTAATCCCTTATGTTAAAGCGGGTGCTGGTTATATGTCTTCAGATTCACAGATTGGAACTACTGAAGTATTCAACGGTAGAGAAGGTTGGTTTATCCCAACTGGTGTTGGTTTTAAATTAGGTGTTGCAAAAGGAATTAACCTTGATTTTGGTTATGATATCAACTTCATCAAATCTTCTCCAACAGTTAAATCTGCTTACAACGAAAGCAGATTCTCTTATGCACACGCAGGTTTAGAATTTGCATTAGGAAACAAAGAAAATTCACAATTACAAAACTACAGTGCTATTGCTGATTTACGTAAACAAAGTGCTGAAGAAAGTGCTGAGTTAAGAAGAGCATTATCTACTGCTGAGCAAAATGCACAACGTGACAGAGATCAATATGCTAAAGATTTAGCTGATGATGATAACGATGGTGTTGCTAACAAATTTGATAAATGCCCTGGAACACCAACAGGTACTGTTGTAGATGGTTCTGGTTGCCCAATCAAAGTTCAACGTGAAATTATCAGAGAAACTAAAGTAATTACTGAAGAAGATCGTAAAGTTGTTAAAGATGCAATTTCTAACTTAGAATTTGATTTAGGTAAATCTACTATCCGTTCTAAATCATATGCTTCATTAAACAGAGTTGCTGGTTTATTGGTAGAGAAAAACTTTAGCTTAAAATTAGCTGGTCACACAGATAACACTGGTGGTAGAGAGTTAAACTTACGTTTATCTAAAGAAAGAGCTGAATCAGTAAAAGCTTATTTAGTATCTCAAGGTGCTAATGCTTCAAGAATCGAAGCTACTGGTTACGGACCTGATCAACCAATTTCTACAAACAAAACTGCTGCCGGTCGTCAAGAAAACCGTCGTGTAGAGTTTACATTATACTAGTCAATAGTTAAATGAAATAGAAAAGCCCCGATGAAAATCGGGGCTTTTTGCGTTGAATAATCTTTATTATCATCTTGAAGCGTGTCATGCTAGCCCGTCTAAGCACATTTAGTTATGTACCTTAACGAACTCAAGCAAGAAAATTACAAATGGGTTTTGAGGGTTAAGACAAGCCCTTTTTGTTTTTATAAGTCATTTTGGCTTTGGTACCAGCGCTGTAATTATAGTTTTTCAAATTACTAGCCTTCTTCTCATGAAAAGCTGCACCTCGATCAGAAGTATCTTCATCCTCATCTTTTTTCTTTTTCTTAGGCTTAGCTCCAGCATCAACAATTTTTAAATCTTCGGGCAACTCCATTATGTCCATACGTTGGCCAATGGCTTGCTCAATTTTCTTAACTTCGATCAGTTCGATATCAGTTGAAAATGTAATCGCAACTACCTCTTCCTCATCTTGCTTCACAATACGCTGAATTAGAGTTTCCTTTTGTTCCGGTAATTCGAAATGTAAAATGAATGGAATACCCTGGATATCTAAATCACCCAAATTTTCATTAGCTACAATTAAAACTCGGGCTTCAGGATTAGCTTTGAAGTCTTCAATATCATCATAACCTTTATCATCGAAAAACAAAGAACGATAAATACTGATTTCGCCCTCTTTAGGATTATTAAAGTTTTTATAAACGGTTTGAGCCGTTAACCGGGTATTGACAAAAACCACAACCTTATCAAAAAATTCCGCATCATTTAACAATAAGGTTAATAGGTTCAACTTTGTCCTGAAATTCGGAACATGGTATAGCATCTGCGGATAAACCTCTGCCTGCTTTTCACCAATTTCATCCACCTCAATAGTTGAGGTAGAATCTTTCATGAAAGGTGCAATCATATGATTTAATTTTTCATGCATCACCTCAGTAAATACAATATGTTGCGATTTGTAGGCGCTATTTGCCAGTTCGACCACCGGAAGCTGCAAACCTTTTTTTACGATGAGTTCGGCATTGTCTACAATAAATAACTGAATCTTGTTTGTGTTCAGTGCTAGTTTTAAATATAAAGCTCTGGCCCGATCTGGTACCGCAACTATAATATCACAACCATCAGTTATTTCATTCATTTGTGTATCTACAGCACCACGACTATCTATACCTAAAATCCGGAATGTGCTATTTCTATTTAATAACTTAAACTGTTCCAAAACGTGATCAACATGTTCAGCATCAGGTACTAAAATCAGGGCTCTTGGCGCTTCTTCAAAAGCGTATTTCAGCTTCATTAAAGTCGCTAAAACGTAAGTTGTTGTTTTTCCTGCCCCCTCTGGTCCTACCGCAATAACATCCTGGCCACCTAAAATTCGCGACATCGTTTTAGCCTGGATTTCTTTTGGGGTTAAAAATCCTGCCTCAGTCATGGCTGCTACAAGTGGTTTACTCAGTTTTAATTTTTCTAATGACACGCTTATATTTTTATGTTTTGAAATGCAAATATCCTTAAAATAATTAGCTTTCGAGAATTGAATTTTAAGGCTTCAAAATGATTTCAGCTTATAACTTATATTTGTCTGATCTTTAGATTTCGAAAGTTAAAAACCCTTTTCCGGTTGTGGAGTTGCTTCAGTTTAGTATTTGATTTTTATTGCGCCCGAGCATGTTAAATTTATTTACTTGATAATCAAATCATTAAATATAAATCTAAAATAAACCCTACTAATTCTATAGATATTATATACTTATTTATATATTTGCCTCAACATGAATCATTAACTAAAATATGTTGAACAATTAAACGCTAAATCATGTCAATCTATTTTCAATATCCAGCAATAGATGAATATCCAAACTTTAACTACCCGTTAAAAATTGAAGTTGACGATAAAAATATTTCAGTTGATGAAGATAAACTAAATCAAGAACATATTGCTGCATTGAAGGATTTTTTAGCGTTAAAACCAGTTTAGCATTTACGGCCAGTTGACCGATTGGAAGGTAGCGGTTTCATAAACCTGTAGATAATGGTTCGAATCCATTACTAGGCCGCAAAGTGTTCTCATAACACTTTCATCCTGACTCCTGCTCGAGATCAGGTAAGATTTGGTTATCTTATATTTGTTTTGTTGTTAGCAAAGGCTATCCGCGATGGGTAGCCTTCATTTTTTATAGTCGCCACCAATAAAATAAAAATATCAAAACATTCTAGTTACTTATCGGTTATTTACATAATTCACATTATACTAATCTTTTACAGATTAATTTGTTTGGTTTAAAAAAGGGATTTATGGATATAAATCCCTTTTCTTTTATCCCAAAATTTTATGTCTTATATTAGCCCCACTAATCATTATTCACCTTCTAAATGAACAGAAAACATTTTCTTTCTTCGTTTATTGCAGCTGCAAGCTTAGTCCCGTCGTTTAAAATTTTTGCTAATACTATAGAGAATGAAGGTCGGTCGTTTAAAGTTCCACCATATTTAAAACCTGGAGATACCATTGGGATCACCAGTCCGGCAGGATTTATCACTACGGAGCAAGTTCGACCATCTGTGTTGCAAATGGAAAGTTGGGGATTTAAGGTTAAAATAGGAGAAGCTATTGGGAAGCGTGATTTCACCTTTGGTGGTACAGACTTTGAAAGGCTGGCAGATTTTCAGAAAATGATGGATGATCCGAATATTAAAGCCATCATGTGTGCCCGCGGTGGTTACGGCTTTGTCCGCATTATCGATCAACTGGATTTTTCTTCATTTAAAAATAACCCGAAATGGATTATTGGTTTCAGTGATGTTACTGTTATGCACTGTCACCTATCAAGGAATTACGGCATCGCCTCCATTCATTCCAAAATGTGCAATAGTTTCCCTGATGATTGGGGAAAAGCCGAATCGATCCAAATTGAAACAATTCTTTCTATAAAAAATGCATTGCTTGGTGAACAAATGGGATATAAGGCCCCTGCCAATTTAAATAATAGATTGGGTAAAGTAGAGGGAATTGTGGTTGGTGGTAACTTGAGCATTATAGAAACGTTAGCCGGTAGTCACTCTGATTTAGATGCTAAAAATAGGATATTATTCATTGAAGATACAGGCGAATATTTGTACAGTATAGATAGGATGCTCTGGAACCTGAAGCGCAGCGAAAAATTAAAAAACCTAAAAGGGTTAATTATCGGAGGTTTCAAAGTTAAACCTGATGATGCCGGCGAAGAGTTTGGTAAAACAATCTATGATATAGTTCTGGAAAAGGTAAAAGAATATAATTATCCAGTTGCTTTCGATTTTCCTGTCGGCCACCAACGGAACAATTTTGCTTTAAAATGTGGGGTTACTCACGTTTTGGAAGTAAGCAATAGCGGTTCAATGTTGAGATCGGTTTAATACTATTCAAAACACTAAACTGTTTTTACCTCGTCATCAGCATAATCCTCAATATCAGTTATATATCCATTAATCAGTAGGAAATCGAAAAGCGGTTTAGCTTCAGGTGTAACCGGCATGTTAGAAGTTGTAACCACTTCATTCGTTTTTTTATCTAAAAATGGATAGGCAAATAAACGAACATTCGTATTAAACATATCATTTACATAACTTAACAGCTGCCCTGAATAATTTTCGCCTTTGAAATTTGTAGAGTTAAATACAAACTTAAGGTTGTTAATATTGGTAGCTAAGCCGACGCTTTTAGGTTTGCAACGAGCCAGATATTTTGCCAAACGATTATGACGGGTAAAGTTAGATACGATTACAATATTTCCGGTATCGCACATCTCCTGAGTACGTTTGGCAACCGACTCCAAATCGATATCATCAGGCGTTTCCTGGTCGTCAGTTAGCACATTGGTTAATAAAACCTCAATCATCACGGCCAAATTCCCGTCTTCAACCTTGTTAGTGCGCTTAAATTGATCGGTAGCCTTATTAAATAAATTGAAGTTAGGTAATGATTTCTGGCCATATTTGGTCCTTAAAATCATGATGTCTTTTTTGTACAGCAAATCTTTAGCCTGACGTGGATGGGCATCAGCATCAAAAATTGCCGCTGCCGAGAAATCCTTCATAATCATATAAAGATTAAGCAAGATATTGTCAACTTCAGGAAAGGCAGGTCCCTTAACAGAAATTAAATCAATTTCTACAGACCCAATAGTTAGGTTATCAGCTAAGGATTCGACCATTAACTTTGGATCCTGATAATGATAAAATGCTGCATAAAGCAGGTTTACGCCAATTATGCCTAAAACACGTTGCTGCATATTTACATCCGTATCGAGCAAGCGTACATGAAAAAATATCTCATTTGGATAACCGCCTGGTTCATTCTGGAAACGAAGTCCTACCCAGCCGTGAGGCTCATTTGTACGTTTGTAGTTTAAAGTGGTAACGGTATCTGCAAAAGCGAAAAATGTCCTGCTCTCATACTTTTCACCTGATAAACGTTCGTTAAGCAAGCCAAATTCATGATCAAGCATTTGCAGCAGTCGGTTTTGTGATACATACCTACCATTGGTTTCAGCGCCATAAATGGCATCGCTAAATGTCATATCGTATGCTGACATGGTTTTTGCTACCGTTCCGGATGCTGCACCAGCATTAAAAAAGTTCCTTGAAACTTCCTGCCCTGCTCCGATCTCAGCAAAAGTGCCATAAATGCGGGGATCGAGGTTTATTTTTAATGCCTTACGTTTAGTGTCCAGAATTTCTCTTACCATTCGGCAAAAGTACAAAAATCGTTTATTAGTTCCATTTGAAAATATCCCGTTTAAAAATTGGTCTAAATTTACAACCAGGGCGGTATGGCATATGAACTATTTGATGCAAAAAAATAAGGTTAATGCCATCCAGCATTAACCTTATAAAACCTAAACTTAAACTATTATGAAAACCCTCTTTCGAGAATATTTTGTTATGAAACTACGATTTCTTTATGTTGTAGCTTACTATCATCTTTTTTGCTGATGTTAATATTTAAAATGCCGTCTTTGTATTCAGCAGTAATTCGATCACCGTCGGCAGTATCAGGTAAATTAAACGACCTTGCAAATGAACTGTAGTCGAACTCTTTACGTGTAAAATCTTTAGCAACCTGAGTTTCATCTTTTTTAACTTCTGCCCAAACGGAAAGGGTGTCTTTCTTTAAGTTAATTTGGAAATCCTCCTTTTTTAGGCCAGGTGCAGCCAATTCAATGATGAAGGCGTTCTCGTTCTCGTAAATATTTACGTTTGGAGATTTATCAACCATTTTGTTTTTAGTTACCGCATCGCTAAACAATGAATCGAAAACATTGTTAAAGTATGGAGCTGTGTGGCGTGTTCTGTTGTTAAAATTTACTAGTGTCATATCTCTAATTTTTTATTTTTTATTTGATATTAACCTCTATTCAACTTATATACCAAACCAAATTTTTATGATTTTTAAGACATTATGGCAAAATATTTCAAAATCAAAAGACAAACTGGCAGATATCCGCGATTTTTCCGACAAGTTCAACTATAAAACGAATATCCACTTGCGCTTTGTAGATTTCGATATGATGGGTCATGTGAATAATTCTGTTTATTTTACCTATCTGGAAATCGCCAGGACAAAATATTGGGAAGAGATTGTGAACTGGGATTGGAAGAAAACAGGTATTGTAATCGCACATGCGGAAATTGATTATATATTACCGATCGTAATGAATGATAAGATAGCAGTGCATGTAAAAACTTCCAGAATCGGAAACACGAGTTTCGACTTGGAATATCAAATCGTAAAGATAAAAGGCAGTGAAGAAGTGATTTGCAGCAAAGGGAAAACGGTTTGCATCGCAGTTGACTACACCACGAGCAGGCCAACTACTATTCCAGAAGCAGAAAGACAAAAAATGCTTGGCTTCGAACAACTAAACAAATAATACTTATTGTAAAAGCTTTTTACTATTTTTCTGTTTGATAACTGAGTTGAACAAAGGAATGCCCCACCTGGCCAGGCATTGGCGGGTTAAGCTTTTTAATGCTTACCTCTACCCTTTCCACAAATGGGTATAACGCAATAACTTTATTGATGATATTATTTAGAACAGTTTCCAGAAGCTTTTGTGTGTTTCTCATTTCTTCCAGTATAATTTGGTTTAAGTCTTCATAGTTTACTGTTTGAGCCAACTCATCGTCAAACCCTATGGGCAAGAAAGTTGTTTCTAAATCGACAATAAAATGATTGCCCGTAAGCTGCTCTTCAGAATAGAAGCCATGCAACGCGAAACATTTCACATCTTTTAAAGCAACAGTTTGTTTGAATGGATTCATCTATATAATATATGGATCAAAATTAATTTTTTATCTGCGAATATAATGCTCATTGCTGTAAATTGTTACCTTTGAAATGAACGGATTTCTTAACCAGATAAAAGAACTTAAATGAGCATATCAACCAAAAAAGACCTATACGAAGCTCCAGACTACTATTTGTTAGATGAATTATTAACAGATGAGCATAAATTAATCAGGGATACGGCCAGGGAATGGGTGAAAAAAGAAGTGAGTCCAATCATTGAAGATTATGCGCAAAAAGCCGAATTTCCAAAACATTTAGTTAAAGGATTAGCTGATATTGGCGCATTTGGTCCGACGATCCCAGTTGAATATGGTGGAGCAGGTTTAGATTACACAGCATATGGAATTTTGATGCAGGAAATTGAACGTGGGGATTCTGGCATCCGATCAACTGCTTCTGTGCAAGGTTCGTTAGTAATGTATCCAATTTATGCCTATGGAAGTGAAGATCAACGTAAAAAATATCTTCCAAAGTTAGCTAGCGGTGAACTAATGGGCTGTTTCGGGTTAACTGAGCCTGATCATGGTTCAAATCCAGGCGGGATGGTTACCAATATTAAAGATGCTGGCTCGCACTATATATTAAATGGTGCTAAAATGTGGATCAGCAACGCACCTTTTGCTGATATTGCAGTGGTGTGGGCAAAAGATGAGTCGGGCAAAATTAGAGGTATGGTAGTTGAACGTGGAATGGATGGCTTTACAACTCCAGAAACCCATAATAAATGGAGTTTACGTGCTTCAGCAACAGGTGAGCTGGTATTTGATAATGTTCAGGTTCCGAAAGAAAATGTTTTTCCGGAAATTAGTGGCTTAAAAGGTCCATTAGGTTGTTTGAACCAGGCCCGTTATGGCATTGCATGGGGTGCTTTAGGCGCTGCTATGGATTGTTATGATACAGCTTTACGCTATTCAAAAGAAAGGATACAATTTGGGAAACCTATTGGCGGTTTCCAGTTACAGCAAAAAAAACTGGCTGAGATGGTAACGGAAATTACTAAGGGACAACTTTTAGTGTGGCGGCTTGGTGTGCTTAAAAGTGAAAACCGAGCCACTGCCGAACAGATATCAATGGCTAAAAGAAATAGTGTTGAGGTTGCGCTGGATATAGCCAGAAATGCCCGTCAAATGCTTGGTGGAATGGGTATTACCGGTGAATATTCTATTATGCGCCACATGATGAATCTTGAATCTGTAGTTACTTACGAGGGTACTCATGATATTCATTTACTAATTACCGGAATGGATGTAACAGGCATAAACGCTTTTAAATAAAATAGAACTAGAAAAATATTGAGATAAAGTATTGATGAAAGACTATAAAAAATATACTTATATACCAGCAAGCCCTGAAGAAGTTTATCTTGCGCTTACAAAAGACATCAGCATAAAACTCTGGACAGGTGCAGAGGTTGAGTTTGAAGAAACTCCGGGTACGGAATTTTCATTCTGGGATGGTGACATTGTCGGAAAAAATATCGAGTTTGAAACAAATAAGAAGATTGTACAACAATGGTATTTCGGTGAAGAAGGAGAACCTTCAATTGTAACCATTAAACTTCACGAAGATAAAAAGGGAACCTCTTTGGAATTTAAGCAAACCAATATTCCTGATGAAGATTACAAAGATTTTACTGAAGGAATTGACGAGTATTTTATTGGAGGATTAGTTGATTTCTTTGATGAATAACATTTAATACGAAAGAACTAGAACATCTCTAAATTTATGCGCTCTCTAAACATTCTACTCCTAATCGCATCATTTGCGATCACAATTTTTTCCTCATGCGGTGTAGTTAGCAAATTGCCTGTGTTTTATACACCTGCGGCAACATCAAATCACATGGCATATCTTCCAAAGCCCATGATGGCCGACAGTGTAAAATCAAAAAATTATATCAGTGCCAGTTTTGCAAACAACAGCCTTCCATTCGAAACCGGCGAAATGGTAATGGGATTTGTAAATTATAATCGTTCACATGTTATAGATAATATTAATTTTTCTTATGGGGCATTCACCTATTTTGGCGGAACCGGCAACGGATATGAAAACGCACAACGGATCGTCCTTAAAAATTTTTATGATCAAGGTTTTATCGGTCTAGGTGCCAGAACTTCAATCGGAATTGCTGAAAGATCAGGGAATACTGAATTTAGAATTATCAGCTGGGATAATGCTATTGTGTATGAAGGTGGCGGTTATACTTCATTTAGAAAAAATGTTAGGTCAACTAACGACTCACTTTCCATAAGCGCTAATCAGACCACAATGTTTACCACGGGTGGATCTACTGAAATTATTTGGCAAGGAAGCAAAAATAAAGATCGGCAATACGGTTTCCGATTATTTATTGGAAGTACCATTGGTTTAAAGCGCAATATTAATTATACAGATGAAAGAATTAATGGCTTGGCAACAGACCTATCCTTTTTCCTTAAAATAAGGAAGGTCTATGGCATATTTAGTAATGGAACAAATTTGAGAAACAACTCTGCCAAAATTACCTTAGGTTATTCCTTTTAAAACAATAATATGCTTAGATATGTTCGTAAAAGAAAAACATTATGAACAAATCTGTAGGACTTATATTAATTATAGTTGGAATAGCCATGCTCGTTTGGACAGGGTTTACCTATACTAAAAAAGAAAAAATTGTTGATGCTGGTCCCATCCAAATTTCGGCAGATAAAGAGAAATCTGTCAACTGGCCACCCTATGTAGGCGGAATTATCTTGGTAGCAGGTGTTTTTGTTTTTGTCGCTTCAAGGAAGAAATAATATTTTCTGGTTATAGATAAAGGATGCTTAAGTTATCCTTTCTTCCATTTTATGCTGCAACCCACGGCTTTCGTAAAAGAAACAGTTGGTTTTCTACCAGCAGATAATTCTTTGATAGCATTTTCTACATAGTTCACTTTATCCGGATTATCGCCTTCGGCGTCATTATCAATCGCACCGATATATTCTACAACATTACCATTGCCCGTTTTGCTCAACACAAAAACATGAGGTGTTTTTAAAGCACCAAATTGTTTAGTTACTACATGTTCCGGATCTAATAAGTATGGAAAACTGAAATTCTTTTCTTTAGCTAAAACTTGCATCTTTTCAAAACTTTCGCCCGGAACAGCACCGGCATCATTTGGATTGATGGCAATCACCGGATAACCTTTAGCCGCAAAAGTGTTATTCAAGGTCGAGACCCTTTCTTGATAGGCTTTTGCAACCGGACAAGTATTGCAGGTGAAAACCACGATATATCCTTTTGCGTTTTGATAATCAGCTAACGAAACGGTTTTGTTATTTACATTTTTTAATGAGAAATCTTTAACTACATCACCAACTTTATAACCGTTGGTTTGTGCAAACGCAACACTCGAAACCAATAGCAAGCCAATTAGAAATAGATTTTTCATAACGATCTTATTTTAAGTTCAATAAAGTGCTTTTTAATTCTTCTGCCGTAAATTCTTTCTCGTAAAAACGTCTAACCTTTTTGTTTACAAACAAGGTTGCAGGAATCGCACCTGACCATTTTTCGTCTATTCGTTCGATATATTTTTGCTGGTCTGGCTCATTCAAAAGATAAACCTCGGCTTTAATGTTATTATTATTGACAAACGGAATAACCTCTTTTTGTAATTTCGATTTGAAATCTAAACTTACTAAAAGTACCTTAAGCGGCTTCTTTTCATTTTCAGTGCGTAGCTTTTCAAAATGCGGTAATTCTGCCACACAAGGAGAGCACCAGGTAGCCCAAAAATTTATTACGTATGTTGTATCTTTTCCTTTGGCTACCCTTTTATCCAAATCATCAAGTGTAAGCAACCTAACTTGCGCATTTACAGAATAAGTAACTAAAGATAAGCAGATTATAAAAAATATACGCATAGACTTAAAACGAAATTTAATTAATTTTAGTTTGCGAATAATAATAATCTATACACACTGAATCGCATAGCCTGGAATGCTTCGCTTCATTCATAATTAGACTTGCTTAATTAACCGAACCTGATTTCACTAAAACCCTCTGATAGGCAGGTAAATTCAAATCATCAACAATTACGCCCCTATTGGTACTGGCATGTACAAAAAAACCGTTGTTAAGGTAAACGCCAACGTGGTCAACATCATTCCCTCCGAAAGAAAAGAAAACTAAATCGCCCTCTTTTAAATTATCAACGCTTTTTTTATTCACCGCTTTGGCTTGGTCGCGAGAAATTCTAGGTAAAGTTATGCCGTAGATTTCTTTCTCCAGCAGAAACGCAAAGCCTGAACAATCAATTCCGTTTTTATCTAATCCGCCGAAGCGGTACTTTACACCGGTCCAATCCGTTATAAACTTATAAAGTTGTTTACTCTTCAAATTCGACATTGCATCGGCTGCTTTTGCCGCTTTAGTTTCGCTCTTAACGGTATATTTTCTAGAGCTGCAAGAGGATAAAAATAACAAAACGGCTAAAAAGCCAAAGATGTAAGTTTTAAGGTTAAGGGTTTTTTCCATAATAAAACATCAGGTTAGGATATCGGTTAAAATCTCATGCCTTAACTGCGACACACTAAAAACCTATTTTAATTTTTTATCAGTCGTTGAATTTCATCCAATTTCAGTAATGCTTCTACAGGAGTCAAAGCGTTTACATCCAAATTATTTAGCGTATCACGAATTTTAACTAACACAGGATCATCAATCGCGAACATTTGTAACTGGTAAGCTTGATTTTGTACCTTTTTAATACTATCCTTTATGCTCTGCCCTTCCGTCCTATCGATCTCCAGTTTTTTCAATATCTCGTTTGCTCTTCCAATCAGTTTCGGCGGCATGCCGGCCATTTTAGCCACATGGATACCAAAACTATGTTCACTCCCACCCGGAACCAATTTTCTTAGGAAAATAACTTTATTCGTCATTTCCTTAACGGAAACATTGAAATTTTTAATGCGTGGCATTGTATTCGCCAGTTCATTCAGTTCATGATAATGCGTAGCAAACAAAGTTTTAGGGCGGGAAGTGGGATGCTGGTGTAAAAACTCAGCTATAGCCCATGCAATAGAAATACCATCGTAAGTGCTTGTTCCGCGACCAATTTCATCCAGCAAAATCAAACTGTTATCTGAAATATTATTTAAGATACTGGCTGTTTCATTCATTTCCACCATGAAAGTACTTTCGCCAGATGAGATATTATCAGATGCGCCTACGCGGGTAAAAATTTTATCCACCAAACCTACATCAGCAGCTTTTGCAGGCACAAAACTTCCCATTTGAGCCATTAAAACAATTAGCGCAGTTTGCCTTAAAATCGCCGATTTACCGGCCATGTTTGGCCCGGTGATCATGATAATTTGCTGCGAGTCACTGTCCAGATAAACATCATTCGTAATATATTCCTGCCCTACAGGCAATTGCTTTTCGATTACCGGATGGCGACCACCTTTAATATCAAGAACTTTATCTTTGTTTACTGTAGGTTTAACATAATGATTTTTTTCAGCCAATTGGGCGAAGCATAACAGGCAATCGAGTTGAGCAATTAAAAATGCGTTAAGCTGAATAGGTTTAATGTAACCTGCAGTTTCATACATTAGCTCATTATACAACCGAATCTCAATGGCCTGGATTTTTTCTTCAGCTCCTAAAATCTGTTCTTCATATTCTTTTAGCTCAGGTGTGATATAACGCTCCGCATTAACTAGCGTTTGTTTGCGAATCCAGCCTTCCGGAACTTTGTCTTTATGGGTATGGGTAACTTCCAGATAATACCCAAAAACATTGTTAAAAGATATTTTTAGCGATGGAATACCTGTGGCTTCCGCCTCCCGCTTCTGTATTTGTACCAAATAATCTTTACCACCAAAAGCAATTTTACGTAATCGGTCCAAATCTTCATCAACACCATCACTAATCACGTTTCCCTTCACCAATAGTGCTGGTGGTTCAGGCTGAAGTTCTCTTTCTATTCTCTCGCGTATAGCCAAACAAGGATTCAGCTGGTCGGCAATTTTAATAAGAAAGGTATTTTTAGAGTTCGCTGCGAGATTTTTCACAGCCTCTATATGAATTAAAGCTCGCTTTAACGCCACCAATTCCCTCGGACCAACACGTTGCAAACCCACTTTAGAAATCAATCTTTCGATGTCGCCAATCTGTTTGATATGCGTTAAAAATTCTTGCTGAATTTCCTCATTTTTTACAAAAAAATCTACCATGCCCAAACGTTCCTCTATGGGTTTCAGCTCCTTTAATGGCATAATAATCCATTTTTGAAGTAAGCGAGCACCCATTGGCGTAGAAGTATGATCGAGAATGTCGAATAGTGTTACGGCATTATCATTGGCAGAATTTACCAATTCCAGATTACGGATAGTAAACCGATCCAGCCACATGTATCGGTCTTCTTCAATCCGGCTAATGGAAGTGATGTGCTGTAAATTGCGGTGTTCTGTTTCACCCAGATAATGCAAAACCACCCCGGCAGCAACGATGCCACTCTGCAGCCGCTCAATTCCGAAACCTTTTAGTGAAGCTACATCAAAATGTTTGGTTAGGGTTTCTTCAGCGTAATCAGAAGTATAAGGCCACTCATCCAGGCCGAAAGTATAAAACCGATCGCCAAATTGCTCTAAAAAACTTTGGCGTTTTGATTTCTGAAAAATAACCTCCGTAGGTTTAAAACCTTGTAAAAGTTTGTCAATATAATCGCCATTTCCCTGAGCAATTAAAAACTCACCGGTCGAAATATCTAAAAATGAAATGCCAATCTGCGTTTTATCAAAAAAAACTGAAGCTAAATAGTTATTAGATTTTTGATTAACAATATTGTCACCATAAGCAACTCCCGGTGTAACCAATTCGGTAACACCACGTTTAACGATTGTTTTGGTGGCTTTTGGGTCTTCTAATTGGTCGCAAATAGCCACCCTTTGTCCTGCTCTAACTAATTTCGATAGGTAATTGTCTAAAGAATGATGCGGAAAACCGGCTAATTCCAAAGCACCACCATTCGGGCCAGTGCCTCTTCTGGTTAAAACAATTCCTAAAATTTGAGCGGTTTTTATGGCATCTTCGCCAAATGTTTCGTAAAAATCTCCAACCCTAAAAAGTAAAAGTGCACCTGGATACTTCGCTTTAATGGCGTTGTATTGTTGCATTAACGGGGTTTCTTTATTCGTGTCTTTAGCCAAAACTGAAATTAATTTGCAAAAGCTATAAAGATAGCACGATTACGCATTTTACCGCTGTTTTGTTGAAAAGTTGAAAGATTGTTATTTATTTAATCAGGTATTAAAATCGAATATTTAATAATTAGTAGAAAAACAGGGGTTCAACACTTTTTTGTTACTCCAGTCCTGCTATCCACTTTACTTCGTTGCACTCCGTGTTCGTTCCTACCAGGTTTATAAACAAAGTTGGCTCAAAGCCAAACACTTAAAAATTAAACGGGGATATTAAAAACGTTTCTTTACATTCTATGTTATTCCTATATAGTTTAACCTAAATTTTTAATTATGACGATTCAACTGAATACTGACAAAAACCTAACCATACACCAGGAATACGAAGACAAAATCAAAGGCTTAATTAATGATGGCTTATCTAGATTTGATGATTTAATTACCCGTTTGGAAGTTCATTTATCAGATGAAAATGGTAGCAAAGATGGTTTGGATGATAAGCGCTGTTTATTAGAAGCCAGAATTTCGGGCAAAGAACCTATTGCAGTTACGAATTTAGGTAACAACTATGATCTAGCCCTTAGCGGTGCAATAAGTAAATTGAAGAGCAAGTTAGAAACCATAGCCGGAAAACTAAAATCACATTAAAAGCGAAAGGCAATCCTCAACCAGGATTGCCTTTTTTTAACATTTATATTTTGCTTGAAACAGAATGAAAATCATTTAAACTGGCTCTTTTTCTAAGTGCTCAATATATTCTAAGAACAATTTCAGAGCCTTTTTTCTATCTGCTGTTACTTCAAATTGAAGTTTGCGATATAAATAATCTTCCAGGTCGAAATTCTCAATTCGAGGCAAATCTTTTAATACCTCTTGTCTATGGCTTAAGCCCAGTTTTAGGGCAGCATTAAATTCAGCTTTAAATTCCTGAGAGATTTCTTTGTTCGACACCCATACAGCATACATAAATGGTAAGCCAGTAAAGTTTTTCCACTCCTGGCCCATATCGTAAGCAAAAGCGAAATCATCCTTTTTGCCGAAAGTTCTGTCGCCGATTAAAACAATTGCATCAGTTTTTGCATTAGCATCTGTGGTAAATTCTACTTCTTTATTCCAATAAAATTTAAGCAGAACTTTAGCCAGATTATTTGACGTTCTGGAATGGGCATCTAGTCTCAAGGTTTTAATTTCTTCAACTGGAACATTGCTAAAAATGAATACTGAATTTACAGCACCATCGCTACCAATACAATAATCTGCCACGATATTTGCATTTGGAACCAACGGAATAGCAGCTACAGGCATTAAACCTATATCTACTTGACCACTAATTACTTTGGCAGCGCAATCTGAAGGGATATCTAAACTTAAATCAATCTTATTGATGATCTCAGAATGTTGTAATCCGTATATAAAAGCTTTGGTGTTGGTGTAAGCAACAGCCGATATTTTAATCTTACTCAAGGTATTTAATTGTTTAGTGCTATGTGTTTGGCATGAAGCGAATTATCCGATTACTAAACCATCCAAATGAACGGCACTATTAAATTCGAGAACGGTAAATTTCCCATCTTCGAATCCTAGTTTGTACAAAACAGTATTCTGATGTGGAAATTCGGTCATCTCACTTAATGGTTTGTTAAGCAATAGACAAAGGAAAACACGCATTGCCCTTCCATGCATGCAAAGTAAAACAGTTTCTTCATCTGGCCGGGTTGACAAAACTTCCATAGGCTGTTTTAAACGTTCATAAACATCCTGAACACTCTCCCCGCCCTCAAAATGAGCGGTGTAGTCGCCATTTTGCCAGGTTTCCAGCATTTCACGAAAAGCTTCCCGAGCGGCTTCAGAGTTTGGTTTTCCTTCCCAAACGCCCCAGGCTAATTCATCCAAACCAGAAAGTCTTTCCCACGGTAAACCAGAATCAATAAATTTTTGAACTGTTTGCCAGGTCCGTTTCAAATCAGATGTATAAATCTTATCGAAAGAAATGTCCTTATATTTTTGATAAAAGGCTTCTGCCTGCGCTCTGCCCGTATCATTTAAATCAGAATTTATACCTCTGCCTTGTACTATTCCTTGTCTGTTGAGTTCCGTTTCTCCATGGCGGATAATATAAATTTGCTTCATTTAATTATTGAATTTAAATTAGAGAATGATAGAATTTTGGATTGTGAATTATATACTCATTCAAAACTCATTCATTCAAAATTAATTTACGACTGGTAATTTATAATACTGTGGTTTCTTTTCTTCCTCGAAAACAACATTTTCAAAATCGGTAACCACATTATATAAAGTATCGCGTTCTATGGCTTTTCGGCCAACTTGTTTAATAAGATTAACCAACTCCCTGGTACTCATTGCGGGTGTTTGCTCTTCTGCACCAGCCATTGAATAAATTTTTGTGGTATCATCTAAGGTGCCATCGATATCATCAACTCCATAATTTAAAGATAACTGTGCAGTTTCACGACTAATCATTGCCCAATAGGCTTTAATGTGGTCGAAGTTATCCATGTAAATACGGGCAATGGCGTAGTTTCTCAAATCCTCAATTACTGATGACTCGGCAACATTGCTCATTTGGTTGTGTTGGTTACGGAATTTTAACGGGATAAAGGTTTGGAAGCCGCCTGTTCTATCTTGTAACTGACGAAGTTTTTCCATATGATCTACTCGGTGTTCGAATTTCTCGATATGACCATAAAGCATAGTTGCATTACTTCTCATACCTAATTTATGCCATTCCTCATGTATCGCCAACCATTGCTCGCCTGTACATTTATCCTTCGCAATTTGCTCGCGTATTTCAGGATGAAAAATTTCAGCACCGCCACCTGGCATAGATTGCAGGCCAGCCTCTTTCATTAATTTCATGCCTGTAGCATAGTCAATTTTCGCTTTCTTGAAAATATAATGGTACTCAACAGGTGTTAATGCTTTCACATGCAAATCAGGCCGATGTTCTTTAATCGCGGTAAACAAAGCTGAATAGAATGCCACATCATATTGAGGCAAAACTCCTCCCACGATGTGAACTTCTGTTACTGGCTCATCATCATATTTTTTAACAATGTCCAGCATTTGTTCCATCGTCAATGCCCAACCTTCTTCTTTCTGTTTAATCAAGCGGGAATAGGAGCAAAACTTACAATCGTAAACGCAAAGATTGGTAGGCTCTAAATGGAAATTGCGATTAAAGTAAGTTTTGTCGCCATGCTTTTCTTCGCGAATGAAGTTGGCAAGAACGCCCAAATAGCCCAATTCCGCATGCTCGTATAGGTATACGCCCTCACTAAAAGTAATACGCTCTTTGTTGAGGACTTTGTGTGCAATGTTTTGTAGTTCAGTTGATAATGAAGTATCAGCTAATATTTTTTCAACTTGTTCAGTTGTATTCATTCCTGATTTTATTTTGAACAAAAATACAATATTGAGGCGATTTGAAAATCATTTTCTTGTAACAAAGGAAAAGTTCGTTATTTGATTCTGCAGCCTAACCAACATGCTTTAACAATTTACCAATTAACTATCAAACAATTGAACCAATAAAAAAAGCACCTCGTTTAAAAGGTGCTTTTAATATGATGTTTTTCGTAGGTAGTTGGTTTCTAGTTTACTGCCGGAGAAAACGTTAATACGATATTAGCCGTTTTTCCGCCGAATTCGATAGGCGACTTCATGACCATATTGCCTTTAGAAAGTTGTGTTAAAACTAAACGGTAACCTTCAGTAACGTTTTTCGCTTTATCACCTTCATAGATTTTTTTGAACTGGAAAGTCTCGTCAGCAGGTGTAGCCGACCAAAAGATGGTTTGCATTACTGCGCCACAAGTGCTTGATGCAGGTAACGTATAAGACCCGTTTCCGCTATTGGTTAATTTCCATGTACTGCCCTGGAAACATTTGTATGATTTCTCTCCGAATAAACCTTGAACAGCCTGATCAGGTAAACCCTCTAATGCTACATTGTTTAATACCCAGGTTCCGGTGATTGTACCTCTACCGCCATTAATGCCTGATGCAGCATTTTTAGTTGATGAACAACTTTGTAACATTACTAAAGTAGAACATGCTATTGCGATAGCTATAAATAATCTTTTCATTTTAGTTTAATTTTATTTTCGGAAACTGATTACATAAATCTTGCCAAAACAATTACGAAGCTTAAATTAGCGGCGAATTATTAAATTGCATTGCAGTTCACCTGCATCAAAATCAAATCATCATGAAACCCGAAACCCTTGCTATTCACGCTTCTAATCTGGTTAAAAATATCACCGGAGATGTAACTCCACCTATCAACTTATCTACAACTTTTTTTCGTGATGAAAATGGAGGTTATCCTGGTGGGCACATGTATAGTCGTGTAAGCAATCCCAACCGGTCTGCTTTAGAAAACACTGTAGCTAAATTGGAGTACGGAGCAGATGCTGCAGCTTTTGCCTCTGGAAATAATTGCGGTATGAGTTTGTTCCAGGCGTTGAAGCCTGGAAGTCACATCATCGCACCAGATGATATGTACTGGGGAATTAAAAAACAGCTTTTAACCATTTTTAATGAAACACTCGAATTTGATTTTGTTGATCAAACAGACCTGGATTTAATCAAATCGAGTATAAAACCAAACACTCAATTAATCTGGATTGAAACACCATCAAACCCTTTACTAAAGGTTACCGATATTGAAGAAATTGGGAAAATAGCGAAACAAAACAATATTACATTTGCTTGCGATAGCACCTTTGCCTCTCCTATTTTACAAAACCCGATCTTGCTTGGTGCTGATATAGTGATGCACAGCAGTACAAAATATTTGGGTGGTCATAGTGATGTTCTTGGTGGCATTTTAGTGACCGCTAAAAAGGATGAACTTTGGGAAAGAGTTAAAAATATTCAACAAACAGGTGGAGCGGTTCCATCACCGTTCGATTGTTATTTACTTTGCAGAAGTATAAAAACCCTGGCTTACCGCATGAAGGGCCATTGCGAAAATGGGAAATTAGTTGCCCAGTATTTAGTTAATCATCCGAAAGTTGAGGCCGTTTTTTTTCCTGGATTAGCAACACACCCGCAACACGAAATTGCTAAAAAGCAAATGAAAGATTTCGGTGGAATGATGTCTTTCCTGGTTAAAGGTGATGTGGAGGAGACCAGCAGAGTGGTAAATAGCGTCAAATTATTTGCCCAGGCAACCAGTTTAGGCGGTGTAGAAAGTTTAATTGAGCACCGTTATTCGGTTGAAGGACCTGATAGTAAGACACCTAAAAACTTGCTGAGGATTTCTGTCGGCTTGGAGCATGTTGATGATATTATTGCTGACTTAGAACAGGCACTTAAGTAAATGGTAAAAAGTTTTTCCCAATAGACACACCAGTGCGAGGCAGGAAGCAATCTTACAATGAAGGTTATAACAAAACAATCTTTGTTTTTTAACCCGATTACAGCGATAGTTCCCGATTTTTCATCGGGGCTATAGCAAAAAGCGAGACTGAGAATTCCCAAGTTACAATCCCGCTCATATTCAAGCCTATTCAGCGTACAAGCAGTACAAATTCGTAATATCATTTCGATTCCTTTCCGCTTTCTTTTAATAGATTCGAATAGGTTGTACTAGTTTTAAATTATTAAAATGCTTCCCAAAAAAAATGGCAATTGCATTGGGTTTACTATAAACTTTTCATACTTACGATGGAAATTTCATTACTAGCTTACCATTCTAAAGCAAAAAATCAAAATTTAATTTTGTTGTTTGAAATTTAATTCAGACATTTGAAATATTATTTGGTAATTCACTAAATAAAAGTCAATCTTAATCGGATTGATTTATAAAGAAGTGGCGAGAGACAGGCTCCGCGACCCACTGGCAACCCTCAGAGAGAGAAGGTGCCAATTCCTGACCGGATGACATGGTGTTATCTGGAGATATAAATTATAACTGATGAATACGTTAAATTTTCCATCGCAAAGCGAGCCTAACTCAATCTTCAAAAAGATAGAAACTTCTTCTATTTCATTGATTTGTTGTGATATGCAGGCGATTACTTGTATGTGCTGTTGCATACAATAATTTAAAAATCTTCCTCTTTTGTTGCCTTTTCAAATTGGAAGGTCCTGATCGATCAGGATACGCCATTAATCAGACGATCAAAATATTATGGTTTTATTATCCGATTTTGATCACCCAAGCATTTAAATATTCACACCATTAATCACATTAGAAAATGTCAACATCATATAAATTTGAAACTTTGCAATTACATGCTGGCCAGGAAATTGATCCAACAACAGGTTCAAGGGCTGTGCCGATTTACCAAACTACATCTTATGGTTTTAATAGTGCAGAGCATGGTGCAAATTTATTTGCATTAAAAGAATTCGGTAATATTTATACCCGGCTAATGAATCCAACGACCGATGTTTTTGAGAAAAGAATCGCAGCATTGGAAGGTGGCGTTGCAGCGTTAGCCACGGCATCAGGTCAGGCGGCACAGTTCATCGCATTGCATAACATTCTTGAGGCCGGCGACAGTATTGTTTCATCAACCCATATTTATGGCGGAACTTACAACCAGTTTAAAGTAGCCTTTAAACGTTTAGGCATTCATGTTGATTTTGCAAATCCTGATGTGCCAGAAGAATTTGAGCAAAAAATTACAGACAAAACCAAAGCCATCTATTTAGAAACGATTGGTAACCCTGCTTTTAGCATTCCTGATTTTGAAAAAATCGCTGCAATTGCCAAGAAATACGATATCCCATTTATTGTTGATAATACTTTCGGTGCCGGTGGATATTTATTTAAGCCACTTGAGCATGGTGCCAACATTGTAGTAGAATCGGCCACAAAGTGGATTGGCGGCCATGGTACCAGCATTGGCGGTGTAATTGTTGATGGTGGTAACTATAACTGGGGCAACGGGAAATTTCCGCAGTTTAGCGAACCATCTGAAGGTTATCACGGATTGATTTTTAATGATGTTTTTGGTATTGGCGGACCATTTGGTAACATACAATTTATTATTCGGGCCCGTGTAGAAGGTTTAAGAGATTTGGGTCCTGCCCTTTCGCCCTTTAATTCATTTCTATTATTACAAGGCTTAGAAACATTATCACTTCGGGTGCAACGTCATGTAGACAATGCTTTGGAATTGGCGACATGGTTAGAAAATCATCCATTGGTTAAAGAAGTGCATTACCCAGGCCTGGCGAGCAGTAAATACAATAACCTGGCAAAAAAATATTTAAGCAACGGTTTCGGTGGTGTTTTATCTTTTGAGTTAAACGGTACGAAAGAAAATGCTACACAAGTTATCGATCATTTAAAACTGGTTACTCACCTGGCAAATGTTGGCGACGCCAAAACGCTGATTATTCAGCCATCGGCCACTACGCACCAGCAGCTGAGCGAAGCCGAACAATTGGCGGCAGGCGTAAAACCAAATGCATTGCGGGTATCGGTTGGCATTGAGCATATCGATGATATTAAAGCAGATTTTGAGCAGGCATTTTCTGCTATCGGAACTCACGCAACTGCAGAAAGTTTACAAGCTTAAAAGCCAGATTTTAGTTACGACAATACGATTTTATAATGAGCACAGCTTCAACATATAGTTATCCCAAACAATTTAAATTAGAAAACGGAAAAAAAATTCGCAACCTGCAAATTGCTTATCAAACCTTTGGTAAGTTAAATGCTAATAAAGATAATGTAGTTTGGGTTTGCCATGCTTTAACTGCAAATGCCGATGTTTTTGAATGGTGGGAAGGTTTGTTTGGGCCAAATGCATTATTCAACCCTCAGGAGCATTACGTTATTTGTGCAAATGTTTTAGGTTCAAATTACGGAACAACAAATCCTTTAAGTAAAAATCCGGTTACGGGTCAGCCATATTTTCTGTCATTCCCACAGTTTACCATTCGCGATTTTGTATCAGCACATCAGCTACTGGCGAATCATCTGGGAATTGACAACATCAAACTTTTAATTGGTGGCTCTTTAGGCGGTCAGCAAGCTGTAGAATGGGGAATTACTGAACCGAACAGGATTGAAAACCTCATTCTTGTTGCAACAAATGCTGTTCATTCTCCATGGGGAATTGCTTTTAATGAGAGTCAGCGATTAGCGATCACAACGGATAGAACTTTTTATGCCAACAAACCAGATGGTGGCAGTAAAGGTTTGAAAACTGCTCGTAGCATTGCGCTTTTAAGCTACCGAACCTATAGCGCTTATGGAAATACACAAGTCGAAAGTGTAAATGATAAAACAGATCAGTTCAGGGCATCATCTTACCAAAATTATCAGGGAGAAAAATTAATAAATCGCTTTAATGCTTATAGTTACTATTATTTAACTAAAGCGATGGATAGCCACAATGTTGGCCGGAATCGTAAATCAATAGCCGAGGCTTTAAAGCTCATAAAGGCGAACACCTTAGTAATTGGTATCGAAAATGATTTCCTTTTTCCGGTTTCTGAGCAGAAATATTTAGCTGATCATATCACTGACGCCGAGTTTGCAGCCATACATTCTGAATATGGTCATGATGGTTTCCTAATTGAAACGAATGCTTTGACGAACATCATCGGAAATTTCATCAAAGAAAGCAGAAACAAAAAGATTATTAAGTTGCAACATACAGCCTAAGTCAAAAGCTCAAAGCAGAAAGACTAAATTAAAACATAACAAAATTTAACAGCGAACACTCAAGCATTTAATCTTGATACTCGCTACTTGATACTATAAAATACCATGAGTAAAAATTTAAAAATCGGATTATTTGGTTTTGGAGTAGTTGGCCAGGGTTTACTGGATATTATCCAAAGTCAAAACCTCAATCTCGAAATCATTAAAATAGCAATTAAGGACCCAAGAAAGAAACGTACCCTTAACAAAGATTTGTTCACTACCGATAAAAATGAAATCCTGAATAATACGGAAATTAATACGATAGTAGAACTCATTAATGATGCTGATGCGGCTTACGATATCGTGACGACTGCATTAAAAAATGGGAAAAATGTGGTTTCTGCCAATAAAAAAATGATTGCCACACACCTGAAAGAACTTGTAGACTTGCAACAGAAACATGGCACTTCGTTACTTTATGAAGGTGCTGTTTGTGGCAGTATTCCAATTATCAGAAATCTCGAAGAATATTATGATAATGAGCTTTTCCATGCCTTAAGCGGTATCTTTAATGGTTCTTCAAATTATATTTTATCAAAGATTTTCAATGAAAATCAAAGCTACATTTCAGCATTAAAAGAAGCTCAGGATTTAGGTTTCGCTGAAACAGATCCAATTTTAGATGTTGGAGGTTACGATCCGAAATATAAACTAGCCATTGCAACAGCTCATGCTTATGGCTTGTTCGTCAATCCGGATGCAATATTGAACATTGGGATTCAAAATCTTTCTCAGCATGATATTAAATATGCTCGAGAAAAAAACTTCAAGATTAAGTTGGTTCCAACGGCTCGAAAAGTCAATACGAAAGATATCGTGACTTATGTGTTGCCCAAACTGGTAGCTAAAGATGATTTTCTTTACAATGTAGAAAACGAATACAATGCGGTAACCGTTCAGGCAGCTTTTGCTGATAAGCAGTTTTTCTTTGGAAAAGGTGCAGGTGGTCACCCAACAGGTGCTGCCGTACTTTCTGATATCGCGGCGCTTCGTTATGATTATCGCTATGAATATAAAAAATACCATTCTGAAAATGGTGTGAAACATACCGAAGATATTTTATTAGAAGTTTATTTACGCTATGCCGATGAAGACTTAATCAGCTTGCTGGAATTTGACAACATTAGCGAACGTTACGCAGCCAGTGAGTATAAGTATGTAATTGGTACTGTAAAATTGGAAAGCTTAATTAGAAACCGTGATTTGCTTTTAGATCAGGATGTATTTGTGGCTTACACGGGCAGACAGATCTACAAGCAGGAACAAGTTGCAGAAAACGTATACGCAGCTGAATTGGCTGTACTTTAAGATTTTTTTAAGGTTAATTTTTTTATTTGTTTTGTTGTTAAGCACAAAGGTCGGAGCGATTCCGACCTTTTGCGTTAAAATTCTAACCTCTTCCTGCCATTTCTGTTAGTTTTCTGGCTAAATCTTTACCAAGGTATCCATCAATAATGGCATGTACCACATACAATATTGGCGTCATTAAAATTGCTACAACGAATTTATAGGTGTAGTTAACCAAGCCAATAGCGGCAACCATTTGCCAGCTGTAATGATATTGGGGATTTAAATAGAAGGCGATGAAAATTACAACAAAACTATCAATCAGTTGAGAAACTACCGTTGAACCGGTTGCCCTTAACCATAGCGATTTCTCTCCTGTTATTTTTTTTATGCGATGAAAAATAAGGACATCGGCAAGTTGGCCGACAATAAAAGCAACGATTGAACCGACTATAATCCACATACCCTGGCCGAAGATACCTGCAAAGGCGTTGTTCATATTCAAATCTTCTCCATTTATATTTTGATGTACCCAAAAATCGGCAGCACTTAAATGCATCGAACCCCACACCACTAAAAAGGCAAACGCTATTAATATTGATGTAAGAATCGATAGGAATCGGACTTGCTTTACGCCAAAATACTCATTGATGATATCTGTCATGATGAAAATAATTGGCCAGGTGAGCACTCCAGCCGACATCACAAATGATAAATTTGGAACGCCAAACAAATTGATATCAAACTTTTTAAATCCCAGAGTTTCTTCAACGCTGAATAACTTAACCCCAATAAATTCTGATAGTATTGCATTTGCCACAAAAAAACTTCCCAGAATGAGAAGTAAACGGCTTTCTTTAGTTTTAAAAGTCATAGCGCATAAATCTAAAGATAAATCAAATCAGAATGATGTTTTTAGCTGTTAAATTTTACTTTCGATACCTTTTGACAATCATTCGACCTTAAAAATAGTTTAAGAACTTAAATCTCCCAATCTTTGCGCACGGAATTACTATAACATGGCTAATAAACAACACTTCTTTCTAATCCTCATTTTAGGTTCACTTGCAGCGCTCGGACCTTTTTCAATTGATATGTACCTGCCAGGTTTTGTAGATATTGCCAATGATTTAAAGAGTTCTGAATCTACAGTTGCGTTGTCGCTATCTAGTTTCTTTATTGGCATATCTGCTGGTCAGCTTTTATACGGTCCGTTGCTTGATAAGTTTGGCCGTAAAAAGCCACTTTATTTTGGTTTGGTACTTTATATTATCGCATCGTTTTTATGTTTGGCCGTTACAGATGTGAACCAATTGATTGTTTTGCGCTTTGTACAAGCCATAGGAAGTTGCGCAACTGCGGTTGCTTCGGTAGCAATGGTTCGCGATTTATTTTCGGTAGAAGAAAGTCCAAAAGTGTTTGCCTCACTGATGTTGGTTATTGCTGTTTCGCCAATGCTTGCACCAACTGCCGGCGGTTATTTGATAGCTGCACTGGGCTGGAAATATGTTTTTGTTTTCTTAGGGTTTATGGCGATCTTGATATTGCTAGCCTCAATTTTCAAATTACCAGAAAGCTACAAGCCCGATCCGAATTATTCTTTAAAACCAAAGCCAATTCTGAACAGTTTTTTAACAGTTTTAAAAGAGCCTCAATTTTCTACCTATGCATTAATTAGCTCGATCACCTTTTCTGGTTTATTTGCCTATGTTTCTTCTTCGCCACAAGTTTTTATGAAGATTTATGAAGTGAGTAAAACAGGCTACGGATGGATATTTGCATTATTATCCGTATTTTTTATTGGTTCGAGTCAAATTAACAGTTTAATTTTAAAGTGGTTTACCAGTAAACAAATTGTAACCTGGGCGTTACTGGCACAATGTGTTTTCAGTTTAATATTCCTGATTTTCGCTTTAAACGACTGGCTAAACTTATATTCAACAATAGGATTTATTGCATTATTTTTGTGCTGTTTAGGCTTTATTAATCCAAATGCAGCTGCTTTATCTTTGGCGCCATTTAGCAAAAATGCAGGCAGTGCCTCTGCGCTAATGGGTGCATTACAAATGGGATTAGGTGCATTGGCATCTGTAATGGTAAGTTTGTTTAGCGAACACTCCATAGTTCCGATGCCGTTGGTAATGACATTTGCAGCATTTACGGCCCTGATTTGCTTGTTAATCGGAAAAAGATTTATCAAAACAGAAATCGAGGCATCTGCAGATGTCGCTGTGGCGGGACATTAACTAAATTTAATTGCTTTCCGTTTGATATGTTAGTGTTCGACTTATAGTGTTATAAACGCAGACTAATCCTGTTTTTCAATATGCTTGTTTTCAAATCAGACGAATGAAAACCTGGTAATTTATTCCTTAAGGTTTTTTTTGCTATTTTCGCTTATAACATGTTGAATATACAATCGAAACTTCCAGGCGTAAGTACTACCATTTTCTCGGTAATGTCTAAACTTGCGGCAGAACATAATGCCATTAATTTATCTCAGGGTTTCCCGGATTATCCCTGCGATCCAAAACTGACTGAGTTGGTGAATAAAGCCATGAAGGATGGCTACAACCAGTACGCACCAATGCCTGGTAATAATTTTTTGAAAGAAACCATTGCTGAAAAAGTAGCTAAACTTTACCAGGTAGAATATAATCCCGACACTGAAATTACTGTTACTGCCGGTGGAACACAGGCCATATTTACAGCTTTAGCAGCTATAATAAATCCGGGCGATGAAGTAATAATTTTTGAACCTGCTTATGATAGCTATGCACCTACCATTAAACTTTTAGGTGGATTAGTTAAAACCTATGAACTTGCGCCCCCTAACTATGGTATAGATTGGGATATGGTAAAAAAGCTGTTCACTTCGAGTACAAGGATGATTATATTGAATTCTCCCCAAAACCCGACAGGTAGTATTTTATCAGAAGAAGATATGAAAGCGCTCATCAAGCTGATCAACGGAACGGATATTTTAATTCTCAGCGATGAAGTTTATGAGCACTTAATTTTTGATGACCAGAAGCACAAAAGCGTAATGCTTTTTCCCGAATTAAGGGAAAGAAGTTTCGTTGTCGCATCGTTTGGAAAACTCTTACACGCTACAGGATGGAAATTAGGTTATTGCCTCGCTCCTGCTCAATTAACGAAAGAATTTAGAAAAGTACACCAATTTAATGTTTTCAGCGTTAATAGCCCGATGCAGCAAGCTATTGCAGATTATATTAAAGAACCAGGAAATTATACTGGGATAACAAGTTTTTTCGAAGAAAAACGCAATTATTTCAGAGGGCTATTGGCAGAAAGCCGGTTTGAATTACTGCCTTGTAATGGCTCGTACTTCCAGTGCGCCAGTTACCATAAAATCAGCGATGAAAAGGATACAGATTTTAGCATCAGGCTGATTAAAGAATTTGGTGTTGCCACCATCCCAGTTTCGGCATTCTACCAAAAAGCAACTGACCACAAAATCATTAGATTCTGTTTTGCCAAAGAAAATTCAACCCTCGCAATGGCAGCAGAAAAATTAAAAAATGTTTAATCATCCCGTAAAACTAAACATATGAATACACCTGTTTACACTCAAATAGAGAACCTGAAAGTTACCGTATTTCAGGCTTATCTTTTTTGGGAAAACATAGAAAAAAACTTACAAAACCTCGCACTCCGCTTATCAATGGGTGTTCGGGAAAAGACGGATCTGATCATTTTGCCGGAAATGTTTAACAGTGGGTTTAGTATGAACTCTGAGGCTTTGGCTGAAGAAATGGGTGGCTTTACCATGCAGTGGATGCAGCAAATGGCCTATAAATATAATTGCGTAATTACGGGCAGTTTAATCATCAAAGAAGACGGAAATTATTATAATCGTTTAATTTGGATGGAGCAGAACGGCGATCATCAATACTACGATAAACGGCATTTATTTGGGTTGGGTGAAGAAGACAAAAACTTCAGTCCCGGCAAGGATAAACTCATTGTTGAACTTAAAGGATGGAAAATAAGATTAGCGGTCTGTTATGATTTACGCTTTCCCGTTTGGTTGCGTAATGTAGATGAAGAATATGATATCTTACTGCTGGTTGCAAGCTGGCCCGACAAGCGCTCATCACATTGGAAAGCTTTAATTCCGGCCCGTGCAATCGAAAATCAAAGTTATGTAATTGCTGTAAACCGTGTTGGCCACGATGGTAATCAAATTTATCACAGTGGACATTCGATGTGTATCGATCCTTACGGAAGTACCGTATATTACAAGCCTGAAGACGAGGATTTATATACTTTTAGTATCAACTACGAAGAATTGATAAAAATCAGACGTCAGTTTCCATTTCTAAAAGATGCGGATAAGTTCAGCATCAGTTGAGATATCTTGATTTAGTCCACACAACTTAACTTTTCCAATAATTAAAAAATAGAATATCCCTAAACATGTTCAACCGTCGTAAATTTTTAAAAGCCTCTGCCCTTTCTGCCGGATTAATAGCTATTGATAAAAGCAGCATGGCTGATGCACTTCCAGCTTCAACAAAAAAAACAGCAAGTTTTCCAATTGTTATCTCCACCTGGGATTTTGGTATTGCAGCGAATGCTGATGCCTGGAAGGTACTTTCGAAAGGAGGAAAAGCTTTAGACGCCGTTGAGCAGGGGGTTTGGGTGCCCGAGGCAGATGAAAATAACCAATCTGTAGGTTATGGTGGCTTACCGGATCGTGATGGTAAAGTAACTTTAGACGCCTGTATTATGGATGAAAATGGAAACTGCGGTGCGGTTTTGGCATTAGAACATATCAAACATCCAATTTCAGTTGCCCGTAAAGTGATGGAAAAAACACCTCACGTAATGCTCGCAGGTGATGGTGCGTTACAATTCGCATTGGAACAAGGTTTTAAAAAAGAAAATTTGCTTACCCCTTCAAGTGAAGCGGCCTGGAAAGAATGGCTCAAAACTGCGAAATATGAGCCAGTGATAAACATCGAAAACAAGCTTTATGATAAAGCAGCGCCTCAGAAACTTCCAGGAAATCAATATAATCATGATACCATCGGCATGTTGGCTATTGATGCCAAAGGAAATATATCTGGTGCCTGTACCACCAGTGGCATGGCGTACAAACTGCATGGCAGAATTGGAGATAGCCCAATTATCGGTGCTGGTTTGTATGTAGATAATGAGGTAGGTGGTGCAACTTCTACTGGCGTGGGCGAAGAGGTTGTTCGCAATGTTGGCTCATTTTTAGTTGTTGAGCTAATGCGACAAGGTTATGCTCCTGAAGCTGCATGCAAAGAAGCCGTAATGCGTATCATTAAAAAGAAACCGGAAACAGCTAAAAAGATTCAGGTTGGTTTTCTAGCCATCAATAAAAAAGGAGAATATGGCGCTTATGCCATCCAGCAAGGATTTAGTTATGCAGTTTGCAATGCTGAAAAACAGGATTTGCTGATCAAAGGAAAAAGCTATTATTAACAATAACATTTCATCCCAACCAAAATTCAAAACTTAAAAATTAAAGAATGGGATTACTCTCCAAAATTTTCGGTAAAAAAAACGTAGAAGAACGTCAGGGTGAACCGGATATGATGTACGTTTCAAATGAAGATGAACGTATGAATTGGGCTATTGAAAAAGCCAACTTAACATTATGGTATTTTGAAAAGAGTTTGGAAAATCCTCAAAGTCATCAGGTTTACTTTTCCATAAAGGTAAAAATTATTGATGGTGATAATGGAGAACATATCTGGCTAACAGAACCTCACTTCGACAATGAAGGACACTTATATGGCACCATTGGAAATGAGCCTGTTGATGTAAAAACAGTTAAATTAAACCAGAAAATTGGAATAGATCGAAGTATGATATCTGACTGGATGATTCTGGAAAACGGACGTTTGATTGGCGGCTATACCATCAGGGCGATAAGAGATGGCATTCCGGATAAAGATAAATCAGCCTTTGATCAAAACATAGGTTTATATATTGATGAAGGCGTTGATCATTTCAAACCCAATTTTGATACACCGGAAGGTGCAATTTTAGCATTGGAGCAGGCATACAATGATAAAAATTTAGATGCTGCAATCGCATGTAAAGATTTTAAAGAGGAGGCCAAAATGATGCTGACTTCAACCAGTATGCCTCAGGATGCGGAAATTGTTCAGCAAATGGCCGAAGTTTTGGAGTTGTCATTTGTTAATAATTTAGAGGAGCATGGATTTCCAGATTTTACTGGTTTGCAAAGCGCCTTCAAAAGAGAACGGGTAGATAATCACCACTATATCATTACTGAAATTTGTTGGTTTCCGGATGGTGGAAAATCAATCCAAAAACTGAATGTATTCAAATCAGTGAGCGGTTGGAAGGTTTTAGGACCTATTAATGAAGATTAAAACAACTTTAAAATGGCTGGAACTTTAGAAGTTTGTGCGAATGGTTACGAATCTGCTTTAAATGCCCAGATGGGTGGCGCTACCCGTGTAGAGTTTTGCGATAATTTAGCCGAAGGTGGAACTACACCAAGCTATGGACAAATTGCATTGGCAAAAAAAAATCTTAATATCGAAATTTGGCCAATCATTCGTCCACGAGGCGGAGATTTTCTTTATTCCGATCTCGAGTTTGACTTGATGAAGGAAGATATAAAGATCTTTAAATCATTAAATTGTGATGGTGTCGTGATTGGAATACTCAACCCTGATGGAACAATTGACCAGAAACGGTGTGCGGAGTTGATAGCTTTGGCAAACCCGCTGCCTGTATCGTTTCACAGGGCTTTCGACATGAGTAACGATATGAGCTTAGCCCTGGAAGACTTGATAGCACTGGGCATTGTTCGTGTGCTCTCCTCCGGTGGCGCAAATTCGGCAATTCAGGGAGCAGCAAAAATAGCACAGCTGGTAAAACAAGCCAATGGACGGATTTCGATTATGCCGGGCGCAGGGATCAATAGCAATAATATTCAAGATCTCATTGAAATTTCTGGTGCTGATACGTTTCATGCATCTTGCAAAACCTATGTATCAAGTAAAATGATATTCCGAAATAGTGAAACAAAAATGGGGAGTATTGATGATGAATACCAATATGAATTGACTAATATCGATCGCGTGAAGGAGCTTGTACACATCATTAATCACTCTTAAATCTTTGCTATTTTGAAGCCTCATTACTTCCTGCTATCATCAGCTATACTTTTTCTATTGGCTTCTTTTTTGATTTCGCCTCTCGACCTGACTTTGAATATAGTAGATACTTACTTTATTATTCCTGTTACTCATTTTTTGAGGTGTAGTGCAATAGGTCTACTCTTATTTGCTGCTTTTTATAAATGCTTCAATCATTATTTAATCTCAAAGATGTTGACCTGGATTCACGTTCTTTCTCTCCTTTTGTTCACATTGATTATCGCCTTAATGAGTTATAGTTTTAATAAATCTCTTGCCGTAGTCGAAATTTCAGATCAAGGTACTTCTAGCTTTTTTGGGAGACACCATAGAACAAACCACATAATCCTCTCAACTTTGATTGTAATGCAAATTTTGCCAGTGCTAAATATAATATTTGGAGTGGTGAACAGGCATAAAAGAAATATTAAATAGTGTGAAAATGTTTACATAATTACCTTATAATGATTTAGTTATCATATATTTTATATATTTAGATAACTAAACAATAAACTTTTATGAAAACAATCTCATCGCTATTTGTTATCGCGTTAATTGTTGCTGCTTGTCAGAATCATGACGCTAAAATATCTGAAACAACTTCGTCAGATACCACAAAATATCCTTATGAATTTAAAAAAGTCCAGGAATGGGAAATGAACAAGGATGCTAAAAACGGATTAACGACACTCAACGTGATTAAATCTTTCGAGAACATGGACACCTTGGCTATGGGGAAACTTTTACACGATAGCGTTTGGTTTAATCTCGATGGTTATAGATTTAAGGGAACCAAATCTCAATTTTTAAAGGATGTAACCGGGGAATTTGCGAGAATGCGTAATTTAAAAATCGAGATGGAGGATATGGAATCGGTGATAAATAAAGATAAAACTGAAGAATGGGTGAGCTTATGGTATAAACAGGTTACCACAACAAAAGATGGCAAAGTAGATACCATTCAGCTATACAACGATTTTAAGCTTAAAGATGGAAAAGTACAAGGTATGTCGGAATATGTACAACATCCTATGAAAAAATAAGAAAAGCCCATAAGGGCTTTTCATTTATCACTTTTCTCCGCTGCCTGGTACATAGTGTAATCCAGGAGTTAAATAATGCAAAAGGATTACCCGAGAATACCTGTAATTTATCGGGGAGCATAAAAACACTCCAAATAATATAAAGCCAACATAATACCATAAATTTTCATAGATCAGATCTAAACCCAAAACATATGATGCTACGCCAATAGTAATAATTTCTGCAACATTCATTGCATAACTTACAAACATCGCGACATAGAAGAAACCTGGTTCCCGCTCGAATTTCAGATTACAAACCGGGCAATAAATGTTTGTTTTTTGTAGCCTGAAAGAATATGCGCTGCCTGTGAAAATATCTCCCTGGCGGCAGCGTGGACATTTACATTGTATAAAAGATTGAAATTTAGATAATTCGGTCATATGTTTTTGCTAGTTAATGAGGCAAATTTAAAACTAATAAAAAGCCTAGTTTATGACCTACATCATATTTTGTCAGTAAATAGATTGAACTGCTGATTTATTTTAGCTTTATGATTTTGCCTTTATCAGTTTTAATAAATTCTTTTTCACGCAATGATTTAATCTCCCTGATCACCGTTTCCACTCTCAAACCAGTCATATCTGCGAGTTCCTGCCTTGTTACGTTTAAGCTATCACCAACCTCGACATCATCCATCAGGTAATTAATTATGGTTAAGAGCCGATGTTCAGCTTTTTCGTTCGCCAACTCCTCCAGCATCATCGACTTATAAAAGAGCCTGTTACTTAATTTTTGAATAAGACTCGTGCTAAAGCCTGGGGTGTTTTCTATTAAGTTAAAGAAATCCGTTTTATTTACCAGAATAATTTCTGATTGTTTACTCGCAATTGTATAAGCTAAATATCTTCTATTTACAATTAAAGCAGGTTCGCCGAAGTATTGACCAGCCTTAAAAATACCCTGGATAAATTCTTTGCCATGCTCGCTTACGGTAACCATCCTAACCTCGCCTGTTTTAATGAAGTAAACATACCTCGGTAACATGCCAGGTTCATAAATAAGTTTATCTTTTGGATATTCTTTTACAGCAAAGCCCCTCTGAATTAGTTCCTGAATATCCATTAAAGATTAGTTAAGCGTTTCTTTCATCAAATCTGTATAAAACTGTTTTAACGTTATGCCCATAGCGGCAACTTGCTGTGGGATAAAACTTGTAGCAGTTTGACCAGGTATGGTATTAATTTCGATGAAATAAAATTTGCCTGTTTCATGCTCCAGAAAATAATCGATACGAACTACTCCCCTGCAATTTAGTTTGATATAAACTTCTTTTATAATTTGATGAACTCTTGCATACTCCTCTTCGCTCATATTCCCCGGAGTAATTTCCTGAGTAGCACCAGGTGTATATTTGGCTTCGAAATCAAAAAATTCATTTGCAGGGATTACCTCTGTGGTTGGTAAAACTGTGATTTCTCCGTTAGCACTGTACACACCAATTGAAAATTCACGGCCACTTACAAACTCCTCAATTAATACCTGGGTATCTTCATGGAATGCCTTATCAAGGGCGCTCTCCAAATCATCAGCATGTTTTACTTTACTCATGCCAATACTGCTCCCGCCGCTATTTGGCTTAACAAAATAAGGTAACCTTAACTCCTGTTTAATTTTCTGTATATCGTACCTGCCGTTTTTGAAGATTTGTATTGATTTGGCCGTGTTTAGTTGATCAATTCCCGCTACAATAGCCTTGGTATATCCTTTATTCATTGTAATAGATGAGGTTAAGGCATTACATGTGGTGTAAGGTATGTTCAACATATCAAAATAACCCTGTAATTTGCCGTCCTCTCCAGGAGAACCATGTATCGCGATAAATACACCATCAAATTTGATTCGTCTTCCTTCTAGGGTTAATGAAAAATCATTTTTGTCAATTTCTATTTTTACGGAATCAGCAGGTTCATAAAACCATCCTTTATCATTTAGCATGATTTTATAAACATCATACAAATCAGCATCGATATTTTGAGCAATGGTTGCTGCACTTTTTACCGAAACAACCCATTCGCCTGTGGTACCGCCTGTTAACAATGCAATTGTTTTTTTCATTTGGAAAAACTGTTAATTATAATAGAATTTGATTATAAATATATCCTCAAAAATATAAATATCTTTGAGCATTGTTTAATTTTGAAGGATAGAATTGGTGATTGGTGGTATTATATTTGCTCAGGGCAATGAACCTGTTGATCAAAAATCGCTATCAATTATTAATTAACTACATTTGAGTTTGCATGCTTAACACCAGAATTTAAGATTCATGTCTAAATTTATAGATTATTTAAAAACAAAATCATTTAGGAACAACATTTTAGCTGCAGTTTTAACTGTTGTTGGCCTATTACTCATCGCATTTTTTAGCTTAAGATATTACACCAAACATGGCCAGGGATTGAATGTTCCTTTAGTTAAAGGTTTGGCATTTGAGCAAGCGGTGCAAAAACTCGAAGATGCAGGACTTAAGTATGAGGTAGATTCAGTTTTTATTATGGATCAGCCTGCAGGAATTGTGATTGATCAGGATCCCGATCCAAACACCTTTGTAAAAGACAACAGAACCATTTATCTGACCATAAATGCAGGGAAAACGCCGAATACAAAATTTCCTGACATAGCATTTAAAACCCTTCGGGAGGCGCAGGCTATTATCGAAAGTTCAAGACTAAAACTTGGAGATACTACGTATAAACCCGATGTGAGCAGAGATGTAGTTTTGGAAGCATCGTTTGGTGGTTCTCCTATTCAGGCTGGAGATATTATCCCCGTTGGCTCAAGAATCAATTTAGTGTTAGGTGATGGAAGAGGAAGTGAAGAGGTTGATGTGCCACAACTGGTTGGCCTAACGGTAGACGAGGCAAAATTCAGCTTAAAAGGTTCTAATTTGAGCCTTGGCAATATTTTATATGAAGGAAGTATTATAGACAGTGCTAATGCGGTGATTGTAAAACAAGATCCAATGCCTGCTGATTCAGTAACGAAAGTCGCTATCGGAACCAGAATTAACATCACCTTATCAAACAAAGAACAATAAATAACAATGACTGAAGTAGAAAAAAAGAATATGAGTACTGGGAAAAAGGTAGCGATTGCAATTGGTGTGGTTGTTATTTTAGTTGCCGGATATTTTGCACTAAACATTTACCAACTTTATTTCTCCCCTAATATTACTGAAAATCAAAAGTACTTGTACATCAAAACTGGCCAAAGTTATGATGAATTAATTATTGAGATTAAAAAAAGGGATATCTTAAAGAGTCCATCATCTTTCGAAGCAGCGGCTGCAAAAATGAATTTAGCACCGAATCTAAAACCTGGCCGTTACCGCTTAAAAAAAGGCATGACGAACAGAACACTTGTTAATTTGATCAAAGCAGGAAACCAGGAACCTGTGAAATTAAAGTTCCAAAACATCCGCAAAAAGGAAAATTTTGCCGCCTATCTGGCCAGTAACCTTGAAGCAGATTCATTAAGCTTTATTTCAGCTTTAGATTCCTCAGCCTTAATTTCAAAATACGGATTTAATCAGGATAATATTTACACCATGTTTATCCCGAATACTTATGAGATGTATTGGAACATTTCTCCTGTAGATTTTTTAGAAAGGATGCATAAAGAGTATGATAAATTCTGGACTACAGAACGCAAACAGAAGGCTGCAAGTTTGAACCTCAACCCTGCTCAGGTTTATACCTTAGCATCAATTGTTGACGCCGAAGCATTATTTGATAAAGAAATGCCGATTATCGCCGGCTTGTACTTAAACAGGTTAAACAAAGGTATTTTGTTACAGGCAGATCCAACAGTTATTTTTGCCAATAACGATTTTACTGTTAAACGGGTTACAGGAAAATTGTTGCAGGTGCAATCGCCATATAACACTTACAAATATGCGGGTTTGCCTCCTGGCCCTATCATGATGCCAAGTATTAACGCGATTGATGCAGTGCTAAATCGCAACCAGAATAATTACATCTACATGTGTGCAAAAGAAGATTTTTCAGGATATCATAATTTTGCTGAAACTAAAGCAGAGCATGAAATAAATGCAAAAAAATATCGTGAGGCGTTAAACAAGAAAAATATCTTCAGGTAATGTTTATACATGAAACTAAAGTGAAAGTTCGCTATGCTGAAACCGACCAAATGGGAGTTGTTCATCATGGAAATTATGCTTTGTATTACGAAATTGCCAGAACTGAATGTTTCGAAGCCTGTTCGGGTATCACTTACGAATCTATGGAGGCTGCTGGAGTGATGTTGCCACTGTTAGAACTGCAATCTAAATTCTTAAAGCCTGCGTTGTATAATCAGGTACTTACTGTAAAATGTATTGTGAGAGATTTGCCTACCGTACGTTTAAATGTAGAATATGAAATTTACAACGAGAAGGATGAATTAATCAATATCGGTAAAACAGTTTTGGTATTTGTTGATAAAAATTCAAGGAGACCATGCCATCCACCAGTTAACTTTATGGAAGGCGTTAAAAAACATTTTACAGCATAATAAATGGAATGGCTACACCGGCAATTATTACATCTTAAAATCTATTCGAAATTTATCGAATGGACTAAAGGCTGCGTTTTGCCTGGTTTTAGCCCATTGCCTTTGTATACCGTTGCAACATTCTTTTTTAGAGAGATTGGTAAAGATACCCTTGTAAACAAATCGTCATCTCTGGCCTACAGCTTTATGCTGGCAATATTTCCGGGTATTATATTTTTATTTACATTGATTCCTTTTATTCCGATTAAAGGTTTCCAGGATCAGTTACTCAATTTGATAGAACTGGTACTGCCCCATAATGCCTACAATGCGTTTGAATCTACGTTAAAAGATATCATTAAAAACCAGAACACCGGATTGTTGTCTTTTGGTTTTTTATCAGCAATATTTTTTGCAACAAATGGCGTAAAAAATTTAATGAAAGCTTTTAATAAGTCTTCCTTAATTATTGAAACCAGAGGGTGGTTGAAGCAACGTTTAATAGCTTTTATTTTAACTTCTGTGATTTGCCTTTCAATTATCGTTTGTATTAGCGCCATGGCGATCGGTGAAGTTGCATTGAATTATATCAAAGGAGAACTACACATTAAGGATAGCTTAGCCGTTTATGCTATTCAGTTTACACGCTGGTCGTTGCTAGCAATTTTATATTTCATTACGATTTCCATATTGTACAGATATGGCCCCTCGCATGCAAAAAAATGGAAGTTGTTTAGTGCAGGATCATGGTTGGCTACGATTTTAGCATTTATAACCATCTGGGGATTTTCTTTCTATATCAATCATTTCGCCTCCTACAATAAGGTGTACGGTTCTATCGGAACTTTGATTGTGGTCATGATCTGGCTTTACTTAAATTCCTTAATTCTACTAATCGGTTTCGAGCTGAATGCTAGTGTTGATGTGAGCAAAAGAAGTGTTAAAATCATCAGACCAACCTTCAATTTATTTAAAAAATCTGATCCTATTGAAGGTAACATTCAAAAAAAATAATTTTTTATACCTCTGTGTTAAGCAATTATCAATTTAATATAAAAAAAATGCTTTCATAGTTTGCAGTTTTAACCGGAGTTTGTACTTTTGCCCCCGGAGAGCTGGCAGAGTGGTCGAATGCGGCAGTCTTGAAAACTGTTGACTGTAACAGGTCCGGGGGTTCGAATCCCTCGCTCTCCGCCAGAAAAGGTTACCTTAAATGGTAGCCTTTTTTTGTTTATAAATTTTTTTTTCCAAAAAAAAGGCTACCCGTTAAGGATAGCCATCATATTACTATTCAGACTCGAGTTATTGTTTTAAACTAAAACCGCGAGTTTGGCCTAAAATCTCTATTCAACTGTGACTGACTTTGCAAGATTTCGAGGCTGATCTACGTTACAACCCCTCATTACGGCAATATGGTAGGAAAGTAGTTGTAGAGGAATTGTTGCCAAAAGTGGTAGGAATGTCTCGTTAGCGTCGGGTATCTCGATCACATAATCAACCATATCTTTTACTTTTCGGTCGCCTTTGGTAACTATCGCGATAACAATGCCTTTCCGAGCCTTCACCTCCTGAATGTTGCTAATAACTTTTTCATAGGATGAGTTTTTAGTTGCAATAAATATGACTGGCATTTGTTCATCAATTAAAGCAATCGGACCATGTTTCATTTCTGCCGCTGGATAACCTTCAGCATGGATATATGATATTTCCTTTAACTTTAAAGCGCCCTCCAGTGCAACCGGGAAACCACATCCCCTTCCTAAGAACAAGCAGTTAGTCGCATCTTTAATTTCGGTTGCAATATACTTTATCAACTCATTTGATTCGAGAGCGAGCGAAACTTTATCTGGAATTTCGTCTAGTGCCGTAAGCAGTTCTGTCAATTCAGCAGTGCCCAATGTGCCTCTTTGCTGCGCCATGTAAAATGCTATGAGCGTTAAAACAGTTACCTGTGCAGTAAAGGCTTTTGTAGAGGCGACTCCTATTTCTGGTCCTGCATGAGTATAAACACCTGCATCACTTATCCTTGGAATTGATGCACCTGCAACATTGCAAATACCAAAAATAGTAGCGCCTTTATCTTTCGCCATTTCGATGGCTGCCATAGTATCTGCTGTTTCTCCCGATTGAGAAATGGCAATTACCACATCTTTTTCGGTAATGATTGGATTTCGATATCTAAATTCTGATGCATACTCTACCTCTACGGGAATGCGAGCATAATCTTCAATTAAATATTCGCCCACTAATCCTGCATGCCATGATGTTCCACAGGCAACGATGATAATCCGATCAATATTTTTTAATTTATTAGCAAATTCTTTAATCCCTCCCAATTGAACTTTGCCCAGCTCAGGATATATACGACCACGCATACAATCCCTTATCGATCGCGGCTGTTCAAAAATTTCTTTCAGCATAAAGTGTTCATATCCCCCCTTTTCCAATATCTCCAATTTCATGTTAAGTTCCTGAATAGTTGGTGTTTGAATTAAATTATCTAAACGTTTAATTAATAATTCATCTTTATTGATAACTGCAATTTCGTTATCATTAAGGTAAATCACGTTTTTCGTGTATTCAATAATTGGTGTTGCATCAGAAGCTACAAAATGTTCACCATTGCCGACGCCGATAACGAGGGGACTTCCCTTTCTGGCGACATACAGGCGATCAGGCTGATTTTTATCCATCACCACAATGGCATAAGCTCCAACAACTTCATTGAGTGCTAAACGTATTGATTCAAGCAAATCGGTACCTTCTATGCTTTGAATTTCTTCAATCAAGTGAATAAGAACCTCGGTATCCGTTTCACTTGCAAATTGATGTCCGCGATTTAATAACTCTTCCCTTAAAGTTGCGTAATTTTCAATGATCCCATTATGAATGATAGAAAGGTTTCCGCTATTTGAAGTATGAGGATGAGAATTTCGATCTGATGGATGACCATGGGTTGCCCATCTAGTGTGACCCATTCCTACATTTCCTGAGCAGTCTAGCTCCTTTGCGAAATCTTCCAATACATTAACTTTCCCGGCTTTTTTGTAAATTTTCTGACTGAACGAATCCATCACCGCAATACCTGCACTATCATACCCCCTGTACTCCAGTCTTTTCAATCCTTTTAACACAATTGGCCAGGCATCGCGAGAACCAATGTAACCTACTATTCCACACATAATTAAAAAATTAAAATGATTTGAAACTAAATGATTTGTTTATCAAGGATATTATTGACACCGATCAAATCCATAAAAATAAATTTGATACCCTCTAGCAAGGTCTTCTTTTTGCTTACTAAAATTAAAGGAAACCAATCGTCATGATATAGTTCCACTACCTGGTTTTGAATTACATAATGCTTGCCTGTTTTAATGCGTCTTTTCTTTTTTGGCAAAACCTCTCCAGAAAGAATCTTTACTATGATTTTCACGATAAGCTTCGTGTACTTTACAGACTCCTCTTGCTTGCATTCAATAGAAAGAATCCATAATTCATTCATAGTATTATATTGAATACTGGCTTTCATTGAAAAAATAAAGTAATGTGTAAATACCTAACGAATAGTTATTGGTAAATCTTAAAGCAACCCTCAAGCCTATAGAATTATTATTACTATCGCAATCATCAAATTTGCTATCGCTTTCAAACCTTAAACTAACATCAATCTAATCACGGTCATGAATGTAGAAGATAATCTCTGCTTAAACTTTACCTGAATAGACACCCTGAGTGGACCTATTCTGTTTTCAAATAGCCCGTTGCTAAACCACCTTCAATTCAGGTACTATATCTTATTCGGATACCATTAGAAATTTGAGATTGTGCTCTTTATATTAAGCTACAAAGTAATAGCAATACAGCCAAAGAGAGTATTAATAGTTTTCAAGATAAAAATTTTAGAAGCATACACCGCCACCACCAAAAAAAAATTCAGTTTACGAGGTGTACAAGTTTTTATAATGGATTAGAGGAAAAGAGCTCAAAAATATTCGCAAGCTCTTTTATGATTGACTATAGCGCATCGCTATGGTAGAATGGGAAATTCTTTGATGTTATTACGAGGTTTTGAATGATTTAAAACAATGTCTTCCTTATCTGTTTGAGGAGATACTTGGCTTAGCAGTTCATTATATTTCTCTAATAAGTGAATGTACTTATTCATCCAAAAATATACGGAATTGCTATCAGCTTTAGAACTATCACTGCGCTGATAGGCATTTAATGCTTCATGAAGTCTGTTACCATGCTTGGTAAATGTTTCAGGAAGTTCAACAGAGAAGTCGTGACCAATTACAGCACCAACTTTCCAAATAATTTCGGGGTTTAAACTTTTTTGATCAAACCAGTTGTAGATAGTGCGTCTACTCACGCTCAGTTTTCTGGAAAGCTCACTGATACCCATGCGGTCCTGGCGCACTACACGCTCAAGTACCTGCCCTGCATTTAAACTCATGACTGTTAATTTAAATCTGAATTAGATATTTTAAATAGATCAACAACCGGGACGAATGGTAAGAGCAATTTATGAAAAAATATTATTAAATCAAATTTAGATGACTATGCCCATCAGTTAGCCACTAACAAATCTAGATCACCATATCTTGAATTATTGCTAATGTAATCAGGTACTATTTCTTTCATTTTTTTTACTATGGCAAAGTCGTCGCCATCATTGTTAAGTTCAATTAAATCATTTATTGCCTTATTCACATACAAATAGCTATAGCAAACTTTTTTTGAAATTTTTATTTTGGGATGATGAGTTTCAATAAGTTGTTCTTCTTGCAAAAGTAGCTCTTCATGCAGCTTCTCACCTGGCCTTAAACCTGTAAATTCTATTTTAATATCAACATTTGGAGTTAAACCGGCAAGCCGAATCATATTTTCTGCCAGGTCAACAATTTTAATTGGTTTTCCCATATCAAAGAGGAAAATTTCACCACCTTTGCCCATTGCTCCTGCTTCCATAACTAATTGTACGGCCTCAGGTATAGTCATAAAATATCTGGTGATTTCAGGATGCGTAACTGTTACTGGTCCTTTCCTTTCGATCTGATTTTTGAATCGCGGAATGACAGAACCATTTGAACCTAATACGTTTCCAAAGCGAGTGGTAACAAAACGTGTATTTTGTTCCCGATTTTTATAATGTTCAATTAAGTCATTATCAAAGCTATTATTGAGCGATTGTATATAGATTTCCGCAATCCGTTTTGATGCACCCATGATATTAGTTGGCCTAACAGCTTTATCGGTTGATATCATTACGAATTTTTCAACCTCAAATTCTATTGACATATCAGCGATATTTTTTGTACCTAAAACATTAGTAGAAATAGCTTCTGCAGGATTTCCTTCCATCATTGGAACATGCTTATAAGCTGCTGCATGGAAAACAATTTGTGGTTTATACACTTCAAATAAAGTTCGTAATCTGCTTTGATTTTGTACATCAGCCATAAATAATTTGATTTTCCCGGCCTGAAAGCTGTCTTCTAATTCAAGCTGTAATTCATGAAGTGGTGTTTCAGCCTGATCGCATAAAATTAACATTTCAGGTTGATATTGAATTGCTTGTCTAACAATTTCCGAACCGATAGAGCCTGCAGCACCAGTTACTAAAATACGTTTACCTTGCAAATCTGCTAATATGTTTTGCTTGTTAAGTTTAATTGGTTCACGCTCTAACAAATCTTCAATTTTTAAATCACGCAATTGGTCGGAGCTAAATTTACCATACAACCATTTGTTAGATGGTGGAACCATAATTACTTTCATGCCCGCACCTATGCAGGTGTCGATAATTTGCTTCCTATTTAAAGTGTTCGCGGAATTTTCAGCAAACAGGATCTTATTAATACCACATTTATGTTTTAAAACGGAAATTGCTGAGGAGTGATAAACTTTCTTTTGTTCCAGATATTTGTCGACACGATCTTTATTATCATCAATAAAACCAAATACATTTAAGTTAGACTCTTTATCATTCTCTATTGCTCCCTTAATCAATATTGCTTTCTTTTCAGCTCCATATATTAAAATGTTTTCGGCCTTTGTTTCGTTTTTCAGCTCCTTAAAAAACAGAAAGATGTTTTTAACGCAAATACGTAGGAAGATAAGAATGGAAGATGAGATGAAGAAGTTGAGAATAAGCGCTTTATCCATTTGTGTCCATGCTAATTGTAAACCTTGAGATAAGATTTTATTTAGACCGACAAAAAGAACACTGGTGATAAAAACAGCAAGAAAGACACGCATAATATCAGCTGTGTTCGAGTACCGGATGATGCCGGTATGAAGTTTCATGATCATAAACACGCATATGGCAATTGAAGAGTACAAGCCAACATAAGTATAGTTATGGAAATTAAATACTTTGGTAATATGTAATGTATTTGTTAGCAAGATTGATAAGAACAGTGTCCAAAATACGATCGATTGATCTATTAATAAGATTAGCCATCTTGAGTGTGCCTGATCGGGAAATAACAACTTTTTCATACTTGAGAATCATTAAATGTTAAATTATTTACTGGTTAGACATTCTATACAGTGGAAAAAAATCAACTTTATCATCAATTGAGTTTCCAGTTTGAAGAACGAGGTCGTTATATGCTATAGGATTGGCTATGTATCGCCAACTTTTGTAATCTAGCGTGAGATCTGAAAATCCTAATTTCCATTCAAATAAAGAGTTTTCTTTAAAACCTAAACCACCACCAAGATGATAGTAGCTCATTCCGATAGTGCGCCCAAGTAAGCTTACCTCATCAACTAGAAATTTTGCTGGCGAATATCGAAGGTATTGTGAGTTTGTGGCAATGAGATGTCCTTGAATAATTCCCTTGTTACACATAATTATGCTTCCGCAAATAATTTTATCACCATCATAAACTAAAATAAGCTTTGCCAGGTATTCGTCTGTATTTAAAAGTTTGGTAAAGTATTCTTCAGTAAAAAGGTAAAATTCTGATGCATTAATTCGGTGCATATTTTGCTGATACAGTAAAGTGAATGCAGCAATTTGTTCCTGGGCAGAACAATCTTTAATCTGAAAGCCCATTTTCCGGCATTTTTTAACACTGTCTAAGGTAGTTTGACGGTATTTCTTTCGCTGAATTTCTATCGGGTTTCTTAAATCGATGGCGACGGTTTTGCCGTTATCATAAAGACCATCAAATTGTTCTAACACAATTTCCTGCTCAAAAAATGGATGCATTTTAGAAAAAACCGAGACAATATTTTCAGCTTCTAAAAAGTTAAGAAATGAATTTTTAAATCTTGCTCTTAATTTTGACGGTATGTTCGCAAATGTAAAATTTGAAATTGGCCCAGAATAGCCATATACCGAATGTAAGTCAAAGTAGCTCGTTTTTGATATTTCGCGTTTTAATAATGGAAGCGCAATAAAATCATCTCTTTCCTGATGAACAAAAAGTAATGGTGTACCTGTTTTTGCTAAAGCATGATAGTGCCAGCTATGATAAAAATCAGTTTCTACCGCACGGTTTACTAAATCAACCCAATCACTTTTTTGATCGATTGTTAATGTGCGAACAGTTGCAGAAGCGTTATCTTCTATAATTGACATAACCCAAAAAATTAGCGCAAATTGATTAAGAGGCCACTTCTGAGATTCTATAAAGTGGAAAGAAATCTACTGTCGAATCTAAATCCAAGGATTTCTCGATAACAAGAGAATTATACAAATCATCATTTGCGATGTACCGCCAACTGTTGAATTCATAACACAGGTCAGAAAATCCCTTCTTCCAACCAAATAGTTTATCTTCTTTAAAGTTTACACCGCCTCCTAAATTAAAATACTTGTAGCCCAGTTTACGACCGATAACTGTAATTTCATCCGTTAGCAGTTTTGCAGGCGAGTCAAAAAGATAAGCATCTAGTGTAGCAAGTAAGTGTACCTGCATAATCTCATTTGTACAAACTACAATCGCCCCAGAGATAGCCTGGTTATCTTTAAACACTAAAAATAATTTTGTATCAAACTCATCAGCAGTTAATAGGTTAACAAAGTAGGCTTCATCAAACAAGTAATTTTCTCGTGCTCCAATTCGCCGCATATTTTCAGCATAAATTTTAGCGAAAATTTTAGCGTCGTTCAGGTCAGTAGATAGATGAACTTCATATTCTCTTTTGCGAAGACGCCTAATTTTTTCTTTAACACTTTTTCGATAACCAGCTCTTTGAGTTTCGATGGTAGTGGTAAGATCGATAGCTACAGTTTTGCCGTTGGAGTGAATGCCAGAAAATTTCTCCATCAAAAACTGCTGATCAAAAAATGGATGTAACCTTGAGAAAACGGTCACGTTCTTTCCGGTAGCTAAAAATTCAAGAAAGCTAGTTTTAAATCTTTCCATTAGGCCGTCATCCAAATCTCTAAAGTTTTTATTTGATATTGGACCAGCATAGCCATATACGGACGTGAAGTCGAAAAATTCTGAATTTGGGATTTGTCTTCTTAATAATGGAAAGGCTATGTAGTCTTCGTTTTCTTCAAAAACAAATAAGATGGCCACACCACTGCTATCTAAAGAATGGTAATACCAGGTGTGATAGAAATCATAGTGAAGGGCATTCTTCACGTACGCGGTCCATTCCGGTTTTTGTTGGATTGATAGAATTTTCTTCATTTGAGGAGTCAATTAATTATGTCTTAGAATTTAGGCGGTAAGGGTAATCGCTTTTAAAGATTTCGCGTCTATTCCCATCTTGATAAATTTGCCACTCTGCATGATAGGCTTAAAGCCTATTTTTTTGTAGATAGAAAAAGCTGCTAAATTATCGGAATGAACATCTAGAAAAATGCTATTTAATTCGAGATTGTAGAATGCGTACTTTAGCAAAAGTACTGATGCACAATAGCCTACACCTTTGCCCCAAAACTGCCGCTCGCCAATAAATAGATGAAACTCTGCACTCTCGGATGTAATGTTTAAAAGTTGGATATTGCCTATATACAGGTTAGTATTTTTCAGACATATTGCAAATCTCTTCTCATTTTTACGGTTAATTTTATCGAAAATCCATTGACGCTCCATTTCAGGAGTGATGTAAATTGATGATACGAATTTGGTAAAAACCCAAATTTCGGGGTCATTTCTCCACTTAGATGAGATTGTCGCATCTTCAATCGTTAATGGCCTTAAATAAATGTCAGCTTTCATAATAGAGATTTTACAACTTTCACAATCCTTTCCATATCTGCCAGATTATAACGATGATCAATGGGAAGTGCTATGAGGTTATTAGTGAGATTGTATTCAAAGCTACTTGGCGAAGTCCATTGGTAAACATTGGGCCAATACGTAGCAATAAAGATTTTTCGTTCTATTAATTTTTTCTTTAGGCTTGGGTCATCTATCAATAAGGGATAGACCATAGCTACATCATTTGAAGTGTAATTCATTTTTAGCAAATTGATATCAAAAAACTGTTCATGTAAATAGTCGAAATTGTTTTTTCGGGATGTTATACATTTTTGATAATTTGTACCCGCCAGAATAGACTTAGTAATCCGCGACATCTCCTTGATATCGTTATATACCAGGCTTTTGTTATTTTCAACATAATCAGCGTAACCTTTTTCTGTATTGATATCAACCCCTTTAATTAGATGTGAGAATCGATGTATCGATTCATCTTGATGCAGTTGCAATCGCTTATGTGATCCAATATGAAGATATGCCCCATCAGGTACTCCAAAAAATTTCCGACATGAATAAAACGTGTCAGCATTATTTATGGGTTTTGTGAAAAATGCCTGGGCATTATCAATTATGATATTCTTAATCTTACTGGTTAATGATGTAACTATATCCGTTTTTACACCAAAGTAATTTGTATACAACAAACAGCTTTGTTCATCAATAATGAAATCTATAATTGGACAGAGATTTTTGTCAAGACTATAATACCTATATGCAATCTTTAGTTTCCGAATTGGTTCTAGTAAAACTTCGCAAGTAAAATATGGTAAATAAATTGTCTTAAATTTTTTGATACGCAAAATATATTCAAGCGCATTTCTCCCGGTATTGAGTGCTATCAGATCCGGATAGTAAAGATCGCCATCATCCAGTTGCAGACCTATAAATCCACCTATTGGCTCTGCTAAATGCATTTCGAGTTTTATTTACAAGATTTAACCTTGATCGGATTTATACATTCTTTGCTCTACGGGCTGATAATATTCATGCAAACTCGCCGGAACCCTCGCATTATACCCAATAATTTGCCTTAAATCTGCAGCTAAAGTTTCACCAAACTCATAGCCTAAATAGCGAGGATAATCAAACTGTTGTTTAATATAAGGTTTTGTAAAACCGAGCGTCAGCGCACGACGAACCTTTCGGGTATAATTTATACCTCCTGCATGCCAAAGATTAGAATCAAACAAAATAATACTGCCTTTTTTAGCTATTGCTTGCTGAGCATATGATTTGAAGTATTTTTCGTCTGGCCGGCGATCTAATTTATGAGAACCTGAAAGAAAATGTGTTGCGCCATTGAACAGTGTGAAGTCATCAAGAACAACGATCATTTGAATCATAATTTTGTTCTCACTCGAAAATGTTCTCACATCTCTATGAATATTTTGAATATATGTTCTTGTTTTTTTAGAATTAATTACACCATTGATGCCATTCAAAATATAATTGCCACCAAGAAAATCTTTAAGCTCTCGATGGCAATAAAGTTTACTTAACAGTTCCAATGAGAAGTTGTCTTTTTCAAGCAAGTGATGTAATGTGCCTTCCATATTTACTTCAATGCCATTCAACATTTGAATCTCACGTCTTATATGGTAAGATGAATCGAAAGCTGCTGTAATATCAGATATTAACCTTTGACTGATTGCTTTTTCATAAACTACCCAGCCATATTCATCAATAGCCTGCCTGAAATCTGCTAGGGTTGCTCGTTTGTAAATAAATGTATTCTTCACAATTCAAGGAATTTTAAGATGATTAAATTGATTGATTTAGTCGATTGAGTTTATCTATATCATTTGGCTCCAATTTATTTTGGATAAAGTGTTATTAGCGAAACTGATAATTGCCAATGAACCAATGGATGGATTTACAAGGCTTAGCAATTGAAGCTTCAATCCATCTATTTCAAAGAAAACTATGATTTAATTATACTGACACCTCGGCATCTTCAAGCAATTATTAGTTTATTTCTTCAGCGTAAAAAAGAATCGAAATTCATTTATATTAGTGATGCATTATGAAACGTAACTTAAAGTAGATGGTTATGAATAAAAATTTCTCAAAAGTGATGAGTGTATTGCGTCAGAGTAATATTTTAGCAACGTTGTGGCATAACATTCTATTAGGATATTTTCCTAACATTTTACTGATCATCTGTAAGCGTACAAAGGTTGTCATTCATCGAACCGCTCAGGTAACTATAAAAAATAAGATTCAGGTTGGTTCTGCCTGGGAAGGTACCAACCATAGCTTTTCAACTTTAATGGTTGCTGAAAATGCTAAAATGATCGTTCACGGAAACTTTGATTTTCACACGGGAATTTTCATTGCCGTTAATAAGAATGCCATACTTGAAATTGGAAGCGGATATACTAATAATGATGTTGATATTTCGTGTTTTAAATCTATTAAAATTGGAAACAATGTTGCCATCTCAAAAGGGGTAATTATCAGAGATTCTGATAACCATGAAATCGGAAACGACGGAAATGATATCAGTAAGCCTATCGAAATCGGCGACAACGTTTGGATTGGATTACGAGCAATTATTCTAAAAGGTGTTAAAATAGGAAACGGATCTATCATTGCCGCCGGTGCCTTAGTTAATAAAGATGTTCCGGCAAATTGTTTGGCAGCAGGAGTTCCAGCTAAGATTATTAAGGAGAATATTAGTTGGAGATAGAATGCAATTAGTAAAAATATAAATTATTTAGGAAGCAACCTTCATTATTTTCAGCATTTGAGCATTAACCAAATTCACATCGAACTTTTTTTCGGCGAACAATCTTCCGTTCCGGCCATTTAAAATAATATCAGTTGGATTGGAGAGGTAGTGCATCATCGAACCTGCCAGTGCTGCAATATCCCTAACAGGTATCAGAAAGCCATTCCTATTATCAGGTAAATCGGTTACAGTTTCCCTACAGCCGACAGAATTACATGTTATTACAGGTCTTCCCATAGCCATGCCTTCCAGTAAACATCGTGGTACTCCTTCTCCATAATATGAAGGTAAAACAATTACTGATGCATCTCTAATATAAGGCTTCACATCATTTACCAATCCTAAATAGTTAATAACCTCACCAGATTTGATTTTATCAAAAAGATCCTCAGAAATTGAATCTATATTGTTATAGTGCGGCATTATTTCAATGTGATTATATATGCATAGGTGCTAATGGAAAATCCAAGGCTATAATTGGTACAACGGCCAGCAAACTCATAGTTGCATCACCCGTACCAGTAGTAAGTATTCCTAGTACACGATCATCTAAAAAATTGACTCAGGTGTGTTATGCCAGCAACATGGTAAATTATCGAAAAGAAATCAGAAAGGTAATCACTTTCGCGGAGCCACTGGATGCCTCGATAATTATGTTGCATATTGTTAATGCAAAAGAAAATCTTCCGAAAGCAATAGCAATAGAAACCAAACTTTTAAAAAAAACGGAGCGAATTGTTAAGGTAAAATATTTAAAACGAAATTTAGAACAGACTTTATGTGACGATATTAATACCGCAGTAAAAAAAATTAAACCAGGACTTATGGTATTTTTTATTCATCGGTCGCAACCCTATTGGAATGCCATGTTTCATCCATCCAATATTAAGCCCTTTTCCTTTTATGCAAAAATTCCGATTCTGAGTTTCAAAAAGTAATTACTTAGAGATAGCCGGATTTAATGATGAGTCGATTTTATCAATTAGCTAGATGATCAAATGCCCTCAGCCGAAATTAGACGAAACAGTCTGATTCTTTTTGTCATCAAAACCGAAAATTATGCGTCATGTTTCGATATAAAAAAAGAGGCTTATGCCTCTTTCTTGTATTCATCACAGCACATACTACGCTTTTGTTGCGCTATTTTCTGAGCTAATTTTTAATTGCTTGTTTATGCGCTCCAATACGTCGTCGATATCAAAAGGTTTACTGATATAGTCATTCGCAAAAGCAGCTATAGCTTTTTGTTCACTATTATTTTGAGCAGACATTACTATAATCGGAATGTGCTTGGTAAAAATGTCTGTTTTCAAATCTTCACAAATTTCAGCACCATTACCATCAGGCAACATTACGTCTAATAAAAAAAGATCAGGCATCGCATCCTGAATGTTTTTTTTCAATTCGGCAAATGAAGAAGATAGCTGTAATTCAAAACCTTCCTCTTTTAATAAAATTTCAATTACATTTCTTATTTCCTGATCGTCTTCTAAGATGTGTATTCGTTTAGTTTCCATATTCAAATTATATCGTTTTGGTTTATGTGTACTTTTCAATTCTACACAATAGTTACAGTAACACCTAAACTTTCTAAATGTTTTACTATTTGTTCAGAAATTCCTTTATCGGTTATGATATGGTCTATTTCATCAAGACCGCAAATCTTACCGAATCCTCTTTTTCCAAATTTTGTTGAATCCGCAAGCACAACTGTTTTTTGAGAAGCATTAATCATTTTTCGATTCAAATGGGCCTCCATCGCATTTGTGGTGGTAAGTCCGTAATCCAGGTCAATTCCATCAACGCCCAAAAATAATTTGTTGAAATAAAAATCGCCTAAAACCTGCTCTGCATATGAGCCCATAACAGACGAGGAACTTTTTCTTAGTAAGCCGCCTAGTTGTATAACTTCAATACTTGGTTCACGCATCAATTCTAAAGCAACGTTCAAAGCCGAGGTTACAACAGTTAAAGTTGTACCAGATGGAATATTTTTAGCGAAATAAAAAACCGTAGTTCCAGATGCAATTACTATTGAATCGTTTTCGTTTAGCAAGGAAACAGCGGCTAACCCTATTTTATTTTTTTCAGTAGATTGTATTTTTTCCTTTTCGTTTACCGGCCTGTCTACTGTATATGGATTGTTTATAGTTGCACCCCCATGTGTTCTAAACAGCAATGTCTTATCTTCAAGAAGTTTTAAATCCTTTCTTATTGTTACGGATGATACTTTCAACTCCTTACACAAATCAACAACATTGATGTATTGATCTCTCTGTAAGCGATTTAAAATAAACTGGTGCCTTTCAGCTAAATTCATCATAAACTATACTCTTTATTTAAGCTGCAAAATAGCAAATTAAATTCTCAAAACGGATTGTGTGAATTATTTAATCTTTTTTTAACATAGTTATTGTATTATTTCGAAAAGGATTATTTATACTTGCGTATTGTTTCGTTTTATTATTTTTATAAAGTAAATGAAAAGACTACACCAATACAACCTTACAAATAACGGCATGTGGGACATCATCATTATTGGTGGTGGCGCTACGGGACTAGGTACAGCACTCGATGCCGTTACCCGAGGTTTGAAAACTTTATTAATCGAACAATCGGATTTTGCTAAAGGAACATCAAGCCGGAGTACCAAACTTGTTCACGGTGGTGTAAGATATTTGGCACAGGGTGATATTGGTTTGGTTAAACATGCACTTCTTGAAAGGGGGTTGTTGCAAAAAAATGCCCAGCATCTGGTAAATAAAGAAGAATTTATTATCCCGTGTTATGATTGGTTCTCAGTTGCCAAATATTTAACCGGACTAACTATCTACGATTGGCTGGCGGGAAAATTTAGCTTCGGAAAATCGAAATACTTTTCCAAAAAACAAACTTTGAGCATGATGCCCGGTATTAACGAAAAAGGTTTAAAGGGCAGTGTTCGTTATTATGACGGAAAATTTGATGACGCCAGACTTGCCATCAACATCGCACAAACAGCGATTGAGCAAGGCGCTGTATTATGTAACTATACGAAAGTAACGGCACTACTCAAAAATTCTGATGGCGGAGTGAATGGTGTAGAGCTGCTCGACACAATTACAGGCGAAACATCGCAACAACATGCAAAAGTTGTAATTAATGCCACCGGAGTTTTTGTTGATGATATCCTGAAGATGAACAATCCAAATTCCAAAAAAATGGTTCGGCCAAGTCAGGGTGTACATGTTGTTCTGGATAAAAGCTTTTTAGAAAGCGAATCGGCACTTATGATTCCTAAAACTTCTGATGGCAGAGTGCTTTTTGCAGTGCCCTGGCATCAACATCTATTAGTAGGCACTACTGACACTCCCCTGAATGAACATAGTTTAGAGCCAAGAGCATTAAAAGAAGAAGTAGACTTTATTATGGCAACTGCTGCTTCATACTTTAAAACAAAACCAGTAGAAACAGATATTTTAAGTGTGTTTTCAGGATTACGGCCCCTTGCCGCCCCTACCAATGGTGATAGTAGCAGTACCAAGGAAATTAGCCGGGATCATAAATTGGTAGTGTCAGCCAAAGGTTTGATTACAATAACCGGTGGCAAATGGACTACGTATCGAAGAATGGCAGAAGAAACTGTAGATCTGGCGATAATGCATGCTAATTTAAGCGCCAATCCTTGCATTACGAAAACATTGAAAATTCATGGTAGTACGGAGACCAAAGGAAATCATCATCTTGATATTTACGGAACAGATAGGGCAAATATCGAAAAGCTGGGTCAACAGGAACCTGAACTAAATGAAAAACTTCATCCAGCTTTTCCTTATATTAAAGCAGAGGTGGTTTGGTCTGCAAGAAATGAAATGGCAGAAACAATCGAAGACATTTTAAGCAGGAGATTAAGAATACTATTTATAGACGCCTACGCTGCTAAAGAGATGGCACCAGTTGTGGCTTCGCTTCTCGCCAAAGAACTTAAGCAACAAATTAGTTGGGAAAACGATCAGATCAATAATTTTAATAATTTAGCCAATGGCTATATATATCAATCTGTAGAAATTGAAACACAACCGGCTTTAGCCAAATAAAACTAACCAAATCAATTATGAGCAAGTATATCATGTCCCTTGATCAGGGAACCACAAGTTCGAGGGCGATCATTTTTAATCATAACGGCGAAATTGTTGCCATTGCACAGAAAGAATTTACCCAGATTTATCCTCAGGCAGGCTGGGTAGAACACAATCCGTTAGAGATTTGGTCTACCCAATTGTCGGTAGCAGCAGAAGTGATTGTTAAAGCTGGTCTTTCAGCTACAGATATCGATTCTATAGGGATCACTAATCAACGGGAAACTACCGTTGTCTGGGATCGGGAAACCGGCCTACCTGTTTATAACGCTATTGTTTGGCAAGATAGAAGAACATCAGCTTATTGTGATGAGATTAAGGCCCAGGGTTTAGCAAAAAAAATTCAGGGTAAAACTGGTTTGATTATCGATTCATATTTTTCTGCGACCAAAGCAAAATGGATACTGGAGAATGTGGAAGGCGCAAGAGAGAAAGCCGATGCCGGCAAACTCGCTTTCGGCACCATAGATTCGTGGCTGATATGGAAATTAACTGGCGGCGAGAAGCATGTCACTGATGTTACCAATGCCTCTCGCACAATGATCTATAATATTCATAATTTGGCCTGGGATGATGAATTGCTAACACTATTTGGTATTCCTAAAAGTATGCTGCCTGAAGTTAAATCATCAAGCGAAGTATATGGGGAAACAGCTGGTAAAATTTTAGCAGCAAAAATTCCGATCGCAGGTATTGCTGGCGACCAACAGTCTGCATTATTTGGACAAATGTGTACTGAAGTAGGGATGGTAAAAAATACCTACGGAACAGGATGTTTTATGCTTATGAATATCGGAACAGAGCCAAAACTTTCTGCAAATAACTTGCTTACCACCATTGCTTGGCAGATCAAAGATCAGGTTCATTATGCGCTAGAAGGAAGTATATTTATTGGTGGTGCTGTTGTTCAGTGGCTGAGAGATGAAATGGGTTTGATATCGAAATCGGCAGATGTAGAAACATTAGCACAAAAAGTTAAAGATACTGATGGAGTTTACGTGGTTCCGGCTTTTGCAGGTTTGGGTGCGCCACACTGGAACCAGCATGCCAGAGGAACGATCACCGGATTAACGCGTGGCACTAATAAGTCGCATATTGCCCGGGCAGCTTTAGAGAGTATTGCTTTCCAAACCATGGATGTGTTAAAAGCAATGGAAGCTGATGCCGGTGTAAATATTGCTGAATTACGGGTAGATGGTGGTGCTACGGCGAATAACTTATTGATGCAGTTTCAGGCAGATCTGCTTAACTGCAAAGTTATTCGCCCGGAAATTACCGAAGTAACCGCTCTAGGGGCAGCCTATTTGGCTGGTTTAGCGACGGGCTTTTGGGATAGCATTGATCAGATACGTTCTCAGTGGAATGCCGATAAAACATTTGTAGCAGAAGATGGAATTGATAATACAACTCGTATTAAGGGATGGAACAGAGCTATCAAAGCAGCAAAGGCAAGCGCTGAAGATTAATTTTTTAGTTTAGATTTTAACCAAGTATTCATCATGACAGAATTTGTTGCAGAATTTTTCGGCACAGCGCTACTGATCCTTCTTGGAAACGGTGTTGTAGCAAACGTTGTGCTTACAGGCACGAAAGGAAATAATAGCGGCTGGATTGTAATTACGACGGCCTGGGCGCTAGCGGTATTTGTTGGTGTTGTTATTGCAGCGCCATTTAGTGGTGCACATTTAAATCCGGCGGTTACCATTGCCCTGGCAATCGCACAAAAATTTCATTGGGTAAAAGTTCCATACTACATTTTAGCACAGCTTTGCGGTGCTATGGTTGGTTCATTTTTAGTTTGGGTGATGTATAAAGATCACTTCGATGCTACGGATGATAAAGGACTTAAAGCAGCGCCGTTTGCCACAGCTCCAGCAATAAGAAATTTGAAATCGAATTTATTTTCGGAGATACTGGGAACCTTTGTGCTGATTTTTGTGATCTTCTATTTTACCAACGCCGAAATGGGAAGCGATAAAACGCCAATTGGTTTAGGTTCACTTGGTGCAATTCCCGTAGCGTTCCTGGTTTGGGTTATCGGACTGGCGCTTGGCGGCACTACAGGGTACGCAATTAATCCCGTTCGTGATTTAGGCCCACGTATTATTCATGCCATTATTCCCATGAAGGGCAAAGGCTCCAGCGATTGGGGCTATTCATGGGTTCCGATTGTTGGGCCAATTATTGGAGCCACACTTGCAGCACTACTATACCTCTCCTTAAATTTATAGAACGAAAAACTCCATTGCAGCAAACAATGGAGTTTTTCATTTAAATTGAGGATGAACAAAAACTTAAATAGTATCGATAAGCAACTAATCGAAAACAGCGTTTAATTATTATATTTGGATATATATCACAATTCGTTTTCTAATCAAACATCATTCATCTTGCAAGATTATTTCCTTTTTATAGATACTGAAACCTCAGGCTTGCCCAAAAGCTGGAAAGTATCTTATACTCAGGATAAAAATTGGCCCCATATCATTCAGATCGCATGGGTGGTATATGATAAAAATTTCATTGAGGTAGATCGGAAAAACTATTTTATTGAAAATGATGGCTTCAAGATCGAAAAGTCATCTCAAAAAATACACCACATCACTACAGAATATCTTCAAGCAAACGGAAAGCCGAGAGCATTCGTTATGAATGCATTTCATGAGGATATCAAAAAATATAAACCATTGATCGTTGGTCATTTCGTGGAGTTTGATTATCACATGATAAATGTAGAATTCCAACGATTGGACATTGTTAATGTGCTGCAAAACCTAACTTTATTTTGCACGATGAAAGCGAGCAAACCTTATGTTAGAAATCCTGAAGTTGAACTTTTGAAGCTTAACCAGTTTTATTTCGAACTGTTTAACGAAGAACCTAAAGATTTTCATAACGCATTATTTGATGCATTAAACACTGCAAAAATTTTCTTTCATCTATTTCGAACTGGAGAAGTTAACTTCGAAAAAATTGAGGCGCAACAAGAGGAATTTGCGATACCAGGCGCTTCTGATAAAAATAACTCTGTTAAGAAACTGATTAGTCGATTATTTTCTATTTAATTTATGAGCGATAAATTGACATTTCTAAAAAATACTGCTCCCTTTAATGGATTGCCTGAAAATGTGCAGGTTGAAATCTCTACTCTTTTAGAAGAACGCTCCTATCCTATTGAAACGAAAGTATTTGAACAAGGAATTCAAAAACTCAAAGGTATTCAAATAATTGAAACGGGTAATTTCGAGACTTTTTTTCTTGATCATAATAAAGCCAAAAGAAAACCAGAAACTTATTTGGCCGGCTCAATCTGTGGCGGGATTTCAATTTTATTTAACAAAAGAAAGTCGTTAAAAACCGTAATTGCAACAGCCGGAACCCACACCTATTTTTTACCTCGGAAAGATTTTAAAAGAATATGTACGGAATATGAGGAGTTTTTCGATTTTTTTGCCAACGATTTCGGCAAGCGAATGCTTGATGATGAGTATGCTCATTTTTACCGGAATAACAACACTTTAGAGGATAATTATTTGGTTGTTGATCAACTGTATTCCTCTACTATAAAAAGTGTGAGCTACAGAAACATCATCGAAAGCCATGAATCTACCCCGATTTTCGAGGTAGCAAAAAAAATGGCCGAGCAAAAAACAAGTTGCCTGTTTGTTACCAACAACGAAAACCAGTTTATCGGCTTTGTTACTGATATTACTTTACGAGATCGAGTGATTGCCGGACAAATTAGCTCCAAAGAACCGATTAGTAGTGTAATGGATCATGAAATCGTTAGCATATCTGCTGATGCTTATGTTTATGAAGCTATTTTATTGATGTTTAGTAGTAAGTCTAGATATTTACTAGTGGAAGATGACGGGAAGTTTGTTGGCTTTTTAAGCCGAAACAGATTGCTCAGTGAACAAACAAAGTCCCCACTGGTATTTATTCAATCCGTAAAATCGGCTACTACCATTGACGAGCTAAAATCCAAATGGCAAAAAGTTCCAGGCATAGTTGCCCAATTATTAGAAAGAGGTGTACATGCCGAAATCGTCAATCAGGTGATTACAACAATTGCTGATACCATCTCCAACAAAATTATTGAAGATGTAATTCGTAAAATTGGTCCACCGCCGGCAAAATTTGTATTTATGGTTTTAGGAAGTGAAGGAAGGAAAGAACTTTCGCTTAAAACAGATCAGGATAATGCGATTATCTACGAAGATACATCAGAAGATCAAAGGGCTATGGTACGTACTTATTTTCTAGACTTTGCCACACAGGTTTCAGATAAGTTAAACTACGTTGGTTTCGTATATTGCGATGGCGACTACATGGCAACCAATCCGAATTGGACGCATTCATTATCACACTGGAAATACAATTACAAAAATTGGATTGAAGAAGCCTTACCAGAAGCTGCTGTAAAGTTTGCTGCTTTTTTTGATTGCCGGGCGATTTACGGAGATTTAGAAATTATGCAAAACCTCAGGGAATTTGTTGATGAAGAACTTAAAAAGCCAATTGAAAAATTCTACGTGTATCTGGCAAAAAATGCGCTTCTATATGAACCACCATTAACCTATTTCAGGAACATCAAAACGCAGAAGATAGAGCGTAAGGAGGTATTTGATATTAAAACAGCAATGACTCCAATTGTAGACTTGGTTCGTGTTTATGCCTTGCAGAACCGAATTTTTCAACGTGAAAATACAGGTGAAAGATTAAGGCAACTGAAGGATTTAGGTGTGTTTAATCAAACGCAGTATAACGAGCTAACGCAATCCTATTATTATTTGATGGGTTTAAGATTGAAAAACCAGGCCGATCAGATTATCAAATATCAGGTAAGCCCGAATAATTTAATTGAGATCAATAACCTTACAAAAATTGAAAAGGTAACCTTGATTGAGATTTTCAAAACCATCCTGAACTTCCAAAGTGGTATCAAGATGAAATTTACCAATAGCCTCATTTAACAAAAAAGGGAACCAAATTGGTTCCCTTTTTTAATATCATAATCGCCGATGGCGAGAATTTCTATTTTACTGCATCAATTACAGCTTTGAAAGCTTCTGGGTGATTCATTGCTAAATCAGCCAATACTTTACGGTTTAAACCGATTTCTTTTGAAGCAAGTTTACCGATTAATTGAGAGTAAGAAATACCGTGCTGACGTGCACCTGCATTAATACGTTGGATCCATAATCCGCGGAATTCTCTTTTCTTAACTTTACGGTCACGGTATGCATATTGCAAACCTTTTTCTACTGTGTTTTTAGCAACCGTAAAAACTTTACTTCTTGCTCCCCAATAACCTTTTGCAAGGTTAAGGACTTTTTTCCTTCTTCTTCTCGAAGCTACTGCGTTTACCGAACGTGGCATGTTGTTGTTGTTTTTTGGTAAGCGGCGTTCATTTAAGAATCTTTAATGCCTGATACCTGGTGAATTAATAAATTACTTTCCGATACAAAGCATACGTTTAACGTTACCTGAATCTGCATCTGTTACAATTCCTGCATTTCCAAGAGCACGTTTACGTTTAGTACTCATCTTTGTTAAGATGTGACTTTTGTATGCTTTGTTTCTTTTGATTTTACCTGTTCCAGTAAGCGAAAAACGCTTTTTAGCACTGGAATTGGTTTTCATTTTTGGCATAACCTGTTTTTTAATTTATAAACCTATTTTTATTTTTTTGCTACTTTAGGCGCAACTGTAAGGAACATACGTTTACCTTCTAACTTTGGTAATAACTCTACTTTTCCTACATCTTCCAAAGCCTGGGCAAACTTTAATAATAAAATCTCACCCTGCTCTTTGTAAACAATTGCTCTACCTTTAAAATGCACATAAGCCCTAACCTTCTCACCATTCTCTAAAAAGCTTACTGCATGTTTTAGTTTAAACTGGAAATCATGGTCGTTTGTATTCGGACCAAAACGAATCTCCTTAATTACAGTTTGCTTAGCATTGGCTTTAATTTCCTTTTGCTTTTTCTTTTGCTCGTAAACGAACTTACTGTAATCGATAATTCTACAAACGGGTGGTACTGCATTTGGAGAAATTTCTACCAAATCCAATTCCAGTTCATCAGCAAGTGCCAAAGCTTTTGCCAAAGGATAAATCCCCGGTTCAACATTATCGCCAGCCAAACGCACTTCAGGCGATTTAATGTACTGATTAATGTTATGTTCTGCTTCTTTTTTCTTAAAAGGCGGACGTGGTCCCCTGTTAAATCCTGGTCTTCCTAATGCCAAATTTGTATTATTTAATTTAAACTGTTATTTCTTTTCTTAATAAATTGTTGAATTCCTCCAACGTCATTTCGCCCAAATCACCCTCACCATGTTTACGAACTGAAACTTTATCTTCAGCCATCTCTTTATCGCCGATAATGAGCATATATGGGATCTTTTTAACTTCAGCATCGCGGATTTTTCGTCCGATTTTCTCGTCACGAAAGTCAATCAGCCCGCGAATATCGGAATTATTTAGTTCATCTAAAACTTTTTTTGCATAATCTTCATATTTTTCTGAAATAGGAAGAATGATAAACTGTTCAGGACTCAACCATAATGGGAAATTTCCGGCACAATGCTCAATTAAAACAGCAATAAATCTTTCCAGTGAACCAAAAGGCGCCCGGTGGATCATTACAGGTCTATGCTTCTGGTTGTCGCTACCAGTGTATTCTAATTCGAAACGCTCTGGCAAGTTATAATCAACCTGAATGGTACCTAACTGCCATTTTCTACCTAAAGCATCTTTCACCATAAAATCTAGCTTCGGGCCATAAAAAGCCGCTTCGCCATACTCTACAACAGTATTTAGGCCTTTTTCGGCAGCTGCTTCGATAATTGCATTTTCAGATAATTTCCAGTTTTCATCAGAACCAATATATTTCGCTTTGTTCTCCGGATCTCTTAACGAAATCTGAGCAGTATAGTTTTCAAAACCTAAGGATTTAAATACGTAAAGCACTAAATCTATAACTTTCTTAAACTCTTCTTTCACTTGTTCTGGCATACAGAATAAGTGTGCATCATCCTGAGTAAAGCCGCGTACACGGGTTAAACCATGTAATTCACCGCTTTGTTCGTAACGATATACGGTACCAAATTCTGCAAAACGAACCGGAAGATCTTTGTAAGAACGCGGTTTTGTTTTATAAATCTCACAGTGATGCGGGCAATTCATCGGTTTTAAGAAGAACTCCTCTCCCTCTTGCGGGGTTTTTATAGGCTGGAATGAATCTTTGCCATATTTTTCCCAGTGACCAGAAGTTACATATAGGTTTTTGTGCCCGATGTGTGGCGTTACAACTTGTTCGTAACCAGCCTTTGCCTGTGCCTTTGTTAGAAAGTTCACCAAACGTTCACGCAAAGCAGTTCCTTTAGGCAACCATAATGGCAAACCCATTCCAACTTTTTCCGAAAATGCAAATAGTTCAAGTTCTTTTCCAAGTTTACGGTGATCGCGTTTTTTGGCTTCTTCGATCATCGCTAAATATTCAGTTAGTTCGCTAGCCTTAGGAAAAGTTACCCCGTAAATGCGTGTCAACTGTTTTTTAGTTTCGTCACCTCTCCAATAAGCGCCGGCCACGTTCATCAGTTTCACTGCCTTTATAAAACCGGTATTTGGAATGTGCGGACCGCGACATAAATCGGTAAACTGACCTTGAGTATAGAAAGTGATTTTTCCGTCTTCCAGACCATCAATCAAATCCAATTTATACTCATCGCCTTTTTCTGTAAAATATTTAACTGCATCAGCTTTGCTTACGCTTTCACGTACAAAAGTTTCCTTTTGTTTAGCCAACTCAATTATTTTAGTTTCAATTGCTTTGAAATCATCTGATGAGAATTCTTTATCGCCAAAATCTACATCATAATAAAAACCGGTTTCAATTGCCGGACCGATACCAAATTTAGTACCTGGATAAAGCGCTTCTAAAGCTTCGGCCATTAAGTGGGCAGATGAATGCCAGAATGTTGATTTTCCAGCGGTATCATTCCAGGTTAATAATTTTACTGATGCATCTGACTCAATTGGGCGTGTGGAATCCCAAACTTCGCCATTTACCTCGGCAGCTAAAACGTTTCGGGCTAAACCCTCAGAAATTGATAATGCAATTTGATGGGCGGAAGTGCCCTTCTCGTACTGACGGACAGATCCATCAGGTAATGTAATATTAATCATCTACAACTATGATTTGTTCCTTGTTCTTTTGTTTAAGATTCGGAACGGTTTAAAAAATAATTAGTTCTAATCACATACAAAGTGATTTTTAATTACCGCGAAGATAGGGAAATTTCTTCTACGAATTAATCGCGTATTTAATTTTATCCATGCCAACTCCTTCTGAAATCAAAAAAGCCTGTCCGATAAGATCGAACAGGCTCAAAATAAGTTAAATGTGATGTTTAAAATGGTCCACCGCCAATTACAACAGCTCTGCCACCACCAAAATTACCGCCTGGTCTGTTATTTCTGAAACGTTTCATCATGTTATCCATTTTCGTTTTGTAGTCTGCCTCGGTAATCAACCTAGCCTTTTTAGGCGCAGTAACATCTTTAGCACTTACGCCTCTATACTCAATGCTTTTTGCTATCGTACTATTACCTCTACCTTCAATGGCTAATACCGCACCTTCAGTCCACATTTTTGGGTTTGGTGAAAAATTGAAACCCAAATCATTGGTATACCAGATGTGGGTTTCTTCGGTTACATCTCGCTCTACATCTAAAATCTTTACCGATCTGGTTGATTTAACAATGACTTCTTTACAATCGAAACCAATGATTTTTTTTGTGGCATCCGTTTTAACAACTTCAATTCTTGGAGGAACAACGGGTTTAGCGTTTGCGGTATCTCCGGAATTTCTACCACCCATTCTAAACGAACCAATAGGACCAGAAGTTGATAATTCCAGTTTACTTGGCATATAATAAGTTGTATCGTTTAAATCAAAAACCTCACTTAATTTCTGATCAGCAAAAGAATAATAATATTCTCTATTGCCACCAGCTCCGCCAAAGCGCATCATCATCCGGCCCATTCCGCCGCCGCTACCTCCACCGTTGCTATCTTCAGTTTCTTCGACAGGCATGTAGCTGGCATTAGTTGCATTAAAAAGCAATTCGAAATTCGATTTACTGCTTGAAGGCATTCTTGCTTTCATTTGGTCTGGAATCTGCATTCCACTTGCAGCAGCCATCGCTGCAGGGTCAACAGTATTTTCAAATTGAATAGCTCCCGAAGTTTTCTTTTGTGCATCTGCAACAGATACCAAAGTGAACACGCTAAATAGCGCCAAGAATATTTTTTTCATCTTTTTTATATTTGATTTTTGGGTGATGAAGCCCTCATGGCTTTATTTAAAAGTTAATTTTTATAAACCATAATGGTTTCATTGTTTTATGTTTTGTTCGTGTTTGAATCAAAATTTTGAAAAAGGTTTAATAAGGGTATAGATTTAACATAAATGTTGTTAATATCGTTGGCCAACAGACCATAAAACTTACTAAGCCTAGTACTCAGTACTTTCTAACCAACCATTGCATAAAACATCGGCAATATGCATGGTTTTAATTGGGAGCTTATTTTTATCGATGTAACCCTGAAGATGTAAAAGACAAGATAGATCTGTAGAAATAATATAATCGGCTTGTTGAGCAAGCGCATGATTTACTTTTTGCTCTGCCATGGCAGAAGAGATTGCATCGAATTTCACAGCGAATGTACCACCAAAACCACAACACATATCATTATCGGCAAGTTCGAGCATTTCCAAACCATGTACTTTTGATAAAAGCTGGCGAGGTTCATCTTTGATTTTGCACTCGCGTAAAGCGCTGCAAGAATCGTGATAAACGGCTTTACCTTCTAATTCTGCTCCGAAATAATCCTTTTTAGCTACGTTAATTAAAAAATCTGAAAGCTCCCAGATGTTTGATTGCAGACTGCGACACTTATTATGAACGATTGTATTGGTAAATAAATCGTTATAACCGCCTTTTACCATTCCAACACAAGAAGCTGAAGGTGCAACCACGTAAGTGTTTTCTGTGAAATCATTCAAAAATTTAGTGCCAACTTCTTTGGCTTCATCCCAGTAACCAGCGTTGTAGGCCGGCTGACCGCAACATGTTTGCTTGGAATTGTATTCCACTTTACATCCTGATTTTTCTAATAATCTTAACGTATTAAAAGCGGTTTCGGGATATAATTGGTCTACAAAACAGGGAACAAACAATTCTACTTTCATCAACAGGTATTCTTTAGCCTACAAACTTACACTTTTACTATTTCTTTGCGTTCGATTTTTTTCAAGAGCGCTAAAAACACCAAGCCAACTATAAAAAATGATGCCAAAGCGATAATAGAATAACGGATATTCCCGGTTAAATCTTCAATGTATGCAAAACTAAATAGACCGATTACGATGGCAAGCTTTTCAGTTACATCATAAAAACTAAAAAACGATGTACTGTCTGGCGTGTTTGCTGGCAGATATTTCGAATATGTGGAACGTGACAACGACTGGATTCCGCCCATGATTAAGCCTACGATCGCCGCTAGGGAGTAAAATTGATATTCGTTGGTAATATTGTAGCCATAAATGCAACAACCAATCCAGATCAACACCACCATTATTAATACATTTACATTTCCCCATTTTTTTGCTAAAAATGACATCAGTAACGCACCCGGAATAGCTACCAACTGAATAATCAGGATCACAGCGATTAGTTTAGCAGTTCCTAATTTTAATGTTTTTTCTGCGAAACCGGCAGCTGCTAACATAATGGTTTGAACACCCATAGAATAAAAGAAAAATGACAGCAAAAAACCTTTCAATTTCTTTATCAACTTTAGTTGTTTCCAAACTTTAGTTAATTCGCTGAAACCATCTTTGATAATATTAGTCTTTACTTTTCCGGTTTGAGGCGTCCCATCGGGTAGCACCGCAAATGGTATTTGTGAAAAAGCAATCCACCAAAGGCCAACCAATAAGAATGATAATCGCGGTGGAAATGATGCATCAACAATTCCAAACCACTCAGGTTTAAGTACAAAAAGAAAACAAATCAATTGAAGCACCACTGAGCCCACGTATCCGTAAGAAAATCCTTGTGCACTCACTCTGTCCTGGTGTTCTTCAGTTGCGATTTCCGGCAAATAAGAATTACTAAAAAGCACTCCGCCTATATAACCCATTGCTGCCAGTACAAAGAACAAAATACTGATTTGCAAAGTATCCAGCTTGAAAAAACACAAAGCCATACACGATAATCCACCCATGTAGGTAAAGAATTTCATGAACGATTTTTTATTGCCTCGCCGATCTGCAATAGATGATAATATTGGCAAGGCTAAAGCCATCATGAGATACGCAAACGACAATGCATAATTAGATAAAGAGGTATTTACAAATGTTCTGCCAAGAAAAGTTACCTTATCGCCATGTTCTTTTGTTGTAGTGATGATGGTGTAATAAGCAGGGAAAATTGTTGAAGTGATAACTAAATTATAGGCTGAATTTGCCCAGTCGAAGAAAGCCCAAGAACGTATGGTTTTCTTATTGTTTTTCTCTATCATGGATAGGTTTTGAAAGTTGAATTTTTGGTATTGATAGTGTAAAATCGTAATTCGTAAATCTAAAATCAAAGATAATATTTCTTCCCGTCAGTTTTTATCTTACCCGCATCTAATAATTCTCTAATCGCATCTATCCTTTCGTTTTCCACACCATTTTTGATATGATTGACCAAATCGTCTAAACCTAAGGGTTGTTGCTGAAGTAAAGAAATGATTTCATAAGAAATTTCGTCACTCAATTTCGATTCATGCTCTGCTCTTTTTTCTGCAAGGCAAATATCGCAAACGCCACATTTCGTTGCATTATGTTCGTCGAAATAATTTAATAGCTGAATACTTCGACATTTACGCGATGTAGTATACGACACCACGGCATTGACCTGCTTTAGCAAAATCTCTTTTCTGAGTTCGAGGTATTTTACGTCCAGATCAAAATGATCCATATCTACCCTTGCACGAACGTATTGCAGTTGTGGTTGATCAGTTTGTTGAATGTATGTGAGCATTTCAATGGATTGGAGTTTGTTTAGCACAGCGATGATATCTTTAAAAGAAATGCCCAGTTTCTTGGCTAAATCTGCCTCATTAATTTTTACAAACCCATCAAATGCACCGCCATGAGATCTTAAAATAGTTTTAATCACGCCATCATAAGCTTTATTTTCAATTTGAAAGCGATAAACATCTTCATGCCCAACAATAAACATCAATCGGGAAGGTAAAAACACACTTTCAGATAAAGTGATGTAACCGTCATGCTCTAAAAATTTCAACGCAGAAATTGTTTTTAACACACTAATGTTAAAACGCTTACAAAAATCAGCTATATCAAAAGTAAAAGTGATTCCCTCTCCTGCTCCAAATGCCAATTGAAAATAATTTCCTAAATAATGATAAACTTTTCTGATTTCATCTGGCGACGGAAAACTGTTAATGTAGCGAGATTCCAGACTTAGAACATCAGATTGATTAGCAAGTAAAACGGCATAACTTCGTTTCTCATCGCGACCAGCCCTTCCCGCTTCCTGATAATAGGCTTCCAAACTTTCAGGCAAATCCAGGTGCACTACAAAGCGAACATCAGCCTTGTCAATACCCATACCAAAAGCATTTGTAGCCACCATAATTCGGGTTATATTTTGCTTCCAATCTTCTTGTTTCTGGAAACGAATATCGCGTTCTAATCCCGCATGGTAAAAATCAGCTTTGATTTGATTGCGGTTAATAAAATTCGACACCTCAGCTGTTTCCCTGCGGTTACGAACATAAACTAAGCCTGTACCCTTTACGTTTCTACAAATTTCTATCAACTTTTTGTATTTATCTTCCTGCCCGAAAACCACGTAGCTTAAATTATCTCTGGCAAAACTTTTAACGAAAATCTGAGGATTTCTCATCTCCAGTTTTTCTATGATATCTTTGCGAACAAATTCTGTAGCTGTAGCGGTTAATGCCAAAATAGGTACATCTGGAAGAATTTCTCTTAGTTTGGAAATCTGCTGATAAGGAGGCCGAAAATCGTAACCCCATTGCGAAATACAATGTGCCTCGTCAACAGCGATAAGATTAACGTTCATATAAGAAATGCGGACACGAACCAAATCAGATAATAACCTTTCTGGCGACAAATAAAGGAATTTGATTTTCCCATAAATGCAATTATCCAGCAGTATATCGATTTCTCGTTTTCCCATACCTGCATAAATAGCAATGGCTTCAATTCCTTTTGATTTCAGGTTTTCTACCTGATCCTTCATCAAGGCTATCAATGGTGAAACAACAATGCAGATTCCTTCTTTCACTAATGCCGGAACCTGAAAACAAATAGATTTGCCTCCGCCAGTTGGCAACAATGCCAGGCTATCATTTCCTTCCAAAACGGAAGTTATGATATCTTGCTGTAATGGTCTGAAAGCCTGGTGTCCCCAATACTTTTGTAAAATCTCTATTGCTGTCATAAATCGGCGGTATCAAAACTATAAAAAAGCTTGTTATATTACTAAATTGCGCCACAATTAATCAACTTTTAAATGAAGCAACTCTACTACCTGTCTGCGCTTACACTTTTATTTCTTACCACAAATGCCCAGGAAAAAAAATGGGATGTAGAGAAATATCAGGGTACAACCAAAAACTTCACTTTAAATACCGATGAAGGTACCTGGATGAATCTCGACGTAAGTCCGGACGGACAGGAAATTGCATTTGACTTATTGGGTGATATTTACACAATGCCAATCGCCGGCGGACAAGCAAAGCTGATTAGTGGTGGAATCGCTTACGATGTGCAACCAAGATTTAGTCCGAATGGGAAATACATTTCTTACACCAGTGATAAAAGTGGCGGCGATAATATCTGGATCATGAATCGTGATGGTTCAGGCAAAAAACAAGCTACTAAAGAAAGTTTTAGGTTGTTGAACAACGCGACATGGATGCCAAACAGCGAATATATTGTAGCACGTAAACATTTTACAGCTGGCCGGTCTTTAGGTGCTGGTGAAATGTGGATGTACAACATTAATGGTGGCGACGGCGTACAGCTAACCAAACGTAAAAACGATCAGCAAGATGCCGGAGAACCGAATGTTTCGCCAGATGGCCGATTTGTTTATTTTAGTGAGGATGTTACGCCTGGACCAAATTTCGAATATAGTAAAGATCCGAACGGCACAATTTACGCCATTCGCCAACTGGATCTAACGACAGGAAAATTGATAACATTAATTAATGAGCAAGGTGGCGCCTGCAGACCTCAGGTATCTCCTGATGGAAATTTAATTGCTTTTGTAAAGCGTGTCAGATTGAAATCTACATTATACGTTCAAAACATTAAAACTGGTGAGGAGTGGCCTGTTAACGAAGATTTATCTCACGATCAGCAAGAAACCTGGGCCATCTTTGGCGTTTATCCAAACTTCGCCTGGACTCCTGACAGCAAAAGTTTGGTGTTTTATGCAAAAGGAAAAATCAGGAAAACAGAACTTGGATCGTTGATTACTTCGACCATTCCCTTCCAGGCAAATACTGTTCAAACCGTTCAGCAAGCCTTACATTTCGAACAACAGGTTTTTAATAATGATTTCTCTGCCAAAATGTTAAGGCAGTTAACTACATCGCCAGATGGCAAAACAATTGTATTCAATGCTGCCGGATATCTTTATAAACAGGAATTGCCAAACGGCACACCTGAGCGCCTAACCAATGGTTTGGATTTTGAGTTTGAGCCTGCTTTTAGTCCGGATGGAAGATTTGTAGTTTACGTTAACTGGAGCGATGAACTTCGTGGGTCGATTAAAAGAGCGGATTTAAAATCGGGCAAAACCATAACTTTAAGTGATGAAAAAGGATTTTATTATTCACCGCAATATTCTACCAAAGGCGATAAAATCGTTTTTAGAAAAGGAAGTGGAAATGATGTTTTAGGATATAATTATGGCCGCGGAACGGGCATTTTCATAATGGCTGCCAATGGCGGTTCAAAAACATTGGTATCAGATAACGGAATAAAGCCATCATTCAATAATAGCGATACCCGAATCTATTTTCAAAGTTATGCCGATGGCAAGAAAGCTCTAAAAAGTATTGATTTAAATGGTGCCAATGAGAGAACGCATTTTACTTCTCAATATGCCAATCAGTTTGCAGTTAGTCCGGATAATAAATGGTTAGCTTTTAATGAGCTTTTTAACGTGTACATCACGCCAATGATAAATATAGGTGCGGCTCAAGATGCTTCGGCTGGAAATAAAGCCATTCCTGTTGCAAAAGTAACTACGGATGGTGGAACTTATATGCAATGGAGTACAGACAGTAAAAACCTACATTGGACTTTAGGCCCAAAATATTTCACCATTGATGTAAACAGTGCATTCAATTTTGATGGTTCTAAACCTAAAACTCAGGCCTCTTCCGTTGATATCAATTTAACTTTAAAAAGCGATGTGCCAACAGGAATTGTTGCGCTGAAAGGTGCCAGAATTATTTCGATGAAGGGCGATGAAGTGATCGAAAACGGAACAATTTTAACAGATGGCAATAAAATTACCTCAATTGGCAAAGTTGATGCAGTATCTATTCCTGCGAACGCAAAAGTGATTGATGTACATGGCAAAACCATTATGCCGGGAATTGTTGATGTTCATGCGCATTTGCGCACCAGCCCCGATGGAATTTCGCCACAAAACGATTGGAGTTATTTGGCAAATCTGGCTTTTGGTGTGACCACTTCTCATGATCCATCAAGCAATACAGAAATGGTTTTCAGCCAAAGCGAAATGTTAAAAGCCGGGCGTATGGTTGGCCCTAGAGTTTATTCAACTGGCGGTATTTTATATGGAGCCGATGGCGATTTTAAAGTAGTGATTAACAGTTTAGATGATGCTTTGGCAAACCTAAAACGCCTAAAAGCTGTTGGCGCATTTTCCGTGAAATCGTATAACCAACCTCGTAGAGAACAACGCCAGCAAATTTTAGAGGCTGCCCGTCAGTTAAAAATGGAAGTTGTACCTGAGGGCGGTTCAACGTTTTTCCATAACATGAATATGGTTGCCGATGGCCACACCGGAATTGAACATAGTATCCCGGTTTTACCGGTTTATAAAGACGTAACTACGCTTTGGAACAATACTACTGTTGGTTATACCCCTACTTTAATTGTGGCTTATGGTGGTCAGTGGGGCGAAAATTATTGGTATGACAGAACGAATGTTTGGGAAAATGAAAAGTTGATGACTTACACACCACGTTCGATTATTGATTCGAGAGCAAGACGTAGAACCACTTCTGAATACAGCGATTACAACCATATTGATATTGCAAAAGCAACCAAACAGATTGCTGATGGAGGAACAAAAGTAAATCTTGGTGCTCACGGACAAATTCAGGGTTTAGGTGCACACTGGGAACTTTGGATGTTTGTTCAAGGTGGTTTTTCGCCACTACAAGCCATTAGAAATGCAACTTTAAATGGTGCACATTATTTAGGCATGGATAAAGAAATCGGTTCTTTGGAGGCTGGAAAATTGGCTGATTTAGTAATCATGGATGCAAATCCTTTAGATGATATTCGCAATTCAGAGAAAATTAAATATGTAATGATTAATGGCCGTTTGTATGATAGCGCAACGATGAATGAAGTAGGAACACGGGAGAAACTTCGCGGCAAATTGTGGTTTGAAAGTGCAAAAGGAACTGGTTATATTATTCCAAATGGAGAATCAGAAACCTGGACATTTACTGTTCCACATTGTGATTAATTGAATTTTCAGTATGTAAGGAATGTAAGTTTATGTAAGCACAGAATCTTATATTTTCTTACGTTCCTTATTTAACTAATTATCCTGTAATAATCTTTGTTTTGAATTTGTATTACGCGAAATGTCATCCTGAGCTTGTCGAAGGACATTTAACAATTAATGTAAGGGCGTTTCGACAAGCTCAACGTGACAATATCTTCTGAATATGGTTAAAGTACCAACAACCCAAATCCCCTCAGGGTATTTACCGGTTTCGAATACCAGAACAATTCGAAGTTTTCCATTTCTGCTTCAAAATCTGTTTTAACTTCAGCGAAAGAAAAAACCTTTTCATTGGATATATGGATTTTTTCTAAAATAGATGCCAACCATTCACCTTCAATTTTATTGGTTTGAATGGTAAAGCTTTCTTTTTTATCATGAAAAGTTAAGGAAGCCATTTCCCAGGTGTTTCCTTTTTTCGATTTAGTGAAAAATTCTGTTGATGGTTTTCCTCCTATCCACACTACTTTAGCGGTCGGTTTAGTATTGAAATTATGATCATCATTTAAAGCTTTTTCAATAAAATCAGCTGCAATTTTTGTTCTTGGAATTTTAAAATCGAACCAGTCTTGCAGTTCATAATCAAAACATATTCCATGCATAAAATTGAATAACGATTTTTTCAACCCGTAGCTAAATTTATTATGGTCGATGCCCGTTTTGTCGATGTAATTAATATCGTTATTAGCGAACGTTCCAATGGCTTCTGTTTCTTTAACTACCCCAAATTTTTCAGGATACATGCCCACCGGACTATGAGCCGTCATGGCGAACTGATGCCAGAAACCAGATTGTAAAATTCCTGCTTCAAACAACTGACGAACCATTTCCAAACTATCAACTGTTTCTTGAATAGTCTGTGTTGGGTAGCCATACATCAAATAAGCATGAACCATGATGCCTGCAGCAGTAAAATTTCGGGTAACTTTTGCCACCTGCTCCACCGTTACGCCTTTATCAATTAATTTCAATAGCCGATCGGATGCCACTTCTAAACCACCAGAAACGGCTATACAGCCAGAAGCTTTAAGCAACAAACATAAATCAGCAGTAAAGCTTTTTTCGAAACGAATATTGGTCCACCAGGTAACCGCCAACTTCCTGCGAAGGATCTCCAACGCTACTTCTCTCATTAAAGCGGGTGGAGCGGCTTCATCTACGAAGTGAAAACCATTCTGACCAGTTTTGGTATATAAATCTTCAATCCGATCTACAATTTGCTTCGCCTGAACGGGCTCATAAACTTTAATATAATCTAGCGAGATATCGCAAAAAGTACATTTCCCCCAGTAACAGCCGTGTGCCATTGTCAGTTTATTCCAGCGCCCATCGCTCCACATCCGGTGCATGGGGTTTACAATTTCGATTACAGAAATATATTGATCCAAAAGTAAACCAGAATAATCAGGAGTACCCACATCAGCTTGTTTGTAATCTTTTCTAAACGAATCGTTTTTATAGACCACTTCTTCATTTTCGAGCAAAAAAGTACGTTTGTACATTTGCATCTCTTTTGGTACCGTTCCGCTAATGTTTTGAATCAATAATTCAATTGGTAATTCGCCATCATCCAGGGTGATAAAATCGAAAAACTCGAAAACCCGTTTATCAGAAAGCGAACGCAATTCGGTATTTGGAAAACCGCCACCCATTGATATTTTTATTTCCGGGTGATTTGCCTTTAACCATTGCGCACACCGGAAAGCGCTGTATAAATTCCCAGGAAAAGGCACAGAAATCAAAAATAGTTTCGGCTGAACTGTTGCTATTTTATCCTGCAAGATTGAAATTAGGATTTTATCGATGTAGGTCGGCTGTTGTTGTAAAGCAGTATAAAGTTCATCGAAAGAGTTTGCGCTTCGGCCCAAGCGCTCTGCATACCGACTAAAACCGAAATTTTCATCGATGCATTCTACAATATAATCGGAAATATCTTCGAGATAAAGTGTGGCCAAATGTTTGGCTTTATCTTGCGTTCCCATGGCGCCGAAAGCCCAATCCAACTCTTCTAGTTGCGCAAAGCGAGATGCTTGCGGTAAAAAATCATCTCCACAAATTTGCAGTGCCAAAGTTGGATTTTTGCCCTGCAGAAATGCGATTACGGCATCAATTGTTTTTAAGTACTCATCTTTCAAAGCTAAAATGCGCTTTGTATTATCGCTTTTAGGCTTCTGATTATTAACCTCAAATAAATCGGTTAAACCTTTTTTGGAGAATAATTCTAAAATCACTTCAATGCCTAAATCAGCCTGTGTTGAAGAAATATTTTTGGTATTCAAAAAACCTTTGATGTATGCCGTGGCTGGATAAGGAGTATTCAGTTGGGTAAATGGTGGCGTAATGGCGAAGATTTCCGTTTTCAAAAGAATTATTTTTCTGCAAAAGTAAGGGAATTTTAAGACTTCTAAGCTTATTAATGTCCGGCAGTCATTTCCAGCATTGGTGTCAATCTTGGCACAGCGAAGAATCTGTAACGGATTAGCTCAACCTTAAGTCGCCTATTAGTTTATTGGTAATGTATTTCAGCAATTTGCTATGTCATGAGATTCTTCGTACCTATGAATGAGATGCTAGATAAACTAAAACCTAAATCCAAACGTTTTACAAATACATCACACCATTTTTATCTAAATGAAAATCTTTAACTTCTTTATGCTGATGCTCTTTGTGCAGGTGGGTTTTGCACAAAAAACGTTTTTATTCCCTAAAGTAAAGCCTTCAGGTAGTTCTGTTGAACAACTTACCCCAAATAACTGGACAGTAATTGAAACTACGACTGGCGATTTGAACGGTGACGGACGTGATGATGTAGCGGTAATTTACGAATCGGATAAAATTACGGATGAAGCCAGAACCTATGGAGACAACAATTCTGAAATTATTAAAGAAACGCAGAAGCCACGTATTCTGGCCATTTACTTTAAGGATAAAGTCACTGGAAGTTATCGGTTATCAACCCAAAACAATGATTTCATTTTACGTTCTGAAGAAGGTGGAAAACTTGGTGACCCACTAAACCAAATCGGAATTAAAGACCAGCAATTGTATTTGCGGTTTCAGGGCGGTGCCGAATGGCGCTGGGAAATGGGTTATACTTTCAAGTTTGAAAATAAAGATTGGTTTTTAACCAGTGCCATTAACCTATATTTCAACCAAAATACAGGCGACATGACTGAACGTGTTTATGATTTTAAAACCCGTGAACTGTTTACAACCGTTGGCAATTTACACCGTAGAGACGTGGCCAATCGCAAAACGAGTGAAGTGTTATACTTTTCTCAACTAAGGACCTTTAAAACGTTCAAAAAGCCTTGGGCTTGGGAAATTATGCCGAATGTTTATTTATAGTTTGCCACAGAAACACAGAATTCACGGAATGTTTCATTTTTTAAAGTGGCCGTAATTCCTCGGAACGAAGTGATTGTAAAGATAAACCTATATATTCTGAGCAATTACAAATCCGCTTGCCCAGGCCCATTGAAAATTATAGCCACCTAACCAGCCCGTAACATCCAGACATTCTCCGCCAAAAAACAAACCTGGAATTTTCTTACATTCCAGAGTTTTGGATGAGATTTCGTTGGTATCGATACCGCCACGCATTACTTCAGCTTTATCGTAGCCTTTATCGCCGGCAGGTTTTACCTTGAATTCGTGTATGGTTTGTGCTATTAACTGTATTTCAACACTTGTTAGTGATGCAACAGGCTTGCTTGAAGGTAAAAACTTACCTAATGCATCAGTAAATTTCTTGGTATAAAATCTATTCAACAAAGTTGATAACAATGTTTTGCCATTGGTTTTTCGTTCATCATCCAAGAGCGAAACAATATTCTGATGTGGCAATAAATTAAGATTAACCACCTCACCCCTTCTCCAGAATGAAGAGATTTGTAAAATGGCTGGACCGCTTAACCCCCAATGTGTAAATAGAATATTTTCTTCGAAAGAAATTTCATCATTGCTCACTTCGCAAAAAACTGAATTGCCTGACAGTTGCGCAAACCATTCTTCGTCTTTTCCGGTAATGGTAAGCGGAACTAAAGCCGGCGCTGTTTCTACAATTTTTAAATTTTGTTTGCGGGCAAAGCGTAAGGCAAAATCTGTTGCACCCATTTTCGGAATAGGTAATCCGCCAGTTGCGACAACAAGTTTTTCAGCCGTTAAAACATTTTTTTTTCCATTCTTTTCATAACTAACCTGAAAGCCATTTGGTAATATCTCAATGTCTTTAACATCGGCGTTGCAACGAATTTCCTGACCGAAATCTTCGCAAATTGAAGTGAAAACCTGCACTACATCCTTAGCATTTTTATCATCCGGAAATAATTGTCCTAACGTTTTTTCCTTCCCTTGAATACCATAAGTTTCAAAAAAAACAATGGTGTCGTCAACCGTCCATTGTGTAAAAGATGATTTAATGAAATGTGGATTTGCTGATATAAATTGTTCTGCTGAAGCAAATTGATTGGTGTAATTGCAGCGGCCGCCACCAGAAATCAAAATCTTTGCTCCGGGTTTTTCATTTTTTTCGAGTACAATTACCTTTTTACCCAAATAGCCAGCTTGTACTGCACACATCAATCCGCAAGCACCCGCACCAATAATTATTGCATCAGCATTCATGTAGCAAAGTTATAAGTTTTAGGTTTATAGTAGTGTTAGTTTCATAATAGCCCTGATTGTAGTGGAATACTTTTTGTTGCAGGTCTTCGATAAGCTCAGACTGGCAATTGCAAAAAGATTAAAACGGAAAGCGGGACCGAATTTTAAAAATTGCAATGCCTTTGCGCTTCGAAATTTAAGTGATACAAATTAACGATTGTGCCTTTATCCTTGTTCTTTTTGCTATTTTTGCATCTTAAAAATCTATCTCATTGATGGCAAAACAGATTAGCGAATTAAAACTAGGGATTTTAGGTGGCGGACAATTAGGCCGAATGCTCATTCAACAAGCGATTAATTATAATGTAAACTCGTTAGTTTTGGACCCTGACCCTGATGCACCTTGTAAACACATTGCAAATTATTTCGAGAACGGTTCGATAACAGATTTTGATACCGTTTATAACTTCGGAAAAAAGGCCGACATTATTACGATTGAAATAGAAAAGGTTAATATCGAAGCTTTAGAGCAGCTGGAAAAAGAAGGCAAACAGGTTTTTCCACAATCGAGGGTGATTCGTTTAATCCAGGATAAAGGCGTGCAAAAGCAATTTTTTAAAGAAAATGATATTCCGACCTCTCCTTTTCAAATCGTAAACACGAAGGAAGATATGGAAAACAGCCATATTCCTTTTCCCTATATTTTGAAACTCAGAAAAGATGGCTATGATGGTAAAGGTGTAATGAAAATTAATACTGCTGCCGATTTAGATAAAGCCTTTGATGCGCCTTGTATTATCGAAAAACTGGTCGATTTTGAAAAAGAAGTGGCCGTAATTGTTGCCCGTAACTCGAATGGAGACATGAAAACTTTCCCGATGGTCGAAATGGAATTTAACCCGGAGGCAAATCTGGTTGAGTTCTTGATTTCTCCATCTACTTATGCAGAAAGTTTACAGCAGAAAGCAGAAAACATCGCGAAGAACATCGCTTCATCTATGAATATCACAGGAATTTTAGCTGTTGAAATGTTTGTTTGCAGGGATGGCGAAATTTTAGTGAATGAGGTGGCACCTCGCCCACATAACAGCGGTCACCAAACTATTGAGGGTAATTATGTTTCTCAGTTCGAACAACATTTACGTTCTATTTATAATTTGCCATTGGGCGATACCACCAGCATCACCAATGCAATTATGATCAATTTGCTTGGTGAAAAGGGTTCTGAAGGGGTAGCTAAGTATGAAAATCTCGAAAAGATTTTAGCCATTGATGGTGTGTTCGTACATCTTTATGGTAAAAAATATACCAAACCTTTCCGCAAAATGGGTCATGTAACCATTGTTGATATCGACCGAGAAAAAGCTATTGAAAAAGCAAGATACGTTCAAAAAACATTGAAGGTTATTGCTTAGCAGAAAAAAGAGCAAAGAATAAGGAATAAAGATAAAAGAACTAAAGATTAGGATATAAAATGAGTGCTAAAGTAGGTATAATAATGGGCAGCAAATCTGATTTGCCCGTAATGCAAGATGCTGCTGACGTTTTAAAAGAATTTGGAGTTGACTACGAAATTACGGTTGTTTCTGCCCACAGAACACCCGAACGCATGTTTAACTATGCGAAAGAAGCACAAGCAAGAGGTTTAAAAGTAATTATTGCTGGTGCTGGTGGTGCTGCACACTTACCGGGAATGGTTGCTTCGATTACCACATTACCGGTAATTGGCGTTCCCGTAAAATCTTCTAATTCTATTGATGGCTGGGATAGTATTTTATCCATCCTGCAGATGCCAAATGGTATTCCGGTAGCAACGGTAGCTTTAAATGCAGCCAAAAATGCAGGTTTGTTAGCTGCTCAAATTTTGGCTACGGCTGATGAATCTTTGACTGTAAAAATGCAGGCTTATAAAGATGAGCTGCGAAGAAAAGTTGAGGAAAGTGCTGAGGAAATTTAACTTTAAATATATTCAAGCAACTAAATATTTGATTAATAACTTCACAATCAATATATTTTTAGTTACTTAGATCAAACAATATTGCTATTGTTTAGCTTTATAAAAAGTATAACTTTGGCAAACATCAAAAACCAAAATGAATTTAGAAAAATCGCCTTTAGTTGAGGCTTTATTTGAGGTAGCTTTTAAAGATGAATCAAAAGAATATGACCCTACATTACCTGGGCTATTTTATTCAAAAATTGAATCTGACTTTCCAGAAAAAAGCGAGGTATCAAACTTCGAATATTGGGTTGAAACGAAAGACGGTGCACGTAGAAAGATTACTGCACCATTATCTAGATTTTCAAATAGTGATGGAAGCATAATTCAATTGACAAAAGATTTCATAGTCTTTAATAAAATTGCTCCTAATATTAATTGGTTATCTCTCAAAGACAGTATATTAGAAAAACTCGAACAATTTATTCAAGTAAACAAAAACCAAAATATTATAAGCTATAGCTTAAAATATTTTAATATAATCGAAATTCCAACTGACGAAGCAATGGAAGATAATTTTACTTTTTCTTTGAGTTTTCCGAAAAATATTAATTACAAGTTAAATGGTTTTTTATCTAAAGTTCATTTTGAAACTGATGGAATGATGGTTAGAATGAATATTGAAAGCTTAGAATCAGAAAGTGAAGACTCCAATGCTATAGCACTAGAATTGATAGTTACTGGTAATGAGGAATTTGCGTACAATAAGGAAGTTTTATCTGAATGGTTAAAAGAAGCTCATGATTTAATTTGTAGAGTGTTCATAGAATCTTTAAATGTTAAATTGAAAGAAAAATATGGAGATAAAAATTAAGTTTCAAAGTGGAAATAATTATGATAGTTTTCATAATTTTTCATCTAGGGGTTGTAACAAAAATATAACAACCAGTTTTTACATGAATTCATTTAATGAAGTTCATTTATTAATATCGAAAATATCTTCTATAGATTGCGAATCGATGAAACTATTTTCAAAAAACGATGAATTTAGATCTTTTATAAAATATAGTTTAGATATTTTTGAACAAGAAAGTAAACTTCATCAAGTAAAACTTGAAAGAATTTTTTTAGATGACTGTGAAGAATTAAAATTTAGAATGACTTTTTATATCCCTTCAAAAAAATTCATTTCTTTCTTTGAAGAAAAAAAGTATGTTCCTGAAAGAATTGTGTATAGAAATTTATTGAAAAACCTTTTCACTCGTAACAAAGAACTAAGAAAATTAATTGTTATAGATGAACGAGTTTTATAATGGCATTTGATTGGATAAAATATTTAATTGTTGCTGAAAATCTTAAATCTTCTGGCACTGAAGAATCTTGTAGATCAGGTATATCGAGAGCTTATTATGCCGTCTTTGGAAGAGCAAAGATTTTTTGCATAAACCAATCTATCGTTAAAACGAAAGATTTGAACGACAATAGAAACAAAATTCATAGTTTTCTTATAAATTCTTTAGTAGAATCAGATCATCCTGAACTTTTTGAAATTGGTAAAAATATAGAAACACTTCGTGTAAGACGAAATGATGCTGACTATAATGCGGATTGTAAAGAGTCAGGAAAAATTAGTGTACTAGAAGATTCTATTTTAATAGTTAATGGGGTTTTGAAAAAAATCAATGACTATGAGCCATAAATAATCGTTATTTAAATTTAATTTAAACTTGGGTCTGTAGGAAAATTGCTTACATGCGCATACTTCGGACCCAGGTTTACAACAACATCTCTCCAAAGTTTTTCATCATCATTATTAAAAATTAAATCGGGGTGCGAAATGTCGCCGACCATCCATGCGTTTTGCTCTAGTTCTCGGGTCAATTGCCCATCATCCCAACCAGAATACCCCATAAAAAATTTTATCTCATCTTCCTGAATGGCATTTGAATTGATTAGAATTTTTAACGTTTCAAAATTTCCACCCCAATAAATGCCATTGCCAATTTCTTCTCCACTTTGTAGTTTATCGTAAGCACGATGAATAAAATGTAAAGTATCTGCTGCAACTGGACCTCCAAAATAGATATGATTGTTTGCATCCCATAAATCTTGAATAACATCTTTCAATAATAAATTTCCAACCTGATTCAGAATATAACCTACAGTTCCATCAGCTCCATGTTCTGTTAATAAAACTACAGAGCGCTTAAAGTTAGGGTCAGCCATAAAAGGTTCTGAAATTAATAATCGACCGGTTTTTGGTTTTATATTGTTTAGCATGACGATAATCGTTTGTAGCACCATAAAAGATGCCTATTTTTGTTAAATGCAAGTTACAAACGAATTTCTACAAAACCTGCGCCAAGATTATAAAAGCGCCACGTTAGACGAATCTGACGTAGATAACAATCCTATTACTCAATTTAAAAAATGGTTTGATCATGCTGTGGAAGCACAGGTTTATGAACCAAATGTAATGACTTTGGCAACTGCTGATAAAGCCGGTAGACCTGATGCCCGTATTGTATTGTTAAAGGGCGTTGATGAAGATGGCTTCAGATTTTTTACTAATTATCTAAGTGCCAAAGGAAAAGAATTGAAACGCAACCCTTACGCTGCTCTGGTTTTCTTCTGGCCTGATCTGGAAAGGCAAGTGAGAATTGAAGGAACTGTAGAAAAATTAGATAAAGAAACTTCTGAAGAATATTTCGTTACACGTCCGGCTGCCAGTCAGATTGGAGCGGTAGCATCTCCTCAAAGCCAGATTATTCCGAACAGAGCTTTTTTGGAAGAAAAATTTGAAGAATTAAAAAATAAAAGTGATGGAAAGGCAATAGCTAAACCTGCACATTGGGGCGGTTATATTGTAAAACCAACCAGAATTGAGTTTTGGCAAGGCCGAAGAAGCCGTTTACACGACAGAATAAATTTTGAATTGGTAAAAGGTAGCTGGGTAAAAAGCAGGTTGGCGCCATAATAATTCTTTAAAAGTGAAAAGAGATCTGCTATCCAGCCAGACCTCTTTTCAAAAGAATCATTTAACTACCTAATTTTAGGAAGTTTCTTTTCGATCTGAATTCACTAGCTGGAAAAGTGAAAGAAAACGCTTTTACTTCTAGCTGAACAAGATCAATTCAGCAACCAGCTGTTCGGCTGGTTGCTGAAAATAGTTGAGCAATTTTACGGTCTTGGACCAATGTATTTCAAAACCAAATTCATTTGTCTTGGCGCTGTAGTTTGGTTCCAATCGAAATTAAGCGTGAATGTCCTGGTAGCGGGATCGTAAGCATTTACTAACCCTGCCCTATTGGCAAGTGTTGCATTTCCTAAAGCGTTCATGGTTATTGCATTTGTGGTTGTATTAATGGTAGCCCTCGTATTATCAATACCAGCTACACTAGATGAACCACCAAACCACCTCATGTTCTGTACTTCAACTGTATTGGCGCCTGTTGTAACTAAATTAATATTAGGGTTTCCAGCGAGTGAACCATTTAAAGTACTTGGATTTTCTACTACGCCCACTGCTGTAAAACGTGTTACCTGACCCGAAACCACTTGATAAATACCATCCCATTGGTTTTTCGCAGACATAATGAATACTCCTGTACCAAAGTTACCACTTACAATACCTGCAGAACTCGAAAGGATTTTAATACCCAAAGCATAAGTTAATGCAAAATTGAAAGCCGAAGCTCTAACTTTTACAATCATTGTTGCTTTCTTTTGTCCTTTTGGAATAATCAAGGTGTTATTTGGTATAGTATACAGTGATGTTGGCAATATGGTTAAAGGTGCCGCTGTAGTACTCATCGATGTTACGGCATCATTGAATATTCCTAATTGAATGGTTACATCAGATGGCGCCCCATTAACTCCGGTATAATTAACCGTAATAGGCACATCAACCTCTGCAGCAGCATCAAATGATTTTGTTACTGTAGTGTATGTAACAGTTGGAATACCAGCAGTTCTTGTCGGAGGCAAGTCTCCTAGTTCTACAAGTGCACTTTCACCACCATTTCCATCATCGGTAAAAATATTTTCTTCTTTTGCGCATGAGGTAAACAGACAAATACCAAATGCTAATATTGCGGTATATAGTTTCGATTGAATTTTCATCTTTGTTTTATTTAACTATTAATTATTATCCCAAAATACTTTTGTTGTAAAAATGTTAATTCCAGATACTGGAGGAACGTTAGGATTTAAGTTATACTCAGTAGTAGGATATAAATTTCTTACCGGCAAGCGATCAGGTGTTGGTGCAACTGATTCTATGGAAACAAACGTTGTAGCTGCTGCTGTTCCAGATATTCTTGGATAACCAGTACGTTTGTATTCTTGCCACGCTTCGTAACCTTCTATAAAGTTAAGTGCAATATATTTTTGAGTAATGATCGCTTCAAGTCTCTGAGCATTCGTAGTAGCAAGGTTATAATTTACCAGGTAATTAGTGTTTGCATTGGTTGTGTTAGCCGTTTTATAAGCATTCAAATAATTATCCAATACTGTAGCAGATTGCGATGCTGTTGATGTTCCTGTTTTAGCTAAATAATTATAAGATGCTTTAATACCATTTTCAAAATTAGCCAACGCAGTACCTGGCAAGCTACGTCCGTTTAATGCAGCTTCAGCCAGTAGGAAGTAAGTTTCCGAAGCAGGAAAAATACACAATCCCATTACTCTACTTTTAAGCAAACCTGCTGCCTCGGTCGAATTCAAACCTGTTCCGGTTCCAACATACCAGTTTGGTCCGCCAGAGTTTGGATTATTTGGTGCGCCAAGCTGGCCTCTAGGTGTAGTGCCTGCCGCAAATAACCTGTAAGTTAATGCACCTCTACCCGCATCAGTTAATTTTGTTCCATTATAAAATGAATACATCCAGGTAGTTGGGATGTAGGAAGTACCGGTTATTGTACCTGTATAAGATGATTGATAAGAATCCCAAACCGGATTTTGACGGGCACTTGTACTCACATAACCTGGCTGAATTAAAACATCTTCTAATAAGAAACCTTCTGATGAAAATGTTCCGAAAGCAGTATTTACGAAACCCGATAAAGGACCAGATTGCGCTCTCGTTAAAATTCTTAATTTAATATTATTAGCAAATTGAATCCATTTCGTAACGTTACCAGCAAATACAATATCAGCACCATTAACGGTTAATTTGGTAACAGTAGACGAAGATGCATTTGCTTTCAAAACAGCGATAGCGGCGTCAATTTCAGTTACCAATGATTGATAAATAGCCGTTTGACTATCGTATTTAGGCGTTACATTATCAGCTCCAGTTAATGCTTCAGAATAAGGAACATCTCCATATTCATCTACCAAACGTTGATAATAATAAGACTTTAAGATTCTGGCAACGCCATTGTATAGTGCATATTGCGGAGCTCCGGAAGTGCTGTTAATTAAATATTGGATGCTACGCAAATCTGAAAAGGCAGCTGCAAATAAGCCGGTATTACTACCACTATCAAAATTATAGGTGATCGTTGTATTTCCTACAAAAGATACACCTCCTGCATTGGCCATGTAACCTACAATTCTTCCGCCATAGTTAAAATAGTTCATAAAATTGCTCGACATGTTATTTAACAGTGCGGGCAATACCAATTGTGGCGTAGATGAGGTAGCTGAATTTGGATTTTCATTAATGTCCAGGTAAGTTTTCTTACAACTTGCCAAGCTGAATACCAGTGCAAGTAATAGCGTTGTTATTTTATAATATTTTTTCATCGTAGTAATTTTAGAAGGTTAATGCTAAAGTTCCACCAAAATATCTGGTTGGAGGAGTTTGAGATAGTGAAGTTATACCCACAGCATTGCTATCAGAACCATTGCTACTTGTTTCTGGATCGCCTAATTTATTTGAATTCGGTACCCAAATAAATAAGTTACGTCCTTGTGCACTTAAGGTAGCTGTTTTAATAAATTTAATGTCTTTCAATACTGATGAAGGTAGGCGGTATGATATTGAAAGCTCTCTTAATTTCCAGAAATTTCCTGAATAAATATAGTTACTGGTTGTTCCTCGAAATTGACTGCTCGACCAAAATCCTGAATTACCAGTTGAAACTGCTATATTTTCGTTTGCTACATAGTTACCACTTGCTGCATCGAAATATGACGAATTAGGGAAAATGAATCTTTCTCTGTTATAGTAAACAGAACGAATACTCGATCCAGAGAATTCGAAAGTACTACCCGCACTTGAATACTGAACAAAATCACCTCTGTATTCAAATAATCCCGATAATGTTAAACCCTTCCATGATAAATTGAAATCTAATCCTAATCTATCTTTAGGCTGTGTATTGCCTAAAACATTTCCTGTGGTGGTTCCTACCGGATTACCAGTATTGCGATCTACAACTACTCTACCTTGTGAATCACGAATATAGTCTGTGCCAATTACGATTGGATAAGTTTGAACATTAACATCTCCGAAAATAGTGCCACTATTTTGTACGCCAATTCGTGATAAACCTGGAGTTAGTGATAATAATTTATTTTCGTTATGCGTATAATTACCACCAACTTCAAGTTTCCAGTTACCTTTGTTATAAGCTACTACATGTAAAGTACTTTCCAAACCGGCGTTGGTTAGTTCTCCAGCATTAAGAAGATAGGTTGTAAAACCACTTGTTGGTGCTATCTGTGCATTGATCGCTTGTCCTGTTGATCGGGTTTTGTAATAGGTTACATCACCATAAATGCGACCATTAAATAATCTAAAGTCTGCACCAAATTCATAACCGTTGGTAATTTCCGGCTTCAAATCAGGTGAAACTATCGAAGCACTTGGCGTATAGCCTGTACCATAGTTATAGCCAGTTTGCGATCCAAAAGTTGAGCGTAATGCATAGGTATCAACGTTTACGTTACCCACTTTTGAAATACCTCCCCTTAATTTCAAATAATCTAGTACTTTACTTCCTTTTAGCCATTCAAATGCATCCGTTGGAATAAACGAAACATCAACAGCTGGATAAAAGAATGAACGATTTGCTGGCGCCAACACCGAAACCCAGTCATTTCTGCCAGTTACATGTACATACAACCATTTTTTATATCCTACTGTAAAATCACCCCAAATACCATATCTTCTGGTATTTTCAATATTTTCTACTGCGGTGGGTGTACCAGTAATGTTTCCAAGATTATATAAATATGGTACTTGTAAACCACTTCCTGTAGAGGCCATATTTTTATAATTATAGCTTCTTAAGTTCGCACCAGCCAAAAGGTTGAAAGTGAAATCTTTAATATCTTTCTTTACATTAGCAATGAAATCGGTATTGAAGTTACTGTTCTGAAACATACGTTCTGAAACATTACTCGCTGAGTTCGATTTATACGATCCCGAACCCAATACGAAATCTGTATAAGTAAAACCATCAGAACCGGTTTTGCTTTCGTAATTACGATTACTTAAAGAGGCCCTGTAAATAAAACTTAACCAGTCTGTTGGATGATAATTCAACTCAGCTAATCCAGTAATATATACGTTCTTTTGATACTGACGGGCATTATCAATAGAAAAATATGGGTTAGCGTAATAATCATTATAGTAATTATTCGGGTTTGCCCAACTGCGAAGATCCTGCCAGTCGGTATAGCTTAAAAGCGGAATCTGGGCTGGAGTATTTAACAGGTTATTATAGATACCTGCGGTATTCGGTGTGGTATCGTATTTGTTTTGAGTAAAACTGATATTATATTTTGCTGAGAAATTCTTTGTGATATTCCTATCTCCATTAAATCTTAGTGCTATCCTGTTATATTCATCTTTTGGAGTGGTTCCTTTTCCGTTAAGATATTGAGCTGACATATAAGTAGATGATTTTTCGTCACCGGATGATAGCGAGAAGTCTGTTTGATTGGATAATCCAGTATCCCAAAAATCATATTTATCTCTATTAGGAGAATATTGTACCATTTGGGTCTGCCCGAATTGATTAACCCTACCTATTGGTCTCATGGTACCATCGAAAGCAGGACCATATTGTTGATTTTCAATTGGCTCATAAGTAACAGGATAATCGTCTGTACCAGAACCAAATCGGTTTTGTAACTCCGGATAAAAACTGATTTTTTCTACAACAGTAGTGTTTGAAAGTTTAATAATCGGCGCACCTTGTTTACCACGTTTCGTGTTTATAATCAAAACACCATTGGATGCATCTGAACCATACAATGCAGCACCACTTGCTCCATTTAATACAGTTAGTTCATCAACATCATCCGGATTGATATTTCCAAGCAATTCGTTTGGAACGATAGCTCCGTCTAATACGATTAGCGCCTGGTTATTTCCAGTAATGGAGCGGTCACCTCGCAGCACTAATCTATAAGATGGATTTACACCTGTACCTACAGCGTTAATTTGCAAACCTGCAACCTTTCCGTTTAATCCCCCAGCAATAGTTGGAGATTTACCTGCTGTAAGTTTTTCAGCATCAATCCTTGTAGATGCATAACCTTGTTCTCTTGCAGCCCGTTTGATACCCCCAGCCGCAATAACAACCTCATCTAATGTGCTCGCATTTGGATCCATAACCACATCAATAGTTTTAGATGATGTACTGATTTCCTTCGCGTTGTAGCCTACAAAGGTAAAAACTAAGAAATCTTTTTCGGATGACGGAACATTAATGCTATACAACCCTTTAGCATTTGTGACCACGCCCCGAGTGGTTCCTTTTAGCTTCACGCTTACACCAGGTATGGGCAGTCCATCGTCCTTAGCGGTTACCAAGCCCGTAATTGTTTTGTCTTGTGCATAGGTTTTCATACCAGATAGCACAAGAAAGAATAACAAACATTTAAGTAGTTTTCTTTTCATTTAAGTTTAGTTAATAGTGAATGATTAATAAAAAATATATCAAAGCCATAAAATTATAGCTGTAATATGCTAAGCAACATTTATAAATGAGGTAGAAATAGTTTGTTTGTTTTGTGAAAACCCAGTATTATGGATTTTCAAATCACTTCTTCAGTGTTTAATCAATAGAATTTCACTAGGGATAGATAAATAACAAAAATTAAACAATTACTTAACACAATAATATCTCAAAAATACGTTGTGTCAAAATTTATTTATCATATCATGTTGATTTTGATAAATTAACATACAGATGTGTTAATTTTGCATAGATATATCGCAATAAAATAAAAATTAATTGGTGTTTTTATATTTGAAGTATATTTATCAATCAATAAGCATTAAGAAAAATTAAAATATGTTGCTTATTGCCTTATTTAATGAAGTATTCGATAAATAAATTCTGTCACTTATATATTTCAAAGGAAATAACATGAAATACATTGAATAAATTCCAATTTCAAGGAATACGATATTTAATTATACTGTTTTTGGAACTGATGAGTCAAACGCTTACAAAAGTTGCATAGCAGGAAAAATTAGTTTAGCCTTTGAAAGCTACCGTAAAAATAAATAGAGATACGCCATCCAGCCATATCTCTATTTTAACTAATCATTAACTAACCTAAATTTACTAGGAAGTACCTTTATAAAAACGTCGTTGTCATTACACTTCGACGGCTATTTTCTTTTATTTATCAAGCAATTAAAAAGCCTTTTTGTTTTCTTGATGAATCAAATTTCCGTCAAAAAACCTGATAAAAAAAGTTTGTATCGATGAATATCGGCTTTGTATCGATTAATCAAGTGATTAATAATTTTAACATTTCATTTAACATATTTTAACTTTATATTTTTGTTAATCAGCATTTTAAATATTAATAATTACATTAAAATATCACCTTATTTTAGACGATAATAATGACATCAATATTATGCGAAAACTATGTAGATCATAGCAGGGATTTCATCGAATGAATTCTACAACTTAAATAAAATAACAAAGGCTTCACCATTTACGGTAAAGCCTTTCTCTATTTTTTTCGGTCATTTATCTTGACCCAGTATAGGTAAAAGTCTCTTCAAATGTTCTTGCACCATTTGCTTGTTTCCAAAATACCGTCATAACTTTAGTAGTTGGATTCCAGTTACTTCTTGTATCCTGTGGAGTTTGCACACCTAACGATGGACAAGTTACGGTAACTAAATTCGTTACCGGATCAACTGTATAGGTTACGACATTAGTATAGTTAGATAATAATCCTGGATCGATTTGCACAGTATATTGTCCAATAGTTACCAATTTTGTACTCACTGATCTGTTTGGCAATAAGGATGTTGCTGCTGATGTTTTATAAGCATACACACCGTCATAATCATTTTTGGCAATTATTCTAAATAGTCCTTTTCCATAATTACCACTAATTGTTCCTGCTGAAGAAGATTTTATGATTATACCTAAAGCATAATTTTTAGTAAAATCAAAGGCAGCAGTCTTAACTTTGATATGCAATGTGGCTTTTTTTTCTCCTTTCGGAATAACTACCGTATACGTTGGTACGGTATAAAGCGAAACATCTAACACGGTAAGCGGTACCGCTGTAGTAGTCATGGTACTAACAATAGTTGGATCGAATGCCAAAGTAACGGTAACGTCTTCTGGAGCAGCATCTGCTCCGGTATAATTCACAACTATTGGACAATCAACCTCAGCTTGCGCCGCAAATGATTTTGATGAGGTTGCATAAGCAGTAGAACTTGCTCTTGCAACTAAATCGGCAAGTTCAATTATACCTGAAGAGCCGTTTTCAGCATATATTCCGTCTTCTTTGGTACATGATGATATGCCAAAAAACAAAATCATCATGGCTAAATATATTTTATAAGTTTTCATTTCTTTATGCTTTATTGATTTAATTAACATCCCAGAAAATCTTCGAGGTATATGCGTTCAACCCTGTCGGAACATTTGGATTTAAGTTATATTCAGTAGTTGGATATAGGTTTCTTACCGGGAGGCGATCGGCCGAGGTTGCTGAAGACTGTAGCGAAACAAAAGTGGTTGTTGCCGCTGTACCTGATATAGCTGGATATCCCGTTCTTTTGTATTCCTGCCAGGCCTCATAACCATTCACAAAATTTAATGCGATGTATTTTTGCGTAATAATCGCTTCCAGTTTTTGTGCATTGGTTGTGGCGAGTGAATAATTCACCAAATAACTTGCCGGATTCGCTGCCTTATAAGCGGTTAAATAAGTAGTTAAAGCAGCATCAGTTGCCGATGTAGTGGTCGTGCCAGACTTCTGAAGATAATTATAAGATGCCTTTATTCCATTTTCGAAGTTGGTTGCAGCATCTCCTGATAATAAGTGGCCATTTAATGCAGCTTCCGCCAAAAGAAAATAGGTTTCTGCAGCTGGCATAATTAGCTGACCCATTACCCTGCTTTTTATGATGCCTTGTGTTTCCGGAGCATTTAATGCTGTACCTACACCGATATACCAAGCAGGATAACCAGAAATCCACGAAGAAACACCTGTTTCATTTCCCAATTGATTAATTGGGGTGGTCCCAGCAGTAAAGTTTTTGTAAATCAATGCGCCACGACTTGCATCAGTTAATTTTCCTCCGTTATAAAAAGCGTAGATCCATCTGGTTGGAATTTGCTGGGCGGCGTAGCTTCCATTGCTCCCTGTATAAGTAGAATGATAAGTGTTCCAGATTGGATTTTGTCTTGCACTCGTACTTACGTAACCTGGATTTATGCTTATATCTTCTGTTAGAAAACCTTCTACAGAAAATGTATTAAAACCAGCAGCTGCATAAGACGCCAATGTTCCAGCCTGTGCCCTGGTTAAAATGCGGAGTTTGATGTTGTTTGCAAATTTGATCCACTTGGTTACATCGCCCTTAAACATTACGTCGGCACTACCTAAAGCTGTTACCACAGAACTTGATCCATAAGTTTGAAGATCTTTGATGGCCGCATCTATTTCTGTAACAAGCGACTTGTAAACTGTAGCTGCATCATCATAATGTGGAGTAAGATTATCAACACCGGCTAAACCTTCAGAATAAGGTACATTACCGTATTCATCTACCAGAATCTGATAATAATAAGATTTCATCACCCGGGAAACCGCGTTATATAATACAAACTTATTTATTCCGGTGGTAGATGTAATGATGTATTGATAACTTCTGAGATCAGAAAATGCAGCATTAAATAAACCATTATTTGTTCCTGAATTCCAGTTGTAAGTAAAGAAAGTTGAACCGGTAAATGAATAGCCACCTGCATTTGCTTGATAGCCGGCCATCCAGGCACCATAATTGAAATAGGTAACAAAGTTTGATGCAGTATTATTTAATGCTGCCGGCAAAACCAGATTTGGAGAAGATTCAGTTGCCGAGTTTGTATTTTCGTTTATATCCAGGTATTTCTTACAACCTAAGGCTGTAAAAATGATGACCGAAAGGATAGTTAATTTTAAAATTCTTTTCATAATTCTTGTCATTAAAAAGTTAATGATATAGTACCACCATAATATCTTGTAGGAGGCGTTTGAGATAGTGAAGTAATACCAACCGCATTGCTATCAGCTCCATTATTACTGTAATCAGGATCTGCGTATTCATTTGATTTTGGCATCCAGATGAAAAGGTTTCTGCCTTGTGCACTAATGGTTGCCGATTTAATGAACTTTACATTGCGAAGTACTGATGAAGGAAGTTTGTACGCCAGTGAAAGCTCCCTCAACTTCCAATAGTTTCCTGAATAAACATAATTACTGGTCACACCAGAATAAAGGCTACTGCTTGTCCAAAAACCTGCACCACCATCAGATACCGTAATGCTATTGTTAGCCACATAGGTTCCTGATGTAGAATCATAGTATGAAGAGTTAGGGAAAATAAACTTTTCTCTGTTATAGTAAGCACTTCTGGCAGATGAACCAGAGAAATCATAAGTTGATCCGGCGGTGCTATACTGAACATAATTTGATCTGTATTCAAATAATCCTGAGAAAGTTAGCCCTTTCCAGCTTAACTGAAAATCCAATCCCAATCTATTTTTGGGAATTGTATTTCCAAGGATATTCCCTGTAGTCGTACCAACGGGATATCCTGTATTCTGATCAACCACTACTCTACCTTCAGCATCCCTGATATAATCAGAACCAATAATAACAGGATAAATCTGACCCACCTGACCATAAATTGTAGTACTATTGCTTACTCCGATGCGGGTTAAATCGTTTGAGAGTGAAACCAGTTTGTTATCGTTATAGGTATAGTTACCGCCTACCGTTAATTTCCAGTCGCCTTTTCTAATTGGCGTAAAGTGTAAAGCTGTTTCTAAACCCTCATTCGTTAACTCTCCGGTATTTAAAAGATAATAGCTATAACCTGTTGTTACCGGTACACCAGCAGTAATGGCCTGGCCAGTTGAGCTGGTATTATAATAGGTTACGGTACCATCAATTAATCCATTTAACAATCTAAAATCAACACCACCTTCATACCCTGTAGTAATTTCTGGCTTTAAATTATTAGAAACCAATGTATTATTAGGCGTATAACCTGTACCATAGCCATAACCGGTCTGCGAATCAAAAGTAGATTCCAAAGCGTAAGCACCACCATTTGTAGTATTACCTACGTTTACGTTACCTACTTTTGATACACCTGCCCTGATTTTCATATAATCGATTACTTTGCTGTTTTTCAAAAAAGAAAAAGCATCAGTTGGAATGAATGAGATATCTGCAGCAGGATAAAAGAAAGAACGGTTTGCGGGTGCTAAAACTGATACCCAATCATTTCTTCCTGTTAAGTGCAAGTACAGATACTTTTTGTAACCTAATGTTACATCTGCCCATACACCATACTGGCGTGTATTATAATTGGTTTCGCTGGCTGATGGCGTTCCGGTAATGTTACCTAAATTATAAAGTTCATTAACCTGCAAACCACTTCCTGAAGCTCCAAGATATTTGTAATTGTAGCTTTTTAATGAAGTACCTATTAATGCATTAAGTGAAAAATCTTTGTAATCTTTCTTAATATTTGCAAAAAAGTCTGTACTGAAGTTACTTGTCGTTAATGTTTCATCAGATACGCCACTGCTTTCATTTGTTTTAGCAGAATGATCTAGTGTATACTGCGTATACGTATAACCCATTGTGCTGTTTTTATTCTTATAATAACGGTTACTGATTGCCGCTCGGTAAGTAAAATCAATCCAGTCAGCAGCTTTGTATTTTAACTCTAATAATCCAGTTAGATATTCATTTTGAGTATTCTGTCTGTAGTTATCAATAGCCCAATATGGATTTTCGTAATAATCATTGTAATAATTATCAGGATTTCCCCAGCCAGAGGTATTCTGCCAATCTTGATAAGATAACAGCGGAATCTGCGCTGGTGTATTTAAAAGGTTGTTATAGATTGTAGATGTAGCACTGGTAATATCATATTTGTTTTGCGTATAACTTGCATTGTAATTAGCACTGAAGTTTTTAGTAAAATTTCTAGATCCGTTATATCGCAATGATGTTCTGGTGTACTTATCTTTAGGTGTTGTACCTGATCCATCTAAATACTGAGCCGATAAATAAGTTGAAGATTTTTCATCAGCTGAAGAAATAGAGAAATCGGTTTGATTAGACACTCCTGTATTCCAGAAATCATATTTATCATCCGTGGCGGAGTATGTAGCATATTGTTGTGTGCCATTCTCTAATAAACGCCCAATTGCCTTGGTTGAACCATCGAAAGCTGGTCCGTATTGTTGATTTTCAATTGGATCGTATATCTGCGCATCAGAAGTTGAACCTGAACCAAAGGTATTTTGTAATAAGGGATAAAAGCTTACCTGTTCTAAAACTGTTGTATTCGAAAGTTTGATCACCGGTGTACCAACTTTTCCTTTTTTAGTGGTGATGATTAATGCACCGTTTGACGCATCAGATCCATACAACGCAGCCCCACTGGCTCCGTTTAAAACCGTGATATCTTCAATGTCATCAGGATTAAGATTACCAAGCAATGCATTGGGAACGACAGCACCATCTAACACAATCAAAGCCTGATTATTTCCTGTGATAGATCTGTTTCCCCTTAGCACTAAGCGATAGCTTGGATTAACACCACTACCTACAGCATTAATTTGTAAGCCTGCAACTTTACCCACTAAACCTCCTGCAATAGTGGGCGATTTTCCTGCTGTTAACGTTGATCCATCAATCCTAGTCGATGCATAGCCTTGTTCCCTTGCGGCCCTTTTGATACCACCGGCAGCAATAACAACTTCATCCAATACACTAACATCAGATTCGAGAACCATATCAATAGTTTTAGCATTGACATTGAGTTCCCTTGTTTTGTAGCCAACAAAGGTAAACACGAGTACATCGTTGTTGGTGGTTTTAATGGAATAGGCTCCGTTTGCACCAGTTGTAACCCCATTGTTTGTTCCTTTAACTTTTACGCTTACCCCAGGAATTGGTAATCCGTCTTCTTTGGCAGATACCACCCCCGTAACAATTCTTTCTTGTGCGGATACCCTGGTAACCAGTAGAACAATAAAGAACAACAAACACTTTAGTAGTTTTCTTTTCATTTACATTTAATTTTAGTTTAATAGTTGATAATGTTTGTTGAAGAATTAATCATAACAAGGCCGCGACAGTACTGGAGAGGTACGCCCAAATGAACTTGTAAAATGATTAGTTTAATTTTTCATCGTATTAGGAAAACTTGAGGAGATTTCCAGTTCGTTGCGAACAAGTGCGATGATTAACAATTCAGCCTCTAAGAAATGGCAACGAAAAAAAATAAAATGTTAAGTATCGATAAAACCAACTATTGTATCGATCAATCATTTTAACAATGTTAAAACTAAATAAATCTGATTTTATCTGATAAATTTTACTATTACAGCAAGAAAAATGGCTGATAAGTTATTTTTTATTTAACATTCTTAGCGAAACACTAAAATAGTTTCCTGTAAAGATGAAGTGGTAATACATAAACAATTCTCTAAGCGATAAATATTGCACGATGGATCAAAACATCAGGCTAAATGGCTTTTCTCTGCAGATGCAGAGCGAAAATCACAAATATCAGGATACATTTTTACTTATTTTAATAAAATTAGCAATATGAAAACGATGATCATTTTTTGGAGACTAAACAATATCTTTGAAAGCCTCGTAAAGAGATTTAAGTTTATGAGCTAAACAAAATCATTTTCGTCATGATTAAAAATATTTCAGTAATTGGATCAGGTACAATGGGAAATGGGATTGCGCATGTATTTGCTCAGTTTAATTATCAGGTAAATCTGATCGATGTCAATCAAGAAGCGCTTGATAAAGCTATTTTAACGATCACTAAAAATCTCGATCGACAGATTGCAAAAGGAACATTATCCGAAGAACAAAAGCTAATTACGTTAGGAAACATCAAGACTTTTACTGCAATGAAAGATGGCGTTCAACATGCAGATCTTGTTGTTGAAGCTGCAACAGAAAACATCGATTTAAAACTTAAAATCTTCAAAGATTTAGATCAGTTTGCACCATCCGATGCAATTTTAGCCTCAAATACTTCGTCAATATCTATTACGCAAATTGCAGCGGCTACCAATCGTGGCGATAAAGTAATCGGCATGCATTTTATGAATCCTGTTCCGTTAATGAAGTTGGTGGAAGTGATTCGGGGTTATCAAACAAGCAACGAAACAACAAAAACCATCATGTCACTTTCTGAAAGCCTGGAAAAGATACCTGTTGAGGTAAATGATTACCCAGGTTTTGTAGCGAACAGGATTTTAATGCCAATGATTAACGAAGCCATTTATACTCTATATGAAGGTGTTGCGGGTGTTCATGAAATCGATACGGTGATGAAGTTGGGCATGGCACACCCGATGGGTCCACTTCAACTGGCTGATTTTATAGGTTTAGATGTTTGTTTGGCAATATTGAAAGTATTGCATGATGGATTTGGAAATCCTAAATATGCCCCTTGTCCGCTATTAGTAAATATGGTTACTGCAGGAAAAAAGGGTGCAAAAACCGGAGAAGGCTTTTACAAATACACCGCTGGATCAAAGGAATTAATTGTGGCTGATAAATTTAAAAAATCCTAATTTTTTTAGCATTTAATTTTATATTTGCTCTATGAATGAAAATCTTGATCCAGATGCAAGCAACTTAACACCTACCGATAGAGATATTGAAAGGGTTTTAAGGCCACAAGCTTTTGAAGATTTTACCGGACAGGAGAAAGTGATGGAGAACCTGAGAATTTTTGTTCAGGCGGCTAAACTTCGCGGCGAAGCACTTGATCATGTGCTGCTTCACGGCCCTCCGGGATTAGGAAAAACAACGCTTTCTTACATTATTGCCAATGAGATGGGTGCTGGAATCAAAGTTACGTCTGGTCCGGTATTAGATAAACCTGGTGATTTAGCTGGCTTACTTACGGGGTTAGACACGGGCGATATCTTATTCATTGACGAAATCCATCGCCTCTCTCCTTTGGTTGAAGAATATTTGTATTCGGCCATGGAAGATTTCAAGATTGATATCATGTTGGAGACAGGTCCAAATGCCCGTTCCGTTCAAATTTCCTTAAATCCATTTACACTGGTTGGCGCAACTACACGGTCGGGTTTGTTAACAGCGCCTTTGCGGGCTCGATTTGGTATCAATTGCCGTTTAGCTTATTACGATGCAAAGCTTTTAACCACTATTGTGTTGCGCTCATCTGATATTCTGAATACACCTATTGATGATGAAGGTGCTTATGAAATTGCCCGAAGAAGTAGAGGTACGCCTCGTATTGCAAATGCATTGTTACGTAGAACAAGGGATTTTGCACAAATTAAAGGTACTGGTAACATCGATCCTGAAATAGCAAACTATGCTTTAAACGCATTAAATGTAGATGAACATGGTTTGGATGAAATGGACAATAAGATCTTGGTTACCATTATCGATAAATTTAAAGGTGGTCCGGTGGGCTTAAAAACCATCGCTACGGCTGTAGGGGAAGATGAAGGTACGATTGAAGAAGTTTATGAGCCCTTTTTAATTCAGGAAGGTTACATTATGCGCACTTCCCGCGGACGAGAGGTAACAGAAGCAGCATACAAACATTTGAAGAAAAATTTCCCTGGCCAGACCGGGAAATTGTTTTAGTTTTTTTCGTCGCAGATGTTAAATTGTTTATTTATATCTATTTAAAACGCTATTTCTCCAATAATATCTGGCCATATATTATCTGCTCATGATCACATTTGCATCGCTATCGTTATGATAGTTCTTAAAGGTCATTGCACATCAAACTAGGAAGACGCTTGGTAGAAACCTTAAATAATATGAACATTTAGGCCACTTTTCTGTTCATCAATGTAGAAATCAAACATTATGAATATAGAAATACGAAAATTAACGCTGGAAGACTATGCCGATTTAAAAGAATCAATGTTGCAAGCGTACGATAGCATGGGCGGTTCTATTTGGCCCAAATCAAGTATTGCAAAACTTCTAAATATTTTTCCTGAAGGCCAGCTTTGTATTGCCGTTGATGATAAAGTAGTGGCTTGCTCACTTTCTATTATTGTGGAATATGACGAATATGGAGATCGACATACCTATAAATTAATCACCGGAGATTATTCTTTTACCACTCACGATCCAAATGGTGACACTTTGTATGGCATCGAAATTTTCGTGCATCCCGAATTCAGGGGTTTAAGGTTAGGTCGCAGGCTTTATGAAGCAAGAAAAGAACTCTGTGAGAGTTTAAACCTCAAAAGCATCATCGCCGGGGGAAGAATACCAGGTTATCACCAATATGCCCAAACCCTTTCTCCAAGGCAATATATTGATAAAGTAAAGTCGAAAGAGATTTATGATCCTACTTTAACCTTCCAAATTTCAAATGATTTCCACGTAAGAAAAGTATTAAAAAATTATCTTCCTGGAGATAAAGAATCGAAGGAATATGCAACTTTAATTGAGTGGAATAATATCTATTATCAGGGTTTAGATGCTTCAGCACGTTCGGCTATGACCATCCGCTTAGGGCTGGTTCAGTGGCAAATGCGTTTGTTTCCGGATATGGAATCATTTTATGAGCAGGTAGAATTTTTTGTAGATGCGGTAAGTGGATACAAATCAGACTTTGTGATGTTTCCAGAGTTATTTAATACACCTTTGCTGCAGCCCTATAATCATCTACCGGAAATTGAGGCCATGCGGAAACTGGCTGAAAAAACAGAAGAAATCGTCGCCAAAATGCATGAATATGCATTGAGTTACAATATCAATATTATTACCGGAAGTATGCCCTTACTAGATGGCGGTAAACTATACAATGCTTCTTACCTGTGCCATAGAACGGGCAAGATTGATGAATTCCGTAAAATTCACATCACGCCAAACGAACAAAAATATTATGGTATGGTAGGTGGTGATAAGGTTCAGGTTTTTGATACAGATTGCGGTAAAGTTGGTATTTTAATCTGCTATGATGTCGAATTTCCAGAATTAAGTAGAATTTACTCCGATCAGGGCATGCAGATACTTTTTGTACCTTTTTTAACAGATACACAAAACGGATATACCAGAGTTCGGCACTGTGCCCAGGCCCGGGCGATTGAAAATGAATGTTATGTCGCCATTGCGGGCTGTGTGGGTAACCTTCCTAAGGTTAATAACATGGATATTCAGTTTGCACAATCTGCCGTGTTTACACCATCTGATTTCGCCTTTCCCACCAATGCAATCAAAGCTGAGGCCACTCCGAATACTGAAATGGTTTTATTAGCCGATGTAGATCTTCATCTGCTGGATGAGTTGCACCACTATGGAACAGTAAAAATATTGAAGGATAGAAGAACGGATTTGTATCAAACCAAACTTTTAAAATAACACAGCATAAAAAACGCCGGTCGCATCAACAACCGGCGTTCATTATAAACTAAAGCTAACTATTTTTTCATCGCAAACCATACGATCAGGCCGATAACCACTGCAATTGGGATGATCCATTTTAAAACTGATCCTGCTCCGTTTTCATCTTTTTCTGTTACGGCAGGTTGCGCCGGTCCGGGATCTTCTTTATGACTTTCGTAATCTTTTTCTATCGGCTTAGGAGCTTCTCCCGATTCCGTATGTTTTGGATCTATATTTTCCATAAGTATTGTTGAGTAAGGTTCTTTTAATCCAGTTCTTTGAATGTTAAAGAACTGCAATTAATTAATTTAGTTTTCTGTAAATAGAACAAGCGATTGTTAAAAAGGTTTTGGTTCTTAAGCCTTATCTTTGCATTTCGTGTACAACAATGCTGTAAAATATAGCCAACTCATAAAAGATGAAGCCATTAGGCTCGGCTTCCTGTCGTGTGGTATTTCAAAGGCCGAATTTTTGGAAGAGGAGGCGCCGCGGTTGGAACAATGGTTGAATAAGAATCATCACGGCGAGATGAAGTATATGGAAAATTACTTCGATAAACGTCTTGATCCCCGCCTGCTTGTTGATGGTGCAAAATCAGTGATTTCTCTATCCTTAAATTATTATACTGAAGAAAAACAGGCAGATCCGAATGCGCCTAAAATTTCAAAATATGCATACGGACAAGACTATCACCATGTAATTAAAGACAAGTTAAAGGCATTAACTCATTTCATTGAAGAAAATATAGGAGAAGTATCTGGCAGGGCCTTTGTTGATTCTGCACCGGTGCTCGACAGGGCCTGGGCAAAAAAATCAGGCATTGGCTGGGTTGGGAAAAACTCTAATCTCATCAGTAAAACCGATGGCTCATTTTTCTTCCTGGCCGAGTTGATTATAGATCTGGAGCTGGATTATGATCACCCCTTTCAAACCGACCATTGCGGAACCTGTACCCGATGTCTTGATGCATGCCCAACAGATGCGATCATTGCCCCACAGGTGGTTGATGGAACAAAATGCATCTCTTACTTAACCATTGAGCTAAAGAATGAGATTCCAAACGAGTTTAAAGACAAAATGAGCAACTGGATGTTTGGCTGTGATATTTGTCAGGACGTATGCCCCTGGAATCGCTTTTCGAAAGTCCATTCGGAAGCAGCATTTAAAGCTGAAAACGGTTTGCTGGATTTAACTGAAAAAGATTTGACAGAGATAACCGATGAAGTTTTTAAAAAGGTTTTCAAAGGCTCAGCAGTAAAGAGAACGAAGCTAGCCGGCTTAAAAAGAAATATAGATTTTTTAAAAACGGAGTAATCCGTCATTGCAACATAAAAGGCATCTGTTTATAAAGATTACCGTATGAAATGCAATGACAGATACCTTATTAGTTCACATTAAAGCTGTTGTCACTTTTAACTTTATCGGGTACATGGCTACTTCCCATTACCACCCTACTCAATTTTTTATCAGTTTTAATTTTTATCTCTACCTGCTTTGTAGCATTTTCCCAAATACCGATGCTGCTGTGACGCGTTTCTTTTGAACCATCACTGTAAGTTAATGTCAAGTCTATCGGCAGTGCTTTAACGCCTTTATTTTCTACTGTTACAGTATATCCGACAGAATTTTTTTCAACAGATTTTATTGCCATATCTAAAACGCCTCCTTCAAAAAACCATGGTTTCCAAAACCAGTTCAGGTTTTTGCCACTTCCTTCATTTATGCTGTTAAAGAAATCATACGGCATTGGATGTTTTCCATTCCAGTTCTTAATGTAGTGATGAAGTGCTTTGGTAAATAGTTCATCACCTAAATAATCTTTAACATATAAATAAGCTAAGCCAGGTTTGGGATAAGAATTAGTAAAACTTCCAGATCCTTTCAGATCGGGTGTTAATGTCATGATTGGAGTGTCGTCTTTGCTTCCTGATGATGAAGCGGTTGGCTGAATACCATATTCATCCACAATAGTCGAATCAATCATTGGAGAAATCAGCCACTCACCTATGGTTGCCCAGCCTTCGTCCATCCAACCGTATTTGGTTTCATTTATCCCCATATAAAACGGGAACATGGTATGGAAAATTTCATGATCAGTTAAGGTGATGGCATCTTCTCTGTTATCTACAGGGTTATCATTTACCATCATCGGATATTCCATTTGATCTAAACCATCAAAAATAGTTTCGTGGTTATAAGGAAATGGCCATTTAGGAAATTTGTAACTCATCGATTCAACTGTTTTCCGGGCAAAGTCAATCACTTCATAATAATCTCTATGTTTTGGATTAAAAACTGCATCAACCCGTGTTCTGCGTTTTGTTTTCGGGTCAACAACTAAACTGGTAGATTTCCAGAGATAATGGTCACTTAACGCAAAAACAAAATCCGTAACATTTTTAGCTTCGAACTTAAACGTATTGAAGGTATTGGGTTGCGTTACTTTTTTGCCTGTTAAATCCTCATTGGTAATCACATCTACAACAGCATCGTTTTTTTCAGCATTCAATAACCTCGATACAATCTGTTTCTGGAAAACATCATCAGGATTTGTTAAATCTCCAGTAGCCCAAACACTATATCCAGCAGGTACCTTAATTTGAGCCTTAAACTGATCGAAATCATTATAAAACTCTTCGGCACCAGTGTAAGGATATTTATTCCAGCCATCCACGTCATCATAAACAGCAATTCTCGGAAAAAAATAAGCAATGAAATGAGAGCCTTCGTCCACCTGTCCGGTGCGGACATGCGATCCTTTATTGACGGTATAGTTGTAATTGAATTTGAATTTAATTGTTTTACCAGGCAACAAAGGCTGGATGGCGATTTGCATGTTAGTACCATCAATTTGCAAATGACTGAGTCCAAGTTGTTGATCGTTCTGCAAGACCGAAGTAATTTTCACGCCTTCACCCAAGTCTGATTCAGAAATTTTTGATTTCCTTGGTGTTCCTTTTTTATACAGATTAGGATAAAGTTTAAACCAGATTTCTTTCAAAGTATCAGGACTGTTATTGGTGTAAACTACCTCAGCTTGTCCTTTCAACAATCGCGATACAGGATTGAAATCAACTACCAGATTATACTTTGAAGAATTTTGCCAATACTGCTGACCAGGTTTACCTGAGACTGAACGGGTTCCCTTTTCATATGTATTCTGAAACACTGGTTCAATGGGAAGCTGAACCTGTGCATTTGCACAAATTGCAGTGAACAGCAAAATGCCTGCTATTTTTATTGATTTCATTCTAAATGATTGACTGACAACTATTATGACAGATGCTGAAATTACTTACCAAATTTCATCTTTAACTGCTCCAACATATCTGTATTTATAGGCTGAGCTGGTTTTTCAGGCTTAGGCTGTGGCTTTTGTTGATATTGTGGTCGTTGCGCTGGCGCATTTTGTTGCGGTTTTGCTGCACGGTTTTCATTTTTCTTTGCGTTAAACTTCGCCCACTCTTCGTCTAATTTTTTCTTGGTGTAAAGCGGGAAATCGCCCTGTTTCATCCAGGCATAATAACTTGGCTCTACGGCAAACACCTGTGCTGTAGTTTTACCTTTATGTTTACCAAAGTTAAAGCAAACTTCATTTTTATCGTTATAAACCATTCTTCCCGCAAAATCTACAGGTTTGTGAATATTGGTGAAAATATGCAAAGCCTCAACATCGTTTACAACCGGAATACTCTTGTTTCCTTGCTTATCTTCAAATTCCTTCTCCTTATACATTTCAAGCTGACCAAGCAAAACTTTGTAAGTTGCGATTACATCAGCTTCAGCAGCATGGGCATTCACTAAATCTTCCTGACAATAAAATTTGTAGGCTGCTTTTAATGTACGTTGTTCCATCTGGTGGAAAATATTTTGCACATCAACAAATTTCCGTTCGTTCATATCAAAATCGATGTCTGCCCTCAAAAATTCTTCTAAAAGCATCGGTATATCAAATTTATTAGAGTTGTAACCGGCTAAATCGCTATCTCCTATAAACTCGGCAATTTCTTTTGCCAAAACCTTAAAAGTAGGCTCATTTGCAATATCTTCATCGTAAATACCATGAATTAATGAAGTTTGCAAAGGAATTGGCATTTCCGGATTCACCCGCCAAGTTTTAACTTCTTCAGTACCATCTGGCATCGCTTTTAAAATGGCTATTTCTACAATTCTATCAGCGCCTACATTTATACCGGTAGCTTCTAAATCGAAAAAGGCTAGCGGACGTTTTAAGTTTAATTTCATTTTATTAGATATGAGAAAGATGACATAGCATAACACTAGGTCGATTTTATATGTTTATTCAAAAGTGCTAAAAAGGATTGATTAGTTTATAAAACCGCTAATTAAATTCAAAATATAATTTTCAAATTATTTCTGAATATTAAATCCTAGCTTTAAATTGCCATAAATTAAACAACGCCCTCCATGAAGAAATTCCTGTTCCTCTTTCTATCATCTATTCTATCTATCACTGCTTTTTCACAAAACTTCGATTACGGTGCCATCACCTATGATGATTATGAATTTGATAGAAAAAAAATAGACAGTAATGCCAATGCGGTTGTGCTCAAAGAGTTTGGTACCGCAAGAATTGATATTGATGATGCTACTGGCCGTTTAGAACTTGTTTTTGATTACCATGTGAGGATAAAAATCTATAACAAGGAAGGCTTTGACAACGCTAATGTGATTGTTCCACTATATAAAGATGATACGCGTGAAGAAACCATCAATGACTTAAAGGCGTCAACCTTTAATTATGTGAGCGGAAGATTTGTTGAAACTGCTATGGATAGAAAAGCTACTTTTTTTGAAAACAGATCCAAGTATACTAAACTGCTAAAATTCACCCTGCCTAATTTATCTGAGGGGTCAATTATTGAATATAGTTACCGCTTAAAATCTCCAAACCTATTTAACTTCAAAACGTGGAATTTTCAAAGTAACATCCCGAAGGTAATTAGTGAATACCAGGTACTTATTCCTGGGCTCTATAATTACAATGTTTCGCTTCGGGGTTATCAGAAACTAACCGATCAGAAGGTGGAATTGTTACGCGAATGCTTACGCTTGAACGGAGCCACTATTGATTGTTCAAAGATTACCTATCTAATGAAAAATGTGCCTGCTTTTATCGAAGAAGATAATATGACAGCACCGAGCAATTTTAAGTCTGCCGTTTATTTTGAACTTTCTGACGTGGTTAATCCTTCGGGTGCGAAAACATCCTATACCAAAACATGGAAAGATGTTGATTATGAGCTTACCAGCGATAAATCTTTTGGTTCGCAAATGAAACGCAAAGATGTTTATAAGGAATTAATTCCAACCATTATCAAAGATGCTACTGATGATTTAAATAAAGCTAAAGCGGTTTATAATTATATCAAAAAACAGGTAAAGTGGGATAATTATTATGGTATTTACAGCGTAGATAATATTAAAAAATCTTTAGAAAACCGATCGGGATGCGTTGCAGATGTAAACCTTAATTTAATTGCTGCACTTTCTGCTGCAAATCTCGATGCTGAAGCGGTTATTCTGTCTACCAGGGAAAACGGTACCATAAACAAACTTTATCCCGTAATTTCTGATTTCAACTATGTTGTAGCTAAGGTTAACATTGACGATAAGAGCTACATGTTAGATGCTACCGAACCCTTACTGCCTTTTGGATTATTGCCCTTGCGCTGCATGAATGATCAGGGACGTGTGATTAATCTGAAAAAGCCATCTTATTGGATTGATTTAAAAGCCAGTCAGAAAACAGTAACCAATTATATTTTAAATGGAAAACTTAATCAGGATGGTAAAGTGATCGGAACCTTAAGCACAATTTCTCAGGGTTATGCTGCATATAATAAGAGAAAAGAAATTAAACGATACACTTCAGCTGATGAATTTGTAGAGAAATTGGATGATCGATTGACAAAAATTAAGATTGTGAATCATACCATTGATAATCTGGATAGCGTTGAAAACCCGCTTACAGAAAATTACGAAATTGAATTCACCGTAACTGATGGTTCCAATAACAACAATTTCTATTTAAGTCCATTTTTCATCAATGCAATTACCATAAACCCGTTCAACTTGAATGTAAGAACCTATCCTGTTGATTTAGGTGTTGCATCTGATGAGCGGATCATCATCAACATCGATCTTAATCAGCATTATAATCTGGTAGAAAAGCCAAAAGATATGGCCATCGGACTTCCAAATAATGGTGGAAGATATTTGCTTCAAACGCAATTAGACGGAAAAACGCTATCATTAAGTCAGATTTTGCAGTTTAATAATGCCATTTACGAACCTGATGAATATCCCTATCTGAAGGCCTTTTACAGTAAGATTATTCAAAATCAGAAAACGGAATATTTGTTGAAAAAGGCTGATTAATATGAAGATTAAATTAATATTCCTTTGCATTTTAGGTTTGGCTAATAGTGCTGTTGCACAAGATAATTATGATGTTGATCTAATCGCCAGCAGTTTGAAAAACCGGGCCAATGCCTGCATCAGGATTAACGAAACCGTTGTAGATATGCGTGCACCCGAAAATGTGATGCAAACGGTAAAAAAAGCAATAACAGTGTTTAATGAAAATGGCGAAGATGAAGCTCGTTTGGTTTTGCATTATGATAAAAATACATCGATAAAAAGCATCAAGGGTGAAGTTTATAACTCAGTTGGTAAACCAATAAGCAAATTTACACAGCATGATTTCTCCGATATCAGCGTAGCGGATGGATTTTCCTTATTTATTGATAGCCGGATTAAACATTATTTGCCAAATGTAAATCAATACCCTTACACCGTTGTTTACTATTACGAAATTAGAAACAAACAAAATTTAGGCGTCCCCAGATGGCGACCAAAACCCGCTGATGATGTTTCAGTTGAGCAAAGTTCATATACATTCATATCCAAACCAACTGATGAGGTTCGCATTAAAACGCTTAATTACAAGGGGGCGCCAGAAGTTGTAACCGATGAAAAGCAGAAAAAAATGATTTGGAGAGCTGGCAATTTGCTGGCTGTTAAATCTGAGCCGTATAATCCTGATCCTGAAACTTACCTAACCAGTGTTCAGATAGCACCTACTCAATTTACCTATTATAATTACAAAGGCAGTTATCAAAACTGGGAGGAATTAGGTAAATGGGTATATAACAATTTGATTAAACAGCGAAATACCTTATCGCCCGAAACCATTGCCATGGTTAAGAATTTAGTTAAAGATGAGAAAACAGATAAGGATAAGGCAAAAAAAATCTATCAATATTTACAAAGTAAAACGCGTTACATCAGTGTACAGATAGGTATTGGAGGTATTCAACCTATTTCAGCGACTGAGGTTGATCGTTTAGGTTATGGCGATTGCAAGGCCTTAGTCAATTATATGCAAAGCCTATTAAAAGCCGCTGATGTTGATTCTTACTATTGTGTTGTTGAAGCAGGAAGCCAAAAGAAAAGCATGGACCCGAAGTTTGCGGATATGTCGCAAGGGAATCACATCATTTTATGCCTTCCTTTAAAAAACGACACCACCTGGCTGGAATGTACGAGTCAAAAAATCCCCTTTGGATTTTTAGGAGACTTTACTGACGATAGAGTCGTTTTTGCCTGCACACCTGAAGGGGGTAAGTTGCTGAGAACACCAAAACTAAGCGCACAAAGTAATTTACAGGTACGCAAAGCGAACTTAAAAATTAATCAGGATGGAACGCTTTCAGGAAACATGAGCACAGTTTTTTCCGGAGCACAGTATGATAACCACGAATCGATTATCAGCAAACCGATTGCCGAGCAACATAAAGCGCTAAAATCATCTTACAACATTGATAATATTAACTTTGAAAAAGTTGTTTACACCCAAGAAAAAACATCAGACCCGAAGATAACTGAAGTTTTACAGGTTAACATCGGGCATTATGCCACAATTAATGGAGATAAGTTATATCTGCAACCAAACGCATTTAATATTGCAAGGTCAATCCCGGAGGTAAAAAACAGAGCATTACCTGTTTATATTAACAGAGGATATACAGATGAAGATACCATTTCTTACCAACTTCCTGACCAGGTATCAACAAACTTCATTTTGCCAAATGATAAAATTTTCAAGAATGATTTTGGATTTTATGAGGCGAAAGTAAGTTTTGTAGGAAACAAGGTAACTTACTCTCGAAAAATCAGAATCAATGATGGAACTTTTCCTGCGGAGAAATATGCAGAGTTCTCAAAATTTATGAATGAGGTAAATGCTGCTGATCATTTAAAACTGGTGCTTAGCTTAAAAAAATAATTCCTAAGCCAATTCCAATAATCATGATCAAATACATTAATATTTCGGTACTGGCGAAACGTTTATATTTGGTCCAAAAGGAATAATCGTGATCTTGATTCGGCATTTTCATTGATGTAAACATCAAAGATAATAAATTGACTTAATTATCGGGTTTATACGTGGTAATCTCTCTGGCCATGCCTTTAAACAGCACAATATGAAAGGGCCACATGGCGTACCAGTACAGGCGTCCCCATAAACCTTTAGGCCTAAAAGTAGCAATCTGCGAAAGAAAGGCCTTACCATGAAACTCTACCAATTTAAGTTCCAGCCAAGCCTCGCCAGGCACTTTCATTTCGGCATATAGCAATAATCTTTTGTTTTTCCGATCGGCTAAAAGCACCCTCCAAAAATCGAGTACATCTCCAGCCTGAAGATCAATATTACTTGTTCTTCCGCGTCGGGTACCTACACCTCCGAAAATTTTATCTAAAAAGCCCCTGAGCTGCCAAAGCCAATCCATAAAATACCAGCCTCTGCTCCCACCTATACTCCAGATATTTTCAAATACTTCTTCTGCCTTGCGTTCAAAAGGCATTTTTACCTTGTATTGTAATGTTCCGTTTTGTGGCACCTTAATCTGATCCATAAAATCAGTTTGTAAATATCCCCTGTTTAAAGCATCCTTCCAGCTGGATACAATGGAATTCTGATCGATCTTTTCGAAAGCCAAATGCAAGGCTTCAGCGTAGGTTAAACACTTTCTGGGCACCACACTTTTAATACGATCATCTTTACAAACCACTTCGTTTTTCATGCTGTCTACCAAACTTTTGGCAAGCGAGTATGGAACCGGAGTGATTAAATTAAGCCAAAGAGATGATAACCTGGGCGTAAGAACCGGAACGGTAATGATCCATCTTTTCAAGCCTCGTTCATTAGCATAACCCAACAACATATTTTTATACGTCAGGATATCAGGTCCGCCAATATCAAATGTTTGATTAAAGGCTTTTTCGTTATGTAGTACCCCAATTAGATAGCCTAAAACATCGCGAATACCAATCGGCTGACATTTGGTTTTTACCCACTTTGGCGCAACCATTACCGGAATTTTCTCGGTCAAATCTCTAATGATTTCGAATGAGGCGCTTCCAGAACCAATGATTATTGCCGCCCGTAAAATGGTACAGGCAATGCCTGAAGATTTTAATTCTTCCTCAACAGCTAAACGGGAACCTAAATGTTTTGATAAGTGTTCATCATTTGCAATCCCGGTAAGGTAAATGATTTGCTTACAATTGGTTTTCTTAATGGCATTTGAGAAATTTTCTGAGGATTGCCTTTCCATATCATCAAAACCACTATCGCTTGATGACATTGAATGAACCAGATAATAAGCGGCATCGATATCAGAGGGAATTTCATCCAATGTATCTGCTTTGAGCAAGTCGCCACTGATAATTTCTACTTCCTCACTTAGATCAGATTTTGCAGCAAATCTACGCTCATCCCTAACCATACAAACTACCTGATGACCTTCTTCCAATAGCAGCGGCAATAACCTTGTTCCAATATAACCGTTTGCGCCAGTAAGCAGTATTTTCATGATGATCAGTTTTAAATTACAACACCTTACAATCGTATTTGTTATTGATTATCAGTTAGATTAAAGAAAAATAACATTCCCGCAAGCTATATTTTCATCGATAATCCGTCATATTGCTGTAAAACAGTCCGTATTATTAAAACTACACCGGCACTTGCACAACAATTACTCATAAACTCCGTATTATTATTTCAGAAATCAACCAAACATCCCTTAATGAAGAAAATCTTTTTAGGCATTGCCGCGATTGTTTTAGTGAGTATGAGCATTGTCGGAACAAGTTGGAAAGCAGAAGAGCTTCCACAAACACAGCAACAAACAGTTAAAAATATTGCTGCTGATAGTATCTACAATCAGTTCATTTCAGATATCTATTATGCTGCTCATCTGGATTCTGCAGGTTTAAACCAACAGGTTTTTGAAAAAGCACTTACCGGCTTTTACAACATGAAGTATTCCGGTTTGCTACATTCCAAATCTATTTTAACCATTGCTGATTTCGATCAGGAAAGCAGCAAGAAACGTCTTTTTATTATTGATTTGGCGCAGAAAAAACTTATTTTAAATACCTGGGTGGCACATGGGCAAAACAGTGGTGGCGATAAACCCACCTATTTTTCCAATACGCAGAATTCAAATCAAAGCAGTTTAGGTTTTTATCTAACCGGAGAAATTTATTACGGCAAACATGGTCGTTCGCTTAAATTAGATGGTATGGACCGAGGATTTAACAACCATGCGAGGGAACGGGCGATTGTTGTTCATGGTGCCGATTATGTCTGCCAGGAAACAATTAATCAACTCGGAAGATTGGGCCGAAGCCAGGGTTGCCCGGCAGTACCAACTAAACTAGCAAATAAAGTGATTGATGCCATTTCAGACCGCACTGTACTGTTTATTAACAACTCTGATCAGCAATACCATTCTTCGTTTTTGAACGAAACACTCGCAGCCAGCTACGCTTTAAAACAAGAGGAAGTTTTGGCCGCTCAAATGGATTAATGTAGTTTGAGATTTGTATCACTTAAATTCCGGGGCAATATCTTGATAAAAAATCCTTTTAGGGGGGCCAGAGTATCCCAGACCCAACGGTTGGAGTCTTTGGCCTTTTCGCCACAATCCACTACTTCTGCCCTTTCCAATAACTTATTTACAAGCTTATTAAGCGGCTTAAATTTCACCAGTCGGTTAAATTGCAAACCTAAATAATCACAGTAAACATGCACCAAAATTTCCACAATGAGCGATCGGTCTGTAATCTGTAATGGACGACCAAATTTCTGCAGGTAATCATCTTTAATGGTTTTTACCAATAAAATAAACCTTTCATCTGCTTTACCATCCAAAAAGCGCCAAAGTTCTGCGTTGCCGTACACCCGTATGATACCCTCATCTAAATGGACTTTGATAGTGCAATTTTCTAAATTGTAATGGCTATTCATTAAATTTTAGATTTTAAACTCGATTATTTGTTACTGAATAATGCAACCGTAACACTAAAACAGCGAAAATGTTTAATCATCAGGTGTTTAGTGTGTGAGTAAAATTTTGATTTTTGAATCAATATTTTGAGCATCTTTGAGGTTTTAAAATAAGCCCAATTCATGAAGATTGTTATTGCAGAAAAGCCTTCAGTTGGCCGCGAACTTGCTAAAGTTTTTGGTGCAACTACCAGAAAAGACGGATATATCGAAGGTAAAGGATATTCGTTTACCTGGGCATTTGGGCATTTATTGCAATTGGCACCTCCACAAGATTATGGTTTTATTGGCTGGAGAAAGCAGCACTTACCCATGTTACCAGCTAAATTTAAATTGGCAGTTCGCAAAATCAAAACTAAAGACGGCTTTGTAGAAGATCCGGCAGTTAGAAAACAACTTGATACAATAAAAAGACTTTTCGATGAGGCTACAGAAATTATTGTAGCTACGGATGCCGGGCGTGAAGGCGAGCTGATTTTCAGATATATCTACTATTATCTGAAATGCAAAAAACCATTTAAAAGATTGTGGATTTCCTCACAAACTGATGAAGCTATAAAAGATGGTTTTAGAAATCTTAAGCCTGGCACCGATTACGATACGCTATTCAATTCCGCACATTGCCGATCTGAATCTGACTGGCTTGTCGGCATGAATGCAACACAGGCTTTGAGTATTTCTGCGGGCAACCGAACTGTATTGTCGCTTGGTAGAGTTCAAACACCTACCCTTGCCATGATTTGTGCCCGCTTTTTAGAAATTAAAAATTTTGTACCGCAGATTTATTACCAGATCAGCATCCAGCTGGTTAAGGATGAGCAAAGTTTTAAAGCGGTTTCGACTACAAACTATAAAGAAAAGGAAGAAGCTGAAAAGCTTTTTGCTTTAGTAGAAGATGTGGCATCCGGATTCCCAACTGGTGGAAATATCACAGCAGTTGAAGCTAAACCCCGTAAAGAACCACCACCGCTTTTGCATGATTTGAGTAGTTTACAGCAGGAAGCGAATAAAAAGAAGGGATACACGGCTGATCAGACCTTGAATATTTTACAGAATTTGTATGAAAGCAAACTCGTTTCTTATCCTCGTACAGGATCAAGATATATCGGCGATGATGTTTTTGCCGGTGTTCCGGATTTGATTACCAAATTTGTTAACCATCCTGATTTTGGTAAACAGGCAGCTTTCCTTCAAACCATTAAACTAAATAAACGTAGTGTCAATGCAAAAAAAGTAACCGATCACCATGCCGTTTTACCAACTGGTGTAGAGGCCTATGGACTTAGCAGCGATAAACAGGCTGTGTATGACATGGTAGTTGGACGAATGATCGAGGCCTTCCATCAGGAATGTTTAAAAGAAATTACCAAAATCACCATCCAATCTGGACTTACTTTTATTGCTAATGGAACCGTTATTCGTTCTGCCGGATGGCGTTCGGTTTTTAATGAAAGTGAAGACGATAAAAAAGATGAGGATAACGCGGCTTTGCCAAAGGTTATCGTAGGTGAACAATTACCAATTACAGAAAAATCCTTACTAGAGAAGCAAACAAAACCAAAATCAATGTACAATGAAGCGTCTCTTCTGAAAGCACTGGAAACCTGCGGTAAAGAAATTGAGGATGAGGAGTTGCGATATGCGATGAAAGATAGTGGTTTAGGAACGCCCGCTACTCGAGCTTCTATTATTGAAACCTTAATCACCAGAGAATATATTACCAGAGAAAAACGGAATCTGGTACCTTCAGCCAAAGGATTGGCGGTTTATGAAGTGGTGAAAGATAAACAAATTGCTCAGGCTGAACTTACAGGTCAATGGGAAAAACGATTGGAAGAAATCAGATCGGGATCGTCGGTAAAAGATTTTAAATTTGAAATTACCGAATATACCAAAATGATTACCAACGAATTACTCATTGCCGGCGCAAGTATTTCGGGTAAATTGCAGGAAAACAAACTAGAAAAGGTTTAGCCGAAAGCTATCTTTAGGGCATCTTCAATCGCTAAACCCATATCTTCATCTTTTTGGATAAAGGCTATTGCCCCTGCTTCGGTATATTGTTTCTCGAGCGTGGTTTTATCATTACCGGTAAACATGCAAACTTTTATTTCGGGCTGGATAGCATGAACTTTTCGTACCGTATTTGGATTACTATCGCCCCTTGGCATATTGATATCCAACAGTAAAAAATCAAATTTTTCACGGTTTAATAACTCAAAAGTATCAGGAAGATTTGTAGTTTCAAATACCTCAGACGAAGGTATTAATTTCCGAAAATAGCCCTTCATTACCATTCGCATCAATTCATTATCGTCTGCGATTAAAACCCTTGCACCTTCTTTCATTTTGTTGTTGTATTGGTTAGCTTTATTAACGGTCATCGCGTAACCTGTTTATACAACATAACTAAAAACAAAAAAGTTCATGGTTTTGCTAAAGAAATAAGGCAATCAGGATGATTTATTCAAATATAGACATTTCTTTGAGGTTTAAGCGTTTAGATATCTGATTATACGTTTATAAACTCCCAGGCACTATGGTAAGCGTTAAGTTTTTCGGCATAGGTAATAAAATCTGCATAAAACTTAGCCTTCGAAAGTGTTGCACTATCCCCTATTACCACTAGCTTCTTCCTTGCCCGGGTCATGGCTACATTCATTCTTCTGGTATCAGCTAAAAAGCCGATGGAGCCGTCTGCATTGCTACGGGTTAAGCTGATGTATACAATATCCCGCTCCTGCCCCTGAAAACTATCGATAGTATTAACAGAAATTTTATCTTGATGGGCCATTAACAATTCATTTTCTTCAACCAACATCTTGAGAATTCGAACTTGCTGTTTGTATGGAGAAACGATGGCGATTGACGGAAAATCAACGATAGTTTCTTTTGATTCAAGTTCCTGAATTAAAGTACTCAAATGCGTCACTAAAAAAGTGGCCTCATCAGGATTTGTAGTACTGTTTCCATCTAATTTTTCATCAAAACTACATCCGGCTGTGTCTATGAAAGCAAGCGGCTCATCATCAGCAAAAACTAAATGTCGGGCAACAGCAGGATGGGCATGGAGCTGACTGTTATAGAAAACCTGAGAAGAATATCCCATGATACTTTCATGCATCCTGTATTGTTCATTGAGAAGCACAACAGATTCAGGATGAAGGCTAACTGACTTTTCCAGTAAAGTTTTACTTAATCCGTTTCTGCCGGCTTCGCTGGATTTTATTGTTGGCGCTAACTGGAAATGATCCCCTGCAAGTACCACTTTTTCTGCTTTTAAAATGGGGATCCAACAGGCGGGTTCCAAAGCCTGTCCGGCTTCATCGATCACTACCGTATTATATTTTAAATTGCGAACAGTATAATGGTTTGCGCCTACCAATGTTGCCGTTATAACCTGCGCCTTACTGAACAGATTATCCATAATATACTGTTCCGTTTTTTCAACTTCTTTGCCAATTTTGTGTGCTTCATCAAATAAAGCCTTGCGTTGATCGCGTTCAGCTTTCCCGAAACTTCGCTTATATTTATGCGCCATGTTTTTGAATTCGTTGGCCTGCTTTTTTAGAGATTTAACAGACTTCATGTCTGGATGATCAGCCATTTTATGCTCTAAAGTTGATGCCAACAGCCTATTTGAAACACGGGCCGGATTACCTATCCGAATGACGTTAAGCCCTTCTGCTGCTAGTTTTTCAGTTAATAAATCTACTGCGGTATTGCTTGGTGCAACTACCAGGATCTTTTGATTGTAATGCTTCGTCAGCGATTTTATTGCATGTACCAGTGTTGTGGTTTTGCCGGTACCAGGAGGACCATGTACAATTGCTAAATGATTGGCCGTAACGATTTTATGAACAGCCTGTCGCTGTGATTCATTTAGTTTGTTCGGAATGAAGAATTTCTCCTCATTCTGAAATGAAGGTTTTTCCCCCCGTGTTAGGATGCTAATCAATTTATTTTCCGATTGATGGTCTGCCAGATTTGAAGCCTGCTTCAACGCATTTTGCATTTCATCGTAACTGTTGTTATCGAAAAGCAAATCAACCCCTAATTTGCCGTCACGGCTCCAATCTGGTAATTCATCAACCCTGAAACTAATTTTCATTTTATTCCCGGTTTGATGTGTAATGGTTCCCTCCAGCCTATCTTCCTTTGCATCGTGGTTGGAGAATAAAACCACAGAAGATCCAAATCTAAACGGATGAGAAATATCCTGATGAGTGGTACGTTCCAATTCAACAGTCAGGTAATCGCCCCGGCCAATTTCACTGTTGCGAATAGCAATGGGATACCAGGTTAATCCTAATAATCGGCGGTCTGCAGCCGAAGTATTTTCAGTAAGTTTTAAATATGCTTGTAAATCTTCATCACGCTCTGTAGTAAGTAGCTCCTGAAGTTTTTTAAAATATTCTTTCGGCAAGGATAGATTGATTAATTGCTATAATAGCTGATTTCTCTTGATTAAAACGAGTTCTTGACTTACAGTTACAAAACCAGTTCATTATGAAGTCTTAGCATCGTTTCGTAAGGATCTGTACTAAAACCAGGATGCACTTTTGAACACTGCACTACAGTACTTCTCGTTGCTGTTAACCACCTGAATCGCGAAGCCTGATCATACTGGCCAATCGGGCCACCATTTTTTGCACCAGCGCTGATCCGTTCGAATGCTGAAAGATTCGCATGAATGTCATCCATATCAATTTTACCTGCTATGGCGCTGATCTTTTGCTCGTCTACTACGAAAATGCTTTGTAAGAACTTCTTCTTAGCGCAATAAAGGATAATGCCTACATTAATAAATTCCTCCCGTTCTACCCTCGGCATCACGCGGATCACGGCATACTCAAATAAGAATCTCTCTTGCATGCTGTGCTTCTTTTAAAAATGTTTCAGAATTTGCTAAACGCGTTTCCAGGAAATAAGCATAAGCTTTTCGATGCGATTCCTTACTTTCAAAATTTGTTTCGCCTTCCAGCCAATCATCTGGAATGATATTGATTACTGCCTGAATTTTCTCAGGGTTAAGAATTGAACGAAATTCCTGATCTACCGCTTCAAGTTCAGAAGCCCAGGGTAGTAACACATGATCTTTAACAAGAAAAAATGGTCGTGTAGCCTGTCCTTCCCAATTTTGCCAGGAATGATGAAAGTACAACGATGCGCCATGATCAATTAGCCAAAGTTCCTTGTGCCAAACCAGCATATTGGTATTGCGGCATGTGCGATCCATATTGGTTAAGAAGCAATCTAACCAAACAATTTGTGAAGCTAATTTAGCATCAACGGCGGTAACTGTAGGATCAAAGGTAATGGCTCCGGATAGATAATGAAGGGCTAAGTTTAAACCCACACTCGCTTTTAGTAAATCCTGAATCTCTTCATCGGGTTCGGTTCTTCCAAAAGCCTCATCTAAATGGGCAAATACCAATTCAGGTACGCGTAATCCCAAAATTCTGGCGATTTCTCCACCAATTAATTCAGCAATCAACGCTCGGGTACCCTGGCCAGCGCCTCTGAATTTAAGTACATACAAAAAATCGTCATCAGCCTCGGCGATAGCTGGCATAGAACCACCTTCACGTAAGGGCGTAACGTAGCGGGTAACATTAACTTCTCTAAGCTGGATATTGTTCATAAGAAATATTAGAAACCATACATCACATAATGGACTTTCTAATTCAGCTGCAAATTTAGAACAATATTGTTAACTTTTTCCGTAAAGATTTTTGATTGATGCAGCACTTAATCGTGACCTAGATATGCATTTCCTGCAGGAGTCATTACTGCCGCCCATTGAACAGATTCGCGGTTGATTTTAACCAGGCCCATACTTTCCAACTCCTCATAAGCTTCCTCCATTCCTCCTAAAATTGGAGAATTAACTTGCTGATTAATGACCTCAAGTAGAGATACAATTTCTGATCTTTCCATAACGTTGGCTTTTGGGTATTAAACAGCTATATCGTTAAAATGTTTATCTCATAAGTTAAACATTTTACTTGCTAAGAGGTTGTATTTAAAAGAGCTAATTTCATGGAATCGCACATTTACTATTTATTCGTTTTAGCATTGCCCGTTGCCTGTATTGCCTGGACAGTTACCAAAGAAGAAATTTTTAGGGAGGCGAGGGAATTTTGTGTTGACCGCTCAAAAAATTGTAACAAGCTAATCAAACGGAAATTTTTCTATGTGTTTACATGTGAATATTGTTTCAGTCATTATGTAACGGTAATTATTTTATTTATCACAAAATACACATTGATTTATGCCAGTTGGAGGGGTTACCTCATAGCTTTTTTTGCCATTGTGTGGATAGCGAATGTTTACATGAGTTTGTACAACATCATCAGGATTGATTTAAAGAAAGAGAAAATCAGGGTTGCTAAAGAAGAATCAGAACTAAATGGTGAGTAAAACCATATCAAAATTCTACTGTTAAATTGATTAAATATTATGCCATCATCTGTAATCGATCATTTCAGTTATGATGCTAATAAAAAGTCACTTCAAATAACTTTTGTTAGCGGATTAGTTTATCTGTACCGAAACGTGCCGGAAAAAATTTTCAATATGCTCAAAGCTGCAGGTTCGAAAGGCAGATATTTCAATCAGCACATCAAAAATCATTTTAAATTTAAAAAATTAGAAGATGCCTGAAGGACCATCAATTGTAATATTGAAAGACTTGATCAGCGACCTACATTTGGGTAAACCAGAGGTATTGGAAGTTGCCGGAAACGTGAATACCATTGATAAGGAAAAACTTCTTCACAAAAAAATTCAAGGTTTCAAAAGTTGGGGTAAGCATTTTTTAATTTGTTTCGATGATTTTACTATACGTATCCATTTCATGCTTTTTGGCACCTACCTCATTAATGAAACGAAGAAGACGCCATTAAAACTTGGCTTAACGCTGAAAAATGATCAGTTAAACTTCTACACCTGCAAAGTTGATTTGTTGGATGGTGATGTAAATGATCACTACAATTGGAAAGCAGATATCATGTCTGAACATTGGGATCCAAAACTCGCATTGGAAAAACTGAATGAAACGAAAGAAACCTATATATGTGATGCTTTATTAGATCAGGATATTTTTGCTGGCGTTGGCAATATTATCAAAAATGAAGTACTGTATAGAAGCCAAGTTCATCCGCTGAGTAAAATAGAAAACATTCCTACTGCTAAACTCAAAGCGATTATCAAAGAAGCGCAGCGGTATAGCTTCGATTTTTTAAAGTGGAAAAAAGAAAACACATTAAGTAAACATTGGGAAGTTTATCAGCAAAAAATTTGTGCCCGAGAACACAAGGTAACCAAAAAAGCACTCGGAAAAACAAACCGGCAAACCTATGTTTGTAATGATTGTCAAAAAAAATATAAATAATTTTTTCCAGAGAAAAATCTTCAAAAATCTAGAAATCAATACATTGCTTCACATGCAAGCAATGAAACTAAAAAGTTACCTTAATTTGAACGTAAAAGAAATGTTAAACTACTAGGAATTGTACAAACAAGTGCTATATTTGTCCTCGAGAGCGTTAATTTAGATACGGGTATATGGCTTAGGCTGTATGCCCGTTTTTATTTTACATCATTTGAAATATGGCTGATTACCTTGTCTAAACAGATTTTTAGCCATGGCGTGTATGCAGTTGGATTGACGTCGATATCATTTCTCAAATCCTCAAGTTTGATATACTTGAAATCCTCTACCTCTTCATTATTAATTACTGGCTTATCATTAGACGTGCCAAAAAAAACATGATCTAATTCATGCTCCGTTAACCCGTCATCGAACACTGCCTTATATAAAAAATTAAAACCATAAGCCAGATCGCAGGTCATGCCCATCTCCTCTTTTAATCTTCTTTCTGCAGCGGCCAGATTACTCTCGCCTTCACGAGGATGGCTGCAACAAGTATTTGTCCATAATCCACCAGAATGATATTTACTTTTGGAACGTTTCTGGAGCAAAAGTTCTTGATGATCGTTAAAAATAAAAATTGAAAAAGCACGATGTAATAATCCCTTTTGGTGAGCCTCCATTTTTTCCATCTTACCCTGAGGCAGGTCATCTTTATCAACTAAAATTACATGTTCTTCCATTGCTGCTTAAATCGCGTTTAACTTATGGCGTATCATAGAATCGAACATCAAGCCAATTTTATGATGGTTTGGAATGCGAATGCGTTCGGTCATTATTTTTTCGGCGCTCAGATTTTTGATCTTATTAAATAGTTTTCTATAATAGATGTAAGATAGGTAAACACCGTTTCTGGATGTGGATGGCAGCATTTTTATTCCTAATAAAGCATCTTTAAATTCGTCTTCTATCTCCTCTTCTATCTTGCGTTTTTCCTGATCACAGAAGACAGTTAAATTCACATTTGGAAAATAGTTGCGGTTTAGTGATTGATGATCTGCCTTTACATCACGAAGAAAATTTACCTTTTGAAAAGCGGAGCCCAACTTCATAGCAAAGGGTTTTAATCTGTTGTATTCTGCTTCATCCCCATTGGTAAATACTTTTAAACACATTAAACCAACTACTTCTGCCGATCCTAAAATGTATTCCTGATATAAATCTTCCGTAAATAATTGATCTTCCAGATCCATTTCCATGCTTTTCAAAAACAATCTAATTAATTCGTGATCGATTTGATATTCGTTTACGACTTTTTGAAAAGAATTAAGAACAGGATTTAAACTAATCCCTAATTCGATGGCTTCAAAAGTATCCTGTTTAAATTTCTCTAATAAATACTTTTTGTCGAAATTATGAAAGCTATCTACTATTTCATCTGCAAGGCGGACGAAACCATAAATAGCGTAAACGGGTTGTCGCAGTTGTTTTCCCAGAAAATAAATTCCGAAAGAAAAACTTGTGCTATAACTCGTTGTGGTTAGTTTACTGCACCTCGCCGATAACTGATCAAACATTTCTTTCATCGTTAATTTGGGTTTTGAATGGATTTTTCAAATTCTTCAAGCGTTTTAAACCAATTGATATGATCTATATTTTTTAATTTTTCAATCACCAAACCATTTCCAGCCAGGTGTATTTTTGCAGATTTGCAAACCTCAGATAATTGTGTAATATATTTTTGTGCACCAGCCTCTAATCTTGCCCTGACCATAAAAAGCAAAACATGATCAACATTTATACTCGAGATTACTTCTTCGATAGAATCTAGTGGAACTTTGCTTCCCAAATAGATTACTTTTTGATGGTTCAACCGAAGCATATAATTTGCAAAGATTAATCCGATGTCGTGATCTTCATCTTCAGGCAGAAAAAGCAACCAGGTTTTTCCACTATCGGAAGCTGATTCGGTATTATTAATTTCGGAGAAAAGTTTTTGACGGATCAAACTGGAGATGAAATGTTCATGAGCAGGACAAATCTCATCTTTTCGCCACATTAAACCTAGGCGTATAAGTAAAGGATATGTTACGCGACGATAGGTATCGGCAACGCCTAACACTTCCACACAATCGTTAATTAAATTGGTAAATGCAGCATCATTAAAATCTAAACCATATTTGATTAACCTTGTAATGTAGAATTCAGCTAATTCATCATCAGATCGATAACTATATTTTTGATCCAGTAATTCTTCTACAGCCTCATCGGTTAAACTACAAATTTTCGAAATTTTTAATCCGGATTGATTGAGGCTCACAATATTTAATAGCCGTTTTAACTGGTTATCATCATATAGCCGGGTATTTCCTTGTGAGCGTTGAGGTTTTAACGCATTATACCGTTGCTCCCAGATCCTTATCGTATGAGAATGAATGCCTGACAGCTGTTCCAGATCAGAAATGGTATAAGTCATTTTTGTTTAAATATATCGAATAAAATTTAAACAAGAAGAATGATTAATAGTTTTAAGTACGCATAAAATTATTAAGATTTGTCTAGACAATTTTTTTGAAAAGATACACCAAGCCATGCTTAATGTATCTTTCGTAATTAATTATATGCTTTTTCGGTTAGCAACAATCCCTGCTCGCCGTTACCGGTAACAATTTTATGTACATGTTTGTACGACTGGCTGAAGAAATCGTAACCATGCTCCGTTGCTTCAATGGACACGGAACTCATTGGATACTTTCTATTGGTCTGCATGCATAGCAGGCTGCCGTTGGCCAGTAAAAGAAAATCGCAATCGTATCCTTTTTCCTGCAATTCGATCACTTTTTTGGTAATGGATACATTTAACCTGTTGGTTACACGGGTTCTGTTTTTCATAAGATTAGGTTTTAGGTAAATGAATTGCCGCTAATCTGCAATATCATATATTTATTTACGGTAATAAATACAATATATTGTAATCCAAGCAATTAAAAAAGAATAGTTTTGTTCATTTGTGATCCAACCTCTTTATTCATTTTTATAGACTAGATTATGGTTTGATCATAGTGACTAAAACTAAACAAACGCTATCACAAACTTGATGAATATGCTCAATACCTTGACCAACATTATAAATTTTAATTTTTGCGAATCATAGCGTAATTTGCCATCCATCTTCTCTATCTATCAAATGAAATTAAAATGTATCGTGATTGACGATGATATTCATGCTATAAATGGCATTAAATCTTATCTGAACACACTATCCAATATTTCGCTTTATAAGGCATATACCGATCCGTTGCAGGCGCTTACAGACATTACCGGCGGAGCAAATGTTGATGTTATTTTTATGGATGTAGACATGCCCATGATTTCGGGAATCGAGCTGTCAAAGGCTATACGTCATAAAACAAGCAAACTGATTTTTACTACATCTCATTCTAAATACGCTTATGAGGCATTTGAAATGAATGCCAGTGCATACTTGCTAAAACCTTATACTTTTGCTCGTTTTGCGGAAACCCTAAACCGGCTATTTCCACAAAGCCCCAGCCTGCCAAATATTTCTATTCAGCAAGAAGAAGATTATTTCTTTGTACGAAATAAGAATGAAAAAAATAGTTTAATAAAAGTTAGGTACAGCGACATAGTTGCGGTGGAGAGTTTACAAAACTATGTCAGGATTTACACCACTAACGAAACCATAGTCACTTATATCGCTTTATCAGAGATTAAAATTATACTGCAGGATTACCCAAACTTTGCACAGGCACACCGATCATTTATCATCGCCAAAAACCATATTGAGAAAGTTGAGGGAAACACACTGAAAATGGTTAATAATTTAACTGTAAATGTTGGAAACAGTTACCGCGAAGGAATACAGGAGTATATTAAAGAAAAAACAATCAGAACGAGCAGATCCTAGCAAACCCTGCAAAATGCATCAAGGTTTAAAATTTTTATGCAATTTTGCTTTTTGAAACATCATTACCAGCAGATACCCTATTAACAAGCTTTTTCCTCAATGATTAACATCAAAAAATCACCGCCTTTCATCCGCATTCAAAACTGGCTGGTTTCCAAAAAATTCCACATCATCATCTGGCTGGTTTTTATGCTGTATGAGTCTGTAATAGTAGGCCTGTTTAGTGGACAGTTTGGAAACCTCATTAATTACATTCTGTTTTATTCTTTAAACATCTCCATGTTTTATGTACATACGCATATTATTTTAGAGAGCGGTTTAAAACGTAAAAATCAAATCTGGTGGAAGCTTCCGTTTCTTTTATCACTGGAGTTATTAGTTTATCTCATGATCTACATTGGCTTTGACTATCTGATCACTGATATACTGAAATATTTCCGGCCGAGAAAGATTGGAACGACTATGCAATACATCCTCGGGCCGGTTTATCGAGCCATTTATTTCATGTTTTTCTCTACAGGTTACTACTTTTTACTCAAGTTTTTGAGCGAGAGGAAGAAGACCGAGGAATTGGAGCATCAGCGATTGAATAATATGATCCAGATTGCGAGATCAGAGAATGCTTTCTTAAAGGCACAAATCCAGCCACATTTATTATTTAACACACTTGATTTTATCTATCAGAATGCTCGTGATCATTCTCCTATAGCAGCAGAAACCATACTCTCGCTTTCAGAAATGATGAGATATTCGGTGGATAGCAATAAGGATAAAGATTTCATTTCACTTGGTGAGGAAATTAACCAGGTAGAAAACTTAATTAATTTGCATCAGCTACGCAAACACCACCAATTGCAAATTCGGTTTTGGTATGATGATTACATTAAAAAAGTGGAAATTATACCTTTGATTTTAATTACGTTGGTTGAAAACATATTTAAACATGGTGACCTGCTTTCTCAATCTCACCCCGCAGAAATCAAATTGTATTTACAAAATAATGATTTGATTATCGAAACGTCAAATCAGATAGCAAAAGTGAAAGAAAAACCTGGCTTTAACTCCGGCATAAAAAATATTACCAAGCGGTTGGCCTACGCTTACGGAGACCAGTCGACATTTGAAAGTGGTACAACTGAGGATAACTATTACAAGGTAAGGGTAACAATTAAGCTATAACATACCGATGATTAAAATTGACAACTACAAACAATTACTTCAATAAATACAAATAAACACTACAAAGCTATAGTGGAGAATAAAAAAACCTTTTACAAAATATTTTTTTTCTTTTTTAGCTGTTTTAGTTGTATTTTGCATCGTCTAAAACTCGAAAAATGTCAATAAATTGCATCGCAATAGACGATGATCCACATTCTTTAGAAAATCTAATTGCTTACATGGAAAAGTTGCCAGAATTAAATCTTGTGCAAACTTTTACCGAACCTTTGCAGGCTTTGGCAGAAATTTCGGTGGCTTCTCCTGTAGATATTATCTTTTTAGATGTGGAAATGCCGACACTTTCCGGGATTGAACTTGCAGGATTACTAAGACAAAAAGCAAAGCACTTAGTTTTTACTACTGCACATCCAAGATATGCACTTGATGCCTTCAAAGTTGATGCAGATGCTTACCTGTTAAAACCATATTCTATATTACATTTCGCCAAAACTATAAACAACCTATACCCGGCTGGTTCCAGCGAACAGCAACCGTTTTCAATTTTTGATGATCATTTTTTCTATTTGCCGCTTCAAAACGGCAAAAGTGAACTGGCCCGGATTGATATAAATGAATTGATTGCTGTAGAGGATCACCAGGAAGATGTTAGGTTTATCACCACAAAAAATATTTTTACAACAGCCAAGGTAAACTTTGTAAAAATGATGAAGATGCTAAAACAACACCCTGGATTTATCCAGATTAGTGCTGCGGGCATTATTTCCAAACAGCATATTAGAAGTGTTTTAGGAAATCAGGTGTTATTATCCGGTGAAGTTTCTTATGCCGTAGCAGATAGCCATAAATCGCTTTTTGCCGCTTTTATTCAAGATAACTTACTCAAAGGAAAGTCATAAAATCGATTGCATTTCCGCGGTTAAAGTAATTTTAAGTCATTTCTGCTGCCAAGCAAAACATTCTTCGTATTACTTTGTATTAGCATTAGTTTATTATTTATTTATTGATTAACCATTTTGAAAAGAATATTAGTTGTAGATGATGACCCCGATATATTGGAGGTTTTTCAGATGGCACTAGAAACTGAGCGTTACCGAGTATACCCTTTATTATCACCGAGATTTATTTTTAAAACCATTAAAGAATTTAGTCCAGATTTAATCATTTTGGATATTATGTTGAATGGCATGGATGGAAGAGCTGTTTTCAGGGAATTGAAATTAAATCCTGAAACAGAAAATATTCCGGTTATTATGGCATCGGCTAGATATGATGAAAACTATATTATCTCACAAAGATTAAATCCAGACGACTATCTGGAAAAACCTTTTAACATCACCGATTTACTTCAAAAAGTAAATAAACTAACCGCCAATTAAAAATAAAAATATGCAACTAAGATTACTAACTCCAATAATATTGCTTTGCGCAGCAATATCTATCAAGGCAAGCGCACAAAGCAGCCGTCCAGATAAACTTTATTCCATGAGTGGAATTGGTTTTGCATTTCCTATGGGAGAAACATCAGACTATTTTAAACCTAAATTCTCTACCTCTTTAGGTGTAAATCTAGCCGTTGGCAATGGTGGATTTTTCGTGTACCCAAAAGTGAGTTTACATGCTTTTACTTTTAACCAGCAAATTGCTGATGCCGGTTACAGCTATACTATCCAGAAAGGAAGATCAACTACGTATTTATTAAATATAGCTTTAGGCTACAGAAAAATTGTAGAAAAATGGGCGTTTTACGGATTTGCAGGCGCCGGTGGTGGTTTCATTTTAACACCTCAGGCAGGTGTAAATGCAAGTACTTTACAAGTAAATATGGATAACAAAACAAATAGCTTAGGTATTGCTGAAGGCGGTGGTGGTATTGAATATAATATTGGAGGTGCAAACCTTTTTATCGAAGCCAGCTACATGTATGGCTTTGGAAAAATTCAAAATCGAGTATTTAATACTGTGCCTATTAGTATTGGTATTAAACCAAACTTGAGTAAATTATTAAGCAAACTTTAAGCTTTTGTATACTTGATACTGAGCGACTGCGTTATAACGTAGTCGCTTTTTTTGTTTGTACGTTTACCAAAATAATTTCACTAAAAAAACTATCAAAAATTAACGAAGCATTATTTTTATTACTAACTATTTTAGCATAGATTTGTAGTTGTAAAATTTATCAATGTTATACGCAGTTGTAGATATCGAAACTACCGGAGGCCACGCTTCAGCAAATGGAATTACTGAGGTTGCCATCAATATTCATGATGAAAATAAAGTGGTCGAGTCATTTACCACATTGATAAATCCTGGCCAATCCATTCCTGTTTATATTACAGCCTTAACAGGAATAGATGATGCAATGCTGGTTGATGCACCAACCTTTGCAGATGTAGCATTACAAATTTACCAGTTGCTGCATGATAAGATTTTTGTTGCACACAACGTCAACTTCGATTATTCATTTTTGAAACATCATCTATCTGCAGCTGGTTATGAGTTAAATTGCCGGAAACTCTGCACCGTTAGGATGAGCAGAAAAATCATCCCCGGGAAAGCATCGTATAGTCTCGGAAAGTTATGCAGTGTATTACAAATTCCTATTCATAACCGTCACCGGGCCGCAGGTGATGCTGATGCAACAAGTATATTGTTCAACATGTTATTGGAGGCAGATCATGAAGGTATTATCGCTGAAATGATGAAGAAAACTTCGAAGGAACAGGTTTTACCACCACATTTAGATCGTGCTTCGATATTAAGATTGCCAGATCAGCCAGGTGTTTATTATTTTAAAGATAATAAGGGTAAAATTGTTTATGTAGGCAAGGCTAAAAACCTAAGAAAAAGGGTAATAAGTCATTTTACAGGAAACAAGCCAAATAAACAAAGACAGGATTTTTTACGCACAATTTATAATGTTGATCATGTGGTATGTGGCACGGAGTTAATGGCATTGATTTTAGAAGCAAACGAGATTAAAAGACTTTGGCCAGAAAATAACAGAGCCATGAAACGATATGAACATAAATATGACTTATACGTATTCGAGGATCAAAATGGCTACATGCGCCTGGCGATAGATAAGCATAAAAAAAATAATAAATCTTTACAAAGTTTTAATAGCTTACTGGAAGGCTACAATTTCTTAAACCACCTTATCGAGAAATATCAGCTTTGCGCAAAATTATGCTATCTTCAAAAAACAGCAACAAAATGTAAGGCACATGATAATGGACAATGTTTTGGCGCCTGCAGCAGCATTGAAACTGTAGCCGTTTACAACAAAAGACTGAGCAATGCTTTAGATGATATTCAAAGTTTACAACCTAGCTTTGCATTAATTGACGATGGCCGCGAGGAAGAAGAATTAAGTTGCCTGGTTGTTGAAAATGGTAAATTCTATGGTATGGGATATTTCAAGGATAAAGCTTATCTCGAAGATGGCTTAGCCCCTATCAAAAATGATTTGTCCATCTATCAGTCGAACAGCTACATTCTTAATTTAATCCTGACGCATGCTGAACAGTTTCCCCAAAAATTGTATAAATTGTAAATGATATTGTCCTGCCGATCAATTGAAGTCAAGTTAAACCTTTTATGTTTTAATAAACCATGGAAAATCTCAAACTTATAATCAAAATTGATGTAAGTTTGTCTTTTAAAGTCACTCAATAATTAGTATGTTGAGGCATTACATTAAAACCAGTATTATGATATCCCCTGATTCTTTTAGAGCACTTGCCTTATCTTTCGAAGAGGTAGTTGAAACACCAAACGCAAATAAAAACTCATTCAAAGTTGACGATAAAATTTTCATTACCGTTGACAATGCTAACCTGAAAGCTGTTTTTCGGTTATCACCAAAGGATCAAAGCAAGTTTTCTGATCTAGATCCTTCCGCAATTTACCCGGCACAAGCTGGTTGGGGCAAACAAGGGTGGACGATCTTTGAACTAAGTTTTATTGAATCAGAAGTATTGGAAAATGCGCTTAGGCTATCATATTGTACGGTAGCACCAGAAGAGCTGGCGAAAAAATATAAAAAGAAAACGAGCAAAAAATAAATTTGTTATACTATTTTGCTTTCATGTTTTTGCCAGTCTATCTCGCTTAAAACATTTAATATTTAAATCAAACATCTGAATATGATTAAGTCACTTTGGGTAAACCTACCTGTAAAAAACGTAAAAAATTCTAAAGATTTTTTTACTAAAATTGGATTTCAGTTGAATTTAAAACACGGCGTACGTGACGACTCCGCCTGTTTTATGGTTGGCGATGACAACTTTATCATTATGTTTTTTGAAAAACCATTGTTTGAAGATTTTGTAGCAACTTCAGTTGCCGACAGTCGTTCAGGAAGCGAAGTCTTATTTTCTTTTGATGCCGAAAGTGCGGAAGAAGTTGATGATTTGGCTAAGAAGGTGGTTGAAGCAGGTGGAACCTTATATGCGGCACCCGGTTACAAAGATGGCTGGATGTACGGATGTGGTTTTATCGATTTAGACGGACAGCGTTGGAATATTCTCCATATGGATCTGGGCAAAATGCCGCTTGGGTAAACCAAATTTTAAATGCATATGAACACAAAACCATTAATTATTGAAAGCGTTTACTATGTAAGCGTTGAGAAGGTATGGGAGGCTCTTACTCAAAATGAGCAATTGAAAAAGTGGTATTTTCAATTAGATGAATTTAAACCAAAAGTTGGATTTAAATTCGATTTTATTGGTGGAACCGATGAAGGACCAAGATATTTGCATTTTTGTGAAATCGTGGACGTTGTAGCGCACCATCAAATCACCTATACCTGGAAATATGATAACTACCCCGGAAATTCAACGGTTAAATGGGAAATTTTTCCGACTGATAAAGGGACAAGAGTTCAATTAACACATACAGGCATTGAGAGCTTTGAAGAAAACGGAAAAGATTTTACCAGAGAAAGTTTTAAAGCTGGCTGGACTTATTTCCTTCATGAGGCATTGAAGAAATTTCTTGAACCATAAAATTAAAAATACAAAGTTCGTTGAAAAACGAACTTTGTATTTTTAAAATAGATGTGATATAGAAATTACTTACAGATAGGACTGCTTTAATAGTTCGACTACTGTTTTATCAGTCTTAAAAGTTATTTCATTTATGTCTAAATCACGTATAGCTACCCAGCGAAAAGCCTGAAGTATTTCGCCTTCGGCGTCAAAATCAAATATTTTTGTTTTAAACGCTAACGTTAACGGCGCTAATTCGCGAACAATGTAATATACGCTAATCACCTGACTGTCGTTAAAGGAAGATTTTTCAAAAAAATCTGTGGTATAAAAATGCGATAAAACTTCGATTTCGGCGTTGCATTCTTCCATAAATTCCCGCTTTAATCCGTCAATTAAACCTTCCCCAAACTCTAATCCACCACCTGGAAATTTGCTAAAACGGAAACCATACTCCTCTTCATCACTAACCAGAACTTCTTCATTTGCATTGATAAGCAGACCGTAAACACGCACATTAAAATAACTCATTCTCGAAATGTTTTTTGTTTTTAATCACTATTTCCGGGGTCCAGACAATTTCCTTTTTAAAGGCTTCTGCCCTAACCGGGCACTCACTCATGTGGCAGTAGTGGCAACATTTTGGTAAACAAGGATCAGCATGAATGAACAATTCTGCTTTTCGAAATCCATTTTTATTAATGAGTTCATCTATTTGTGAAATTTCACGATGTACCTGGTTTAAGTCGAAATAGTAAGGAAGGGTAACATGGCAATCAATGTGAAATTCTGGACCATACTGCTGCGTACGAAGGTTGTGTACATCAATCCATGGATTATGCCTGTTGTGCTGGAGTACTTCCACGACCTCTTCTACCAGAGTAAAGTCACTTTCATCCATTAGGCCACCAACAGAACCGCGTGTAAGTTGATAGCCGGAATAAATAATATAAAAGCCAACCAAAACAGACAATAAGCTATCTAACCAAATAATATTTGTCAACTGAATTAAGATCAGGCCAACAACAATGGCAACACTGGTATAAGTATCTGTCAATAAATGTTTTCCATCGGCCTGCAAAGTTACAGAATGCTCCTCCTTACCAACCTTTATCAGATACAAGCCAACGAATAGATTAATCAATCCTGTGCTACCGATAATGATTGTTCCTTCTAACAGCTGACCAACTGCATGTGGATAAATAAGGTTGTAGGAAGACTTAAATATGATGATAACCCCAGCCAAAAGAATTAAAATTCCCTCAACAAATGCGGAGAAAAACTCTACTTTTCCATGTCCGTAAGGATGATTTTCATCTCGCGGCTGAGTACTTAAATAGATGCTATAAAAGGCAAAAGCACCTGCTATAACGTTTACAATACTCTCTGCAGCATCGGTTAGAATAGCATTTGATCCCGTTATAAAATATGCGATAAATTTGGCTAACATTAGCATAACGCTAACAACCAATGAAATTACAATTGCTTTTTTTTTAACGGTCACGAGATCTTTTTTACAAAAATACGCTTATCGCATAAATTTAATGAGAAAAAGTATCGCTTTTTTAGTGCAGAATAATATTTGGTTTATATATTTGCGCTCAAAGTAATTAACCATGAGCACCTTATCTAAAAGAATCAACAGTTTATCAGAATCCGCAACCCTAAAAATGACCAAATTAGGCCGCGAATTAGCATCTAAAGGCATTAATATTATCAGTTTAAGCGTAGGCGAGCCTGATTTTAACACCCCTGATCATGTTAAAGACGCTGCTAAAAAGGCGTTAGACGACAATTACACACGCTATTCACCAGTTCCAGGCTACCCTGATCTGCGTCAGGCAATCGTTAATAAGCTGAAAACTGAAAACAATTTAGATTATGATGTTTCTCAAATTGTAGTATCTACAGGTGCAAAACAGTCATTATCAAATGTCATTTTAACACTGATTGACCCGGATGATGAAGTTATTATTCCTACACCCTATTGGGTTTCCTATTCTGAGATGGTTGTTTTAGCTGAAGGTAAATCCGTTTTCATTGATACTGATATTGAGAGTAATTTTAAAATTACTCCAGCGCAATTAGAGGCTGCAATTACACCTAAATCGAAGTTGTTCATGTTCTCTTCTCCATGTAATCCAACCGGTTCGGTTTACAGCAAAGAGGAATTGGCCGCTTTGGTTAAAGTTTTTGAAAAATATCCCGATATCTACATCCTTTCTGATGAGATTTATGAGCATATAAATTTTGTTGATCAACATGAATCTATAGCGCAATTTGACAGCATCAAAGATCGTGTGATCATCGTAAATGGTTTTTCTAAAGCCTTTGCCATGACCGGATGGAGATTAGGTTATATCGCAGCAAACAAAGAGATTGCTGCCGCTAATGATAAATTACAAGGTCAAACTACCTCAGGCACATGCTCAATAGCCCAACGTGCTGGTATTGTTGCCTATGAGCAAGGTTTGGAAAGTGTTCTAAAAATGAAAGAAGCATTTCTACGCCGCCGTGAACTGGTTTATAATTTGTTAAATGAAATCCCTGGTGTTAAAACCAATCTTCCAGATGGTGCGTTTTACTTTTTCCCTGAAATCAGTTCATTCTTTGGTAAAAAAGATGCTGACGGAAATGTAATTAAAGATTCTTCAGACCTAGCACTTTACTTATTAAATGTTGGTCATGTAGCTACTGTTGGCGGTGATTCATTCGGTAATAATAACTATATCCGTTTATCTTACGCTGCTTCTGACGAAAGTTTGGTTGAAGCTTTAAGAAGAATTAAGGAAGCGCTTGGAAAGTTAGCATAATATAAATTCAGGCAAAATAAAAAATCCTCGTCAGCTAATAAGTGGCGAGGATTTTTTATTGATTTTTTTTTAAAAATATAGGTCAATTCTTATCGGTGATAGCAGTCCTTCTTTCTGCTTTAAGTCCTAGTCCAATAAAAAATTGGGCTTACGAGCTTGCCGCTTCAATTAGGTTTAACCTCAACAGTTTGTTGCAAGACCCTAAACTAACTTCTTATTGCTTCAACAGGATCTAATCTTGATGCTGAAAATGCTGGCCAGAAACCGGAAATGGTACCAATTACAATCGAAATCCAGATGCCTAGCAAGATATTATTCAATCCTAAAATAATATAAAACCCGCTTACTGCACCAATTAATAACGAAACAAGATATACCAACAGCAAGCCGAGCAAGCCCCCCAGAATACATAAAGATATGGATTCGAAAATAAACTGGAGCAGAATGAAATAGTTTTTAGCACCAAGTGATTTCTGAATGCCGATAATATTGGTTCTTTCCTTAACGGAAACAAACATGATGTTAGCAATACTAAAACCGCCCACTAGAATTGAAAATCCACCTATTATCCAGCCTGCCCAATTCACCATAGTAAACATCGAATCAAGTTGATTGGAAATAATTGTTGTTTTGTTTAGTGCGAAATCTTCTTCCTGGCCTGGCCTAATGCGATGAATAGACCTCATTAAACCCTTTAATTCACTTTCTACTTCTTCCAACGAAACATTATCATTTCCCCGAACCGTAATTTGAGGACCATAGCGTTCATTTTGAATATCCAGCACGCTCTTGGCAAAATTAACAGGAACATTAACATTTTTATCCAGCGATGTTCCAAGCATGTCTTCTCCCTCTTTTTTGAAAACACCAATTACGGTTAATCTTCTTCCTAAAACTTGTACTTGTTTTCCTATCGGATCATCCCCGTCAAATAAACCATCTGCAATATCAGCACCCATCAACAATACAGGCGCACCATTGTTGCTCTCTGTTTCAGTGAAATATCTACCTGCTTGCAATTCGAAATTCCAGGTTTTATCAAAATCATGTGATGCTGCAGAAACGTTTATTCCTTCTACCGAATTGCTTCTGTATTTAATCGTTCTATCGCTGGTAGAAATCTCAAAGGTAATGCCCTGAGCGTTTTCCATGCGCTCTCTTAAGGCTGCAAAATCTCTTAATGAAGGCTGTGGCCGATTCATATACTTCCACCAGGGATAATTATCGCCAAAACTCCATGGCCATTTTTGAACATATATGGTATTCGACCCAAGCTTGTCGACACTCGACTGGAGTTTACCGCGAAAAGTATCCACCGCTGAAAAGACAGCAATGATGGTAAAGATACCTATTGTAATCGCCAGGAGCGATAACATTGTGCGCATTTTGTTTTGGCGTAATGCATCAAAAGCAAAACGAAAACTCTCACCTATTAGCCTAAAAATTATCATAATTACAGGTTAGATGCAAAGCGCTTAAAAAGGTTACAAGTCATTTTCAAAACTAATTATTTTTATATCGATATATCGAACGCATCCATATTTTTCTGTTAAAAACTGATTAAAACATAATATACCTTAAATGCGTTTGATAAAATACGGAAAAGAAAAATTAAATTCGTATTTTTGCACCTCAAAAAATTCATCAAGAATGAAATTATCACAATTCAAATTTAACTTACCAGAGTCATTAGTAGCTAACAATCCAGCCGAACAACGCGACGAAGCACGTTTAATGGTTTTACATAAAGACAGTGGTGAAATTGAGCATAAAATTTTTAAAGACGTACTAGGTTATTTCGATGACAAAGACGTAATGATATTAAACAACACTAAAGTTTTTCCAGCCCGTTTATATGGTAATAAGGAGAAAACTGGTGCTACCATCGAGGTTTTCTTGCTTCGCGAATTGAATAAAGAATTACGTTTATGGGATGTTTTGGTAGATCCAGCTCGTAAAATCCGTGTTGGTAACAAATTATACTTTGGCGATGACGATTTGTTAGTTGCTGAAGTTGTAGACAATACCACTTCACGCGGACGTACCATTCGTTTCCTATTCGAAGGTACTGATGAAGAATTTAGAAGAAACGTAGAAATTTTAGGCGAAACGCCACTTCCAAAATACATCAAACGTAAAGCAACTGCTGAAGATAAAGAGCGTTACCAAACGATTTTCGCCAAGCATGAAGGTGCCGTTGCTGCTCCAACCGCTGGTTTGCACTTCAGTCGTGAGTTAATGAAACGCCTTGAACTTAAAGGTGTAGAATTTGCTGAAGTTACATTACACGTTGGTTTAGGAACGTTCAGAACGGTTGAAGTGGAAGATTTGACCAAACACAAAATGGATTCTGAGCAGTTTATCATTGAACAAAAGGATGCTAACATTGTAAACAAAGCAATAGAAGAAAAAAGAAGAATCTGTGCCGTTGGTACTACTTCAATGCGTTCAATTGAATCAGCTGTTTCTGCTAACAGAACATTAAAAGCTGCTAACGATTGGACAAGTAAGTTTATCTTCCCACCATACGATTTCAGCATCGCAAATTCAATGATCACCAACTTTCATACTCCTGAGTCTACCTTATTAATGATGGTTAGTGCATTTGGTGGTTACGAAAATGTAATGAATGCCTATGAAGTTGCAGTGAAAGAAAAATATAAATTCTACAGCTATGGCGATGCCATGCTGATTATATAGATATTAGCAATATGGTATTTAGTATTTAGACAAATTTCATCTAAATACTAAATACTATTTTCTAAATACTTCGAATGAAATACTACGCTATAATTGTAGCAGGCGGTTCTGGAAATCGGATGCAGACGGAAACCCCAAAACAATTTTTGTTGCTCAATAACCTTCCGGTCTTGATGCACACCATTAGAGCTTTTGCCCAAAGCAATGCCCAACCTAAAATTTTATTGGTTATCAATACAGAACAGCAAGGTTACTGGAGAAGACTTTGTGAAGAGTTTAATTTTAGAATTCCTCATGAGGTTATCGATGGCGGGTCAGAACGTTTCTATTCAGTAAAAAATGCTATTGATTTTATTGAAGAAGATTGTGTTATAGCAATCCATGATGCTGTTCGTCCTTTGGTTTCAAAACAGTTAATCGATCACTGCTTCGCCGAGGCAGAATTTAAAGGAAACGTAATTGCGGCAGTTCAATCAAGTGATAGTGTACGGACGCTAAAAAACAATAAAAGCGCTGCTTTAAAACGTGATGAGATTTACCTGGTACAAACACCACAAACTTTTAAATTCAGCATCTTAAAAGAAGCCTACACACAAGATTTTATTACCTCTTTTACTGATGATGCCAGTGTTGTTGAGGCTGTTGGATATGAAATAAATATTATTGAAGGAGAAAGAAACAACATCAAAATTACCTACCCTATTGATTTGGAATTAGCCGAGTTGTTATTGAAAAGATAAAAGAAAAGCTGCTTCATAACAATGAAACAGCTTTTCTAATTCATCCGTTTTATAAGATCTCCTTTTGAAAATTGATGAATGTTCGCTTAATATATTTTATGTTGCTCTTCCAATAACTTTAAGCAAGATTGCAATAACTGCGATTACTAATAAAACGTGAATGATGTTACCTACATCGCCGAAGCCGTGGAACAAAAAGCCGATCACCCATAGTATTACCAATACTACTGCGACTAAATACAATAAATTTCCCATAGTGTTAATTTTTAAGTAAATGTTGATGTATTAACACATGGCCCATAGTTTTGTTTAAAAAATGTAAATTATATTGAAGATAATTATCAACATTTAAACAAACAGGTTGTAAATCAGCGCATAAAAAAACCTTCCAATTTTAAAATTGGAAGGCTTCTTATTTTGATTTTCTAATATTCATCCTCATTAAAGAAGAAATCTTCTTTCGTTGGATAGTCGGGCCAAATTTCTTCAATTGTTTCATAAGGCTCTCCATCATCTTCCAATGCTTGTAAGTTCTCAATAACTTCTACTGGGGCACCAGAGCGAATGCCATAATCAATTAACTCATCTTTAGTTGCAGGCCAAGGTGCGTCTTCCAAGTGCGATGCTAATTCTAATGTCCAATACATATCTTCAATTCTATTAAATTCTTGTTCTTAACAATGCGCAAAGTATATTAAAATTTTTGAGCAAAACAAACTTATTTTTCAACTATTAAACACGAGGTATCCATATGTTTTCCTCTACGCTAAAATCCATGTTCAGTTTTCGTGCCAAAACAAATAAGTAATCACTCAAACGATTCAGGTAAACACTTACACGCTCATCAACAAAGCTCGATTCAGCTAGTTCAACCGTTAACCTCTCTGCTCGTCTGCAAACGCATCTGGCAATATGACAGTAAGAAACAATGGTATTTCCACCAGGCAAAACAAAATGTTTTAACGCAGGCAATAGATCATTCATCGCATCTATCTCTGTTTCCAATAGCGTAATATCATGCTCATGCAAATCAGGAATTTTCATCTTAGATTTTTCAGGATCTGCCGCCAGTGAAGCACCAACTGTGAACAGGCGGTCTTGAATTTCTTTAAGCAGCTGCTTATAATGATTGTCAATATCCTGACACATGATTAATCCGATATACGAATTTAATTCGTCTACGGTTCCATAAGTTTCAATTCGAAGATGGTATTTCGGAACACGTGTACCGCCAATTAACGAGGTTTGGCCTTTGTCTCCTGTTTTGGTATAGATTTTCATTTTAGAAAGTATTAGGTAATAAGTTATACGTTTTAAGTATGTTCTACACGTATAACTTATAACCTACAACTTAAAACTTCTTTAATTTATTTTTTCCCAGTCGCTGCCGCTGTCATTTAAGGCCTGCAAACGTGGAGATACGTTTTTAATATCCGTGTTGATGTAATCGTTTTCAATCAAACCATCACGCATTCGCACAATCCTGTGGGCATGTTGCGCAATATCTTCCTCGTGGGTAACCAAAATAATGGTATTTCCTTTACTGTGAATTTCTTCTAAAAGGCCCATAATTTCGATGGAAGTTTTGGTATCTAAATTTCCAGTCGGCTCATCTGCCAATATGATTGATGGGTCGTTAATTAACGCCCGTGCCACTGCAACACGTTGTCGCTGACCACCTGATAATTCGTTAGGTTTGTGATCCATACGATTACCTAAATTTACATTTTCCAATGCTTTTGCCGCTCTGGCTTCACGATCTTTTTTACTGTTACCAGCGTAGATTAAAGGAAGGGCCACATTATCTAATGCAGTTGAACGAGGCAAGAGGTTAAACGTTTGAAAAACGAAGCCAATTTCTTTATTACGAACTTCAGCCAAAGCATCGTCGCTCATTTGACTAACGTTAGTTCCGTTTAAGATGTAGGTTCCGCTCGACGGCGTATCTAAACAGCCTAAAATATTCATTAAAGTAGATTTACCTGACCCTGATGGCCCCATTAAAGCTACAAATTCCCCTTTGTTGATATCTAAAGAAACTGATTTTAAAGCATGGATAACTTCCGATCCGATTACGTATTTACGGCCAATTTCTTTGATGGTAATAAGTGGTTTCTCCATGTTTTTTCTTTTTTAGACAAGCGTAAAGGGTAAGATGTTACAAGCACGAAGAAAATTACTTTTCAATAATTTTAGGCACCATAAAAAATTGGTCGCTGTGTTTTGCAGCATTTTTCAAACCGTCAGTAGTAGATATTTCTTTTTTTACCACATCTTCTCGCCAAACATTTGTAGCTTCATTCATATAAACCAACGGCTTAACATCTGATGTATCCAATTCATTTAATTTTTCCATAAATGAAAGGATTTTATTCATCTCGGGGATTAATGTAGCCACTTCTTTTTCATCAATATGAATTCTGGCCAAATCGGCGATTTTATAAATGGTTTTCTCGTCTAAATTCATATTATACTAATTTACTATCAATAAGCTGAAAAACCCTATCTTTCAATAAGTCTGAATCAACATCGGCTAAATCAGCGGTACTGATGGGTTTGTGGACGTAAATATCGCAAATTCCGGGCTTACTTCCATATTTTGAACCATCATCCCAGTTTATTTTCCAAACGTTTGTAATACTTACGGGTACTAATGGTACATTTTTATCTATTGCCAACCGGAATGGCCCGTTTTTAAATTCTCCGAGTTTTGGCGGATAATGATCATCAATCTTTCCTTCAGGGAAAATAATTAAACTCATTCCTTTTTCAAGATTTTCACCTGCTTTTTTGAAGGCTTTAAAAGCTGAAATTTTACTATCACGATTTACCGATATATCAATCGTCTTGAAGAAAATACCCAGAACAGCATTGTTTAACAACTCATCTTTACCCATAAAGTGAAATTTACCATGGCACATGATGCAAAAAACCATGATATCTAAATTGGATGTATGATTGGCGCAATAGATATAAGTCTGGTTATAATCTAACCTTTGTTCATATTTAAAACGATACCAAATACCTGATAGAAAACTACTTAAAAAGCTGTTTGCTTTTCTACAGAGATTCAAAATTTCGTAATATTTCGGATCACGTGAGGTGAGGTAATACAGCGGATAAAACAAAATGAAGAAAAAAAGTATCCAGAATAAAAACCATACCCGGTGTACCTGCCTTAGAAAGTGAATCATAGATAATCAAAAATATAAAATACTTCGATAAATTTTATCTGAATAAGTAAGTTAAGCATGTGATGGTGCTTTTTCATTCAAACCTATTTCTTTCGAACTCAATTTGCCGGGTTAAAAACGGTTTAAACCTGAAATTTTAACTGGTGTTTTTAAAAACTTATGATTAAATTAAATCGGTTTGCGCTTTGCATGTAATTTATTTTTAATTTCGTGCCATTATGAAAGAAACCGTGGTGAGTGGCATCAGGCCAACAGGAAAGCTACATTTAGGAAATTATTTTGGTGCAGTAACCAATTTTGTGAAGATGCAGTATGATTATAACTGCTATTTTTTTATTGCCGATCTCCATTCATTAACAACACACCCTACCCCTGGCGATTTACATGGCTATGTTCGTCATGTTTTGGTTGAATATTTGGCTTGTGGAATAAATCCAGAAGAAACAACTATATATGTTCAGTCTGACGTACCTGAAGTTTCAGAACTTTATCTGTACTTAAATATGAATGCTTATTTAGGTGAGCTTGAACGCAGTGCATCTTTTAAAGAAAAAATAAGAGCTAACCCTGATAACGTTAATGCAGGTTTACTCACCTATCCTACCTTAATGGCTGCTGATATTTTAATTCACAGAGCAACCAAGGTACCTGTTGGTAAAGACCAGGAACAGCATTTAGAAATGACCCGTAATTTCGGAAATCGTTTCAATAGAATGTACAATGCTGATTTTTTCCCAGAATCTTTTGCTTTTAACTACGCTGAAAATTTAGTGAAAGTGCCAGGCTTAGAAGGAAAAGGAAAAATGAGTAAATCGGATGGTGATGGAAACTGTATTTATCTAGCTGACAGTCCGGAAATTATTCGCAAAAAAGTGGCCAGAGCCGTTAGTGATAGCGGTCCAACGGAAGAAAACCAGGAAAAACCAGAAGCCATTCAAAATCTTTTCGATTTAATGAAAATTGTTTCTACACCTGATACTGTAGCGCACTTCGATGGCCTTTACAATAAAATGCAAATCCGTTATGGCGACATGAAAAAACAACTTGCGGAAGATATGATCGTCTTCAATTCGCCAATTAGAGAGCGAATAGAGGAGTTATCGAAAGATGATTTGTATTTGCGTCAGGTGGCAAAACATGGGGCACTAAAAGCCCGTGAAAGTGCACAGAAAACCATCAAGGAGGTTCGTAATTTAATCGGTTTTAAAAGTTTTTAATTAATAAATAGATTTGAGAATGGATATATGAGATTTCAGATAATTCCTCAGTCTCCGATCCAATGTCTCATATCTCATATCTAAAATATATGCACATAGCAATCGTAGGAAACATAGGCGCTGGCAAAACAACTTTAACTGGTTTACTAGCAAAAAATTATGGATGGGAAGCTTTATACGAAGCTGTTGACAATAACCCATATCTGGAAGACTTTTACAGTGATATGAAACGCTGGAGTTTTAATCTTCAAATTTACTTCCTTAATAGCCGATTTCAGCAGATTACAGACATAGAGGTAAATAAAAGAAACGTTATTCAGGATAGAACCATTTATGAGGATGCGCATATTTTCGCAGAAAACTTGCATGACATGGCCTTAATGACGACCCGCGATCATGATAACTATCGTGCTATTTTCGACAATATTACCTCGTTTATAAAACCGCCGGATTTACTGGTCTATTTACGAGCATCCGTTCCCACTTTAGTAAATAACATTCAACGCCGCGGACGTGAATATGAAGCCGGAATACGAATTGACTATCTGTCGAAACTTAATGAAAAGTACGAAGCCTGGATAAAGGGTTATAATTTAGGCAAACTCTTAATTCTGGATAAAGATAAATTGGATTTTACGAATAATCCTGAAGATTTAGGTACAGTAATTCAAGCAATAGAAGCTGAAATAAACGGATTATTTTAATTTATATAATTGTCAATAGATCAATTTTGAATATTTTTCATGTCTAATCAAGAAAGAAAAACCAAATTTTCGAATCTTGAATTTGGTTTTTCATAACGTTTTTGTTATATTTTGACTATGATGAAACACAATTTTGATCATGGAGAATACTCAAACTGGAAGCTAGGTCTTTTCTATTTCAATAAAAAAGACAGTCGTTTATTTGTACCAAAACGTATTAAAATTTTAGGCTGGACATTAAATTTTGCAAACCCATTATCTTATCTTGTTATGGGCCTAATTTTCTTGTTAGCCTTTATTTTGAGCAATTAAATAAAATGATAAATAACTCAAACTTAGCCATTGGGATCATACCTGCCCGTTACGCTTCTACCCGTTTCCCCGGAAAACCATTGGTTGATATTGCGGGCAAAACGATGATTCAACGCGTTTACGAGCAAGCATCGAAGGCTAAAAGTTTATCAAAAGTGGTTGTTGCAACTGATGATGAGCGCATTGCAGATGAGGTAAAAAGATTTGGAGGGGAATACGTTTTTACAGGTTCACAGCATCAAAGCGGAACAGACCGTTGCGCAGAAGTGATTGAAAAACTTCCGGATTATGAAATCGTAATTAATATTCAGGGGGATGAACCTTTTATAGAACCTGCCCAAATTGATTTGCTGGCAAGTTGCTTTATCGAAGAAAAGGTGCAGCTGGCTACGCTTATTAAACCCATTCAAAGTCAGGAAAGTATTTATAATCCCAATAGCCCAAAAGTTGTGATTGATATTAATGGCAGGGCAATGTACTTTAGTCGCAGCCCGATACCTTTCATTCGAAATGGTGAGCCAGGTGTTTGGGCAGAGAAACACCAATTTTATAAACACATTGGCATTTACGGTTACAGAACGGAATCGTTAAAGGCCATTACCAAACTGCCCCCATCTGCATTGGAAATTGCAGAAAGCCTTGAACAACTACGTTGGATCGAAAATGGATTCTATATCCAGACCAAAGTAACCGATTTGGAAACGGTTGCTATTGATACACCAGAAGATTTATTGAAGCTAAATAAATTACTCGAAGCCTTAAAATTAGAATAATTCAAGTAGCCCAAGATTGGCAAATCTGAATAAAACGTTCAAATCTGCCAATCTTTAGCGTTACTAGGTTATGATCAATTCCATTTGAATATTGCAACGGCTATAAGGTGTAGGTTTCCCAGCTATTTTCTGAAAACCTAATTTATGATAAAGATTGATAGCGGGTTTTAATATGGTGTTGCTTTCCAGATAAATTTTGGAGGCACCTAAAGATTTTGCTCGTTCTATAATAGCTGAAGCCAAAATAAATCCAATATTTTTACCTTGTGCTTTTGGCGAAACAGCCATTTTAGCCAATTCAAAATCGTATTCGCCATCATTCATTTTAATTAAGGCACATACGCCGAGGGGTTCATCCTCATACAATGCTACCAAAATCGCTCCCCCCTTATCCAAAATATATTCTTGTGGATGATCCAAAGCCTTAAAATCAGATTCTTCCATAACAAAATAGGTAGAAATCCATTCCTCATTTAATGATTTAAAAGCCTGTTTATAGGCTGGAGCATAATCAACAATATTCACTTTTAAACTATCTCTTTCTTTTTTCTTTTCCATTACTCTTCTTAATAATGTTTTCTGTTCTAAAAGGAATTCCCATTCTTCAATGGCTTCCCATAATTTATTTTGAGTTTGCGCAGATAAATCTTCTATTGCAGCTGCGACATCGATAAGCTGGTTATCAATTTTCGAATAAATCTCCTTCCCTTTGGACGATAAGCTGATTACGTTTCTCCTACCATCCAATCTATCTTTACGTTCTGCAACATAGCCCTTCTTTAACATTTCACCAATCATTTTACTAACCGAAGGATGTGAGTGTCCAATGTTTTTCGCTAGTTCTGTAATTGTAATTTCTTCTCCTTTTGATAATGAATAAAAAATTGGAAACCATTTAGGTTGTACATCGATGTCATACAACTGATATATTTTAGCGGCATCTTCTGTCACTTTATCGGTGAGCATCCTTAGCCTACTGCCGATAGCAACCTTTCCGGTTTGTTGAAAAAACTTCATGTTAATTAATTACGTAACTGATTACGCAAATATAGTAATAATTGTATTTTATGATAGATAAATATTATTTTTATTTAAAATACTAAGCATGAAGTATATTCTTACGTTAATTCTGATTTTATCAGTTGCTACATTGGTCCGGTCACAGGAATATTTAGGCATTGCTGTAAAAACGAATTTATTAAATCTGGTAGCCCAGCGACCTTCATTTTCATTAGAAAAAACATTTAACCAGCGATATGGATTGGAGTTTTCATACTCAACAGGCGAATTAAACATTGGAAGAGCGTATGAATATAGCGGCTTTTTGTTACGAGGCAAAAAGTACGTTTATGAAATAAAGCAACGTGAGATTACACCTTTTTTTGGAGTTTATGTCGGTAATCTAAACAAAACGATTGTTTCCAACAATGCATATGTACACCCTACTGGGTTTTTATCGTTTGGCAATAACAGAAACTTCAAGGCAAATTCTTTCCGTTCGGGTGTAAACCTTGGTTTCGTTTACATCCCGGCAAAAAGATTTCTATTAGAAACCACTACAGGTTTGGGCTATGGTAAATATTTTAACGTAGAAACATTTCAGGCAACAAACGCTCCAAAAGGATATTTAGACTTCCAACTATGGTTATCAGTCGGCTATCGGTTCTAATTTATTATTTAAATATTTGATAGAAAGTTAAAATTTGTATTTTCGAGAATGCGAAAATTACTGCTCATAGCTTCAATTGTCACCTTATTTATGGCTTGCCAAACTGATAAGAAGGAAGAAAATGGTTCCATCGAATTTAAAAACGTGAATCAAAGTATCGCTAAGTCATTCTCTGACCTGGACAAACTAGATACTTTTAAAATTGAACTAACGGGAAGGAAGCCCGAGGAGATGGTACTATCATTTACCATTAAGAATTTTGCAGGCAAAGAAATTTACAAAGCTAAGTTAAACGGAAAAGATTTACTAGGCAGTACTGATCCTAATCTAGATTTATCAAAAGAAAAAGCGCAAATTGTATTCTTAAAAACCATTGCAGATGACTTCTTTTCCGAAGATAATTTTCTGGAGCCTGCAGTAATGCCTGAGGATAAAGCAGACAACTATGTTCCTGATAAAGCACTTTATGAAGAGCTTAAAAAATCTGGTTTAAACGGTTTTAAATATCGCCTGGGCAAAGAAAACAATCTTTATATCGCCTGGAGTGAGAAAGAACAAAAGGTGAAGATATATTACAACTGCTGCTAAAATCTCTATTCATTTTAAACATCCCTTTTAATAAAGATTAATTTATCTATTATGAGAAGAGTGATATTAGTATTTTTTTGCGCTACCCTTTCAATAGCGTCTTATTCGCAAAGTGTTTTTTTAAGAGCAAAACCATCCGGAGAAAAATCGGCTGTGAGTTTTACAGAGCCTTCGCCTAGTGCAGTCTTTTTTGGGGCTGATGATGACAGCCAAGGCTTTAAAAATCATAAACAAAAAAGCAAGGAAGTTAATGCTTACTTCGGCTCGGTATACACCAGTTTTCCAATTTTTAATATCGGTAAAGAAAATGTTGTTGAATACATCAATTCATACGGTAAATTTGTTTTCTATCGGCCAAATGCAAGAAAAGCTTTTGGTATGATTCTGTCCAATGGCAAAGATCAGCCAATTTTAGTTACCAATCCCGATCAATATTTAAAAACTATAAAAACTTACTTGAACATTGGCAATGCAGATTATCTGGTTCCTAAAACGCTGGATGAGCGAGATGAACGAAATGCTCAACTAGACATGCAAGCTGTACTGAAGATAAAATTCACAACAGATGAATCTTATGCCAAAAAATTAATTAAAAATGCGAATTCAGTTCACTACAGTAAAGTTTACAATGATGGCAGTCCGAAAATGACTTGCACAAAAAGAGTTTTTGAAATGTTTAGCGATAGTTTAATGACCACAAAATCTCCATATGGCGGGTATTATTTGTATAATGAAAAAAACGAGATGGTATCATTGAATAATACGCTGAATGGAAAAACAAATGGCTATTCAAAGTATGTTAGAGATGATAATGGTTTAATCAAAAAAATTATCAGTGGTGATGATAATTCAACGGATTCTACTGTTTTCATTTACGAAAAAGACAAATATCATACGGTTAGCTTTAGCGGTTCAAGGCCTTATTCATTAGAAACCTTTTTCTTAAACGATCAAATGCAATGTGTTCGTCGACTTTCTAAAAGAGCCGATCAATCTATTGTGACAGATATCACCTACGTCTACGATAAAATGGGCCGAATTATTCGCGAAGGACAATTGGACAGCGAAATGATTTACAGTTACAAAACTGATTCTGATGTAATCTTTTCCGGCTTCAAATCTTATAAACTAAACCCCAGAAAGTTAGAACTTCAAAATGAAGTAGTTAGAGAAAACAACAAGCAAACTTATATTGGAAAAAACGGAACCGGAGCACAAAATTTTAAATCAGTTACATATGTAGAGAAAGATGGGTCAACTAAAACTTACTCTTACGACAAGACGAATAAACTAACTAGTGTAGCCGTGATGCGCTGCTTATAATAATTAATAACTTGTGATAAAACATATAACATTTAGCATTTCGATAACCTTTATTTCCTGGATTGTAGGCATGATCATTAATGCCTTCTTGATAAACACATCTTTCTACAAGAAAAAATTAACGGATTTAAATTTTATTAGAAGTAAAAAGCTGAACAGATTAATAGGGATTGGTGCAATTAAATGGATTATAAAAAATACTTTCTTTAAGTTCTTCAATCCGAAGCTGAAAATGAAAAGAAAAGTTGATCAAAACGAATTGAATATTTTACGCAAAGAAATGACGCTTGCCGAAATCAATCACTTGATCGCTTTTATATCAGTAATTATATTCACTTTGGTTATGGTTTTAAAAGAAAGGTACCTGGGTGCCTTAGTGATGACGATTGTAAATATGTTGATGAATCTGTACCCAGCATTGCTGCAGCAAGAAAATAAAAGAAGGATTACTCAATTGGAGAAAGTCCTTAACCGAGAGCGGCTGACCAGTTTTGCAACTGAAGTTAGAAGCACATCAATTGCGAATTAAACCTGGTTGCAGCGGTATACTTTTTGTTGCGCCATCTTTAAATTGCTACCACCGAATACAAAAGAGATATAGCGAAAAACAGGACTAATGTTGATTAGCGAAGCAGGTTTTGCTCTCTCAAAACTTATCAGTTAAAGTTCCCCTTGTGTTAATTTTCTGATAAACATCACATTATCATTTTTAAAATATCTAAATTTTAAATCAGCAGAAACGAGGAATTTTCTTACCTTTGTATCCCGTACAAAAAGCGGCAATATTTACCATTTGCCGTAAAAAATCACAAACATGACTAAGTATATTTTTGTTACGGGCGGTGTTACTTCCTCATTGGGTAAGGGCATCATTTCCGCATCTTTAGCTAAACTTCTACAGGCACGTGGCTACCGTGTAACCATTCAAAAATTCGATCCTTACATTAATATTGATCCAGGAACACTGAATCCTTATGAGCATGGCGAATGTTTTGTTACCGAAGATGGTGCCGAAACCGATTTGGATCTTGGTCACTATGAGCGTTTTTTAAACGTTCCAACTTCACAAGCAAACAACATTACCACTGGCCGTATTTATCAAAACGTAATCAACAAAGAACGTAAAGGCGAATACCTGGGTAAAACCGTACAGGTTGTGCCGCATATTACCGACGAGATTAAACGCAACATGCGCATTTTAGGCGAAAGTGGCGAGTATGATATTGTAATTACTGAACTTGGCGGAACAGTTGGCGATATCGAATCTTTACCCTTTATTGAGGCTGTTCGCCAGTTTAAATGGGAAGAAGGAAGTTCAAATGCAATTGTAATTCACTTAACTTTAGTGCCTTATTTGGCAGCGGCAGGTGAATTAAAAACTAAACCCACTCAACACTCAGTAAAAGCATTATTGGAATATGGTATTCAACCAGATATTTTAGTTTGCCGTACCGAACACCACATTTCTGCTGAAATCAGAAAAAAAATTGCACTTTTTTGTAACGTTAACATCAACGCAGTTGTCGAATCTATGGATGCATCTACTATTTATGATGTTCCGTTATTGATGATGAAAGAACAGTTGGATAAAACGGTTTTAACAAAATTGAAACTTCCAGCTAAAAACGAACCAGACATGGAGAGCTGGAAAGAGTTTTTAGGACATTTAAAAAATCCTACAGCTGATGTTACCATTGGTTTGGTAGGTAAATATGTGGAACTACCGGATGCTTATAAATCGATTATCGAATCATTTGTACATGCGGGTTCTAAAAATGAGTGCAAAGTTCGTGTAGAATATATTCACTCTGAAGGCATCTTCCCTGATAACGTAAAAGAAAAATTAGGCCATTTACATGGCGTATTGGTTGCTCCAGGTTTTGGTAGCCGTGGTATTGAAGGAAAAATTGATACCATTAAATACGTTCGCGAAAATAATATTCCTTTCTTCGGTATTTGCTTGGGTATGCAATGTGCGGTGATCGAGTTCGGACGTAATGTTCTAGGCTTGAAAGATGCACACACTACTGAAATCGAAGCTGATGCTAAAAATCCTGTGATCAACATGATGGAAGAACAGAAAAATATCGTAAACATGGGTGGTACGATGCGTTTAGGTTCATATCCTTGCGATATTAAAAAAGGTACAAAAGCTTTCTCTATTTACGGTAAAGCACACATCAACGAGCGTCACCGCCACCGTTATGAATTTAACAATGATTATTTAAAGCAATATGAAGAGGCTGGAATGATTGCTTCTGGTATTAATCCACAAACAAATCTGGTAGAAATCGTGGAGCTTAAAAACCATCCATTTTTTGTGGGCGGACAATTTCACCCAGAATTAAAATCAACAGTTGCTAATCCTCACCCACTTTTTGTTAAATTTGTCGCCGCTGCGATGGAGTTTGCGAAAAAGAAAACGAATTAAAAGCAGTACAAACAAATATAATGGATAGAAATACCTTTACAGGATTATTCCTGATTATGATCATCTTGGCAGGATCATTCTACTTTTTTGGGCCAAAGGACGCTGAAATAAAAAAAGAAAATGCCAGAATCGATTCAATAAAAAGAGCTGATTCACTACAAAAAGCTGGAATTCAACCAGCGCAAAAAGATACTACAGCCGTAGCTAGTACACCGACTATTGATTCATTGGCTTTAAAAGGTCCTTTTGGTTCTGCAATTACAGGAACAGAAGCAAACACCGTTTTAGAAAATGAAAATTTATTAATCAACCTAAGCAATAAAGGTGGTAGAATTTCATCAGTAGAAGTTAAAGGACAAAAAACGTATGCAGGCAAACCATTAATTTTATTTGATGGGAACGCCAACAAATTTGGCCTGACTTTAAATGCAGCTGGTAAAGTTATTAATACCAACGATTTATATTTCACTCCTACTAAAACTGGCAATACAGTAACCATGCGTGCTAATTATGGTGCAAATGCTTACGTGGAATATGTTTATGATTTAAAATCGGCAAGCAACAAAGTTGGATTCAACATTAACTTAGTTGGTTTACAACAGGTGATTGCCGGAAACAACATCGCTTTAAACTGGCAAACCATCTTATTACAGCAAGAGAAATCATTAGAAAGTGAGCACCGCTATTCGGCACCATACTACAAATATGTAGATGGCGATGTAGATCACTTAAGTGTTTCCAAAGATGAGAAAGAAGAATTAGCAAAAGGTAAAATTCAATGGTTTTCTTTTAAACAGCACTTCTTCTCTGCTACCTTAATTGCTAAAGAAGGCTTTGAAAAAGGAAGTTTGGAGGTTAAAATCCCTACGGCTCCCGGTCAGGTTAAGTTTTATGATGCCAATATGCAATTGCCTTATACGCATCTTGCAAACCAAGCATACAGCATGGAGTTTTACTTCGGTACCAATAAATTCTCTGCTTTAAAAGATCAGGGTTATGATTTAGAGAAACAAGTAGATTTAGGTTACTGGCCGTTAAAATACATTAACCGTTTCATCGTGTTACCGGTATTTAATTTCCTTAACAATTTCGGTTGGAACTTCGGTTTAATCATCCTTGTATTAACGATCTTATTAAAAGTTGCACTTTCTCCATTAACCTATAAGTCATATTTATCAATGGCTAAAATGAGGGTTTTAAAGCCTGAGATGGATGAAATCAAAGCAAAGGTTGGTGAAGATAATCCAACATTGGTTCAACAGGAATACTTAAAACTTTACAAAAAAGCAGGAGTGAATCCTTTGGGTGGATGTTTACCAATGGTTTTACAGCTACCACTCGTGATGGCATTTTTCTTCTTCTTCCCTAACCTTTTCGAACTACGCGGAGAGAGTTTCTTGTGGATGAAAGATTTATCAACCTATGATGAGTTTATCAAATTCGGATTTAAAGTTCCATTTATTGGCGATCACTTGAGTTTGATGTGTGTGTTGATGACGGTTTCGACCTTAATCATGACTTACTTTAACAATCAGGTTTCTGGTGCTACTGGTCAAATGAAATACATTGGTTATATCATGCCAATCATTTTCCTGGGTGTATTAAACAGTTATCCGGCAGGTTTGAATTATTATTACTTCTTAGCCAACTTAATGACTTTCGGACAGCAGTTCTTAATCCGTAAAATGGTTGATGATGATAAAATTCATGCTTTAATCCAACAGAATAAAGCGAGACCAGCTGATGAGAAAAAGAAAAAATCTAAATTTCAACAGCGTTTAGATGATTATATGCGTCAGCAACAACAAGCTAAAAAATAATTGAAGTTATTTTATTATGAATCCCCGACCATTCAGTTGATCGGGGATTTTTTTTGCAGTTTAGGTTGATGAGACAGCAAACCGATAAATCACATTATTAGCCGTGTTTCTCGGCTGATACTCATTGCCGTGATTCTGAGCACAGCGAAGAGTCTCTTTCTTACTATATCTTAGTCGAAAGTTCGATTCATCAGTCATAAAAACCCCTTCAATTGTAATATTTGGCGTACAAGTTTTCAAATCAGCTAAAAATTTCCAATTTTAGAAGATTAAATCTCAACCAACAAATTAATTCATTTTAGAAAATGCAAAAGAGACTAACTATTATTCTATTTTTCGTTGTCAGCTTTGCTTATGCACAGAAAAAACCTTTGGATCATACCGTTTATGATACCTGGGAAACTGTGGGCACAAAGCAATTATCAAATAATGGCGCCTGGGCAATGTACAGTGTGACTCAGCAAGAAGGCGATGCGCAACTCTACATCACAAACCTTAAAACCAATGCTAAGTTAAACATACCAAGAGGCATGAATTCCCAGTTTAGCAATGATTCTAAATTCGCTGTTTTTAATATTCGCCCTTTCAATAAAGATCTCCGTCAGGCAAAAATTAAAAAAAAGAAAGCTGATGAAATGCCAAAAGATTCATTGGGTATAGCCAACTTAACTACAAATGCCATTACTAAGGTGGCCAGAGTAAAGTCGTTCAAATTTCCCGAAGAAGGAACAGGTTTTGTTGCCTATTTAACCGAGAAGCCTGATACCGCTAAAAAAGCGACTAAGCCAGCTGAGAAAAAAGATTCGGATATGGATTTTGCAGATGATGAGCCAGCCGGAAAAGGTAAAACTGAGGAAGGAACGGATTTAATTGTGAAAAATCTGCTTACTGGAGTTGATAAAACCTATAAATATGTTACGGATTATTCTTTCAGTAAAGATGGTAAACAGTTAGTATTCGCTTGCAGCGGATCTAAAAAAGATAAAACAGCCCCACAAGGCGTGTTTTTATTGAACACTGAAAAAGGAACGCTTAAAACTTTGATTAAAGGGAGAGGAAGTTTCAAAAATTTTGCATTTGATGAGGAGAGTGAACACCTTGCCTTTGTAGGCGAACGAGATCCGGAGAAACAGGAAATTAAAAATTATAACGTTTATTATAACTCGTTGAGCTTAGACACTGCGCAAACCATTGTTGATTATGATATGCCAGGTTTACCAGCAAAATGGTCGGTAAATGGCGATGGAAGAGTGAGTTTTAGTAAAGATGGTAAGAAATTATTTTTCGGCATCTCTCCTATTAAAAAAGCTAAAGACACCACAATTGTTGATTTCGAAGTAGCAAAGGTTGACGTGTGGAATTACAAGGATGATTATTTGCAGCCAATGCAATTGAAAAATGCTGATCGTGATAGTAAGAAAAGTTATCTTTCAGTTATCGATGTTTTTAGTAGCGATCCTAAAGTGATTCCTTTAACTGATCTAACGCTACCAGATGCTAATATGGTTGCTGAAGGAGATGCTGCTTTTGTATTGGCCTCAACAGATTACGGCCGTAGAGTAGAATCTCAATGGAGCGGTTCTACATCAAAAGATTATTATCTGGTTGATACGAAAACCGGTCAACGGAAAAAAATCATCTCTGAATTAAACGGATATGCTATGGCTTCGCCGGGTGGTAATTACGTTTTATATTTTGATAGAAAAAATGGAAACTGGTACACTTACGTGGTTGCAAGTGGCAAAACTGTTGCCTTAACCGAGAGCTTGAATGTAAAGTTTGTGGATGAAGATAATGACGTTCCTGATCTTCCATCAGCTTACGGTATAGCCACCTGGACAGAAGGTGACAAAGCTGTATTGCTGAATGATAGATATGATATCTGGTCTTTTTCTCCAGATGGAAAATCGCAGCCAAAAAATATTACGGCCGGTTTTGGAAGGGCAAATCAAATTACTTTCCGTTATGAACGTGTAGAACAAGACAACAATCCATTTAACAGAATGGTTGATAATAAATTCGTGAAGGCAAATGAACTGGTTTGGCTTGATGGTTTCAATAATGTTACCAAAGAAAACGGTTTTTACCGTACAAATATTGGAGCAGTTAAAGCGCCTGAATTGGTGGTAATGGCAAAATATAAATATTCAAACCTGGCAAAAGCTAAAAATGCTGATGTGTTCATCTACGACAAGGCGAGCTATACAGAATCGCCGAATGTTTATGTTACCTCTGATTTCAAAACCGAAACCAAATTAACCAATACTAATCCTCAACAGCAAAGCTACAACTGGGGAACTGCAGAATTGGTAAAATGGACTACGCCAAAAGGCTACAAAGCTGAAGGTATTTTATACAAGCCAGAAAACTTTGATCCAAACAAAAAATATCCAATGATTGCATATTTCTATGAGAAATTGTCTGACGGTTTATATACCTATCAGGCACCTGCACCTACTCCATCTCGCTTAAATATTTCATTCTTTGTGAGTAATGGTTATTTGGTTTTCGCACCTGACATTAGCTATGAAACTGGCCATCCAGGTCAATCAGCTGTAGAATATATCAATTCAGGAGTAGAAAGTTTAAAGAAAAATAGCTGGGTTGATGGAAGCAAAATTGGTATCCAGGGTCAAAGTTGGGGTGGTTACCAGGTGGCTTACCTGATTACTCAAAACAATATGTATGCTGCTGCATGGGCAGGTGCTCCAGTAGTAAACATGACATCGGCTTACGGTGGTATTCGCTGGGAAAGTGGAATGAACCGCCAGTTTCAGTACGAAAAAACACAAAGCAGAATCGGTGCTACTTTATGGGAAAAACCGGAATTGTATACAGAAAATTCACCTTTATTTATGTTCCCTAAGGTAAATACACCGGTTGTTGTAATGGCCAACGATGCTGATGGAGCAGTGCCTTGGTATCAAGGCATTGAAATGTTTACTGGACTTCGCCGTTTGGGCAAACCAGTTTGGATGTTAAATTATAATGGAGAAGCACACAACCTTGTTCAACGCCAAAACCGTAAAGATATCCAGATTCGTGAACAACAATTTTTCGATTACTATTTAAAAGGTGCAAAAGCTCCGGCATGGATGACCACTGGAATTCCGGCAACTGAAAAAGGAAAAACCTGGGGTTTTGAATTAACAGACGACAAACCTTAACTAAGTAGGAAATCTCCAACCGAAAGTCCATAATTCATAGTGTTCAAACTATGGATTATGGACTTTCAAGTAAAACACCTATTTTACAACTTCAAAACAAACTAGAAAACCCTAATGGCATTAAGTAGAATTTGGTCTGGATTTATTGTTATCGCTATTCTTGTGGCAGCGGTAAAGTGTTTCTTTTTCGGACAGTCTGAAATTTTCAGTTGGATGGTAATTGGTAAAGCTGATGATCCCACAAATTTGACCAAGGTAAATGGCATCATTGAAACCTGTTGGACTTCTGTTGAACTGTGCCTGAAACTGATTGGAATTCTAGCGTTATTTATGGGTTTCATGAGTATTGCGGAAAGAGCCGGAGGCATTCGGTTACTCTCAAGAATCGTTGGTCCTTTTTTCTCGAAGCTTTTTCCAGAAATCCCAAAAGGACATCCATCAATGGGGCACATGATCATGAACTTCTCTGCCAATTTACTCGGCCTGGATAATGCCGCAACGCCTTTCGGGTTGAAAGCCATGGAAAGTTTGCAGGAATTGAATCCCAGTAAAGACACCGCGTCTAATGCCCAGATCATGTTTTTATGTCTTCACGCAGCTGGCTTAAGTCTTATTCCGGTGAGCGTAATTGCTATCCGTGCTTCACAAAATGCCTCAGATCCTACTGATGTTTTTATTCCTTGTTTGATTGTAACCTTTGTGGGTACTATGGCCGCTATGCTTATTGTGGCTTTTAAACAAAAAATCAACTTATTACAACCTGTTATTATTGGCTGGGTTTTTAGCATCTCTGCCGTAATTGCGTTGCTGGTTTTTTATGTTACTTCGTTAAATGCTGATGGTATTAAATCATTCTCAGGCTTACTAAGCAACGGTCTCATTCTATTTGTTTTCCTGGTAATTGTATTGGGTGGACTGTACAAAAAAATTGATGTTTTCGATGCATTTATCGATGGCGCTAAAAATGGCTTTGATACTGCTGTTAAAATTATTCCTTATCTGGTAGGGATGTTGGTTGCCATCAGTATGCTCCGCACCAGCGGAACTTTCGATGTGGTAATTCTGGGCATTAAAAATATTTTTGTTTATCTGGGTGCAGATACCCGTTTTGTTGAGGCACTTCCCACAGCCTTGATCAGGCCATTGAGCGGTGGTGCAGCCCGGGGAATGATGGTTGATACCATGACCGCTTATGGCGCAGATTCGTTTCCTAGCAAGTTATCAGGTATTTTTCAGGGTGCTTCTGATACTACTTTCTACGTTATCGCCGTGTACTTCGGTTCCGTGAGCATCAAAAATACACGTTATGCGGTTGGCGCCATGTTACTAGCCGATTTAGTGGGCGTTTGTACCGCAATTAGTTTGGCTTATCTTTTCTTCGGATAAGTCTATCCATAAAAAATCCCTGCCTTAATTATTGCATTAGGCAGGGATTTTTTCTGAGCATTATTCGATGTAAGGTTAAGAGACTTGAGGACGAGGCGATATCCTATTGATAATTTCATCAATCGCATCTGGATCAATAGCAACGTTTTTTGAAGCACACCATTTCTCATTTTTATTATCTAACCAGATACAAAAAGAATGGTATCCATCTAAAACAACAGCATAAGTTTCATGAAAGTCATCTTGAATACGCATGCAAAATCCTTTAAAAATCTTGCCTCTAACAATAAATTGCAGTGTGGAATAATTTTCTAACATGGCTCATTATATTTTTGGTTAAGTTACAACAATGTATTAATGAGAATGTTTCGCTAATTTAAAGGAATTAACAAATTATTTTAAAGCAATTAAAAAATGTGTTAACCTATGTTTAACATGTTCGAATAACCTTTAGCTATTAAACGCTTTTTTGAAGGTAAATATATTTCGCATTGAAGATTTAGTATCGTCTTTCCGCGTTTAACAATTGAGGTTTCTGCTACAATTTCGTCACCTTCATTTGCTGGCGCAAAGTAATCGATATAATTATTTACTGTGGTATAACGATCATTTAAACCCATTGTAAATACCGTCGCCCCGATCAAATCATCAATTATACCAGCTGTAACACCTCCATGCAATATTTGATATGGATTAGTCATTTCTTTACGAATGGTATATTTACACACTAAAATCCCGCTTTCGGCCTTAACCAATACCGGAGCCAGCCAATTCATAAAATTTGAAGGAGATTCCGTAATGATTTTGCCTATTGATTGCCTGAGAAAATTTAATCTTTGCTCGCTTAATGTTGCTTCCATTCGATCTAAAATGTATTAATCTATCTCATAAAGATAATAATTATGGAAGTGGATAATGGAACAAATTTAATGCTTGATGAAATTTAAGATAAAACTCCTTTCAATCTTATTAATTCCTTTCATACAGCTCATCCATTTTTCATTTTACCTTTGCCTAAAAGGGCACTACAACTTTAAAACTCATATTTCTGCCCATATTATAAATTCCCGACCGACCATTGGGCGAAGCTTCATAGTATTCAAAGTATTTCAAACGATTAAGGTGAGATTGATAGGCCACATTAAAGATATTATCAACTTGAACGAAAAGATCCAAAATAGTTTTACCAGACTTTGATTTTATTGCCGAGCCTACTCCTGCGTTAAATAGCGTGTAGCCTTTAGTAAAAGTTTCGGTATTGTCTAAGGCATAAAATTTATTCTGATCGGCAAACAATACAGCGTCAACTTTAATATAAGGTTTGCTAAAAACGCCAATAGATTTTTGTGCCGTAGCCTTCAATTCAGATCTGATTTGCAGAGGTGGAATAAAAGGTAAGTATTTTGCTTCGCTACCATGCAACCTCAGTAATTCTTCATTTTTGTTTAATCCGACAACATAGGCAAAACTGTTATTGAAGTTTAACCATTTAGCTGAAGCCGGGTGTAAATTAACCGACAATTCGGCACCATACAAGCGGGCTTTGGATTGTTGATACTGATAGGTTAGGTTGCCAGGCACCACTACTACCGGATTTCCATTTTCGTCGGTTAACCGCGATTGATAAATATAGTTTTGAATGTTATTGTTAAAAATTTCAAGACTGATGTCTGCATCTTGCAGGTAAGCAATTACACCAATATCTTGCTGCAGATTAAATTCAGGCTTAAAAGTTCTGTTTCCTAAATACACAATGTGAGCACCAGGATCCAATCCGTTCGATCCAATTTCCGTAATATTTGGTGCTCGATAACCACGTGCTATATTGGCTTTAAATAAGAATTTCTCAGAGAGATTATATGTAAGCCCAACGCTACCAGAAAAACCATAATAGTTCCGATTAAATGATGGAAATTGTAAATCAGCCATTTCATCTGATACATCAGATTTGCGGCCAAAACCTGTTTGTGCATCCGTTCCGACATAGAAATTATTCCAGTTAATGTTTCTTCGATCCATTCGAACACCTCCGGAAATATCAAGCTTGCCAAAAGATTTTTTTGCGAAATAAAAAGCTCCAATATCGAAAAGATCATAATCAGGAATAGGGAAATCTGTGGCATCTTTACTTCGGTTACTTTGGTACATTCCGTTTACCCCAAGTGTACTTTCAATACCCGCAAAATCAGGAAGATTATATTTAACATCGTAGTTTAAAGTATTTAAAACTACATAAAGGCCAGCCTGTTTAGGTGCAGTGGGGTGATTGTACTCCCTGCGTACACTCTGCTGACCACCAATTAAGATATTTAAATCACTTGATCCGAACTTGAACTGACTGGCATTGTAAAACCGGTAATGCTGTATGTGTTGATGTAAAGGATTAATCGAATAGCGTTTCAAATCCTGGTCTGAAACCAATGGCCTGTTCTTGATATCATCGCCATCATCCAAAACCTGCCTGGTAAATCTTCTGCTAAGCGAATCTCTGCTTCCATCAGGAATTTCCATCAAATTGTTGTAGTAGGTTATTGCGGTTTTCGAATATCCCCATGATTTATCTACCCTTGCGCTTGCAGATACATTGTATTCTCTAAATGCAGTTCCAAATACATACCCATCAACTTTGTTATAATAGTTATGCGCTGCTTTTCCGCTTGCCCTGAAACTGTACTTCCAGTCATTTTTGATGTAGGCTAACCCTAACGATGCGCCAACCATACCATTGTTACTTTGAAAATTTGTTGTAAAATCTCCTGTAAGTTTTCCATCTTCTTGCATTGGCGTATAAGGAATCATATTGATCACCCCAGCTAATGCATCAGAGCCGTACGTTAAACTGGCCGGACCTTTTACTACTTCTGCCCTGCTAATACCATACTCATCAACTTCAATACCGTGCTCATCACCCCATTGCTGACCTTCCTGACGTAAGCCATCATATAATGTCAAAACCCGGTTATAGCCTAAACCTCTGATAAACGGCTTCGAAACATTTGGTCCTGTAGTAACCGCAGTTACTCCTGGTACACCTTTCACAATGGCTTCAATAAGATTCGTATTCACATTTTGATCCATTGTCTTTTTGGTTAGCACAGCAATCGGCACCGGGCTTTTTCGTAATGCAGTAGCTCTATTTACTCCTGTAACAACAACTTCGTCTAAATTCGACTCCAGGCTACTAAGATCAGTTGATATCATTAACGTATCACTTTCTACCATCGTTTGTATTCGTTTCGTTTTGTAAGAAACACCAGAAAATTGCAATTCCAGGGCGCCAGTGGGAAGATTTTTTAATATGTAGAATCCTTTCTGATCTGACTTAGTCATCTGATTTCTTCCAACAACTTTAACAGTGATGTTTGGGGCGGGACTTCCATTTGAGGTGATAGCGCCCTTAATAAAGCCATTTTGTGCAGAAGCAACCAAGCCAAAAATCAAAAAAGTGAACGATAAAAGTAGAAGTTTCATGGGATGCGGTATTTATCTAAATATATTTTTAGACAAATCTAAATTTATTTTTAAATATATCAAATTATAATTTTAAGCTGAGGTAATAAACCTTTCAAAGTATGAATATATCACGTAAATGCAATTTAGTTGCAAATAACTAGAAAAAGTATTCAAATGCAACAAAATTGCTTTTATATTTGTTGCATAATATTTCAAAATGAAGAATTTCAAAACAATTAATCTGGACAAAATTGGGATTACGGCTTCAACAGCCTGTGCAATACATTGTGCGGCATTGCCATTTTTTTTAACATTGCTCCCACTTTGGGGATTAGAATTTCTGGCTACTCCCTTTTTAGAGATGAGTATGATTTTGTTATCGCTGATCCTCGGCGTATGGTCATTAAGTAAATCTTATCGGCAAATTCATCGCAATCCTTACCCAATTATCACTTTAGCATGCGGCTTCATGTTTATTCTGATTGGTCACTTATCAGAGATAGATTTAATTGAACCTATACTTATCCCAATTGGCGGTTTTACAATTGCCGGAGCACACTTTCTTAATCTGAAGTTAAGCAGAAGTTGCAAGCACCATCATTAACTGCGAATATTAGGTTTGTATCAAAACCATTGAAACAATTTCTCCACTACAAAAGGATTATATATTTGTACCATGCAAAAAAAAATTAAACTGCTATTTATTGTTTCGCTTTCTTTTATTTGCACCATGAATCCCGCTTGCAAACATTCGACCAACAACGCTCAAGAACTTTATCGCAATTATGCAATCAAAAATATTCAGTATATCAAAACATTAAAAAAGCTATGATTAGCATTCAGTCTTTAACACATCAATATCAGAATGGTCCGAATCTAAATTTTACCGACTGGGAAATACAGGATGAAGAGCAATGGCTATTACTCGGCGCTTCTGGAAGCGGAAAAAGTACGCTCCTGAATATTGTTTCGGGTTTACTGAAACCCACATCAGGATCGGTAAAGCTTAATGGAACTGAGATTTATTCATTATCATTGAAAGATATGGACCGCTTTCGCGGAAAGAATATCGGAATCGTTTTTCAGAAACCTCATTTAATTAAAAGCCTGAATATTTATGATAATGTGGCCCTGGCTTCCTCATTAGCAGGTATTAAACTTGATAAAGTCCGTATATTTAGTCTGTTAGCATCATTAGGTTTAGAGAACAAGAAGCGGAATTTCCCAGATGAATTAAGTCAGGGCCAGTTACAAAGGGTTTCCATTGCCAGAGCCTTACTTAACAATCCCTCATTACTCATTGCCGATGAACCAACATCAAGCCTGGATGATGAAAATGCGGAGAATGTAATCGATATATTAACAGAACAGGCAAAAGAAAATCATGCTTCACTTGTTATCGCCACACACGACAAACGAGTTAGGAATCGAATCAGCAAGGAATATCTACTGTAATGAACATACTAAAACTAAGTACTAAAAACCTGTTAAGAAACAAACTTACCACGTTTCTTAACATCATTCTGGTAGCATTTGGTATCGCGATACTTTCGATCCTCTTTCTGGCATCCACGCAAATTGGAAATAAACTAGAACAGAATGCGAAAGATATTGACTTGGTTGTCGGTGCAAAAGGAAGTCCGCTTCAATTAATTTTGAGTAGCATTTATCATATTGATTTTCCAACAGGCAATATTCCCTTAAAAGATGCTACAGAGTTGATGCAGAATCCTATGGTGAAAAAGGCGGTTCCTTTAGCGCTGGGTGATAATTACCAGGGTTACCGCATAGTTGGCACTGATTCTGGCTTTGTAGGATTATATGGTTTAAAACTTTCAGCTGGAAAATTCTGGAGTAAGGATTTGGAAGCCACGATCGGCAGCACGGTTGCAGCAGAAGCAAAATTAAAAGTTGGTGATAAGTTTTTTGGTGCACATGGCTTAAGTGATGCAAGCGATGAACATAAACACCATGCATATACCGTTACCGGCATTTTGCAGATACAAGGAAATGTTACGGATAATTTGATATTAACTAACATTGGAAGTGTGTATAAAATGCATGAGCCAGATCATGATGACCATGATGTGCATTCAGAAGAAGCTGAAATTGATAATAAAGAGATTACTTCCATTCTTATTCAATACCGTTCTCCAATGTCGGTGGTGATTTTTCCCCGAATGGTGAATCAAAGTACCAACATGCAGGCCGCATCGCCAGCAATGGAAAGCGCCAGACTCTTTTCCTTAATTGGCGTGGGTATCGAAACCTTAAAATGGTTTGCCGTTTTGATTATGGCCATATCGGCAATGAGTGTATTCATCAGTCTTTATAATTCAATGAAAGAAAAGAAATACGATTTAGCCATTATGCGCTGCCTAGGCGCTTCAAAATCCAAACTGTTTTTCTTAGTGATGATCGAAGGATTGCTGATTACTGTAAGCGGTGCAATTTTGGGGCTCTTTATCGGGCATCTGGCCATACAAATTATCGGTATGTATCAGGAATCAGCTCAAGCCCGTTTAACTGGTTTATTTTTTGTAAATGATGAATTTTACCTCATCATCGCCGGGCTATTTATTGGAATTATCGCTTCCATTATTCCGGCGTTACAAACTTACCGTGTAGATATTGCCCGCACACTTTCAAAAGATAAATAATGAAAAAGGTAACAATCATCTTCATTCTAAGCCTGACTTCGGTCTTTGTAACGCAAGCGCAAGTTAAGGTGCATAAAGATATGCGAACTGCTACCTGGAATTTAATAGGCTTGAGATACGAAAAACAGGTTGAGCCTTTGAAATGGGTAAGCATATTCCCACCAGAACTGTTGGCTTTAAATAACAAGGTTATTGAATTACCAGGCTATATTTATCCAACAAAAGTTGGTTCAAAGTTTTCTGAATTCCTGCTATCTATCGTTCCGATAGAATCTTGTCCATTTTGTGGTACCGGCGATATTCCCTCAATGGTGGAAGTAAAAATGGCTACACCATTACCGTTTACGGAAAAACCAATTAAAATAAAAGGTAAATTTGTAATTAATAATTCTGGAGATAATAGGTCAGAATTCTTTTTACTGGGTGCCACGCAAGTAAGATGAGAATACTATCAATCCTTTTGATGCTTTTTATTTACCTTGGAGCAGCTGGTCAAACTAAAAAACATAATGTTAGCGATCAGATAAAATCATTAAACTGGGATGTAATCGGAACGGTTAAGTTTGAGCTCAATGAAAAAAATGAATTACTTCCTATTTACGGAGAAACTATAAATAGATTTAAGAACAAAGAATTTGATTTGAGAGGTTATTTAATTCCCATCAAAAATAGCCAGAAACATCAAAAATTTTTATTGGCGACATTACCGATAAATCAATGTTATTTTTGTGGCCAGAATGGTGTTCCTATTATGATTATGATTGAAATGGAAAATGCCATTTCATTTACGGAGAAGCCGATTAGAGTGAAAGGAATTTTAAAACTCACCAATGATAATGCTACGTATCAACCGCCGGTTTCGATTGTAAATGCAAAATTGATTATTTAAATTGAGGTATTATGAACGAAATTGAAATACAAGGATATGAAGATCTATTAGTCAGAAATGGCTTAAAGAGAACTGGCGCAAGGTTGCAGGTTTTAGATGTTTTATCTCACCGAGATTCTGCAACATCACAGCCTTATCTCGAGAATGTAATTGGAAAGGATATCGACAGGGTTACGCTTTATAGAATTTTGAAAACTTTCGAAGAGAAAGGAATTATCCATCGTGTTTTGGATAAACAAGGAACCGCAAATTATGCCATTTGTTCAAATTCTTGTACAGCGCATCATCATCATGATGAGCATGTTCATTTTAATTGCAACAACTGTTTACGCGTTTATTGCCTCGATAGTGTTAAAATTCCAACACTAAAAATTGAACAGGGATTTAAAATTGAAGACATGAACCTAATCGTTTCGGGTATTTGTAAAGAATGTAATGAAGCTAATTAATTAGTTTTTAAAGCTTTAAAATACGGGGCAAAAAATCAGCATAAATAATTAAAATTTATTTTTGCTTATTCGATAGAACTTCTATATTTGCAACTCGTTACAAAACGGGCCTCGGTAGCTCAGTTGGATAGAGCAACGGTTTTCTAAACCGTGGGTCAGGGGTTCGAATCCCTTCCGGGGTACATCTAAACCTTCAACTTTAAAAAAGTTGGAGGTTTTTTCTTTTGTATCATTTCCAATCTGAACACGCTTTAAATATTTTTTTTACTAAATTTGTTAGCATTGAAAAGATCAGGAAGCGCAGATTTACCTTTACATTATGGCCAGGTGCCGCCGTGGCTGGTGCAACGCATGGCTAAACTCGGCTTGGCAATTACAGAATCTATCTTAATGGAGTATGGCACTGCAGAAGTTGTTCGCAGATTAAGCAATCCCTTTTGGTTTCAAAGTCTTGGCGCTGTAATGGGAATGGATTGGCATTCTTCGGGCATTACAACCGCTGTAATGGGTGCATTAAAGAGAGCCATCAATCCACTTTCAAAAGAACTCGGTATTTATATTTGTGGTGGAAAAGGAAAGTTTAGCAGAGAAACCCCAAATGAATTGCTGCGAATTGGAGATCAAACAGGGTTAGATGGAACGAAACTGGTTAGGGCAAGTAAATTGAGTGCTAAAGTGGATAATACAGCCATTCAAGATGGTTTTCAATTGTATCTCCATAGTTTTATTTTAAATAGTGATGGAGATTGGGCGGTGGTTCAGCAAGGCATGAGCGATGCAAACTCAACAGCCCGACGTTATCATTGGCATTCGGAAAACCTCAAATCATTTGTAGAAGAACCACATACCGGAATTTGCGGTATCAATCAAGGAAACATCCTCAATCTCACGGCAAACGAAGCCGACCTGACCAGAAAGACAATAATGGACATGACCGAAGAATCGCCGAACCATATGATTGCAGAGATACAAAAATTAGTGATGCCGAGACACCACGACGTGAAATCAAAAGATGTCGACCTGAAAAGATTAGGCAGTATTTTATGGCTGACCCAGGAGAAGAAACCTGCCGATTTTGAGGAATTATTATTATTGGAGGGAATGGGCCCGAGAACCCTTCAATCGATGGCTTTGGTCAGTGAAGTGATTTATGGCACAGCTTCACGTTTTTCTGATCCTGCCCGTTATTCTTTTGCAAATGGTGGGAAAGACGGACATCCTTTCCCTGTACCCGTGAATGTTTACGATGAAACGATAAGCGTTTTGAATAAAGCAATTGAAAAGGCTAAAATCGGGAATACTGATAAAAAAGAAGCGATCAAAGCTTTACATCAGATCGCTAAAAATGCAGAAAAGGATTTTGTTCCAAATATGGATTTTGATAAAGTTATCGCAAAAGAAAAGGCTGAAAGCTGGAAATATGGTGGCAGAACGGTCTTCGGAGAAGAAAAAAGGCCATCCGAACAATTAAGTTTGTTTTGATAGGTCTTGTCAGAATGATGAAGTAATTTCAGCGTATCGTTAACTTTTCATCGTTGCGAGATCGATTTTTCAATGATTAAAGTAATCTCATTCATGATATTATTTGCTAAAATGAGATTGCCACATTCCGATGAAAAATCGGAACTCGCAATGACGATGGGCCTACATCATTACACAAAGTCATTTTATCGATTAAATTTATCATTGACGAAGTTCAGAATTGAACTTAAGGTAGTTTACTTAACCACTTCGTCATCCTGAATTTATTTTAGAACCTTAATAACAACAACACTAACGGAATAAATGCTAAAATAAATTCGGTATAACGAACGTTTTGAACCCATTCCGAGCGTTCTGTGTTTCCGTGGCGAAAAATTAATATAGATTATTCTGGCTACAAAAAAAAGTCGTGGCAAAAAACCACGACTCTAAAATATAAAAATTAAAAACCTGCTAATTACGCATAGGCAACTGCATCACGAGATGCAAGTTTTGTAACCCCCATTAAGTATTCATCTACTTTACGGGCTGCTTCCCTACCTTCAGAAATTGCCCAAACTACTAATGATTGTCCCCGGCGAACATCACCTGCTGCAAAAATCTTTGCAATATTGGTTTGATAGGTATGTTCCGATGCTTTTACATTTCCTCGGTTATCCAATTCAACGCCTAATTTTTCAATTAATCCTTCTTTCTGTGGATGCAGGAAACCCATTGCCAGAAATACCAGTTCACATGGCAGATCTCTTTCCGTTCCGGCAACCTCCTTGAATGAAACCGGACGACCCACAGCATCAATCTCCCATTCTACGTCAACAACTTTTAATGCTTTCAGATTTCCGTTTTCATCGGCTATAAAGTTTTTTGTATTAACAGACCAAGCTCTTTGTGCACCCTCTTCATGCGAAGAAGTATTTTTCAAAAGCATGGGATAATTTGGCCAAGGCATATTCGCCGTACGTGCCTGTGGAGGCATTGGCATAATTTCAAACTGGGTTATCGATTTTGCGCCTTGACGGTTTGAGGTTCCAATACAGTCAGAACCTGTATCGCCACCACCTATCACAATCACATTTTTGCCCGTTGCAACTATTTCTTCTGCAACAACTTCTCTGTTCGCTACACGCTTGTTTTGCTGTTTTAAGAAGTCCATAGCAAAATGAACGCCTTTAGCTGAACGACCGTCAATCGGCAAATCGCGGGGAATGGTCGAACCTCCTGCTAAAACGACAGCATTAAAATCTCTCAACAATGTACTAATTTCAACGTTTTCGCCAACATTAGCGTTGCATCTGAAAATAATTCCTTCTTCTTTCATTAAATCAATGCGGCGATCGACCACATTTTTCTGCAATTTAAAATCAGGAATTCCGTACCTTAATAAGCCACCTGGAGCGTCATCACGTTCGAAAACGGTAACCTCATGCCCCACCTTATTTAATTGAGCAGCAGCTGCTAAACCTGCCGGACCTGAACCAATTACCGCAACTTTTTTACCGGTTCTAATTAACGGTGTCTTGGCTTTAATAAAGCCTTTTTCAAAGGCAATTTCGATGATGTGTTTTTCAATTTCCTCAATGGAAACCGGAGGGCGATTGATTCCTAGTACACATGCAGATTCGCAAGGTGCAGGACAAATTCTACCGGTAAATTCCGGAAAGTTATTGGTGCTTAACAAAATGTTGGCAGCTTGCTCCCATTTTGCTTGATAAACGGCATCGTTAAATTCTGGAATCACATTACCCAAAGGGCAACCCGATTGACAGAAAGGAACGCCGCAATCCATACATCGGGCTGCCTGATTATTTAATTCTTGAGCGGGTAATTCATTTAAAAATTCCCCGTAGTGTTTTACACGAGTTTTAGCCTCTTCTCTGGTGGGCGCAACTCTGTCGTATTCTTGAAATCCTGTTACTTTTCCCATGGCTTAGTGTGTTTTTACTTGTTGATTACGTTTTGCTAAGACTGCTTTGTATTCTTTAGGGAATACCTTCACAAAATGGTTTGATTGAGTTTTCCAATCACTTAAGATAAATTCAGCAACTTTGCTATCAGTCAAACGAATATGTGTTTTAAGCAAAGCTAATATTCTCTCTTCATCCTCGGCTTGTAAAGGATCAAGATCAACCATTTCCTTATTGCATTTACGGGCAAAAGTTCCGTTAGCATCATAAATCCAGGCCACACCGCCACTCATACCAGCAGCAAAATTACTTCCGGTATCACCAAGGATTAACACCTCTCCACCAGTCATATACTCACAACCGTGATCGCCTACGCCTTCTACCACAGCTGTTGCGCCGGAGTTACGAACTGCAAAACGCTCGCCAGCTTTACCACGGGCATATAATTCACCAGAAGTAGCGCCGTAAAGTGCAACGTTGCCAATGATGATATTTTGCTCAGGAATGAAAGTTGAATTTGAGAAGGGATAAATGGCTAAACGAGCACCTGATAAACCTTTACCCACGTAATCATTTGCTTCACCTTCAAGAGATAATGTTACCCCACGTGTGTTGAAAGCACCAAAACTTTGTCCTGCAGATCCTACAAACTTAAAGTTGATGGTATCTGGTGGCAAGCCTGCACCTAAATGAACTTTAGAAATTTCATTCGATAACATTGTACCTAATGAACGATCAGTATTTTTAACGTTGAAACTTGCAAAAACAGGTTCATTATTATTTATTGCTGGCTGTGCAGCTGCAATTAACTGATGATCCAATACATGCGTTAATCCATGATCCTGTTCTTCGGTATTAAACAATGGCAAACCATTATCTTCAGCTTTGAAAAGAATTGCAGATAGATCTAAATATTTCAGTTTCCAATCCTCTTCAGGCAATTCGCGTACTTTTAAGATATTTGCCTGACCAATCATTTCATGAATGGTCCTGAAACCTAGTTCAGCCATAATTTCACGTAATTCTTCTGCTAAGAAATGGAATAAATTTACCACGTGGTCTGCATCGCCGCTAAATAATTTACGCAATTCTGGGTCTTGTGTAGCTACTCCAACCGGGCAAGTATTTAAGTGGCATTTACGCATCATAATACAGCCAGCAGTTACTAAAGCTGCAGTTGCCACACCCCATTCTTCTGCACCCAATAATGCCGCAATAGCAATATCTCTACCTGTTTTTAATTGACCATCCGTTTGTAAAACAATGCGGTTACGCAATTTATTTTTAACCAAGGTTTGGTGTGCCTCTGCTAAACCAAGTTCCCAAGGTAAGCCTGCATGCTGAATAGAAGTTAAAGGCGATGCACCTGTTCCACCATCAAAGCCGGAAACCAAAATTACATCTGCATGTGCTTTTGCTACACCTGCCGCGATAGTACCCACACCAGCTTTAGAAACTAATTTTACATTAATTCTAGCCGCACGATTGGCATTTTTCAAATCGTAAATCAACTGAGCCAAATCCTCAATTGAATAAATATCATGATGTGGTGGAGGTGATATTAAACCTACCCCTGGTGTAGAGTGACGAACTTTTGCAATCCAATCATCCACTTTGTGGCCAGGCAACTGTCCGCCTTCACCAGGTTTTGCACCTTGAGCCATTTTAATCTGAAGCTCATCAGCATTGGTTAAATAGTAACTGGTCACACCGAAGCGAGCAGACGCAACCTGTTTAATGGCCGAACGCATGCTATCGCCATTTTCCATTTTGGTGTAGCGCATTTCATCTTCACCACCCTCGCCGGTATTACTTTTACCACCAATGCGGTTCATTGCAATAGCCAGGGTTGAGTGTGCCTCATGGGAAATGGAACCAAACGACATCGCTCCGGTTGCAAATCTCTTTAAAATTGCTTCAGTAGATTCTACCTCGTTTAAAGGAACAGATGGACGGCTATAATTAAAATCAAACAATCCGCGAATGGTATAAGCTTGCTGTGTTTGCTCATTTACCAGTTTCGAATATTGCTTGAAAATGTTGTAATCATTTTTCCGTGTTGCATTTTGCAGCAAGTGTATCGTCTGCGGGTTAAACAAATGTGCTTCACCCCTACGACGGAATTTATATGTTCCACCGGCTGGCAATAAGTTTTCAGTTTGCGTGGCTGGTCCGAAACTGCGATGATGTTTAATCAAGGTTTCCTTCGCAATTTCATCCAAACCTAAACCACCAATCCGGGAAACCGCACCAGTAAAATAAGTATTTACCACTTGTTTGTTCAAGCCTAAAATTTCAAAAATCTGCGCACCTTGGTAAGATTGCAAAGTCGAAATTCCCATTTTAGAGAAGATTTTAAGCAATCCGCTATTTACCGCATAAATGTAATTTTTGGTTAGTTGTTCTGCTGATAAACCAGATTCTTCCTGAAAACCATTAATGGTTTCTAAAGCTAGGTAAGGATTGATTGCAGTAACGCCAAAACCTAATAAGGTAGCAAAATGATGCACCTCCCAAATATCTCCACCTTCAATCACAATACCCACCGCACCACGATAACCTTTGCGGATCAAATGGTGATGTACTGCTGAAACCGCCAATAACGATGGCATTGCGGCATGTTCCGAATCGATTGCCCTATCCGTTAACACAATAACCTGGAAACCATCTTCCACTGCATCAACTGCATAACGGCATAAGCGATCTAAGGCTTTCGCCATCGCACCCGGCTTTCCATCCGCACGAAAATAAGTTTGCAATGTTTTAGCCTGGAAAACCCCTGTATCAATACTTCTCAGTTTTTCCAGTTCCTGATTCGTTAAAATCGGATGTTTAATGGCTACACAGTGTGATTGCAAAGGATTTTCCTCTAGCAAGTTCCCATTACTTCCCATAAAACTAGCCAAACTCATGACCACTTTTTCGCGGATAGGATCAATTGGCGGATTGGTTACCTGAGCAAATAACTGTTTAAAATAGTTAGATAAATGCTGAGGACGTTTTGATAAGATAGCAAGTGGCGTATCTGTACCCATTGAACCAATTGGTTCTTTAGCTTCAACAGCCATTGGCTTTAAAAGCAGGTCGATATCTTCTCTGCTATACCCAAATACTTGCTGGTATTTAAAAATAGATTCTTCTGAAAGTCCGGTAAACATTACACGAGGCTCAGGCAATTCCTCCAAACGGATTTGATATTGATTGATCCAATCGGCATATGGACTTTTGCTGCAAACCTGGGTTTTGATTTCATCATCACTGATGATTCTACCCTGTTCCATATCCACTACGAACATTTTCCCAGGTGTTAACCGACCTTTTTCGATGATGGTGCTTTGATCAATGGCTAAAGCACCAGCTTCAGACCCCATGATCACACGATCATCTGAGGTGATGGCGTAACGTGAGGGACGTAAACCGTTTCTATCTAATGTTGCACCAATTAATTTTCCATCCGTAAAGGCAATTGCCGCTGGCCCATCCCATGGCTCCATTAAAGTAGCGTGAAATTCATAGAAAGCTCTTTTAACCGGATCCATGTCTTCGTTACCATCCCAAGCCTCAGGAACCAACATCATTAAAACATGAGGTAAAGTTCTTCCTGCATGCAGCAACAATTCGATCACATTATCCAGGCAGCCTGAATCAGAGTTGGTTTCATCAATTACAGGCAACAACATATCTAATTCTTCTGGTGTAAAATAAGCAGAAGCAAAGGATTTTACGCCAGCCCTAAACCAGTTTAGATTTCCTTGCAGCGTGTTAATCTCACCATTGTGTGCAATGAAACGGAAAGGCTGAGCCAATCTCCACGACGGAAAAGTATTTGTAGCAAAACGTGAGTGAACCAAACCAAGCGCTGAAACCACACGTTTGTCACTTAAATCAGTAAAATAAGTACGAACTTGTAAAGAGGTTAGCTGACCTTTATATATAATGGTCTGTGCTGAAAGTGAAACAATATAAAAATCTTTACCACCGTGAACTGTATTGGTAATGAGTTTGATAAGGTAATTTTTGAAAACATAAAGTTTACGTTCAAAATCTGCACCTGCAGCAACTGCATACGGTCTTGCGATGAAAACCTGCTCAATTTCCGGCTCTACCGAAAGCGCCATATTTCCGATGTCAAATGTATCGGTTGCTACTTTTCTAAAACCCAAAATCTCCAAGCCAAGCTTTTCAGCGGCACGATAAATCAGTTCGCGACACTCTTCTCTCGATCTGATATCCTTAGGCATAAACAGCATACCTACACCATAATTATTGGTTTCAGGTAAACTGAAGCCTGCTTTAAGGCATTCATCGTAAAAAAATTCGTGGGGAATCTGAATCATGATACCGGCACCGTCGCCTGTATTTGGTTCTGCTCCACATGCCCCTCTATGATCTAGATTTTCTAAAATAGTAAGTGCATCGGAGATGATTTGATGCGATTTTCGCCCTTTCACATGTGCAACGAACCCAATACCGCAGGCATCGTGTTCAAATTGCGCATCGTACAATCCACTGTTTGGTTCCATTCTTTGCTCGTTAGTTGTTAGTGTATAGGAAACACTAAGATACAAAAAACGAATATTAAATTACAGAGTTGTTATGCTTTTTAGGATTATTCTAGTTTATAAGCAAATTTAAGCCCATATAATAAAACATTATCAACATAACGCTTAATATTTTATCAAATTTATAATCCAAAATTATACTGAAAACCCATGGTTTTTACCGATAAAATTTAATAAATCGTTTTAATCAAAATATTTATATATAAAATAGGTATTTATAAATGAACAAATATTCAATGATTAGATAACGAATTCTCGTATTTTAAAATTTTATCAAAACAAAGGAAATAAATTTTATTAATTTACTAATCAGTTAGATAGCCTAAATGACTGAAAAATTAGCAAAATGCATTTCGCAAAACAACTTCTTTTTCTACCTTTGTGCCGGGCAAGTCTTTTACGACCAGCTCCCTTTGAACTCCCCCAGGATGGGAACATAGCAAGGGTAGAAGGTTGTAGCGGTGCGATAGAAGGTGCTTGCCCTTTTTTTTTACCCCCTAACCCCCTGAAGGGGGGATATTAAATTCTTCAGGGTTTATCAAAAACTCAAACATTTAAGAATTTATAACCATGAAATTTTTTATTGACACAGCTAATCTTGATCAAATCAAAGAAGCGCAAGATCTTGGCATTTTAGATGGCGTAACCACCAACCCTAGCTTAATGGCTAAAGAAGGTATTACTGGCGAAGAAAATGTAATTAACCACTATAAAGCAATTTGCGATATCGTTGATGATAATGTTAGTGCTGAAGTAATTTCTACAACTTTTGACGAAATTGTTAAGGAAGGCGAAGCATTAGCAGCATTGAACCCAAAAATTGTTGTTAAAGTTCCAATGATTAAAGATGGTGTAAAGGCCATTAAATATTTCTCTTCAAAGGGAATTAAAACCAACTGTACTTTAATTTTTTCTGCAGGACAGGCTTTATTGGCAGCTAAAGCTGGTGCAACTTACGTTTCTCCATTCCTGGGCCGATTAGATGATATTTCGAGTGATGGTTTAGTTTTAATCGAAGATATCAGAACTATTTTTGATAACTACGGATATGAAACACAAATTTTAGCTGCATCGATTCGCGGACCATTACATATTGTAAACTGTGCTAAATTAGGTGCTGATGTTATCACTGCTCCTTTAGCTGCAATTGTTGGATTATTAAAACACCCATTAACAGATAGCGGTTTGGCAACTTTCTTAGCCGACCACGCTAAAGCAGCTGGTAAATAAGGTATTAATCTTCAGCCCTAGAGCTGGGGTCTAATAATGAAAAAGTCCTAAGTATGGAGTTGCATAACTCTTACTTAGGACTTTTTTTATTGGAATTGACCAAAGATTCTAAACTAGTGATTCACGACTAAGTACATCTTTTACCAATTGGTAATTAATTTGCTCATCAGGTTTAATTAAAATCCCTTTCACCCCTGCCCCATTTGCAGCTTCTACATCTCTGGGTTTATCACCAATCATTACCGATTGAGCAGGATCAATATCATACATATCAATAGCATCTAAAATCATTCCGGACGCTGGCTTACGGCATTTACACTCTCCTCCAACGGTTGGGTGATGCGGGCAGTAGTAAAAGCCTGCAATATCTGCACCCTTCGCCACAAAGGCATTTCTAAGCATTTGATGCATGATTGCCAGTTCTTGTTCAGAATATCTTTTCAATGCTATTCCACCTTGATTGGTGATCACGATCAATAAATATCCCTCATCATAGAGTTTTTTCAATACCGGGATTTGGTAATCTAAAATCTTAAAATCTTCAACACGACAGATATAGTCGTAAATTTCGTGGTTTAAAACCCCATCACGATCCAGGAAAATTGCTTTATTCATATAATATTATGTAGAAAATTTGGCGCAAGATAGGTTAAAAATGAAGAAATAAAAAAGGCCAGCGATAAACCTGGCCAATAGCTAAGGCTTTATTTCTTCATCCCAACCCGATGTCCTTTTATCGCAAAATAGATAATGTATAAATAAGCTGGAATCATGGCTAATAAAAAAGCATGTTGGAAATCGATGTGCATCTTATCTTTTAAAAAGCCGTAAACCAATGGCCAGATGGCGCCTCCTGCTATTCCCATAATCATAATGGCAGAACCTGTTTTTGTGAATTTGCCCAAGCCCTTAATTCCGAGGGGAAAAATTGCTGGCCACATTAAGGAATTTGCCAGACCTAACAGTGCCACTGAATAATAGGAAACATAACCTGCTGTGAATGCAGATACAATTGTTAATAGTACACCCGAAAGGGCACAAATTCTTAGTGCCATTTGTTGCGAGATAAATCTGGGAATGGTTGCTATTCCTAAAACGTAGCCCACAAGCATACAGATCAAAGTAAACGAGGTAGAAAATCGCAATATGTTGGCATCGATGTTCAATTCTCGGCCATAGGTATTTATGATATCGCCGGCCATTACCTCTACCGCAACACAACAGAAAATCGCAAATGCACCTAAAAATAAATGAGGATATTGGAAAATGTTGTTTTTAGCAGCTGTATACTTTACATCATCATTTTCAACTACTGCTTCATCATCTTCTGCATTTATTTCTGGCAAGTGGACAAATTTTATGAGCACTGCAAAAAGCACAAACACTACTGCCAACACAATGTAGGGAGTATGTACACGATGCAAGAGTTCATCTAAAATAGCATTTTTAGCAACGGGATCAGTTGTTGCGTCTAATTTCGCAGTCACCTCTTTCGCATTATCTAAAAACAATAGTCCGAAAATAATAGGCACCATTACGCCGGCTCCTTTGTTGCACAAGCCGGCAATGGAAATTCGTGCAGCAGCACTATCTATTGGCCCGATGATACTTAGATAAGGATTTACTGCTGTTTGTAGCAATGCCATAGCTGATCCCTGAATGAAAATACCCGTAAGGAATAATCCGAAACTTCTATTATCTGCTGCCGGAATAAAAACAAGCGAACCTAAACCTAATATCACCATGCCGAGTACCAGGCCGTTCTTAAAGCCCAATTTTTTCAAAATCCATGAGCTTGGTAATGCCAGAAAGAAATAGGCGATGTAAGAAGCAAATGTGACAAAGAATGCTTGTAAGTCGGTTTTTAGGTTGAGTGCTAACTTCAGAAAAGGAATCAGCGTTCCATTTGCCCAGGTGACAAAACCAAAAATAAAGAAAAGTGCACAGCAGATGATCATGGGTAACAATGCTGTCCTCTTTTGAGTTGCAGGTGAATTAATCATTTTAAAAAGTAAGTTTAGTTGGTTTGTTCAGTTGATACGACCAAACTAAGCAAATAAAATCTATTTTTTTCACTCAAACGTTTGCGTGATTTTTCAATCTTGAGAAAATTAATAAATCGGATATGAACCATTCAGTAAGATTAGCCATATATGGAGATGAAAACGGTAATTCCGCAGAGCATTACCTATGTAATTCTCCAAATTAGAAACCCCGAAAATTATGAATACTATCAAAAATCAGCTCCATCAATAATTAATTCCCTTATAAATCAATACAGTAGCACTTTTCGCATATTTTTATTTGCAGGAGATATATTTGAACCCTATATTTGCATCACTTTAAAGGAAACGGACAACGTTTTTAAACAAAGTAGATTCCGTAGCTCAGCTGGTAGAGCATTACACTTTTAATGTAGTGGTCCTGGGTTCGAATCCCAGCGGGATCACAGAAAGCCTCACAGAAATGTGGGGCTTTTTTGTTGCAAGCACCGTTTTTAGCAGAGTCAGGTGGCCTATGGTTTCCAAGACCTGAATGGAGGTTGATTCAAAAAGCATTTAAAATAAGAAAGCCAGCAAATATAAATCTGCTGGCTTTTGTCTTGATGGAGTATTATTCTACAAAGTCGCCATATCAATGACGAATCTGTATCGAACATCGCCTTTTTCCATGCGGTCGTACGCTTTGTGGATATCTTTCATGTCGATCATTTCTATTTCAGAAACAATGTTATTTTCTGCACAGAAATCAAGCATTTCCTGAGTTTCGGCAATTCCTCCTATACCAGAACCTGCGAGGCTTTTTCTGCCACCTAATAAACTGAATGCAGCAATTTCTGCTGGTTTAGGTGGTACACCAACGCAGATATGCGTTCCATCGGTTCTTAATAATGATAAGTACATATTGAAATCGTGTTCTGCAGAAACAGTATCCAAAATGAAATCAAAAGTTCCTTTGGCTGCTTTTACTTGTTCAGGATCTTTAGTTACCACAAAATGATGTGCACCTAGCTTTTTAGCATCTTCTTCTTTTTTAGGTGAAGTGCTTAATACGGTCACCTCGGCGCCGAAGGCTACACCAAACTTTACGGCCATGTGGCCCAAGCCGCCTAACCCAAGCACAGCAAGTTTATGTCCCTTCCCTACTTTCCAATGCCTTAAAGGAGAATAAGTAGTTATACCGGCGCACAACAATGGTGCAACCGCAGCCAGATTTAGTTTATCAGATACATGAAGTACAAACTCCTCTCTCACCACAATCGAATCTGAATAACCTCCATAAGTAGGAGTTTTGCCATCTCTTTCTAAACCGTTATAAGTTTGGGTGTTTCCCTCCAGGCAGTATTGCTCCAGGTCTTGTTTACAATTTTCGCAAACCTGACACGAATCAACCATACAGCCTGTTCCTGCTAAGTCGCCAACCTTAAACTTCTTAACGTGATCACCTACTTTAATTACCCGACCAACAATTTCATGACCTGGAACCATTGGAAATATACCAGGAAACCAGTCATTTTTAATTTGGTGAAGATCTGAATGGCATACGCCGCAGAATAATATTTCAAATTGAACATCATGTGGTCCAACTTCACGACGCTCAAAATTCCAAGGTGCTAAGTCTGTACCTGGATCCTGTGCTGCATATCCTTTTGTTGCTATCATTTTATAAATTTTATTTAGTTATACTTCAACAAAATTAATTGGTAATAGTTCAAAAAATATTACAACATTCAAAGCATTCATTACAAAATTCAAACAATTACCAAGATCAGCAATAGCGCAATTGATCCCTTCCCAATGTTGCATTGCTTATTTAATAGCAGTACATAAACGATAGTCGATATTACTACATTTAAAATAGGTTTTAGTTATATAGATAGATTTATAGGAATTTTATTTCGGTGGTAATTGATAATCCAATAAACCATATTTTTTAATCAGTGTTCCCGAGCCAGACTCTTTTTCGTTTATTTTTTCATAACCGCCGCCCCTGCATTCACAAGAACCAACAGGACCGAACATCCCGTAATTGTAACCTGCAGTGTAGCTAAATCCTGATAATACGTAAAAACGTTTGCCTACATAAACGATGATTTTATCGTTAATGTTAAAATTTTCAAATGGCATGATAATGGTTTGCAAATCTTTATTATCAGGTTCTGCGCTAACAACAGTATCTTTTGTTAACACTTTATCTTGCTGAAGGTAAAAGTGAATTTTCTGGAGTTCTTTCTTATTGAAACCGTCTAAATAAATGGTGAATTTTCCGTCAACAGTTTTTATAGTATCACATACTTCCTTTTGCATACGAATGGCTTCCTTCTTTGAACTATATTGGTTCCACTCCACACTACCCCAAACAAAAGCAACTAATAGCAAAATCAAAGCGATAATTACCGCGATAAAAATTGCTATGACCTTAAAAATTTTCCTTGCTGTCATTATTCCGTTGTTTTAAAACTTATTGGCATTGTAAAATAAGATTTCACAGATTTACCTTTAAGTATAGCAGGCTTCCATTTCGGCATACTTTTTAGCACACGAATCACTTCTTCATCGCAACCATAACCCAATTTCTTTACAATATCGATGTTGGTTAAAGAACCATCAACTTCAATCGTAAACTTGGCTTGCACGGTTCCATTCACACCATGTTCAACAGCCTTCTTTGGGTATTTTAAGTTGTTGGCAATAAACTGCCTTGCTTTGTTTATCCCACCAGGAAATTCTGCTACTGTTTCTACTTGTTCTTGCTTAGGCTGACCGTAGTTGTGGTAAGGTGGCGTCGGCTCGATTGGAGCTGGTTTTAAAGCATCCTGAAATGAATAAACCTTAAGTATAGTTGCTTCGTTTTTTTCATTCCGATCAAAAAATACCCGATTATTGACCACTCTATAACTACCACTCTTAATCGTATCGCCAGTATTTCTGTTCACAATATGTTTGATTTCTTTTGCAAGTAACTCGGGTTTTCCATACCTGTAAAAATTATAAAACACTGTATCGTATTCAGCTTTTGTACTTCCTTTACTCAGGTTCACAAAATAAGTGGTGTTCTCTAGTTTAAAGGTAAAATCAGGTCTTTTACCTTGCGCAAAACTTAGCGTAGTTATACCGAGAAATATTGCTAATGTCAGTGAAAGTTTCATCATCATTCATAAAAAGGTTAATCGGTTGTCCTAAAACTCACCGGCATGATAAAATACGACCTCACAAATTTACCGTTTAGCTTTGCAGGTGTCCATTTTGGCATCCGTTTTAACACACGAATTACCTCTTCGTCACAGCCGTAACCTAACTTTTGCACAATTTGAATATTGCTGATAGAACCGTCAAGCTCAATGGTAAACTTTACACGTACTGTTCCGTCAACACCCTCTTCAACAGCTTCATCTGGATATTGGACATTGTTGGCAATAAATAGTCTTGCTTTGTTTATCCCGCCAGGAAACTCTGCTGGTATATCAACTTTTTCAGGATTTCCTGTATTGTCGTAGGGTGGCAATGGCTCAATTGGCGCTGACTTTGGAGGTGCTACAAAGGTAGAAACCGCCCTTTGTACCGAAAGTAAGCCCTTATTGTTCTGGGTGTAAAGTTTCAAGACATTAGCTTTGTTTTTCTCTTTTTGATAGAAAAAAATTTGATTTTTAATCACCTCGTAACTTCCGCTTATAATCGTATCGCCAGTTCTTCTGTCTACAATATGTTTAATCTCTTTACCAATCCTTTGGGTTTTACCAAATCTGTACAAATTATAAAATACCGTATCGTTTTTTGCTTTTGTGTTACCTTTGCTCAAGTCCATAAAGTACCTCGTGCTACCAAGTTCAAAGACAAAATCTGGTGTTCTACCTTGAGCAAAACCAGCCAACGAAAGCGTCAAAAAAACAAGAAGTAACTTAATTTCTCGTCTAACATCCATGTTAATTTTAATTAGGTAACTAAACTAATTTATTAGCAGCAGATATTTTTTTGGCTTTATTATTCGCTAAGTAAAACCTCTCATTCGTTATCAGTGAGTTATTATTTGCATGGCACAAGACAATCAAGCAGGTATTTCATTGCATGTGCTAGCCCTGCTATCCACTTTACTCGCCTGTGTTCCAAGGCTCATGCTCGCTACTATCAGGTTTAAAAACAAAGGTTTGTGTTCATAGCAACCATTTCAAAACCCGTCGCCTTATGTTTTCTTCAAAAAAGCTGCAGCCTCAATTTTCTCGAATTCCTTTTTATCCTCATCCCATAAATAGGCTTTGTAGTAAACCTGTTTAGCTTCGAGATTTTCTTTACATACGCCCGCAATAAAAAGGCGACTTGTGGCATTACCCAAAGCTCTATCTTCCGCAAAAAGACATGAATTCTCTTCGCCCAAAGGTAAATCGTAAATTTTGCCATCTCTTACATCCACCATAAAACCCATAATACAACTTGCACCGCAACCAAATATTGAGGTTACATAATGACCGCCAAAATTGACATCACTGTTTTTGTAAGCTTCAGTTATCCTCGTTCTAAAATCTCCAGCTTCGGGATAACTACTCCAGTCAATGGGCGCATTTTCTATTCTTTCTTGAGGACTAACTTCATATTTTTTAAAATCAATGCTATCGGCAAAACTAATTTCTGTTTCCTCTTTTATTTCAGGTGTTTTAGCTACAGTATCAACAAAAATGGTATCAATTTTTGCAGTAATGAGCGTATCCGAGACACTTGTATCGGCAAGTTGTGGGCCAGTTTTGCTATTATTATTGCATGCGTAGCCTGTTATTATTAAGATTGCGAGGATGTATTTTATAGTATTTTCCATGGTCAGCAATTAAATCAGCGTAATACCCAATTCCTCGAGGTATGCTTTCGGCAAATAAATCTCTCCAGTTATAGGATTGTAGTTGAATTTGCTATCTTCTTTACCAGCAATTTTAATGGTGATCTCATTTCCTTGCTCGTACAATTTTACAGTAGATGTAGCTTTAGCTTCGAAGATTCGCTTACTAATCTGCTCTGTTTCCTGCAATGCAAAAATGGTATTTCCGCTTTCTAATTTTTTGATGTATAAATAAGGTTTAAATGGTTTCTTCTCTTCAGATTCCTCATAGGAGTTTTTCACTTTGCCCATGCCTGGGTCCATCGTTGGTGGAACGCTTACGAAACCACCCTCCCGGTTTGCCTTTGTACTGAAGTTAACCTTTATTAATTTTTCGGCAAACGCTTTTAATTTTTCATCATCGGCATTTGCCAAAACAAAGGCTTTTACCAATGCCATCTTAGCATTATATAATTTATGATTATTTCCCTGGCTCAATACGATGTAATCAAAATTTGGTTTTTTATTGAAATCTTCAAGCTTAACGCTAACCATTTTTACAATTCCATCATCTTCTTGCTGTTTTTCGGTTTGATAGAGTGGCAAATATTTGTCAAATCCTCTATCTAAAATGGTTTTAAAACTTTCATCGTTTGCCAAAACCACAAAATGCGTTTTAATCTTTCTGATTTTAGGAGGCAATGGAATTCCGTTTTTATCTGTTCCTCCAGAAACGAAAGGCTCCTGTTCATCATAATCAGCAATAATATATTGACCAACTGTTTTAAAATCATTATAATCTCTTGTTATCGGAATCGTTTTATCTGTTTCCTCGCTTAATAAGAATTTCTTTCCTTTATTGCTAATGATAGAATATGGAACTCCTTTTATTTGCACCTGATTACTGAATATGGTTTCGTAAAGCTGTTTTGCGCCGGTTTTTGTATTAAAAATGATATCCATCTTATCGCCATAATCTTTTAGGTGGATTTGATTTTTAGCGGGTACTGATATTGCAGAGGTGTAGATAGGCTTAATGGTTTCTTTCGCTAAGTTATCGACAATGCCGTATTTACCGTTAATGCTAAAAGCATAAAATTTATGCTGAGAAAAGGCAAAATTAGCCGTAGCAAAAAGTAAGAGTGTAAGAACTATTTTTTTCATAATTTAATCGTTTTTTAAAATCAAGGTTATTGATTAATATCCTGTAACTAATAAGTTTCTCGCCGCTTTTTGGCTACATTTCTGGAATTTACTGTAGGCCACTGCGGCTTTGCTACGAGCCTGTTCAGCTGTTCCGCCACTTACGTAACTACTCAGGGCATCATGTAAAACATATGCCTCAGGTGCCATCAATCCGGTGCTCCATACAATTGGATTTGCTTTTGCCTGCACTAAATGTGGAGCGAAATACTTTTTGCTGATGCAGGCCAGAATAATCGCGTCACGCTGTTTGCCATCTATATTGCTAAAATTTTCATTCAACTGAAAGTCCATTAAACCATCATGACCGATATAAGCTACCATTTTTGCATTACCGTTAATACCGATGGTTGTTTTGTTTATTCTGATGGTATCTTTTAATTGTCCGGCTGCACTATATAGAAAATCGGTTGTAGTTTTTTTAATGTATTGTCCATCATAAGCATCGGCAACGAGGTAATAATTTTTCCTGGTGTGTTTAAAAACCAAACGTTCCATTCTTATTTTATCCAGTTTCTGCGTTTTCAACAACTTCCACTCTGTACTCTTTTTAAAGTAGCTTTTAATGCCATACGCACAACCCCAATACAAATTATTTGCAGGATCTTGCCCGTTACCGATTGCTTTTGGAACAGGCACAATGCCTTGATATTTGTTATCGCAAAGCGCTACAAAAACGTGAATGGTTTTTGTAGTTTCATCAAAATTCGATACGTTTTTTGATGTGTTTTTCTGCCCGCTTTTTGGTTTTGGTTCGCTGCTGCAGCTTGAAGCCAACAGTCCGAACAAAAAACACAGCGCTAAATATTTTTTCATAAGCTTTATTACATGCTATCATTGTTTGCAACCTCATTATTACCAATGTGCAACATCCCTGTAATTGCAGCCAAGGAAACCGCTAATGGTAAGTAAATCTCTATAGCGAAATTAAAGAAGTAATTAATGTACTCACTAAAATTATATTGCTGAAAAGCCTCTAAAACAGGCTCGGTGCCTGTATTTACGCCTATCCAGATGATGAAAGAAATCATTAAAAATGGAACCAAAAACCTGAAGATGAAATGAGGTGCTAACAGCCCTGCATGATCGAGCACTTTAATGATATAACAGTACACAATGATACCAATTAGCACAGCAGGACTAATACTTAAAAAGAATAGCCCGGCATAACCGCTATTTAATTCTGGATTAATAAATACATATATCAAAAAACCTATGGTAATGATTAACGCAATAATGAATGCTTTTAAAAACGGTAACTTTATTTTCATAACTGTTTTCTTGTTTTAATGATATAATAATTATCATCCTGAGCAATAAGGGCATAAGGCAAGCCATCGGGTTTAAAGTAACCCATATTATAGGAAGCATACTTTCCGAGGTTGTTTATAGGCTTTTCATTTTGAGTCAGCTTTGCTTTTATTTTTATTGTATCTGTTTTATAAAGCAGATTAATGTAGGCCAAACCATTCCACTCGCTTTCTTTCACACGGTTTGTTTTTTGAAAATCGGCAACATAAGCAATTGAGTTAGGTTGATCAAAACTGCTGTCATCAGGTATTAGATTTGGTAGTGTATGATCTGGAAGGTCATTTAAATCTACATAGAGATTTTTTCCATATAATGCATACCATATGCCATTAATTAAAAACACTGCTTTATCTATTTTACTTTCGTTTCTTGGATCGTCATAATCCCACAAGCTTTCGTATTTAAAGTAAAAAACATCTTGTGCGCTACGCTTAAGACGATCAAATTCGTTTTCAACTTTATCTTCAGACCAATTTGTACCAGCATTGACTTCTATGTAATTTTTCTTTGTGGTATCCCCATCAATTATCCAGCTAGAATAGGCTTTGTTTTGCAATATGTAATCTCCAAAAATAATTGTGCTATAATCTTGACTGAATGTAATGCTGTCAACCAAATTCCCTTGACTGTCTATTTTATAAAATGACTGCTCGCTCTTGTCTCTATAGCCATTAAAGACGACAACTTTGTGTTGTGGAAAATAATAAGGTCTCGAAAGATTGACTGAATAGTCATTTTTAAACAGTTTCGAAATACCATACCTCTCTGTTTTAATTCCTTCAGTGATCATTTTATATTCAAGATCTTTCGCACTAAAACTAGGCTGATCGATGAAATTCCGAAAGCTGTATCCGTAGGCAATGCTTAATACAAAGCCTAGAATTAATGATAAAATTAATAAGCAGTTTTTCTGATAGATATTCATTATTTATTTGTTTATCAAATTTCTTTACCGTTAAATTTCTTTGATTTTATATGTGTTTGTGTAGCTAAAAAGGCCCTAAATTCTTCCAGCTCTGCTTGATTTGTAAATGATGCCTTAGGTATAATGGAATGTTTTAGGCCTATGAATAAAATGATGAATTCCTCGTTTTCTGCTTTTTTAGTAAATGCTTTCCAACTTACAAAACCATCTGCTTCATGTCGGTTATTTTGCTCAATAACCAGTTGTTTATACGCCAAACCTTCGGGCAGCAAATTAACCGTAAAATTACCTTTGTAGTGCGGGCTTTTTTTGAATGCGTAAATAGGCAAATAATAATAATTTAGTGCAATAGCCAGTAACACTGAAAACCAAATTAAACAAGCTGCAAGCACAATGTTTTTTGATGCGGTTAAAAGCAATGCATTTATTTTTATTGGTTCCCAGAGCCAAAATAATACGCCAACACCGAAAATAACACAGCTAAAAAAAAACAAAAAAAATTTCGCTTTCGGTGTAGGAAAAACATCGAAACGATAGGCTCTTTTAAGTTGATCTTGATTGTAGGTATAATTTAAGGTAATTTGCATTGGATGTGGTTTAATAAGTATAAAGTAACATCAGGGTAAGCTACGGTCTACTTTACCTCCTGCCATTTCATTGATAATTTAGCTAGATACAAGCCAAATTGTTGTTTTTGCTCTGGTGATGATAACTTCTGAATTAAATCTGCGGAGTTTTCATTCCATTCCATATAAGCACTTTCCTTTGCGATTATTTCATGCTTATTTTTATTTTTGTATGCCGTTTTATATTCGGTTAACAGTTTCTCAAAAGCTGCAAAATGAGCATCAATTTCCGGGTTGTCGAAATCTGGTTGCTCAGCCGACTGAATTTGTTCAATCCCTTTCGCCCTACTTTCCTCACTTGCTTTAGCTAATTCTTCGGGTGTAGCCTTTTTACCTGTGAAAAATAAAATAGAGAAGAAAATTGCAAAGGACGCAATGGCAATTGATAAAAAAACACCGGGTTTGCCTGCAGCATTTTTCCATTTATTAAACCCCCAGAAAGCTAAACCTAAGCCCAAAATCACCATGGCTACGGCTAAACCCACATTGCCCAAAAGCGAAAAAACTGGGTATAAAATACGTGGAATGTTATAACTGCTTTGTGCTTTAAAATAAAAAGTACCCTGACTAAAAATTCCGGCGCCAATGAAGGCTATTGCCACTGCCTTAACTTTTTCGGCAACATTTAACGTTTTATTATTTTCCATCTGATTTTTAGAATTTAGATGAAATATACAGCTTGTTAATGCAGTAATTATCTTGTATTAATTATTCGTTTATATGTAATATAAATTTGTAGACTTCGATTTATTATTCGTTAAACAGCATTAATCAACCTCTAAAATCTGTAGTTTCTGGTTACTTTCTCTTTTCTGTCTTAACTAGAATAGATTTTCCGTTTTCGATTTTGTAATAGGTATAGTGCATATAACTATCGTTCTCATAAATCCGTTCTTCCTTTACCAGAAAGAGCTTTCCATTTTGCCAACGGAAATACCTAGTCCCTTCGTTACCGCTCCCATCGGCATCTACGGTTTGAGCTTCCTTTTTAACGGCATCGAAAAAGACCACACCCATTTCATTCAATTGTTTACTTTGGATGAAACCCCTATTTTTTGGATCATAGATAAAATATAAATAAGAATAGTCGCCTTTGGCTAAACCAGGATAATAAATTGGAACTTTAAAATCGAGGTAGCCATCAAAATTCAAATCCTCCAATTGGATCTCTGCTTCTTTAGTAAAAACATCATTAAAACCTGTGAAAGCCCAGCGCATGCTTTTGTTGATGAAAACTTTTAGTGAAATTAAGTCGAAATAATACTGCGCATCAGCAGGAATATAATCCAATTTTGCCCTGTTTCTGACATATTGAAAAACGTAGTTAGATGGATTGAACGCCTTCAAATTTTCTCTTGCGGATAACTTAACAGTTAAGTATGATGCATTTTTACCGGGTTTTTGCCAGCTTCCGTTTAAATAAATTTGATCTATGTAGTTAAGTTTGAAACTTCCAGTAGTTTCATATTTGCGTTTTGCTGCGTTGTACGCTCTTTCTTGCAAGTTTAATAGGCCGTCATTTAACTTGCCTTCGAGAATCATTTTATTCACATTTCCATTTTTCTTGTAAAAATATTCACCAGCTACACTATCGCTCTTTTGATTAATTTCCAATTTCATTTCTATCGGATATTTGTCTATCGAGCCTGTAAAATTGATGATTGAAATAATTTTAGCTTCCTGAGCTTTTAACTCAAAAACACAAATTATCATTAGCAACGAAATAAATATTTTCTTCATCGTGTGTTTCTCTGTATTATCTAAACTTCATAACCAGAATGGTTTTCTCATTAAATAGCATACTGTTTATTGATTTTCTCTTCTGGTTTTAGGCTACACAAATACAGCACTATCAAAAAGAAATACTCTAAAGGTTTCATTAAAAGATAAACTGTATTCGAAGCTTTTGGAGTCGTAATTTTTCGCGATAGCGGATAACCATACTTATCATAAAAACTTCTAACCACCTTGTGAAAAGCAGGTGCGTTTTGCTGTATCAATTCTTCAAAAGCATTGGCTATTAATAACTGACGATTGACAACAATTTCGTGCCCATGTCTTTTTCCGAGACGTAAAGGTTTTACAATTGAAGGCGTTCCACAAACGGCAACGGTGCAGAGATAATGTCCTTCGTGCCCTAAAAATGGCGGATGTGTTTTTTGGGAAAATGTCCAGGTAGTGGTTTCGGTAAATACTTTCGTGATCGAGTTAGCATCCTGGCCGAAAAGCATTAAGATCGCCATGATGATTGCAAAGACAGGAATGAGCATGGCAAGAATCCACAGGGAATGGTTTTCTGTTTTGGCTAATTTCCGATTTAAATAGTTTAAAAATTTATTTCGATAGGTTTTTGTGTTTGCCTCTCCGGCCTCCGCAATAACTAAACTCACTAATACGGTGATACTCGTGATCATGTAAGCTATTGGAAGCAATGCAAATAGAAATGTTTCGCCACTTTGCTCTGTATTGGTACTGGTTTGTATAATAACCGCTGCACTTATTGGAATGCCAATAATTACAAAAACTATGCAAAGTGAAAATAGCAAGGGTGGCAGTGACTTACCTTTGTACCACAATTTAATAAGTCCGAAAACAGCAAGCACAAAAAACACGATCAATGTTGGTAAATGTTTAGATGCAAATGGTGTGTAACCTCCATCTACGATATCGATGGCGGTATAATAGTCATCGCCATTAAATAGCCATACTAAACAGAATAAACACCCAGACAAAACAAAAAAACTTATGAAAACAAATTCCCAGATTACAGTTATAGGTTTTGTATTTTGCCTTAGCATCTTATAAAAAAAGTAACCCATCACAGGGTAAGTAATAAAAAATAAAATGATGAATACTGTCATTTTAATTCGCCTTAGTTAGTTTCATTTGATACAAATCCACATCAGAAACATGATATTTTCCGGTAAGTTGTTCAATCTTACCTGCGTCCAAAATCATTTCGGAGTTATTCAAAATCTGATAACTTCCTCTCGTATTTGTAGTATCTGGTGGTCGGTTTGGACCATCGAAAGTGCTGATGTATTCGCAAATCATATTTATTTTTACAGGCGATTTTTCTGCTTCAAATCTTACATCTATCGATCTTCTAATCATTCCCTTTGGGAGATTTTTAGCACCAGTATAGGCGTTGTCTACAAGCCCTTCATATTCGCTGTAAAACGGGCTACATCTATCTGTTTTGCACCATTCTCTGAAACCATTTTTAACTAGATAAATGGTATCTGCAGATTTATTAAAGCCTATTTTCCAATCACTGTCTTTCAGCAAAGTTGCGATGTTAAACGTTTGATTAGTTTTTCTTAAAAAAATAGTATCGATATTGGTTTTCGCACCTTTTCTACGTCCGCCACCCCATTTATGAAAAATAGAAATTGCATCTTTTTCAAAGCCTTCCTTTTCTACTGGCTCAAAAACCATTAAGGGAGGAGCTTCCATTGCAAATATTTCCGTTAAAAAGAATGCATTGTAACGTTGTTCGGCAAGTTTAAACTTTCCGTTCTGATCTGTTAAAGTTTCGCCAACCTTACAATTGGCAATGGGGTTTCGATCGTAATCTACAATCACCCCGGTGATCTCTGGTCGCCTTAGCCGTGAGATGCAAGATTGAGCGCCCAGTAAAATGCAACTTAACAGCATGAAACAAATATTTACGTTAAGCTTTCGCATATTAGTCGTGATCAGTCAATTCCAATTCATCCAAAGATGCTTTTGTTTCTTTAAGTACTTTTATTTCTTCATTCAGCTTTTTTATTTCAGCATCGAAATAAGCCGCATCTGTTTTGGGCCTAATGATTACGCCGTCTTTTTTTGTTGTGATTTTACTAGCGTAAGCTTTAATTACCAAATCGTACGGAGCGAAATCAGTGATTGGATATTTCGCAGTTTTCCAAAGGTTACTGTGAGCCACTGCTTCGCTGAATAAGGGTTGATGATAGTCATAAGTTTCATTGGGCTTAATGGCATAATCGTCGTTAAAGGTTCCTCCACTACCTTGAGCAGCTATTTTCTCTCCAGTTTTTTTCGAGTAAATTTCAATATTAAACATGTATTCGCCAATTAAAGCTTCGGTGGAAGTATTTGTGAAAACCAAGTCCAAGTAAGGTGATTTCGGGTCATCCGAAAAAAACTGGTCTTCGCTGATGGAAATTTTAGTTAATTTAAAAGCATCTATCTGCTTATTAACTTTGGCAACCTTAAGTTTATCTTTTTCTAAACTATCAATCTCTGCTGTTTTTTTGATAATCTTTTCATCTCTGTCAGCAGCTAAAAAGTCTTCAGCAAAGCTGATGATCGCACTATAGCTCTTACCATCGATCATTTCCATCGAAATTTTATCAAATGATTTGCCTTCATATTTTTCCGGTGAATTCCACTTTTCTTTCATTGCTTTTACCACGATGAGTCGAAAAGCTTTTTCCAGATTTTCTTTTTCATTTGCATCTAGTTTTTCTTCCATTTTGGCTCTGGAAGTTTTAAAAGATTGTTCGTCTTTCCCAGAGATTTTGGGTCCGCAAGCAGATATTAGCAAAATGCTGCAGGCAATTATTAGCGTTGAATAAGTGTTTTTCATTTTGAGGTATTTATTCAATATTGAGAACTGTTCAATCGTTACTTTTTCACACATATTATCGCGTTGAGCGTAGCCGAAATGTATTAAAAATTACTAGACTACTTTTAAAATGAGCGCAATAGATAACTCTATTTCTTTTGTGACTGCCTATAAATCGTCTCCGTTACCTTTTCGCCATTGAGGTAATAATGTGTAAAAAGTACGGTTCCATCAGGTTTGTACATGTGTGACACTCCATGACGTTTACCATTTACAAACTCAGTATCCATATTTTTCTTACCGAGTGCATATGTTGTCGACAAACCATTTTGTAAGTCATCTTTATAATTGGCTTCTGACATGATTTCTCCATCATTAAAAACCCGATAAAAACCATTTCGCTTATCATCCTTGTAGTTGGCTTCAGTAGCAAGCTTTCCATCTAAACTGTAGGTTTTTGAAGTTCCGTTTTTCAGATCGTTTTCATAATAAGCTTCAGTTAGAACCTGGTCGCCAGAGAACGTTTGAGACAAGCCATGCTTTTTATCAGCCTTATAAAGTGATTTGTTTACCAATTTTCCATTGCTGAACATCTCACTAACACCATTTTTTTTACCGTCTTTATAATCCTGACGCAACCAAACTTTGCCTTGGTTGTCGTAATTTTCTTTGACCCCGTTGCGAACACCGTTTTTATAGTGAAGTTTACATTCTAATGTTCCGCCCTGCGAATACCAAAATGCTTCACCCGTAATTACGCCCGCTTTGATGTTGTAAAGTGCAAAACCGCCTTCATCAAATGGAATTTTGTATTTCCCCTGTAAAAGTTTGTTATTTAAACTCAATACTAACTGACTGCTATCTGAACTATAATTTTTTTGAAGATGTTTCCATTTGATTTCTTCTGGAAGTTGGGCAAATACCGAATTTGCGATTAAACATATTGTTACGATGAGGTAAAATTGGGAAGTTCTTTTAAACAGTTTCATCATTAATATAATTTATCACGCTGTTCGTTCCATTTTTTTGCCAACACATCCAAAAGTGCGAGGTAATCCTTTTTCTCCTGCCCTTTTAATTTGTCTTCAATTTTAAGTGAAGTGATAGCCCAATCGGAAAATGAAATACTTAATTGAGGTGCGTTATCTTTTGCATTGTTGGTAACTGAGGTAAGCACTAAATTATACAGGTTTTTATATTCATTGAGATGATTGTTTATGGTTTCATCACTAAATTTTGGAATTTTAATATCCGACTTGGAGAAATAATCTACACCATCACTTTTAAGTGAATTTGAACAGGCAAGAAGAGCGCCCACAAGAAATAAAAGACAAAAGATTTTAATATTTTTCATAAATAATAAAGTTTTATGATACCAATTTATCGGTTTTTCACTCACAAAAATTTACCCTTTATTATTCGCCAGCTTTGATTTATTATTCGTTATTGTTTGCCAGATATTATTAAATTTATAAGAGCTATCGCTGATTTAACCTGATCATTTATCCGGCAAATACGATTCGTTGAAAACGCAGCTTTTTGCCGTCAAGAATATCAAACACATAAATCTTGTTGTGTTCTCCTTCACTCACCGGATCTCCATTTTCATCTACGGCATTATTGGAATAACTAAGGTTTAAGTGCAGTGTGGTTTTATCTTCCTCATAATAGTTTGCTAATAATTTGAAGTTAAAATCGCCTTCATTAAATTCTTGGGTTTCTGCCTGATGTTTTTGAAGAAGACTTGCCGTTTTTAGCTTCATGATAGATTTTAGCAGATCCTTATCGAAAATTTGGTCATAGTAGCGTTCAAAGTCTTTTTCGTACAATAAACTGGGATTTGCGTATTTAGCTTTTCGTTCTTTAAGCTCGTCCGCTGTAAACTGAACCGGATATCCCCAGTTATCATCGCCGACAGGAAAACTAAAGTAGGTTTTTAGCTTAGTGACATCTTTGCTGTACAATGCCTGCCGAAGATCTTTCAAATCATCAACCCATGAAGTATTGCTTTTATTTTCTGCACTGATGCCCATGACTGTTTTGCTCAACTTAGATGTATCATTTTTAGCAGCTAGATCTGATACAGGAGTTGACTGATCTGGTTTGCTCTTACAAGAACTTACTGCAAACAACAACATCAATATTAAAATTTTATTTTTCATTTTATTTTCTCCTCTTTCAAAATCTTTAAGATTTTTTGATCCAATATATCTTCATCTCCTTCAAAATCATCTTCAAAACTCTCGCCAACCTGAAAAACTTTGTGATTTGCAACCTTGTAAACACTATAGTAATTCTTCCCGGCATACCCATAAGATAAGATCACCTGGTGTTTTTGATCATAACTTGGATTTACCACATCATCAAAGCCCTGAACTTTCGTTACCTGCTTTTTCTGTTGATCAATCAGATAGAGATAATGATATTCGTTACTTCCGCGGGCGCTGGTTTCTTTAAAAATCAGTAAATCCTCAATACCATCGCCATCAAAATCTTCATATTTATGTGTTCCACCGCCGTTTGGCTGAACAAAGATATTTTCTGCCCAAATAATTTTATCAGTTAATCCCCTATCTATTCCGAAATATACACGTGTATTCTTCTCCTTTTCTATGTATTCTTCACCACAGTTTTGAATCGCAATTACGTAAGTACTGTCAGCAAATGGATGGTAATACTGCCATACACAATTTGGATCGCATTGATTAAAAACTTTGCTATCACGGGTATTGCGGAGAACTTGATTAGCAGATTCTTCTTGTTTTACTTTTTGTTTAACCGAGGTATCATTTTTAATCACGGGTAGTTTTTTTGGTGCTGAGTTGCATCCAAATATCAAGAGTAAAAGAAATAGCATAATTGTATTTCTCAATGCTAAAAAATTTGTTTCACACCTCATTGAATCACGGATTAATTTGAATTTTGGATCCGATTTTCACTGACTGATACAATTCATCAACTTCGGTATCTGTTAAAGCAATGCAACCATTGGTCCAGTTAAACCACCTTTGAAATTTGTTGATTAAACCCAAACCATTTCGCAAGCCATGAATCTTAATATCACCACCCGGTGATTTTCCAATTGATTTTGCATGTTTAATATCTTGTGCATTCGGATAGGAAATGCCTAAATTTTTATGATAGCCACTTTTATCATTTTTGGCATTGATGGCATAAATGCCTTCAGGTGTTTTCTCATCACCTTCAAATTCTTTATGCCCTGTTGGGCTATTCCCAAATGAAACCTGATATGTTTTGAGCAATTTTCCTTGCTGATAGGCTAGCATTTTATGTTGAGATTTAAAAACCACCAAAGAATCTATCTGCGTAGTTGTAGCAAGTTTAGCTTCCGGGTAGATATTGTAAATCAAAGCAGCCATCAATATTAAAACCATTAGCAGCAATAACTTTTTCATTTTTTATTTTTTAATAGATTGGAGCCTTGATTAATTCGAAAAGTCTACTACTCTATGAATCCATTCTTCTTCTGGTATTCCCACAATTCTTTGTTTTTATCAATATAGTGCGTTGGTGTGTCGATGTAATTTGCTTTAATATCAAAGCCGCTATCCAGTTTAAGTTTCAGACTATCGGGCAAGTCTTCAAAACGTTTTTCTATGTATTCAGCTTTCGACAATCGTTTTTCGTAGTAAGTTTCATCGCCCTGTGGTTCTTTCGAAGTTAACTTTTGTTTCAAGATTAATTTTTCCAAAAAAACACCCCGCAACCATACCGCCACATTTCCGTCATTAGCAATACCTACCAAAAATGTAAGACCTTTCACATCCCCTGAAGGGTTGAATAAGTTTGCTACCTGTTTATTTTGGAAGGCAGATTTAAAAACTTGCTTGATTTTCTCTTTTGGCAAGTTTAAAGTGTCACTGTAAAATTTTTTATCCCTATATGAAACATATTGTAAAACCAGTTTTACGGGTAACCGTTCCCGCCGATTGCTTTCAGCGAAATAGTAGTCTTCGCCCCATTTAGAAGTATAATTTTCTACAGCCTCATCTTTTATGTATCCCAAATCCCCATCAGCCAAAATAAAATAAGAATTATGGATAGCTATTGGATAACTTTCTGGTGCGCAAACGCTCGAAAAATAGTGATACCGCTCCCAACCTTTGTAACTAAAAGTTTTAAAAACAATTGCCACAGCTAATACCAAGGTTACCGCGATGTATAATTTATTGACAAAATTGAGCTTCATAATATTAATGTTGAAATGCCTTTGCTAAGCCTGCGGAATACAACAATAAGCCGATTAATAGTGCGCTAATTATTAACGAGGCGGCAAACAGCCATTTCGCTATTCGATAACCTCTGCCGTGGTAACTAAAGGCATAAAAGCCCAATAAAACTGTTGTGCCGAAAGATAAGTAACAATAATTTACGCTAAGCTCATCGTCTAAACTATCACCAATATTTGCAAAAATGAGTAACAAAATTAAGTTAACCAAGATAAGCAATATGGATAGATTGCTGTTTTTTTGCTTGTTTAACTGCAATTCTTTGTTTTCCATATCATGATATGATTACATTCTATTGGTTCTAACTAAGCTGTCTAGCAATGCATCAAAGGTTTCTGTTTTGCCGCCGCATCCATTATAAACTACTTTTCCTTCAGGGTTTATTAAAATTTTAGCGGGTGTGCAATAAACATTTTCGTTGATCACCTCATCCTTTTCAGGCCCCTGAGTATTGTCAATTTGTTTAAAATTGAATCTAGCTTCCAATATGCTTTTTGTCATCTCCGTTGCATCGTCAGAAAATCCATTTACAATGCCAATCATTGGAAAATGTTTACCATATTTTTGATGTGTAGCATTCAATTCTGATACCAAATCGTAACTTTCTGACTTGTTGAGGTAGCTATTTTGGTAAACAAAAACCACCCAGTATTTCCCTTTATTTTCTGCTGATTTAAATAAGCTTCCATCAACTGTTTTTACCGAAAACTCTTTAGGACTACTGCCAAGGAGTAAATCGATAGCTGTTTTATTTGCCGCAACCACCTCTTTGATTTTTTCATCTTTCATTTTCTCCTGCGATTCACCGTTGCATCCAAACAAGGCAATTATCATCAGGCTTAACATCATTAACTTTTTCATAAATAAGGTATTTGATTAACAATCGTAGTTTTCATAGTGTGTTCGTTCGAGATCGGACTCAATAACTTCTTTCTCTTTAACTGAAAGATTGATCTCTTCTAATGCAACTTTTAATTGCGTTTTACCATCCGGACTTATCCAAACCCCATTCAGGCGATTACCATTCTTTTTTACGATCATCACGCCAGAAAAATTGTATTCAGTTAAGCAGAAATTTCCTTTCCCATTCGTAGATACAGAAAGTTCTATCCAGTTTTTTCCTTTCCCATATTGATATATGCTTTCATATATGTTCATCATGGAACCACCACATTGGTTGCCTCGCTCTTTTAAATATAAGCGCACTGTCCGGTTATTGACTGTACCACTGTATAAAGTTGTTTTAATATCCTGAGCATTAGCTGCAGTAAAGGTTATTAGAATTAAAAATAGGCCAAGTATGATTTTCATAGTTTTGATGTAAGTGGTTAATATTGATGTTCTACATAAAGGCTGACAATAAATATCATTCCGAGTAATAATGCTGCATAGATACTCATCAAGCCATCTTTTATGCGGTGTTTTACAAATAGTATTAATGCTTCTACAATTAAAAATGTCTCCCAGGCAATAAAGAAAGTCGCTGGAACAAACTTTCCGAGATTAATAGACATGCCACTATTTTCGCTTTCTCTTGCTGTAAACAGCGCCACAATAAAAAAAACCAATGGGACAATACCAATAATCAGCCTGATTAAGAAACGTTTTTGCAACTCTCTTTTTAGATTCATTTTATTAAAAATACATTTATTCAGTGCTTAGGTTTCGCAAGATTCATATTCGTTAGGGATGGTTCACTATTCGCATGTAATCACTTACTATTTGCAAAGCAAACAAGTTCTACACGGAACGTTTCTAAACTGTAAACAAATTCTTTATTTCGTTTCCATTTGAATTAATTTTGGGGCATACTAACAAAACATTATGTCTAAAACGAAACTAACGATCAATAACAATGGATCGGTAAAAATTGAAGGCGATTTCGAAATTGTGGATAGAAACGGAAACGTTTATGGTTTACAAGGAAGAGAAGTACTTTCAATCTGCCGTTGCGGTTTATCTAAAAACAAACCTTTTTGCGACGGTGCACACAATGGTCACTTTGAACATGAGGCAATTGCTTTTGATTTACCTCCAAAAAAGGTATAAATCCTAAATTTAATATTTTTCAGAGCCTTGCAAAATGCAGGGCTTTTTTGTGTAAAAAGGATATTAAAATAATGTGATTAATTCGTTTATCAAATAGTCTAACCGGCCACTAACCACTTAACAGGAATATTTTTCTAAATTGTGTATTAAAAAAATATTTAAAATTTTTTAGTTTAAATAAATAAACGTTAATTTGACGATTATTTATTGTTATGAGCACAGCAAACTATGTAATTGGTGTAGATTACGGGACGGATTCTGTTCGGTCCGTTCTGGTAGATACCGCCAACGGAAAAGAGATATCGGCTTCCGTTTTTCTTTACCCACGATGGCAAAAGGGTTTATACTGCAAGCCGTCCATTAATCAATTCAGACAACATCCTTTAGATTATATTGAAGGTTTAACCCACACAATTAAAGATTGTTTGGCAAAAGCTGGCGAATCGGATATTGCGCAATTGGTTAAAGGAATTTCGATAGATACTACAGGCTCTAGTCCGGTTGCAGTTGATGCAACAGGAACGCCCCTCGCATTAACGCCAGGTTTTAAAGAAAACCCAAATGCCATGTTCGTGCTCTGGAAAGATCATACAGCGGTTAAAGAAGCTGCTGAAATTAATGAACATGCCACTAAATTTCCGGTTAACTATTTAAAATATGTAGGTGGAATTTATTCTTCGGAATGGTTCTGGTCTAAATTGTTGCGCATTTTAAGAATTGATTCTTCAATTAAACAAAATGCACAATCATGGGTTGAGCATTGCGATTGGATTCCATTTTTACTCACTGGCGGAACAGATGTTTCGACCATGAAACGTAGTCGCTGTGCTGCCGGGCATAAAGCGTTATGGGCAGAGGAATTTGATGGCTTACCTCCGGAAAACTTCTTCAGTAGCCTTGATCCGCTTTTGGCTGGGTTTAGAGATAAACTTTTTGTAGACACCTATACTTCTGATGTTTCAGCCGGAACATTAAGCGAAGAATGGGCAAACACGTTAGGATTAAATACTAATGTAGTAATTGGCGTTGGCGCTTTCGATGCCCACATGGGTGCCGTTGGTGGCCAAATAGAACCTTACTATTTAAGTAAAGTAATGGGCACCAGCACTTGCGATATTTTAGTGGCACCCAACCAGGATTTGCATGGGAAATTGATCAACGGAATCTGCGGGCAGGTAAACGGATCTGTTATCCCGGGTATGGCTGGCTTAGAAGCCGGGCAATCAGCTTTTGGTGATGTTTATGCCTGGTTTAAAAACTTAATCAGCTGGCCATTAAATCATTTACTAACTGAATCTGATTTAATTGATGAAGCAACTGCCATTGCGTTAAAAGATGAACTGGAAAACAAAATCATTGCTAACTTGAGCAAACAAGCAGAAGCATTGGAAGATGACGACTATGCAGAATTAGCGATAGACTGGCTTAACGGCAGACGTACGCCTGATGCCAACCAGGAGCTTAAGGGTGCGATAACGGGTTTAGGTTTAGGTACCGATGCACCAAGATTTTTCCGTGCCTTAGCTGCTGCAACTTGTTTCGGAGCAAAAGCAATTGTCGATCGTTTTAAAGAGCAAGGCGTCCCGGTAAAAGGAATCATTGGCATTGGTGGTGTAGCTAAAAAGTCATCCTACATTATGCAAATGATGGCCGATGTTTTAGAAATGCCGATCAGAATCCATCGCTTTGAACATACCTGCGCTTTAGGTGCAGCCATGTTTGCCGCTGTTGCAGCAGGCATTTATCCTACCATAGAAGATGCTATGGCCGCAATGGGAACCGGGTTCGAAAAAGAATATACGCCAAATGTTAAAAAGAAAAAAATGTACAGAATGCATTATCAGCAATATTTAGGCTTAGGCAGGTACTTAGAGCGTTATAATAAAAAAGACGTAAAACCTTATTTATCATGAGCAACTATCAGGATATAAAAGAGCAGGCTTACCTGGCCAATATGGAATTACCTAAATTAGGATTGGTATTGTTTACTTTTGGAAACGTAAGTGCGGCTGATCGGAATAAAGGCGTTTTTGCCATCAAACCTAGTGGGGTGCCTTATCCGGAATTATCGGCCGACAAAATGGTGATCGTAGATTTCGATGGCAATACTGTCGAGGGAAATTTGCGCCCATCATCTGATACCAAAACTCACGCTGTTTTATATAAACATTGGGAAGATGTTGGTGGCATTGTTCACACACACTCAACTTATGGAACAGCCTGGGCTCAGGCTCAAAAAGCCATTCCAATTTACGGAACCACGCATGCAGACCATTTAACGGTTGATATTCCATGCGCACCGCCGATGGATGATGCCATGATTAAAGGTAATTATGAATACGAAACCGGTTTTCAAATTATGAACCATTTTGAAAACCTTGGACTAAGCCATAAAGAGGTGGAGATGATTTTAGTAGGCAACCACGCTCCTTTTACCTGGGGAAAGACAGCTGAAAAAGCGGTTTACAATAGCGCCGTGTTAGAAGCGGTAGCGCAAATGGCGTTGTTAACGCAACAGATAAATCCGCAGGCGCCGAAGTTAAAAGATTCTTTAATTGAAAAGCATTATGAGCGAAAGCATGGTTCAAGTGCTTACTACGGACAGTAATAGTAAAAACTTTTATCATGCTGAGGCACGAAGCAGTTTAACAAAATAGGTCGTCCAAAAACTCAGACTGACAGTTCTTTTAAATATTGAATAGAAAAGAATAACAAGTTGAAAAGCAAGTGTGGTGATACTTCGGTTACGAAAGTCCCGCCATTTGCTTTAGCCCAGCAGAAAAAGCTGGGGCTGCCGCTCCTGTCGGGTTTAAGATTGTATGGTTTACCTAAGTTAAACAAACCTGATTGAAGTGAGCATGAAGTCCCAACCTTTGGTTGGGCGAAATAAAACGGAAAGCAGGACTATCTTGAGCTATGAAACCAGAAACCTGCTTTACAAAAAATGAATAAAATTTAGTTAGCTGTTATTTTAGTTAACCGATAAAACAATAAGCAATTAAACAAGTATAAAATGATTGATTTAAAAAAATTACAAGTTTGGTTTATAACGGGTACACAACATTTGTACGGTGAAGAAACCTTAAAACAGGTGGCAGACAATGCACAACAAGTAGCAGACTCATTAAACCAGAACGGAAATATTTCGGTCTCGGTAGTTTTTAAGCCGATTGTAAAAACCACAGAGGAAATTTTTGAGACTTTACAACAAGCCAATATTGATGAAAATTGTATCGGGGTAATTACCTGGATGCACACCTTTTCGCCCGCAAAAATGTGGATTAGAGGCTTGAATGTTTTACAAAAGCCTTTGTTGCATTTGCATACGCAGTTTAATCGTGATATTCCGTGGAACACTATCGATATGGATTTCATGAATTTAAACCAAAGTGCTCATGGAGACCGTGAATTTGGTTTTATGGTTACGCGTATGCGTAAAGATCGTAAGGTTGTGGTTGGACATTGGCAAGATGAAGAAGTAGCAAAACAAATTGATACCTGGTGTAGAGCGGCAGCTGGATGGAACGATTGGCAAGGTGCAAAATTTGTTCGTTTCGGCGATAACATGCGCTTTGTAGCGGTTACTGATGGAGATAAAGTTGAAGCCGAGATGAAATTTGGGTTCGCGGTAAATACTTATGGCATAGGGGATTTAGTAGCCGTAATTAATGCAATACCTGAGGATGCCATTCAAGGTTTACTGAATGAATACGAGGAAACTTATGAAATGGCTGAAGATTTAAAAGCTGGTGGTGCCAGACATCAATCGGTTTATGATGCAGCTAAAATTGAATTGGGTTTACGGAAGTTTTTAGAAGATGGTGGCTTTAAAGGCTTTTCTGACACTTTTGAAGATTTGCACGGCATGATTCAATTGCCAGGAATTGCAGCGCAGCGTTTAATGGCTGATGGTTATGGGTTTGCAGGCGAAGGCGATTGGAAAACAGCGGCATTGGTTCGTGCCTGTAAAGTGATGGGTGCTGGCTTGCCTGGCGGAAATGCCTTTATGGAGGATTATACATACCATTTCGATCCTGCTAATTCAATGGTTTTAGGTTCGCACATGCTAGAAGTGGATGCCAGTTTGGCATCAGGTAAAGCAAGTTTGGAAGTTCATCCATTGGGCATCGGCGGAAAAGCAGATCCAGCCCGTTTGGTATTTAACGTTTCCGGCGGTGACGCTTTAAATGCATCTTTGATTGACATGGGAAATCGTTTCCGCTTATTAGTCAACGAGGTAACTGCTGTTGAAGCTGAAAATGATTTACCTAATTTGCCAGTTGCCCGTGTGCTTTGGAAACCACTTCCAGATATGAAAACAGGTTGTGCGGCCTGGATTTATGCTGGTGGTGCTCACCACACTGCTTACAGCCAGAATTTAACTACCGAACACCTATTGGATTTTGCAAACATTGCAGGTTTAGAATATGTGAACATTGGCGCCGATACCAAAATCAATCAATTCAGAAACGAATTGCATTGGAATGAAGTGGCGTACAAATAAAATACAAGCTCTCAATTAAATCTTAAAAGCCGATAGTTTTTTCAAATTATCGGCTTTTTTATTTTTTAAAAGAAGTTGCATGAAGCTGGTCGTTGCGACGTCATTCCGCAGAAATTTAGTCAATACTTACCATTGCTTTAATTACACCATTTTTTGGATCCAACCAGGTTTCAAATTCATCCTTTACTTGGTCAAATTTTACCTGGTGAGTAATGTAATTTGTAGGATTTACCAAACCAGCTTTCATTGATTTGATCACGTGTTCGAAATCTTCAATAGTTGCATTTCTGCTGCTCATTAAAGTTGATTCGCGTTTATGAAATTCCGGATGATTGAAAATTAAATCTCCTTTCTGCAAGCCGATTAATACAAACCTTGCACCATGCGCCATGTAATTAATTGCATTGTTAATTGCCTTTTGATTTCCAGTTGCATCAATTACCACCGTTGGCATATCACCGTTGGTAATTTTGCTAAGTTGTTCCGTAACATCAGCTGAAAGCGCATTTACCACATGCGCCACCTTTAACTTGTCTTTGCAAAAAGCCAGGCGGTCTTCGTTAATATCTAATGCAATTACATTAGCGCCGGTAATTCGGGCAAATTCCATGGTTCCTAAGCCAATCGGGCCGGCGCCAATTACCAGAACAAATTCGCCAGCTTGAATATCCGCTCTTCGAACGCCATGCGCACCAATAGCTAAAGGTTCAACTAAGGCTAAATCGTCGAAACTTAAACCGTCGCCATGTAAAAGTGTTCTCGACGGCACCTGAAGATACTCACGCATACCTCCGTCCACATGAACGCCACAAACCTGCATTTTAACACAGCAATTTGGTTTATTCATACGGCAGGCAATGCATTCACCACAATTAAAATATGGGATAAAGGTAACGGCCTCTCCTATCTTAAAACCCTCGGCACCATCAGTTTCCACCAGTTCACCAGATAACTCATGTCCTAAAACTCTCGGGTAGTTAAAAAAAGGTTGTGTGCCCTCAAAGGCATGTAAATCAGTCCCGCAGATCCCAATTCGTTTGATTTTTATAATAGCGTGATCTTTTTTCAATTCAGGTTTCTCAGTTTCTGAGTATTCAAAGGTACCGGGAGTTGTACAGGTAAGGGTTTTCATTATTAATGATAGAATTTTGAATGATAGAATGAATGATTTTCGTCATTGCGAGGCACAAAATAATCTCATAAGTTTATTAATGAGAGATTGCTTCGTGCCTCGCAATGACGACCGCCAATTAAGTATTTTATGCGTTTGCCAATGCTCTGTCCAAATGAACATAACCACCATCGACATGGATAATTTGTCCGGTGGTGTGGCTCGATTTATCAGACATTAAAAATGCAGTCATATTTGCGATTTCTTCAGCCGTAGTCATTCTGTTTTCCAAAGGAATTTTCGAAGTGATTTCATCGAGTTTTGCCTGAGCATCGGATAAGGTTTCAATCCAGGTTTCGTAAGCGGGTGTCCAGCATTCTGCTACCACAACGGCATTAACACGAATGCCGTATTTTAGTAATTCAACTGCCCATTCGCGGGTGAGTGCATTTCTACCACCATTTGCTGCAGCATAAGCTGAGGTATTTCCTTGTCCGGTTTCTGCGGTTTTAGAGGTAATGTTTACGATTGCACCTTTGCTTTTGATCAACTCAGGCAAGGCATGATGTGCCATTAAATAATAATGTACCACGTTTTTATGGAGTGAGGCCATGAAATCATCATAATTACCATTTTCTAAACCTACACCATCGTTTACACCAGCGTTGTTCACTAAACCATCTATCCTACCGAACTGATTTATGATTTCGGCAACAACTTTTTTGCAATCATCTGGATTAGATAATTCTGCCACAAACTGAGCTGCTTTACCACCTTGTTCTTCAATTGCATCTACAACTTTTTGATTATCGTTGGCTTTTCTACCTACAATAACAGCAACAGCATTTTCTTTTGCAAAAACTTCTGCAATGCTTCTACCAATGCCTTTTGCTGCACCAGTGATAATGATTACCTTTTCTTTTAAATTTAAATCCATATCTTTTTTAATTATCGCCTCGTCACCTTGATTTTTTTTTCAAAATCTTTTTATTAAGATGCTGAAATGAATTCAGTATTAAGACTTGGCCAGTCATTTATTTAATCATATTTATTACATCTGCCTTTCTAAATTCCGGAAGGACTTTTAAACTTTCTATTTTTCCGTTTTTCAATTCTACCTCAACAGTGGTTTGATATGGTGCATGTAATTTGAAATGCACATCCCAATCCGCAGGCCAGGCAGGAAACAACATAATCTTCTTACCATCAACCTGCATTAACATTTCCTGCAAACCAATCATGCCCGAGCCGCCCCAATTATGGTCAGGTGTCCAATCGAAACCCGGTCCCCAAAATGCTGGAAATCTTCTGCCGGAGTCTTTCAACTTTGCAGTCGTCAATTTTGCAGCTTCTTCGGTTAAACCTAATCTTGCGGCAAAAATGTTATCTTGTTTCCAGCCCACATGACTTCTAAATTTTAAAACATCGGTATCTAATTGATACGTATTTATTGCCGTATCTAAACCGGGCTTGCCCAAACCATAAATCCCCCATGGATACACCGGGTACAATTGCGGACTTTCGGTATTGTTGATGCGCTCCCAAAGTTTTGCTGGTGCGATGGTTGATTTTCTCCCGGATTCTCCATCAAACTCGCGAAAGCTAATTGGTGGAATGGTTCTGAGCATCTCTTCCCAATCACTCTTTTGTTTTGCTGATAAACCAGGATGTGCAATCAATCTTTCTAAAACCGTTTTTAAGGCTGCAATTGTGGAGGTTGAGTTGTAAGCCATCTTATAGGTTTCCGCTCCCGAACCTGGATAAAGAACCAAATGGCCATTAGCATCCAAAGCTTTAGCACCCCGCTGTTTAGCCAGATAAGTATAATGTTCTTTGAAAAAAGTCAATGAGCTTTCAATCAAAGGAAGGTATTTTTCAATATTCGCTCCACCGTATCTTTCTGTTTCCAGAATCATCATGCAAAACTCTAAAACGGTATCCCACTCATATTCCAGCCAGGCGTTGTATTCCATGCCTTTGTTAAAATCAGCAGGACGCTTCCATCCATATTCTGCAGGATTTGGCAAGCCGAAGTTTTCCAGTTGCTCCGTAAAACTAGCACCCTTATGCCCCCAAGCCGATTCGGTTCTGATTTCCGCATTTTTTAATAAATCAAGATAGAAATCAAACTGAGGCTTCATCATATCGAAATCGCCACTTTTTAGCATGGGCCAGTAGACTAAACGTTGATTTTGAGCGGTATGGGTTCCACCTCCCCAATTTCTAAAATCAGGTGTATATTTTAAAGCAGTATCTGTGAGTTGAGGATCAAATGTAAATAACCCACCGTTAAATTTGGTTGGGTATTTACCGAAGGCATTGCAACCCAACATGTATCGAAACAGCTGATAATTTTCTGATGACTGATTGGCTAGCTCGCTTTTCGAATTGATGTAAACAAAACTTCTTTTCCAGTAATCGTTCCACCATTTTATGCTGGCTTTTTGGGTTGAATTTCGTTTTATTGAATACAGTTCCTTTTCCCAATTTTGAATACCAGCTTTGCTTATATTTAAAGCAATAGTGATTTCTTGCGATTGCGATGGCATTTTACTTTTTAATTTCCACGATTGAAAAGGTGTACTCAAATAAGTTCCAGCCTCATTTCCCGCTGAAACCATATTCTTTCCCTCCATCAATCCTCCAAAAATCAGGTTTCTTATAGGGTTGTACAATTCGGCTTTTCTATCTGCTAAACCTTGCTGATTTACGGCAACATCAAAAACGGTTTCTGCTTTGTTTTGATGATAAAACTGAATGCCATTATTTTCAAAAGCAATTTCATCTTTTGCCGTTTTCACGAGGCCTTGAGGCGCCCATTTGTACGAATTTTGATTATTTTCTTTACCCTTTGTGATTCTATCTTCAAAACGCCAACTTTCATAACTTGCCTCTGTCGTAATTTTTTGCTTAGATTTTACATTTACGTGGATCACCGGATTAAAAACATCAACCCAAACCTTAATTTGAATATCTGATCCATCAATTTGGGCATAACCATCTTTCAGAATCAGTTCTTGTTTAAAAGTTTTCCCCTCAAAAGGGTCAGAACTGAATTTTAGCTTTACCCGACCGAGTTTGAGCAATGTATTATTTTCATCAAATGTTCCGCTTCGAGATAAATAAAGATAAACCTCGCCTTTTTCTACCCAAAGATTTAAACCAATATCGCCACCTCCAACAGGCATCGATTCTGATGATTTTTGGCTTTGCGTGTTCCATATAACGTTTTGTTGTGCCTGAGTTGTTGGAATGAACCACCAAAACAAAATGAACACAAAAAAGAGATTTACATTCTTTGTGAATTTTAAATATTTGAAAACCGTGTTTTTCGGCATTATTCTCTTTATTTCAATTAAGTTTTGTTAATTATCCCAATCATCCGTACGAAATGAGGAAACCGGCAAACCATCATTTCCAAATAGATCGCCAACTACGAAATCTTTAAACGCATAACGTACTGCAACCGGGTTTTTCACCTGTTCAGATGTTACAGTTACGCTGCTTCCTGTTATTGCAGCTTTCGCCGGGTAAAATTTCTTGTCTGTGCCCGCCACCTCAAACAAATTAAGTTCTTTACCGAATGAAGTTAACCCATTTTGTATATTTTGAAACTTTATAACGGCTTTATTTTTATCAATGGTTAGAGATTCGTAAGTTGGACTTAACGCACCGAAGCCTTTAATCCCGTAGGTTTGTGCCAAAGCAAGATAAGCCAGTCTTTCTCCTCCTTGTTTTTTACCTGCCGGATGAATTGATTTTTCTTCACCAATATCCATTAAAACAGCCATGCCTGAATTTGGGATTTTCGATAAAGATTTTCGCTGCGCATCCCTTAAAAAAGCTGAATTGAATTTGCCTCCCACGTGATAAGGTGGCAACTGAGCATAATTGTAAGGGGCAATTTGGGCATAAAAGAATGGAAATTCACCATTATCCCAATTTTTCCGCCAGGAAGACACCATCGCAGGAAACAATTCTTCATAACGATCTGGTCTTTCATAATTAGATTCACCCTGGTACCAGATGGCTCCTTTGATTCCATAACCTATTACCGGATAAAGCATCCCGTTGTAAAGCGTTGTTGGCGTTCTGCTTACTTCTTTAATGGTATCTCCTTTTGAGGGGATTTTAACTTCAGGAAACGCTTTCAAATCTTCGGGCGACATCCAGGCCTCGATAGAAGATCCACCGTAGCTATCATTGATAATCCCGATAGGAACATTTAACATCTCACTCAACAAAGAACCAAAATAATAAGCAGTGGCGCTGAAATTAGAAACCGTTTCAGGTGCTGCCTGTTTCCATGCTGATGGCTTACTGTTATCTTGGCGCTCGGTAATCGAAGAACGTGGAACAGTATATAGTCTGATGTTGTTATTGGCAGACTTTAAAATCTTTTCATTTGAACCTATAATCGGTTGACTTTTGAAACCTTTCATGGGCATCTCCATATTCGATTGGCCGCCACAAAACCAAACCTCACCAATTAAAACATCATTTAAAATTAACTTCTCCCCATCATTGAATTCAATACGATAAGGTCCGCCAGCTACAGGAGTAGCCACTTTAATCTTCCATTTCCCATTCTGGTCTGTAGTAACCGAATAGTTTTCTTTATTCCACGAAGTGATGATTTTTACCTTGGTTGAGGGTTTTGCCCAACCCCAAATGGCGACATTGCTTTGTTGCTGCAAAACCATGTGGTCAGTAAAAATAGATGCCGGTTTAACTGTTGCCGATGCTATGATGCAAAAAGCAAAGTTCAAAAGTATCGTTAGTCTTAATTTCATTTATCTTTCTTTTTTCGTCATTGCGAGGCACGAAGCAACCTTTTCAACTATTGCTTTGTGCTCGCAATGACGATTTACTTTTATTTACTTACTGGCAACCAAACCGACATTTCCGAATGGCCGCGATTGCCCCATGCAAAATAAGGCACCAATTTAATTTCAGCTTCATTATTATTGTTATTAACCGGGCGATACAAGACATTTTTCCAACTATCCGGCTCAACAATTTTAGCATTTCCTACCAAACTCATCATTTCTGCACCATCGATGCTAATTGGCTTTGCTTCAAATTTTGTTGATGTTGGGATGAATGCATTAAAAATACTTTTACCAGGCAAATCAGTAGATTCCAGGCAGTACACAATCGGTCCGCGTTTTACCGCAATTTGATTTCTATTTTCTTCAACCAAAGGATTAGCTTCAATCAAATTAGCCTCCATCGGGAGATTTAATTCTATTACATCGCCTTTTTTCCAAACACGATTTATTTCTGCGTAGGTTCCTGAAATCGCTTTGATATTTTCTGGTTTTCCATTGATGCTGATTTGAGCATTCTGAGTCCAGGCCGGAATTCTAAGAAATACTGAATACGGTTTATTTGCAATTTCTTTTACCGAGATTTTAATATTACCATCCCAGGGATAATTGGTTTCTTCGGATAAAGAAATTTTACTCCCATCAGCTAATTTAGTAGTTAAGTTATTTCCGCCATATAAATTGAACCACAAACCTTTATCAGAAACACTGTAGGCATAATCGCTTACTTCGGCAATTGTTCTCACTACGTTTGGCGGACAACAATTTGATAGACCAATATATGGCACTCTATCTTTCGACCAGCGCTGTTTGAAGGGCAAATCATTCGACTGCGCCAATGGATTAGTGTACAAAAAGTTCTTTCCATCCAGGCTGATCCCCGATAAAACACTGTTATGCAAAGCCAATTCCATTACGTCTGCATATTTGGCGTCGCCGGTAATTTGCAGCATTCGCCAGTTCCAAAGCACGTTTCCAATGTTAGCGCAGGTTTCATTATGAGCCGTGAAATTCGGCAACTGGTAATCGCGACCGAATGCCTGGTGAATTTTCTGCACATCTACTGGATTGTATGAAGTTCCATCAGGAGATGTTCCATCGTATAAAGAGCCTAGGCCCCCTGTAATGTACATTTTATGGTTTTGCACATCATTCCACATCAAGTTCAATGTATTTAGAAGCGAATCTTTGCCTGTTTCTGCATATAAATCGGCAACGCCCGCGTACAAATAACTTGCCCTAACAGCATGCCCCATTGCTTTTGTTTGTTGCAGAAAAGGAATTCTATCCTGATTATCATCTGTTCCATCATCAATCTTACCCTTAATGGCAATTAAATGTTGGGCCAGTTCTAAATAACGAGGGTCGTTAGTAGTACGGTACATTTCTACAACGCCCATGTAATGAGATGGACAAATGGCGTTTCTAGCCAATGTTGGCGATGCGGATTTATAAAAATTATAAAGATAATCCGTAGCTTTTTTGGCAATGTTTAATAGCGTTGTTTTTCCTGTTGCCCGATAATGGATGCAACCGGCCGTCATTAAGTGTCCAATATTATATGATTCAAAACTTAACCTATCCTGAAATTGATTATTCGAACCTGTTTTTCGTTGTTCTATCATCGCTTTAGTGTAGATGTAACCATCTTCACGTTGAGATTTCCCAATAACGACGATAGCCTTATCCATCATTTCATTCAATTTTGGATTTTTTGTCGAAGCATATAGACTCGCAACAGCTTCTAAGATTTTATAATAATCTCCATCGTGGAATGAAGGGCCAGAATGTGAACCCGTATCTAATCCAGCTGCAATTTCGAAGTTTTTAAAAGCATGACTAATTTTTGGGTCGTTATAAATTGCCCACATATTCGGCACCATGGTTTCAGTTGCTACTTTAAACCTATCTGCCCAAAATCCTTTAGTCCAGATTACATCGCTCATGTTTACGCTATGCAGCTTTGCGTATTTACTTTTAGAAGTATTAACAAGCGCCTTATCTTGTGCATTAACCAGCATAAATGACATGTTTAAAAAGATTATGAATGCAAACTTTATATTCATCCTATTGAGTTATATATTTTTTATTGCTGTCATTGCGAGGCATGAAGCAATCTCCTTTATCGAAATAGATTGCTTCGTACCTCGCAATGACGATTAGTTTTACTTCTCCTCCAACTGTATTACAACTGGTCCAAATAAACCTGCGGGATTTAAAGGTTTACCCTCTAATCTAAATGGTGCTGTTGTTTTTGTAAGTCTTTTATTTTCTGGCAATTTACTATCGCCAATTAAACGATTTGCCCAGGTATTTACCATTTCAATTGTAATTTTATTTTCGCCTTTTTTGATGGCTTTGCTAATGTCCAATCTGTGCGGAGCTGTCCATAAAGTACCACAAGTGATACCGTTAATTTTAACTTCAGCCATACTCGAAAACCCACCCAAATCAATCCAGGCATTTTCTATTTCTCCTTTGTATGTGAAACTTTTCGAATAAATAGCGGTTCCAGAGTAATATTTAATTAAACTATCTGAATGTTTAGTCCAATCGATTAGTTCATTAAAAATAACAGCCTTAGATGGACCACCATAAGCAGCATCGAATTGAACCTGCCAGTTATTAGAAATATCCTGAACGGTCTTAAATTTATTGGAATTTAGCCCAGCTTGTAATTGTGTTAACTCTGTTTTATCTTCAAAAATTACAAATAGAGAACCGTTAGCTGGCAATTTTAAATTAAAAAAAGTTCTGCCATCTTTAATCGACCAGCTTTTTAAAGCTGCTGTATCATTGGTTACCGGGTTGTAGATTTTAGGCACCATTCCGTTTATCCTAAATGAAAAATTAAATTCTCTTTCTTTAGCCTCTTGATTTGAGATAAAGTAGATATCTGAATCAGCAGTTTTTCTGTGAGTGAATGTTACATTTTTGGTTGGGGGAATTACGGAGTTTAACATTGAAGAAATTTCATTTATATCCAAATCCTTTTCCAATCCCAAGCTGTTAAAATCGTTACCCTCGAAAGGAGCTTTATATACCTGCCCTAAACCAATGTTCTTAACATAAATTGGTTTACCACCACTTTTAAATGAATCAAAGTTACTTCCCCAAATTTCTTCAACCAAACTATCAAATTCTGATGGTTTAATTTGTTTTAAACCAGATTGATACAACGGCTTATCTCCAACAATTACTTTAGCCCCAGCTTTTATCAAATCGGAAAGAATCTTCACCACCTCATAACTCATATATTGATAATTTGGGTTCATTTTCATCGCTCCTGGAATCACCAAAATTTTATAAGCTGCACCACTTTCAAAAACCACATTACCATCTTTAACAGTAGCAGTACTCAATACATCTGGATTAAAACTATCATAGGCATAGCCACGAAGTGGGTTTACCCAATTTTCCGGGTCGGCCATGTTTGCGGAATGGGTAACACCTGCCGGGATTTGCCTTAACGGTTCTCCTGCATTTGCTAATCGTTTCTTTTCGGCTTCAACAACATCATTACCAAAAATCCCAGGTAAAGTTTCTACTAATCTATCAGGCAAAACCGAACGACGAGGCAATTCTTCGCCTGTAAAAACGGCAATATCTACAACAGGGTTTCCTTGCTGCAATAGGTTTTGTGTTCGCTCTGCATAATCAACCCAAGCTTTCCCGAGTTTCCACCAGGTTTGGTCGCGTTGAAAGTACAAACCCACCCCATCTAAAGTTACACCAGGTTTTCTATCGGTAAAAGGATTTTGAACGAAAACGTGATATACCAACTTGTTAATTCCAAGCGCATAATTTCTATCCTGTAAGGTTTTCATATTCGCCGGACTTTCATTCCAATCCATTCGAACAGTAGTAAAAGCCTCTGCCTGAATAATGTTTTTGCCGTAAATATGTGCGCCAGAAATGGCGTCAAGCATATCATTTGGTTTATCATGTGTTGGGCTGTTTAACCAAAACTCACCCATTGGAACATCAACAGTTTTATAATGCATTAAACCATCGCTCATCATGGTTGGTGCAATACTTTCAGCAGTAAAGGTTACACCTCGCTCCTTTGCCAAAGCAGCCAAAATTTTATAAAACTGGTCAATAACCAATTCTGAAATCGTCTTTCTTACATCATACAAGAAATCCTCAGATACTTGTACGCTTTCTACAGGTAATCCAGTCATGATTGGCAGGTAAGGCGTTAAATCATAACCTCTGCGTTTTAAAAACTCAGCTTTAAATAAAGGCGACCAATTCTGACTACCACATTCCCAGCTATCGACATGGAAAGCACTTAAAACTTTCTTCGCAATTTCTGGTCCACCGTGTTTAAGTGCTTCACCATACCAACTATCAAATTGCAACTTAACTGCCGCAGGATTAAATTTATCGCATTCTAGTCCTTTACCTCCGCCAGCTGTAGCATTGGTATGCCCTGTTGATGTATGTCCGACTCTTAAAATTGTCCAGTTTCCTTTTGGGGCTTTCCAATTCAAAGTTCCATCAGGATTTAATTTATCAGTCAGGTTGATGATTTTATTTAACGGAACACATAGATTTTTAGCGATTTGCTCGTCTGTGCTTCTTTTGCTTATTCTCCAGACCGAACCATTTTTACCTTCAAACTGATTGATTTTTGCCTCTCCAGATAATTCGAGATTAACCAGTTTTAGTGATGGCTTCCACTTTGCGGCATCTAAATCTTCCGCACCGGGTTCGGAACCCTTTTTATCATAAATAAACCTGAAATATTTCGCGGTTGTCGGCACGATAGAATGCGTCACATCTTCATCAGTATCTTGCCATCCGTGGCGTGGCGCTTCCAATCTACCAATAGAGCGAAAGTTTTTGCCGTCATCACTCACTTCTATAGCCAATCTTTGTGCCTGGTAATTATTGCCGCTGATTTTGATGGTCACTGTACGGCAAGTAAAAGGTTTTTCAAATTCGTATTGAACGTAGCAAGGTTCATTCGAACCAAAGCTTTTTTTATTTCCAACCTGAACCAAACCTGTGGCATCAGCACCGTTACTCGCCGTAATTTTGGGAACAATTGTTCTTGTTGAAACATTAATATCAACAGGCGATGGATAAGCGTATACCGCTATATCTTGATAATAATTTTCTTGATGCTCTGGTTTAGGTAAGTTTATTTTACCAATTGAATGATTGACATTTAACTTAGACCAAACTACTTTTTGCATCGAGAGTTCGGGAGTTATCCAAGGCCCACCTGCAAGCGCAAAACCATCGCTTACATGCATCCCGATTTTCAGGTTCAAACGTTTGGCTTCATCCATGGCAAACTCTACCAACTTCCACCATTCTGGTGTTAATTGAATTGCTGGAGGAGCATAAACTGGGGTTTTATCTGGCCCTTGAATACTCATTAAATAAGCACCTGCAATTCCATTCGTTTTCATGGCTTCTAAATCGGCTGTGATGCCTGCTTTAGAAACCGCACCCTTTACCCAATACCAAAATACCCATGGTTTTGAATTTTCGTTCTGTTGCGCATTAAGCGTAAAGCTGAAAGCACAAAGTAGAAAGAACAAGAAGATTTTTTTAAGTATTGGTTTCATTATTATTTTTTTTCTTCATTGCGAGGTACGAAGCAATCCTAAAGTACTCGCTATAAACTAGAGTTGTAAGATTGCTTCGTACCTCGCAATGACGATTTGTGATTTATTTATGAGCTATTTTATAACCTCGCAACCCGAAATACAAAATAATTAAATAACAAACCAAAGGGATGCTATAGCCGATTTGGATGTTATCTCCATACATATCGATTAGCGAGCCCATTCCAAAGGGTAATATTGCACCGCCTACAATCGACATAATTAACCATGAAGAGCCTGGTTTGGTGTCTTCTCCAATGCCGTCTATTCCTAATGCAAAAATTGTTGGGAACATGATTGACATGAAGAAGCCTAATCCACCAAGCGCATAAACGATAACTACACCACTTCCAGTAATGGCAACGATACTTAACAAGACTGAAATGACCGCGTATATAGCCAATAATTTGTTTGATGTGATAAACTGTAAAAGTGCTGTGCCAGCAAAGCGGCCAACTGTGAACAACAAACCGTAAATAGCCAAATATGATGCAGCTGTTTTTTCATCAAAACCACCACCTTGCTGCGCCATCCGGATAAAAAAACTGGTTACACAAACCTGTGCACCAACATAGAAAAACTGAGCAATTACAGCCCACCTTAAGTGCTTGTGGCGTAATGCGCCAAAAAAACTTCCTTTCGCCTCGCCATCAACGCTTTTAGTTTTGATTTCTGGCAGATGAATGAAATAGAATATCACCGCAATAACCAGCAAAATTATTCCCAGGGTGATGTATGGGGTTTTAACAGATGCTGCCTCTTCAAGGAAATAATTGTTTCGGCTGGCTTCTGTCATTGCTGCGAGCTCTTCTTTCGTATGTGATTTTCCTGAAAGAATAAAAAGGCCGCCAATTAATGGCGCCACCATTGCGGCCAAACCATTGAATGAAGCTGCCAAATTTAATCGGCTAGTAGCTTTCGATGGATTACCTAAAACTGCAGCATATGGATTAGCAGAAGTTTCGAGCATCGTTAATCCACAGCCAATGATAAAAAGTGCAATTAAAAAGGTGATATAGGAGAGATTATTTGCTGCAGGAACAAAAAGAAAAGCACCAAAGGCAAAAGCCAGCAACCCAGAAATCATGGTGGCTTTATAGCCCCACTTTTTTAAAATCATACCAGCTGGTATCGCCATTAAGAAATATGCAAAGAAAACAGAAGTATCAATTAATGTTGATTGACTATTGCTTAGGTTACATGCTTTCTTCAAATGTGGAATTAAAATTGAATCTAAATTATGTGCCATTCCCCACAAGAAAAACAAGCTCACGACCAATATAAATGGCAATAAATATTTCTTTCCTGATGATTGGTCGCCTTCAGTAACGATTTCGGGTAATGTATTGTGGTTCATTATATTTGGTTTATTTTGGTTCAGTGGTTTATTTGTTCAATAGTTCACTAGTCATTAGTTAGCGATGTATTATCTAATAATCTAAGTCATTAGTTTAGTTATGCATCTCGACTAGAACTATTTCTTCTTAACTACAAGCAAATGGTCGCAGACTAACACAACCTCTCCGTGTTGGTTAATGATTTCTACGTGTTCAGTAACCGTTCCGTATTCAGGTCTTTTGCTTTCTCCTTTTTCCGAAATTGTGATTTCAGAATGAATGGTATCGCCAATAAAAACAGGTTTTACGAAACGTAGTTTATCATATCCTTTAGACATGGCTTCAGGATTAATTTCTGATGCCGTCAAACCGATGCCAATGCTAAAAATCATTGTTCCATGGGCAATACGTTGTTTAAAAGGTTGCGTTGCACACCATTCTGCGTCCATGTGGTGCGGAAAGAAATCGCCTGTATGACCTGCGTGAACGACAAAATCGGTTTCCGTTATTGTGCGCCCCAAGGTTACACGTTTATCTTGCAATTGGTAATCTTCAAAAAAAGTTGATTTGAAATACATAATTTTATTCTTAATAGCTCGGTATGTTACAACCATTTATTTTTTTGTCTTAGCCAGACGGGCTCTTTTCTTTTGACCGCAAAAGAAACAAAACTCCCAGCTTAAAATTTTTCTATTAAAGGAACTGCGTTGGCTTTGAAATTGCATTCCGAAAAATTTGTTAGGCTGGATTTTAGTAGAACGATTTTTAGTGCTTTGGCCTTTCAATATGCAAATAGCGTGTGCACCCAAACTTTCAACCTTTAACCTTTAACTTTCAACTCAAAACCCGAAACCTTAACCCCTCCAATATCACTCGATTTATAGGCACTTTCTACAACCGCCATCGTTTGTATCACATCTTCGACGCTGGTTTGCAGCACGGCTGCGCTTCCCTCATTGAATCGCATTAGATTTGCCATTGTTCCAATAAAAGCTTCAGGAAACCAGGAGCCATCTAACTTTACCGTTTGCCACTCATGCGCTTTCCCCTTTTCAACAATACAATATTCAAAAACATCGGGAACGCCATGAGGATAATCCATCAACAAACCAATTTTTGCTACGATTGCGCCATTGGTTCCCTCCCATTTGATATAACTTTCCTGGTGGTTCGGACCAAAATCATGGTCGTGGTTGGTGTTGATGACCGCATGCATCGTATCGCCATAATCAAATAAAATCGTAGAACGGGATGACGATAAATCTTTTGCTGGATGCTTTAAGGTTTTCGCCAAAACACTTTGCGGATTGCCCAAGAACGAGCGAATTAAATCTACATAGTGAATGCTGTGGTATTGAATTTCCAATCTCGGATGAATGATGACATGAGGAAAAATTTCCCATGGCGTTTTAATGGTTACGCGAACTTCCATATCATAGAGTTCACCGATTAAACCCTTATCAATCAAATATCTCGCAGCACTTACAAACGGTGCGAAACGCAGCTGAAAGTTTATTGCTGCTTTTAAATTTTTCACCTTGCATAATTCCAAAATTTCATTGGCCTGAGCAAAATCATCGCCCATTGGCTTTTGAATTAAAACCGCACTACCATCAGGTAACTGATTTAAAGCATCAATATATTGTGCAGGCATGGTAGTTAAATCGTAAACTGCGTTTACCGGCGCATTGGCTACAGCTTCAGCAACTGTATTGAATACGTTTGGAATGCCAAAGGTATCTGCTAATTTTTGCGCCCTTTCTCTAGTTCTGTTTACAATTCCAAAAACTTCAAAACCTGCAATTTTATAAGCTGGCAAATGCGCATCGGCAACAATTCCGCCTGCTCCAATGATGATAATGGGCTGCTTCGTTTCTGGTAATTCTGGCTTATATTTTATATCAATACTCATTTATCAATTTCGTTAATTTGGTTTTGGGCAAGCTGAATCAATTCCGAACTTGGCGTATCGGTATTGATGGCCTGCAAAACCATTTTATCAATTATCGCTGCAATAGCAGCCCAATTCTGTTTTTGAGGAAGTGTTTTTGCCACTTCATGAAGCTGTTCTAGTTTATGATAATAAGGTATGGCTTTGTTAATTTCATTATCTTTCCATGTTGAGATTCTGCAACCAATTCCACCCTCCAAAGTCAGCTGCTTGTCTTGTTCTTCAGCCAGTGCGAAACGAAGAAAATCGTATGCGATTGCTTTATTTCTACCGCCTTTGGCGATGGTATAAAGCCAATATACATTTAAAGATGCTGAGTTTTTACCAGCTACAGTTGGCAGTAAATCAACATCAATTTTACCTTTAACTTTTGAATTTTCATCTACTTCGCACATTGCGGCAAAACCAAACCAGTTAATCATCATCGCTGCTTCGCCTTGCGAGAAAGCGATCCCAGCCGCTACTGATTCAAATTCGGCAGATTTCGGATGAACAGCGGTTTTATCATTTACAATTTCCCTATAAAAATTTAAGCCATCAATTGCAGCCTGTGTATTGATTTGGATAAAACCATTTGTATCAACCAAACTTCCTCCCCTGGTCCACAGTTGTAAACAAAAATCGAAAACAGCATTGTGACCGTCAGGATAACAGGCAAATATGCTTCCGTATAGGTTATTTGCAGGGCGATTAAAAAACTGCGCAACCTGATGAAAGTCTTCCCATGTTTTTGGAACTTCTAAGGCTTTGCCAAATTTTTCGAGATAATTTGCTTTTTCCGTTTCATGCTCAAATAAATCTTTCCTATAAATGAAACATTCAGGCCCATCGTGAAAGGGTAAACCCACCACTTCCCAACCAAATCGCTGCAAACTCAAAAGAGATTTGCTCCATCCCTGTGGGAAATCTTGTGGCTTATTCCTATTGATGTAAGGATTTAAAATTTCAACATCTTGGTTCGAATAGGTTTCCAGAATCCAATCGGTGCTGATGTGAGCAACATCGAAATTACCATTAGCCAAACCTTTTTGTGTTATGGTTGCATCATAAAGTTCATGTAAATCCATCACCACCATTTCCAGCTTCAACTTACAGCCCGAAAACGCACAAAATTTGTCCCAGAATTTCTGCATTGCAGACTCAAAAGGAGCAAACTTGCGAACGGCAATCCTGAAAGTTTCAACCTGGTTATGCATTTGCAATGGTGTTCTGTGTGATAAATTCTTTAATGATTTTTTCGTTATCCTGCCCTAATTTCGGCGAACCCTTTGATGACGTTAATCGTTCGCCATCAATGCGAATCGGGCATCTGGTTGTTTCATATTTATAGCCATCAACCATTTCTACTTCCTGTATCATATTTAAAACCTTGAAACCATCGTGTTCCATCAAGGCATTCCAATTTAACACGTCAGCACACCATATATCAGCTGGCTCTAAAATAGAAAGCCAATTTTCAGTTGTGTTTAATAAAAGATGTTCAGCTAAAATCGCCTTAATTTCATCACGTTTATCAAATGCCTCACTTGGCTCTAAATAATCTTCCAGCTTTTCACAACCTAATAACTTACCAAGTCGCGGAATGGAACCCATCGCCAAAGCTAAATATCCGTTTTCTGTTTGATAAATTCCGTATGGCGCCCCCAAATAAGCGTTTGCATTGTTGTTTTTCGAACGCTCTGGCAATGCGCCACCATCGTTCATAAAAGTAGTAATGGTTTCAAACTGAAAATCGTAAGCCGATTCCATCATACTTACCTGCACAAAACCACCCTCATTTTTTATCGCTTTGCGATACAAACAAGCTAAAAGACCTTGCGCTAAATGTGCGCCAGCCAACATATCAACAATGGATAAACCCATTGCAACAGGGCCGCTATCGGCATTTCCAGTTAGCGAAGTTAAACCTGTAACTGACTGTAGCAACAAATCCTGACCAGGTTTATTTTTCCATTCTGTCTCCGTTCCATAGCCCGAAATTTCGCCATAAATAATTGATGGATTAATAGCAGTTACGGATTGATAATCGAAACCTAAACGTGCCATTACGCCCGGACGGAAATTGTGAATCATTACATCTGCTTTTTTAAGCAGTTCGCGAACCATTTCGCAATCTTCCTCATCCTTTAAATCAACTTCAAAGCTTTCTTTATTTCTATTGATGGCATGAAAAACCGATGATTCACCATTCATAATCAAGTTTGAGGTATATAGCGTACGGCAGATATCGCCTACACCTAAACGCTCAATTTTGATTACACGGGCACCCATGTCGGCTAAGCGCAAGCTCGCCGATGGCCCAGAAAGAAACTGGCTGAAATCGATAACTAAATAATCTTCAAGCGGTCTCATATATTTTATTTTTTTGTTAAAACCTCGTCATGCTGAAATCATTTCAACATCTTTTTGCTTAAGGCCCTGAAATAAATTCAGGGTGACGGCTGGATTTATTTTATTTCATTCTAATTGTCATTCTGAGCTTGTCGAAGAACTTTTATTGCGTTTCGACAGGCTCAACGTGACAATTAGCTTACTACTAACTCCTTATTTTACTATTTACATTCACACCTCGTCATTGCGAGGCACGAAGCAATCTCTTCTTTTTGTGTAAACTGTAAAAAGCATTTTTTAAATGAAATTGCTTCGTCGTACCTCCTCGCAATGACGGACTTAAGTTAATTCAAACTCTTTATTAATCTCTTCTGTATTAAAACCCAATTTTGGTGCAGCTTTTGCAGCAAACAATTTTTCATTATCCAATCGAATTGGGCTAACTGTAGTTTTGATTTTAACACCTTTCCCTAAATCCAAATGTTGCTCTATCTCTAATTTTTTATAGGTATTCAAAGCAGTAGCCGTTTGGTAATTCAATACTTCTGCACACCAAATTCCATTACTTTCTAAAAGATTAACCCAAAACCCAGTATCATTTTTCTTGAACGTTTCCGCCAATCGGATAATCAATTTATCGCGGTTTTCGAACGCAGAACCCGCTTCGACATATAAGTCATCGATGTCACATTTGATTATGGCGCAAATATTTGGAAGATTACCCATTGCCATGGCGATATGTCCGTTTTTGGTTTCATACATTCCGTAAGGTGCACTCAGGTAAGCATGTGCGCTACCTTTCGCTCCACTTCTATCCGGAAGTTTTCCTCCATCATTCAGGTAAGTGGTAATTACTTCAAACTGAACATCTAAAATAGATTCTAGCAAACTCACCTCCACCAAAACACTTTTATTGATTTTTGCTCTTTTAATTAATGCTGCCATAATCCCCTGAGCCAGATGGTTTCCACACATAATATCAGAAACTGAAAGCCCGAACGGAACAGGTCCATCGGTATCCAGGCCTGATAAAAAAGTTAGACCTGAAACCGATTGCACCAATAAGTCCTGACCTGGTTTATTGCGCCAAGGCCCGTCATTTCCATAACCAGTAACCATTCCGTAAATAATTTTCGGATTAATTTGCTGAACATTATCGTAATCCAGACCAATTTTTTCCATTACACCCGGACGGAAATTATGCGTCATAACATCAGCTTTGCTGATTAATTTCTTCAACTTTTCTAAATCTTCAGGATTTTTTAAATCTGCGGCGTAACTTTCTTTATTGCGGTTAATGGTATGAAACAGCAAACTATCGTCATCAACAAAAAGATTTTTGATGGATAATTGGCGGCAAGCATCTCCAGTTTTTGGTCGCTCGATTTTAATTACACGGGCACCTAAATCAGCTAATTTTAATCCAGCCGATGGACCTGCCAGAAACTGGCAGAATTCTAAAACCAAAAGTCCTTCTAAAGGTCTGTTCATGATAATACCAAAGTTTTAGATTTACGGTACAATTCGTTCATTTGATTTAAAACCTGGATTTCATCGCCACCATTCATTAAATAATCACGAACGACATCGCCTGCGTGGTCTTGAAAATACATGGAACCATGGTAACGCGGACGAAGAAATGCCCTCTGCAAAGCTGGTAATGTATTGTAAAAATAATTCTGGCTTTGGCGATTAACTTCATCATTTTTCCATGCGGTTAAATGTCCTGGCTGTCCACCGTTTTCGAAAAATAACGTTGACTGACACGCAGGTGAACCTACAAATTCTACATATTTGGCTACGACATCAAGTTCTTCGCATTTAGAGGAAATAGCCAATCCTGTTCCGCCCAAAGTGCTTCGTAGATTATTTTTTCCATCCAATGAAATCATGTCGTGGAAATGCAAAACTTTACGGGCATAACCGTTTCTCGAGTAATTTGAATAGCCGTAAGCAAATGGACAGTAAGCAATTTCATCCGTTTTAGTCATTGCTTCATAAACCTGAATTGGATTTCTATCGAAATTTGCTTTATCTATTTTGGAAGCCAACTCCCGGTACATTTTCAAAACTTTAATACCTAAACTTTGCGAAACCACCTCTTCGTCGTTTTGGCAAGGGTCTTCGCCTGATGAGCAGCAAAGTGTGTAAAAGTTCATTAAAACATCTATCGGAATACCTGCGAATGCAACCAATCCTTTATCGGCAAGTGCTAATAAATCTTCAAATGATTTCGGTAATTCTAATCCTTTTTCGGCTAACAAATCTGGTCGCGATGCCGCTACAGGCGTTGCCGCATCAATCGGCAATGCCCACAAATGCTCATCGTAAAAATAGCTTTCATAAGACTGACCAACCGAATTCCTTTCCTGGTCGGCCAGATAATCATCAGAAAGATAAAAATCCAAAGGAACAATGGATTTTGTTTTCGCTGCAAAACCCGCCCAAGGATGGTCGATCACCAACAAATCAAATCGCTCTGCTAATTCCTGGATGGAGAAATCAGCAAACTGCTGCAAACTTCTTTTCTCCCAGGTAATGTTAACATTTGGGTACAATTCAGAAAATCGCTGTGCCGTTGCCACCATTGGCAAAAGCCCACGACTGTGGTTCCATGTTATTCCTTTTAAATTAATCGTCTTCTCCACTGATCTTAATTTTATATCTTTTTAGTTCCCAACCACTATATTGATCGGGATTATTTTGTTGTAATGGTTATTGATGAACTTGCCAAACCCTTGGCGTTTGCCGTCAGTTTAATACTTCCGGCCTTTTCCGTTGATTGAAGAATAGCCAAACATAAACCGTGAAATGCTTTGCGGTAATTTGCTTTAAATGGTTCCAAACTTGCCTGAAAGCCGTTATCTACGCCGGCAATAAAACCATTTCCTTCTATCTTAAAATCAACTAAGTTATCTGCATTTGGAACCACATTTCCAGCCTCATCCAAAATGCGAACGGTGATGAAAGATAAATCCTTGCCATCGGATTTAATGTTTTTTCTATCCGCAATTAATTCAATTTTTGCAGGTGCTCCTGCAGTTCTTACCTCGCGAACCAAAACATCTTTTCCGTTTTTACGAGAAACCGCTTTTAATGTTCCAGGCTCGAAATTTACATTCCAAAGCACATGTAAATCATCATTCTGTTTTGACTTTTTGCCTAAAGATTTACCGTTTAAATAAAGTTCAACCTCGTCAGCATTGTTGTAATATGCCCAAACTTCTACTGATTTTCCGGTTTCCCAGTTCCAGTGTGGCAAAATGTGTAAAACCGGTTTGCTGGTCCACTCACTTTGGTACATGTAATAAGAATCTTTTGGAAAGCCCGCCAAATCTACAATTCCGAAGTACGAACTTCTGGCCGGCCATGGATAAGGTAATGGTTCACCTAAGTAGTCGAAGCCTGTCCAAACGAACAAACCTGAAACATGGTCGTATTTCTTAGCTTCTTTCCAGGTTTCTTCATGGGTAGAACCCCAGTAAGCAGAAACATTATCGTATGATGATGCAGACCATTCTTTATTTCCTTCGGTAAATTTGGTTTTACCGTCTCTTGGCCAGCGGCGAATGGTATCTGCAGTATCGTAAAAACCTCTTGTTTCTAAAGCTGATGTAGTTTCAGTAGCTAAAAATTTAACTCCAGGATAGTTTTTAGGAAAATCAGCATATTTCTTGTGGTTGTAGTTTAATCCATAAATATCTAAAGCTTTAGCTTGATAAATGAAGTTTTTAGTAGAATCAGTTTCTGTTAAAGCCGAAATAACCGGACGGGATTTATCCAGATTCTTCACAATGCCAACCAGTTCTTTCGTAATTGCAATGCCGGTACTATCAAACTGCTCCCGAATTTCGTTACCAATGCTCCATAAAATGATTGATGGATGGTTTCTGTCGCGAAGAATCATATCCTCCAAATCGCGCTTGTGCCATTCGGGATAATTTAAATGATAATCGTTTTTAGTTTTTTTCTTGGCCCACATATCAAAAGCCTCATCCATAACTAATAATCCCATTTTATCACATAAATCTAAAAACTCTGGTGCTGGCGGGTTATGAGCAGTCCTAATTGCATTCACGCCCATTTCTTTCATAATTTGCAATTGACGTTCCATCGCCCGAACATTTACCGCAGCACCTAAAGCGCCTAAATCGTGGTGTAAACAAACACCCAGAAGCTTCATCGGCTTTCCGTTTAATGAAAAACCTTTTTTAACATCGAAATTGAACGATCGAATACCAAATTTGGTTTCATAACTATCAAGTATTTTTCCATCCTGAACAATTTTGGTAACCAACGTATACTGATATGGGTTTTCGACAGACCATAAAACGGGATCCTTAATATCAAACACCCTATCTATCTCTAAACCAGAAGTATCTATTTTCACATTCTGTTGTATTGCGTTTGCAATCAATTTTCCGCTGGCAGTAAACACAGAGTTGGTGATAACAACAGTTTGCATTTTTAATGTTTTGTTTTGAATCTGAGCCTGAAACTCTACCCTGCCCGATTGATCTGCTGTTACAAAGGTCCCCCATTTTGCGACGGCAACTTTCGCTGTAGAAGTTAACCAAACATTCCGGTAAATACCTGAACCGGAGTACCAACGAGAATCTGGTTGTGCAGAATTGTCAACTTTAACTGCAATAATGTTTTTTCCAGCCTTTAGAAACTTACTGATCTCGTAAGAAAACGATGCATATCCATACGGACGTTTGCCTAAATATTTACCATTAACCCAAACTTCTGAGTTTTTATAAACGCCATCAAATTCGATGGTAATTAATCTAGATGCGAAATTTGCAGGTGCTGTAAATTCTTTTCTGTACCATCCAATTCCAGTAGGCAAACCGCCACCCTCTGGTTTTGCGGGGTTTTTCTCATCTAATTTACCCTCAATGCTCCAATCATGTGGCAAAGTTAGTTTACGCCATTTTGTATCGATAAATGCAGGCGATTTTGCGCCAGGCTCATCACCTAAAAAGAATTTCCAGTCTTTGTTGAAGCTGGTTCGGGTGCGAGTTTCTGTTGTCGGATATACTGTAGTGGTCGTCATTGCGAGGCACGAAGCAATCTTAGTACGGTAGCCATCTAAACCTCTAGTTCGAAGATTGCTTCGTGCCTCGCAATGACGAGATGCGAATATCATAGATACTAAAAGCATCAAACTTAAAACCTTAAAACAACCTTGCATCTTCATATCTTACTATTGGACAAAATTCACTTTACTTTTACCTAAATCTTTCGATGTTGCTACTGCAATACCTCGTTGATCTTGTTTGTTAACCGCACAGTAAAAATGGTAAACCACACCTTTATGCTTTAGTACAAAAGATTTGTGTGCGTACAATTCATCATATTTTTCTGATGATTCAATCAGGTTATTGCCATTCCAATCCGTCCAGTTTACCAAATCTTTAGAAACGGCAAATCTATTAAACGAACCTTTTCTATCTTGCCAAAAAGCACCAAAATAAAACATCACATAATTTTTTCCAATTTGTTGAATTACGGCATCACCAGTAATTCCAACCGGATGATGAACCACTGGATTTTTCTGAAAACGTTTCCAGTTTATCATATCATCAGAAACTGCCATTCCAATTCGCTCGTACCAACGTGTTTTTTTATTATTTGTTAAAGAATCGCCAACCGCATTATAGTACATCACAAAGCGATGCCCTGTTAACCGGCTTTTGTCTTCAATTACAGTGCTTTTAAATAATTTATTGCGATTTTCCCACCAGCGCACATCTTGATCCGATGAACTTAGAACTGGTTTAGCTAATCTATTCCACTCCTGAACAATTGATGGGTGTTTTGGAGTAGAAGCCATCCCGATGGATAATGGTTCCACTTCATAACCTTTTTCTTTGCCTCCGAAATACGACATCCAATATTTACCATCAAATGTTTTAGCGTGGTAACTTCCACCCCATTTCATATCCAACAAAGCATTGTATCCCGCTTTTTGATTATCATCCCATTTACCAGAATCTTCAAAAGACATAAGTTTTCCAAGATTCTCCCAATGCAGTAAATCCTTACTTTTTGATAACCAGGTTTCGTAACCACGACCGCTGAAAATCAGGTAAGTCATGTACCAATCTTTGCCTTTTCTAAAAATGGTTGGGCAATCCATTTTATGGTCTTTATCAGTTGGAACCATAACCAAACCATATTTATAAGGTGTTCTTACTTCCTGATAAATTTTTTCCATTTCAGTTTGAGAAACAGGATTTTTAATCTCCTGAGCAAATGCAGAAAAGCTTGATAACGCAACAAATATGTATATCCAAATCGCTCTCATCTATCTCACATTAAATTTATAAGTTCCCGAACCGATAGAAATTTTTGTCTTTCCATTTTCAAAACCAATAGTTTGGAAAGCGACATTATTTGTCTCATTAACTTTTTGATTAGCCGAAACAGGAAGATAGACCACAGCTGTTGTATTCACAGGAATTTTTACATCAATCTCGAAACCATTATTCACTTTTTTCCAGGCGGAAGAAATTTCACCATAAGAGGAGTTGTAGCTTACATTGGCCGAGGTTAAATTTCCGACTACTTCTGGTTGAATTCTTATTTGCTTAAAAGCAATGGAATTTTCATCCTGACGGATACCGCCGATGCCACTATATAGCCATTCCATTAGATGTCCTAACATAAAATGATTATTTGAAACGGTTGGCAAAGCTGCCCAGCTTTCGGTTAAAGCTGTAGCGCCTTTTGCTATTTGCATTCCATAACCAGGTACATCCGAACGACTGTTCATATCAAAAATCACATCTGATTTTCCTGCATCTTCCAAAACTCTTAACACGTAGCGGTAACCGATGTCGCCAGCTGTCAAACTGTTTTTCCGATCTCTGATATCTTTCACCAGATTGTCAATCACAGCATTTTTATCTTGATCCTCAACTAAACCCATGTAAATAGCCATGGCATTTGCTGCCTGAGAACCCGTTGCGTACTGTTTAGTTTTACTATTGAAAAACTTATTGTTGAATGATTTTCTAACTTCTACCGCCAGGTTAGCGTAAGTTATTGCATCTGCTTTTTTACCTAAAAGCGTTGCCATTTTCTCTAAAATCTTTAGATCGTAATAATAAATTGCAGTTCCGGTTACGCCCATGGGTGTTAACTGAGAAACGCCAGGTGGCTTCGGACCTAAATCATACCAATCTCCTAAACCTTGTGATAGGATATGATTATCAGCCTTGGTGGCTAAATAGTTGATATAACGTTGCATCATTGGGTAATAATCAACCATTGCCTGCCTATCTCCATACCACTGATATAAATACCAGGGCAATAAAATACCACTGCTTCCCCATTCTGGAGAATCGCGAAACATATCGCCGCCCCATTCGAATTTCACATATTCGGGTGCTATTTCAGGAATCAAACCGTTTGGCAACTGAGAATTTTTCATATCCGCTAAGGCTTTTTTGAAAAGCGGCGCTGCATCGTAATTGTAGCCAACAGAATTCCCCATTAAATGCAGTTGCTCTAACCAACCTAATTTTTCACGGTGCGGACAATCGGTAAAAACGCTTACCATATTGCTCTTAATCGACCAATCTATCAAGTTAGAAGTTTTGTTGAATAGTTCGTTCGACGTAGAGAATTTCCCAACTTGATCAGCAGCATTTCTAACATGGAGTGCAACCAGATCTTCAATAACAGCTTTGCCTGATGTATTTTCTTTTCCTTTAGGATTGCCACCTCTAACCTGTAGATAGCGAAACCCTGTATAAAAGAATTTTGGTCGCCAGGTTTCTAATCCATCGCCTTTCAAAATATAAGTGAAGTACGATGGTCCGCCAATATTTTTTTGTGTAACTGAACCATCTTCTTTAATTAGTTCGGCTGGTGTTATTCTAATCGTATCGCCTTTTTTACCGCGAACTTTTAATTCTATGATGGCTGATGAATTTTGACTCAAATCGTAAACCCAATCTCCATTCATTGTATTGATAATATTTTTTGGAGAAAATTTATCAAAAATTTTAACAGGTTCTTCTTTCTGAGCTTTCAGCTGTGGCCCATCTACAATCAGCGCTGGTTTCCATTTACTATCATTGAAGCTAGCGATATTCCACCCTTTTTGCTCGAGATTTGCATTATAATCTTCGCCGCCATAAATGCTTGAAAACGTGACTGGAGATTTATCGGTTTTCCAAGTCTGATTGCTGATGATGTTATCAGATGTGCCATCAGTATATTCAACCAAAACTCGGCAAATCATCTTCGGGTAACCATAAGCTACCTTTAATTTTCTGTATCTATCTTTTACTGGCGGAACATAATAAAAGCCGTTACCCAGCATTATGCCAATGGCATTTCCGCCTTTTTTAATTTGCTTCGTTAAATCATAAGTAACATACAAGGCCTCTTTATCGTACTTCGTCCAGCCTGGTGCAAGAAAATCATCTCCAACTTTTGTTCCGTTAAAACTCATCTCGAAATGACCTAAACCAGAAATAAAAGCTGTAGCTTTTTTAACCATTTTAGTTACCGAAAAATCTTTACGAAACATTGGCAAAACATTGTTGGCGTTGTATTTATCTTTCTTTCCATCTGTTGGCAGGATATTGACATTTGAATCGACTAACTTTTCATATGCAATCCATTTTGCCCCTTTCCAATCCTCCGTATTTAACAAACCCATTTGCCAGAAAGCAGTTTTACTCCAGGCCGACTCATTGTTGTAATTGTTCCAAACCCGAACTTTCCAATAATAAGTTTTAGTGGATAAAAGTTTGGCACCGCTATATTTCACCTGAATAGATTGCGATGAAATTACTTTTTTAGTGTCCCAAACCTCTCCAATGTTCTTCTCCAAATTAGCTTGACTGCCTGAAACCAGAATTTGATAAGCAGTTTGCATCACATTGTGTTTAGATGATTGCAATTTCCAACTCATGCTGGGTGAAACAAAATCTATCCCGATCGGGTTATTTCGATAACCACAACTCAAATGTGCAACTTTAATATCCTGTGCAAAAAGCGGAATACTTAGCAAATACAACCAAGAAAAAATTACGACTTTGCTCATGAATTGATTTACATCTATTGCCGATGTTTGTTAGGTTTATAATTTGGTTATCATCACAAAATATCAATTAAAATTATCTCCAAAATCAAACTAATAAAGCCTGAATTATTTATTAACTTTAATTTTTATGTGTAATTCAAATATAAATATTTTTTTTAAATATGAAAACATATTATCTTGTATAAAATTATAGAATGTGTTCTAATCGCTAAATAAGAAAGCATTTTGTATGTTTGAAATTGTAAAAAATACGCTACGACCAAATTTAAACCTGTATGAACGAAAAGGAATCAAAATATCAAGCGCCAGCCTTAGATAAAGGCCTTGATATATTGGAATATTTATCCGCACAATCCATTCCCCTATCTCAAACTGAAATTGCTATCGGTATTGAAAAAACACCGAACGAAATCTACCGCATGTTAATGAGTTTGGAGAGTCGTGGATATATTTTGCGTGATGAAGTTTCGGGTAAATACAGGCTTTCTTTAAAGCTTTTTTACCTATCTCACAGGCACTCGCCGATGGATGAATTGCGTAAAGCTGCTCAATTTCCATTGGAAGAATTGTCAAATACCATACGTCAATCTTGCCACTTGAGTATTTTGTATATGAACCAGGTGATGGTGATTATCCATGCCAAAAGTCCGGGGCCGATTGCGCTTTCTATTGAGGAGGGAAATCTTTTTCCATTGCCTTTAACTGCTTCTGGCAAGGTTTTGTTGGCTTACATGCCAGATGCGGAACGCAATGCAACTTTGAGAAACAACGCTATTTTTAAGAAGTATCCTAAACCACAACAGGAAGATTTTATTAACTCTTTAGAGGATATTCAGAAAACAGGTTCATATGTTAAAAACAGTGATTCAGTTTCGGGTGTAACTGATATTTCTGTTCCTATCGGAATTGGGGGCAACAACGGCATTATTGCTTGTTTAACCATTTCAATGTTAAATGCTTTAAATGCAGATAAGGCGATCGAAAATGATGTGATTCTTGCCGAAGCAAATAAATGCGTTAAAAAAATTGAGCAAAGGATTGGGGTTTAACCCCCAACCCCTAAAAGGGGCTTTTGACTTTCTATAGTTTAGCCACCTATTTTAAAATAACCAGCTACAATTTCCATTTTGCTTTTCAGCTCCCCCTTTAGGGGGTTGGGGGGTTATATTTTACCAAATATTCCTTACCCTTTTCTATCCTTATTTCATAAGTTCCTTTTGAAATCTCTTTAACTTCTGCGCCTTTAACAGCTGGTTTCGATTTACTTTTGATTTTAAGCGTACCAGTTCCAACTGCTGAACGCACTTTGACTTCTTTCTTGTTCATGTAAACAGAAATATCGCCATTGGCAGTCGGCACTTTACCTTCCATCCATTCTAAACCACCTAAACTTGGCTCAATGGTATAAGTTTCGTAGCCTGCGGTCACCGGACTTACGCCAAGATAGTATTTGCCCAATAAATAAATCGGACTAGCACCCCAGGCATGGCATAGACTTTTTCCATAAGGGCGGCCATACATTTCCAAATGTTCCACCCCTTGTTTATCAGGATTATATTCTTCCCAGAATGATGTAGCCCCAAGTTTTAACATCCCGCCCCAATAGTTTTTCATTTCTTTTAATACATAGGACTGTTCGCCCATAGCGCATAATGCTTCTAACTCGTAAAAACGCATGTAAGGTGTAGTAATTTTAGCTACCTTATTATTTAGCAAAACATTAGTTTTTACGCCTAATTTTTGTTCAGGCGTAAAATAATTGAAGAAAATTCCGAACATATTTGCATAGCGGGTAACGTTATCGGTTTGCTTATCGTTAATTCTGCTGTGGACCAAGGCATTTTTACTCTGATTCCAGTACAGTTCGAATATTTTAGCTTTAAGCTCTTTCGCCTGCTTGTCGTATCTGGCAGCGCCATCGGTATCATTTGCCAGTTTAGCACACAGCGCCATCGTTTCTAAACTTCTGGAATATAACAATTGTTCGAAACTCACTTCGCCATCTTTGCTGAGTTTATCAGCCCAATCAATAAAAATCCAATCGCCTGGCATCCATTCCAGCAAACCGTTTTTGTTTTTTCTGCCATCAATATAAGTCATAAGCGATTGCATTCTTGGATAAATATCCTGTACAAATTTTTGGTCGCCGGTAAACTTATAGTAATCATAAATCCCTAAAAACCAATAAAAAGAGTAATCCATAATGGTATTGATGTGCGCAGTTACCGGGTCTTTACCACGCTGAGCAAGTAAAGTTCTTTTTACAGTTGGCGCATCGAAAAATGAATAATAATTCATCAGATAACTTTGATAAGCATCACCACTCCAAACCCAACGGTCGCGTTTTATTCCATCAATAAAAAACTCACGCGTGTTTAAATGAAAAGTATATTTTGCCACATCATAAATTTTGTTCAGTTCCGCATCTGATGATTTGAAACTTCCACGTTCCGTTACAGGCGCATACTCGTAAAGCATGGAAACAGAATCTACGGAAACACCACCATTAGCTTGGTAATTCACATAGCGGAAAGCCTTGGAAAGTGGCATAATTGAATCTTTTTTCTGAGCCAAATCGATATCCAAATGGTCTAACGTTTCACATTTATCTGTTGATGAAGCTTCCTCGGGAGATTCTCCATAATAGAGACTTGCTCTTCCCTTTCCTTTTAATCCATGCAGCTTAATAAAGCCAAAGGTTTCTCTACCGAAATCGTAAAGGGCTCCAGCTTCTGCTTTCTTTTTGGAAACTGCCTGTAGTGGTTTTGTAGGTAACTTAAATTGCGATGGCAACTTTGTTGGGTCGGTTAAATTCCATGAACCAGCCGTTACAAAAGTGGTCCCAGATTTGTCTGAAACCTTACCACTTTGGTCAATCCATTCCTTATCTTCAAAAGTGGTTAACCAGGTTTCATCTGAAACCACAGTTTTTCCCTGCACAAAAATTGCAGGAACTGCCCCCTGGCTATATACTTTTAAGCTTAGCTTATGTTTTCCGGCAGGGATATTAACAGTTTTCGGAAAACCTGAAACGGCCTGACCATCAATTTTTACGTTGTAAGTTCCCTCCACAAAAAGTTTAACTTCTTCAGGTTGGGTCAGTGAAAATTCTTTATGAAAATCGACCAAAACATAATGGCTATCCATTTTCCAAAATACCGGAAAAAACGAACCGCGTTCCGTTCGGCGGTTTTGCATCACATTACTCATATAGATATCGAAATCACCAGGATACCAAATCCAGGATGCCTTTTGGGCAAAAGTTGGAAGAGAAAAGCAGCTAAAAAGCAGTAGTAAAAGTATTTTGTTAAAGTTTTTCATAATATCTGATTAAAAAGTACTGAATAGAGATGGCTTCGTGCCCCGCAATGACGTAAATATTAATGCCCGTTAAAGAAAATATAAAGGCCAATCATTACTAAGGCTAGAGCTGCCCACGAAACCCAAACCATTTTATCTGGTTTTTCGATATTGGATTGATGCGCTTCGTTTATTGTATAAATGCTTGGCGACCTATCCAATAATGAAATTAACATGGCGATGGCCAATAATCCTGCAAAAATGTAAAAGGAAAGCATTAAATAGTGCGGCCAAAATGTGTATTCACTTGATGGTAAAATCCATAAGTAAGTTACACCTACACCCAAGCTTAGAATCGACCCAACCGAAAGCGTAAAATTAACGGCTTTTCGGGTTGTTCTTTTCCAGAAAACAGTTAACAGAAACACAACTGAAAGTGGAGGTGCAATGAAACCCAAAACTGACTGAAAGACATCAAATAGGTTTAGTCCCTTAATATTATCAATTGCCAGCACAACTATGACTGCAAAAATACAACCGGCTACTACTGCCCATCTACCAATACGGATTATCTGCTTATTGCTAGCCTGAGGATTGATTTTCTTCACATAGATATCCATCGTGAAAACGGTGCTCAACGAGTTTAGCGAAGAACCGATGGTTCCAACCAAAACCGCGATTAAAACCACGATAACCAAACCATTCATCCCCGGAGGAAAAAGACTGGTCACCATGGTCATGTATGCTTCGTTCGGGTCTTTCAGATTTGGAAAGAGCACATAGCAAAGTATTCCCGTTCCGATAAATAGCGGCAAGGAAAGAATTTTTAACCAACCGATAAAGCTTACGCCTAGTTGACCTTGTTTTAAATTTTTTGCACCCAAAACAGACTGAACCATAGATTGGTCTGTACAGAAAAAGGCTACTGCGGCAACCGGATAACCCAGTAAAATGGCATACCACGGATATTTTGGGTCGCTGGCGGGTTGAATTAAATTCCAAAAATGGTGTGGCGTTTTAGCATATAAGGCTGAGATTCCGCCTACTTTATTTAAGCCTAAAAGCATTAACGAAAGCGAAACCGCAATTAACAGTATCATTTGGAAAACATTCACTTTAGCAATAGCTTTTAATCCACCAAAAAAAGTAAACAATCCTGCGAAAGCGACTAAAACTGTTACAGATTGCCACATCGGGATTCCTAAAATCTGGCGGACTAAAAAACCTCCTGCGAACAATCCAAGCGATAACCAGGATATTAAAATTTTCACAAGCGCATACCAGGCCAAGATATTTTGTGTAGAATCGCCATAACGATTTCCCATAAACTCAGGCATGGTACTCACTTTCGCAGCCAGATATTTTGGAGCAAAAACAATCGCCAGCAGGAATAAAAAGATAAAGGCATACCAGTCGAAGTTTACAGCAACGATACCCGTACTGTAGCCGATACTCGCAAATGCCAGCAACATAGACGGACCAACATTGGTACCCCACATGTTAAAACCAATGCTCGACCAGCCCAAGGATTTATTAGCCAAGAATAAAGTTTCATCTTCGCTATTCTTTTTCGAGAAACTGGCTCGATACCCAATGATGACTAAAATAACCAGGTACGCCACTACAATGAGGTAGTCTAAGCTGGTTAATCGTTCTACAATATTGTTCATTTTAATTTGGTTAGTACTGTCCTTGCCGGACGGGCTTTTTTCTTTTGACAACAAAAGAAACAAAATTGCCGGCTTAAAATTTTTGTATTAAAGTTTCTGGATAGGCCTTGACAATGCATCCCCAAAAATTTGTTAGGCCGGTTGAGAGTTTAACGTAGAAACTGTGCTTTGGCCCTTCTAGGCGCACCCGTCATTGCGAGGAACGAAGCAATCTTAATGCGCCAATGAATAGCAATAGTTTTAGGACTGCTTCTTACCTCGGATGACGGTCTTTCTTACTTTTATTTCACACTCATTCCGTGTTCATTCGTGTTTCCGTGGCAATAAATTACAAGCCTATTGATTCCCTGGTAATATTGTTGGCTTTCAAGATATCATCAATTTTAACCGGCAAACCGATTTCCATTGATTTATCCATCGCTTGCAATAGCGCCACTGTTCCAATTCCCTCTTTTAAATCAGGATAAGCCGTAAATTTATTGTTAATGCTATCAGCAAAATAATCCAGGTAGTTCTGGTATTCTCCGGCGTGATGGCTTTGCCCCTCGAAACGGAAATAATGTTTCAGGGTAGCATCGCCCCAGGTAATAATTTTTTCCTCTCCTGTTTTAGTGGTTACAGAATAACGCAACTCGTGGTAATCAGCCTGGCTTGCACCCTCTGTTCCGCGGAGAATACAACTCATTCCACTATCGCGACTTGCAGGTTGCGTAGGGCCTGTATAAGCACCGCTTACACGAGCAATTCTGCCATCTTTGGCCTTAAAAATAAAATGCATTGTATCCTGGTTTTTTATTCCGGCTTTTAAACCGTTAGCACTCAACATTCCGTAACCCATCACTTCTTCAATATCGGGCATGTACCAACGAATAAAATCTACAGGGTGACTTAAACCACCATATAACCATTTAAAAGACTGTTTTAGCGACCAGCCTTTCTCTAGAAACCAGCGATGGTCGGCATGGTAATAACTTTCTATGGTAATTAATTCGCCGATTAATCCTTTATCAAAATCTTTCTTTTGACGCATTGCAGGTTCAAAGAACCGTGAACTTTGTCCTACAAAAATCTTTTTTCTCGATTTTTTAGCCAATTCCAAAAGTTCATTTGCCTGCGATAAATCATCAATAAAAGGTTTAGTACAAACCACATGTTTTCCATGCAAAAGCGCTTGTTTAATGTGCTCAAAATGCATATGGTCTGGCGTGTAAATCGCAATCATATCGATTTTATCACTGGTTAACATATCTTCATAATTGGTTGTCCAGTTTTGGAAATCGAATTCCAAAGCACGTTCTTCGCAAAGCTTTTTATTGGCATCACAAATTTGAATGAGCTTAAATTTTTTGCTCGCCAATGATGCAGAAATTGTACTTCTGCCCTCTCCTAAACCTAAAATCCCTAATCTTAACATGATATTATTTTTTAATTTCTTTAAGTCGCCATTGCGAGGAACGAAGCAATCTCTATTCTCTAGTGAATAGCCTTAATTTTAAGATTGCTTCGTGCCTCACTAGGACGAGTGTCTATTCTATCGGTTTGAAAAACACCCAAACCTCATCGGCTTTCGTGCCTTCAATCCCTTCCTGATATTTTTTCATTATTGCATTCCATTCATCTACCTTAGGATTATTCAAGGTAGTTTTCGGATTCAAATCATCTAATTTTTTCCCTTTCGGGATACTAATAATCAGCATTAATTGCCTATCCTTTTTGAAAATTGCCAGGCGCTGAAATTCTGCATTGCAAAATCCTTTTGATATTTGCGGCCATTTCTCAAATTGCGTTTTATGGTAATCCAGATATTCATTCTGCATCTTTTCATCATCAACTAAATTGGCCGATAAAATGATGTTATCCCATTCTGATACGGGTTTATTTCCACAATTTTTTTCACGGGTAAAATCGTAAAAAAGATTATCGTAAAGCTTAATTTCTGAAGCATTTAACCGTTTCAAAGTCTGTTGCAAACTCTCTACTTTCAAACTAGAAGTATAAATCACCAGGCGACTATTCCATTTGTAAATTGAGCTTGCCAGCAGATTATTTTCCTTTGCAAAAACTTCCAGGCTTTTATCTGCAGGCAGCTTATTATCTTTAAAAATCAATTCAAAAACAACCGATTTATCTTCCGACAGATTAATTCCACGATTAGCATAAACGGCTTTCTCTTTTAACAGATGCTGAAATGGCTTTTCTAAACCTGCCCTTTGCTTAATCTCCTGAGAAACTTTTGGGCCGTTATTATCCCACAAATTATCTGGTCCGTTTGCATTTTGAAGATATTTTTCACTGGGTGTCCAATTATTTTTTATGGTAAAATAAGACGAACCCTCATCCGTGTAAAGATAAAACCAATGCTCTGGAAGATGGGCATAAGGCGCCTTATAAATGCTATCCACTACATTTTCTGTGATAAAGGATTCAGGTTGAGCTGATAACGTGTAAATCCCAGCCACATCATACATGTGTTTTCCGTAATGATGTATTTTATTTGCGCTGATGGTATTGTTCTTCATCGCATTTTGGGTTTTAGTCCAACCCCAGCCCATGCTGATGCCTGAATATGAAACATCGCTGATTTCGTTATGCAGAATTTTTATGCCCTGAACGTAACCTGCGCCAATGCCTACTGCACCCCAATCTTCATTGGTTACATCGGTAATGAGGTTGTTTTCAATTCTATCATTCGTTGAAATTTCTCTTTTATCTGATGGATGGTAAGGCAGGTGAACTTCGGTAGCTTCATCAGAAAATGTTCCGATTAGGATTGCCGAACCGCCAATATCTTTGAACAAATTACCCTTAACAACATTGTCTGAAGTTCCTTTTTTATAGTCTAACCCTGTTGAGGCGAGGTGCTCAAAACGACAATTTTCAAAAAAAGTATGATTGGCATAGGTTATTTCAACAGCTGATGCAGGTCGGCCAACCCAAGCCTGATTTTCCAAAGCGGCTTTATCGGGTGTTCCCGGAGTTTTAAGTTTGTAGGCATCAAGCATATACATCCCCGCCTGATGAGGAACATGACCAAATTTAGATGGCCTTAACCAGGTTGAATGCGCAAACGATACGCCCTTAAAATTTACAAATGAGACAGGATTGTCAATCGTTCCCTCTATTTTTAAGAGATTTTCGATTGACGGTACTACCACATCAGCGTTAAGCATATTTTCTGATGGTTTCGGCCAATAATAAAGTTTATGATTTTTTAAATCTTCAAACCATTCTCCTGGTTCATTCAAAAACTGGATGGCATTGGAGAGATAAAAAGCTGAGTTGCCTGTTTTATCTGAAATCCATGGAGCAGGCCAAGGATGCTCTGACTGAATTCTGCTTTCAGGCTGCATAAAAGAAAGTTCAGCTTCATTTCCAACTACTGTGACAGATTTAACTCGAAGATTTGCAATTGCCCACCACTGGTGAATGAGCATTTCAATGCCTTTTATATTTGCTAAATTGATATTCTTTTGTAACGGGATTTTGCAGGTTTGCGTTTCTTTATTCCAGGATAAAATCCTACCCATAGCATCACCATTGTAGTTTTTAGCTCGAGTAGCCTTATTGCCATTCACCCAAAGCTGACGAAACAACAAATCACTTCCGTCGAAATTTGGAATATCAGCAACCCAAACCTTTCCTGTTGATTCTTTTGGCAAACCAAGGGTTGCTCCTGTAAGTTTTTTCCAGCCAGTAATATTTATTCCTCCGCTTAAAACAACTTTTTCTGTGGCAACAATTTCGGTCGGGCTATCCTTTGTACCTGAATCTTCAGGGCGAAGCACCACAGGCTCGAATAGTTGATAAACACCTTTATCAATGATAATCTTAATCCCACCCTTTATAGAAGCATCATTTAAACGCCTCAGCTCGCGGGCTTTTCTAATTGCCGCATGGAGTGTACCAAGCGGTTTATCTTTATTTCCAATATTAGTATCAGAACCATTTTTTGCGACATAAATATCTGCTGCATCTGCTTGAAAGTGTAAGAAATTCAAAATCACCAACAAACCAAAAAATAAGCTGAATTGTCTTATTACTGGAGACACAAAAAGTGGCAAAAGGTAATTTTTCCAATTTGCATGCTGCATTCCTATAGTAATTTGTCTCTCCATATTCTGTCTAATAAGATTGCTTCGTACCTCGCAATGACGAATTTGCAATTTGAAAAACTTATTTCAGATAGCTGGTATTGGCACTGAAATTATATTTTACGTTTGTTGGCTGAGTGGCATCCCTACTTCTTTCTACAACTAGCCAGCCTTTCCACCCCATGTCATCAAGGGTTTCTTTTACCTTGTTCAAATTGATTTTAGGGTCGTTTTGTAACCAAACGCCATCTTCATTGGTTGCATGGATTTGAACAATATTCTTACGACCTAAAATTTTTAGCTCCTGATGTAAATCTCTACCATTTTTAATCGCATTGGAGAAATTGAAATAGCTTTTCACATATCTGGAACCAATTTCTTTTAATAAATTTAATTCACCTGTTGCATCTAAGGATGTTTCAATTCCAATCACGATACCCGCTTTTGAAGCCATTTTTCCAGCCACCTTTAATCTTTCTACAATAGGTCCACGTAATTCAGGGTTTTTGACTAAATCTCCTTGAACACCCAAAGGAAGAAAAACCACTTTCAAGTTCATTGCCGTTGCGGTGTCCAAGCAATCCTGTATCATTTTTTGATAAGTTGGTCGCGTTGCAAAAGATTGTGCGTAAAATCCCGTCATCGCCAGGGAACAAATTTCGAGGTTTAATTCTTTGGCTTTATCTAAATACTCCTGTCTGATTTTTGAGTCGGCCAGTTTATTATCAAACGTTTCCCTGTTGCCCAAACCTCCCATATCAATTTCCAAACCATCGGCACCAATTTCTTTGGTTAATGGTAGCGCACTAATTTTCTGACGTTTTAAAATCATCAAATCAATGACAGCAATTTTATACCTATTCTTTTTCTCTGCAGCTAAAAGCAATTGATTAGGGATAAATAAAGCACCTGCAAGTAAAGTAGCATTTGTAATAAAGGTTCTTCTGTTTTGTTTCATGCTTTCTTATTTCATTGCCGATAATGGAAATAATTTCTCCAGATTTTCGAATCCCATCACTGCATTTTTAGGTAGCTTTTCGCCTTTATCGCCAAAAACATATAAGGCGTTTTCCTTTTCTATTGTAACTTTACTTTCATCATATTTGCCGGCTTTATCCTTTACGGCGGCAGCATTTAGCTTGAAGTTTTTGATTAAAAAATCGTACAATGCAATGCGTTTGTTGATACCGAAATCGTGTTTTTCATCAGGAAGATGAACATTTTCAACCTTATCTTTCACACCATAATAACCATACATTTTTTGCAAATATGGAAAATCATGTTGTGGCGTGTGAGCCGTCCAATCGCTCCCGTCGGACACCAATAATTGTGGTCGTGGAGCAGCCATTGCAGCTAATTCTACATTATCCGTTCCGCCGCCGCACTGATGAATTGGCATCCCGCTTTCGCAAGGGCAACCACCATAAAAGTATGAGGACATGGCCACGACTGGTGCACTTAATTTAATTCTATCATCCATTGCCGTCATTAAAATGGAATGACTTCCGGCACCTGAGCCACCACTAATCCCAATTCTGTTGATATCAGTTTCATTTAATGAAGAGAAATAATCTAAAATTCTTATTCCACCTAAAGTTTGAACTGTTTGGGCTAAACTTCTTCTATGGTCTTCATACTTAAACTGGAGCATAGATTCTCCCCAGGCAAATAAATCGTAACTGAAAGCCATGGCTCCCATTCTGGCAATTGTTGCACAACGAAGCTGACAATCAGCTCTGTATCTTTGTTTCTCCCAATGTCCATCAGGACTCAAAATCACAGGAATTTTTCCTTTTGCAGTTAGCGGCTTATATAATGAACCATTAATCCATACACCAGGTAAAATCTCTAGCGCAATATTCTCTACAGAATAGCCATCGAAAATTCTTTTAGCTGTGATAATCGGCTTTGAATTAACCTTCGCTGGCAACGGAGATAACAACAAGGCTTTGTATAATTCTGGCTTAATTTCCGTTTTGCGTTTTTCCCAACTGGCCTTGTCGTGGTATTTTGTTGCTAAAGTATCGAGATAAGCCCAACCATCCTGAACTTCCCAACGGTAATATTCATACTCTTTTAGTTTATAAACACTTGGCTTCTCTTTGTTCACTTTCATATCCAAAGGCGTGAGCACGTTGGCTAGCGTTTCATCCACATTGGCACGAAAACGCCAATCGGCATAGTTTACCCATTTATCTTTTACTTGAGGTTCTGAGTATTTAATCTGAACCTTGAAACGCGTTTGAATTTCTTTTAAAACATCTACGAGAGGTTTTTTGTAAAGATTATCGGAGTTTTGAGTTTGTGCAGATAGGTTGCATACAGATAACAAATAAATAGTAAAAAGTACACCAACATATTTGAACAGCTCCCCGGGAATTGAATAGCCAGACTTCAAATAGCTATAGCCAATTGACTCCTTCGAGTGCAACGGCTTCGTACCTTGCAATAACGACGAGCAGAAAAAACGCTTCATATTTCTCATGGTTCTTCGTTCTTAGTTTCCGTAATTACCGGAGCGGTATAACCATTAAGCTTCGGCCAAACACCATTTTTAATTTTTTTCAATTTTAACTTCGATGGGTCTACAACCACGTGTTTGATTTTTTCTCTTCTCCAGGTGTAGATGAAATGCAACATACCATCAGAAGTTTGAATAACAGCCGGGTATGAATACTGGCTAATTGGTGAATCCTCTAAAATTAACGCGGCTGACCAGTTTTTCCCATCTTTTGATACAGAAACATTCAACGGGGTTCTTGGTCCTTTAGCTAAATCGCCTGGAGGCAAAACATGGTTATAAACCAGCACATGGCGACCATCTTTCATCGTTACGGCATCCGTTCCGGAATTGTTATTGGGTAAAGAGGTTTTAGTCAATGGAGACCAAGTTTCACCATTATCTTCCGACCAGGATTCTACAATTGCCCGGTTTGCTGTTCTAGCTAAAATTTGAAGTTTACCATTTCCATGCTGTAAAATACTCGGCTGAATAGCTTTAATACCATTTTCTGGTAGCGGGCCAACAGTGCGCCAGGTTTTGCCATTATCTTTTGTTACCTCGAAATGAATCTTCCAGCCATTGCCTTCTTTACTCGATGGTGCGAAAAGATTTCCGTTACTTAATAAAACCGGCTTATTTTTAACAGGTCCGATATAACCATCTGGCAATTTTGTCGCTTCAGACCAGGTAATTCCACCATCTTTTGAGGTTTTCATTAAGCCCCACCATTCAGATGGTTTCGGTCCGATTTTGTAAAACAACAATAAATCCCCGCCCGGTACCTGATATAATACCGGGTTCCAGGTGGGTAATCTTTTACCATCAGGCTGAATGCCGTTTGCCACGGGAACCGGCGCTAACCATTTGCCATCAATAAAACGGCTGATGTAAATTTCTACATCAGGATTTCGTTCTTTAGTGCCTCCAAAAAAAGAGGCTACCAAACCGGTTGGTGTTTCGGCAATGGTTGCTGAGTGACAAGATGGAAACGGTGCTTTATCGTAAAGAAACTCCTGTTTTACAACGCCTGTCTGCCATTTTTCAACCTGAGCTTTAGCGTTTATGGTAAGTGCAATAGCAAGTCCTAGTGTAATGTATATTTTTCTTTTTAACATAATTATATTTAATCAACTATATAAACAGTCATCATCAAGAGGCACGGAGCAACCTCAGTACGGTCGCTACAAAGTTATAACAGTAAGATTGCCTCGTGCCTCGCAATGACGAAGAGACGAAGCAAAACGCTTCATTGCTTTACCTTATTAGCCTTTTCTTCTTTTATCTTTTTTGTGTAGGCACTATAAAGTGCTCTCCAGCTGCGTCCGTTATTATTTAGCATTTGCTCTGATTTCGTTTTATAAATCTCAAAGATGGCCGAAATCTGTTTCATGTTTTTATAATCGACAGCTTGTTCTCGAGCTTGCTTCAAAAAAGCCAAAATTTTCGCCTCTTCATCGGCAGTTAAATCAGGAACAATAGCCTTATAACCTTTCATTGTGAAATCAACCTTAGCAATCGTGTATTTATCTAAAATGATTTCTACTTGTTCTGGCGATAAATTTTTCTTTAAGCCATCCATTAAAGCCAGATGAACGGTTGTTGGAATTGCTGAATCAGCAATAATCTGCTTATCTAAGTCACTTAATTTATTTCCCGTAACCGGATTAATTCCATCAGGTACCGTTGAGGATGGGTGCGAATTATGCCAATCTCTAATCGTAGTTAGATGAACAGCAATAACATTTTCAACTGCTGACTTTTTTGTTGCATCATTTAAGTTTAATGCTGAAACCCATTCTTTCGATTTTGTTAATGCTTCTTCTGACACCACAACATCTTTCGTTTGGCTGAATACATTTACCGTGGTGAGCAGTAAGATGAATAGCGTTAGTGGTTTTAAAATCTTTCTCATAATTGTATTTTAGTTTTTCGTCATTGCGAAACTGATTTTTATCAGTTGAAGCAATCTCTTTTAATAAGATTGCTTCGTGCCTCGCAATGACGGCTAGTGTAACATTATTTCCCTTCCACTACAAATGAATAATCTCCTGAGCCAACTTCATAAATTGCTCTGTTATGCTCCATTTTTATGAATTTTAAATCTTTTATCGATTTCAATTTCTCTGTAATTTCATTTTTATTATTTGCAGGAATATAAACCAAAGCGCTTGTGTTTGCAGGAACCGTGATGTTCCAGTTGAACTGCTTTGCTGTTTTTGTATAACTGCTTTTGATTAATCCATAAGCTGAATGGTAACTTGCGCTAACCGAATTCAAACTATTAATCATCTCCGGTTTCATGATGATTTTTTTGAAAGCCTGACTTTCAGATTTAATTCCTGCCAGGTTTTCATAATACCAGATTAATAAATCGCCAAGCATCATTACATGGTTTTGAGAATTCATTTTCGGGTCGGCGGTGTTGCCGTTCCATAATTCCCAAATGGTTGTAGCACCATTGTCAACCATGTAGCCCCAGCTTGGATATGTTTTTTTAGTTGCGATGGTGTAAGCTAAATCTGGTCGGCCATAATCATTTAAACAACGCATTAACCACTGAATACCAACCAGTCCGTTACTTAAATGCCCCTTATTCGTTACCTCTATCGTGTAAGTAATATTCTTAAAAACCTCCTCCACTTTGTTTTGAGGAACCATACCAAAGTAAAGCGGAATGATGTTGTCTGTTAAAGCATTGGCGGCGTAATAACCTTTTTCATTATAATATTTCTGGTTGAAAGCATTCTTAATTTTGTCTCCCAAAGCCTGGTAATCTTTAACATCCGTTTCGTTTCCAATCGCTTCTGCAAACTGAATCATCAACTGTGTGAAATGATAATAATAAGCGGTCGAAATTAAGGCTGACGGATATTTTTTATCGGCACTTTTTCCGCGACCAAACTCAATGGTAATCGGTGGCATACACCAATCGCCATAGCTATCTTTCGTTAAAATGTAATCTTGCATGTAGCGGTCTTGCATATAAGCCAGCCATTTTTTCATTGCCGGATAGTTGTCGTGAACTGCAGACACATCTCCCGTTTGCTTGTAAACCATTTCCGTAACCAAAAGCATTGCTCCCGGCCAAGTCATATTATCGCTGTAATATCTCCAGAATGCTGGCGCAACATCAGGAATCGCACCATCTTCTTTCTGCGAATTTCTAATATCCTGCAACCATTTGGTATAAAATCTGCCGTTATCGAAAACGAAATTTTCACCATAAGCTACTGCACCCCTATCACCTAACCAAGGCATACGCTCATTCCGTTGCGGGCAATCGACCGGAATCCCTTTGTAACTTCCTGCAATTCCCCACCAGGCGTTTTTAAAAATCTGGTTGGTTAAGGCATCAGAAGTTTCGAAAGTTCCGACGGTTTTAATATTGTCGTATATCATCTTACCAACAAAATCATTAATACCTGGCTGATAAGTATACCCCGAAAGCTCTACATATCTGAAACCACGATAGGCAAAAGTTGGTTCCCAGGTTTCTTGTTCGCCACCTTTTAACGTATATAAATCGGTACATTTCGCATTGCGAAGATTGGCTGTAAACAATTCGCCATTATCCTGTAACGATTCTGCAAAACGCATTTTAATTTGCTTTCCTTTTAAACCTTTTACCTTGATTTGAAGCCAGCCCACCATATTTTGCCCCATATCCAAAAGATATCTATCGCCAGAGATTTTTTTGATTGATACAGGTTTTAGCGTATTCATCACACGCATATTTTCATTCATTTGCGCTTCGATTACGCCTGTTGGCTCCTGCACAAATTCGGCTTTTGCCCATTTACTATCATCAAAACCAATAGTATTCCAACCCGTTAAATGTTTCGTCGCGTCATATTCTTCGCCGTCATATTCATTATTGGTTCTGATTGGCCCATCAGCAGTACCTTTCCAACTATCATCCGTATCGATATTTGCAGTTGTTCCATCTGTATAAACGATATTGATGTTCATCAGCATCTTCGGAAAGCCAAAGGTTTTAATTTTATAAGGTTTTTCATTTTGGCGCATGGCGAAAAACCGACCATTACCTAAAATAGTACCTACTGCATTTTTTCCATTTTTAATATATGAAGTAACATCGTAGGTATTGTATTTCACATTTTTGGTGTAATCTGTTGGCGAGGGAGACAAAACATCCTCCCCAACTTTTTTGCCGTTGATGTAAAGCTCATATAAACCTAAACCAATGATAGATGCTGTAGCAGATTTTATGTTTTTGGTAGCTTGAAATTCCTTTCTGAAATACCTTGCCGACAAACGCGAATCGGTTTTAATATTATCCCAGGGGAAGGCTCTATCGAAACCTATCCAACCTTTTGGCCAATCTTTATAATACAGCAAACCCATCGAGAAATAATTATTCGCTGACCATTCGCTTTGCCCGGCGGTAGTCCAAACTTTAACTTTCCAATAAGCTTTTAACCGGCTTTTAAGCTCTTTTCCACTGTATTTTACATGAATAGATTCAGCAGAATTTACTTTTTCAGAATTCCATAAATCGCCTTCGTTGGCATTTAATTTTTCTATTGATGAAGCAACTAAAACCTGATAAGCCGTTTGCATTACATTTCTTTCTTTTGAAATAATTTGCCAGGCAAAACGTGGTTTCTGAAAATCAATTCCCAGCGGATTTTGAAGCATTTCGCAAGTGGTATTTTGCAAAGAAACTTGCGCAACCACTTTGGTAAGTGGCAGTAGCCAGATGCTGATTATCAATATGTATATTCTAATGTTCATTTACGCTTTGTGGTTGATTACACCAATTTCTATATTTTTTATTTTGTCCCGCTGATTTTGGAGATGTACGCAGATTTCTAATCTCTTTTCTGCGTATATCCGCGTGATAAATCTTTTTTCCTATCATCTCACTAATTAGATAGCTTCGTCGTGCCTCCTCGCAATGACGACTATCGAATTGAAAAATCAAAATACAACGTCATATCCAAAGCCCTGCTCGGGTCTTTATCAAAATCATAATAAATATTTTTCATCCCCATTGGTCCGGTTGTTTCAGGTTTTTGGGTTTTTGTACCAATTGCCGAAATCCCATTCATAAATGAAATATCTCCATTTGGGAAAGTCGGACTCATATTGTCATATTCTGTATCCTTAGATTTCTTTGGCGTAAATAATCGCAAGAAAACATCCTCTCTATCGGTTACTACTTTAAAGCTTTGAGATTTGCCGATAAATTCACACCAATACATGTTCGAGTAATATCCTTTAAATTCCGGATATTGCCAAGCCGGTTCTCCTGTTGCCGAATCATTGTAATCCTTTTTCCAGATACCAAACTGTTGTCCTTTCATCCTGTTTTTCCAAACTCGGTACGGTCCATTACCTTTATATTCAACTGATTTTATTTCACTTTCAGGATAAGAAAAGTTTAATCCCACGAATGTGGTGAAATATTCAGCAGGGAAATATTTGACTTCCATTTTTAACCATCCAGATGGGTAAACTGTCCATTGCAAGGTATTCCAGCTTTCTTTTTTATCATAAGTTGATGAAATAACCAGATTTTCGCCATCGGTTTTAGCGGTAAAATTTTTAAAATTATTCACACCTTCCTGTAAAATCGGACCGTTCGAAAACGGAATCACACCTTTTGCATTTTTAGCTTTTTGTAACAATCCGGAGATTTTGTCAAAAGTTAAATCAATGCCATTTGCCGAAACCTGGTAAACTTTTGCATCTTCTTTTAAGGTTACTTTAGACGATGCTGTTTTTGTTACGATTTTCGCTGCATCGGCTGCAGGTAATGTAATTGGGAAACTCCAGGTAAAAAGTTCTTTTCCATAAAAATCCTTTGCTATTAAATATAAAACATCAAAACTTCTCCAATCTGTTGGAAGATTTACTTGTAATTTTCCTTTCTCAAAAGGTTTAATATTTGGCGCATCAGCTTTTCCAGCCTTGAAAGCTGCATCATCGCCAGCTTTAAGTTTTTTCAACTTCCATTCGAAAGTACATTGGTTGAGGTTGGTAAATGCATACCAATTTTCCAATAAAAATCCCCCATCAAAACCGGCGGTCATTTCTCTTTTCTCTACAAAAACCGGGCTCCAAACTTCTTTAATGGTAAAGAAACTTCCCTCTTTCTCATGGTAAGGTCCAACAATTCCATCCGGACCGTGATTTCCATCGGTATCCAATTCGCCATTTTTATCGGTACGGACAACGGCCTGGTCGGCAAAATCCCAAAGGAAACCACCGGCAGACTGTGGGTTGTTCCACATCGCGTTCCAATAATCTTCAATGCCTGCTCCATGACCGCCGTCCCACATGCCATGCAAAAATTCTGTTGGCATTAATATGTTGTGGCCATGGTCGTAGTTTCCAATTCCATAGTTAAATTCACGGTAATGTGTGGTTTCAAATCCATTAAAAACTTCCCAAGGATGGATTAAAGGGCGTTTTTGAATATCTTCTTCAGCGAAAAGATGGTCGAGTTCACGGTTGTGCCCGCCCTCATTTCCGTTTGCCCAAAATATAATCGATGGATGATTTTCATCATTAACCATCATTTCTTTCATCAACTTTGTTCCCGTTGGGGTATCATAGGTTCCATGCCAGCCGGCGAGCTCATCCATCACGAATAAACCAAGCGAATCACAAACATCCAAAAAATGCCCATCAGGCGGATAGTGTGACATTCGCACGGCATTCATGTTCATTTCTTTCATCAGTTCAACATCAGCAATGCTTATTTTTTTACTTGTTGTTCTGCCAGATGTTGGATAAAAAGAATGGCGATTTACACCTTTGAACTTCATTTTTACACCATTTACGTAAACGCCGTCGCGTTCCTTCACTTCAACGGTTCTGAAACCGATTTTTTTTGAAATTTGATGAATGGTTTTGCCATTTTTGATAAGTGAAATCGTTGCGGTGTAAAGGTTTGGAAACTCTGAAGACCAAAGTGCAGGGTTTTTAAATTCTTTTTCGATATTGGTAGAATTAGCTGTTATTTTGGTTGAAAAATCACTTCCAAATTTCTTTCCTTTTGCATCTACAAGTTCTACATTAATTTTATCTGCCCCGCCGGAAGTGAAAACATTAGCTGTAAAAATGCCATTGGCTTTGGCATCAATTTTTATTCTATCGATATGAGTTTGTGGTAAAGATTCAAGATAAACAGGTCTGAAAATGCCACCAAAAATCCAGAAATCAGCTTTACGCTCTGCTTCATTAACTGATTGATTCGCAGAATGCTTGGAAACTTTTACTTCAAGTAGATTTTCACCTGAAATTAACAGTTTAGAAATATCATATCTGAAAACATAAAATGAGCCTTGATGAACTTCTCCTGCCAATTTCCCGTTAATCTTAACTTCCGTATCGGTCATCGAACCTTCAAATACAATATTGATTTTTTGATTCTTCCAAGCGGTTGGAACTGTAAATTTGTATTTGTAAAGTCCTTGTTCCCTGCCTTTGTTCGTTTCTTTATTAAAACCATAGTTGTACTTCCCGAAACCTTGCAACTCCCAGTTGGATGGCACTGCAATGGTGGTCCATTTTCCTGCATTCATGCCCTCGGTACAAAAGAAATCCCAATTTACGGTATTGTCGTTTCCAGTTCCTGAAAGATATAGTTTCTCTGCTTGTTGAGCCTCTACACGGCCAAACATGATAATTAAACAAAAGAAAAGTATAAATCTGGTTCTCATTAATTGGTTTTAAATTGTTTGGTTAAAGGATTATCGGTACGGAAAGGGAGCACTGGTAATCCATTACTGTATAAATTTCCTGTTGGATTTTCCGTCCAGTTATAACGAACAGCGGTTGGTTTTGCAATTTCTTTTGAGGAAACGAAAACCTTGCCGTCTTTCAAAACAGCATCAGCATTTACAAATTTGCCACTAGCATCTGCAATTGTGAACCCGGTGATATTTGTAGCGTTCGCTGATTTTAAATAATCGAAATCTAATAGCGCTTGATTATTTCTAAATGAAATCGCTTTAAAAACCGGTCCAGAAAAATCTATTTGTTGATTGTAGGTTTTACCTAAAGCCATTAGCGCTAATCTCCTTCCTACTTCCCATTTATAAGTGGGGTGCAAATCGCCTCCGTTATCATTTAAATCATTCGTAGAAATCATTCCTGTTTTGGGCAAACGCAAAACTTGTTGCTGTGCCTCCCAAAATTTTGGTTGTGTTTCTGTTGTAAGCACAACCTTATCACTTTTTTGCTTACTGTAATCGTAAGGTGCAATTTGTACACAATAAAACGGCAAATCTTGTTCGCCCCAAGCTTTTCGCCAAAGGTTTATTAAGGTTTTCATTTTATAAGCATAGCTGATATCTTCATTTAGAAAGCAGTTTGTTTCGCCTTGATACCACAAAAAGCCACGAATTTTAAACTTCGAAAGTGGCTCAATCATCGGTGTATAAAATTTACCAGGGTCGTTACCAACTTTAGTGTTTTTGAAATATGGTTCTTGCGCAAATGCTTCCGGAGAAACCCATGGCTCAATTGCACTACCCGAAACGGATGAAGAAATCATACCGACAGGAATACCTAATTTTTCCTGAACTTCTTTAGCGAAAAAGTAACCAACAGCAGAAAAAGCTTTCAAAGCCGAATCTTGTGCTACCGCCCAACTTTTATGTACAGAATCTGGCTTTGCTAATTGTTTACGGTTAACCAGGAAAATTCTGATTTGTGTATTTTTTGCCTTTTCCACTTCATCAGCCGGGAAACCCAGTTTTTCATTTTTCGGTTTTGGGATTTTTGCCAATTTACGCATTTGGTATTCCATGTTCGATTGACCGGAACACACCCAAACTTCACCCACCAAAATATTAGTTAATTCGATTTTATTGGAGCCAGCAATGATCATTGTTTGCGGTGTTGCTGATGTTTTCAAAGGCATTAAAACCACAGACCATTTCCCGTTTTTATCGGTTACCGTCTGCTTTTTTTGTCCCGCGAAAGTGACTTCCACTTTTTCAGTTGGCGAAGCGTAACCCCAAATATTGATGGGTTTCTCACGCTGTAAAACCATGTTGCTTGATAATATTTGCGGCAAAAGAACTTTAGCGTTGGCAGAGAAAGAAAATAAAGTAAGGACTAACATCAAAAGAGATTGCCTCTTACCTGATAATGACGATAATAGTTGCTTCATGCTATGCAATAACATTCTACTTAAACGCAATGCAGGTAAGGCGGTCGTTATTGCAAAGCTGGGTTTGTGCGAGCTGAAGCAATCTAACTTATTGAATGAAATTGCCGTGTCGTTCCTCCTCGCAATGACGGTTTTATAATCCGAAATGACAATATGATTTGCAAAATCCCTCACCTTAAAACCCCTCCGTTTTTAAATACTTAATCGAATAAACTGCCTCCTTTTTCTCTGACTCGCCTGCATTTTTTAAGTCGTAAGTTTGGTCAGCAGGTGTATCCACGTTGGGAAAACGGCGGATATCTCCGGTTCGGAAAACAATACGGGAAACATCAGCCACTGGCTGAAAAGCTAAACTCAATGAAAGTTCTTTGCCATTAACCGTGAGCGAATAAAACCTGGTGTGGGCATCTAATTTCAACTTAATATCATAGCTTTTGCCAGCTTCATATTTCATGAAATTTTTATAACGGGCGCCGGCTTTTCCGCTAAAATTTCCAGCAGTATCAAAGGTCAAACGAACGCTTGCCATTCCTTTTGCATCTTGTAATTCAATTTCCAATAAGCCAAAATCGTTTTGCTTTGGTGTAACAGAAAAAGAAGTGATTATTTTTTTCGATGCCGGGAATAACCTTTCTGCTTTTGCGTAATCAAACGGGTCTTTGTCTTTCAGGACTAATGTACCGTCTTCTACTTTTACAGGTGCCCAAAGCGGACTATAAATATTCCACTGCTCCAATTCTTCACCTTTTGGCAACTTCCCGAAATCATCATTTACATGAGCTGAGACTTTATCATTAACAGGTAGCGGAAAAGACGAAACCCAGATATCTTCTTTGTTCATGCTGTAGGTTACCCATAATTTGCCATCCGCTGGTTTTCCATTTCCTTCTTCAATACCTCGAACGTACTGCGGACCGTAAGATTTATAATTTCCACCATAACGCATAGGCGTGATTTCTCCATTTACCAACAATAAATTAGTATAATCCAAACCATTTTTACTGGTTGAAATGGCCAGCGGCCATCGGTATTCTGATGGATTATATACCGTTGCAAAATTTCCATCAGCTGTTTTCTGCCCCCAGATTTTTGCGTTACTATTCACAAAACCAGGTGCCCGAAAAGCACTTTCCGGCCAGCTTTTACCATTATCGGTGCTGATAGCAGTTAATGCATTCTTCCAGAGTCCAACTACTCTTCCATCGGGTAAATGATAATAGCTAAATGCTTTGTACTGCTTTTGCAATGTGATTAAAGGGTCTTTTCTGTCGGCTTCTTCATTCCATTGCTGCGTCATTAACTTATTCGCTAACAATTCTTTACAGGCCTCAACAAAAGCTTTATTTTTACTTTTGGTGAAGTATGGATATTTTGTGTTTTTTTCTGAATAACCCGGATTGTAATGGATGAAATAAATTGGTCCATATTTACCATCAGCTTGTATTTCGCGAACAGCTCTGCCAATTCCATGCCCATCATTCGGGTCATCTTTTGCATCGAAACTGATGGCATAAAAACCTAAAACCAGAAATACATTTTTGGTAGAAACATAAAATCCCATACGCTGATGCATCACGGCATCTAAATCTTTTGCTACATCGGTTCTACCCTCTTTTGTAGTACCATCAGCAATTCTGTAAATCGGAAAAATTACATCTGGCTTTGTCCAGTTGTAACCATCAGGTGAAGATTGTAATAAAGTTTGTCCTGGCGGAATGCTTTCTCCAACCTGATCACTTAAATATTCTACGTAGAATTTGTTATTCCAGTAAGCCAACATGGGAGCATGATTATACGTCCAGCCAAAATTCTCGGCTAATTCAGGATGCTCTCTATTTGCCCGAAAAGTCTGGATATTGTGAACGCCAACTACAGGCGTTAACTGCCCATGGTGGTAATCTGCATTGACCAAAGTTTTTCCTGTATAACGTACCGTATCTTGCGCCTGCGAGGTTGATAGTGCAAGAGCAAATGGCAGGGTTAAACTTAGTATTTTAAATATTTTCATTCTATTTCTTTTATTCTCATCGTTATTGCGAGGAACGAAGCAACCCCATTATTTAAGTTGAGTTAAAACCCAACGCTTTAATTTTGCTTAGTGCCTCGCAATGACGAGATGGTTATTTCATTTCCACTTAGCTAAGCCTGAGTACACAACCTCCGTTCTACTCAAATCCGACCTAACAAATTTTTGGGGATAAACCGTGTAAGCCTACCCACAAACTTTAATACAAAAATTTTCAGCCGGCAATTTTGTTTCTTTTGTTGTCAAAAGAAAAAAGCCTGTCCGGCCAGGACAATATTTCTCTCTAAAGGAGATTGCTTCGTGCCTCGCAATGACGTTTACCCTTATTTTTTCAATCCTTCAATCACTTTCTTTTTCACTTTTATTATCGTTCCATGTTTATGCCCTTCCGGTATGGAAACTTCAGCTGTTACATCTTTAAAACTTTTAAAATCTGAAGTCTTATATGCAGAATAAATCTTCTGTCCGTAAGCATCGAAATAAATCAGCCAATCGTTTTTCACTTTCACAACTGTTGGTCCTTCGGTTAACTTCGGACTAAATGTTTCTGAAACGTTTGTATACGGACCTAAAGCATCGTCTCCGAAAGCCACTTTTAAATTTCTGTTTGGGCGAGTATTATCTTTTAGAACTAACACATAATCTTTCGCTGCTCGTTTCACTATAACAGCATCGATTACACTAAAACCTGGGTCTAAAAATAATTTTGGTTTAGAGAAAGTAACGAAATCCTTTGTTGTGATGCTATACATTCGATGGTTGTTTTCTTCCTCCTCCATTCCTTTAGCAAATCGAAAAGGTATGGTTGAAGCCCAGATGATTACAAACTCATTCTTTTCATCGTCATAGAAAATCTCTGGTGCCCAAACATTTACTGTTTTAGGTTCGCTTTCCATTACAGGAAGAAATTTTTGCTCACTCCAGGTTACCAAATCTTTGGAGCTTGCATAACCGAAACCTTTATCACCTTTCCAGCTGCACGTCCACACCAAATGGAAAGTTCCGTCTGGTCCTTGAACGATTGATGGGTCACGCATCACTTTTTGTGTACCAATTTCAGGCTTTAAAAATGTTTTGTTCAAATCAGTCCAATGGTAGGCATCGTAACTGTATAAAAATCTCAATCCTTCATTTGCTGGTTCGTGAAACGAAGTAAACACATAAGCCTGTTTAGAGCAAGATGTTAATCCGCATAAAGCCAGGCCAATGATGGCTAAACGAAATAATGATATGAATTTTAATTTACGCACTTTATTTGTAATAGTTATTTTTCTTTGTTCACAGTTAGGTTTGTCATTCTGAACACAGTGAAGAATCTTCAACCCATAAGCACAATCAACAATTACCCAATGTCTTAAAGCAACATAATATATGCTCGGGCAGTGTTAATCGGCTTCAGGTTCTTCGTGCCTCAGAATGACAGCAATATTAATGCTTGCTCTAATTGAGATTGCTTCGTGGTTCCTCTTCGAAATGACGACATACCTTATTTTATACCTTATCCAAAATCAACACCCAGTCGTTGCCATTTGCTGGTTCTCCTGGTGGATTAAATTCTTTGATCCCTTTATTTTCGAATTTCCCGATGTCCGTTGTTTTCCCCGTTTTTGGGTTAAACCAGGTACCTTTAACATCATCGCCATCGGTTTTGCCTAACTGAACACTAAAATTCTTTCCTGTATAAGTATAAAACATGGCGTATTCTTCACCACGGGTGGCTAAAACCCGCTCATATTTTTCTCCGTTTGAACCAGCCACCAAAGTTTGGTCCGGCACACGGTCGAAATACGAACGCGATAACATTAAATCTTTCAAATATTTCATCTGTACTGCACCGGGCGCATTTATTGCAGTAATCCACTGGTCTTTCGGACCGTAAGCAGGTTTTAAATCTGTTTTCTTATACATCTGCATCACCGAATTATGTCCGTAAGTATAACCAAAAGCGCCAGCAAAAACCGACCAATAGCCATATCTTCGCACGTCAGCATCTGTCCAACGAGGTTGCTTTATATCATGCAGACCTTGGGGAATATCCTCATAAGATGGCTCTCCATCAATTGTCGGTTTAGTTGGTTTCAGCTTATAATCAGATTCGATATATTTCCAGTTATCTTCCCCATAATGCAGTTTTTCTTTCGCAGAAGTATCTTGCGCATAACTTCTATGTCCCGATTGAATCATATCAAAATCATTCCACGCTGAATTATGGAACCAAGCCGAAGAAGCAGTTCTTCCACGTGGGTGAAAGGTCATCAAATGATGTGGGTCATTTGCTCTTATGGTTTCGCCAATGGTAGTCCACACTTTTAAGCCATCACTGCCCTTAATATCGCCACCATTTAACCAGATGATGTTCCATTTATCCTTATATCTATCAGCTAAAAATTTAGCATAAACTTTTGCTTGCGCTTCGTTAACTTTTTTCTCTTTCACATTTGTACCCCAAACCGGAACCAAAGCCATATAAAGTCCTTTTTCAGCAGCTTTATCTACCACATAATCAATGTGGTCCCAATAATCATAAGCGGTAGAATCTCTGTAATCATTCTTGTCAGTTACCACAGGTTTTGAAAGATCTTTACCTACAAGGGCAGAATCACCATAGATATTTTTAGCCGCTACATCATGCAAAACCATTACCTGAATCACATTGAATCCTTTTTGCTTTCTGTCTTCGAGATAGGTATTGGTTTCTTCGCGGTTAAGTCGACTAAACAATAACCATCCTGTATCACCTAACCAGAAAAAAGGCTTTCCATCTCCTGTGGTAAAATATCTTCCATTTTCAGAAACTAAAAGACTTTTATCGCCGAAATGAGGTTTATCCTTGCAACCGAAAATGGTTAAACACAAAAATGTTAAAAGGTAAAATGCAGATTTTAAAGTCATATTTTATATTTTGTTAATGAAGATTAATTCATCTCCAGTACCCACTTTGTTTATTTTCGCAATAGCACTACCGTTAACTTTTTCTTCTTTAATGATGGCCCCAGTTTTACTATTTAATATTTTTACATTGAATTTCCCGGCAGTTTTGGTTAAATCTACACTGATGGCTTCTGCCGATGCATTGTAAAAAAGATAGGCTTTCCCTACATTCTCCAAACCGTATTGTTGTTTGTTTTTACCTATCGGGATGATGGGTTTCAGCGTTGAAATTGCATTTGATAGGGTTTTATCAAGATTTTGAACATTTGATAAAGAACCTCCAGCCATTAAAACAGACCAGCCAAAAGCATCGAAATTATCGCCGGAATAAATCACAGCTTTTTCTGGGAATTTAGTTTTGTATTCGGAAACCGCATGATAAACCTCTTCGAAAGAAGTTTTCTTCGGCTTAAGCAAACGGGCGTGTTGACGAGGTGCTAAATTTTGTCCGCCTTGTGGTGCATATGCTGTTCCATCAGCTTGGTAATGCCAGTATCTAATGTCAATTAAATCAATTACATCAGCTCTTTGTTTATCTGCTAATATTGCATCCTGAACATCTTTGGTAACACTCAAACCAATAATCGGATGTTTGCCTGTTTCCTTTTCCCACTCTTTAATGGTATCAATCCAAAACTGAACGAAGTGTAACGGACCAGTAAATTCGGCACCAATCAGTTGAATCACACCAGAGTTTCCATCAAAATTTTCTAAACATTTTCTGATGTAAGCTCTGTGTATCGCCTTGCGATTTCCGTTGCTGATATCGTAAAATTGCTCGGCCATAAAAATGCGTTTATCGCCAGCATAAGGTACAGGTTCTGGGAAGCCTGTATTATTGATGTTATTTGCAGTTCGCCATGGGAAATCGGCATAATGTGCTCCAGCTTCAATGATATTGTGTTGGAAATAATTCTGATGAATTAGCACCAAACTTTTTTGGTCGGCCAGGTTTGCGAATTGTTTTAACCTATCCCAATACCAAAGGTTATATTTCGTGATGTCGTATTTACTCAGCCCATCCCATGCTTTATCTTGTCCGCTACGGGCAAAGGGCAGCTCGTAAAATGGTGCCCAAACTTCCCCATCAATTCTGCGGATACGCTCATGGTCATCTCTTCTTCTATCATACCAAAGGCCATAATTATGGTCTAGAACTTTAACTGAACCATTTTTCATAGAGTCAGTTATCTCTTCTAAATCATCAGTTAAGCCATTGCCTTCACGGCCAGGTACAAAACGGGTTACATGAAATTTAGTTTTCTTTAAACCATGCGGACGAGCACTGCCATTCCACCACGGAACATCCTGACGATTACCAACAACGATTTCATTACCTCGAACCAGCCAGCCATTTTTAATGGTCATTGCATCGGCTTTTGCTGGCTGATTAACTTTATCCAACCCAATTTTATCAATGCTTTTAGCTTGATTTACGTTTAGAGAAACTTTGTTCCTTTCTGATGCTGCATCTATGTATTCTGCAACAGTTAACGCTGGTTTAACAGCAAGTTTTGTTAGTTTCTGGGCAACATCAACAGGTGGACTACTTGATGCTTCAGTTTCTACAGGTAAAACAAAAGCTCTGGAATCAATTTCATTTCCGACTCTATCTTTCAGTTGTGCGTAATATAAACTACGTGGCTGAATTTGCTCGTTCGACATATCCCAATAACCGTTTCCTGAAAATTGCGCCCAGGTACCAAAGGCCCAGTTTTGCGCTGTTGGTGGCTGTGGATTATCGACTCTTGCAGCGCTACATTGCCAGAAAACACTGTTCGCAGCACTCCAACCCGCTCCTTGTCCATCCTGACCACGGTTTAAATAACTTAAGGCATTTCCATCGATGTTTACAATATCGAACAACACACCGGATGCCCAGCTATCAATTGTACCGCTAAAACTAAATGGCAAATAAGATTGACATTGCACAAAAACATTTGGTCCGGGCGCACAGAAACCCACTGCAAAATCATGGTAACCAAATTCCGAATACAATCGTTGAAAAAGTGTTTGTTGTCCTGTAGTGTAAAAAGTATTGCGGCGTTCACCTCCGATTTCGGAAATTGGTGCCAAGGATTTACAATCTTCAACGGTAATTCTTTTTGCTGTTTCCAGTACATTTACCGCAGAACCTGCAAAATGCTCAAAAACAACCTGACGAACCCAGGCATCTTCTATATTTTCTAAAGAAATGGCCGTCCAGCGGTGGTATTCATCTTTAATATTTTCTTTATGATAATCTGATTCAAGTTTTAGATTTTCTACACCAGAATTCGAAATTCTTCCATCCCATTTGTATTTTGATATTGTTGCGCCACCAAATTTAGCATCTAAAGCAGTGGTAATCGGTGCATCAAAAGTAATTGTCGAACCGCTTATTGCTGTTATCTTTCTATCCCAATGAATATCCCTGGTTCCAAGTTTCCAACCTAAAGCACTTTCACCCCCACCAAATTCAACTGTTTTAAGGGTTTCAATCCATTCTTTAGTTGATGGACGATTAATGATAATTTTGTCCCCAACCTTGAAGCCACTAGTATTTGATAAGTTTATTTTAATCGAATTTACCGGAACATAAGAATCACTGATGGCGATGGGAGTTTCTTCAACCTTATTATTTTTACCCAAAATTCGGATAACTCCTATCCGATCTAAACCCGTTGCAAAAATCTTAGTACCGTTTTCGCCCATTCCACTACCGCGAAGTACAACACCCGAAGCAGAAATTTTCAACGTTCCTGCAACTTCATAAGTTCCCTTTTCTAATAAAACCGCACCGCGTAAGCCATCCTTTCCAACGGGTAATTTCGAAACATAATTAATGGCCGATTGAATCCTTAGTGTGGCATCTCCCTTTGAAACCGGAACGACAACTTTAATTGTCGCATCTGGAATGGCTTTTTCTCCAGCCATATATCCTGCGTAAGAAAAATCAGGAATACGGTTTCCTTGCTCATCGGCTGTATAAGCCAGCTTACCATCCTTACCTTTAAAAATTGGTTTTGGTGGCTCTATTGGCTTTGGTTTTTGAGCATAAGAAAAGTTTGCAACCAAAAGCAAAATTATCAGGAGTGATAAGCTTTTTAGTTGTTTTACTTTTGATATATGGTTAGTACTTGGCATTTTTATTTTGTTATACTTTCCGTCATTGCTAATGAGTTACTTGAGGTATGCTCCCCGTCATTGCGAGGCACGAAGCAATGTTACAAAGCGGGCTTTCCGATTAGGATTGCTTCGTGCCTCGCAATGACGAACTGGTTAAGCAATGTGCTTAGTATTTCAGCTTTAGTCTTTCACTTTCAGCTTTTCACTTTCAACCTTTCACTTTCAACCTTTCACTTTCAACTTTCAACCATTCTACGGCCTTACTTTACTCACATCCACTAAGCTATTCAAATAAACTTCGATATTGGAATAACCAGATTTCGAAATTTTAGCAGCATCTTTTGCATCTTTTGGATTCAAACCATTTTTTATTTCCCAGGCATCAGGGATACCATCATTGTCAGTATCTACATAAGGCTTTCCTTTATATTCCGGATAACCACCAACTTGAGCAATATCTGAAATAATGCCTTGTTTATAAGAATCAGCAGGTAAACGACGCTTTACATAATTTTGTGGAGTAGGCAATTTCCCATCTTCAACATGTTCAATTTTACCAGTAGCAACCTGTTTAACGATACGCTGATCAACAGCATCGCGAACGGGTAATGATGCACCCGCATTTGCAAGCACATAATCGTATGCTTTTTTGGTATCGATGATTGAAATTTTCGCCATTGGTAAAGGCTTATCTGTACGGATAGAATCCAGTAATTTCTGCTTGTCGCGTTTACTTTCCGGCTGAACACCGCCATCCCAGTTATTTTTGGTTACTTTCTCGTTCCCCTCCACGATGTTCCCGGTTACGTAAGCACGACCGAATTCATTTGTGTATCTTTTATCTCTGCCAGATTCTGGTTTTAAGATTCGATAAGAAATTGGCTCTCCGGCCGGAGTAATTGGTCCGGGTTTGTAATAATTGTTTACGAAACTATAAAAGGAAGCATTATCACCACCATCGGCACTCCTGTTCCACCAATTAAAAACTACATTATTGGCAAAACCAAAATCGCCATACATTCCAACAGAAGGATTTCTGGCAATGTTCGAGGCCCAAAGATTGCGCATGAAAGTAGAATTTAATCCACCAATGGTACTCCCGAAGGCATGGTTGTACGTATCTAAAGCTTCAGAAAAAATAGAATTTTGGATGGTTACGTTTACTGTTGGTAGTTTTTCGGGCTTAGAACCATCTTTTTTATCGTAAACATGGCGGTAAATCGACATATTTTCATCCAGTCCCCAGCTTGCGGAAACGTGGTCGATAATAATATTTCCTACTGGATTACCACCAATGGCATCATCCCTACGGGTTACGTCAGTAGCGCCACGACGGAAGCGCATGTAACGAATCACCACATCGTGGGTATCAATCCAGATGGATTCGCCTGCAATACAAACGCCATCACCTGGTGCACTTTGACCTGCAATGGTAATGTATGGCGCACGAATACTCAATGGAGATTTTAAACGAATAATTCCGGCAACATTGAAAACAACAATTCTTGCTCCACCCTGTTCACAAGCTTCACGCAAGGTTCCCTTGCCAGAATCTTCCAAACTGGTTACCACATAAACTTTACCGCCACGTCCGCCAAAAGAATAGGCTCCGCCACCTTCAGCACCCGGAAAGGCCACCATTTTTGATTGTGGTAGATCGCTCGGTTTTGCTGCCCATGGAATATAAGGTTTACCTGCTTTAGCCTCGGCATCAATGATTGGCTTAACTTTTAAAAATTGTTGGTCTGCTCTGCTTCCAAGCTTTGCCATTAATGAGTCAGCCTTTTTTTCCATTGCCTCAGGGATCACAGGATATTGCGCAAATGCAACATTTCCGATTCCACAAAGCGCAATAATGCCTAAAAATGAATTCCAGTTACGCATATTAGTTAGGTTTTACAGTTGAAACGGAAACTACACTGTTTAAATAGTTTTCGATATTCGAATAACCATTTTTAGTGATTTTTGCTGCATCGGATGCATCTTTTGGGTTTAAACCATTTTTTAATTCATAAGCATCAGGCATACCGTCGTTATCTGAATCTTTGTAAGGCGTTCCTTTATAATCCGGATAACCACCTACCTGAGAGACTTCCGTAATAATGCCTTGCTTGTATGAATCTCCAGGTAATCTGCGATGTTCAAATTGAAATGCCGATGGTTTCGCATCAGGGTGAACTTCAATGATTCCAGTTCTTACCTGTTTAACTATTCTTGTGTCAACAGGGTCTCTTTTTGGCAAAGTTGCGCCTACATTTGTAAGTACAAACTCTTTAGCTTGAAGTGTAGGAATGATAGATATTTTCGGCATTGGAAAAGGTTTTTTTGCTCTCATTGCTGCAAAATATGGCGATGCTTGCTCGAAACTCATCAAACTTCCTTTTTTATCTTCAAGCTGTACACCACCGTTCCAGTTATCTTTGGTTACTTTATCGTTACCTTCTATGATATTTCCATCTACGTAAGCTCTTCCGAAAACAACATAAGGCAATTTACTACGTCCAGACTCGGGTTTTAAAATACGGTAAGAGATCGGATCCTTAAGCTCAGTAACAGGTCCTGGTTTATAATAGTTATTGATAATATTATACTGTGCGGTATAATCACCGCCATCTGTAGAACGATTATTCCAATTGAAAACTACGTTGTTTGCAAAATTAAAAATACCATTCCAGCCGATGGATGGATTACGAGCGCCGTTGTCTGCCCAAAGGTTACGAACAAAAGCACAGTTTTCGCCACCCAATGTAGAGCCAAAAGCATGGTTCCAATAATCCAAAGCTTCAGAGAAAATAGAATTTTGAATGGTGATGTTTACTGTTCCTAATTTATCTTCGATTTTGCCGGTACTATCATTGTACATATGGCGATACATCGACATGTTCTCATCCAATCCCCAACTTGCCGAAACATGGTCAATCATGATATTTCCTACTGGATTACCACCAATGGCATCATCGCGACGACCTACAAAAGTTTCACCTCTACGGAAACGCATGTAGCGAACAATCACATCATGCGTATTTAACCAAACCGATTCACCTGCAACACAAACGCCATCGCCTGGTGCGGTTTGACCGGCAATAGTAATATATGGCGCACGAATAATTAATGGCGATTTTAAGCGAATAATCCCCGCAACATTGAACACCACAATTCTGGCTCCGCCTTGCTCACAAGCATCACGCAAAGAACCCGGACCACTATCATTTAAATTTTTTACAACGATAACTCTACCACCACGGCCACCAAAGCTGTAAGCGCCACCACCCTCTGCTCCCGGAAATGCCAATAGTTCAGATTGAGGTAAATCTGTAGGTCTGCCCGCCCATGGAATATACGGTTTGCCTTGCTTCGCTTCGGCTTCCATAATTGGCTTTGCCTTTTCCCATGCAATATCTGATTGACGAGTAGCTGCCTTCATAATCGAGTCAGACTGTTTTTTTACATCATCAGGAATTTTTGGATATTGCGCAAAAGCTGAACCAGCTGAGAGAATTAATGCTGATGAAAATAGCAGATTTAATAAGTTCTTTTTCATTTGTGTTTTGCTCGTAAAGAAAACGAAGATTTTACCAAGAAAATTAACTGTGAAGAATTTCAAAAAGTTAATTTACAAATTGCGGCTCATTCTTTAGTATTTCTTGGTTATAAGTTTTGGTTAGAAAGTATATTATTTCAAATCTAAAAGGCTTCTGAAAATAATTAAATATAACATTTTGTCTATATTATATATCATCTTATCATAAAGGAAATCAACTTATTTTAAATCAATCTGCTTTAAGAAGCTGCGATACAAGATAGAAAAAAATTTCATATATAAATGTAACATTCTTAAATGAAAAAAGGAAGCAATCGCTGCTCCCTTTTTTTCAAACCAAATATATATAAAATTGTAGCGGTGCAAACCGCCGAGAAAAGCATTTTATCGTTGTACTTTAATGCTTACGTTGATGAATGGTCTCTTCTGCAAATCAGCAGTAACGGCATTAATATATAACATTCCATATTTACCTTCCGGTGTAAGGAAAAACACGGCATTACCCGCTGCCAATCCATTGGCCGGCGTAGTTTGCGTAGTTTCATTAAATGTTATTGCCCTTGCTTTTGCTAATGCCTCAATAGAAGAACCAGAAATTGCTGTGGTAAGGAAAGCATTCGCTTGTCCGGTTACTGGCTGGCTAAATTTAGTTGTTCTTTTTGGACTAAAGCCGCTGATATCGTAAACCGTTAAAGGATTCGTCGCCACACTTGGAGAATACAAATTAACTACCCAGGTTGGCGTTTGAACTGTTGAGTTAGAACCTGGTTTTCTGTAAATACCAAAATCTATTTTTGCGGCATTGGTTGCTGCATTATTATAACTAAATCCGGTTGCGTCATTAAGAGAGAAAAAGCTTGGTAAAGATTTGCCAACGGTATCTGGCAAATAGATGTCGCGGTTAGCATAAATCATAAAACTTGGATTAACATCAACCGTTACTTTTTTGTAACCATCACCAATATAAATTCCTTTTTCATTCAGCGCACAAATGCGATAACTTTGTTTACCATCACGAAGTGCAGCTGCAGGAAAGGCAGAATTTGGCAATTTAATGATTGAAGAAAAACTTCTACGTTGAGCTGGATCAGTAATGTTAACCGTATAACGCGTGGCCTGAGCTGTACCAGCAGACACTTCAAAAATGTAAGAATACATATCTTCTTTGGCAGAATTGATGGTGAAATCGATCCACACCTCTTCTTTATCGTTAATTACTTTATAATCGGTAACGCAACGCGGATCGCTATTGTTGAAGGTTACGGTTACATCTCCAAACATATTAAATATGTTTGCCGACTCCTTTTTACAGGAGGCGAAAACAATAACACATAACGCGATGAATAACTGATGAATATATTTAGTTTTCATTATTTTAATTTTTAATCAGATTTACTGAAACGTTTATGCTTTAAATATTAATCAAGTGGATCAAACGTACCACCTGCCCAACCTATCGTTGGAAGAATTTTATTACCGAAACTCACAAAATCATTGTGGAAGGTATAGAAATAGTGAAACTCGGGTACATTGTATGGCAAATATGTAGTATTTGTAACGATAACATTTTTAAAGTACTTTGTATATACCGCTTTATCATTCACATTTAAAGTTTCTCTGAATAATGTTGTCCCACCAGGAACAGTTGGATCTTCCAACACTTTTTTATCTTTCTGATCTGAACCTGAAGGCGGGTTTACCAGCTGCACCTCTAACTTAGATAAATTGCCTGTTAACAGATGCATGGTACGAGACCTTCTTAAATCAGAATTACGTTTGTTTTCGAAAGCAAATTCAATTTGTCTTTCATTTAAGATCAGGTTACGTAATTGAGCGGTGCTTCCAGCCAATGCAAGTCCGTAATCTGAATCACCCGCTACCACTCCTGCTCTTACTCGTATTTGTCTAACTAAATCTTTCGCACCAGAAATATTTCCTGTTTCATTTAAACAGTCGGCATAATTTAACATCACCTCAGCAAACCTGAGTTCTATCCAATCCATGCCACTACCACCACCAATAGAGGCATTATAAGTAGATGCACTTGCTGTTAAGGTTGGTGTAGAAAAACGTTTCACATAAACTGGAACGCCACTACTTTCGCCAACGGCTAGGTTGTAGGTCCATTGTTTTCGAGTTGCATTTCCACTCAATGGATATACGGATCCATTCGTTGCAAAAGTAGCTTCGAATCTAGGATCTCTATTTTGCCAAAACATGATTGGATCATAAGGAAAAGCCGTTGACGTATTCAATGGTTTTCCATCTCTCATTGGATAGGCATCTAACATTTTTGTAGTGGGTAAGAAATAAGTATTTGGAAAACCAGTACTTCCACCCTCTGATTGCGGCCTAACTCGAGTCTCCGTGTTATTGCCTCTGTTTGGAACGGTACTTGAATAAGTTCTTACTAAAATCGCCTCAGTATTGGCTGTACCTTCTACACGGAAAATGTCTAAATAATTTGGCATTAGTCTTTTTCCAGCCGCAACACACATATCATAAGCCTCTTTATTAGCAGTTAGCGCATCTGCCCATCTTGAAGCCTGATAAGGATGTTTGGCATCATTTATTGGATTAAATTGAGGACTAGCCCAATACAATAATACTTTAGCTTTTAAACAGGTCGCTATTAATTTGGTTATTTTACCTCTTCCATCTGCATCGCCCGGATTAAATCCTTCTAATAATACAATTGCATTATTTAAATCGCTTAATATAGCCGCTATACATTCTTTAGCTGGTCTTCTTCCTTCATCATAAATCGTATCAGCACCTTGTGGTGTTAATGGTAGCGGAACACCACCATAAACTTTAACCAATTCAAAATAGGTAATGGCTCTTAATGCGTAGTACTGTCCAAGTAATTCATTCTTTTTAGGCGTAAGCATTTTACTTCCAGGAAGATTGGCAATCGCGTCATTACATCTGGCGATATCCCAATACTTATTATTGCCCGGGTTACCACCATAAGTATTACCCGTGTACCTCACATCGTTATTTCCCAATACGCCCTGTAATCCTAAAGCGGCTTTAGCGTTCGCATCACCATCTGGAAAATAGTTTTCATCACTTGCATAATGAACACCATAACGGTCAGGAATTAACTGTAACGGAAATTGATACATGGCCACATCATAAACCCGGTTTAGGTGTAATTGTACGGAACCATCATTATCCCAAATGGCCTGATCGATACCGCCTGTATCAGGTAGTAAGAAAAACTCATCTTTATTTACGCAGGCTGGTAATAGTGTAGCTAATGTTAAGATAGCAACTGCCTTTTTTATATTGTTTTTTATTTGCTTAATCATTGCTCAAATATTATAAGTTAACACTTAATCCAAGAGATATTGTTCTCAACATTGGGTAATCCCATGCACCTGAAGTATATGGATCTTTGAAAGGTAAAGGATTTACAATGGTCCACAAGTTATTTCCTGTTAATAGGATTCTTGCTCCACCAATTCCTAGTTTATTAGCGAATGCAGTTGGCGCTTTATAACTCAATGTCATAGTATTTATACGAATCATCGTGCCGTCAACAGCCCAAAAATCAGAGTTAATACCTAATGAAGGATCGTCAAATCTTGGAAATTTACCTTCCATTGGATTATCTAACGTCCAACGATCTGTCCAAATATCTAACGTATTTCTCGTTCTCGACGGAGCTGTTTTTGATCTGCTATCATAGAAAACTTTACCGCCAAATCTTGCGTTGATGTTGGTATTTAAACTAAAGTTTTTGTAGGTTAAATTAAGTGAAATACCTGAAGAGAAAAAGGCGTTTGTATTTTTATAAAGCGGTGCTAAATCACTATCAGATATAACGCCATCTTGATTGGTATCTTCGTAATACAACCAACCTGCTTGTGGAATTCGATCATAAATCCTGTAATTAGGATATTTTGCCATCCAAGCATCTACATCGCCCTGCGTTCTAAACATACCAAGGTTTGTTAAACCATAGTTATTTGTACTATACCTGCGGGGATCGGTACCAAATAACTGTAAATTAGGGAAAGTATTGTTAATTAAGTTTCCTTGAGTATATAAAACCCTGTCTGTAACTGAGTTACCATAAGAAAAGTTGATACTCGTACTCAAATTCCAGTCTTTTGCAAGTTTTGCTTTGTAGCCAATACTAAACTCTGAGCCCCAGTTGTAAAGTTGTCTGTAATTTAAAACCGGCGCCGGTGTACCAAAATATTGTGGGTATTGATTATTTGCGCCCAGTTCGAAACCATCGTAAGTATAGTTTTGGAAAGCTTCGATACTAATATCTAATTTGTTGTCAAACATTGATGTTTCTAAACCAACGTTAATTGTTCTTTTCCTTTCCCAGGTAATATCAGGATTAGCTAAACGATTTCTGTTTAAACTGTTTCCGTTAGCGTTTCCATAGATATATCCGTTGGTTACATCAATCAAAAATCTGTCTTGCCACAAACGAACGCCAACACGATCATCACCAGTTACACCAACGTTTGCCTTAATTTTAAAGAAGTTAATGAAGCTAAGGGCATCGATATTTTTAAAGAAATTTTCCTGACTCACCACCCACCCTACTCCAATATTTGGCGATACCCCCCAACGGTTGCCTAATGCGAAGTTAGATGATGCATCAATACGGGCAATACCTTCAATAAGATATTTTTTATCGAAATCATAACTGAAACGTGCAAAACCAGAACGTTTGGATACTGCAGTTCTATCTAAGTTAGATGCTACCAACGTATTGATATCATAAGCAAAATACTGGTCTACACCAGGAATTAATTGATTGGTATAGCGAATTTGTGACTGTTGACTATTACCTTCACTCTGCTCAGCACCGGCTAATAAACTAAAACTGTGTTTTCCAATAGTTTTGTTATACTGCAATGTTAGAAAAAATTGATAGCTATTATTATCAATTAAGCCCGGTGTGAAAGTTGAATTTGTAGCGCTTGTTGGTTGAAATGTGCCTGATGTAGCTGTGGTTAACTGATCGGTAAATAACTCCTGATTATTACCTCTTTTCACAAAATTATATAATGTAAAAGGTGGTACATATTGTGTGTTTTTAGAAGATCCGCTTGATTGCGAAACCTGACCCCGAATTACCAGGCCTTTTAAAAACGTTGGCTCATAAGTTAACGAGGCATTAATACGGTACGATTTATTTGAACCATTATTGTAGTAACCAGATTCCGAAATGGCTAATGGATTGTTATTAGCAGGATTAACTCCATTAACGTTATAGTTAACAAATTTTCCATCAATACTAATTGGAACCCATCTTGGAACAGTAATCAGTCTTTCAAAAAAGAGAGCATCATTTTCCTGGGCATTGTGGTGAAGTTCTTTTGTACCATAATCAACGTTAAAGTTAACATCAGCTTTCAAACCGTTGGCTACTGTTGCAACCACACCACTTCTGAATGAATATTTATTATACTTCATTCCAGCATAATTGCCATTTTCACCTTGGTAACTGCCTCCCGCGAAGAAGGTAATTTTATCGCTACCACCAGAAATACCAATATTATGGCGTTGTGTGGTAGCTGCCTGCCATACTTCATCGTACCAGCTTTTATAATCCAGTGTTTTAAGATATTCTAAATCTTCCGGGGCGAAATATTCAGATGCAGCAGCACCCACAGAACGATAAGTGTCGTTCAGTAAAGATGCGTGTTCAAAACCTGATAACATTTTAGGAACTTTAATGGCATCAGAAATACCTAAATAACCATTATAAGTAATACTTGGCTTTCCGATCTTTCCCTTTTTTGTAGTTACTAAAATAACACCCTTAGCTCCGGCAGCACCATAAATAGCAGCAGATGCATCTTTTAGAAAGGTTAAATTTTCGACCATTGAAGCGTCAATATTATCGAAAGCTTCTCTCGTAACCGTAATATTATCTACAACATAAAGCGGCTCGTCTGTAGTACCAGCGGCTGCAGTAGTTGTAGTAGCACCCCTGATGTTGAATGTAATTGGCGAACCTGGCTTACCGGAAACCTGACTTACACCAACACCAGCGATTCTATTTCGCATTGCACCAGCTAAGTTTGGCGCAGGAACATCCTGAATTTCAGCCCCTGTAATAGTGGCCACGGCACCCAAAATTTCTGATTTCTTTTTTGTAGCATAACCCACAACCACAACAGCGTCATTATCCAATGTTTGTGCATCTTCAACGAAACTAATTGTGAGGTTTGTTTTCCCTGCTAAGGGCACTACCTGCCTTACATAGCCTATATAAGAAAAAACCAAAGCATCAGTAGCCGGATCGGCGATTAATGCAAAGTCTCCCTTATCATTGGTACTCACATTGTTTGTTTTGCCACGTATTCCTACAGTCACTCCAGGAAGCGGTTGCCCGTCCTTTTTATCAACAACTTTACCAGTAATTTGTCGCTGCTGCGCAAACAACGAAGTACTGATAATTGTCAAGAGTGCGAATACCCAAGATAATTTGCGTAAAAATTTTAAGTTCATATTTATTATTTGGTTAGTTTTTAATACTAATTATATGCAATTGTGGGTCGACCAAACCTATACTGATGTGATCTTTTTTATACAATCTATATTAAAGCTTCATTCAACTTTAAATAGCCTAGTTAATATTAGTTATCCGTTCTAGAAATGAGTGTTTGCTTTGATCAATTGATATTCCCTACACTTGTGAGTTAAACAAAGGGAGCGGTATTCTGCATAAATGCAATCACACCTCAATTTGTTTTAGTAAAGACGGCTCATATCTTAGTCTATTTGTTTATTATAACTGTTTGGTTAGACACTATAATTTATGTTTTAAGAATTCACAAATTATAGTTCTTTATTAAATTTAAATTCGATTGTTATATGATTCCAGCAAAAAACTGTAACCATATTAACCTAAAGTATTTACATTTTTAATTAGGTTACAAGATAGAAATAAAATTCATATATAAATGAAATATTCTTAAATAAAAAATGTTAAAAAAATTTGGCTGCTAATTTTGATATATTAACAGCCAAGAACTAATTATTCTCAGCTTTCGCTTTTCGTCTTTTTTCCCATTCTATCCCCTCTTTTTTCAGGTCGTAACCAGCAGCAGAAAGGTAATTGTTAATTCTACCTTTATATTTCCCGAACCAGGCATGCTTTTTATCTGATGATTCAGCATCCATCGCATATTCTCGGGCTTCAGTAAGCCAAACTAAGATTTGTTTCTTTTGCGCCTCTGTTAGGGTTAGAATTTCTTCCTGATAAGCTTTATATGTGATAGGTAATACATTATAAGTCATGCCATTTTTCACCAAATCAATTTGTTCTGGCGTTAAGTGTGCAGAAAGTTTACTGATGTATTTGTTATGCAATTTCGCCAAAGATTCCATTATGCCCCTATTTTGCTTAGCCAGAGCCGAATCCCTTTCAACTTTATTACCTTCAAGTTTGCTTTTGATCTCCTTTGCTTTCAGGTCTCTGACACTGTAGATATCGTTCAGATTGCTATACTGATCTCTGATGATATCCCTAACCTTTTCAGCTTTCTTTGCATCAGCAACGCCTAAATTAACCACTATCTTATCGGCACGCCCAGTAATTGCCTTAACGTATTTATCTTTTTCTTCTGCTGTCATTTTCTGTGCAAAAGTTGTCGCAACGCCTGAGAACATTAATAACAAGGCTAAAATTGGTAATCTCATAACTTTCTTGAATAATATTTGGTTAAATGTAATCGCTTTGAAAAGCCTAATCTCAAATGACTTAGCGTTTTCATTGATAAGCAAAAATAACAGAATTTCCTTTTGTTTTATCTATCTTGATAATTTATTAATAAATAAAAAATTTATATAGAAATAATTGAATATTCTTGGTTTAGAAAACATGAAGGCCTCTGTGTACAAAACTCAACAATCAAAAATGACATTTTATAATATTTTTTATCCAATTTTTGTATCATATTATCATCAAACTAACTAACTTTAAGCCGATTGCCAGTATGATTGCGCAATTATAAAAAAGAAGGTTGACCAAATATTTTATTCCTATTACATGAAACCTCACTTCCACAAAGTTCCTGTTACGCTGCAAAGCTCCTTTAGTATTCGTCATGACATTAATCCTGATTTCGGAAACATCTGGCACTATCATCCTGAACTGGAATTACATTATGTGATTAAAGGCGAGGGTGTGCGTTTTATCGGAGATAACATCAGCAATTTCGAGCCAGGTGAAATGATTCTTTTGGGCGAAAACTTGCCACACACCTGGCGTTGTAAGGACGAATACTTTCAAAATAATCGTGATTTAAATACTGAAGCAATGGTTATTCATTTCTTACCTGATTGTTTGGGAAAATATTTGTTAAACCTACCTGAAGCCTACCTGCTCCCTAAATTATTTGAAAAAGCGAAAAGTGGCATGGTGATTAATGGCGATACCAAAGATAAATTGGTGACGCTAATGCAATCGGCAATTCATGCCACAAATTTAGACCGTATTATCATTCTGCTATCTATATTGAAAACATTGGCAGAAACGGATGAATATGCCACTATCGTAACCAGCAAAAACACTTTTTACCAATCAAATGAATCAGAAACCTTAAGAATTAATAAAATTTGCAACTACACCTTGAGCAATTATAAAAAAGACATTACGCTTGAGGAAGTTGCCTCGCTCAGTAACCTAAGCATCACCTCGTTTTGCCGATATTTTAAGTTGATGACCAAGAAAACTTTCTACGATTTCTTAATTGAGATTAGGGTTAGCCATGCCTGCAGATTACTGATTGAAAATAAATTACCTACCGAGATGATTTGTTTTGATTGTGGATTTAATAATGTTTCCAACTTCTACAGGCACTTTAAGAAGGTTACAGACATGACGCCGCTAGACTATAAGCGTAAATATTTGAATTAGATGATTTGACGTGAAACACAAAATTAATGTTTTCTAAACAATCCAATAGGAAGTTACTTTGAGCGCTTTTTTACGGCGAGGCAAAAAGCAGTGCGCTATAGAGATTGCCTCGTACCTCGCAATGACGAGATTGATACATCTTTAAATCAGATGTAGACCTGAATATTCAGATCACTTCTCAAAACTGTATAGTCATCATACAATTTTTCGATGTCTTTGACGATGCCTGGAGTAAAGGCGCCCACATTCCGCCTGGTAAAGGTGGAAATATCCAATCCCCTTTTTTGTAAAAAGTACTTAGATACAATGGGATAAACATGATGCATTACATCCATATTGTCGATTATAAATTGCTGAACAATTGCCACTTCATGTTTCAGAAGTTCGTTATCGTGATGGTCGCAGAGCCAAACAATCAGTTCCGGAAAGTAATTCCCCTGAATGCAGGACAGACCTGAAGAACCCGCTTTTAGAGATTCTACCGCATGAGCCATGTATGCATCGTATAAACCAAAGGCATGCCCCTCAGTTAGGCTTAGTTTAGCTTTTATCTGGCCGAGATCCAAACAAGTATCTTTGTGATAAATTACTCTACCTGTAGCAACAAAATCAGCTAACTGTTGCGGTTTTAGCAAACGTTTATAAGGTACCGGGCACTCATAAAACCCTATTGGAATATCTGGTGTTTGATCAAGCAAATCGAAAACACGTTCATTAAATACATCATCTGTTTCATTTTCATTAGCCAACAAACTGGTAATCGCAATCACTGCTTCCACGCCCAAATCACTGATTTTCTTTACAAAATCGGCTTGTTTGGAGATCGCACCTCCAAAAGTTCCGGTGGCCACTACAGGAACAGCACCATCTGTAATTTTAATTACATGTTTAATAGCTTGAATACGTTCCACATCAGACAACTCAAACATTTCACTCGATAAGCAATTCGCAAATAAACCTGAAGCACCAGCCTGTAAATAAATTTCAGTTAACTGCGTTAGCGCCGGATAATCGATATTTCCATTGCTCAGAAAAGGCGTGAGCATAACCGGAATGAAGCCTTTTTGTCCGTTTTCCATCTGTTAGATAAATAAGTTTGTAACTATTGTTAATGGTATAGTGCTGTGTTTAATTTTGCTTTTTAAGCTTTGTCAAGAAAATCCCCACCAGAAATATGGTTAAAGTTCCAACTACAATGATCATGTTTTTATGCAGCGGATTACGAAAAGCTTCATATTCGGCTGGGAGAAGTGATGAAAATGTCATCCAAATAATGACAACAATACCGATAACGGTAGCCATAATTGCCTCGTGATTTTTGGTTTGCTTACTCACTATTCCAAGCAGAAATAGCCCGAGCATACCTGCTGCAAAAATCCCTGATAGTTCCCACCAAACATCCAGGATACTTTTTACGCCAATCATGGCAATTCCTGCAATCATGCCAAGTAAACCAAAGCCTACGGTTGCAATATGGAGCATGGATAGGTTTTGCTTTTCGGTAACGTTAGGTTTAAAATATCTTTTATAAATATCAACCGAAAATACTGTTGCTGAAGCGTTCATTCCTGAACTGATGGTACTCATAGCCGCAGATAAAATCGCAGAAACAATTAAACCAACTAATCCGGCAGGAATTTTCGTCACCATAAAATGAGGCATGATCTTATCACCGTAATCTGATGGAAGAAGTGAATTTTGCAATTTCAAAATCTCTTTAGCCGAAGCCCCTGGTGGAAGTCTCTCTATTGCAACCTGATGTTTGATCGATTGAACCAAATCGGGATTAACTTCGTAATAAGCGAACAAGCAAGATCCGATTATAAAAAAAAGTAACGAAGCTGGAATATATAACCAAACGCATAACCAGATTGATTTTGATGCCGCTTTGCCTGACGATGCCGTATGATATCGCTGGATATAATTTTGGTCCATACCAAAGTTGTTCAGGTTAATAAAAAAACCGTAGAGCAACACTACCCAAAATGAAGAACCTGCAAAATCAAATTTGAAACTTCCTAAACTAAACTTATCAGCTGTCTTTCCAATCTCTACAATTTTAGTTACACCGCCTGGCATATTACTAATGATCAAATAAAGGATGAGTAAAGCACCCAGTGTTTTTACAACTGCCTGTACAACTTCTGTCCATATTACAGCCTCAATTCCTCCTAAAACAGTGTAAAAGATAATGCATACGCCCATCACAATCATGATCATCTGCATAGAATATCCTGTTAGCGCTTGTAAGCTTAAGGCGATGCCAAAAAATATGGAACCCATCCTGGCGAGCTGGGTAAGCAAAAAGCAGATTACGGCATAAACCCGTGCCCAGGCGCCAAAGCGTTTTTCTAGATGGGTATAGGCTGATATTTCGCCTGTACTTCTATAGAAAGGAACAAAATATTTTGATGCTACCCAAGCCGCCAAGGGCATGGAAATACTAAATACAAAGGCATTCCAATTTCCACCGAAAGCTTTCCCGGGAACACCCAAAAAAGTATTGCTGCTTAAAAATGTTGCATAAATGGATAAACCTATTGCCCATCCGGGAATGAGGCCCGAAGCTTTTGTGAAAGCTTCAGAGTTTTTATTTTTTCTTGAAAAATAAACTCCAACTAATATCATCCCAACGAGGTAAATGAAGATAATCGCAAGATCGAAAATCGGAAGACCTTTCATTACTTGTTGGCTCATTATTAATTTGGTTAAAACAAATATGCATTTCTAAACATCGCCAATTGTATAAGATTTTGGCTTAATGTTGTATGTTCTTTTCTTGTTGTAGATTAGGATTGAAAGTTGCAGGTTAAAGATTGAAAGTTAAATGTTGAAAGTTAAAAGTTACAGGTTGCAAGTTTTAAGTTCAGCAATAAGAAAAACTTCATATTCAAAATCCTGTTTCCAGCGTTTATTAATATCTAAAACTCACAACTTCTAACCATAAACTATTGTACATCCAGCGCATCAACAGCTAAACCTTTGGCTTCTATTGCTGTTAAGCGTACTTTATAACTCCCTGCATTAATCATACTACCTGTACTCGTGTTCAGATAATTCCATTTTCCAGTCTTCGTTGGCGCAAACTCAGCCTGCTCAGTCCGCATTAACGTTCCATCGGCAGAAAAGAACTCTATTTTTGCCTTTAAAGGTTGAGCTATTGGGTTGTGATATTTTATCGTAAGTGAATAGGTATCGGCAACGCCCACACCAATTGACCATTCTAAAATACCACCTACATTTTCTTTAAAAATCACACGAGGTTTATCCATCAAATCCTGACGAACAATACTTTGCCCCATTAATTTAGCATCTGTAGCTTTATAACTCGTTACTGTTTTTAAATCGTAGGCTGGCTCGAGTTCGCTTGGTGAAGCAACCGCTAATGCAACTATTCTGCCATTCAAGACTACTTTTTCATTTGCCTTAAATCTTTTTCTATAAATATTAGTCTTTTCTCCTGCACTATTTTCAATCTGCATTTTAGTATCCTCCATTGATACTGGCTGTTGCCCGCCGGCAGAGAAACCGACAAAAACATCGGCTTCTGTATTAACACTAAAGGTTAATTGCTTTATATTTTTGTTAACCTGAATGTACTCTGCCCCGTATAGATTTGATGGCAATGCAGTAAATGTTTCTGGTGAATCTGTAAATTGTTTGTCACCAATATCCATCCAACTGTTCAATTTATAATCATTACTTGGTTGAATATTGACGATCGAATTGCTCTGATCTTGTGGCATTTTAATATGATCTAAACTGGCAATCGCAATGGCAGAAATTATGGCTTGCCCAACTTTAACCTGAGGAAATGAAACTACCAACTGTCCTGCTTTACTGTAAGCTTTTATGGTTTTTTTCAGGAGTTTGTTCGCCCCAACTTCCTTCCAAATATCTAAATCTTTTAAAACCGTTTTATCGTTGATAGCCACATCAAATATTCTCATTTTTTCAGCGTTCATACCTCCACCGATACCTAACCAAGGCTCGATGAAATATAATTCGACTAAGTATTCACCATCTTTTGGAACAGGAAAGCTAAACTTTAACTGATCTCTTCCATATCTGAAAGATTGAAAAAGTTTCCAATTAGCACTTCCACTAATGGGAGAAAATGTTCTCCGCTGACTGGCAAAGAAAGCCGGCACACCAGGAAATTCCGAGGTCCACGAAGTGGAACCATAGTGATTATTATTAGCAGATAATTGCTGATCAGCAAGCCACTGATTGCCTAAATGATCCTGGTAAGTCGGACCCCCACAATTTAATCTATACAAGTAATGATAATTTTTTTCTGCTGCTAAAACGTTTGTAGCTTCAATTAAACGTTCAAAATTTGGTGATTTAGGCAAACTATTTAGCACGATCTGATCTTTAGCAACCACTTTTCCATCAACATAACCTACTGCATAAAGCACATTGTATTTGATGTTTGGCTTGTTCCATTGAAAATGCGTTCCAATCACACCACGTTTTTGCTTCCCTAAAGATTGTCCGTCTACATCATTAAACAGTTCTACTTCATCACAATTTGAATAAACAACCACGCTATCTTTTATTCCGGGCTGGTTCCATCGGCTTGGCCAGGTATGCGATACAATGTAAACCATTGGCTCTGTTTTCTTCGGTGCATAATTGGCCCTGAACATATAGAAAACATCAGTTGGTTCTTCCCAGGGCGTAAACATCCCTTTATAATTCACCGGACCAACGCGATCCAGATCACGTAAACCCTCGCCACCTTGTACACGACCAGGATTATCATGCGAACTGTAAAGCCAGAAAAAATGTCCTGCTGTTTGATCCTTAACGGTTTCTGCCAAACGCACTTTAGTTTCCATCAAATCGGTCATTTTATTTTCCGTGTAACCTTTTCCATTTGCATCAGCCTCATGCAAATCAATTGTTCGCCATGCGCCATACTCTCCTACCAATACCTGCCTTTTTAAATCTTCACCATAAGTTAAAGGGTTGCCACCATAAGTCCCAGTCCAGTTTTGAGGCACATCCCAATCGGTGCCCTTACCTCCATTACAGGTGGTCACTTTTCTTTGTGATGACGCAGTCGGATCAAGCTTGCGAATGAGTTCCGTACATTCTTTAGCAAAATCTTCAGGCAATGTGCTTTCATTTTCCAAACCCCACAAAACTACCGCCGGACTATTCCTGCGTTCTTTTACCCAATCCGTGAGAAGTGATTTGAAATTTTTCCTGAACTCAGGTGTATCATACCAAATATGTGCGGCCATCTGTGTCCAGCATAAAATACCTTCTTTATCCCAATAGTCAGAATATAACAGATTATGCGGTTGATGAGCATCGCGAAAAGCATTAAAACCTGCGGATTTAATTTGCATCACCCTAGAATGAATTTGTTCATTGGTAAAGGCATGGCTTTGTCCAATAAGATGTTCATATTCAGCTATACCATTTATGAAAACTGGCTTTCCGTTTAACAGGAATACTTTTTGATTGGCCTGATCACCAATCGGCCAACTGATCCATCGGATACCATAAGGCGTTCTCAATACATCAACTACTTTTCCATTTTCTATGATGGAGGTTTTTAAAGTATAGAGATATGGATTTTCTAAAGACCACAATTTGGGATTTAAAATTTTATCTGTTTGCTGTGTAACATCTAAGGTTTTTCCTGCCGGAAGATTGATTTTTTTAGATAACGACTTCTCAGTATTTCCTTTAGCATCCAGTAACTGATTGAGCACCGTAAGGGATCTGCTATTCGCAGAATAATTTTTTAAGGTAGTTACAAAGTTTAAGACAGCTGATTTTTCGGAGATCTGCTTATCATTCCAAATGTGAATGCCAAATGGTTCGATACGTACATCATTGGTGATAACTAAATGCACCGGACGAAAAATGCCCATTGGCTGAGAGCCTTCAGAAAATCCACGTTCGGTTGAGCAACCACCATCTACCCAAGGCAAATCCTGAATATTTGCAGGATGATCTGCCCTTACTGCCAAAAGGTTATCCTCATTATTCAACTTAATTGTTGCGGTAACATCCAATGTAAATGTTGTTCTTCCGCCGGCATGATAACCGATTTGTTTTCCATTGAGCCAAACCGTTGCATATGAACCTACGCCTTCGAAATAAAGAAAAAATCGTTTACCTGATTTCGCTTCATTGCTTTTAAAAGTTTTTCGGTACCAGGCGTAACCATGTTTATTGCCATGAAGCTTACGTTGATAGCCTTCGTATTGATCCCAATTATGCGGCACATTTACCTTTTTCCAATTGGAAATTTTAAAGCCAGAAGATTGAAAACCATTATAAGCTGCGATGTTTTTTTCATCAGCAATGGTTTCCCAGTTTGCGTTAAGAGAAATATCTTTCCGAAGACTTTGCGCATAAGTATTCGATAGTAAACACAGAAAAAAGATGGTAAATAATGTCTTTTTGTTCTTCATAAAACAATCCTCTGCCGTTAATAATTTTTTGGCAATATTGAGTCGATTAAAATTTCAATGCTCCGTTCAATTTATAGCTTCCTCCAGCTTCTGTATTGAACTCAATTTCTTTATCAAGATATTTCATCTTGCATTTTTCTCCTCTAAGTGATTTAAGAAGAATTGACTTCAACTTTCCTCCACCCCAAATCAAATCTACTTCAAAACCACCTCTAGCCATTAATCCACTAACATTTCCATTCGGAATTTCGGTTGGTAATGCAGGCAAAATATCGATGTAACCCTGATGACTTTGTAAAATCAGCTCTGCAATTCCGGCAGCGCCCCCGAAATTTCCATCGATTTGAAATGGAGGGTGGGCATCAAATAAATTAACGTAAGAACCAGCACCACCATTCGCAGGCTTCATTAGCATTTTAATTAACTTCATGGCGTGATCGCCATCTTTAAATCTGGCCCAAAAATTAATTTTCCAAGCCAGGCTCCAGCCAGTAGCTTCATCGCCACGATAAAGCAACGATTGTTTCGCAGCATCCATCATCTTTGGATCACTCTTCCAGGTAATATCATCGCCAGGATAAACGCCCCACAAATGTGAAACATGGCGGTGCTTATTTGTAGTATCATCTTTATCTTCCAGCCACTCTTGCAATTGCCCATATCTACCAATCTGATTAGGAGCAATTTGCTTCATCTTAGCTTGCAAAATCGTACGAAAATCAGCATCAACGTTTAAAATTTCCGTGGCAGCAATGCAATTCTTAAATAATGATCGTATGATTTGATGGTCCATCGTTGGTCCGGCAACCAATCCCCCATTTTCAGGAGAATTTGAGGGTGTACTGATTAGCCAACCAGTTTTTGGATCTTTTATCAAAAAGGCATCGAAAAACAGCGCAGCCTGTTTCATCAAAGGATAAGCTTCATTTCTTAAAAAAGTCTGGTCGCCAGTAAAGGCATAATGCTCCCACAAGTGCTGACTGAGCCAGGCCGCACCGGTAACCCAGATGCCGTGGTTGGAAGCGTTAATTGGCGCTGTCCCATTCCATAAATCGGTATTGTGGTGCAATACCCAGCCAGGAGTATTATAATATTCTTTTGCCGTTTCGGTTCCAGTTTTTGCTAATCCTGTAATTTTATTGAATAATGGCTCGTTTAAAGCCGACAGATTTAAAACTTCTGCAGGCCAATAATTCATTTCCATGTTGATATTGGTTGTGTATTTACTACCCCACGGTGGAGTTAATAAATCATTCCAAATACCTTGAAGATTGGCCGGTTGTGTACCCGGCCGCGAACTTGAAATAAGTAGGTAACGGCCATACTGCATGTATAAGGCTGCAAATCCGGGATCATTTGAAGTTGCAAACTTATTCAATCGCTCATTTGTAGGAAGATTTTCGTTACCTGATTGGCCAAAATCTACATGGAATTTATTGTAATAACTTTGGTATTCCTTAATGTGTTTAGTTTTAATTTCAGCATACGTTTTACCAGTAACGGTATTCAAAGCGTTTATATTGGCAGCAGCCGGATCTCCGGATACATCCTGGGCATTGATAAAATTGGTTCCGGCAGTGAGATAAAGCGTTACTTCATCAGCTTTGCTGATACTAATTTTATTGTTAAGCACCTTTACGGCACCATTTTTTATTATAGCGGTTAAGCGGCTTTCGCCCTTTAATGCACCATCTTTTACCTGTACGGAAAGTGAAATAGTGTTTTTCCCCAATGCCTTTATAACTGATTGCTGATGCAGACTTGACAAGGCTGCAGTTAAACTGATTGATGCTTTTTTATCGGCACTGTGATGAATCACGATCGCCTGATTGGGCTGGCTGGCAAAATACTCCCGGGTATAATTTACGCCAGCAATCGTATAGTTGGTACGGGCAATGGCGGTGGTTAGATCTAAGGAGCGTTTGTATTTAGTAATCAAACCCTTGTGCTGAAATGCAAGGTTTAAATCGCCAAATGGCTGATAACTGGCCTGATATTGTGCGACCGCTGGAGGACTTTGATTTTGGATTTTATATTTCCATGATTTGACAAGCGATACTCCCTGCTCCACTTTTGAACCAACGGTATAGATTCCGATTTTTTTGGTGGTATCTTTATAACCGCCAATTCCACCACGATCGTAATAATTTAGCACCTGAATGGCAATTACATTCTTCCCAGGTTTAACTAATTTGGCTGGAATGGTATATTTTCTAGCTTCTGTACCATCCGTGTTGCCAACCAACTGCCCGTTAACATAAGTAAAATCCTGATCAAAAATTTTGTTTAAATCAAGCACTAAATCTTTGCCAGTCCAGTTCTGAGGCGCATCAAAAGTGGTTCTAAACCAAACTGCACCATCAATATTCTCTAAGCCAACTGTTTCCCAACCTTCGTAAGATGGAACGGCAATTGTTTTCCAAAGTTTGTCGTCAAAATCAGTTGAGGCAGGATTTCCAGAAATTCCTGTTCCTGCTTTCATTTCCGCAATCCAGGCTTCCCGATTCCCAGGTTCACTTTGTAAACCCATAAATTCTTTTTGTGCCAGTACTTCTGCTTCCTTCTGTTTTCCCTCAAAAAGTAATTTTCTAATTTCCGGAAGATATTTATAGGCACCTTTGCGATTGTAATTTCGAGGTTTCCCTGTCCAAAGTGTTTCTTCGTTAAACTGAATATGATCGTTTTCTACACCAGCAAAAACCATTGCGCCTAACCTGCCGTTACCAATCGGTAAAGCGTCTGTCCACTTTTCGGCAGGTTGATTATACCATAATTGCTGATTGCTATTTTGAGCCCTAAGAGATAATGCAAGCGTAGATATGGTAACAGCAACAATAAAAAACTTCCAATTAAACCTCATCAATTACTGCCCTTTATCTCCAGAAACATAATCGATAGATTCAAAAACATCTTTCTCTTTCTTCACACCCACTCTCGCGTTTCTGAAGTTATTATTGCCTAAAGAAATATTTTTTGTTCCCGCACCGCTCAATCTTAAATAATTTGCTGTACCCGAAATCGGGAATGAATTATACAGAAACAAATCACTTACATTTTTTAAATCGATAACTGCAGCATTATTGTGCGGTGTATAGGTTTTTAGTCCATCAACCACCAAATTGTTTACTCTTGACGCTTTAAGAGATGGACCTAATTCAGTGTTTACCTGAACATTATGAAATTCTATTCTGTTCGAAAAACTGATATCAAAACCGGTTTTAGCCTCCATATTAATATCATTGAATGTGATATTTTCAATTGGCATTTCCTCCAGACCATTTAAATAAGCAGCTTGGTTAACTTGCCCGGTGATGTTACTGAAATGGATATTTCTGAATTTGGGTGTACGATCTGAAACTGGCTGAACATTGGTTTTGGCATACTGCATATCCAAAACAATGGCCTGCTGTTTAATATCTTTCATGATGATATTGCTCACGCGAATTTCTTCTACAATACCACCTCTGCCTCTTGCTGTTTTAATCCTGATTCCGCGATCAGTTCCATCAAATACGCAATTTGAAATCGTAATTTTACGAACATCGCCAGACATTTCGCTGCCAATAACTACTCCACCGTGGCCTGATAACATTGTACAATTAGTAATCACGTAGTTTTCTGCTGGTATAGCCATCCTTCTGCCGGGCTCGTCTTTTCCTGATTTAATGGTGATGCAATCATCTCCTACGCTAATGTGGCAATCAGAAATGTGAACGTTTTTACAAGACTCCGGATTAATCCCGTCCGTATTTGGGGAATGAGGATTGTTAATGGTCACGGCATGAATTTTAACATTTTCACTAAATTCCGGATTAACCGTCCAAAAAGGAGAATTCCTGATGGTGATTCCATCAATTAAAACATTTTTGCAAAACATGGTTTGAATAAAAGGTGGACGAAGAAAACCACGTTTCATCTGCTTCGGATCATCAGGCAGAACAATGTCTTTATTCAGCTTATCAAACTCATACTGCCATTTGGAGCGGGCCTGACCTTCTTTATAGCCTTCAACAAAATCCCACCATTTTTTACCATGCCCATCTATAAGTCCACGACCGATAATCGAAATATTCTCAGCTTTGTAAGCGTAAAAAAAGGGTGAAAAACTTTTCACATCAACTCCCTCATACCTGCTTTCAACCATTGGCAAATAATCATCAAAGTTATCGCTAAAATGCAATTCAGCTCCAGCGTCGATGAAAATGGTTATGTTACTTTTTAAATGAATGGCTCCCGTTAGATATTTACCTGCGGGAAAATACACGGTTCCGCCCCCCGCCTTTGAAGCTGCATCTATTGCTTTTTTAATGGCTACGGTAGCTAATTTACTGCTATCATTTTTTGCGCCGTATTTGGTAACATTGTAATATGACTGTGCCTGAGCTGAAGTAAAAATTACAACCAAAACAATTAAGGTTGACCAGAATTTCACAGCACTTACTAGATTTTTAAACATGGTAATTTCTTTTTACTAACTGATTGGAACTTTTACAGGTTTTAATCCACTGGAACGATAGATTTGCTTGCCATCCAAGAAAATCATAAAACCTTTTCCTTTATTATATTTTTTCCCGTTTTTATCCCAAATTAAGGTAACTATTTTATCGTGATAAGTCAAATTATCCAAAGCAAACCAGTCCCATTGGTTTTTCGGAATTAGAGGATAGATTTCCAGAATATTGTCTTCACGTGGCTTCAGGCCAATTAAATCATTTATAATTAAATCATTAAATGTAGAGTGATTATAAAAACTACTTCGCGGATTATCGCCTTTTAACCATTCTCCTGTTTTTTCGTCCTGATATTCACCGATGTAAGGTTTGCCATTTTTAACATGAGATGCGGCATACTGATGCAATTTTTTATAGAAAACCTTCGCATTCATCTTGCCATGATTTTTGTAATTTGTTAGCAAATTTGCTAGCCCTTTTAAGGTTTGTGAACTGGCGAAAGGCCAAAGTGCGCCATCCCATTCGCAGCTGTGTCCGGTGCCACGGGTTCTGAAAGTTGGTTCTCTCCGCTCTGCGGTAGTTAAACCCCATGGCGCTTTGAAGCCCGCTGTATCAAGCAATTGATTCCAGGCTTTCGCATATTCAGCTCTATCATCTGGTAAATTAAAATCCCAGGGGGTAAAACCGATTGCTTCACGCACATTGGATGAACCGCCTTTTGCTTTTCTGGTTTCAAAAAAAACTTCAGAGGAATTCCAAAGGCTATCCTGAACGAGTTTTTTAACAGATGCAGCTTTTGCCTGGTATTTAAAAACCAAAGCCTGATCGTTAAACATCTGGCCAATTTTCGTTAAAGCGATGGCGTTCCCATACATGTAACTGTTAATCGTTGGCCTTTGATTCTGGTCTCTTCTCGAACCACTCACCGATTCTTCCATCCCATCTTTTACATCGTGCTGCCAGAATAAACCATTTTTAAGCTGTCTTTCTGTTTCCCATTTTTCGTAATCTTTATCTAACGCAGGGAGAATTTCTTTTAAAAAGCCCTGATCAGGTTTGACCAGATAATTTTGATAAACGGCATCATCCACCCAGCTGCTAAACTGATGAAAACGCTGTTTCGACTGACCAACATCGGCTTTATACAGCCAGAATTTAATGTAATCTTTCAGGTAGCTATTATCTTTTAGCCAGCGGCCTTCGTAGATGTGATGCCCTAAAGCACAGCTGATGGAATTATATTTACCAGCATGTTTTACCGGCTCAATAAATTCTGTGAAAATGAATCCTTCAGGACATTTGACTAAATGTTTACGGAAAGTCCACCAACGGTAATAATAGTTTTGTTCCAATACCGAATCGGGGCATTCGAAAACAGGTGCCTGATCGGCCAGCCAGTTAAACGCCTCAGCATTTGGAATATAATTCTTTACAGCTTCATCATCAATAGAATTGAAATAAGTAACATATTTATTTAGTTTCTCATTACCAATGATTGATTTCTGCTGTGCAAAGCCGGTTAATGCCACAACCGACAATGAAACCGTTGCTATTAAATTTCTTGTATTTCTCATTATTCGAATAACCAATCTATATCTTTACCTCTACCATCTAAACCAGCATTGAAGATACGCAGTTCCTGTTTATCATCAATAAATCCTAACACCAAACATTCTCCCTTGCCTAAATTTAAAGTATGTGTTCCGGCATTGAAAGAATACGCATGGATATTTGCTGGTGGAAATCCGTTTAATACTAAAGCATTTGAAATTTTAATTTCGGATTGTCCATAATTATTGGCGCTTGCATCAGTTTCCAATTGAGGTGGTGCCAAATATTTCGCATTTTTTTGAGTAAAAAATCCTACCAATAATTTAACAGGAACTTTTGTAGAAAACTTAATTTCTGTGCCAACTTTAACCTGTTTCTCTTTTGAGATTTTAATTCCTTTTAAACCCACCAGCTGCTCGGCAACTTCTTTAATTTGAACACTGGTATCAGCAAAAACTTCAACATTTTTGTTAATGAGATAAGTTCCGGTTTCGTTTAAGATCTTAACATCTGCTGGTTGATAAGGAATAATTTTCGCTGCAGTAGCGCCATTTAAAGATTTCAATGAATCAATGCTTTTTTTGAAATGATTTAGCTCTTTGGTGAAAACCGGCAACATTTCTTTCCAGTGAATAAAAGTTTTATCCACACCCCTCATCGGGATTTTTCGCTGCTTAGTCTGCATGCTGTTGGCATATAAATAATTATCTTCTGTTAGCTTAACCAGCTTCGCATAATGATCTACACTTTTTTGTAGAAATGGCAAAGCTTGTTCTAAATCTGCCACTTGGTTAGAATATTTGAAACGTAATATCCAAAGCGCTGATTTTACTTTTTCAGCATAGAAGTTAGCCATTTCATCATAGCAATACATGTCGTTTTTCAGGCGGTTAAACTCTTCAACATCTTTGGTGGCTTTTACCTTTTCAATAGATGCTAAAGCTTTTTTACCATGTTCTACAACTTCTTTTGCTACCTGAACCGGGGTTTCGCCAATGTGCCCCTGCTTTTTCCATTCCTTCTCTGCATACTCAATAATCATTTCACCTTCAGGCGCTTCCGATTCGTACATTAAAGTAAATAAACCGTAACGGAAAGGATTGATCAACTGGGTCATCAACATGCCCAGGGTAAGCGTTTGACGGTTACCATCCGTAATTCCATACCTCCGTAAAAGCTTTGGCGAAATTTCTCCTGATTCTTCGTATGCATTCAGAATCGATTTTCCATCCGCAAGGCTTGAACCATATTTATCTGCAAGTTGCTTACCCCAATAGTTAATTTCTAGAGGGCGCTCTCTTTCCGATTTCCAGGCGTAACGGGCCCATTCTTTGTACCAAATCCAATCGCGATCTACCTCTAAGATTCTTCCTTTCACATCATCGGCAGCATAAGGCCAATCCCAATAACTATGTTGCGGATACAAATGCAAACCTTTGGCGTTGTAAATTTTATTCATCGCTTGCACTGATTTTTGTATAAAATCAGCAGAGCCATATCTGAAAGGCTCCAGATTAGCCAAAATATGAACGTTAGAAATATTTACGGTGCCAATAGCGGCAAGTTTTCTGTTCAGATCTGCCCAGGCGCCACGTGGTCCGTAAGTAGTTAGTGCCTCTCCGTTAAATTTATTTTCGGTATAAAGATTTTTATAAAACGGCAAAGCGGCTTTCATTACGGCAGGTGCATCGGTATCATGAGCACGTAAAACGATTGGTGGCTCCTCTTTAATTCCAGCAACCTTTAATCCATCCTTTACACCAGGAATAATGGTTTTGGTGAACCAGTCAATATCGTCCTGACCAACACCTTCCATCGCCTCACCTAAAGCAACCATTAAACCTACGTTTGGATATTTTGCCACAAAAGCAGCGATTGATTTCTGTGTATAATCCGCAATTAAAGGAATAATCGGGCGATTACGATCCTGTGTTTTCAATCCATGTTTATCCGCAAATGGTTTTGGTATGATGATGTTGTAAAACATTTGAATTACCCAGATGCCCCGTTTATCAGCCTCTTGAGTTAGGAAACGAAAAATTTCTTCATTTTTTTTCAAGGTTGCATCATCAACCTCCACAGCATAAGGATATTCTTTAAGCCTAAGTAAAGAAGAAAACGGATGCCCGTTCCATAGATAAAGTGAATTATAACGGTTATCCACCATCATATCCAAATACTTTATCCACAGCTTTTTATCGTATAACCAAGGGAAAGACTCCTCGGTATATGGGTATTCATAAACATCATGACCGGGAAGGTAATCGGGCTTTTGCAAGCCAATACAAGTACCCCTCAATACCATTTCAGGATGATCGGTTACTACTAGTTTAGCTGGCAGACTTTTACTTTCAGCAATTCTGTCGATTAAATCAAGGCAGCCGTATAAAGTACCAGAATGGTCGGCACCTACTAAATAAAAGTTACCATTAACATCAGTTGATATGGAAAATCCCTCTTTCCCTGCGGTTAGCGCCTTCTTTTTAATATCCTGGGGAATTTGTGCTGAGAACACTTTATCATCAGCCGCAGCGACCACAATACTGTTTTTAGATTGAGGCAGCTTTTGCTTATAATCTACTACAGTTAGCTTGACGGTATATCCATTTTTTTGAAGTTCCTCCATTAAGCGCTTTGCGCCAAATAACACTCGTTGTCCGCTTTGCGATGAAACATAAATGGTTTTGGATGGTGCTAAAGATTCTGCCGATTGTACAATGGTTTGATTAATAAAAAACAGGAAAATAAAAATCAGAAAATTTCTCATTCAATTTGGTGATTGTAGAAACCTTGTTAAATATGGTTTCTGATGATATTTGGTTAAATTGTTTATTTAAATATAAATAAATTATTCAAATATAAGTAATATAGCGTTTTGATTTTGTAATATTTCTGCAAGGTAAACCCTGAAAGAAGCCAATCAGTTAGGTTATGATAAGATAAAGCAATGTTTAGACAATAATCGAAAGTTTTTAATCAAGATTATCTGCTTAATTTGTATGTTGATAATTTAAATGCATCTAAGCAAGACATAGATGATGTTTTAAAATCATCAATCTTTTAACCAAATGATCAATAATTTCAACCGAATAAAAATATATGTTTTCATTACAAAATAAACGAGCTGTTGTTACCGGAGGCGGTAGCGGAATTGGCAAAGCTATAGCAACAATTTTAGCCCGGCAAGGTGCCGAAGTTCATATTATTGAACTAGGAAAAGAACAAGCCGAAACGGCTTTAGCTGAAATTGAAAACACTGGCGGAAAGGCCTTTAGTTATGCATGTGATGTTTCTGATCATGAAGCAGTTAAAGATGTATTCAATCAGATTGGGCAAATTAATATTTTGGTTAACAATGCCGGCATTGCGCACATCGGTAAAGCAGATACAACGGAAGAATCTGATTTTGATCGCGTGATGCGTGTCAATGTTAAAGGTGTTTACAATTGTTTATATGCTGCCATTCCAAAGCTTAAAATGGCCGGTGGAGGTGTCATCATCAATATGGCTTCCATTGCAGCTTTAATTGGTTTGCCCGATCGTTTTGCATACAGTACGGCTAAAGGCGCTGTGAAAGCCATGACCATGAGTGTTGCAAAAGACTATATTGGCGAAAACATCAGGTGTAATTCTATTTCGCCGGCTCGTGTGCATACGCCTTTTGTAGATGGATTTTTGCAAAAAAATTATCCTGATAACATCGATGAAATGTTCGAAAAATTATCGAAAACGCAACCTATCGGCAGGATGGCCAAACCTGAAGAGGTTGGCGCACTGGCGTTGTACCTTTGCAGTGATGAAGCATCTTTTATTACGGGATGCGATTATCCTATTGATGGCGGTTTTACTACTTTAAACAACTAATACAACTTTATAAATACATATAAAAATGAAATTAATACGATTTGGCGAACCAGGAGCTGAAAAACCAGGAATTATTGTAGATGGAAAATATTTCGATGTTTCATCATTAGTAACAGATTACAATGAAGCCTTTTTCGGTGGTGATGGTTTGGAAAAACTAAAAAAAGATATTGACTCCGCTGACTTACCAGAGGTTGATCAAAATGTTCGTTTAGGTGCTGCACTAGCTCGTCCTTCAAAAATTATTTGCGTAGGATTAAATTATAAAGATCACGCTGCAGAAACCAATGCACCAATTCCTGCTGAACCAATTTTGTTTTTCAAGGCTACATCGGCTATTGTTGGTCCGAATGATTATTTAATTATCCCAAAAAACAGCAAAAAAACGGATTGGGAAGTAGAATTAGCCATTGTAATCGGTAAAAAAGCAAGTTACGTTTCTGAAGAAAATGCTTTGAATCATATTGCTGGTTATGTTTTGCATAACGATTACAGCGAGCGTGAGTTTCAACTGGAAAGAAACGGCCAATGGGTTAAAGGAAAAAGCTGCGACACATTTGCCCCTATCGGACCATTTATCGCCACACAAGATGAAATTTCTGATGTACACAACCTTCGCCTTTGGTTAACCGTTAACGGTAAAACTTTACAAGATGGAAACACCTCGAACTTAATATTCAACGTTCCTTTCATGATTTCTTACATCAGCCAGTTTATGACTTTATTACCTGGTGATGTAATTACCACCGGAACCCCAGCTGGTGTAGGTTTAGGACAAAAACCAGAACCATGGTACCTAAAAGCCGGCGATGTAGTTGAATTAGGTATCGATGGGTTAGGAAGCAGTAAACAAGTTGTGAAAGCTTACAGCGAAAATTAATATGAAAAGATACTGCTTTACGCTCGATTTGATCGAAGATGACGAACTTATTGCTGCATATAAGCAGTATCACGAAGCCATTTGGCCTGAAATTGTAGAAAGTATCAAATCTTCTGGGATAAGTGACATGGAAATTTACCTTTCTGGAACCAGATTGTTTATGATCATGGAGACAAATGATACCTTCTCATTTGAGAATAAGGCAAAAGCCGATCTTGAAAATCCAAAAGTTCAGGAATGGGAAACATTGATGTGGAACTACCAAAAAGCTTTACCCAACGCCAAACCTGGAGAAAAATGGCGTTTAATGGATCAAATTTTTAAACTATAAACTATTTTTATGATTGATGCTCACGTACATTTCTGGAATTTTGATCCGGTTAGAGATAGCTGGATTACCGATGAAATGAATGCCATACAAAAAGATTTCTCTCCAAAAAATCTGATTCGAACCTACAATGATCTTCAAATCTCAGGATGTGTGGCAGTTCAGGCCAATCAATCAGAAGAAGAAAACGAATTTCTACTCACGCTAGCGGAGCAGAATGAAATGATTAAGGGAATTGTTGGCTGGATAGATCTCAAAAATCCAAACTTACAGGGAAGATTAAACTACTGGAACAATTTCAAAAAAATTAAAGGTTTTCGCCACGTACTCCAGGCTGAAACAGCTGAATTTATTCTGGATCAAGATTTTATTGCCGGCGTAAAACAACTAAAAGATGTCGGTTACACTTACGATTTACTTTGCTACCACAACCAGTTAGACAGCATCATTAAGATGGTTGACCAGATCACTGATCAACCTTTGGTTTTGGATCATTGTGGTAAACCTGATGTAAAATCACAAGACTTAAAAAGCTGGACGGCGAATATTAAAATCCTTGCTCAAAATCCAAATGTGCTTTGCAAGGTTTCTGGATTATTGGCCGAAGCGGACTGGAAAAACTGGAAAGAGATTGAAATTTTTAACTGTTTTGATGTCATATTCGAAAACTTTGGTTGCGAACGGATCATGTACGGAAGCGATTGGCCGGTGATGTTAATCAGTCGCCCCTATCAAGATTGGTTTAATCTTGTTTGGAAATACGCAGAAAGGTTTAGTGAAACTGAAAGAAAATTAATTTTCGGCGATAATGCCAAGACTTTTTATAAACTGTAATAACCATTCTGTAGCGAGTTCAAGCTCATTGCTGACGATCGAGTAATTGGCTACCTTATCTTAAGATCAAAACATAGCAGATAGAACAGGACGGATAATCTAAATTTAAATGTTAGTTTTCGCTTCCAAAATAAAGATCTGACCAATATAATATTTACATATGAGTAAAAAGATTGCATTCCCATACCATCCACAATACCCATCCGTAGCCGACTTAAGAAAAAAAGCGAAATCAAGAATTCCGAAATTTGCGTTTGACTATTTAGAGGGTGGTTGTAATGAGGGACTTAATTTAGCCCGAAATGAAAACGATTTCGACAATATCTACCTTAAACCAAACTACTTACGTGTTGGTGGAGATATCGACATGTCTGTTGAATTATTTGGCCGTCGTTACAGCGCACCATTTGGCATATCGCCAATCGGTTTGCAAGGTTTGATGTGGCCAAATGCTCCTGAAATTTTAGCAAGAGCTGCCGCTAAAGCAGATATTCCTTATACATTAAGTACCGTATCTACCAGCAGTATCGAACGCATTGCCGAGGTATCTGATGGAAAAGCCTGGTTTCAGTTATACCATCCAACAGAAAATAGTTTACGAGATGATATTTTAAATCGCTTGAAAGCTGTCGAATGTCCGGTATTAGTTGTCCTGGTAGATGTACCTGCATTCGGTTTACGTTACAAAGAAATTAAAAGCGGATTGTCGATTCCACCTAAAATGTCAATCAATAATATTTTGCAGGCTTTTGCACGTCCCTTGTGGGGAATTAAAACCTTGCAACACGGCATTCCATCGTTCGCTACATTAAAACCTTACATGGAAAAAGGAATGGATATGTCGCAATTGGGACAGTTCATGAACAAAACTTTCACTGGAAAGGTTGATATTGAAAAGGTTTCAGCCATTCGAGATCTGTGGAAAGGGCCTTTGGTATTAAAAGGAATCGCAACTGATGAAGATATGCAGGCGGCCATTCAAATTGGTGCTGATGGCGTAATTGTTTCCAATCATGGTGGCAGACAAATTGATGCAGGCGAATCCTCCATTAATTCACTCATTAAGTTGGCTAACAATCCGTTATACAAATCGAAATTGAAGATTATGTTGGATGGTGGTATTCGTTCGGGTGTTGATTTGGCAAGAGCACACGCTGTTGGCTCTGAGTTCAACTTTATGGGCCGACCTTTTATGTATGGCGTTGGCGCTTTAGGCAACGAAGGAGGAGATCATACCATTAACATGTTTAAAACTCATTTATACCAGATCATGCAGCAATTAACCATTGAGAAGGTAACGCAATTCCCTGATCGTTTGTTGGAGCCATAGAACCCCTAAATCCCCTAAAGGGGACTTTCCATGGAGCAGATAGCATCTGCAACAAAATGAGATTGCTTCAATCGATGAAAAATTGATTTCGCAGAGCCGAAAATTCCAAAGAACCCCTAAATCCCCTAAAGGGGACTTTGCAAAGCGCAGATAGCATTTTCAACAGAATGGAGATTGCTTAAAGCGATAAAAAGTTGATTTTGCAGAGCCGAAAACGCCATAGAACCCCTAAATCCCCTAAAGGGGACTTTGCAAGGAGCAATATGATATTAGAAAAACAAAAAAGCAAGACCAGCAGTCTTGCTTTTTTGTTTGTTTCAATTTGGAACGAATGGTGACCCGTTTAGGAACAGCCATCTTGCCTTTAAACTCCCCCTTTAGGGGGTTGGGGGGTTATTTAAACTTATATGTCGTGCTGGTTTTATACGTTTCGCCCGGCTTCAGTATTGTTGATGCAAAATTCGTATGATTTGGTGCATCAGGGAAATGTTGCGTTTCTAAACAAAAAGCAGAACGGTGAGGATAAGACTTGCCACCTTTACCATCCTGATCTTGTCCAGTTAAAAAGTTCCCACTATAAAACTGTAAACCTGGTTCAGTAGTATACACTTCCATCACAATTCCTGTTACGGTACTTTTTACGGTAGCCACAGGTGTTTGATCATCATGTTTCTTTAAAGCGAAATTATGATCGTAACCTTTACCAAATTTAAGTTGTTCCTCTTTTGCATCAATGGCTTCACCAATGGTTTTTGTTTTATTAAAATCAAATGAAGTTCCGGCTACAGCCTGCAACTTCCCTGTCGGAATTAAGGTAGCATTTACAGGCGTAATGGAATCAGCAGCAATCGTTAATTCATGATCCAATATGGTTTTATTTCCCTCGCCATTTAGGTTAAAATAAGCATGATTGGTTAAATTAACTATTGTAGTTTTATCAGTAGTAGCTGAATAATCAATTTTTAAAGCATTATCATCTGTTAAAGTATAGGTTACTTTCACATCCAGCTTGCCAGGATAGCCGGCTTCTCCATCATTTGATACGTAACTTAGTTCCAGCTTTTGAGCGTCAACTTGTTTGGCTTCCCATACTTTCGAAAAGAAACCATCTGTTCCACCATGTAAAGTATTCAAACCATCATTCAACTGTAGCTGATAGGCCTTACCATCCAACGTAAACTTACCCTTCCCTATCCTATTGCCATAACGACCAATTAAAGCACCGAAAAATGGTTCACCTTTTTTACGGTAAGAAGCAATACTATCATACCCTAACACCACATCAACCCATTTATGATCCTTATCCGGAACAAGTAGAGAAACCACTCTTCCTCCATAATTGGTAATTGAAACTGATGCACCTGATTTATTTTTCAAGGTAAACAGCTTCACACTTTTTCCATCAATAGTGGTGGTATATTTTAATGAGTCATTTTCAACTTTGGTTTCAGTGGCCTGATCACTTTTTGAATTACAAGCAAATAACGTTGCCGATAAGCAGATTGCGGCAATTGGAAAGCCTTTTAAAAATATTCGTTTCATATAGATTTATTTCTGGTTGAATGCTAAAGTATGAAAAATAAATTACCGTTATCATAACGATTATCATTTTATTTCGGTTAATATTGAGCGGATTTACCTACATCAGAAAAAATCACATAATTTAGCAACCTATGGAAGATTTGAATTTCAAACCCAAAGCCATTATTTTTGATTTGAACGGAACCATGATCGATGATATGAAATATCATACCCTGGCCTGGCATTCAATTATGAATGATGACTTAGGTGCCAACTTAGCCTACGAAACCGTTAAAAAGGAAATGTATGGTAAAAACCATGAAGTTCTGGAACGGGTATTTGGCAAAAATAAATTCAGTGTGGCAGAAGTAGAAAAATTATCTTTTGACAAGGAAAAACGTTATCAGGAAGGTTATTTCCCACATTTGGCTTTAATTGATGGGCTTGCTAACTTTCTTGAACGGGCAAAAGAAGATAACATCGCTATGGCAATTGGTTCTGCAGCAATTCCTTTTAATATAGATTTTGTGGTAGATGGATTAAATATCAGGAATTATTTAGCCGCGATTGTAAGCGCCGATGATGTACTGACGAGTAAGCCAGATCCTGAAACCTTTTTAAAAGCGGCCGAAGCGCTGGGCATTAAACCTGATGACTGCCTGGTTTTCGAAGATGCGCCGAAAGGTGTGGAATCTGCATTAAATGCAGGAATGAAATGTATCGTTTTAACCACCACTCACAAGGTTGAAGAATTTGATGAATACAGTAATGTTTTGGCTTTCATCGCTGATTATCATGATGAAAAATTAAACTCTCTTTTTTAAAATGGCAAAGTATTTAAATCAAAAACCCGTACTGGTAGCTGTTGATTGCATTATTTTTGGTTACGATGGCGATCAGCTTAAACTTTTAGTAATCAAAAGAGCCATTGAACCCGTAAAAGACCAATGGAGTTTGATGGGTGGTTTTATTGGTGAAAACGAAGACCTGGATGGTGCGGCGAAAAGAATTCTTTTAGAACTCACCGGCTTGCATGATGTTTACCTGGAGCAGCTTCATTCTTACGGCAGTCCAAACCGTGACCCTATTGAACGTACCATTTCTGTGGTGTATTTCGCCTTAATCGATATCAATAAGTACAGCCAACAAATTAACGATCAATACCATGCAGAATGGTTTAAGCTTAAAGAGGTACCCGAGCTGATTTTTGACCATAACGAAATGGTTAAAGCTGCGATGGATAAAATCCGCTATCAGGCAGCCCTCCATCCTATCCTGTTCGAGCTGTTACCGAAAAAGTTCACCATCCCGCAATTACAAGCTTTGTATGAGCAGGTGTACGATTCTCCTATTGATAACCGAAACTTCATCAGAAAAATTACGGCAAGTGGGCTTTTAATAAAACAGACGGAGAAAGATAAATCGAGTTCGAGGCGTGGTGCTTTCTATTTTAAGCTGGATAAAAACAAACACAAGGCACAATTTCAGTCGTTTTTAAATTTTATACCTAAGTAATATTTTTTTTTAAAAAAAATTAACGGTGCACAGAGCGGATACAAAATTATAAATCAAGCACTTGACTTAACATTTTTTTAACACGGATAAATACCCCTTAAATAATTTTAAAAAAACATTTGCACGATTAATTATTATCTCTATATTTGCACCTCCTTAAACAACAAGGAAAAATGATTCCGTAGCTCAGCTGGTAGAGCATTACACTTTTAATGTAGTGGTCCTGGGTTCGAATCCCAGCGGGATCACAGAAAGCCTCACAGAAATGTGGGGCTTTTTTGTTTAAAAGCTGTTTCACTAACAATGCTAAAAAAGCCTCTTCAGCGAAAAGGCTTTTCTGTTTGTAGCAAATACAAGTAAATTAACCTCTACTACTGATGTGCCTGGGCAACGATGTCTTGGGCAATTTTATTTCCATACTGCTCAAACTTTACTTTATCCTCAGCGGTCATTTTCGCTTTCAATGCTACTATTTTTTCTTTCCAGGGCGCAAATTTTTCACCCATTTCTTTGCCTATCTGTCTCATTTTAGCCTGATCTCCATCGGCTAATTTTGCTTTTTGCTTCGCTTCTTTCATTCCCTCGCTAAAATAAGAGAACCATTCTTGCGCTTCTTTTTGGATTTCGGGACTGGAAAAGGTTGGCACACCTTTCATCGCTTTATCTATATCTACTTTATTTACCTCTACTTTGGAGCTTGTCTTACTTGTAATATCTTGCGAAGCTTTTTCATCATTATTGCAAGCCGTTAGTGCAACTACAGTTGCCAGCGAAAAAAGAATGGTGTTTATTGTTTTCATGATTTTTAGATTTTAAGTATTTGAGATTGATATATTAAGTTTAAGCAGCTTAGTACTCTTTTAATTCTATTTATTTGCATGGAACTTTTCATATTTCGCGATGCATTTTTTCTGGTAATCGAAATTGATCGCATCGCCAAACGTTTCTAAAAAGGTTTTTGGATAAATAATCTCGGAATTAATAAATGTTTTTACTGTCTTGCCTTTCACTTCTCTTTTAATCACACCCAAATATTGATTTGTTATTAAATTGATACTGGACTCAAAAAGTCCTTCATTTGGGTTGTCTCTGCCAAGTTTATCGTCCGTTCTTCGCATTTGCACCAATTGCATTTGTTTAGCTGCTTTGCTGTATTTGAACACACTGATAAAACCTGAACGATCGTAATTATTCCAAAATTCAAATCCACTTTTCGTAACCACTAACGTATTCCCGAAATTCAGATAGTGTATTGGTTTGCTTTCAACCTTTCGGTACTGCTGACTAGATAACCACAAAATCAAAACTTTCTTATCATCATCTATCCAAACACTATCTTTTTTGAGATCGCCATCAAAATCCTTTACAATTTTTCGGGTGGTTTGTGCAGAAACCGTGACGGTTAAAAACAGCAAAAAAAAGAGAGAATGATATTTGAGTTTTTTCATAAGCGTCTTGTCTTCATTAAAGATCAGATTTATATTTTTTTTATTTCTTACTGATTGATATTTGTAAGGGAAAGCTTATTATTCGTGTGATGCGGTGAGATAAGCGTATTCATTGAAAATCTTCCGTTACGGTTTCGAGAAATAAAAAAGGTGAGTTATAAGTCTCAAATATTAGAGAAACAGTATTTGCTATATGCTAATGATGATCTCCTACTGGAGTACCTTTTATAGTTCGCGGATTAAGCATACCTAACGCTCCTGAACTTTAGGACTATAAAACTGTTCATTTGCCATTATCACATGGCTGACACAAACAAGCTGGAAATGTTGATTTTAAGATATCTATCCAATGAATTATTTTCTAATAGCTATATTTAAGTGTTACGGAATCATGAAAATTTATCGAGCCCCGGGTAGCCTCACACGAACAGTGAACATTATGCATCACAACAGTTTATAACCTTTTAAAATTCTCAGTAAAAAAAAAGCCCCGGATAAACCAAGGCACAACTTTCAATCATTAATTTCTAATTCAGCGTATCAATCGTATTCAGATGCGCCTCTGCTATTAAACGCTTTTCTAATTTCCTTATTCCATCAAGCACCGAATGCTTCAGCGCAATTGGTGCATTTGATTCATCTACCCACTGTCTCATTCGGGAAATTTTTTCTTCAATTTCAAAAAATCTAAACTGTATTCGGGCAGTTTCTTCCACCATTTCCACAAAACTGTTTCTCATAACTTTTTAGTTTAACTCCATCCCTACGGAAGAATTTTTTAATTTAATAACGTTTTAAAGAGCTGATTGTTTTGCAATTAGCCAAATCGACCTTTCAGTAAACAAACATTATTCCACATTTACATAATAAAAAAATGCCACATGATTTCTCATGTAGCATCTTATCATTTTTTTCGGTTAGAATCGATAACCGATACTTCCAGAAAATGTTCTCGGACGCATTGGTTCAAGTGTGGTCCAACCTTTATAATATTCTTTATCGGTTAAATTATCCAGTTTCAAACCAAAAGTAAAAGCTCCTGTTGCGTATGATGCCGAAGCATTTAAAATGGTGTAAGATGGTAATGTGAACACACCTACAGTTGCGTCATTTACGATACTGTTTTCGCCAGCATAGTTTCCACCAAAGCCAAATCCTAAACCTTTAGCAGCACCATGGCTAATTTTGTAGCTTAACCACAAGTTTACCAAATCTTCAGGACCAGCGGCAACTGGTCTTCTACCTTGCACATTCGCACCTGCATTGGTCAGCTTACTTTTATTTTTAGAATAACCGGCGATGATATTAAATCCATCGAATGGATTCGCAATAATCTGCGCTTCGAAACCTTTGCTATACTGATCACCACCCTGAGTATATTGGTTTAAGCCGGTGCTCAATACGATGTTCGAAACCTTAATATCATAATAACTTAATGATCCTGATAACTTTCCGTCAAACAAATCTGATTTAATACCAGCTTCTAATTGGTTGGCATGTTCAGGATCGAAAGTGGTAATCACATTGGCACCACCAACTAACTGATTAATTGGCGCAACATTTTTGAAACCATTCATGTAGTTACCAAACACCGATAACTGATCTTGAATCACCTGATAAACCAATCCGAATTTTGGCGACAATGCGGTTTGTCCGTATCTGTTTGCTGCTACAACACTTAAACCTGCATTTCTAAAATGATCGATACGTAAACTTGCCATGGCAGATAGAGCTGGTGTAATATTAAAAACATCAGACACATAAGCACTGTATATCGACTGCGTTGATCTGGTATTACCACCATAGCCTGCTGTGGCGATGGCATTATCTGCAGCCTGGCTGGTTAAATTTTCAGCTGCCGGAACCAAAGGATTAACCGATCCGAAAAGCGCATAATTCGAACTATTGTTGATCGAAGTGGCCAGGTAATAATCTAAGCCGGCAACGATTCTATTGCGCATATTGCCAATTTTGAAATCGCCGGTAAAGTTCTGCTGAATATCTGTTGTTTCGGTAGTAGAATTCTGGTTGGTAATGTACCTCGAGAAGATACCATTGCCAGATACCGGAACATTATTTACCGAAGCTACCCCTTCAAATAAATAGGTGTAATAGCCTTTTGATTTTGCGGTACCTCTGGAAACAATGGTTTGTGAATTCCATTCATCAGAAATTTTATAATTCATTTGGGCCTGCACCGTAGTAACCGGATTACTCATCGAAAGTGCATTACTGGTGTATGATTTTCTGTTATCATAACCTAAACCATCTAATGTAGTTGTTCTCAACGGATAGCTTCTGTTAAAGAAAAGCATAGTTGGGTTAGTGCCATCAGAAATTAAAAACTGGGCATTGAACAAAAACGATAATTTCTCATTCACCTTGTAAGCTAGGGATGGCGCAAAAAATCTTGATTTCCTGAAGCCTGCATCCTGAAAACTACTTTCATCGTGGTAAGCAGCATTCATTCTGAACAAAACCTTATGATCAGCATCTAGCGGTGTATTTACATCAGCTGTTATTCGGTTTAACCCGTAACTTCCGGCAGTATAATTCACCTCTACCATTTTATTATCAAAAGGCTGTTTGGTAACAGTGTTAATCAAACCACCGTATGAAATTAAACTGCTGCCGTATAAAGTACCTGACGGGCCTTTCAAAACTTCAATTCTTTCCACGTTTGAAACATCCAGGCTTCCATTCGTTAAACCTGGTAAACCATTTACCAAAGTTGGCTGAACCGCGAAACCTCTTAGCGAGAAATAGCCTGCACCATCTCCGCCTCTACCTGATGATGACCAAAGCTTATCAATCCCAGGAGCATTTCTCAATGCATCATCAAAATTAGTTACCAATTGATCAGCTAATAATTCTTTTGCAATAACCGAATAAACCTGTGGATTTTCTAAGTTATTCAATGGCATTTTCGAAACGAACTGACTCTCTTTTGCGAAATATTTATTTTTCTTTCCGCCACTAACCACAACTTCTTTTAGCTGTTGGTTAGATGCTTGTAAGGCTAAGTCTAACATAGCGGTAGATCCTGCAGTTACTGTAACCTGACCTGATGCTGGCGCTAAGCCTACTAATCTGGCTGTAACTGTATAGGTACCTGCAGGAACATTTTTAAGTGTATAATTACCAGACTTGTCGGCCGTAGTATTTGCAATTCCTTTTATGGTCACCTCAACGGCTTCAGCAGAAGCGCCATCAGATGTTTTAATTGTTCCTTTTACTGTACCAAAATTAACCTGTGCAAGAGCTGTAAGGCACATGAATAGCAATGCAAACGTTGAAAGATAAAATTTGTAAATTTTTAACATATTATTTAGAATGATTATAAACGGCAAACATACAAGAAGATATGTCACTGAAGCAAACGTTATTTATAATGATTACAAATAATACATTATCATGACATTCACTATTTATTGTCTTTGCCCTGTGACTTTTGAAATTGTTTTTTCTGATGTAATAAATAGGTGATCGTATTCAATAACGGGTTGCTATTGTTAACTTCGGGTTTAAATAATTGCTGATGAATACAATTAAATGGGGAATTATTGGTTGCGGCGATGTGACCGAAGTTAAAAGTGGCCCAGCTTTTAATAAAGTTCCAAACTCATCATTAGTAGCGGTGATGAGAAGAGATGCTGTTAAGGCAGAAGACTATGCCAAACGTCACCATGTGCCGAAGTGGTACGATGATGCCAGTGCATTGATTAATGATCCTGAGGTAAATGCCATTTACATTGCCACACCGCCCCTACAACATGAAGAATATACGTTACAATCGCTGGCCGCAGGTAAGCCGGTTTACGTAGAAAAACCCATGGCGTTAAATAGCGATGCCGCTAAAAGAATGGCTGGCGCAGCTGAGCAATATGGTGTAAAATTATGTGTGGCACATTACCGCAGAGAACAGCCACTTTTTCTGAAAATAAAAAAACTACTGGAAGAGAAAGCGATTGGAGATATTCGGTTTGTGGATTTGAAAATGCTGCAAAGCAAAAAAGCTGATGTAATTGCAAAATCAGAACACAACTGGAGGTTAGATCCAGGCATTGCCGGAGGTGGTTTATTTCACGATTTAGCGCCGCATCAATTGGATTTAATGCTTTATTTTTTTGGTAATCCGATAAAGTCTCATGGAGTATCGCTTAATCAGGCCACAGTAGAAGGCGTTGATGATTTGGTTAGCGGACATATTCTATTTGATACCGGTGTAATCTTTAACGGAACCTGGTGCTTTACCGTTTCTGAAGGCGAAACTAAAGACAGCTGCGAAATATATGGATCGAAGGGTAAAATCAGCTTCCCGATGTTTGGGCATCAAATTAAAATCATTACCGATGGCCAGGAAGAAACTATCGATTTTGCACCTTTAGCACATGTAGAACAACCGATGATCCAAAAGGTTGTCTCCTATTTTCTTGGTTTATCCGAAAATCCATGTAGCGGAAATGAAGCAGTTAAAACCATGAATTTGTTAGATCGTTTTACAGAAAAAGATTAAAGAAGTTGGTTTGGTATTTACAATAATACATTGTTTCTGTAAAATTCATTTTACTTTTGTGATGCTAAATCAAAATTTCATCCGTTTGTAAAGCAAAAATCTTTCATCACTATGAAAAAATTATCTCTCATCCTATTTTTCAGCTTTGCCTCAATTATAGTAAAAGCTCAAACCCTTATCTTGGCAAAAGATGCAGCGCAGTATATCGGTAAAACTATTAGTGTTTGCGATTCGGTTTATAGTACCAAGGCTTTGGATAAATTGAGTTTAATTAATCTTGGAGGTGCCTATCCAAAAGAATTATTAACCATTGTAATCAATAAGGAAGACCAGGCCAAATTCACGGCTGAACCTTCAAGTATGTATATGGGAAATAACATTTGCGTAACTGGTGTGGTGACTGAATTTAAAGGCAAACGCCAAATTATAGTGACTGATCCAAAACAAATTGTCGTAAAATAATTCAGCTTTTTCCCAGATATCCAGGTATTGTTACCCTATCCTATTTTACAATCGATCACTGTTGCAGATTAAGCCGCATTCAAAATATTCTTTGCTGCCAGTTTGCTCCTCGTTGCATCATCAAAATGACAAATTGATTAAGGTTAATAACTAAAGGGAAATCAACCTGATTGCCTCCTCGCTTTAAGGAGGACAATTTTGGTTGGAGCGTTAAACTGGAAATATGATCTAAATATTTTCGACTCGAACAGAAAGCCTTTTTAGTTGGCAAATAATCCATTTGCCAACCATAAAAGCATAGATATCCTTATTATCTGATGTGAAGATGGTAAATCGATTTAATTTCTCCTAACCGATTATACATAAAGCCTTTTTTCCGTGATGGAATAGGAACTTTCCTTTATGAATTTTCCTGATAATACCGCAATCAAACCTTTCTCTTGTTTGAGATGTTACCAAAAGACACTTCAATCTATTTAGATGAAAAAAATAGCTTACTTTTCACTTTTATCACTAGTAATTTTAAGTTTTAGTTCAAAAGCACAAAGTACCAATGCCGAGACGACCAAACGATACATTAAAACACCTACCGGTTTTTTTATGGTACTGAGACTGGGTGATGATGTATTGGCCCAGTTGGAAAACATTGCTATGATTGAAAAAATTCCAAGTGCCAGCTACTCCGGAATGGGTTTTGTAAATGCAAAGTTTGGCTTTTTTAATTTTAAAACAAAAGAATACGAGCCCAAAGAATTCGATAGTGTAGAATTGGCCAGCATGAATGGTTCAATTGCCTGGCAAAATGGAAAAGTTTCTCTCCATACACACGGAACGGTAACAGGTAAAAATTTTAAGGCTTATGGCGGCCACCTATTGGCAGCAACTGTCGGTACGGGTTCCGTTGAAATCACTATTGTGGTTCATCAACAAAAATTAGAGCGGATAAAGGAAGAGCCCCTGGGCGCCAACGTATTAAATTTAGGTAATTAAGATTTTGCAAAAATCATCGCGGGCAATGCTTAGAAAATGATAGTTTTGAAAAATTCATTTTATCATCAATGCATATAAAACGCAATACCCTCCTTATCATACTTACGCTGCTGATCATCGCTTTTACCTCACTAAGCGTTTTCATCGCTGGTCATCCAATACTACAGTTTGATATCAGAGCTTCTCTGTTTGTTCAACAATATCAGTCAGATTGGCTAGATAAGCTGATGCTTGCCATTAGTTTTTTTGGGGAACTACCCTGGTCATTGCTTTCTATCTTAGTGGTGGCGGCTATTTTTTACTGGCAGAAATTCAAACGCGAAGGCTTGTTTATGGCCTCGATACTGCTTTCCGGTCTAATTATTTTGGGGATAAAAAACATGATCAATCGTCCGCGTCCAACAACCTTTTATGTCCGTTTAGTAGAGGTTAACCGGTTTCAAAGCTATCCGAGCGGCCATGTATTGTCTTACGTACTTTTTTTTGGTTTCCTTATTATTTTAATGGATCGTTTGGAAACCATTCCAAAAATAACCAGAAACATCGTTACCTATTTATCTGCTTTTTTAATGATATCAATTGCACCTTCAAGAATTTATTTGGGTGCGCATTGGTTTACTGATACGCTGGGTGGGTTTTTATTGGGTTTGATATGCCTCTTTCCGCTGTGTTATTTTTATTTTAAAAAAGATTCCTCACAAAGTGAAAACAATTAGGCCGCAGATCCTAATTTTTCTTTTTTTCTGATTCTGCTTAGGGTTTCTATTCTCATCCCGAGATAGGTAGCTAAAAACTTGATGGGAATGCGGTTCTTCAGCGTTGGGTTTCCCGCTCTGAATTGATTATATCTCGCCTCTGCCGAGGGGATTCTGGATAAAATTGCCCGTTCTTGTGATAAATTGAAGTGAAGCGCCAATAGTTTGCGGGCCAGGATATTCATCTCCGGAAACTTAACATACAGATGATCGATAAATGAATAACGCAACACAAGCAATTCCGAATCTTCAAGCGCCTGAAATTTTTCATGGTAAAGTGGTTTGAGCGTATTCGGATTACGGACATGTCCCACAATATGGTTTTCATCAGTAATTAGGGTGGTGATGTCTTTTCCTTCATCAACAATAAAGCCTCTGAACAAACCTTTCAAAATAATGAATACGCAGTCTTCTTCCTCATTATCAGTACAATTCACTACCTCATTCTTTTTTACTACAACCTGATAAGTTTCCTTTCTTGCTAAAGTAATTATTTGTTTAGATAGTGGATGGAGGCCGTTTAAAAACTGAATAAGATGCTCACCGTCATCTTTTACTGAACTCATAAATACAAAATTTATATCTGGAATAACTACATGCAATGTATTACTTGTCAGCAAATTTTCCAAATAAAAAAGACTAATATGATGAGTTTTCGGACGATTAAAAATCCCGGTAAACTGAAGACCGTTCTGATATTTTAAAATTGATTTTAATCATTAAACTATTTAACATTAACCTTGAAAAATTCTGATAATTTTGTGGCTATGACGACTAAAAAACCTAAAGCATTTCTCTTCGATTTGAATGGTACGATGATTAACGATATGGAATATCACAACCATGCATGGCATTCCATATTAACTAAAGATTTGGGCGCAAGTATTAGTTTCGAGGCTGTAAAGAAAGAAATGTATGGTAAAAATCAGGATCTGCTGGAACGTGTTTTTGGGGTTGGCCATTTCTCACAAGAACAAATTGATCAAATATCTATTGAAAAAGAACACCGTTATCAATCGGCCTACAAGAAACACTTAACGCTGATTCCAGGATTAGCTGATTTTTTAAACGAGGCAAAAGAATTGGGTATTTTGATGGCGATAGGCTCTGCGGCCATTCCCTTCAACATTAATTTTGTGCTCGATAACTTAAATGTTCGCTCTTACTTTTCGGCTATTGTAAGCGCTGAGGATGTTCAAAATAGCAAACCAGATCCGGAAACGTTTACCAAGGGAGCCAATATTTTAGGTGTTCAGTTCGATGAATGTGTGGTTTTCGAAGATGCGCCGAAGGGTGTTGAAGCGGCACAAAATGCAGGTATGAAATGTATTGTATTGACTACCATGCACACAGCCGATGAATTTTCTGCCTACAACAATATCATCGCTTTTATTGAAGATTATAACGATCCTATTTTAAAGAATCTGCTTTAAAAAATCAGGGTTGCAAATGCAACCCTGATCTTACTTTGAAAATATTAGATTAGTTCGAAAATTTATAAATCGAACTCGTTTTATAAACTTGCCCTGGCTTTAGCACCGTTGATGGAAAAGCTGGTTGATTCGGCGAATCGGGAAAGTGTTGCGTCTCCATACAAAATGCCGTTCTAAAATCATCTTTCGATCCACCTTTGAAAGTATTTTTACTTTGCATGAAGTTACCGCTATAAAACTGAAGTCCAGGCTCTTGTGTGTAAACATCCATCGTAATCCCGGTTTTGTCGCCCTTAACACTGGCTGCCTGATACATGCCCATACCTTTTGTTTTATTTAATGCATAATTATGATCATAACCTTTTCCGAAAGTTAATTGCTCATTTTTATCATTGATTCGAGCACCAATAGTGTTTGCAGTAGTGAAATCAAAAGGTGTATTTTTAACTTTATCGATTTTACCGGTAGGAATTAATGTAGAATCAACCGGGGTATATTCATCAGCAAATATTTTAACTGAATGATTTAATACATCGCCACTGCCCTCTCCATTGAGATTAAAAAAGGCATGGTTGGTTAAATTTAAAACAGTTGTTTTATCAGTCGTGGCCTGATAGTCCATTTTCAGTTCATTATCATCTGTTAAGGTGTAAGTAACCGAAACCTTTAAATTTCCAGGAAAATTCTCGTCTCCATCTTTTGATAAATAGTCGAACTGTATCGTGTTTTCATTTATTTGTTTAGCATCCCAAACTACATATTGAAAACCTTTTTTACCACCATGTAAGGTATTTTGGCCATTGTTGGTAAATAACTGATATTGCTTTCCTTCAAGTGTAAATTTGCCCTTTGCAATTCGATTACCAAAACGGCCGATTGTAGCACCAAAATAAGGTTCAGTTGACTTTTCGTAGTCGCCCGCACTCTTAAAACCTACCACCACATCTACCAGTTTTTTATCTTTATCAGGAACCAATAAGCTTATTAACCTGCCACCATAATTTGTAAAAATCGCCTGGGCATTGTGTTTATTTTTTAATGTATAGAGCCCCGTTTTCTTACCATCGATCTCTTTTTGAAAAGAATCGGCTACCAATTTTACACTAGCAACGGAATCAACAGATGAACTGCTTTCAGTTTTCGATTTTCCATTTTCAGACTGGCAGGAAACCATTCCAATGGTGGCAATGGCACAGAGGCTTGCTAAAGATTTTATTTTCATCGTTTTAATATTGGGTTAGAGTGCCGGCAATTCACCGACTTTTTTTAAAGTTCTGAATACAAATAAAACGATTTACAATTAAATTGCGGTTAATTACTGAAGTATTTATTGCTGATGGGATGATAACATACCGGAAAGCCACTACTTTTATGGTGCCTTTCTCTGCCGGAGAATAAAAAATCAAATGGAGAAAAAACTTGTTAATTTGCCTTTAATAAAATAAAGATGACTAAAAATATATCAGAAAACCGCTATGACAATATGTTGTATAATCGTTGCGGAAACAGTGGATTGAAACTCCCTGCCATATCATTGGGATTATGGCATAATTTCGGGCATGTTAATGTGTTTGAAAATAGCAGAAATCTCATTTATACCGCTTTCAACAATGGCATAACTCATTTTGATCTCGCTAACAATTATGGTCCGCCGCCTGGCTCAGCCGAAGAAGTGTTTGGTAAAATTTTACGTGAAGATTTTAGCGGCTATCGCGACGAAATGATTATTTCGAGCAAGGCTGGTTATACCATGTGGGATGGTCCTTATGGTGACTGGGGTTCGAAGAAATATTTGATTTCGAGTCTCGACCAAAGCTTAAAGCGAATGAAGCTCGACTACGTTGATATTTTTTATCATCATCGTCCTGATCCGGAAACGCCATTAGAAGAAACAATGGGTGCACTAAGTTTACTGGTGCAACAAGGAAAAGCCCTATATGTTGGTATTTCAAACTATCAGGCAGAAGAAGCCGAAAAGGCCATTCAAATTTTAAAAGCAAATGGCACACCTTGTTTAATTCATCAGCCTAAATATTCGATGTTTGAGCGATGGGTAGAAAACGACCTGTTAGATGTTTTGCAAAAGAATGGCGTAGGTTGTATTCCCTTCTCTCCACTTGCGCAAGGATTATTGACTGATAAATACTTAGGTGGCATTCCGGCAGACTCAAGAGTTGCAACCAGTGGAGTATTTTTGAAGGAAAGCAGCATCACTCCAGAAAAAATTGAAGTCATTTCGAAATTAAATGAGATTGCAAAATCGCGTGGGCAAAAATTATCGCATATGGCATTGGCGTGGATCCTAAAAGATAAACGCATCACGACCGTGCTTATTGGCGCCAGTAAGCCTGAACAGATTACAGATTCAATAAAAGCTTTGGACAACACAAATTTCAGCGATGAAGAAATTAAGCTAATTGACAACATTTTACAATAACATCAGCGTAAACATAGATTGCCTTTTAATCGCTGTTTACTTTTAACATTTACAATTCATCACTTTTCAAACCAAAGCAGTATAAAATGGTTTAGATAGCATTCAATACGTTACTAAACTATGGCAAGAGCCAATAAATCAATTTATAGTGCACTGGCTGCAAATTTACTGATCGCAATTACAAAATTTGTTGCAGGTGCTTTCACCAACAGCTCATCGATGATCGCTGAAGGGATACATTCTACAGTGGATACCAGTAATCAGCTTTTACTTTTATATGGGTTAAAACGAAGTGTAAAACCAGCCGATAAATACCGTCCGTTTGGTTATGGTAAAGAATTATACTTCTGGTCGTTTATTGTTTCGATTATGGTTTTTGGCCTGGGCGGTGTGGTTTCCATTACGCAGGGAATTGAACATATCCGTCATCCGGAAACGCTGGTAAATCCCGGATGGAACTACGTGGTACTGGCACTCTCTTTTGTTTTTGAAGGTGCATCATTAATTGTTGCCATTAAAGAATTTAATAAAACAAGAAATGGACTGCCTTGGTGGAAAGCCATCATCAAAAGTAAAGATCCATCAGGATTTTTAGTTCTTTTTGAAGACGGAGCTGCAGTGATGGGCCTAATCATCGTTTTTGTTTTAATGGTTTTAAGCCATAACTTAAACATGCCATTTTTGGATGGTTTAGCTTCCGTGCTGGTTGGCTTATTACTAATTTTTGTATCGTTTATTCTTGCGAGAGAAAGCAGAAGTTTGCTGATGGGAGAAGGATTAAGTCCAGAAACTCAGCAGAAGTTAAAGGAATTAATTGAAGCCGACAAAGATGTGATTACGGTTAAAAGTATTTTATCAACCTATCAATCACCTAAGGAAGTTATACTGGTTCTCATCATTACCTTCCAATCTGACTTAGATACTGAAGAATTGACAGCAGCCATTGACCGGCTACGGAGCGAGGTAAAACAGAAATATACAATCATCCGGTTTGTAATTATTCAACCACAATCTGCAAATATCGAAGAAGGGAACCAATCGAAAGATATATTTTTAGCATAACGAAATCAATAAATAATCTCTGAATTTCAAATAAATTTCAAAACGATTTATTTCTTGATTTACAGTTGATTACTATGAATTCGATGGCGAGGCAGATACTTTGGTTCTGATTTTTTCTTTTAAAACGGCTGCTGCTTCTGTATAGCCACCTTCGCCCCCATCAACAAAATGAATGTGATCATCTTCTAAATCACGAACATAACATGACATAACTGATTCGCCACTTACATAAATGCCATATAAAATTTCGTCATTACGTTCCATCTGATCTAAACTTTTTTGAAGTTGTAATCGCTGATGACCTGTTCCGGTAATTACGGTATTAATCCGCCCATCAATCACTAATGTATCAGACATTTCTACCAACTGGTTTAGGTATTTTTTACCACTCTCGGTTCTGAAATAAATATAGCCGTAGGCATTAATGAACCAGGTTTTAATAAGTTCCAGCCATTTAATTTTACCCAGCCGGTGTCGCATCTCCCTACCTAAATGATTGAAGCTTGTTCTAAAGATTAGTTTAGGAATTGATATTGGCTGACGTTTTTCAGGGGCACCATAAATTTTATCTAATTGTGCAATCACCTTACTAAACACTTCTGCCTGTTTATTGCAATCTTGTGCAATGGCGATCAACGTAACTACTTCTTCGCTGTTTTCTGGCGGCTGAATTTTATCCCAACGGCATTGCATGCCAGTTAAATCCAATTCCTCATTCTCTTCATCATGATCGGAGAATAGATAATTTTCTCCTTTGATAATTTTTTCGGCATAATCCAGGCCATCTCCTAAAATTATGGGGATGGAAAACTGCTTCGAGATACTGAAGCGGCTAATTTTTAAGTGATGCTTACCTTCGTAAATTTCTTTTACAGAGACAATTCCTGCCCGCAAATCGAGATTGAAATTTTGTAAGCTGTTCCTGTGATAAACCATCAATGCTTTCATTGCCTGATCTACGATAACAGGTGGTACAATAAATGTTGCACCATCGCCGCCGAAGAAAAAAGGAACAGATAAATTTGCCTTAAAAGCTATATTTAACACCGTAACGATACTCCCGGTGGCAATCAGATTTACGTTTTGATGAAGGCCTGATTTTACCGCATTGGTTGAATTTTTGATATCTGTAATGATCACATACCAATCACTGGGAACCTCATGAAAAAGTTCTTTGCTGATCAATAATTGGTGCAGCGGTATTTTGTTTACCGGCAAATTAGCAAAAAAATGAGCTCCGTTGGCAGACATATTGATCCCTTAGTATCATTTATATACGAAATTGATTCCAAAGGGTTTTAAAAAATCATGTTTTCCTGTACGAAAAACATCCTTATCACTAATCCTAAGAAAACTAAACAATAAACATAATGGTTTTGCTCTGATTTAAATAGAAATAATAGAAAGATTGCTTTTGTCGGAAAATTTTTTCAATCCCCAAAACTTTCCCTGATTTACCAAACTCATCTGCAATAAAGTCTCCAATCTTAATATTGTCAAGTTGGCGACTGTCAACAGCAGCTCTCTTAATAAGTTTTAACTTGTTCATGATTACGTTATTTGCAATCATTTACGACGTTAAACTGGCGGCAGATTTTAAAATTAGCCGATTACCAATTTTTGAGTAGTGCAGATACTACAAAATATTAAATTTATGAATGAACAAGTTCATATACCCGTTTCATATACAAGGCTTCATCGATAATAATAAAAAAGTCTGCCCATTCATCACGTGTAAAAACCAAACTGATATCAGGAAATGGTGTAGAAAGGATTACCACTTCTTTTCCATCAGGTCTGTTTTCCAGATAATCGTCGAATTGAAGTTTTTTAGTAGCCAAATAAAAGGCGTCGAACTGCTCAAACGAGAAATTCATTAATACACCCGATCGCCAGATATTCAAGACCTTGCAATTATTACATTGCGCAATGGTAATATTTTGATTTTGAGCCAGCACAGTTGTTTTACACATAAATCTTTCTTTAACATTCACACTCAATGATATTCACAAAGATCATATTATTTAGAATAATTCCAAATAATATTTAAGATTAGCTGATTTATCTTAAGGGAGTCCTTTCTTTTTTTATCAAAGAGGCCCAGAAACAAACAAGGCCAGATTCATCTGGCCTTGTTTGTTTTCTTAATTTGCATCGTAAATAATCACCTTCTCAAAGTAAATCCTGAATTCATCAAGGAATGCCTTGTGTAGTGGATGCACCTGATATACATCGTGTGCAGCTAAATCTTCAAAGAACAAAATTAAGCTAAACGTATAAGTGGTATCAACTACTGCTCTTTCAATCGGTGCTGGGATTCCGATATGAAAATTTTTAACAACTTCAATTTGTTCAAGTGTTTGCAGGCTTTTACGGAAAGCAGCTTTTTGTTCGTCAGTGGTATCGGCTTTTAGCCAGAATAAAACGTGGTGGGCTATCATCTTTATTTTTTTTTCAAAGATAATGAAAGACATAATAGTTCATCCGCATTTAACCAAAAACACTTTTAGCTTTGCTAATAGCTTTTTTCAAATCAATCCCTTTCCCTAAAACACCTTTAAAAATGTCGTCTTCAGCCTTCAATCGGTCAATGGCATTAAAAATATTAAAATCTATCATTTTTAACCCTGGTTTCACCTCATCCCAATGTAGGGGCATGGAAACTGTTGCTCCCGTTTTTGGCCTTAGGGAATAAGGCCCTGCAATGGTTGCTCCCGGCCTGTTTTGTAAAAAATCAAGATACATTTTACCTTTTCTGGCAGAAATCATTCTTTCAAGCGAAGTATATTCAGGTATTTGCTCATGAACCAGATTCACTACAATTTTGGCGAACATCTGACTTTGTTCATAACTGTATTTTGCATTTAATGGAATGTAAATATGCATTCCGGTTGAACCCGATGTTTTACAGAAACTAGGTACATCAATGGCATCGAGCACCTTTTTGGTTTCCAGTGCCGCTTCCACAACCTGATCAAAGGTATGTTTGTCAGGATCCAGGTCAATCACACAATAATCCGGATTGTCAGGACTTTGCACCCTGCTAAACCATGGATTCATTTCTATGCAACCCAAACTTGCCATCCAAAGTAATGAAGCTTCGTCGGTACCAACCAGATACTCCTTCTTTTCGCCTTCACCATTTTCATAAGGAAAAGTTTTCGCCCAATCTGGTGCTTTTCCTTTCACATCCTTTTGATAAAAACTAGGTCCATGTATGCCCCCTGGAAAACGGTTTAGCGATTGCGGCCGGTCTTTCAAATAAGGAAGAATATATTCGGCTACCTGATAATAGTAGTTAAACATATCACGCTTGGTAACTTTATCTTCAGGCCAGTAAACCTTACTCAGGTTGGTAAACTTGAGCTCATGTCCTTTTATTTTCCGAACCTGTGTTTCATCTTTCGGGTTTAATAATGTTTTCTTTCCTTTTTCGGAAGGTGGTTTAATCGCAGTTTTATGTTGATCTTCAGTTTTGGTTACTTTATCCACGACGGTGTCAGTCGCAACTTCTTTTTCTCTTTTGACGTCTTTGGCTTTTTTATCATCACGCATTCCTTGAAATGAAGGATGACGAAATACACCATCATCGGTAACCTCTGTAAATGCCACTTCACAAACCAATTCTGGTTTTAGCCATGTAGCTTTCGCCTTCGGCGGATTGGGCCTAAACCGCGATGGTTTGTTAACATCAGGTAGTTCATCGAAAGGGCTTTTGTTAATCACCAAAGGCTCAAATTGTTTAACCATTTCCTTTTGCACCTTATCAGAAAAACCTGTTCCAACTTTACCAACGTATTGTAGTTTGCCTTTCTCGTACACGCCCAATAACAATGAGCTGAACGATTTTGACGTATCTTCATTTTTGGTATAACCGGCAATGACCACTTCCTGCCGCTTGTGAACCTTAATTTTCAACCATTCTTTCGATCGGCGATCTGTAGCGTAGGTACTGTTTATTTTCTTAGCAATAATTCCTTCGAGCCCCATTTTTTCAGCAGCCGCAAAAAAATCAATGCCACTAGCTTTAAATACCTTGCCAAGGCGAATACGATCATCATCAGTAGGGAGAACACTGTTCAAAATTGCCTGACGTTGCACAAGTGGAAGATTCATCAGATTTTTACCTTCATACCAAAGCAAATCAAAAACATAAAACACCAGTTCTCCATCTGCTTCGCTGCGCCAGTTTTGTAGAGCACCGAAATTAGAAATACCTTTTTCGTTTAAAACAAGAATTTCACCATCGAGTACAGCATTTATTTTCCATTCTTTTAAAAGATCATAAATTGGATAGAATTTTTCATTAAAAGATTTATTGTTTCGTGAAAGGAGATCTATTTTGCTTTTATTGATGAAAGCCAACGCCCGGTAACCATCCCATTTAACTTCATATTGCCATTCATCATCGTCAAACGGCTCGTCGACTAAGGTGGCGAGCATGGGCTTTATATTTTTAGGAATAGTAGATTTTGGCGCTTTTTTGAGGATAGCCTTTGGATTAACCTCAGTTTCCTCACCTACTTCACTCACTTCCTTTTCTTTACTTTTTACCGGACTTTTTTTTTCAGGCTTTATTTTTTTTGCTTTACCATCTTCCCACACTTTCTCTGAGGTTTTAGCCATTGCCGCAATGGTTTTACCCGAAAGAACAGATTTCTCTTCTTTGGTGATATCCTTCACGGACGCAAAATCATCTTTATGTTTAATCAGTAACCAGCCATTCTCGCCCATTCCGTGAGTTTTTACCAATGCAAATTCTCCGTTAAGTTTTTCACCATGAAGTTTAATTTTGAGTGAACCCTCTTTAAGCTGTTTGAGCAAATGCTTTTCCTGAGCGGCTTTGCCTTTAATGGTTTCGATTGGCTCATAAGTTCCTTCATCCCAAACAATGACAGTACCTCCACCATATTCACCTTCCGGGATAATTCCTTCAAAATTGCGGTAATCGAAAGGATGATCTTCTACCATCATCGCCAGTCGCTTTGTTTTTGGATCTGTAGACGGACCTTTTGGAACAGCCCAACTTTTTAAAACCCCTTCCATTTCAAGTCTAAAATCGTAATGTAAACGAGATGCATCGTGTTTTTGTATCACGAACATCAATTTGGTTTTACTCTTACTCCGTCCCGCTTTCGGTTCAGAAGTTTTAGAGAAATCTCGTTTAGAAGCATACTTTTCCAGACCCATAAATCAGATATTACTTTGTTAAAAATTCTTCAACTTCAGCAGCAGATGTACCTACCGTTTGCACGGCAGCTTTTAATTTATCTTTGCTTACGCCAAATTTGTTAGCCCAATAATCTACCTCATAACTTTCGTTGATGTTGATTTTAGTCCGATCAGCACCACCGGTTTTTGTTTTATCATCCATAATACGATTTGATTAGATATTCGTTAAACAGCTTTAAAACAAAAAAGGTTTTGATAACCATGTGTATATCAAAACCTTTGAATGAGGTACAAATTATTTATTAAGCGGTGACCATTTCGGCTTCATTTTCTTCGATAGTCTCATGCCCAACCTGGGTGGCCAGGTAAAGCACCCTTAGCCAAACCAAGAAATATGGCAAACTCAAAACAGAGAGTGATAACGGGTGTGACTTTGCAAAAACAGGAAAAAGCAACAGCGGAAAATTACAGGTTATAAAAAGCAATACAGGTAGTAAAACATTTTTAGCAGAGCGATTTTGCTCAAAAACATACCACAAGCCAACAGCTGCGATAGAAATAATGTAAGTACAATCTTCAGCTCCTGTGCTAAACAATACCGGAAACAGTAAAACTGAAGACAGGATCATCAACTGAAACTTTTTGTTTTTGTAAAGGTGTATAAACCGAAACGGAAGAAGAAACAACAAACTTCCAATTGCAATGAAAAGCAAATTAGATAATTGACGAATATGCAACAACTTCCGGAAAAAACCCATTATAGAAATATCGCCAGCCGCTCCCATAATATTGCTTAAGTTTTTCTCTATTAAAGAGTTTTTCCAATCGATATAAGAGCGGGCAACGAATTGAGGAGAAGCAAATAACATCGGCAGTAAAAAGAAAACAATCGACCAAAAAACCAACCACCCGATGAACTTAGTTTTCTGCTTTGAAAAAAAGAAAAATACTAAGCCAACCACACCATAAAGCTTAACGAATGTGCCCAGCACAATACACATCGCCGACCAAAAGCCTTGTTTCTTATTAATTTGTGTATAGCTTAAAATCATTAATGCGCCAGCAGTTGCATTGAATTGCTGGTTTAACATCGATTCGATTAAACATGGTATAGCGATATATCCAATAATTACTTTTTTTTCTGTAGATAAAGGCAAAGTCTGGATGGCCTTAAATAATACTATACAGTTAAATAAGTTCCAAAATAGTAGCCCTATCCAATTATGTAACATGGCAAATGGAGCAATCAATATGCTGAAAACTGGTCCGTAGTGATTGGTATCATTGTGGAAATTTGGATATGCCGCATAAAGTGATTGCTCTTTGAGCAGATTGCGAAAGGTATTCTCAAAAATTAAATAGTTATTGAAAGGATGTGTTGCCCATGAATCGACAACGAAGATAAGTGTGATCAAAACCCAAATCGATAAAACAACCCGATTGTTGTTAAAAAAATTTTGACGCAATAATGCCATGAAGAAATTGGTTAGAGGTGATTAGTTTGTTTGTACGTAATAATTTTATTACATACAATAATACATCACAAAAATGTGCCCGCAAAATACATGTAAAATAATTGTTACTCTTATTTTGTTTAACAAACTTAACCCGTTTATTTTCAATAATTTAAATCAAAATCTAAATTGTTAAATGCTTAAGTTTTTTACTTTAAGCTACCGAAATGCTCTTGCAAACTGACTACTGATTATTCTATAAAATTGTAATCTTCCCATAAAAATTAAACTCAAGAATAAATAATCGAAATTTTTAAAAACCAAAATAATTAAACAGGTGTTTTTATCTTATTTGTAACCAAATTATAAACCGATGGAATACCAAAACATTTCGACAACAGCAAGGAAAGAAGTAGTTGAGATCGCCGACGAAAAGGATCGCAATTACTGGGCAACAAGATTAGGAGTAAGTAGTGAAAAGCTGAAATCTGCAGTTAAGGCGGTTCAAAGCATGGAATTCTCTAAATTGAAAGATTATATCAGCATGGAGAAGATTAAATCTGCCAGCACTTATCAGCGTTTTGCAAATCAATAAACCTTAAGATGAGCAAAGGAATTGTGAACGAGCATGATGGGCTAATGGTGGATAACACCATTGTAGATTGTGCCCATCTAATTGACTTACCAGCATCTGGAGGTACTTTTTCCCATAAATTTAAAGGTGGTGTAATTAGTAACCCAAAAGCGACTATTAAGATATTATCCATTCAATACCCAAAGAATGGCTTAACCAATTTACTTTAATTGGTTTCAAAAGCTCGGTTTCAAAACTCGAGCTTTTTTTATTCCTCAGATTTCAATACCAATACCGATCTTCCTGCAACACCAATATCCTGAGCAGCTTCATAAAGCTCCAGCTCGTTTTTTGATATTTCACCGCTTGCCGTATCTAAAATTTTTCGCCATTTTTTGCTGTAGTCAGATTTTGGAAGTTTATACGACAGTGCTTCGTAATGCGCATTAAAGATGATAAAAAAGTGATTATCTAAAATATCCTCACCCATAGGCCCTTTACTTTGTATCCCTTCACCATGGAAATAAATTCCGATGGACCTGGCAAAATCTTTCTCCCAATTATGACCTTTCATTGGATTACCGTCGGGCGTAAACCAGGCAATATCCTTTACACCATCCCCTACTTCTAAGCCATTAAACCACTTTCTACGCCTCAAGCTCGGATGATTTAAACGCAAACGAATTAATTCTTTGGTAAAGTGCAGTAAAGACTGATCTGCGTTTTCCCAGTCAATCCATGAAAGTTCGTTATCCTGACAGTACGTATTGTTATTTCCATGTTGTGTTTTACCAATTTCATCGCCCGAAACCAGCATTGGAATACCTTGAGAGAGAAATAACGTTGCCAGGAAATTTCGCTTTTGCTGCATCCTTAAACTGATAATTTCTTTATTATCGGTTTCTCCTTCTATACCACAATTCCATGATTTATTGTGATCTTCTCCATCGTTATTGTCGTCTAAATTAGCCTCGTTATGCTTATGGTTATAGGAAACTAAATCATGAAGGCTGAAACCATCATGTGCAGTAATGAAGTTAATACTCGCTGTCGGCCTGCGGTAATCGCCTTCATATAAATCCGGACTTCCCAGGAACCGTTGCGCAAATTCGCCTAACATATTCGGATTTCCACGCCAATAATCACGCATTACATCGCGGTACATTCCATTCCATTCCGCCCAGTCAGGCGGAAACTTGCCCACCTGGTAACCGCCTTCCCCAACATCCCAGGGTTCGGCAATTAACTTCACCTGAGATATTACCGGATCCTGATGGATGATATCAAAAAAAGCACTTAGCCGGTTAACTTCATGTAATTCTCGGGCTAAGGTTGAAGCTAAATCGAATCGGAATCCATCTATATGCATCTCTAAAATCCAATACCGCAAACTATCCATGATAAATCGAAGTACATTTGGCAGCCTCGAATTCAGCGTATTTCCCGTACCGGTATAATCTGTATAATAGCGCTTGTTTTCTTCCAGACGGTAATAGGAACTATTATCTATCCCTTTAAAAGATATTGTTGGGCCAAGCTGATTACCTTCTCCGGTATGGTTGTAAACCACATCCAGAATGACTTCGATGCCAGCTTTGTGCAAAGCCTTAACCATATCTTTAAATTCTCTAACCTGTTCTCCACGGATATCGGATGAAGCATAACGGGAATCAGGGGCAAAAAAACCAATGGTATTGTAGCCCCAATAATTGGTTAAGCCTTTTTCTTCCAGATGATGATCTGAAATAAACTGATGAACCGGCATCAGTTCAACTGCAGTGACACCTAAATTCTTTAAGTAGCTTATAGCAACAGGATGTGCCAGGCCTGCATAAGTGCCGCGAATATTTTCAGGAATATCGGGATGAGTTTTGGTAAAACCTTTGACATGCATCTCGTAAATTACTGTTTGGTTGTAATTAATTTTGGGATGTTCATCATTTTCCCAATCGTAGGCAGGGTCAATCACCACCGATTTGGGGATGAAGGCTGCATTATCTGCCTCATTAAAACTTAAATCAAGCTCATCTGAACCTAACTGATAACCAAAAAGTGCTTCGTTCCATTTAATGTTTCCGGCAATTGCCTTTGCATATGGATCTAGTAAAACCTTATTTCCATTGAATCGATGGCCTTGGCTTGGACGGTAAGGTCCGTAAACGCGATAACCATATAATTGCCCGGGTTTAATTTCAGGAATGTAGGCATGCCAGATTTGATGCGACCTTTCCTTAATATTGATTCTGATGGTTTCCGTTTCGGCATGTTCATGATCAAAAAAACATAAATCAACAGCGGTAGCATTTTCGGCGTATAAAGCAAAATTGACTCCGCCTCCATTCCACGTGGCTCCTAAGGGATATGCTTCTCCAGGAAATTGTAAATATTCAGGCATTCTATAGGGGTTGAACGTGAGTTTAATCGTTATTTCCTTGTCGCCTTATAAATCATTTAGACTGATAAAAGTTTTAAAAAAGAAAAAATGAACAATAAACGAAATGCTCCCCTATATAAAACCGCCAAGCTATAAACCGCTACTTTTTTATAAAACTCTGGTATAAGCTATTAATGGCTGCCCTGCTGAAATCTGGAAAATCATCTGTGTAGGTAGCATTAATTCCATTGGTGATAATCACGATACCAAATTTCTCTTTCGGATTAAAAAACATTGTGCTATATAACCCATAAGCAGAACCTGTGTGGCCTTTCAGTGCTACGCCAGGTATTAAAGTATTGGATCCTCTGATAGCCAGGCCATATCCTTCATCATCAGTTAAGGCGGTTTGCATCAATTTTGCGCTTTTCTTCGAAATAATTTTTACGCCATTTGATGTTCCAAAGTTCATGTGCATCACCATGTATTTTGCCAAATCAGTTGCCGAAATTTTCATTCCACCTGTTGGAGAGAATATTGGTGTACTGTAGCCCATAACATAGTTTTGAATTTCCGTTCGTCGTGGTGCATAAGCCATAGTGGCAAGCGTAAAGGTTTTGTCAGTAGCATTATATTCATAAAGTTTGGCAAATCTTGCACTGTCTAGCGAATCTACACAATAACCTCCATAAAGCCCGAGCGGCTTCAGCACATGGTTTTTCACATAATTATCAAATCTTTCTCCCGATTTTTTTTCGATGATGGTACCGATAATATTAAAGTTTAAGTTGCAGTAATTGAATTTCGTTCCAGGTGCATAGTCGTTATAACATTTTGCCCAATTGGGGTTCTTGTCCGGATTAATCAGATCGAGGTTAAGGTAACCTTGAGAATCATTTAAACTTGATGTATGTGAAAGCGCCATTTTCAAAGTAATTTTTTGATCTGGAAATTTTGGATTTCGGATTTTGAATCCAATTAAATCTCCAAAATCATCATCCAATGATAATTTCCCTGCTTCTACCAACTGCATAATCGAAGTTGCAGAAAACGACTTTGAGATAGATGCAATTCTAAAAATATCCCGATCAGATAACTCAGTTTTATTTTCCAAATCTTTTAAACCAAATGAATGCGTGTAAACGATTTTTCCTTTTTTAACAACTGCAACTGAGGCCCCTACGGCATTGTACTTTTGCATTACAGCTTTAAAATCAGTTTCAGCTTTTTCAGTTTGTGCAAAAACATTTGAGCCAATTAGCAATAATGCGATGAGTATATTTTTTTTCATATGAGGAATAGTTTTGAATATAAATAGCATCTTATTTTATTGTTTCGCATCATTTACTTCCAACCAGTGTCCATCAGGATCTTTGAAGTATATTTGCTTCACTCCATCTACACGTAAATTTATAGCGCCTGCTTTACCGGCCCAGTCTTCAAATTGAATATTTTTGCTTTTCAGAAGCTTGATAAATTCATCAATAGATGGAACACTAAAACACAAATGATCATTTCTATCAAAGGTTTGATTGTTTTTTGCGCCCTCAATTAGGTGAAGTGCGCCTGCCTTCCCTAAAGTAAACCAGGTATGTTTTCCATCCTTAAATGGCTCAGGGATAATTTTTAGGCTAAATACACTTTGATAAAACGAGGTTGATTTATTTAGGTCGACAACATACACGGCGATGTGGTTTAATATTGCTGGGGTTTGGGCCATAGATTTTTGAAGAGTAAATATTGACAACAGGAAAGTAACTAAAGCAATTTTTTTCATTCCTAAATATCATCAAATATGTTTAATAAGCACCAAAACAGTGGAATTTATTATGCAACAAAATTATAACGAAAACATATCGATGCCTGTAAAGGAAGCTTGAATTCACTTACAAATACAGAAAAGGAATTGAATTAAAAATGCAGTTTAGCGACCACTATATTTTTTTATGAAATCCTTTTTACTTACAAGCTGTAAATAACTGTAATTTGAAGAAATTTGATGTCTCTTTCTCAGACGGTATAAAAAATGGCCTCCTAAATCAATAAAAATCGGGCATGATGCGTTTAACCAGGATTGATGTGGATTTCTCCAGCTAAAAGAATAGAATGCTGTAGAAAACGGGATATTGTTTAACTCTTCGTGGTAAAAGGTAAGTATTTCGGGAGGAGATTTTTCGGTCAAAATATCTTTTGTACGCATCAAAGAAAGGTGTTCTGAAATACAGAATTCATAATGCTGCAACAAAGGATCAAGTGGATTTGGAATAGATTTTACGACTTTAAAGCCTTTAAACTTCAATCCATTTACAATCCAAATCAGTTTTGGGTAAAAGCGTTCTCTCGACTGGAGTTCATCTGTATTAATTGCAGAATTTTGAAGTTCAATGGTGATGCCGTTGCTTGTATGTATATCTGCCCGGTGGAATTCTTGACTTGTCTCATCATAGAAACTAACCTCACGAAATTCTGGCGCAAAGCCTTCTTTCCATTCACGATGCCATAAAGTTTCGCTCTCCCACCAGGAATCGCATTGACTGAGTGAAACATGTGCCCAATGGTGAATCTTAACTGCGCCACATTTTGCAATAACTTTCTGCTTGCAGCCAACACAAATTCCAGTTTCACCCTTAACCGCTTCCTTACGCTCTCCATTTAACAACGCATATTGCATATGGACCTGTGTCTATTCGTTCCCCTTAAAAATGTTCATTACAGCGGTTTTCCATTCAATGTAACCTAAATCACCACAGGTTTTGGCAACAAAACCTTCTACGTCATTAGGCACATCATTAACAATACGCCAACGAATTTTATATTTTGGATTATAACTTATGTAAACCACTACATCATCGGTACGCTGCCCAACAGTTTCCAGTGCCTGTAAATGTATATCTCTTAAATCTTCAGCGGCAACCTTCAATCTTTCGTTCATGATTTTACCTAAAGAAAGATCTGGTTTAAAATCCGTTTCCAATATCGCTAAAACTGTAACAGTCATATCACTCCTCTTCATTTGAAAGCCTTAAAAAAGCTTTCCTGCTTAATTATTTAATGTTTCGCATATCGCGAATCAAACAAATTTATACTAATATAATTAGCAAACAAAAATAAAGAACGATATTTTTTTTAGTGAAAGAAGCCGTATTTTTAAACATACTGATTACCAGAACAATAACAATAATCTCCAAATAACATACAATAAAAAAGAGATAAATTTTACATTAATCTCGCTTTCGCTAATCAACATCATCTGTTTGATTTCATTCAACTATCAATATGAAAGGCATCAATTATTCGATATAAGACCTACCATTTTCTATTAATTGCATATTAAATATGAAAATTACTATCATTTAACCCTCGGGATAGACGATCCATTCATCCTGCAATTAGTGATTGTATAAAATGTGTATAAATCACACTCTATTTTGCGCAATGTTTAAACGCTTTCTGCGCATCTTTGTACAAACCATAACGATTTTTAAAGAAAGATTTCGCTGAACAAAGATGAACCCAACAAGCCATACCGATCAAGATAATCAACTTATTCACGACTTCATTAAATTTACCAATCAACCAATTTTTTTAACCGGTAAAGCTGGAACAGGAAAAACGACTTTATTGAGGAAAATTAAAGAAACTACGCAAAAAAACTTTGCTGTGATTGCGCCTACGGCTGTAGCAGCCATTAATGCAGGTGGAGTAACCATTCATTCTTTTTTCCAAATGCCATTTGGGCCGATTATTCCCGTTGCCGGCGATCAACAGTTTAAAGAAGTAAAATATAACGAAGAAAAAACCAAGCTTTTGAAATGCCTCGAATTACTAATCATTGACGAAATTAGTATGGTGAGGGCTGATATGCTCGATTTCATTGACCAATCATTGAAAAAAGTAAAAGGCTCCAGCATGCCTTTTGGTGGCGTACAGGTGTTAATGATTGGTGATTTGTATCAGCTCTCACCTATCGCCCATGATGCCTGGCATATTTTAAAAACATACTACTTAAGTCCCTATTTTTTTGATAGCCATATTCTAAAATCGATCTCGCTTATCACTTTTGAACTGAAAAAGGTTTTCCGACAGTCGGATTCGTTGTTTCTGGATATTTTAAACCGGATCAGAGAAAACAACTTAATTCCTGAATTGCTCGCAAAATTGAATGAGCATTTTGATCCCAGCTTAAATGAGGTTTGGAAAGATGAATACATCACATTAACAACACACAATAATCTGGTCACACAAATTAATCAGGATTGTCTGCACAAACTGGATAGTGAACTCCACGCTTTCACTGCCAAGGTAACTGGCGATTTTCCAAAAGATGCTTATCCTGTAGATGAAGTTTTGCAACTTAAAGTTGGCGCCCAGGTGATGTTTATCAAAAATGACTCATCAGGCAAAAAACAATACTATAATGGAAAGGCTGCAAAAATTGTTAGCATCGCAAATGATCGGGTGAGTGTTCAGTTTTTAGATGATTCTGCACATTTTGAAGTAGAGCGGGAAGAATGGCAAAACCTTAAATACAATCTCGATCAGCAGGAAAACAAAATTGAAGAAGTAAATACCGGATCCTTTTCCCAATACCCATTTAAACTGGCCTGGGCAATTACCATTCATAAAAGTCAGGGTCTAACTTTTGAAAAAGCAATTGTAGATATAAGCTCATCTTTCACCCACGGCCAAGCCTATGTTGCCTTAAGCCGCTGCAAGAACTTGGCGGGTTTGATATTGAAATCTCCTGTAAAGATGGAAAATATCATTACAGATAAACGCATAATTGGATTTACAGCAGATGCGGTAAGCCAAATTCCTACTGCTGAAAACCTTGAACGATATAAAAAAGAATACGCCTGGAATTTGATCGATGATTTATTTGATTTTACATCGTTAAAAGCAAGCTGGACAAGTATCGGGCAAGCCAAATTTAGCGCATTTGATGAAAATGCAGCTTTCAAAACCATGCTTGATCTTACCACCAACATTCTGAACAAAGAATTAATTAATGTGGCGTTAAAATTCAGGATTCAGGAAGTGGCTAAAATTTCAAAAGACGCAATCCTGACTGATGAAAAACTATTTCTTGAACGCTTAGTTAAAGCTTCAACCTATTTTAGCCCAAAAATTACGCTGGTGATTTCAGAGATCTCAAAATTTACCGCTTTAAAATTACTAGCCGACGAAAACTCAGAAAAAACCGTGGCCACATTAATTTCAACGCTAAATACTTTAAACGTAAAATTGGCTTTATTTAATTTCGACTGGAGAAATTTTTCAATTGGGGAATATACACATACCTATTTAGAAGCCGGTAATAAATACGAAATAACACCAAGAAAAAACTTCACGAGCAAAATAGAACTTCCAAAAGAAATTGTTAATAAAAAATTATATCAAAGCCTGGTTAACTGGCGAAGTAGCGTAAGCAAAAAAAGAAATGTGCCGGAACATACCGTTCTTTCTGATGTAGCTTTATTGAATATAGCTTCGAAACCTCCTAAAACCACAGATCAATTGGCAGCAATTAGAGGGGTAGGAATCGGGAATGCAGTTGATCTGGGAGGCGAAATAATGCCAATAGTAAATGCTTTTCTTGGTGCTAGTACATTGTTCTAATCGCTGATGCGATAGTTTAATGCAGAAAAATAAAGTAACAGGCAGTTAGCATTATTCCAAGCAACAAAAAGCCGATACGGCCCAGCCACATATTTAAGATGTTTTTTCCCTGTTCGGTGATACTTTGTTCAAGATTTTTCAACAATTTTTCTTGCTGCTCTAACTTTTCTTTAAGATCAAGATTTTCGTTCTTCAAATCAAAGATGCTTTTACCCGTATCTTCTTCGAGTTTATTCAGTGCATAACGCCTTTTAAAACCACCTTCGCTGATAAACATATCAACCCCGGCTTGCTTGCCTACCATAGCTGGCAATGGTACGCCATCTACCTGGCCGACTAAAATCACCAGGTTCATCTGAACCAAAAGATCCAGATAATCTGAAGCCAGAGTACCATTTCCTCTGAATATTTTGAGCACCCGATCGGATTTGATGTATACTTCTTCATCAAACTCGTTAAGGATATTGTCCAAAAGCTCACATTTAGCTGGAGTTAAACTTATGGAGAGATTTTTCATTTAGGCGAACGTAAATTATTCGGCAAGAAAGCAAAAATAAATCTAACCTAAAAGTTTTATCTAAAAATAACAGCTAATTAACATTACAATGTTGTAAATACTATTCTATCTAATATTGTTTTAATGCTTTAAAAAAAACTTATTTCCAAAAGGTAATGTTGTAAAAATAAAAATCATACTATGAAAACTCCAGATCAAGAACCACAAGAAAACGAAGAAATTCAAAACATTGAACAATTTCAGATAGACCGTTCAAGCGCAAAATCAGCTGAGGGTTATGCGGATGAAGAAGATGACACTTTTTCTGCTGAAGAACCAGATGAGCTAGAAGAAGATGATGATGAATTGGAAAATGATGATGAAGGTTACACGGAAGAGGAAATTCCATTTGCAGATGGCGAAGGTACTCAACTCGCTGAAGCCATTGACGAGCAGGACGAAACTGAAGAGGATGAAGAAATCTAAAATGAAAAAAGAGCGTTCAATAATTGAACGCTCTATTAATGTTAATCTAAATCGTCCCGTTGATTTAATTCTAACATCTCAAACTTGTAACTTTTTTACAGTTTAATCAATACGTATCAGAGTGTAATTTTTATTAGTACGACATTGTCTACTAAATAAGTATCCAGTAAAACTTAAAACACTACCGATCAACCAAATAACTAAACAACAGCCTGTAAATTTTGCTTAATTGTGGTGCAACTGGTCGTGATAATCAAATAATTATCAAGTCTGGAAAATAAAACCTTTATAAAATTTTCATTTTTTCCAGGGTAACATTTGTATTTTCAAGAATTAAATGCAACTTTGTGGCGTAAATGAAAATCAAAAAGTTAAATCAGGTAAATACATGGGCAAAAGCAATCAGCTTTTTATTGGTATTTACCTTTTTGTTTATTTCATTTATTCAAATCATACATGCGCATAGTAAAAACGATATTGAGCATGTAACTGATCAAAAAGAAAACATTACCTTTTCTGAAAAATGTTCCGTTTGCGATTACATTTTTCACAAACATGGAAAAGATATCGTGCTTCCACTACCCTTTTCTATCTCTTTTCCTCTTCCAACAGGAAACATAAGCAATACTGGCGTATTTGTAGGCAATTATAAATTCACGTTGCAAGGCTTTACCAATAAGGGTCCGCCTGCAATCGCCTAACAAGCCCCATTGGCACTTAGCCATCTTCCTAGATCATTTTCTTTAATTTTTAATGCGATGAGTTGCAATTAACCTGATTGTGCTGATCACTTAGCCATTGGCTCCGGCCATTTGTAATGCGTAAAATTCTTTTTTTATTTCTCTGCCTTATTGGGGCTAAACAATTGTATGCCCAACAATTTCAACTTAGCGGTACGGTTTTAAATGGCCAAACACCAGTAAAACATGCCACGGTTTATATTGAAAATACTCTGTACAAAACCATCACCGATGAGGGTGGTAAATTCAATTTTGAAGCCTTACCCAAAGGCTCCTATAAATTAATAGCCAGTGCAGTTGGGTATAGCAAAACCATAAGTAAAGTTGAAATCAATGGTCAGCATGTAGTTAAAAATCTGTCAATTAATAAAGAAATCAGGCAACTGAATGATGTGACCATAAAAGATGAGCATGTTGAGGACCGCAGGAAAGCAGAATCGATGAACATTGAAATTGTGAATCAGGATTTTATTCAAAGAAACCTAGGTGGTAGCCTGATGAAAAGCTTAGAACGCCTTCCGGGAATTAAAACTATCGGCATTGGTTCTGGGCAGTCAAAACCATTAATAAGAGGTTTAGGCTTTAACCGGGTGGTAGTGGTTGATAAAGGTGTTAAACACGAAGGGCAACAGTGGGGCGCCGATCACGGGCTGGAAATCGACCAATTTGCTACCGGCGAAATTGAATTGATTAAAGGTTCTGCCTCATTTATTTATGGCTCTGATGCCATTGGAGGAGTTATCGATATTCTTCCGGTATCTATTCCACCGCTGAACAGCATTGGCGGCTCAGTCGATTTAATTGCGAAAAGCAACAACAACCTTTATGGTACATCAACCAACATTTATGGCAGAAACAAAAGGTGGTTTTTCGATTCGCGATTTACTTATCAGAACTACGGCGATTATCGTGTACCCACAGATCAGGTTTTTGTATACGATTATGCCGTAAAATTATATCAAAATCATTTACGCAATACTGCAGGGCGTGAGACGGGAATCCATTTCAATACAGGATATGTTGGCGAAAAGTTCCGATCCGTATTTTACCTCAGCAATACTTTTGCCAAAAGCGGCTTCTTTGCCAATGCACATGGACTTGAACCACGGCGTGTAAATGAAGATCTTCACGACAGTTCAAACAGAGATATTTTACACCCTTATCAATCGGTTAACCATTTTAAATTGATTAACCGATCCAGCTATCAGTTGCCGAATCAAAAAATCGAATTTGAATTAGGTTATCAGAAAAATTACAGGCAGGAATTTAGCCAATATGTAAATCATGGTTTTATGCCTTCAACTTATCCCGCTACTTTACCAATCCCCATCGATCTGGAAAGAGAATTTAATAAAGTTGTTTATTCAGGCAATTTACGAGATAGGATAACAATTAATGCACATGAGCTATCTGTCGGAATAAATGCGGAGGTTCAAACAAATGACATTAATGGATGGAGTTTTCTAGTTCCGGCTTTCAAACAGAAAACAATAGGAGCTTTTGTTTATGATAAATTTAAGATCACTGATAATTTACTACTACATGGTGCATTACGTTATGATCGCGGACAAATCAACATGTTTCAGTACAACGATTGGTTTCCATCAGATATTACAATAAACGGATTGGTAACACAGCAAAACCTGCAACGTGCCGCTAATTTAAACCGAACATTTAACAGTTTGGTCTGGTCTGCCGGACTAAACTACAATCTGGAAAAATTTGGTTTAAAGTTTAACCTGGGCAAGAGCTTCAGGATGCCGATTGCTAAAGAGCTTGGTGCAAATGGCGTAAATTATCACTATTTCAGTTATGAGAAAGGAAATCCAAATTTATCGCCAGAAAAATCATATCAAGCCGACTTGAGCCTGGCCTGGAATGATGAGCGGTGGTCTGTTCAGTTAAGTCCGTTTTACAATTATTTCCCGAACTACATTTATTTAAATCCGACCTCCGAACATGATTATGCTTATGGTGCCGGCAATCAAATTTTCGAATACGCACAAAGTAGCGTACAGCGATTTGGAGGCGAGCTTCAGCTTAAATATGAAATTTTTAAAAACTTAAGCACGCAGTTCTTAGGAGAAATTTTACAGGCTAAACAGCTATCAGGAAATAAAAAGGGTTTTACGTTACCTTTTTCTCCACCCGCTTCTGCCCTGATCAATTTAACATATTCTCCGAAAACAGGCAGGCAATTGTCTAATACTTATTTCTCCATCGATTACCGCTTAACGAGTAAACAGGATAATATTGTTCCACCAGAAAAGAAAACTCCTGGTTACCAGATAGTAAATATACAAGCCGGCACAAAGCTTTCCTTGTATGGCAATCCGCTCCAGTTAAGTCTGCAAGTTCAAAATCTGTTTGATACAAAATATCTCAACCATACCAGTTTTTACCGTCTTATCGAGCTTCCTGAAGCAGGAAGAAATCTTGTGCTTTCGTTAAAAATCCCTTTTGGAAAATAATACAGTTTAATTACACCCATCAACAAAAAAAACATCAACAATGAACAAAATTACAAAACCCCTTTTAGCCCTGCTGATTACGGCAGCAACATTTACAGCCTGTAAAAAAGATGAAGTGATTACAGACCTGCCAACGATTACAAATCTGGAGGTGGGAATGAATAACAATAAAACTGCCTATCCCGGAACCGACATTCATTTCGAAGCCGATCTTTTTGCTGCGAGTAACTTAGCCAGCGTTGATTTAAATATTAAACCAAAAGCAGGTACCGGCTGGAACTTCAACCAAAAATATACTGAAGGCTTTGCAAATGTAAAAAATGCAAATTTCCATAAACATATTGATGTACCCACAAACGCGGCACTGGGTAGTTACATCGTAACGATTAAAGTAACTGATCTGTTGGGGAGAACAACTGAAATCACCAGTGATCTGGAAATCAAATACGATCCAACACTGCCTAGCGCTACAGGATTTGAGGTGGGTTTGAATACTGCTGGAAATGATCTGCATGTTGAAGCCACAGTTGCTGCGATTAATAAAATTGCCAGAATTGAAGTTGAAGTTCATGGTGCTGCATGGGAAAAAGATTTTCTGTTTACCGATGCTGCCATGGTGGGTTTAAGCACCTATAACTTTCATAAACACCTGGATGTTACTGCTGCGCCTAAAGGCCACTATCATGTTCACCTGAAAATTGTAGATCAGTTGGGTAAAGAAAATCAATTTGAAGAACATTTCGACAAGTAAATCAATAATTATGAAAAATAAATTCAATCCAGTTAAAACAGGCTTTATTGGCTTATGTGCATTATCCGTTTTATTGCTCAGCAATTGTAAAAAGGAAACGGAAGACATTGACACTACCTACCCTGAAATTATTTCAAGCGCCACTTCTTTTCCGCAGCAATGCAGCGTAATTAAACGCGGAGAAACATTTACGTTTAAAACGCAGGTAAGCGACAATGTCGAATTGGGATCAATGAGCATCGATATCCACCACAATTTTGATCATCATTCACACAGTACCGAAGTAAATAGTTGCAATATGGAAGCCATCAAAACTCCCGTAAAGCCTTTTCTGCTCATTAGAGAGGTGAGTATCCCGGCAGGGCAAAAAAATTATGAAGCCACGGCCTCAGTAAATGTACCTGCAGATATTGATCCCGGCGATTATCATTTTTTAATCAGGATAACGGATAAAGCAGGATGGCAAACCATCAAAGGAATTAGTATAAAAATTAATTAATCACTAAAAATCAAACCTAATGTTATCTAAAAACAATTTTAAAAAAGCAGCATTGATTGTTGCTGTTGCTGCTGCATTTGCAGCTTGTAAAAAAGACAGCTCACAACCTGAGGAAACACCCACAACAGCGGCCAAAGAATTTAAGTATGTAAGGTTGCTTACTTCAGATGAGACGTCGAACAAGCTTACTTTGGTAGATCCATCAACGGCGGCAGTAACTGTTTTCGATGCTAAATTTCCTTTAGCTAATCTTTACGCAACATCTTCAGGCAGATATGCTACGGTACTTTATGGCGCACAAAATTTAGTGGAAGTTTTTGATAGCGGTCTTGCTTCTCACGTAGACCATGTAGATGTGCTAAATAATCCGAAATGGGCAAACATTACTGCTACAGGCATTAAGCCAACTCATTTTAAAACCAAAGCCAATGAAAGTTTAATTTTTAACGATGGAGATGGAACGTTGAGCCGGGCCGTAGAGAGCGATTTTAATACTGCCGGGGCAAAGTTTGCCACTGTTAACGCAGGTTTGTTACCCCACCACGGTGCAATGGCACAGTTTACAAACGGAACCTATGCCGTAACATCAACAGCAGTTTCCGGAGCATCTCCAAATCGTGTGCTCGTAATCGATAAAACAGGTAAAACCGTTTATGCTTCTACGCTTGAAATTGGCGCCATTCATGGTAATGCAAGTGATGGAACAAACGCAGTATTTGGTGGCTTTAGCAGTTCTGCGGCAACCGCCGGAGGTGTTTTGGTAGTTAAATCTACAGGAGAGCAAAGATTAATTCCTAATCCTGATGGTTTTGGTGCGTTTAGGTTGGCCAGTATTTATTACGCTGAATCGGCGAAAAAGTTTATTGGATATGTAGCAACAAAAGGTGCTTACTTAATAGATATTGCAACGGATAAAATAACCCCCATTTACAGCGGAGCTGATGCTTTTCAATGCAAAGTTGATTTTGCAGGAAAAAACTTATTGATTTTGACGCTAGATGGAAAACTAAGAGTATATGATTTAACCACCGGCACATTGAAAAAAGAAGGGTCGGTGATTTCTGCAACATCGAGCACAGATACTTATAAGCCTGTTCTAGAAGCAACTGGCAAATTTGCCTACATCGCGATGCCAGCGTTGGGTGAGGTACATCAAATCAATCTATCAACTTTTGCTGTAATAGCAAAACATAAAGTTTCTGCTAAGCCGGTACGTTTAGCAATTTTTGGCTTTGAAAGCGATGCTTCTCATAACTAACTCTTAATATTCAAGGCAGTTGGTTAACTGCCTTGAATATTATTTTGCCTTTGCCATAGCATTTAGCTGCGTTAAATGTGTTTTGAATTTAGGAAGATATTTTCTAGCATATTTCTTTACCGCAGCATCAGATGATTTTGAACCTGCTTCAAAAAGTACAATTAAATTCTGGTGATCCTGAATACTGGAAGCAATGTATGCCTGATCAAAATCCTGCCCTTTTGCATCCTTTAACTTATTTACTGATTGTTGAATATCAGCATTGCGAAGCATTGCAAATCCATTTAACATGACACCTTTTGCCTGACCGGTATTTCCGGCTTCTCCCTGATTTTGGTTTCTAGATGTATCCTGCAATGTTGTTGGAGCCGAATCAACCCTGCCGTCTGGTCTTTGCCCTTCTTCATTTTTACTTGCCGTTAAAGTGATGTTTTTACTTTTGGCTAAAGCTAAAAGTTCTGTATTGGCCTGAGCATGTGCATCAAGTAACGTTTGGGCAAATCCCTTCAATTTCGGACTTCCATTTTGCGCTGCTATCCCACTCATTTGCGTCGCCTTTAATCCATAAAGCAAAGCTTGATTCATAAACACTTCAGGTGGTAAAACCTCCTGTAACATGCCCGATTTAGGCTGAATTGGTATTCCTCCTAAAATATCATGTGCGGATAAATTAGTTCCTAAAGAGATTGTCAAAAGAAATGCAAATGCTGTTTTTATATTTTTCATGGCTTTAATAAATGATGTTATTAATCAACTGTAAAAGCACCACAAAAGTTTGCTTTATTTCTATTTGATTCCGCAAAAAGTTAATAACTCGTATCGTGTGAAAAACTTAGCTAAACATCTGATAACGATAGCCGTTAAACCTGTATACAAAACATAAAGCGTATGAAAAAGTGCATATATGTTGTAGAGGATAATCCAAGTATCAGAGAGATTATCGAGTTTTTGCTTACTGAAGAATTGTATGAGGTGAAAGCTTGCCGAAATACCAGCGACTTTTGGCTACAAATGCAGCAAAGCATGCCAGATATGGTCATCCTCGACATTATGCTGCCTGATGGAAATGGAATTGATATTTGCAGTCAGCTGAAAACTAATATCAAAACACATGATATTCCCGTGATGATGATGTCGGCAAATAATCATTTAAATGCTGTTAAGGCAAAATGTACTGCCGAAGATTTTATCAATAAACCTTTTGATTTAAATGATTTTGCGAGCCGTGTAGAACGTTATTTACCCGCCAATTAAGTTGTTAAACTTGGTAAGCTAAAAACGATCTAGGCTTTTCTTGAAGCGATCACCTTTTTCAAGGAATTGAAATTGAATAGTAAGGGAAGTAATGTTAATGGAGATAAACATATCGGTATAAGTGCAATTGAAACCTTACTTAATCCTTTTGTAACCGCCAGATAGATCAGGATGCCAAACGCGACAAGATACACCAGACCCAAACCCAACATCACACCTTTTAACAGATCTTTTCTTTTAATTAGCGCTTCAACACTTTCCGGTTGTTTTATATTTTGTTCCATTAATACGTTTGCTTGGAATGATTAATTAGTTCTTATTTTCAGAAAGCCATTCGCCATTGGCATCGAATTACAATCTTCTGCAATTTGCAATTTTTTAGGTTCATGAACAAAAAAAAGCAGGTTCAAAGCTACATCATAAAAAAAAATGCCGCTGAAATAAATTCCAGCGGCACTTTTAGCTATTCTTTTAAGCGCTATTAATTCACATCAAACCAAAGCTTTGTGGTTAAAAGGTCAGCACCCTGACTAGCCACCGCGTTTTTATAACTTTGTCCGTTTAACGATTGCTCCGTTCCGGGATAAATGAAACGCACCGGAATCTGGCCATTTAATACTGTATTTACTGATGCCGAAAGCTGTGGATAATCTAAGCGGCGACGCTCTGCCCAGGCTTCCAAACCCTGGCCAAACAGTGCCAGCCACTTTTGCTCACCAATTGATTTTTTATAATTTGCGGCATCATACTGAACTGATGCCTGTGCAAGATAAGTGGTTGCAGCAGCATCTGACAGGCCAAACTGTTTTAGCGAGGCTGTTACACCCTGCTTATAAAGTTCAGCAGCATTTTCTGTTGTCAAGCCTCTTGCAGCAGCCTCTGCCCTGTCGAACAATAATTCCGCATAGCTGAAAATTACAGCTGGAGATTGCGGCGTTAAAAAATAGGCTCCCGGTTTTGAGGTTCTTGCGAAACCCAGATTACTGGCCTCTGAATTGGTTAATCCGTTCGGTAAACCAATATACTCCTGAGGGGTTGCGGTTTGTGTTTTACTGGCATAAATTGACAAACGTGGATCATTCAGTACAAACAATTTATCAACGATGGTTTTACTAATCCGATAATCGTCACGGGTATCAAATTGTGCACTCACAGGATTTTGTTGTGGAGAGATCTGATAAATCAACTGAGCAATATCAGCATTATCACTAATATATAAATCGCCATCCGCCTTAATCTCATCTAATACCTGTTTGGCTTTAGCTGGCTCTTTATCTGCAATTCTTAAAGCGATTCTCAGCCTCAAGGCATTGGCAAACTTTTTCCATTTGGTGATATTTCCGCTGTAGATAATATCGCCTGCAATCGCTTTCCCAGCAGGATCAAGCGTATTCTTAGCTGTTTTCAAATCTTCTAGCAAACCGAAATAAACGTCTTTTTGTTTATCATAAGCGGGTGTTATAAACTCGTTTAGCTTTCCTGCCTGACTATAAGGAATATCGCCATAAGCATCGGTAAGCAAAAGAAACGACCAAGATCTTAGCGTTAGAGCCACCCCACGATAATTCGGGTGAGCAGTGGTATTTCCAATTTCGATAATTTTGTTAAAACCGGTGATACTTTGCGAATACAGTGTAGACCATAAAGAGGTAAAACTACTGTTTGAATAAATAAAGCGGTCTTCTTCGGTGTATTGAACCTTTGCCCAATGCTGCACAAAAAGCAAACTGGAGTTCATATTATTCGTAGTTCCCCAATACGCATCGGCTGTATTTTTGATTGCAGCCGTAAGCAAATAATCGGGTTGTGCATTTTCTGTTGCATTCGGATTGATGTTTACTTCATCGAGTTCTTTACTGCATGATGCTGCTAAAAGCGAAACAAAAGCAGTGATGTATAGAAATTTCTTTTTCATGGCGATAGGATTAAAATCTGATATTTAAGTTGATACCATAAGTACGGGTAGTTGGATTCGAAAGGCTTTCTAAACCCTGGCCGTTGCCAGTGTTAAAGGCTACTTCCGGATCAATATCGGCTACATTGCGATGTAAGATGGCCAGGTTTCTACCTACTAGCGACACCGAAACACCCTGCAAACTTAACGGCCGAACCCATTTTGCAGGAAGATTATAACTCAATTTAATTTCGCGGAGTTTTACGTATGAAGCATCAAATATATTGGCCTCATCAATGGTACGAAACGATTTGTAATAGGTTTGTGCAGGAAGTATTTTTTCATTGCGTTTTCCATCGGTTGTTACGCCATCGAATATGATACCATCGTCGTAAACAGTTACACCTGCCGGCGCCGCAGCACCATCAGCCAATCTTACTGTTCCGTTTGCTTTTACATTTCCCGGATAGTAATAGGAAATCCCACCAAATTCTGCCGCTCTTCCAGGTAAAGTTGAGGCCAAAACGCCTGTGTAAGTTCCTGTTGCATAAGTACCGTTGTAAATCGATCCACCAAAGCTGGCATCAATTAAAACACCTAAACTAACGCCTTTATAAGTGAAAGTATTTGATATGCCTCCAATCCAATCTGGTGTATATTTACCCAAAACTCTTTTGGTAGGATCGGTTTGTGGTGCACCAGTTGCATTCACTACGATATTTCCGTTGCCATCTCTTAGAAATGCATTTCCAAAAAGTGTTCCGTAAGGTTGACCAACAGCTGCAATTACCTGAGCAGAATTGGTCGCCACTACATAATTTTGCAATAAACCCGCTTTATCTAATTCGATTACCTTACTTCTGTTTGCCGCATAATTCACATCAATATCCCAGGTGAGTTGTTTTTTAACTGGTGTAACTCCCAGCTGAACTTCTATACCTTTATTGTTGATCTTTCCAGCATTCAGTAATTTAGATCTGAAACCTGTACTTTGGCTCACATCAACACTTAAAATCTGATCGTAACTGTTTGTATTATATAAACTCACATCAAAACGAAGGCGTTTTTTAAATAGAACTGCCTCTGCTCCCAATTCGGATGATGTGGTGGTTTCAGGTTTCAAATCAGGATTCAAATCTGTAGTGGATGCTGTGAGTTGAGGGTTGCTTCCAAACGGAGCGCTGAAAGAAAAAGTGTTAATCAAACGATACGGATCGGCATCCTTACCTACTTTAGACCAACCTCCGCGAATTTTGGCATAATCCAACACATCGCTTTTGATGTCAAAGGCTTCCGTCAATACCAAACTTCCGTTAAATGATGGATAAAAATAAGATCTGTTTTGTGCCGGCAACGTTGATGACCAGTCGTTACGGGCGGTGATATTTGCAAAAAGGTAATTTCTAAATCCAATTTGTGCCGATGCGTAACCGCTATATGATTTCAGTTTACTGTAATTATTAGAGGAAGTCAGTGGATCTCTCGAATTGCTTAACGTGTATAAACCCGCAACCGCAAGTCGTGGGGCGCTTTGATCATTTTGTTCGATATATCTCGAGCGGATATTCGTTCCAAGCAAAGCCTCTAAACTGAAATCATCATTAAGCTGTTTGGTGTAGTTCAGCGTTGCATCGGTATTGTTTTCATTTACGGTAAAGGCACTTTCGCTGTATGATCCAAACGGGGTTCCGTTGGTGCCATATGCAATTCTGATTTTACGACGATCGTTGTAGTAATCTGTTCCTGAACGGAAATTGAAATTTAACCCGTCAGTAATTTTATAATTCAGCCCAATATTCCCAATGATCCGGTTTCGGTTTTGTGATACCGTATTTTCATAAGCCACCCAGTATGGATTACTATAATAGCTGTTGTTCCAGTTGAAAGTATTCCCGTTCTCGTCGAGATAGTTTTTCAGTTGGTTGATATCAACCTGCCTTCCAAACCAGGTAAACTGAAGCATGGTGCTTGTCGACCGTGAACCACCCGTTCCAGGCAAATTGTCTGAACCTAGTTTACTGTAATTTGCATTGGCCGTAAGGGTTAATTTTGGTGTAATCCTTAACGTAGTATTTAAAGCGAATGAATTTTTGTCTTGCCCAGAATTTGGCACTACCCCAACCTGTTTTAGATTATTATAAGATAAGCGATAATCGAATTTCTCTCCGGCATCTTCAACAGCAATACCATTCGAAAGCGAATAACCGGTTTCAAAAAAATCACGCACATTATCAGGATTGGCTACAAATGGAACAGCCACCCCTTTAGAAAAAAACTGAGGAATCAATCTGCCATCCATTCTCGGGCCCCAGCTTTCATCCACGCCATCATTTGTACCAGCACCTTTACCGTCTACATAGCTGAATTTACCTTCAGATCCCTGACCAAAAACATCCTGATATTTCGGGAGGGTAAGTAAACTTTCAATAACCCCGTTAGAATTAAAAGTAACCCCTAAGCCCTTTTTTGATTTTCCCGATTTGGTTTTAATAATAATAACTCCAGCCGCCGCTCTCGATCCATACAATGCAGCAGCATTTGGTCCTTTAAGCACACTGATCGATTCGATATCATTTGGATTGATATCCGAAATGGTGTTTGCATAATCTCTTGCGCCAGCTGAATTGAGTTGTGAGTTATCCACAGGAATCCCATCCACTACAAAAAGCGGCTGGTTATTTCCTGAAATGGAAGTTTCACCACGAATAACCACCCGGGAAGACCCCATATCGCCCTGGCTATTGGTTACGCGAACACCGGCAACTTTTCCTGCCAGTGCATTTACCAGATTGCTTTCCCTGGCTTCTGTCAAGCTCTCCCCCTTGAGCTCCTGAACCGCATAACCCAGAGATTTCTTTTGTCGGGATATGCCTAATGCGGTAACGACTACCTCATCTAATGCATTATCGCCGTCATTTAAAACCACATCCAGCACTTTATTATTTTCTGATACCTCTACCTCTTTCGTGGCAAAGCCGATATAGGAAAATACCAACGTGCTTTTGCCCGCAACAGTAATGGAAAAATTTCCTGTTCCGTTACTCGTTACCGCTTGTTTAGTACCTTTTACAAAAATAGATACGCCAGGCAGCGTTTCTCCTGATGAACTTTTTACCGTGCCCGAAATTGCAAGATTTTGTGCTCGAACGAATGGTGAAAGCAATAGCAAAAATAGTATTGCTGGTAGCTTAATTTTTTTAAACATAATAGGTTAAATTGATGATTAGTTAAAACTGATGTGAAAAATTTAGGCAAAGCAATTCCACCCCGCTTTTAGCGATTTTTTTAAACACCTTGATATTGATAATTTTAGTTGGAGATGGTATATGATGAATTTAATTCAAACACATACCCTTACACATTCGGCCTCGCCAATACATGTTAAAATTGTTGAACTGGGTAAATTTTTGCTCGTTAGTCTTTTTCATTTATTTTTTCTGATAGATCAATACTTATCAATTGTGGAAAATCAGCCTACAAAAAAAGCACTCCTGTAAATCAGGAGTGCTCTCATATATGATTAATGATTTGGCCTTCAACTGACTTAACTACCCCAAACAACTCTGGGATGGAATTAGCACCATACCCTGAGGGCTGGTTGCTAAGGTTTCACAGGGCCATTCCCTCCACCTTTCTTGATAAGTATTTTAAAATAACTGGCGCAAAGATAATATAAAAATCATAATGTCTACAAATTCTATAGATTTTATTGAAATATTTTTTCTTAGCCAAAATCATGTCTACATTTGCTTTCTCAATTGAACATCATCCCATGAAAATAAAATATATTGCAATACTAATAGCCGGATTGTTAACCCAAAAAGTTGCCGCCCAAACAAAGATTAAAACATACACAAAAAACCTAAAGCTCCAAAACACCTTTCAGGCGAGTGGAATTTGGAGAGGTGTTTTTAACCTAAAGCCTGGCGTTGAGGTTCCTTTCAATTTTGAAATCAAAAATAAAAACGGGCAACCCTACCTCAGTTTTTTAAATGCCGATGAAAGCTTCGACGGCGGATTTGTAAAACAGAAAAATGATTCATTATGGATTAACCTCGATCAGTTCGACAATGTGCTGGCGTTTAAAATCCAGAAGGATTCGCTTGTGGGTGTATTGAAAAAACAAGATGGATCTGGCAAAGCACTTCCGCTATCAGCCAGCAAAGCGAATCAATATCGTTTCAAAACAAATGATCAAACACCTGATGCGGATTTTTCCGGAAAGTATGACATTGTATTTAAATCACAAGATGGCAAAAATGAAAATGCGGTCGGACTTTTCAAACAGGTAGGAAATAAAATTACAGGTACATTTCTCCGCATCACCGGCGATTCCCGCTATCTTGAAGGCAGTGTAGATGGAAATCAATTTTACCTTTCGGGTTTTATAGGTTCCAGCCCATCTTACTATAAGGGTACATTCTCAAAAGATGGAATAATTCAGGGAGAAGCAGTTAGTGCAAGAGGAAATACGCCATTCACCGGAAAACAAAACGAGAATGCGGCCCTCCCCGATGCTACCAAATTAACCTTTTTGAAAGAGGGCTATAAAACGCTGAACTTCTCTCTCCCCGATGTAGATGGCAAGAAAATTTCATTAACGGATGATAAATTTAAGAACAAGGTCGTGATATTAACCATTACCGGCACCTGGTGCCCTAATTGTGTGGATGAGGCATCATTCATTTCGCCTTGGTATAAGGAAAACCGTAACCGTGGCGTAGAGGTTGTTGGTATCCACTACGAGCGCCAGCTTGATTCAGCTTATGTAAAAAAGGCATTAGGCAGATTTCGTGATAAGTTCGACATTCAATATGACCAGGTAATTGCAGGTAAACCTGATAAAAAGCAAGTTGCCGAGTCACTTCCGGGTCTGAATAATTTCTTATCCTTCCCAACGATGATCATCATCAATAAAAAAGGCGAGGTTGCGCAAATCCATACCGGTTACAGCGGACCCGCAACAGGAAAATATTACACTGATTTTGTAAGCGCATTCAATGCGGAAATTGATGGATTGCTGAAACAAACCAATCTGTAGCGCAGTGCTATTTCCTCTTTAATATCTCAACCCTAACTATTTTGCAATATCATCCTGTTCGTATATTGGTCGATCGGGATGATCTTCTTTGTTCTGCGGCCACGAAATAACACCTGTTTGTTAACTGATCTTTTCGGCTGTAGCTAATTTTATTCTTGTAACAAATATTTTTCATTGCAATTTCCTACCTGAGAAGCAGTCTTCAATATTTTATTTATCTTGGTAAATCGTTTTAACATCGCTCAACATCGGGTATCTAATTGGAAATGTTGTTGAGCTGTTAACATTTAACTAAACAAACCCCTTAACCTCTCATCAACATCTAAATGCTCAAATCAATTTTCTCGCTGCTCCTCGCATTCATTTGCTTGCAGGCTTTGGCGCAAAACAAAACAACTGTTAAAGGAATTGTTGCCGATTCTGCATCCAAAGCACCAATGGAATTTGCCACTGTAGCCGTTGTTAATGCGAAAGACACTTCGTTGGTATCTTATACTTTAACTGATAAAAACGGAACCTTCAAACTTTCTGGTATCGCTGTGGATAAACCTGTCAAAATCATCATTTCTTTTGTAGGTTATAACACCATCCGCCAAAACCTGCATTTACAAAAAGAATTAATTACAGATTTAAAAACCATCTACTTATCTGGTAATACCTTAATGGATGTGATCATCTCGGGTGAAAGATCACCGGTAACAGTTAAAAAAGACACCATAGAATTTAACACTGAAGCCTTTAAAACCAGGCCTAATGCAGTAGTTGAAGAACTGTTGAAAAAGCTACCTGGCGTACAGGTAAATGTTGATGGTTCGATTCTGGTCAATGGAAAATCGATAAGTAAGTTGCTAATTGACGGAAAACAGTTTTTTGGCGATGATCCTAAAGTGGCCACCAAAAACCTGGATGCGGATTTGGTTGCGAAGATTCAGGTTTATGATGACCGGGAGAACGATCCTGATCATTTGGTGAGTAATTCTGAAGTGAGCAAAATTATTAACTTGAAACTAAAAAGTAAGATTAAGAAAAGTACGTTGGGCAAAGTTTATGCCGGTGGCGGAAGCAGAGATCGCTATGAAGCGGGAGGAATTTTAAGCAATTTCAGAGATACGCTCCAGGTAAGTTTAATTGGTTTGGCCAATAACTTGAACCGCACTGGTTTTTCCGGTCAGGAATTATATACTATGGGTGGTTTCGACAGATCTGGCGGTGGCGGACAAATCTATGATGGCACTTTTGGTGGCCGGGGTTATGGTGGCATTGAAAGTGTGGCTTCGGGAGGTGTCAACATCAACAATAACTATGGCAAAAAACTTAAGCTTAACCTTACTTATTTTTTCACCCACAGCGACAACCTTTACAATGGAACAAATTATATCGAGCAAACTGTAGCGAATACTACTTTAATTAATAACTCCAGAAATATGAGCAATAATAAAAGTAATAAACATGCTATAGGCGGCTTGGTGGAATGGGTTCCTGACACGATGATGCGCATCAGGTACGAACCAAAGTTAAACCTCAATTATCAAAATAACAGAAACGAAAATAGTAATAGCAGTTCTAACTCGTTGTTGCCCCGTTTAAGTGAAAGCGCCGGGCTTAATACTTCAAATGCTAATAATAGTGGTTTCTCACATAACTTTATGTACTACCGAAGGCTAAAGAAAAAAGGAGAATCGATTAATATTACACATTCGCTGCAGATAAACAGCAACAATAATGAAGATTTTAATAAGTTCCGGCTAGAATCTTTTTCTACGGAAGTGAAATCAGAAACACAGGATCGATTTAGAGAGGGCTGGAACAAATCCAATTCTGGGGATTTGTCTGTAACTTACAATTATCCTTTAAGCAAAAAGCTAACATTGGAACTGAATTCCGGAACACGTTTTTACAGCAATACGGATCTGGCAAGTACATTCGAATACAATCCATCTACAATGCTTTACGATTTTTTTCTTACCAACCTAAGTAACGATTTACAGCGTAATGTTTTCATTCAAAGCCTTCGTCCGCAGTTGTTTTATAAAATCACTAAAGATTATAGCTTAAGGGTATCTGTCAAGGGAGAATATCAGGATGTACGTAATGAATTTAATTTCGGTTATGAAGATATCAATCGTAAATATTATAACTTTTATCCATCTTTCAGGTTTGATGCACCAAGTTTTTCACTGAGTTATGATGAGCGTTTAGACCTTCCCGGAATTTCTCAGATGCAACCCATTGCCCGCCAATATAACCAGCTATACACGGCTATAGGAAACCCTGATTTGAGGGCAAACCTGGTACGCACATTAAATCTAAATGTATACAAATACATCCCTTCCAAGCAGATTAATTTCAATTTATATTCTGGCTATATCTTTAGTAATAACGGAGTTTTACAACGTAGTAATGTGAATAGCGCTGGCGCTACTGTAGCCAGCTTTGTTAACCGTAGTGGTTACAGAAATGGCTACCTTGGCATGAGTGTTGGTAAGCAGTTTAAAAAATCGCAGAAGTGGCAAGTTGGTTTAAATACCTCGGCAAGAACAAACCTCAACCAAAGACCTTTTATCCTTAATGCTGACGAAGGTTTTCAAAATTCACTGGATATTGGTTTTGGAGAAAACATCAACCTAAATTATGGCGACTTGCTTAGCCTGAATGCTAAATATGATTTCTATAAACAGATGACCCGCTACAAAGATGTAGATTTTGCAAAAGTGAATACTTACACCCACTCTGCCGGTGGAGAATTTAGCCTGAGGTGGCCAAAAAGGATTATTTTAGACGCTAATTATACGTATTTTTACAATCCTCAAATCGGGCAGGGTTTTCAACGCAGTTCACATCAACTTAACCTTGCGCTTTCCATTCAAATGCTGAAAAAAGATCGCGGGCAGCTCAAGCTTTCGGTTTATGATTTATTTGATCAAAACATTTCGATAAATCGTTACGCCTTTAATAACGCAATAGGCATATCCGATCGAAATATCCTTCGCCGTTATTTTCTGGCCACTTACCAATACAAATTAAATGTATATAAGAAATAAAGCATTTATTTTCCGCTAGGCGATAACTAAATTCCTTTAAAAGTAATTATAATACGTTGCATCTTTTGCTTAATGATAAACATTGAAGTTTTTCATCATCAACAAACCAAAATAAGTAAAAGATGTTTATACTTATAAAATCGAAAACCCTTGTACTAAAATCCCTATTAAAAAATCAATGGAGCAATCATCTCAGCCATTTTTTTACCTTTTCATAAGGTATTTCCTAGATTTTAGCTGCTGTTTAAGATTTTACATCAAAGAAATTTAGAAAATAAAAAATCAGTCCCACACATGCGTAAAGTTTTAATTATTGAAGATGACATTGACATTTTGAACGTAATGACCACAATTTTGAAAGACTCTTATCACGTACTTCCCATTTCTTCTCCCCGCCAGTGGAAAAACGATGTGGAAGAATTTCAGCCAGATATTGCCATTATTGATGTGCACCTTGGAGATGAAGATGGAATTAATATTTGTAGAGAATTAAAATCAAATTCAAAAACTTCACACATCAAACTTGTGGTAACAAGTGCTCTGGTAATTCAGCCTGAGCGTTTAAAAGAATACTGCGATGCTTATTTAGAGAAACCTTTTGAGATTGATAATTTTACCGAGATTATTGAAGATGTACAATTGAAATGATTTGATTAGTAAGATAATGCAATAGTCACATTGATGAACCTCAAAAAGAAATTCCTGGAAATATTGGCCTGTAAATTGTTCAGGAGTTAAGTGGTAAAGAAACATAAAACGTTGAACCTTCACCGCGTACACTCTCTACCCATATTTCCCCAGAATGACTTTTAATAATTTCTGCTGAGAGATAAAGGCCAATTCCAAATCCTGCAATATTGCGGGCTTCCACATTCTGAACCCGGTAGTATCTATCGAACAAATGCGGCAGGTCTTCTTGAGGAATACCTTCACCTTCATCCTTCACACTGAAGGTAAGTGTATTGTTAGCTTTTGTGCAAGACAATAATATTTTGGAATGGATTGGTGAATATTTCACCGCATTGCTAATGAGATTATTTACAACGTGTCCAATTTTATCACGGTCGCCGATCAGGATGATCTCTTCTGACGAAGTGAACTGGATGTTATGAGTGGAAACAATATGTTTGTACTCATCTTCGATATCAGCTAAAAGTTCAGAAAAATTAAAGCGTTGCCGATCGAGGTGAATTTTTCCAGATTCCAGCCGGGAAACATTCAAAAAGCCGTTAATCATGGTAGTCATTTTGGTTAACTGCCGCCCCATCTTATCAAGCACTGAACCGGTAAAATCATCGCCGGTGTTTTTGAACAAACGCTGCAATACTTGCAGATAACCTGTTATTGATGTTACCGGTGTTTTAAGTTCGTGGCTTACCATGGCGATGAAATCATTTTTCCGTTGTTCATCTTCTTTTTGAGGCGTAACATCCATGACCACCGCATACACACTTTCATTTACGCCATGAATATCCTGGTTTACTTTACCTACCACCCGCATCCACCTGCGTTCACCGCTTATTAGATGGCGGATGGCGTAAGTACTATCAACTGGACTACCAAATTTTACCGCATTTTCTAACACTTTATTTACCTCGGGTATAAAATCCGGCTCAACAGACTCCAGTACCATTTCCCAAGTAATTTCACCATCTACGGGAAGACCGTAAAGCGACCGATATCTGCCCGACATATCGGCAATACCGGTTTTTAAATCTAAACTGCAACTGCCAAGTTCCCCTGCATTAAATGCCGACTGCAGGTTTTCCTCGCTTAGTTTCAGCTTATTATTTGCCTGCTGCAACTTTTCATTTATAAGAAACTGACTTTCGTTGGCTTCGATCAATGCTTTATTAACAGACTGAATTTCTAACAAATATTGCTTTTCTTCCGTTACATCTAAACTTGAGCAAATAAAGCCATCAAAATTTCCCGATCCATCGAAAATCGGATTTCCTTTGATTCGTAACCAACGGTAATTCCCTACCTTGTCGAGTATTCTAAATTCATTAAAGAATGAAGAGTGAGCTGTTAAAGCACTTGCGAAAATTTCTTCAACTTCAGCTCGTTCATTTGGATGAACAAATGATGACCAGTCAAAATCTTTCAAATCTTTGGTTTTCCATCCCGTCAGGTTTACCCATGCATGGTTCAGATAATTTAAATTTCCTTTCGCATCATTCGTTGATATTAAAATATCACTGGCCTCGGCCATGGTACGAAAACGTTGCTCGCTCGCCGCAAGCGATCGTTGTGAACTTACCTGGTGGGTAACATCGAGTGCAATACCCAAAACGCCAGATATTTTCCCCAGTTCATAAACAGGCCGATATATTACATCGTAAAAACCGACAATTTTCTGGCCGTTACGTTCCAAAATAACCTCCTCTCCCATAAGTTCAAATGGAACTCCGGTGCGATAGACATTATACAAAACATCAACAATCGGCTGCCCTACAATCTCCGGTACGCCTTGGAATAAAGTTTTACCAATAATATCTGGCTCTTTACCTAAAAAGGTTAACATTGCTTCATTAACAACCTCGAAAACCATATCTTCTCCACGAAAAACCTGCATTGCTACCGGACTTTGTTCAATCAGGTTGCGGTATTTTTCTTCGCTAAGCTTCAATGAATCCGTACGACGTTTAACCTTTTCTTCCAGATAGAGATTTGTTTCTCTAAGTTCATTTAACGTTTTGGTAAGCTTTTTATCCATCAGCTCCCGCTCACCGTTAAGCTGTTCGATTTCAATGAGGCTTTTCTGCTGATCTACCTTTTGCTGCTTCACCAGGTTACTCTCCAACACAAGTTCAGTAACTTCTTTTACCAACTGTATAATGTAGCTTAGTTGCCCGTCTGCATCAAAAACCGGTGTGTGGCTAATGCTCCAATATCGCTCAACAAATTGATGAGTATTCAAATCTTCGAGATCATATCTAAGTATGGGCATGGCATTCGCGGAATTCGTTTGAACCACTTCAGATAATGCCGCCCTTAGTATTTCAACTGCTTCAAATCCGGAATCATCAGGATTGTTAGGAAAGATGTCAAAGATGTATTTACCTTCAATTGCCATTCTGGATCGATAAGTTGAAGATAAATAAAGATCACTTGCAGTAAGAATATGGAAACTTGGTGATAAAACCAGGTACATTTCAGGTAAAGCATGGAAAGTATTTAAAGTGTCTACAGACGGCGGGGAGTAAATTTTCATTGAAATACCTGGTTATAAGCCTAACAAAATTAAATATTAAATACCAGGTACGGGGTAGTTTCTTTACAACTAATCGTAGTTAGAAATAACATACTGATCAATTTAAAATACACGAACCACAAAATCCTCATTGAAACTGAAATCATAAACTTTAAACTCAATCGGCCATTCGTCTTCTACCAGATGCCCTATATATTCAGCAAAAAATCTTTTAAAACTGGTGAAATTAATTCCTGGAACAGTAACTATTATATATTCACTATCATTTTTAACCAAAACTTCTGCCACAAAGTCTTCCCAGTGTTGTTTAATTTTGGCAGGCAAGCGATTAAAGTTTTGCTGATCGATAAAGTCACCAATTTTACAAATACTATCCACATCAAGTTTCGCTTCATTAAGCGCCAGCCATCGCCCATCGGTTTTAGTAAGTGTTGCAACAGGTGAACCGCCGGAGAGCACCTGCCATGCCCCTCCTTCGGCTAGCCTTACCAACTGATAAGCCACTAACTGATCTTCCTGATTAAAAAGATAGTCTAGCATCATCATGTTAGAGCCTGCCACCAATTCACCATTATAACTACCTTTATTATCTTCCATGCCCAAATATTCGATTTGTTTCACCTGTAAAGTGATATACTGCATTGATAACCAGTTAACGCATTTTATGGTTTTAATTATTGAAAAAAACCTGCGAAATTTTGATGTGGTACTGTGATTTATTTTAATTTCGACAGAAAACTTAACTTATTGGAAATTTGAACAATAAAAGTTAAAAACTGACTTTTTAAGTAGAAATGTCAGGACAAAGAAATATTGAATACTAAATTGTTTCAAATGCGTAAAATGGATTAATTTTTGAATTGATTTTCGAAAGTCATCCATATGAAAAAGTTTATCCCATTTTTATTTGCTACCGGAATTTCGATTATTGCCATTTTATCCTCCTTTACACTTGATGATCCTGAATTAGGCTTATCAACCGCAGTTTTAAGCTGGATAGCTTGCTTATGGCTTGTTTCTGGAAAAAATGATTGCCAAGGATGCTTATCTTAAGCTTCAAGTATAATTTATATTTTTAAATAAACCATCCGGTTGCCCTCTTTAAGGTACAACTGTGTAAAAAAGATAAGAGGCAAATATTACCAGCAACACAACCCCTTGTTGCACATTGGTTTTTCCTGTAGCCAGCGAAAACATTATGGTAATCATAGAGAGCAGCAGCAGAACAGTAGAACTCATATCAATTCCTAATGTAATGGGCATTTCGAAAATGATCGATACCGCAGCAACAGCCGGAATCGTTAACCCGATGCTGGCCAATGCAGAACCTAAAGCCAGGTTTAAACTGGTTTGCAACCGATCTGATTTAGCTGCCCGATAAGCGGCCAAACCTTCTGGTAGCAGCACAATTGCCGCGATAATTACACCAACCACCGATTGAGGTGCACCCAAATCGATAACCATCACCTCGATATCTTTAGAAAGTAACTTAGCCAATACAACAACCGAAAACAGGCTGATCAATAACAAGATCAAACTGGCGATGGCTGTTAGTTTAGTTGGCGCTTCCATGTGTTCATCTTCTGAGCTTGTATTTTTAGGCAGAAAATAATCTCTGTGCCTAACCGTTTGCATGAAAATAAAACCGCCGTACAAAACTAGTGATACCAGCGAAACAAAGATAAGCTGGCTAATGGTATATTCACCCACTTTCGCACTTAATGTGTAGTTGGGAAGAATTAGTGTAAGCACCAAAATAGATGCAAGCGTAATCAAAGCCGCATTTACACCCTGAAGCTTGTAGAGCTGTTCTTTAAATTTAATTCCACCCCTGAGTAAACATATGCCAACAATCGCTGTCAGGATAATCATCACGGCAGCGAAAACGGTATCTCTGGCGAGTTCGCGGGTACTATCGCCGCCTGCTAACATCAGTGAAACAATTAAACCAACCTCAATGGTGGTGATGGCCAAAGCCAGGATTATGGTACCATATGGTTCACCAACTTTATGTGCAATTACTTCGGCGTGATGCACTGAGGCTAAAACGCTGCCGATTAAAAGCGCAGCAAGTATAACTTTTACGATTACACCAGAATCAACACCAGTAAAAAAATAGGCTACCGCACTAATTATTGGAAGGGCAATAGTCCATTTTGGTAAGTCAAGATTTTTCATATTTGTTAGTTTTCGCAATTTATAAATTTATACAAGCTTAATGCCTGCTTGCTGAAAAGCGGTCATCAAACGAAGTAGCGTATCGCTTTTAAAAGCCGCCTCTACATAAACATTATTAATCCACACCAGAATTTTAAGTTCGATGCTATCAGCAGCCAGGTTATTAACGAGTATTTCTGGTGGAAGATTGGTAACCGTATGCGCTGAACCTTTAATCACCTCGGCAATAATTTCCTGTAATTGTTGCATATCAACCGAAGAACCAACTTTAAACAACAATTCAGATTTGAGGTAATCATTACTCAACGTCCAGTTCACCAATCTTCCGGAAAGTAAATCTCCGTTAGGAATGATCACTTCAGAGCCCTGGGGCGTTAGTAATTTGCTCGACCGGATGCCTATATCCTGAACCTTCCCTTTCTTATCCGCCAGTTCGACATAATCCCCAATTCTAAAAGGTTTCTCAAAAATAAGAATGATCCCTGAAACAAAATTATTTACAATATTTTGCATACCTAAACCTATACCAACACCAAGTGCCCCTAAAACAACTGTGAGTTTATCCATCGGAAGTCCGGATGCTGTAAATGCAAGTAACAGGCCGATCACAATGATAATCAATCGAAACAATGCAACCTTTGAGCCTTTGTGATCACTTGCGCCATCAAAACTGATCCGTTGCTCGCCAAAAAGTATAGGTACGTGTTTTTGCAGTTTATTGGAGATGTAAATGATCACTACAAAAAACACCACATTGCCCAAAGAGAAATGAATACTGCCAAAAGTTCGCTCTTTGGATAGTAAAGTATTCATCAAACTGGTTATACCGGAAGTCATACCCAGATTGTTAAATAATACCATTAACCAGATGATGAAGCTAAATATGGCCAGTACCTTTTTGAATTTGGACTTTAAAGTATCAGGATTAAGCCTGGAGAAAAAACCTTTATTACAAGCGCTGATCTTGATCTGAAGTTCCAGCGCATCAATCATAACCTGGGCAAAAACCGCTAAAGAGATGATCTGCGTAAGGCTTATTACGCCCGCCAGTCCAAACGCTTTGGCCAAACTAATTCTTCCAAAAATATTGAGAATGACAGCCAGCCCGGTCATGAACACTAAAACAGCCGTTGCTATTTTAAAAAACCTTTTAGGGAATTGGGGGATTTTCACAGACCGATACATCTTGATGCCAAGCAGTAAAAAAAGCAGATGGATGCTTAACAGAATTATTCTTGGTAAAAAAGCTTCGCTGATCAGGCTGGAAGAAAATATCAGAAAGATAAAGGCGCCTAGTATTAAAAACCAGGTATTTAGTGCTTTTTTTGATAAAACTTTTCGCAAATGAATTGTAATCACTACCATTAGTACCAGTTGCACCAATTCAATATATATAGAAGGCGCATCTGGCTGAAAAACGGGCAATATGCAAAGCAAAACAATAGTGCTGGCCATCACAGGATAGGCCCTTAAATAGTCGAATTTGATTTCTCCTATTTTTCGTTTAACCGATAAACGTCTGGAGGTAATGAAATTGCGATGAACCCATACAAAAAAAATCGCTACCAGTATCAGCACCAGCAAACATATATCCCATGTGGAGTTTAGAAAGTATTGAAGAATTTCTCCCTGTCCAAAAAAAGCATCTGACAACCTTGCACTGATCTGGCTTAAGCTAAAAAGATTCCACGGTGCTGCCCAGATGTATGGCACCTCACGGTTGGCGGCGATTCTACCGGACTTTTCCAACTGCTCATCGAGCGCCACCTGCAAATCATTTACTTCAATCCCCATGGATGAGGCTTTTGCCAGTAGTTCGCCAACTTTTGAGAGATTTTTCCCGGTAACCTCGCCCACATCCTGTAAACGAAGTTTAATTTGCGACAATTGAGGCTTATATAATGCTTTCTGCGCATCCTGGTCATCGATCAAGAGCAATGAGTCAGCACTGAGATCAACTACCTGCTGAGACATTCTTTGTAGTTCGGAGTTGCTTTTCATCAACCTTCCCGAAAGTGATGAAAGTTCAGTTTGAACATCCTTCAGAATTAATTTATAACTCATCAGGCTCCTGTTCTCCGTACTCTGCTTACCCGTATTTAAATCTCTCCTTACTGAAGCAATGCTTGATGCAAGCATATTCAATCGCTCCTGTACCTCAAGCACCCCGTAGCCCTTTTTGTTGGCCGCATTAACTTCTGTAATAGCCGCCTGCGCAGTTTGAATTCTAAAAAGTAAGGTATCCGGAATCACCTGTATGGAATCCTTCGCTCTTTTTAATGAATCCTGTGACCTTACTGAACCAGTAAAAATCAACATGGAGAAAATAAAGATAAAAACCGAACGTACGTAAAGCAAGGGAAAAAAATTAAACATATTTCTAAAAGGATTTAACTTAAAATAGTATTACAGCCAAATTCAATGCCAGGTAGCCAAAAACTTTCTAATTCTTTATTAATGAGAAAAGACCTACTTTTTTGCTAATCATTTCTCAGTTGAATAAAGATGTTCGTCTTCAGCATTTAAGTTACCTGTGTTTAACACATAGCTGGGCGATTGGTTTAAATATTTGTTGATTAATCCGAATTACACGACAGGCTGAGCAACTAAATAGCTGCTTAAGATGACTGATTTATGCGAAATATATCAACGCTGCACACATTGAAAAAGATTAAATATGCAAATAAAATCAAAACTTTCCGGCCCGATTATGGCTTGTTTAATAACACACAAATGATAATTATGGCTAAGAGAATATTTTTATTGGAAGACGACGAGGGCATTAGACAGGTAATTGAGCTGATTCTAAATTTGGAGAATTACGAGGTAACCAGTTTCGAGAATGTAGAAAAATTCATGGCTGCAAATCCCTATGATGTTCCAGATCTGTTTATATTAGATGTAATGCTACCCGATGGCAACGGTATTGAAGTTTGTAAAGAGTTAAGTACTTTACAAAAAGACGTTCCGGTAGTGATGATGAGTGCCCATCTTACATCAGCAGATATTGCTTTATCTTGCTCGGAAGCATCATTCATTCCAAAACCCTTCGATCTTAATACTTTAATCAATACGGTAAAACGCCTCATGAAGGATGAATAAGCTAATGGTGACTACACTGATGCAAATGGAATTTGTAATTTGATGGAGCATATTGGTTTCTCAAATCAATTTAAGTTTATTTTTGTTAACCAATTGAAGATATCTATTCCGAAATACGCGATTAGATTTCAACATACAACACACATTTCATCAACATAACTCAGCTGCATTTGACAACAGGTATTCGCACAACTGAATTTGAATCAGAAGACAGGCAACAGCTTAATTTAATCATATTAGGTTTTGGATTGCTTAAATTCTTGATTCATCTTTTTACGTTAGAGGGCTACGGACTTCATGCTGATGAGCTCTATTATATCGAGCTGAGTCGGCATCTTTCCTGGGGTTATCTTGACATTTCGCCATTTGTTACCTGGATCTCATGGATATCGGAAATCCTTTTCGGAAATGCTACCTTCAGTTTTCGTGTTCTCCCCTGCCTCTTTTCTTCAGCAACAGTGATAGCAACAGGTTATATTACCAAACTTTTGGGCGGAAAAAGATTAGCCGTAATAATTGCTTGTTCCGCATTAATATGCTCCCCATCGTTTTTGGCAACCTCGTACCTGTTACAACCTGCAGTTTTTGATCAATTTTTCTGGACACTACTTATCCTTGCCGTTATTGCCTATCAGCAGCACAAAAAAACATCGTGGTTGTACTTAGCCGCTTTGGCGCTTGGAATTGGGATGCTCAATAAATATAGTATACTGTTATTGGCTGCATCAATTCTTTTGGCTATTCTGATAATTACACCAGCATCAATTGGTCGCCATGTAAAAAAGCTCTCGGGTCCGGTCTTGCTTTGTGTGTTCATCATTCTGCCAAATTTAATCTGGCAGTTTTTTCACGGCCTCCCTATTCTTCACTATACCGCTAGTGTAGGTAAAAATAATTTCGAAATCGATCTTTGGGATTACTTGTTGCAACTCTTTTTCTTTCACGGGGCAAGTGTAGCCATTTGGACTGCCGGATTAATATATTTGTGGTTTGAGCGGAAAGACCTCGAACAACTGAAATATTGGACCATCACATTTCTGATTGTTACCATTTCTCTCACTTTTTTAAAAGGAAAACTTTATTATGGGCTAGGTATTTTTCCGCTACTTTTTGCTGCAGGTGGCCACTGCTGGGCGCAAATGTTGACGAGAAAATCAATCTCCATGAATATTTTTTTTATCGGTATGATTTATTTTTTCGCATTGTTAAGCCTACCTATCGTGATTCCGATTTTTTCAGTCGAAACTTGCAGGGCATACAGTAGAAAAATGATTGCACTGACTGACTTTTCCAGGCCTTTACGTTATGAGGATGGTAGCCAAGGGGGTATTCCTCAGTTCTTTGCTGATATGACCGGCTGGCAAGAATTAACATCAAGGGTTAATAGCATAGCGAATACCCAAATTTCTGAAAATAAGAAGGGTATCTATATCCTTACCAACAATTACGCCATCGCCGGAGCGCTTAAATTTTATGGAAAACCGGGTATTCCGAAAGTTATCTCTCCTGATAATAGTTTTTTGTTGTACTCCCCTGATCAGCTTAACATGCGTACCATTATTTATCTTTCCAAAGATTCGCCCCAGATGGTGGATAGGCTGGCAAAAAACGTGAAACTTCTTGGCAAACTCAGCACAGAAAATTCTCACATTAACGGACTTTATATTTATAGACTGATTATCCCATCATTAGCTATGAAGCAAAAATATGTGATGGATCGGATCAAATTTTATCCCGATTACGGTAAAAAAATAAACCTTTTTCAGAATATATCATCCTCCGGTTCATCTTCATTTCTCACGAATTAAACATGCTTCTGCACTCGCCAGGATATGAAAATATACGCAGCAAAATAATAGCGCCCTGCCAGATTTTTTTTAAATTGATAAAGAATGCGGCAAGCAAACCTGCCGCATCCATCTAAAGCTTAATTAGTCAACTGCTATTCTAACATCAACTGCATTTACGCCTTTTTTGCCATCTTTAGTTTCAAAAGTTACTTCATCGCCTTCTTTAATGTTGTGTACCAAACCGGAAGCGTGAACAAAGATTTCCTCACCTGTACTTGACTTGATGAAACCAAAACCCTTAGTTTCATTAAAAAATTTTACTGTTCCTTTTTGCATTAGATTTTTTCTACTAAATAATATTTTACTGTAACCTGAAGATCAAACAAAATTCTCAATAGAGAAAATTTTATAATAAAAAAATATAATCCTACAATGCCTTTTTTCTATCCCGAAATTCCAAAAGTGCAAACACAGGTCAAATCAACTCTTAAAAAGAGTAAGGCTAAACAGGATTGATTTTGAACTGTTGGTATAGGAGAACAAAAACTAAGAAGATGATAGATAACAAAGATGACAAGACGCCACAGCAGCAACCATCGAGCTCAGCTGGCGAAAATGAACTGAAAGGCTCTAACACTGTAAAAAATCCGGATGATTGGACTACTGGCGATGAACCGATGACCGGTGCGCAGAGTTCTTATTTAAAAACATTATCTGATGAAGCCGGAGAACCTTTTGATGAGCATTTATCAAAAGCAGACGCTTCAAAAAGAATTGATGAATTACAGCATAAGACCGGGCGTGGTTTAGATACAGAAAAATAACCCTAATCTGGAATTGAGAACTTTTCAATTCCAGGTTTTTACGCCTTTTTCCGTTTTACTTCGAGCCATTCAAATACAACGCTCATTGAAATTCAACCTATATTATGGTCAGTAATGAGTTTTAGACCACCTTGTCTAGCATTTTCCAAATATGTTTCTCAACTTAATAATGGCTTGTCGTAAAGTTGTTTTTACGCTCCCTACAGGCATATCAAGTTTTTCGGCAATCTCCTCATGCGTATAGCCCTGGTAATATGCAAGATCCAAAACCAGCTTTTGCTTCGAGGATAACTGTTCTAAAAGTTTTTTTATTCCTATTACATCGGTATTCATCGAAAAAGTATGATTTTCGAGTTCCGTTCCAACATCTTCCAGTATCACATTTGCTTTATCCTGTCTGTATGACTTTTTACGTAAATGATCAAGTGCAGTGTTACGGGTAATATTAAGCATCCAGGTGAAAAGACGAGATTTTTTCTCATCATAAGTATGGAGTGATTTCCTGATTTTCAAAAAAACCTCCTGAAGCAAATCCTCAGCAGTTTCTTGTTGATTGACAATTTTCATGATTACTCCCATCAGGTTTGGTGCATACATTTTGTATAATTTATTAAAAGATGATAGATCATTTTTCAATAAATCATTTACAAATAAATGTTCTGCAGTAACAAGCGACGGGACATCGATTATTGTTCTGGTATTGGGCTTGGTTAGTATAAATGCAATCATAGAATTTTGATTCAAACCAATAACATCATCCGAATCAATAAGTTTACAATATTCCAGAAAGCTATCGCTTTGTGATGAAGGGCAGTACCATGCAAATGAATTCATCAATTAAAGACAGCTTGATAAATTGGTTTAAATATATAACAGCTGTGACTAAGGCAATTCCATCATCATAAACTCCTACAGGCTTATCGCTGTAATCCACTATAAAAACTTCTTAAAACTTTTGAGATTTTAGAAAGTTATAATAGACAAGTTAGTTGATGGCAATAAATGCTAACCAGTTTCTGAGCACAAGAATTGGAATAACTTACAATCTATTTCTAAAGCTTTAAATTCATGTATTATTCCAAAATTCTGCCTTTTGCCAGGCAAATATTATCTATGTCAGAAAAGATTTTTTTTAAAGCAATTGGAACAATTAATTTATGAGAATTTTACTTGTTTCAGGTCCCGGAATTTCACTTAAAGAACCCTTTGATAGCGGTATAGAAGCATTTATGGTTTCATTTGCTAACCAATTAATTAACGAAGGACATATTGTAGACATTATCGCCGCTGAAGCGGATGTCGATTCGAAATTTACGCTTATAAACCCGTTTATTGAATCAACTTCAGATACCCCAAATGCTCTCGAATGCATTAGAGAAGAACGACAGTTTAGAGCGATGCATATTGATCAATATGATCTCATCCATTACAATATGTTTTATCCGCATTTGTTAAGCGCAGGACTGAATTTTAATAAGCCATCATTTTTGACGCTACATTCACCAGCCGATGAAACCCGAGTGTCGACCTACAAGCAGTTGTCTAGCAATGGAAAATTGAAACTCGTTGCCATATCAGAACGAATTAAATCTCAATGGGATGAAGCATTAGGACAAGATATCCCATTGATCAATAACGGTATTAACATGGATATTTGGCCCGCAAAAAATTCAGCCAAGCGTGAATATTTACTTTGGTCAGCAAGAATTAATCAGAAGAAAAACGTAGCAGATGCCATCAAATTGGCAAAACATATGCAATTGCCGCTTAAAATTGCCGGCAGAATTGTCGATCAATCTTATTTCGACGATGAGGTTAGGCCTCATCTTGGCAATCAAATCAAATATGTTGGGCACCTGACACAATCCGAACTAAGTAGATTAAGTCATCGGGCATCCGCCTATCTTGCTACGGCTACCTGGCAAGAACCTTTTGGATTAGCTGCCCTTGAAATGTTGGCCAGTGGAATACCTGTTGTTGGTTATAATACAGCAGTTCCACCAAATTGGGCAAATGAAAGCGTCTTTACAACAGATTCATTGCGGTGGCAAGACCTTATAAGATTAGTAGAACAAAGTTATAGCATCAGTTCCGAAACATGTAGAAAATTTGCTTCCTCCATGAGTATCCAGCAGATGACTGTTGACTACATAAAATTATATCGCGAAGCACTTTCACAGGAAGCCAATGGCGACGAAATAGTCGGAAACCATTCGTTGCCGGTTTCGCTATCAAATCCTCAAACATTATAGCAACTTATAGTATATGAAGATTGCTGTGATAGCCAAAACCAGACTTCCGGTAGCTGAGCCATTTCGTGGAGGGCTTGAAGCTTTTACCCACGCTTTGTGTACAGAATACATCAGGCAAGGCCATACCATTACCGTATATGCCCATTCGGGGAGTGATCCAAAACTTCATATTAAAGGATTTTACGGTGATGAGCATCGGGAGAATAGATATTACGAAATCTATGAGCATGATGAATACCTTTCGATATTGAATGATATTGAAAAAAATGAATTTGATGTTGTTCATAACAACTCCACGCATGAGCTTCCTATTTTATGGGGTGTAAAGGCATCAATTCCAGTAATTACGACATTACATACTCCCCCTATTAGCAAATTAAAAGCGGCAATAAAGATCTGTTCCAGCGCTCAAAACCTTCATTTTGTTATGCCTTCAAAAACATTCGAGGCAACATGGCGGCCATACCTGAATAAGGATGCTAAGATTATTTATAACGGTGTGGATTTAGCTAAATGGCCTATGATTCGAAACCATCCGGAATATCTCTTCTGGTTCGGAAGAATTGTTCATGCTAAGGGGCTGGATATTGTACTTGATGCGGCACATGAAATCAATATGCCTTTAAAGTTTGCCGGACCACTTGATGATAAAGAGTACTTTGATGAACACATTACTCCGCGTATGAGTAAAAACGATACCTACCTTGGCCATTTAAACCAGTTAGATATACATGCAAACATGAGCGGCGCTGCCGTGGCAATTAGTGCTGTCCGCTGGGAAGAACCCTTTGGCCTCACCAACATCGAAGCGATGTCATCGGGCGTACCCATTGCTGGGTTTAACCGGGGGGCTTTTCCGGAATTAATAGATACAAACAGCGGAGTAGTTGCAGATCAAAAAAATGTGAAATCACTTGTCAAAGCAATAATGCATGCTATACCACTTGAAAGCAATAAGGTTCGATTACACGCCGAGAAGTTTTCTTTGACAACAATGGTTAAGGAATACATTAACTATTTCAAGGAACTGATATGAGAGTACTATTAGTTGCCGGACCATTTATTTCCCTTCGTGAACCTTTTAATGGTGGAACCGAAGCATTCATTGTTGCACATGCAAACCAACTGGTGCAAATGGGGCACACCGTTGATGTGATTGCAAAAGACACGGATGAAAGAAACCTCTTTAATGTAATTGAACTCCAGGAAAGCCCTTTAAGCATGAAAGATGACGCCTATCGTCCCTGTCCGGAGTGGCTTGGACAACAACACTATCAGAGTTTACAATTCGGAATGCTTGACGTAAATAATTATGACATCATCCACTACAATTCATTTATACCAGAGATTTATGCCGTTGGCGCCCTGCTTAACATCCCAAGCGTATTAACATTGCATTTGCCACCTACGGAAAAATTTGAACTGATGTACAAATTTTTCTTAAAACATGCACCCGCTTTGCCTATTGGCATTTCTAAACGAATGAGCAAAAGATGGGCATCACCATTAGGAAAAGATATAGACGTTATTTTGAATGGAATTGTGCTTCATCAATGGAAATTGAATCATCGAAATAATAATGGTTACCTTTTATGGAGCGGAAGAATCACCAAAGAAAAAAACGTTGAAGCCGCAATTCATTTGGCTAACCACCTAAAGCAGCCACTTAAAATCATTGGCCCTATATTCGATCAGGAGTATTTCAGTAGCCATGTTGAACCAATACTTAGCGAAAGGATTCAATACATTTCCCACGTCGATCAGCAGCAATTAAACGAGCTGGCCGGAGGTGCTTCAGCTTATCTGGCCACCGCCCTATGGGAAGAGCCTTTCGGCCTAAGCACGTTGGAAATGCTGGCGTCTGGCCTGCCGGTTGTGGGATTTTACACCGCAATCCCTCCTGAATTAAGGGATAAAAAAGTATCTATTGCAGTTGATTCAGATGACTGGCGTGACTTAATCAAGCCGTTAGAGAAAGCTATGCATGCTACTCCACAGACCTGCAGAAACTTCGCTCATTCATTTGACATGCAGAAAACTTCGGAGGCATATGCTGAGGTTTATCATCGTTTATCAAAAACACCATGTCATGAGTAAACCGGTGATATTCTATTTTGTACATGCACATGGCAATGGCCATCAGGCAACCTTTAGTATGCTGTACCCAGAATTGTCGGTCTTTTTTGAGGTCATTGCGATCACTACAAATACCAGTATCATCAACCGTTTAAAAAACACATACCAGGTACAAGTCATCGAATTGCCATCCAAGTATCCAGCAAACTACGAAATCCCCGAACATACCTTTTCAAAAGCTTTCGAAGTTACACCATACGTTCAGGAGGCTGCAGAGCGAGCCAAATCAATGGTTGATGCAATATTGCTGCATAAGCCGAAAGCATTTTACTGCGATGGCGTTCCTGAATTAGCAATTTTGGTCCGAGGAATGGGAGTACCAGTTGTTTTAGTTCACTTACCGGGAAATATCTCTAACGACCCAACCCAGGTATTTGCACATGAGCTAGCGGACCACATCATTGCTCATTTTCCTTTCATAATTGAACAATCCGACTATAAATATTCCACCAAAACTTTTTACAGTGGATATATGTCAAGGTACGATTGCAGCAAATTCAATCGAAACACCTCTGCAAATATTCATCAGGTTTCCATATTGTTAGGCTATGATAATTGGGATCAGGCTATAGTTAAAAAAATGACGCACGATCCGGATACCCGATTTACCATTATTGGGAACAAACAACGTTATGATCTTGAAAAAAATTGTAACCAGCTCGGAATGGTAAAAGATATCAGCCAAGCTATAAAAGGAGATCTTGTGATATCGGCAGCGGGGCAAAATACCGTCGCAGAACTATTATCAATGAATAAACGACTGATCCTGCTTCCCGAAGCCCGGCCGTATGAGGAGCAAGAGGTGCATGCTCGCATATTATCTGATCAGAAGATCGCCCTTTTAGGCGAGGAAAATTTTAACGCTGAGCAGTGGCAAACGCTGCTCCAACGAGCGAAAGCATTTACCCCAGCTGATAAAAATTTAGTAAACATTACTGCGGCGGCAGATGTAGCACAAAAAATGCAAGAATGGTATGGTTGAATTTAGTATTGTAACTATTGTAAAAGGAAGGAGAAAGCAATTGGCAAATCTCCTTGAATCTATCAGGTTGTCGGTTGTGCTTCCATTCGATGTTCAGGTGGTTTGCATGGATGACTTGGAAGAAATGCCTGTATCAAATGGTCTGAACATTAATTTTCATAGGATCAAACAAACGCATGAATTGCCATTGGCTGCCGCTAGAAATGTGGGGATGAATGCCACCAAGACCACCAACATCATATTTATTGATGTTGATTGTATTGTTTCGCCAACGCTGTTTTCAAATTTGCTGAAAGATTTAATGGCAAAAAATATCGTAACAGCCTACCCGCTTTATCTGCCCATACTTCCAGATTCAGGAAATTATACTGACCTGAAGTATCATGCTGTACCGCATCCAAACAGAGAAGCGATACCCAGCGGAGCGCCTGTTGGACATTTACATTTCTGGTCTTTAATATTTGCGATTCAAAAACCAACATTCGAAAATATCGGTGGTTTTGACGAATCCTTTACAGGTTATGGTGCAGAAGACACAGATTTCGCCATGATGTTTCATCAAGCTCACATTGACTTAATTTTCGTTCGCGATGATGTCCTTCACCAATACCACGACAAATACGATCCACCCTTAAATTATTTCGATTCGATTATTGAAAATGCAATCCGTTACCATCAAAAATGGAAAGTTTTGCCTATGCAGCGTTGGTTAAAAGCATTTGAAAAAATGGGCCTAATCAAAATTGACTCGGCCGATTGTATAACTGTGTTTCAAAAACCTTCCGCCAGGCAAATAAAAGATAGTCTTTCGCAGCATCCTTATTGAAAGATATAGCGTTTTCTATTCGATAAATTGAACTGACAAGTCACCCCAAAATTTATAAATTGTAAAAGTGGGATTGGTTATAACAAACATTTTTAAGGTTTGCTCATTTGCCATGCATCTGAGTTTGTTGTACGATATTTTTCTTCAGCGTCAATTTCAGCCATGTCAGAAATTTGCTGTTCGAGTTTATTGAAATTTAACAGGCGTAAAAGAAAAGCGCTCATCAACATCATCAAGGCAAACAACGCAAAAGATACTTCCCAGCTAAAAAAAGATTTCACAGGCGCAATCAGGGCAGCACCAACCATTGATCCTAATGCGCCGATGGTCATATAAAAGGTAAATTGACTCGCTGAAACCTTTTTCGAGCAGCACTGCATCGCAATTGCAAACACTCCGATTTTCGCAAAGGCGTTCACCCACCTGTAAATGATGATAAAGCTGTACAGAAACGGAACATTAGTCCAGTATTTACTCAGAAAAACGAGCAATAATGTTTCAAAGAAAATGAATAGCGGTTGCGCATTCCCATTAATGGTATTTTGACCCCGGATTTGTATATAACCACCCGAACCCGGATCGCCACCATTTCTGGTAATTAAAACTCCTGAAACTTTACTGCTGATACCTGTTAATAAACTGGTTTCACCAGAACTGGCAATAGCTGCGCCTTTCACCGTAGAAACGGAGGAGCCAAACTTATCCCGCTGGGTTTCAACCCCAATGGCATTGATAATAACTTCTGATAGTTGTCTGGAATCGGCTTTCAGCAATACATTAATTGATGTTTTGCTTCCGATAGGTTCTTTGTACGCTATCATACCAACTGCAGAAAACAAAATAAAAGCTGCATTATCAGTTACAGCTATTTCATAATATCCATTTTTATCTGTTGTTGTTGCTTTTGTTGTTCCTGCTATACTTACTGTAACGCCGGGAAGAACGAGGTTTGTTTCTGCCTCTTTCACCGTTCCGGAAATGATTCTGTTTTGAGCGATTACAGGACAGGAATAAATAGATAGCAGGAAAGCTATATAAAGTAGCGCTTTAGTCATAAATGAATTTAAAATGATAGGGATATTGTTTGCACATCGGGAATACCAATGCGAATTACCAGGATAAATACAACGATTTATTTACTAATAAATTTAGTTAATACGTCATTTAGATCATGTAAATCGAACAAACTTAGCATTTAAAGATTATATTAATAATAGCGCATATCATATATCCTACTCCTATTAGTTCTAAAATTCTCTTACAGATGAAAATAAATCATCATTGTATTTTGATTTTAAAAGATAAGACAGAAACAATCATAGCTTCTAATTAGACTGCGGCAAACATTTAAGTATTTATGGCAAAAAAGTACGAATCAGTATGATTTGAATTTTACTGTAAACAGTTATGATAAGCAAACATAATTGTTACAGTTCATAGTATAGATTTGAATGGATTTTTTTCGTGATATCTTCAAACGACAATAATCTTTGTTGAAGAAAATCAAATCATAGTCAATACCTTCCGATAGCCTAATCTGAGCGAAAAACGAGATCGATCTCTACTCTGGTTGAATAGATTGTTAAATCCCTTTCACTTCTTTCTGATTATGTTCTGAAAGCGATCATCATGACAAAAACTTTTACCTTTTTATAAAGTTTTATTGCAGGATTGTAATTCGTTGGCAGGCAATTTTAAGTCATATAGTTATAACCTCATGTTCTGCTCGTTACCTGAACGAATGAGCGTATCATTTATACAACAAATTCCTGATGAGGAGTATTACATTTTAGTCGATAGTTATGCAGCATAAATACAAAACACTCCGATTGATACTGGGTGACCAACTTAATCTCCTACATTCCTGGTATAACGAACGGGATTCAACAGTGCTGTATGTAATTATGGAGTTACGTACCGAAACCGATTATGTATGGCATCATATCCAAAAAATTTGTGCGTTTTTCGCAGCAATGGAAAATTTCGCCGATCTGCTTAAATCTGAAGGTCATGAGGTATTATATCTTAAACTTGATGATCCCTCCAACAGGCAAAACTTTGAAGATAACAGCGAAGACCTGATAAAGAAATATAATATACAAAAGTTTGAATATCAGCTCCCAGATGAATTTAGGCTGGATAAAGATCTCAAAACATTTTGTAACAAATTGCCAATAGCAACGCAAGCTTATGATACCGAGCACTTCTATACAGACCGGGAGGAATTAGGAAGTTTTTTCTCTGGAAAAAAGGGATTATTAATGGAAAATTTCTACCGGGAAATGCGAAAGAAACACAACATACTTATGCATGGTGAAAAACCAGTGGGAGGAAAATGGAATTTTGATGAGGAGAATAGAAGCAAATTACCTAAAAAGCACAAGCCCAATGCGCCAATATTGTTTGATAATAATGTTCAGCAACAATACAATCGAATTATAGAAGCAAAAATTAAAACGATAGGCACCATTAATCCTGCACACTTTTTTTGGCCGATTGACCGCCAGCAAGCAATTGAAATGTTAAATTATTTCACCAAATCTTGCCTCCCATTGTTTGGTACCTTTCAGGATGCGATGCATACTGACGAATGGGCCATATATCATTCCAGGTTATCTTTTGCAATGAACACTAAAATGCTTTCCCCAAAAGAAGTCGTAAACGCTGCTATCGACAGTTGGGAAAAATCTGAAAAACACATCACCATTAACCAGCTGGAAGGATTTATCAGGCAGATTATTGGATGGCGTGAATACATGCGTGGAATCTACTGGCTAAAAATGCCGGATTTTGAAAAGATGAATTATTTTAACCATCAAAGAAAATTACCAGGTTGGTATTGGACGGGAAATACAAAAATGAATTGCCTCAAGCATAGCATCAAACAATCATTGGACTATGCCTATGCTCATCATATACAGCGACTGATGATTACCGGGAATTTTGCACTTCTTGCTGGCATCAACCCTGATGAAGTAGACTTTTGGTATCTCGGAATTTATATTGATGCTATTCAATGGGTGGAAATAACCAATACCAGGGGCATGAGCCAGTACGCAGATGGTGGTATTACTGGATCTAAACCCTATACTGCCAGTGCCAACTATATCCATAAACAAAGTAACTACTGCGAAAGATGCCATTACGACCGAAAGGAAAAAACCGGCGACAATGCTTGCCCGTTCAATAGCCTTTACTGGAATTTTCATGATCTTCATCGCGATAAACTGAGCTTAAATTTTCGCTTGTCTGGTGTGTATCGTATATGGGATAAAAAGTCATCTGAAGAAAGAGAAGCCATCTTGAATCAAGCGGGCTATTACCTTGATCATCTGGAAGAATTGTAGATATTTTTAATTATGATCTACATTTAAGATCAGCTCACTCCGTTACTGATTTTACAAAAAAAGAAATTCGCTCAACCTGCACAACTTAAAATACATAAAGGTAAATTGCAATAAAACCCACATACATGAATCAAAATTTCTTCCCAACAATTCATTCGCTCGCTATAAGTCTAATCTTAATACTATGTTGCACCACGGTACATGCTCAGAAAAAACTGAATGTGGTGGTGGCCGGCCTAAACCATGACCATGTTTATCAAATAATGAACAGTTATGAAAAAGGCGAGGTAAATATTGTAGGCATTTCAGAAAGCGATGCTAATTTAATTATGCGTTTCAAAAAGCGCTATAACTTTCCCGACTCATTGTTCAACCAGAATTTATCCTTGCTCTTAAAAGCAAAGAAACCGGAGGTAGTATTGGCATACAATGCTATTAATGATCACCTCGCTGTCGTTGAGGCCGCTGCACCCTTGGGAATCTCTGTTATGGTAGAGAAGCCATTGGCTACAACTGTTAAGCAAGCCGAACGCATGGCACAACTTGCCAGGCAATACCAGATTCACCTACTAACCAACTACGAAACTACATGGTATGCAAGTAATCAGGAGGCGTATCGCAAAACAAAAGCCAATAATGAAATTGGAAAAATCAGAAAGATGTTGGTTCATGATGGACACCAGGGGCCAAAAGAAATAAACGTAAGTTCCGAATTTTTAAACTGGTTGACCGACCCAGTTAAAAATGGTGGTGGTGCAATTGTAGATTTTGGTTGTTACGGCGCTAATTTGATGACCTGGTTAATGGATGGCAAAGCGCCAGTAGCTGTTACCGCCATTACCCGACAATTAAAAAAAGATGTATATCCGAATGTAGATGACGATGCAACCATTCTACTGGAATATCCTGAAGCTACCGGAATCATCGAAGCTTCCTGGAACTGGCCTTTTTCGATTAAAGACTTGGAAATTTTTGGTCAAACTGGTTATATCCAGGCGGTCAATCCAACCTTACTGCGAGTAAAAGAAAAAGAAGGTGCAACTTATAAAGAAACCACTGCAGCCACACTTTCCAGAAACATCAGTAGTCCGCTAAATTATTTATCAGCATTATTGCGAAATGAAATTCATCCTGAGCAGGATCTGACTGGTTTGGAAAACAACCTTATTGTAGTGAAGATCCTCGAAGCTGCTAGAATTTCTGCCAAAACTGGCCGGCGTGTGCTAATTAAATAAGCCTTTGAAAGCTTAATTCGTTACTTAGATGAAAATGCGGAACAAGCCTAATTCAGGAACAATCATATTCAGTACTATTCAGTCTTAAAATCATGATCGCAAAAAAATAAATACATACCCATAATGAAGAAATCTAAAAATAAAATCTATCAAATCGTTTATCTGTTTGCGCTAACGTTTTTCGCCACAATCATCCCTGGAGTTGCTCTAGCCCAACAGGATGCCAGAAAATTTAGAATTGCGAAAATAGAAGTATATCCAGAATACCTGGAACAATATAAATCAGCATTGGCTGAACACGCGAAAGCCGCCGTATCTTTGGAACCTGGTGTTATCGCACTGCAAGCGGTATATGACAAATCAGATTCACTAAAAGTTACTGTATTTGAAGTATATGCCAGCGAAAAAGCCTACTCGCAACATTTGCAAGCCAAACATTTCCTGAAGTACAAAAATGGCACAATAAAAATGGTTAAAAAACTAGAGCTGATTGAGGTTGCCCCGATCGCTATTGAATTGAAAAATCTCCTTTCCAATCATTAATAACGATCATTAGGAGTTAATTACATCAACTATGAGAAACAAATTGACATTGATACTTCAATAAACACCTCTTTTTAACTTCCGAGAGATAGCGATCAGACCATCAGGCATCTCTTCGTTATTAAACGAAAAAAAAGCCCGCAAACATTTCGTTGGTCAGTCGGTTTATAAACTGATGAATAACAAAATTGTCCTTGCACTGCTCATATTGATCTCCATACTTATTTTTCTAATACTGGGTATAAATTACTTTTCTCTATATCAGTTACTTCCGATATTCATATTTTATTTTTTTCAGGTAAAGGTGTTTAGCAAAGTGAAGGGAACTACCAATTTCGTCTTTTATCTATTGGCTATTATATCACTCGTTTTGTTTCCACTATTGGCAATTGTCAGTTGGTATTTTGACATCAACCAGTTGGCTTCACGATCTTCAACAAGTGCCTTACTTTTTGTTTGGCTACCAATATATGCAACAATACCTGGCCTTCTGATTTGTTTGATCGCCTGGATGATTAAAACAAGGCGTTGATATTTTAAAGCTGATGGTGTGCGGCACTATTGAGCAACCTAAAAACTTCAGAAATGATGCGCTGGCAACAAACTTCCCTATCCCCGATATGTTGATAGGTAATTAAGGTTACACCAGTTATGATGCAGAATACAATTGCCCCGAACCGTTCTGGTTGTTCACTAAAAATATACGGTCAGAAGTTGGTACAGTAAAGTTAAATTTAATAGCTTTCCCAGTCCAAGTCAGAAAAAGAAAATTTAAAAATGCGTATCATTATCAAACAAATAATTTTTGCCTGCAGCTTTCTACTCACTGGAAATTATCTTTCAGCACAGCAAACCGATTCTGTGACCAGTGAAAATTTATCGATTAATGAGGTAAAATTAATTAAAGATCAACAGCAGAAACAAATTGATTCACTGGTAAAGATCCAGCTGGAAGCACAATTGCGTGATGCCATTGGCGACAAATCGAAAACCCGTGAACTGGAAGCAAAACTTCGCGAAATTGCCGTTAATGACTCGTTAAGAAGCATTCAACAAGCAGCCGAAATAAAAACGTTAAAGGTTGATGCGAAAGCATATCCAGTCATTTTAAATCACGATACACTCTTTAATATTTTTACCAGAACGGGCTCTTTCAGTGCTCGCGAAAGGGCATTGGCCATCACAAAAAAAATTAATAGCCTGTACGACGATGCATTTTATTCTCCAGACTCGTTGAAAATAAAGTCGGCGACGGATAATTTCGACATCATTTATAAAAACCAGGAAATTATAATGACCGTTTCTAATCTGGACGGGCTTTGGTTTGGAAAGACAAATGCAGACCTGGCTCAAAGTTATTTACAAACCATTAAACAGACCGTTCAAAGAGAGCGTGAATCACATAGTTTAACCAATTGGGCGAAACGCATCGGTCTGGCGGTTTTGATTCTTCTGTTATTAATCTTCATGGTAGCACTGATTAACTGGGCTTTCAGGCAAAGTAAAAAGTACATCATGTATCGTACACAAAAAATTAAAGCTGGTTTAAAACTTGGAACCGTGAAAGTTATCCCTGCACAGGATTTGGCGTTGATATTTTTAAAAATAAATAGCGCTTTACGGCTTATCGTCACTTTACTTCTGATCTACCTATCTTTACCTTTACTTTTCAGTGTATTTCCTGAAACAGAAAGCTGGACCAGCACCCTTCTGAACTGGATTTTAGGCCCACTTAAAGTGGCATTAAATGGAATTGTGGCGTATCTGCCGAACCTTTTTACGATCCTTGTGATTTACCTGATTTTCAAATTCTCACTCAAAGCAGTAAGATATTTTTTTAAAGAAGTTAAGCGGGGAAATATTCAAATCAACGGCTTCCACCCTGAATGGTCGGTACCGACATTTAATATCATCAGGTTTATTCTTTACGCTTTTATGCTGGTGATTGTGTTTCCTTATCTGCCAGGTTCAGGATCTGCTGCATTTCAAGGTGTTTCGGTTTTTCTGGGGATTTTGATTTCCCTTGGATCATCAAGTGCGATCACAAATATTGTAGCTGGCTTGGTAATTACCTACATGAGGCCTTTTCGTATTGGCGATAGGGTAAAAATTGGTGAAGTAACCGGTGATATTATCGAAAAAACAATGTTGGTTACCCGAATCAGAACGATAAAAAATGAAGACGTTACTGTACCTAATTCCATGGTGCTTTCCAGCAGCACTGTAAATTATTCTAGCCAGGCGAAAACGAGTGGATTAATTGTTCACTACGAGGTAACGTTAGGCTACGATGTGCCTTGGAAAAAAGCTTATGAGATCCTTATCTCAGCAGCGCTCAAATCCGATTTTATCCTGCAAGAACCCCGACCTTTTGTGCTACAAACTCGTTTGAATGATTTTTATGTATCTTACCAAATTAATGCTTACACCGACCAGGCAGGCAAACAAGCGCTAATTTACAGTAGCCTGCTCGAACATATTCAAGACGAGCTTAATGCAGCAGGCATAGAAATGTTATCGCCAAGTTATAACGTAATAAGGAAGGAATAATGGCAATTCCTTTTGAAAAAGGCATTCCTGATAGATCAGAAAACAACTAAGATGAAATTGATGTAAAAAGTGTGATTGGCTTTCAGCAGATTTTTCACTTAATTTTGATTGAAATGAATTGCAAAAGAAAAGAAATAGCTTGGTAGATATATATATATCATTTTAAACCCAAAACTTTATATTTAAGAAACATGAGGGAAAAAGAAATGCTACCTGTACATGTTCTTCCAAATACCCCTTTTATGGTATCAGAAAAAAAGGTGGCATTTGGTCAGCATTTTCTTCATCACCGCATTCATTTTTATGCGATCATCTGGTTTACTGAAGATCAGGATATACACTATATCGACTTCGAACCTTTCCCAATAAAAAAAAACACCGTATTTCTCATAGCAAAAAATCAGGTACATGCTATTCCATCGCAAAGCCTGCCAAATGCAAGAGTAGTCGTTTTTTCCGAAGAATTTTTTCACGCGATAACGGAAACGGCAATCAACCAACTTTTTCTGCCTTTCGAAAATAAGGGAATAGCAATTCCAAAAGACAAGCTAACTGAACTGAAGCAATTATTTTTCCTGCTGCAAGCTGAATTTCAGGGAGAATGTGACATGAAACTACTGAAAATGTATACCAAAGCTTTTCTCCTAATCCTTCATAGATTCACTAACGCACTACCCCTCAGCTTCTCCCATAAAGACGAAAGAATAATTCGTTTACTGCAACTGATAGAATCAAATTTCAAGACACAACAGCCAGTCACATTTTATGCCGCTCAAGTTGGATTGTCACCAAAAAGGATGAATGAGATACTGAAAGAAAGTCTTGGGTTTACCCTGAATCAACTTTGTAATCAATTGCTGTTGCTGGAAAGCAAACGATCGCTACAGGATGTGGGGCAGTCCGTCAAACAAATCGCATATCAGCTTGGATTCTCTGACCAGTCTTATTTTTCAAGATACTTCCGTAAAAACACCAATATGAGTCCTGAACAATTCAGGGAAAGTACAACCCGAGGTGCCTTGTAGCAAGAGATTGCACAAATGTTCAAATTATACCAATAAAACTCCTGAAAGTGCTAATCTTAGCGCCTCACTTTCTTCAACTTTGTGAATTAAGGATTGTTTAATATCCTAAAACAGGAGAATGCTTTGGCACATTCCCTAAAGTATAATCATATGGAAAAATTAAAGAATAAAGTTATCATCATTACCGGTGCAGCAATGGGTCTCGGACTCGCAAGTGCTTTGGAAGCAGCAAAAAATGGCGCCTTATTATCTCTGATAGATTTTAACCAAGAATCATTAGAAAAAGCAAAAAATGAAATTAAGTCCAGCTATCCAGACATTCAGATTCTAACCACCGTCGCCGATGTTTCAAATGAGGAATCGGTTAAAGGTTTTGTAGAAGATACGGTTAAGGCATTTGGCCGTATTGATGGTTTTTATAATAATGCCGGCATTGAGGGAAGGCAAGCACCTTTGGTTGATTATGACCTGGATGTATTTAAAAAAGTTGTTGATATCAATTTAATGGGTGTTTATTTCGGATTGAAGTATATTATTCCTGTGATGCAAAAACAAGAATATGGCCGCATTGTAAATGTTGCATCGGTGGGCGGAATAAGAGGTGTAATGAATCAGACACCTTATGTTGCCACCAAACATGCAGTCGCCGGCATCACCAAAACAACAGCATTGGAGTATGGAAAATTTGGTATCCTGGCAAATGCTATTGCGCCGGGAGCAATCCTAACCCCGATGGTAGCAGAAGCTTTCAAACAAGTTAACCCGGGTAACCCACAGGCAGCCGAAGATGAATACGCGAAAGCCAATCCAACAAAAAGACTTGGCCGACCAGAAGAAGTTGCAAAGCTTGTTATCTTCCTGCTTAGCGAAGATTGCAGTTACGTTAACGGACAGGTAATCGCCATTGATGGTGGTCAGTCAAATTCCTATGGAAATGTTTAATCATTAAGCGATCAATCATTTATAGTCAGAATAATTTTTCGGCGTATGTTATTCTCACAGTTTTGATTGATGATCACCATAATTTATGTCAACCCCATTCTAAATCTCAAGATTTGAATGGGGTTAGGTATTCAAACACCTTTGCAAATCATACTTGATCCTAATCTACAAAGGAAAATTTTGTAATAGATGAACGAGGATAATCCACGGGCTCAACATCGCCGAATCAACAAGAATTTATCCAATTGATGTTAAAATTGGGTGACGCGAAGCCTAAATCTTTACTTGAAACATGAAGACAAGAAAGGGTATATTAAATTAATGCTCCCAAAAGCAGTGCAATTATCCCCGCTGATAAGGTGCTGAAAAAGTTTACTGCATCGTTGCCTATTAATCCTCTTCGTTCAAAATAAGCACCTAAAAATGAATCTGTTAGGTTACCAAATGTTCCGGCAAGCACAATCCAAAAAAAGCCCAGTTGAAAGCCGTAGCCTATTGCATGCACCAATGCAATCAGGCAACAGCCAATAAAACCTATTACCGAACCCTCCATACTGATCACCCCATCCCTGCCGCACTCATCCGTTTTCAGCGTTTTCACATTGATACATTTGATCCCGTAAAGTATTCCAAGCTCAGATGATAATGTATCGGCGGTGGCAGAAGCGAAGGCAGCCGCCATCACCAGCAAAAATAGATTTGTGAGCTGAGGGAAAACAAAAATTGACAGACCGGCCAAAGCTGAAACACCTGCATTGGCCAAAACCTGAGAAGCTTTTCTACCGGTTTTATTTCCATGGTTATCGGAAAATTTATTTTTACGGTCTTGTTTCCAGGAAGTGGCGAGGGAGCCCATCAGAAAAAAGGCAGTCATCATTGCTACCCCAGTTAGCCCGGCAGCCATAAATATGGTGATAGCGATTACCACTCCAGTACAAGCAGCAGGCACAGTTAGTTTTTTTGCCAGAATACTATAAGCCATACCACATATAATGATAATTAGCAATAGCGTAATTTCAACTGCGCTGCCCATAAAAATATTAGCATTCATTCCTCAAATCTAGGTTTTTCAACGTTGGCATAAGATTAAATCATCTGATATCCAAAAACATTCTCTTCAACAATTATAGGGGCGAGAATTCTCGAATTGGAAATATAATGACTGGCGATCATTTCATTATCATTCAGCATATTTATTTCTTAATTTCACAACACTAGAATAGCGAGCGGATTATAATTGGTAAACATTTAATTTTTCAATAATGAATAATATTTTGATCACAAAAAACAACATCCTAGCCCATGAAGAGCAACTTTATGGTGCAATGAAAAATGGTAATATCAATGTTTTAGATGAACTTCTGCACAATGATCTATTATTTATTGTTCCCAGTGGTGATGTAATCACTAAAAAGATTGATCTCGATACCTATCGTGAAGGAAAATTAAAAATTATTGAACTTTTCCCGAAGATCGAAAATTTAAATATAATCAGTGACACAGCGGTAGTAACCGTAGTTATGGAGATAAAAGGAGAATATGAAGGAGGAAAATTTGAGGCAAAATATCGTTACATCAGATTCTGGAAACAGTTTGACGATGGTGTAAAAGTGATAGGCGGAAGTGGAATAGCCATTGATTAACTCAAAAACCCGGAAGGAAAAGTCTTTTAGATTTTGAGTTTTTAAAGTTTATAAATGTTGACATAGAACGATTGATGGGCAATGGCATATCTTCATATGAAACATATCCCTGATTAAATGCTTATTCCGCAATTAATCCTGAACAGCTTCTTAAAAAATTCTTTGTCAAATCGAATGTTCGTTTTGTAAAAACTGTAAACCGGGTTAATGAATATTAGTTATTCTCAGCGGAGCTAATTTGGTGGAATAAGCTTTGAACAAAATGTTAAGCATCGAGGGATCAAACAATTTATCAATTGATTATCAGGGAAAAAGGGAACATTTTAATATTAATGCTGTTGTATATATAAATCCCTATCAATTATGAAAAATGAACCTATTACCATAACGAAGAATTTTAAGGTTAGTGCCGCTGAACTTTTTAAGGCCTGGACAGAAGAGTCTGCATTGAAATCGTGGTGGAAACCCGCCGGCCGAACTTTAACTATGCTAGAGAATGAAATTGAAGACGGTGGCAAAATACTTTACAAATTTGGAGACGAGTCGCAGGAAGGACAACTTACCATAGAAGGTGAATATCAGAGTGCTTTGCCTGAAGAAAAACTAGTATATAGTTGGAATTGGATTATGGATGACCAGGCCCTGGAGAATGGAAATTATCTTTTAACCGTAGAATTCAAAGATGCGGAGGATGGGTCTCAGCTCATTGTCACACAGGAAAATCAAAGCGAGCAGGAAGGAATACATCCCCATGAGGAAGGCTGGGAAGATGCACTAAGTTCTCTTAAAAATTACCTGGAAGATTAGACCACAAAATCTCATCTGATGAATCCGAGAAAGGCTGATCTCAAAGCGTGAAGATGACACGAAAAGAAACACAGTTGTTCTTAAAGCACTTCCAAAATAAAAAATCACTGTTTTTTAAGGAACGATGATACTAAGTAAGTGTCGTATTGCATTTGCCAGGATTTATGATATAATCCACAACATAAAAAACCCCTCTAAATTAATATTTAAAGGGGTTTGATACAATCTGTATTGGTTGCTTTCAGCATCCGCAATAGCTGCGTAAAAAAGGAAATTGTCCTATTTGGCTTCCTGAAGAATTAAAAGAATTTAATCAATGAAACTTTTTCGTTTTTGAGCTTAATCCAGGAAAAACTTTGGTTCTATTTCAGATTTGGTAACAAGATACATGATCGTTAAATGATAAATTTTCATCGAAACTGGATACCTGTCAATACCTATTTACTTAATAAAACTAAAGAAATCTATCTGATGGCAAAGCATTGAAAGACTTGTATTTAACCCTAAAAAAAAGGTTTCTGCTTTCAACAGAAACCTTTTGGAATACGTTATGAAAATTACATCTTACTCATGGTGTCTTTCATTGTCGTATCAGTCATCATGGTATCTTTGGACATCGTATCTTGCATCATGGTATCAGTCGATGTAGAATCCATGCTGGTTGAATCAGCACCATCGGCTTTTTTTTCTGAACAAGAAACTATTGATAAAGATAATGCGAAGGCCAGGAAGCCTAATTTGAATAAATTTTTCATGTGGTTTTGTTTTGAGGTTAACATTGTTTGCCTTTTATACCACGAAATTTATTAAGGTAACCTACTAAAAGATAGTAATTTAGTTAATATTCCCGCAGGTGGTAAGATATATTAAAACCATTATCTATTCCCTTAGGTCAACAAATCGTTGACTTACGATTCTGGATGTAATCCTGCAAATAGTTGAAGTTAAAAATAATACCATTTATTAATTTATGCCTGGCTGAGATATGGTGACTTTAATTGCAAGAGCGATACACAGACTTGCGTTTGTTGAATGATAAAGCCTTACATTCAATTTATTAAACTTTTTATATGACACAAAAGGGCTATATAGCATCCAGGCCGCAACGATTAGTTTTGATTACTTAATCTTTCCGGGGCGATAGATTGATAAAGCGCTCTGCAGTTAGATGGCAGAGCGCTTGACAAATTAGATTTAAAATATTGAATGCCCTGCTAATGTGGGGCTTTTTTATGGGCAAAACTTTTCTTTCGATTACTAAAATTATTAGCAATATTTGCTTTATGAATATTAAAGCAGCAACAGAAAAGAAAGAAATCAAAATTGGTCCAGACTTGATTACCATCGAACCCGTTAAAGGCGATAAAAACCTTTTTAGAATATGGGTTAACAATGCTTTTAAAGGTTATGTAATCAGGAAGGGTGAGGAATATTCAATGACTGGAGAGAATAAAATACACACCTTGATTTACGCTAGAATTATCGATTGTATCAAAAACGGCTTATGTGCTTAGCATCAATATCTATTATTGGTGCATTTCCGGATGGTGATAAAAAAGTAAGTATTCCTCACCTAATGGTTGTGGAGATAGAACCTATCATTTAATCGGTTGATAATTGCACATGATTTCCGGGATTTCAAAATTATTTTATTATCTCGGGGCTTTACTGAAAACCATTCCAAAAGATGCATCGGGCAGATGATCATTTGCAATTCGAACAATTTTTAGGTGATTATAAAACCATAACCCCTGCCCTGTGTTTAAAAAATAGCATCCAGCTGCCAGTCAGCAGGATACTAACTGTTTCCACCTCAAAACAGCAACATGAAACATAACAAAACACAGCTTACCCCTGAAGAAAAAAAACTCTTCGGCGATCTCATGCCCGAAGAATTAGAAGAAGTTATTCAATCCGGATTCAACAGGAGACATTTTATCAAGCTGATGGGTCTGGCTACAGCCGGTCTTTTAGCCAGCCACGCCATTGGCGCAGAGCAGCTCTTTGCCCGAAGCATTGAAGATGAAGCCATTGCCGATCTTATTCCAGCGGCGGTCGAAAACGGTATTACCATCAACTTTAAAGTGAATTCGGGAGTAAAAAAAGTGCTTATTGATTCCAGAATGACCCTGCTAGATACTCTTCGCGAACGAATCGGGCTCACGGGTTCCAAAAAAGGTTGTGATCATGGGCAATGCGGCGCCTGCACAGTGATAGTCGATGGGCAGCGGGTACTCTCCTGTCTGACCCTGGCAGCGACCTGTGAAGGAAAATCAGTGATTACCATTGAGGGGCTGGCAAAAGATAATGTGCTGAATCCCATGCAGGCAGCTTTTTTAAAACATGACGGATTCCAATGCGGGTTTTGTACTCCAGGTCAGATCTGCTCTGCTGTGGCGCTGATGAAAGAAGCCAAAGAAGGTAACCTGAGTTATTTGACAAAAGAGATCAGTGGTGATGCAACACCAGTAATGCTTTCAAATGAAGAAATCGCAGAACGCATGTCAGGAAATATTTGCCGTTGCGGCGCCTACCCTAACATTGTTGCTGCGATTAAGGAAGCTCAATCCGGCAAAAACATTACGCAAAACTGGCTTTTCGCAGGCTAAAACCCATTCCATATGAATCCTTTTAAGTTTATTTCAGCAAAAGATACAAATGCCGCCATTGCGGCACATCACCAAAATAACCAGGCTGCCTTCCTTGCCGGAGGAACCAATTTGATGGACCTGATGAAAGAGCATGTTGCTCTACCAGATGAAGTGATTGACCTGGGCAGAATAGGCCTAAAGGAGATTAAGGAAACCGATAACGGTATTTCTCTTGGCGCCCTGGCGAGCAATACCCTAACGGCCAACCATATTCTGGTCCGGAAACATTTCCCACTGCTAAGCAAGGCCATTCTCGCCGGAGCTTCTGCCCAGATCAGAAATATGGCTACAAATGGAGGAAACCTGTTGCAACGTACTCGTTGCAGCTATTTCTATGATATTTCAATGCCCTGTAATAAGCGTAAGCCAGGTAGCGGCTGCGCTGCGATGGAAGGCTTTAACAGGATGCACGCCATATTTGGCTGGTCAGATCAGTGCGTGGCCGTTTACCCCTCCGATATGGCGATCGCACTCAGTGCGCTGGATGCCCGAATAAAAGTGAGCGGTAATGGATCACAGCGGGTGATTGAAATGAGGGACTTTCACCTTTTGCCCGGGTCACACCCTGAGAAAGATAATAGCCTGTCTTCAGGAGAGCTCATCACTTCAATTGAACTTGCAAAAAACAGTTTCGGCAAAAATTGGGCTTATGTTAAGGTCAGGGACAGAAATTCCTATGCGTTTGCGCTGGTATCTGTTGCCGTAGGTTTGCAACTGGATAAAAACACCATTCAATCGGCTAAAATAGCAATGGGTGGTGTTGCACACAAACCCTGGAGGGCGCTAAACGCTGAAGCATTTTTGAAGGGTAAAAGTGCAACAAAAGCGAATTTCATCAAAGCTGCAGAAATGGAAATGGCCGCAGCAAAAGCCCTTTCACACAATCAGTTCAAAATAGACATGTCCAAAAACACACTGGTTAGCGCAATGGAAGTTGCACTCAAAGGTTAACAAAGAAATCGTTATGGAAGAAAATAAAAAATCAGTTGGAAAGGGCATCGACCGGATTGACGGAATACTTAAAATCACCGGAAAGGCGAGTTACGCAACCGACTACCCAGCCGTCAATCTGGCTTATGCAGTTTTATTTAAAAGCACCATCGCAGCCGGAGAGATAAAAGAAATTTTGACAGCTGAGGCCGAGAAAGCTCCAGGCGTATTGAAAGTGATTACCCATCAGAATGCCCCTAAGCTAAACATAAAAGGTGGTTTACGTGGCGGCGCACTCTTGCAGGGGCCTGAAATTACTTTTCACGGACAGCACATCGGCATCGTAGTGGCGGAAAGCTTTGAACAGGCCACCGCAGCCGCACACCTGATCAAAGTCAGCTATAACCATAAAGATGAAAAAATTGATTTTGAAAAACTTTCCAAAACCCCTGAGCTTCCAAAAGGAAAAGAACTCGCAGACCAGGTTCGTGGTGCAGGGAAATCAGCCCTGGCCAGCGCTGAGATCAGAGTTGAAGAAAAATATGAAACCCCGATAGAACATCATCACCCTTTAGAGCCGCACTCCACTTTAGCGGTATGGGAAGGCGAAAAACTGACGTTATACAACGGATCGCAAATTATCAACGGGGCACAGGGAGCTGCTGCAGCGACACTGAATTTAAAGCCCGAACAGGTGAGAATCATTTCTCCATTCATTGGAGGCGGATTCGGATCAAAAGGAGGACAATGGGCCAATCTGGTGCTCACCGCAGTTGCAGCTAAAATGACCGGCCGCCCGGTTAAGCTCGCCCTCACCCGCCAGCAAATGTTTAATTCAGTGGGCATGAGACAAAGGAATACCCAGCAGATTAGTCTGGGGGCAACAAAGGATGGAAAGCTTACCACCCTTTCGCACGAAACCATTTCACATACTGCTGTGGACAGTGAATACATAGAGCCCTGTGGCGACTGTTCTAAAATTATGTATGAGGTTCCCAATAGCCTGATCAGCTACCGGGTTGTACCCATGAATTTGATTTTACCCACCTATACGAGGGGGCCAGGAAAATCTACAGGCAGCTTTGCTTTAGAGTCCGCCATGGATGAGCTCGCCCACAAATTAAAAATGGATCCCATTGAACTCCGGATCAAAAATGAGCCAGCGAAAGATCCCTCAAACGGGAAACCCTGGTCATCGAGAACAACTATAAAATGTTTGCAGGAAGGAGCCAAAGCTTTTGGCTGGGATAAAAGAAAACCCCAGCCCGGAACAAACAAAATTGGTGACGATCTTATTGGGTACGGCGTAGCTTGTGGCACCTATCCGGCGAGGCAACGCGACAGCTCGGCAATCATCAAACTTAGCATGCGCAATTCAAAAGTATTTGCCATAGTCGAGATTGCGGCATCTGATTTGGGTACAGGAACCAATACGATTCTTGCTCAGACCGCAGCCGACGGTTTAGGCTTAAGTGTTGACCGGATTACCGTTAGGCTTGGAGATTCTAATCTGCCACCAGCGGCGGGCTCTGTAGGCTCCGTTGGCGCTTCGAGCTTTGCCAATGCAGTGAACGATGCCTGCACTAAAATCACAGACGAACTGCTGGCCAAATCCGGAAAACAATTTTTTGTCCGCCCCAGCGCATCCGAGCTGATGATCTCTGAAAATATCACTGCTTTTCAAACCCGCTCTGATTCCAAAGCACCTGAAGAAGCAGAAAAATATTCCTCACACAGCTTCAATGCAAATTTCGCAGAAGTTAGGATTAATAGCATAACCGGAATGATCAAAGTTACCCGTTTTCTGGCAGTCACCGGTGCCGGAAAGATTTTGAATCCAAAAACTGCCCGTTCGCAGATCATCGGCGGAAATATATGGGGGATTGGGATGGCTTTAAGTGAAGAGTCGGTGATTGATCCCAGATACGGAAATTTCGCTACCAGATCTTTTGCAGATTATCACGTACCGGCTAACCTGGACATTGGGGAAATGGAGGCAATTTTTATTAATGAAAAAGATGTCATCCCAAACAAAATGGGCGTAAAGGGCATCGGGGAAGTCGGTATCGTTGGGGTTGCTGCAGCGGTGGCCAATGCAGTTTTTAATGCCACAGGAAAAAGAATCAGAAGCCTGCCGATCACGCCTGAAAAGTTGCTTGGATAGCAATAAAATCAACTTTCGTGAACAAACCACCACATTTGATTGTGGCACCACAAGATACGAGCAGGCTACGATCATTTCGATGGCGTGCTCGTATCAAAAATGCACAACATCTTAATGATGATTAAAAAAAGCCAGCATTGTTTTTTAATGCATTTCCAGCATGCATGTTCTCACCATTTTCAAGCGATTTTTTCGCTGCATTTGCTGCCCTTTCCCACATTTTTATTTCGTAAGCTAGAATAGCTTCCTGAAGAGAGCCATAGTCAGCAGAAGTCAGACATTCACTTAGTTCAAGCGCATCAAGCATCGCCATATTTGCACCCTCCCCTGCAAAAGGTGGCATCACGTGAGCAGCATCACCGATCAGGGTCAGGTTGGAAAGCGTTTTCCAGTTTTGATCTAATGGTGCACAATAAATCGGACGGGGAATAAATGGCGTAGCTGCTTTCTCAAATATTTCATACCAGACACTACTCCAGTTGGGATATTCTCTTTTAAACCACTCCAGCACCGCCGTGCGATCTGAGAAGTCGACATCGATTTCTTTTGACCAATTTTCATTAGCTTTAAAACTCAGATAGAATCCAAGATCACCTCCTCCTTTCTGTCCCATGAGAATATTTTTTCCGTTTCCGAAAGCCATGATTTTTCCGCCGTTAATCAGTGAATACATCTGCGGCACCGCTTTCTTAGCATCATAAACATTACCTTCCAACATCGTGATGCCAGAATAGAAAGGCTTTATTTCAGTAAGATAAGGTCGGATTTTAGAATTTGCACCGTCCGAACCAATGACGAGATCTGCATAAACCGACAGGCCGTTTTTAAAAAATAGCATCCACCCTTGATTATGCCGTTCCATAGAGATAAAATGACTGTCCCAGACAACAGTATCTGGCGCTAAAGACGCTAACAATATCTTTCTTAACACACCGCGATCAATCTCAGGACGAAAGTTTTCGTTACCAAAATCTTCTTTGAGATTTTTTTCATGATCACTGAAGTGAATTTCCGCCTGTTCGTTTAAGATCAACGTTTTATCTGCACCCGGCATGAAGTTATTTTTAAACTCGGCTAAAAGATCAGCTTTAATCAAAGCTGCCATCCCGGATGCTTCATGCATGTCGAGTGGTGCGCCCTGCACACGTGCATCTTTATCAATATCTCTTTCGTACACCTGCACATCTGTTCCTTTCAGCTGTAACAGCCTGGCTAAAGTCAGGCCGCCCGGACCGCCGCCAATCACTGCTATTTTTTTATCTTTGATTTGCATATTTTTCATCGTTTTGAACGATGCTAAATTATGCCGTCCTGAAAGAAGATAATAGTATAAATCGGTCGTTTTTATTTTTAAAAAGTTCTTTAGGAACTACCCCGGAAAACTTTTTTATTTCTTTGATAAAATGGTTTTGATCTGTAAAATTCAGCTCCGGGAAAAGTTTTCCCTGTGCAATATGTTCCAGCGAGGCTCGGAAGCGAAGTAAATTGCAAAATAACTTCAATGAAATGCCGAATCGCTGATTAAAATACCGGTTCATTTGCCGGCTGCTCCATCCAACTTTTTCAGAAAGCTCCTTTACGGTAACAGAACCATGTGTATGATAGATAAGATCAAATAATTTCTTTTTGCGAAGATCAATTTCCTTTGGAATACGAGAGCTTATTATTTGTGATAACCTTTCGCAAAAGCTTTCAAAATCATTGAGATCTTGAAGATTAATTTCCCAAAAATCATGAGATAATGTTTTTCCCTTATCAACAATATCTGAAATGCTTTCATGGAAGACATATTCCACGGCAAGCAGCTTGAAACTTACTGCAAATCTTGAACTTTTCGCAGGGATAATTCCTTCATCATGGTATTGTGTACCCAAACCAAGAAGTACAATCCTAAACGGTTGGTTGTCTGACTGGATAAAAAATAAATCTATTCGTCCGTCAGGTAATCCGACCGTTTTCTTATCTTGCTCCGATTCATTGCGCAGCACCCAAAAACTCTCCACAAAGTCTGAAAGTGATTCATCAGGTTTAACTTGTTTATAGTAGATGCTGCTGTCCATATTTGCTTCAAGTAATCTGCAGGTACGAAAGTGTTTTTTTATTTGGAATACCATTCAAATCTAGCATTATCAATACGAGAAATAACCAATCGCTACATCTTTTCATCGCCTTTAACTTTTTAAGCTAGAATTTGCTAGATAGAACAGCTCAAACCAGAACTTTGAGTCTTTCATACCGCAAAAAAAGCTGCGGTATTTTTGCAATATCCATTTAGCCTCTTTAAACACAAACTTCTCCAATAATTTGCTTGTTATTTATACTATTCGTTAACATATCTATATAACCTTCGGCTAGAAAAAATGATTGCTTAAACATTTATTCAGTTCAAGTGCATGTCATATTATTCAACCGACTCACTATATAAAACTTGGTTAAGAATCAAGCATAAAATAAGCTGCAAGAAACATCCGTTATCCTGCAGCTATCAATCATTAACTATAATTAAGTTCTTATTTTTCTGCGATCACTTCACCGCAGGTAAGCATATTCTTTGGATAATACGGGTTTTCAATCTTCTTATCATCACTAACCCATGTAGTACCCATCATCGGACATTTTTGCTGGTAAAGCATCATATTTTCAGGTTTTACCTTCTCTACGATTGACCAAAATTGAATGGATAACTTTTCAAATAACTTCCGCTGTTCATTTATTGATGATGAAACCACAATACTGTCAGCTAATGCTTTGATATCTTTACGGGCAGTGGTAGCTGTATTCATTTCTTCCAACGTCAATTTTTTAAATTTAAATTTCCCAAAAGCGGTAGAAAATTCTGATGCAGCCGTAGCTGTTTTTTTTAAATCGGAAACAACCAGGCTGTTTTTCATGGCTAAATAATGAGCAACCACTCTTTTCTTCAGCTCTTCTCGTTGTTGAGCCAGTTCTGGTGTGGCTACTTCTTGCGCAGATGTTTTAACCTGAGCACTTGTATTGAGGTTAACTGCAATTATTAAAATTATTGCAGCGATAATGTAATTCTTCATTTTTAAGGGTTTAAGCTTGTTTTCTTTAAAATTTTATCTATATCTATAGTTATATCTTGAAGATGTAGCTGATCGATTCCTGAAGTTAGTGAGGTGAGCTCTTCTACCTTTTTTCTAATGGCTTTGATATGAGCAATGGCTTCCAACCTGACATCACTACGCTGGGCATTACTCATCATCTTTCCGTCAGCAACATCTTTTGGATTGATCAACATACCTAATTTTTCTATGTAAGATCGTTGTAAACTCCTTAGATAAGTATTTTGCTGAATGTCAGGCGAGTTTTTTTTCCAAACTGTTGGCAATAAATCATTTAAGAACTCGCTAACTGGGTACGGATCGGTAGAATTTAACGCTTTCTGGCTCAAGTTATACAGCATGCCAGCGCTCAAAAACATGTTTAACATCTGCGATTGCTGATCAGAAATTTGCTCCATGGGTTTCAGATCAATAAATTTTGAAATTTCTGCAGGATACATCCACAGGGGTGCTTCAAAAACCTGCCGTCCCACGTATCCCACTACGCTTTTAACTTTCGCTTTCGGAACCTCCCCATAAACCACTCCTTTCTCATCCACACTTCTTTTGGTTACATAGCGACTGCCGATATTTTTCATTACATGATACAAATAACGGCTATATTGCTTCACCACGTCCTTATGCAATTCTTCCAGATTATTGTACTGGTCGCCAGGCTCATAAGTCCACTGATTCAAATTAGCCACTACCCTTTTCAGGTTTTTGATTCCATATTCACTTGCAGCAATTGCATCATCTCCCAAATCTTCAGATTGACTTCTCGGATCTTCATCTTTTCCTTCCCCACCAAACCATAATCTTGGATTTTTAGTCAATGTATCTGTTGTAATCTTCGCCAATAGTTTTTCTTCTTCGTACTCATCTTCTACTTTATCAAAATAGCGGTAACCCCAGTTAATTGCCCATTTGTCGTAAGCCCCTATTCTGGCATAAATTCCTTTAGGCGAAATATTATCTTCAGGCTGCGCCACATAATTAAATCTGGCATAATCCATAATAGAAACGGTATGGCCGTTTTTCTCCACCCAGGCTTTGTCGCGTAATTTCTCAACAGGTGTCTGGCTGCTCGCCCCCATATTGTGCCTTAAACCGAGGGTATGTCCGAGTTCATGTGAAGAAACAAAGCGAATCAACTGCCCCATCAGTTCATCGTCAAACTGCATTTTCTGCGCCCGTTTATCTATTGGCCCTGCCTGAATCATATACCAGTTGTGCACCAGTTTCATCACATTGTGATACCACCCTACATGGCTTTCCATAATTTCCCCACTGCGTGGATCACTGATTCTTGGTCCGTAAGCATTTGGTGTCTCAGAAGCATAATACCTGATTACAGAAAAACGGGCATCCTCCAAACTCATTGTGGTATCATTAGCTGGCCACTCCTTTCCGATGATTGCATTTTTAAAACCAGCCTGCTCGAAAGCTTTTTGCCAGTCATTTATTCCTTGAATTAAATAAGGGCGCCATTTTTTTGGTGTTGCCGGATCGATATAATAAATAATTTGCTTTTTTGGCTCTACTAAAACTCCCCTGTTGTATTTTGCCAAATCTTCTTTTTTCGGTTCCAAACGGTAGCGCTGTACAATATATTTTGTTTGCGTACGTTGATAATCTTCATCAAAAAGAATGTACTTGTTATTAAAATAGCCCACACGTTCATCAGATAAACGCTTTCTCATGGGCGCCTTTGGCAATAAAATAAAAGATGTGTTTAACCGTAAGGTTACCGCTCCAGTTAACGCACCTGCTGGAATACCAAGTCCAGCGCTAGCATAGGTTTTTGTGGTTTTGATTTCAGTGTTTAGAGGATAACAGGCAATACGCTCAATGAAAGAACGGTCATCAGCTAAACTGTTTAACTTTTTGGATGACTTCTCATCCGCAGGAATAGAAACCACCGGGATATCTTTTTTGAAAAAATCAGTCACATCGATTACATAATTTCCAGTTACTGGATTTTTTGCTTTGATATCAAAACTTGCCACAATAGGACTTTCCTGCGATTGCATCACCGCCTGATAAATTGGTCCATCCGTATTTTTAGTTTCCTGGCGGTAAACAACTCCTTTTAAAAAGAGGTTATTATTGTTTCCTTTTTGAAAGTAAAGCGTCTGTTCATTCACTTTCTCCCCACCGAAACTGCCAAAGCCCTGAGGTGTGGTAATGTAGCGGGTAACGGCAAGTAAGTAACGGCCTAACAAAGTATCAGGCACCTCGAAATACCATTTCTGATCTACCTGCCGAACATTAAAAAGCCCATCTTGTCCAATTGCCGTTGCCGGAATTACCTTGGCATATTCTACAGGTGCTTTTTTCGCAGAACTGTCAGGTTTTGTAACCGGTTTCTGACCAAATGCTGTTAGCGAGAGCGCAAATGAAATCGGAAATAAAATTTGTTTAAAATTCATCTTAAAACGGAAGGGTTTCGTTGGTATTTAATGTTAGATTAGGATTCTTTTTCAATATGCTAAGCGGAAATGGAATCACATATAACCGTGATGTAGGCAATAGCGTATAAGTTTCTTGAGGAACGGTTTTATTCACAATCGGATACTTACGAACCACCGTTTTTGCATATTCCGATTCTGTATTTAATCGTTTTAAGTCAAAGAACCTATTGAAACCCAATACCATTTCTTTTCTACGTTCATTAATGATAATTTCCATTGTTTCTTTTCTGGTAGCCGGAACAGGTAGTGCAATTGTTCCTGAAAGAATTCGCTTCTCACGAAACTTATTTACAATTGCCATTGCACCGGCTAAATCATTTTGACGAGCCAAACATTCAGCCTGCATTAAATAAACTTCGGTAGTTTTTAAACCCACTGTTGGATAGAAAAAACGTGTATAAGCGATACTGTAATATGCAGCGCCAGAACCAATATCCAAAAAGCTTGCGCTTGTGGTATTGAAAAACATGTTAAAACGGGCATCATTAGTTCCAAATAAATTCCGCAATTCTGGACTAATTAACCATGTATAACCAAAGTTGGTTTCGTTATAGCCTTGGATATATTGATAACTTAAAACCTCAGGATTGTTAGGTGCAATGATTGGTGTAACAGATGGTCCGCCTTGCGTTGTGGTGTATTTTACCAAATCAAAAATTTGATTATTATAAGAAAGCGATTTTTCGCAAGCTTCTTTTGCTTGCGAAATTTCTCTTTTAAACAAATGAATTTTCGCTTTCAATGCCCAGGCAAACGCGAGTGATGGATGATATGGATCCGATGGTTGTGCCTGAAGAAAAGGGATGGCTTCATCGATATCTTTCTGGATAAAATCATAAACCTGTGCAACTGTAGATTTTGTGGGTTGTGCTTCGAGATCGTATTTATCCATGATGCAAATACCACCATCTGTTGCTGCAGTTGCCGGATTATAAGCTTTTGCATAAACGTTAACCAATAAAAAATGATCAAAAGCCCTGAATGCTTTAGCCTCTGCCTTAGCCAAGGCTTTTACATTATCATCTCCCTTGCTCGCATCAACTGATGAAATGATGGTGTTCCATCGGTTGATATAAAGATAAGCACGATCGTAAAAGTTTGATGAATTAACCATCGATACTCGATCTAAATTTTCGTTGAACGTGAAATGTACCGTGTTAATATTCGGTGTTAGTCCGATAAAATTTGACTCCTTCAACCACATATCATCAACCAAGTATTGGAAATTGCTAATTAGGTAAGCCCTATTTGGGAAAGAAACCAATTCATAATAATCTTGAGCCGTTTCTACAACTTGCACTCCACGTGGTGTAAGATCTGTATATTTTTTACATCCAGAAACCGCAATAGCGATTAAAAATGATGCGACGATTGCTATATTTTTTTTCATGATGCTAAAAAGTTAAGTTAATGCCCAATACAAATGATTTAGGATTTTGCAGCGTTCTGGTACCCGAATTAAGCGAATAAGATTCTGGATCAATATCGTCGCCAGCAGCACTTGCATACCATAAATTATTTACTTGTGCCGTAAATTTTGCAGAAGGAATATTGAATTTTTTTATAAAAGATTTTGGCAAATTATAGCCTAGAGAAATACTTCTAAGTTTAACATAATCAGCCTTCACTACATTCACATCAGCTTTCTGCCACATGGTTGAAATAGATAAAGCTCTCGGAATCATTGCTTCTGAATAATCAACAAGAAGTCTTGGTAATTCTGGCGTAATTCCGTTTTTATAACGTTGAGTGATATCTAAATCAGAAATATCATTACTGCCAAGAGACGTAACATCTTTCCGCATTACATTACCACCAGAGAAAACTAACAAAGCACTCAATTCGAAGTTTTTATAAGAAACACGTTGCGAGAATGAACCATTATAAGTTGGTATTAAAGTGCCCATGCTTACTAGGGCTGCATAGTTGTTAATATCACGACTACTTGATACAACCGGGTTTCCATTTCCATCAAACTCAAGCGTTGCTCTACCATTCTCATCTAAAAAGTAAGGATAACCATTCGTCATTCCGCCGTAACGGTAAGCATATAAAGTATTGTAATTGGTTCCTTCAGTATAATATGTAGATGGTGAAGAAACATAATTGTTAGCTGTGGAGAGCCCTCTGTTCACTTTACCAATTTTGCTTCTGTTAAAACCCAGAACGAATGTAGAACTCAGCATCAGATCGCCTGATTTAAGCCAGTCGCCATTTACTGTAAACTCAATCCCTTTGTTTCTTAAGATACCATTATTAATCACTAATGATGCTGTTCCAACAGTTGGATCTAAATCGGTAGTTACCAATAAATCAGTACTTTTTCTATCATAAAAATCTATAGTTCCGCGTAGTCGATTACCCAAGAAAGCCAGATCTAAACCTATATTGTAGGTTTCTGTTTTTTCCCAACGCAATTTAGGGTTTGGTAGCCCAGTAATATTTAGATATTGTAGGGAAGTGAATAAGTTATCGTTCACTCTTCTAGCCGTTAAGAATTTTGTAGTTTCAGTGTTCTGGTTCCCATTAACTCCGTATGTTGCTCTTAGTTTAATTAAATTAATCCATCCAAGAGATTCAAAAAACTTCTCATTACTAGCATTCCAACCTAAACCAACGGACCATAATGGCCTGTTTTTAAATTCCGGATCAGCACCAAAAAAATCCGCTTGATCAATCCTGAAACTCCCTGTTACGTTATATCTGCTTAAATAGGTATAACTGGCATTTGAAAAATAAGAAAGATTTCTATGTTTTGTTTCCTGAAACGATCGACCTGCAATACCAAGGGTTTTATTGGCGCCAAAAATATAACTTGGCAAACCTGTTTGACTAACTGTTTGATTGTTAATTATGGTTGAGGTTAATGTTACCGGATCATAGCCGTATCTAATATCCATCATTCCGATAGGCGAAAAAGTTTGACGCATTTCTGTACCTGCAATAGCGGCTATTGAATGTTTACCATCGTTAAAAGATTTATCAAAACTCAATTGATTTCTAAAGGTATAAGCATTGTTTTGTTGCATATTCTGGCTTATCCTGCCGCCCGTAGGTAATCCGTAAGTATAAACATTTGTAGCTGGCGTAAAACCTACCAAGGCATTGTAAGCAGCTCTCATTTTGTAAGAATTTACATCGTAAATCTGCTCAGCCTTTTTCGTTCCCATCTCATATTGAATCTGACTTGAGAAATTCAGACCATCAATGATTTTAGCTTGAATGTTAGCAAAAGCCCTTAAGGAAACGGTGTTAGACTCAATTAAACCTTCATTTAATGATTCCAAAATGTTAAAACGGTATGATTTATACTGTGGTGTATTAACCAATGAACCTGCTACTGCACCATTAATAGGCGACCCAGCTATACCATCTGGTAAATTCACATAATTAGCATAAACCAAACTTCCATCAGGATTTACTATAGAAGTATAACGAGGCGATATAGCTGTATAAGAATCGTAATCAGCATCAGTTGATGTAGATGCAGAATATGCACCATTGAAGCCTAAATTTGTAGACAACCATTTTTTAATGTTGTAGGTATTTTTAAAATATAAAGTTACCTTTTGACTAATGTTTCCTATTACCCTTTCTGCAGAACGATCATAATTAATGGATGCAAAAGTATTTGATTTTGAATTCGCCGAACTAAGTGATAAATTATAGCGCTGACGAAAAGCGTTCTGCCATACATTGTCACGATATTGCTCGTAGTAATCAGTATTTTTGAAATTTCCAATTTGTTGGTTAAACTGATTAGTTGTAATCTTTCCTGCATCTCTATCGCGAAATAATTGATAAAGCGGACTGTAATATTTGATATTTCCATTTGCCACAGTGCCGTAAGCCGCAAACATCGTTTCGGTATTGGCATACCTTGCTCTTTCTCTGCCATAAACATCCGTTTCAAAATCAACAATATCAGCAGGTGAAGCATAATGCATGCTTTCGAAAGTCGGCTTAGTATCGATAAAGAAATCGGTATTTAAAGAAATTTTTAAAGGTGAATTCCCTTTTTTAGTGGTTAAAACGATCACACCATTTGCTGATCGTGAGCCATAAATAGAAGCCGCAGCCCCATCCTTTAATACAGTTATTGTTTCAATATCGTAAGGGTTAATTTCATTTAGTGGTGTTTCAGTTGGCAAACCATCAAGCACAACTAGCGGAGCATTTCCACCCACCAATGAAAATGTGGCCTGACCTCTCAATACAGGTTGATCTGCTCCTAGGCCAAATGGATTTTTGTTATAAACTAATCCCGCCACACGGCCCTCTAAAGCGCTTAAAATGTCGATGTTGATGTTTTCGTTAAGTTTTTTTTCATCTAGTATGGTCGCGGCGCCAGTTGAACGTTCTTTACTTATCGTTTGAAATCCATTTACTACCACATCAGCCAGTAATGATGAGTTTGCCATCAGTTTAACAGTGACAACTTTCAAAGCAGCATCTTTATCAAATTTTTGTGTAGCGGAAAGGTATCCGATATAATTAATATCCAAAGTATTAAACTGGCTGTTTAGGTTCACGTTAAAGTGACCGTTTCCATCTGTGGTTGTATATCTATTTGTACCTTTGATTTTTACAGATGCCCCCGGTAATGGCCCGCCCAGACTATCGGTGACCATACCATGAAGCATGTAGTCCTCCAGATTTTCAAGAACAGCTTTTAATACAATCGTTCTGTTGTTACGAATTTCATAACTAAAAGCCTGCCCTTTAACTACCGCATCCATCAATGTTTTAATATTTGATGTGCTTAGGCTCAGATCAATCGGCTTAGCTTTTTTTACCAATTCAGCATCATAAACAAATTCGTAGGATGTTTTTGTTGATATCTCTGAAATAACACTGTTAAGTGGCGCTTTGTTAAAGTTGTACTGGGTATTTTGCGCATTTACATCAAACGAAATTAACATCGTTATTAATAAAAATGCAGACCAGTTTAATAAATAGCCGCATCCCGATCGGACGAAGCGAAAGTAGTGGTTTGTCATAAAAATTAGTTTGGTTGGTTGTTAGTTGACGACGACGGGGAATCTTACTCTTCTAATACAATTTTATTCGCTTTCAAATTAAATTCCAGGCCTGTAGCTTTTGAAATGTTTCCCAGCACCTCATCAATATCCGCCCTGCGGGATATTTTCATGTAGAGATTTTTCTGCGGTAAAACCGTCAAATCTACTTCGACATCATACCATCTGGCTAACTTCTGCATTACAACAGCCAATGGCGTATCATTAAACAAAAATTCGCCTTTGGTCCATGCGCTAAAATCCTCAGCAGAAACATTACGCACATTTAATGTACTGTAACCTGCAATTACCTGCTGATTTGGTATTAAAACAACTTTGCCGCTTGTGTTGGAGAATTGAATACTGCCCTCCAATAAAGTTGCTTCCGTTCCTTCATTTTCAGGATAGCTGCTTACGTTAAACTGTGTGCCTAAGACTTTAATTTCACTGCCACCGATGGCCACAATAAAAGGTTTCTCAGGATTTTTTGTTACGTTAAAGAAAGCCTCTCCTTCTACATAAACCTTCCTTTCCGGTCCGCGAAAATCCATCGGGAAGATTAGTTTTGAGCCGGCATTCAACATCACAACCGAGCCGTCGCCCAGTGTAATCCTGTACTCACCACCATTTGGCGTTTCCAGGGTATTCAATTTAGAAGCAGTTGTAGCATCAGCATTTACGGTCATGTAAACGATTGAACCATCCGCCTTCTTAATAATCTGAATACCACCTTGCGCATAAATCACTCCCTTTTTAACTGCTCCAAGTTTAGCTTTTGCACCATTAAAACTTAAGGTGGCGATAGCAGCACCCGGAACGACGTTATGGGTGGGATTCAAAAACTTAAAGATCATCAGGCCAATTGAAAAAAACACTAAAATGGCAGCGGCAATTTTTACTATTTCAGACCTAAGTACTTTGAGCAATTTGCTTTCCGGCTTGGCAAATAGCTGTTTCGTGAGATTTGAATAAATCAAATCAAGTCTCGGCTGATCAGTTTCGCTTAAATCTTGTGTGTCCTTCTTAAATTCAGCACGGATCAATCTTTCCAACTCCTCCTGATCAGCATTGCCGAAGTAATCAAAAAGTTGATTCAATTGGGCAGCACTGCTTTTCTCAGCAAGAAATTTTCCGAATAATTCTGGTTTTGAAGTGTTTTCTTCCATCGTTGTCATAGTATAATATGCACGAGATTGCGAAACACACTATTCATGCTTTGTTTTTTTTTTATTTTTTGAGGTAAGCCGCAATGCAAAGCAGAATGAATTCCTGAGCGTGAAAAAAGACATATCGTTTGATATATTTGGTAGCACTGACCAGTTGATTACTCACCGTTGATGGACTTAAAGACAATATTTCTGCGGCTTCCTGGTAGCTCTTTCCTTCTATCCTACAAAGCTTAAAAATTTCTTTACGTTGTGCAGGGAGCTTTTCTATCGCTTCATTCAACAAGGAAAGACGTTCCTTATTGAAAATATAATCTTCTGTTTGATTGTAGAATTCCGCAAAAGTTTCCAGAAGATGCCTTTGCATTTTGATATCAAGCGCTAATTTGCGATAATAGGCATAGATGGTATTCTGAGCGATGGTAAAAATCCAGCCTTTGAATGATTTTTCGAGATCGATTTCCGATTTATTTAGCCAGACTTTTAAAAAAACATCCTGCATTAATTCATCAGCAATTTCACTTGATTTAATCATTCGCTGCATCTTTGGAAGCAACATTTTACTATATCTAGCATAAATGAAATCAAAAGCATCCCTTTTCCCAACTTTTAAGTCTTCGAGGTATCTTAATTCTTCGCTATCGTTCAGATTATCAAAGGGCATTTACGCAAAAATACAAATTAAGCCTATAAAATCTTAACATTTACCTATCCATGGCGCAGAATAATGGTTTTTAAATGATTCCAAGATTCAGAAAACTACAAAAACAGCAAAGCCAAACCAGTTGATTTAACGATTTAGCTTATAACTAATACTATTTTTTCGACTTCCAAATAAAAGATTAATTAATCCGACTATTAAATAGCAAATTTCTTAATATCTTTTGATGAGTTTAATTGCTATTGAAGCAAAAGGCTAGTCAAGTATTTGATGCTTATGGGCTTCATACGACTTTATTTATTTACAAAAGAATATTTTCGGCTATTATGAACCTTTGATAGATAATTGATACCCTTCCTTCCCGGTGGCGGATGACACCAGTTAATAAATCTTTCTTCCCAGGAGGTATGCCATGACTCCAGTTTTCCCGCGAAATCCCAAGACAGCCCAAAGCACATCGTAAATATATATAGCGATTGGAACGATTGCTCTAGTTGCATTTCTGCTCATCGAAAGAAATTTATATTCATCTTATCTAAATAACTTACTGAAGATGAGACAGATATACCTATATAATGAAGCATTTATTTTTCATTCAAAAATGGTAGACAACTTTAGATTACCCGACAAATAGGCAATGCCTTCAATTAATTTTGTCGTAAAAAGATTGCCAACAGATAAAATAAAATGAACAAGATCCTGTTATGTTGGAAATAATAACAATCGAACGTGAAATCATAAATACGCCTACTGAAATAAACGAAATTGGAATTTTTAAAATTTCATATAATGAACGAAGGTCAAACCATATCTTTATATAATTAGATCCATCCTTAATTAGTGCTGACTATGAATACCAGAAGAGATTTTTTACGAAATATAGGTGCATCAGCCTTGATGCTGCAATTGAATTCATTAACAACATTTGCTGATTCTTCAGATCATCATGAACAGCCATACCAAGGAAAAGTATTGAGGGTTGCTATCATGGGATTGGGCGGATATGGCACCCGCGTCGCTGAAGCGATGAAAGACTGCACTAAAGCTAAGCTGGTGGGTGTTATCAGCGGCACTCCTTCTAAAATTAAGGACTGGCAAGCGAAATACAATATCCCTGAAAAAAATTGCTACAATTACGACAACTTCGATCAGGTTAAAAACAATCCGGATATTGATGCGATTTATGTGATTACACCAAATGCATTGCATCATAGTCAGGTAATCCGTGTAGCCAATGCCGGAAAACATGCGATATGCGAAAAACCCATGGCGCTAAATGCAAGAGAGGGAAAAGAAATGATAGACGCCTGCAAAAAAGCAGATGTAAAATTGCTGGTTGGCTACAGGATGCATTTTGAGCCACGCACATTGGAAGTGATTCGGATGCGAAACGCAGGAGAATTTGGTAAGGTGATGTTTTTCCAGGGGCAATGTGGTTTTAAAGCAGGAGACCCTAAACAGTGGCGTTTAAACAAAGCGCTAGCGGGAGGAGGATCAATGATGGATATTGGAATCTATGCCCTTAATGGAGCGAGGTATATGGTGGGTGAAGAGCCGGTTTGGGTGACCGCTCAGGAAACTAAAACCGATCCCGTAAAATTTAAAGAAGGTGTTGATGAAACCATACAGTTTCAACTCGGTTTCGCCAGTGGTGCTGTAGCATCCTGTTTATCCAGCTACAATATCAATCATCTGGATAGATTTTTTCTGAGTGGTGACAAAGGATTCGCAGAAATGCAGCCCTCAACCGGTTATGGTCCAATACTAGGAAGGACACATCAGGGAGAACTTACGCAACCAGTAACCATTCACCAAACGGTACAAATGGACGAAATGGCTGACATTATCCTTACCAATAAAAAGCCGGTAGTTCCTGTGAACGGTGAAGAAGCTTTGAAAGACCTTAAAATTATCGATGCCATTTACCAGGCGGTGAAAACAGGAAAAAAACTTTCCCTGACTAACTAAAGAAAGTTTATTAATCGACTTGCCTAGCCTTCTTTAAAACGCTATAGTTTTGACGGATTGCTGCGTAACATCACAGCTTTCTGTAAAATTCAATTAATGGTAATAAAGATTTATTCTTATGCTACTACTATCTGCTGGGCCATAAAAAAATATTTCATCTCATTTGCCACTTTCTTCTGTATAAACTTCAAATAAATCTACGTTGTTTTAGTTACGATTTGGTTGCAAAATGTTTGATATATATTGCCCCATAATGACCTATCTTAAAAAACAAAACCCCCTAAATTCACCATTTAGAGGGTTTTTGATACAATCTGTATCTGTATTCGTCGGGATGGCAGGACGACATATTATTCCATAACCTACACATTTACAAATACTTGTAACACCTTTAAATTTCTTGGTTACTAATTGGTTGCTTTTATTTTTTACTGTTTTTAAACCAAATTTCAATAAAAATTATGCTCTTCAAAAGCGAAAAATATGCTGTTTTAGTAAGTTAAAAATATCAAAATTTTCTTCAACAAACAAATCACAATCACCCCTAACGATGCAATTATCATGAAGAGAATTTAGGAAAGGAGATCTTAGTTGATTCTGAATTAGTTAACTTTTCTTCAAGATATCTAGACATACCGTCAGCTAAGAATGCGATAAAAGGTTCATCAGATGATTCGTCTCACACTTGATAATTTTCTCGATATACATTTTGATATAGTCAATATTTAGAATTTGAGAAAAGATTGGTGGACAATCATAAAGTAACCAGATTAATAGATTGCTCATGTTATCTATTGTCCATCAGTACAGCAATATCCTCATACTTATAATACATCAACCCACCAATTCTCGTATACCGCAATGTTCCGTTTTGCCTATATGTACTTAGCGTTCCTTTAGAGATTGATAAAAGTTGACAGACCTCATAACTTTTCAACCACTGTTTATTTACCGAAAGTTTTTGGCCGTGAAACCTGATCCTATTTAACTCTGCAAAGATCTCCTCTTTTAGCTTTTCTATATCAGCTTTGGTCACAATTTGTGAAATGTCCATATCATCTATCTTTTAAATTCTGTATAAAAGTAATAATGATAAACAGCCTCAAAATTTATAGACCGAATTGGGCTCAATTGAGCCCAAATTGAACTGACTATGGCCTGGCGAATAATGACAACTGACAGCCTGACATGAACCGATTGATTGAAAATTATTAAAAGATTAAAGAAATTTACAAATTTGATAATTATTTTCATAAATAATTTATAATCAATATTTAAGGTAATCTAACCTAAACAATAGATGAAACTTATTTATTATGGAGTCTGTTCAATACTGCATCTGAACAGCCGAGTGTTTGCAGAACACGAGGCTTCGGGCCGTCCAGTGGACGGCCAAATTTTAAATGAATTAGATTGGGATAGGTTGGGTTCGGTAATCCGCAAGATTTAAAAAAAATCCTCTACTCATAAGCATTCCCTCTTTAAACATTTTCCATAGTAAAGATGCCCCGATGTTGACAAGTGCGGAGTTAATAAAAAGGTCTTGTTTTTCTAAGGCCTCCGCTAAAGAGCAACTCGGTGTGGGATCGTTATCCTCTGACTCCTCTAATAATGACGAATACTCCTTGCGCCATGAGGGCAATACCCCAACTGTATTAAATTCTTTGGATTCTGGCTGCGCTATCTCACCTATGGTTGAAAGCAGAACCTGCCCTGTTTCTTTGCTATTCCCAAAATCAAGAAGGTATAAATTACTATCCCGTTGTGCGCTTTTGCGCTCGGCAGCACAAAGCAATGCCTCAATATTGATTCGGGATTCAACCGTATCCACACAGCAAACCGTAATATTCGCCATTCGATTTTCACAAAGTTTCTTGTCGGTGTGCTCAAACCTTTGGGGAACTGCTTTCCAATTTGTACCAAAAAACCTGTTAATGCGGTTAATCAGCACCACGGCTTTGTTCAGTCCGATCTCTTGAGAGGTAAACAATTGCCTGGCGAGATTAGCCTGTTGGACAACATCATCATCAAAAACATTCACCTGTAATCCTGCATGACCAAGCGCAATCAATGCCTGATTGATTCGGGCGAGGGCAGTCAGCATCTGACTACCTGTTCCTCCTGCCCCGATCAGATTCACAGAAACAGGATTGGTCGGACTAATTAAGTATGGGTAAACAATATGCACCCTTTTCTTTGCTGCATTCATCTAATAATATCCTTTAATAATTTTGGAAACTTTTTTAACTGCCTTAGGGGAAATGGATTTTCTGTATTGATTTGCTGTTGCCAAAGCTCAATGATGTTACCTTTTACAGGAGAAACGCCTTGCAGTAAATGACTGAAAGCTGAACCAAAGTAAAGCTTCTCCCAATGCAACATAAAGAAATCAAGGTCAACATTTAAAGAAAATTTAATATCAACATTTCCCATGCAAATCCTGCCATCTGAGTAAATATTAAAAAACGGTGCTTGATACAGTGTGGTTTCTAAAGTGGGTCGATCATTATTGGCCAAAGCCCATAGGGACAAACCATTTTTTGATGCTTTCCAAAGCAAAGGAGGTACACGAGTTTCTCCATCAGAAATTCCCAAATCGCTTTTAAAGATCAGATGCCTTTTCATCTCCGGGGTATACCAAATGACAATACCATCCCCGCTCCTGTCAATATACAACACCCGATCGGATATCAGTCCCGCTGTACAAAGAAAACCGTCCGCATTTTCCTGCTTTGATTTCATCGATTCGGATAGTGCGTTACTTTCCCTTTGCGACAAAGGGTGTGCGTTAATTGGTCTGCCAAATGCATCCATATCATAGGATTCCACATAAAGGTGATCCTTTTCGTTTTGATAAAAAGGCAAAGCCTTGAAAGGCATATAGCTTTGTGAAAATAAATCAGTGATGTTTTTCATGTGCGAAGTCATATAGGTTATCGGATAAATCGTTGAGCAGATCAAAAAATTCTTGCTCATAACTCATGTTATGCGAGATTTGATTTTGCGGTTTATCAAATAGCTGTATACTCATCGGCTCATCGATCTCATTATATTCCTGCAGTTCGCAATTGACTGTTTCCATCAACTGATCATACAAACAATCTTCACCACTCCAAATAAACGAAAGGTAATGCTCAGCGGTAATCCTCCCTTCTCCATCAATACGGTTTAGATCATCCGGAATACTGTCCAAAATGGAGCGGCCTGGGTAAATATTAATTAGGGTAGATACACGGTAAGCAATAGCTTTCAGATTATCTTCGGTTTTTGTTGTCGGGTAAAATTTGCTTACCCGATCATCCAATAAAGCCAACTGATCTTTATCGCTTAAAGATTTAAGTAAATTGCTTGATTCCCTTTTTATCAATTGAATATGATCTATTACATGCTGATAATCTTTAGGATATTCGCAAATTTCTTTATCGCTATACCATTCATTAATCATTTGATAAACATCGTAGAGATAACTGCTGTTCTCTCCAAAATATGGAATGCCACCAATCTGATAAAAATAGCAAAGTACTGATAGTAAAAGCTGTGCCGCTGGCTTTCGGTCCCTTTGTTGAAGCAAAAAATGCAACGGTTCAATAGGCAGGTAGTAAAGTGTTGTTTTGGTATCAAAAAATTTTGTAATAGCAAGGGTTGGAAGATTGAACTCCCGTGTAATTACAAGCACATTGGCATCGTGATCAATTTCACCGATTTGCTGCTGCAGGTCCGCAACCAACTTTGCCACATTCTGCGGATATATGAGATGTTCATAGTCCAACAGTTTTATCCCATAGAGATCACAGAGGTTTCGGGCAGCACACAAAATACTATTCGCTACTTTACTACCTGCATTGATTGCCTTTGAGTAACCATTTACCAGTGGCGCAAAAGAGTGGCTTAAAAAACCATTTCCACTAGCGTCGGTGGTGCGCTTTTTCGCTCGTGGCTTATCACTTCCGAGAGATCGGCTCTTTTGTTTAAGGATTGGGCGAACTGCCCTAACATTTGATGTAGCCGCCATGCTTTGCTGTAAGATTTGATCCTGATACATTTTGCTTTTCCTTTCATGATTATCCCTTCGTTCCAAGAGTGGTAATAAATCTATATTCTATTTCATCCCCCTTAATCTCCGGGCCTTCAATCTTAGCTGTGGTCAGGATGGGGTATGTACCCGAATAAAAGTTCATGACTTCTTCGGGAGTCATTTTGTTGGAAGGATCAGAAAGCCTGACCTCATTATCTCTGTCCTTAAAACTAAATACTCTTGGTAATACGCTAGCTGTTAACATAATAAATGTCGTTATTTCTACAATAAGGTTAGTTGTTTCAATCTCCACTCCAGGTCAATCCTGAGTTTTTCAATCTCTGCCTTTTTATCGGGATAATCTTCTACAGCGGGAATCATAACTACAGCTTCTGCATATTTACAGGCTGCATTGAGTACATTTATTTCTTTCAGAATATCCTCAAACTTTGGCTTATTAGAAATCATTTCCGCAGGCTTTAGCTTTTCTGTATTCACAGTTTGCTTTTCGGCTTTGGGTTTAACGACTATTTTTGACTTTGCTTCTTCAAGCCCCTTGTTGTAGGCGGAAATATTGACAAACAGCGACCTAGTTTCCGCAACAGGTTGAATTAAGCCGTCGAGAATCCCCTCGTCAATCTCCTGCGCTGTGCCTTTAAAAACCATTGGAGGTAATTGATTATTTTTAAGACTATCCCTATCCTGCGATTTCAATACCACAGAAACGATCAGTTCATTTCCTGAGGAAAAGTTCACGTTGATTACCCATGCGCCTGCATCATGCAAACGCTGTAATGCTTGAAAAAAATTAGTTCTCATCGTCTTTGTTTGATTAAATAAGTTCCCCTTCGCTTAGAAGTTCGCACCTCATATCCGTTATTTTCAATAATGCTTTTAATAATATGCTCGGCGTGTCTGATACGCACGGCATCCCCTCCCGACATTTGAAGGAAGTCTAAATTGGAAAAAAAACGGAGTGATCTGGAGATTTCCTGTAAAGCTTTTCTTTCGGTGGTTTCGGCCAATATACTCATGATGTTTTATTTATGGGGCGGCATGACCGCCCCTTGTGAATTAGTTGAACTGAAAAGAAATGTTATCGTTTGTGCCTAGGTCTAAACAAAGATCAAAAGCTACCTGTCCCCTCTGCTTGGCTGTCCCTTCAATGATGGATTTGAATTTAGCTTCATTGTCTTTAAACTTGCGCATGTTCTGAAAATAACCCGTCACCGCATTGTATGCCCCAAACAAAGTGCCTTTGGTGGTATCAAGCAATTGTGAAGCATCGTTCATAGCGTAATCAAACACATCATCCACCATATTTTTATACGCGCTTGAGGTTTCATCAACTGTACCATTGCGCAGCTTATCCAATACTTCCTTATTTGGTGCCATTGCCAACTGCACTAATTTTTTCACTTCAGTATCACTGATGCGCACCTTTGCCCAATGATTGAAAATCTGCTGCACTTCATCTCCGATCCTCCCCGAAATACCCATAAGTGTATGGGCTTGTTTCAATCTTTCGCCTGCGCCCGAAGAATGGCGGATTCGTATGGAACTTGTAGAAGAACGCAATGCAGCGTTCAAAGTATTGTTACAAACGATCCTCACAGGCGTAAAAGCAGCGGTAATACTGCCAAATCCATCATGTGAAGTAGTCAGGAATAAATATTGTTCAATGAGATCATCCTTTCCCACTTTGATATAAGAAGGAAGCTTTGCCGTGATAAAAATCCGTTCGCCTTTGCCCAAAGCACCTGCTGTTTCATACAGGATGCCCTCGCCACCGCCAACAATGCTATCAAAAAAAGTGAAAGCATCACGGTTCTGCACCACGCCGTAATCCTTGCCCACTACCCCCAAAACCGTGTCGGAATCAGTGCGCACCGTGGCAAAGTAATTAGAAACGGGAATGTCAGAAGAAGCCCCGAACAAAATCGCATCGGGATCGGGTTCATTAAGCAAGCGCAGGTTTGCACTATCGACAGTAAACAGGGGGCGTTTCTCCACTGAATAGTCAAGCCCCGCAAATTGCAGCGCTTCTGCTGCCGTTGGATAGTCTTCCACAATAGTTCCCAATCCATGCCATGCTTTTTCCCGTACCGAGAAAAAGCTGTGTCTGTCTGTTCTTTGGTTATAAGCTAAATTGTGTGCCATAATCGTATCGTCTAAAAATTAAAGAATCAGTTAAAAGTTAAAATGGCAGATCCTCATCAATGCCTTTAAAAGTTGAATTAGCTTGTGCTGCAGCAATCGTTTCCACTTCCTTCGCCACCACGTTCGGCAGCTCTCCACTACGGGCAGTACCGCCCAATAACTTAATTTCCGAAGTGTGAAACGTGAGCGACGCTTTGGCTTCATTATTCCCACTCATGTAGGCGTTCACACCGATACGCCCGTAAAGCTGCACCCAACCTCCTTTTTTCAGGTACTCCGCAATCCCCGTATTCAGCCAATATGAGCAGTCAATAAAAGTGGTGATCTTCTTTTGCTCCCCGCCAGAACGAAATGTGTCATTGATTGCAATAGAAAAGCCTACAACCTTTCTGTCTTCGCTTACTGTTCTAACCACTGCATCAGCGGTCAATCTTCCTGTGATTTCCATCGTTAAAAAATTAAGTTTTACATTTTTTTAGTTCCTTTCCCTTTCCCAAAAAATCTTTTCAAAAGAAAAAACGGAAAAAAAGAAAGTCCGGAAAAACGGGTGCAAAGCACGCGAAGTGCTATAAGTCCCGGAGGGTGATCAAGGCGAAGCCTCGATCATTATGCGCACGCAGCAAGCGGAGCGCCCGAAATTCACGGCCTTTTTATCCGTTTCGTTGAAAATTTTATATGCGTTATTCCGGCAACACGCCTGTATTCAACTCAGCCAGACCTAAGTCCAAACAAATGTGACCGCTCATTAATTATCCGCCTTAACTAACCGCACACATCAGTCCATACAGACCGGGCCGTCGCCTGCCCCTGCGCTTTCATATATTGATATCATCTCAACTTCACAGGATTTTCCGCTCCTCGCAGAATAATGCTTCATTCCCAAATGTCAAAGATCCAATTGACCACGGTTAAAGCAGCTTGTGCTATTACCTCCGATAGGCCTATATCTAACTAGCAGCGAAATCAGCTAACTAAGTGTCTCGACACAAACCTATTCACGAATTGAATGATTGAAAATTTTTGAACTATATTGGGCTATATTGAACTGTAAATGAACTCAATATGAACTCGGATATTTTAATATTCAGGATTATATGATTAATTAAACCTTTAAAAAAGAAAAAGCTATCTGCGGAATTGTTGGAAATCCAATATTCTCAGCCTGATGTTAACAATACGAGTGCTGGGTAGCATCGATCAGTAGTTTTGAAATCTGAGGACTTTTTTATGTTATATTTACCGTCACAAACAATCTATAAATTTCGATTGGCACTTTGGTTACAGATAATAAAGCAATTCTGGAAAGACTCATTAAATTAAACAACTCGGCAGTTGTTGGGATTGATTTAACAGGATCAGAAAATAAAGCTTCAGGATGGGCAGTCATTCAGAATGGAGATGTGAGTACGAGAAAAATCTTCAAGAATGATGAGCTGATTGAAGAAACTGTAAAGATGAATCCTGGAATTATTGCGATTGACTCTCCCCTCTCACTGCCAAGAGGTCGGATTTCAGTCTATGATGATGATCCTGGAAGGCAGATTTATGGGATCACAAGGGCTTGTGAACGTGAGATGTTAAAAAAAGGAATCAGATCTTATCCGCCATTGATCCAAAGTATGCAAAAGCTTACCTTAAGAGGCATTAACTTAGCAGGCGAGTTCAGGATATTGGGCTATCAAGTGATAGAAAGCTTTCCAGGCGGCGTTCAGGACATACTTGGTCTTCCCAGGAAACAGAAAGATCTTAAGCAATTGGTAACAGGGCTTGCTGAGATGGGTCTGAAGGGCGCATTTTCCAAAGCCCGGATCAGCCATGATGAGATTGATGCTATAAGTGCTGCACTTGGTGGACTTTTCTTTGTCGCTGGAGAATATGAAGCGGTTGGAGATCATGAAGAAGGCTGTGTGATACTCCCAAATGTTAAACACAGCTAAGCTATGTGTAGTGTCAGAAGTGAACGTTAAATACAAAATTTTAGCAACAAAACGATAATGGTTGCTGGTCAACTTTCCTGAACTGATCAAGATGTGATGGACCCGCTATTATATGAGGAAAATATGTCTTTGGCATACTCAGAAAAGCATACTCATATTTGCGAACACGAAAAATTTGTCTGGATAAAGCAAACTTAAAATCAGCTGACTTTTACACCGAACGCAGTTCCTTCTTTGCTTTCACTTCAAGCTTATAAGTGAAGTCTTCCGCGAAATTATAACTGTACACCGTTAAATTCATAGCAATATCCTGTTGGAAAATCAGCTTCACATGCTTACAGAAAATAGATTGGAAGGTTCTCAGGTTCACCTGAGGTTTGCAAACAACGGAGATTTCATTATCTGATTTCTTTTCCACCGTACTGATGATACCTGGCCAGCGTTCCTTGATCCGAAGCGGAACTGAATCATAATGATATTGTTGAATAAAAGTACCTGCTGCCTGGATGAAACCGTTTGGCAACACTTCACCCGACAATTGCCGCCATACCCCATTTAGCCTGGAAAAACGGGCGAGCAATACATTTTCATCACGCACACACCACAGGTCATCACCCGGGTTCTGAAAAAGTATAAAGTGGCGGAAGTTTCCATAAATATCCTTGAAGTGGTAATCGAGTGCTATCATCATGTTTGGTGTACGAAATTAGGAATCCCTCGGAAAGTGATCAATATTTTCTATCCACAATTTGTTGGCAAAAAACTGAGGAGATGTGCACATACATGCTAGTCACCTGAGAATGACATTTTTATTGAATCAATCAATTCTGCCGTGTTAGGCGCCATTTAGGAATTATCTAAACCAAACAGTGCATACTTCGTACGGTAGTTATCAGCAAATACTTCAGTATATTAACCAACTTAGGATCAGCCAGACGAAATCAAATCTTGGTACAACTACAACCGATTTAAGCGTCTACAATTTCTTTAGCATCCAAACACAACTGTTTTTGTTCAAGATCAGCCAGATGATCACAAAGGAAGTTCCAGTGTAAATGCAGATCCTTTATTGATCGTGCTTTCCACAATAATTCGTCCCTGATGAAGCTCAGCAATCTCTTTGCATAAGTAAAGACCGATGCCAAAGCCAGCGATAGACCCAAGCTGTGGGTTTTTGATCCTATAGTACCGTTCAAATATCTGCTCCTGGTCTGCTTCACTAATGCCCATTCCCTTATCCTCAACCGTGATGCTCACCCTTTCATTGATGATGCTGGAGGATGATATGGTTATAGCGGTATTCATAGGGGAATATTTAACCGCATTGCCTATCAGATTGTGGAGCACCTGTGCGATTTTTTCCCTGTCCGCGTTTAGCTCTACGGATTCTACCTTTTCGAAAAAAATCTGGTGAGTGTGAATGATGGAAAGCGTTTCTTCTTCAAGCTCCTTCATTAATAATCCCAGATCAAAAGGCGTTTTGTTAACAAGCATTCTTCCCGAATCGAGACGTGAGATATTTAGAAAACTGTTAATCATAGCTGTCATATTACGTACCTGCCTGGTCGACTTTTCAATAATATTTTGCTGTGTGGTATTACCTGTGAGCATTGCGGTATGCTGCATCAGTTGGAGGTAGGCATTCAGGGAGGTTAACGGGGTTTTCAGCTCATGGCTAACCATGCCCATAAAGTCATCTTTGCGCTGTTCATCCTTTTTCTGCTCAGTGATATCCCTCAAAGTGCCGTTCAAAGTGGCTTTTCCATTGTGATTATAAAACACCTTTCCGATTGCCTGGACTAGCCTGCCTTTGGGGTCACCCGGATGATAAATACGGTATTCAATAAAATAATGCCCGTCACTGCTATTGAAAGATTGTGTGATGGCTTCTGCTACCCGCACTCTGTCTTCCTCGAAAATAGCAGAAACAGCAGTCTCCAACTCCATATTGTTTTCGCCAGACAGACCAAACCAGGATTTTAAAAGATCGTTGCCTGAAAATTGGTTGGTCTCCGGTTCATAGTAGAATGTAGCCAGTTCGCCGGCGACGGTAGCCATGGTAAGCATCTGTTGATCTTTTTCACTGGCACGGCGATCCAATACCTGCTGGGTGATCTCATCCAGGATGACCAAAACTCCCGTAACTTTTCCATCTGAGGAAAATACAGGTTGGTAAATCGAATTGACAATAGCCTCACGTAAACCATCCTTATCTAGTAACCTCACCAGAAATTCATCGTTTTTACGTCTTTTGCCTGTCTCAAACACTTCCGTTAGCCATCTGTTGACAGGTTGTCCAATCAGCTCGGGGCGGGCAACAGCGTGCGGGAGCCCCTTCACTTCAGAAAGTTTACGCCCCCAAATTTTAAGAATCGCCGGATTAGCGATTTCAATAATATGCTCCGGTCCTTCAAGTACGGCGATGCCTACCGGAGCTTGTTCGATAATCGTTTTCACATGCTCGCGGCTCTCCCCTAACAATTTTAATGACCTGTTCAAATCCTCATTAGTCGAACTAAGTTCTTCCATCGTAGTGGCCATCTCTTCAATCAGCGCCTGCTCATTTTCTTCTTTATGCTGAATTTTCTGCAAATACTCCCTTCTTGAAGTGACTTTTCGGGCGGTATTTAAAATACACCAGGTTTTGCCCTTCTCATCCCGAAGTGCCCTGTATTCGTAGTCGTAAAAATCCAATGTGGATATGCCATTCTTCAAAACCCGGACCGGTGCATCCTTTACTGAATAGGTTTCACCTGAATGCCATACCTTCTGCAGCAGTGCAAAAAAAGGCTGGTCCTCAAGTTCAGGCAGCGCCTCCATTAAAGGTTTGCCTATCACCGCGGCAGTTTTGCCCCAGACCCCCAGCATGCCTTCATTCGCAAAATGGATGATCATATCTTCACTGGAGTAAATGGCTGTAGCTTCGGGAGAATAGGAAAGGGCCTGGATAATCAGCTCAAGGCTAAACCCCGCATCCGGAAATTGTTTGTCAGTATTCATTCAGAATCCAAACATAAAAAAAATGGTTGAAACTTCGTAGTGGCCGAACTTTTTGCGAATAGGAATCAGAGCGGACTTACCCTACAATTGAATCAGAAAGCATCACTCCCTAACCAGAATCACTCTCATGGCTATCTTTGCATGAAGGCGCATCTAAATTTCTTTAAAGTCCTGTCCTACAAACTGATCATGTCAACAGTATTAGGTTTTTAACAAACCTTTTTGAGTCATTTATGTCTAACTAATACAGAAAAGATAACTGATATGGAAAATAATAAATCAAAAGAAGAAATAATTCAGGAACTTAAGGAATTTCATGAAGGTGTCGCTAACAATCCTGCAAAAAACTACGATAGCAATGAGGTGGATGACACCATAAGTGATCTTGATGAACAAATCAGTGGCAGTGATGCAGACAGTGACCAGTCACTTAATCCCACATCTGACGAAGCTGAAAAGCAGAAACAAAGCAAAGGAAGTGATGCTGCAAAAGCTTAAGTAGCAAATTGACAAATAGACGAACTAAAAAACATACCTATGTCTACTCAAAAAAAAACCAAGAAATCAGAAGATCGTCCAAAACCAGATGCGCAACAGAAAGCTAAACCAGCCGCAGCTGGCAAGGACACGAAAAGTAATACCTCCACAAAGGAAGCCAAATTTGAGAATCCAAAAGATGATCCAGCCTGACGCTGCATCAATCAGTCGGAAAGTAGGATTATTCCACCTTCCAACGGATGCATTCCTTTCCGTCTGAGCATGAAAAATGATTAAATGCTTCAGCTGAAACTGCTGAAACTTATTAAATAATCAATAAATCAAACGAATGTCTGTACCTGGCTTGTATCCACTTTAAATACATATAATAGTCAAATCCGACCCCACAACACCCACAAATAAGCCATAAGATTGCCTACTAAAAACCATTCCATCATTGTGGAGTTGAATCAGCAACATTCTTAAACTTTGATGCCTTGCTTTTTGTTGCTCCTAATATGCCTATCACTATGAAACTATCATCTCTTCTTTTTTCAATTTACCTTTTAACAGCTGTTCAGATCACCGTTGCACAGGAACAGTCTACATACACTTTTAAAAAACCCTCGGCAAACGGAACCGGCAAAGTTTATATGGGTAGAGAGATTGCCCATGTGATGAGCTTTGAGGGAGTGGAATGGCTAGAGCGGAACAGCCGGGTAAAAGAAGAAAACACCAATTTGGCGGTGGTTTCCCTGCCGCTGAAAAATAACAGCATTGTAGCAGACATTGGTGCGGGATCCGGCTTTTACACTTTTAGGGTTGCGCAGCGGATTCCAAAAGGAAAAATATATGCGGTAGAAATCCAGGATGAGGCAATCACCTTTCTCAAAAAAAAGGCATCCGATGACCGCTATGCCAATGTAACAGTGATAAAAGGTAACGAACAATCACCAAATTTACCAGCCAACTCCATAGATTTGGCCTTCATGGTGGATGTTTATCATGAACTGCAATATCCTGCAGCATACCTGAGTGCATTAAAAAAAGCACTCAAGCCCAATGGCCAGCTACTATTGCTAGAATATAAAGCGGAAGATCCCGCGGTAGCCATCAAACCTGAACACAAAATGAGCGTCACACAAGTCAAAAAAGAACTCTCGGCTAATGGCTTTAAGCTCGTCAAAAATGGCACTTTTCTACCCCTACAGCATTTTTTGCTATTTGAAAAAACTGACTAAATGCAGGTTAACTTATTACTGCAGGAAAGATAAACCATTATCATAAAACTTAAATATCAGAATAATCGGCGGGATACAAGAACAAGGTTACATTTTTTGAAACGTTATGCTGATACTGTGGCAGACCACTAATTTTTTTGTATTCAGGACCAAAAGCCGCCCAGTGACTATCCCGATCCGCCTTATTGTTGAATGTCGTTAAATACATTAAGTTGGGCATTTTACTTCCTGAAATGACCTGCCCGTAAAAAACAGCGTTAAAATTCAACTTTGAAAAAATGTCGACTTCATAATCATTAAACATTCCAATTTTGTTAAGAGAAAGATCTTCGGTCGAAGCTTCATAACTTCTTAATTCATAAACCCGTTCATTTTTAGGCGTAGTAAGTTTTGGAAGCGCATATTCCGGCATCGCAGCGAAAGCCTTCAGTAAGATAGATTCGATACGGGTATACGGTGCATCGTTATATGGTGCCTCCAGATACGGTTTTCCACTTTCAACATAAGCTCCATCTTTGCTCATCGAAACTTGGGTTTTATCCAAATCAATCAGCTTTTTAAGCGGTATAAATACATAGATAACCCTGTCTGAAGTATCCTGAAGGATCGGCTTAAAAACACCGACATCCTTAATGCCTGAGCGGTGCAAAGCCGGCAGATAGGCCGATTTTAAATAAGCATCAATTGTATTTTCCTGCGCAGCAGTTTTAAAATGATAGATCTTAATCTGATAATAATAGGCCGGCTTGACAGCAAAAACATGTGTTGTCAAAAGAATTAAAGCAACTGTAGAAAGCAATATTTTATTTAGGGAAGACATCAAGATATATTTGGTTTAAATGAACTATTCCATCTTTGTGAAATAGGGTGTAATCAAATTTAGCATTATCCTAAGTTAAAAAACATTTTTACAAAATTGATACTCCTTGATAATGTATCAGATTTTACCATCTAGAACAGCATATGCAAAGACTGTATATTAGCATTAATGTAAATCCAGTACGATTTCAAAACTTAGCATCACATTTATGGATTGTGTCATTGGAAAACAAAAATATGACTATCAGTATTAAAGGTTCCCGAAGCGGTTTTGTGGATAGCGCATAGCTCACAGGAATATTCCAAACATAATATTGTTGTATATTGTTAAAAGGGAAATTAGCATTTCATGTCCCCTGCTCCCAATATTATTTTTCTTAACCCATCTGTATCCAAGGCCGAACGGGAACTCATCACGGGCTTGAAGCTCGGTGAGGTGTCCGCTTTCAACCAGCTTTACAACATGTATGCCTCTAACCTGTTGGGGGTCCTGACACAGATCGTTAAACAGAAGGAAACTGCAGAAGATCTTTTGCAGGATTGTTTTACGAAGATCAGCCAAAACATTTCTCGTTATGATCCAAATAAATCCAGGCTTTTCACATGGATTTTGAATATTGCCAGAAACGGCGCAATTGATCACATCAGAAAGCGCTCGTCGCAAAATCAAAAATACACCTACGAGCTTGAAAGTGTATGCAATGAAATTGAAAACTGCTTCACTCAAAGCATGAATACCGATACGATAGGCATGAAAAAAATTGTGGCATCTCTGTCGCCAAAACAAAAGAAAATTGTTGACCTGATTTATTTTCAGGGATACACCCATACAGAAGTTGCTCAAGAACTGGAAATTCCTTTAGGCAGCGTGAAGACCTCTCTTAGAAATGCAGTGGTTAAACTTCGCAGGATTTATTGTGCTACTCAAAATTGGGCGGCATAGCTACGATAATTATTTGAATCTATTTTGATTTATCAAAGTTTCTTATTATTCGGGAAGGTTCTTTTCATCCTATCATCTGCCCTATTTTTAAAACCCGTATTTATCTTAGAATTTGAGCATTTACTTTAATTAAAAGGTCATTTACATCGAATGGTTTTGCTACAAAATCATCGGCCATACATGCACTTTGAACATCAGCAGAACTTCTTGCAGCGCTCATCATTACAACAGGTAAATGTCTGGTGAACTTATTCGTCTTCAATAAATCACATACCGTTAAGCCACTTCCATCAGGCAGCATGATGTCCAAAAGAAATATGTCAACATTGAGATTGTACATTTCTGGCAGCATAGCTTCAACGCAGCTATAACCAAATACATCATAATTTTCATCAGTAAAAAGAAAATGCAGAACATCCATTATTCCCTCATTATCCTCCAACACACATATCCGCTTCTTCATAATTAATTCTGCAACTTATTGTTATCCTGCATTATGAACAAAAAAATCCATATTTGTTTAGATCCAAATACATTAAAAAGTAGTCAAGAAAGAGATGAGAAGCGACAACATCCATTGAACGATCTAAATTCATACCTATTTCCCTAAAAACCGCTATTTTAGAAATTGGACAAGTTGAATTACCAGATGTACAATGCGTATTTTTGACTGACAGAAATCAGTAATAAGAGATGATAAAACACCTTTAAAACAAGATTACATATTGATCGGCAGGCTGAAAGCAAACCGTGACCCCAAAAGATCTTAAAGCACTTCCAATCGCGAGTTTGGAAGGCTATCAACCCTTTATCGTCTGACAGACTCGACTGTGATTGTAGGATTTTTTCACTTCTTCTGCAATCTTCTTTGCTTTTACTATTTCCTGCTCATCTGATGAGCGATTTTAAAAAAGAATCAGTTCATTAAAAATCAGGATTTGTAGCAATAGTGGTTTCACCCGAATCTCCATTAATATTTTTTCCCACATGAGTAACAACAGCCTCAAATGTTTTCCTAAACGGATTTACTCCCGCTGCACTCGCTTTCTTTGTGCTACGATCCTTTCTTTAAGTGTGACAAAATATGTTCTGTAATTCGCTAAGTTTTATTCGTTATTTACTTATATTACAACCTGTGGGAATTTGCTTAGTATAAAACTAGAATTACCTATTGGATTTAGGGTGGTAAACCTTAACGCCCCCCATAGGCTAAATAATCTTATCTTTGCATCGACTTATGAAAAGAATAATAATTGTAGAAGATGATGAGGCAATCTCAGAAGCGACCACGTTGGCATTAGAAATGAGCGGCCATGAAGTTGTCGTAACGAATGAAGTAGATTCGCTGTTTCAATTGATTTACAAATTTGGGCCTGATATAATTCTGATGGATTATAGTATAGGAAATGCAAACGGAAGAAAGCTTTGCGAAGAAATAAAGCTTGAACTTAAATATGATAACATTAAAATCTTGTTATTTTCTGCTGCTGTAAGTGATGAAAGTGAATTTAGAAATCCATTATTCAAGTACTTTGACGGATTTGTTCCAAAACCATACGATCTTGAAGATCTTCTGTCCAAAATTGATGGACAATATGAAGTGAACTAATTTAAATATCATTCTCAATTTTTAGCTTCATTTGCTAAAGGTACAAAATGAAAAGGCTTTTTTGCATCTGATTTAAAGCTTAACAGCATGAAACTAAATTCCATAATAGATCCTAATTAGTTACTTATACTGCGGTATTTAAAAACACTGGCATACCTGGACGTCACCCATTTTTGAACCACTCATCAAGTTGTCTTACTTCTGTAGCTGTTATTACCTGTACTCCTTCTGGCCCGCAACGTAATACGATTTCCTGCTCCCTTTATTATCGACAATTATCGTCTCTCCATTTCTCGTCTGATCTGTTTTAGGTAAATGAATTTTCATAAACTCCCGGTTCTCACCAGTGATGTAGTCAGGGTTGGCCTTACTGATTTTATCAATCGCGTCCTGCAATACATCAATCATTGACCTATACAATTTATTTGCTGGCACTTTGTTGGCTACCGAATGTGGAGCGATACAAGCATCATAAAGGATTTCATCAGCATAAGCGTTGCCAATACCTCTTATTGACTTTTGGTCGAGCAATACGGTTTTTATATCGCTCTTTTTCTTGATTAGCAACTCAGCAAATTGCCTTTGCGTCATGTCCAATGCATCCGGCACTGTCGATTCCTGTGGATTTAATATGGGGCGAGCCTGAGTTTGAAAATCAGTAAGGTAAAGCGATTCCTTCCCAAAATTTAAATGGAAGATTGGAAACTTCGGCGGATCTCCATCGACTATCCTCAACTCGCCATGCAACATCAAATGGAGACCGAGCATCATATTGCCAATCTTAATTCGCAACTCCTTTCCTTCTCTGGTAACTGACTTCACTTTCTGAGCTACAAGCGCACCAAACAATTCTTCTTCAGTAGCCAATGTTTTTCTGGATATGTGAAGTTCCAGAGATTTGACAATTTTGCCTTCAAGTTTTTTCATTAGGTTTTTCGCCATTACGGCTAAGTCTGGGAGTTCTGGCATAATCACAAATCTACGGAAAAACCAAAGTGTATACCATTGTCTTGTGAATAGCTTTTACGAACTTGTTTATGAAATAGTTACATTGATTCCTTACGTTAGGGTAACCAAGCATCGAGCAATAGCTTAGCTACTAGGTACGGCTCGCTCATCCTGTGTGCTTGGTATTACTATGAAAATTCACCTCTTACCCATCCTTATCCGGCAGCATATATGGTGGCAAATAGGATTTGACTATTAACTGGCAAACATCAATTCAACCCAACCTCCTAGGGTCGACCTTGTTGAACGTTAAGATTTTGTAATCGTTGATGGTTTAACGCAAGACTTCCATTCGATATTTGGGATCCAGAAGAACCTACTAAAATAATCATACATTCCAACATGCTTTATTGCTTATGGACGATTAAAAAATAAGATGGTCGTGATAATGCTAACGTAGATTTGAAAGGTCCAAATGAAGTGAATTATGCGGCGCAGCAGGCCCTCATCATCCAAAGGGATTATAAAAATATCCAAAGGCAGCCGAAGCATCATCACAAATGCTATTGCAAATTACATCAAACAACCTAAGTATCAGGCATTGTCCCATTGGCTAAGATATCACGTGAACAAAACATTGCTGAATTTGATGCACAGTTTTATACCTCAAGGAAGCATAAGTAATGCCGGTTAACATTTTTGCGCTTCAAAATATCACAATTATTTAAATTGATACATCAAAGTAAATAACATAACTTTGAAACGTTGATCATAAAATTTGTTTAGTTTATCGATCATCTAAGGGTTACCATTCTTGGTGGCCCTTTCTTAATAGAATTTTCGTTTGATTAATAATAAGGTGGGCTGTCTTAAGATGGCTTTTTTTTAACAGAAAAAGTTTTCATTTTGCGTTATTTGTTTGCTGAATGCAGGCACTGCATTCAGATTGCGTAATGGCGGTTAGAAATGGATGCTGGAACTCCCCAGTTTATTTTATCAGCTCAATGGATGATTACATGCCCTTCGGATACTTAGTCATCAATCTCATTCATTTTTTTATAGGGTATTTATACTTACAACATCTTCACTACATTTACTATAACCTTAAACTAGTGGGATGACATTTACTAGTGGTGTTGTACCTTGCCATGGATGTGGCAAGGTATATACTTAATATACTTATGTATGAGTATTGGTTTTACTGCCAATATTATATAATATTGCAACAGACAATGCTGTCTTGAGAATCAATGGATGACGAGTCTCATTCTTTCGCGATGAAAGTCAATCCCCTGTTATTAACTTAACAGGGGATATTTACAACTCACTTACCAGGCCAAAGCGGTTGAACAACTATTCTATCTTTTTTTTACGAACAAAAATTATCCCAGTGAGTTATTTTTACGCCGCCGTCATGAACGGCATGTTAATTAATGAATGAAGGGCGGTTAAAGACGGATGTTTTTAATCGCTTGTTTTTTGTCCAGATAAATAGCTGACATCACAAACTATCTGGTGGTAAATACTTATTAAATAGACAGTTAATATCATTCCACTTCGCTCTTTCAAGTCAAGCGGTGGTTTCCACTAATCTGGTATTTACAGGGAGACAAATTAATTAGGATGTACGCATGACATTGTCTTCAAAATACTGGGTCTAACAAATTACCATTTAAATACATCTACAATATGGATTAACTGGTGATGGAAAGATCGATAAGGTCGAGCTGTATTCTGTAATGGTTATTTGTAAAGGAATGGCCCAGACTGTAATTTGAATTAAATGCGATACGTTTCTGGGTAGCATGATCAGCATTTGGTTGCACTAGTTTATCATACTATTCAATTCAACTGAAGCTTTCCTAAAATCTTTTAATTTTAAAACCAACCCGACATTTGGAATCCTTTCATTAGTGTAGGCCTGATAGTTTGGAAAAATTTGGGATTTTGGTATTTTGGGTTTGTTTAAAAATGTCTTGCAAATATCCCAGAAAACCGAAATACTAATATCTGTATCAATCAATGACCATAAATCATAAAAATATCTCGCTGCCTGGGTTTTATGTTGCATAGCAAAATTTAATACTGCTTTGATCACATCTTTTTGTCTTTCAACTCTTGATTGATCATTATACATGGTTCCGGCAACTCTTACCCTCGCGTATGCTAGTGCCTGGTCACCAGTCATTTTTATGTTCCCAGTTCTCGTCAACGGCAAAAGTGATATTCCTTTCAATGATGCTTGCTCATCGATATAACGATTAACATATTGATGGATACCCTTATCAATGTGCAAATTCACTCCGCCAAATTTATCGATTACGTCTGCTGTATTACGAAAGTCTGTTATTATAGTCTGAGATAGATTTGTTTTAAAATTTGCATTGATAGTGCTCAGCAATAAATCTTTTCCCCCCAGTCGATACGTTGCATTTAATTTTCCATTGCCATATCCTTTGATGTAGACATAAGTGTCTCTCAAAATTGATGTGAGCTTTATTTCATTTTCTTTAACGGTTATGACCATTATTACATCTGCATTTCCTCGCTTGCCTTGCTCCCTAGAATCCGATCCAATTAAAAGTATTTGACTTGCAAATGATTGCACTGTATAATAGATTAAAAACACCGTGAGAAATAAAAATTTTTGAGGCATGATATACTAATGTTTAAATACAACTTGGGGATTCAAAAATAAACACAACATGTTACCTGTTATATAGCCTTTTTCAGCTACATGTAGTTACTGTAATGCGCTAAACAAATCACAGTTAACTTCATGTAGCCATTTAAGTCTCCAGGTAGACAAAGCATCTTTTTCTAAAACCTCAACCAAACTAAGTAATTAGTGAAGCGCTGGATGAGGTGGATGTTTATTCCGGTTGCGTTTCCTGTTAGATCGAACCTGATACAGGTTGGTAGTTTTATTAACTTTTTTATTTTTGCCGGATGAAACTAAAAATTTCAAACTATCCGGTTTTTTATATATTTATTTCCATATCCTTAGTCACGGTTTTTACTTGTTTGATCGGCTTGTATGCCCCCTTTGTGAAAAGGACGATCACAAAAACAGAGCTAAAAGAACAGTGTAATGGATCTGCAAAATGCAAAAGTCTTTATAAGCTGATGCGCTATGAAGTTATAGAATGACTCCAAACAAACCCCAAATATTCTTATTGTAATACCATGTCACCATTCAAAGCAGGTATATTTGAAGGCGTAACAATTGGCCTGGTTTCGTTCATTGGTATCAAGTTATCACCGACCCGTTAGTTTATAGCGGTTATTTACTTAAAGATTATCTATTAATTTGGCATCTGTGGTGTTATTTTCTTAAATCTCTAATGGATACGGAGGACCTCTTCGTATTCCGTACTATGACAGGCTCATTCTTACCATCTTAATAATCAGGTCTTCAGTTTAATATCACGCTTTCTTTTTTCAGTTGGGCTCATCCCGCGTGATCCTACGGTTAAATAGATTTGAGATCCATATCGATTCTCACTGAAAAACTCTTTTGAATAAGCTTTTAAAGATCCAGGAGTAGACTGGTAAGTGTAGATCATCCCATTTCAGCAAACCCCATACTGAGAGTGGACTTTAATCATTCCATCTTATTTTTCATCTGTAGTAAATCCGATAGTTATACTGTTTTTTCAAATGATGCCAAACCATTATTGAACTTATTCGTTCAAATAAAACCTTAAATCTACTAGCCATGGATCAATCAGAATTCTCACATATGATTAGTAAATACTCCAAACATTTATACGATCATGCATTGAAGTTCACCAATGATGAAGACGATGCCAAGGATTTAGTTCAAGAAACGTTAATCAAAGGAATGAGGTTTTGCAATAACTTTGATCGAGGCACAAACCTTCGTGGCTGGCTTTATGTGATTATGAAAAATACCTTCATCAACGAATTCAGAAAAGCTGCAAAAACAAAAAAACTCATCACTACAGATGATGAAATCAGTGATGCCAACCTGACTAAAAGCGCCGCCACAAATACCGCCAATTCTACTTTTGCTATGGAAGATATCAATAGAGCGATGGCGTCAATTAAACCGGAATACAGCATTCCTTTTCAGCTCTATTTTGAAGGATATAAATACGAAGAAATAGCTGAGCAGCTGGATATACCACTAGGAACAGTAAAAACTCATATCCACCAGGCGCGCCAAGGGCTTCAAAAGTACCTTGCATTGTACAGGAGATAGACAAACCCAAACAATTAGCTCTCGATGCGTAAACATTCAAGACCCATTTATATTCGCCTTATTTATAGAGTTGGTATATTTTAGCCTACATCCCCAGTTAGCGCATTCAACTTCGATTTGTTCTTACGGGATTATAATTTTGGCAAAGTGCTTGGTTAAATGGAAGATTCGACTCAACCTTTCTTACCGTCAAAGACAATAAAAAGGCGTAGCCCTTATTCAAATTTCCTTCAGGAAGTACTAATAAAAATGGGGGAAGCTTTTGACATTCCCCCATTTTTATATTTATTAGTTATTGTTACTCGGATCAATTAATTCCGTTCAATAGGTTGATTAGTTCCCACTATCTTTCACCTTCTCTACCACGTCCTGGATGTTTTGTGATAAGTTGGAGAGCAGGTTGTAACCTGTTGCAGCTTCAATGTCGCGAACGGAAACAATATAATCTTTCCAGCTCGCACTGGTGCTGTTAATGTTAGGTGTATTGATGGCAATTACCCGCGTGGAAGATGTCACCCGGCTTAAATCGTTATCGCCTGTTTTTAAAAGTACCGCCACCTTCCAAACGTTTGCCGGAACCGTTACTTTTCCATTGTTAATGCTATTCACTACCGATGCACTCGCTGAACCAATGCCACCGGTACCATAACTGCCCATGATCACATAAACCTCATAACCGTTCAATGCCTGGCCACGAAGGTAACTTTCGAAAGACTCCCAGGTTTTCTGGTTGTTGTTTGGAGCCTGAGGGATCATATTGGTCATTAGAAAAGTTGCTGAGTTAGCGGTACTGGAACTGGTACGGTCGCCACTCGGACAATTGTGCCCCCTATCGAAACCTGAGCCTGAATAGCTGTTGCTTTGCACCTGGTACCAGTTGGCTGGCAGGCCGGTGAATGCAGCGAAATCATCTTTTCTGCTTGCGGCACCATTGAAGTTATTTGGATCTAAGTGCCAGCTTACCCAGTTTGGAATGCCACGGGTCATGCTGTAACTTTCTACATAATATTTCTGATCGATCAGGTAGTTCTCCGCTGAAACCACTGTCGCCATCGCACCTGAAGGATTGCCAAATAATAGATTTGAATTGTCTCCACCTGCCGGGGGCGCATCTGCACCTGCTTCGGGTGTTCCTCTTCCGGGTGTTGGATTGGTGGAGTTTCCATTATCCACAGGATCGGTATCTGGTGCACCTACCGTAATACCCGGATCGCCAGCGCCCTTGAAAATAATGTCATCGATGTTGATCCTGGTGGTGCCTGCCTTCTTAATCTGGAAACGGATTTTACCGGTGCTGCTCACTTTGAACGAATCGGTTACTAAAGTCGTACTGGTTTCGCCAATATCTGAACCGAGCTGAGCATAGGTTTTACCACCATCCGTGGAGGCCAGAAGCTGCCAGGTAGAATTCGCGTCTGTGCCGTATTTGGCATGAGACACATAGATCATTTTCGCACCCGCTACGTCAAAATTCATAGACAGGTAGCCTGTTCTCAACCTGACAGATTTTGCACCATTTTTAGCATCTGCAGCAAGGTTGCCGATAAGGGCATCACTCATGGTCCATTTTCCGGTTAACAGCTGAACACTGTCTAAAGCATAGGCTCCTTTCGTACCCGATTCGAACGTTTCAGTAATGGCATAGGCCGTAGGTGCTTTTGGTGGCGTGACAGGTGTTTCTTCTTCAACCGCTGTTTTTTTTGAACAAGCCGATAGCGACAGGATTCCAACGAACCCCGAATAGATAAGGATGTTTTTAAATGTCATTTTTTTAAATGTCTTAGGGTATGCACTATTCAGATCTTTTAAAATGAAATGCGAAGGTATAAAGAAATGGCGATTGCAAGGTTATATTATTGCTAACAATTCGGGAGGGGCTCCTGCGCTTATAAGGGTTTTAAAAGGCAGCTCTAAGGCTGATTGATTAGTAACCCAATTAAAGTTTCGATAGAACCTGATTCAGCGCTATTGGTCAAACAACAGTTGGAGAATCTGTGTTTATTTTCAAAAATCGTTACAGTAACATTTAGACCAGCAGGCTAGCGTGGTTCCGGCCGAATCTAAAAACGCAAAATCAATTTCATTCGATAGCAATCAATACTATGAAAACAATCATTTGGAAAGGAATTTACTATAAGGCTCTTGAATATTTCCAGTTGTCTGAAACGCATCAGAACTTCACGGTGAAGTCAACAATTATAGGAACTTTTGAAGATAAATTCTATTGGGTAGATTATTCATTGGTTATTGCGAAAGATTGGACATTAACCAGTTTTAAAGTAGAGTTTGAGGTCAATAACAATAAAAAAAGGATAGTGGGAGAAAAAATTAATAGTGATTGGTCAATAAACGGAGAAATGAAGCCGCTATTCCGAAACTTCGACTTTATGGATATTTCATTGACACCCTTCACCAATACACTACCAATCAATCATCTGCATTTTAGTGCTCATCAAAAAAAGATAATCGAAGTGATGTATGTTGATATTCTTAAAGGGTCAATTGAAGCAGTAAAACAAAAGTACAGCAAAAATTCTGACCTTAATTATCACTACGAAAACATTCCAAAAGATTTTGAAGCAGACCTTGATGTTGACGACAGCGGATTTGTCAATCTTTACCCCACTTTGTTCGAAAGGATAGTTTAGCAACTAACAGAATTTGAACCTGCTCTGCAAAGTATCTCTTAACCTAAATTAGTTGGGGTTTATAATTTCATTCGCTTTTTATGTCTATCAACATAGATCGGTGATGATGTCAATTTTAATGATTTAATATTCACTTAAAACTTCTAATGGTTTATACTTAGTAAATGATTTACAGATACCGCCTTCCTGGAGCATGTGAAAAGCAAAATAGCGTAACCCCTCCTGCTACTTTAACTTATAATTGATGCCAAACCTTAAATAATTTGCATTTACCTGATGGTTTGGGTTACCAACGATCCCATCCTGATAGTTTTTTGTTCCAACTGAATATGCCAAGTAAAAGCCATAGTTTTGATAAGTTAGGCCAAATTGTGGTCGTGGTCTTAAATCAAAATCAATCGTTCCCATTTTTCTATCAATGCTTAATGTTGAACCATTGATGAAAATTCAAACTTTTAAATAACAATAAAGTGTTTTGCATTTCAATAATGATTTGCGTTCAAAAAATTTTTATTTGGATAAAATATTTTTATACGCTGGCATTGATGTTTATCATGACAAGCAAAGGCCTTATTAAGGGTAAAAGCAAAGGTTCGTAATCCATTCCAATCTGCCCTAAAGCATAGTATAGGGATGGTTGCTACCTGCATGAGTCAAAAACCTAATGCCTGAAATAATTATTGATAAACAATAAATAGGAAAAAACTGATGGGGCAAAATTTATGATGTAGGCAGAAGACTATTAACTGTCCGAGCGAGCTCATCATAATCGAATGGTTTTAGCATCACTTTATCAGCAACAATCGGAATAGTATATATTTGGGATTCTAACATAGCAGTAATGAGTAATATCGGAATGTGCGCAGTCTTAATTGATCTCTTCAAATCAAAACAAAGCTGTCTTCCATCACATTGATCGAGCAAAATATCCATTACAATAAGTTCCGGATGGAATTGATCAATCATCTTCTCTAATAAGGCGGCATCATTAATTGTTTTCACCCGATGCAATTGTTCTGTTAATTCCAAATGCAGCACGTTAGCATTTCCGGCGTCGTTTTCAACTACTAATATCTTGGCCATGATTACTTTTTAATTGCCCTAAATTTACAGAAAATCCACACAATTTCAATTAACTCATCACTGAGCAAAGACTCAGGGCATTCAGGGGTGCAATCAAGCGACGGAAGATCAAAAATATATCTACACCAATTTAAACGTGTATTTCTGCTAACAGACTTGCTTTTCTCTGTTTTGAATCCATACGAAAGCAATCACTTAATGACAGCGTATTATTGATTTTACTTTCCTGATAAAGGTTTCGTTGACTAAATTGATAACGATCGTATACTGGGTTTGACTTAGGATTATGGATACAAGAGTTTTATATGCCAGTGATTACATCCTTTACATGATCTTTCAAATAAATAAAATCAGGATTTACGCTTCTCAATAGTTTTTAAAGCTATACCTCGTCTACTTTACAGTAAAAAATGCCACTTCCCGCGTAATTTGACCATTGATGCCAATCCCCTCTAACGTCACCTGATACCTGCCTTTTTCATCAGCAGTATAAAAGTCTACTGTTGCCATGCCTTCTTTGTCTGTAATGATATCAGGTTTCCAAAATAAAGGATCACGAAGATCTTTGGCAATGTCGTCTTTCTTAATCGCATAGTTAGGACTAGAAAAAGCTTTAGGAGCAGCAAAACCTGGAATCTTTTTTCGAATGATACCCGTAGTTTGCTCAGTAACCTTTGCGAAGTTTGGATTATGATGATTGGAGGTAAGAAAGATTATGCCAAAGCATACTCCCTGACCATACAAACTTTCGCCAAATTGGTTTGCCATGCCCGCTGCTGTCACACCACCTTTGATAATTTGTACCCCAGTTAGCGATCTTGGATCGATGAAAGATAAATCCTCGATATTTTGACCATTTAATAAAATAAACATTGGGCCTTCTTTTCCTTGGCATGTGCCGATAACTTTATTATTAATTATCCTGACCCCAGCAAACCTGCTTCTGAGATAATCTGTCAAACTGATTATCTTGTGCAGCTCTTCAGCTTCTATGGTATAATCTGGAGGTGCAGCCGCGAAAGGATAAACCGAACCAGGAATGACGGGTCGACGTTTGGCGGCAATTTCAACTGTTTTTAATTTATTAACTTTCTCTTTTGATTGGATAGGATGAGGTTGGTTTTGATTTGATCCTTCGCTTTTTGCTGCTTTGGTTCCGTTCGCGTTTGGTAAATAAGTGGCTTCATCTTCAATGCTACCTACTTCCTCTTCCAATATAATCTGAACATTTTTTTCATTGCCCAGGTTGGTTACCCTGATCACTACCTCCGTACTATCTAAAACGCTGAAGTTTTCAAATTTGAAGATGCCATTTTCATTGGCAAAAGTATCAATCAGCATCATATTTTTTGCCGCAAAAAGGCTCAGTTTTGCGCCAGCCATCGGCATGCCATCTGTTTTCAGTACCTTTCCGCCAATGGATAAGCTTCGTTCTGCTGTAAATTGGGACGGGGGTTGGTTGTCTGTAAATATTTCATCCCAGGAAAAGGAACCCAACCTTTGTGTAATGAGATGCATGTCGAGCGCAGCTTTTCCCGTTTGCGCCTGAGGATCAAAATCAATGCTTTGGTCTTTATTTGTTTCATTGAGAATCAGGCTTGACCAGATTGACCGTCGACTGTTGTTTTCCTCGAGGGGTTCATTTACTTTGGCTACAGCAATAGAATAGCCTCCTACAAGCCCGGCACCCGTGTCATCAGATATGTTGAGCTTGATTTTAACGGGTTCACGGGTACCATATTCATTTCGATCCAGGAATAATGGCTTCGATGATTTCTTTTCTGGTACAAATAAAAACCGGTTCGCAAGCAAAGTATTCTCCATTGAAAAAAGGGCTACCTCATTCAAACCCGAAGGCAGTAAAGCTTTTGGGATTTTGAGTGCTGATGATCCTGAGACAATCGATAGGGGTGTAACATGGTATATATTTCCATTGGCTTGAAAAACCACTCGCACTTCATCCTGGCCTGTCATCGTTTTGGATATCCTTACCGTTAAAGTATCTTCATTAGTGCTGTTTACAGCCAGTATATAGCCCTTATCCTTTACTTTTGGCAGTTCAAAGCGCCTGTTTGCAACTCTTTTTTCTAAAACTGCGCTGTATTTTCCTTGCTGTTTGGGCGATAATGCAAACATGCCCATCCCGGATTCTCCAGTCGCGAACTCGGCAACTTTATAATTTCCTTCGTCTATCACATAGCCATTTGCCGGTATAGGATTACCCCGGGCATCCTGGCTTTTGACCACGACTTTCGACCTCAGCCCGGCAACCAACGTGCCACCTTCAGGATAGAATTGAAGTGAAGCAACCTCACTGGAAGCAGTTGGCAAATTTGCATTTTCTTTTATGCCAATATTTAAATTAAAAGTATAAATCTTCTGAGCGCCATGCTCCATCAAACGGGTATGAACATTAAATGGATAGCTTCCTTGCTTAAACTTTTGAGGGCTTAAAACCAAATGTCCGTTTGCCATACCGGAATTTACCGGAAGCCGTAATTTTTGACTTTGGCCTTCACCGCTTGCGATTTCAACATGCACGAGCTTACTTAAAGCAGATAACTGGTTATTGTAGCCATTAACAAGATAAATTTTATACCAAACGGTATCGCCAATCGCGTAGATTGTTTTATCAAAGTGGACATGAACTTTCTCTTTCGGGTGCTCCTGAAGAAACCGCTCCAGTTTTAAACTTAAATCTTTGTGATGATTAGATTCAATACCATCTGCAAGCGTGGGTTGCTGACCAGCAGAACTTGCAACATTTAATATAATGATCAATAACAACAGGTAATAACATTTGATCATGAAAGCGTTTGTTTTTTAGTATTACTAAGCTAAACACTTAAAGTTAGGCTTACAAGTTTTTCTACAATAGGATAGTGTTGGAGCCCAAATTCACAGATCTTTATCGGGCTGGCAGCTTAGCAGTTATATTTCCAAATCAAAGGTAGTTTGTGTAATTGATGACAAGCTGCACTTTTATGAAATACGTTGCATCAATCAAATTCTCCGAAAGTATTTTGATCTAAAAGTTATGCTGATTAGAAGAAGTATACAAGACCATTCGGATAAGGTTTAAACACGTCAGATATGAGTTGACTAGAGAAAAAATGCTTTACATGAGAACCCACGTAAGATATTTTGTAACAAAAACCCATAAATAAAGTCTTTAATATATGCTGATGGGTAAATGTCTGATTAATAGAATTGTATCGATATGATTAAAAGTTCCTCACGGTTTACGCTTACAGTCCTTATTTCAGGTTTCTTTTTAGCAACAAGTTGTAATAGGGTAAATAATGATCATCATATAGTATTGCTTTTAGAAAAGGAAGTGTCAAGAAATATCGGGGGAAAGATTGAACTTGGAAAGCTAATAAACTTTAAATGGGATAAACTGCTTATCCTTCCTCCGTATACAAATATTAGTCGTGTTGAAAAAACTCATCATATCAGTTTGAACCCCATTAAGCATTCCCGTATTGATATTCGTGAAGACATTAATCAAATTGTGTTTTTCGAAGAAAATAAAATTATCAAAATGATAGAGTTTCCAAGGTCAAGTGGAGACTTCGAAAACGCTCGTCAATCTGAATTGCTTACAAGAGCTAACGCTAATTTTAAGATTTTTGCAACGAACCCACCTCAAAATACACCAAATTCAAAACCTTGGATTATATTAAAAAAAGATCAGTAAATTTCATGGATGGTTAAAAGGTATATTGAATTAAAGCTATATGATTTACAGTTTAAGGAAATCTTTGCCCCAAAATAATTGCCCTCTTTGAAAAATTAATTAACGGAGCATGGTAATTTTTACTATATTCAAAATAACATGTAGGTCTTGATCATTAGCCTTGCATTAACCTCCGAAATCACAACGTTGACCATGCGAATGCAACTCAGATTTTTTTTAAGAGCCCTAACATTTCTATATATCCTACCATTTATCTCGCATGCCCAAATAAGTAATAGATACGGAACAATAGTTGATATAGGCAGTCGTTCGGGTATACCTTATGTATCAATAGGAATTAAGGGAAAAGCGTTGGGTACTGTAGCCGACTCTACTGGCAAATTTAAATTACTTTTGGATAATACGGTAGCACCCTCTGATAGTGTAATTTTTATGAGGGTGGGATACCATACCCTTGGAAAGACCATTTCCGAACTAAAGGATTCCCCATGGGCAATAACCATGGAAGCCTCATCTGTACTATTAAATGAAGTATCCATAAAAGCCTCTAAACAAACGATAGAGACCTATGGACGTACCCCTGCATCCATATACCTAACCCCCAAAGCTTATATGAGGGTTCCAAGAACCAGTGATGTTAGTGGACTTGAACAGGCTACAATTTTAGATATTAACAATCAAATATTGTTAAAGGAAGTTGACTTTTTGTTGATTAGAAATAATTTTGCTAATCTTAAATACCGTATAAACTTATATTCTGTAAAGAATGATCTGCCGGATAAAATCATTCCGACTAAGGATATCATTTTTGAAACATCTGAAACCAGGGGATGGAAAAAAATTGATTTGGAAGACTACAATATTGTGCTAAAAAATTATAAAAAAGTTGCAGTTTCAGTACAATTGCTTGATGCCAAACTAAAGGATGACGATGTAAATAAAACCTTACTCCTTGTCCCATCATATCCATCACCCTTTAAAAAAAGTTTTTTCCGAGAGAAAAGCGAAAGTGAATGGACCCCATTAAAAAACACTTTTTTGTATATTAATTTCCAGGCTTATAAATTAAAGGATTAAGCGGTAGAGAGTTTTGCCAACAAAGGCAAAAGAAGCTATGTAAGATAAAATACAATCCATTAACCTCATGCCACCTTAAATTTAATCATTAATCACCAATCAATTATATACTTAACGGAACAGAGTAAATAAATTGTAATAGATAAAGACCAATCACTTCGTAACATGCTTAAGAAACTGATAATTTTCATCTTAACTTTAACAATATATGACTTGAATGCACAAGTTCTAAATTGTAAGATATCCGGATCTTTTAAAGAAAAAACTGACTATGAATTTGCTCATATAAGTAATCCGGAAACAAAGAAAAACTTAATTACCAGAATAAATGACGGCAAATTTAATTTTACCGTTGCTAAGCCTCTGGAAATAGAAGTTTGTTTCCTTTATTTCGATAAAGATTCAGTGAGTGATTATGAAGAGTTAATAAAAAAATGGGAAGGTCTCCAAAGGCCAAAAATGATCGCAATTGAGGATGCGAAGATTTTCGTCAATAGTGATGCTAAAACTTCAGTTGTAGAAGGTGGAGAATTTAACACTCAAATTTCAAAATTCAACCAAGCTACTCGAACAAGAGATTTGAAAATCTTCTTAGATGTCTACCCTGATTCTCCCCTAGCTATAACCTTATTAAGAGCTAATGTAATCTTACTTAAGATGCCAGAATATTATGACGAGAACGAACCTAGCGTACCCTATAATAAATTATCTGAACGTTTAAAAAATTCACCTCAGGGAATGAAAATTAAAAAAGACCTTCGACTTTAGCAAACGACGGTCATATTCAAATTATTTTAGCCGATATCATTTTAAAAGCCTCTTATAAAAAAACTTATACAGCCATTTTTCGGTTTCAAAAAAAACGAAGAAAAAAATTCTAAATTTAATCAATACCGCAATCCACACCATTTAAACTTAATAGGTAAAATAAAATAACATGCGCCACTATGTAATATTGATATTTTCAATTTTCTTTTGGAATTCGGCCGCTTACGCGAATAGGATTGATGATTTGATTACTGATTCCGATGTAAATACTTTCGTAAAGTCGGAAAATCCCGACTTTGCAAAAGATAAATTCGGAAGGTTTCAAGTACAACCAACGGATTCACTCTTAAAAAATCTTAAATGTGATGGCATACTTGCCAACTGGAATATCAAAAATTGGGAGAAGGCAGATGTTACCAATGATGGTTTAACCGACTTGGTTTTTATTGCATATTGGTATGATTACATCAACTATGTTTTCATAGATAAAGGAAATAATAAATTTCAACTTTTTAGATTTTCTAAGAATTCATTTGAAAACTGTGAGCTGATAAAGCCCATAAAAATTGGCACAAAAAACTATTTAAGGCTCTTTCGCAAAACCCAACAACCTGACTTTGAAAGCAAAATTCCTTTTTCCTATAAGGAGGTGCTGATTACAGACACGCTAGTTTTCAAATATAACAGCTTCATTGAGTTGGAAGTACCTGTAAACGATAATGTAAAATCTATCGAAATGAATGCTTCAGGTTGTTTTGGCAATTGCCCGGTATTTAATTTAACGCTGTATCATACTGGTAAAGGTGATTTCGAGGGGATTGCATTTACCAGAACCAATGGCAAATCTTCAAAAATTTTATCGTTGAATACATTTAAAGAATTATGTGACTTGGCAAATTACATCAATGTAAAAAAGTTAAATGATCAATACCAGGTGCCATGGACTGACGACCAAACAGCCACCTTAACGATAATCTTTGAAAATGGTTTTAAAAAAAACCATCAGAGATTATGGCATGCAAGGAACATTCGGATTGAGCGCTTTGTATTCAAAAATGACGGCTCTTGCAGTAACCTGGTGATGGATGAAAACTATGTTTTAATATTAAATGAACTTCCATCACTGTTAATTCCATCCGAGCAGATACTTTTATTGAAGAAATTAAATGTTCAAAGGCTTTGCTGAACTGGTTTCTTTTTTATTTATTGAAAATCACCTTTTTCATTTCAAATGGAGAAAATTGCTTCACAATCTGACATGAAGTGATATGGAATGAGGTTTGGGTTAACAATAAATTTAAGATTAATCCTCAAAAATTTCAATCATAGGAATTTTATCAGTAATGATATTAACAATAATATTTTGAGCATATACACAATAATGTTTAAGGTTCTGTAAGCTAAGGTCATCAAAAAAGATTCGAAGATCAGTCCACTGATTCAAATACTCCATATATTTAGAGCCTAATAATTCTTTTAGTATAAGTGATTTGAATTCATTTGAATACTTTAACCCTTCTCTGGTTTCATCTGGAAGATTTTCTTGCATTACCATATACGACTGAACACTTGTAAATGAGAATTTATAGGTAAAGTTTTTAGCCTTATAATGCGACAGAGATACACTAGGTATCTCAGTGTTTAATGGAAATTTTATTTGAATAACTCCAAAATCTCCCCCATTTTTTTGAGCAGTAAATCTATGGAATATATCTTCCTGCATTTCTTGTAATGATACGATCATCAATAATCAAATTAGATACTAAATTACTTTTCTATAAATGAAATAGACCAGTTTGATCTTAGGATCATAAACGATAATTTTAAAATTACACTTATTGTTCAGGATAAAAATTTTCAACCAATTTTGGATTTGATGATATCACACACGCAATAAACACCTGTCTTTTGTAGGTACCGATCCATTCACCTTTTCTATGACTTTGGAGTGCGCAACCGCTTAACAGAAGTGTCGGAATAATCAACATTAAATTTATTTTGTTTTCCATAAACGAATTCCCATACATTAATGTAAGCCACCCCTGTTTTCTATTTTGTGGTCAACAAAATAGCATTATTATCTTTAAAACTATATATATATCCAAAGAAATGGATGGGTTAAAAAAGGGGTTACCATCCCTTTCCACGCAGTCAGCGGCTAAGGGCTAGACAGGCCCAACTATGGTATAATCTAATCACTAGGTAGTTTGCATCACCAGGATCACATTGTCAAAATTCTCTTTAGCTAAATCTTCTTCATGGATACCGAAGTAAGCAACGCTATCTCCAAAATGATCAATGCCGATTTTTGGATCGCTAAAATCCAACTGAAGCAAAAGTACAAACTGATCTTCCACCTGGTTAATGCGATCCATTTGCTCCTTGGTGATAGCATCAATGTGATCAATACCTAAATATTTCGCAGCCCACCAAAACCTTACTGTACCTTGAACAGCGTTTGGATGCCCTAATATTTGATGCCCGATATCAGTCAATGCCGATGGGGATTGAAGTTCCATTTCAAGCAATTCCATAAAAAATAAATCTTCATCACTAATATTATTTTTAACAATCAGATTTTCCTGATAAGAAGGAAAGGCATAATGTTCGACAAAGGAAATAGGCAATGCTGGAATTTCCTCACTTTTTCCATTAACATTGCCTTGTATCGTACTGTTGACAAACACCACTTTAAATTCATTTTTTTGGTCAGGATAACGGTTGCCAATATCATTTAAGAGTATAAAAAAACATAGCAGGCCACTCTTAGGTAATAATTCATTCAGGTAATGAATATCATTTAAGGAAATTTGTGCTAGAAAGATTAAGGGAACATTATTAAATAATGGATAGTGCTGATCAAAGATCGTGGGCGCTCCTCCAATCTGCGACCTTGATTGCTTTATTGCAGCAGACTCATCCAAACTGAATTTTAAAGTGGGTAGTAATAATGATATTATTTTTTGCCCGTTTCCAGCTTTTGTATTTTCTATAAGTTTAATAATTTCTACTTTCTCCATCAATTTAGAAAATTAAATCATTTAAGTGAATGTAGCATGATTGATTAAAGCTTGTTTTGCACCAATAATGATATTCGTCACATTCGTAAATATAGCATCAAACATACTTTTAATAAGTCATTTACTGAATTGTTATTTGAACTGTTTAACGCTTCGTTTTTAGGACAATATGACAGGGAATTTTCAAATAATTGTAAGGAATTTCTGATAACACCATACTGTATGAAGCCAAAACGTTTACAGTAGCCAAGTGATGTGATTAGCACATTCAAAAAAAGAAAGTTTATCTAAAAAAGGCCGGTAAGCAGTTATTGAATTTTAAATTTGTGAATAGATATTTAAAGCATATCAAATCTCAAAAACGAAGATATCCCTCCCCTATTAGCTAAGCTTATATGCAGTATTTCGCAAATAGAAAATTGTAGCATAAAAGCGAACATTTTGCCTGTCTTGAACCTCATAATTTTGGAGTCACTATATGTTGAACCAAATAGCTGATTAAGTCATCTCACACAAATATTAAGGGACTTAAAGACCGAAGTATTTTGCCAGTGCATAAAATTGAAAAAATGACGTTTCTTCATTGAGGCGATGAGCAAAAATACTTGCATCAGTCAACGAACAAAAAAAGCTTATGTTGGTATAAGTTAAAATAAAAAAAAACAAGTGGATTTGTGATGAGTGTAATTCCTTAAAATTTGTCATCACAAAATAATTAGACTTCAAAGAAAAATGTCCCTTAATGCGAAGTAATTATTGAAATGCAATGAGTTAGAATGACCTATGTATACCATCAAGACAAAGACTTACGGCATGATTAAGGATTTTAAGTTTTGCAGGAGATAAGTATAAACATTCAGTTGGGTTGAATCAATATCAAAATGAGGATCAAGACCTATATTACGATGAGATGCCCAACTGTCAAGGGACAACTATTTAAACATGAAACGATATAAATACTTTATTGGAATTGATGTTAGTAAATTGACCCTTGACTTTGCAATTATGAATGTAGAAAAACTGATCTATCATAAAAAAATCGCAAATGACGACACTGCAATAGCATCGATGCTCGTTGAGCTAAAAGAAATTAATGGATTTAAGCTATCAAATTCAGTGTTTGGAATGGAACATACCGGAATTTATTCCAATAAAATCCTGAGTATGCTAGAAAGGAAAAAAGCAAATATTGTCTATGAAAACCCCACTCATATCAAAAACTCACTAGGTAATTTAAGAGGTAAGAACGACAAGCTTGATTCCATAAGAATTGCCACTTACCTCAAAAAATTAAAGGATGATTTGAGGTTATGGCAAGGAAAGCGAAAAATCATTCAGGAGCTTGCCAGCTTAGTCGCATTGAGAGACAGGCTTGCAAGAACAAAAAGAGCACTAAAAACGCCATTGAAAGAAGATCTTTTATTTATTAGCACCAAATTTGCAATTCAAAACGAAAAGTTTTCATCAAGAACCATAGACGCCTTAGAGGCTGATATCCATATCTTAGATGAAACTATTAACTTATTATGCTTGTCCGACCCTAAGATTAAAAGAATGATGGATATTATCACATCAATTCCTTGCGTTGGGCACTTTACGGCGTTACAGATGATCATAACTTCCAACGAATTCGAAACCATCAGTAGTCCTAAACAATTTGCAGCTTATGCAGGTTTGGCTCCCTATCCAAAACAATCAGGAACCGGGCTGCAAGCCAAGAGTCATGTCTCAAATATTGCTAATAAAAAAATGAAAACACTTTTGCATACATGTGCAATGCTATCTAATCGTTTTGTGCCTGAAATTCAAGCTTACTTCAAAAGAAAAACTGAAATAGAGGGAAAACCGAAGATGCTTGTTTTTAATGCCATCAGATCAAAGCTCGTCTTAAGGGTATTTTCCTGTATTAAGCAGGATAGACTGTATGCAAAAGATTATCATTACAAAAGTGAAAAATTAGATTTAATGACAAAAAAAACATAATGTAGCATCTAGCTGCGCCTTGGAGAAAACAGTAGCCCGGATCGGAAATTTGAATAGACCTACGTCAAGAAAACCTGATTGCAGGGCTTCAGTTCTCAATGAATTTGATGTTACCTACTGGAACAATCACGCAAATACAAGTTTATTAAAAGAGAGTGAAACGCACCTTACAATCGTAATTTAAATTGATTGCTATCCAATATTATTGTGCGCTTATATCATTAGAAATCACTGAGGTTTGAACCTGGCAACTCACCAGAAGACAAAATGATACCTTTGGTATTTGGAGGAGTTCTATATACCGGGAAAAAGCCTGAATTCCGATCTTGGCGCTCTGCAAGTTGGTTATAAGCGTCTTTATTGGCGATAAAGCACCAAGTGTAATCTTGTAAAGTCAGTGGAGAAAATGAAGCTTTAAAACGGAACAAAGAATCCTCTTCACCACCAACTCCACCACCCATATGAAAATACCTCATTCCTAATTTCCTTCCTAAAATGCTAATTTCATCAGTGAGTAGCTTACTAGGAGATTTGCGTATATGAGATTCAATTGTGGCCGACAGATGGTTTCGGATGATATTGCGGAAGTATAACACGATGGAACCGCAGATCATTAGCCCATTATCGAATATAGCGATAAGCTTACTACCTGACTGATTATTCTTTAATAAGGCTGTGAAGTATTCCTCACTATAAAAATAACTGGCATCCGCTTGCAAACGTGTCATATTTTGGTTGTAAATCATTGTAAAAGCCTTGATATCATCGGGTGATTGTGTGTCTCTGATTGTATATCCTTCTTTTCGTAACTGACGAATCTGCCTTGCCAACCTTTTTTCATACCCTGCCCTTTGTTCGTCTAGAGAAATAGTCAGATTCACATAAACAGTTCTACCATTATCACCTGGCTCAGCTAAATCGGTTAAGAACGGTCTTTGTTCTAAAAAAGGATTAAGCCGGGAGAAGACACAAACGCACTTGTTGACAGACATGAATTCTGTGAAAGCGACTTTGAAATTTTTCACAAAAGACATGCTCAGCTCTGCAATTCTTTTACTCGATACAGGACCTCCATAACCATAAGTAGTCGTTAAATCGAAATGTTTAGAGTTTTCAATTGCCCTTTTTACCAATGGAAACGCTATAAAAGCATCCTTATCTTCATAAACAAATAAAATTGGCTCTCCCCCCTTTTCTAAGGTGTGGTAATGCCAAGTATGGAAAAAATCAGCATCAACTGCATTATTAATGTAATGGATCCACTTGCTTTCTTGCTGAATGGATATAACCTGATAGCACATGATTTATATAGGGATTAATTGTTACAAGCAAATCGCTGCTCATTTTTAATCTGAGCTCTTGTATGGTAAAGTTTGATAAATAAGGTCTAGTTGCTCATAATATCCAGTACTTTTATAATATATTGAAATGGGCAGAAAAATATTTTGTTTGAAACAGAATTGAGATACGCTATTTCACTCTTTTTGAAAGAGTTTCATTATATTTTTCCAATAAAAGTATATATTTAAGTATCCAATGATCTACGTCTTTAGATTCATCAGGATGACAATTTTTAAAACTTTTATTTACATTACTTTCAACTTTCATATGAAATAATTCAGGGAATTCTTCGCTGAAATCATGGTTGATAAAAGTGCCGATTTTGAAAAGCACATCTGAAGGCAGGGACTCTTTTTGAAACCAATGATATATTGTACATCTGCTAATGTTCATATATTTGGCTAATTTACTAATGTTGTGGCCACGCCTCCGGATTATAGTTTCGATGATATTGCCTCCGTGCCGGTGGTTTCGCGGAGCAGTTACTACCTCTCCAATTTCTTTGTTTGATATAACACCCGGATAAACTCCATTTGACATAGTAATACTCATAATTGTCAAGAATTAAATAATTCAATATAGATTTGATAATAAAGTTCATACAAAGTTCATATTGTGATGATGATCTTTGTCATACGAATCGATGATCGTGATTGGAGCTTTATAAGGTAACAATAAATAATAAAATTCTATACAGTGCTAGCTAACTTCACAAGGAGGATAACCTTTCATTGAACCTTTACTGCACCGCATTTCCTAATCTTATTGCAAGCTTCAATCATCTAAGGGCGCTCAATTATCAGAGCGGTATCGAAACGTAAACAATTTACTTGAGGAGGAACCAGACAGAGTAACAATTATTATATGCTATGACAAATGTCATCAATAACTGTCTTTCGACGAGATCGATTTATCACTTGAAGTAAAATGATGAAAAAAATTTTGATTGCGACCGGTTTTTTTGTCAATTCTGCGCTGCGATTCGACTTGGTCATAATGTTGCGTGTCAAGAGATCAAATCTTGTAATTGTCCATATCTCCTAGTTAGAAAAACCTTGCACTTGGCGAAACATTTGTCAAGGGAAATTTCGAAAACACCATTATGTCAGGATATGTATATTGCGGTCAAAATTAAAATCTACAATGATTGTTATTTTTATCCGCAAAAGAAAAACATATGGAAAAACTATATTTGTCCCCGACGATAAAAAAAACTTCATCTTTTTATTCCAAAATCTCGGTCATGAGTTTTAAAAAATAACTGCAACTTTTTTGCTCAAATCTTTATTACCAATCACATTCACATTTCCGCATTGTCCAAATTGCAACCTTTACCCATTATAAACCTGAACTGAACTTTAATGAGTATTGCCATATTTCAGACAATACATAGGCTTTTGAATTATTAAAACTTCCTTATCAGCAGGAACCTACCGGAAGTATTGATGAAGATCGGTAAGTGCGAAACCAAATATGGGGTCAAAGTGCTCTCTACAAATGACAGGATTGATCTGGACACCTCTGACCCTAATGTAATCATTAAACGTGCCTTTGAATACATGATGGCCAACAAGAAGTTGTTTAATATTCCAAAACGTGCAATGTATCACGATTTAACCAGAACAAACAGGTACGCTAGACATGAACTATTAATAAATTGTGTCAATGGTAGACTGATCAGCGTTCCACCTTTCAGAGACTTCCACAGAAATTTGTAAAGTCCATTCATTCCTTTCAGGTTTTATCAGCGATATTTTTATCGGCAGTCTTTTGCGTGGCCATACGTACTGATAGTCCTTGGGGATATAAAGGGAACATCCAAATCGGCCGACCTCAAGATAAGTAAGGTACCCATAAAAAACATAAACCAGGGAATAAGCCTATTGGTATTAAAACAAATGTATTTTCTTAGGAAGATCCCCCCTAGGGAAATCATGAGCATCAGTGGTGTGGTACCCAATCCAAAAAGAAGCATAAAAGTACCACCAGATCTAGTACTACCAGTATTTAAAGAAGTTGCGAGTGCCAAATAAACCATTCCGCAGGGGATGATGCCGTTAAGCATTCCGGCAAACAATCCCCATAATGGCATATTAATTACTTTTCCCATAAGCCAGCTCAGCGGATTGAGCGCCTTTAACTGAAGCTTTGAAAAGCTATTTCTATAAAGGTTGCTAAACTGTAGCACTGTAAATAAAATCAGTATAGAACCGATTAAGATACTCAGCGTTTTCTGATCGCTAAAAATGCGAATACTGCTCCCTAAAGCACCCACTAATAATCCTAATACGGCGTACACGGTAATTCTGCCGAATTGGTACAATAAAAGCTGTAATCCACCTTGAAAAAAATTCTGTTTCGCGAATGGCATACCCAGCATAATCGGCCCGCACATTACGGCGCAATGAAGGCTTCCGAAAAGCCCCATTAAAAATGCTAATGGTAAAAAATCCATCATAGGGTGATGTTACTTTTAAACAGATAATCTTTTCCTAGGGAGTGCCATTGAAGGTTTATAAACCACATTCCTTTGGGCATTTTCGTTTTATCAACCAGAATAAGATTTGCCGTGCCTGAAGTCCGTCCGTTTATCTTAACATCATCGTTGCTATTGGCAGGCCGCATTAAAACAAGATCGTATTTTGAACTATCTTTTACCTGAATGATAATCTGAGTTTTTGTAATGGTAATTTTGGGAATGGCATCATCTTCTAGAACGTTCACTTTGGCATTGTATTCAACATTATAATTGATTCCCTTTTCGTAATAATTTTCTTCGATCAAAGCATCCCTGCCGTGAACATGAAACATATAAATAACCATCCCCACAATAAACATCATGAATGTAAGCATGCCCAACACTATTTTTGTTCCCCAGTTCATATCTCTTTCGTTATTTTCAATTCTCCACTTCTTAGTCTGTACAATCTTTCAACTATTCCTTGCTTCAATTCTGAATCCCTTGCGGCTGTGCAAAGAAACTTGTAGTACCTGTGCTCAGAACTTTGCCATTGGCAATAATTTCGAAAACAACATCTGTTTTATATTTTTTGATAGCAGTATTTCTCCTGATCAGAAAAAAAGTAAGATGTGCCGAACCTTCTTTTGGCAAAACCTCGGCCTTTTGGATGAAATTAATTTCATCTCCCGTTTCCTTTGATCTGAAAGTAAATCTTAAATCCTTATTGGTTTTGTTGATCAGCTCTGCATTGTAAAGGTTGCTGGTTTTATTTCCTTCCATGTTCTGGTATAAGGTACCGCTGGCTCTTAATACCGTGGTCTGGATATCTTCTCTTTTATAGATCAGTGAAGAAAAAACCAACATGACCACAAACAGCACCGCAGCGTAACCGTAAGATTTTAAACCAACTTTATAGGGTTTACGTTCGTTGATAAAATTCTGATTGAAGAAACCGATCAGACTTTTAGGCCTGTTTATTTTAAGCATTACCTCGTTGCATGAATCGATACAGGCAGTGCAGTTTACACATTCGAGCTGTGTACCTTCGCGAATATCGATACCCGTGGGGCAAACCTGCACGCAGAGTCCACAATCGATACAGTCGCCGGTTGTTAACGCATTAGCATTTTTTTGAAGATGCCCCCGTGGTTCGCCCCTTGTGAAATCATAGGCTACCACCAAACTTTGATTATCTAACAGAACGCCCTGTAACCTACCATACGGACAAATTATCGTACATACCACTTCGCGTACATAGGCAAATATCCCATAGAAGATTAAGGTAAAAAGCCAGATGGATATAAAGCCTGAAATATGACCTGAGATGGGCTTCGTGATAATTTTAAAGAGTACATCCGAGCTGACCATGTAAGCCAGAAAGGTATTCGCAATGGCAAAAGAAATCACAAGGAAAATAAAATGTTTACTTGTTTTTTTGACTATTTTATCAGCATTCCAAGCGCCATCGTCTAGTTTTTTCTGTTTGTTCGCATCGCCTTCAATCCAGTATTCGATCCTACGGAAAACCATTTCCATAAAAATTGTCTGAGGGCAGGCCCATCCACACCATAGTCTGCCAAGAACTACTGTAGAGCCCACAATAAACATAATAAAAATGAGCATGGCAAGGGCAAAAAGGTAAAAATCCTGTGGGGTAAATATAAATCCGAAGAAAACAAATTTCCGCGCTATGAAATTGAGGAGTACCAGCTGCTCGCCGTTAAGCTTTAAAAATGGACAAGAAAACAAAAACAACAGCAGCGCGTAGCTTACCCATTTCCGGTAGGTATATAACCTGCCCGATGGCTTTTTGGGATAGATAAAATTTCCACCCCTACCATTATTTTCTTTTTTATTTGCTGACATCGGCTTTGTTCACACTGTCTTTCGGCGCTTTCATCTCATTGTCCTTCAAATCCTTTGCCTCATATTTTTCACCTTGAGGTGTTTTGCCGCCTGCTGGGCTTGTTCCTTTTAAGGAGAGAATAAAATTGGCAACGGCACTAATCTGTTTCGGGTTCAGATTTTTCTCCCAACTAATCATTCCCTTCTCAGGTATTCCATATTTTATAGTTTTGAATATATTGTTTACACCTCCACCATGCAACCAGTACTCGTCGGTTAAATTTGGACCAATAATCCCCTGCCCTTTATCGCCATGGCAAACCACACAGTTTGTATTATAAATAGTTTTACCATCCGCTAGCACCGTTGGCGTATTATCAAACTTTACCGAGTTTTCATCAATGGTATTGGCCGATTTTTCAAGATAGGCTGCTTTCTCTATCTGCGCTTTCGCCATTTCATTTTCGTATTCTTTATCCTGCAAATCTCCATATCCACCAATGTGGTAGTAAAAAAGATACGCCACCGCGAAAATCATGGTACCGAAAAACAGGAAGTTAAACCAGGCTGGCACAGGATTGTTCAGTTCTTTAATGCCATCATAGGCATGATCGATTACCAGATCTTTCTCCTCTTCAATTGGCCTTAGGCTTAAAAGTCTTGTCCAGATTGATGGTTTATCATTCTGCCGTTTTAACCAGGTGGCATAGTCCATAACCGGCTCTTTTACAGGCTTGGTGTATGGCATAGGATTTGACTGTTCATTATCTAGTACCTTTAATGCATTTAACAGGGTTAGGGAGACAAAAAGCAGCACAACCGCAAAAGCCAAGAGAATGATGATCAACATTTCCGACTGTTTTAGCCCAAGCCCTGCCTGAGCAGGTGTTTCGGTTTCTGCGGTATTCGCAGCGAAGGCGGTAATACAGATAAACAGCGATAAGAGCAATAGTTTAATCTTCTTCATATGCAATAGGTTGATTGTCTTGAATGGGAAGCTGGCTCATCACTTCAATATGCTTTTTGTTGAGTTTGAGCAGGTAAATGCCCACGATCACGAAAAACACCATGAACATGAGCAGAGAGGTGATGAGATATATTTCACCACCGGCTAAATTTTTGATCTGGTTGAACATCTTTTATGGATTTGAAGGAATGGTTTCTTTGTTTGCTTTTATATCAGTACCCAAACGTTGCAAATAAGCAATAATGGCTACTATCTCCCTGTCACTTTTAACCTTAATGTTATTCTCCTTTAGGTCGAGCGCAATCTTTTCGGCCTGAACTTTTAAATCATCGTTAGCACGTCTATCATAACCATCAGAATAAGGAACGCCCAATGTCTGCATTGCCCTGATCTTACTTGCTGTTGTGGTAATGTCCAGTTTTTGTTCAGTAAGCCAGGCATAAGGCGGCATAATGCTTCCTGGTGACATTGAAACGGGATCGACCAGGTGATTGTAATGCCATGCATCAGAATACTTCCCGCCTATACGATGAAGATCAGGTCCTGTTCGTTTACTCCCCCATAAAAAAGGGTGATCGTAAACAAACTCTCCTGCTTTACTATATTCTCCATAACGCTCCGTTTCTGAACGGAAAGGCCGCACCGTTTGCGAGTGGCAGTTTACGCAACCCTCTCTGATATACAGATCTCTCCCCTGAAGTTCGAGCGCCGAATAAGGTTTTACGCTTGTAATGGTAGGCACATTAGATTGAATGGTGAATGTTGGCATCATTTCAACCATGCCCCCGATTAGGATGATGATGAGTGATAATACCATAAATTTCATTGGCTTACGTTCCAGAACCCTGTGCCAGGCCTTGTCCGATGAAGAAGTTTCGATAATCACTTTGCTTAAGGGCATGGCCTCAGCCGGTTCGTTGGCAACCAGTTTAGCGCCCAACATGGTTTTGGCCAGGTTATAAGTCATGGCAATAACCCCTATTAAGTAAAGTGCACCGCCAATCGAGCGCAGAACGTGCATCGGGATGATCTGCAATGTGGTGGTCAAGAAATTCGGATATTTCAATAAACCTTCGGACGTAAATTCTTTCCACATCAGCCCTTGGGTAAATCCTGCCCAATACATTGGGATGGCATAGAAGAGTATACCCAACGTACCAATCCAGAAATGAAAACCAGCCAATTTTTTAGAGTATAATTCCGTTTTGTAGATGCGCGGAAGTAACCAGTACAGGACACCGAATGTCAAAAAACCGTTCCAGCCCAAAGCGCCAACGTGCACGTGGGCAACAATCCAGTCAGTAAAATGTGCTACACCATTAATCTGTTTCAAAGATAACAATGGTCCTTCGAAAGTGGCCATACCATAAGCGGTAAGGGCAACCACCATAAATTTAAGGGTAACATCTTCCCTTACCTTATCCCAGGCACCGCGTAAGGTTAACAAACCGTTGATCATACCGCCCCAGCTTGGTGCAATTAGCATGATCGAAAATGCCACCCCCAGTGATTGTGCCCAACCGGGCAATGAGGTATATAATAAATGGTGCGGACCTGCCCATATGTAAATAAAAATAAGCGACCAAAAATGCAGAATACTTAATTTATAGGAGTAAACAGGTCTTCCAGCCATCTTAGGTAAGAAATAATACATCATGCCCAAATAAGGTGTCGTTAAAAAAAATGCCACCGCATTATGCCCATACCACCATTGCACCAATGCATCCTGTACGCCGGCATACACGTAATAACTTTTCATGAAAGAAATGGGTAGCTCAAAAGAGTTTACGATGTGCAATACGGCTATGGTAACAAAAGTGGCAATGTAAAACCATATGGCTACATATAAATGACGCTCTCTTCTTTTAAATATGGTACCGAACATGTTCATGCCAAAAACCACCCATATGATAGTAATGGCAATATCAATCGGCCATTCGAGTTCGGCATACTCATGTGAGGTAGTAAAGCCGAGCGGCAGGGTGATTACTGCCGATAAAATGATCAGCTGCCAGCCCCAAAAATGGATTTTGCTCAGCACATCGCTAAACATCCGTGCTTTTAACAAACGCTGAAGGGAATAATAAACGCCCATAAAAATGGCATTGCCAACAAAAGCGAAAATTACGGCATTGGTGTGCAGCGGCCTGATGCGGCCAAATGTGGTGTACTGACTGCCCATGTTCATTGCGGGTTTAAACAGTTGCATGGCTGCAAGCAAGCCAACGGTCATTCCTATAATTCCCCATACCAGGGTGGCAATACCAAAGTTTCGAACAATCTTGTTATCGTAAGTATATTTTTCTAACTGCATAAAGGAAGCTGAATTTTTGTTTGTTTTGTGTGCCAAAGGTATTCTCCAGTGGACAGAGAAAAGATGATGATGCTTAGCTAGAAAAGTGATCTTCTTCACTTTTTTCAGCAAGAAATTCATCATCGAAGAGCATACGGATGCCGGGGGTATGCACATCATCGGTCTGACCGGTTTTATAGGCCCAGAAAAACGCAGCCAAAAAAATGAGGGCCATTAAAACGCTGCAGCCGACCAAAAAGTAAAGGATGTTCATATCAGTTTATTTTTACGGGCAAACCATCTGGTTGCCAAAGTGGTAAAGGAGATAATGGTAACCGTACTAATTGGCATCAGTACTGCGGCCACCAAAGGATAAAGTGTACCCTGCACGGCATAATAAATACCGATACAGTTGTACGCGATGGCTATTGCAAAGCTTGTTTTAATGATCTTCAGCCCATCTTTACTTAACTGGATAAAATCTGGCAGATAATTTAAGGCGCTGCCTTTAAGAATGGCATCGCAACCTGGGCTGAAGCTGTTAATATTGTCGGTTATTGCAATCCCAAAGTTGCTCTGTTTCAGCGCTCCAGCATCATTTAAACCATCGCCCAACATCATTACTTTATTTCCTTGCTGTTGAAGCAGCAGAACAGCATTCAGTTTTTGGTGCGGACTCTGGCGGAACCTAATCGTTGTTTTTTCGGTGAATATCGTATCCAGCATCCAGCGATCTTTATCGGTATCGCCGGATAAAACCTGCAAATTATATCGAGAAAGTTTTAGAATCATTTGTTCCAGCCCTGATCGCCAATGTTGCCTGATATCAAAACATCCTTTATATACATGATCGATTAAAATATGCACACCGCTCTCCCCAGCAGACGCTACTTGGACCGGTAGCATTGACAGATGCCCCGCATAGATACTTTTGCCGTTAATTTTGGCCCTTAAACCTTTCCCAATCACCTCTTTATAATCGCTGAGCGAATAAAACCGGTCAACATTTAAGACTTTTAAGATATGTCTGTTCAGGGGATGTATAGAATTGCGCAACAAAGAGGCAACAATAATCTTTTCTTCATCGCTTATCGTTCCGCTAAAGATAATCTCTGCTTTTTCATTACTGGTCAGCGTACCTGTTTTATCAAAAATAAGAGTATCGCATTTGGCAAGTTCTTCAACAGCATCTGTATTTTTTACATAAAAACCCTTCTTATCAAAGACCGATAAAATTGTGGATAAAGTAAATGGTGCGCTCAAAGCCAGTACGCATGGACAGGCTACAATAATTACAGCAGTAAATGCCGACCAGCCCTTGTGGCTATCGTTTTGAAGCAACCAATACCCGGTAGCGGCAAATGCAATTAGGAAAACACCTAGGCTGAAGTACTTGGCTACGCTATCGTTAAAATTCTGTTTTTCGGAAGTGTTTTTATAATTATCGTTGTTCCATAAACCGGTTAAATAACTCTGCGAAACAGGTTTAATTACCTCAAGCTCTATGGCCTCGCTGGTTTGTCTACCCCCGGCATAAATAATTTCGCCCAAAACTTTATGTACAGGATCAGACTCACCTGTAACAAAACTCATGTCCATCCAGGCCTCACCTTTCATCAGAATGGCATCAACCGGAACCAGCTCGCCACTCCTGATCCATAGCCGGTCGCCGATCTTGACTTCATTAATAGCAATTGGTTTTTCTTTGCCGTTAAGCAGTGTAGTTACTGCAATCGGGAAGTAGGAACGGTAATCGCGATCAAATGAAATGTGATGGTATGTGCGCTGTTTGAGCCATTTGCCCATTAAAAGCAAAAACACCAAACCGGTTAAGGTATCGGCAAAACCCGGGCCTGTACCAAAAACAATTTCGAAAGCAGTACGCAAAAAAAGCACCGCGATAATTAATGCTAAGGGGGTATCGAGGTTAATATGCCTGTGTTTAAGGCTTGTTATGGCTGAGGTAAAGTAATCGCGGCCACAATAAAAAGTGGCAGGAATAGCGAAAGTAAGGTTTAGCCAGCCAAAAAGCGATTGAAATTGTTTCTCGAAACCTGATAAACCAAGATATTCCGGGAAGCTAAAGAGCATTACGTTGCCCATTAAAAAACCAGCAACGGCTATTTTTAATATTAAAGCTTTATCTACCGAACTACTGTGTTCCTGTATTACATCCTGAAGACTGATCAAAGGCTCGTAACCAATCTGGTTTAAAGTTTCTACCAGCTGCCTTAACGAAATTTCGTCGTGATTGAAACTTATGGTAACCTGTTTTTTAAGAAAATCGATCCGTGAGCTGAATATAGCGGGGTTGATTTTATAGAGGTGCTCTAGCAACCAGATGCATGAGCTGCAGTGAATGGCCGGAATATAAAATGTAATGATGCTCGAACTTTCGTGTTTATAATCGAGCAGCTGATCAATGATTTTTGGCTCGTCAAGATATTCTAAATGACATTCATTTTTAAATTGTCTGCCTGGGTTGTTATTGTACACATAATAATTGCATAAATTATTCTCCGAAAGGATCTTGAAAACGGCCATACAACCTGCGCAGCAAAAATCTTTATCTTCTACCTGATATTTTATCCTGGGCAGATCTTCGCCGCAATGATAGCAAAGGGCCTGTGTTGCGGTTTTATTTTGATCTTCCATTTTTAACCTGTTCTTAAATTGATGAACTGAACAATTGGGTTTTGGGTTTTTTAAGCCATAGTTTCTCGTCGAAAGCCATGCACACGTTTCGTAAAAAAGATCGCCCTTTGGTGGTAATCCTGATTTCTTTTTCGGTTACCCAGATCAGCTTATCGCGTAGTAAAGGCAACAGCCTAGCGTATACTTGTTCTGGAATGCCTTCGTTGTACACTGTACTTTCCTTACACATGAGATTAAGGATATGTTTTCTTACCTCAAGATCTTCATCGTTAAGGAAATGGCCTTTTTCTACAGCAAGTGTACCTTGTTCAATTTTGTTGATATAATCTTCTACCTTTTTCGGGTTTTGTGCAAAAGCTGTCCAGCTATCGCTGATGGATGATACGCCCAATCCGATAAGTAAAGGGGTATGCTGATTGGTATAGCCCATAAAATTGCGGTGCAGCTTCTGTTCAGCCATCGCCTGAAACAAAGAATCACTGTCCAGTGCAAAATGGTCCATCCCTACGTCTTTATATCCTGCGGCATCAAGCAATTGTCTGCCCAATTGGTAGAGCTCAAATTTTTCGTCTCCCAGGGGAAGATCCTTTTCGGAGTAATGTCTTTGGCTGGGTTTTAACCAGGGCACATGGGCATAACTGTAAAAAGCAATGCGGTCTGGCTTCATATCTATTATCGCTCCTATTGTATCCGCTAAGCCCGGAATTTTTTGTCCCGGAAGACCGTAGATCAAATCGAAATTAACAGAGGTATAACCGATTTCCCTTGCTTTTGCGGTAACTATGGCTACCTGCTGAGGCGTTTGAAAGCGGTTAATCAGAAACTGCACTTTAGGATCAAAATCCTGGATGCCCAGGCTTAATCTTTTAAAACCAAGACTGTACAGCATTGTTAAATGTTCACTAGTGGTATTGGCTGGGTGTGCCTCAAAAGAAAAATCTGCATCAGTAGCTAAAGTTGAATTTTGCAGAATGCCATTGATCAACAATCCCAGGTTTTCTGCACTAAAAAAAGTAGGGGTCCCACCACCCAGGTGCAGTTCCTTTAGTTTAGGTTTCTCCCTCAAAACTTCCACATACATTCTCCATTCTGCTAGTACAGCATTTATATACGGTACTTCTACATGATGGTTTTTCGTTATCCGGGTATTGCAGCCGCAATAAGTGCACAGGCTCTCGCAAAACGGAAGGTGGATATAAAGACTGATCCCTTCTTCCCTGTATATAGCGTAGGTACTGGCCACGCTGCCCATCCAACCATTTGCATCGAAATTTTCAACATTCCAGTAAGGAACAGTCGGATAACTGGTGTACCTTGGTGTGGCAACATTGTATTTTTTAAGTAGTGCAGCAGTTTTCATCATTTCAGCACTTTTATGGTAGAACATTCGTTTTGACAGCAGCATGCGCTACCTACGCATTTACCAGCAGCCCACTGATCGAGGTTTTTGATCACCTGTTCCATCCGCTGTTTAGCGTCGGCATCGCCGGATGCCAGAGGAACGTTTGCCACTTTAATCCCGGCAGAACCTGCAGCTTTTAAATCAAGATGATCTGTTTGGAATGATGAGGTTGCGATGTATTTTATACCAAAGGCTTTTAGTCGCAGAATCATCCCCTCGCTAAGTTCATCGTTATTAAAAACCAATAGGGCTTCCTTTCCAGTTGCAAATGAAAGCGTATCAATAGTTAAACTATTAGCAATTATGGTAATGTCGTGTTTTTTATAATTGGCCAATACCAACCATTCCTTTTCATCGGGTTTGATGTTGTAAGCTATAGCTTTCATATACAGAGTTTATGCGTACAAAACTATAGTGGAATTGGGTGGAAACAGGTGAGAATGCTTAGAGAAAAATATGATCTTTGTTACATTTCTTCGTCTAGCTTTTGATATTTGGAGGCAGTTAACTATTTACCATCCAGCTATTGACCAATTAGCAGGGTCAATTGGGCATTTGGAGTCAATTAAAGTAATGAACAATTTACTGTTTAATATTTCGGAGTCTTTCGATTGAGCGGATATTTATGGCATTGCCGGTTTTATCGATTAGCTTTTCATTTTTAAAATCAGCGAGCATTCTGCTTACCGTTTCACTAGCCGTACCTACCAATGCAGCAAGATCATCCCGTGAAATCCGGATGGTACAGCTATCTGAAGTACCATCACCAAATTTACTTGCAACCTCTAGCAGTGCTTCTGCCACACGTTTTCTTACCGAAGAGTAGGCGAGTTGAAGCATCTGCTTTCCCTTATCGCGCACATTTCCAGACAATAAACTGATAAAAGCTTTTGATACCGTCTGGTGATTGAGCAAGAATTCCATAAAATCTGCCTTCGGGATCTGGATAATATCAGATTCAATTAATGTCGCTGCATTGTCTGTGTATATCTCGCCATTGCATAAACTTTCATATCCAAAAAAATCACCGTCTCGATACAAGCTAGAAGAAAGTTCTCTACCGTCCTTGAAACGTCTGTAGGTTTTAACCTGACCTTTAATCAAATAATAAAGATGGGTCGGCTCATCCCCTTCCACATAAATAATCTGTTTGTTGGCAACTGGCCTTGATTTACCCTTTTTTCGAAGTTCTTCCATTACAGTCTCGCTATTTCCTGTGCCTGAATTAAAGCTGGATGATTGCTGTTTTTTCTTAAACCTGCTTTCTATCGCCTTAAAGACTTCAATATCATCAAATGGTTTAGTGAGATAATCATCTGCACCCATTTCCATGCCTTTTCGCATGTCTGCCCGCTCGGTTTTTGCGGTAATAAAAATAAAAGGAATGTTCGCAGTGTTCTGGTTCTTGTTCAACAGGTACAAAACCCCATAGCCGTCCAGTTCAGGCATCATGATGTCGCAAAGGATTACATCAGGCAAATGTTTCAATGCCATTTCTATCCCTAGTCTACCATGTTTGGCAGTAAAGGTTTCATAACCGGCCAAATCAAGTACCTCGGCTGTACTTTCCCTGATATCATCATTATCTTCAATAATCAAAACTTTCTTGTTCATGGGATGGGTCCTAGTTTGTGAAATTATTTCTGAAGGAAAAGGCGAGCGTAAAAACAGTACCCGAGTTTTGTTCGCTCTGGCAAGCTACCGTGCCATCCATCAGCCCCATATATCTTTTAACAATGTTCAGACCTAAACCTGTGCCAGGGATATCGCCTGTATTATGTGCTCTAAAAAAAGGTTCGAACAGATTCTGCTGATCGACTCTCGGGATTCCAATACCATTGTCTTTAACCTCCAAAATAAGTTGATTGTCTTTTAAAATTGAATTGAACTGGATCAAAGTATCCGGGCCTGAGTATTTTATCGCATTGGAAATCAGATTTATCACACAGTTTTTCAACAGGTTCGGATCGAGGTAAACTTGGGCGGTTGTACCAGTATGTTCATAAATTATATGCTGGTTCTCTTTGGTCATCATCTGCATTTCTTCTGCTATTTCTTCTGCAAAGCTGATGATACTGAAAGATTGTGCCGATGCCTCTATCTTCCCTGCTTCTAGCTTTTCCAATGAAAGGAAATCGTTCAAGATCGTAGTGAGGTTATTGATTGAATTTTTGATTTTCAATGTATGCTTCTCTACACTTGCCGCATCCTGTTTGGTTGTGTATTTGTCAATTAAAGAAGCCGATAACTGAATGGAACTCAGTGGTGTCCTAAACTCATGCGAGGCCATGGAAACAAACCTTGTTTTGAGCTGATTGAGTTCCTTCTCTTTCTGAAAAAGTGCCTGCATATTTTCTTTGGCCATCTCCAGTTCTGAGACCAGTTTAACCAGATCGTGTGTACGTTCTTTGATCTTACCTTCTAATTTTTCGGTGTAGCTTCTGATCTGTTCTTCATTGGCTTTTTCTTTACTTAGATCGTGGATAAAACCGGTGTAAATTTTACGGTCGCGAAATTTTATTTCGCTAACGCCCAATCTAAAAGGAAAAACCAATCCGTCTTTTCGCTTTCCAGAAACCTCCCTACCAGTTCCGATAATGTGTCTCTCACCGGTGTGTTCATACCTGGACAAGTATCCATCATGACGCGAATGATCGGGCTCTGGCATTAAGACCGATACATTTTTGCCCACCAGTTCTTCCCTGCTATAGCCAAAAAGTTCAAGCGCAGCAGGATTTAAGTGTTCAATGAGCCCTCTGTCATCAATGGTAATAATTCCATCAATGGCATTTTCAATAATTGCATCCAAAAATTTAGACCTATCCATTTCGCTTCAAGTATATTTTTGTAAATATAGAAAAGTTATTACCGATCTTTTTTCTCTTATTCAACTATCAATCCGTCCAGTTTATCTTTCGACTTTGCCAGCTGCTCATATAATTCCTTTAGCTCACCCGATGCCTGATCGGCAATTTCGCTGAAGAGTTTTTTATAATAATTAATACCATCGGCCAGCTGCTGTTTAAATCCGTTTAATTGTTTTCTTTTTTTATCACTGAAAATCTGAAGCTGCTGTTTGATATCTTCCTGAAGATAATCTATATAGAGGTTAAGTTCTTTGATAAATACATGTGGCCTTTCCACTTCTCTCAAAAGATTAATTTTTCCGTAAATATGGCCTACCATTTCATCAAATGAATATACATCAGAAAAATAGGCCAGGTTTGGTCCCGGGCAAATGGCTACCGCGATATTTTCTTTGGCTTTAGCTATATTATATTTTAGATAGGTGGAGGCGCATAAACCTTCACAAAGGCAAACTTTTTCGGTTACCAGATTAAACTGCTTTTGGTATTCATCAGCGGATAATCCTGCTGTTTTTAGGCTCTTGATTTTTAAGTGCTGATATTCCCGGGATGCGGTACAGATGGCATGCTGGGTAAATTCGGTATTGTTGCAGAGGTATTTCTTGGTACATGGGCTTCCAGGCCTGCCCCTTTCAATCCGCTCGGCGCGTTGGAAGTCTATTGTAGTGTTTTTAAAATTATTAAACTGGATACCAAGTGGCGAGGCTCCACTGAGATAAAAATCATTTTCTCTAGAGCTGGCCAGCTGTGCCAATGTTTTTGCATCTACATTGGTTACCTCGGGTACCAACAAAAAAGGGCTTCCCCATCCTGTGGCATCGAGATTATAGTATTGAAGGAGGAAATCGTGTTCTGCCGCTGTACCAATCCCACCCTGGACGCTGATCCTTTGCTCGGGCTGCTTTTCTAGTTGAATTCCCCTTTGCACCAAGGCAGATTGGTACATTTTAAAAAGCTCAATAAGCATATTGTTTTTTTTGAGCTTAAATTCTTCCAAGATCGGCCCCAATAAATACCCTTCTGTTGCAAATGCATGGCCGCCACAGTTCAAGCCCGACTCTATCCTGAACTCTGAAACCCACAGACCTTTTTTTGCCAGAAATTTAGCCTGAATCAGTGCCGACCTGAAATCGCTTACCTTTAAAGTGATTTTCTTTTTCAGCTTGCCATTTTCATCTGGAAAAAAGTCTTCAAAATTTTCCATATAACTGTATAATTTTGGGTTCATGCCAGCAGACAGCACAACTGAGGCTGAAAGTTTACTTTCGGCAAAACCGCGTAGCGCACTCAATGCATCGGTATTAAAATCACCAGAATATTCGCCATCTACATAATTCATTTTATCTACCTTGGCCATGATGTTCACATCAATAGCCCCCATACGCATTGTATTTTTTAAAAGTGCCTGGAAGGTCTGTTTGGTTTCACCTTCAGGATATTCCAGCATCAGTTCGTAACCATGTTTTAATTTAGAAGTATCCGGGAGTAGCTCAAAGTAGCGGCAGATATCGTTCCCAGCATCAAAACCCTGTTGTTTTAATGCTTTAAAATCGTCGGTTATGATCTCCAGCAACAAGTTGAGGTAGGCAGTGATGCGTTTACTCCGGCTGTCTGTTTCATCTTTCGGAATCGCCTTAAATTGAACCGACCTGCTTATTGAATGATAAGCACGCATGCGCTCAATCAGATCATCATCAACAATAGACAGCACGGATGAAATACCGTACCTGGCAACTTTTAATGGGGTATCGATAGAATAGCCTAAGCCCAATACGGGGATATGGAATGAATGTGGCATGGTGTTTAGTTAAGTAAATTAGGCTTTCAAAAGTGTGAAATGCTAAATAGTTCGAGAGCAAAACTATCGAAGCTGAACCAACAAGACCATGATGCCTGTCAAAACTAAAAGTGAGTGAGATCACTTTTTAACAATTTATAATACACCATTTGAAAAGTTGAAGTTAACTTATTGTTTATTTAAAACTGCTTACTCAACACTATCATTTATCTCGAATCTACCTGTTTTAAGGTGAAAGATAATTTTAAACACAATAATACCTTCATCATAAGAATCTGTTTTTCCTGTTCCATGCGATGGTTGCTCAGAAGGGGTATTAGTTAAAGGCATCATCTGATGGATAATCCCCTGAAGTACTCTTTGTTTTTCTGCAGCATCTGTGACTTCTTCAAATTTGCCCCAGCACACCACACTCTTCCAATTAAAAGTATCACGTATCTGGTCGGTCTGAAAGCATACCTGAGGGTTACTTTTCATCATCCGGATTTTTTGCCCGGGAGCAGAATGGGCATACACCGTCCCACTGTTGTACACATAATTGATGGGCACGATGTAACTTATGCCATGGGCATAGCAGGCCAAACGGCCAATATGTTGTTCTTTAAGGAGTTTTTCGATTTCCCCTTCTTCCAGTTTTCCTAACATTTTATAAGAGTTAATGTTGAATTTTTTAGTTAATTTCTATGGCTAGCCGCCCTCCATATGCATGGACAAATGCGGCTTTCATCGTTTTAGCGTACATTTATTTTATTCAACAATAGGTTATAGGAATTAATCTTATGTAATGATCGGCTGGTTAAATTGGATCGCTGTGTTCGGGTGGCAAAACCAAAAGCGGGATCTGAATATGATCAGACATGCTTAGTGTATAGCTGCCCTTAAGCAGGCGATGAAAAAAACTGTGCTTCCGGTGCACCATTGCCAGAATATCTATATGTCCATTTTATACGATCCAATCTAAACCATCCTTGATCCGTTCACTGTATATGTTCCTATGGTAGATATTTCTATAGTTGACCTTGTCGGCAACCCTGTTTAAAAAATCTTCGGTTGTATGTTTACTAACTACAGCGTCTGACTTTGAATCACCGGTATGTGTAATGAGTATATCGGCGTTAAAAGGTTTTGCAAATTCGGCAAGTTCACATAGAACCGGGATATCAATATGGCTAAAATCTGTCGCAAAAGCGATTTTTTTAGGTTTCTTGAACCGATATCCCGCAGGTATTAGCAAAACAGGTATGTCCTGCTCGATGATTTTTCTGGCAACACTGCCCATAAGTGTTTTGGTTAATTTATCTGCACGGTTTAGCCCCGCCACAACGAGGTTCATTTTACACTCAGCAAAATATTTACTGATCTCTTGTTCAACCTCGCCACAAACAGGTCTCCCAAATACTTCTGTTTTAAAACCAAACTCATGATGGGCCTTTTTATATTTTTCTTCAACTTTTTCAACCAGTTCGCATAAAGCTTTTTTAGCACCGTCTTCTATGAGCCTATATTCATCAAGCGGCCATACCAGAAATGCGGCAGCAGGAGAAAATTCGGGAACTGGAAAACATTTAAAAGTTCTACTCTGGCACCAATACCATGTGCCAGATCAGTTGCATAATCAGCTGCGTTCTCTGCCGTTGCAGAAAAATCAACAGGAACCAGAATTTTTTTCATATTGAGCTCTGTTTAATTAAGTATAAAACTTGTAAAAACCGCGTGTTAAAAATATGAGTAGCATCAGTTATTAAAATGATTGTCTCCCAATGCTGTCACCTAAAAGGCTCTACCACTATAACAATATGCTAAAGGGATATTTAGACTAATTATCATTACCACAAAAAAGATCGGATTTATTATCCTTTCTGTAATTTAAGTGTTTTAAAATTATACCATTATAAAAAAATGAGTGTACATATAGGCTTAATGATCTGGAAGGAAATGAAGCAAAATGATATCTCTGTTTCAGATATTGCTATGGCGCTTGAGATCAGCAAAACAAAGGCACAGGAAATGCTGAATACAGTAACCATCGATATCCTTACCCTGGTCCGTGTTAGTGAAATCCTGAACTATAACTTTTTCAGTTATTACGAAAGCGGAAAGGTTTTCTCGAAGATAGAGTTAAAGGAAAAAAACCAGCTAACAGCAGAAGTTGACCGGTTGAAGGCTTTGCTCAATGAAAAGAACAAAGCCCTCGAACTTCAGGAAAGGTTAAATAAAATTCAGCTCAGTACGATCTCACTATTGGAAAAAGGACAGTTTAGATAACCGACTTATTTAAACTTGAGGTTTAACGATACGATATCGGAAACCAGACTTGTTGACCGGGAATAATGACCATATCGCAGTTCAAGCATATTCAACCGCTGCCAGCCAAAAACACCTTTAGGTGGAGCAAAACGGATGCCTGCACCATAAAAATTACTGTTTAGTGTTGATAGATCATAATCACTGGTAAAATATTGTTCTGAAGGTGAATGCTGGCCGTAAGGTGCAAAATATTTGGTTCCAACCTGGTTATTATAACGATAGAAAGGACTTATAGAAAAGAACGAATTGATCTTAACAGGAATTTCAAGTTCTGCAGTGTGTGCTCTTATGCCCCAGTTATCCATATAATATCGGTAAAATGTGCGGATCACAAAACGGTCATCCAAAAAGTAGTTCATGCGCAGCGCGATGGGAAGCTTATAACGTTTATTGGGCAGGGTTTCTGAATGCAGCGAGCCGTCCGTGAAGTAATCCCGTTGATACTTGGTGGCCAGCAATCCTTTTTGATAAGATGGCTCCAAAATCAGCGAAGCCTGAAATTTTTGATTGATAACCTGTGAGAGGGAAAAGGAAGCACTAAAGGAATTCCTTGGCTCGGTATCGTACTGTTCTCCGCCCCTGCCGGTGTTTCCGGTTCTTAGCTCTATGGGTAAGATTACCGTCCATTGATCTAAAAAGGCCTGAAGCTTGAAATCAAACTGTGTGTTTTTGTCTTTTGATAACCGTGTCAGATTAAAAGCCGCACCCATCGACTGATAATCGAACTCCGTTGAATAAGATCCTGTAAAACCAAAGGAATTCCCGGTTTCTTCATTGGAATGGGTCCAGTTCAAAGAAGGATAAATACGGGTATCAGCAGAAGAGGCCGAAGAAATGGTACTCGGATCGATTTTATCAGAAGAAGCCGAAGTATAGTGATCTATACCAAGTTCGAAAAGAAAGGTGTTTTTTTTCCCTCTTTTATTGAACTTCGACATCTGCAGATCGATGGTATTGGCGAAATCACTCAGTTTTTCGGTGCCGATACCACCAGTTACTGCAGAGTTGTTACCTTCCTGATGATAATAGGCAGAAACGAGATTAATCTCGTCTATTTTTAACTTGCGCGACTGGTATTTGCTGCTATCTACCTTTACGGGTTCCGGTCTGGTTTGTGCGTAGGTACTTAATATTCCGAAGTACATGAAAAGCACATGAAGATATATTTTTTTCATTTTCTAATCACCCTGTTAATTACAGCCACAACCACCGCCGCTTTTGCCTCCGTTGGCACCCGAGCCACCCTCTCGGTAAAGCTGAAAACCCTGTTCAAATTTCTGGACCTTTCTGGCTGAAAGGGTCATGTCGGCATCGTTGAGTTTACTTTTTTGATAGGGTTTTACACTACTGCAGGCACTTAGCATGCCGGTCATCGAAAACGCCATGATTGCCAGGAGGAAAAATGTTCTGGAACTTTTCATATTTAAATCACATTAATATTGTTTGAGGTAAAAACCTGATCATGATCATCGATTACAATACAGGCCACTTGTTTAATCTGGTTGATTAGTTCGAGTCCTACATTTACGCCCATTACCACAACTGGCGTGGCCAGGGCATCAGCCAGCTCGGCACTGGGACAGATAATGCTCACGCTTTTCACACCACTTACTGGGAGTCCCGTTTTAGGGTCGATCGTATGCGAGTAACGCTTGCCGCCTACAGTAATATATTTTTCATAACTGCCAGAGGTGGCAATCGCCATATTGCTGATCTTAAGCGAAGAAAATGGCCTACCGGTCTGTTCCGGATCTGCAATTCCTACCGTCCACGACTGTCCACTGGCTTGAGTACCCCAGGTAACCAGATCGCCTGCAGCATTCACAATCCCACTGTTTATTCCCATTTGTTGTAGGACGAGTTTGGCTTTATCAGCTGCATAGCCCTTTCCAATTCCACCGAAACCAATCCTCATACCTTTCCTTTTGAGCAGAACGGTCGAGCATTTTTTATCTATTATTATGTTCCGGTAATCGATCAGCCCAACTGAGGCCAATGCGGTTGCTTCATCAGGCAAACTGGTCATGTTCTGATCGAAATTCCAGAGCCCCTTATCTATCGATCCATAGGTAATATCAAAAGCACCATCGGTAATCTCTGATATCCTGATTGACCGTTCAATAAGGCCCATAACTTCGTCATCTACTTTTACAGGCTTTAACCCTGCGTTTTCATTGATCAAACTGGTCAGGCTAAGGTCACTGAAAGTGGTTAGCAGATGTTCTATTCGCCTCATCTCTGCTATTGCAGCATCTATCGCCTCATTACCTGCCTGCACGTTTTCAGCGATGACAGTAAACTCAAAGTGGTTTCCCATAAGTTTTAGTATCCGGGTTACAGAAACGGGGTTAGCCATATGAAGTTATTTTTTTAATTTATCGATTTCAGAAACGAAAGCCTGTGCACTCTCGTTAGGAAATCCATCCCAGCTTTTGAGTACTTTTCCATTTTCATCTAGCAGAACCGTGTAAGGAAACTTGCCATCCTTGTTATATAGTTCTGCTAATGATTCGTTGAGTTTGATCTGTTCTTTTGAAAGCTGATTTTTCTTCTGCCTTGGAAAATCCGCCCTGACCAATAAAAGATTGGTAGCGGCATATTGTTCAAAACTTTCAGATTCTAAAATCTCTTTGCGTAGGCGAATACATGGACCGCACCAATCAGAGCCAGAAAAATTGATCAGGATCTGTTTATGCGTAGCTTTAGCCTGTTTCTGCGCTTCTGAAAAATTCCCCATCCAAAATATTGGAACGGCGAACAGCCCAAAAAGGGCAACAAAAAGTAATTTCATAATAAAGAATAAATTTTTAAAGTTGTACCTGTTAGCTGGGTCGCACAAAGTCTAATGAGTCGAAAGCTGGTTTATCCCATAATCTTATATTTTTAGATAAAGGTATTCCATGCTTAAGGCAGTCAATCAATGCAAAGGGAGTAGCAGTAATCTTTAAGCTTATTAATTTCTTTTTGCTATTCATGATTTTTTTATAGTGAATATGAGCAATACATCAACATACTTAGGCAATGTCTCGACAGATAACCGTTAGATAATGACGAGCAATGGCAGAAAAATATTTGTAAAATTCTATTCTATAAAAAGTGTTTAGCTTGCTTAATACTTAAAAATTTTAAATTCAACTAGGGCATCAGCGTGAAAACCTGATCTATTGTAACAAAACTACAGACGAAATCTGAAGACATTCTGAAGTTCTGTATTACAATGTGTTAATATTTGTTAATAATTAATATCAGAAGGTTTTTGGCACTAATCTTTTTGGAACTTCCTATTTAATTGTTTGATCATTAACTGCAGCAACTCATAGCGTTATTTCTATCCACCTCCATTGATCATATCAGAAACAATTCCTTTCCCGTCTTTACGCTTACCTAAGAACACTCCAACCAGATGGAGGACAATAAACCGAGTATCAGGTACATGCAAAAGCCATGGAATTCTTTTATGCGATGGTTAATATTTTCCGGGATGCCGGTATAATCCTCAAAAGCAAGCAACAGACCGGTGAGAACCATAATACATAATAAAAGATAAAAAATGAGATAAAGTCCTTTTACCACCAGCTCATGTTTTGCTGCCTCGTGTTCTTTTTTAGCATAAAATAAGCCTGGTAAACTTTTTGGGGCCTGGGTATGAGTTTTTGCGCAGTTGACATAGAAAACTCGGCAATTAACCTGAAAAGAAAAAGAGCAGCTAGGGCATAACCAAAATAAATGTGTATACCCCAAATATGGTCCTCCAAACCATGTATTACCGCACCGGCCTGCTTATTACTTACAGATGCTCCGGCATTTGGATATTCCGACCCATACTACACCACCCATTCCGAGGCATAGTACACCAGTCATTCCGAGCCAAAGTACACCAGTTTTTGTTTGAGCTAATTAAATATTCCGAGGCAAAGTGCGCCATTTTTGGTTCATTTCAGGATTATTTTTCTCTGCCATTCCGACACATACTGCACCATTATATTTAACCATATTACGCAATTGGGCATAGTTTAACCCGCCAATTATATAGGTTTGGTAAGCATCAAGCTTACCCCTGTAGATATGGCGAACAAACTGCTCAGCATGAATAAGATTAGACAGATACTCATTTTCCTGGATCAGGGTGTCTCCCAACGGAAAATAGAAAAAGAGGTCAGGGTCAACAGGCGTACCATCGCGAGTTACCTCGAAAAGTTCAGATCGACAGGTTTGACTTTTGGTGGCTTGCTAAAGCTCTCTGATAGGGACATCGATGAGATTCTTGGCCTTATAAACGAAGAGGTAATGGAGGATGCTGACCCCAGGCGGGTTCATTTTCTTGAACATTTAGAATATCACAATGAACAGCTCGCCACCAAAGAAGGCGTAACCAGGTTATTGCTGTGGGAAGAGTATATTACCAATTATCCGGAAGGGTTCCAGTATTCCAGATTCTGTGATCTGCTGCAGGAACATAACCGGGCCTCGAAGGCCGTTATGCATTTTGAGCATAAGCCAGCTGAGATGATGCAGGTTGATTTTGCCGGTGCGCCACTGCATTATCTGGATACTTCTACAGGAGAACTGGTTAGCTGTCCGGTGTTTCTTGCCATTCTTCCCTTTAGCGGTTACGGTTACGTGGAAGCACTTGTAGATGCAAAGTTGCCTCAGGTTGTATCGGCACTGAACAAAGCACTCATCTATATCGGTGGTGTGCCCAAAGGGGTAAAATCGGATAATATGAGGCAATGGGTATCCAAAAGCTCAAAGTATGAACCTGTCTTTACCGAGATGCTGGAGCAATGGGCTAACCATAATAAGATTGCGCTCTTTGCTGCACGCCCGTATAAGCCAAAGGATAAACCAAGCATAGAGAACTTTGTGAGGATAGCCTATATGCGCATCTATGCCAAACTTAGGAACCAGACCTTCTACAGTCTCAAGGAATTGAATGAGGCAATCAGAATTAAGCTTAATGAACACCACCAGCTTAGTTTTCAACGCAAAAGTTTCAGCCGCTATGAGCTATTCCACAATAATGAGTCTGCACTTTTGCAACCACTTCCAGAAACATCATTCTCTATCCAGCACTACACCAGGGCAAAAGTTCAGAAGAACTATCATGTCGTCGTAGGTGAAGACTGGCACTATTACAGCGTTCCCTTCAGATATATCGGCAAGGAGGTCAGGATTTCATATTGTATGGACAGCGTTGAAATCTTCCATAATTGCACCCGGATTGCCATACATGTCCGGAGTTTCAGAAAACACCATTTCACAACCGTAAGGGAACATATGCCTGAAGCTCACCAATCCTTTTCGGATGAAAAGGGATGGGATCCTGAATATTATCTGAAACAGGCTGAAAAAGCAGGTCAGAACACTTATGACTTTATTCAAAAGCTGATGCAGAGCAATCCCGTCATCCATCAATCATATGCTGGCTGCGCCGGACTGATGCGGCTCTTGAAAGCCTACGGGGCGGCAAGAATGGAAGCTGCCTGCAAAAGAGCACTCACCGGACACAGGTTTAAATATACTGTGATAAAAAACATTCTTGACAACAATATGGACATGGTCGAGGAAATAGAACAGAAAGAATACAGGACACCGCTACACCAGAACGTGCGAGGAGCTGAAGCATACAAAACCAACTAATAAAGATCAATATGAATACACAGAACACAGTAGACCAGATGAAAAGCCTAAGGCTGGGCGGAATGGCAAGGCGCTATGAGGCAACGCTACAATTGCCAATACACGAAATCCAGGACCCACATTCAATGCTCGCTATGCTTATCCAGGCAGAAATCGAGTACCGCGAGTATGCAAGAACAGAAAAATATCTCAGGTACAGTAAACTTAGATATCATGCCCTTCCCGAAGATATACTCTGTACTTCCGAGCGTGGCATTACCCGCGAACAGGTACTAAGACTCTCGGACGGCACTTTCATTGAACGTGGTGAAAATGTGCTTATTACCGGCGCTACCGGGTGCGGCAAAAGTTTCCTTGCCTGTGCACTGGGACGCAGTTCCTGCCTACTTGGATTCCGTACGCTATATTTCAGTATGAATAAGTTTCTGGATGCTCTTGCCCAGGCAAGGCTCGATGGAACTTACCTCCGATGGATTAAGGGGATATCCTCAAATAGGCTACTGATATTAGACGACTTCGGGCTTAAGCCCCTGAGCAATGATGCCAGGATTGCAATACTTGATATTCTGGAGGATAGATATGGCAACGGTGCGACAATAATAACCTCACAGCTGCCAGTAGATAACTGGTACAACTTTATAGATGAACCTACACTTGCAGATGCAATTATGGACAGGCTGTCAGCATCTGCTCACAGAATTGCACTCACGGGCAAATCCATGAGAAATAAAAAAAATCATTAAGTTTACAGAATATCGCTTTGTCCAAAAGTGATATGGTTAAAAGTTAGTGCTAAAGCCAGAACCAAACTGGTGCACTATGCCTCGGAATGTGGTGTACTTTGTTCGGAATAATCAGCATTCATCAATTCACTTCTGACAAAGCTGCGTTGTGCGCGATCGAAGCGTGCGGAGTTGATCAGCACCGTGAGCAGCGATCCTGAGATTAGGATAAAATTTATCCAGTGCCAGAAGCGCACAGAAGAATGTTTCTTTCCTTTTCTGTCACTTCGATTTCTGAATTGGTAGGTTCGATAATGACCATATGATTTTATTGAGCGTTAAATTTTATGGTGAAGGTGTGCAAGTCCTGATGATAGGAATAATCAAGCTGATAATGTTGCCGGTTGCAGATCTGCTTCAAGATAGCAAGTCCTAAACCAGTCCCTTCTGAGGCATTATCCTTATAGAAACGGTCAAATATTTTTTCTGGATCAAGTGCCTTGTTGTGACCGGTATTGGCAAATACTATTTCCCTCCCCCCCAAACTGATCTCAATTTTTCCTCCACCATAGTTATGCCTTATCACATTGCTAAATAAATTATTGATCAATATTTCAAGCAGCTGCCGGCTGGCAAAAATACTTACATCGGCTACGTTGGTTTCTACAGAAATATTCCGCTCGGTAATTAGTTCCTGAAAGTAAATTTGCTTTTCCTCAATAAGCGATTTTAAGTGAATCTTTTCCTCGTCCTGCAATAAATTGTTATCAATTTTAACCAAAAGCAAAAGCGACTGGTTAAGCTTTGTTAATCGAGAAGTCGCCTTGTACAGCTCTACCAGTGTTTCTCCATCCTCTTTACCTAAAACATTAGACTGAAGCATATTATCAAGCTTCGAATTGATCACGGCCAGGGGCGTCATCATTTCGTGGGAAGCATTTTCGGTAAACAGTTTAATCTCGTTGTAATCAGACTTCACCTTTCCCGAAAGCTCGACCAATACCTGGTTAAGCTGCCTGAATTCAGCAACGGGCATTTCAACGGGCTCGTATGGTCTTTCATGATTAATATTGAATGCTGTAATATTTTTTAAGAGCTGCTCAAAAGGAGTCCAGATTTTTCTGAGCAAAATCCTGTTCACCAGTAACACCAGTGCAAAAAGCAACATCACCGGTATCAGGATAATCAAACAGATGATCCTGATCTGCTCCTGCCGTTCAAATTTAGAGGCGATGACCAGGACCTGGTAAGGTTGCCCAACCAGTTCGAGTTCGGTTTTGAGGTACCTTGCGGTTTCTTCCCGGTGCTTAAGGGGATTATAGAATAGCGTATCAGCGTAACTACTGGAAGGACTGGCCTTCTTTATTTTTTTATATTGAACAACAAGGTCCTCAAATTCATGCGGCTGATAAAAATTTCCTTTTGCTGAAAATTCTTTTACCTCCATAACCTCTTCCACCAGGTCATGATCGATCTGCCTATCGATGTAATAGACTAGCATCTGGTAAAAAAGAAACCCGATCAGCAGCAATCCGAAAAGACTGATGATCATCAGTATCCTGTTATATCTGGTAAACAGCTTCATACCGTCGTAAATTTATATCCAATGCCATATACCGACTGAAAATAATCCCTGCTCCCTGCATCGATGAGTTTTTTTCTGATATTCTTAATATGGGTATAAATAAAATCAAAACTATCGGCCATATCAGAATCATCTCCCCAGATGTGCTCTACGGCAGCAGATTTAGAGATGACCTTGCCTTTATTGGAAACAAAATAAAGCAGGAGGTCAAATTCTTTTTTGGTCATATAGACTACCTTGCCCTTTACAAGCACCTCTTTAGCGTCAAGGTCTACACGTATTTCATTAAATTCAATATGCCGCTCCCCATGTGCACTCTTCCTTCGCACTATAGCTAGAATCCTGGCATTGAGCTCCGAGAGGTGAAAAGGCTTCACCAGGTAATCATCAGCACCAAGGCCCAGTCCCTCAATTTTCTGGTCGATAGAATTTCTAGCAGAGACAATAATTACCCCTTCTTTTCTATCCATCCTTTTGAGATAGTTTAAGATCTGAAGTCCCTCACCATCAGGAAGTGTCAGATCCAGCAGTATGCAATCATACTCATATGAGCCCAGCCGTTCAACTGCTTCAAGATAGGTTGAAGCCATGCTGCAAAGATTACCCTCAGCCATTAGGTATTGGCTGATATTGCGCTGAAGGTCTTGCTCGTCTTCTATAATGAGGATTTTCATGATAGTCAAATATGGTATAAGATACTGAAGACATCTTGAAGTTGGATAAAAAACAGGTCCAAACTTTTAAAAGTGCTCAGACAGCGGATAACCTATGAATATTAAGTTCTTTTCCCTCTCGAAACTTATTTCTGGAATAGGGGGAAAAATATTCATGGTTGCACAGTAGACTAAGATTTAGCGCATCCCATTGCTGTTTATCATAAGAGCGTTTCAGCATAACCTCCCATTCCCTTTTTAGGTTTTCTGCAAAAAGAAGGTAATCATCGAGCGAAAAATGATAGAGGTCAGCATCGCATAGGATCATGCTCAGTTTTTCGGTGGGCGATTGTGGAAATCCGGTCGCGAGAATACAACTGCAGACCGAATCAATGACTTCCTGACCGACATCTTCCTGTCTTAAAAAATCAGCTGCAATCCGCATGCTTTCCTCTTCGTGTCCGATATACTTTCTAATATAACCGGAGTCATGAAACAGTGCGGAAAGCTCCAGTATATATTTTTCCTGATCATCAAGCCCGCTGTGGCTTCCGATCTCCTTGACAGTCTTTAGCGTCCTAAGCGTATGCTCCAGGTTATGGAAATACATGGTCTTTGGAAGACAGTCCGAAAATAATTTTTTAATGTAAGCACTTGCCTTTGCTATCAGTTCTTCCATAATGTGTTCCCTCTTTAAAAACGCAGTGATAATAGCCAACAAATCTAAAGACACTTTGAAGTTGTCTCAAACAGTCGATTATGCCCCGCGAAAGATACATTCAAAAATAATGGGATCACTTTTACAACTGTTTATTTTCTTAAGCGGACTTTTTTAGTAACAGGTTCTAGTGACCGGACATTCTGCCATGAACAATACCTTAAGTTAGAACACCGAAGCCCATGAGCAAACACCCTACTCATTTGCAATTTCCAGTACAATACGCCCACTGATATCTCCCTTTTTCATATTGTCAAATACCTGATTGATGTCTTCCAACTTTGCGGTATGGATACATGCATGGACTTTTCCGTCTACGGCAAAATCAATGGCTTCCTGCATATCTTTCCGGGTACCGACAATGGATCCCCTGACGGTGAGTCTTTTCAGAACCGTTTCAAAGATGGGAAGATCAAAGCTACCGGGCGGAAGCCCGTTAAGCGAAAGGGTTCCTTTTTTTCTAAGCGCGGAAAGGCCCTGTGAAAAGGCGATAGGAGATACCGCGGTAACAAGCACGCCATGCATACCTCCTGTCTGCTTCTGCAGAACTGCACCTGGATCCTCTTCGCTGGCGTTGACAGTGATATCAGCACCAAGCTTTCTTGCCAGTTCCAGCTTATCATCCGCAACATCGATTGCAGCGACCTGAAAACCCATTGCCTTGGCGTACTGAACGGCAAGATGTCCAAGCCCGCCGATGCCTGATATCGCAACCCATTCCCCTGGCTTGGCATCGGTTTCCCTAAGCCCCTTATACACCGTTACCCCTGCACAGATGATGGGAGCCATTTCAGAGAAATTAATATAGGAAGGAAACCTGGCTACATAGCGGCTATCTGCGACCACATATTCGGCAAAACCTCCGTCAACGCTATAGCCGCCGTTCTGCTGGTCATCACAAAGGGTTTCCCAGCCGGTAATGCAGAATTCGCAGCATCCGCAGGCACTAAAAAGCCATGGTACGCCCACCACATCGCCTTCTTTCATATTCTTTACACCATGGCCCAGAGCTGCTACCACCCCGATGGCCTCATGCCCGGGAATAAGCGGCATCTTGGCCTTGACGGGCCAGTCGCCGCTACAGGCATGGAGATCGGTATGGCAAACCCCGCAGGCAAGCACTTTCACCAATACCTGATATTCTCCGGGTTCTTTGACCTTGACCTGCTCAATCTGCAGGGGTGATCCAAAGCTGTGGATCACGGCCGCTTTCATTGTTTTTGGAATCATTTTGAATATATTTAGCCTAGAGATTTTTAACAGACAACGGCCTTATGTCCCTGGGGAAATACGAGCAGCGGGAGTTCGGTAAGCCTGGCCATTTTTTGGCTATGGCTACCCACTAGCACCCCGTCGAGAAAATCATGCGGACGATGTATCATGGCGAGGCAATCTACTTGCCCGTGTTCACTAAGCCATTCCAATCCTCCCTCGACATCCTTATTGTATACATTTTTGTAATAGATCTTATCGTAGTTGATGTTCGTCTTAAGCTCGGCAATAAAGTCATTTATCTTTCCTGTTCTTTCGGGCCCCGCCCCATTTTCGACAACATGGACGATAAGCAGCTCTGCATTGAATGCTGCCGCCAGCCCCACAAGGGACTGAATGGCCTCGAAGTCCGCTATGCTCAGATCGGTTGCCAACGCGATTTTGGTAAGGGGGCTGAATTTTACATTTTTCGGTATGAGCATCAAGGGTAGCTGCGCAGCATCTATCATGTCCCTGGTACTGCTGCCCAGAAAAAACCTCCGCATATCCCCGGCACCGGAAAGTCCCATCACTGCCAGATTAACCCTAGCGGTCAGAACTGCTTCACGCACCAGATCCGAGAGGTCACCCACCTCTGCTTTTACAGAAACTTTGGGAAACGCTTTATCGGGGAGACCGCTGGTATCAACGATCAGATTGGCACAGTCCTTCAGCGCTCTTTTGCTCTGGCTAATGACCAAATCATAATCCATCGGCCAGACCATTCCTCCTGGGATGGGCTGTGAGAGTGGAACGGTAATGGCATTGCACAGTATCAGGTTAGCCTTAACCCTTTTTGCAAGTTCGAATGCATAATGTGACGCATTTTCAGCAGATTCTGAAAAATCGGTCAAAGCAAGTATTGTTTTCATCATTTTCGCAATTAGTCGGTTTTTAGCCCCAGTCTTTATGTCCAGAAGAAATGATGTTCGAAGATCAATATTTCCGGGATCTGTGCCAATGACGGTTGTCATCACTATAAGAACTCCTGATCATTATTTAAACGCCAATTGAATACTCAGTAGATTGCAACATTGTGCTTTTCTAACGAGCAGAATATCTATCTCGACAAATTGTTTAGCTAAAAAATAATGCTTTATTCGCAAGATGCCTATCCTCTGGGAATAACCATTGAACCATGCCTGATGGCATTAACTACATGTATAATTTTTCGGCTATGCCCTTAATATTAACCGCAACCATAATCTAACTCAGCACCATCTTTTTTCAAGAAAGATTTCATGGCATCACTTCCTCCTCTCTTTAAGTCTGTATTTTCAGCCAAAGCCATTTTAGGAAATAACATTTTCTTTGTGCTCTAAACCAACTCGAACCAGCCCGCCATTGAGAGTAGCGAACGGGAATATCGAAAAGCCCCTTTCGCTGTTGCGTATTAAAATGAAAGAATAGATCACTTGAAAACAGTATAAAACATTGCAATCGATGCTGCTGACATAGCAAAAAAGGTAACCAATAAAAGTATATTGGAACACCAGCCATTTTTATATTCTTTCATTATTGTATCCTGTCTGGCTATATTAAAAATCAAAAACAACAACGGGACTGCGGCAACTCCGTTCAGGACCGCGGCATAGATTAGCGCCTTGACCGGATCTACGCCAATAAAATTCATCACCAGACCAATAATGGTTGCTGCGCAGATTATAGCATAGAAAGCCGGTGCTCTCTTCAGTTTTAGGTTCAATCCCGATTTCCATTCAAATGCCTCACAAACGGCGTAAGCGGCTGACCCGGAGAGAACCGGTATTGCCAATAAGCCCAGACCAATGATACCAAAGGCGAAAATCAGCTTGGCTAACAAACCTGCATGGGGAAAAGTGTGGACAAGCGGCTCTATGGCTTTCGCTGCATCTGCAGCAGTTTTAATATCTTTAACACCGCTGCTATGAAGCACGGTTGCACTTACAATTATTATACTCCAAGCCGTAAATTCTGAAAAAAGCATGCCCACAGTATTGTCAATACGCATGCGCCTGATCTGGGCCCAGCTAACCTGGCGGCCCCTCTTTAAGACCCTGTCCCGCTGTTTCTGCTCTTCGACTTCCTGTGATGCTTCCCAGAAAAACATGTATGGCGAGATGGTAGTCCCCAATACTCCGGTAATGATAAACAGAAAAGTGAAAGAAAACTCAAAGTGCGGTATTATGGTAGCCTTAAAAATAATTGTCCATGGCTGATTGATGATAAGCAAAGTAAACGGATAGGCAATTAGGGCAAGGGATAGCCATTTCAGTATCTTGGAATATAACTTATATGAGGCAAATAACTCTAAAATAAGAATTATAGTAGTAAAAAGCAATGTTAGAATAATAAAAGGCAATGGCAGCAGCAATCTCATCGCCGCTGCCATTGCCCCAATATCCGCACCAATGTTTATGGTATTGGCCACCACCACAAGTCCGACTACCAAAAGCAGTACTGTACGGCTATAATGTTCCTTTATGACGGCAGATATTCCCTTTCCGGTGACCAATCCTATCCGGGCACATGATTCCTGAACAGCTATCATAAAAGGCAGCATGTATAATGCCGTCCACAACTGACCATAACCGAACTGAGCTCCGGTCTGAGAATAGGTGGCAATTCCGGAAGGATCATCATCTGCGGCCCCAGTTACAAATCCCGGACCCAAAATTTCAAGCAAACGGCGGATTTTAGTCTTGCGTTTTTTGGCAGATTGTCCTCTATTCATCTTATTTGATAACTTAAAATTTTTATTTAATTACTTATTTATTCCTCTGTTGGTCTTCACTAGCCGGTTTCTCAGTTTAACAACTTCAAACCAAACGACAGAAACAAATCCCAAGATAATGCTAATCAAAAGTCTAGATAAACTAAGGGGTTGAAATCCGAAAAACGATGCCACGGGCGGCACGTAAATCAATGCACTTGAAATAGCAACGGTAATGGCTATCATGATTGGAACAAGGTTATTCTTGTACCTTATGGTAGTAAAAAGCGAGTAGAAAAAAGAGCGGTTGACCAGCGTGAGCGATATATTTGCCGATATCAGACAGCTGAAGACCATGGTGCGGGTGATGGCCTCATCAGCCTCATCCCTAATCGCATACTGATAGGCAGCAAGGGTTCCAGCAGTAATAAACAATCCCTGAATGATGCTCATGGATAATTCTTTCCAGCTAAAAAAGGTTGCAGTCAGGGGCCTGGGTTTTTGCAGCATTGTATTTTTCTCGATCGGCTCATTCTCATAGATTATCGAACAGGTTGGGCCCATAATAAGCTCTAAAAAGATGATATGAACAGGTGAGAAAATATTGGGGTAAATCCAACCCATTGCCAATGGTATAAACACGGCTAATACAATGGGAATATGAATGGATATAATATACTGTATAGCCTTTTTCAGATTGGCATAAATGCGCCTGCCCATCGCAACCGCATCAACCATCTTGGATAAATCATCCTCGAGCAATATCAATGAGGATGCCTGCTTGGCAATTTCAGTTCCTTTTCTACCCATGGCGATACCGATATGCGCTGCTTTCAATGCAGGTCCGTCATTCACCCCGTCTCCGGTCATGGCTACTATTTCCTTATTGGCCTTGATGGCATTGATGATCTTTAGCTTGGCCTCAGGAAACATCCGGGTGAAAATATTTACAGATTTGACTTTTTTACCAAGCTGCGCTAAAGATAGCAGCATCAGCTCATCGCCGCCTATGCAATCTTCAGCACCCTTGAAACCAATCTGCCTTGCGATGGCACCAGTGGTCTGTGCATTGTCCCCTGTGATAATCTTAACAGCGATACCCGCTGCGTAAAAGGCATCCAGTACAGCGCTGATATTTTTCTTTGGTGGATCATAGAAGGCAAGGAGACCTTTAAATGAAAACTCATATCCTTGCTGATTTGTTGGAAAATTATCCCCTTCAAAGCTGGCCTGTCCAACCGCCAAAACGCGGTACCCCTCTTTAGCTAGCGAAAAAATCGCTTCATTGACGTTTTGTTTTTGAATCCCACTGAGATGACTTACCATCATAAGCGCTTCCGGTGCCCCTTTTGCTGAGATAATCCGCTGTCCATAGGAGTTTTCAAACAGATGAGTCATCATCGGAGGCTTCCCTCCCAGCGGATACTCATGAATCATATGAAATTCAGGACGCTCGTCTTTTGCTGAATTTTTAAGGTATGCATCATGTAGGGCGACTTCCATCGGATCGAAGGGTATGGGTTCACTGGCCCACATGCCCAGGGTTAAGATTTCCTGGGTGGCCGAATCGAAAAGATGACCTTCGACATTATTGATTTGATTGGTCTGCAGGGCATATATTTTTGTCAGGCTCATGCGGTTCTCAGTCAGGGTTCCGGTTTTATCGGTACAGATCACTGAGGCACTACCAAGGGTCTCAACGGTTTTCATTTGCTTGACAATGATCCCCATGTTCATCATGCGCCAGGCGCCCAGTGCCATAAAGGTTGTGAATGCCACAGGGATTTCTTCCGGCAAAATGCTCATTGCCAGTGTCAGGGCCTTGATCAGGCTGTCCAGGATATGCGGAAAGCGGAGGTAGTTTATTAACCACACGGCGAGAAATACAATCCCGCCAACCATTACCATTTTTTTAACAAAACTGTTTATCTGCAGCTCAAGTGGCGTTTCTTCTTCTTCTATAGACTCCAGGCTTTTCCCGATCACGCCCAGGCGGGTTTTATTTCCTATTGCCTGTACTGTGGCAATAGCAAGGCCGCTTGCTACGGTGGTTCCGTGAAAAATTAAATTTTCCTCTGACGAACTGTCTTTGTAAACGGCAAGGGACTCACCTGTGAGTACGCTTTCATTGACAGAGAAATCATTGGAATGAACAATCACTGCGTCAGCCGTTATAGATTTCCCTTCTTCAACCATCAGGCAGTCCCCGATGACCAGGTCTGCTGAACTGATCACCATCACCGTCCCGTTTCTGATCACACTGCATTTGGGCTGCGAAAAATCCTGTAATTTTTCCAGGGCATTTCGGCTCCGCGAATCCTGATAAAGCGAGATGGCTGCCACAACCACCACGGCAAGGGAAAGAAAGATACCGTCACCGGGTTTCCCGGTGAGAAAATAAATCAGGGAAGCGGCCAACAGCAAGATAACCATTGGCTCTTTTATAATTCTTTTCAAGGCATCCAGGAAAGCATTTTCCTTTTTATAAGACAAGGTATTTGTGCCATACTTTTCCCTGGAGGCCTTTACCTGAATATCGCTCAAACCACTAAGCCCAAAAGTATTTATCTTCATTATCGGTGAATTATTTTTGCAAGGTTATATAACATTATTTTATTCAGATTAAAAACGCCATGATCTGCTTTACCCTGCCGCTATTCAGCTACGTGTTGGGTTTAAAGAAGCGGAACACGCAATAATCAACTAAAGACAGACTAAGCATAATGACATTGAAAAGAAGGGCGTTTCAGGGGATATTCAACAAACCTTGCCCATTTTTTTTTTGTATTTTTTTACTCATTAACACTCCGTTGTATTTTTCTAATAATCCGATGTGGCGCTCTACCCAGTACCTGACTTCCATATCTTCTACGACCGGTGAAGCACATATATCTAATTCAGAATCATAGATCGGACTGAAAACCCGTATATTTCCTCTAAAGCCATGGCAGAATTGATTCCGATGGTATTTTCAATCTTTATGATGGTCAAGGCATCAAGATTTTCTTCTCTGAACCATTGATATACCGTTGGCCGGGATACATTTAACCTGCGCGCCAGTTTGGATATCCCAAAACCGCTCCTGCGTACACTCCGTTCCAGCAGAGCCCCGTAATTTTTGGCTATAATTATTGAAGTTTGATTTAGCTGCCTTAGTCCGTAACAAAAGGTATGTCATTTCAAATTTATCGCTTGGGTAAAAAGGAAAGGATGACCTAAGTCATTACAACAAATGATTTCAATATCAAGCGTTTAACCCACCAGGAATAAGATCCATAACACCGGCAATCTGCTTCAGATTTTAAAAAATTAGCGAAGCGCATTTGCAGCGTTGAATAACCTAAACGAAAAAAAAATTCTCAACAGACCTGAGGTAATGAATAAAAGAGCCATCCAGGAGACAACGTTGATCATGCCCATAAGCGGATTATCCAGGATTAAAAAAGAGAAAATGAGGATGATAAGGCCGGGAAATAGGAAAACAAACCAATGCCGTCCTGAATAGGCTGTAGTATTCAAGGACCTTCCGATCTCCATAAAACCGTTCAATAACAGCCAAATCCCAATCAAAACAGGTAAAAGGATCATGGTCAGCATAGGGAAATAAAACAGATAAGCTGCTAATGCAATATCTATGATTGCCCCGCTCAGCAGCCATAACCAACCGGAAATCCTTCTGCGAAATGTAAATGCCAGATATAAATGAAAAAAACCGGATAACCCTAAGCCCATGGCCAATACCAGGCTTAATGAAAAGTATGCCTCTGATGGACTTATGAGTACATAAACACCTATAATAATCATCATTATTCCTGAAATCAACATCATCGGAAGAATTGGCATTATGCCCCTTGTTGAATGTTCGTTTTTCATATATTATAAATTTTAAGCCCCTGGTGCCGAAGAAATATACATATGGGAGCTCGGGTATATAATAAGTTTTTGCCAAAACTGACTATTGAAAAAAATCCGGAATCGCGGTCACAATAATGATCGTAAGTAAACCTTTGACAGGTCATTATGAATTTACCGGGGGTTTATCAATAAATCCTAAAGCGTATACAAAATTACTGCATCTGCCCGGACCAGCTATGATTCTGATCAACCGGGGGTATGATACCGGTCAGCATTTGGGACATTATTTTTAGCCATATTTATTTTATAAAACAGGAAAATCATGAACACCAAGAAAAAAGCATCCACAAAGATGATCCTAACGCTGACAGAATTCAGCAACAGGGATAAAAACGCTACAGATGCAGCACTAAAACTGGCTGCGAAACTTGGGCTGAACCTGATGCTTTTGCACGCCTACCCCATAACTGGCAATGAGCAGTCAAATGCCCGGATGGAGAATACTAAATACCTATCAGAGATCGATAAACATTTTGAAAGTGAAAAGGAAAGGCTGCTGGAGATATTAAAAATAAATCAAGGGGGCGTTTTCCAGCCCATCATCAAAAGCTGTTCGGGTGAGGGCAGTTTGTCGGACAACGTCTGCGGAATAATTGAAAAAGAAGATATCGTCATGATCGTTATGGGGGGACGCCCTGCCAGGGATAATGACTACCTGTTCTGCACAGAAATCGACGAGATACTCTATAAAACACATCGTCCGGTGCTCATCATTCCCGAAAAGATGGGCCTGGAGATTTAATTGTTGGTGGAATGAGAAATTTATTGCACCCTTTTAACGACATAGTCACTGAAGAATCTGCTGTGCACCCATAACATGAGGATTTGTAGCTGATGTTTCCCACTGCGATTTGCAGGCATCTGAGCGCTGGCTTAAAGCGCCATTGATTTCCCGGTCATGTTACGGGTTTTGTTCTCTGACATCTTTGCTTTGCAAGAACAGCTTATCTGCATCGAAAGGCTGATTCATTCCGTACAGCAATATAGGCATTGTTTCCGGCATCAAGATCTGAGCTAGGCGACTTTTTTAAAACCCCGGAATTTGGACAACACGGATAGGCAGCAGCGGAAATTCACACTTTTCTATGGTTGATCTTAACGTACTTCCGCCAATTATTATATTTGCACTCGATGCCTTGGTTATGTCCAAGACAACAAGGTCCATTTTTTCTGCATCAACACCTCATCGATCACATCTCCCCTCGATCCGCTTCCGCTATTTTTTGGTTCCTGCAAGCTGAACCTTCGAGGGAAACATCATTTGTTCCAGGGCAGCATCCCTTTTATAGATGTCAGGGTAAGACCTGAACATGCCATCATCGATCTCACACGTAAAATAAGTGATCTTTATAGGTACGGGATGAGTTAAAGCGAAAGTTCTTCTTTGCATTTTTTCCAGTGATTCGTTCATCTTCGGAATCCTGCCGGCCGGTCCATCATATTCCAGAAGTAACCTAGCCAGGCGGTCTGCATTTTCCACCCGAACACAGCCGTGACTGAAAGATCTTGACTCTTTTTTGAAAAGTTTTTGTTCTGGTGTATCATGCAGGTAAATATCAAAACGGTTCGGAAATCTAAAGACAATTTTTCCCAGTGCATTATCACATCCCGGTGACTGCTTCGCAAGATAAAGACTGGGTTGCGCGGATATTTCCTGCAGTTTTTTCCGTGTAATGACAATATAATTACCTTTTAGGTCATAAATCCCATAGTGGTTGTTGTTCAGGTAACTGGAATCCTTTAACGCTTTAGGCAACAGTTCTTTTGCAAAAATCTTTTGGGGAACTTTCCATTCAGGCGCCGTGGTCATGTAATTGACTTGGCTTTCAAGCTCTGGTGTCGGCGTGGAAGGCTTTCCTACCACAGTCTTGAAAAGTATGATGCTATCCCCGCGCAGAAGTTTAAGTGAATATGATGGAATATTAATGTGGATATAATAGTCCTCGCCGGAATTTATCCAGCGCATCCTTTCCATATTGAGCGCCATTTTCCTGGCATCACCTTCGGGAAATTCATAGCAATCGTCGATGTACTGTCCTTTTACCAGATGGAGATAATCCTGCAAAAGCCTATACATTTGCATTTTAGGTTGTGCCGAGACTACCACTTCCATGAAATCCCTTGAATGAAGAGCACCGGTTAAATGCGCCACCGGATCGAAACCGCTCTGCCTTCCCCCGTCCATAACCTCCGAGGTGTACACGGGATTAAACTTACCATAGTGCAGATGGATGACCAGGGTAATGAGCGCATCGGTTAAATAAACATCAAAATTAGCTTTATCCTGTCGATTTGACCGTGCCTGAACCAGTGGCTTTAAAAGATTATAGGTCAGTTTACCGGGATGAAAATCATCTCTGTTCAATCCGAACTGAAGTACACAGTCCATCAGAAGCATCGATTTGTAAATCTCCGACTTCACGGTGTCCGGTTTCACCCAGATAATGGAAAATCTCCAATTTTTGTAGAACTGCTTAACCAGTTTGGGATAGTTCAGCTGGGGTGATATTTGAGAAAGTGCAGTTTTGACATAAGGTGAATCAGCGAGAGATATTTCAGGTTTTGAGTAGTTGCTATCCCTTACCGATGGTGCGAATGCAGCCATTGAAGCTGAGAAGCCGCATAAAAGTGTAAGGAAGATAATTGTTTTCCTTAACATATTTTTCAGAAAATAAAAGTTCTGGGTTTTCATAATGAACTGTGTTATGTAGTAAAACTCCAAAGAATCCGCTTTATAAATAATGATCTGGGTCATCACGAGTACTGATTATCGACACTATAAGGAAAAGGCTATCATTGCCGCTCAAACAGCCAGCTTAAGGGACGGTGTTTTTTCACTTTTTGAAGGCCGAATTTTTTGATGCTATGCAGTTTGATAAACTCTTCAGCCTGGGAAATATCGTCGGTGATCAGAAGAAGGTTGAAATCAGCTTCGCTTATTGTCCTATTCTCCCTCATTTCAGCAATATGTCTCAATAGGTTCTTGTGAAATTCTTTTCCGAATATGATTACCGGAAAATCATGGATTTTGCGGGTCTGGATCAAGGTAAGGGCCTCAAAACACTCATCAAGTGTACCATATCCCCCGGGAAGGACAACGAAAGCAAAAGAGTACTTTACAAGGAGCACTTTACGGGTAAAGAAATGATTCATGTTGACCCACCTATCCAGGTAAATATTGGGTTTCTGTTCCCTGGAAAGAGAGATATTGCAACCCACTGAGCGGCCAGCTACGTCTTTTGCGCCCCGGTTCGCCGCCTCCATCAGCCCCGGTCCGCCTCCGGTCATGATGGTAAAACCAAGCTTTGCAAAAACGGAGGCTGCTTTTCTGGCAAATTGGTAGTACGGATGATCCTGGGAAAAACGCGCCGAACCAAAGAAGGTAATACAGGGACCAACAAAATGGAGGCCTCTAAACCCTCTCACCAGATCGACCATTGTCCTAATGACAAAAATAAATTCCTTTATTCTGGAATGCGGACCTTCCAGAAATTCGATCTCGGATTTACTGTTCATATTTTTGGTTAAATGAAAGGCGGTCAATTCTATTAAAAATGGTACAGGTCACTCTTTGAACTACCTGAAATTATGGAGAAAATTGTAGAAAGAAAATTTTCAGGATAAGCGGTATATATTTTTGCAGTAGCCCGACCAGAATCATTTAATTGCCTACGATTTTAATAAAAGTAACTTTGGGCGAAATTTTTTACCTATGCCTATTGGTCCGGATATCGAGGGCCATGTACAAGGGGCAAAATCCGAATATTCCGGTCCACAACAATATACCTGCAATACTGATCAGCGCCAACTCGGCACTTGCATTAAAAATACCAAGGATGTATGCCAGCAAAATTGCAATTGCCAGCAGGGTCCTTAACGCCCTATCTAATAGTCCCATATTTGTTTTCATTTCCATCGTCCTAATTTTTACAAGACACTTTCCCATTACTTCAGGAATTTTATTTGCTTAACGCTGAGACAAATCAAAGTCTGCAGCGGATTTCAAAAAACAATATACCCCCCTTCGGCTGATCACCAAATTCACTAAAAGTACTTAAAGCCCAAATGAGCCAAGTCATGTGTGATGATGATTGTTGATCTGTCAAAGAGAGGCTATAGAGAAAACTGAAGACTTCAGCTAACGCCAATCATTAGTGCATATGACCCAGATCAGCTGAGCGGGTGGCTGGTATTACTAGCTTTAGAAGTATAATCAAATTAAGCCAATGCAACATACTTTTAATTCCCAAGCGGACGGTTCAACAGAAAATAGTAGCGGTGTCTACCTTGCATCCTTCGGTGCGGCACAGACCGTGACCGGGTCAAAACATGTCCTTGATACCCCAGAATTAGATAATCGTCCTGATTGCAGTCTTTTCCAGGGGATCTTTCATTGCAGTTGACACTATAAAAGCGGAATTGCAGCGCTTAAAATCTATGCCCTGTTTTTTTTCCAGATAAATGCGCCCGGGGTTTTTCATGATTTTACCCGTTCCCAGGATCAGTGAATCCCCTTTCTTCAACAGCGGCAGCGGATTGGTGAAAACGGCATTTGCAGGTTTATCCGCGCGAAACCTGTAGGTAACAAAAAGCGTATCCCCCTGGTAGCTACCGGTAACTCTACCCTCATTTTTTTTGTGGTTGGAATAGCGAATCCGAAGATGCCCGCTCACCGCATTTTTTCCTGAGGTACTGATTTTTAAAAAAGCTGAATCTTTGCCATCCACTGCCATAAAACAGTCCCAGCTGGGCAGTGATTGTACGAGTTGTTCAATATTCTTATTTTCCGGGATATTGCGGATACATCATCAATACCGGAGGAGAGAGGATGAGCAGGTAAGTATATTTTATCTTCATGGTTTGTATTTTTAAGGTTGGGCGTAATTTATCATGCTTTTTTTTCAATATAGTCTGGAGGAAATACCAATAAGGGTGTAGTGGTATACCTTGCAAAACGTTTGGTTCTGCTTCCGCTGAATATTTTGTCGAGTATGTTATGCTTCCTGTGGAGCATCGAGACAATGTCTATATCTTCCTGTTCCGCTATCCATTCCAGCCCCTGATCAATATCATTGTTCCAGACCGGTTCATAACGGATTTTATTGTAGCCTGTAAGTATTCTCATCTGGCCGATAAAATCCTCACCGATAGCCTGCATACCGCTGTTGAGATCCTTTCTCATCTCAATGATGTGCAGCACGCAGACTTCAGATTTAAACCATGATGCAAGTTTACAGAGGTATACCAATGGTTTTATATCTTGCGGAGTGAGTGACCCGACATATACGATTTTCTTTATCCCGTGGTATCGGGCACCGAAAGGGATAAGAAGTACTGGGCGATCACCTTTTTCTATAATCGCCATGCTGTTACTGCCCAAGATAAAATTTACAAGCCCGCCCGCTCCGGACAACCCCATTACGACCAGGTCAGGATCAATCTGTCCGGAAATCTGTTCTATCACAGCAAGTACCGGGCCTTCAGCGCAACGGTAATTGACCATAGGACAATTGGCCGGTTCATCCGAGCAGGAATCATCCAGTAGTTTGTTGACCATGCGGTCGAGTTCACCACCGATAATCCCTTCAAGCTCCGCAGTATCGATAACCGGCCATAGACCGCTTTCCGATACAGTTACGGGAAGGATAAAAGCATTAACGATAGTTAACCGAGCATCCAACACCTTCGCCATGGAAATGGCATATTTTGCCGCACTTTCAGCGGGGGCCGAAAAGTCGGTCGGAACAAGGATTTTTTTCATTTCTTATTGCTTTTTTTCGGTAAAACCGATTCAAGATTATCTGCCATGGTCCATTTATTTTCCATCGCTATATTCACCATAATGCAGGGCTTTTCCAAAGTTAATACCTGAAGGGAAAGCCGGGAGATGATCTGGGTTAGTCAAAAGAATGATTTAAAACATTCAGGAAAGAAAAAATAAGCGCGGATCACCTAAATCCCATTATCACACAGATTACTTTTTAGGAAGACGGGAAAATTAAAAAACTGCTGCCCGAGCCATTAGGAGTGATTTGGATCAGTCTCTCCACTAATTATGCTCATTGAACGGGCATCTCTGCCAGAATAACTTTATAAATATGGCTATAGCCTATAAATCCCATATCCATAAAATAATGATAGAGATCCGGAAGGAAGGAGTTCTGCTCTACCCTACAGATCAGCCCTTTGAATCCAGGGCGGTACTTAACCCTGCAGTACTTCGGGAAGGAGAAAATATGGTGATGCTGTACAGGGCCGTTAATGCATCCGGCATCTCAACAATTGGTAAATGTGTATTTAAAGGCCCGCTCGAAATCATTCAGCGAGATAAAGCACCACTTCTAATTCCCTCAGGCGAAGAAGAAAGTACCGGAATAGAAGATCCCAGGCTGGTAAAAATAGATGGCACATATCTTTTAAGCTATACCGCTTTCGACGGAATGAATGCACTTGGTGCTGTTGCAGTATCTTCAGACCTGGAGACTTTTGAGCGTTATGGCGTCATTGTCCCTAAAATTGTCTTTCCGGCATTCAGAATGCTCGCGGAACAATCTGGGGTATTGAATCCAAAATATGCCAGGTATGCTCATGACAAGACCCTTGCCAAGGACAATAAACCTCTTCTGGTCTGGGATAAAGACCTGGTTTTCTTTCCAAGAAGGATCAATAGTAAACTATATCTCATGCACAGGATAAAACCGGACATACAACTGGCGAGTGGGGTCAATCTTTCGGATTTTGACAAGCCATTTTGGGAAGATTATCTAAAACATTTTGAGACACATATCCTACTTCGTCCGAAGTTCGCTCACGAGGTAAGTTATATTGGTGGCGGGTGCCCTCCGATCGAGACCGAATGGGGATGGCTGGTGATCTATCACGGGGTATGTGATACACCCGATGGCTACCAGTACAGTGCATCCGCTGCGCTGCTTGAGCTTGACAATCCTGAGCGGGAAATCTCCCGTCTGCCCTATCCGCTATTTTATCCCGAAGAAAATTGGGAATGTGATGGCGAGGTTAATAACGTCTGTTTTCCTTCCGGGGCGGCAATATTTTCAGGAAGGCTCTACATTTATTACGGTGCTGCAGACTCTTGCATCGCTTGTGCTTCAGTTGATCTCAAGGCTCTTTGTGTGGAGCTCTGGCATTTCCATGATCTATAGAAATCATGATAATACAATTTGACAAATGCCCATACCATTGACCTATTTATTTTTACTATGTTGAAATCTTGCCTTAGACAGGAAACAGCTTTTGCTGTAAAATGATTGGATATTAAATTTATTATTGTAAACACCTGCCTCATAAAAACCTAATTCCTTAATACCGCGAACCCTGGTCAGCCCGGTAAAAACGCGTTTGCCGGTAATTGAATAAAATTCCCCGGAACGTTTAATTATGCAATTGCCTTTCGCCTAAGCTGGCGGGACCGGGGCTGGTAGTGAAGCCCTGGGGAAATATAATCAAGGGCACCCGGGTCCTGGAAATCATTTTTAAAGTTTTATCTCCCCCGAGGAGTTCTCCTATCAAACTGTGCTTTTTGTGTACCATTGCCAGCATATCCGCTGCACTATCTTTTTCCAAAACCGCTAATGCCTCCTCAATTGTATCCTTTTGTTTGTGCCTGTAAAAAACCTTAGGGTAATCAATTGCCTGTGCTACCTTGTCCAGAAATCTTTTCTCTTTCCGCAGGAACCGTCGTCCCTCCTCAGCGGATTTCCTGTTATGAAAAATAAGCAGATCTGAATGATAAGCAGACGCGATTTGAGCTAAAAAATCAAGTGCTGTGATCTCACTATCCCCCAAGTCAGTAGCGAAAACAATCTGCCGGATCGGTACAGGAGGAAAGCTCATGGGAACAAGCAGCACGGGCACACTGGTCCATTTGATCAGCTTACGGATCGTACTTCCGGGCAAAGTTCCCAAATATCTTTCCTCAGGCTTGATCCCCATGACAATTATACTCATATCCTTCTGGTTGAAAAAGGATATTATACCGGCCGCAGGAACACCGATTGTTGAGAAAACCTCGATAAGCGGCTTAAACCCATCATTGCACAACTGCTCTGCATCTTGGTTAAGTTTCGCCTCCAGTGAAGACAATCTTCTTAATGAATCGTTTTCGGCAAGGTCATATAAGCTGTCCTGTGAAACCGTGGTCTCCTCTGCTACCATTGGTAAGCCAACCGAGTAGATGTGAACAATGGAAAGGTTCATTCCGCATGAGCATGCTATCCGTAGCGCATAATCTGCCGCAGAAGCTGCTGCCCTAGAAAAATCTGTGGCAATCAATATTTTATACATAACAACTATTCTATTTTGAATAGATAAATCTGATAAAACCAAATTTTGGAGCAGGTGAGGGAAATCAGCGGTACCGATGATACTGGAAAAAAAATTACAGAAGCCATGGGCAGGATTATTACCGGAGCTGACCGTGGTCATCAAATAAACAAGGTCCTTCCCCTAGCTTAGCCAGATGAAAACAATATTGGTCATGACCAATTTTTCCAGAGCCGCTAAAATTGCGGCTCAAACTGCACTAGGGATTGCGGAACATTTTGGGGCTGAGCTACTGCTGCTGCACAGCTATCACCTGCCCCAAATTATTCTCGCTGAACCTTTAAAAATGGACTATAAGGAAATTGAGGAGAAGGCTGCAGTTTCGCTTAAAAAAGAAAAGGAAAGACTTTTAAAACTAATGAAAACCCGCCAAGGCTGTATCAGAATCCACACGATAAACACCATTGCCCCGATATCTGAGATACTATACGACATCCAGCAGGGCGAAAAAGTCGTACTCGCTGTGATGGGCAGGCACAAAGCACATAAAAGTAATTTTCTTTTTGCAAACCATATCCATATTGCCATGCGAAACAGCGATTGTCCGCTGCTTATATTATCATCCAGTGAATTCCTTCCGGACAGATGCAGGATAAATTTCGCTTCCGACCTCAATGAGAAGGACATCACGCTGCTTGAATCCATTGATAAGATCCGCAAAGCGTTCAAGGCCAGTGTTTCGCTCAGTTACGTATTGGAGAGTCCAGGGCTAATTGCTGATTTTAACGAAGAAGATCGTATAGTATCCTTTCAGCGTGCCTTGCGGAAAGATAAATTCAGTGATATACCGTTTAATATTTTAAAATCTGCTTCGATCACACATAAAATCGACCGTATGTTTCCTCCATCTAAAGATAATCTTTTACTTCTTGTCAACAGGACCCATGGGTTGCTTCATGAGATTTTTCATTCCTCTCACTGCCATGCAATTATTAAAAAGCACCGTGGGGCCATCTTGGTCTTGCCTGAACATTGGAAACCGACATGTGGGCCGCTTGCAGGCGATGGAGCATAGTTACAGTTTTAAACCTGGTGGCTTGATCCTGCCTATACGATTTCGAAGCCGATTAAATCATTGCTTCATCCACCCCGGAAAAAAACTAAGTAATGGTGGTAGCTCGCTCAAATCAAATCCCTTTCAAAAACAATATGACAACCGTCATTTACCCGAATGATCATTATCATTAATTAGTGTAAAAAAAAGAAACAATTTTAGCTATTAGTAGCTATCTGCATATCATCAGTTGAATAAAAACTGTGTATGAGCGGACGATTTACACCTCACAGGAATCCCGGTGATTAATTTTTGTATATTTATGATGTAGGCTAATATGTCTTTCAACCAAAAGATGAACAAAACCACGGGAATTGGTTTCGACCCCTTATTTGACAATGCCTCCATGGGTATTATTGTTGCCAATGATAGCGGGCATATTGTGATTACCAATCCATTTTTAGAAAAACAGTTTGGCTATGGTCCGCAGGAACTTAGCGGAAAGCCGATTGAAGATCTTATTCCGAGCAGGTTTACAGACAGGCACCAGCATCATGTTGAGGGCTATATCAAACAGCCCAGGTCACGGCCTATGGGACTGGGACTCGATCTTTTCGGACGTAGAAAAGATGGAACTGAATTTCCCGTCGAGGTTAGCCTGAGCAGTTACCAGACAGATCAGGGAAAATTTGTCATCGGTTTTATAAGTGATATCTCAGCAAGAAAAAAAGCGGAGCTGGAGCTTAAAGACTTAAACGAACAGCTGGAGGCCAAGGTCTTAAGTAGGACACGCTCACTGACAAGCACGGTAAAGCAGTTAGCGGAGCTGATCACTGAAACCGAGCTGAAGGATGCCGAGCTCAACAGGGCAAACACTTTTTTGCGGAGTATTTGGGGCCATGCAGAGGTAATCCTATATGTTACCGATTCAGGCGGAACGATAAAGATGTTCAATCCAGCTGCCGAGCGGGAGCTGGGATATGTTGCCGAAGAAATCATCGATAAACTTAGTCCCTCAGTCTTTCATTCTGCCCAAACACTTAAGCAAAGTGCCGACGAACTTACCAAATCAATTCAATTAACTGTTGCTGCCGACTTTGAGGCCCTAAAAATAAAAACTGATCTAGGATTGGTGAATGAATGGGAAATTGAATACCTGAGAAAAGATGGGAGCCGTTTTCCTGCCTCACTTACGATAACAGCGATGCATACAGCAACCGGGGATATCGAGGGCTATCTCGGGATTGCGATGAACATTTCTAAGCGTAAGAAAGCTGAAGAAGAAATTCTCCAGAGCCTGAAAAAGGAAAGGGAGATGAGTGAGTTCAAGTCCAGGTTTGTCTCAATGGCTTCCCATGAATTCCGGACCCCTTTGAGTACGATACTCTCTTCTGCCTATCTGATATCAAAATATACCACTGAAAATCAGCAGCAAAGGCGGGAAAGCCATGTTAACCGGATAGCCTCCATGGTACAGTCTTTGACCGATATATTAAACGACTTTCTATCCCTTGAGAAAATTGAGGAAAACAAGGCAGAACCACATTACAGTAATTTTGAGCTAGCGGACTATATCAAAAACGTTATTACTGAAATTGAAACCCTGAAAAAGAAAGGCCACCTCATCCGGGTTTCTCATCAGGGAGAAACCTGTGTGTATTTAGATCAGGTCATGCTCAAGCACATCATCATCAATCTTCTTTCCAATGCCATCAAGTTCTCCCCTGAAGACAGCCACATTGATATATGCAGTTCAGTTGACCAAAACCAGATAACCATTAAAATTAGTGACAAGGGATTAGGCATCCCTGAGCGGGATATGCATCATCTCTTTGAAAGGTTTTTTCGCGGAAGCAATGCCAACAATATCCAGGGTACGGGCCTGGGGCTGCATATTGTATCAAGATATGTTGATTTAATGGGCGGAAAAATTTCCTGTAAAAGTGAACTGGGATCGGGAACGGAATTTACTATAGAATTTGTAAAAACAAACCAGACCGAATTATGAAGAGGATTTTAGTTATCGAGGATAACCAGGACATCAGGGAGAACCTTTCAGAGATCCTTGAGCTGGCCAACTATAAAGTCGACCAGGCTGAAAACGGAAAGCAGGGTGTAGAAATCGCGCTTCAGCGAAGGCCCGATCTAATACTTTGCGATATCATGATGCCCATTCTGGATGGCTACGGCGTACTGCTCATGCTTCAAAAAAACCAGGCAACTGCAAACATCCCTTTTATTTTCCTTACAGCAAAGTCTGAACGTATTGAGGTGAGAAAAGGCATGGAAATGGGCGCGGATGATTATATTATAAAGCCTTTCGACGGAACCGATGTAATCAATGCCATAGACGGGCGGTTGCGTAGGTCGATGTCCCTAAGGGAAGAGATTGTTACAGGAATAAACGGCATGGACAGGCTTATCACCCTTAACGGTGGGAAAGACCATCTTGATCTGCTCAAAGAAAACCGCACCCAGAACCATTACAAGAAAAAACAGATTATTTATACTGAAGGAAACCTTCCTTCCAAGTTATTTTATCTGAGTAAAGGAAAAGTCAAGACCTACAAACGGAACCAGGATGGAAAGGAACTCATCATGGGGCTTTATAACCAGGGTGATTTTTTTGGGTATCTGCCTTTGCTTGAGGGGAGAAATTACAAAGAATCGGCCGAGGCTTTAGAAGATACCGAGCTTGCGGTGATTCCCCGCGCTGAGTTTGAGCAACTGATGGGCAGTAACCCACAGGTGATGAAAAAATTCATTTCTGTCCTCGCAAAAAATCTGATTGAACGTGAGGAACATCTACTGGCCACTGCATATAACTCCCTGCGTAAAAAGGTTGCAGATACACTGGTCACCCTTTATGAAAAATACAATCCCCAACAGCAGCAAACCTTCGAAATTGACTTGACAAGGGAGAATCTGGCAGCTATTGCAGGTGTTGCCAAGGAGTCCATGATCAGAATGCTTGGTGAGTTCAAGGATGAACAGCTCATCAGCATTGCAGATAGTGTAATCCATATAGAACAGATCGATAAATTAAGACACATGCACAACTAATCTTCGGTCCGGGCATAATGTATCAATGAAGATACTTTAAATATTTCTTTTGCCTATGTGCCAATTGCTTACTCGCAGCGAAAAAAGATCTTTACAAAACTGCGCACCCTGTGCAAACAAACCCCTAAATAAGCAGCTACCGGAAGACCGGAAGCTGCGCTGATTGTTCATTTTGGGTATCTGGATATCAAAGCTATATTATAACTATCATTCAATGGCTATCTGCCTTTTAGCTGAAGCTGGCTTAAATTATTGGATGTTCAGAAAATCTTGACATGCTTTTTCACTGAAGAAAGCTTACCGGTTTTTCTGAGTGTCAATGAGAGAATACCATCCTTGTATTTGCCTCTTATATGTTCGGGAGAAACATTTTCAGGAAGGCTGAACGCCCCGCAGAACGATGAGCGAGAGAATTCTCTTCTCAGATAATTTTCCTCATCGCCCGCTTCGTGTTCGGCAAGGATATTGAGTACCCCGTTTTCAGCATTTATAGAGAAATCTTTTTTCCGAAACCCGGGAGCGAGCACCTCGATTTTGAATTTGGTATCCCTTTCTATAACATTTACGGCCTTCTTTGGCTCATTAAGCTCATCAAAGAATTCAGAATCCCAAAAATCCTGTACCATGGAGCCTATCTCTTTTTTGTTTAAATTTTCTGTGACTGACATAACGTTTTTTATATAAAGTTAACCTGCCTGAAACCGGGTTTGATTGATACCCGTCATTAACTGCTATGAGTTTGCTCATCGGCCGCAATACTAGCTGCAAATTTTCGGCAAGGGAAATTAAAGGATGCCCATTCTGTAATCCGAGAAAAACCCGCTATCGAGTATACTTCAAAACACACCATTCTTTTTTAAGGCTTTGGAATTAAAATGAAGATAGACCATGTGATGATTTTTGCGCATATCTTTTCAGATCAGGATCATTGAGGGACATGATATAAATCATCAAAGTATAGAGATAAACTCCTGAAATTGATGTTGATCCGGGGCACTTTAAAAGGGAGAAAGAAGCTGCGTTAAAAACCAGGAAAAAAAGGTGAAAAAAATTATGGTAAGCACTGATTTATCTGACAATTCAAAGTCAGCTGTACGTATGGCATTGCGGTTGGCTAAACTTAAAGGCTGTGCCTTAAGTGTAGTACAGGTAAATAATATCCCCAAACCTTTTAGCTGGACGCAGGAGGCTTATGGCAGGTTTTTAAAAAAGAGGATGAATAAGCTCACCGGAGTACTCGCCGCCTTTGTTTCTGCAATCTGCCATTCCATCGATCTGGAACCTTTCAGGTTCAAATCTGTGGTACTTAATTCAACGGAGGTAGTTGACGCCTTAAGTGATTATGCACGGACAGAGAAATTCGAGTATATCCTGATTGCTACCCGCGGAGCAGGCACGCTAAAAAAACTTTTCGGCACCCATACCAGCAGACTGTTGGCCAGCTGCAAAATCCCCGTGATCGTAGTGCCCAGCAGATACCGCCACAGGAATATAAAAAACGTCATCTATGCAACAGACCTTCAGGATATTGAGCGCGAGCTGCCGGATCTGGTTGATTTTGCATCTCCCCTGGGTGCAGAAATCCAGATGCTTTATATGAAACTACCGTTTGAAGGGATGGGTAGCCCTGCGGAACTTGAGTTGAGGGTGAGAGAAAAATATAGTTATCCGATAACATTCATCCAGGTTAAACGCAACATAGAACGGTCGATAATAGAAGATATCGACAGAACCATAAACAAAGGGCATAACTCCATTCTTGCGCTTTTCTCCCATCACGGCCGCTCCGGTTTTGACAAACTCCTCTTTCCCTCCAATGCCGAACAGTATTCATTTTATGCAAAGATACCCATATTGGTTTTTGCCAAGCATGAATAATTTTTAGCTGTACAATGAAAGCCTTATTGAGAAGATGTCATTTACCCAGAACGTCAAAACACGATGTTACCAGAACCAAACGACGAGCAGATCGAAAACCTTATGAGCAGTCAGGTTACAGGCAGTAATAACGGCGCTCCGTATATTGTCCCGATAAACTATTATTACGATAGAGAGAAAATCATTGCAAATTGTGTAGATGGGAAAAAGATTTCCATCATTCGCAAAAACCCTGTGGTATGTTTTCAGGTTGACCATATCACAAACATTTTCAATTGGCAGAGCCCTGACCACACTTTACATGGGCTTTAGAAAGAGCGGAAAACCTGGGTTTGCATCTGCAGCTCATTTTCTATAAAATTGTGCTTGTCATGAACAGCGGCCGCTTTGAGAACAGCTCATTGAGAAATTTTCAGATCCCGATAACCACCAAATACAATCTGATCAATACCTGATATAAATTAATACGCAAGGCCAAACGACAGCTTTATCCCAAAAAAACTATATGAAGTCCCATCAACAACAACGGCGGCATTTCTATAGAATACCAGCCCTGCTTCTGCAATATTCCTTCCAGGAATAGCTACACGTTAACCCAGTTCATTAGAGAAGACCAACCGCCGTTCTGTCAAAAGAAGCAGGCGTGTTATTAAGTACAATGGAGCCCCCCAAGTCAACCCGTAAATAGATCTGTTCACCGGGTAAAAATTTTAAGCCCATATTCAGTGGCAGGATCTTTGGATTTTTCAGGGTTGAAGATGCTTTGTTCTCCCGGATAAGCACCTTATAGGCTGTATTTACGGTCAAAAAGACAACCCTCTGTTTGACTGGAAAATCAATCTGGATAGCGCTCCCGAAAAGAAGTTTATACACCCCTATGATATTACCTAAAGGCAATGTCATGGGCCCTAAGTGAATTTATCCAGGGTTTGCCTGCTACTGTCGTGCTGCGCTCCGGCGGCAGAGGGTTGTGATAGGGCAAGAATCAAGAATAAAAAAATGAGTATCTGAAGTTATTCATCTCTAAAGGTTCTTATTCTGTAGCAGATCTTCCGAAATATCGGGGCATCCTCTTCCTTACCGGTTGTGCGCAACCAGCAGCGAAGACTTGCATTGGGTAATCAGGCCGTCTGCTATGCTGGGTATAAACCAACGTGATGTACTTCCCCTACCATATGCGCCCGCTACAGTCAGCGTCCCCGGACCAAGTCCCTGCACGTAATCGATGACTGACTGCTTCTCCGGCCCGGATATGCAGGTATAAATTGCACCCGGGCGATGACATTCCACCAGGGCTTTAATTTTTTCAAAATCCGGAATTTCCGCCTTCTGATCTGAACTTGTAACATACAGGACTTCTGTAGATGTATCCTGTTCTGCGGCGAAAAGTGAAAAAAACAATTTGATGGCATATACCGATCCGGGTTTGCCGTCGTAGAGAAGTACAACACGGCCGGGATTTTCAATGCGTTCATCAAGGAGCAGTACGGGACATCTGGAATCTGAAAGCAATTGTCTGGTAAAGATTGAAGGCAGCTGTGTCCCTATGGTGCTGAACCTTTCGTCCTTAGCGATGAGGATCATATCGGCGAAAGTACTTTCCTTTAACACCTCGTCAATAGTAATACCCTCGGGGTGGCTAATGGAATAACTTATCTTTGCCTTTTTACATCCATCGGCAAACAGCTTTCGTGACCTAGCCCTTTTTTCGGCCTCCTTCATAACGGCATGCCTGATTTTTACTGCGGAAATGCCGTTCTTCCCAAGCAGTTTAGCAAAATCATACTCATGATAAAGAAAAGATTCCGGAAAAACACCCACCAGGTGCGCCTCAGATTTCTTACAGTACCCGATAGCGAAGTCCATGGTCGATCCTGCAAAGTCCAAGCCATCAAAAACAGCAGCAATTCTTTTCATAGCTCTTATATTTTTGATTAAAGATAGATTCCGCAAAAAAGAAAACTAATGACCGCTGTCATGCCCGGTAATGATCATTAGGATAAAAACGGAAACTTATTAGCCTTCTTTTGGTCGGTTTTTTTAAATATTTTTTTTTCAAACCTTAAATTGACAGGATCATCGAACCGTCTCGGAGATTTGCCTTCAGAATTGCTACAGATTTGGGCCTTACATTCGTGCAAATTGATTCAGATAGCTCTAGAAATCTCTTGTTTCGTTGATGATGAAAATACTAAAATTTTTTAGTCACAGGTTCTCACCTGTACTTCTTGCAGTGATGTTATTGTGCACTGCTTCTCTAATGACCAGAATCGCACTGATGATATTTTCTGCTCACAACTTAGACTGGTCAATAGCCAATGTCGTGAGAATATTCCTGTTAGGATTTTTATATGATATCGCAGCTGCTTCATTCGCATCCATACCGATCATTGTATATTTGTGGATTTTCCCAACCAGGTGGTATCGTAAAAAAGCCAGCAAGATATTGCTGTTTGCATATTTCTTTGTCGCTCTACTTACGCTCCTAGTTAACGCCGTATCAGAATGTTTCTTTTGGGAAGAGTTTTCAGTTAGATATAATTTCATAGCCGTAGATTACCTCGTTTACACCACAGAGGTTATTGGAAACATCCGTCAATCCTATCCGATAAATACTATACTATTCATTATGATTGTGCTTGTTGCGGCACTACTATTCCTACTCCGAAAATTGATATGGCCGGTAAACTATGTTGAGCAAGGATTCAAAAAACGAAGTTTATACGCGATTTTACTCTTGACCCTGCCCGTTCTGATCTATTTTAGTCTAAGCCATAAATGGAAATACTTCAGCGGCAATCAGTATGTCAATGAGCTGTCGGGTAATGGCATGTATGATTTTGGGTTCGCTTTTTGGAATAACCAGCTTGACTACAACACATTTTATAAAACGTTACCGATATCAGAGGTACTGTCTATCATCCAGCCCATCCTCGGTAAAACACCAGATAACAAAAGATATAGCTATACATCAAGAATGATAGAGCATAAACAGCGGGAAAACAGAATGAATGTGGCGCTGATCAGCGTGGAGAGTTTAAGTGCTGAATTTTTGGAAAGCTTTGGCAATAATCAACACATCACACCTGAACTAGATACCCTGGCAAAAGCTGGCATGCTATTTACCAACCTCTATGCTTCCGGTACACGCACGGTAAGAGGACTCGAAGCGCTTTCCCTTTGTATTCCTCCAACCCCAGGACAATCAATTGTGAAACGTCCGGATAACCAAAACCTTTTTACCGTGGGCAGCGTTTTTCGTTCCAAAGGATATCATTCAAGATTTATCTATGGCGGCTATGGGTATTTTGATAACATGACAGAGTTCTTTTCCAATAACGGCTATGAAGTAACCGATAGAAGTGCACTGAATGATTCTGAAATACATTACTCCAACATCTGGGGTGTAGCAGATGAAGACTTATTTACACTTTCGATACGCGAACTGGACAGAGACTATCAAAATGGGAAACTCTTTTTTGCACAGATCATGACCGTTTCCAATCATCGCCCTTACACCTATCCTGAAGGAAGGATAGACATTCCCTCCAAAACAAGTAGAGAAGGTGCGGTGAAATATACGGACTACGCGATTGGAAAATTTATTAGGGAAGCCAGAAAAAAGCCATGGTTTTCAAATACGCTGTTTGTCGTAGTGGCGGACCATTGCGCATCCAGTGCAGGAAAGGTCCAACTGCCGGTAGATAAATACCATATTCCAATGATTTTTTATGCGCCTGGCCATATTGCACCATCAAAATTTGATAAGCTTACCGCACAGCTTGATATTGGACCCACTATTCTCGGGTACCTGAACTTTAGCTATCGAAGTAAGTTCTTTGGCCATGATGTTTTAAGAATGGAAGATACGGAACAAAGGGCATTTATCAGCACTTATCAGAGTCTTGGGTACCTGCGAAATGGCAAACTAGTAGTACTTGATCCGAACAAAAAAATAAATACGTTTCGTCCGGATTTCAAAACAGGTGGGTCTACAAAAATTTCTAATGATAAAAAGCTAACCAATGAGACGATTTCATACTATCAGCTGGCTTCGTTTCTCTATCAGAAAAAACTTTACCTACAGGAAAAAAAATAACAATTAACAATTCAGTACTTTATTCAGTAACACTAGATCAATGTGCAAATTACTTCAAATTGAAAAGTTTAGTTTTCCGGCAGAATTGCCATGGACGTTTGCACATTCGCTATGTTTAATTTATAATTTTTTATTTATATTTTGTCTATTCGTTATGCATAGTATAGCAAATGATCTGGATTGAGCGGAATCAAAAACTGGTTAGTTTAGTGAATCTTTCCTCCCATTTGTTTAATGATTTACTTCATCTTTGCGAACCTCACAATGCCATTTCTATGACCCGTAATAACTACCATTCGAGTTAACCTGACACCTCATGCGTAGTTTGTTATTCCGGAACCAAATACTAATAGCATAAAGAGTTTGAGTCTTGCTGATCGATTCTAATAGCGCTAAAAAATGTTACAATAATTTAGTCTCAATGGAAGAAAAACCTGTCGCTGAATTCAACATATATCCGATAAAAAATCAAAAAGCATATGTAAAGTAGTTTTAAATCTAAAATATTTAACCCCAGCCTTATCAGACCTAAATATTTCAGAAATTATTAGATGTAATTCATGAGCGTTTCAAAACATAGCACATTAAATATTTAAAAAATTTAGAAAGTGCAAAGATATTGTACAATCGTGAAATCCAGATACCTCATAACATTTTTGGTTATCTAATTACCTAGACCAAACACCGGTTTTATAGCTGTTCAAACAATGTAAGTACTATCCAAATTCTTTCACATAAGCTAAAAATTTGAATAGCACTTAGCATCGAGGACGTTTCCATAATTCCTCTTATGAAAGTTATTCAACTGTATTTTTTAATTTCATTAATAGCGAATAAGCACCTCTCAACACGACCTTCTTCCCATCCAGCCCCCCTCCAACTACAGTTTGGTTATTTTCTGATATGCCTTTTTGCAAAGGAGTCATACGAAAACTGGAATCGCTTTCTTTAACAAACACATAATCCTTGTTTTCAAAATTCACGATGGCATCATTTGGTATCACTTTTTCTCTTTTAGCATTCAGCTTAATTTCAGCATTCATATACATACCTGGCGTCAGGCTTTTATCATCCAGATCGAAATGACAGTGTACCTCGGCACTTCTGTTTTCATTTAATGAATGGCTAACCAAAATAATACTGGAGTTAAACTTCTTATCCGGGTTGTTATTGGTGTATGAAGTTACCCTTTGTCCGATGGAAACCTTATCGAGATCTTTTTCATAAACCGTTAAGTTTAAATGAATATCCTGAGGATTGATGAGCTCAAACATTACATCTGAAGGGGTTACATATTTGCCAATATTCATGTTTACTTTACTAACATAACCATTGATAGGAGAATAAATTCTGATGGTACGCGAAATATTTCTAGCCGTTAAAGTCCTACTGTTGATTCCAATCATGCTCAGCTTTGCTGCCAATGCACCGGTTTCGACATTCAGGTCTTTCAGTTCACTTTCTGCTTGCTGAAGCACCTTGTCGCTACTGGCCTTCGTACTGTTTAATTCGCGTTGGCGTTCATATTCTTTAATGGCAAACCCCTGTCTGTTACTCGCCCGCAGGTAATCTTGTTGGAGTTGAATGTACTGCGGATCTTCCATTATTGCCAATACCTGTCCTTTGCGTACCCTAGTTCCAGGCAACATGTCTGTAGATTTTAAGTAACCACCCAAAGGGATGCTAACTGAAACCAGATTCTGAGGTGGAACATCTATTTGCCCACTTAATTTCAGCACATTGCTCACCTCTTGTAATTTCGTTTCGCCAACTTCCAGGTTGATGTTTTTGGCCTGTTTTGCATTCAAATACACTACGTCACCATTTCTATTTTGAGGTTCCGCTGTTACTTTGTCTTCTTTGCTATTACAAGCAAACAGGCATACAGACAATACTCCAAGGATAGAAAACCGTTGATATAACTTAAAATTCATTGTTATTTTGATAAAAGATAATTTAAATTAATAATGCTATTGTTCAGGTTATTTACAGCGTCGAAATAATCGAGTTGCACCTGTAAAGATTGTTGATTAAGAATCGTCCACTCCAGATAGTTAATCTCTCCATTATTGAGCTGCCTGTCTAATGTAAGCGTTACGGCAACAGCGTTTTTTAACGCGGTCTTTTCATATTCATTCACAATATCCTCATACTGCCCTACCTGCATTATTGCACTTTCAAACTCTGTATGAAGTTGTTTCCTTCGATAATCCGTATCATTTTTTGCAATTAATTGTTGTGTTCTGGCCGATTTTATCCTCGCCCGTTGGGCACCTGCGAAAACTGGAATTTCTACACCAAGCTGCACAGACTGAAACCGGTTTCCGCGGTTATAAAGAATGCCGTCCTGCAGGCTCATATTATTATAGGCCAATGAAATGTCAGGCAAGAGCCTTGCACCTTCCGCTTTGAGGGATGCAGCTGCAACATTTTCCTGCTGGCGCTGCCAATTCAAATAAGGATGTGAGGCCAAAGTCGAACTGTCAGCTTGTGGTACCTCCAGCTTTAATTTGTCCGAAACAGGTATAAGTTTTTCTTCAGTATTCATCAGGAGCATCAGTTCGCGTGTTCGTGATTCCTTTTCATGTATAAGATTTTTCTCTTGTATCTTTAATTGCGACAACTGATTTTCCGCAGATGCCTTTTCGAGCATATTGGTTTCCCCTGCCTTAAGTCGCAGCGTGGCAATCCTTAAAAATGCAGTATAGGCCGAGTCCATCCTTTTTAGCAATTTGCTTTTTTCAGCTATCAGCAACAGTTCATAAAATACAGCCCTGGTGACTTTTTTAATTTCCGCCTCTTTCACATCAACCTCCAGCAGAATCGCCTTCCATTCCTCGCTCAACTGCTTTGTTTGCCTGTTATACACGGACGGCAAGCTGAAACTTTGGGATATGCTGAACTTATCATCAGTAAGTGGACTATTGAAATTTCCATACTCCGCCCCAATAATAGTTTTTGGAAGATTGCTTCCTGATTTAATGAGCAGTTTGGCTTGTTCTGCCCTCAAGTATCGGTTTTTGATCAATAAATTATTCGCCACCGCGGTTTCCACGGCTTCATTGACAGAAATTTTTCGCTGAGCGCCAGCCGGTAAAAAAGCCATCAAAGCTAAAATCGTGACGATAACAGGTTTCACAACTTTTGCTTTGATTCCCTTTTCAAAGGCAATGTAAAGAACAGGTAGTACAAATAAAGTCAGTAGCGTGGCAATCATCAATCCTCCAATGACTACCGTGGCTAAAGGCCTTTGCACCGATGCACCTGCGCCATTACTTAAAGCCATGGGCAAAAAACCAAGTGAGGCTACAAAAGCGGTCATCAGTACGGGTCTTAAACGGGTAACTGTACCTTTGGTTACAATTTTTCTCAAATCAGTTTCCCCTGAATTTTTGATCTGGTTAAATTCTGCGACCAGTACAATTCCATTGAGTACGGCAATTCCAAAAAGTGCGATAAAACCTACGCCGGCGCTGATACTGAAAGGCATACCCCGCATGCTGAGCAGAAAAATTCCGCCTATTGCCGAAAGCGGAATGGCGGTGTAAATGAGTAAGCCATATTTGATGGAATTAAAAGCGAAATATAAAAGCAAAAATATCAGTACCAATGACACCGGAACAGCGACAGATAAGCGTGACTTCGCCTCATTTAAATTTTCAAACGATCCGCCAAAGCTCACCGTATAACCTGTGGGCAGTTTAATTTTGGCGGCTACTTTCTCCTGAAGTTCCTCCACAATACTTTCCACATCCCTGCCGTTTACATTAAAACCAACCAATATCCTACGCCTTGTGTCCTCACGCTGAATCTGGCTTGGGCTATCTACGAGGGTCACTGAAGCCACCTGGTTTAAAGGAATTTGTATCCCTGCTGGCGTTGGAATCAGTAAATTTTGAACATCCTGGATGTCCTTTCGCTGATCGTGCTGCAAGCGAACTACCAAATCAAACCTTTTCTCCCCTTCAAACACCAAACCTGTACTTTGACCCGCAAAAGCAGCATTAATGTTCCTGTTGATTTCCGAAATATTCAAACCGTATTGGGCGATGGCTGCCCGGTTGTATTTAATCACAATCTGCGGTGTACCGGTAATCTGCTCCACATACAATTCTGTAGCCCCATCTACAGTTTTGACCAGATTTCCCAGCTGTTTGGCAAAAATCCCAAGCGTATCCAGGTTTTCTCCAAAAATCTTGCACACCACATCCTGCCTGGCGCCTGTCATCAGCTCATTAAACCTCATCTGTACCGGAAACTGAAAACTGGTGGTTACACCCGGAACTTCGGTAGCCGCTGCGCCCATCTTTTCGGAGAGTTCATCAAAAGACTTAGCCGTTGTCCATTCCGATTTGGGTTTCAAATTGATGATCATATCCCCCATATCCATCGGTAAGGGTTCGGTGGGCACCTCACTGCTACCAATTTTGGTTACGACGTTAATGACTTCCGGAAACCTCGATTTTAAAATTCCTGCAACCTTTTGTACATTTTCCATTGTGGTATTCAGACTACTACCGGAAAGTACTCTGGTTTCAACCGCATAGTCACCTTCTTCAATTGATGGAATAAATTCGCCACCCATCCTGCTCAGCAGAAAAACAGCCATCACAAATAAAAGAACCACAAAACTTATGATGATTTTTGGGATTCTCAACGCCCTTACGAGCAAGGATTGATATCGATATTCGATTTTAGCCATTACCCGATCTGAAAAATTTTGCCTGCTCTTAATCTTTTTACTCAGGAAAATACTGCTCAGCATCGGGATGTAACTTAAAGAGAGGATAAATGCGCCAAGCAATGCAAAAGCAACAGTTTGAGCCATAGGCTTAAACATCTTGCCTTCGATACCCTGTAAGGCAAAAATGGGCAGATAAACAATCAGGATAATGATTTGTCCGAAAACTGCGCTGTTCATCATTTTAGCGGAAGCACTGTTTACTTCTTTATCCATTTCCTGCTGAGAAAGCATGCTCAGGCCGGCAAAACGTTTGTTATGGCTAAGCTGATGCATGACGGCCTCTACGATGATGACCGCTCCATCTACAATCAAACCAAAATCCAAAGCACCAAGACTCATCAAGTTACCACTAACTCCAAAAAGGTTCATCATGATAACAGCAAAAAGCATTGACAAAGGGATCACAGATGCTACCAATAAACCAGCCCTGAAATTCCCCAGAAACAATACAAGCACAAAAACTACAATCAATGCACCTTCCAGCAAATTAGTCTGTACCGTGCTGATCGCATTGGATACCATATTGGTACGATCGAGAAATGGTTCAATCACCACACCTTGAGGTAATGTTTTCTGGATTTCAGCAATCTTCTCCTTGATGCTTTTAATTACCACGTTGCTATTTGCGCCTTTCAGCATCATCACAATAGCACCAGAAACTTCACCCTGATTATTGTACGTCAGTGCGCCGTATCTGGTGGCAGCACCGATCACCACTTCAGCAACATCTCTGATCAATAAAGGCGCTCCATCCTTGTTGCTCCTGATGACCACATTCTCAATATCTTCTTTGTTGCCAATCAATCCCTCACTCCTGATGTAGAGTACAGTTGATTGTTTTTCAATGTAGGCGCCACCTGTATTTTGGTTATTACTTTCCAGCGCATCAAAAATATCGGCAATGGTTATTCCATGCGATTGCAACTTGCCAGGACTGATAGCGACTTGATATTGTTTGAGCTTCCCACCGAAACTGCTTACCTCAGCTACGCCTTTTACGCCCAGCAGCTGGCGGCGAACCACCCAGTCCTGAATGGTGCGAAGTTCAGTGATGTCATACTTACCCTCATAGCCTTTTTCCGGCCTTACCACATATTGATAAATTTCGCCCAGCCCGGTGGAAATAGGACCCATCTCTGGTTTCCCTATTCCATCAGGAATGGATTCCTGTACTACAATCAGTCGTTCCGAAACCTGTTGCCTGGCCCAGTAAACATCCACATCATCATTAAAAACCAACGTAACCAGCGACAAACCGAAACGGCTGTAACTCCTTATTTCCTTGATCCCTGCAATATTGCTGCTGGCCTGTTCTACAGGAAAAGTAACCAATCGTTCAATATCAGTTGCACCGTATGAGGGTGCCACAGTAATAATCTGAACCTGATTATTAGTAATATCAGGCACAGCATCTACCGGCAATTTAAAGAGTTCAAAAACTCCATATATAATTAGGGCGATGGTAAACAACGCCACAATGAGTTTATTCTTTACAGAAAACCCAATGATTCTATTAAGCATAAAAAATGAATATGATCTTTCTCAATTAAAAAAAGGAATGACCACAAAAAGGGGCATATCCTAGACCTCGATTAAGGAAATGCTTTTGGGCGGTTGCCAGATTTTGCCCCCGTCCGGACTTGGGATATGACTTTCGGTATAATGGAAAGCATCGTTCTTGACAATTATTTTAACCGCCTTTTCGAAATTGTTTAAATGCGTAACAGGAATTGCAGGCGTTAAAAAGCTGCTCATATCAATCGTTTTGAACGGCAGCTGATCATCTCTTTCCTGATCATTATCAGTGTGTGGTACAGAATTATAATGATCGTAAATGAAGCCGAAAAAGCTTAACTGGTGGTTGAGCTGCTTATGCTCATTGAAATGTTGAAACAGCACAGGAAGTTTCAGTATCTCCCTAAACTCAGTAGTTGAGAATAAATACAGCACCAGGATCGTAAAGGTAATGCGCTTTTTCAATGCGCCAAAGTTAGCCAAAAAGTGTTTACAACAAAAGATTCGTATCTCACGTTTGTGTTACATCATTGGACCAGTCTTTCGAATGAAGATGGTTTGATCGAATGAAGTTTTCACTAATCAGATACATAAGCTTAACTTTGAAATTAGTGCTATCATTATAGAAATCACCCGGTATGAAATGGAAAAGTAGAATTACGCAATTGTTAGGCATCGATTATCCCATTGTGCAGGCACCGATGTTTGGGGTAACAACGCCTGAAATGGTTGCTGCCGCCTCCGGCAAAAGCTGTTTAGGCTCGTTAGCGTTAGCAGACCTTGACGCTGAAAAAAGCATTGAACAAATCCAGTTAACAAAACAACTCACGAACAAGGCCTTTGCTGTAAATATTTTCGTACATAAAATCCCTGTAATCACAGAAGAACTCCGAGCGGAATATGCTAAAGCAAAAACCTTCATTGAGCAGTTAGCGAAAGAAAGCAATTTGGAATTAAACATTCCAAACATCGACCAATTAAAAGTCAATACCTACCACGAACAAATTGACGCCATCATTTCTCAAAACTGTAATATTGTAAGTTTCACCTTTGGCAACCTCGACATACAAAGCATTGATAAATTGAAGCGCAACGGAGCGATTCTGATTGGCACCTGCACGTCGGTACATGAAGCAATTACTTTAGAAAAATCGGGAATTGACATTGTTTGCGTACAAGGCTTGGAAGCAGGAGGACATCGAGGAAGTTTTACTTCGGAAGACATTCCTAAAATTGGAGGGTTATCACTATTGTCACAAGTAAGCGAAACCATAAAAGTTCCTATTATTTACGCAGGTGGGATTTATAATGCAAAAACATTGCTGGCATCAAAAACATTGGGAGCAAGTGGTTTTCAAATCGGAAGTTTGCTTCTGGGTTCATCAGAAAGTGCGCTATTAGATTTTGAAAAAGACCGGATAAGAAACGTTAAAGAGGCTGATATAATGTTGACAAAAAGTTTTTCAGGCCGTTATGCCCGAGGAATAAGGAATACATTCATAGATGCAATTGAAAATTCAGGAATCATATTGCCCTATCCATACCAAAATAAGCTGACAGCCGAATTACGACGAGTCGCTAAACTCAAAAGAAATCCAGAGTTTTTAAACCTCTGGATGGGACAATCTATCAGTGAGTTTAAAGAACATTCAACGGCAGATATTATAAAAAACTTAATCGAACAAACGGAGAAGTTTTCCTAATTTTAGCAACTAATGCCTCATTACTGTAAGCGTTGATATGATTTTTTGAGCGAATCGATTTCTGATTTCAAGTGTGCTTTTGCGCTGAAAGTATTGAAAGCATCAGCATTAAGCATATTGGAAGTGCGGACGAATCTATTTAACGGTTTTTAAATAATTTTTGTGTCGTTATTGAAGATTCAAAATTGCATATGAAAGCACCGAAAGCAATTAATCTACGATAGCAAAAAAGCTTAAGATAGGTTAGTTATTGGTTTTAAAAAACGGAAAAAATCATAGCTAGATGTATTTTGATCAGAAGAAAGCCTGTGTGTTACCTGAAACACGAATCTGTATAAATACTCCAAAAGAGGTTATGCTTTGTAAAAGTTCTACTGCTTGAATCTATCATGAGGATGAAGAAAAGCTACATTCAAACAAAAGCAAAAGAGCTTCGAAGAGCTCTTTTTTGCTTATAATAAACCTTATGCGGCATCGATAGCCTCACGAAGAGCTTTTGCTGCTGCCGCTGGATCTTCAGCGCCATAAATTGCTGCGCCTGCCACAGCAACCTGAGCACCAGCTTTAATTACTGCGGCTATGTTATCAATGTTTACCCCTCCTGCAATTGAAACCGGCACACCAGCTCTTGCAGCCTCATCAATCAACACCTGGATTGAGTACCCTGTAGTCCACTGTTCATCAAGTCCAGCATGCAGTTCAACAAACTCAACACCTAACTCAATTACCTCCTGTGCTCTCTTTACACGGTCAGGATAACCAATCGTATCTACCACAACCCCTTTGCCGTGTGCTTTTGCTGCTTTAACTGCACCAATAATGGTTGCATTTCCTGCCGCACCCATCACAGTTACTAAATCTGCACCGGCCTTGAATGCGATATCCGCTTCCAGTTCTCCTGCGTCAGCGGTTTTTAAATCAGCAAAAACCAGTTTGTCCGGATGTGCATTTTTCATTGCCGTGATGACTGTGGAGCCCATGTTTTTGATCAATGGAGTACCCAATTCTATAATATCCACATATGGAGCAACTTTCGCTGCCAGTGCCAATGCTTCTTCTGTTGTCAATAAATCTATTGCTACTTGTAATTTTGCCATGATTGTGTTTTGTTTATAATTTAATATTCGATTAATTTTTTATTCGAGGTTTGCGTGCCGTTCCCAGAGCACTTCTGCTGGCGTTCCATCTATTTTCCAGAGCGACTGGAAAACCACATCCATTAAAAGAAATAGGAATTGTTCAAAAAGACTTCCTGCATATTGTTTGGATTTACCACCTTTAAAATCCTGTTTTCCTGCAGCAGGTATCAAAACGGTATGAAAAGCTAGTTTCGATAGCACTGCTTCTGGGTCGGTGGTTATTGCAATTACCCTTGCACCGGCTGACGCAGCTTTCTGCGCAGCCCTTACCATTGTTGCGGTGGTTCCGGATCCCGAGGCCACAATAAGCAGGTCTTCCTTTTTGATTGCCGGGGTGGTCGTGTCACCAACAAAATAGACGGTAAGTCCTAAATGCATCAAACGCATTGCTGCACCCCTAAGCGCAAAACCGGACCTACCGGCCGCGATCAGAAAGATCCTCTCCAGGTGCTGGATGGAATTGATCAGCGGGATGAGGTTTTCGGTATCTATATTCTTGGCAAGCTTCAGGTTTTCCTCGAGCACTAAATCCAGGTTCATCTGTAATTCCCAATTCAGTCGCTGAAAATCCAGGCTTTTAAGTTCAATTCCTTCTGTGTTCATAATCTTATTTTTCTGTCCAAAGGTAGGTTTGGATGGGAAGCCTATCATTATACAAACAGCGCATTTAGGGGTACTATCTGGAAATTCGGTAGATTAAAAGTCATAATAATCCATCATTTATTTACCCATTTCCGAATTGTCCACCATAATTATCCATTTGTCCAATAAGGATAATGTGAACAATATATCTTTGTAATATGAATCATGAAAATACCCTTGGATTGGAAAAGGCGGTGCTTTACATACGCAATCTAAATAACTGTCCGCCAAGCTACCTGAACGATCCCGGTAGAAAGGATTTTTTTGAGATCGTATGGTTGAAGAATGAGGATCCCTTGCATGGAATTTCCGATCCGGCCTATAGGATTAAGGGAGACTGGATTTACCTGATTCCGCCATATAGGGTTCACCAACTCAATAAAGCCGGGAAGAATGGAGAATTAATTTCCTTTAAGCGTTCGATGCTAGAAGAAGAAGATAAGGATTTTCTGCTGGATCTATTCCGTATTTTCAATGTACAGGGCGAGTTCTCCTGCCTGAGGCTTGATGAGGATGCATCCAAAGCACTTGGCAGTATCTATAGTATCATGGAAAGTGAATATCAAAAGGAGCACAACTATGGAATGATGAAAGCCTTGCTCAAAGTGCTTCTTTTAAAGTTGATATCCGTTAAGGACCTTGAGTTTACCTCCCATGATATCCATCAAAAAAGGGTTTATGAGTTTTTGATGCTTTTAGAGAGTAATTTCCATTCGGTAACCAATATTGATTTCTATGCCGGAAAACTAGGTATAAGTTCAAAAAGGCTCAACCAGATTTTAAAAGAAAAACTAAGTAAAACTGGCACACAGATCATTCATGACCGGATTGTATTGGAAGCTAAGCGAAAAATTATCCACAGCGAGGTCACCATCAAGGAGATTGCATATGACTTAGGCTTTAGTGATCGGCCGTATTTTAGTAGGTTTTTCAAAAAACAGACCGGACAAACGCCGGAAGAATTCCAGAAAATGGCACGGGCACATATTGAATCTAGCAAGAATACATTGATTTAAGCCCGCCATAGAACACAGGTTAGCAACTTCTTGTCATAGTTTAAGAATTTTACTTGAACTATGTTATTGACAGTTGCGAAGTAGATTACTGAAATTTGCATTTCAAAATCACTAGCTATGAAAAAAAACATCACCAATTTGATCCTGATGATCACCTTGAGTACCTCATTTGCATATGCCCAGAAAATTTCGCTTAAAAAAGAAAATCTTTCTCCACACCTTGTCCAGGTTTCTTTTGATGGACAGCAGGGGAAAAATGCGGTACGCATAGTAAAGTCACCAGAGGTTATCAAAGTGGATGAACCCACCTATGTAAAAATCAAGAACTTTAACTTCGGTGAAGGAACCGTTGAACTGGAAGCCATGGGGAAATTGTTGCCCAACGCACCCGATAGTGCCAGGGCATTTATAGGACTGGCCTTTCACATCAATAGTGATGATTCAAAATTTGAAGGTATCTATCTTCGACCGACCAATGCGGTTGCCGAAAATCAAATCAGGAGAAACCGATCTGTGCAATATTTTTCATATCCGGATTTCAAGTTCAATCATTCCAGAAAAACCAATCCCGGAGAATTCGAGACCTATGCCGATATTGCGCCAAATGAATGGATCAAAATGAAAGTTGTCGTTAGAGGTGACAGTGCAAAGCTTTACATTAATGGTAGTCAAAACCCTAACTTTATTGTTAACAAAATGAAAATGGGCGCTAACCAGACAGGAAGCTTAGGTTTGTGGGTAGATATAGGCACTGAAGGGTATTTCAGAAATGTGACAGTAAGGAAAAATAAGCAGGCTGCTATCTCCCGATGATTTTCCTTTTGATCTTACTTAAAAACTCGGAAGTGATCCCCAGGTAAGAAGCGATCTGCGTTCCAGGCAATCTCTGAACCAGGTCAGGGTAGTTCTTCTGGAACAACTGATAGCGTTCCTCAGCTGTATAGCTGATGTTTTGCAATACCCGATCCTGAAGTTCAATGAATTTCCGTTCAATTACGATCCGAAAGTTCCTGTCAAACCTGGGATAATGAGTGTATAGATGAAGCAGGTCATCATGTTCAATCTGCAAAACTGTACAAGGTTCAACGGCTTCAATGTAAAGCTTACTTGGACTTTGTTCATAAAAGCTGTTAAAATCTGCGATCCACTGATTTTTCACCGCGAACTGAAGGTTGTGTTCAATCGCATTATGATCTACAGCATAAAGCTTTAAGCAACCCGAGATCACGAAAGTGTAAAAGCGGCAGACGTCGCCCTGTTGAAGCAATAACCCTTTGCGCTTATAGTCACGCAGGCTGAATACCTGCTTCGCTGCCTCCGCGGCTTCTTTGTCCAGTGGAAAAATACCGTTAAAAAAACCGGTTAACATGTCGTGCGCATGGTTGGTCTTTATTGCTATTGAATCTGACAACATTCTGTATTTAATTTGTAAATATAGGAAAATACGGATTCATCAAAACTTTATTACGGATAATGACAAATCCTCCTAAAGATTGTCCCGATTTTAAGTACAAAATCTTAAACTAGTTCAATGATATTTCTTGTACTGGTTCATATCCTTATATCCCGGAAGTTCCGGAGATTTGCAATCATCAGACAACGCTGGATAATCCAGCCATTTCAAAACATCATTATAACTCAACATGCCATACGTCACTATCAAAACCTATCCGGACGTAACTGAAGCGCAGAAACAGGAATTAACAAAAGCAATCATCGACAATATTGTGAGCATCACCGGAAAAAATGAAGCCGCAATCTCTATTGATATCATTGAGGTTCCGCAGGAAGAATGGATGGACAAAGTTTATGACACCGACATCAAACCCAATATCGAAAGGTTGTATAAAAAACCGGGGTATTAAGAGCCGGGGTTATCAGAGCAGAAACTAACTAACAGCACTATGAAATACCAAGATCAAAAACAGCAATTGAGGCAAGCTATTGATGGATTTGCCACTACGCTGAATACTGCAAACGGCACCTTGATTCAGGCCTTTTTTACGGATGACGGGAAATTTATGCCGCAAGGATTCGAAACTTTAAGTTCGCAGCAACTTGAAGCCAGTGCAAACAGCTTTCTGGCCGCTAATGCGTTTCACATCGCTTTCGAAATTCAAGATATTAGTATCGACGACGATTTTGCGACCGTAATTGCAAAGGCAACAACTTCTCAAAGGAAACCAGGTTCAGCTGCAGCGATACAAAAAACGAGCAGGGATTTTTTCGTCTACAGGAAAATTGATAACGCCTGGAAAATCCATCGTTACATTTTTAACAATGTTATCCTCCACTAACATGAAGGCAGCCGTGCTCCATCAGCCTGGCAGTGCTGAAAATATCAGGATTGAAGAGAGAAAAGTACCTAAACCCGCAGAAGGCGAAGTATTGGTCAGGATCAGGTCTTTCGGATTGAACAGGTCAGAACTGATGACGCGAAAGGGCTTTTCGCCGGATGTAAGCTTTCCAAGGGTACTTGGTATAGAATGTGTTGGAGAGGTAATCAATGATCATTCCGGAGATTTTCAGCCCGGAGAAAAAGTGGCAGCCTTTATGGGTGGCATGGGCAGGCAATATGATGGCAGCTATGCAGAATATGCGATACTGCCTAAAAACATATTAAGTCCATTTGAAAGCAGCTTGACCTGGGAGATCCTGGGTGCTTTACCAGAGATGTTCCAAACCGCTCATGGCTCGCTCAATCTGGCTTTAGGAATACAGGCAGGAGAAACGCTGCTCATTAGGGGCGGAACTTCTTCAGTCGGCCTGCTTGCAGCACAACTCGCAAAGCTTGCAGGGCTCAAGGTTATTTCAACGACCAGAGATCAATCCAAAATGAATTTGTTAAAAGATAATGGAGCAGACGAAGTATTCATTGATAATGGGCATCTTTTTGAGCAACTAAAAGAAAAGTCAATACCTTTGGTTAATAAAGTTCTGGAACTTGTGGGCACACCTACCCTAAAAGATTCCCTGGCCTGTACGGCAGCATTTGGAAAAGTTTGTATGACCGGTATGCTGTCCGAACAATGGTCCATTCGCGACTTCGATCCAATGGGTTATATTCCGGCCACGGTAAGTTTAACGGTTTACGACAGTGGACAGATCCGGGTAGAACATGCAGCGTTCCTAAATTTCATCAAACAGATTGAACAAGGCAAAATCATCCCGCCAATTAAAAAAATATTCCATCTCGATCAAATCGTTCAGGCACACCAGTTTATGGAAAGCAATGCCGGAGGTGGAAAAATTGTGATCACAACCTAATTAATAATAAAACAATGACGTCAGGTCTGGAACCGGGATTGCTATCTCAACCTAATAAAATTGAGGCTGCAGAGCGGCAGTTTTCGAAAGATGTAAAAGCTGGTCTTTCTGCTTACCCAAAAAAACTTTCATCTAAATACTTGTATGATAAAACCGGCGATGCGCTTTTTCAACAGATTATGCAGCTTCCTGAATACTATCTCACCAAATCAGAACTGGACATCTTTCAGAACAAGACCGCCGATCTTGCCAGCACTATTGGGAAAGGCCCCTTCGACTTGATCGAACTTGGCGCAGGAGACGGATCGAAAACCATTCATCTCCTTAGATTTCTTACTGAAAGAACAACGGAGTTTACCTTTATGCCGATTGATATTTCGGGTAATATATTAGCCTGCTTAACCAACCAACTCATAGCACAAATGCCAGAAATTTCGATAAGGTGCCTGGAAGGTGATTATTTCGATATGCTAGACGAAGCGGTAAAGATATCAAAGCACAGGAAGGTTGTTTTGATGCTTGGGGGTAATATTGGAAATATGAATAAAGATGAGGCTACCGCCTTTTGCCGAAACTTATTTCAAAGGCTTTCTCCCGGGGACATGGTAATTATGGGCTTCGACCTAAAAAAAAATCCAGCAACCATTCTAAAGGCATACGATGACAGTCAAAGGATTACGGCCGCTTTTAACCTGAATCTTTTGCACAGAATTAACCGCGAGCTTGGAGCAAACTTTAATCTTGATCAATTTGAGCATTACCAAACGTATGATCCAATTTCTGGGGATTGTAAGAGCTATCTGGTAAGTAAGGAAAAACAGCAGGTCAAACAGGGTGAGAACGTTTATCTTTTTGAAAAAGACGAGGTCATTTTTATGGAAGTATCCAGAAAGTTTGCTCCTGCTGAAATTGAGGAACTCGCATTGACTTCGGGATTTGTTTGTTCAAATTTCATTTTCGATTCAAAAGGATGGTTTAGTGACGTGGTATGGGAAGTACCAGCTTATTAAAATAAATCGATGGTCAACAAAAGTACTGAAATCATCGCCCGTTATCAGGCAATTAGGGCGCACTCTGAAAAGATTTGTGTTTCGCTGGAACTAGAGGATTATGTGGTTCAGCCCATTGCAGACGTTAGTCCGCCGAAATGGCATCTAGGACATACTACCTGGTTTTTTGAAACCTTTATTTTGAAGGCCTACCAACCGAATTATAAGGATTTCGATTCCCGTTACAATTATGTCTTCAACAGCTACTATGAAAATCTAGGAGCCAGGATTTTAAGAACGGATCGTGGAAATCTAAGCAGGCCCTCGGTGTCGCAGATTTACCTTTACCGCAGGTACGTAGATGAACAGATGATGATCCTGCTCCAACAAAATAATGAAAATCAGGATTTTTTCAATCTTGTTGAACTTGGACTCCAGCATGAGCAGCAGCATCAGGAGCTCCTCGCCACCGACATTAAATTTATCCTAGGTCATAATCCGTTGTTTCCCTATTATACGGATGAACACGTGAATGACTCCCGGTCAGACGATTCACAAGAATTTATTTTCCTTAATGAGGGAATATATGAAATAGGACATCAAGGCAGAGGTTTTTGTTTCGACAACGAACTCGGACGGCACAAGGTTTATCTCCAGCAATTTGAAATTGCGACGCAGTTAGTCACGAATGCAGAATACCTGGAATTTGTGGATTCTGGTGCTTATACCGACTTTCGCCACTGGCATGCCGAAGGCTGGGATTGGGTCAAGCGAAATTTGATTAGCGCCCCACTATACTGGCATCAGGTTGACGCACAATGGCACTCCTATACCTCATCCGGACTTAATAAAATTATTGGAACTGACCCGGTATGTCACATCAGTTATTATGAAGCTTCCGCCTATGCTTCATGGAAAGGAATGCGCTTACCAACTGAAGCTGAATGGGAAGTTGCTATTGAAAAGCTATCCTGGGGATTACGATGGGAATGGACCGGAAGCGCGTACCTGCCCTATCCGGGATTTAAAAGAGCAACCGGTGCCATTGGGGAGTACAACGGAAAGTTTATGGTAAACCAGATGGTACTTCGCGGTGCATCTGTAGCCACACCGCCCGGACATAGCAGAGCCAGTTACCGAAACTTTTTTCATCCACATCAGCAATGGCAATTCTCAGGAATCCGGCTAGCCAGGTGACAGAGATTCATTATTTTAAAAAAATCTTCATGGACTGTTTGCACGGATATTATTTACGGGTTCAGTATCCTACTGCGCTTTTGCCGGAGAGAACACATTAATATTACGCTTTAAAATAAAACTGCAGGTTACTTTTGCGTAATGATACGACACAGTATTCAGACGTCACAAATGGAAAAAGTAAACAACCTTTTACTCCAAAGAAAAGATAAAAACAAATAGAAATCTCAATCTTCTAGCAGGATGGCCTGAAGATTGAGACTAATGGTAATTGTTGAAGACCTAGTCAAAAATTAATCCGGAAGCTCATCAATGCTTTTGGGTTCAACCCTTGGCGCAGCATTCATATGATGACGGTATTTTGAGGAAGTTTCATAAGCTAACCTGCGAACCCTCATGATATTACCCAGCGGTCGGTGAGCAGGAAGGCAGTGAAATGGATTATAACTTAGCACATCATCACCATATACCCGTCTTTGCGGACTAAAAGTATCCTGAGGAATAATGGTTAGGCTCGCAATCGGCTGGTAAGGGCTATCCTCTTCCATCCACTGTACAGAACCGTCCTCTACCGGCATTTTTTTCAGGTCCTTACACAATTGTGCCGAAAGCTCATAAACCGCAGTTTGATCCTTAAAGAAATTCTTCACGATGGTGGTCAGAAAGCTTTCCGGTTCATCTTTTTGGAGTTGCTCATCCATATCTTTTCCGTGAAGGGCAGCTACATTTTCAGACTTCGGCCCGATAGAAATCTTGGCTACATAATCACCATAACGAATCGCAGCCATAGAAAAATACCGGTCCCCCAGGATGTGCGAACCTGGAGTGCTGAAATTATTTGGCTCCTCCTCCTGACCAAGCAGGTTTTTAATCTTCCGCCCTGCAACCAACATCGCTCCCTGAACAGTTTGAAAAAGATCCGGCGTATTGATATAGTCCTCAATCTTTTTCTGCTGATCAAGATAATCCTTGACAGTTCCCGTAGGGATAATGGGATAATTAACCAATAGAAAATCCTGAGTCAGTTCATTTTTCTCCTCAGGAAGAAATTTTTCTCCTTCTACACCAATGATTTTAATCGCCATTCCACGTTGGGAAGATTTTTTATCCGGCTCAATCATGCCCGGAGCCGTTGAAAAACGAATGATCACCGGATATTTTTTTGGTTGCTTAAAGAGGCCCTGAGCAAGATGTTCAGGAAGATTATCATAGACCTCAAGCTCCCCCCGCAATATACCATGGTTCTTTGCATGGGCATCACGAATCGCATGACGATAATGTTCAAACATAATCTTGTTTACCCTTGCCATTGATTCGACCACAGCTCTGCTGTCTTCATCTTCGTTAGGCTGCTTGACCTCAATGTCGTCAGAGTACCTGATGTATTCATTTTGGTTGGGAGATTTACTTTCTTCCATTTTTTTTCTGTTTAATTTATTTTAAATTTTTATTCAGACTTACCGTAGCGCACAAGCGGAACGGCATTGTCACCGTGATCTAAAGGGCAGAACAATCTTAGTTTTCTGCCCCACTAAAAGATTTCTAGCACTCAGGGCTTGAGCACAACCTTTACGCAGTCCTCCTCTTTCTCATCAAAAATCTTATAGCCATGCGCAGCATCTTCAAGGGGAAGCGTGTGTGTAATGATATCGTCCAGAACAACTTTATTATCGTTCACCAGTTCAATCAGTTTATCAATATAATTCAGTACCGGAGCCTGTCCCTGTTTGATGGTAATGCCCTTATCAAATATTCTATACATCGGGAAATTATCATAAGGAGAACCGTAAACGCCGACAATTGATACGGTACCCATTCTTCTCACCGCCTCAAAACATAACTCAAGAACCTTAATTGATCCTTTTTCAAAATTGATTGTTGCCTTCAGCCTGTCAAATAAAGATCTTTCCGGCTCAAAGCCAACAGCATCAACACATACGTCTGCCCCACGGCCCCCGGTCATTTCACGAATTGCTTCCACAACATCAACTTGATGGGGATTTAAAATATCAACATTATTGACGGCTTTTGCCTTCGCCAGTCTGTAATCTAATGGGTCAATGGCAATTACGCGACTGGCACCATTAATCCAGGCAGCCTTCTGGGCCATCAGTCCTACCGGGCCCGATCCAAAAATAGCTACAACTTCCCCACCTTTGAGTTGCGCCCAATCAATAGCAGACCAACCTGTGGGAAATATATCAGTTAAAAACAGTGCTTTCTCATCACTTAGATGCTCAGGGACGATTCTCGGGCTGATATCTGCATAAGGTACCCTTACATACTGCGCCTGTCCCCCTGAATACCCGCCATACAGATCTGTATAGCCAAAAAGCGCACCACCTTTCTGATCTGCAACATTTCCAGCAGGACCATAATTTTTATAATTTGAACTGTCACAAGCCGGTGAGGCCTCATGGGTACAGAAAAAACATTTCCCGCAAGAAATTGGAAAAGGCACAACAACCCGATCACCTTTTTTTAAATTAGTGATTGCAGATCCCACTTCCTCTACAATACCCATAAATTCATGTCCCATCACCATGGGGTCTTTTTGAGGAACCGCTCCACTGAGAATATGCAGATCAGAACCGCAGATAGCTGTTGAAGTTACCTTCAGAATTACATCTCTGGGATCTAAAATTTCAGGATCAGGTACATTGTCCACCCGGATATCGCCAGGCTTGTGAAAAACTGCTGCTTTCATTTGAATAGGTTTTAGTGAAATTAAGTATGCTCAACACTTCTAAAAATTCTGTTTGGTGAATGATCTCTACTCACAAAATTTCCTAGGGATGATGCAATTTAAGAACATTGCCTATTCGCGATTGGTTTAGTTAAAATGATTTTTAGATTTCTTGGTTGTGAAAAATTCAATTCTGTGTATGGCGCACCTAAGTGCCGAGGTGCAATCGTTTCTGATTTTAACTGGAACCATTCTTGATACTCAGGTTTCAACAGCATAAGCGAATCAGAAGATAAATGGAAAATATTTGTGACATTTGGAAATTTTACCCATGGTAGATGGGGAACTACCGGAAAGCCTAAATTCATCGTAAATATTTTGCCACGGGAGCATCCTTCATCTTTCCCGCCCTACCGCTCAAGGCAGTAAATCCTGATTATTATGAACAGATGGGGAAGTGAATTAAATTCTTTATAAAAAAGGCTTTAAAGAAAATAACTTTCAACAATATTGCAATTCATATGCCTAAATGGCTTATGTCCTATCGTAAAAAACTTATTAGAAGATAATTAGATAACAATAATATTATAAGTTTGCTAAATGTCTAAAATCCTTATTTTTGATGATGACCGGGATACACTTGAGCTCATGACCATCATTTTACAAGAAACTCATCAAGTATACGCAGTAAGTGATGCGATGAATTGGATGCCGCAGATTAGTAAATTCGAACCGGAATTAATACTTATGGATGTTCGCTTGGGAAATGAAGATGGAATCAAAATTTCCAGAATCATTAAATCCAACCCGATCATGGCACACATTAAGATTATACTTACCAGTGCTGCCATTTTAAACCTCGGCCACCTTGAAGACTGTTCCGACGCATATTTGGAAAAACCCTTTGCTATTGATGCGCTTCATCAATTAGTTGAAGACTTATTGGCTAATGGTAATCGTTTGTGACAATAAAAAGTTCAACTATTTATTCGGAATAATGCAAAAATCAAATAAGGAGTTTAGCTTAAAATAAAGCATTGAAACAAGGGAAATTAAACATTCTCAGCGCTTTCGTTAAGTAGGACTTGCAATCCACTGATATCATTAAATCCCAGAAATTGAGCTAGGCTGTTTAATACAAAAGGAGATGTTTTAGTCCGAGACGGATAAAATCCGAAAAACCTCTTGAGGTTAGATTCTGAAATATAATTTCTAGTCTCTTCAAAAATCTGTTCAGACATTAAGCGGCAGTCCGCCGGGCATAGATGGTTAATCTCGCGTTTCAATAAGACCATTTTTTTCAATTCCAACTCCAGGTCGTTCCGGTCCATCGTAAAAGCATTAGTAACGTTAAGTCAACAACAAGGTTTAGAGGTAAATGTTTGCAACATAGCTGAAGTAACCTAACTAAAGCAAAAAAAATGTATTAACACTGCTTTTCTCCATTAAGTCACTGTCTGGCAGCATTATTGCAACATCATCAACAACTGAACAAAAGCCATACGTAAGCTGGCGAAGAAAGGGATTTGGTAAGGTATGCAAAAGAAAATCATGATCATTGATAATGATCATCAAACAAGAGATAAGATTAAAAAAACATTAAGCAAATTTGGATACATTATTGAAGTCATTCTGAACTTTGAGGAAATTTATGCTGCGCTCAGCCGCTTCAAACCTGACGTATTCATCTTAGACATCAATTTAAGGGGAGGTGACGGACGATCACTTTGCAATGAACTCAAAGCGAACTTTTCCCATGCACATATTCCAGTCATCCTGCTTACTAGCATGCGTTTCGATCAGATTGGAACAATTGATTGCGAAGCCGATGCCATTTTAGGCAAGCCGATTAATATGGATAATCTACTCCTTACCATCAATGGGCTACTGTCGACTTAGGATTTTATTTTCATTTTTTGGTAGTAGACAGATTGACCATACCGTTATTACTCAATAGCAATCGAAGAAGGTAGATATGTTTCAGATGATAACCTGTGTTTGATTTATTTTGACCATTCTATTAATAAAAATTAAGTTTTTAAACAAAGGCGTAGCATTTTGGTTTATACGATTAACTATGAAAAATACGATCATAAACTTTGGTTAGTTGACCGATCAAAAAAGGGCTTGCAACACCTTGTACGCCCTTTCCTAAAGAATTTGTTTGTTTGGTTTATAATAATTTAGGCTGTCGGGAGATAGCCTTTTTTGTTACAAACAAGATTTTGTCTCAGATGGTTATTATTCTACCGCTGTCATGAGTGGTAAGTTTAATTAATGAATGTAGGTGGTTTGAGATGGATGTCTTAAACCGCCTTATTTTATCATCCAATAATTTTTCCTTTAGTCTGGTTTTAGTGTGACGTAATTAACTCTCTTTTACACTGTTTGTAGACATTAGCATCTCCCTTAACGATCAGTTGATAACTTCAACACCTGTATAAACTTATTTAGACTATGATTAATAGCAAACATTGCAGCTTATATTTCCAGCGTTCAATGATACAAATACAACAAGGTTAATTAACGAAGGGTAAGATTAAAGGATTTCTTTTGTTTAAGATGAGTTAATTTAGTAACTCTTTATAAGAAATTTTCTAAGATGCCATATCAACTTGCATTGCGTGAAAAGCATAATTGCCTATTCTTCTGGAATAGTAAACCGATGTCTTTTAGTCCATATTGCTTTGATACTTGTAGTATAGTCAAACCAATTATCTGTATCTTCTAAAAAGATCATAGATGTATGACGGCCTTCTCCCTTGATCCCCAATAGACCATCCTTGGGCACTTCCTCACTCATCTTTCTAAATACATCCTTTAAGTTGACACTAATTCTATGTTTGACGTTATAAACAGCAAATAAAACAATTCCCCTCGGTCGTCATCTGGCTCAAGAAACTTGATTAAAGCAGCCTCTTCATATACAGATCTTGGATCATTAATATTCTCGCTTGCAAGTAGTTCTGACTTCTCCCAGTATCATACGGACGTTACGACACCAACTGTTTCTTCTAATCCAATCGCACGTCCATCGGCAGATTATAGGCAGATTTCTCGAGTTAAGTCGATCCGTATTCCATGGATGCGGTTCAAGTATCTACCTAATAATATTCCGTGCAATATAGAGTTTTTACTTGTTACGCAACATCACCAACATCAATTCGGCTTAGATTTTTCCTGTTAGTAACCCATATGGCGTCAGCTACCTTCGGATTCGCAGTCGCCAATAACACCGAGGCTAATCGCTAGCAATCCTACTGCAATTTGCGTTCGGAATTATATCCTAAAACTGATTACTAAGCATAACACATGACAAGAGCGGATTAAAGTAACTTAATCTGCTCTTGTCACCTCGCATGTTGCTGTAATTAAACCATATTTTATGGTAGAACATGATTATTTAGTTTTTTTAGCTGAAGTTTTGACTACATTTTTTGCCGCTGTTTTCAAAACTTTAGCAAATTCTTTATCGATACCTTGAGGTAAAAATTTTATTTTATTGGGATCACCATCAAACAAAAATTGATACCAAACCAATCCTGCTAAATAGCACCCAGCATCATTTGCATGATTGGGATCGAAAGTTAACTTTTTATTTTTATCGTAATGATAACCTACGTTGAGCGAATGGGTTTGATTGGGTAAATTTGGATACTCAGCTGATTCATAGTTAAAAGTGGTGTCTATTTTGAACCCCCATTTAGGATTTGTATTAACACGCTGAATTGCATCACCAACCGGTACAATTCTCAATTTCAATGTTTGCGCCAAATGATGATAGGCCGCTCTTGATTTCATCCACATCACGTTTTGATCTTTTGCTCTTTCCTCCCCTGCTATCTTACCAAAATTTTTAGCATCTGCCCGGTAAGCCCATGTTTGGTGAATCACTACTTCAGCATGGGGCTGTAACTGCTTGATCAATTTATAAAGATTTTGCGCATATGGCTGATACGTATTTGAATCGCCTGATAACAATGAATACTGCTGGATGGTAACAACATCCCAATTGCCAGATGATAACAATTCTCGCAGCGACTTCCCTGCATATGGTTTTCCCTTTGGGTTGGATGCATCCTGATCGTTAGTAACCACAGATTCCCAATGTCTTTTTAACTCGCAACCAGGCAATTCAGCTCGGCCGATAACTAACTGATGTCCACCTGACTCGCTAATTTCAGGTAAAAATTTACTTGCATTTTGAGAGAAACTATTACCGATTAGAAATAACCGCAGCGGTTTTTGTTGACCAAAAACATGAAGCGTTGTAGTGAACAGTAAAAGGGTAATAATAAAAAATTGGGCCGACAAATAATTGCTTATCAAACTATCGACTATATTTGATTTGTTGTTTTTACTCATTATTAAATGTTGATTTGTTTAATGTGCTAAAGTTCTCTGCAGATGCTTGCTTTTAAGAAAGGATTGGAGATCAATTAAGGTTTAACATTCTTTACATTATCCACCACCACCATATTGCTTTGCTGGACATCTATCGCATCACCCTCTCCGATATAAAAAATATCTCTAAAGCAAGCTTCGGTTATTCCTTTAGCCTTTAGCTGATGATTACTTACCAGGTTTCTAACAAATAGGCCTTTGATGTTCTCCGCAAATTCAGCTTCCAATCCTTTTTTAGACAAAGGGCTGATAATCATGTTTTCGATAAATACATTCCTGATCCTTAATCTACCAACAGGCATAATGCGAATGGCCCGATGTGAAAGTGAATAGAAATCCTGCCAGTTTTGAAGGTAGATATTAGATATATTATCTTCCTCGCCAGCATAAACGGAACCACTTACCACATTCACATTTTCTTTTCCGGCTTCTATACCAGTATCTGTCAAACCGATATTAATAAAATCGTCACCACTTTTTCCTTTAATATTAGAGATGATGATGTTTTTACAGCCAAAGCGTACACCCATTCCGTCCTGGTTAAGGATTTGTTTTTTTATTCCGGCAACATTGACAGCTTGTCGCACATCGAAAGTAATATCTTTGACCACACCATTAGTACTGCGCTCCATGACCAAACCGTGACCGTGGTAATCTTTTAAAGTTATGCCACTGATCTGGAAACCATCCACGTATGCTAAAATGATCGCATGATTTCTCCATCCACCTTTTTGGTTCTCGTTTGGTTTGCCTGCATCAGTGCCAAAAGATTGGCCAAAGCCAACTGGATTTAATGACAACGTCTTATTGTGATCTCCTGTAGCACGCGGATTGCTGGCACCTTCCAACAAAACATTACCGACACCGACCACTTTGATATTTTTTAACGGAGCAATATCCTTAACTCCTAAACCTGAATTGGCAGAACGGATAAAATTATCTCGGCATTTATCTGATAGTTTGATTTTACAGTTATTAAGTTCCAGTTCGAAATCACCAGGCAGCAAGATTGCCTGATCAATTAACCAAACATCCATTTTGGTAATGACATCAAATCTTGGAATTACTACTTTTCCCGTGGTTTTCTTGGCATCTTTGATGGCCCTCTGAATACGTTCTGATTGAGTACCAGACTTATAATTATTCGGACTGATATAAATATCCACGGCCTTAACATTTAGCTTTGCTGATAAAAAGTGGATACCGCAAAATGAAAAGCAGATCGTGAATAATGCTTTCTTAAAGATTGACATTGGTGTATTTGTAAAGATTAAAAATTTGAACGGAAGAATACCGTGTTTGTACTATTATTTAAAGCCTTTTCTTCAATCTTGATAATGCTTCCAAATAATAATAATCCGCATAGGTTAAAGGCGCATCAATTTCTGATTTAAAAGGGAAAGCGCCTGTACTGTGTTTCAAGATGAAATCTCCATTATCGCCTAATTTAGCAGTATACTCATCCGAAGCTAAGGTTCTAATTTGGGTATCGACTACTTTCATGTATCTCTTTTTTAAATCTGCATCAACAAAATCGCTAAGCTCTATCAATGCTGAAGCCATAACAGTTGCCGCAGATGCATCACGCGTTGTATTCGGAATTTGAGGTGCATCATAATCCCAATAGGGAATAAAATCTTTGGGCATTTGTGGATGATTGATTAAGAAATTAGCGATGTTTTTTGCTTGTTCCAGATAGCGTTTGTCTTTAGTTTCTCTGTAAAGGTAGGTATAACCATATAAACCCCATGATTGTCCGCGGCTCCATGCCGAATTATCTGCAGCACCTTGATGGGTCTGTTTTTTATGCGGCAAACCTGTTTTTTTATCGTAAGAAACCACGTGGTACGAACTAAAATCAGGCCTGAAATGGTGGATCATGGTATTATCCGCATGCGAAATCGCGATTTTCCTGAAGTTTTCATTTTTGGAATAAGTCGCGGCCCACAACATCAGTTCCAAATTCATCAGGTTATCAATAATCACAGGGTATTGCCAAACGTTAGTGTTATGATCCCAAGAACGGATCAAACCTACTTTGGGGTCAAAGCGGGTAGCTAACGACTTTGCTCCGGTCAATAGTACTTCTTTATAACGTTCCTCGCCGGTCAGTCGCAAGCCGTTTCCAAAACTGCAATACAACATAAAACCTACGTCGTGATTATCAGTGGTATATTTTTCTCGTTCTACCCTATCAGTATACATTTTAGCATAATTAAGGACTTCCTGATTTTTATTATTTTCGTACAAATACCAAAGCGAACCCGGAAAAAATCCACTGCACCACCACCTGGAGTCTGATGAAGTGTCTTTGTTGCCTTCAAAAGATTTTGGCAATCTGCCTGGTTGATTTTCGTATTTCTTCGCCATTAACAAACTTTGTTGCTGTGCGTGTTCAAAAGCTTTATCAATTACTTTTTTTAAAGATTGAGCCTTGAGCTGATCCACGGTAGTTAATCCGATTAGTAATAACAATGAAATGTATCTTCTTTTTTTGTTCATTTAATCTAGGTTTATATTTGGTATCTCCAAAACTAAACAAACCCTTAATGTGGAAGGTCTATTTTTGTACGGAAATGGTTTGCTTTTGTACTTTTGGTGATTTCGACATCCTCTCCTGGATGCATGATGAGCAAGAAACGCTGAGTAAAAAAGTTATTTCTTAGTGCCAGCCGTTTTCCTTTTAAAATCTGAAGGACTTAAATCAAACTGCTTTTTGAAGCACACACTAAAGTACTTTGCATTATTAAAACCCGTTTGATATGCTACTTCTGCTACAGTTAAGTCTGATTTTTCCAATAAATAAGCACTTCTTTTTAAACGGATGTTCAAGATAAATTCTTTGATAGACATACCCACAATATCATTGATTTTTTGATATAAAATAGTTCTACCTACGTTCATGTCTGCTACGAAATCCTCAACCGAATAATTGGCATTGGCAATATTTTCTTCAATTACCTTCATTGCTTTTCTCAACAACTCTTCGTCCATAGAAGTAACCGTTACATTAGACGGATCTACCTGAATACGCTTACTGTATTTTTCCTTTAATTCCTGCTGATTTTTAAGTGTTGTTTCTGTTTGTTGCAACAAGTACTCAATATCAAAAGGTTTATCAATAAAAACGCTTGCACCATACTCTAGTGCTTTAATCTTATTTTGGTTGTCATCGCCGTTACCAGAAATCATGATAATTGGAATATGACTAGTCTTAAAATTATGCCTTAAACTCTTACAAACATCTAAACCATTTTTGTTTGGCATAATCAAATCTGTAATAATTAACTGCGGATAGATTTTCTCTGCTTTAATCATACCTTCTGCTCCATCACTCGCGGTGTAGACATTGTACTTCTCTGCTAATCTCTGTTCTAAATAAGCACGCAATTGCGGATCATCATCAATCAGCAAAATACTGTCTGCTTTTCTTATTCCAGTAGGACCATTTTCTGGCTCAACTGTATCTTGCATCACAATATCGTCAATCTCGGAAATGGTATAATCGTAAACGGTAGACTGCATATCTCCAGAACCTGCTTGCTTTTTCAATGGCAACATAATCGTAAATGAGATCTTATCGGCCTTGTTAACCATCCAAATTTTCCCGTTCAATACATCAACCAATTCTTTTACAATCGCCAAACCTAATCCAGAACTTTCCTCAAAAGTTGGTCGGTGAGAAGACAAGCGGTTAAAAGAAGTGAAAAGTTTGGCAATCTGTTCTTCAGAAAACCCATCGCCACTATTTAAAACTTCGACAGAGACATATTCTGTTTCCAGTTTGTCTAATTTTTCCGCTAACCTCTCCTTTTCTTCATCTGTTGAGCTATAAATACGCACGCCAACATAACCTTTGTTTGGTGTATATTTTAGTGCATTGGAGAACAGGTTGGTCAATATTTTTTCGATCACATCATCATCAAAAGCAACCATTAAATTGTCTCTGTGAGCGGCAATATTCGTTTCAATTTCTTTCTTATTGGCATAAAGCTCAAACAGACCAAAAATATCTTTAACAAAGTTGATAAAATCTCCAATTTGCGGATTAAGCGTAATTTTCTGGCTTTCAATTTCACGGAAACGTAATAGCTGACTGATCATCCGCTGTATTCTAGACACATTTTTCTCAATCAAACCCATGTAACCAACGGCGCTATCGTTAGCGGCTAAAGTTTCTTTTAATTGCTTTAAAGGCTGAATAACTAGCGTTAGTGGCGTTTTTAAATCATGAGAAATATTGGTAAAGAAATCGGTACGAGCTTGGTTCAACTCACGCATATTTTGCTCTTTCAATTCTTCTAAAGCCAACCTTTCTTTGAAAACCTTTTTATTGGTATAGTATCTGGTGATGAAAAAAAGTAGAGAAAGAGCGACAGCAAAATAAAAAAAATATGCCCACCAAGAAAGGAAAAAAGGTGGATCTAAATGGATGTACAACCGAGATATTTGATCGCTCCAAACACCATCGTTGTTAGACGCTTTGATTTCAAAAGTATAATCACCACTTGGCAAATTTAGAAATTGAATAGATTTCTGTTTGGTATTTATGGTCTGCCATTTATCATCAAGCCCTTTCATACGATAGGCAAACTGATTTTTGTCTGCCGAAAGGTAACTGTTTGCAGAAAAGCGAATTTCTATGTTTGATTGATCGCTCTTTAGTTTGATTCTATTTTCCTTTTCGTTAGATAGACTGGAAATATCTTTAGCTAAAGGTGAATTTTTTTCCTGGCTAGTGATTTGCTTGTTGTTCACAAACAGACCAGTAAAGAATACCTTAGGCTTTTGAGGATTTTTATTGAGGTAAGATGGATCGAAAAGTACAAAACCGCTAGTGCCACCGAATAGCATCTCCCCTTTTGACGTTTTATAAGCAGAACGGATGTAAAATGACCCACAGCTATTTTCTTTGTAGAACCTAGCTTTAATAAATTGCTTCGATTTTACATCAAAATAATATAGCCCGTTGCCTGTACTGAACCAAATATTTTTAGAAAAGCTATCTTCTAAAATACCGAACACCATTTTTGCTGGCATTCCGTTATGTACACTGTAATTGGTATAAGTACCATTTTTTCTAAGTACATTCACACCTTTGCCAAAAGTACCAAACCAAATATCACCATTAGCATCAATTAAGTAACTACAGAGGTAATTGGCTGTGTAGGAATCATCCTTAATTAAATAATGTTTGATTACTTTTAAAGTTTTTCGGTCTACGATAAAAAAACCCTGATGCGTAACTAAACAAAGTCGATCTTGTTCATCTAGATAACTCTCTTCAATTTGTAAATTGATAGGCTTACTCTTATCATCTAAGATCTTTAACATTTCGATACCGCCGCCCGGCTTTTTCCTATAGAAAAATGGTCTATCGGGATCTGTCATTAACCATGTGCCTTGCTTGTCTTTAATAAAGCTGTAAACAGTTAAAGGCTGCTTGCTTTCTGGAGAGTTAAAATTAAGACTGGTAAAAGTTTTACTGGTTAAATTATAAGAAGTAACACCACCGCCAAAGGCAGATATTAACAGATTTTTATTTTCTGCATCGAACTTGAGACATTTGATCATGTTGGAATTTGGCGAGTTGCCCTGCGACTTCATATAATGACTGAACGTATCGCTGTTCCTGTTCCAATAGTTTAGTCCACCACCCTCTGTACCAATCCAAATATTACCTAAATGATCTTCCTGAAAACTACTTACGATAGGATGATTTAGACCTCCAGGAGTGGGGTTAAAATAACGAACACGCGAATCGTATAAAGAACAATAAGCAATTTTACCACCATACGTTCCAATCCAAGCCCCTTGGTCTTGATCGGCATAAATGGTCCAGATGGAGTTGTTAGGCAAGGCGTAGGCATCGTTTAAGTTCATACGGAGCACACGACTATCTTGCGTGCTTGGATCGTATAGAAAAAGCCCAGCTTGAGTAGCCACCCACATTACGCCAGACTTGTCCAAGTATATCTTCTTGGCCAATACAGCTTGTTTTCCATAAGTAACTGGAATATGCTGTTTCTTAACTCCGGTTTCATCTGTTACCTGTATTCCTCCACGTTGTGTAAGGAAATAAAAAGAGCCATTATGGGCCAAAGCATCAGCAACCTGATTGGCAGATGAGCCAAAATCTGCAAATGGTAGTAACCTACGTTTTGCTATATCTACCTTGTACAGCAGCGCATCTTGGGTAAGAAAAACATTGCCCTTTAAGCTAATTAACGTACTAAAAAAATTGTTTTTTGGTAATGGAAAGCCAATCGTTTTGTTCTTTTCTTGATCATAACGCACCACACTATCGCCTGCAAGCAAAAAAAGTTTACCATCGTTAGCCATAGTAATGGAGCGTATCCTGCCTGGAACAACAATATCAAATGAAAACTTTTCGTAGTTGAATTTTAGTAAGCCGTGACCAGTTCCTAAAAACAGATTTCCCTTTCTATCCCTTAATAAAGAGCCGTACCCCCATTTCAACTTTGGCTGAATAGCGAAAACAATATCATTTAATTGATAAAAGCTGTTGCCGTCGTACATGAAGAGCGCATCTGGTCCTGTGTACCACATCCTTCCTAAGCTGTCTTTGGCAATGCTCTGAATGCCTCCGTAATAGGAAGTTTCGGGCATCACGTGAAATCGATACTTAGAAATATCGATTGCAAAAACATTTTGAAAAAGTAGTGTAGCTAAAAAAGCGACAAGAACGTATTTCTTCATTTACCAAAAAAGCTGTTCATCAAATTTCTTAAGTTTTAAATTCCAACTATACCTTTTGTCAGTCTGAGCTTGTCAAAGACTTCTTATAACGAGAATGTTTCGACAAGCTCAACATGGCACCAGTGTTTTTATATGAAATTTAAAAAATCTACATTGTAGAGCGTTAATCTACGATTTCTATTTTAATTTTCTTATTCTTAACAATGATATTGTAATCTCCGGCCTCTAAAAAGCGCTTACCATCTCCATCAACAAAGCTCAAATCACGTTCTAAGTCTACTTCAAATTTATACGTTTTGGTTTCCCCTTTTTTCAGCAGTTGCTTCTCAAAATATTTAAGTTCTTTAATAGGCCTAGAAATTGTAGAAACTGGATCTTGAATAAACCAATGTACGGTCTCCACACCTTCTCTATCTCCCACGTTTTTCACCGGAATTTCTACCGTTAATTTTTCGCCACGTTTTAGTTTCGTTGAAGAAACTTTTAAGTCGCCATACTCGAAGGTAGTGTAGCTTAAACCGTGGGCAAACTCATATAACGGCGTACTCTGGATATCTTGATACTTGCCTTGATGAGGGCGAGCACTTTGTCTGTAATTGTAATAAATAGGGATTTGACCTGTGGAGAACGGGAAAGTCATGGCCAATTTACCAGATGGATTTACACGACCAGACAACACACCCGATAATGGTCTACCGCCTGGTGTTCCTGGCTGCCACATGGTTAAAATAGCATCACTGATAGGCTCCAATCTGTTCAATTCCAAAGGACGACCGCTAGATAATACTAAGATGATAGGTTTACCTAATTTCTTCAACTCGATAGCCAATTCTTCTTGTATCTGCGGCAAGGCAATGGTTGAGCGAGAAGCATTCTCACCGCTCCAGTCCTTCTTTTCACCCAAGCAAAGTACTATTACATCAGATTTCGCAGCCAATGTTTTTGCTTCTTCAAAACCTTTTTTATCCTTTCCATCGAAATCACTACCTGCAACATAATTCACTTCAGCTTTGCCTTTATATTCTGCTTGCAAAGCGTCGCTAATGCTAATGATATCGTCAGACTTACCTTGGGCTGCCCAAGAACCTAATAAATTCCATTGGCTTTTTGCCATTGGGCCGATCACTGCAATTTTAGAGACGTTATTTAGAGGTAATGCCTTATCCTTATTTTTAAGCAAAACGATAGACTCTTCTGCCAATTGTTCCGCAATTTTCAAGCTCTCTGGACGGTAAAAACGTTGTTTTTCTGTAGTGGTTGGTGTGTAAGGGCGATCAAATAATCCCAATCTGAATTTCACCCTAAGTACTCTTCTTACAGCATCATTCAACAAGCCTTCAGACACCTTACCTTCTTTTACCAGTTCAGCAAGGTGATTGTCATAAGCCCTATTCATCATATCCATTTCTACACCAGCCGTAAATGCTTTCAAAGCCGCTTCTTTCTTGTTAGCAGCTACACCTTGCGGACGGAGTTGTTCTATAGATCCCCAATCTGAAACCACGAAACCATCGTGTTTCCAACGTTTTTTCAATACTTCTGTTAATGTGTAATGGTTGGCAGAACCCGGTGTACCACTGATATCGTTGAACGAACTCATCAAAGTTACGGCTCCTGCCTTTACGCCCGCTTCATAAGGAGCCATATAAGTATCCCAAAGGGTTTGATTAGAAATTTCCGAGTACACATAATCGCGTCCAGCTTCTGATGCACCATAGCCGATGTAATGTTTTAAACAAGCAGCAACGTTTTTATCGCTAGACAAATCTTTACCTTGATATCCTTTAACCGAAGCCACGGTAAAAATGGCGTTGGTGTAGGTATCTTCGCCGTAACCTTCTGCTACTCTTCCCCAACGACCATCTCTGGCCACATCAATCATTGGCGAGAAAGTCCAATCTATCCCCGACATTCTTGCCTCCTGCGCCGCCACACCACAGGCTTTTTCTACCAATGCTGGGTTCCAAGAACAAGCTTGCCCTAAAGAAATTGGATAAATGGTACGGAAACCATGGATCACATCATAACCGAAGATGATTGGAATACCCAAGCGGCTTTGTTCCATCGCTTTTTTCTGTATTTTGTTGCGCAAATCGGCATTGCTACCAAAGTAAATCAAAGAACCAATTTCTGCTGGAATACCGTTTACTGGATCTGCCATGTTATTGGCGTTATCATTGCGTCCCAGTGTATATTGGTTCAATTGCATTACCTTTTCTTGTAAATTCATGCGAGCCAATAAATCGTCTATGCGTTTTTCTATTGGTTGCTTTGCATCTTTGTACAAAGGTTTTTCTTGTTTGTAACTCGAAAATAAAGTACTAGTTAAAACAGCTAACACTAAAATAGCTTTCTTCATCATTTCTATTTAAAAACTGGTGTTTGCGATAATTTCATTGTTTTTTGTTGGTTGTTCTTGAGTTCGAAAACAACAATTTCATTTTTTCCTTGTACCAAGTCGGCTGATGGGATTAAGATGGATCTTTGTTTTTCTTCTTCCCAGTAAGAGCCCACGTATTTTTGGTTTACCCATACTTCTCCCATTCCCCAACCAGTAATGTCTAGATAGTTGCTTCTTGAGGTATTCAACTCAAATTCGCCTTTGTAAAAACCTGGGCTCTCTGTATCCTTACGATCTTCGAAAACTAAATCTTTGATAGGATATTTTTTAACATTGAGCGGTATCATTTTCCATTGCTCCAAGTCATTTCCATCTAAAGTAATTTCGCCAAACAAGCCTTTAGCATTATCCGTAATCTCTGGTCCGTAGGTAATTCTTCCGATATTCTCTACATAAATCTGTAGCAAATATTTGCCTGGATTAGTCTTAATGGTGATTTTTTTATGTTTATCGGTTACTCTTCCCTGCAACTTCCCATCTACGTAAACCGCAGCGTAATCTCGAACATTTTCTAGTTCCAACTCCTCGCTGTCAGATTGGGTAGTAATTTCAGATTGATAAAGTACATAGCCAAATTCCACATTCAAATCATTCATAGACAATAGCCCATCAGCTTCAACCGGCTTTTTATAAACCTGTTCTAAAGCAGCTTTTTGATTGAAGACAATTTCCTGCGCAGATAAAGTTTGTCCTGCAAGCGTCAGTAATCCTAATACAATTTTTCTCACCATCACATTACCTTTCTTATTTCGTTAGAAACGATTGGATAAAAGTCTCCTCCACTTGTACCTGTGGCGAAAATTTATCACTCTTTACATAATTATCTATACTATACAATAACTGTTGTGTAGCTGGGCGTTTATCTAAATCAGTTTTCGTATCCACAGCCAACACCAATAGCTTTCCGCCATTCACCTTAGCTTCAAAACCAATCCCTAGTTTTTGGTTATGATCATAGCTATCTATCACTTGAATAAATGGGCGAAGTTTTTCTGGGGTATTTTGCATTTCGATCACTTTGGCATTATTCAAAATGTCCCACCATTGCCAATCTGTATGGTAAGAAGTAGTAAAATCTTTAAATACTGGTTGTTCGTTGTGTACCAAGTTCCCGATCGTCATAGGTGCCCAAGCAAACATGATTGGGTTCCAAAAGTGGTTATGAAACATCGATTTACGTCCTTTTACATTCTCTGGAGCAGGATAAAGCACTACCGATTTACCTTGGGCCAATTGCTTTTTAGCGGCATCGTCATAAACATGAGTATACAACACATCGCTGTTAGATTTCATTAAATTTTCGTGGGCCGGATATACCCAAATATCCCAACTGTTTTTAATCTTGTCGTTAACTGAAAAGTGCACCGTTAACTTTTGCGAAACCGCTATATTTTTCAAAGCAATTGAGAATTCGCCAGCTGGCGATACATTATCATTAGCAATGTTTTGGCTTTTTAGATTTCCTTTCTGCAACACTTTGCCATTTGCATCGGTTAACCACCATTTCAACTTCGCATTTTTGATAGCTGCGTTGCTGAAATTGTAGACTTCGGCTTTCCCAGTAAAGGTTTCGTTATTGAAATAGCTGCTTTTTTCGTAACGTAATAAGGCTACGGTAGGTGCGCAAAATTCCCTAAACTTTTCTGGCGTTACCAAACCTTTTGAGTCCCAAAATGGATCTAAAACACCCACAGGTGCATAACCTTGTCCAGGGAAATCATTGATGGACAATAACTGGAAACCAGCAGATTTAGAAGAACGTAATAAGGCTTCGATTACCGCTTTGTACTCTAAAACCGTCAAAGCTCCAGATGCACGGAAGAAGTCGTTGGCCTGATCTAGCATACCATTCTTCTGTAGCATATCTCTAAACACCCCAAAATTTCGTGCTTCTACAGGGCTGTTTGCATATTTTTTGATTTCTTCGAAATTAGGATACACACAACGTTGTCCCGATTCGTGAGAAATTACGGGTACATCTACGTCAGATTCCATGCTCCTGTCCCAATCTGTATTTGGTAGCCCTTCATAAACTTTTACCGGTCCTTTGTTGGTTTGCTGCGAAACATAATACTGATCTGATTTTACACGCGTACGAGCTGTAGAACCACTAAATAAATGACGAGGATCTAACTTGATGGCGTCAGCTGTTAGTTCTTCAATAAAATCGAAATTTCCAGTGATTTCATTACCGTTGCAATACAACACAAATGAAGGATGGTTGCCATATTCTTTCAAAATGGCTCTCATTTCCCTACGGAAGAAATTGTATCTGTCCTCATCTGGCTCAGCATCTTTACCCCACATTGGCATTTCTACCTCAAAGTAAATTCCGTGCTTATCAGCCATACGGAAAGCTGCTTTTGGTGGACACCAAGAATGGAAGCGTAAGTGGTTCATGCCATAGTCTTTCATTAACAGCATGATACGCTCCCAAGAAGCATCATCAACTGGAGCATAACCCGTTTTAGGGAATACGGCATTTTCTACGTTACCACGCAAATGAACTGGGCGATTATTGATCACGACATGATTTTTGCCTTGCTTTACTTCTCTTAATCCAAAAGTGGTTGCTTTTTCATGTTGGTAGTTGGTTTTACCATCAGAGGTGTTTAACTGAGCCGTGATTTGATAAACATTTGGATTAAATTCATCCCACAATTTGGCATTTTTACCCAAAGGGATGTTAGCTTCAACAAAAGTTACCGAATCGTTGCTAACAACCGTAACTTCATTTTTCAAGGTATAATTGGTTCCGGCAATGGTAAAGGACGCGTTTCCTTTGAATTGTTTCTTGGTTTCGTTATTCACTTGCAAACGCACTTTTATAGATTTATTTGCAATGTTCGGGTATACTTGAAGATCTTCTACATAAACTGGATCTACCGCCATCAGTTTCATTTCCCCCAAAATACCGTTCCAATTGATTTGGGTAAACTCGGTATGTGCGTGGTTCCATTTATGGGTTTTATACTGAAACCTGTTATCGATGCAAACGGTGATACGATGTGTTTTACCAGGCTTAACGAAGCTGGTTAAATCATGATTATGTGGTACACTGATGTAATCGATACTACTTACTTCTTTGGTATCTACATAAATAGAACTTAACCAATGCGTACGTTCAAAATACATGAAAATTTTCTTGCCTTTCCAAGCTGCCGGAATTTCAATATCACGTTGATACCAAGCTGGCCCCATGTATTCGTATTTTCTCGTTAAACGATCAATGTATTGGTACGGAACTTTGTATCCAATCTGCTTGTCATCAGTAATACCAGGAAGCTGAATTTCTTCTTGTAAAACGTGATTATACCGTGGCGATAGGGATCCCCTGCGGAAATCCATTACATCTGTTTGGAATTTCCATTTACCCGATAAATCTAGTGATACGGTCTGCGCTTTTAATGCATAAGACTGCATTAAAAACAGCATTAAAAGTAGGTGTTTTAGGTTTTTATATAGGTTCATTTGTGTGTGTGTTAATTGTATATTTAAAGTTTTCTTTGAGGAGAATTCATCCCTCTATCCCCCCAAAGGGGGAAATGCATGATGACTAGCCATCGTCAACTAGACAACTATGTTTGTCCCCCTTTTGGAGGAAGTGCGCCGGCAAGAGCGTAGGCTGGGCGAGGAAATTTCACCATTAACTGTCTACTTGCCATCGTAATATTCCTTCATTAAATACCAAGCTTTCTTTCTGTAACCTTGATCAGAAACCAAGCCTTTTCGGTTCCAATCTTCTTGGTTGGTTGGATGGAAACGGAATGGCGAACGAAAATCGAAAAGTACCCAAGGCGAAGTTCCTCTTAGGTTAGGGATATGTTTGAACATCTCTAAATTTTCTCTGTACAAAGTTGCTTGGTAGTCTTCACTCCATGAGCTTACCACATCGGCATCGCCCGTTTTACCATAAAGTGCTTCGCCACCAAATTCCGAAACAATTAAAGGCTGACCTTTAGCTACATCCCAAATCGATTTATCTGGCGTAACTGGCCAAGGGTGATACCAACCCATGTATTTATTTATTGCTACGACATCCAATTCTTTGATAAAAGGATCATCCATGACAAAAACCTGTCTGTCTTTGTTGAAACGAACTAAATCAAATGCTGCTGTAATTAATCTGGTAGTGTCTATAGATTTTGTGATTTCAATTAGAGATTTGATGAACGCATTACGAGGTTCCGATGGTTGTGTTTCATTCGCCACTCCCCAAAATGTTAATGCAACGCGATTTTTATCACGCATAATCATTTCACGCATCATTTTACCCGCCTTTGCTTTGGTCGCTTCGTTTTTGAAATCAATACCTTGCCAAATCGGAATTTCTTCCCATAATAAGAAGCCCATTTTTTCAGCTAACCTAACAATGTATTCGTTCTGCGGATAGTGTGCCAAACGGATCATGTTACAGCCTAAAGCTTTGGCTTCAGACAATAGCATTACCGCATCTGCTTCTGAAAAAGCTCGGCCTTTACGTTGTGGTATTTCTTCATGAAACGAGATTGACTTTAAGAAGATAGGCTTATCATTCAAATAGATATCCTCTCCTTTTACCCAAACATTACGGAAACCAATTTGCTCTTCAACTTGATCGTTTTCGCTTGATACTTTTACTTTATACAAAGTTGGCGAGCTAGGTGACCAACGCTTTATTTTCTTTGAAGCAAAGGAAGTTTTTACTTCTCCATTTACATCTGTTTTAAGCGTTTGCTTTAACTGCAATTCAGGAATTTCGACGGTTACCGATTGGCTAATTTTTTCAGATAGTTTGATGCTGGCGTTAATTTTATCAGCCTTGGTTTTATCCAACTGGATGAAATAATCTTCGATAAATACTTTGGGAGTACTCACCAAAAAAACATCACGTGTAATGCCGCCATAATTCCACCAATCAAAAGCCATCGCCGGAATAGCATCCACTGTACGCGTATTATTTACCTCAACCGCTAAAAAGTTATCCCTTTCCTTTAGTGCATCGGTCACATCAATTTGAAATGGTGTAAAACCTCCTTCATGCTGACCGATTTCTTTTCCATTTAGGTAAATTCTACAACGGTAACTTACCGCTCCAAAATATAAAAATGTTTTTCCGGTATGCTGCTTTGCTGCATCAAAACGACGAGCGTACCAAATCGTACCCTCATAATATTTAAGTTCGGGCATTTGGCTGTTCCAGTCTGAAGGAACATTTAAACGATAACCGTGATCAAAAGAATATTCGTAGAAATCAATTTTCGTTTCTGGTTTTTTATTGAGATAGATCTTGTTCTTTCTACCTTGATCGTACAAATCAATAATGGCATCCCATTTTCCGTTTAACGATTGCACATTTCTTCCATAAACGTTGGTCATGGTTTGTTGTGCGATGGAATTTGAAAAAATCAAACTTAAAAACAGGGATAACGCTAAATAAAAGGTTCTCGGCTTCATCATAAATATGTGTTATTTCTTATAAATTTTCATGGCTAAACCACCGCCTTTAGCCATAGAAAGGCTCATTTTACGGTTAGCAGGAATAGTAATTGTTTCTTTTTTATAGTCGGAGGCAATACGATTGGCATTGGCACCATCTCTGTAAAGCTCTGCAACGTAATTTCCTTCACCCAAGAAAGATAAATCGAGTTCTAGTTTTCGAGCATCCCAATTGGTCATTGACCCTACATACCATGTTTCTGCTTTTTTACGGGCAATAGCGATGTATTTACCGATCTCTCCTTCAAGCGCAATTGTTTGATCCCAAACCGTTGGAACAGCCGAAATAAAATCGGTACATTCTTTCTCTTTTTCATAATTGGTAGGGCTATCGCAAAGCATATTCAATGGCGATTCGAAAATGACGTACTGTGCCAACTGTCGACAACGCGTGCCCTGGCTCATTGGTTCGTCGTTAATACCACGATGCGTTCTTTTGGTGGCATTGCGCATGGCACCTTGCGTATAATCAATTGGGCCAGCTATCATCCGAATAAATGGCATCGTCACATCATAAGTTACCTGATCTAACTCTGGACCAGTCCATTTCATCTGCTCTAAACCATGTACAGCTTCGAAATTGATCACATTAGGATAAGTTCTATTGATACCCGTTGGCTTATACGTTCCGTGAAAATCTAGCATCAATTTGTACTTGGCGGCTATTTCTGCCGCACGATAATGGAAATCTACCATTTGCTGGTCGTCGCGATCCATGAAATCAACCTTAAAGCCCTTTACACCCATTTCTGAATAATGCTTGCATACACGCTCCAAATCTCTGTCAAAAGCATAGTAACCAGCCCATAGAATGATGCCTACGTTTTTAGCCTTTGCATGAGCAATCAATTTCTTCAAATCTATTTCTGGCACTACCTGGAACAGGTCAGCTTTTTTGTTCACCGCCCAACCTTCATCTAGAATTACGTACTCAATGCCGTTTTTAGAAGCAAAATCAATATAAGCTTGATAGGTTTCTGTATTTACACCAGCTTCAAAATCTACATTTGAAATGCCCCAATGGTTCCACCATTCCCAAGCTACTTTTCCCGGTTTAACCCAAGAAGCATCTGCTATTCTCGATGGAGCAGCCAATTTATAGACCATATCATTATCTGCCAATTGTTTATCGTTGGTAGATACAATCACAATGCGCCAAGGGAACTTAGCTTTGGGTTTACTTTTAGCCAAATAAGGCTGACGAGCAGTAACTAATTGCTGTAACTCATTATGCCCACCTTGTTGCGTTGCTGTTGGATAGGCTGCAAAGCTAGATTGCAACGAAGTAGAACCGTTAGTGTTGGCGAGGTACATCCCTGGATAACTTTCCAAGTCAGCCTCTGCTAAACAAACCTTTTTTCCATTGTCTAAACTCACTATCAAAGGAGATAACGCCAACTTAGCAGCGCTGATTTTACTTAATGGGGTGTAGGTGTATTCGTTTTCAAATGAGTTAAAATATTGGCTTTCGATATCCTTAAATTTTCCTTTTACATAAGAAACATAGGCGTTAAAATCTTTCGAAAAGTTGAATGTAGCCTCTTCATTTTTAACCACAATAGCTTTATCGCTGGTGGATACAAAGCGGTAAGCTATACCTTCGTTGTAAGCTCTAAAAATGAGACTGAAGTTTTCTTTAAAGCTTAAAACCAGCTCATTATAATGATCATCAATTTGGTTTCTTTTATAAAACAGAGCGTTAATCTGTTGATGATGGGTATTCGCTTTTGCATTTTTCAATTGAGAGTTTTTGCCCCAAACAGTGCCGTTATCTAGGCTCATGTTTAAGACAGAAGGTTTTAAAATGGTATCTCCCTGATGGGTGATCGCATAGCTAATCTTTTCGTTCAAAGAAATAGCAACTGCCAATTTTCCATCTGGGGATTTCAATTGATGTTTTTTTTGTCCCCAAGAGCTGATGGTAAGGGCTAATAAAAATGTAGTAAGTATAATTCTCATATATGGTCTCATTTGGTGATTTCGTACCGATACATCACGAAGTCGTTTATTTTTGGGAGTGTAACTTCGATGGTGCCGTTTTTAGCGATGGTGGTATTGATGTTTTTTCCGTTACCTAATACTGGCGTACATTTCAATTTCGTTCCAGAAGGCAGCCACGTTTTCACTGCGCCAGTTGCTTCCGCTGTATTTTCTCTATAAAAAATGAAGTAACCTTTGTTTCCGTTCAGCGATTGAAAACCAGTCCAAGACCTGCCAGAAGGTTCATCTCCTATTGGCAAAATGGTGCCTAAATGGAAATCGTGTTGTATTTTTCGATAAGACTTGATTAAATCTTTGATTTTTAGTGCTTCTTCAGGCAAACCTGTACCTTCAAACCATGCCAAAGGTTGGCCAGCCATCGTAGTCGCAAATAAATACTCGAAAGAGTGATTGTTAGGGGCAAAAATGTCTTTACCATATTTATCTGCATTTCTCCATTTATTCAAGAATTCGATTTGCAATTTCTCGGCAGGTACATATTTAGATAGTTGCCATAGGTTTCTCAAAGTCCAATACGGATAATAGTTCTGCCAATCGGTGTAACGGTTTTCCAAGAATACATTTCCATATTCATTGAAGGTGTAATAACCTGCCCTTCTACCAGCAGTAGCATCTAAATTAAAGACCACTTCGTTATTAGTTTCTTCCAATACACCATCGAAAAGCTTACGTAGATTAATCTCTGATTGTTTAGTTGGAATGGCTAAACCATCGATTTTGAAAGTGCGGATACCGTACTCCTTGTACAAACTCACCAAAGCATTCACGTCTTTTTCCCAATCGGCATAATCATTTTGCACACTTGGATTAAACCAAAGGCATATCTCCACGCCTAATTCTTTACCTCTTTTTACTATTGGATGCAGGCCGTTAGGATATTTCGCTGGATCTGGTTTCCAATAATCTGGGTTATCCCAAATATTTTTGAAAGAACCTTTAGCCAAGGCAGAATTGGGGCTTTTTCCTACCTGCCAACCATCATCGATCTGAAAATGAGAAATACCTAACTCTGCTGCTTTTTCAACTTCCAACAAACTAAATTTCTCATTTACTTTAGCGTCTTGACTACGATCTCCCCAAGTATTCATCATCACCATTTCATCGCGTTGTGGCAATAACCTGCGGAAGTTTTTTTGGTAGTTACGTAATGCAGTAAGCTGCTGTAATTCTCCTCCGCTATACATACCAATTACGCTGCTATAAGCCTTGGTCCATTCCTCAGTTTTGATATCTTTAGCTGTTAATCCCAATCCGCTTATGGTAAAATGGCCGAAATCAGTGGTAAAATCATGGCCCTGATAAGCTAGCTGTACGCTAGATGTTGGGGCTTCCTTCAAAAAGAAAAAACCTTTATTATTTTCATTGTTATGCGCTAACAGCAAATTACCTCTGTAATTGGTTTTGCGGTAAGGAATAATATTTCTCTCTTGAATAAGGTTATTATTCCAATCAGTAACATCGAAAAACTCCACAATTTTAGTTTGCCAATGAAAGCCATCTAGCTTGATTTGATCTAAAATGGCGGTCATTTGCTGAGACTTCATATCTTCTACAAACTCGATGTTTTTTCTATCAGCTGCATTTACGGCTTTAGTATCTAAAGCTAAATCGATGCTACCTTTTAAATAAATATCACAAGCAATTACAGGACTGTCTTCATAAACTCGATATACCTTTTTAACAGTTAAAGTACCTAAAGAAACGTTTACTTCTACAGCCAAATAATTGGGATGGATGGTGTTTTCTTTAACTTCCTTCGATGAGTAAGTTCCATTTGAAGCTGCATCTTTGGTCAGCTGAAAATCAGGCGTTTTTAACCTGTTCAACCAAATTTGGTTAGTTGCTTTATCGGTTAAACTATAGGTAATCACGTTGCCGTCATTCCACAGAAATTTTCTTTCTATCCACTTATTGCCAACTACCAGGGTGTCTTTTTTAAATTTGCAATAGGTGCCCTGTTGTGCCTGTACAGAAAAGCAAGAAGTCATGAAAGAAAGTAGCAGAAATCGTATTCTCATCATCAAGAGGTCATTTATTGCACTTCTAAATCTTTCAACTTCACCCATCCGTCTTGCGTAACTTCACTTGTTATAGCTAATCGTATTGCGGGTTGGTTATTCTCTGTTCTATCGACAATGGCTACTGCCCAAGTGTATTTTCCAGCCGGAAGTACTACTGTGACTTTTAAATCATTAACTATTGAATTACCCAGCAGCCAATTGGAAGGTTCCGTTTTTTGATCTACAAAAACTTGTTTCACTTTATTCTCTGCGTCCAATAAGGCAAAAGCGACTTTGTATTTGTAGTTCCACTGCGGAATGTTATTAGGGAAATATCCCCAGCCCATGTTTTTCCAGGTGTGCTGGATGTTAAAGGCGCTTTTTGCATGCAATTGCTGAGGAAGTTTGATTTCATCTGGATACAAACGATAGCCGCCTTGAGCACTAAAACCCTGCACTAGCGAAAATTCCTGAAACCAGGATTCGGTATCACCCACCCTAAAATCCATCATATTGACATGGGCTTCTTTCGATGCCTCAAACTCCCCTTTTCTCACATCTTCCGGATGGCCTTTTCTGTATTTCCCACTCGGATCAATCCAATAACTGTGCGTTTTAGAGGTAATCCAGCCACCTTCCATAATAATGGGGCGCTTATAATTCCATTTCTTGGCAAAATCTTTCTCCCAACCTTGGTAATAGCCAGTCATTCCAAAAGCGTCATGTCTAAGGCTATAACCTTTTGCTATTGCTTTTTCTAATAATCTTTCACTATTCAGATTAGCTGGCGCCCAACTTTCTGGATGACCAACCAAACGGTGATAATTAATTACCAAAGGGATTTGAGTGAAGGTTCTTGCATACAAATCAGTCACCCAAGTCAATACCTCCTCTTTAGTTTTTTCGATATCTATTTTCTCTGCAGATTCAGGGTCTTGATAAACGACATAATGGGCTTCGCCCCATTTGCCTAAGCCATAGGCATCAATAAAAGAAGTGCGTTGCGGGTCATTAAATTCTTTAGCGAAAGCCTCGATAAATTTGGCGTAATATTTTCTGAATATTGGATCTTGTGGATAAGGCGTTTGTCTGTCTGGATTTCTTGGGTTTTCCAGGTAGAATTTTGCGCCAGCGTCAAATACAAACTTGGGCGTATTTTGTCCTTGGTCACGACCATCGACCACAATTCGAAATGCTATTGGCAATCCTCTTTTTTCGGCACCCTTAATCAGCTTTGCTATTCTCGAATTCGGGTCGTTCCAGGCGTAAACACCATCTTCAGGATTTAACGAAGACCAACTGGTACGGATATAGCAGGCAGAAGCGTAATCTATTGCTTTTACCTTTCTATTAAGTTCCGGTGCAAAAAATTCAGTATCCCAATAAGTTTCATCTGCATTACGAGGGGCATACATTACCCAACCATTTAAAGGATTGCGTAACACCGTTTTGCCATCATAAATAGTATGGATTACTTGGTATTGCACCTGTTTTGCTGCTTTATAAAAGGTATTTCCCTGAGCACTTACAAGTAGCGAGGTTTGAAGTAAATAAAAAATTAAAACGATTTTAAAAGGTATTGGTGTACGCTGGCGTTTAAAAAGGGAAAAGTTAATTCTCATAATGGTTTGGTTAGACTTAGTTGACTGCCTTTACTGAAAGCTTAATACAATTTCTGCTGGCCATTCAGTTCTGTTACGAAGCAAAAGTAACTATCAGATGGTGCTCAGATGGTACGTATTTGTTCAGAAAAGGTTTGTTTTTGTACAAATAAAGTGGTTTTAACGTATGCAGTCAGGACATTTGGATAAGTAAAGTTTAATTTAGCTTTTATAAAAAATACAATGATGCTGGAAACGGTTAACGCTGATGGAAATAAACTTACCTGTCGTTGAAAACCCATTGGGCTTATGAATCAAAGAATTCTATATTGAATAGGTTAATTACCAGTTATCAGTTCTAAATGGTGATGCAGGTAAACCCTCGACGCTATAAATTTCTCCTACGCACCAATTTTTAAAAGCGTAACGTACTGCAACGGGCTCTTTCACGGCTTCACTAACAACAATCACTTTATTATCTTTTATTTTAGCCTTCGCCTGATGAAATACCTTATCGCTTCCAGCAACTTCAAATTGCGTAATCGGTTTTCCATAGCTAGTTATTCCCAAAGGAATACCAGAAAATTTAATGTTCAGCGTATCACCTTTAATCTGTAAACTTTCAAACTTCGGCCCAACAGATGCAATGCCTTGTTTATGATATGTTTTTTCAAGCGCTAAGTAGGCTAACCGTTTAGCTACAAGCGTTTTGTTTGCAGGATGGATATTATATTCTTCGCCACCATCAATGGTAATCGCCATACCCGTATGGGATAGACTATCTGTTAATTGCAATTGGGCTTCCCTGAGCAATGGAACGGCCAGCCTGGATTCGTTAGCATAGGCCATTGGTGCAATCTGTACTCCAAAAAAATCCCATTGACCAATATTCCACTGTTCTCGCCACAGATTTATCATGGCTATCTGAAGCGCAAGATAATCTTGATGATTGTGCCTGTTTTGTTCTCCCTGATACCAAATTACTCCTGCAATATGATACCCCACTAGTGGTTTAATCATTGCATTATACAAATTTCCTGGTGTTTGATGATTTGCTTTCGAAATTGCACGATTGAAATTTAATCGATCGCCGAGTAGATTTTGCAAAACATTTTTATCTGTCCATGCTTCAATAGGCGAACCACCCCAGGTGCTTTGAATAATGCCGATCGGTACGCCCAAATGTTTTTGCAATAAACTGGCAAACTGGTAACCTACAGCACTAAAATCACCTGCTGTTTCGGCATCAGCATGCCTCCAGAGCCCCTTAACATCATTTTTAGGTGTTGTTGAATACGCTTTTTCAACATGAAATAACCTTAACTTCGGGTTGACAGATTCTACCAAAATATCTAAGGAATTAGTGATTGGTAATCCTCCATACCCTTTCATTGGCATATCCATATTCGACTGCCCTGAACAAATCCACACCTCGCCAATCAACACGTCGTTTAGCGTAATTTTATTTTCCTGGTTAATTTGAATCGAATATGGTCCACCAGCGGTGGGTGTATTTAAATAACTATCCCAAGTTCCATCATATTTGGTGTTTGCCTGATAGGTTTTATGATCCCAGGAAGTTGTAATGGTTATTTTTTTTGATCCAGTTGAAAAACCCCATATTTTGACACTTGATTTTTGCTGCAAAACCATCCCGTTAGAAAACAAAGCTGGTAGCTTCACTTCGGCCATAGCATTAAAGCCGAAAATAGAGAGTATAAAAAATAACTTAAATTTCATCGTTTTGCTCCTTTTGTTTAGACTGTACGGTTGCCTGATAAATAGCCAGTGCAGCAAGCAGAATTAAAATTCCAACAGCAATAATCACAAGGGAATAATCATCTGCCATGATGCCTAAAAACGTAATGCCTAAACCGACTACGGCCATAGATATGGCAATGACACGGATTCCAAAAATATTTTGCTTTTCGGCTGCAAAATGTGCAGAGGCATCAATCGCTGACTTCACTTGATCCTTAACATCTTTGTTTTTGATCATACTCATCGCTTTCTCAGAAATAAAGCCCCTGTTTGCGTAATAAAGTTCAAAGACCGCCAAAAGAAAAATTGGAATCCCCATTCCCAAAACTGTTTCCATAGTTCTGCTTAACTTAAAATCGAGTAATGCAGGTGAAATCACCTTGAAAAATAGATTTATGACCAATGCACTGATGGTTATCGTAACCACCGAAAAACCTGTTTGTCTTTTTGAAAAGAGTGTCCAGATGATGGGTGCGAAAAGTGCACCGCCGGCTATTGACGCAGTACTCAAAACTACCTCGACAATTCCACCAGCACTGGGTATCCACATGGCCACAAGAATGGTTAGCACTCCAAATAAAAGTGTGAATAGTCGAGCCATCCAGATTACCTGTTTTTCCGAGGAAGAAGGACGCAGGAGATTTTTATAAATATCCTGTGCGAATACCGTTGCTGCCATATTAATGGTGGTATTGGCTTTACTTGAAGTTGCAGAGACCATTCCGGCCAGAACCAATCCAATCAAACCTGCAGGCATTACCTTTTGAATCAGCATCATGTAAGCATCTTCCGTTTGCAGACCTTGTAAATCAGGATTAATCACCCTGTAAATCATCGGTGGAAGCATCCATATTACCGGACTAATAAAATAGAGTATTGTAAATATTCCTGCAACTTTTTTAGCATTTTTTTCATCCTTAACGCTAGTGTAACGTTGTACATATGACCAATTCCCACCAATGTAAAAGGTTTGGTATACAATGAAGGCCAACATAAAACCGAACGTATAATCACTATTGAAAGGTTCGAAAAAGTGTGCCGGCGCTTTCTTAATCAAGTTGTTAAAACCACCTATTTGTCCAAAGGCAATTGGTATCACAATCACTACTGCAGCAGAAAGAATGACAAACTGAACCACATCAGTAACTAATACCGCCCAAAGTCCGCCAGCAGCGGTATATAGGACAATAATTAAACCAATAATGAAAATGCAGGTATTAACCGGTAAATCAGTTGCCACATGAACCATTTTCCCTACCGGATAAAGCACGGCGGCAGTGGTAAACAAGCTCAATAGCAGAGTCATATAAGTATAAAACTGTTTTTCTTTGGCACCAAAGCGCTTACCGATAAATTCGGCAGCAGTCGATATGCCTGTTTTCTTCCATTTGGCTGCAATAAATACCATCACAATAAAACCACTGATGGCCATAGTAAGCTGAATAGCATTGGCTACCACGCCATACTTGTATGCAATAGAGCCCCAAACAACAAAAGTTCCTGCAGAGAAATAACTGATGAAGAGCGATAGCCCATTAATCCACCACGGGGTTTCGCCGCCAGCTTCAAAAAAAGCCTGACCATTTTTACTGCCCACTCTGGTGAAAGTTAAGCCGATGGCAAATATCAATAGGGCGAAAATGCCCATCACTATGAAATCTAATTGTACCATAATTAAAGCTTAACTTCTGAATAACAACGAACCGCAAATACAGCTGCTGGTACCAATTCAGAAGGATGTTCTACCTCAATAGTAAGTTTTCTCGTCTCCATTGCTTCATCTAATATAATACGCTGATGACTTTGAAAATTATCAGTTTTCTCAAATAATATCTTACCTGACTGATCCTTAACTACATATTTTCTTACACAAAAAGGCATGACCGTTTCTGGATGTCCCATAAGCACAGATTCCATAGGGTGATCAAAATCTGTATCAAACCATAAGTCAATTTGTTTAATTGTCTTCACCTCATCCCATTCAAAATTTAAACTTGGCGAAGCATCAGCAGGATCTGCCACCCAAGCATTGGGCTGACGAACGGGCCTATCAATCCCGCTGGTCAGGTTTGATTTATCGAAAACCGGTTGAGATACAGCTAGGGAAATCGCTAAATTTTGCCCCTGTGGTCTACGTTGTGGACACCAGAACTCGAATTCATCAACACCTGCATCTGCCGGAGGCATTTGCCTACCAAAATTGGAAACTGCTTTGTTTATTGAGTTGAATACCGACAGAATTCCGGTAACCCGTTTTTCTGTAAAGCCGAGTTGGATAGCTTCATTTGCTTCAAAAACTATAAAGACATAGCTCGCTTTCGACAAATTTAAGCCAAAATTAAGGTTGATATCTTGTTCACCCGGTTGAATTTTAATTTCCTTCGTGGCTAAAGTCTGATCTGGCGTAAAACCTCCCGGTCTTTTACTAACTCTTAAAGATGCTTTTAAGGTTGTTGGTTTGATTGCATTTACGGCAACGTTAAATACTGGTAATTCGCCGTTTACCATAGGAAAAAGCTGTGCAGAAGGAGTTGTTAAAGTTTTCCAAAGATCGACATGGTCAAATCCTTTGAAATCTAGCGTACTTGAAACGGAAATCTCGCTTCGTGGAATTAAATCTAAAGCGTCGTTGATCGATACGCCCGGAATGTATTGCCCGTTTAAAGATAATTTTTGCTGTAATTCTTGGATGTGTCCGTTGGTCAGCACGTCCCTTGGCAGCAGTCCGCCGTTTTTACATAATACCGCAGCCATACCGATCGCCTGACCAATATAAGCACAAGTGGCCATTACACGAGTTGCACCGAAAGCCACGTGGCTTACACTGATAATACGACCAGCGATAAATAAGTTATTGATATTCCTGCTGTATAATGTACGATATGGAATTTCGAAAATTCCTTTTCCATGCCATTGATTACAACCCGGTCTTTCGCTGTAGACACCATCCGCCGGGTGCAGATCTATCGACCAGCCACCGAAAGCAATCGCATCATCGTGGTGACGTTGTTCAACCAAATCTTTCTGTGTCAAGATATAATCACCTTCAAAGCGTCTACTCTCACGCTTGCCGGGAATGGTGCCCACCCACTCTAATGTCAAATTTTCTGCTTCAGGGAATTCTCCAGAATTTTTAATGTGGTTCCATATGCCGTAAACAACTTTCCAAAGTTCCCATTTAATTTTTTCAGTATCATGAACGGTGTCTAATCTGCCTCCATATTCTACCCACCATAGCTTACAACCAAACTCATTTGCATTAAATTGTTTAAAACGCGGGATCTCCTTGATATCACTTAAGGCAAAATTTGGCGGTGTGAATTTCACTGGCCGGCCAGTATCTTTACTGTAGAAATAAAGAGAGTGCCCCAACAACTCTCCATATTCTGCAGTTGGCGCCATGCCTTCATCAAACTCATCTTTACTTTCGGCGCCCATTCGAAATGCAGCACCAGCGAGAAAACCGACAATACCATCGCCTGTGGCATCGCAAAACAAGGGTGCCTCCAGCTGATACAAAGTGGAGTTCTGGCTGCAAAAAGCAGTAATCGATTTGATTTGATCCGCTGTTTTATCAATCTCAAAAACAGCCGTATTTAAAAGCAGTTGAATATTCCTTTCCTTAATCACCTTATCCAATAAGATCATATCCAAAATCATTGGGTTTCCCTCCGGATTTTTGTAGGTATTTTCAACTAAAATTTCATCAATCACACCGCCTTCCCTAGCCCATCGGTTGTTATTGCCCATGTGCGATGTTGCACCTAAGATCCACAACCTGACCTCACTTGATGAGTTGCCACCCAAAACGGGTCTATCTTGTAACAGAAGTACCTTTATACCTTGTCTGGCAGCTGTAATTGCAGCACACACACCCGAAAGTCCGCCGCCTGCAACAACTAAATCTGCCGTTAAATTGATTTTTTTTAAATCTCGTTTCGCCGAAGCCTGCTCTTTTTTCATTACTAGTTTAGGGCAATAGTTATCAGCTCGAAGATATTTTTTATTATCAACAGATCGGTGCTTGGGAAAACTGAAAATATGATGGGAACGCTCCCGAAAATTGGGAACGTTCCCTACGATAAGGGCCTAGTATCTTATTGCTCTAGCACCTGCTTTACGGTAGAATTTCTAACAACCAACTCAGTATCAAGCGTTTTAATTAACGGCTTCCATTCCGAAATATCTTTATCCATTAAACCTAACAATAATTCCATCGCCGTTTTCCCAATTTCTTTAACTGGTTGAGCAATCGTAGTCAGGCTTGGCTCGATAAAGTTTGAACCATAATTATCACTAAAACCCACTACTGCAATATCCTCGGGAATGCGTTTGCCTGATTGCTTGATGATCTGAATGGCTTCAATAGCCGTTGGGTCATTCACCGCAAATATCGCATCAGGCGGATTGGTCATCCCTAACAAATGCTTCACGTACATTTTCACTTTAGTGAGGTTCAAGTCGAACTCAATGATCAGATCTTCATCTATAGGAATGTTATTTTTAATCAGCGCATCGCGATAGCCATTCATTCGCTTGCGGCTGATCACTAATTGTGCTGGTCCTGCCAAATGCGCAATTCTACGTTTACCGATTGAAATGAGGTGTTTTACCGCCTGAAATGCGGCATCATAATCGTTCACCACGACTTTTGGCACCATCATCTCCTCGCACACGCGATTAAAGAACACGACTGGAATTTTCTTTCTGATAAAAGCTTTCCAATGATCGTAATTTAGGGTTTCCTTCGTTAGGGATACCATTACTCCATCTACCCTATTGGCCAGCATTACCTTCGAATTGGCGACCTCGGTTTCATAACTTTCATTGCACTGCGACACGATGACACTGTAACCTTGCCTGGCGGCTTCTTCTTGGGCACCTACCACCACCTGTGGAAAGAAAGATGTAAAGAAATCGGGCAGGACAATACCAATGGTTTTCGTTTTATTGGTAATTAAACTGATGGAAAGCATATTTCTTTGGTAATCAAGTTTCTCTGCTAGTTCGGTTACTTTGGCTCTTGTTTCCGGTTTAACATTCGGGTGGCCAGTAAGTGCTCTTGAAACCGTAGATTTTGACATCTTTAATTCGTTCGCAATATCTACGATAGTTACTTGATTACTCTTCATACAATTTAGTCTATGGTTGAACTACAAATAAAGAAATTCGAATGAAATTTACAATTTAAATCATTAAAATTAAACGCCGCTAAAACCCCATACATTGTTTTATCATCACAAAGAAAAACCAAGGCGCCATTTTAAAACTATACATTTAGGCTTACTTTTTTGATGATGAAAATAATTGCAACCTGCTATGATCTATACCTTCAATTGTTTCAAAAGCAAAAGGCAACGTTAATACGTTGCCCTTGCCATCTTTCAGAGATATAAAACTGACCAAAAATTAGTAACCTGGGTTTTGCTCCATCATCGGCATTTTCTGTATTTCAGATAGCGGAATAGGCAGAAGATACATGGCATCTCTAAAATTTAATGGTCGAGGTGCCCTCGAGACAGTATGCACAAACGTGTTGGTGCCTGTACGTGTAATGATATCAATGCTATTGAAGCCTTTAAGTACAGCAGACGCTATTTTCCATCTTCTAATATCATTAAAACGGTGGTCTTCAAAAGCCAATTCAATTCTACGCTCATTTTGAATTAACGTTCGCAGTTCAGCAACCGATATACCTGTTTTAATACCATATCTGCCATCTGCACCCGGCAAGATTCCCGCTCTATTTCTCAATAGCACTAATTTTTCTACAGCTTTTTCTGGTTGTCCCACCTCATTAATCGCCTCCGCATAATTTAATAAAATTTCAGCATATCGAATTAGCGGCCAGGCTCTTTCAGTAGTTGCCGATAAACCATTCGAAATGTTTTCATCACACATTTTCCGACCGAAATACCCCGTAAACTGATTATTCGGCGTATAAGCATCCGCAGTGGTATTTGCAATGGTTGAGCCAGTACTGGTGTAGGTGTACACCACCGTTTTTACTGAACTATTATTGATGTAGGAAAGTCCATTGTAAATAATAGAATATTCAAAACGAGGATCTCTGTTCACATAAGGGTCGTTTGGATTGTACGTGCTGCTTTCACTGATTGCTTTACCGTCTCTCATCGGAAATGCTTCTACCAAGCTTTGAGTAGGTTTCATAATCGATGCGCCCGTACGGGTTGGCGGCAAATAATATGCTTCGAATTCTTTTTGTGCCGGGCGGTTGTATTGGAAAATGTATTCAGTATTCACACGCTTTAAAAATACCTGATAAAATCCATTTCCTGGTCGCGTAGTGTTATCTACATTTAAGCTATACAGGTTCGTATTGATTAAAGCTTCGGCAGCATCGGCAGCTTGTTGCCACCTGTTTGCATTAAATGCTGGATAGCCAACTACCGCACTTTTGGTCGTCCCACCACCATTAAAGAGCGAACTAGCTGCATACAACAACACCCTGGATTTTAAGGCCAAGCAAGCACCTCCCGTAACCCGGCCAAAATCAATATCTTTATAAGTAACATTGGCTAAATCGGCTGCTGCTGCATCCAACTCTGAAACCATGTATGCAACGCAGTCTTCGTAAGAACTTCTTGGCAGGTTAATAATATCATTGATCCCAAAAACCTGATCGCCAATCAAAGGTATTCCCCCAAAGGCGATTACCATATGTTGGTAATAAAATGCTCTTAAAAATCTGGCTTCCGCACGCATTCTTTTTTTGGTTGATTCGTGGAAAGGTGCACCACCAATTTTCTCTAGTAAAAGGTTAACCCTACGGATGTTTTTGTATGGTGTAGTCCAAAAATCTTTATCAGTACCAAAACCGGTTAAAACATTCGATGGACCAATAGTTCCTTGTGCATAGGCATTTCCCCATACTGAAAGGTTATTATTTCCTTCAGCGTTATCAGTTGCCAATTCTGTATTTCCAGAACCTCCTGCCGAATTAAAACGTGATGGCCCAAAAGTATAACCGGCATCTAGATAAATTCTGTTTAAAAAATTGTTCGTTTGAACGCTATCGGTAAAGACAGCTTCTTCGGTTAATCCTGTAGTTTTATCTTCCAAACCTCCTGATTTCTTGCAGGCTAAGAATACCAAAGGAAGCATCGCTGTAATTAATATTTTTTTCATGGTACAAATTAGAAAGTAACGTTTAAACCCATGTTGATTATTCTTGTTGGCGGATATGGCAAATCGCCGGCAGACTCCAGTACTTCGGGATCTAAGTTGTATAGCCTATCCAGCTTGGTAAAGGTTAATAAATTGTACCCATTGGTGTATAATCGCAACCCTTTTACACCTAATTTCGACAATAGTTTCGGACCAGCGCTATAACTCAATTCGGCTGTTTTCAGACGTACATAATCGCCCGGAATTGCCCAAAAATCTGAGTAAAAATCTCTCGGACTTTGGCTCAATGCTGTTGTATATAATTGAGGGTATTTGGCATTGTTACCCAAAGCTGGTGTCCAGTGTTGCTGGTGAATTGGCAACTGGTTACTGGCATTGTGGTGAATAACTGCCCCTTGTGCACTGGCAACGAAATCTAAAGCGGCCTGGAATAAAACACTAAGTCTGAAATTTTTGTACCCTACTCCCAAGGTAATCCCTGCAATAGTTGTAGGTAAATTGGTACTTCCAAAAAACGATCTGTCATTGGCATCTATCACCCCATCGCCGTTCAGATCCATGTACTTGATGTCACCTGGTCTTCCGCCAATAGTTGGTTTTGGAACAGCAGGGTTAGCGATATCTTCCAGTGTGTAAAATTCACCGGTCCATTTGTATTTCAACACAGATCCAATGGCTTGTCCGGTTTCTCGTTGATAAGGGTATAAAGTTTCTGCTTCATCTCTAAAAGTAATTTTATTTTTAGCGAGTGAATAAGTGCCCTGAATAAAGTAATTCCAATCTTTGGAGATCTCATCTCTAAAGCTGATTTCAGCCTCAAAACCCCTATTATTCGTTTTACCGATGTTTACCAATGGTAAATTCTGTCCGAATACAGCAGAAATGGTTCCACGGTTAGTAATGATATCGTATCGGTTATTATTGAAATAATCCAGTTTAGCAGATAGTTTGTTTTTGAAGAAAGCCATATCCAGACCAATGTCTAACTTTTTATCTTTCTCCCATGTTACCTCATTGTTGGCTAATGTACCCTCAGTTACCGTACCATATCCATTATTCGTGGCCAGGCCAAACAAACCACTTCCCGATCCTGTTGCCCAATTCTGCAGGTAAGCATACACACCACCTGTATTATCTGCGCCTACAACACCATAAGAACCTCTTAATTTAAACTGATCGATGAAATGTAAATTGTCTTTAACGAAGGTTTCTTCGGCAATATTCCAACCTACAGATGCAGCAGGGAAAAACCCCTTTTTCTTGCCTTGCGCAAAACGATCGGAACCGTTATAGGCACCGCTGAGTTCAATTAAATATTTTTGCCTGTAATCGTAACCAAACCTTGCAGTAATACCGCTAAATACTTCTGGAATAAAATTGTACAAATTTGAGTTAGTGGTATTTTGAGCTCTCTTATCATTTGTATTATACAAAATCAACCCAGAAACATTGTGATTTCCAAAACTTCTGCCGTAGTTTAACATGGCCTGCATGGTCAGTGCACTCGCAGTGCTTCCGGATGAATAACTTAAGCCAGGCGTACTAATCCTAAAGATATTATCACGTTGACCAAAGCTGTATGAATCAGTAACCGGATCGTATACGTAAGAAATGAAACCAGTTCCTGTTACCGGCCTGGAAAGAGAGCGACTGTAAAAGTACAGGTTGCGATAAGCCAATACACCTTTTATGGAAAGTCCTGAAGTGATGAAATCTAATTTCTGATTAGCTGACGTGGATAAATTGATGTTGTTATTAAATGTACGGTAGTAACCATTGTACATTAAACGACCCACAATATTATTATTATTTCTGCCAGATGCGGTTCTTTGCCAAACACTGTAACCTAAAGTTCCGTTTGGATTGTAGACAGGATAGTTAAACGGTGCTGTTTCGCCCAAACGACCCAAATCACTAAAGATGGTATTATTGGCAGTAGCATTATTAGCATTATTTTCATCTACATTCCCGAACAGGTCAAATTTTACATCAAGTGTTTTAGTTACTTTCAAATCGATGTTAGAGCGATAATTGTAACGTTTGTAATAAAATTTACTATTTAAATCTTCACTAAAATCTTTCAGCTGACCACCTTGATTTAAATAACCAATCGAAACAAAATACTTTGCCTTTTCTGTACCACCGTTTACATTAAAGTTGGCTTTAGCTTGCGGTGCAAATCTTTTTAAAAGGATGTCAGACCAATCATTGTTTGGATGTCCATAAGGATCAGCACCGGTTCTATACAATTCTAAATCGTTATCAGAAAAGGTGCGCACAAAACTTGGGTTTGGATTTAAGTTATTGGTATTCACCTGCGCTTCATTAATTAGTGAAGCGGCTTCATATGAACCTAAGGCCTTTGGTGTTCGTGTGAGCTGGCTCAATCCATATTCAACCAATAAACTAATCCTTGGCTTCCCTACTTTACCACGAGTGGTTGTTACTAAAATCACCCCATTTGCACCTTTAATACCGTAGATTGAAGTAGTTGCCGCATCTTTCAAGATACTTACCGATTCTACCTCATTGGCGCTCAACTGTGAGAACTGATCATATGTGAATTCAATATCATCCACTAAAATTAAAGGATTGTTACTCGCACCTGATACATAAGAACTCACCCCACGGATGTAGAATCTTGCTCCATCAGCACCCGGCTGTCCACTGATTTGTTGAGATGAAAAACCAGTAATCCGTCCGGCTAGCGAGTTTTGCAAACTTGGCGATGGACTTTGCCTAATCTCATCTCCACCTATACTTGCTACCGCACCTGTTAAGGTCTTTTTCTTTTGTGTGCCGTAACCTACCACCACTACATCATCCAGGTCGGTCTTATCTTCATTTAAGGATATGGTGATATTCGTTTGCCCGTCGATATTAATTTCTCGGGTAGCATAACCGATTAACCGAATCACAAGGGTATTGCTACTCACACTAAGCGTAAATTTTCCATCCTGGTTTGTGGTGGTTCCGTTGGATGGATTACTTTTTTCGACCACCGTTGCGCCAGGCAAAAGCCCGGATTGATCGCTAACCACACCCGTGATTTGCTTTCGCTGTGCATAGGCAGCTATGCTCAGGAGCATCATGAAAATGCAGCATAAATATGTTATTTTTTTCATCTTATAATTTTTATTGAATAGCCGCATTATCTATTGCTGGCGTTATCACCGGTGTTTAAATTCAATCCCTGAGTTGGGTTAGAAATAACCTTCATTTTGAACCAACTTATTATTCCTGATTATTTCTGAGTATGGAATGGGCATGTAATAATATTTAGGCTGAAACGCCATCGTGTGCACATTTTTGAGTACATATAATGGGTCATTTTGAGTGATGGTTAACCCTTGTAAAGTAGCACTCAACTCATTACTCATTTTCCACCTGCGCAAATCCCAGAAACGATGTTCTTCAAAGCTTAGCTCAATGCGTCTTTCATTCTTGATCAGGTCGCGAAGCTGAGCTTGACTAACACCAACTGGTACACCAAATCTGTTTCCCGTACCTGCAGCAATACCCGCCCTGGCACGTACCAAATTCAGTTGGCGAACAGCATCTTCTACCCTTCCTACCTCATTCAATGCTTCAGCGTAGCTCAATAAAACATCAGCAAAGCGGAAATATGGGAAGTTGTGACTTTGGTTTGAATAAGTAGCAGAGGTAGAAAAATCGGCCATAAATTTTCTTAAATAATAAGAAGTTTTGGTTTGCGTTTTAAAAGCCTGGTTAGGTTTATCTAAGCCACCTTCATATGTCTGCACTGCCCTACCTAACCATTGTACGCCATTGTAAAACAAAATGGCTTTCAACCGTGGATCGCGGTTTTCATATTGCGATGCAGAAGTAGTAGTCCCTGTATAAACTGTTCCATTCATATTATTGAAAGCATTTACAAAGTTTTGAGTCGGGCTATTTCTTCCGTTACTGGTTGTAGGAGCTACATAACCTACCGGCGCATTTGCATTTTCGATTACAGTAGAATTTGAAGATTGGTTAGATAAAATAATATCGGTATTGATTTTCGTTGTAAACACAGCTGTGTAAGCAGCAGTTCCGGTTCCTGCAGGTAATTTATAATAACCTTTGGCAATTAATGCTTCAGCAATGGTAATTACACGTTGCCATCTGGCCGGATCATTTGTGGGATAACCTGTAATCGATTTTAACTGCGGATTGCTTTCAAAACCACCGCCATTGAACAATGGACTGGCAGCATACAAATACAATCTACATTTCAAAGCCATTGCCGCTTCAGATGGAACACGGCCAAACTCAGTAGCCGCAACGGCAGAACCATTAGGCAGATCTGGCGTAATAGCATCGCATTCTGCGGCAATGTAATCTACACATTCTGCGAAAGTATTTCGAGGTAAGTTTAAATCACTGTTTAGATCAAATACCTGATTACCCACCAAAGGAATACCGCCATAACGTTTCAGCAATTCGAAGTAGGCGAAGGCACGCAGAAAACGAGCTTCGGCAACCTGTCTTTTCTTTGTTGCGTCAGGAATAGGCACCACACCTATGTTATTTAAAAACACATTGCTTCTCCTAATGAGGGTATAACTATTTGCCCAATTATTATCAGGATGATTAGTTGCGTTGAGTTGTCCATTGGTGAACAACATAATTGTCGATCGCTCCGAAGAAGGAACCGCATCATCGGTTGCCGCATCTAAAAAATCACCGCCAATCCGGTTAAACCCATCTGGCAAGAAAGAATAAATACCTAATAAATAAGCGGTTGATTGAACACCCATTTGATCTGTAGGATCAAATACATCTGTTTCCAGTACCCGCTCTTCAGGTTCATTTTCGAATTTTTTACATGATTGGGCCAGCACCGATACGATGATTAATAAATAAAGTACACTTTTCATATCTGTAATGCTATAATTGAATATTTACACCGAAGGAAAATATACGCTCAATCGGATAATTCCCATTGAAGTTTTCTGGATCGGCACCGTTAAATGTTTTCGAACTTAAAGTCCATAGGTTTAGCCCGTTCGTGAATAAGCGGGTAGATTTTAGCCCCACTTTTTGAGTAAGCCTAGCTGGAAGTGTGTAACCCAACTCTACATTCCTCAGCCTGACAAAATCGCCATTTCTTAACCAGAAGGACGAGCTTACAAAATTGTTGGTCGCACCGTTTCTTGGGCCCGAGTTGGTAGTCAACCTTGGATAGGCTGCTGTATTGGCCGTGGCTGGCGTAAATCTATTTAAATGGGTTTGGTAAGCCTGCGCTGTTCCACCTTGAAACTCCCAATAGCTATTGTCCGACAGGTAAACTTCCTGATTAATCACACCTTGAACCAAAGCGCTCACATCAAAGCCAACAACATGAAATCCTAACTTGGCCCCTAAAAACAAACTGGGTTTTTGCGAGCCGATGGTTGTCTGGTCATATTGGTTGATTACTCCATCGCCGTTTAAATCCCTGTATTTGATGTCACCAGGTTGGGGCGTGTACCCCTCGATGGTAGGATAACCAGTAATTTCCTGCTGGCTACGAAACAAACCTTCGGCGATGTAACCATAGGTTTGCCCAACAGGGTGACCTGTACGCTGCATCCAGCTATATCGTTGGTTGGCTTCTGCACTGTAAATGAGTTTACTCTTCTGTAAACTGGCATTCAATCTCACAAAATAACCCCATTTTTTCTTTTGTTCATTCCAGCTTAACTGCGCTTCCCAACCATAATAATTTTGTTTTCCAATGTTTTCATTCGGATAAGAAATGCCCAATAATGAACTTCCATTTCCCCTCATAATACTTAAATCAGCAAAATTATTTTTGTAATATTCTACATTTAAACCAAGCCTATCGTTTAGAAAACCTGCATCAATACCGATATTCAGCATCTTCGCATATTCCCAGGTAATGGCTGGATTCGCCAGAAACGATTCGCCAATAGTTGTGGCTGTACCCGCACTGCTTCCGAAAATTGCACCAGGTGAACCATTATAAACTTGCTGATAAGTGTAGTAAGCGCCATTGTCTCTGCCTACTTTTCCATATGAAGCGTACAACTTCAGCTGATTAAGCCAGCTGTTTTCTTTCAAAAAATCCTCTTGTTGGATATTCCAACCTAAACCAAGAGCTGGGAAAAAGCCATATTTAAATCCGCCTTTATCCGGATAACGGTTGGCGCCACTTTGTGAAAAAGAAACTTCAGCAAGGTATTTTTTATCGTAATTGTAAGATATGTGACCGGAAATACCCTTAATGGCGTAGGGTAAATTCGACCCATTGATTAAGTTATCTCTATTGGCCAGTATTACAGCATCAACACCATTTAAACCGAAATCACGTTGGTAGCCAAAAGATAATTCCTGAAAATCTGATCTGTTCTGGAAGGCAATGTTGTTACCATTTGCCTGGTCAGTATTGTTATTATACTGACGATAAACGGGAGATAAAGTACCAAAGCCACTTATTTGCTCAAATACCGCAAAAGATTTGTTCCTAATATAGTTTTCTGCCAGATTACTAAAGAATGATGCCCTTGCTTTTACCCATAAACCTTTAGATAAATCGTCTAAATTATATTTCAGGTAAAAGTCGGAAAGAACCGTTCGGGTGTTAGTTTTAGAATAACCCGCACTCACACCCTGGGCTACAATATTATTTTGAAACTGAGCAGAACCGCCGTACGTGCCGTTGGCATTAAAAATAGGGTAAGCACTATTTGGCGTAGCCTTTAGAGCATTAAAAATACTTTGAGTTCCAGAGTTGCCGGGACTGTTATCGGTTAAAATTCGCCCCTGAACATAAAGGCCAGCGCTTAATTTGTCGGTCAGATTAACATCCACATTCGAGCGAATGAAATAACCCACAAAATTCGCATTGGTTGAATATTTGGTGTTGATATCGTCTCTTGTTTTCAGTAAACCATTTTGTTTAAAATGCTCCAGATTCACAAAAAATCGAACATACTGATTACCACCACTGGTATTTAAATTGTACCTGGCAACGGCTGCTGATTTTCTTAAAACTTCATCGGCCCAATTTACATTTGGATAGCGGAGAGGATCGCTACCTGTTTGGTAGGCATTGATAGCGGATTGGCTAAAACCATTATTGGCAGCTGAAAGTCCGTCGTTGGTTAATGCCTCGTTATATAATGTGGCATAATTGAAAGCATCTAGGGGCTTTGATATTAAATTCTGAATTGGCTGTTGAATACCCCATTGCCCGGTGAAACTGATTTTCTGTCCGGCGACCATCCCTTTTTTTGTTACAATTGAAACTGCACCATTTGCTCCTCTAACACCCAACATGGCTAAAGAAACAGCATCTTTCAGCACCGTAACCGATTCTATTTCCTCTATTCCAATTTCTGAAACCGAACGTGGAATACCATCAATAAAAATTAAAGGACTTTGCCCCCTTAGGCGCATGCTATATCCCTCGTTGAAAGGTTGTCCGCTGTTTTGACTTGTGGTTAAACCTGCCAACCTACCTGCTAAGGCAATGGGGTAAGACGCCACTAAAGTACTGGTAAGTTCAGCACCTGGAATAGCGGTTGATGAAACTGTTGAAAGTGTTTTTGGCGTATTAAAGTAGATAAGTTTTTTGAGTTTCTTATCCACCAGCTGCATGGTATCCTGCTTTTTGCTGATCGTATCTGGAACCTGCTGGGCATGTAGCCTTGATGCCTGATTAATAAATAAGGCACAGCAGGCGAATACCCTCAGCGGTTTAATGAAAACTGACATGAGTGGTTTATTTAGGTTTAAAAAGAGGTTAGGCTATAAAGGCAGCGATCGACTTGATCCATGCCGCAAAAGTAATAACTTATGCGCCCTTCAATAAATGTAGTGTAGATTTATTCTGCATATTAATTTGGTTAGGATTTGTTATTGTATATGATTACACTCAAATATATCTACGTTTTGAGTCTTACCCTCAGGAAGAGATATCTATTTTTCATGGAAACGTTCCCAATTTTTGGGAACGTTTCCATGAAACAACAAATGAGGACTATACCTCTTTAGTATACCACCCTTAGCTTGTTAAATTGTCATTTTTCCTTCAAAAATTGCTAATGAAATCGCCATCCTCCAGGACACGTCGCTTTGTAGGCGGATTGATCGTAAAATAAAAAAAACTTCCTGTGCACCAAAAAGGCAGCAGGAAGTTTAAAAGCAATTAACGTAAAAATATTATTGAACCTGAACGTTGATCAGTTTGCACCAACCATCAGTAGTCATATCGCCGTTTACAGCTAATCTGATACCTGGCTTATTATCGTTGGTTGTGTCAACAATAGCTACAGCCCAGGTATAGGCTCCAGCAGGCACATCTAGCTTTGTCTTCAGTTCGTAGGTGGTGGCACTGCTTTTCAACCAGGTTGATGGTTCTCCATATTGATCTACAATTATTTTCTTTACGGTCCCAGAGCCATCTAACAAAGCAAAAGCAACTTTGTATTTATAATTCCATTGTGGTATGTTATTAGGGAAATAACCCCAGCCCATGTTTCTCCAGCGATGGGTAATGGTGGTTTCAGTATTAGCGCTCACTTTTTCTGGTACATACACCCGCTCCGGGTACAAGCGATAACCACCTTCTGAAATAAAACGCTGCACCAATGTAAATGACTTAGTAAACCAGCTTTCAGTATCTCCAACGCGGAAATCCATCATATTTACGGCTGCTTCCAATGAAGAATCAAACTCCCCTTTTCTTACATCTTCAGGATGTCCTTCCCTGTATTTTCCACTTGGATCGGTCCAATAGCGGTGCGTTCCGCTGGTAATCCAGCCACCCTCCATCAATATCGGGCGCTTGAAATTCCAGGTTTTAGCGAATGCTTTTTCCCAACTCTGGTAATAGTCAGTCATACCAAAAGCATCCTGGCGTAATATATAGCCTTTATTAATCAATTTCGTTAACAAACGATCTGAATTTGGATTGGCCGAACCCCAACTTACCGGATCGCCTACCACTCGGTGGTAGTTTATCGCCAAAGGTATTTTGGAGAAATTCTTCACATAAAGATCTGAAATCCAATCCATCACTTCTTCTTTTGCTTGTTCAATTTTATCTTTTGGTGCATTAGCAGCCGGATCAAAATAAATCACATTGTGGGCTTCTCCCCATTTGCCCAAACCGTAAGCATCAATAAAGGAAGTTTTCTTTGGATCATTAAAATCCTTTGCCAACTCTTCGATAAATTTAGCATAATGCTGCCTGAAAATTGGATCTTGTGGAAGGGGCGTTCTACGATCTGGAAATTTTGGATCTTCGGTGATGTATTTTGCACCTGCATCAAAAACGAACTGAGGCGTATTCAGGCCCTGGTCACGACCATCAACTACAATACGAAATGCAATCGGCAGACCTCTGTCTTGAGCGCCTTTAATCATTTTATAAAGCGCTGTACTCGGATCTCGCCACGCATATACGCCATTTGAAGGGTTAAAGTTTGCCCAACGCGTACGAATATAGCAAGCTGAAGCATAATCTATAGCCTTCACTTTTTTACCCAAATCAGGAACATAATATTCTGTATCCCAATATCCTGGCTGGACAGTACCTGAACCATACATTACCCAACCATTAAGCGGGTTACGGAACATGGTGTTTCGGTTGTAGTTTGGTTTAACCAACGTACCTTCCGCTTGTTTTTCGGTTTCATTATTGTTCTTTTTACAGGCAAAGGCGAGCATACACAAGGCAGCGATCAGTATTTTGCTACCAATCATTTTATAGTTCATTTTTTTCATTTTTAGCGTCAGTTAAAATTTTTTAAAACGTGATTATTGCTAGCGTTTCTGGGCCAATATGGTGTTGTTTCGCAAATCGAAAATCAAAACATTTGTCGTTGCTGGTATATTAAGGTAAGCGTTTCTATGTTCGCTAGATGAGCCCCCTGCTAGCGTTAAAGCTGTTCCAAGCACTAAATTTTGATCTTGACGCAAACCTGCGTCGGTAAGCGGACCTACAAAAGCATAAGATAAATTTTTATTATTATCGCTTCCGCCATACACAATGAACTTAGCTTTGCCTACCCTTCCACCGGTGTAAACCAGTACTTGCGGATCGGCCAGACTTACTTTCAAATCCATTTTAATTGGGTTGCCCCAATTGTTAATGGCACCATGCATGTATAATTCTGTTACTGTGGTATTTTGAGCAACGCCACCTTCACCATTCCATGAAACTACACGAGGTGTAAGAGCTGTCGCTGGCGAGTAAATCGTTGCCGATGCTTTCTGCATATTTACCACTACCCGGTATGCACCAGCTGTTTCAATTTTGAAAGCAAATGGATTTTCTCGAAGTCTGATTGGCACGGCTTCGCCATCCTGCAGGACAGTATTGGCACTGGTAGGCACTACATAATTGGTAGCTCCTCGAAATTCTACCGGAATTTCGAGGTTACCAGGCTGTAGATTCAACACAAAAGCATATTGGTTAAGGTTTTCCAGTGTTTTTGGCATTTCTATTTTATTAATGCCTGTGATGGCTGATCCACCCAAGAAAACTTTATCCGCATCAAAAACTACGGTTTTGATTGGAGTAACCTCTACCCTTGTGGTTTTAACTTCAGGGGCCTCAAAACTTCCGCCGCCTTCCCACTCGGCCACTACCCTAAACTCCAGGGTAAAAGACTTATTGGCCGGAATTCCCCATTTTTCGTTCGCCCAGTTTTGAAGCTGCTCTGAACTAAAGCTTTTACTGTAAATGCCATCATCTTCAAATGTCATAATGGTTGTAGCGGTTCCAAAATTATTTCCTACCACATCCAACCGGGTGGTGTAAGTCACCATATGGTCATCAGATTGCGGTCGTGCTGGGGACCAGCTAAAGGTAACGATGTCTTTCGACGGGTTATTTTCATCTAAGGCTACGTTGGGAGATGAAACCCTAAGTTCCATCTTCTCCTGAACTTTATCAATGTCGTTAATGCCTTTTTTGCAAGCCGAAAGGCAAAACAAAAAACTAAAGGGCAATAATATTTTATATAAATGGTTGCTTTTTTTCATGATGTTTTGAGATCAAATCACTTTCTATTTTAACTCCAGTAACTTAAAGATGGCTTATTAATAGCCAGGATTTTGGGGGAATGGTGCCCCAGTATTGGCGTCTCTAATCGACTGTGGAATTGGCCACAACGCATAATTTTCATTCACTTTAACAGCAATAGCGGGGTTATACTGTTTTACACGGTCAACATATTTCTTTGTACGAACCAAAGTAAATCGACGACTTTCCTCTCCTACCAGTTCCCTGATGCGTTCATCCAAAAGAAAATCCATGTTCATATTTGCTGCAGCTACATCTGTAGCACCTGCTCTTCTGCGCACTTCGTTTACGGCATCAGCTGCTTTAGCTGGATTGTTTTGTCCTAAATAAGCTTCTGCCAACAATAGATAAGTTTCAGCCAAACGAAACTTCATCCGATCTTTGTAACTTCCGGTTAAACTTAAATTCTCTGGCCGACCATAGAAGAATTTTGTAACCGCCGGAAATAAAGTTTTAGTAGTAAACCAGGTTTGCTCAGTGATTGGTGCCTTTTTGCCCACCAAAGAGCTTTCGTTAGGATTATTATAGTACCAGTCACGTTTAATATTGAAGTTTGAATTACGAATATCATTAGCCGTGAAGATGCCGGGCACGTTACCACTGGCATTCGTGCGGGCAGTACCAGTCCACCACTTCATTGGCACCAATTGCGCCAAACCACGACCACCAAGCGTATCGGCTAAAACGAAGCCAGTGATTGAAGAATAATTTGGAATCCATGCCCTACGTGTCCAATCATCTGAATTGGTACCGCCGCCTACTACATTAAACTGGAACTGCAATACCCAAATGCTCTCCTTATTTGCAGCCGAACCTAATCTGTTTTGGTTATTTTCTAGAAACATATCGCTAAAAACATCCCCAGGTTTGTCTTTACTTACACCAAACCTGGTTTTCATCAGATTATAATATCCGCTATTAATTACCGCCAGTGCTGCCTGTTCTGCAGCTGCATAATCGCCTTGTAACAACTGAACTTCGCTGAGCAAGTGGCTTGCAGCCCATTTGGTTACTTTCCCGTCTTTTACCTGATCTGGGTTTGAGGGCAGATTTTGTACTGCAAATTTTAGGTCATCAACCATGTGGCCAATTACCTCTGCTTTTGGCGTACGCGTAAAGTTTAATTGAAAATCATAAAGAATTGTTTCTACGTACGGAACATCGCCATATAAATAAACCAGTGTACGGTAAGCGTAAGCCCTAAAAAAGCGTGCTTCTGCCTGAAAGCGGACTTTATCAGATGGCGAATCCCAAGTGGTATTTTGATCTGAATACACCAGCATTAAGTTGGCTGATGAAATTAAACTGTAAGCCCAATTCCAATAAGTACCTACAAAACGTTCGGTTGGTGTAAGGGTTAAATTAGCGAAGGCCATCAAAGAAGCATCACTGTTGATCACATCAGCAATGTCTGTTGCCGCCTGCAAGGCTTCATAAGGCGCAGCGCCATTATGGATATAAGCGCCGCCCTCTCCATAAGTATTATATTCAGAACGAGCGAGGGCATAAAGACCCGCACTACCTACTTCAAATCCGTAAGTACTGGTATAAGTATTGGTTGGCGCGAGCTGATTTTTCAAATCCTCCTCCAAAAACTTTTTACACCCGCCTAATGAGATGATTATGATAAGCGCTAAGCTTGCATTAATAATATTTTTCATTTTCGTGTTTGTATTAAATTAGAAATTTACGTTTAGGCCAAACATGTAGGAACGTGCCGTCGGGAAAGAAGCCATCCATGAGTTATCGTAATTGAGTACCTGTCTGATATTAGAGAAGGTATGTAAATTATTTACACTTGCATTGACATCAATACCACTTAAGCCTAGTTTTCCTGTGATATTTTGAGGAACCCGATAACCCAAGGTGATGTTCCGCACCTGAACATAGTTTACTTTTTTATAGAAACCATGTCCTTGCGTATTGAGGTAACCTGGGGAAACAATAGTTGCATTCGGGTTTTCAGGTGTCCAGTAGTTGGCACCGTGAACATAGTTGGTGATTCCGAAAGTCCAGGAACCAAGGTTAGCCATGTGGTCATCACGCCAAACGCCAAACACGCCTGTCACCAATGCCGAAGCGTAAAAATTCTTGTAGCTTAAGCGATTGGCTAATGAAGCGGTATATCTCGGATTTTTCGAACCAATTACTTTTCTATCAGAAGTATTGATGATACCATCACCATTTACATCTTCTAATCGGGCAGCGCCGGCAGCAGCTCCTGGCTGCATACTGTAGTTTTCACCACTTTGCCAAATTCCAATCATGTTAAAATCATAAAATACACGCAGTGGTTTTCCGATAAACCAGTTGTTATTGATGTCATCTTTTCCATCACCCCTCAGCTCTACGATTTTATCACGATTCAATGAGAATACTGCTGTAGAACTCCACTTAAAATCTTTTTCGTCTATATTTTTTGTATTTAGCGTTACTTCAATACCTTTATTTCTGGTTGAGCCAATGTTATCATAAATACGGCTGTAACCATTCATAATTGGCACTGTACGGGTCATCAATAAATCTTTGGTATTTGATACATACCCATCAATCGTACCGGCTATTCTATTCTTTAATAACTGGAAATCTAAACCCAGGTTAGTAGAATAAGTGGTTTCCCATTTCAGATTTGGATTACCGATACCATCACCGGCTAAATAGGCGGTATTCACAGGAACACCGTTATCACCCCAAATATATTTTACATTGGAGTATAAACGGTCCAAGGACTGATAAGGAATTATGGCCTGGTTTCCGTTTGCGCCATAAGAAACACGTAATTTCAAGAAATCCAGCCATTTTATATTATCTTTCAGGAAATCTTCCTCACCAATATTCCAGGCCAATGCGCCACCTGGAAAAAATGCGTATTTATTGTTTCTTGCAAAAACAGAAGCACCGTCGCTACGTCCGGTAAACGTGAGCAAATATTTCCCTTTATAAGCATAATTTAAGCGTCCCATATAGGAAAGTAATGCCTTATCTTCCTTACTTGAGCCAATAACAATATTACGGGCAGCGGTGCCCATCATGAAATACTCGGTATCATCAGTTACAAAACCTTCACCACTTTGATTGGAATTTACAAGGCGATCAGCCTGCATACTGAATAAACCTGTCACGTCAAATTTATGATCACCAATTTGCTTTTCGTACTTTAACAAGTTTTCCCAGGTGTAATCATGATAGTGAGAATTGCTAACAGAAGCACGGCCACCCACTAAACCTGCCTGCTCTCTTCCATCAAAAGTATTTCTGCCATAGTAAGTTCCATTGAACCCACTTCTATAATTATATCCAAAATTAGATCTTGCCGATAATCCTTTAACAGGTAGTACGATATCGGCATAACCCGATAAAAAGAAATTTCTGTTCAACCGATCCTGGATTGCATTTACATTCCTCATTGGATTGGCAATTAATGAATACTCCATCGGCTCGGGTACATAATTCCCTGCGGCGTCTCGATAACTACCGTAAGGGCTTTGCTTGATGGCATGCTCAATATTTGGTTGGATCCCACCATCACTTCTTTGTGTAAATTGCATGCCTACACCAATAGTCAACCACTTATTAAAAGTTTGGTCTAAATTAGCAGTCATATTTAAACGTGATAATGTGGAATTGTATACTACACCATCCTGATCCAGTGCCGATAGTGAGGCAATGTATTTAGTACTTTCCGTTCCACCAGAAATGCTTAATTGATGATCCATGGTCATCGCTTTTCTAAAAATGTAATCTTGCCAATCGTGGGTAATTCCTTGCTGATAATTGCCCCGCTCTGTTACACTAATGATGTCGCCGGCAATAGGATCTAAAAGATAGCCGGTATAACCCTGCCTCAATCGACCAATGTCCTGCTGAAAGCGGATATATTCATTCGGACCCATTACATCAATACGCTGCATTGGCTCAGCCATCCCTAACTGCCCACGGTAAGAAACACTGGCCTTGCCTAGCTGCCCTCTTTTGGTTTGGATTAAGATAACTCCATTCGACCCTCTCGATCCGTAAATCGCTACGGCTGAAGCATCCTTTAACACTGTTAAGTTTTCAATATTGTTGGGATCTAGATCTGCCAAAGATCCGCTATAAGGAATTCCGTCTAGAATAATTAACGGGTTGTTACTAGCAGACAGCGAGTTTTCTCCACGGATAAGTAAGGTTTGATTGGCTCCAGGTGCTGCATTACCTGAGGTAATACTGAAACCGGCTACCTGCCCTACCAAACGATCCATTAAATTTGGCGTAGACACCATATTAATTTGCTCTTTTCCAACCACTGCTAAGCCGCCGGTAAGGTCTTTTTTCTTGGCCGTTCCATAGCCCACCACTACAACCTCGTCCAGCTGTTTATCTCCACTTAACTTTACGTTGATTGTTTTGGAATCCGCTTTTATTTCCTGGCTATCAAACCCAACATAAGAGAATACTAAAATGGCCGCTGGCGCTGCCTGTAACGTATAATCTCCATTTTTATCTGTCGATGTTCCGGTATTGCTCCCTTTTACTTTGACCGATACGCCTACCAGTACCTCGCCTTTATTATCGGTTACCTTTCCCTTAATTGAAATAAGATCCTGTGCATAACCCATGTTTACTGCAAAGAGAAGCAGGACAACAGCCATGAGACTGCTTTTGAGCATTTTGTGTATTTTTATTATCATACAAGTTTATAAATGGTTAGTATTACGATGATTATTTATTTACTGCGCCAGTAAATCACGACGGATGTAAACTTCGCTGCTCATATTTTGCTTTGATATACATGTATTTGATTATTTATTTTTATGAAAAAGGAGAGAGATACGAGTAGTCGTAATTTCTTCTCTCGGCTGGAACACCGACGGACTCAACTTCCAGCTGTTTGTTTTGCTGATTAATTCTCATGTGCTGCATTATATTTGGTTGATACAAAACTAAGCGCAAATCAAAATTAAGAGGGGCTGTTTTTGTACGGAAATGGTTTGCTTTTGTACAATTAAAGGCTTTTAGCAGAATTTTTCGAAATTAAGATAGCTAATGAAGGATAAGCTATTTATTGCTCATTCAGGATGTTTTAGAAAACAAAAATTATATGGCTATGATCAGGAGAAAAAAAAACAAGCACCTATCCATAAGGAAAGAAGCTCTATTTCGGGGAATTTTAAAGACATTAAAACTGCGCGAAAAAAAACTAGAACAACCATAAATATCAATGCCTGGGATCTCTGATTGGCCCATATGAAAAACTTATGAATGCAAACGATTGTAAACTGCAGATTTATGCACATGCGCATGCAGTGAAGAACTACGCTTTAAAGTTACTAATGATTTGAAAGATGCCAATGATCTTTTCCAAGATACCATAGTCAAGGCCATTCGATTTTTTTATAATTACGAACAAGGCACGAATTTAAGGGGTTGGTTGTTTGTCATCCTGAAAAATACTTTCATTAACGACTACAGGAAAAATCGAAAAAAAACGAGATCATAACACAGGAGGAAGAAATCTCATCGGGAAACTTATTAACCACTTCGCAAAGTAATGGTGCTATAGGTTCATTTTTTGTCGGGGACATTACGAAGGTTTTAAAAGCCTTACCTACTGCATATTCCATCCCATTTACGAGATATATGGAGGGTTATCAATATGAGGAGATAGCAAACGAACTTCAAATTCCATTGGAAACTATCAAAACGAGCATACGCCCAGTTAGGGAAATACTAAATACCGCTTCACAATTTATAAAAATAGAACAAAGTAATTATAGAAGCTCCCTAACTGAAGATTTAGGATTCGTTAGCTAGGTGATTCCATGCCGGACTGACAAGCATAGGATAAGACATCACTTATCCATTAACTTATTATTTATTAATCTGCTGGAGGTGATTGGTTTTTACCAAAAGATACTGATTTAAAATTCCGAAATGATATCGTCAAAGCTACCCAAATCCTTTATATCAAACATATCCAAATATCCCAGCATAAACTGATCCAGCTAGGCCTACCGGCTTCAATTCGGTTGCCTGATGAGCCATGGGGTAACGCCTCTTGGTCCATTCCATGGAATGGTGCTTAATGAGGTGGTGATTCTTGGGCCCTGGAAGTCATAGGCATCTACATACAGGATTGTGCCATCGCTGGAAAGCACGCCATAATAAGGGATATAGGTGTGCATATTGGGCGTGACGACCGGGTTAACACCAAAGAACCTGATGCATGAGCCGTCCTGTTTATAGCTTTGTCTATATAAAATCTTGTCATCATAAACAAAATAAACCGGTTTGCCGCCCTGGTTGTATGTAGTGGTCCCGGCTTTTTCAAAAGTTATTGCGTTGACGTCGGGGAACCAGTCAGGATGCCCGGGCTGCGCCCATAGGCCAACAATGCTGGGGGCATTTATTGGAAAAAGCTTCATATCCACCATGGAAATGATTGGCGTGCTGCCGCCGGTAATGCTTTTTTTCTCGGCAGAAATGATATAAACCTGAGGTGAGTTAAACTGTTCATCCCCTGGAAGCTCAAACATTATGGTGATCTTGGTTTGCCCCTGAGGCTGCTGTTCTACTTTGGTTATTTTTCCCTTAACATCTCCCCTTCTCCAAACGCTTAAAGTGAGGTGCGACCAGGCGGTGACTTCATCTGCTGCACCGAAGCGCAGTGACAGGGGCCTTGGGAAATAGTGGTTGCCTACGTTGGCCAGGCCCGTGTACTCGGTATTGGAAAAACTGTATGTGCCTTTGCTGTCTTTATCCGGATCCAGCTGAGATTGATCTTTTTTACATGCAGTACTACTCGATAAAATAAGCACAATCATTACTTTTAGCGATTGGTATATTATCTATTTCATGGCCTTGGTTATTGGGGTCTGTTGCCGGCATCAATAGGAAAAAGCCCTTCATCTACCTGGGTACCCTGTCCCGCCACCCGGCACCAGTTGCCCAAGCGTTTGTGGTAGACTTCCAGCCGGCGGACTTTGATGCTGATGTCCTGGCCGTTGACCAAGAGGTTTACTTTAATCAGCAGGTTCACCACGGCGATGTTGCCCTCATAGATACGGATGTATTCATTACCCGGAACTGGCCTGACGGACTTGAAGGTAAGCTTTTCTTTTTGCTGCACGGCTAACCATTGCTGGCGAGAAAAAGAGATATCCCCTTTTGGTCCCACAGCTATCATGTCGCTACAGTCTGTTGTCACTCCCGGTTTTTGGCTTCGCAAAACTTGCCTGATTTCTGCCCGTTCTTTGGGATAGCTTGTCGTATCCATCTGGGCGGTGACATGAAGATAAAAGAATGACAAAAACGTGAATAGCAAAACTGTTTTCATGGTTGATTTTTTGTTTAAAGGTAAAGGCATGGAATATTGATGGAATAAAAAGTAGCCTAAGTTACTCCGGGGAAAGACACACAATCATTTCTGGTCTATGGAATGATTTCGTCGTCGATAAAATGCTTTGATAGACGTGATACCCGGCTTGGTCGAATATCCGGCAGCGAATGGGATTAGCAGGGAATTGATTTGTATATTAGAGCTGAAATCAGATCCATGATGCAGCAACTTCCTTTTCTTTTCGCGCGTGAGGGAGGCTGGCGCCTTGCCCGGCACCTGAGTTTTTGGTCCGCATGGTTTATTTTTCAGCTGCTGTTATACTCCTTTTCACCTTCCCCGGTGCTCCAACATCAGGCTTTCCTTAACCGGATTTTAATTACGCTGCCCGAAACGCTAATTTTCCTGATTCCGAGCATGTTCCTGGCCTACACGCTGATGTATTGGGTTATCCCCAGGCAGGTGATTCCAGGGGATTATCTTTGGGCGGTATTAAGCTCGATATTGCTAATGGTGCTCACTTCCGCCTTGTCCGCTGCTTTGTCGATGAGTCTGGTGGATTACCTGCGCCATAGAAATGGAGCGGGCTTATCGCAACGGATTGCTACTGAGCGGCATCCAGCCTTTTACATCCAGCTGGGCACAGCTATGCTGGCAGGTCTTCGGGGTAGTATCACCGTAGGCGGGGTTGCCGCGGCAATTAAGCTAATGAAGTGTTTCTATCAAAAGCAGGAAGCTGCACTGCGATTAGAGAAGGAAAAGGCGAACGCAGAACTTCAGATGTTGAAAGCATAGTTGCACCCCCATTTCCTCTTTAATACCCTAAATAATATATATGCTTTCACGCAGGAAGTTTCCCCGAAAGCATCGGCTATGGTCATAGGACTCTCCGAGCTATTGCGTTATATCTTATATGATTGCAATAAGCCATTGGTTCCGCTTGATCAGGAACTTAAAATGATCCGAGATTATATTCAGCTCGAATCCGCGCGCTATGGGGAGGGTCTCGATATTTCCCTTCAGTTGCCAAGCGGCGGTGGCTACCGCATAGCCCCCCTGATCCTTTTACCTTTTGCTGAAAATGCTTTCAAGCATGGGGCTAGTCAGCTGACTGAGCGGCCCTGGATAAGCATCGATGTTTCGATGAATGTTGACTGGCTAACAATGAAACTCATTAATGGAAAGCCCGGACAGCTTAAAAAAGGAATGCCGGGCATCGGAATTGAAAACGTCCGCAAGCGGCTTGAGCTCCTCTACCCCGGACTGCATGCGCTAAAAATCAGTGATATGGGGGAAATGTATATTGTTGACCTGGAAGTTAAGCTATCTGATCATGGAGAATAATGTAAATTACAATTGCCTGATTGTGGATGATGAACCCCCGGCAAGGGCAGTTCTGAAACGCTACATTGCCCAGCTTCCCATGTTGCACCTGGCAGGTGAATGCAGCAATGCCCTACAGGCGGCTGCAAGGCTAAAGTCCGAGCACATCGATATCCTGTTTCTTGATATCCAGATGCCGCAACTGAGCGGGTTGGAGCTGATAGGCGCACTCATCAATCCGCCAAAGATCATATTAACCACCGCTTTCGGGCAATACGCGGTTAAAGCTTTTGAACTGGAGGTCACAGACTACCTGCTTAAACCGGTAAGTTTCGAGCGGTTTTTAAAAGCGGTGATGAAAGCTTTGCCTGATCAGGATTCTGCGCAGCAGGCACCAGTGAAAACAGGTACAGCGGATTTTTCCAGCCCTGCATTCCTTTACTTTCGTGCGGATCGTAAAATGATTAAAGTCCAGTTAGATGATATTCAGTACGTGGAGAGTTTAAAGGATTATGTCAAAATCCATACGACCAGGGGCACGGTGATCACCAAATTTACAATGGCCTCAATTGAAGCCATGCTCCCCGCAGCTGCTTTTCTAAGGGTGCACCGGTCTTACCTGGTGGCTTCTGATAAGATAGATTCTTATACGCCAGATGAAGTTTATATTTCAGCCCGCGAAATACCGATTGGCGCCAAATACCAAATGCAGGTTCTCGCGGCCTTAAAGGGTGTAAATAGGTGATTTATTAAAAAGCCAGTTTCAATCATCAACGGAATCTAATGTGATTTGGCTTGCCATAGTTTATTCCCCTGTTAAATAAATAAATGGATAATAGTAGAAATAACAGTTAAAACAGACCTAATACACAGGCAAAAAGATAACTATGGTACATTCAAAATTGACTTTAGATCTGTCGCCTGCATTAAAAACAAAAGATGCACATGGTTGTAAATTTCGGCTTCTTTGACCAGACGATTCCGTTGTGGATTGACCAGTATCAAATTGAAACCGACTTATCTCCATCATGTCACTAATCAACCTGTTGAGATGATCATTTTAGACCGAACAAACTGAATTTGATTTCCGAAATAAGTTGATCACTGCTAGCGAAATCTCGAAATCAGCTAAAGAAGGTGTCGACCGACTTGCCAAGCTTAAGCCATCATTAGCGCGGTTAGACCCTCCAACCGACCACACCAGAACGTACCTCTCTACTAATTTCTTATGTAAAAATGGCAAATTTCGGAGAAATAGGTGGCAAATGTGGTGTAGAGTTTATTCAAAAAGCTTTATATGACTTGACTTCAAAAAAAGAGCAAAACCGGAGGATAAAGTCAACATACTTAACGCTGTAAGTTATTACTTGAAATCTTGATCTATATTTGCCAGCTGGTAATGAATGGACAGGATAGCCAATCTGCGGTCCCTTCCATAAATTGGACTAGTGATAATAAAACTATTACCACTTTGGATATTCAGTCTCGCTGAATCTGTTGAGAGGAAGCTAATATTATAAAAAGTGGAATACAGATGTCCAATCTCTGACTTTTTACTTGAAGCTATGATTATTCCGTAATTATCAATCACGGATGCCTCCTGCAAATTCTCCATGGTCATAAGCTGGTTAAGATAAGTATTTACAGCTTTCCTATCCCCTTTCAAAAGTTCAGTGCGGATTGCCCAGAACAATGGCTTGCTAAATACCAGCAATTGGTTTTTTAATGAAGCATCTAACTTAGCAGAAATTTTGTTTTTATAAAACTGGCTCTGCCTTTGACTTTTCTGAATGATGGACTTCCGTTCTATTGATTTCCATGCCCAAAGTGAAAGAATGACAAGAATACTTACAGCGATTGAAATTAAAAAAGTTTTAACGGAGATGGTAGATTCCTGCCTTCTGTGGTTTTGAATATGTCTATTTGCTGAAGTGGCCATTGATGTAAACCTATTTGTCTACAATGTCAAAAATGGTGATTTTGTTTTCACCTTCGACGAAAATTAACAAATGCACGCCTGTGTATAAAATAGGGGAAAAATACAAAATGTCGGACTGAGAAAACCTGTCGAGTTACCTATAAAAAAACGATATTAAAATTACTCCGTTGCATTTGAAAATAATCTTCTCAAACTAGTTTGTTTAGAAGTGTAAATAATTCGTCAAGGACTGTTTTTACTAATACGCTTGGAAATAACAGCGGCAGACTAATACCTATTGCTAAACAAACAGTAATCAATTTATCAACCTAACTGGTATGACCCGGGACGCGTGCAAATGACTTTTAGGGCTTTAAGATTATTTGTGTGATTAAATTAATTATAAGTTTATAAACAGATTAAGCATACGCAAATTCAATAAACTGCCTGACCGCCTTCTTTATCTCTTCCTGACCCGAAACTAGCTGCAAGTCTATTCCGCAAAAAGGGTTTTCCTGCATGCTAAACCCTTCCCCGCCTTTTACTCTCTTTCAACTCCTCCCTCAATTCACTTTTATAAAAGCGGTCCCCGCCAGGAAATTTATAAGGACGCAACTGACCATTTTTCACCTTTCTTTTATAAGTGCTTTCACTGATTCCCAAATAATCCTTCACCTCCTGTCTGGACAACAACTGATCCTCCGGTAAATTAACTTTTCCATAGTTAATGGTATAGATCATTTGAATAATCTCATAAATCTTCACTAAAACATCCAGTAATTTATCAAGTCTATTCATAGTCTATTTAGGATTAGCATTAACAATAAAAGCTTGTAATATTCGGAACAACAAAATGAGCGAACATCATCCAAAAAGTCAAGTTTAACGAAGGTGGTACAAAATGCCACCGTAAAAAAACGCAAGAAAAGGCGCTTCCAATTGATAACAACAACCACCTTCCCAAAAGCATTCATCCAGCCCCAGCAGACATTCATCCTCCCGCAACTATCCCAGGTGTAATAACTTTAATTATCTTGTTTTTCGGTTATAATTTAGGGGTAACAACCACCGTAACCCTAAATGATCACATCATGAATTACGAACTCGATTATTTTGACCAAATCCTGAACCTGGTTAACCAGGGCATCGCGATCCAGCTCACAGACATTGACATCGAAAGTGAATTAAGCGGAGAACTATTCCGGATCAAACAGCGCATAGACGCTTATGTTCCTTTGCAGGACATTCCACTAAAAGATTATATTAACTATCAGCTCAGCTGCTTTGAGCGGTTCAAACTGAAAGCAAACCAGTTGGTGTTTTCACCGCAAAACCAACAAGGCAAAGAAATCTTGGAACAATTTGAGACCGCGATGGATGAGCTGATTGACCACATGTATCATCATTACCCAAATGAATTTAATCTCAAGACAAAAGCGACTTCATCATACCTTTTAGATTACCAGAAACAATACGGAATACACGAAACAGCGTTTCTTAAAACACTTGAAACTCCTCCGATCGATCCGAAGTTGAAGTTAATTGTGGAGAACATTCTAATCAGCAACCCAACGCATCATCCCACCTATTTGGAGATTGAATTTAAAAAAATGCTGTTGGATCATTTGGCGCTTATCCGTCAAGGCTCAGCTTTAAATAACCAGATTGCCCTATTGCTGATTGCCTTGAGATACAATCACCCTGATCTTTATGCCTACCATCTGGACACCCTTCATCAAAGACAACAAAAAGCCATTAGTGCAGCAGAACAGTTCAGGGATCTCATTCTCTACCGAAAAGAACTTGATCAGTTGATGGAACTCCGGGAAAAGGATTTCTTCTTCCAGAACCCAAATCTCAAATCCATACTTTTAAAGGCGATAGATGCCGAAATCAACTTCCTGAAGGATCTGGATTTTCTTAATACCGAACTCATCCACTCGGGAATCCTCGACTCCAGCTATAAAGTAGGACTGTCGGTAAGACAACTGGCTTTCTATATTTTTCTCAATGTGGAATGCGGCGTGATCACCGAAAGAAAAGCCAAAACCGTTCACCAATATATCGTCGCCAATGTGAGCAGCAAAGAAGCGGAACAGATATCCGAAAAAAGTTTCAGTAACGCCTATTATGTTCACCATCCCGAAGACATTCGAAGAGTGAGTGAATTTCTGGCAAAAATGCTGGCGATGGCACAAAAACTTTATTAACTGAATCTGTTTCATAGCATGGGCCAAGGTGGTAACATCTACCACTTTACGCGGCATTACAATTTGGTTTTCTTTGCCGAAAAAAACATGGAAAATGAAAACCTTTACCTCGAAATGGAGCGCTACTGCCCGATAAGTCCGGCATTGAAAGCCTATCTCAACGTTGCCCTAATCATCATAGACATCCCAGCGAACCATCATTTGGAAGACAGCTTTTTACAGCAGTATCCAATCCTGTTTATTGAAAATGGCACATGCAAAACCACCCTCAAGAGCCGTAAAGAACCCGATCAATCCTTACTTACGCTACACCTCAAAAACACTTTTCTGACCGGATCGCGGGAAACCAATCAAGAGGATTTTAGTATAAATACCGTAAGCCTGTCCCAAACCCAACTCACCGGAGTTCCCGAAAAACACATCCATCACCTCTACCGACTATTCCCAGAATTCATCACATTTAACCTATTGCTGCATCAGGCGCGACAAAGCGCACTGTTCCATCTGGCATTCAATATCAGATACCTTAGTGTAGAAGAACGGTTCAAGCAACTCATCAGCATTCATCCAGACCTCTTCCAAATGGCATCCTCCATGGATATTGCCGCATCCCTGGGCATTCATAGCCATACCTTAAGCGCCTTAAAACACCATTACTTTTCCAGAAAAGACCGGAGGCCGTAAATGAATTCCTTCAACCGAAGGTTGCATCGATCGAAAACAGCTCCTTATACCCCACCAGGAACCCTGACCGACACATCTTCTCGACAACTTTGATTCATAAAACAAGTCCATGAAGAATCTACTTTATCAAACCGGCATTTCTTTATTAATTATTCTCTGGATATATGCAGCGGGATCCAAGTTATTGGAATACAACAGTTTTAAACATCAACTGACCCTGCAGCACTTCCCGTTTAAAATCGAAAATACCATGGCCTGGCTTTTACCATCCATCGAGATCCTCGCCGCGATCCTATTGACTATTCCCAGAACCATCCGATACGGTCTCTACACCTCTGTCATACTGCTGACCTTATTTACGCTATACATCATTTTCATCCTAACCGGTATCCACAACAAAGCGCCATGCAGTTGTGGCGGTGTACTCAATATGCTAAGTTGGAAAAGCCACCTGGTCTTTAATCTGATCTTTCTCTCCATTAATGCCTGGACAGTTCAAGTGTTTCACCAGAAAAGAAAGGAGGCTGAAAATAAATAAATAAATAGATATAGAAATGATCAACAGCCTAATCTGAAAAGCAGCTTTTCAGCTGGCAAAACAACACCGGTGCGAAGCACCACAAACACGTTTTTTATTCACTAAACTTTTTCGCTTGCTTTTTCAGTGCAAAAAGCATTCTTAAACATGAAAAATTTAAAAAAAATCAGCTTCGGCGTATTCGCCTTTCTATTTGGATTAAGCATTGTATTCACCCAGTCCGCCTTCAAAGGAGACGTAGTCAAAAACTTTAAACGTTTACCGGTTACACTTTACTACCATGGCCCGGATTTTTCTTCCACTGAAGTGGTAAAACCCGAAAACTGGAATGATGATGCGCCTGAAGATGCCTGTTCACCGGCACAACAACAAGCCTGCTCCATCACCATCGATGATGCCTTCGTACAAACCGTTGGCGGCAAAAGAGAGCTGAACAATAGTGCCGCACTTACTGCCGATCCCAATGGATCCACCTATTACATCACCGGGTCAGCCGATGAATCGATGACGATCGTCAATTCTGAAAGACCATAACACAAAGGCAGGGCCATCCGGCCCTGCACTTTGCTCATCACTAAACCTATATTTTAATTACTCTCATTAATTACTTTCAATTCCAGTCAGCTGGATGATATCCACAGGAATCGGCAAGGCATAATACGGAGCATAAGGAGCCAGTTCATACACCTTGCCATTAGCCGCCCTTCGAGCCGTGATGTTTGCACCCTCCATATTCAGCCTTTTGATATCCGTGAATCTGGTCTGCCGCATCAAAAGTTCTTTCCGCCGTTCCGTTCTCACTTTTTCCAGGGCGTCCAAAGTATTCAAAGCCACCACAGGGACATATGGAACCGTATTTCGCCACCTGGTCCGCAGCAATACATTCAGATCCTCAATCGCCCCGGTTAGATCACCCGTCTTGGCACGCCCTTCTGCCCTGTTCAATAACATTTCATCCACCGCCAGACCACTGAACAGCAGTGTCGGTGATGAGGCATAGCTCCCTTTAAACTGCTGGTAACCTGAAACCAACCTGAAATAACCCGTCCGCCTTAAATCATTAACATGATAACTGCTATATAGATTCGAGTCCACACGGGCCCGGGTTGGAGAATTGATATCATAATTTGTCGTTCCCTCCGTATAAAAAATAGTTTCTTTATTAAACCTTTTAAAAGGAATATTCAGCGTCAGTCCAAGTATATCCGCATCACTATTGAAATTCATAAGCGAAGACTTGATTTTCAGGCATTCATCCGCATTGACCATCGCCTTCTGATAGTCCCGCATATAGAGATAGGTTCTGGATAGAAGCCCGTAAGCTGCTGCCTTGCTGGGACGCGTGGTTTGCGCACTGGAGTTTGGCAGTAACCTTACTGCCTGATCCGCATCCGAAATCACCTGCGAGAAACACTGCTCCCCTGTAGCCCTTGTGGCTTTAACATTAAAGTCAGAAGCAAGTCTCAACACCACCCCCAGATCACTTTTGGACTGATTCACATCATAGGCTTTGCCATAGTTCATCGTCAATAGCGCATAATAGTAGGCCCTGAAAAAAAGTGCAGATCCCTTCACATTGTCCCAGGCAGTAGCATTCAGTGCATCCCTGGGCACTTTTTCAATCAGCTCCAACACCAAGTTCGCATTGTAAATGGGCTGATAAGCCGCCGACCAGTCATTGGCAAAACGGTTTTCAAATGGCTGCCACAGATAAATTGCCCGCCCTGTTTCCTCCCGTGAGGCAAATATATCCGGCGGCAGGAAAAAGTCATCCGCTACACATTCACCAAGCGTAGGTGTTTTCATAAAATTCATCCTGTCCGGATCATCCAGCAATCCCTGTAAATCCGCCAATGTTGATGGAATCACCAACCTTGCGTTAGGCTTAACCTCTAAAAACTTTTTACATGCCCCAAGCCCCAAAACAGCGAGCAGCATCATCACTAATCTTAAATTTTTCATATTGATATACATTAAAAACTCCCCCTGAACCCAAATGTGAACCCTTTAGATGGCGGTACCGTACTGACATAATCAGGATCAATGTTGTACTTATTGGCTTTCCATAACATGCCCAGGTTACTGGCATTCGCGAAAACATCCAGCGTCCGGAAGGGAAAGCGCCAGGTACTGGCATTCACACTGTAAGATAAATTCACGTAATCCAGCCTGAGGTTATCTCCCCGGATCATATTTACCTCCGAAAGCGAATAAAAAACATCCCGTGCCTGATTAAGCGGATAAATGAACGAAGGAACATTTGTCCGGAGCTCATCGCCCGGCACCCTCCAGCGGTCCGCATAATCATGATGACCTATCCCGTCCGACGCAAAGGAACTGTAGTGCATGCTTCGCTTCTGCCGGAAATACCCCAGGCGGTAACTCAGGTTAAAAGAAACCGCAAACCTGTCCAAAGAAAAAGTATTGATGAACGATCCGAAATGCGTCGGACTCGATGGCCCCACATACACCAGATTGTTACTGCTCGTGCTGCCTTCATTAGCAATCGCCGTGTAATTGGTGCTGAGTTCGCCGTTAAGATAACCCTGGGGATTTCCCTTCGCGTCCAGACCACCCCACTTATAAGCCACGATGCCATACAACGGCTTTCCGACAATCGGACTGATCGAAGTCCCCCCGCCCAGCTGCGCACTTAGCCCCCTGTCCGCAGCGTAATAATATTCCGTCGTTTTGCTCTCATTGAAACTGTAATAAACATCCGAAGACCACCTGAACTTCCCAAACCGAAGCCCGGCAAAATGGACCTCCGCATCCAGTCCCTTACCGCTCATCTTCGCCACATTCCTGGTGATCTGAGAAAAAGCCCCCCATCCCGTATAATCATAATTGGAAAGCCCGTAAAGATCAGATCCCTTCTTCACATAAAAAGACATCGCTCCCCGCAGCAGATTCTTGCGCAAGGCAAAATCCACCTTCACATTCACCTGAGAAAGCTGCTCCCATTTCAATTCGGGATTATTGAGCGCCGAGATCCTCACCATCGGCAGACCCGTCACCTGGTTGGTCCCATAGCCACCTACCGCAGCAGCAGTTTTGCTTAGGTCCACATTCCCGCTGTACCCATAAGTCCCCGTTAAACGCAATACCGGAAGCCAGCTGACGTCATAAAAGCTTTCACTGGAAAGATCCCAGCCCAAGCCCGCCGAAACCAGCGGCTTCCATTTGTCATTGGTATTGGCCCCAAAAATATTCGATCCGTCCCTGCGCACACTCGCCGTCACCCTGTACCTGCCCTTATAGGCATAAGCCGCATTGGCATAAAGACTGATAAAGCGGTAATGCAGATTCGTCAGGTTTCCTCCCGGAGGGATCTGCACACTGTTCCCGGTGATAAAGTCCGAAAAGCGGCTTACATAATTCGCGTCCACATATTGAAGCGGATCAGCCTTATAACCATACCTGACTACAGCTGATCCTAAAGTCTCCACATCACGTGCTTCCATACCGGCAATCGCATTGATCGAATGCACACCAAAGCTTTTGTCAAAGTTCAGCTGCGCCCTTCCCGTGGAAGAATTTACCTTATCCTCACCAACCGCTCTGATCCCACCCAAAGGCACATTATAAGTCACCACACCCGTCGCCCTGTTCAACTGCGAAAAACTATTGATCATCATCCTTGCATAATAACTCTCCACCGTATTGGTCGTGATGTTCTCCGTTCCCTGCTGCTGAAACTGGTAACCCAGATCCAGCAAAAGCGAACCCGTAATCCTATACCTCAGATTCGCCGTCCCATAAATCTCCTGCCTTTTATTTTCGGTAAAAGTATATTGATGGTTATCCGCAGGATAATAATTCCAGTCCAGTAACCTGCCCCCGCCTAGCGTATCCAGAAAGGCAGCACTGTAAGCCTGCGCCATCGCAACCGCCCGCCCCTGATCATCCGTAAAACTCAGATAAGAAGGCTTTCTCGCTGCACTGGTCAGCGTGCCATACGAAGCCCTTCCCGAACGGTTCCCATTCGACGATAAAGAAAACGAAGTCGCCATGGTCAACTTATCACTGATCTTATAATCCTGACTGAAACGGAGATTGATCCGGTTGGATTTTCCAAAAGTTTCCCCTAAAGAGCGGTCATAAGCCCCTGCAATACTGTAAGCCAGTTTATCCGTTCCCCCGCGAAGGTTCAGCCCATACTGCTGCAGCAGCGCATGGGTATAAAAATCCTTCAGGTAAGACTCCCGCACATCCGTCGAATGCAACACATCCAACCTCCGGTTCGCCTCCTCCACCGAAATCCTGCCCTGCCTGCGCAGCAGCATCACCTCCAGCGCCGGCGTCAGCGAAAGATTTGTAGCAATCCGGTTATTATACTGCCCATTATCAAACAAAACCTGCTCCAGCTCAACATAATCCGCCGAAGGCATAAAAGGCAGACGGCTCAGATCCGGCAAAGCATTCAGCGTCGTATTCGCATTAAAAGAAATCACCGGCGCACTGTTCAGCTTCGCCTTTTTCGAAGTCAGCACAATCACCCCATTACCAGCCCTAGCTCCCCAGATTGCCGCCGCCGCCGCATCCTTCAATATCGACACATTCTCAATATCAAAAGGATTGATATTATTGATATCCCCCTCATAAATAAACCCATCCAGCACAATCAAAGGATCCAGCGGCCCGTTGATCGTACCCAATCCCCTCACCGAAAGATTCGTTTTACCCTGCGCAGTCGTGACGTTCCTTTCCGTATTCAGCATCAAACCCGAAGTTTGCCCGATAATCCTATCCAGGATATTCGTGCCCGTCCTCGCGCTCAGCTTCTTCTCATCAATCACCGACACATCCCCATTCACCTCATTCGACTTCAGCTTCTGATAACCCGTATTGATCAACACCTCCTCCAGCTCCTGCACCGCAGGCACCATCTTCACCGACAGAAATTTCGGTACCTCCTCCGCCCGGCGGAACACACGGGTCACCGTATGGTAACCCAAAGCCCTGAAACGCACCGTATCGGGAAAACGCTTCAACAAAAAAGAAAAAGAACCATCACTGCCCGCCGTAATCGTCCCCACACTCTTCGATCCGATCAGTATCTGCACCGAAGGCGAAAACTCATCCAGCGACACCTTCCCTTTCAGCGGCACCGGATCCGAGCCAGATCTCACACCAGAACCCCCAACCGCACCTGTACCAGTCTGCCCCCTTCCCTTCAAACAAAACAATCCCAACAGAATCAACACCAGCATCAAAAACCTCAAAAAACACATCCTAATCATCCTTCCCTCCCTTCACCGGCAAATTCAAACTTAATCCCGCCACCAGCCTTTTCACATTCTCCTCCTTCACCGCAGACGCTCCCGTAATCGCCTTCACCCTGCCATCCAGACCAATCCATACATAATGCGGAATCGCCTCCCTCGGAAACAAATCCCGCAACACCGTATCCTGATAAATTACCGGCGTCACAAAAGCCCGAGCAGTCCCCTCCTGCTTCAACACAAAAGCCTCCACCTTCTCCCTGGAATCCCGCATCGAACCATTCACCGCAATTACCTGCAACCCCTCCCCATACTTCCGCTGCAAAGCCATCACCTCCGGCAAATGCGCAATACACGAACCACACCAGGTCGCCCAGAAATCCAGCAACACCGCCTTCCTCTTAAAATCAGACAAGCGCAATACCTGCCCCCTATAATTCATTACATTATTAAACACCAGATCCGGAACCCTGTCCCCGATCAGCAAAGCCCGCCGCGAAACAGCAGACCCCCCGCCCACCTGTCCATTCACCCTAAAAAAAAGGCAAAGCACAGCCACAGCGATAAAAAATATCGTTTTTTTCATTGATTTAGTTAGTTGATTAGTTTAGGTCAAAAGCCCCCCGTACACCATAAAGCACACCTATCATACCAATAGCATACCCATACCATACAGAAGACAAAAAGAAAGCAAAAACAAAAAACCCACAGGCAGCAAGAACCAATACTTAAAAAAGATTGACCACCTGCAGGTCCATAAAATAAAACATCATTCAGGATTTTTAGGCTTCAACGCATACATCCTGTCGAAAGGACAAGCGCACAAAGCAGCGGAAGGAAATAAAACAACAGATAAAAAACCAGGCACAACACAACACCAGCCATTTCCGTAATGACTCTCACTAATCAAGAATGTTAAATTGTTGTTGTTCATACCCGTATTGGTTATACGAGTCTTGAAGGGATGAGTTCAATAAATGTGAGAACTACAAACCGTGGTGCAATAAAGTTTCTGACGCCTTAAGTGACACGGAATTACAGCAGTTCCCACATCTATTTCGAAAAAATACAAATATATTATTTCTACACATAGATATGGGTATTAATCTGCTGTCCTACGTCACGGCGTCAGAATATGCGACCGCAAGACTCTTATTAATACCTATTTAATATTCCAAATATAACTAAAAAACTTTAAACCCTACTATAGTAGGGTATCGATTTTTTTCATATTTCTTTACTTAGTTTTAATGGGTAAAGCATCTGAAATCGAACAGTTTGTGATTGATAAAGTTAGGGAAATCAGACTTTTAAAAAATGTTGGACAAAAGCAACTTTCTTTAGAAATGGGCTTAAGTGGGAAATTTATCGGAAATGTAGAGAGTACTAAGACACCAGATAAATATAATCTCAATCACTTAAATAAAATTGCCGAAATCCTAGAATGTTCAATAAAAGATTTCTTCCCTGATAAACCAATACCAGGTGAAATAGATAGGATTTATCCTAAATAGTACTTAGAGATTGATGGCGCACTTTTAATTTAACTATAACTTAATTAGAAAAGATAACAATGTAACTACTAAATATTCATCTAAACCCTTGGCTTATGAAACATAAGATCAGATGCGTGATCATCGACGATGAAAAACACGCCATTACGCTTCTCACACACTACATCAGCTCAATGCCAAATCTTGAGCTTTACAAAGCCTACCAGGATCCCCTACTCGCCCTGTCCGAAATCACCAAAGATGATGACATCGACATCATCTTTCTCGATGTAGAAATGCCAAATATTTCAGGACTTGATCTCGCAGTTGACATACGCGGAAAAACCAATTCCATTATCTTCACCAGCGCCTATGATAAGTATGCGCTAGAAGCATTTGACGGACGAGCAAACCGTTACCTGATCAAACCAATCAAACAAACAAAGTTTACCCAAACTGTCATTTCAGTAATCGAAAACGAACTTGATAAATTTCCACATCCAGGGAGCGATATGGCATTTTTCATGACAGGAGAAAGGGGAAAGCTCAGCAGGATTAATAAGCAGGAAATCCTGTACTTCGAAAGCGCAAAAAACTACGTCAACATGGTTACCAATGAAAAAGGAACATTGGTCTATCTTACGCTAAAGGAAATCGAAAAGATATTAAAAAGAGACCTCTTTTGCAGGGTACACCGTTCACACGTCATCAACCTTAATAAGATTCAAAAGGTTGTAGGCAATACCATAAATCTTGGGGAAGGCATACATATACAGATTGGAAATGCTTATAAAGCAGAACTATTGAAATTTTTAAAAGGTAAAACGTTTCTAACCGGCCGGATTTAGAAATCATACCCTACTGAACACTCGTGCTGGTGACCGTAATGGTCAAGCTACTAGTCGTGGGGTCAGTACTTAAGGGATGTCGGTCCTTAGCCGCTCTGAAGATAAAAACTGTTTTTTTCTTCAGCTTGCTCTGATGCTTTTTCATAATAATTATCATGAAACTAGCGCTTGCAAACAGCCTAAGGAAACTTATTACACCGCGGATTATTCCCAAAGGATGAACCAAAGCATTACCGTGATGAAGTATTTAAGAAAATATCTCAATCCCTACAAAATCCACATCATCTCCTGGGTAATTTTTATACCCTCTGAAGTTTTCATCGTTGGTTTGGCAACAGGCAGATTTGGCACCCCACTCAGTTATGCAACACATTATTTCGTTAATATTGTACTATTTTATTTCTGTTCCCTGAAAATCTATCCTATTGTTTTCTCTAATGGAATATCATGGCTATGGAAACTACCACTATTGGCAAGTCTGACTTTTGTACTCTATCTAGCTGTAAATTATTATATCGATTCTAACTATTTTGAGCACATCACCATTTACAATCTCGAAAAAGTCAGACTGCAACCAAGCTATATTTTTGGAGTTCTTTGGAGGGCATTACAATTTATGGCCTTTGCAGGATTTCATTTTTTATTCCTCCTACATCTTGAAGAAACCAGACAAATAGAACAAGCAAAAACCGAAAAATGGGAAAGTATGGTCGCAGAAAAAGAAATGCAGGTCCAACTGGTACAGGCACGCAATTCCTATTTAAAAGCTCAGATCAATCCACACCTGCTTTTCAATACCTTAAATTTCATCTATACCGACACCTTGCTTTCATCACCCAAAGCGGCCGAGGCCATCATGACCCTATCAGATGTAATGCGTTATAGTGTAAATTGTGAATTCCGTTCAGACCAATTACCATTAAAAGAAGAAATTGAACAAGTGCATAACCTGATTAGGCTTCACCAAACCCGTTATGATGAAAGACTGGCCTTTATTTTTGAGGTTGGTCCAAACGTAAAAGAAATAAGTTTCATTCCCTTAGTTCTGATCACCATTGCAGAAAACATTTTCAAACATGGAAACTTCCGAGATCATTACCATCCAGCTATTTTGAGTATACAGATACATAAAGGACTACTTTCCATCCGATCACAGAACTTACCAAATAAAACGAAGCTTGTTCCAAGTTTAAATAAAGGAATAAGAAATATCGAACAACGCTTATTGATCGCCTATCAAGACCGAGTTGAAATCAACTATGGTATAAAGAGCGAATTTTTTGTCCTAAATGTAAATGTGAATTTAAATCATCGAACATCTAACGTACTATCTTATGAAAGTTAAAGCCTACCCAATACTCCTATTTATCATTCTTATAACTTCATCCCAAGTTTCTTACGCACAATTACCTCAAACAAAATTCGACCTTAATGGTGATCTGAGAACGGTTGAATCGGGCATGCTCATTGTGCCTCCTAAAAACAAATACGATAAACTCACTGATAGCCTAGAAAAAAATCTAAAACAAAATCCTTCCGACACTACCAGCTTATTTTATAGGGCATTATTATACTACAGTTACAATCAAATGTTGGCTGAGCCAGCTCAACGAACGAAAGGCACCCTGGAAAACCTCACAGTTGGAAAAGATATGATTGAAAAAGCAATTCAACTAAACATGACAGATTTCAGAGCACTTCTGCTTCGAGCTCAAATCTATCATGAACTCTGTTATCGGTTTTCAGGTGATGAAAGATGGATGTTTAGCCCCGGTGAAGTAGCAAAGCGGAAAAAACTATTTGAGAATTATAAGGGTAAAACCAATAAATATTATACCGATCTTATTAAGCTCGATGGTAGCAAAGAATATTTATATAATAAGAAAAAGATCACTTAGGAATATCCAATAAGATAGTTGCTGATAATGGACGAAAAATTTATGTGAACCTTTAGAAAGTGGGGCCACTGCTCAACTTCCGCTTGCTAAGCCTCGAAAAGGCAACCGACTACATAAACCGCCTTTCTACGCCAATCACCGCACCCTTGAAAGCGCCAAACATTTTTTTGGCAGTAGAGAATTAGCTGCTGTGCCAGTGGTTTTTCTTACACATAAACCATTGTTATATGGATATGTGTATGTTATTATATAGATATGTCTCACAAAAATAATTCTGCTATAAAAATCTTATTTATGAATTGGTTATTATTTTGGTAAATTAGAGTCAATTTAATACGTAAATAAAACTATTTCACTATAAAATCAATATTTTGCTCTTTCATAGCATCTTCTCCAGTAGTTTTTCCGGCATTATAAAATTGGTAGAAATCTCGAGGATCCAAGGGATTCTTATTATTTTTTTCACGAACTTGTGGATTAATCAACTCCAAAGTTCCTTTACGTTGGACCATTTCAAACGAATATAACATACCACTATTATTCCAATTTAGCTCTATCTGGAAAAGCCTATTTTCTTGAAGTTTGGCTCCATCAATAATAGTTCTGTAAATCTCAGTTCCATTATTTCCAGGAATAGTTCCAATTGATATTTTTTGCGGCGACAGATATAGATTGTCATCTTTTATAGTATCGACCGTAGATTCTTTTCTGGCTTCTACTTTTTCCAAAGTAGTGGCCAAATCAAATAGCGAAGCCCTCACGTCTTGTAGTGCAGAACTACCATTATTCTGTAGTTGCAACCACAATAAGTATTGATTTGTATCCTTATCTTTAGGAAGTGTTACTGAATTTACAGTAAGCGAGGGTTTATTATTCTCTTCTAAGTAGGCCTTAAAGCCAAGCCCCAGGGCGATGAATAATAAAAAGAAGGCTGAATAATAGCTAATCTTTTTGTATGAGACTTCCGATAAATGATAAGCAGCGACAGAATTGACAAAAGCGATTAATGCAATGATGAGCGTAGTAATCATAACTTTAGGTAAAATTATCCGCAAAAATAAAAAATTTTCACTGGTACACAAGGCGGCAATCCTTGGTGGTTAGTTACCCTTTTGATAACCAATAACCTAATGACATTGCAGTGGAATTTTCAACAGGACGCGATGGTATATCCAATGAGCCACCGCCATCAAAATATTTAACTAAGTTCTTAACCTGTTTATTAAGTTCAGCTATGTTTTTATGAATGTCTTTCGAAGATTGTGATTTCTTTATTGGAGCTTTCTCGTATCGAGTTAATTGTATTAGCCATTTAAATTTGTCATCCAAGATTTTTTTATCTGGCTGATTATTAAAGGTTTACCACCCTCCAAAGCTCGATTTAGACCGCGAATAATATCCATTGAGGATTGTTTCTGAATATTCATTTTTGATAAACGAAGTAATCCAGTTAAAGGACACCTGATTACCAAAAACCTGATCGAGAAGGGCCAGGCAAGGCTTCCCATCTATACCTGCAAAGAAGTGGCCCTCAATTTCTGATTGATTAACCAAAGTCAAGATATAAGCTTACAATGTATTTCAATAAGCAAGTCCCGTAATTAAAGAAAAGTTGTTATAAGACATAATTTCTTCAAAAAGCATTTCAGCAGCATTTTCATCTGGCTTTCCTCCAGTAATAAATTCATGTTTGCACCTATTATAAAAGGTATGGTAAGTCCTGAATTATTTTCCTTAATTACCCAATGTTCTAACAATGAAAGCCAATATGGGAGCGGTCTTGAGTCGGTTGTATTCATCGATTGATGCAATGCATTATTTTTGTAAGTCTATTATTGAATTAAATTAACCAATTTATTATTCTGAACTTTTACCAACGTTGTAAATTCTTCACGCTGCTCATTTTGATAACTTATCTCTAATACCAGTCCTTCAAGTTTTTGAGGAATTTTAAATTTCATAATTTCATCAGCTACCTGATGGTTACTTTCTATCATTTGCAAATAATCCGCCTTGAGGGCAATATTTTGAAAAGGCTGAATATTATTCACTTCGGGTAATTTTTCCAAATATCGGAAATGCGCAACACCAACAGATTTGATAAGGATATTGACCGCGGGAAAACTAGAACTGTTATGCACTACAAAGTCAAAATGCCAATCCAATTGCCAGTGAATGATCGGTTTGCTACCTGCTCCAATGCTGGCAACCAGTCTTCCTGTTTCATCAACCTTTGTAGGATTTTTATCACTATAACCTTTCGGTGCCCTGCCTCCCCTGTGCCAGATAAGTTCTGCTTCAATTTTTGGTATCGGACCATAGTAATTTAAATCCGGCTTGATACTTAATGGCACTGTTTCGACGGGAAGTGTGATGTTTTCTTCTGTAGACTGTTCATTCATAGCATCCATTTTCTCCATTGCAATCCTGTATTTCTCTGGGATTTTTCCCAATGGTGGTGCTACATTTCGAATGCCTAAAAGGGTTTGCACAAGCTCATCGAAGTTATCTTCGTATTTAGAATCATCTGAAAAATCAAGATAATATTTTCCTGAAAGCCATGAAGGGATGGCTGTTTTACTATCTCCAGAACGTATTAAAGGAATAAATTTTCGTTGATCGGCATTTTCCAGAACTTCTGCAGTCATGATATCACCTTCGTATCCAACTCCACCAATCCGGGATTCCGATTTTTCCTTGTATTTTTCTGAACCAATGATTAGGACAAAATTATTTTCTCTGACAGCTCCCTCCATAAAAAGAGCCGTTCTATCGCCAGGTATTAACGACCATTGATCAAGCGTTACATCAATTCCAGTATTTCGTAAATGTGTGCTAAAATCTAACACCCATTGCTTTATCGCGTCATTTCCCCAGGCGTAAGAAATAAAAACTCTTGGACTAGGGTATTCATTACTCATATAAAATATTTAGTTGCCAAATATATTTAACTTATGTAAAACAGCCCAATTGGTAAATGTTGTTGAGTCATAATTAGTTGTCAAAATCTATATAATTTGATGCAAACTCGCAGAAAAAATTAGCACTAGTAAACGCCGCATAAGCCTGATGCTCATCCTTATGGGGATTATTTTTATTCGAATCGCCGAAATCAGATATTGATTTAATCATAAATGGGATAGGCTTAGGCTTTATACTATGCGTTGCTGAATAAAAGATCGAATAAGATTCCATATCAAAACCAACAAGTTGACCATGTTGTGATTTTATTGACTCTACTATAGATTCATTCGCAATCACTGCAGAACCAGATGCAAATGGTCCCATTTTTGCATTTAGCATAGGGTAATTTTTCTTTTGTGATTTTTTCTGAATTTCAGCTACGAATAAATCATCTTCGATAACCTTAGTAAATGCGGTCATTAAAGAAGTTTCAAGCGGAAGCTGGTTTATGTATGGCTTAAATACCTGCGTCCCGTTAGAATCATTTTTTTCAATAACGTGTTTTCCACTTCCATAATCCCAAACCCTATCGGCAATAATTGGGTCTCCGATATTCACCTTACCCTCAATTCCGGCACAAATACCAACCATACTAATATATTTAGGCCTATATCTGTTAATTACTTTCATGCTTATTGCAGCCGCAGCGCACATTCCCATGCTGTTGTTTGTAGATGTTGCCACAACTTTTATCTTCCTCTTTCCTTTAAAAAAATAACCAGTGTAATAAAAGTTATCATCATTCTTAAACTTTTCTTCAGTCCAATTCCAAGGTAGTTCTCTTACATACTTAAGTTCTAAACTTAGCACTGTAACCACTGCTAAATCATAATCATATGGGTTATTGGATGGCGCTTTTAATTCGGCCTGGGACTTAACAAGATACTTAGTGAAATTTGTTAACTGGTCTTTCCATTCAGAATAACTTTCGTTATAAACTACCAAATGCCAGAGATAATTTGAAAATGCAGCACCGTGTTCATGAAGTAGATCAGGATATTCAGTTAATCCAATGATATGAAATGGCACTAAAAACTCCTCGTCCATATTTATCTCCTTTAAAAAATCTACCCCTCCCTGTTCATTGGGTTGGTCGCCAAATCTTTCTGGTAGGTTAATATCCAGCACCATCAAATCAAACTGAAATTCCAAAAGCGCTTGTTTAGCGGAATTTCTATCATTTACAACCGTTATTTCCTCTTCAGAAATAGAGGGTATTTTGATAAGTACATCCTTTATGTATCTTATTTTTAGAGGCGAATCATCAACAATAAGTATTGAAATCATATACTAAAGTGCATTTTTTAAAAGGTTAGTTAAATCTATTTCCCAATTTGTTTCATCAACACTATAAAAGACAGTTCCCAAATATACTTCAGCATACTCCTGCTGCCATGATTCCTTTAATTCGGTCAATGTTCTTTCCCCAATTATGTCATATTGAGTTACAATAATTGTTTTGGTTATAATATCATTCCAAATCATTTCCTTCAAAATATCTTCACCCGCAAACTGCATAAATTCACCACCAGTTTCATTAGCTGTTTTATCAAATGTATACATGCTCATATCAAGTAGTATAAGATCATATTGATTTTCCAAAATTGCGTTTAGTCCAGTTTGATATGATTTTTTCACTTCAATTACGTGTTTAGGTAATTTTACATCTCCAGTCCTAAGATATCCCAAGATTTCCTTAATCTTATTATCATCATCTTCTACAAATAAAATTTTTTTCATACGCTAACTTTTTCTAAATCAATTTCAATGATAATTTTAACTTTTTGGTCATGTTCAACACTAAAAGTAAAGTGGTTGGTTTCACTTAAAAGATTTGTACTTAAAATTTTCTTAGCCTTATAGAATCCTGTTCCACCAATTTCCGTTTTAAGCAGCCCCATATCCCAAACGTTTAATTTAAGTTCTGCTCGCCTTTGAGAGAAAAAATCTTCAAGCGTCTTAAGATCATAATCATCTGCTAGATTATTTGATATTTCGATAATCAATTTGCAATCTCTCTCAAAAGCTTCAATCTCAAGCCTTAATTCAGAAGGTTCTAATCTGGAATAACTTACTGCATTTTCGAGAAAAATTCTAATGATGTCAAAAAAGTGGATGAAAAACTCCCCTTTTAACAGTCTCTCACTGGCGTATTTTGCTTGTACGTTAATACTGCTTATTTGAGAAATTTTCTTGGTGATTTCAATACTTGTATCTACCACCTTGTCAATAGAGAAATCAGAGGTAATATTTTCCCTTTTCTTGAACCAGTCAGCAATTTTATCAATTTCACTAATTATGTTGGTTCTACAGTTTGCAATATTATTTGTCAGTTCCTGAATACTGCTTACATCTATTACTGATTCCTTTAATTCTTTCTCTAGTTGGATAAGGTTTTCAATTATTTCATTTTTAATTTTTCTACTAATAATATTTTGTATGATTTCGAGATTTGTTTTCGTTCTTTCCCAAATTAGTGCTAACACCCAAGCAACAAATTCATGATACTCATTGATCCGGATAAAAAAGTTTTCGAAAAAATATCCAAGTTCCTGATCGGTGAAAAGGTAATCGAAAAGTCCATTGCTAGGCTTTAGCTCGGTTTTAATCTGGATGTGACTTTCTTTCAGTTCATTTGCGAGATGATCTATTTTGGCTGAAAAATCAGCAAGTAGCTTTTGTATACGTTCAAGACTTTCCGGCCCCAAATCCAGCCGCCCCTCCCAATAACTGTTTCTGTAATATTCGTCTGTAGTTTTATCTTTCTGAGTGATAAGATATTGTTTCTGAAATTCACTTCTCAACTGGCCAAGAAGTGTTCCATGCCTAATCCTTGTACTTAAGTATGAATCTAAACCATATTGGTTGCTGAACAAAAATTTATCTAATATTTCATAAAAAAGCTCTTTAAACAATGAAAACTTTATATTTTTTGACATTCGAACCTTTTCAATGTCTTCAGCGCTTAAATTTAAATCCAATGCTTGCAATAGAATTTTCCTATTTGAGAGAATATCTACAAAATAAAATGGTTTTTCCCTAATCAAATTTGTTATCTCAATGTACCTATTGAAATTGTTCTGTATTTCCGAAAATTCATTATTAATAAGTCCTTTCTCGTCAACATAAATCTTGCTTTCATCAACCTGTCTGACACCTTCCATTATTGCCAGATTTTGACTCAATCTCCTTATTTCCTGCTTATACAGCTTTGTATCCTTGGCGTTAATTTGAGCTAGCATCTGAAAGATTTCCAATCTTTCGTTTAATATATCCTTAGTTCCAGCAAAATAGGTTGAATATTTGAGAATTTCTGGAATACATACATTAAACAATAGCTCAATCAACAAACTGGGCTCGAACATTTCGCCAAATTCTATGAGCTCTGGTGGTCTTTTAATACCCATACTTCTTAGAAAAACCCTCAATGCCACATTCGTTGAGTGGTTATCTTGCTTAGTAATGAAAAAGAAAATAGGCAAATATATTGTCGATGACACATTTTTAAATTTGGCTCTTTCTATTTCTTTTGTTATTACGCCAAGTTCATACCGCAGAATATTATTATTGTTTTTAATGTAATTCTCAACATACAATATGATACACTTGTCATAATCTTTCGTGACTCTATAACAATGGAACAAGTTGAGCGTTACCTCTTCCAAAAATAATGGGTTGGATGTATTGCTAGCTAGTTCCTCATAAATAACTATGGCTTTATCAAAATTTCCCTTCGCCTGATAAGAACTTCCCCTGTAAAATTGTATTCTATCATAAGGAATTGAAATATCCTCTATTAAAGAAGCATGTCCATTAATATCCTCCAAATAGCTTTTTAAGAATCTCAATGTAACGGAATCTGAATACTTACCAAGAAGATTGGTTATATATGACTCCTGTTTAATAGGGTCGGAATACTGTTTAAAAAACCATGGATTTATAACCATAGAATTAATATAATTGGGAGGTTGAATTTGATTGTTAATCTTATCGGGCGATAATCCCTGAACAAAAGAAAATAGCTGCGGCGCTAATGAAAATGAGTCAAGCATGTTTGTTGTTTTGACCAACTTGGAGACTGACATTGTAGTACTAGCATTTTTTTGATAAATATTAAATAGGTCTTCGACTATTTCATTCATTACAGCTTTATTGTTATTAATTGGCGAAAAATCTAAGCCAAGCTGAAAATGGCACTTTATGTATAACTCATATAGACTCAATTCCTGCGGACATTTATAAATCAAAGTCTTTGCTACGAGTAAAGCTTTTTCATAATTTCCAGTGGTGTATAGATCCAAAAGAGCAATAAGTTCTCGATCAAGTGGGTTTTCCAGCACTTCAACGTCAATATCCTGAAATAGAAGCATTTTTGCTAAAAGCGGGTCTTGGATTTTTTTGTAAAGGACTTGAATCCTTTCAAATATAATTTTTTTCTGATTATCATCACCATTTAAAGTAATCCACTGGCAAAGCCTAACAAAGGTTAAATATCTATCGATAATTGAGGATTTATTATCATAGATAAGAATGTCGGAAAATTCAGAAAAATGGGAGGTATTATAGAAATTCAGTTTGATTGACCAAAACTCTTGGAATCCCTTATCTAAATTACGGACAAATTCTGCCAAGAGAGAATTATATCGTGCAGAGGAAAGCTTCCTTTCAGCCTTATTGCTATAAAAATCAGCAAAAAGTGATGATAATATTTCCAATTGCTCCTTATTTAAAATACTTAGCAATTCTTTATTTTTTTCCAATCCACCTGATAGCTCTTCGACCAATAAACTATTTTCAATACTCCACAAAGAAAAGGAAAGTGCGTTGTTAATTTCGGCAATTTTATCTTTAGCCATCTGGTATTGGCCAGTCAATAACAATTGTTCAAAGTTTAGTTTCTCTTCTAGAAAGCTATTAATTTCTAAACTAAACTTGGTTAAGCTTAACATCAGCCAGTCCAGCTCTTTTTCAAAATCAGAGCGATAAGTGTAATTTCCGCTTCGAAGTTCTTTATAAGACTTTGGAAATGGGATTCCATATATATAGCGCTTTGCAACAGGGTGATTTACTATGTGTGGTATTATCTTTTTAATTTCGGCGATCGGATGACTATCCTTCAAAATATGCAGTGAACCTAATTTATTGTTAATTTTTCCACCTTGGAAAACTGCATTTTTAAAATATTGTATGTGTTTTGAGAGAGGGTTCATTAATAACTATTCGATTAGACCGTAATGTATAATTAACTTTTTAGAAATTAAAATATTCTGATGAGATGATATAAGATGGTATATGTTTTAATTAAATAGTCATGTGTGGCGAAACTGGATTAAACTTTGAACTTAGATTTCCAAATATCACGCTTAACTCCATTATTACAGACTTTTTTTTATACGTTTATAAACTATTATAGCGCAATTTGATTTATATATATACTTTTAATGAAAACCTACTACCATGAGATTTAAAAATAAAAATATTTTTGTTGTCGGCGGAAGTTCAGGAATTGGGCTTGATGTAATCCATGTGTTATCAAATGAGAATGCAAATATCTTTACGATAAGTAGAGACAAAGCCTTATCGTGATCATCAAGGGTAGACTTTAAAGAGAGGGATGTTCTTGACTGCTATAATCACCCACTTATCCTTATCGCCGACTGAAACCTCCCGATCTGTTTCAGATAACTCCCAAACCCATCAAACGCACCAATCTTAGAAGTACAAATCACTTCATTCACCCCCGTCACTGAACGCAAGGTATACTCAGAATATAAACAAATCGGAATTTGATGGTTGTTACTGAAACGCCTGTCCGGACCACCACTCTTGTTCACATACTTCCAGGTATAATCCACAATCCTGGCATCAGATGCCACCGCCTCATCCTCAATGAAACGCGTCGTGCTGTGATCAATAACCAGATTCTTATAAAACACCGCCGCAAATTTATTTGCCCTCCGAACCAATAACCTTTCCGGCAGAAAGAACAAATCTGTGTTGCGAAGCTTAATGTGCGGGATCTGAACATTCGTTTTAAAAAACTTAACCGGAACCTGATGCATGTCCACCCCATCAATACCCACCCTGTTAATCAGCTTTCCAGCACCCGCATTCCGTTTCCAGTCATGGTTTCGCTGCGCATGCAAATACTGCCACTTTCTTTTTGAAGCATTGAAAGCAGCAAACTGAGTTGAGAAAGAATCATAAACTTTGGCCATCTCATTGTCCATCTCATAATAAAGTTCCATAGACAACCTTTTTCTATCCAGTTTGATAAGAGAATAGATCAGTCCTGCAAAGCCCAGTAAGCCCGACCCCAGCATCCAGAAATAATAAGGATTGGTCAGGTACAGCTGATCACGAACCTCCCTCGGATCCTCAACGGAATCAACCCTGGCCAGTTTTTTGGATACATAACCAACCGAATCATTAAAACCAATCTTAAGCCACTTTTTATCTGATTCATCAAGCAGTGTAAACTGCTCCGCATCACTGGCTGTTTTTAGCACAGTAGAACCCGCATCCGGCAGCGACCTGATGTTCAGGCCGACCTCCGAATGGATCACTGCAACCTTCCTCAAACCACCAGCATTCACTATCACCTCTTTACTATCTATCGAATATACCAACAGCACGATCACAAAAATAATCATCGGCCATATGCCCAGCCAGGTAGTCAATGAAAGTTTTGCCGCCTTCTCACTTAGCTCATCAATAAATACCCTCGAGTCTACATCCGTCAGCTGATCTATATCCCCGGAAGTAATCGTGTGCATATCCGGCTGGCTGACCGGAACAGTTAGCGGATTCCGGTTGACTGGTTTCCCGATACGCTGCCTGTAATAAATTCCGTGTGCACCCATGGTTACATAAGTCCCCTTCCGACCCTTACTGATCCTGGCGCCCCTTACTCCTGCGGAATAACTTACCTCGCTATTAGAGAAATTAATCCTCAATCCACCGAAGCTAACCGATTTGCGAAAAAATAATCCCATGGCTTAAATTCCTTAAGCCACTAAGTTCAGGAATTACCCACTATCAAAATTACGGTTTCCCGTATCAACAACTCAGGCCACCGGTTGAAAAATAAAGACCGCACCAATACGCCAAAATCCGTATTCTTGCAGCATTACAAAACCCAAACAGAATACACCCTTTGAAGATGGAATGGACCAGGCAGCAGAAAGATATCATAAATTCAACTGGTCACATTAAAATAAACGCAGTTGCAGGATCAGGAAAAACAACCACCATCATTGAGTATGCCAGGACAAGACCGTCCAATTCCCGGATCTTATACCTTGCCTTCAACAAAGCCGTAAAAGTAGAAGCCGCCGGAAAATTCGCTGCAAAAGGTTTACAGAACGTTGAGGTGGAAACCGCACATTCCCTCGCCTTTCGCAACATTGTCATGCGCAGTAAATACCAGGTTAGAAACCAGGATTATAGCACAAACGAAATTGTCGGCATCCTTAAATTAAAAAGTACAGGTGAAAAGCATAGCGAATATGTAATCGCCAACCACATCCTTAAACTCATCTCTTATTTCTGTAACAGCGACAAGCCGAAAGTCCAGGACTTAAACTACCTAGACCTTATCGCGGATGAAGCGGCTAAAACACTTATCGCCGAATCCTATGAATACATGGTTTCACAGGCACGTACTTTTCTAGCCAAAATGGACCGCGGTGAAATCGAAATCACACACGACTTTTACCTTAAAAAATTCCAGCTTCAGCATCCCCAGCTTGGTTTTGACTACATCCTGTTTGACGAGGCACAGGATGCCTCCCCTGCCATGCTGGATATCTTTTTAAAGCAAAATGCTACTAAAGTTGTTGTAGGCGATACCCACCAGCAAATATACAGCTGGCGTTATGCCGTCAGCTCCCTAGAGAAAGCTCATTTTAAAACTTACCACCTCTCCACCAGTTTCCGTTTTGGACAGGACATTGCGAACCTTGCCATGGAAACTTTGCGATTGAAAAATCTCCTGGAGCCCCATCGCCCAATGACCATCCTGGGAAAAGGCGGCGGAACAAAAATTAAAAGCAATGCCGTCATTGCACGCACAAATCTTGGACTGCTCATCAAAGCCATCGAATATGTGACCGAACGGAAAAACATCAGGCATATCTACTTTGAAGGCAACATCAACTCCTACACCTATGCAGACGAAGGCGCATCACTATATGATATCCTGAGTTTGCACAATGGAAACCACAATCAGATCAAAGACCCGCTGATCAGTGCCATGCGTGATATCGCAGCACTGAAAGACTATGTCGAGCAGACAGGAGATAAGCAATTATCGATGATGATTGAACTGGTGGAAAAATACGGTAATGCCATACCGGGGATGATCAAAGCCATAAAGGGAAAGCATGTCGAAAACAAAGATAAATCAAAGGCTGAAATCGTCTTTTCCACCGTGCACCGCTGTAAAGGAATGGAATATGATGCGGTGCTCCTCGCCGATGACTTTGTAACCGAAGAAAAAGTAAGGAGGCTAAGGGAAGACAAAAATGCCCTCCCTGAACATTTTAACCGGATGAACGAGGAAATTAATTTATTGTACGTTGCCATCACCAGGGCCAAAACCGGTCTTTATATCCCGGAGGCTTTGGTTCCAAAACATTTTCCCGCCTCCCCACAAATATACCTCATCGCAGCCCCAAAGGAATCAAAAAATAACCCGGCGGCATCCCGGAGCGATCAAAAAAAGACGGTCAATACCAAATCAGCAAACCCTGAAAAACAGGGACACTCCGCCAATCAATCCTGGACTGTGGAACTGGATAATGAACTCACCATCATGTTTGCCGATGGGTACAGCCCGGGTGACCTTGCGCTGCATTTTGGCCGCTCCCGCTCCGCAATCAGTATGCGGATTAAAAAACTGGGATTGGAAGATTTATTTTATTAATCCACTTGGCTAAATACTAAACTTCTGCTTTCAATTATTTAGGTTAGATTTTAACAAAGACCGTTCTTCAATAAGGTATTATTCAACATTGAACAACCAAAAGTTGTATACTTAAATCCGGTATTGCACTTAAATATGCAGTTTTACAGTTATTAGTAAAAATGAATATAACAGGTTTGTAGCCAAAAAAAAACACTATCCTGAACAACTGGGAGCTAAAACTTTTGAACTAAATTCTTCCTATATTGTAGTTATGATATCTACCCTCTGGTTTTTTCTGACATCCTGTGTATTGATGGCACATTCCGGTGTTGGCAAAATCATAAGGCATTACGATACACCAGAGGAATGGCAGGAAGCTACATGAAGAGGTATGGTTGTTATAGTTCTTATTTTAGCTAGCACTGGGGCGGTCCAATGGTATTTTGGAGAATGATTAATTGTGTTTATCAACTTTGCTTTGATTACGGCATAACATGATGATATTCACTGCACAAGGCCTATTTTTTATCACCCCAATCGCAAACTGAACCAAGTCTCCTACATTTAAAATTACCAGATCATCGTCATTGTAAAATCGAATTTTTTGACCATTCAGATCTCTGATGAACCCGTATTTAACATCTTTGTTATAAGACAAAACTATTCCCTTTCTCATATATCTCTATTCTAGCTTTCATGAACTTAAAGACCGGGACGTAGTGTAATTACGTAGATTCCATGGTTTAGGATTTTGAAATCATTTTCTACAGTTGAAACAACATAAAATGTGTGGGTAGATTAACTGCCGATAGTTCTATGCTACGAATGCATTATTTTGTTTCTTTGGATCGCAATATCCTCACCCAAGCAATTTCCTATGCTAAATCTTTCTAAGTAGAATGTGTTAACGTAATTTTTTTTTAAATAAAATATAATCAAAGTCCTGATCGAAAAGTAGACATCTTTCTTACCCGTTAAAGTTAGTTGTGCTGCATTGAACAACCTTAAGTTGTATATGCAGGTATCTTATTGCACAAAATATGCAGTTTTATATTTTTGCATAAATGAACTTAAAAAATGAATTCGGGGATCATAAATGGGATAATTTCGGCGGCATATCGCCGCTGATCGCAGTCTTTAAATCCTTTCATACGCTCAGCCCGGAAATCGAGCAAATCATCAACGAACAAACATTCCCCGTTGCTTTTGCAAAAGGCAAACACCTCGCCTCCCCACTCAAACGCAACCGTTATATATTTTTAATCATCAAAGGCGCTGTGCATGGATATATCAAAGCAGGAAACCAAAAGATCACGACCTGGATCGCCGCAGAAGCTGAACTCGCAGGAAGCATCCGGAACCTCTGGAAAGAAGTAGATTCTGATGAATACATCGAAAGCATTGAACCTGTTTTGGCTATTGCCGTTCCTCATTCCATGTCGAGATATTTATACGATCATTTTTCAATTGCCAATTATGTCGGTAGAAAAATGACCGAGATCTATTATCAGGGTGCCTCAGAACGTGCCTTTATTGCCAGGCTTCCAACAGCTGCGAAACGCTATCAAAGGTTCCTAGTAAGCTACCATCATCTGCTGGAGCGGGTACCCCTTAAATACATTGCTTCTTTTTTAGCCATGAGACTGGAAACCCTGAGCAGGATCAGAAGTGCCGCCAGGGAGGATACCAGAAAGTAGCGATCAGAATACATAATCCATAGCGCTGTTAAAAATCTCCTCTCATTTTCAACAACCGAAATTAGCCAGACCGTCCCCTAATAAAGTCCTTTCATAATTGACGAAATACCGTTTTAAATGAAATGAGGCCGAAACATTATGGATAAGACTTGATTTTAACATCTTGAACCAATCCAGATTATTTTTTGAATTTAATACAGAAAACATTATCCTTGCCCTACCCAATAAGAAAAACATGGTCACACCCTTTATCAGCTATTGCAAGGCAAATCATACCCTTTCTCCTAAGTTTATCAAACTGATCCGATCAGATGCCTATATCCTAGAGGTGAGCCGTCATCAGGATCTTACTCAAATATTGCAGGATACGGATAGCACATTCTTTTTGTCTTCAGGACTCATCCGTAAATATATCGAGCACCAGGGAAAAGATATTACCCTGGATTTTCTGAGTGAAGATAACCTGCTGGACTCTGACCTGTTTAAATACCAATACCTTGAAGGGCGAGAACTTCGGCTGAAAGCATTGGAAGATAGCAGATTGATCGTGATGCCACACGCATTGATCAACAAACTATTGCGTCATTGCCCGGAATCTGGTTTCATATTGAAAACGCTCATGACCAGGAAAATATACCAGCTCAATGAGCAGGCAGCCCTTTCCAGGATACCTGATGCTTCCTCGAGATATGAAATATTCTGTTCACTATTCAGCAATCCAAAAAGAATACCTGGTAAATACCTGGCGAGCTATCTGGGAATGCGCCAGGAAACACTAAGTAGAATTAAAGCCAGCACAGAGCTGAATTGATTCAATGCCGCTTCAGATTTTTGTCAGTTTCGCTAGGCTGAAAAGTTACATCATCCCCTCATCCCCGAAACTATAATAACCATATGCGGAAACAATAATATGATCAAGTACCTCAATCCCCAGCAGCTTTCCGCCCTCCAGCATTTTCCTGGTTAACCTGATATCCGCTTCACTCGGACTGAGCTCCGAGCTTGGATGATTGTGGCTCAAAATAATGCCACTCGCACAGGCCTTCAACGCCGCGGAGAAAACCACCTTCGGATCAATCATTACCTCAGAAAATCCACCTTGCGCCACATTCAGCAAACCCAAGACCCGGTTCTGCCTGTTCAAAAGCAGTACCTTAAACTCTTCCAGCAGCTCCATTTTATTATGATCCCAACTTTGATCCAATATGCCATAGGCGATGTTCGACGAAGTGACCTTTGGTCTTTCTGACAGCTTAAATGCCGGACGATAACTGATTTCAATCTCTGAAACTTTAAAAACCTGCTTTTCCATAATATTTAAGATTTAATTATGGTGCATTTAAAGGTTCAGTCTCCTGCGCCAAAGCAAAAGGAGGAACGGAATAAATGGAACAGCGTTGAAAAGGCCACAGGTGGGTTTATGCCGGAAATTCCTTTGCGTGCCGCAGCTGAACCTTAAATTTGTATCAGAATTGGATTGATACGCTCTCTTAAACCCTATCCAGCCAGGCCCTCCAGAAAATCATTACCATAGCCAGTCCCCAAAAACCAATTCCCACCTAAGGCGTAACGGCTATACCGGAATGACTGATGAGCCAACCAACGGAATAATTATGCTTTTCCGTATAACCCTTCTCTTATGCCGCCATGGAGCCATTCGACAAGATTTAAATGGCTAGGCTTAAACTCAATTCCGGTAAGTGCAAGCACTTCTACTGCCTGTTTGAATCTCTCGGAAACGAAATACCCAACACCGCCATCTACCCTATCTAAAACAAATAGATCTACATTCGTTTGCGGCAAAACATTTACCTTTTCAACTGTGATATTCCACCTTTCATTAGGCTCTGTAAGCGCTATCAAATCATTAAATTCTTTTAAGCTATTAATAGGAACAATACTCTGAATGGTACCGCCTTCCGGTTTGCTTTTCCGTATTAGTGTTTCTGAACGATTGAAGTCAACGAAATCCCATCCTGTCTCCAACGGACTAGCTAACCAGTATTCGAAATTTATACCTTGTTTCCCAATATCACATGAAAAGAATTGAAAGAGTGAAGGGGCAAGATTATAAACTAAATCCTTTAGTGCGCTGGAAACCAATAATTTCGGTGTAAACCCTACCGGCACAGTGCTCAACAAATCTGTTAATTTAGCTTTCTTGTGTAAGATACCAATAGCGGTCAGCACTCCTCCATTGAACTTACTAAAAGAAATATTCTGTACAAAGTTGGGTTTACTATCCCATCCATCCGGCGGTATAGAATCTATAATTTGGCAAAATTTTCCAACAATTTTATTATCTAGGCTATGTTGTATTCGGTAAAACGTCATGAACGGTGCGAGGTTATCTTAGATATTTGCTTAAAATTTTCCTTTATTATCAAGGTTAGGAATAATAATACCTGTGGGACTAAAATTTCTTATACATCTTCGGGAATGAATAAAATCCAGTATAAATCCTTAAAACTTTACCCATGGAAAGATAGTTATTTGCTTTGAATTTATTAATATCCATGGCAACTATCACTCCGAATACAGCTTACCAGTATAAATTAAACATTGATCTCAATGAAGTTGATTGGCAAAGCGTGTTAAATTTATTCAAAGCCGTAGCATGGAAGCACAGGAAAGCTGACGAAATTGAAGGCGCATTCAGAAATAGCACCAATACAATATTCATTTATGATCATGACAATATTATCGCTTTTGGCCGCGTGGTTGGTGATGGCAGATACTATGCGATGTTAGCGGATATCGTGGTTGACCCGGATTACCAAGGGAAGGGTCTTGGCAAGTACCTTGTAAAGGCGCTCAATGATCAATTATTGGATTATCATTTTGTGAACCTTACCGCAGCTCCCGGCGCTGACAGGTTTTATAAAAGTATTGGTTGGAAAAAGCAAACGACCTCCTATATCTGGCCACAAGGACCAAAGCAGTTGCGGCAACATTGTGAGGCGGAGTAATAACCGCAGCGAATGCAGTATTTAGATCATAGATGATATTTATTAGATCAGTAAATCCCTGATCTGGAGTGAGATTCGCACATACACCATCAAACTTGCTTTCAATAAAGTTATTACGCATTGTAGTTGGACTGGTTTCGCCACAAAGCCACAGGAAGACCAGTTAAAGCATCATATTTTTTTAATCAAATGTCTCAGAAACAAATTAGGGTTGTCCAGAAAAGATTTTGTTAAGACGAAGTGTTCTGTACTTTCATAATCGGTTTCTGAAATACCATTTTCATCAAACTGAAAAATAGCAGCACCTGGATAGCAAATTAGAATTGGCGAGTGTGTGGCAATTAAAAATTGCGCACGTCCACTACTTTCCAGCTCATTAATTACCGCCATAAAAGCAAGAATTCTGGCAGGAGACAGTGCTGCCTCAGGCTCATCAAGGATATAGATGCCGGATTCAAACTGATTGCTAAACAATGATAAAAACGATTCACCATGAGATTGTGCATGTAAAGATTTACCGCCATATGCATTTAATATCCTCCTATCATCCTTGGCCAGTTCATCGATATAGCTTGCAAAGTTGAAGAAGCTTTCAGCCCTCATAAAAAAGCCTTCCGAAATCCTCCTCGGATTCCAGGACAACTTGAGGTATGGAGCCATTGCCGATTCGTATCCCCCAAATCGATGCCCGGTATTATGATTATGGTTCCGATTCCCTCCTCTTAGGCTAAATTCACAGTGCTCTGCAATAGCTTCCAGTAAAGTAGATTTACCCGAGCCATTTTCACCCACAAAAAAGGTTACATTCCTTTGGAGGTTTAACTGAATACCGTTATGAAAACTAGGAATTCCCTGCAGGTATGGATGATCATTAAAGCCAGTGGCAGATAAGGAAGTTAAAAACGGCACGTAAAATAGTTAAAGTTAGACTAATACTAAGTTAATATAAATGCTTTTTACAACTAAAATAGATTTTCAATTTTATGAGAGATTACGAATTCGAATTATAATCATCGTAGGTTCAAAATCTATGAAGATCGAATTAAGAAAGCACCGCAACTGGTGAGGCTTTCAAAAGAAACAAATGATATTTATCTACTGATGATCACTTCAGTGGCAGAATTCTGAGAGAGCTTAATTACCGTAGCTCCTCGTTTTTGCAGGCCTTGTGCTTTAATCTGGTAATTACCCACTCCTGAAAGTTTGGCGGGTTGAGTAATTCTGATTACCGCATCAGGTGTAAAAGCATCGGCTTTCTGGAGTTTTAAGGATACTGCTCCTGTTGAAATAATGTAGTCTACCGATTCAATTTTACCTGCATCCAGGGTTACCCACAAGCCTATCGGTGCGAGGTAAACAGACGATTGAGCAGCCGTTGTCAAAGCTACATGAACAACATCACCTTTGGTTTGTAAATTTCCGCCGAATGCCAGCCAGCCAAATTCTTTATGCTTTAATATATAGGATGAGGTATTGACTGCGTACCCAAAAAATCCAGATCCATAATCGCCTGTAATGCCATCATTTTTTAATGTTGATGGATAAGCATGAAAGGCAGCAGGCGCAAATCCGTCTTTGGTAATATTAGAAATCGATCCCATTAAACCGCCGTATCCAGTACGAAGCAAGTAAAAATTGTCCGGGTTTTTTCTATAATCCATCAACACCGGAATTGCATTCAATGCTGATCCGTAATGATGGATCATCCGTTCAACACGTTGCAATTTACCTCCGTAAAGAAAATCCCAGTAGCGGCGGGCATTACCGTTGTAAGCCCAATGAGGCAATACAGGCATATAGGCTAAAATCGCATCCAGCGTGACTTTTGCTTTATCATCAAAGCCAAAATAGTTGGACCATACATAAACTTCTTCCTGGCCGGTAGAATCCCAAGGCATTTCGCTACCAAAGGGATATTGCAAAGAACGCCAGTGATTAGCACGCTTTTTCATAGCCTCCTCCAGTTCCATTGCTTCCAGAGATAAACCTTCATTTTTTAAATCTGTTAAGATCAGATAGAAAACCGTTCCTTCCATCTGCCCGAATTGCACATAGTAAGGCGCTATATTCACCATCGCCATGCCCGTTTGTGCCGCGTCAATCAAATGTTGTTTCCAAGTGGATTCGTTAACCAATCCTTTATAGTTCCGTGACAGGCGATACAACATCCAGTGTGCTGCTGCAACGTGCGGATAGTTATATGATCTACCTAAATTATCAGCTTCTTTTTTAGGCCACGCCGACCAGGTTTTAAAGTTGATATCGGTAACGTAAGTGTTTATCGGCAAGGAATCTGGTGCATAATAGAAAAGACTTTTCTTAACGCCATATTTTTTAGGTCCATCTTTTAATTGTATTTCTCCAAACATTACGGTATCCACAAATTTTTGCAGCTTATCGATTTCCGTCTTGTCTGGCTGTACCAACTGCTTCATGATGGCACCTAGCCATGAACCGGCCCCACCCTCATCACTCAGTCCGGCAATCCACGCCCGATTATCCTGCAACACCTGTTTTTGCTTTTCATAATCATAAGTAATCACCGATGGAGAACGTTTAAAAATATTATCCGGCTGGTTAAACCACTGCTTAGTGGTCAAAAAATTCCCGTAACTGGCAATTACTTCACTTTCTGGTGCAATAATTTTGTAATGAATGGTTTGTTCCAGGCCGTCCTGATAAGTCACGGTTAATTTTGCTCTACCCCATATTTTACCTTTTATTTCATAATTTTTCCAGCCTGCCTTAGTCGGTGGCAAAACCTTAAAAGTTAAAGCACCTTCTGGAAAAGAGGTAATGGACTTAATTTTCCTGGGGTAATTAATGAATAGTTTTGCGTCAACATTTTGGGCCAAGACATAACCTGGAACCGATATTGCAACTGGCTTTTTATTTTCAATCAAGGTTTTTTCTGTATCCTCAGCCCTGCCAGACAGGAGAAACTGCAGGGAATAGGTTTTTGTTTCACCTGCCTTGATGACTATGGCAGTAGGCTTGTTCCATTGTTCTGCGGTTTTCCATTCATTTTCTGCATATGCTTTGCTATGCACCATCCATTCGTAAAAACCTTCAAAGGCGATTCCTCTCGGTGTTCTGTCATCATTTAGAGGATTATAGGCTTCGAAAGGCGTTTTGCCTAGTGGCGCAACAATTAATGATGGTGGATTACCACTTAGCCGTGTCACTTGCAAATAGCCTGCACCATTCCCGATATATGGGTCGTAAAATACATTTTTAACATGCGTTTGCTCCAGCGTCCTTCCTTCTAGGATATTATCAAAAATCATGGGAATGCCTAATGCCCCGATCTCAATGTTATTATTGGTTTTATTTTTGAGCGTGAACTTTAGCGAAAGTTTACCGTTAACCATTTCCCAGCCCCGGATAATTTGTAGCGGAATGTCTGCGGGCAGTGTTGGCGATAAATCCGCAGCAGCTAAAACCTGACCTTTTACCGTGATGGCATTCACAGGCATCCGCTTGGTTGCGGTGCTGTAGCTTTTCCAAGATTCGGCACCAACATCACGAATTCGTAAGTTTATATCTCCAAGATGATAAAGGCCATCAGAACTTCTTACTTTTAAACTATCACCTGGAACGAAATCAAAATCCTTTACATTTTTAGGCATTAAGCCCGCAACAGTTTGGGATGATTTTACCAATTTTAAATGAAATGCGCCTGCATCACATTCAACAAAACCATCAGCTAAGTTTAATGTTGATGGTTTCTTTGACAAACTTGTCCAGGGAGATTGAGCCCTGGAAGAAAAAACCGATATAATAATTAAACAGGTCAGTAAATATGCCTTTGGCACACCGATGTATATATTCATCATTATTTTTGGTTAAGCAATGTTCAAGCTAATACAACCAAAAATATATTATAATATTAGAAGGATGAAATCAGAAACAGATTTAGGCAAAATAAATAGCTAATCTGCTTAATTATGTTCAATTTAAACTAGCGGTAACTGATGCTATTTAAAGCAATTTTTAAACTTTGATGGTTTTGTTTCTCAGAACATTCCTCACACAGAAAGAAATTTTTAAAGCCTTCATTTCATGTTTTTAAAAAAACCGGTAGACACTTCAGTTTCTAAATATTGATTTTTTTCTTCAAAACTTTGATATGATCCATATTCTCAGCTCTTATCATGCCAAATAGCAAATAATAAATTCATGCACATGATCTCATGATTCTTAGATGCTCATGCTAAAATATCAAAACTTTGAGGTTGGTTGAGCAAAAAGCCGCTCAACCATTTGCTAATCATAAATTACTTCAAATGTGTTTAAATTAATAACTATAGAATTAATGCTATATTTTTTACCTAACACCCTTCAGCCAGCAGATTGAACTTGTTAATATTTTGCAGTTATTAACTAAAAAAGATACATGCACTAATAAGTGTTCTTTGTAATTTTATATTTCTAAATCATAACCTATCATATTAAGGTAGCGTACCTGACAAGTTGCTAATTTTAAAAACGACTTCAGAGACTATTAAATTCATCAAGAAATGAACAAAGGAGCATCATCAAAAATTAAAAGCAAACTATATCATATAGCTTCTTTCGCACTTATAACCCTCGCATTTTTTAATACTGCTGATGCGCAAAGCGGAGATCAGATATTAGATGGTATCGGGGAAACAGGATTAAGCGCCAGATACATCTTTGATGGCAATTTGAAAGACTGGTCGAGAAATAAGTTTCATGGGACATCACTACCTGGTGGAGTAAATTTTGTTAATGATGCCCGTTTTGGAAAAGTACTTTCACTTTCTGGTGATGCTGACGCCTTTATTAACTTACCGGATGCTGCTTTAAACGATCTGGAGTCCATAAGCCTATCGGGCTGGATTTTTCTTCATTCTAAACAGGCGGGCCAGCCTGTGTTTGACTTTGGCATAAATGGCACTAAACACTTTTATACCCTCACTACCTTAAAGAATCAGACTGCCGGCTTAACAACCGCTATTGTTTCTGAGAAAAATCTGATAACTGCCGTCTCCCCTTCAACTGAACTGAACAACTGGATTCATTTAGCCGTTGTCATTGACATTCCCTCCAAAACATTAATTACTTATATCAATGGAAAGCCAGCAGGACAGGCGGTTGATTCGATTGTCGATCTATCTGAAGTCATTGCATCGTCCCAGTCGAAAGATAAAAACAAACTTTACATTGGCAAATCATTCATTAAAGGAAGCCCTAATCTAAATGCCAGGCTACATGATTTTAGAATTTATCGAGTTGCGTTGAGTGGTAAACAAGTTGACGGCATTTTCCGTAATGCCGATCAGGGCAGTAACGGCCAGGTGAGCACTACCTCCAAGCCTGAGGATGATCTGCCTCACTTCGCCATGAGCCAGCCGCAACTTTACAATGCTGGCTTGATTAGTGTTTCAGATATTACGGTAAAGACCACTGTTGGTACACTTCCGCGTTTACCTGCTTTCATAGATGCCGTTTACAAAAACAATGCGATCGGACCAAAAGTGCGGGTAATCTGGCCAACGCCAATTGATAACTCTTCCGTTTTGAAACCAGGAACCTATAGTGTTACAGGTCATATCCCCGGCACCAGTTTCAAACCAAGAGCTACGGTGAGTATCGAAACATTGTCATCAACATCCCCACCAAAGCTGAAACTTACTGCTTTTAAGCTTAATCAGGTTACGTTAAAAACAGATGCTGACGGTCATGAAACTAAATTTATAGAAAACAGAGATAAATTTATCAATACGCTGGCGAAAACTGATCCGAATTCATTTTTATACATGTTTAGACATGCTTTCGGGCAAACACAACCTGATGGAGCTCAACCGCTCGGCGTTTGGGATACAGAAGACACCAAATTACGTGGCCATGCAACCGGTCATTACCTTTCTGCAATCGCTCAGGCTTATGCCGGAACGGAATACGATCCGGAATTACATAAAAATTTTGCAAATAAAATGGATTATATGGTAAACACCTTATATGATTTGTCTCAACAATCTGGAAAACCTCAAAAAACAGGAGGAGCTTTTAATGCTGACCCTACAAAAGTACCAGTTGGTCCCGGAAAAACTGATTTTGATTCAGACTTAGCAACAGGGAGCATACGCAACGACTATTGGAATTGGGGAACTGGTTTTATCAGCGCTTATCCGCCAGACCAGTTTATTATGTTGGAACGGGGTGCAAAATATGGTGGTCAGAAAAATCAGATATGGGCACCTTATTACACCCTGCACAAAATTTTGGCAGGCCTGATAGACGTTTATGAAGTGAGTGGAAATAAAAAAGCATTAGCCATAGCAACAAATATGAGCGACTGGGTATTTGCCAGATTAAATCATTTGCCTCAGGAAACTTTGATTAAAATGTGGAACACCTACATCGCTGGTGAATATGGCGGGATGAATGAATCCATGGCGCATTTGTATCAAATCACAAAAAAACCCGAGCATCTCAAAACGGCACAATTATTCGACAACATTAAAGTGTTTTATGGCGATATAGCTCACTCACACGGCCTGGCTAAAAACGTCGATATTTTTAGAGGCTTACACGCCAACCAGCACATTCCACAAATTGTGGGCAGTATAGAAATGTATCGCGCTTCAAACAATCCGGAGTATTACAAAATTGCCGATAATTTTTGGCATAAAATGATCGACGGCTACATGTATAGTATTGGAGGGGTGGCCGGTGCACGGAATCCTGCAAATGCCGAATGTTTTATTGCCCAGCCAGCAACCCTGTATGAAAATGGTTTCTCAGAAGGTGGACAAAATGAAACCTGCGCCACTTATAACATGTTAAAATTAACCGGAGATCTTTTTCTTTATGATCAAAGCGCAGAATTAATGGATTATTATGAACGTGGTCTGTACAATCATATCCTGGCTTCAGTAGCCGAAAATAGTCCGGCAAATACTTACCATGTTCCACTCAGACCCGGATCATTAAAGCAATTTGGCAACCCTGATATGACCGGTTTTACCTGCTGCAACGGTACAGCGATAGAAAGCAGCACCAAACTTCAAAATTCAATCTATTTTAAAAGTAAAGATAACCAGGCGCTATTTGTGAACTTATATGTTCCATCGGTTTTGGATTGGACAGAAAAAAAAATACAGATTGAACAGATAACGGATTTTCCGAAGAAAGATGAAACCAAACTGATCATTCGGGGAACAGGAAAGTTTGATGTCAATGTACGTGTACCAGGTTGGGCAAGCAAAGGTTTCTTCGTTAAGATAAATGGTTTAACACAAAAAGTTGATGCTAAACCTGGTAGCTACATCAAATTAAGCCGCAACTGGAAAAACAATGACATCATTGAGCTGAAAATGCCATTTACCTTTTATTTAGACCCGGTGATGGATCAGCAAAATATTGCCAGTTTATTTTACGGACCGATTTTATTGGCAGCACAAGAACCAGAATCCAGAAAAGACTGGCGAAAAATAACGCTTGATGCAAACGACATCAGTAAAAGCATCAAAGGAAATCCTGAAAACTTACAGTTCACGATTGGTAACGCTGTTTTTAAATCATTTTATAATACCTACGGCCGCCACTCTGTTTATTTAGATGTAACGTTGGAATAAGCTGTCAAAAAAAGGAAGAATTCTCGACTAGAAATGGGCTGATCAATTACTCAAAAGTTTCTATGGGCAATGTCGCCGTAAAATGCTTGCGATAAACTAACATTCAGTGCGCTATCTGATGCACAATTAAATATAACAATAATGTATCTGAACATGGTTTGGGATAATTCAGAAAGTCATTCAATGAATGGTGCAAGCTTTAAAGGATTTAAACAGGTATACATTCAACAGGAATGACCAGCCTCTATAGGCAGACGAATGGATCCTGATATTTTTTTAGGTCGTTGGATTAAAATGGGACAATGTATTAAAACAACTCCATGATAAGATGAATACCATGATTTATATCTGTCACTCTTATTTATCGACTTTCATTGAAATGAATTTACAGATTTCTTCAGACTGAATCGTCAACGCAATAAGTTAGAATGGAGCGCCCTCATCTTAAGTAAAATCTGTATATTAGTGTTAACCCTATTAAAGCCTTCAATGATATCCTTATTTCACGTTCAATAATGAGAAAGCAGCTTTCTTGCATCATCGTTGATGATCAACCGATTTGTATCATGCTAATGACCACCCTGGTCAAGCAATGCAGCGAGCTAAACTTAGTTCAAACATTTACCGACCCGCAACTGGCAAGCGCATACATCAAGGACAATCATAAGATTGACGTCCTTTTCACAGATGTCCAGATGCCGGAAATATCAGGGATTGAACTCGCTGCAGAAGTGTACCAACAGGTGGAACATGTTGTATTTGTGACCTCCAGTCCAAAATCAGAAATCAAAACTGAAAAACCCCTAAAATGGTATTACCTCCCGAAACCCGTTAACATTACTGATTTGAAAAAGTTGCTTTCAGATCTGACTCGCAATAGCCGTCTATAAATACCTGAATCATGTTTGTTTTGCAAGCCAAAAAGCATTAATCCGTAAACATTAAACCAAGCAAATTATCAACAAATTAGCGAGTTTTAGAATTTGTTTTGCTCTGCTACTTTCAAGATCATCGACAGAGCGTGCCCTTTTATTTAAGTTACTGTTTCCGATCTTATACATCAGGATTAGTCTAAATTTCCTGATGTCATTATATCTAGTTCCGAACTGATTGATGCCATTAACTGTTCCGTAATAATAGCGGTGACTCGTTTTGAATAGATCTACCACTCCAGCGGTAAGTGCTAAAGTACGCTTCAGAAATGCAGCCCTTAAATTTATGTTGATTGCGTAATAATCATCATTTTTAAACCAATTGGACTGGTCTGGAAATTGATACCAAAACACCATGTTCGACATAAGAGTCCTTTTTTTATTGATCATAAAGGTGTTATCTGTGGATAAATAACTGCTTAGACCTTTTAATTGAGATTCTAAAAGTACTCCGTTTGATTGAGATTTATAGTGATAAACGCTGACTTGATTTGTACTCTCCCACCAGTTCTTTGGAGAAAACTGATCGTTTCACTTATTCCTATCTGCTTTGTTGGACTATAATTACGATACTTGTTGGATTGTACATTGGTATTGGCATCTAAAAAGGTAAGCAAACTAAATCCATCCCTTAAAAAACTCGCATATATATTTGTGTTAAAAATATCCTTAAAATTATAACCAAGCTCAAGACCTTGAAGACCATAACTAATATACTGTTATCCGGGAATAGAATCAAAACCAAGTTTCCTGTAACTTTCAAATTGTCCTTCAGTAAAAAACTGATCTCCGGTAGACTCTTGTGGGAATTCGTTGTTATTGGCATGATACTCATTTACATCCACACTTTCTTGGGAAGAAAGCGAGGATTTAAGATATACAAGACGAGCAGGCTTATCAATGCCAGGATAGTAGATATTCCCGGAGACGATGTGGGTTTTGGTACGGCCGGTGCTGGTAGTTCGCCAGATTAGGGGATCAATATTGATCTCGATTTCCACGCCAAAATCAATCCTGCACCTGCGGACCAAATTGGCTAGTCCTTCAAACGTAGGTCCACTGTCCTCCTCGGCATCACACAACATGATATAGCTGCACCTCCTCCTGATCAGCTCATACACACCCATATTATCAAAATGCCCCCCGTCACTCAAAGAAACGTATTCCTTATTGATATCTGATTTACCTAAAAGATCATATATTAGATAGCCAAGGCCAACCTCAGGGTCCGATCTTTTCCACTTTCCAAGTCTTGGATTTCCGATCCATTTTCCCAAACGGACATTAAATAATGTCAGCAGAAAAGCTGTTGGAGCTGAAGAATGATATCCCATGCTAGGATTAACTGCAGCTCCAGATATTGCCATAGCAGAGCCAATCGTTGGACCGTTAGGTTCAGAATACCCTATTGTCTCCCGATAGCCATATTGAAAAACTCCCGTACTTGAGCCCGCTGCTGACCGGGTAGTACTAAAATCATACCCGCAAAATTTTGGGGTAAATATGAATGACTCTGCCATACGATCCTGCCTATCAAGTTCTGATACTGTTGTGGAATTCATCGTCGTATTTATAATGGGATAAGGCCCTGCATATCCTCTGGAGGTGGTAAACCTGCTGATCGCTAAATCATCCTTATCGTCAAATCCCGTGAATTCATTTGCCGTTTTCTTTCTCGACTCACGTTTTCTGGAAGCCCCGAGATAAGCCCTGGTTAACCGGTTGCGGTAAAAATGGTAAAGTGAAAATTCATTAACCCCGACTGTGAAACTAAGAAGTGCCGTGATAATAGCGAGGATCACTAGAAACTTTAGATATGGAATGCAATTTTCTTCAGTAGCATGATCAGGAATATCGAGTTTTTCACGTAACAGATCAAAGACTGTTGATCCGATCATTAAAAAACCAACTAAAAACAAATACGGTGCTGCCCTGACAAATACATCTTTAATGCCCCATTTGTTATTGGCTTTATCTCCTTTCTCATCTGAATCGAATGCCGTTTTGACTGCCCAGCCAACTATAACAGACCATCCGCCTACTAAAGTCGGAAAATTAAGGAAAGATATTTCTTTTACAAATTCGATAAATTTGTCCATTATCAATCCGCATGAAGCAAGCAAAACCCACATAAGAACTACCCTATGCATGACTGCTCCCATTCTGCCCCACCACTCCCTTCTTGAATCAGGAAAGAAAACACCCATCAATGCCATCCTAGTAATAACCAATATCGCCAAATATCCCATTATAATGGCCGGACCAAAAATAAAAATCAGTTTATGATGATAGACATCGTCATTTTCACTAAAGTCCCTAAGTAAATCAAAGCTATTCCAGCTCAGTGGAATTAGTAATGAGGCTAATTTACTTGTTGCCAAAGTGGACAGCAAAATCATGAAGATTAATTTGCCTGATATTTTTTTTGTCCAGCTATGGTATTTACCTAATATAGCTATCACTGACATACCAATGAGAACAGATATGGCCGCCGCATTTTTTATTCTTTCCTGAAAACCCTTATCTTCAAGTATTTCGTCCAGGTTGGTCTTAAGCCATGAACTCACGATTAAGCTAACTGATCCGGTGAGCAATCCAATAAGCAGAGGAAGGTTTTTATTAAACCTACGCAGATAATAAATTTCATCCAGTTTGTCTGGATAATATCTTCTCAGCCCTATACTAAGTAGAAGTGCGGCAGATACCGTATAGGTTAAGGAAAACGACAAGAGTTGTCCTGATGAACTGATATCGTAATAGCCGTTTGAGAGCAACTTGCTATTCCAAAGTTCAAATGAAGTTGCAACAAAAGCGAGGGCAGTGCACAGCATCAGTAATAGAAGTAACTGATTGATGATGGTATTTCTCAGCCAGGTCAAACCCATGGTGATTGAATCGGTAGACATTAGTCCCATCATTGGCGCGAGATAATTGCTATACATTCTGAGCCACCGGATCGGTCGTACCTCATCCGCAGATGGATTATTGGATGTTCTTGGATTCAGGAGATCCATGATGGTATCGACTGACCCCAGGCGATATAGCCAGGTAATAAACCAGCTTCCAATATATCCGCCTCCAGAAACTGTTGAAATATAATCGAAGTGTTTAAGTCTGTTCAAAATGGCTAACTTCTGCAGTACACCAAGATTGAATGTTGCAGATCTAATACCCCCGCCAGAGAATGCTAATCCCCGAAGATCAGAATTTAAAGCCCTAACCAAAGGATCTTCATCCTTTGTCATTGGCATTTGCCTCTTCCAGACAATTTGCTCACCATTGGTTATTTCATCTAATTCAGGCACTGCGTTTTTTGATGAATTTGCCGGTTCGTCGGAATAGTCATCGGAGCTTTTCCATTTCTTTTCTCTAATAAGCGCAATTTCGTCCAGCTCAATATTGAAAAGGGTCTCAAAAGGGAGTGCGACATTATATTTTAACAACCGGCTATTTAGTATCGTTAGGTTTTCCAGACAGAGCAATGCATTGGTCCTTCGTTCCTCAGTCCACCACGAATCGTACTTGTAAAGTTGCCACCCGGACAACCGCTTTGCGCCACTACCCCAAATCTGAAAAAGAGGTATGTCTCTGCGCCATCTTCCCTTTTCATCCAAAGCCAAAATAACGAGCACTGGTATATACTCCAATAGGTAAGAAATGTTTTGACGAAGCCCGTTGTTCTTATACAATAAATACCGGAATTTTTCTCTGATATCATCTAAAGTCAGGCGTTGGTGGGTGGAATAGTTATGCTTTGTAAGACCACTAAAAGCTGCTAAGCGAAAAGCCTGGGACAGCGGTTTCTCACCAGGATTATGTTTTTCGAACAAATCCAGCTCTGATGGCATGTGGTGGCTTCTTAAAATTTCGCACAGTTTTCTGATTTGATCGAGAAAGATTGGCAGGTCTTCTAAACCGGTTTTGGTTGAACGCAGGATTTCGAGTTTGCGAATAACCGCATTTTCACGTCGCTGTTTTTCATTCGACCTTTCCAGATGAGTGTAAGTTGACGAAAATGTTACTAGAGCGTTCGGTAGTGCAATAAAATTTTCTTCCATTACCGGCCAGACTAGGCTACAATCTTCGTTGAGTGCCCTGCAAATCTCCTGATAGGTGACAAAAAATGAAACTGTTCGTGCGCTGAGATCGGTAATGATATCCATATTATAAATTTAGGATGATTTGAATTCTGGAAAATAATTGAATTATAATGTAGATTGCGCAAATCAAAACTTATTCTTAGCAGTTCCTTTTGGATTAATCTAGATCACCTGAATATAATTAGCCTCTGAATAAAAATGTAGATATCCTGAAATAAAAAAAGAAGCCACATCTACACACTTTTAATCAACCTCGTTTCCTAAGCTTTTGGACAGACCTACTGTTGTCAATCTAGTATAAAACTTTAATTCTTTAAGAGCTTTCTTGGTGATAATTTGACTATTTAATTGCAGCCCTGTTGCTAAACAGTTATTAGGTTATTTTTTCTTAACAATTCGATTCTTCCTGCCCTTGAGCTAAATTAAACTTTACGAATAAGCGATACAATACTAACTTTTTGGTATTTACGTGTTTAGGTATTGATAGTGAGTTTTTTTATGTATAAAAATTAAATGAAATACAAAAACAAATTTGAATGTATCAGTTCGCTTATGCTGTCGAAGAATAAGTGAACGATAAGACTTCCTTTACCATGGCTTTGTCTCCGAGAGTGTATTAGCAAAATGCCTATACTATAGATGGTCAATAATGTAGAAAGCATATTACTAAAGATGAGCTTTTCGGAGTCTAATATCATATCATATGCTCAGGATTGGTAGATGTGTAAATCAATCTCACTATTGAATATTAACAGGGGCAATGATTAGATCTCTTGATAAATCGTTTTCTTTACAAGTAGATAAAGGAAGCAGCTATTGCCTTTTTAGGCCGCCCTTTACCTGTGCCCTATCCGCATAATCCTCTCAGCTATTGACCACATTCTGGATCTCAGAGATAATTCCATATGCTTTTTTAGTATTCATTTGCTTAGCTACGGTGAGTAAACGCCAAAAAAAAAATTATGATACCAAGTGAATCTTCGTCTCAAAAGGCGAACGATTGGAAGAAAAAAATTCTTAAATTACTTAATACTAAGTATTTACAAAATACATTAGCAAGCTTATTTTTACTTAACCAAACATTCTCTACAGAAATATTTATTCTAAAAACTATCTCATGTCTAATCGAAACCCTATCTATGTGGACACTGAACCGGTGCGGACAGTCTTCAAAATAAATGCGTCGTATCAGCATCAAAATCTTAAGGTAACTGTTGAATACCTGGTTAAAGATGAAGGCTGGATTTATGGAGGAACCAATTATTTATTTTTAAACCGGGAATATATTTTTAAAAGTGATAGTATTGAGCCTGTTAAAGAGAAAATTGGGATCGTATCAAGTTTGAACGGTTCGGAATTTAAAGTAAAAAGTCGAATATTTCTTTTTTATCCGGCAGGTGGGGCCATCAAGGCACCGGTTATTACCACCAAAATAAGCTTTTTCATAGATGGGGATTTGCTTGAATCATTTGATTCGCCAAGCAATGGGTCCTATTTCACCTCTTTCAATTCATGGATAAGATTTGAAATGGTATGATGAGGTCATTTTTACTCATAGCTTTATGCATGACTATTCCGTGCAGGTTATGTGCTCAGGCAAGACCTGATATTACCCAACTAAAATTCGAAACATTAAAACTTAGCTCTGCCCCTGCTTTTATCTTGCTCGGTGTGGAACCGGAAAACATACAACGTCCTGGAACACCAACTAAGTTCATCACCGGTTTACAAAATTCGGTTACGGATAGCAAAATCCAGCCCAACCTGGCATTTGAAATCAGTCCATATTACATGACGCAAAAAACTGTTCAGTCCAATAAGATTAGATTTAACGCAGCAAAGTTTATGCTTGATCGTCCGGGATTGTTTGAAACAATTGCCAGAACGGCTACCGTTTCTATAGGTACATCAGTAATTTCAGAAAAAAGTTTCGGTAACCTTCAGAAAGGAACAGGCCTTGGTATTGGCATGAGGTTTCAACTGATTAGCGGAAATCCCAGTGATGCCTACAGAAACTTTAATTATTACTATCTCAAAAATCAGGCTATTGAACGAATCGAGGAGGCAGTAGACATTAGTGATGGAAGTTTTGACATTTCCAAAATCTTCGACGCAACAATAGAGACCTTTATCAATAGCGACCTTCAAGAGTTCAAAAACAACACGTTATCAAGAGCGGAAATCAGGCGACTCAGAAAGGAATTAAAGTCCCTGGAGTATGAGGCGATAAGCAGAAAAGGCACAAAAAGTGGTATTCCGGATGTGCTTCGAACCAAAAGAACTGAAGGTAATGGAATCATCAACAAGAGCCTGGAGATCTTAAATAGAAAAGCTACGCCGCTGGCCAAGCAAGGCTTCATGTTGGAGGTAGCAGCTGGGCAGGTTTATGTTTTCGAAGATGATGCTTTTAGTAGTGGCCGGCACGCTAAATCTGGAATCTGGCTTGTTCCCTCCTTCAGATGGGATATTGATAAAACAAATCCAAAGATGTCACTATTCGATATTATGTTTGTCGGCAGGCATACCTTAAATAATCAAAGTGCTGGCGTTGACCAGACCAATTATCTGGATGCGGGTAGTAAGCTGGCTTTTACCCGCCAGAAATGGTCAATGAATGTTGAATTTGTTTACCGATATGCCACTAACCCACGCGAGGGTTTAGTCAAAAACTACACTTATCGACTGGTAAGTGGACTAGACTATAAAATTTCTGATGCAGTAACCCTTAAGTTTAATTTCGGGACGAATTTTGATGGCAACAGCGCCACCTATACTCAGGCTAAGAAGATTTTTGCTATTGGCGGAATCAATCTGGGCCTAGTAAGTTTTAAACCAAATGCAGACATAAAATAACCCAAAATCATGGGAAAATATACCGATGAAGATGGTAATGAGATTACTAAAATTCAAAAATGGTTAGGAGGTTTTTTCTTAATACTTCTGAGCATCTCGACAGTGCTTCTGATTATAGGTCTGTGGCCTGATCGAATTCCAAAGGCTGATGAAAATTTTCAATCTTATTATAAAATAGCTTTATTTCACGTCAGGTTGATTCGGATCCCGGAAAAATTTCTAGACGAGGAAGGCAAAAAATGGTTAAGTCTATCACTTCAGGATGAGTTTAAAAATTTGAATGATAGCACTATTACAGTTAAAAAAACAGCACGGGCAGAAAACAAAGATTCCATAGGAAAAGACACGCCAGTAACAGATAGTGCTAAAACGGCATCAAAAACGCAGTCTATTGCCAAAAAAGAGGCTGATAATGTTCGGGGATGTCCAGATTCTATTCTCAACTGCAACAACGTCCTTGCAACGACGAGGGATAATAGATTGAACGATTTGATCCACCTCAATACGTTGCTACTGATACTGGTGGGACTAACCGGATTTATGGGCAACCTGATATATGTTGCAACCTCTTTTACGACTTTTTTGGGATCAGGCCAATTTAAACGCAGTTGGATGCTTTGGTATTTTGTTAAACCCTTTATTGCTTCCTCACTTGCCATTGTAACCTACTTTGTACTTTGTGGCGGCTTTTTAACGGTTAATAATAGTCCAAATAATCTCAATATTTATGGAATTCTTACAATAGCAATGTTAACAGGCCTTTTCACTGACCGGGCTACGTTAAAATTAAAGGAAATTTTTGAAGTACTGCTAAAACCTAAGGAAGATCGTCCAGATCCCCTGGTTGGAACACCTAAAATTGAGAGTATTGCGCCTGCCATACTCAGCCGTGATGGAGAAAACCTGATTACCATTACCGGAGAAAACCTTTTGAAGGAAAAACTTAGTTTCGTGCTGGATGATGTTCCAATTGAACCGAAAGTGAGTCAGAAGGCTGCCACATATAAATTTATGCTTAGCCCTGCACAACTTGCAAAACCAAACCTAAAATTGGTGATCAAAAACGAGAAAGGTGTTATACTTGAGCAACGAGAGCTTGCTGTTCCGCCTACAAACATATAAGTATTTTCGTATGAAAAAAAACACAGTATTCTTTCTTGGCGCTGGAGCAAGTGCTGCATTCGGTTATCCGCTCACCGGAGCCCTGATGGTGGAGGCCTGGAATAAACTCAAAAAAAACCCCAAGAAAAATGCCGAGTTGATAGACTTGTTACAATTGATTTACCCGAGGCTTGGAATTGATATCCATGAGCAGAACATTCCCGGAATTGTAGAAGTATTGTCCCTTATCGACTATAGTAGCTTTTACGGGATTCCTCCACATTCAAAAATAGGCAAGAATAAATTGCCTGTATTGAAAGAACTGATGATCAATGCACTCATCAGCATGCTCATTGACTACGACAATGAGAGTTGGGATTCGATGGATAGTATAGAAGCCATTCAAGAGGAAAACTTTATTGCGTTCAAAATGCATATCAAAAACGAACTTTCTCAAAACAACGTTACTTTCATTACAACCAACTATGACCTCACTATCGACATCATCTTAAGGGAGCTAAAAAAGATCGGGAAAATTGACTATGGCATTCCATATAGAAATTTCAAAAATGGTCATATTGTCAAAAGTCTTCAAGATGCCGGAATTCAATATTACAAACTTCATGGTTCACATAACTGGATGCGTTGCCCGATATGTGGCTTTTATTACATCAACCCATATGGATGTATATCCCATCAATACTTTGTACTGGAAACTACTGAACATAATACATGTGAATGTAATGATGACGAGAAACTTCAGCCAGTGATGATTGCCCCATCTACAATTAGAGATATCCGCGATCCCAATTTGCTTCAGATCTGGAACGCTGCCCAGGAAAGCATTAGACTGGCTGACAGTATTAACTTCATTGGCTATTCCCTACCTGCAGAAGATATTGCTATAAAATCAATGTTACTAAGGGGCCTAAATGCAAATCATAAATTTCGCAAGGGTAAACTGTCGGTAAAGGTTGTGCAGCAGTCAGATGCATCAAGAAATGCGTATGAAAACTTAATTACACGAGGTGAACTGATCTATATCAACGAAGGGTTGCAAAGTTGGTTAAAGGTTGTAAAATAATAATTTGAAGGATATACAAAAATCTTGGACATGAGTAAACAAATAGCTGGAGGTATCCGATTTGTGAGATATTTACAACACATGATTTGATATTGCTGAGCGGAAAGCATTCATTTTCACAACAAGATTATTTCACTTGAAAGCTTTAGTTAATTCGTGCTATTCGAAGACCCCTGATTTAATGCATAATGCCTTAATTAACCCTATTAGGCTTTTAAAATTGCCCAAATCGGTGATCAAAAAATATAAGTAACAGAGATAGTTATACTGACGATAACCTCATTTAAAAGACAAAATGAACGATTTTTATTTAACCCTAAAAAAGCGCAGCCGCTTTATATTGAGGCAAAAGAGGACCGGGATGCAGTAATTCAAAATATTATTAATCTCCGAAAAGCACTTTGCTCATCTAAAGGAATCCCGGAGAAAAAACTTAATCTAAACCTCATTCTGGGGACCTGGAATCTCCGGGAATTGGATGGAACAAAATATAGGGGAAGAATGCGGGAATCGCTCTATTATATTGCAGAAATTATTTCAAGATTTGATCTCATTGCCACTCAGGAAGTCAGGGACGACCTTAGAATTAAACAGAATTTGCAGTATTTTGGGAAATGACTGGGGAACTTTCATTAGTTTAGTAACTGACGGGGTATCTGGAAACCATGAGCGCATGGCCTTCTTATATGACAAAAGAACGGTGTCTTTTAAAGATATAGCAGAGCAGTTGATTTTACCAAGAGAAAATTATGAAAATGCATTTGCCAGAGCACCGTATATGATTCAATTTCAATCCGGATGGCTAAAATTTGATATCTGCACTACCCACATTTACTACGGTAAAGCGTCAAAAACATCTCCGGAATATCAGCGTCGAGTGGAAGAGATCAAAAACTTAACAAGATTTTTAAAAACAAACTATTTGGAAAAGGAACGTTCCAATAATCTATTTTTATTGGGCGATTTCAACGTTGAGGATACAAAAAGCCTAACCTACGAGGCAATCACATCATCAGCCTTTCAAATACCAGAAGACATCCTAAAAACCAAATTAGGTAGTACTGTGAACCAAGATAAAATTTATGATCAAATCCTTTATTATAACAAATATGGCGATATCACTTTCAAGGACGCAGGTATTTTTAATTTTTTTGAAATAGTCTTCAAATTAAATGACACCACCTACACGGAGCGGATAAAAAAACACCTTATCAAGCCAATTGATTTGGATTCTATTTACGGGGACTTCAGAACTTATCAAATGAGTGACCATCTTCCCCTATGGTTGGAAATGAATACCGATCATGCGGAAAATTATTTCAAGATGATTTCCAAAAAAACAGATTTGTAAGTTTTGATAATAGCTAGATGCAAATTGTTTTGTTAAATCAATGTCGACTTTTGTTAATGCTAATTTGGAAATATTTTAAAGTTGAGAATTGGATTTAGTCGCAGAAAATAATAATAATAACTAGCAACGTTACTTAAAATGCAGACACTCCCAAGTAAAGGTTTGAGGTATTAATCAATTAGATGGGCTGCTCCAGAAAAGTTGAGTTAGGTATCCTTGAAAATCAATTCATAAATTTGCCTTCAGGGATGGTAACGGAACCGCTAACGAGTTTAAAATCTGGATATTTTGCCTTTATGGCTTTTGTAAAGATGGCCAGCCAGGCAGGTATTGAGGGCCTTAGTTATCTTTGCCAATACCCATCATCCTTAAATTAAATGATTTCGGACGGCCCAGTTCAACCCCCTCCCTCTTTTGATGCTAATATCGCCGTTTGCAAATTCTATCAGATTCACGGCACCCTGGAAATAAAGTTCAATTTGACCAAGCGAAGCTAAAACATCTTCAATACCTGAATAAACCTCACCTGTCTATATCCCGAAAAAGGACTTTTCTTCAGGTAGCATCGAATTGCCCAACACCATTCCTCCCGGAGAATATAATCTAGTTGCCTACACAAATGTTTTGAATAGCGAAGGAAGTCCAAAAGCAATATTCTATCACCCAATAACTATTCGAAGTACAATTGCACAAGACTTAAAGGGGGTGCTAAGCCTTTCACCTGTTAATAGAAAGGAAGAAAGCATTCGGTAAGCAATCGATATTAGCGGCATCTCAAAAAAGAATGGCGTGTTCCACCCATGCAAGTTACTTTCAGTTCTAATAATGAAAACACAACACTTACAACTGACAAGCATGGTATAGCTATTTTTGATATATTACCAAAGCAATTAAGACCGAGTCACCAAATACTGATGCTGAAGTTCGATATAAGAATGATGTACATATTACAACGCTGTTGTTACCGATCCTTCGTCAAAAAAGATTGCCATGAATTTTTACACGGAAGGCGGCTATCTCTCAAATAGCTTATCAAGCTTTGTAGGGTTTGAATGCTTCGATGAACTTGGCAGTCCTGTCAGCATGAAGGCTATTCTCTATTACGATAATGTTCCAATAGATACGATTAAGACCAACAGTTACGGACAAGGTAGATTTTTAATTAAACCCACTAGTGGCAAACGCTTTAGTTGTAAGCCAATAGATAAACAATCTTCAGCACAAACATTTAATCTGCCAGTGGCAAAATTGGACATCCCCGTATTAACAATGAATGATGCAATTGTTCAAGATACATTAAGATCTTGGTGAAAAGCCGAGTTTTCAGTACCTATCAAGTTTTAGTACACAACTACGATAAGGTTTTCTCGAAATTTAACATATCTGCTAATGCGAATGGAAGATCAGTGAAATTAATCATTAAGGATCTTCCTAAAGGAATCAATTCCATATCGATATTAGATACCTTGAATAACCCGCTTCTTGAGCGATTATTTTTTGCCCATTACAATACACTAGATCTCATCACAGCAGAAACTGATAAACGATCCTATAAAACAAGGGAAAAGGTTGGATTAAAAATTAATTTAGCAGCGTTCAACAATATTCCAGGACTAGATACAGTATCAACCGTATCGGGTGCCTGTGTCCAAGTAAACCGTCTAGAAGCAAACAAAATACAGGATCATCAATCTTATCGATACATCCAATCGGAACTGATAACTTAGGACTGCTTCAGCCAGGTATTTTGTTTAGGGATAAAAGTCAACTTGAAAACATTTTATTAATTAAGGGCTGGAGGAGATACATAGCAGAATCAGCATCGGGTGGCGAAAATCTTTCCCTTTTTAAGTGGACAAGCCGATTTATTTGATGACATTTCACCAATCTTTAACTATTTGTAAGCAATTGATCAACACGTTTTAGCGAGAAAAATATTTTTGGCTCGAAGGTGTCAATTGGGTTTGGTTTATCTAGTTAAATTTACTTTCCAATTGAAAACCTTCATTTAGAAAAAGTAAACGCATATCCGAAAAACGAAACAAGAGATTTTTTTATTTTATCCCCTTATCTATCCCCGCAATTATCCCTAATTGTCCAGGACGGTAAATCTAATTTAAAAGTCTTCAGATTAATTCTCGAGAATGAATCTCATATGGTCACAGGGCCTTCAACTGGGTAAGATTTTCTCCTAAACGATTTTAAAGTCGAATCCGACATTACCTTCGCTGATATTATGCTTGGAGACTACTACGGAATTCAACTAAGTAATAGGCTAAGAACAAATTGACTTCTTAAAGGAATACCTTACTATCTCATATCAGTAGGAAAATTTGATGAGGCTTCAAAGTCATTTGTTACAGCTGGATTTAATAGTAAGCCATATAACATTACTGACATCTTCACTGTATGTTAACTAATAATTATTAATATATATTTACCTGTTGGCAATTAGGAGAATAAAATGAACAGACATATTTTACAACAATTTGAAATATGCATTGTATTTTCTTTATGGTGACATTAAAAATGTATGAGAACAGATCCTCCATATTAACAGAAAAACAGTATAGAGTTCTACAACTTGTCTCAGAAGGATTAACAAATGCGGAGATTGGAGAAAAAATCTCTATAAGTAAGCGAACAGTTGAAGGTATAAGAGCAGAATTAATGGTAATTACTAAAACTAAAAATACTGCTGCCCTAATATCACATTGCTTTCGATGTGGGATATTGGTATAAAAAAAATGCAGATAGAAATGACTACCTGCACCTAATTAGGAATGACTTTATATTATTTTTGCCAATTTTAAACCGATTTAACATTTACGGCATTTGCGCCTTTTTTGCCCTGCTCAATATCAAATGTCACTTCGTCACCTTCACGAAGTTCTTGTTTTAAAGCTGATGCGTGAACAAATATTTCTTCACCGCCTCCTGTCTTAATGAATCCAAACCCTTTAGATTCATTGAAAAATTTTACTGTACCTGATGCCATTATCTTTTTTCTTTAAAACTATAAATTATTTTCTAAAAACAAACCATAAAACCAAGGCTAGTAACCATTGACTTTAGAAACGTCATTTAGCATCCATCCGAACCCTAAATTAAGTTTGTTAAGGCTGTCTTATCTTAAACGGACTATAAGTTCCATGTCAGCACGTTAAAAGCGCTCCCACCACAATTTGAAATATTGTGGATGGACAGAATCCGAAAATCTAAGAGCCGTGCTTAAAAGTAAAAGCAGTCCACTGTACACTTTGATTGGAATTAGTGCGCATTTCGAAGCGAAATGAATGGCCATTATAGAGAGGAACAAGTCACCATTTTCCGGGTAATCCCCAGCCAGCGTCATGTTTAATTATAGACAACAGCTTATTTCATGTATTAAAAAATAGACTATCTCTTGTTTAAATCTGAACCAGCTTTATTCAACTTTAAATTCAACAACTTTTGCTCAATTAGTTGTTGTTGTTCTTCATTGGAAAGTGGTTCTTCTAATTGTGATTTCTTAAATGTTACTTTATAGGTTTTGTCAATAAGTTTTAGCCCTTCAATGTAGAATCCTTTACTTAAAAAGCTCCTTAATTCTTTTGTCAAATCAAACAAGTCATTCGTCTCTATTGTGATTGTCGGCATACACAAAGATAAAAAACCAGAATTAAATTTAAATTCAAATAAAACGATTTACATATTTTAATAGAATGTGACCTACCAAACATTACATGAAGCTAAAAATACTCATGAAACTATAGGTCGAAATTTACTTAGGATCACTAAAATAAATAAGGAACTGGGCAAAGGGCTGCGCAAGTTATTTTTGAGATATAATAAAGTAGAATTGCCAAACAATTAAGAAGGATATAGTGCTCATACGAGAACGCGTTCCGACCAACATATTTTTAGAATACTTATGCACAAACGAATATCTATCCTGGAAGATGACGCCGGGATTAGAGATAGATTAACTCTTCTTTGGGAAAGCGAAGGCTACGAGGTTTTCACCTTTGCTGATGTGGCACCACTACAAAAAATGGAATGATCGTCATGATTATTCCATTCGATATCTGACCCTTCCTAATTTCTCTCGTTATAAACACCAAATTCCGCTATCGCAGGTGCTTCTTTGAAATCAGATAAGTTTACCCTGATATTCTCGCACCAGATCCTGTCAAACCTGAAAATGCTAACCTTTTTCTCTCCTAAAGAATGTGCGTTAATTGGCAGCCATTTTCCATTGGCGAAATATTCAAGGTTATATTTTGCACCAGAAGAATTACCTGCAGTGATGACAATCATATTGCAGGGCATCTCTTTCTCAAACTTCACTTCGTACCAGGGATACTTTACCTGCGGATTGGATGACCAGCTCGACCTGAAATTATCATCATTGGCAAAATCCATTAAATTCATGTCGTTGCTCCAGCTACTATTGCTCACTACATGCTTTGCAATATTGCTTGAAATAATTGGTGCAGGGCATGGTTGCAACCTTAATGGATTAGCAGTTCGACTATAGAGTTTTCCCATTTCTTGAAGTGCAGCAATTGCATTATCATCAATCAAACCATTTTTATTTGGCGCCACATTTAAAATAAAATTACAATAAGCGCCATTATATGGAATTAGGAATTTGTTCACCAGTTCATTTACATTTTTAACCGGTGTAGTCGGGAACGACGTTTTCCAGAACCAGTTTTGTTGTAAAGGCAAACAAGCCAGTGCGGGGAGTTTATTATTTTCTTTGGAGATAAACTGACCTGCTCCTTGCTCATATGATTTGATATCAGTATAAAACAATGCCTCTGTGGGATATTTCGCCGCATTCAAATCCATAACCAAACAATTAGGCTGCAAAGATTTAATCAGGCAGTAAATATCTTCGAAAGGAACATCGTCATAAGAGATTCTTGACCATGGCGCATCCCATCCATCGATAATCAAAGCTGTAATATCACCATAGTTCGTTAAGAGTTCTGTGATCTGATCTTTAATCAGTTTAATGTGTACCGGAGTAATTTGATTGGGGCGAATCCCGTTGTGCGTATCTAAAATCGAATAATACAACATTACTTTCAAACCATTCTTACGAAATGCATTAGCATACTCCCTTACAACGTCGCGTTTCAGCGGAGTATTCATTACGTTGTAGCTTGTCGTTTTGGTATCCCAGATGGGAAAACCACTGTGATGTTTGGTGGTTAAACAACCGTATGTCATATTGGCCGACTTCGCTGCTTTTGCCCACTGATCCGCATCAAGTTTTGGCGATTGAAACAAGGACAGCGCTGCATCCGGATCAGACCAGTCCTGATCCATAAAGGTAGGCATTCCAAAATGGATAAACATCCCAAAACCCAGATTAACAAAATCCTGCTGTAAATCTATTAATTGTTTTTTGGTGCCAGTTTGCTGGGCAGAAACCTGCTCACTGAAGACAATGCATGCAACGATGAGCGGAAGCACTGCTAATTTTTTAATATTCATATGATTAATTTATGCGGGTAATAATTAAAGGGCGGCATTTACTTTTTGTGATGCTCAAAAATAGTCCACACTGATGAATAATTTATCTAATGGAAACCTAACAAAAGCCTAACAGAAACTTAACGGCATGATATTTTGGAATAATAGCCCTATTTTTAGACTTTAGACATGAAAGAGCGCCTATATAAATCCGTCGTATTGATAAGCTTTCTCATATTGCTTTTTGTCGAGCTGAGATTAACCTACAATACCTATGTACTTCGCGACAGGGATTACAGGATAAAAGATAAGACCCTAATAAACGATGAATATGGCCGAAGCATTCCTGATGATAAGCTTTATAAAGGCGGGGGAAAGATTATAGATAGCATTTTATCCAGAAATATGTCTGGGCTAAATACCGCATACGAAAGTAATGATAAAGACTTTAAAGCGCTGGCCGCAAGGGTGAGCGATACCTTATTCCTGCACCTTAAAGCACAAAGTTCAATGGATAGCATCTTTAAGTCTATCGTTAAAAGGAATGGCTTGGATCCTAAGCTGCAGTACCTGCTTACCTTTGAATCGATTGAGATAGTTTTCAATAAAAACAAGGAAAACGTCTTCCTGTTTAACCGTAAAAGCAATAATGAAACCCTACTTCCCTCTGCCAATCCCTTTGGTGTAATTATCGATGGAACCCTTACCTTTCCAGATTTGCAAAACCGAGTCACCCACCTTTCGGTTAGCGGAACACTAATGTACGATTACCGCATTACCTTCAATTTGTTTGTTGATTCCCCAGGCAGGCCATTAAAAGTTGCTAAGGAAATGCTACCCACCTTCCTGCTGGTGGCCTTGTGTATTGCGATCATTGTAGCCATCAATTATTACACGTACATCAACTGGATGCGCCAAAAGAAAGAAGCAGAAGTAAAATCAGACTTTCTCAATAGTATTAAACACGAGTTTAACACTCCGGTAACTACCATTTTAGTGGCCAGTAAAAGTTTGCATGAAGACGCGGTATTAAACGACCGAAACCGTGTCAAAGAGTTAGTAAATATTGTAGAGCGGCAGGCCTTGCGTTTGCATTCGCATATCAATCAAATGCTTGAGATTTCAGAAATTAACAACGAAATTAACCTGGAAAAAACTGACCTGAATTATTCCGTTCTAGCCATCGTAAATGATTTTAAAATTAAAGTTCCTGAACCGCATTCCCTTGCTTTTGATCCACATCACAACGAAATTTTATTGATGATTGATCCGTTTATGTTTACCACGATGCTACAAAACATGCTCGACAATTCATTGATACACAACCTCAGCACTATTAAAAAAACCGCTGTATTCATTAGTGAAGAAAGTGATGATTTCGTTCTGCACATTAAAGATAATGGGAAAGGGATTGAAGCAGCAAGCATATCTAAAGTTTTCGATAAATTTTTTCGTGAAGAACGAGATAAAAACGTGCCTGGATTAGGTTTGGGTTTGTATTACGTCAAGCAATCGGTAGATTTACATCGCTGGCGTATTGACATAAAATCGGAAATTGGCACCGGAACGGAGTTTTTGGTATACATTCCGAAGAAATCCGTCTATTGCTAACTTCACTACAAAATGAAACAGCATGAGATACGATATTATCATCATTGAAGATGAAACAGACTTAGGAAACGTTATTTCAGAATATTTGAAACTGAGGGGATTTAGCGTGCGCTGGTTTCAATCAGCAGGCGATACATTAACGTATTACAGACAGCATCCACTTGATAATAAACTGATGATCATCGATATTCAACTCCCTGATAGGAATGGTTTTGATTTGAGTACAGAAATTGTAAAACTAAATCCCAACCAGGCTTTTTTCTTTTTAACAGCGCACAATGAAAAGCATGACCGGTTGCGGGGATTGAAAATTGGTGCTATTGATTATATTTCTAAGCCATTTGAGATTGAAGAACTGGTCCTTCGCATCGGGAACATTGTAAAGAAATTTGCCAATATTCCCGTAATTCCTAAAACACCGTTGGTAAGTTGTGTTAATTTTGGCGACATCACCTACCAAAAAGATCAACTATTTATACTTTTACCACATGGGGAAGAAATATCTTTAACAGTGCGTGAAGCCGAGGTGCTTGATCATCTATCTGCCAATATCAATCAGGTTGTTAAGAAAAAAGATCTTTTGGTTAAATTATGGGGAAATGATGATTATTTTAACGGCAAAAGCCTGGAAGTGTTCATCTCCAGGCTAAGGCGACTATTCAAAGCCTCCGCTCAGGTGAGCATAGAAAATATTTACGGATTGGGCTATATTCTGAAGGTGAAGTGAGTTACACTTGTGAGGATTACAAGTAAATTAGCTTCTAACTTGACAATATAATTTACTGAACTAAGATTTGATGCAGCCTTTGCTGATATAAACACCTAATCACTATCAAATACTCCAATATCATACAGACATACCGAGTTACAATCGACGAAAGAGGGCACAAATAATTCCCAGGCCATTCTTCAATGCTGACTGTGATTATCTTCGAAGAAATCCGAAAGCAAGATGAGACTGCTCAACAAAAACCCTAATTTTTGTAAATACTTATTAACTGTTATTTGCCTTTCGTAAGGACATCAATATTTATAGGGCGGAGGAGTGCTTATCGATTCAGCGACAATGGCTTTTTGGAACTGCATTTCATGATTGACGCTGACCATGACACCAGTAGCTACATGTTTTAGCACTATCAATGATAAAATCAAACAAGACGGTCGTGACGATGCTAAAGTAGATTTGAACGATCCAAATGAAGTGAGTTATGCGAATCAGCAAGCAAATGTGAGCACGGAAAAACATAAGGAATGTGCGAAAGCTGCAGGTACATCAAACCGGGGAAAATTCTCCAGTACATTAGTCAAATTTTAGATAGTGCCCCGTCGCAAACCGGTAAGTATAGAACTTAATGGCCTATCAAAGCTACCGGTACCGGTAGCAAAAGCGTACCCAGAATCGCCTGGTTCATTTCCCTATTTCCTGATGATGTGCACGAAAGCGTGGTTAGTAACCTCGTTCGCAGAAGTGGCAGACATTAAGGATGTGGAACTACAAGTATATTTACGAAATGCCGATGTTGTTAATATCCGGTAATGATATTTGTAAAAGGTCTGCTTAATAATAAAGCATCTACCAACGGGATACACCCCCTACTTCAGTGACTTAAAAAATCGCGTGAACAAAACATGATGAATTTGAAACGCAGTTTTATACATCAAGAAAGCATAAGTAATATTGCCGATCAACGTTCTACCTTCAAAGTACCACAATTAATTAAGAATTAATATATGAGAGTAAATAACATACTTTTGCAACATTGATCATAAATTTGTTTAGTTTATCGATCATCTAAGGTTGCCATTCCCGGTAGCCATTTCTTAATAGATTTTCGTTTGTTTGATAATAATTAGGATATCGTGAGATACCCTTTTATTACGATATCAACCACATTTTTTTTTCGCTATCTGATTGCTTAACATCAAGCTTGAGTAATAGCGATTAGAAATGCATGTCTCAATCCCCAATTTATTTTTGATGTTATTTTATTTATCATGCCAACATATTCTAAATGGTTTGTCATGCATCTTTTTCATCTTTTTATACCGTATTTATTCTAAGAATCTCTTGATTACATTTACTATAACCTTAAGCTAGTGGATGGTACTTACTGTTGGACTATACCTTGTCATGGATATGACAAGGTATATACTTATATATGAGTATTGATTTTACTAACGATATTGTTATATTGCGATAGACAATGCAGTCTTGAGAATCAATGGATGACGAGTCTCATCTTTCGCGATGAAAGCTAATTCCCCTGTTATCAACTTAACAGGGGATATTTAAAAATTCCTCGTAATATCTTGCTGAGATTATCCTAATAGCTATATCATGGAACTTCTGACCACCTTCAGGAATATTCATGTGAGCACTTTAGGAAGAAGTGTTTCTTTAACTTTTCCCAGCCCGTCTACCCTAACGAGCTCTCGAATAAAATCATTATGCATTGTAATTGGAATGGTTTCGCCACAACGCCGCAGGATGACCATCTAAAGCATCATTTTTTTTAATCAAATGTCTCAGAAACAAATTAGGGTTGTCCAGAAAAGATTTTGTTAAGGTGAAGTGTTCTGTACTTTCATAATCGGTTTCTAAAATACCATTTTCATCAAACTGAAAAATAGCAGCACCTGGATAGCAAATTAGAATTGGCGAATGTGTGGCAATTAAAAATTGTGCACGTCCACTAGTTTCCAGCTCATTAATGACCGCCATAAAAGCAAGAATTCGGGCAGGAGACAAGGCTGCCTCAGGCTCATCGAGGATATAGATGCCAGATTCAAACTGATTGCTAAACAATGATAAAAACGATTCACCATGAGATTGTGCATGTAAAGATTTACCACCATATGCATTTAATATCCTCCTATCATCCTTGGCCAGTTCATCGATATAGCTTGCAAAGTTGAAGAAGCTTTCAGCCCTCATAAAAAAGCCTTCCGAAATCCTCCTTGGATTCCAGGACAACTTGAGGTATGGAGCCATTGCCGATTCGTATCCCCCAAAGCGATGCCCCGTATTATGATTATGGTTCCGATTTCCACCTCTTAAACTAAACTCACAACGTTCCGCGATCGCTTCCAGTAAAGTAGATTTACCTGAGCCATTTTCGCCCACAAAAAAGGTTACATTCCTTTGTAGGTTTAATTGAATACCGTTATGAAAACTAGGAATTCCCTGCAGGTATGGGTGATCATTAAAGCCAGTGGCAGATAAAGAAGTTAAAAACGGCACGCAAAATAGTTAAAGTTATACTAATACGAAGTTAATATAAATGCTTTTTAAAGCGAAAATAGATTTCCAATTTTATGAGAGATTACGAATTCGAAGTATGCTGATGTACCATCCTATTAGGTACTAAAATATAATAAATGATTGACAGCAATGTTAAAGTCATCTCTAAATTTAGTTCACTGTGATACCAACCCATTATTAAGTACTAACATTTAATTTGATTAACGGGATGAGTTTCTGATGTTTCAGGAAAAATTAGATTTAAACAAAATACGGTACGTACTTTAAACACATCATATTGTTAAGTCTCTGCCCCTCAAAAGAAACTCATAACAATTCGTTCAAGACACTGTCCGGCATGGACCTGAACATTCAAAAGCTTTAAACCGATCTTGAACATCTTCTTCAGCGGAATGAATATTAGCTTAAAATTAATATTGTCATAATAAGTTTAGTATGGTGATAAGGTAGTTTTGCACTTAAAATATTGACCGTTATTTATGAAAAGAAAATTAACAATTATTAGCTTACTGTTATTATCAGCAACTGGCTTTTCTCAGCAAAAACTGGATGTTCAGGCCCATCGCGGGGGTATGGCATTATTACCCGAAAACACCATTCCTGCAATGTTAAATGCTGTAAAACTGGGCGCAAAAACTTTAGAGCTGGATGTAGTGATATCTGCAGATGGCAAAGTTGTAGTTTCTCATGATGGGTACATGTCAGCTGCATTTATGAGTAAACCGGATGGCACTGATGTACACAAAGATGAGCAGAAAGAATTGAGCCTATATAAGATGACTTACGACAGCATTCGCACGTACCACTCAGGGTTAAAAGCTCACCCGATGTTTCCTGCGCAAAAGCAAATAAAAACATATAAGCCACTCTTGGGCGATCTGATAGACAGTGTAGAAAATTATGTAAAAGAAAACAATCTTAAACAGGTGTATTACAACATAGAAACCAAGTGTTCACCTGCCGGGGATGGGAAATACAATCCCACGCCAGAGATTTTTGTCAAAGCATTAATGGATGTTATCAATTCAAAGGAAATAAAACCGCGATTGACCGTTCAGTCTTTCGATGTGAGAACACTCAAAATCCTGCACCAGGGTGAACCAAATGTCAAACTATCACTACTAGTTCAGGGCAAAATGAACCTTACCAAAGATCAGCTTCAGAAATATGGTTTATCGGCCAAGGAAGTAGAGGAATATTTCAAGCAGCTGAATTCTAAAAAAAGCGGTCTCGAAGAGGACCTCAAAAATCTAGGATTCATTCCCAATATCTACAGTCCATACTATAGTGGAGTGGATATGGATATGGTTAAAAAAGTTCATGAGAAAAATATGTTGATCCTCCCGTGGACAGTTGATAAAGAGGAAGATATGATTGCCTTGGCAAAGCTCGGAGTTGATGGAATAATCACAAACAGTCCCGACTTATTAATCAGATTAATGGGCAGCTATCAAAAAAAGTAAAAGAATTCATAAAACACAAAGGCTGATTATTTCAGTCCATCAGCCTTTGCGTTCTACAAAAGATAAATGTTTTTGCGTGTCGTATTTAATCCAACAATTCGCCCATACCAAACATGCTTAACCCTTTTGCATACTGAACCTCGACTGCGAGATTTGCTGCATGGATGAATTCTCCGGTTATCGAATCTACAACCGTTCTCAATGGTCTTTTGCCCTTTTCCAGACCGATCAATTTAACGATAGCGTCTGCTACATCCTGCGGATTAGGTTTTTTAGCATGCATCAATTCACCAATTGCAGCGACCATTTTACCAGGAACATCGGCAATAGCCTTATAACCTTCTGAAACAGAAGCATCAGCCCCTGGGTTATTCTTTTGTGCCATCTCCGTCGGAAAAGCTCCCGGCTCAACAATCGCCACATCTATACCCAAAGATTTTAACTCATAATGTAATCCCTCACTTAATCCCTCCAGTGCGAACTTGGAAGCACCATACATTGCGGCAAAGGGAAAGGAAACCCGTCCGAAACCACTGGTGATATTGATAATTTGACCCTCCGACTGCTTGCGCATCAATGGCAAGACCTGCTTGATCAATCTCCATGGCGCAAAAAAGTTCACATCAAACATTGCCTGTGCATCCGCTGTGGTAAGACTTTCGGTGAATCCGTTTATGGAAACACCGGCATTGTTAACCAAAACATCAACTCGTCCCTCCTTTTGATACACCTGATCAACCGCTTCTTTCACGCTTTCATCATCCGTTAGCGTGACATCTAAAACATGTACATTTTCTAAAGCCGACAGCTCTTCTGCCTTTTCTACATTCTTGCCTTTGGTATCCCGCATGGTTGCATATACCTGATGCCCCAAAGCAGCTAAGCTATGTGCCGCTAACCAACCGAAACCACTATTCGTTCCTGTTATTATTACAATCTTTTTGTTCATCTTTCTTTTTTTTATAATGAATGAGACAAAAATTGGCATCAGAAACAAAAAAACATTTACCATTTGGTAAAAAGCGGAACTATCGGATATTTCTGCGTATTCTACTCAGCGATTGCTGCGTGATACCGAGATAGGATGCCACAAAAGAAAGGGGAATACGATTAACGAGAGAAGGAAAATTTTGAATGAATGACAAATATCGGGTGCTGGCATCTTCGGAAACCAGCGGGCTTCTTCTTTCCATTGCCAAGGTTAAACATTTTTTTACAACATTGGATTTAATCACTTCAAAACCCACAATCGTATTGGAAATATCATCCCAGTCCCTTTTTGAAAAAGCCAGAATTTTACAGTCCGTAACGGCCTGTATGTATTCAGAGGCAACAATTTGAGATTCGAATTTTTCGTTGTCAACCACAAAATTACCTTCATCAACAAAATAGTTGGTCACCTCATCGCCCTTATTATTGTAATAACAAAAGCGAAATACACCTTCCAGAACAAAACCTACGTGTCTGGGCACTATCCCCGCTTCCGAAAAATATTCATCTTTCTTCATGTCAAGTGTTTTGGCCTTGCTTAAAATAAAATCAGTTTGCTGTTTATTTAAAACCCCAAATTGTAAAATTAAATTGATAAGCGCTTTCATAGGCGAAAGATAAGGCCTCAATAAAGCACATCATCCACAATATGATAAAAATGAAAATGTTTAGACATATTTCCATAAATTCTAAGCGATCTTAACGATTCTTTGCCAATGGGAAAAACTGGAGACTGGGATATTATTTCCAAACTAATAAAAACTTTTTTCGGGCATTTTCTCCCTGTAAACATTCCAGAAATCATGATCAAATGCCTCAATTCTATTGGCGCAAAATAAAGTTGATTTCTCTCTTTTATACAGGAACAAGATTAAATGATAAGCCTTATTTACCGGGAAAAGGTATATAGATGATAAGTGGCTACAAAGTCCATTGCAGCCACTATTAATAAAACGAAAGTATATAACCGGATATATATACTTAACAAATATAGGCAACGATTGTAAAGTGAAGTTTAATGTTATATTAAAAAATCATCTATACCCCAATCAATTGAGCTATCCTAGTTTTCCAAAATTTTATATTTTTTACTCTGACTGAAAACCTTCCCATACATGTTGGTTGCCTTTACTTCAATAAGGTGCTCTCCTGCGGTTAGATTCATAGGGATAGCTGCTCTCCAAAGATGTTTGCATTCTGCTGCCATACTTGGTCTTCTTCCGGTAAGTAATGTTTCGGTATTATCCCATTTATGCAACGTAGAAAGAAAATTTGGATCTTGTTCTAAAACATAAGTCATTTTCTTCCATTTACCATTGTCTATTCTAAAAAGCACCTCATCTTTTTCACTACCCATAAAAAAGTTAGCATAAATCCCTGCTGAAGTTTTTTTGTCTTTTTCCAGCACTTTAGGCGCATAAATATCAATCTGATAACTCTTTTCTTTGCCCGCAACCTTATAATCAACATTGTATTGATTTCCTTTGAAATTGATAAAGGCATATCCTTTTGGCGTACCATCGCTCATCGTGGATACCGGCACGCCAATTTCATTGAGTTCTCCTGAATACCAGTTGCCCGAAGTAGTACCCACATTATAATGATGATGGGCTTTGGGTTGCTTCCAACCATCCTTTTGACTAAAAAACATTTGCTTTTGATTGTGGGTATGTGCCGACATGGATAAAGTATTCGGGAAGTCACTCAATAAATTAAAAAGCTCAGTTCTGTCAGCGTCCCTGAAAGCTTCATTTTCGCCGGCAAAACCAATAGGGATATGGAAGGCAATCACAATGAGTTTATCTTTGGGCACAAATTTTAAGTCATTTTTTACAAATTCCAATTGATCTTTCCTTAGGCCACCCCAGTAAGATTTACCACCCCTTGGATCTGGATAAATAATGTCATCGAGCACAATGAAATGAACATCTGCATAATTGAAAGCGTAATCTGCAGGCCCAAAGTGTGCCTCATAAGATTCGTCTGAATATCGATCTTCCTTAACATCAAAATTGATATCATGATTGCCCATGAGGTTATACCACGGAATACCAATTTTCTTTACAGCCTTGATATAGGGCGTGAATAATGAGGGATCGTTTCCAACCAGATCGCCCATACTTAATCCGAACTGAACATTCTTTATATTTTCCACTTCAGCAACTACGCCTTTTGCAAAATAATCAATCTCTGTTAAATTGTACGCCTGTGGATCACCAAAGATCAATGCCGTAAAATCTGGATTTTCTTGAGCAGCAGTGAGCGGAAAGTCGACCGATTTAGGCAACTCGCCTGTTGGTGAAACCCCTTTGTACTTCAAAACCGGTGAACCATTCGGTTTGTGGTTATAAAAAAATTGAGGCAATTGGTCATCATTTACCGGCACTTTGTAGCCTGTGGGTTTGATGACGGAAATGATCTGATCATTGCCGATAGGGAGTTCATACCTGCCCTTCTCATCGGTTTGTACCACTTCCACGCCATTCGTTACAGAAATTCTGGATAATCCTTTTTCTGATCGATCATGCTTTCCGTTTTTATTTGCATCAATATACACAAAACCTGTTACTTTTTGCTGTGCAAAAACACTCAACGAGAAGATCATCCCCGTTCCAAGTAATATTATATTTTTCATTTTTAACTGTTAACGAATTGTTAGAATTTGAGATTCAATTCAAAAAAAAACTGCCCCAATTGGGGCAGCTAAAAGCGTCTAATTGATTACCCTTGTTGCTCCGGTCATTTCCTGAATCACCGCGAGTGGTGATGTTTTAGGAACTGCCACTGTTTTGTGGCTGCGCTTGGTGGTCCAGGTTTTGGTCGCGGCGTTGTAAACACCACCTAAATAACTGAACTGGGCAGCTTCCGGATTAGCACCAACCTTATCGGTATTGGTGCCCTGACGGTAAAAAGGCTGAAAACTTGTTCCATTATTTCTTTTGTAAAAATCGTTATCAACAATGGCATAACCTACGCCACTTGCAAATGCATTTCCTGTTCCTGCATAAAATGCAACATCAGATGGAACGGTATTCAAACCAACATTAGTTGTTGCAAAAACGGCCATTCCGGCTGCATTACCACTGTTGGCCAGTAAGTTTGCAGTAACATCACCCACCCCATCATCGCCAGGCAGATTGTTATATAACTTGCTCACTACCCAGTTTGCCTGACTGATATCTGTTGAGTTTGTACCACCAATTACCTTATAGCCGCCTACATAAAAAAATGTACCTTTTGCAACAGTTCCTCTGGTGATATTGAATTTATAGGTACGTAACCCGCCTGTTGCCCAACCGCCTGTTGGCGCACCCGTTGGGGTTGAAGCACCGGCATTGTTCGTAGTGAATACACTAAATGGTTTTTGTCTGAAATCCAGATCCTGCGTTGCCATTAACTGGATATATTCGTAATTGGCATCTGTTCCATCAGGATCTGCAAAATAACCAGTAATAATTGCAGGATTCGGACCAAGAGGAACCGAAGGATCTACAACAATACTTGTTGCCATAAAATCAGATTTGATTCGAGGCCATATTTGCGGTACGCCAGTTGCCGAGGGAATAATTAAACCCATCACATTTGCTGAATATGGCAGGAATTCTGTTTTGAAAGTTGCTGTACTATTCACATTCATCTGAATATTACCCGACCCTTCATTAAAAGTTTTAACACCTTCAATACGCTCTACCCCAATATTTGGTTCGAAGTTTGAGTTATAAACAACACCAAATAAACCCTCAAAATTTTCAGGTTTAGCTAACATGGTGACAGCAGATACCGGTGTCATAATCACATTGATACCACTAGCCACTTTTTGAACATTTGAAGCTGGGATACCTGTAATCTGAAGTACGCCGTTTAATCTTTTGAGTACACCGCCTTCAATTCTGATGTGTACCGAATCACCTGGAAGGTAGTTCGCAGCCGAGGCACCAATATTAATGGCTATCCCCCTCAACGAATCGATAGTTGCACTTACTTTTCTTGAATTTTGGACAAAAAGCAAACCTTCTGGCAGGTTTCTGCCAGTGTGATCTGAAGTAACCTGACCAGCAATGACCGTCGCTTCTCTCATCTCTTCCTTCGTAAGGGTAACATCGTTTCCTTTATAAAGCTTGCGAATATCCAAATTTGATATAAATGGACTCGGTGTACTGATCACAAACTTATGATCTTGTTTACTGCAGGCTGCCAGAATGAATAGCAATGCGCCTGCGACAAGTAAATTTATTTTGAAGATCTTTTTCATATCTGATAAAATTGGCTTAAGGTCTTTGCCACCAAACTAATGTATTAATGTCGTCAGCGCCTTGGGCAGCAACAGCGTTTCTGTAACTTGTTGGGTTGGTAGATTGTGTAATCAATGGATAATTTAACCTGGCTGGCATCCGTCCGCCGTTCACTAAACCAGGGCCTTTAGGAAGGATGGGATGCCCTGTACGTCTATATTCAAACCATTGTTGAAAATCGACCAGAAACATTGCATAATACTTTTGTACCAGAATAGATTCCATCTGGCTTTTGCTCCCAAAAGCAGTGGCGTCTAATGGCAAAGTAGCATCCCAGGTTAACCCAGCGGTATTAATATAATTCTGAAAATTAGCATCCGTAGGATTGGTAATGTAAGTAGGCATCCAGTAATTAATTGCATCTGCCATTCCTTTATAGTAGTAGTTTTGAACCGGACCTGAAATCCATCCTTTAGCCGCAGCTTCAGCTTTTATAAAAGCAACCTCGGCACTGTTCATGATAATCCCCGTGTTTACGTCGGTTTGTAAGGTCAGTTTATTTTCCGTATCTGAATTGAAATGCGTTTGTTGCACCACCCCCGATCCTGGGGAATAACCACTCGAAACGCCAACCCATCCATCTGGTCCCCTATCAAGTCCGAAACGCGGCACGCTTGCGGTACCTAAAGCCGGATCAACACGAGGATCATCCCAGTTTACCAGTTTCCCCAAGAAGAAATCGCAAACTGGCATATTTCTAAAATCAACGGCCCTGATATTTACCATGAATGGGGAAGAAAACACAGCGGTGCTGCTGTTTGTTCCGTTCCATAAAATCCTGGCAGTTTGGGAATTATTTTCCATCACCGGATACTCTGCTGGCGCAGTATCTACCATTTGTTTGATCTTGGCGATGGTAGTAGCCGAAACTTCAGCCTTACCGGCTACACGCAATAACAACCTTAGGTACAAAGAGTTGCCGAAACGTCTCCATTTAGAAACATCTCCTTTAAAAACAGGGTCACTGGTAGGCACAATGGCAGTACCTTCTTTTAAAAGTTGATTGGCCTGCTCAAGTTTTAGAAACATATCTTCATAAATTGCCCGTTGTTTATCAAATGCGGGCTCCATGATATCTGCTTTGCCAGAATTCGCATCCGAGTAAGGCACATCACCATAAGTATCAGTGAGCAACGAATAAACCCAACTTTGTGTAATCAGTGATATCGCTTGGTAAGATTTATTTATCGATCCCGGCTGGCTGGCGATGGTGTAGATATCTCTTAAGTCTGTTAGGTTGGTATACCAGTTATTCCAGGTATAATCGGCCTGGTTTCTACGTACGTCATAGCGAAATACCCTTCCTTCAGAATCGTTGATTTCAACCGTTACCTGCATCAACTGGTTATTGAAATTCCAGTTGCGCACCATGTTGGCATTGAGCACGTTTACCAGTGCGGGTGTAAGCAACTGGTGTGCTTCAGCAGTTCTTCTGCCTATTGGATCTGTGTTCACCTCCGTAAAATCCTTTGTACAAGAAACTGTCGATAAGGAAAGAATGGTTAACAGCAAATAGATTATATTTTTATTATTTTTCATGATATCTATAGATTAAAGACCGACAACTAAACGGGCACCATAAGTTCTGGTCGAAGGCAATTGCCCCACTTCAAAGCCCTGTACAATATCAGAACCGGCAAGTGTTCCAAATTCCGGATCGAAGGCTGGCCACTCCGACCAGATAAATAAGTTACGACCGTAAACCCCTAACGATAATTTGCTCAGGCCCAATTTCTTAGTGAATTTGTTAGCGAATGTGTAGGTAAGGTTAGCCTCTCTGAATTTCAAATAATCCGTTTTGAAGATACTGCCTTCTGCCTGGCCACTTCCATAAAGGGATTCGTAATATGCCGCAATATCAGTAGCAATCACATCATTCTTACGGTAGGTTCCATCAGCATTTTGCAGCACGCCATCACCAATTACACCATTGTATCGTCCTGGAACGGTAATGGCATGTTTTCCTAATGAGGCCATTCTTGAGAAAGTTAAGGAATGACCAACAGCGCCCAATTGCGCATCGAACAATGCAGATAAGCTAAATTGTTTATACGTTACTCCCGTTCCAAAACTAAATCTGAACTGCGGAGTGGTATTGCCTAAATAAATTAAATCCGGATTTTCCAAGGCTACACCAGTACTTGGATTGTAGACAATTTGTCCATCAGGTGCACGCAGGTACCCTCTTCCGAAAATGTCGCCCATGCTTCCACCAACGTTGGCCACTACCTGGCCGCTACCCAAAGCACCTGTTCTCAACACCAAAGAACTATCTGCTAACTCTTTAATTTTGTTTCTGTTTGCAGTAAAAGTTCCGTTCAGTGTCCATTTAAAGTTTTTAGTTTGAACTGGTGTACCATTTACAGCTAACTCGATTCCTTTATTATCTACCCGTCCAATGTTCACTACCTGTACATTGTAACCAGTTGATTTATCTACAATTCTATTCAGAATTTGATTTTTAGTGTTTCCAGAGTATACTGCTAGATCGAAGTTCAGTCGGTTTTTAAACAACCTTAAGTCTAATCCCAATTCTACAGTAGTTGTTATTAAAGGTTTTAAATTTGGATTTGGCAGAATTCTGGTATTGTTCAATGCACCATCCGGATAAATTCCATCGGCTGCCGAAAGATAAGTATACTCTGTTCTGAAAGGTGTTGTACTTCCACTTCCTACCTGAGCAATTGAACCTCTTAATTTAGCATAGCTGATTGATGCTGGTAGTTTCCAGAAATCTGAGGCAATAAAGGCCAAACTTGCAGATGGGTAGAAAAAGCCAACATTATCTGTTCTGGTAATGGTTGCCAAGGTACTGTTCCAATCCTGGCGAGCCGTAATATCCAAATAAAGATAATTTTTGTAGGCTAGGGATCCTGTTCCATAAAAACTGTTAATTCTATATCTGGCCGTATCAGGGGCATAAACTAAAGGGCTTCTATTGTTATTCAAATCGTAAACACCTGGAATAATTAATCCATCGGCACGTGTTTCCAACCTGTTATAGCTGTTACGCAGCTGGCTTCCGCCGACGGTTGCAGTAACCTGGAAATCTTTACCAATTTTTTTATTGTATCTCAACATGAAATCAGCACTGATTTCATACGAGCGGATGTTAGCCAACCTGAATGAACCCTGTGCAAATTTATTTCCTGAAGCATCCCATGGACGTTTGGTTTCACGCACATCATTGTTTAAATCACCAGATGCCCTTACCATTAAGCTTAAATCAGATGTGATTTTGTAGTTTGCCGATAAATTTCCTAAAAACCCATTCCTCCGTTGCCCGTTCAGATATTGCTCTGAAATTGCATAAGGACTTTCGGGATTCGTTGTCGTAATATTTTGGAATTGCAATAGTTCTCTTCCTGGAGCCCAATAATCCCTGTACCAATCTACGTTTACGTTTGGCTGCGCAAACATAAACCAATACATCAGCGACTGATTACCGTAACCCGTGGCCGGTAAGTTATCACTATGCCGGTTGCTATATTGTCCTTTAAAATTGATGGTCAGTTTTTTCGCGATTGTGGTATTTGCATTTAAGGCTACCGTTGTTCTTTCCAGACCTGTATTGGGTACAATCCACTCATTATTGCCGTGGCTGGCCGACAGGCGCAACCCGACACCCTTGTAAGTTCCATCTAAACTTAAAGAGTTGCTCGACTCGAACCCCGTTGTAAAAAAAGCATCAACCGGATCTTCGTAAGCCACCCATGGGGTACGCTCAACACCTCTTGCTTTGGTTGCAGGGTCGTATTGATAAAACGAACTTCCTAAAGAAAATGGCGGCCCCCAGGTAGAACTGGTAGCATTAGTACTCGGACCATCAGGACTTGTACCATATGAAAAATAAGAATTACCATAAACACCTGCTCCGAATTCCTGTTGCCTGTCCGGACCACTGTTTACCTCTTCCCACGCACTATTTGAAGTAAACGTAATACCTAGTTTTTTTCTATTTAGCGTTGCTGATTTGGTCGTGATTATGATCGCACCATTTGCACCTCTCTGACCATACAAGGCCGAAGCTGCAGGTCCTTTCAATACCGTTACGTTCTCAATATCATCAGGATTTAAATCGTTTAAACCACTACCGAAATCTGCAGGCATAATATCGCCCGAAGTACCATAAACGCCACCACCAGTTGGACTGCTGCGTCGGGCGCTACTGCTTGCAACCACACCATCAATAACAATTAAAGCCTCGTTATCGCCTGTAAGGTTATTTTCTCCACGAAGAATAATTTTGTTTGACCCGGCAGGACCACTATTGCGCACCAAATTTAAACCAGCAACCTTACCCGAAAGGGCTTCAGTCCAGTTACTGGCCACCGCATTGGTAAGCGCCGTGCTGTCTACAACCGTAGTAGCGTAGCCCAGAGAACGTTCTTCCCGCTTAATACCTAAAGCAGTTACCACAACTTCATTTAAAGTATTGTCTCCTGATTTTAAACGAATGTTTAGGATACCTGTATTTTGCGATACCAGGCGTTTGATTACCGTGTAACCCAACATACTGAAATTTAATTCAGTTCCCAGAGGCACGCTAATGGCATACTCTCCATCGTTATTGGTAATACCAAATACCCTTTTGTTTCCATCCATTATGGTTACTCCAGGCAAAGGCAGATTATCGGCATCATCAACCACTTTACCTTTAATCGTAACATTTTGTTGGGTTTGGTAATTTGAGATCAGTTTTCCACCAGCAAACAGGCTAAAAGGCTGGGCTAAAAAAAGAAAGAGAATACAGCTTACTTTAATCCACATTGGATAAAAGGACTTTTGCTTCCTATACTTTTCATGTAAAATTTTCTTCATCAGTTTTTTTAATTAGTTATCCTTTCCTTGCCGCAAAGGTTCACTTTTAAGATAAAGAATATGTTAAACTCATATTAACACAAATACCAAAAGAAAATAAGTTTTAGTCTCACTATTTAATGATTAAATCGCTTATAATCAGTTAATTGAAAAAAGAATATAAGATTATCGCAAACCAGCGATGAGGAATTGCAACAAATATTTTAAAAAAAATTAACCCAGGGTTAATCCTGATAAGCAAATTAATTTAATACAAATTTTATAGACAGATATGTCTTGAGATGTTGCCGGCTCCAAACATCCTTGACAAAGGAATCGCAACAGTACTATGTAAGCGCTTTGCAGGGAGAACTTCGGTATTTTTTGGCACAAAAGATATAGAAGGGGCCGGCCTGGAAGCGTGAGCTATAATGAACATGAAAACTAGGTATTTAGATTCCGTTTAGTCAGTAGAGGTTTGTTAAAGGTCCGCCCTGCTCACCCCGATCGCATTCGCCTTCCACAGAATATAACCCAACCTTCCGCAACACTCGGCCACAAAATATTCGATGTCAGCGGGAACATCATTCACAATCCGGAAACGGATTTTATATTTGGGATTATAACTGATATACACTACCAGATCATCCGAAGAAAAACCCCTGCCTGATAACGGTTTAAAATGAACTTCCTGAAGATCCCTCGCCGTCCGCATCAATCGGTCGTTCATTACCTTCGCTAAATTCTTTTCCGGCTTAAAATCAGTCTCCAGTATGGCCAGTACAGTTACAGTCATAGCGCAAAAATAAAAGCAGTTTCCATCTGCGCAAGCCTTAAAAAGTAAAGCCTTGAAAATGAGCTATAATAATTTTAACGTTTATTTTCTTAATCACCACAAGTTCTTATAAGAGGAAAGCCATTCCTCAAACATCACCACCAGCAGCACCACTACTAATTAAAAAAGGGTTTTTGCTTTTAAACAGAAACCCTTTAGAATACGTTATGAAAATTACATCTTACTCATGGTGTCTTTCATTGTCGTATCAGTCATCATGGTATCCTTGGACATCGTATCCTGCATCATGGTATCAGTCGATGTAGAATCCATGGTGGTTGAGTCAGCACCATCGGCTTTCTTTTCTAAACAAGAAACTATTGACAAAGATAATGCGAAGGCCAGGAAGCCTAATTTGAATAAATTTTTCATGTGGTTTTGTTTTGAGGTTAACATTGTTTACCTTTTACACCACGAAATTTATTAAGGTAACCCACTAAAAGATAGTAATTTAGTTAATATTCCCGCAGGTGGTAAGAAATATTAAAATCATTACCTCTGCCTATGAGCGAACAATCCACTGAGTTACAACACTGGAATTAATCCTGCAAAAATTAAGCTGTTAAAACTAGTTTAACAGCTTTCAGATCATGCTTACATGACACACTTACATCAGGATTTTTTTTTAGGCACCTTGGCGCCGTCCTTTCTGGCCTCTGAAAGTCCAATCGCGATTGCCTGTTTCTTAGAGGTAACTTTTTTACCACTTCCGGATTTAAGCTCTCCTTTTTTCATTTCATGCATCGTTTCTTCTACTTTTTCAGATGCTTTTTTTGAATACTTAGCCATAGTTATATTGTTAACAGTGTTTAAATTATAGTACATCCTTTAGTCACAAGAATCGTTGCACCCGCTAGGTAACTTAGTTCATCGGGGCCGAATAATATAAGCCGGCGTAATTTCTACGGCTGACCAGCCATACCTATAGGATTATTTCCAAATCCGGTATAATCAAAAAGTGAATTTACAGGTTTATAAAAACGCTTTTCTAAGCAACATGGTTTTGCAAAAATCAAAAACCTTGATTACGATTAAGAAGAATTACAATATAAATCAAGGCGAAGAAAACAGCCAAGTTTTAAAATTTCTAAAATTAAAAAGTAGTCCACCAGAGATAGTTAAAGTCAGATGGCTTCGGTAAACAGATTCTAATGAATTATTCCGAACCCTTCAAAAAGAACTATTTTGTGATAACACGCGCATACTTCGGAAACGAAAGTCGCTTTATCGATAAAATATGTTTGTTCTTAGCTGATGATGCCCGTTAAAATTAGAATTTTGTTACAATTATCTAATGATGAGTATGGTTCCAGCCCCTTTTTCTAACCTATAATAATAATGGCGTTCATGGCGTATCTCTACAATATCTATCTGAAGGACTTTACCTTTTAAGTCGCTATCACTTTTTATATAAGTACCAAGCTTAACATTAGCCAGATCGCTCAAAGTCGACTGTCGGCCGATACGCACAAATTTGATTTTAGATTTTGACTGGCCTTTGGATAATCTTGTAGGTTGACTTTCTGACTCCAGACCGAATGTATTTTCGCTTTTCATCATAGTTTGGTTATAAAGATATACGAAGTGCACCTATGTTGAGATTTAATTGCGGAAAAATACGAGAGAGATACGGATGGGGAAACCAAACAAAAGCAGAACCAGAAGGGGTCGGCCGTGACTTACTTCCTGATGAGAATCCTACGTGACCATTAAAATGAGGAGGCATAATATGAAGTTGTACCCTATTCACTTGCTGATATATTTTGCGATCCTTGTCTTGATAAATTGGTATTTACAATTTGTGAATTGGCATAGCTATGATAGTTTGCTTTTCCTTTTAGAGAAGATTTCAAGAGATAATTAAATTGAAAGCCAGTTTGTCTTCTTAGTGCAATTAGCTAGTTGAGGTCTTTCAGAAGCAAGCGAATTTTTTCGTGATACAAAAGGGCTATTTATCAAATTTGACAAACTAATATTTTTGTAATGCGATCTATAAATAATACCATTTATTAACTTATGCCCGGATGGGATAGGGTGACTTTAACTGCAAGGACGATACATACCCTTGCGTTTGTTGAATTATAAAGCCTTACACTCAATTCGTAAGGCTTTTTATGACACAAAAGGGCTATATAGTATACAGGCCGCAACAATTAATTTTGATTACTTAATCTTTCCGGGACGATAGATTGATAAAGCGCTCTGCAGGTAGAAGGCAGAGCGCTTGACAAATTAGAAAAAATATTAAGCGCCCTGCTAACGTGGGGCCTTTTTTATGCGCAAAACTTTTCCTTAGATTACTTAAAATATTAGGAATATTTGCTTCATGAATAGTAAAGCAGCAACAGAAAAGAAAGAAATCAAAATTGGTTCAGACTTGGTCACCATCGAATCCCTTAAAGGCGATAAAAACCGTTTCAGAATTTGGATTAACAATGCTTTAAAGGTTACGTAATAAAGAAGGGGGAAGAATACTCCCTGACTGGAGAAAGAAAAATACCCACCTTGATTTATGCTAAAATTATCGCTTGCATCAAAAGCGGCTTATGTACTTAGTACCAATATCTTTTATTGGTGCATTTCCGGATGGTGATAAAGTAATAAGTATTGCCTCACCTAATAATAGTGGAGGTAGAACGTAGCATCTAACGGTTGATAATTTCTATTGGGTTTTGATTGGTTATTATACCACTGGGCGGTAAGTCCGTCTGCAAGGTGTCAATCCAGAATACTTTACTGGTATTGAAATTGAGAATTTCTCAGTATGGGAAAGAATAGTTTGAAGAGTATAAACTACATTTCAGTAACAACAAATTACCCCTTTTTCATCACATTGACGCTAAAACTAAAGGTTTTAGGAATGAGTGAATCGCTACCTAACCTTAATTGAATTATCTTCACTAATTTCTGATGCATCAAATCAACAAAAAACAAAAAGGGGAATATATAACGATCAGTATTCGTGAATTCAAATGCGTTCTGATCAAAAAAATTAACAAAGCAATATTCATTTGGAAGAATTCCAAATTTACTCAAGACAATTGGACGCTATTAAGTTGTGAGCCCAATTATCAATATTCCTTTAGTTTACTTTCGATAAGCATTCAGAAGGCATTATTTAAAAGCTATCCTTTAAATTTTCGCATTAGTTGACTAACATTGCCAGTGAAACCCTTGATCCATTTTTGTCAAGTACTGGAATGACATTAACAGCCTTCAACGCATTATCAACAAAGCCAACGGAAAACCTGACCACATCAAGTACTTTGAGCCTAATATCCGGATGCTCATTGTAAAACCTGATTTTGTGTTTATTGGCATCTTTGATGACGCCACACCTGATCACACTATTATAGGAAACTATGACTCCGGTCCTCATGAGAAGTTTACTTAGCGATATAATAATTAAAGGGTCCAGATAAAGATAACATAAAAACAAATTATTTAAAAATTTCATGCTGAAGGGGTATCCCCCACCGACAGATTTTTTAACGCTAGAAAACTCACGCAGCGAAAACAAGTAAAGATGGGATTATAATATCCCATCATCTGCAAATGAATAGTAGCCATTATCCTTTGTTAAGATGATATGGTCAAACACCTCGATATCTAGCAATTTTGCACCGTCTTTGATTTTTTTTGTAATATTTATATCAGACTGGCTTGGTATCAAATTACCAGAGGGATGGTTATGAGCCAAAACAATTCCTCTGGCATTCGCCAATAGCGCTGTGGAGAAAATAAGTTTACTGTCAATTGAAACAGCAGACATTCCACCAGATGCAATACTTGATATACCTAATATCCGAAGATTAGTGCTCAATAAAATAATCTTAAATTCTTCTCGTAACGCTATCTGGTTTAAATTCCAGTGCTCTCGCAATATTGAATACAAATCCTCGCTGGAATCTGCTTTAGGACAATCTGATATTCTGAAATCTGGATGGTAGGTGATTTCGATTTCACAAATTGTTGAGAGTTGTTTTTGATGCACATGATAGTTTTCCATAATTCTATTTTTTTATGCACCGTTTAATGAAGGCTGGCAATTTGTCAATGGCGGTTTTTTCAACCGTTTATAAACCATTGACAAATTATAGGCTGCCTTTATAGGTTTGCATACAAAAAAATAGAATGGAAAACTTAAGCATTATATCTCACTTTGAATTTTGGCAATCCACTTGATTCAAGTGCAGGAAATTTGTAGCGACATTTTGACTAATTTATGATAGCATTTCAATTTAAACAGATTATCCTACAATCTTACAAGTTTATAGATAGCGAGTCTACGAATTGCACTTTACAATCAGGAATAACTTCTGTAGTGTAAGTAAGCTCTTTATAAACCGTAGTTAAAGCATGATCGTTGAATACCGCCTTAGTTCTGCCTCATCAGTTAGATCGAGTCTGAGCGGGGTGATTGAAACGTAATCATGTTCTACCGCCCAGCGATCACTGCCTTCGTCTGCTGGTTCTAATGGGCTTACCGTTATCCAGAAATGTTTTCTTCCCATCGGGTCTGTACCAGGCACTACATTTCCATCGTACAACCGGACTGATTGACGTGTCCACTTAATTTCTTTTGGGAATGGTGGGAAATTAACGTTGAACAAAGACAAATCTTCTACAGGCAAAAGCATTTTAAGTGTAGTTTTAACAAATGGTTCGAGTGCAGCAAAATCTGGCTCAGTCTGTCCTACAGGAGTACTCAAAGCAATACCCTTTACTCCTAGCAAAACAGCCTGCTTTGCCGCAGCCAGAGTACCTGAGTGCCACATAGAATTACCCAAATTAGGCCCCATGTTGATCCCCGATAAGACAACATCAGTATCCGGATACATATGAATGCCAAGTGCTACACAATCTGCAGGCGTTCCATTAACCCTAAAAGCTTCGATACCATCAAAAACGATTGGCGACTTTTTATATGAAAGTGGCCTGGAATGGGTTATTGCATGCCCCATTGATGATTGTTCCACATCAGGCGCTACAATTCGTACCTTTCCAAAAGCACTAGCCATTAGAGCCAAAGCCGCAATGCCCGGGCTATAGATTCCATCGTCGTTGGTGATCAGTATATTCATAATATTTTATTTTACCTACCCTAAAAACCATCTAGTTAAACCATTGTTTTGTTGAATATGAACAAGACACCTCAACAGGTAAGGTTAATCCATAATCCGAATGCTGGTCAAAAAGGCTTCAGTAAAACTACCCTTGGTAAACTGATTAAAAAACAAGGCTTTAGAGTTGATTATGCCTCATCGGAAAAAAAATCTTTAAAAGATATAAGGCCCGACACTTCATTCATCGCCATTGCCGGTGGCGACGGAACTATACGGAAGACAATTATCAGGTTATTAAACAAAAAGTTGCGCCTCAAACGCCCCATTGCTTTGCTCCCAATGGGAACAGCCAATAATATCGCTACATCGCTAGGCATCTCACAAAATGTTACTCAAAATGTATCCAGCTGGAAGCACTTTAACATCCGGAAATTTGACATCGGTCAAATCAGCTCAATTGCTGGAACCTCATTTTTTTTGGAGTCCTTTGGCTTTGGCATATTCCCGAAACTAATGAAACAGATGGAAGATTATCAGCGGCCGGAAAATGCTTCTACGGAAGAAGAGTTAACCTATGCCCTTGATTTATTACAACAAATTGCAACACAATATAAAGCCAAAAAATGTACGTTGGAAATAGAAGGGAAATTAATAGAGGACAGTTTTTTGTTGATCGAAGTGATGAATATTTCCAGGCTAGGTCCCAATCTTAAACTGGCAGTGGATGCTGATCCAGGTGATGGCTTTTTTGATGTCGTGATGGTACGAAAAAATCAACGGCAGAGCCTTTGCACCTTTATAGAGAACACCATTAATGGGAAAACGAGTCAATTTCCAATTAAACCTATCCGAACCAAATCCATGAAAGTTAAGTGGAATGGCCAGGATTGCCATACGGATGACCAGCAGATAAGTTTTTTAAAAAACAAGAAACTATCGATAAACCTAATGCACAGTTTAATCGAGGTGATTGTTGGAGATGATAAGCTAGTCTAAACAACTAGATAGGAATAAATAGAGGACATCAAATGCATTGATAGGGATGATACTCGCTTTTTCCCATGTTATTTTAAGATAATTGTCGAACATTTTCCCGTCGCAAATCAACCTTTAAATCTAAACAACGAAAATCAATTTGAGCAGCGATTAAAAAAAGTGTGTATTTCAAGGGCTCTCAAGCTATAAAGCACAATGCCAAAATAATATAATTTACACTTACTTTGGAATCCATTCAATTGAGCTAAATTGCTACATCATAAATGCGTTTGGAAACGCTAAGCAGAATCCAAAGTGTTAACGCAAACGGAAAGAAGATTAAAGCCTTTTCATCGTGAGATTTTTTCGTTAGAAAGGGAAATTGTAAATTCAGTTCTTCAATTGATACCTCAGCATTAACTGAAAGCTCACAAAACAATGCCAAAGAGTTGCTGTAACATTCCAGCCACCTTCCCTTCGGGATTAATCGGATGAACTCTGGAGGCTTTTACCTTTCGATAGGTAATTGATACCCTTCTTTCCCGGTGGTGGACAATACCATTTAGGACATCTTTCTTCCTTGGAGGTATGCCATGACTCCAGTTTCTTCTCGCATCGTCCTGCATCACATATATAGAGCGCCTCGGTATGTCAACATCTATCGTTTCCAGGTTCGCACCTTTTATAAATCTCATCACACAGCCGCTTCCCAGGTTCACACCGCATATCTGATTTTCATAATAGTTGCGATCTTTATGCGGCCTGATCCCTTCACCAGGCATATATTCATTAATGATAACCTGGTCAGGCGCATCATCCATAATCCCCTCTCTAACAATATCATCTGACAATAGTCGGATTTGATCCGGAAGTGGTACCGGGAACGGTACCAGATCATAAGGGCTTTCCAACTCGTTTCTGTAACCGTAGTATTGCAGCCTTCGGGCATAATCAACCATCCAAACTTTGCTGTCTATCTCATCAAGAAGATCTTTCTCTTTTCTTTCATTTATAAAATCCGGAAATAGGAATAATCCTGGCACTGCTGTTTCCATTGTTTAATAATGTCCAAAATGCGGAAACTGTTTTAATTGATGGTATATTTATATCAAGTGATTTCCACCAGCTACAGTAGAGCTGTTGAAGCATAATATTATGGCACATTAGAAGGTTTTAAAAAATTAAATTCTAGACTATTAATTTATGTCCTCTCTAGGTATCCCCTTTAAGATTATACTAGTTTCACGCTTAGCAAAATCGATAAATACCAATTCCAAGTCAGAATATAATCGTATCCCTGCAGCAGTTAGTGACTGATAACCGAACGCTTTCATAGCATTTTCATCCTTAAAGGAAATCTCGTATGGTAGATTGATAACAATAATATTTGGAATACCAACTTTAAGCGTAATATTGAAATTTTTAAATATCTCTTCCAATCTTCGCGCTACCAGTGCAAGTTCAGCGGGCGTTATGCAAGCCATAATTCACCTTTTAAATATATTTCTAGAACATAAAATTACTCATTCTCCCTTTCTCACGCACCACGTGGTCATGCTTCGCAAATTCTGCACGTTAGTAGTTTTTATAGGCTCATGCAATATTCCGCCAAGCTTTTTGGTTAAACGGATAAGCATTTCCTGATTGACCAAAAAGCGTTCTGACTCATCAGGCAGTATGTATCTTCCGTTTCCGATAAACCGCACGGAAGATTCAATTCCAATATCTGACGCCAGTCTGCAAAACAGATAGCCACCTGGTTTCAGCACACGCCACATCTCACACAACATCCCCTCAAAATGCCCGAGACTTTGCGCAAAGTGTAGAACCGCGCTGCTGATCACCAGGTCAAATTTGTCATTTTCAAACGGCATATCTTCTACCGAAGCGATATGAAAATTTTCAGCAGCCTTTAAATTTATAGTTTCTTTAACAAGACTTTTTATTTGATTAATGGATTCAGGATAATGATCAATTCCATGAACATCATACGCATTGTTCAGAAAGTAAATCAGATTTCGTCCGGTTCCGCAACCCGCATCTAAGACGGTGCGACAATTTTGATAGGTGCCTTTAAGCAGTTGATCAAAAAGATAAATATCGATATTTCCAAAAGTCTCCTGTATATCTTGTATTCCGTTCATGTGTATTGGCAAAGATAAAAAATGATATTAATCGAATACCATCAGTTTGCAAAGAGGCGGAACAAAAAAAGGCTATCTCACGACCGCCTTTAAATTGTTTTTTGAAGTTAAGCTATTTACTTATAAGTAAAATGTAGACAAATAACAACGTATTATTCCCTTTGTTTTAATTGGTGACATTTTCATTCATCATTTTAGTTGAATAACGTCAGATCGGGTCCTGAGGGCTTATTATTATCCTCATCCTTATTTCTGGCATTGTTGATTTTTTTATCGACTTGCCAACCTTTCAGCAAATTATTATCCGCAGGATGCAAGACTTTTAATCTTTCCTGAACTGGAAGTTCCCTATCAAGCCAGATGGCGCTTTCGCCCTGAGTGAGCATGCAGGGCATGCGGTCGTGAATCCGGGACATAAATTCATTGGCGGGCTGCATGATCATAGTACAGGAGGGAATGACAATGCCGGTCTTTGGATCCTTCCAGCTGTCCCAATAACCAGCAATCAGCATCAGTGCTTTATCCTGGCGCTCAAAAAAGTAAGGCTGTTTTTGAGCACTACTCCTGTCCCACTCATAAAAACCTTCCACAACAAACACGCAGTGACGCCTGCCGACCAGGTGTTTATAAGTGGGCAAAGACTGCATAGTTTCAATGCGGCAATAGGTGGTATTAAACTTTGGAATTTCGCTGGAATATGATGGGATCAGCCCCCACTTGATATAATGAAGTTTACCCGGACGGGCATCCAGAATGACAGGCATATCGGTACCCGGAGGACGATTGGTATCTTTTGGTTTTGCTTCCCCGCCTAAGATGAGGCCTGCTTTTGCTGCCATGGCTTTGCTCTCGCCGATCAGTGTTCTTCCGCACATCGCTATATCTCCTTTACTTTTTTGTTTTATGTGTTTGTGGATTCTTAGTTGAGGCCGTTTATTATTTTGATGTTGACGTTTAATTTAAATTACTTTTATGATGTCACTCCAGCGTGTGGTATAACCCTTGGATAGGTATTCATGCTTAAGTCTCCATTTTTTCTCAAATCCTTCAGTCGCCATTCTAAGGGTTCCCCTGCCATAGGCAAGATTGAGCTTATCTAGCACTGCAGAAACCGTATCTTTTTTACCACCATCGTGGTCTGAAAAGATGTTAAGCTGAAGTTCACTTTCCGGGATGAGCCCCGTTGCGATCACCCCGGCTTTTCGATACTTGATGCCATACTTAAAAAGTTTCTCCGCTACCTTGACTGCGATGCTCACCAGGTCAGTAGTACTGTTACTGGCGATTAGTAATTTGTGGGTATGGCTGGGAAAATGCTGTGGATGGTCTTCGCGGTTTTTATTGGTATATAAGAACACCTGTAGGTACATGCAACGGAGCCCCTGCGCCCGCAGCTTTTCAGCCAGTCTGCTCGCGTAAAGCGTCAATGCTTCTGAAAGTATTTCGGGGCTTTCGATGTAGTTGCGAAACGAACGGCTGACCGTGATCCCTTTGGTTGCCTCACGAATTTCATCCAGCGGGATAGCTGGCCTGCCCCACAGCTCATTGTACATGCGTTGGCCCATAATAGTCATATTTTGTTTAAACCACATTTCAGGCATTTCTCTCAACTGTGCGACCGTTTCTATTTTCAGTGCCTCAAATTTTTTATAGTATTGTCTGCCCACTCCCCACAAATCATGTACAGGAAAGTCTTTAACGGCAGAGGCAATTTTCTCATCAGTATCCAATACCAAGACGCCATTGTATTTTTTAGCGAGCTTATTCGCAAGTTTAGCCAAGGTCTTGGTCGGTGCCACACCAATGGATACGGGAATGCCGGTATTCTGCACTACCGCTGTTCTGATTTTTGGAACATAGGAATTCAAGTTGCTGATGCCCCCCAGCCAGCCAAAAGCTTCATCAATGCTATAGACATCAAGTCTGGGGAACCACCGTCCAAGCTGGTGCATCACGCGTTCACTCATATCACCATAAAGTACATAGTTGCTGGAAAAGACATTGATCTGGAATTTTTTAATCAAGTCTCTAACCAAAAACTCAGGATCCCCCATCCTGATGCCACAGGCTTTCGCCTCTTCACTTCTGGCAATAACACAGCCATCATTGTTGCTTAACACCACAATAGGCTTACCTTGCAGCTCCGGACGAAACAGACGCTCGGCAGAGGCATAGAAGTTATTGCAGTCACAAAGCGCAAACATGGCGGTACTTCCCGGTTTTAAGTGATTTAGGCAATACGTTGCGGCAGATCGAAGTCACTACGCCCCAAACTTGCAAAGTATTTATTTCTGTCTGGAAGATGACATCGTTATCATTTTTCAGTACCGGAACCTTACTTGCGATCTGATAAATCCGGCAGGTAAAGTTTCCATTCACAAAGGCAATGACAATAGCGCCATGTTTAGGATTTAAGCTGCGATCAATAATCAGAATATCTCCGTCATGGATGCCGATCGACGACAAGGCATCCCCTTTCATTTGAAAATAAAAGGTGGAATGAGGATCTACGACCAGTGTAGAGGCGATATCAAGCCGCCCCTCCAGATAATCCGCAGCAGGTGACTGAAATCCCGAAATCTTTTGCTCTGCTCTATTTTCAAACGTCCTGATCATAAATACCCTGCCTTAGTGCATTACAAATTTATACTAATATTTTTAGTATTACAAATTTTTATGATTCATTTTTTAGTATAATACAAGCTTATGAGTGAGTACCTTATATCCAACGCGATATTTTCGACCAACTTTCTAGGTAGAATTCAGAAATCTAGGGCCCCCATTTGGGGTGACACCCCCAGAACAATTTTTATAGCTTAAAACAGTATCTATGCATACGTAACAATAGTTTTATTTTATCTTGGGATCCCGAAAAAAGGGTAACTATCAAGGTTCAATTTGACAGTGGAAGCCCATATATTCTAATATCGCAAAAAGATGTAAGACGGCACTTGCAGTCTCATTAAATGATTTTGTCAACAGATGACACCAATTGGTTTCTTGCTGAATTTGAGTACCTGATTCCTAATCAGGCTTGCTAATGGGCGGGAATGTAGAGCTGCCAGCATCATTGAGAATTGTATTTTTGCTGGATTCTTAAATTGAAATATCTTGAAACAATTGCGTTGATACCAAGGCATTATGCTAATTGAACCTTTGTCAACAAATGATTCAATGATTTTAAGTGAAAATTGAAGAATCTTATTCCAGAAAGTTTTTGGTTTTAAAAACCAACATTTGCTTTAGTATGTTTGCGACCGAAAAGCAAACCAAACCAACATAACAGTGAATAAACCAAATCATTTTCTAAGCATCATTATTTTAGGGCTCCTAGCTTTAACCCTTCACTCGTCTGCACAATCCTTTGTAGACTCAACGTGTTACAAATATTTTGAGATCACTGCAAAACTTAAAAATGGCGATACCTTAAGCCGGTCGGCATGGAAAACATTTATTTCTGACAAGGCCATTAAAGACTATATGGCCGATCAGGGTGTAGATGATGAGTATTTTGAGTCTTACCGCAAGAATATGCAAATCGTGTATATGCCTCAAAATGCCGATCGGTTGAAGAAAAGACTTATTGATCCAAATTCCTATTGGCTTACCTATATGATTAATCAGTATAAAATTAACGAGGAGGATATGAAAGCATATCTAAAGACAATTGATGCAAATCCAAGGTCTTATTTTGAAACCTCTTATAAATATGCCTATTCGGCGCTCCCAAAAACTTCCCATAAAACGCTGCCCGATCTGAAAGTAGCTATTATTCCTATTCATAATGATGCGCATGCGCAGGAAGGTCTAATCATTTACACGCTGCTCTGTGCTTTCAAAAATGATCAGAATAAAATGGGCGCATTGGGCGGACATGAACTTCATCATATGCTTCGCCCTCAACCCACATTCAATATAGAGCCACAGGATGAGAGCGCTGTAATGGCGATGTACAGGGTACTGAATGAGGGATCAGCTGATATGGTGGATAAAAAATATATGACTGATACCGCAACTAAGTTATTGCCTACCCAGAGATATTTCCAGGAATTTTTTGATGAGGGCAAAAAAATCCTTCCACGAATAGATTCTTTATTTCAGATGGGTGCAGATAGCTGGAAAAGTTTACGCACCAGAGATTACTTTAAGGGGACACCGTTTTCAAGTGGTCATGTCCCCGGGACATACTTATCACATTATATTGAAAAAAATGGTCTTAAGCGTAAGCTTTTAAAGTCACTCGAGGATCCCTTCTCCTTTTTTTTAATCTATGATCAGGCATCCAGACGAGACAAGGATAAGCCATTCCGTTTCTCAGCAGCAGCAATAAAAAATATCAAAAATCTGAGGGATAAGTACATCAGAAGGATATAGCTTTTTGTTTATCCAGGGATTTCAAAAACTAAATTTGATCAGGCGACATATACAATATGCCATATCCTATGGAATCTCCTTTTTGAGGATCAATGTGAGCATCAGCACTATCATATTCCTTGAGTGATCGTGCTGATGAGCATTAAAAACACAAGTACTATTTTTTTGCACCGATATTATTTTGCACTATCCGCAGCCTTTACATATCAATTGTATAAATGCTGCGATTTTACAAAATAAGTCTTGCGGCCACCGATTCTGTCACTTAAGACTTCTTCCCCCTTTGCAGTTTCTTTGATCCCGGCCCCATGTATACGCATGAAATCACGAAGTTCCCCCTTAAGTTCATCTCCATTTTCTTTTTCAATATCCCTGATCGCATTCTCCAGCACGTGACGCAGACTCTTAAAAAGCTTTTTGGCTTCCTTTACAGGAATGGCCTTTGCTATTGAAAAAGGTGAGATTCCAGCGTGATATAAAATCTCGTCGGCATAGGAGTTACCAATCCCCCGCATTTGATGCTGATCCATCATCAGGGTTTTCAGGTTTGTTCTCTTTCTGGAAAGCAGATCCAGAAAATACGCTTCATCCATTTCCAGCGCATCAGGAACCTTTGTACTTGGAGGGTTGAGGGTTGGAGTAGCCTGTTTTTGAAGGTCCACCACAGCAAAACCTTCTCCACCCTTAAAATGAAATCCCAGTATCTGATATTTCGGGTTCACCTCGACATCTAGCGAAACCAATTCACCGCGAAGCATCAGATGTATACCCAGCACCTGGTTGGCAGAGAAATGTAGCTGAAGCGTTTTCCCCTCACGCGATACGTTTTCAAGCCGCTGTCCTTCCAAACATTGCTTAACTTCTTTACTACTTACATTTAGCTTTTCAGCAACAGTAACCTCTACCCTCTCCAAAGTCATACCCTTAAAACGCCTGTTGAGTATCTTTGCAAAAACAGAAAGGTCTGGTAATTCAGCCATATTAAATGCTTAAATATTTTTTTACGTCCGGAATTTTATGGCCATGGAGTACAATGGCCGCTTTCAAATCTTGTACACTTATCTGGAATTTCCTTGCCCATTGATCGAGTTCATCTGGATCATCAGCATTTATTATTCCGGTAGTGGCACCAAAACTCTCCGCCTCAAGGGTATCTTCGTCACTTTCCAGGGCATTACGGTCCATTTCCTCCTTCATGTGAACAGCCAATTTATCTGATCTGCCTGCTAGATTTCCAGGATTGCTCTTAGTAATTGAAATTTCCATAATCGTTTTTTATAAGTTTAAATTTGATCGCTAATCTCACAACACACCGATTATGCAATTGGTTTTCGATACCGAAAGCCCTTGGCAGTAAGGGTATTAAAAGCGCTCATATCTGTGCGGCTTGGAAAAGCTTATAACCAATCATGACATGCGGAAATCGTACAGAAAGGTACTGGTAGCTACCGAAACAACTTTCAGCACCCTTTAATGATGCAAATGGTTTTTTCAAAAAACCACAATCGTGTATCGGTTTGAAAACTAAAACTTTTGAAAATGACGGAGCTATTATTGTTAATGATGCGGCATGCCATTAATTTAGTAGTTGGATTAATTTATAAAATAAATCCTGTAAAAATTACTCACTTTTTAGCGCTAACACTTATCAGTATTTAAAAATATTTCAATGAAAGCAATAGGATTTAGACAATCGTTACCAATTAGCGAAGAGGAAAGCTTTATTTCCTTCGAAACAGAAAAACCTGAAGCCAAAGGCAGAAACCTGCTGGTTAAAATCCTCGCAATTAGCGTCAATCCGGTAGATTATAAAGTAAGGCAGAACAGCGCAAAAGATAAGGTACTTGAGCAAACCAAAATAATTGGCTGGGATGCGGTAGGTATTGTTGAAGACACCGGAAGCGAGGTCACTTTATTCAAAAAGGGAGACCACGTGTATTATGCGGGTGATATCACCAAAAGCGGCAGCAATGCAGAATATCAGCTGGTGGATGAGCGCATTGTGGGTAGAAAACCCAAGAACCTTTCTTGGGCAGAAGCCGCCGCCATGCCTTTAACTCTTCTTACGGCCTGGGAGCTTTTTTTTGACCGGATCCGGATCAATGAAAGTGACAGCGGCAGATCATTGCTTATCATCGGTGGCGCAGGAGGTGTGGGCTCTATTGCCATTCAAATCGCGAAGCAGGTAGCCGGATTAACCGTCATCGCTACTGCCTCCCGTGCCGAAAGTCAAGAATGGTGTAAGCAACAGGGCGCAGATTTTGTCGTGAATCATCAGAACCTTGTTGAGGAAGTTCAACAGGCCGGTTTTCAACAGGTAGATTTTATAGTTGACTTCGTGGACGTCAATATGTATTGGGATGCGATGGTTACACTCATCAAGCCACAAGGTCAGATCGGATCGATCAGCGATCCGGAAGAAAGCGTAAACTTAAGGGCGCTAAAAGGAAAAAGCGTCAGCTTTCACTGGGAACTGATGTTTACCAGATCAATGTTTCAGACAGAAGACATGATCCGTCAGCACCACATTCTGAACCAGGCGGCGACCCTTTTTGAAAATGGAACAATCACCCCCACAATCAATCAGTGCCTTTCTGGTTTTAGCACCGAGAACCTGAAACGGGCCCATGGATTGCTGGAAAGTGGTAAGTCTATCGGTAAGATAGTCATAGAATATTAATGCATACAGCCGGATACTTTTTAAATTGACACTGGCGTCATCCGGCAGCTATTCTGTTTGGAATCCAGATTTGCTTCCTTTAGCAGTTAAGCTGATTTGGATTCCAAGCTATACAAACAAGACGCTGGTGTAAAGCGAATATTTAGCTACTCACGCACCAAAACAATTTTCCCGATATGTTCGCTGGACTCCATCAGTTCATGCGCCTGGATGACATCCTCAAAACTAAAAGTTTTGTAAATAAGCGGTTTTAATTGACCAGTGTCCAATAATGGCCAAACCTGCTCCTCAATTTCTTTCGCTAGCTGTTTTTTGAAAGTATATTCCCTCCCCCTGAGTGTACTCCCGGTAATGGTTAGCCGCTTTTTCATCACTTCGCCAATACTGATTTCCGGAGAATTACCCTCCATCGCATTAATATAAACCAGGCGACCCTCCGGACGCATTATGGCAATATTTCGTGGTAAATAACTTCCCCCTATCATATCCAGAATTACATCGACACCTTCCGGATCGAGTAACTTCTGAAAGTCCTGAGTTTTATAATTAATTGCAATGTCTGCACCGAGTGAAATACAGGCTTTTGCTTTCTCAGCAGAACCTACCGTTACAAAAACCTTTGCCCCGAATGCTTTGGCCAGCTGGATAGCCGTAATGCCGATACCGCTGCTGCCGCCGTGAACTAAAAAATGTTCACCTTTAGTCAATGCGCCTCTTTGAAAAACATTTGACCACACCGTAAAGATGGCCTCAGGCAGGCTGGCCGCCTCGGCAAAGGATAAATGTTCGGGGATAGATAAACATTGTCCTTCCTCTACTACCACCTGTTCTGCATATCCCCCTCCGGCAAGCAATGCACACACTTTATCGCCTAACTTCCACTGACTTACGTTTTTTCCACATTCAATGACCACACCAGCAATCTCAAGCCCGGGGATTTGTTCAGGAACACCGGCCGGCGGCGGATATTTCCCTTGTCGCTGCGCAATATCTGCACGGTTCAGGCCGGCGGCTTTAACCGCTATTCTCACCTGCTGATCTGAGGGAGAAGGATCCGGGTAATCTACCAACTTTAAGACAGCTGGATTGCCGGGACGAGTGATTTGAACTGCTTTCATGATATGGTGTTTTTTAAGATAAGTTTAATTTTTATGATACAGACAATTCGCATACCAATAAAACCAAAATAATAAATGCGCTAAACATAAATCTTTTTGCGGCAGGTAATGTTCTTCCATTACATCTTCACTTGAAAACATGGAACATAAAAAAAAATTTGTACTCATCACCGGTGCCACCAGTGGAATCGGACTGGAACTGGCTAAACTATTCGCCCAGGATCAATCCAATCTGATCCTTGTCGCACGCGACGAACAGAAACTCAATGCTACTGCTGAAATGCTGAAAGCCGAAGGCGTGGAAGTGATAACCATAAGCACCGATTTGTTCATAGCCGGGAATGCCCAGGAGGTATACCAGCAGGTGAGCGCATTAGCGCTGCATGTAGAAATACTGGTAAATGATGCCGGCCAGGGCGTGTATGGTAAATTCACAGACAACGAACTGGACCGGGAACTTGACATCATCCAGCTGAACATCTCTTCGCTGGTCACCCTAACGAAACTCTTTCTCAAAGATATGGTGAGCCGGGGATCAGGTAAGATACTCAATGTTGCCTCTGTAGCAGGAAAAGCCCCAGGGCCATATCAAGCGGTATATCACGGCACAAAAGCATTTGTACATTCTTTTAATGAGGCCATCCGCAACGAGTTGAAAGACACCGGAGTAAGCGTCACTTCACTTTTACCCGGAGCGACAGACACAGACTTCTTCAACAAAGCAGATATGCTGGAATCAAAAATCGTTCAGCAGGGAGAACTGGCAGATCCGGCAGTGGTCGCAAAAGACGGCTACGAGGCTTTGCTGGCAAGAAAAGATATGGTGGTTTCAGGCTTTAAAAATAAAGTGCAGGTGGCTTTGGGAAATCTTACGCCTGATAGCATGCAGGCTGCTCAAATGGAAAAAGTACAGGAACCGACAGATACCAAAAAGAAATCATAATGAGAATATAATAATCCTTGTAATCGCTATGGCAGAAAGAAGCAGTAAAAAAATGATTATCGTTCGCGGCGCAAGGGAGCACAACTTAAAAGATCTAAGCCTGGAAATCCCAAGGGATAAACTGGTGGTTTTTACCGGAATTTCCGGATCAGGCAAGTCCTCACTGGCATTCGGAACGTTATATGCCGAAGCGCAGCGACGTTATCTAGAGTCCGTTTCGCCTTATGCCCGACGGCTTTTTAACCAGATGAGTGTACCCGAAGTGGATTCTATCGAAGGGCTCCCGCCTGCTGTTGCGCTTCAGCAACAACGTGGCGGTACCAGCACTCGTTCCTCTGTAGGTAGTGTCACTACCCTTTCCAACCTGTTGCGCATGCTCTATTCACGGGCAGGAGACTACCCCGATAATCAATCCATTATATATGCAGAAGGGTTTTCACCCAATACACCACATGGTGCATGCACAGTATGCCACGGATTGGGCAGTGTTTTCGAAATTAATGAGCAAACCATGGTTCCTGATCCGCGATTAAGCATTCGTGAAGGAGCCATTGCCTCCTGGCCCAAAGCATGGCAAGGACAAAACCAGCGAGACATTTTGGTTTCCATGGGATATAACGTTGATGTTCCATGGGAAGAGTTATCCAAACATGATCGGGAGTGGATACTCTTCACTGAAGAGACGCCAACAGTTCCGGTATATCCTGGCTTTACGCCAAAGGAAACCGCAAAAGCGATCCGGGACAAAAAAACGCCGGATTATATGGGGACCTTCATCGGCGCCAAACCCTATATCCTTAAAACGTTTTCCTCGAGCCAGTCTGAACTGATGAAAAATAGGGTCAGACAGTACATGATCAGCACTACCTGCCCCCTCTGTGAGGGTAAACGTCTCAACAAAGCATCCCTTTCAGTAAAGTTTGAGGGAAAAGACATTGCGGAGCTGTCCCCTCTGCCGCTTTCAGCCTTAGCAAGGATTTTTGACCATTATACAGGGCTATCAGCGAAAAATGAAAAACAAATTGTCACTCAACGCATTTCCGCTGACATCAGCTCAAGGTTATCAGTGATGCTTGAACTTGGTTTAGGCTATCTTACCCTGCAACGCAGCACCCCGACACTTTCACCAGGGGAACTGCAGCGGTTAAGGCTCGCGACCCAGGTACACTCAAATCTTTTTGGTGTAGTTTACGTTCTCGATGAGCCATCGGCGGGACTACATCCAGCCGACACAAGCGCATTGCTTAATATACTGGATAAACTGAAAAAAGCTGGAAACAGCATCTTTGTCGTTGAGCATGAGATCGAAGTGATCCGTCATGCAGACTGGATCATCGATGTCGGACCTGGAGCCGGCTCGGACGGTGGCCAGATTATCTATAGCGGCCTACCTGAAGGATTACAAAGAGCGACTAAGTCCCTAACCGCTGATTTTCTTTTCGATAAAACACCAAATATTCCAGTTGAACCAAGAAAACCTGTATCAAAACTTTGCCTGAGCGGTGTAACCCGTCATAACATCAAAGGTCTGGATATTGACTTTCCATTGGGTGTGATGACCTGCGTCACCGGGATTTCCGGTTCCGGGAAAAGCAGCCTGGTCAGTCAGGTACTGGTAGAACTTGTGGCCAGTAGCCTTGGACAGCAGGTCGAGATTGATACAGAGTTTACAAAAGATTTTCCACTTGTCGAAGTATCCCTCCCCGTAAAGGGAAAAATCACTTCCGGAATTGAAAAAATTTCCCGCCTGATTGTTGTTGACCAGAAACCCATTGGAAGGACGCCCAGATCTAATCTGGCAACCTACACCGGACTATTTGATCTGGTCCGAAAACGTTTCTCCAGTACTCCGCTCGCCAGAAAGAGAAAGTATGATGCCGGACGGTTTTCATTCAATGTAGCCAAAGGCCGTTGTCCGCACTGCCAGGGCGAAGGCTATATTATGGTTGAACTCCTCTTCCTGCCAAGCGTGTATACCCCCTGCCCAACCTGTGGGGGCACCAGATATAATTCCGATACCCTGGAAATAACCTATAAAAAGAAGAACATTGCCGAGGTATTGGAAATGACTGTGGATGAAGCCTGTGCTTTTTTCGATGATGACCCTGGTGTTCACCGCTCCCTTCGGTTACTTAGGGATGTAGGTTTAGGCTATATCAAACTTGGACAATCTGCTACAGCCTTATCGGGCGGCGAGGCACAACGCATCAAACTGGCTACCGAACTTCAAAAAACCCAGAAGGGCTCCGGACTTTATGTCCTCGATGAGCCGACAACTGGCTTGCACCCATCAGATGTGGAAAAGTTACTCATCCAGCTAAACCATCTTGTTGATTCCGGAAACACAGTAATCGTAGTGGAGCACGATATGCAAGTGATTGCGCAAAGCGACTGGATCATCGATATTGGTCCGGGAGCAGGTGATCAGGGCGGGAATATCGTTTATTCCGGAGTCACCCACGGCCTCACCAGTATCAAGGAAAGCAAGACCGCTCCCTTTCTCAAACGTTATCTAACCTCATTTCAAAGCGCATAAAGTAGGTTTGGCTATCTCCTCAAACCAATGTCGTTTCAAATGGTTAAAAGAATATGGAAAAAATGAAAAGAAATGTAGTGATCACCGGTGCTTCGAGTGGTGCCGGCAGAGCCACCGCTCTGACATTCGCAAAAAATGGTGATGATTTGGTCATCGCCGCTCGACACTCAAAGGCGCTGGAAGAACTGGCTGATGAATGCAGGGCTTTCGGCGTGCTTGTAAAAGCTATACCGACCGACGTTTCAAATTACCACGAAGTAATCAATCTCGCAGGAATTGCCGCTGAAGGAAACCGGGATATCGACATATGGATCAATAACGCGGGCGTGCTTTCTATCGGCGCATTCGACCTTACCCCAATGGAAATCAGCGAACAAGTAGTCAAAACCAATCTGATTGGATACATGAATGGTGCGCATGCGGTCCTATCTTATTTTAAATCACAAGGCCATGGCATTTTGATCAATAACATCTCCATTGGCGGCTTTCTTCCTGTTCCTTACGGCGCAGGCTACTCTGCTGCCAAGTTCGGGCTTCGCGGATTCTCAGCAGCACTGAAGTCAGAATTAAAATCTTATTCCCGCATACATATCTGTGATGCATTTCCAGGATTTCTTGATACTCCAGGTATGCAGCATGCCGCAAATTACACAGGGAAAGCACTAAAACCCGGACCCATCGTGTATGATCCATTTCGACTCGCGAATGCGATCTATGAACTATCAATTCATCCCCGGTCAGAGAAAATGGTCGGAAGTTTTTCAAGCTTGATGCGTATATCCTATGGTCTGCTTCCTTCGCTAACCAGGGGAATTGCATCGGCAGTAATTAATACCTATTTAAAGCAAGCAAAAACAATCACCCCTACGAGCGGAAATATTTTTAACAGCGTGGATTATGGGCATTCCACCCATGGCGGATGGGGAATCCCGGGAAAGCCCAAAGAACATCGTAAATATATAGCGATTGGAACGATTGCCCTACTTGCTTTGCTGCTCACGAAAAGAAAAATATAGACGTGATATCAAGCGCTATTGCAGAGGATAAGCCAGCTTCCTTTATATGCAAAGAAAGTTATGGGTCGTTTAGCAATGGTTTAAGCAAATAAAATGATCGAAGGTCAAACCATATCTTTATATAATTAGATCCATCCTTAATTAGTGCTGACTATGAATACCAGAAGAGATTTTTTACGAAATATAGGTGCATCAGCCTTGATGCTGCAATTGAATTCATTAACAACATTTGCTGATTCTTCAGATCATCATGAACAGCCTTACCAAGGAAAAGTATTGAGGGTTGCTATCATGGGATTGGGCGGATATGGCACCCGCGTCGCTGAAGCGATGAAAGACTGCACTAAAGCTAAGCTGGTGGGTGTTATCAGCGGTACTCCTTCTAAAATTAAGGACTGGCAAGCGAAATACAATATCCCTGAAAAAAATTGCTACAATTACGACAACTTCGATCAGGTTAAAAACAATCCGGATATTGATGCGATTTATGTGATTACACCAAATGCATTGCACCACAGTCAGGTTATCCGTGTAGCCATTGCAGGAAAACATGCGATATGCGAAAAACCCATGGCGCTAAATGCCAGAGAAGGACAAGAGATGATAGACGCGTGCAAAAAAGCAGATGTAAAATTGCTGGTTGGTTACAGGATGCATTTTGAGCCACGCACATTGGAAGTGATTCGGATGCGAAACGCAGGAGAATTTGGGAAGGTGATGTTTTTTCAGGGGCAATGTGGTTTTAAAGCAGGAGATCCTAAACAGTGGCGTTTAAACAAAGCGCTAGCGGGAGGAGGATCAATGATGGATATTGGAATCTATGCCCTTAATGGAGCGAGGTATATGGTGGGTGAAGAGCCGGTTTGGGTGACCGCTCAGGAAACTAAAACCGATCCCGTAAAATTTAAAGATGGTGTTGATGAAACCATACAGTTTCAACTCGGTTTCGCCAGTGGTGCTGTAGCATCCTGTTTATCCAGCTACAATATCAATCATCTTGATAGGTTTTTTCTGAGTGGTGACAAAGGATTCGCAGAAATGCAGCCCTCAACCGGTTATGGTCCAATACGGGGAAGGACACATCAGGGAGAACTTACGCAGCCTTTAACCATTCACCAAACGGTACAAATGGACGAAATGGCCGACATTATCCTTACCAATAAAAAGCCGGAAGTTCCTGTGAACGGTGAAGAAGCTTTAAAAGACCTAAAGATTATCGATGCCATTTACCAGGCGGTGAAAACAGGAAAAAAAGTCCCACTTACTATTTAAAAAACGTATAGTAACAGATTTAGCTGACCTCGTTTAAGAACGTAATAATGTTGATAGCAGGCTGCAATAGATTACAGCCAACTACCAAAATTAAAGAAAATGAAACTAGGGTACTAAGAGTTATTTTTAGGTTATCACCACCTGTTGAGCCATAAAAAGATATTTCATCTCATTTGCTACCTTCTTCTGTTTCACTTTCGAATAAATCTGCGTTGTTCGTATACTCGAATGTCCAAGCATATGAGAAACGCTCTCAATTGAGATTCCTTTTTCGAGCGTCACAGTGGTGGCAAATGTATGCCTGGCAACGTGGAAGGTTATTTGTCTTCCTAATCCGGCTTTTTCTGCTATTACCTTTAAACTTCTGTTGGTGTATTGATTCGAAGGGCAAGGGAAAATTGTCTCCCTATTTATAGCGTCCGGCGATAACTTATATTTTTGAATAAGTGACATAGCAATAGGCAGCACCAAAACATGGAAACTTCGCTCATTTGTATTTAAGGTCTTTTTCCTTTGCATCACGAGCCAGACTCCACCTTCGTTATCGGTCGTGATGTGATGGGAAGCAAGAGAACTGATTTCACTGTAGGCAAGTCCAGTATAACAACTAAACACAAACATATCCCGCACAACACACTGGACAGGATCGGGCAAATCAACTTGTCTGATTGAAGCCAATTCATCATCATTTAGGACATTCCGGTCTTTAGTTACGAGTTTTCGAGTAAAATGGATGAAAGGATCTCTCAAAATCCAACCAAATTTTAATGCCAGCCCCATCAACTTCTGAAATCTTTCCATGTGCTTCATTACTGTGTTGTTAGTGCATGGCCTCTGTCCTTTGTCTGGAGATTTAGTGCGCAGATAAACGCCAAAATCAGTGATAAACTTGAAATCAATTTTCGAAAGCTGAATATCTGACAACTTTTTTCTCTTTAAAAATTCTGAGAGAAAACGCTCTGTAGAATAGTAGTTTTTCAATGTTCCTGCAGCTAGTAATTTACCTGGTTGATCGAAATGGTATTTGATTAAGTCTCTTAAAGACTTTCCCTGATCTTCGCCTTCAACCTTAATTTTAATTTTTTCGGCAGTCACCACCTCTTTCTGAAAACGTAATTCATCGTAAGCCAAATTAATATCATTTACTATTTGCCGCATCCGGTCACGAGCCAAAATGTTCTCTGGTGAATTTCCTTTTAACTTTTGAGCCTTTTGGTTCCACTGCGCTACTTCTACTGTCTGTTTAACAGGCATAAAAACCCTGCTACCATCGACAGTTATTTTAACGTAGATTGGAGTTCTCCCAAAGGCCTCTCTATTGCGCCTAATAAAGAAATTGACGCTAAAACTGTGGTTAGATTTCATAAAATCTCCTCTTTAATTTGCAACCAAATCGACGACAAAAACAGCAAAAAAATTGAGCGATTTAATCGTTTGTTTTTTTTGAAAAAAAAATTAGTTATAAAAATTCCAGTTTTGAAGAGATCACAAACTTATAAGAAAAATTTTGTCGTCGATTTGGTTGCAAAATGTTTGATATATATTGCCCCATAATGACCCATCTTAAAAAACAAAACCCCCTAAATTCACCATTTAGAGGGTTTTTGATACAATCTGTATCTGTATTCGTCGGGATGGCAGGATTCGAACCTACGACCTCCTGCTCCCAAAGCAGGCGCGATACCGGGCTACGCTACATCCCGAACTTGGTATCTTCTTTATTCCCTTTTTCTAAGGGTTGGCAAAGTAACGGTTTTAAAATGACAATTCCATTTTTTTTGTTACTTTTTTTGTTTCGCGGTGAGGGCGGGATTCGAACCCGCGGTACCGTTACCAGTACGACAGTTTAGCAAACTGTTCCTTTCGGCCTCTCAGGCACCTCACCGTTAACCTTCAAAATTTGTCCTACCGACCTTGTTTTGAGGTCTGCAAATATAGTAAAACAAGTTATTCTACAAAAAAAAATTACAAAACTTGTTGATAATCTATTCGCACATGATAGATACTCATCAGCATTGTCTTGAATATCAATTTGATAGTTTCAATATCTTTTAATGTTAAATCGCAATCATCTAATTGATTTTGTTCTAATTTGTAGTTAATTATCCGTTCAACGATGTCATTTATGTTCTGAGCATCGGGATTTTTAAGACTTCTTGAGGCAGCTTCGACAGAATCTGCCAGCATTAGCACTCCTTGTTCTTTACTAAAAGGTATAGGTCCGGGGTACCTGAAAATATTTTCGTCGACGAATTTTTCTGGTGTATTTTTTAAAAATGACTGATAAAAATAATCGACACGAGTGTTTCCGTGATGAGTTCTAATAAAATCGATGATGGCTTCCGGAATTTGATTTTTTCTCAAAATCTCAATCCCCTTGTGCACATGTTGAATAATAATCTGAGCGCTTTGCTCATAAGGTAGCTTATCATGTGGGCTGACTGCAGTATTTTGATTCTCGATAAAATACTGAGGATTGTCTACTTTACCAACATCATGATACAATGCGCCTGCCCTAACCAACACAGAGTTTCCCCCGATTTTGAAAATTGCTGCTTCAGCCAAGTTGGCCACCTGCAATGAATGCTGAAAGGTGCCTGGTGCTTTAAATGCTAATTCACGAAGTAATTTATTATTGGTGTTCGTTAACTCAATAAGCGCTACATCAGATGTAATTCCGAAAATTCTTTCAAAAAGATAAATCAGTGGATATGCCAATAATGATAGTAATACACTAAATACGAAAGGCAAAAAGTTAATCCATTCGATTTCACGGAATGATCCTTCACGAAGCAGAGCAATACCAACAAACGAAACGAAGTAGGCTAGCAATATGAATAAAGCAGAAACAAGAAATCTTTCTCGTTTTACAAAATTTTTAATACTGAAGATTGCCACCATTCCAGCGGTTACCTGATAAAACACAAACTCAAAACTATTCGCCACAAAAAAGCCAGCGATTAGAATTACCAGCATATGTAGATAAAGTGCCAAGCGTGTATCAAACAAAATCCTGATGATTATAGGAACTACACAAAATGGAATATAATATAGGCTAGGAATTTCCATCTTTATTGCCCAGGTCAGTGCAAGCAGCATTCCGGTTGTGACGATCAGTATTAAGGATAGCTGGCGATTGTCTGCAAAAATATCTTTCCTGAAAAGAAACAGGAATGACATGAGGATGGTAAGGATAAAACTGACCAATACCACCTGACCAACATAAACGAGCACCCTACTTCCAATCGTTTTTGTTTGTGCATCGTAGGTAGTTTTGTATGATTCTAGCTTCTGATAGATTTCTTCATCGATGACATCGTTTTTGGAAACAATTAGTTCGCCTTTCTGCACCATTCCCTTTGTTGTAGAAATATTATTAACAGTATTGTCCTGAATTACTTGCGTTAAACGTTCATCAAAAACAATATTGGGAACAAGATGGTCAATCACCAGATTAGACACTAAATCTGTCATTACCTGGTTGGTTGCCTTAAAATTCGCTTTAAAAAAAAGTAATGCGCTTTCGGTCGTGAAAACGTCTTGAGTATTCCTCGTTTTGGAAACATTGTTCTCCATCAAAGAAAAATCATAGTGTTTAGCACCTGCCTGATGTTTAATATTTAAACCAATAATTCCTTTCTGATAAATATTTTTCAAAAGATTAGCAGATTCGGCCTTGTATAACACCCTATTTTTCTCATCAAGTTGTGTTGACTTCCATTTAATATCAAAATCATTTGAGAACTCTTCCAAGGCATTATCAGAAATTGCTTTGTCGAACTGATAAACAGGCAAGATATTTTTTAAAGCATTTTTCTTATCATTACTTACCTGAGGATTCGTTTTTAAAATCGCGAAGCTAAAAGGTGAAATTAGATCTTTATTTTTCCAAACTGTATTTTTCTCGAATTCATACCTAAAGCGTGGTTGCTTTGGTAGAAATAGTGTGATGATGAATACCGTAAAAATCATCATCACATATTTTAGGTTTGATGAATATTTACGGTAAAGGATTTTATGTGAGTTTTTTTTGATTTTAGCCAAAACGAAGAGATTATTATGCTTCCAAAATTAACATTTTTATCTAATATACATTTTACTGTTTTTGTTTGCAATTACCAGATTTTATATTTTATTTTATGATATCAAATTAATATCAATCATGTATCAAGAAAAAATTATCAGTCCTCCATCAGGTTATTTAACCTTCGTATTATGCCTTGCGCTTTTAGGCGCCTCTATTTTTTGCTTTGTAACAGAAAACTTTTTATGGGGCGGAATTTTGTTAACTATCGATGTATTTTTAATATTTCCAGGTTTTTTAATCATCAATCCAAATCAATCAATGGTTTTAACCTTATTTGGTAAATACATCGGCACAGTGAAAGCCGACGGTTTTTTTTGGGTGAATCCATTAACTGCAAAAAGAAGGATATCATTAAAAGCTAATAACTTAAACGGTCAGCAACTTAAAGTTAATGACAAATTAGGTAACCCGATAGAAATTGCAGCTGTTGTAGTTTGGAAAGTTAACGAAACCGCGAAAGCAGTTTTTTCTGTAGAAAACTATATGCAATACGTGAATATTCAAAGTGAAGCCGCAGTGAGGCATTTGGCAAATATTTTCCCTTACGACCATTCTGAAGGCGAAGAAGATAGCATTACGCTAAAAGATGGTGCCGAAAAGGTAAGTGAATTGTTGGAAAATGAGTTGAACGAGCGGTTATCAAGAGCCGGCATTGAAGTGTTAGAAGCAAGAATTTCGCATTTGGCTTACGCTCCGGAAATTGCAAGTGCTATGCTGCAGCGCCAACAAGCTACTGCCGTAATTGCCGCCAGAAAACTGATTGTAGAAGGCGCTGTCGGAATGGTTGAAATGGCACTGGAGAAGTTATCACAAAAAGGTATTGTTGATTTAGATGAAGAAAGAAAGGCCGCCATGGTTAGTAATTTACTGGTAGTGCTATGTGGGGACCGACATGTACAACCTGTGGTAAATACAGGAACCCTATACAATTGATAAAATGGAATTCGAAGAAAAACAAGGTTTGAAAATTTGGTGGTTATATCTCATCACCGGTTTGACGATATTTCCTATGGTAGCTATTCTTATTTTTTCTGAGGATGGACCGAATTTCACGGAACTAAAAGCAATGTATTTCGCCCCTTTTTTTGCAGTTTTTCTTCCTTTCCTAATCATTTTTATTATTCAACAGAACCAACTTACCTTGTTAATTACGCAAAATGGTTTATCGTACAAATATTTTCCATTTCATCGTAAAGGAAACATTTATTCATGGGAAAGTATCGAGAGAGCATACATCAGAAAGTTTGATGCATTTTCTGAATATGGTGGCTACGGGGTGAAACATAGACTTTGGTTTAGGCTAAAGGACAAAGCCTACATTTTAAATGATTATTCGAAAGGGCTTCAATTTGAATTTAAGGATGGAAAAAAGGTTTTATTCAGCTCAAATAGAATTGATGAGTTGGAATTATTTCTAATCAATTTAAAAACAAAATACAGTATTCAAGCAATTAGTTGAGGGATGGCAGAAAAAGATAAAAAAGCTTTTGTATTGAGAATTAGTCATGCTTTACTAAAAGAAGTAGAGACCTGGGCAGCTGATGAATTTAGAAGCACCAATGGGCAAATTGAATTTTTGCTTAATCAAGCAATAAAAACACGAAAAAAGCCAAAACCAAGAGAAGAATAACTAAAGCCGCAGTTTTGCAGCTCTGGTTTTTGAATGGCATATCACTTATCCCCTATGCTAAAATGACATGATATACGTTATTGCAATGTTAAAATATTTATAACTTAGCAACCTAACCAATAATTCATAAAAGTTTTTATTCATGAGAGAAGTTGTAATTGTTTCGGCTACCAGAACGCCGATTGGAAGCTTTGGTGGTTCCTTGTCGCAGTTTTCTGCTACACAATTGGGTGGGTTTGCAATTAAAGCTGCCATTGAAAAAGCAGGTTTAAAACCAGAACAGATACAGGAAGTTTACCTGGGAAATGTGCTTTCTGCAAATCTTGGGCAGGCACCGGCTACACAAGCCGCAAAATTTGCAGGCTTACCTGATCTTCCGGCAACAACTATAAATAAAGTATGCGCCTCTGGCACAAAAGCTATTATGCTCGCTGCCCAGAGCATCGCTAGCGGTGATAATGAAATCATTTTAGCCGGTGGCATGGAAAGTATGAGTAACGTTCCTTATTATTTAGATAAGGCTAGAAACGGATATCGATTAGGGCATGGACAGGTTACTGATGGTTTGGTAAAAGACGGCTTATGGGACGTGTACAATGATTATCATATGGGTTCTGCAGCTGAGCTTTGCGCTACGGAATGTGGCATTACTCGCGAAGCACAAGATAATTTTGCTGTAGCATCTTATAAAAGAGCGCAAGCTGCCCAGACTGCCGGTAAATTCGCAAATGAAATAACGCCGATTGAAGTAAAGGATAGAAAAGGGGAAATTTCAATAATCGATACAGATGACGAGCCAACTGCTGTTAAGTTCGAAAAGATACCAGGATTGAAACCAGTATTTAAGAAAGACGGAACGGTAACCGCTGCAAATGCATCAACATTAAACGACGGGGCGGCAGCATTGGTTTTAATGAGCGCTGACAAAGCCAGGGAACTGGGTATTAAACCTTTGGCTAAAATTTTGGGTTATGCCGATGCGCAACAAGCGCCAGAGTGGTTTACTACAGCACCAGCAAAAGCAATTCCATTAGCTTTACGCAAAGCAAATATCGATATTAAAACAGTCGATTATTTTGAAATTAATGAAGCTTTTTCTGTGGTTTCGATAGCTAACAATCAAATATTGGAATTATCAGATGACCGGGTTAATGTAAATGGTGGTGCTGTATCGCTCGGCCATCCACTTGGTGCTTCAGGTGCAAGAATTGTAGTTACCTTACTATCAGTTCTTGAGCAAAACGATGGAAAGATAGGCGTAGCGGGAATATGTAATGGTGGCGGTGGTGCAAGCGCTATTGTAATCGAAAAATTATAAGCCTTGGGAATTGTTTCTTCAGCATCTTTATTATAAATGAGCATTAAAACAGTATATATTTTTTTTGTGATTGCTTTGTTTGGGCTTAATTTACAAGCCCAGCAAAGTCATCAGAAACTTGATGTATTTCAAGATACGCTAATTAAAATTTCTAACGCCGCGATGGCCGAAAATTTTGATCATAAAAAACTAGACCTTAACGGAAAGTTTGTTAAAACTTTAGTTGAGGCTTTGAAAACACCAGGTTCCTTTAGTTATCCTTTCGATTCTTTAAAAAATGTTTCGGTTATAAAATCTCCAGATCAAGCATTCCGAATCATTAGCTGGTACATTCAATTGGAGAATGGTACCTATCGCTATTACGGAGCCATTCAGATGAATACGAATAGCGGGCCACTAAAGCTTTTTCCACTAATCGATCAGACAGATAACATCAAAGATCAGAATGCGATTAATGATAACCAGAATTGGTTTGGCGCCCGTTATTATGAGATTATCCCTGTAACTAGCGGTAGTCGTTTGCCCTATTATGTTTTATTGGGATGGAAGGGTAACAGCCAGACAACAACTAAAAAAGTAATCGAAATATTATCTTTCACTAAAGATAAAGCAACTTTCGGCGCACCGGTTTTCGATGGAAAAAACATCAAAGACAAAAACCGGTTTGTATTTGAATATGCCAAATCGAATGCTATGTTTTTAAAGTCAGATAAAAAGGCCGGTATGATTGTTTTTGATCACCTCGCACCATTTGATTCTGAAATGTTGGGTAAATTTGAATATTATGGTTCTGACGGCACGTTTGACGGTTTCAAAGTTATCGGAGGAAAATTAAAACTTCAGGAAGGATTGGAACTGAACAATGATGCAAATTCGATGGACGAGCTTTATGCAGATCCGAAAAAAAATAATAAACCCATCAGAAAGTTCTAGTATTTCGCATTTCTTAACAAGTTCATTACCCGCCCTTGTCGTAAAAATTTGTGAGTTTGCCGCTCACTGCCTATATTGCGCCTTGCAAACTAGCTTAACAACACACAAATTCTGAATTCATAAACTAACACCAACAAATGTTTTATGCAAACATCCATTGAAACCAAAGACGATTTCTTTAGTAGCAAAGTATTGGGTCATCCAGCAGGATTATTCGTACTTTTTTTTACGGAGATGTGGGAAAGATTTTCGTACTACGGCATGCGGGCTTTGCTCGTTTTGTTTTTAACTTCATCCATGTTTGGCGACAATCCGGGATGGGGATGGCCAAGGGAGCACGCATTAGCTATTTATGGCTCTTATACCTCGTTGGCTTACCTTACTCCAATTCTGGGCGGTTTTATTGCAGATAGATTTATCGGTTACCGTTGGGCCGTAATTCTTGGCGCTTTATTGATGACTTTAGGCCACTTATCAATGGCTTTTGAGTTCAACCCTATCTTCATGTACTTAGGCTTATGTCTTTTGGTAACCGGAAACGGATTCTTCAAACCAAACATGACTTCGATTTTATCGCATATGTACAAAAAACATCCTCAAAAGAAAGATGGTGCTTATACTATTTTTTATATGGGTGTTAATTCTGGCGCCTTTTTAGGAATGCTTTTATGCGGCTATATTGGTGAAAATCCGAATTGGGGATGGAGTTACGGTTTTGGTTTGGCGGGTATTTTCATGTTTGTGGGCATGCTGCAATTCTACTTCACCAAAAATATTTTTGGCTCAATTGGTTTAAAACCCGAGAAAAATAATGTGGTAATTGATGAAGACGAAGATCCGGCGGAAGCTAAAAGAAATCCTTTTTCGGTTTTCGATATCGTTCTAATAGGGTTAATTTCAATCATCGGGCTAGTATGGATTATCAATGACCCAGCTTCTAAAATCACAGGATCAACGGTATTTAATTTTAGCGTGGGCAGCTTAACCGGAGATAATGTGGCCATTATTGTTGCGTTAATACTATTCATTTTTATTTTGATTAAGAGAATTGCACAATATACTCCGCAGCTTCGCGACAAAATGATTGTGGTTATTGTACTTGCTTTTATCACCATTTTCTTCTGGGCATCGTTTGAGCAAGCAGGTGGTTCAATGACAATTTTTGCTAAAGATTATACAGCCAGATTGCTGGAAGGACATGCGAAAATCATTTTCAATGTTGCCAATACCTTAATAACAGTAATCCCGCTGGTTATTATTACTTATGTGCTTTTCAGCTTATTCAGAAAAACTTTTGCCAAATTTGCTTTAGGAAATATTATTCTGGCTGCAGGTTTTGCTATCATTTGGGGTTTAGTGATTTACATGCTCAAGAATCAATATGCCGATGTTAAGGCTGAAGTTCCGGCAACGTGGTTTGGCGTTTTAAATTCTTTGTTTATTATATCCTGCGCACCAATTGTATCAAAACTTTGGGAGAGCAAATTTAACCCTACGGCAACGGTAAAAAATGGATTGGGAATGATCTTATTGGGGATTGGTTTTGCAGCCCTGGCTTATGGCTCAAGTTCCATTCCATCTGGAGCAAAAGTTGCATCTGTAAGTATGATCTGGCTTATTTTAGCTTATTTCTTTCATACCATGGGCGAATTATTTATCTCTCCGGTAGGTTTATCTTATGTATCGAAGTTGGTTCCGGGCAGAATGATCGGTATTATGTTTGGAATCTGGTACCTGGCTATCGCCATCGGTAATAAAATTGCCGGAACGATGGGTGGAGAAATTGATAAGATTACAGCAAAATATTCCATGTCGACATTCTTTTTGATTTTTACTTTGATTCCAATAGGGTTAGGTATTTTCATTATGCTCCTCACTCCTATCATTAAAAAACTAATGCACGGGGTAAAATAACATGCAAATCGCAACAGAAAAAACGCCTTCTATCGAAACTTTAGAAGCGATTCAGAATTTTGAAGGTAAATATCCTAAACAGCTTTGGTATTTATCGTTAGTAGAAATGTGGGAACGTTTCTGCTTCTATGGCATGCGTGGTGTTCTGGCTTTTTTCATGGTTGATCAACTTGGATTAAGTGATCAGAAATCCAACTTACAATATGGCGCTATCCAGGCTTTTGTATACGCTTTTACTTTCATTGGCGGAATATTTGCCGATAAAATTTTGGGGTTCCGTAAGTCGCTTTTCTGGGGAGGATCATTAATGATTATTGGTAACCTGATTTTAGCTTTTTCTCCTCAGGATTTATTTTATGTCGGCATCACCTTATCCATCATTGGAACTGGCTTTTTCAAACCCAATATTTCATCAATGGTTGGTGAGTTATACCATGAAAAAGATAACAGAAGAGATGCTGGTTACGGACTTTTTTATGCCGGAATTAATGTTGGCGGTCTTCTAGGTGGTGCAATGTGTATTTACCTCGGCAAATATGTTTCATGGCATTTATGTTTCCTTTCGGCAGCTTTAGTGATGGCTTTCGGATTAGGTACTTTTATTTTTACGAAGAAGTTTCTAGGCCCGATTGGTAATTCCCCCTTATTAAACTTGGAGAAAACGAAACGAACTACTTACGAAATTGCTGTTTATGTAGGTTCCCTGCTCTGTATTCCGCTTATTTTTATCATGGTAAAAAACACGGCCTACACTGATTACTTCATGTACACTATTGGTATTGTAGCCATGATTTATTTCATTTACGAAACCGCAATGATCAAGGATATCAAAGCACAGTATAAACTGATTGCAGCTTTTGTATTTATTTTCTGCTATTTTATTTTCATGGCCATTTCTGAGCAAAGTGGTGGCTCCTTATCACTTTTTGCCAAAGACAATTTAGATCATAGCCTGTTGTTTTTTAACATCGATCCAAATGTGGTAAACAATAGTGTAAACTCATTTTTTGTCATCGTATTTAGTCCGCTGGTTGGTTTATTGTGGATTGGTATGTACAAAAGGAAAATTGAACCCAACACAGTGGTTAAATTCGGAATCGGATTTTTATTACTGGCGCTCAGTTTTTATGTGTTTTACGCCACGCGGTTCTTTGCAAACGATCAGGGCATTAGCTCACTAAATATTTTTACGCTGGCTTACCTGCTGCTAACCCTTGGCGAACTTTGTTTAGGGCCAATTGGCATGTCAATCATCACCAAACTTTCGCCAAAGAAAATGTTTGGAATGATGATGGGACTTTGGTTTCTATCGAGTGCATTTGGCCAGCTTGCTGCTGGTAAACTCGGTGCAGAGATGTCAAGTATCGATAATGCTTCGCTGATGGCTAAGCTAGTAGCCTATACCGAAGGTTATAAATCACTTGCGCTTTATTCGCTCATTGCTGGGGTAGCATTAATTGCCTTTTCTCAACTGGTAAAAAAATTGATGGGAGAAGTGAGATAAATCAATTCGAAATCAAAAAATCAAAAGCCAGAAAGAAAATTTCAGGCTTTTGATTTTTAATAGCTAATTTCGCCACATTCCAACAAATGGTCTATCGTAATTCTAAAATCTTAATTAATAGTGTCTGATAGTTTAGTAATCATCCCAACTTATAATGAAAAGGAAAATATCGAAAAGATTGTCCGCAAGGTATTCTCTTTAACGCAACCTTTTCACGTATTAATTATAGATGATGGATCGCCGGATGGAACGGCTGATATTGTTAAGTCGCTGCAATCTGAATACGATGGGCATCTTTTCATAGAAGAACGTGCTGGCAAACAAGGTTTAGGAACCGCTTACATTTATGGTTTCAATTGGGCATTGCAAAGAGATTATCAATATATTTTCGAGATGGATGCTGATTTTTCTCATAATCCTGATGATCTTTCGCGGCTGAGAGATGCCTGTGTTCAAGGTGCTGATGTTGCTGTGGGTTCGAGGTATGTGAAAGGTGTGAATGTGGTAAACTGGCCAATGGGTCGGGTGCTGATGTCGTATTTTGCCTCGATGTATGTTCGGTTTATTACCCGTATTAACATTCAGGATGCCACAGCGGGGTTCAAATGTTATCGCAGGATTGTATTGGAAACTATCCCATTAAATAAAATTCGCTTTGTGGGTTATGCTTTTCAAATTGAGATGAAGTTTACGGCGATTAAGTTTGGTTTTAAAGTGGTTGAGGTACCCATTATTTTCACAGATAGAACGGAGGGCACATCGAAAATGAGTACTAAAATTTTCAGAGAAGCTTTTTTGGGCGTAATTCAAATGAAAGTAAACAGTTGGTTTAGGAATTATAGTCGGAGCTAAGGAGTTGAAAGTTAAAAGTTTGGATGAACTTAAATTGCAATGAAAATACTTGTTTTGGCATTCAAGACGCTCAACTCTTTTTTCCCTTGTTTTCTCTGATCATTGCACCAAAATCTTGTTTCTTCACCATCGCATCTACCGTCATCGCCAATCGTTTAGTCCTCGTCGTTTCCGTTTTTGCTTCATTAACCCACTTAATAAAATAATTTTGATGTGATTTTGGCTGCGCTAAAAACACATCCAGCAATCCGTCGTCATCAGCCAAACACATTTCCAAATCTTCAGGCATATCAATTTTAAAATCCTGATCTTCTTTTAGCCATAATTCAATTTTAGCTCCCGCCTCCTTTTTCAATTGCTTTCGAAGTGCTGCCTTTAAGGCGATAATAAAATCGCCCGCTCCCATTGGTATGGTTGCCACACCACTAATTTCCACTGCATCAATTTTTCCTTTTACCCAAAAACTGACCTTACAATCTGGTTTAATTTTACTGGCAACATCTGCTGGAATAAAAACATAACTCCAACCTGTTTTTTCGCCCATTTGGTCGAATTTCTCTATTTCAGCTTTGATGTTAATCATGGATTTGAGAAACATTTAATATATAATGAACACTTCTGCCTCCGCCTGAAACTATAAGTACCCCTAATTTCTCCAACTCTTGCAAATCTCTTGTTGCTGTAGCTTTAGACGCTTTTGTTAACGAGATGTATTTTTTCGCAGTCATTCCTCCTTCGAAACCATCTGGACCAAAGCTGTACATTTTATGTAGAACCTTTACCTGCCGTTCATTAAATCTATTCTTAAATAAGTCAAAAGTTTTGATTTTATTAAGTGTAAAATCAATCATGTCTTTAACATCAAGCTGAGCAGTCAATGCTAAATCAACAAAATAACTTAACCAATCAGAAATATCATTGCTTTGCTGGGCATTTTTCAATGCATTATAATAAGCAGCTTTGTTCCTTTCTATTATTTTAGATAAACTTAGCATAACTGGCCTTCCTAATGTTTGAGATAGTGCCTTTTCTGCTATGGCACGACCTATTCTTCCATTCCCATCTTCAAAAGGATGAATGCTTTCAAAATATAAATGAGCGATTCCCGATCTTATTACAGGATCTTTAAGCTCGTTTATGCCTCCAGGCATTGTTTCATTAAACCATCTTAAAAACGCTTTCATTTCTTGTAAAACCAAAGCAGATGGTGGAGCTTCAAAATGAATTGTTTCTTTATCTAACCCGCCCGAAATCACCCTCATTGGTTCGTCACTCTTTCTCCAAGCACCCACATTAACCCGTCTGTTTTCTCCAAGTAGTAGTATATGCCAATGAAACAGCGTACTTTCTTCCAGGGGGGCTTCAAAAGTATTCCTTACATCGATCATTAAGTCAGCTATGCCAGAAGCCCTTTTATCTTTAACTATTTCAGCGATTTTATTTATACCTAAGTTATTCTTAATTGATGACATCACATCCTCTCTACTTAAAAATTCTCCCTCAATCGCTGAGGTTTTTATTGCCTCCGATAAAATTGTTTCTAAAAGGGTTTCCTTTCGAAGATTACCGGGTAATGCTTTTAACAGTGCATTAACTTCGCCAGTTTGTTGGGCAAAATCATACAACCTCCCAGAAATTTTTTCAGTTGAATAGCTGAACTGTGGCCAATCAGAAAGCTCCCAATTATATTTCATGAGCCGAATATACGATTTATTCGGCTCAAAAAAAAGGTAAATCATGAGCCGATTAGGGCTCATAATCGGCTCATCATCTTTACTGAAACAAAGAGAGTTGCCCTTTTACTGGTGGTTTTCCTTGAAAAAAGAATTCATAGATAACCTCAAATTGTCCGATGGACGTATTAAATTTTCTAATCGCTATTTTTTCGCAGTTGAAATCTAAATTTATATTATTAAAAATATTATTTGCACCTTCTATTTGGTTTGGATCTAATGCTCTCCCGATTGATATGTGAGCCACTGAGCCATTAGTGACGTTCATATGTTTTAAACCTCTTCTAAAATTCTTTAGTAAATCTCTTAAATATATTTTTGAAGCAATGGCAGGCAGTAAAACAAGTGCTTTGCTTTGTTTAGATAATACTATTTCATTAAATGAAATATGCTCAGGTTTTTGATACAAGCAAAAGTTCTTTACATAATATTTATAAAAAAGAAATTCATTTAAATCAGCCTCAAATTCTATGATCGTAATATGAGCTTCTGAATTGCGACTTTTATAGTTTCCTATTCTATCTGCCAATTCATATTTCATGATTTTGACTTTATTAATAATCCCCTTTTGAGGATAAACAACTATTGAATACCAATCTTTTTTCAATTTTGTTTTCATACTTCTGTGATTAATCAACCGCGACTGGATTCATCATAATATCAAGCTTGGCAAACTTTAAAACCTCTACACTTGGAAAGCCAAAATCTTCTACTATTTTCCCTAATATCAAATAACAGCCCTTCCCTTTAAAAGGATATACCGGCGTTGAGTTTGGAAAATGTGTGGTATCAAAAAAGTCTCCATTGTGATCTAAAAAGGTACCAAACCACATTTTCGAATTTTTAACGGTATGAACCGTTTTTTCGCATACATAGTTGCCCACCATTCGAACGGTTTTGCCGATGTACTGATGCATATCGGCAGCCATTACTTCTCCACGATATTTCGTTTTCAGGAAATCGAACATGTTAAAATTTAGCGGATAGCCCAATAGTTCCCATTCAATATACGCATCTTCAAGTGCTGAATTTTCCAGTTCAGGCAATGCAAAACTTTTTTGCGTTACACTAAAAAGCTCCGCCGAGTTAATTCGTTTTTGTTTATGCCCCAGGTAGTTATAAATATCCCAAAGCAACGTTTTCTTATCTTTTCCGGTAAATCTCAAAGCCCCTAAACGGATTAGCAAAATTGCCTGTTCTAAAGTAATTTGAGTCCGCTTGATAAACTGCTCCAAATCCTGGTAAGCGCCGTTTAACCGCCGTTCTTTGGGTATGAGTTCGATTAATTTCTGCTCCAATCCTTGAATGCCGACAAAGCCCAAATAGGCATCATTTTCTCTAATAGTTACCACCTCGTCGCTATGGTTAACACATGGCAAATGAACCTTTGCTCCTGTTTTTTGCAATTCATGAACATAAACCCATCGCGTATAAAAACCGCCATAATTATTTAAAACGGCAACCATAAATTCTTTTGGGTAGTAGGTTTTTAAGTATAAGCTTTGGTAACTTTCTACGGCGAACGAGGCAGAATGTGCTTTTGAAAAGCTATAACCAGCAAATGAAGAAATCTGGCGCCACACTTCAGTAATCAGCTTTTCGCTGTGCCCTTTTTTCCTGGCCGATACAAAAAACTTATTTACCAGTTCATCAAAAGCAAGCTTAGATCGATATTTTCCACTCATTGCCTTACGCAACACGTCGGCATCAGCCAGATCGAGGCCGGCAAAATAATGGCAAACCTTAATCACATCTTCCTGATAAACCATTACTCCGTAAGTTTCTTTGAGTTGGGTTTTCATTTCCTCGCAGAGGTAAACCACTTTATCGGGTGCATGGTAGCGTTCGATGAAAGACTTCATCATTCCCGAACTTGCAACACCTGGCCTGATGATAGAGCTAGCTGCAACCAGGGTTAAATAATCTTCACACTTTAGTTTTTTTAATAATTGCCGCATCGCAGGCGATTCAATATAGAAACATCCGATGGGCTGACCTTCGCGTAAAATCGCATTTAGTTTCGGATCATTTTTAAACGTTTTAAAATCGTGAATATCAATATCACGATTGCAGTTTCGTTTAATGATTTGCACTGCTTCACGGATGTGACCAATTCCCCGCTGACTTAAAATATCGAACTTTTCATAACCAATTGCTTCGGCTTCATACATATCCCACTGTACGGTAACGAATCCTTTCGGAGGCATATCCAAAGCAGTATAATAGGTAATCGGTTCTTCAGAAATCAGGATTCCTCCGGCATGAATAGACCGCTGGTTAGGCATATTTTGCATGTGGCGATGTACCGCTGCCAATTTATTATACGTCGCATTCTGTTGATTTTCCCTTTCCTTCGTCGGATCACTAAAACTATCAATCTCACTTTTAGGCAGACCCAATACCTTTCCAATCTCCCGGATTATTGCCCGGTCTTTAAAAGTACTCATGGTCCCTAAAAATGCAACATGCCATTTCGGGTACTTTTTAAAGATATATTTCTGGATGGTTTCGCGTTCATCCCAGGCAAAGTCAATATCAAAATCAGGCGGACTTGTGCGCTTTTCGTGAAGAAAACGTTCAAAATACAAATCAAGCGCTATCGGATCAACATCGGTGATACGCAAACAATAAGCGACGATGCTATTGGCGCCAGAACCTCTGCCCACATGATAAAAATTACACCTGCCGATGGCGTAACGAATAATATCAAAAGTGATCAGAAAATAGGCACAATAGTTTTTAAGTTCGATGATGCGTAGTTCTTTCTCCATTCGCTCCTGCGCAACCTTATTATCTGGTCCGTAGCGATAAACCAAACCTTTATATGCAATTTTTCGTAGCAATTTCTGATCGAACACTGCACCTTGTTTACTGTAGGAAAATCTGTTTTTGGAAGCTGGTTGCGCTCCGGATTCGAAATAAACACTCAGATCACAATTATCGATTAATTTCTGCGTATTTTCAATAATGAAGGGAAAACGATCGAAACTGCTTTTTAATTGTTCTTCAGGAATCAAAACCTCCTCACTGCCACATTTTGCATCTTCAGGCACCATACTTAACAGCGTGTTCAATTCGATGGCTCTTAAATATTCGTGCAACCGATATTCAACTTTGTTACTCACGGTGACCGGATGCCAAACAACCAGTTTTTCTTTTGTGCCAAGCAGTTGGTGTTGATACAGATGATTAAGCTGTTTCGCCTTTATGCCTACAAATTCGTTAAATTTCAGCTCACGATTGAAGGTTTTTGTAAATGGGTAGATAAAAAAAACATTAGGAAGTGAAGGCGCATCATTGGGCAAAGGCGTAGCTTCTATATTATGATGACTTAAAAACTCGTTAAGTTCACGCATTCCCTCTTTGTTTCTGGCGATACCAATGTATAACAGATGGTTATCTCTTCGGAATTCGATACCGGCAATGGGTTTTATTTGATAAGGAATATTTCCCGCCTGAATATCATCCGCTTCGCGAGCGATGCCTTGCTGGTAACATTCGCGAATAAACTCCATTACGCCGGTGGAATTATTGATATCGGTGAGCGCCATTTGCCGAATTCCCAAAGCACGAGCTTGCCTTACGACTTCTTTCACATCAATCGTTCCGTATTTTAAGCTATATGAAGAATGTACATTGAGGAACATATTTAGTTTTCAGTTAAAAGTTCTCAATTAAAAGTTTGTATTTCTCGATTAGCGGCTGCCAATTTTACTACTGCTACCGATTTAAGATAATGATCAATTGATCGATTAGCATTAATCAATTACACGGTTAATCACTATAATCAAAAACTACTAATCCAACTTTGTAGCTGTCCCTAATTCGGCATTAATGAAGGTTCTGATTCTCGATTTTTTACGTTCTTCGGTGTTATCCGTTTCACCTTCCGTCTGGTTTTTGAATTTATTTTTCCGGGGATTATATTTTATCACCTTACCATTTTCATCTCTTTCAGGGCCCTTCACGATACAAGCCTTCACTACCGATTCAATTCCATAGTGGTTCCGCACCTTATCCATCGCCTGATATAAATCATATTCTTCCTCTGAAGTATGATATAAACCAATTTGTTCGAAACCACTTACCAGATGTGAAAGTTTAACACCTATCAATCGCAACAGCATTCGTTTAGCGTACAGCTTTTTAAATAAATCATGGGCCTTGGTAATCAAAAAGGAATCAAGTGCGGTATATGGAATCCGTGATTGTTGCGTTACGGTTTCGAAATTCGAATAACGAATGGTAACAGTTATGCAGGCGGTAAGTTTCTGCTGACTTCGAAGTTCATAAGTTAAATTGGTAACCATTCCGCTTAATATGGCTTTCATCTTTGAAATATCCATGCTATCGCTTTCGAAAGTAGTTTGGGTACCAATTGATTTGCGCTCTCTGTACGGCACCACCGGAGAAAAATCTATCCCGTTCGCCTTCTGCCAAAGTCCCAAACCATGCTGCCCTAAAATCTTAAACATTAAATCCTGAGGTATTTCAGCAAGCGTCTGAATCTTTCGAACGCCCATTTCACTCAATTTTTTAAATGTGGCATCACCAATGCCTGGTATTTTATGTACAGCAAGAGGGTTTAAAAAGTCACGCACTTCTGGAAAAGGAATTTCTTTTTCGCCATTGGGCTTGCATTCATTGGTTACGATTTTAGATACCGTTTTATTTACGGATAAGCCAAAGGAAATGGGTAAGCCGGTTTCTTTAATAATCGTCTGTCGTAGTTCCGATGAAAATTTCATACAACCGAAGAACTTGTCCATTCCGGTCATATCGATATAGTGCTCATCAATACTGGCTTTTTCAAATAGCGGAACACGATCGGCAATAATTTCTGTAATCTCATGCGAAGCCTTCGAATAATCATCCATATTGCCCCTAACAAAAATAGCCTGCGGACAGAGCTGTTTCGCCATCCGGCCGGGCATTGCAGCATGAACGCCAAATTTCCGGGCTTCATAGCTACATGAAGTCACCACGCCCCGATCAGAATTGCCACCGACAATTACAGGTTTACCTATTAGCTTTGGATTTTTCCTCAACTCTACCGATACGAAAAACGCATCCTGGTCCATATGAATAATCTGTTTTTCTTTGTCCATCGCATTTCTCTCATTAAATTAACCACTACACACCGACTGATCAAAAATACTAATATAATTAGTTATATAAACTACATTTTTTCCACAAAATACTAACATTTTTAGTTTTTAGCGCTGGCCTGTATTTTTGCGAGGAAGTTAAGATTGCATGGTTTGGAGCAATTAAGATACACCTGATCGATGCCCGATGATTATCAATCAGCTATTTGTTTTAGGTATTTCTCGTTGCCTGATCTGCAAAATTCACGCTAATATGGCTAGCGAATGCTTATAGGCTAACTTATTAATTAAAAAAAATAAAAGTTTTATAAGTAATACTACGGGAATAAATAACATATGATGTTAGCGGTATGATGTTTGCCACTATTTGGGCACATTACCTAAAAATCAAACCTATGAACAAAACAGAATTTAGCAGCATTGTTAATAGCAATGCGAGCTCGCTACGCTCTCACGCTCTTCAGTTCACAAAAGACTTGGATGATGCAAATGATCTGGTACAAGACACCCTGATGAAGGCAATTAGATTCTTCCATAAGTTTGAGGAAGGTTCTAACTTAAAAGGATGGCTTTTCGTAATTATGCGTAATACGTTTATTAACGACTACCGCAAAACAGCAAAGAAAAACGCATTAATTACTACGGAAGAAGAAATAACTTACGCAAATTTGAGTCATAGCGCCACAAGGAATGTAGCCGAGAACAAGTTTATGATGGGCGACATTCAAAAGGCCTTGGATAAACTTCCTAAAGCATATCGTGACCCATTTGTTCGATACTTTGAGGGTTATAAATATCACGAGATAGCCGAAGAACTTGGTTTACCCATTGGCACGGTAAAAACCCATATCCACCAGGCCAGGCTTGAGCTTAAAAAGAATCTAAAGAATTATAAAAATGATGCCTATTACCGGGCATAAAAAATGCCTTCCCGACATTGGGAAGGCATTTTTTATTTATTGATCTGGACCAGCATCGGCACCCTTTTGGTCGGTATCGTTGTCATCCAGTTGCTTAAAGGTTCCATCTTCAGCATAGGCCTTATCAGCATCGCTTCCAGCCAAATCATTATCCGGAACTACACCTGTTTTGCTTTGATCCTTAGCCTGTTGCTCCTCTTGTTCCTCTTTGGGATTTCCATTTTCCATATCCTTAATCTTTTACTAACAACCATTTCGATTGATAAGGGTTTTGTGTTTATGAAATTAGCTCAATGATTATTCCGGTAACGATATTTCAAAATCAGCATTAAAATATCCATTGAAAAAGAAAAGGCGTTTGTGATGAGAATGGGCCAGTCCATAATTAACATCCCGTAATAAAACCATAAGCCATTTCCGGTGAGCAGTACGATAAACATAAAAGGCGAGACATTGGCTGCTTTTTTGGTTTGAAACGTTTTTACAATCTGTGGCGTGATGGCCAACGCTGTTAATACACCAGCGGTTATCCCAATGATTAATTTCAAATCCATCGTCTTTTTCTACACACAATCGCATTAGTTCAATAATGTTTTGTTTTCGAAAAGTCGCGTAGTTAAATCTTGCAATCTACTAATTAGGGCAGGTAGTTCACGCAGCGAAATACGGCTCATAAATGTATTTATACGCAACGTTTCAAAGCATAAAACTATGTCCATTTAAATCAGTTGTGTAACAAACATCAACCTAAATATAATATTATGGCTACTACAGCAAAAACAAAAAAAGCAAGCAAAAAACCATCAGGTAATACAGGTAAAATGGAAGATTCAGAATTCCATAAATTCTTTGTTGACGAATTGAAGGATATCTATTGGGCAGAAAAGCATCTGGCTAAGGCGCTTCCAAAATTTAAAAAAGCAGCTACAAGTCCTGAATTGGTAGAAGCTTTTGAAAAACATGCACTGGAAACCGAGCAGCATATTGTCACGCTGGAAGAAATTTTTTCTTCACTAGATGAAAAGGCTACAGCAAAAAAATGCGACGCCATGGCTGGATTGCTTGAGGAAGCAAATGGAATTATCGAAGAAACGGATAAAGGTACAATGATAAGAGATGCGGGATTAATTTTGGCGGCACAGAAAGTGGAGCACTACGAAATTGCAACCTACGGTACGTTAGCGGTATTTGCAGAAAACATGGGCCATACTGACGTGGCTGCCTTGCTTAATCAAACATTAGAAAACGAGAAAGCTACTGACGCTATACTTACGCAAATAGCTGAAGGCACTATTAATGCACAAGCTGCAGAAGAATAGTGATTACGCTCAGCTAATTGAAAAGACTTCCAGGTTTGGAAGTCTTTTTTTTTCAGAAAAGTTGCATTCCTTATAGCTATGCAATTTTTTGGACAATGCTAAACAAATATTTGAAACTGCTTGTCATTATTACAAAATCTATACTATGAAAAAGACAATCATATTTGTACACGGCATGTTTCAGAACCCAAAAAGTTGGGAAGGCTGGATTAATTTTTTTGAATCGAAAGGTTATAATTGTATTGCGCCGGCATGGCCTTTTCATGATGGAGAACCTGCGACTTTACGAAACCATATCCCTGAACAACTAGGCGACTTGGAATTGGATGACATCATTACGCCAATTGAAACTGAAATTTTAAAACTTGATGAAAAACCAATCGTCATTGGTCACTCCGTTGGGGGCTTAATTGCTCAGCTTTTGCTTGCTAGAGGTGTGGTGAGTTCGGCGGTTGCCATCTGTTCAGTAGCACCAAATAAAATGATTACTTTCGACTGGTCGTTTTTCAAAAACGCCGCCACCATTGCAAATCCATTAAAGGGCAATGAACCCATCCCGATGGATTTGGAAACTTTTAAAAGCGCTTTCGCAAATACTTTAACTGATGCGCAGGCTCAAACTGAATTCGAAAGAACAGCAACTCCAGATAGCAGAAATGTTTTCAGAACCTGCATGACTGATTCAGCAGATATCGATGTTGAATTGCCACACGCTCCACTCCTGCTCATTTCTGCTTCAGAGGATATGATCTGTCCGGCCTCGTTAATTGAGAAAGAACAGCATGCTTACACGGATGAAACTAGTATTACCGATTTGAAGGAATTTAAGGGCCGAAGTCATTATATCTGTAATGAACCTGGCTGGGAAGAAGTTGCCGATTACACATCACAATGGATTGACAGGCAGCTGAACAATATGCCCTTAACCGAAGACTTTAAACAGATTTAAGAATCACAATATCCTAAAAAGCTCACTTTAATAATGAGCTTTTTTCGTTTTTTTAATGGCGCAATCAGCGGCTATTTTCAATTTATCGAAACTTTAAAAAGTAAACGGTGTTGATTTTTTAAAAGAATGATATATGAAACTTACCAATTTTACTTTAGCAGCACTTGCATTAACTTTTTTTTTAAGTTGTAATAATTCAGAAAAAACCGGAGAAAAATCTTCTGATTCAAACGAAAATGCTGTAAAAATAGATACTGGAATCACTGAAAACGCCAATGCTTCAAAGCTTGATCTGGCAGATATTGAATTTTTAAAAAACGCAGCAATCATTGAAATGGCTGATGTAGAAATCGGAAATAAAATTATCCAGCTGGGCGCCACAAATGATATTTTAACATTTGCCAATAAATTGGTAACGGATCAAACTGCTTCTGGTAATGCCTTAAAAAACCTGGCTAAAAAAAAGGGTTTCAGTTTACCGAACACATTACCAGATTCGAGAATACAATCGATTAAACGCTTGGAAACTTTTAAAGAGGATGGCAAAAATGAATTTTTCATTGATACCATTATCAAAGACCATCAGACTACAATTGATCTTTTTGCGGCCGCTGCGAAATCTAAAGACGCTGATATTGCAGCATTTGCAGAGTTAACAAAACCAACTTTATTAAATCATTATGAGGAAGCCAATAAAATTAAGAAGAAGATACTCGAATCGAAAGCTGGCCAGGGAGAAGATCCATTAAAGAAGAGCGATCAGAAGAATTTTAAGCGTTAACAAATCGCTTAATTCGATTCAACAGCAATTATATTTTTCACTGCCAATTCTACCGCACCAACTTCATCAGGAAAAAATGGCTGAATAACAGAAAAAGTTAGTGCTAATAAAAAAGCAATCAATATACAATAGAAACTCGCCTTGGCGCTATATTCCATTTGTTCGGGTCTTCTGCCTTGTTCCATTTTAATCATAGGGATAGTGACAACAAGACAATAAATATTGCAAAATGTTTGCCGAAACAAAAAATATCTACTTAGGCATAAAAAGAAAAAAAATATGGCTTTAAAAACTACAAACAAACCTTACCAACTATTACTTGATGTACTTAGCGCAGCGGGTATGGGCTTAGGCATTTATCTCACCAAACCTTCATTGGAAAAAAGATTATCAAAAAGCTTTAGTCTGGCAAATTCAAGCGTAAATAAAACGTTCGAACATTCACCAGCATCGAAAAGCGTCAATCCTGTAAATTTTGAACTTGCTGGTTTAGGTGGCATTGCCGCTTACAAGATCTATAAAGGATTTAAAAGGAATAAAAAAGCAAATGTGGTAGAAGGTTTTTTCTTAACTGCAGTGCTTACTGCAGCCGTAATTTACACAGCAAGCCTATCGAAATCGAAAGCTAACATTGACCAAACGGGACAATTATAAAATGTCCCGTTTAAAAAAACTTAACGAATGGTAGAATACCAATTAATGGGATGCGATCTCAAATTCATTCCATCTCGTTCAATGTGGTATAAGATAATCGGTATCGTAAAATCTATCATTCTTTCTACTTTCTTAGATAATCTTCCAAGGAAATCAATACTGGAGATTCCCTCTTTTAGATGAACATAAATTACTGTCGGCGTTTTAAATTCAAAACGATCGATCATTCCTGGCCATTCGCTCTTAATGCGGTTTAGGAAATTAGGAATTTTAACGTAGTCTAGGTTTTTTTCCATATTTCAAGTATTTATTCTTTAAATTAAGTAATCGGTTGCAATAGTTAAAGCGAATAATGAAGATGAACAACTTTTTTACAAAAGAATAAATGCCTTTGTCGCACAAAATCGTCACTTAAATTTATATACCGTATTAGGCTACGTATTTATACTTAAACCATTTCGTTTATGAATCTTAATTTAGACGACTGAACAATAGCCGATTAAATGAGAAAGCGGGTGTTAATTCTTGATGATGATGATTCAAATGCTGAAGCATTGGCTTTAATTATGCAAGAAGAAGGCTACGAAGCCTTATCTATTATTTCTGCAACAGATTTATTGCAAACCATTACCGATTTCAATCCGCACATCCTGCTTTTAGATATACAACTCGGAACATACGATGGCAGAATTCTTTGCAGAAATTTAAAACAACAGGCAGCGACCAAGCACTTACCCATAATTCTTATCTCGGCCATGCTTTCTAGTCAGCTCACAGAAACGAATGCCAATGAGGATGGGATGATCAATAAACCTTTCGAAATTGATGAACTCATTTCGATGGTTGAGCGCTTGCTTAAAATGCCCTGAAATGAACAATTAATGATCATAAATTTTTGAAAATTTTTGGCAATAAGTATTATTACGCAATAATATACTGATTTTAAAAAAGCCCGGATTTCTGCTTAGAAATTTGGGCTTTTTTTAAACTGCGTAACCGTTTAAGATGGAAAACCGCACAAGTGCTGCTGTGTTTTTACAACCCGTCCGATCGATGAGTGCCTGCCTTAAACCTTCAACAGTTCGCCTGCTTAAAAATAGCTTATCAGCCATCTCCTGGTTAGTCATTCCCTCTCCAATCAGTTTAAGTACGCTCAACTCCCGCTCTGAAAACTGAAGCCTGTGATTTTGCTCAGGAGAAAGCATAACCAACTGTTTATTAAACCTTTCCAATATCGAAATACACAAACTAGAAGAAACATAGCGATGGCCTTTCATTACATGTTGCAGGCAAAACAATAACTCATCAGCACCTACACTTTTTAACAAATATCCGTTTGCACCTGCCAAAAAAGCGTTTGATGGGTACTTCTCATCTTCCAAAACACTTAACAGAACAACTTTAAGATTTTTAGCCTTCTTTTTGATCAGGGGAATCATTTCAATCCCATCCATTTCAGGCATTAAAACATCTGATAAAATGATATCAGCCTGAATGCCAGTATCTATCAAATCAAGCAGTTCACGTCCGTTAGCAACATCTGCTACCACCTCAACCGATTCGTATTTATCCATAAGTGCGGTAAGCGACTCACGCATTAAGTGATGGTCATCTACCAGGATTATTTTGATCATAAACCAAATATAATTGAAGGAATGTAATTCAGAAAACAGGCCATTTTCAAGAAGCCTGAATAATGGTCTTTTTGTGCCAATTCAAGTATTTATTTGGGTAATTCTACATAAAACGTAGTCCCTTTTCCGGTTTCGGTATCAAACCAAATCCTACCGCTGTGAAGCTTGACAATATTATAGATAATGCCCATGCCCAACCCACCAGAATCTTTGCCTTGCAAGCCCGCCTTAAAACCTTGCTCGCCTCGTTCAAACAAAGTTGATCTGATTTCTTCGGGTATTCCTCTTCCATTATCGTATACCGAAATGATTACACTTTCACCCAAATCATTTACCGCAATACCAATTGTGCCATTCTCATCAGTAAATTTTATCGCGTTTGATACGAGGTTATTGATTACCTGCAAAAATTTCATACCATCAAGCGGAAGGTAGATTTTATCTTTATTGCTTTTAAATTTAAAATTCCTTACTGCCCGAAGCTGCGACCGGCGGTAATACCTTAAAGCATCTTTTAGCTCCCAAACCAATTCCAAACGATCTTTACTAATTTCCACTTCGTTTGATTTGATAAACTCATGATTGATCACACTCCTCACTAAACGCGTATTCCGATCGCACATGTCCATCATAAACCGAAGCGATTCCTTCAGTTCCTTATCGCCGGTACTGGCTATGCCCCTTTCCATTGATGACGCCGTTAATTTCATCATTCCCAAAGGTTCCTTTAAGTCGTGAGACAATACCTCGAGTGTGATGTTTTTTCGGTAGTTGATCTGCTCAATGTGTAGTTTATTATGCCGCTCAACCGTAATGTCTTCTACATTACCACATAAAATTATTTCCGACTGCTTAAATGGATAGATGCTTATTTTTACATATTTCTCCCTGTTGCCTGGAAAACTCAAACGAAACTCATACTTTTTTGCCGCCATATCTTCGAGGCATTCCTCGTAACAGGAAACGATATGTTCCCGGTCATCATCATGTGCAGATTCAAAAAGTAAATGAGGGTGATTTAGAATGGATTCTTTGTCTACTTCCCAAATTTTGGCCAGGCCAGCATTTACATAGATAAATTGTTCGGTTTGTAAGTTATAGATGAAATAACCATCGTTAGAACTTTCACCAATTTTGCAAAATAATTCGCTGCTTGTTTCATTCATACGGATGCATTTCAATTAGGATAGTTAGGCAAATCTGAAACGCAGATTAGTAAAAAAGGTTTTATTTATTTATAAAAAGCCTATCATCAGGTATGGATGTTATGAATAGGGCTGATCTTTCTGAGCGTTAGCGATTTAAAAACAAATTGTAATTTTTTGGAAATGGACTGAGTTTTCATTTGTAACTTTACCTCATGACAATGCAGGAACTCCAGGAGCTGGAAGATTTTTTCGCCAATGCTGGCAAACAACAAGTGCCGATCTTTTTAAACCAGGCCACTGAAATAACGGATTACGATCATTTTCTGCAAAGCCACTTCCAGCCTTTAAAGGCTAATCTAACCTCTAAAGTCAATCAGCCATTAATTTACAGGTTAAAAACCTTAAAACTAATTATTGAATCAAATGCATAGTTTATTTATGATCGCTATGCCCCAAATCCTTCTCCGGACTAACATGATCCCGAACCAAACGTTTTAGTTCTTTTATCTCAGGAAATCGCTCCATCGCCTTTCTGTCAAAAATCAAAAGGTCATCTGCAAAAACGTAAAATGCTCCACCGGTTTCACTTGGAACCAACATTACGCCCTTAATTTCGTCGGTAAAAGTTTGTAATAATTCCTGCGCCATGTAAGCCGATCGAAGCATCCAGCCGCATTTCGGGCAATATTCAATAGTGATAATGGGTTTCATGTTGCCAATATAAAGATATCTTTTCTTAAGCTTCGCCGTTTCTATGATTGAGCTAAATCCGGCGGATTTATTTTTTAATATAGATTTAAAAAATTATCAACTATATTGGCGAAAGTTGGTTATTGTAATCAGTATTATCCTATTTTTTATGACGAAAAACATCTTTATCGCATCTGCAGAACCCTATACCGGAAAATCAGTGATTGCATTTGGCATGATTAATATGCTGCTGGCTAAAACCCAGAAAGTAGGTTATTTCAAGCCTATCATTGCTCAAGAAGATCCTAATAAAAGGGATGAACACGTTGAAGCCATGCTTGACTATTTTTCACTTCCTATCCGTTATGAAGATGCTTTCGCATTTACACGACAGGACATGCTTCACCAGGCAGAAGATAGCGGAACGATTATCAATACCATCATTAGCAAATATAAAAAGCTGGAAGATAATTATGATTTTACGGTAATTGAAGGCAGCGATTTCCTTGGCGAAGGCAGTGCTTTTGAATTTGAATCAAACGCCCTGATGGCCAAAAACCTCGGCGCCCCTGTATTAATTGTAGTTTCCAGCAAAGGAAAAACAGCAAGTCAGTTATTTAAAAGTGCCATTAATATATACCGAAACTTTTTGTTGAGAGATGTTCAGGTATTGGGTGTTGTGGCCAATATGGTTAATCCGGAAGAAGCTGAACGAATTAAACAAGCATTAACCAATCAATTACCACCTGAATTACTAATTGCTGTAATTCCTATTGAAAGCGGCTTGCAAAGCCCTACAATGAAAGAAATTGCAGCAGCTTTAGACGCTGAGGTTTTATTTGGTGCGGATTTATTGGATAACCAGGTTGATAATTTTGTAACTGGTGCGATGATGCTGCCTAATTTTTTAAGGCATATTAAGGATAATTTGTTAATAGTAACACCTGGAGATAGAGGCGATATCATCATTGGCTCCTTGCAGGCCAATCTTTCAGCTAACTATCCAAAAATCGCCGGCATTGTGCTCACTGCAGGCAGCTTGCCGGATGAGCCGATGATTAAATTAATTGAAGGTTTGCAAACCATCATCCCAATTATTGCGGTACAAAAAGGCACGTTTGAAACTACTACAACTATTGGTTCCATCCACTCTAAAATTACGATCGATAACAAAAAGAAAATTGAGCTGGCGATTGATATTTTCGAAAAACATGTTGATTTAAAAGCACTTGATGATAAAATTATCACTTTTAGTTATCAGGGCATTACGCCACATATGTTCCAGTACCAATTGGTAAAGTGGGCTAAACGAGAGAAAAAACATATCGTTCTGCCAGAGGGAAATGACGAACGGATATTAAAAGCGGTAGAAAAACTAATTGCTCAGGATATTGTAGACATTACTTTGTTGGGCGATCCGTTAGAAATTGGAAATTCAATTAAACGCCTTGGCTTGAATTTAGATGCAAACGCCATTCACATTCATAATCCTGCCCATTCAGCGCAATACGATGCATACGTAGAAACATTACACGAATTGCGCAAGGCTAAAAACGTAAACCTGGAGATGGCCCGCGATATGATGACCGATGTATCCTATTTCGGCACCATGATGGTTTACAAAGGAGATGCCGACGGAATGGTTTCTGGTGCGGTGCATACCACGCAACATACCATCCGCCCTGCGTTACAATTTGTTAAGACCAGACCAGGTGTTTCAGTTGTGTCATCCATATTTTTTATGTGTTTGCCGGAACGTGTAGCCATTTTTGGCGATTGCGCCGTAAACCCAAACCCTACTGCCCAACAACTTGCTGAGATAGCCATTTCATCAGCCGAAAGCAGTGCCAAATTTGGTATTGAGCCAAGAATCGCCATGTTGTCCTATTCATCAGGCACATCTGGTGAAGGCGAAGATGTGGAACGTGTTAGAGAAGCTACTGCAATTGTGAGGGAAAGATACCCGGAGTTGAAAATTGAAGGTCCGATTCAATATGATGCAGCAGTTGATCCAATTGTGGGCAGACAGAAAATGCCGAATTCAGAAGTGGCCGGAAGAGCGAGTGTATTGATTTTTCCTGATCTGAATACAGGAAATAACACTTACAAAGCAGTACAACGGGAAACCGGTGCTTTAGCTATCGGCCCAATGTTGCAAGGTTTGAATAAGCCGATTAATGATTTAAGTCGTGGCTGTACGGTAGACGATATTTTTAACACGGTAGTGATTACGGCAATACAATGCCAGGATTTATAAAATTAACATGAACATTCTAGTCATCAACTCAGGGAGTAGCTCCCTAAAATATCAACTCTTTAAAATGCCAGTGAAAGCCCCCATCTGTAGCGGACTGGTGGAACGCATTGGGATTGAAGGATCATATATTAAACATACTGTATTTAGCGGAGCAGAGAAATTTGTAACCGAGAAAACCGATTTCATTGCTGATCATGCTGATGGATTGACCCAGGTTTTGGCCCTACTAACAGAAGGCGAACAGGCGGTAATTACCAGTCCTGATGATGTTGCAGCCGTAGGCCACCGGGTAGTGCATGGCGGGGAACATTTTTCAGGCCCAACGTTGATTACTGAGGATGTCAAAAAGCAGATTAAAAAACTATTTTCGCTGGCACCGCTCCACAATCCGGTAAATTTAAAGTGCATTGAGGTAGCTGAACAAACCTTTCCAAATGCGAAGCAAGTGGCCGTATTTGACACCGCATTTCATCAAACCATCCCACAACAGGCATTCAGATATGCCATTCCCGACCAATATTATAAAGAGCATGGCATTAGGGTTTATGGTTTCCACGGCACTAGCCACAAATATGTAAGCGAGCAAGCCATTAAGTGGTTAGATAAAAAAGATTCGAAAATCATCACCATACATTTGGGCAATGGTTGCAGTATGACTGCCGTTCGGTATGGTAGATCCATTGATACCAGCATGGGTTTTGGACCATTGAGCGGTTTGGTTATGGGTACACGATCTGGTGATATCGATCCATCGGTTATTTTTCATTTGATTGAACATGCAGGCTACAGCCTAGATCAATTGAGCACTTTGTTCAATAAACAATCGGGATTATTGGGCGTAGGTGGATCGAGCGATATGCGTGATATAGGCAAACTTGCTGCTGAAGGTAAAGATGGCGCAATACTTTCGCTGGAATTGTATGCTTACCGCATTAAGAAATTTATTGGAGCTTATGCAGCCATTTTGAATGGTTTGGATGCCATTGTTTTTACCGCTGGTGTTGGCGAAAACGACAAATCGATGCGGGCAGCAGTGTGTGAAGAATTGAACTACCTCGGTATTAACATGAACAAAGAAAGCAATCTGGAATATTCCGGTGGAATTGCGGATGTTAGTTCAGCTGATTCAAAAGTAAAAATCCTGGTTATTCCAACCGATGAAGAGTATGAAATTGCTCACCAGTGTTTTGGGTTACTGGCGTAAAAAAAATCCCTCATCAGATTTTTTTTTGATGAGGGATTTCTGTTTAAACTTCTAAAACGGATAAAATATTTCCAGAAGGATCTTTAAACCAGGCAATTTGAGGTCCCTCCGATCCTCTTGATATTCCTTTCTCATCGGTTTTAATGTATTCCGAATGATATTGTTCAAATTTTACACCTTTAGCGATCAAATCATCGACGGCTTGCTCGATACTTGCTACCGGAAAATTTAATACGGTGAAGGTTGCAGGTTCATGATCATCTTTTGGATAAAGCATAATATTTTCGGCGCCATCTATTACCAACTCCAATATACCCATTTCTCCAACTTTGGTTTGTAAACCGATTGATTCATAAAATGCTTTTGCTTCTTCTATATTTTTCACAGAAAAAGAACTGAATGCTTTGCTTGTTTGCAACATGATTATAAAAATTAGTTAGACAATATTTAGAGCGTTGTCTTCAGTTAGCTTTTCCAGGCGCCGATCAATCTTCTGATCACAATAATTTCTGCAATGTGATAGGCATTGTGATCGGCTATTTGCAATGCTTCGCGTAAAAGTGTTTGCCCTTGTCCATGTGGAATTTCTTGGTAAAGATCTTCAGATTCTATGAGTTCGATAAATTCCAAGAGATCTTTTTCAATGCTGGCAATGGTTTTATTCCAGGCTTCTTCAGTTTCAGGTCCAACTTCTTTAGGCCAATATTCATCCGGCCATTTCGGCGATTGATGATTTCCATCTTTACTAAACTCCAGCATATCCCATTGTGCAATCCGGATATGCTCCGCTAACTGCCAAATGCTGTAGGGTAATTGATGGGGTTTTTGCGAAACCTGTTCTATACTTAAATCAGCAAGTGCATCTTTTAAACCCACGTGTGCTCCGCCTCCACTTAACAATTTTTTGAGTTCGTTGATGAGGGTTAAGGTCTTATTTTCCATAAGATTGATAAATGTTTCCAAGATTTAACAAAATAGAAAGCTGATGGTTTGGAGTAGTTATTTTCTAGTACTTTTGAATATGAACTTTCAAGATATTTTCCCTGTACTTAAAGAATATACTTATTTTAATACCGCCTATTCCGGAATTTTATATCAACCATTAATAGCATGGCGTCAGCAGCATGATCAGCAATATTTAGCTGGAGGCAGTAATTTTAGACTAGAAAGCGCCACCACCATAGAAAAACTAAGGCTAAAACTATCTGAAATTTTTCAGGCTAAAAACGTATTTCTGATACCGAACTTTTCTTTTGGCTTTAATACTTTGTTAAACGGCCTGGCGAAAAACCAGCGCTTTTTGTTGCTGAATGAAGATTATCCTTCTGTAGCCTATCCTGTAAAATCCAGTGGTTTTGAATTTCAAGAAGTTTCGATTGATGAAAATCTTGAAGAAAATATTTTGAAAGCGATTGAATCATTCAAACCTACAGCATTTGCGTTCAGCATGGTGCAATATATCAGCGGCTATAAATTATCAGAGCGCTTCATTAAACAAATAAAACAAAGTTATCCGCAGCTGCTGCTTATTGCCGATGGTACCCAATTTTGTGGCACTAAAACATTTAACTTCGCAGAATCGGGATTGGATGCCATACTTTCCAGTGGTTATAAATGGCTCCTTTCGGGCTTTGGAAATGGTTTTTGTATGTTATCAGATCAGCTTATTGATGTACTTTATCAGGAAAAATCTACTGAAACCTTACCTACTGCGCCTTTTTTACAAGGTAAAAGCCATTTAGCGATGAATTTCGAGCCTGGCCATTTAGACACTCTTAATTTTGGTTCGCTTGACTATAGCCTCAATTTCTTGCAATCTGTCGGATTTGAAGCTATTGAAAAAAGCAATCAACTACTTTGTAATCAAGCCAGAGCAGAATTTTACAACAGGGGTTTGCTGCCAGAATGGATGATCAAAAGGGAGAGTCAATCGACCATTATCAGTTTACCTTTAAAAACAGAAATGGTCGAAAATCTGGCGAATGCCAAAATCTTATGCTCAGCAAGAGGTGCCGGTACAAGATTTTCACTCCATTTTTATAATACGGTGGATGATTTACAACAGTTGCTGGATGTGATTGACGGGAAAAATTAATCCACTTTCCAAACGGCATCAACAAAATATTCCTGACGATCGAAAAAGCGGTGCATTGGCGTGAAACCTGTTTTACTCGCTAATGCATCAATATCCTCCAGTGAATATTTTTGTGAAATTTCCATGTAAATGTGTTCGTTTTTATTGAAGTGAATGGTTTCATCGCCAATATTTACACGTTGATCGTTCAAGCTAATTAAATAGCTTTTACATGCGCCAGTTTCCGGATCGTATGAAGCATAATGATCAAAATTTGAAATATTGAAATCGCCATCCAGTTCTCTGTTAATTCGATTGAGCAGATTGAGATTAAAAGAGCGTGTAATTCCGGTCGGGTCGTTGTAAGCGGCTAAAATTTGTTGCGGATTTTTCTTCAGGTCAAATCCAATAATTAACAAATCATTTGGAGAAAGCTCCTCCCGCAAATCACGACAAAAGTTTTCTGCTTCTGCTAAATCCATATTGCCAATGTTAGCGCCCATAAACAAAACTACTTTTCGAAGGTTGGATATAGCCTTTGCCTTTTCCAGCATTTTAAAATAATCACCGTTCAAACCTTCAATTTGCAGATCAGGTAATTTTTTAGGCAAATTTTCTTCTAAATCAGCGATTACATGAGCAGAAATATCGATAGGTAGGTAAGTGAAATTCAACTGCGCCTGAAGCAAAGCCTTCAGCAAATGAATGGATTTGGTGGCATCACCTGCGCCAAGTTCAATTAAATCGAAAGCATCCCCATCTAAGGAAATCAAAGTAGCCAGCTTAGCCGATTGTTCCTGAAGAATTTCCATTTCCGAATCGGTAAGGTAATATTCTTTCATTTCCATAATCTGCTGAAAAATCTGGTCGCCTTTTTCATCGTAAAAATATTTTGAGCTTAAAAATTTTGGTTCAGCTTGTAAACCAGCTAAAACATCATTCAAAAACTGCGAACCAACCGGAACCATACGTTTTGTAATCATCGTATCCATAAAAATTATTTTGCTAATCGAATGCCAGTAAACTGCCACCTCAAATGTGGATGAAAGAAATTTCTGTAAGTAATACGTTCATGGCCCTGCGGTGTAGCAACAGATGCGCCACGCAACACTTTTTGATTGACCATAAACTTGCCATTGTATTCGCCAATTGCACCTGGAGCTTTGCTAAAACCTGGATATGGCAGGTATGCGCTTTCTGTCCACTCCCATCTTTTGCCCCAATCAAATTTTTGCGCTGCTATTTCCCATTCAAATTCTGTGGGCAAACGTAAACCTTTCCAACTGGCATAAGCGTAAGCCTCATAATAACTTATGTGCGTTACTGGCGCATCAAAATTAAGTTTCTGTAAGCCATTTAGGGTGTAGTGATGCCACTGTCCATCAATTTCATTCCAGTACATAGGTGCACTAATCTGGTTGTTTTTTACCCAATCCCACCCTTCTGCATGCCAGCAACTAAAATCCTGATATCCGCCAGCATTGATAAAATCAAGATATTCATGATTAGTGACCAGATTGGCACTAATGGAGTAGGGAGGTAGGTAGACTTTGTGTAGCGATAATTCATTATCAAAACTAAAGCCATCACCCTTATATCCTATTTCATAGATACCTTCAGTGATGTTGATCATATCATTTCCAGAGACTGATTCTGTGGTATCCCTCCAATCTGTTGAGTAAGCCGGAAACAAAGGATTGTTGCCCAGAATATATTTAATATCAGTAAGCAATAATTCCTGATGTTGTTGTTCATGGTTGAAGCCCAGAATCAGCAATTCAGTTAGCTTTTCATCAACCGGACAGGAAAGTAATTTTTGCATGGCCTCATCTACATAGGCACGATATTGATAAACTTCATTAACGCTTGGTCTGCTCAGATTTCCGCGATCGGTGCGGATAACCCTGGCCCCTACAGTTTCATAATAGCTGTTAAAAACATAATTAAACTCTGGATTAAATTCCTGGTAGTTTGCAGAAAAAGCCTTGAGGATAAATGTTTCAAAAAACCAGGTGGTATGGCCAAGATGCCATTTCGGGGGACTTACATCTGCAATCGGTTGAACAACATAATCCTCCGTTTGCAAAGGCTCACATATTTGTTCAGAATGCTTTCTTATGCGCAAGTATTCTTCAATAAAATTCATTTGTTGTTATCCAGATATTGCTTAAGATCTGTGATGGTATAAACACCCAGTTCTTTCGATTGTTTTCTCCGCATCATTAATGCATAAGAATTATTGAACCCAATAGGCGTTAACCATTTGATCTGAAATTTCTTACGAAACTCGTCATTTACATAGCGGTAAGTTTTATCTTTATCATGCGCTATCTGCTTTGCAAATTCAGCTTTGGGTTGCAGCAAAACCAATAATCCGGTACCGGTATATTCAGGATAAAAGTCAATCTGATCATTCACCAAAGCATCGAAACAAATTTTCGTACCGCCTAAACCCGTTTTAGTAGCTACTTGATAATCAGTATTTCCCTGAATAAGCATTTTGTACATTTCCGCCAGGATATATTGCTCACCAAAAATCTTTGATCCAATGCGAACTATGCCCGCTTTTCCATTTTTCGAAACTTTAAAAAGATTCCGACTGATCAGGAAATCTTTCGCTACCTTTTCCGGACTTTGGTGCAGTTGATCTGTTTTATAGTTCAGATCCGTCATGATTGAATCGGTTATTTTGCCTGCAAGTAAATTCAATACTTTTTCAAGTTCCGGAAACTTTTTTAATGAAGATTCCCGAACAATCGGTGCCGCATAGTAAGGTGGAAAAATGCGCTGGTCGTCTTTCAAAATTGTGAGGTCGAAGGCTTTTAATCTTCCATCAGTAGAATAGCCGCTAATTACATCCAGTTCCTTTTCAAAAGCAGCTTTGTACATTACTGCATCGCTAATTACGATGGTATGTATTTTTAACCCATACACTGATTTTAAACCCAAATCGCCATCTTGCCGCCCCATAAACTCGGGTGTAAAACCAGCTGTAAGTGAACTTCCGTATGCTTTTGGCAGCAAATAAAAGCCGCTCAAAATGAGTAGAAAAATTGGTAAAACAAGCAGAACCTCGCGCAACCTTTTAAAGTTTAAATTTTGCAGCAAAGCGAGCAGACCATCTAAAACAATCGCTAAAACTGCCGCCGGGATAGCTCCAGCCAAAATCATATTGGTGTTATTTAAAGATATTCCACCGAAAATAAATTCACCCAAACCACCTGCCGCAATGTAAGATGCCAGTGTTGCCACACCAACATTAATTACCGTTGCTGTTCTGATGCCTGCTAAAATAACGGGCATGGCCAACGGAAGTTCTACTTTGAAAAGTATTTGCCAATTGTTCATTCCCATTGCTTTGGCAGCTTCCCGAATACTTGCATCTACGCCGACAATTCCGGTATAGGTATTTCGGATAATGGGTAACAATGCATAAATAAGCAAAGCTACAATAGCGGGTTTAGCACCAATGCCCAACAAAGGAATCATGAAACCCAATAGGGCTATGCTCGGAATGGTTTGAAGCACACCCGCAAAGGCCAGAACAGAACCCGAAATTTTTCTTTTCCTGGCAATTAAAATACCGAGTGGCAAACCGATAAGTACGGCGAAAAGAAGAGAAATAAAAGTTAAGCCTACATGTTGAAAGGTTTGGTTGAGCAGTTTATCAGATTGCTCGGACATGAATTGCCACAGGCTCTGCTGATTTTCACTCATGAGATTGCTTTTTTTGATAGCGTTTAAATGCCTCGGTGATTGCGCTGAAAGCGATATTTTTCTGTTCGCCAGATGGATTTTTTACTACAAAAGATGGTGCTGATTGTAACTTATCCATCGCATCCCAAACGCTTATCGAAGAAGATAGAGAGGTTGCGCTTACAGGTTCGGATGATGGAATCAAATCCCAAATATCATCCAGCGAGATAATTTTAAATTCCAATGAAAGCTTTTCGCTGGCCAGAAAGTTTTTAGCAAATTCAGTAACAGGTTTATAAAGCAAATCCTTTGGCGTTCCAATTTGAACAATCTCCCCCTTATTCATCAGGCAAATCCGGTCTGCAAGTTCAAACGCTTCATGAATATCATGAGTAACCATTACCATCGTTTTTCGCTTCAATTCCTCTAATCCTTTAAATTCTTTTCTGATGCTCGTTCTGGTTACATTATCAAGCGCTCCGAAGGGCTCATCCATTAACAAAACAGAAGGATCTGTAACCAATGCTCTGGCTAAACCTACACGTTGCTGCTGACCACCACTAAGTTCGCCTGGGTAAGCGGATAAATATTTCTCAGATAAGTGAAGTTTTTCTATGATTTCATTACTTCTTGATTTGATTTTCTCTTTCGTCCAACCTAATAATTTAGGAACAATGGCGATGTTTTCTGCGACAGTATAGTGTGGAAATAATCCTGTGTTTTGTAACACATAACCAATTCCTCTTCTCAATACTTCAGGTTTTTCCTTCGCAATATCTTTTCCGTTAACGAGGATGTTTCCAGCATCCGGCGTAATTAACCGGTTAATCATTTTAAGCGTGGTGGTTTTACCGCATCCACTGGTGCCAAGCAAAATAAGATTTTCTCCCTCCGATACTTCAAAGGAAACTTGCTTAACAGCGAGCGTATTGCCATAACTTTTGCTTACCGCCTCAACTTTAATCATCTAATTTCATAAAAAGATTATTCAAAGATTCACTATAGGTTGGGTGTGCAAAAATGCCATATCGAATATCTTCATAAGTAATTCCCCCTTGCATAGCCATTTGTAAAACCGACATAATTTCTCCGCCATCGGCTGCGATGACAGCAGCACCCAGAATTTGTTTGGTTTTCGCATCAACAACTGCTTTCATTAAACCAAAAGTTTCGCCAGTTTCAATCCCCCGGGCTACATTTGCCATCGGTAAAAGCGCCACTTTATAATTTAAACCTTGCTCCTTCGCTTCAGTTTCTGAAATGCCAACTCTTGCCAATTGCGGATCAGTAAACATGCAATACGGAATCGGTCGGTTTTTTGTGGTGAGCTTTGTTTTCTCAATTAAATTGCGATAAACAATAGTGTAATCGTTGTATGCGATATGCGTGAATGCCGGACCGCCCTTTACATCGCCCAAAGCATAAATACCCTTTATATTGGTTTCTAACTTTTCGTTTACGATGATGTGACCTTTATCATCTTTTTTTATTCCAGAATAGGTTAAGCCTAGATCATCTGTTTGTGCTTTCCGACCAGCTGCCACAAGAATATGACTGCAATTAATTTTTCTTGCTCCTGATTCATCTTCAATTCTTACAGATAGACCACTCTTGATTTTCGTTACTGATTCAATGGTAACTGATGTCAAAACTTCGATTTTTTCGTTATCAAGTACCTTACATATTTCATCCGCAATCTCCTGATCTTCTTTCGCCAGAACATGTGGCGCCTTTTCCAGAACAGTAATTTTACTACCAAAACGAGCAAACATTTGTCCGAATTCCAAACCTATATAATTGCCGCCTATAATTACCAGGTGCTCCGGAATTTCCTCAATATCTAAAATTGAGGTAGAGGTAAGATAATCTACATCTTTTAGCCCATGTATATCAGGAATAATCGTCTTTGCACCAGTATTTATGAAAATAAGATCTGCACTTAAGTTTTCTGTCTTTCCATCCTTCATTTCTACCTTTAGCTCCTTTGTTCCGGTGAAAGAAGCCTTACCAAGATATAATTTCAAACCTTTCGTGGTTTTAATCCCTTTTTCGGCTGAAGCCTGAAATAAGTCGACGATCTCATTTTTTCTTTTGATGATTTTCTTTAGATCAACTTTTACATCCGGAATCACAACACCAAGTTTACCGGCAGTCCGAGCCTGGAAAGCAGCCCTTGCAGAGGCAATCATCGTTTTGGTGGGTGTACAGCCATCAATAATACAGGTTCCACCTACTATCCTTTTTTCGATAATTGCGGTTTTCATGCCCGATTCCGCTAACTTCTTAGCCAATGGTGTTCCTGCTTGTCCTGCCCCAATGATAATTGCGTCGTAGTGTTTCATATTTCTCCTTTTACAGAAATAAAACTAGAAAAGCCAGGCATTGTTTGACTGTCATAGATTATAGTTTTATGACTTCCTTTGGGTGCTTTTTAATGCCCAATAAATAAGCACAGGTTGAAAAAATAACCTCATCAATCTTTTCTCGTCAGTATCTAATCCAAATCCGTTGCGTTTGTTAAGGTATTGAGAAATGTTTCCAGGAAATACTGCAACAAATAATGATGCAGCCAAAATCCCTACAGCAGGTCTATATTTTCGCGGCGCAAGTACCAGAGAAGCACCCATTGCAATTTCCACAACTCCTGAAGCGACTACAGTATCATCTTTTTTCAATGGAACCCAATTTGGCACTTGCGCCTGAAACTCCTTTCGTGCAAAAGTTAAATGACCAATGCCGGCAACAATTAATCCTGTTCCTAATATAACTCTGGCAATATTTTGTGCAGTATGCTTTTTCATAATTACAAAACACAATTTTAGTTGAAAAGGTTTCTGGCTTATTATTCAACGAAATTAACACGTGTAGAAAACTTTTATAAGCTCATTCCTGTTATCATTCTGAAATTAGGCAGCTCAACACAAAACAAAATGGACCAGATTCTAACCGACCATGACTATAAAATAGTTATTCAAAAAATTCAGCAACTTTCTGAGATTAAAAACGCTCACTCCATTTTTACTCCAGAGATTAATCAACTTCGTGAACTTGCTATTAATTACGAATACAAACGATACGATTTAACGCTGGTAAAAGATTTTGATCAACAATTATCTGCCACTGGTTAGTATTCCGTTTATTCAAATATCTTTATTTCTTCTCGAAATTATTACTTCCATATAATTTATGGCGAGTTTTTATTCAATTATTTGTTTTCCAACATGAAATATCACCATGTTATTTTAAAACAGATACTTATCGTTAATAAATTGAGCAATAACTTAGGTACTAATACCCCAAATACTACCTAAAGGCAATCTTTGAATATATTTTTGAAACTAAATGTGGCAATTTTTTGTTAATAAAAGGTCATCCCTGGCGACGCAACGCTAATGACTTAATGTTTTTAACTACCACTAATAATGGATCAACTAGAATTTAGCCGAAATGCGGACGAACACGCAACTTCTTTACACTTGCATGCCATGCGCTTCACAAAAGATGAAGATGAAGCTAAGGACCTTGTTCAAGATACACTTTTAAAAGGGATTAGATTTTGCCATAATTTTGATGCAGGAACAAATATTAAAGGCTGGCTTTATGTTATTATGCGGAATACTTTCATCAATAACTACAGGAAAGATCAAAAGCGTAATGAACTGATTACAACTGAAGAGGATATTTCAAGTGCGCATCTTTTAAAAAGTTCATCTAAAAATGCTTCAGAAGGAAAGTTTGTGATGGGTGATATTCAAAAAGCATTAAGCAGTATTCATCCTAACTATAGCATTCCTTTCCAACGGTATTTTGAAGGATATAAATACCATGAAATTGCGGAGGAATTGGGTATTCCAATTGGGACAGTGAAAACGCACATCCATCAGGCCAGAATAGAACTGAAAAAGTATTTAAAGAACTACAGAGGCAATTACACTTTATAAAATTTATTTAAATCTGTTAATTAGAAGGGCCTACAAAAGCATCAACTCTTTTTAATAGGTCGAAAATATCAAATGGTTTTGCAATAAAATCTTCTGCGCCACATTGTTTTTTCATTTCACTTAAAGCAGCATGGGCACTCATCATCATTACAGGAATATCTTTAGTGGCATCGCTGTTTTTCAGCATGTCGCAAACCTCAATGCCGTTACCGTCTGGAAGCTTCACATCAAGTAAATAAAGGTCTTGTGATGCTTTACCATCAAAAGCCATAAACTCTTTAACGTTGGAGAAGCCGTAAACTTCGTATTGTTCTTCTGTTAAAATAAGCTCAATAATTTCTTTAATGCCCTGATCGTCTTCGAGCAGGCATATCTTCTTCCCCATAAATTCTTAGTTCAAATTAGTTTTACTGCGTAATCAGTGATAAACCGCTAAAATGCAAATTTGTTTTAGGTTTTAATAAAAAATCCACCAGAAAAGAATATGTTGCCAAGGTTTAAATATTCTGGGGAATGAAGACCTCCATCCCCCAGAGCCTTTCTAAAATAACATTATACTAGTTCACATCCGGAAGGAGATTTAAAAACTGTTCCTTACTTGCTGTTTTTAAATTTATCTTAACTTCAACGCCATAGGTTCGATCATCGATATAACTTGGAAATTCTACAACAATCCGGTCATCACTCCAGGATATGATGCTATTTATATTTACAGTTTCCTTTACTCCATTATTGATCCGATAAATACTAACTGACCTTGCTGTTTCTGCAGTATTACCAAACCCATCTCCTACTATGGTCATCCAATTCGTGTTATTTACAAAACTTCTTGAAAAACCACTCAAGGTTATATTACGCTGAAATGCTGAGATAAAAGCACCCCACTTATTCCTCACCTGAATGTTATAACCATTTTTTATGGCGCCGGTTGGCTGCGTCATGGTAATTGTAGCAACATTTGCATTTACTACGGCCGGATATTTTATACCATCGATAAACATTTCGAAATTGGCATTAGCCGCTGTTGCATTATAATTATTTCCACTTACTACGAACGTTAACATCGAAAAACCTAAGAAGCCTGATGGCGTTATGGTGCAACTTGATGACAGTATTGTGGGCTCAAGGTAGGTAAATGTTAAATTTCCGTTTGGATAACTGGCTTCCACATTGTTACGGTAAATCTTTATTTGTTGAACATTGGGCTGAGAAGATGAAAAACTTGGTGACAGGAAAGTAACGTTTCCATCATCAACACTTACCACTTGTGCATTCTGATTACCGACCGTAACCCGGATGCCATTTGTTTGTGCACCGAAGCTATCCCCTTTAATCACCACTGTAGCACCATCAATTCCGGAAACATTGCGTAACACGGGCGACGCCTGGTTTAAACTGCTTGCCACAATATTTTGCAGGTAACTGAATGGAACGGCATTGCTGGCTACACCGTCAACGGTTACCAGCACATTGCCATTGGTACCCGCCGGTATCTGTACTTTAATCTGATTAGCAGAATGACTCAGCACCGTTGCTACACTTCCATTAAACGATACCACTGGAGCAGCAGCACCGATAAAATTGGCGCCAAATACCGTCAGGGTATCTTGTGCAAAAGCCGATGTTTTGCTTAAGCCTGTAATAGTTGGTGCAATTTTGTATGTAAACGGTTGCGTATTGCTACTTACTCCATCAACGGTGACCATTACATTTCCAGATGTGGAGGCAGGTACTTTAACTTCAATGCCTGTACTATTTACTGAATTAACGGCTGCAGTTACGCCATTGAAAGTTACGTTAAGGTTTGGTCCGGCATCGAAATATCTACCAGCGATTTTAATTACATCACCAACATAACCACTTCCTTTATCAAGGCTTGTAATGTGGGGAATAAATTTAAACACCGGCCCCTGATTGGAAATGCTATTGGAGGTAACAGTGAGAGGTCCGTTTTTTGCTTCAGGCACCTGCGCAATCAACTGAACGGTAGATGATTTGGTGATAGTAGCTGAAACTCCGTTTATGGTAACCTGATTATTGGCAGCCGTTGCGCTGAACTTACGCCCGTTGATGGTTACTTCCGTTCCTACAATACCTGTTAAAGGTAGTACCTCTAAAATTACAGGTGAGTCAAAATCGTAAGTAAATGTTGGTCCATTAACTGCCTGGCCATTTACTTGCAGCATAACGTTACCTGTTCCGGCCTCATAAGGTACTGTTGCCAAAATGACGTTATTGGTTGATTTTTCGATAATGAGTCCTTGCTTATTGTTAAATAGCACCCGTACCTTGGCCGTATCCACGGGAAAATTTTTTCCGTAAATGCGTACCTGAGTATTTTCCGTACCTCTACGCGGACTAATACTGTCAATTACAGCAGAATTATCTGTAGGTTCATATTCGAACTTTTTTGCGCATTGCGAAAAGCACATTGCCAGCACCACCAGCAATAAGCCATAAATACTATTTTTGTAAATCATTTCATCAGTATTTAATTTTTCAATTTCTTCTTATTGATTTTTCAATACCTGGCTCACTGACACCTAGTTTGGTTTTAGCCACAATCCGATAACTATATAGCGCACCTTTTTGTGCGGAAGCATCAATGTAAAAATCACTGGTTTCTACATTGGCAATGAGTTTGAATTCTTTGTCAAGATTAGATTTCCGGTAGATGGAATTTGTGAGCTTTAAGTTATTATGCGCTGGCCATGAAACATAAATGCCCTCAGGTTTATTGATCAGATAAAGATCTGCAGGTGCTGCTAAAACTGCTGTTAGCGGGATGGTGATAGTGCTTACAGGTGATAAAATACTTTGATTTGCCGACGCATTCACAGCTGAAACAGCATAATCATAATCGTAACCAGGCGCTGCAGTAGTATCATTAAAAACCGTAGTTCTTAAAGGGGCTTCATTTAGTGACTTGAATTCCTTTTCAGTTCTTAATTTTCGAAAAATCCTGTAACCCACAATGTCATCATTCTTTTCGATCATGTTTTCCCAAAAGATTTTGACTGCTTCATCGGCATACCTTAGCCCCAAACCAGATGGATAAGGAACGAATTCGACTTTTAAAGGTTTAAACATTACCGGCGATGATACCTCGCTCATTTTCTGAGAGATATTCATCAACTGAATACCGTAAAAATAAGTGCTTTGTCCGTTTAAATTTTGCAGGGAATCTGTATAGGTATTGGTACGCAACGCACCCGAAACAATCCTCATATCGTCTTTCGAGGTTCCTCTGAGTACATAATAAGCAAACTGATCAATCTCAGGATTTACATCCCAAAATAATTTCACCTGAGCCGTACTATCTTGCCATACCTTTAAACCTTGTGGCGCCATCGGTGTATCCTGCTGACTTTTCACAGCGATATTTGCCGTTGCTGCAGGAAGCAAGGTGTAGCCTTTAACCTGGATAGTGAGTGGGCGAACCTGATAATGATAGGTTACATTAGGCAAAATTGCTTTATCAAAATACGAACTATCTGTTGCTGAAAGTGTGGCTACCTCAATAAATCCATCTGTAGACTTTCTGGATTTCAAAATTTGCACACCTGTGTAAATGCCTTCATTCGGCAGCGCTTTCCATGATAACCATGCACCTTTTAATGAATCTTTAATGGAAAGATTAGCGATGCCTTTGATCTGGCTAAAAGATTTACTAATTGCATAGGCGGTGTCGGATGGTAGGCCCTGGTTACCCGCAAAATCTTCAGGAACAACATAATAGCGATATAATTGACCTGGTTCTACATCCTCTGCATAAAATGTTTTGGAAGTATCATTCACTGAATAAAACAATGAAGGTGGATTAACTAACTGATATGATTTTTCGCCATTTTTTAACCTGTAAATTTTACCAAACACAGCCGGTGCATTGGTTAGTTTGGCGGTCCAGGTAAGTTGAATCACACTGTCTGCGTTCACTAAATCTTTTAAACGATAGGCTCCAAAAGGAACTCGTTTTACCTCATTTATCTTTTGGGTAAACAGAATTTGTTCTTTCCCATCACTATTTACCTTTACTACGCGATATCCTGTTGAGGGGTTGTTGTTTTTAATATTTTCATCTTCCCACATCATACCCATTCCCTTTAAAAACTCCTTTGAAATAAGGAACATACCCAAACTTTTGATATTGCCAGATTGCAACTGTTTGTAAGCCGTGCTACCGTCTGTTACTTCGAGTGCATTCTTAACAGCATCAGCGATAACGGTTCCAGCACGTTTAGTAAAATCATCAAATGAACTTGGAAAGGTTAGTGTATTTATTTTTTTAAAGTTTCCGCTCCCATTTTCATCTTTATAAACATCAAACTGTTTAACCATGCCTTTGTAGCTATTAAAACTTGATCGGCCTTCTTCGGAAGGAACGATGCCATACACTGCATTTTTGCCAGGCATTAACTGGCCCATTTCTACCCCTGTATTTGTTGGTTCTTGTGCCTTCACCCAAAAGCAAATAATAGAGAGACAAATTGTGATAATTGTTTTCATAATTTTTCCGGTTATAAATCAACGTAAAAGCTTAAATCAAGTTTCTTTGCAGCCTTCTCCTTGAAGGTGATCTTCGCTCCTCCTCCTGCACAGAGTTTTACTCCCATTCCACATAAAACGCCGAAGTCAACATCATTACAACTTGGGCTGCAACCACCTAATTTACATTCAATTCTTCCATGTGCTTTTCCGCTGAAAAACCACCCGTCTGCATCGTTTCTTCCGCCCATAAATTCGAATCCTGCCTGGTAGTTAATGCCTGCACAGAAAAGCAAACAAGCTTCAAATCCACCACCCATATTGCCCGCTACGCCAATGAGGTAGCTATTTTCTGCAAAATTGAAAATCAATTTTGCACTTGCTTCGGTCGAATACCAGAACTTCAAACTCGCAATCAGCACTTTAAATTCGAGTGGTTTTTCTTTTGGAATACCCATTTTAGAATATGTATTCACATATATTCCTGAGAAAACATCTTTTACATATCTCGTATCTACATTTTGGAAGTAATGACTTACCCTATCGCCACGCGTACTTGGGTTTTTAACACCCACACCCAGTGCGAATTCTCCATTTGATTTTATTAAGCCTAATAAATTGGCCTCCATGCTACAGCCTAAAAAGGCAAAACGATCGTCATTTTTCAAACTGATGATTAAATCGCCTTGAATTTTTGCCTTTGCTAAACCTTTTATGGGTTCGATTTGTGCATCAATGGCGATACTAAATGTTGCCTCAGGAAAATCCAACTTCATTCTGGCCTGCGCTACGTTCAAGGCTGTACCGATTACCACAGTGCCATAACCTTCAAATATAGGTCCGCTGCGAACAGTTAAGCCAATTGGATCCAGTTTGATTGCAGTACCTAAATTGGCAATGGAAAGTGCGCCGTTAATATCAACCATAAAATCTTTGGTAGCGGTGTTATATCTAAATCCGCCTCCTACACCTTCTATGGTTACAAAACCTATCGGTATTGATACATTAGCATCGAAACTGGCACCAAAATCGATTCCGGAGTTAACCTTCTTATAATGAAACTTGATTGCTGCGTCGATTGTCGTGCCTGGTATTCCGAGTTTACCTCCACCTTCAAAACCTTTATCATTCATGGCAACCTCAATCTCGGTTTTCAATACCGGTACATCCAGCGATGCCTTGATTTTGCCAACTGAGACACTTACACCGCCGCCACTATTTTTGAAGGAAATATCTGCTGCGCTCAAACTCAACAAGGGTACATCAACCGAAAGGGCGCCCTTGATACCGATCAGCGGAGTGCCGCTCGTATTGTCAAACTTAATGGCTTGAACTTTAATTTTTGCAAATGTCAGGTCAGATTCGAAATTTACAGGCGCATCTACCAGGAAGCGTCCGTTGGTATGCACTTCAAAAATTGGAATATTGATTTCCGAGGTGAAGAACTTGGTAAACTTAATTTTACCAGAACCACCTAACTTGTACACTCCTGACTGGTTTGGAACCTGGCCGAAAGAAATTGGAGCAGCACCCTTTTTAAGATTTACAATGTTGAAAATATTTATTCCAGATTCTGGGATGATAAATTTCCCGCCAAAAAACATATCGCGACTTATGGAAACATCAGAAAAATCGATGTTCGAAGTTCCAGATGCCGGTACTTTAATCACCATTTTGCCGCCAATTTTAAATCCATCTTCATTAAATAAGAAAGAAGCCAGCGTAGCACTCCAATCTAATATTTTAATAGCGGGCAAGTTGGTTTGCGAAACTTTAACGCGTTTTACCGATAAATCAGAGCCAATAACAAATTCTTCAATTTTAAAAACAGAAGATTTAATCGGACCTAAATCCGGCGTATGTATTTCGCCAACAAAATGTAAACCATCTTTATCGATGAACGATTGCTCGGTTTGGGCCAAAAATTTAAAGCCGTAAACGCTGCCCTGCCAACCTGCCTGCGGACCTTTGATTTTATATTTTATGGCAGTTTGAGCAGTGCCCGCAGAGCTAAACAACGTTACAGAGCTGGAAGCTGTAACATTTTCAGGAACCAGTTTAACCGCAGCATTGATTAAACTCCAGCCACGGCTACCTTGTATGGCTGTCATGTTTGCTTCTACTTCTCCTATAACTTTGCCGCCACCATTGCCATCGGATTCTACAATTATTCCGTTTTGCGATTTAATGGCAACCGGAATAAAATTCAGCAACTTGAAGGATAATGAAAGTTCGTCGGTTACAATTTTATTACCTTCCGGAACCGCGTTATTATTTGCATCGAAGTTGATTTTGGCATTACTGAACTGCAATTTGATATTGCCGATAGCCTTCAAATCGCTCAAAGCAGGGATAAGGTTTACAAAGGCGCCAGAAACCCGATATCCGTTGCCTTCCTGAACCATTTGATCGAGCTCAACTTCAAAGCCTAAAATTTTGGCAATGTTCCTTCCACCACCATCGGCCAATGCAAAATCTTTTTGTACAGCGCCGCTATTTGTATTTACGGTTTCCGTTTTAGCGATATAACCTGATTTTGAAGCTTTCAACTGGAAGCTACCCTTTGGAAGATATAGACTATAACCACCTGTTGCATCAGTAGTGGTTAAGAGATAAGGTTTTTCTTCTACTTTAACGGTAGCACCGCTAACCGCCGAATTATTATTTCTTACAAAACCACTAACTTTTATCCCTTTTTGGAGTTTAATCGTTTTCGGCAGTTCACTACCATTTTCGTTGATGAGTAAACTTTCCTCAACGATTACGTAAGCACTGCCTGCTGGCGCTGTAACCGAAACTTTCGCATCGCCGCCGAAACCTACGTAAAACCATTCTCCTTTGCTATCGGTAACTCCCGTGGTATCAAAAAGCTTAATTTGTGCATTGGCAATTGCCCCATTTGTTTCGGCATCAGTTATCTTAAATCTAATTTTACCTAGTTTTCTTTTCAAAAAGCCAACATCACCTAAATCAAGCGTGGTAAGCGTATTCGACCCATAATTTGAGCCCGTTAAAGTATTGTCAAACAGCTCTGACAAGGCCCCAACTACATTGCTATTCAAACTGGCGGTCGAGCTGAAATTAGATGATGAATAGTTAACCAATTTCGCACCCGAGCCCGAAACATTCGTAACTGTTGGTGCAACAGGCGAAGAAAAAGATTTAATACCAGAGTTATTGAAAGTGGCAACACTTTGAGAAGCAGCGACGCCAAACAATACTGGTGAAAACGAAATTCCTCTAGCCAGTTCGTTTTTAACGGTTGGAGTATTCATCAGTTGAATACTTAAATCAACTGCGTTGGCCTGTGTGTTTTTAAGATTAACCGCCCGTGTATCTTCGTAAATTTTATCGTTTTTGAAAATATGTGCAGACTCCAATACATTGCCTGGCAGCTGAACGGAATTGCCCGCTGTTCCGTTACCACTATTGTTTCCAGTAGATTTTGCAGGAATGATCACCTGGATTCGTTCATTTACATAACCTTCCTTTTTAATGATCAAATAATGCGTTCCCGGAAAATAAGTAGTGCTGAACAAGCCGGTTTCTCCTGAAGTAAAAATATCCGTTGAACCTTCAAAATTGAGCCTGGCATTGCCTAAAGCTTTTTTATCTTCAGCAACTACTCTACCCGCAACCTGTACCAATTCGGGTTTTATCCTGAAGGAAACGTCTTTTTGCTCGCCATCTAAAACCCTGTTAACGATAATCTCGTTTGATGGATCAATCTTAAGATTCTTAAACTCCGCAGGAACCTGAATGAGTTTTACAGTAAACGATTTTCCCTCTTTTAATCGTGGTAAATTACCAATAGCATAATTACCGGCACTATCAGTTCTCGACGCATAAGCCATATCTACAAGCATTCTGTCTATCGCGTTGCCGCCTGGAAATGATGTACTAAGATTAGCTGCAAGAGTATTTTTTCCACCGCCCAAGGTTGAATTTACAAGATTACTGGTATAAAAATTTCCCGTAGAGGTTGATTTAGTTGTTGCAATGGTTTGTGCTGGCTTACTGGCCTGCACATTTGTATTTGCAATAGAAATACCTGCCACCAACTGACTACTGTATTGACTTGCTCCAACACTTACAAAAGGCGACCCTTGCACAGTTGATTCTTCAACATCATCTTTATTAAATACAACCTTAACGATAGCATCCTTAACGGATGCGAAACCATTTTGTAGTGATAATTGAACCGAACCAACAATAGCCGGAGGAAGCGCAATCAGCTGGTAAGTTGGTTTTACGTTCACCACTTGTGTATTTGACAATTCAACATCAGCCACTTTTAAACCACCTGATGTTGATGTGATGTTTCCACCCGTACTGAGTTTAACCGTATAATTAATGCTATGAAACAACTTCGCAAATTTGAAACTAGCTCCGCTCCTGGCAGCCACACTATCTACTGCAACAAGAACCATACTTTTTCCATTAACTGTTTCTTTCACTTTCCTGTCGGATGATAAATTACCATCATCATTTAAAAAAGGATAAGCAATGGCATCTGCATCTTCACGATAGATTTTTACTACAATGTTTTTTTTATCATTTTCTGTCCCTTGAATTTGGGGCAGTTCAATCACTGGAGAATAACGATAGGTTGATGCCAGGCAAATGATTTCTCCCAAATCGATATCCGTATTCTTCAGCATGCTTACTGGTATAATTTTAGTCTCTTCGATAGCACCTTTACTCACCACAATTTTAATCTGGCTGTAGCGGTCTCCACCGGTGAAATTCAAGTCAGCAAAATTCACATCGAAATTACCTTCAGCATCGGTTTTGCCAGAAGCGATTAAATTAGGCTCAAGATTTTTAATGGTGAAATTCACTTCATTCTTTTTACCATTAATCGGTTCATTAGTATTTTTACCGTCCTTCTGTGAACCTGGCGTTACTGCTTTGCTATTTTTGGACGAGAAAATACCGAACTGCGAGTTGGTTTGCTCTTTCTGTTTTTTCTGTTCTTTTTGAACAGTTGCGTTGTAAGGATTTAAAATTGCCGGTGTTGTGTTTGGAACGCCAATTATCTTTACGGTGGCGCCAGCAAGCGGTTTTTTATCAGATGAGGCGATCCCACTGGATGCATCAACACTCGAATCTAATTTTCGGTGGCCAGTTACAAATACGGCTGAAGAAACCGACGCATTGGCATTCGCCGTAACTGCGCTTACATATCCATTATTTGCTGCCGCAGCAATAATGGTTTTATCTGTAGTAATCGCATTGCGAACATTTGAAGGATTATCTGTTAAGGGATTAAAGGCATTATAAACGATACCGCCAATTACTCCCTTACCAACTGAAGCATTACTATTATTTGCAGAACCTGGTTTTGATGTTGTGGTGGTTGCTGTGATAAGTCCGGCAGTTGCATATCCATCCGGCATCTTTAAAGCCGCTGCTACATCGCTAAAACCTGGAGTAAAAAGCAGATTACCTCCGCTACCACCACTATTGTTTGGTATAACGCCTTTATAGCTATCTTCACTCGCTTTAAAAGCCCAAAGCGCCTTACCTTTGATACTATTGGTGGTCATCGGTTTTTTAGGCGATGATTTAGTTTCTTCAGATTTTGTTTCCGTAAAGGAGGTAGCGGCAGAATTATAAATAAATGAACTGACCTGACTAATTCCATTGTTTCGAAAAGTGTACCCATTATTCGGATCGAAAGCTGTTACCGCCAAAACATATCGTCTGCCTGCCGTTAGTTGTGGATCTGCAGGATTATAAACATAGACATTGCCCATTACCTCCTTTTCGAAAAAGTATGGCGGCACTGCTGTCAAATACGCATCATTTGGATTTCGATTGGCCTGAGTTTCAATTATCCTCACTTTATATCTGATTGATGGTGGTGCACCTGGAGGAGTTGTCCAGTTGATGGTAAAAATATTTCCAACTGTTGATTTCAGTTCCTCTCCGTCAAGGGGTTTAATTACCAGCGGAGGTTCCAAACTGCTAATAGAAAACCGGTTACTGCATCCCACAGGTTCATCGGCACTTATTGGCGCATTGGTGTTGTAATCGTAAGCCTGCATACAGACCTGATAGCTGCCTTCCGGCAATCCATTTCCACGGATAAATTCATCTTTGGTAATGCCAGTATAGGTAAGCTGGTTATAATCAAATAGCGTAACCAGATCAGTCCCATTCAGGTTGCGCACCTGCCCAGGTGCTAGTGTTATTGCAGCTGAGCTTTTATAATTTCTGCCCACCTCCAACCTAATGCCATTGTCGCCCACCACCGCAGCACGTAACTGTATTTGCTGTGTTCCAGCCGATTGATTGGTTAAGGTGATCAGCACTTGTTGCGGTCTGCTTTCGTAATCGGTAATTCGATTTGGATAAGGTGGTAAAATCCGAATGGAAACACCTACCTGTGCTTTTAGTGTCTGTGTAAAAGCCAATGCTAAAATGAATACGATAAAATAGATAACTTTTTTCATGACTAAAATTTTATTTGATAGGCTAATTCCCCTCTTAACTCGCTGTATTTTTGCTGTAATCCTTCGGTATTTGCCGGAGCGTTACTTAAAAAGTAAAGTCCGAAATCGATGTTATGCCCCTTTCTAACCCTATATTTCGTATTAAAGGAGCCGTTGTAAATCAAACTCTTACCGATGGCTTGCTCCCCAATTGTTATCGAATGGTTAGTTGACATTCGCAATAAAGATTTAAGCATGGTGATATCTCCTCCTACAGAAAAGCCGGTATAGGTTTGATCGATGCCCATTCCTTTCAATTGGGTAGAGTTAATGCTGGTATTGAGGTTGATGCCTTGCTTAACAAAGCCAATATTATAACTTGCTAAAAACTGTTTAGTATCCATGTTTCTACTCACTGCACTTTCACCAAAAAACTGATTAAAATCGTTCAGGTTGCTGAGTGTAGCCGCGAGGGTAATCATGTGACTATATTTTTCGTTGCTAAATATATACCTGGGCATCAGGCTATACATTTCAGTGGTTTGCACAATTCTTAATGAATCGGCAAAACGTACGGTATTAGGACTCTGGTTATTGGAATAATTGCTGTAACTGGCATCCATACCAAACCTATCGGTAAATTGTATCGTTGCATTTCCTGCACCAATGAATCTTTTATTGGTGGCGTTTTTCTGGTTTTGAAGATTATCCTTTTGGATACCAACACTCCCATTAAAGCTGATCTTATTTTTCCAGGCCAGAAATGAGGGTGCGATGGTCCAGGCCTCAATATCTGAAGTAATAAAATAGGCACCCATCGATTTAAATTCAGGATCAATACGGCGATAGTTTATTTTTAAGCCATATTTTTTATCGCGATACCCCACACCAGCACTAAAAGCAGTATATAATTCGCTGGTTGCATTTATGTGTGCATATTTTTTTATGGTTTTTAAAATCGGATCTTCCAAAGAATCTAATGGCAGAGTAGTATACAAGTTGCGGGTGTATAAACTCACCGCAGCTTCACTTTCTATTAGGAAATATTTCAGAAAAGTAATCTGTCCTTTATAACCTAAAACCGTGTTTCCGGCAGGCGCAATAGGGTTAAATTGTTTATTCAGCTGACTGCGGACAAAACCTGTGCTGTCGTCTTTCGCTTTTAAATAGCTGAAATCAATGAAACTTTTTGCCGAGCCATAGCCAACTTTTACGGCATAACCTTTACGGTTAAAAGCTTGTGGTGCCAGTGATTGTGTTAGCGTATCAATCACGGTGGCCTTATTTAATCGCCCATACATAAAACCCAGCCTAAACTTGCCAGGATTGAGTTCCACTCCGGCACCCAACATGGTATGGCCGCCTAAAGTGTATGGAGAAAAACTAACATTACGATAACCTGCATGCAAGGTGATCCATTTATAGGTTGGGCTTAACCCAAATTGATTGAACGGCTGTTGAAAATTCGTTTTCCGATCTGTATATACCACACTGAAAGGAACATCCCAACCATAAATGCTTAACGTAGGACTCCCGCTTAAAATCAGTGAAAATGGATTACGGCGGTTTGCGGCACCATTCATTTGATAACCAATAGTGCGAACCTCTAATGCACCGCTATAACTAAATGGTTTTGCATTTTTGATATTTGCGATATCTTGTGCAAATAAAGGCTTGGTTAACACGAATAATGCGAGGAGGCAGCTTAACCTTCTAATGAAAAATAAGAATTGTTTCATAGCTGTTCTATTAATTTAGCAATCAAAAAAACAGCTTTAATTCACCCCATTTATAGCTAGTGATTGAGTAAGTACTTTTATTGAGCGAATGAGGATTTTTGATGAGTGAGCTCATTTAAGGCACAAGCAAATAACAAGTTGCTTAGGCATTGCAATTAAAATAATAATATTTTCGACTCAAATTGAGTTGCCAAAAATCCTAGAAAATAAAAAGGCTCAACTAAATCAGTTGAGCCTTAGAACACTAATAATCATTTGAAATCAGAATAATGGTTGCATTAAATTTTCTTTCTTTTGCACGTGTCAGAAAGAATAAAACACTATAGTTACTCTTGGCCTCTACCCTGATAATATTGGTGTTATCAACCAGATAAATGCCTTCTGCGGTGGGCAGTTCTTGTTTATTTCTCGATTATTTTTCTGGCAAACTAATCTTGCTTGAAGATTTTCCAGCACCTTTTTTATCACTCAAAATTTTCTTTCGAAACATCAAACCTGATGCTGGTTTTGTGCACAATTCCTATCGGCTGAGCAGAGTGGCAATATAAATGAGTGGATGGGCAATTTGGCTTAGTATAAATTAATGTTACTTGGTATATTTATGTGTTATTTTGATATCGAGGTATCATCACTAAATTAATTATCGCTCAATAATTATGAAAACGTGGATAGTTTCTTTAATTATTCTTGCTTTTGGTGGTTACACCGCTAAAGCGCAGCTTTTTCCTAATTTAAAATTTAACCAGATAACAGTAAGAGATGGCTTAAGCACTAACGCCGTACGCTGCACTTACGAAGATCAAAATGGAATTATCTGGATTGCTACTGCTAAAGGGCTAAACCGATATGATGGAACCGGTATTAAAGAGTTTAAACATAGCGATACCGATAGCACCTCGATTTGTAATGATGTAATCATAAACATTGCTGCCGACAAGGAGCATCAGCTATGGTTGGGTACTGCAAAAGGTTTATCTCGATTTAATCCGCAAACTGGTAAAGCTGTTAATTATTTTCATCAGCCTGAAAATAAAAATAGCTTAGCGCATAATTATAACTGTGCGCCTTTTGTAGATAGCAAAGGCAATCTTTGGATTGCTACCAGCAACGGAATACAGCTTTTTGATTATCGCAAAAATACATTTTTCACTTTCCCGCCGGCGCCAGGAACAGCTGAAGACCATAATGCTTTCAACCTGATAAAAGAAGACAAAAACCACAGATTATGGGCTTTGGGTTATAAGGGCTTATATTTAATCGATCAGCGAAATAAAAAAATACATCCCTATAGTCAGCAGGATAATATATTATCGCTATATCAGGCTTCTGACGGAAATAGTTACATTGGCAAAGCAGAAGGCGGCCTGAACGCCTTTTACTCAAAAGAAAATATCTTAAAGCCAATCAATATCCCGTTTTTAAAAAGACCTAGCAGGCGGGTTAACGATATTGCAGAGTGGACAGACAATAACCAAAACAAGTGGCTTTGTGTTGCTGCAAGTGGCGGTTTTATACTAAAAAATTTAAAGAACGATGAAATAAAAGGATATATATCAGACGAGCTTAATCCAGCGGCATTAAATGCTTTTAACATTTATCACATTGCTAAAGACAGGCAAAACCGTTTATGGTTATCAACCGATAACGGTATTAGCATTGTCGACCCGAACTTTCAAAATTTTGAAAATATTCCGCTTTATCAGCAGATCAAGCTCAATAATCCAAAACTATTGGGTATCCCGAACAATATGCTTGAAACGGAAGACCGCTTTTACATTACCTGCTATTATGCCAAGGGCATTTATACTTTTAGTAAGAAATGGCAGCTGCTATCCCATATTGCGCAAATACCAGAAACTGCAAAGAGTTTTTTGAGCAAATCAATTAACAGCATATATAGGGATGATGAAAAGAATTTTTGGTTTAGCACAGATTCTGGCCTGGTGAAGAAGTCCGGCAATCGCTACAAAATATTTTTCCCTCCGGTTGATACTAGCAATAAAGATAACCTAGTGATTTCAAAATTATATAAACGAAAGGATGGTAAATTCTGGATCAGGGCCAGGCAAAATGGGATTTATCTCTTCAATCCCTCGACCGAAAAATTTATTAAACAATACCTGCCTGATGGCAAAGACATTGATGGATCGGTTTATTCAGGCCTGATTGACAAACAGGATGACTTTTGGATTGGTGCTACAAAAAGCATCAGCGTTTTCAATCCAGCAAGAAATGCTTTCGACAAAATTACCATTAAAGATATTGATGGAAAAATACGTGATGTAACCTGGGTAACTGATATCACACAAGACAAAGAAAACGTGATTTGGGCCGTTTCGGATATTGGATTGATGAAAATCGACAAGAAGCGTAAAACCGGATTGCTCATCAACCATAAAATGAAGTTACCAGAAAATTATCTGAAACGGATTCTCATTGATACCACCGGAAACTTATGGATTCCATCACAACAAGGAATTATTAAATACGATAGAAAAAAAACTTTCACCTATTTTAATTTCAATAATGGCCTGCCTTTTCAATATGAAGGACACGGCTTTTTTGAGATTGATAAAGAAGGACATTTCTTGTTAAGTTACAGTGGTTATGTTACGCGTTTTAACCCCTATAATATTAAATCGAACACGGCAGTACCTCGGGTCATCTTTATGGATCTCAGTGCTGATGGACAAGAAAAGACAATACATATCAGCGGCCATACAAAGGCAATTATCCTTAAGCCAGGTACAAAAATAGTGAACATTCATTTTGCCTTAACCAGTTATACTGCACCGCAAGAGAATAAATATTTTTATAAAATTGGAAAAGATGCGGCATGGCAACAGGTAAAAAACGGTGATATCGCTTTAGGAAGCATGCCAAATGGTAAATATGTGCTTTATATTAAAGGTTGCAATAATGATGAAGTTTTTAGTGCAGAAGAGCAACTTCTTATCACCGTACTGCCACACTGGTACGAAAAAAACTGGTTTAGGATATTGTGCGTCCTTCTGATTGTTGTCACCATATTTCTATTGGTCAGACGAAGGATAATTTTTATACGCAATCAGTTTCTGATCAAACAAAGGCTGTCAGAAAGTGAACTTAAGTCCATCCGTTCACAGATGAATCCGCATTTCATTTTTAATGTACTCAATTCAATTGAAGCCTATATCATGGAAAATGACAAAAAAACGGCTTCTCGATTGATACAAAAGTTTGCAGCTTTGAGCAGGCTGATATTAGAAAACTCAACCAAAAGTTTGGTTACGGCTGATAAGGAATGGAAAGCTTTAATGTTATATACCGAACTGGAAGCAATGCGATACGCTGGACTTTTTACTTACGATTTTGAAGTAGACGATGATATTCAGCTAAAAAGTATTCATCTTCCGCCAATGCTTATTCAACCTTTAATCGAGAATGCCATTTTGCATGGCCTGATTGCTCATGAACAAACCGGTGGACAATTGAAAGTGACATTGATTAAAACCGATAATGGAATTTGTATTTCTGTTCAGGATAATGGAATTGGCTACGGCACCGAAACCAAAACAAATCGTTTCAGTGGTATTAAAGAAAAATCTATGGGATTAGCTTCTATCAAAGAGAGGATTGAAATGATCAACAAACAGAATCCGAACAGTGTAAGGGCAAGTTTCTCCATTACATCAGGAAAAAATCAGAGCGGAACAATTGCCGAAGTATGTTTACCTTTTTTTGATGAACCTGATGAGCGGTAATTCTAGGCATTATCCTAATTCTTTTATATTTAAATCTGCATAAGAATGTTGCTTTCATGACACAATTCCATCGAATGGTATTGATTATATTTGCAACACAGATGAAGATCCCGAGAAAAAAAAAGTTCATATTAAAGTTTAGGGTAGCCTTGCAAACGCTTTTCCTATTAAGCAGTTTTAGTTTATTTGCCCAATCAGCCCGGGTTCAGGTTTCTGTTAACGAAGGTTTATTGGAAGGAAGGATGAAAGATGGTGTTTATATTTTCAAAGGTATTCCTTATGCCAAACCACCTGTTGGAAATTTACGATGGCGAGCGCCAGAACCTGTAGCAAAATGGCCGGGCGTTCGAAAAGCCATTGATTTTAGTGCCAGGCCGGTTCAGAAATCAGGTATCTTGTATGAATTCAGATCTGAAGAAATGAGCGAAGACTGCCTTTATTTAAATGTGTGGAGCACGGCGAAGGCAAATGACCAACCTCAACCTGTTTATATATTTATTCATGGCGGCTCATTTATACATGGAGATGGATCGCAGCCCGCGTATGATGGTGCAAGTATGGCGAAGCAGGGCATTGTATACGTTTCAATTAATTACCGGCTTGGCGTTTTTGGTTTTTTAGCGCACCCTGATTTGGCCAAAGAGAACAAATGGGGTGCCTCCGGGAATTATGGTTTACTCGATCAGGTGGCTGCGATAAAATGGGTTCGTGACAACATAGCTGCATTTGGCGGTGATCCTTATCGCATTATTATTGGTGGCGAATCCGTAGGGGCACAATCTGTTAGCGCACACATGGCATCTCCACTCTCTAAAGGGCTTTTTGCTGCAGCTATTGCTCAAAGTAGTTCCCTATTGGATTCACGCAGGTTAATCAAATCAAAAAAAGCCTCTGAGAAAATGGGGATAGATTTTGCTGCACTAACAAAAAGCACCTCGATTGCAGCAATGCGACAAATTGACGAAAAGCGGTTATTAAAAATTGCCTCCAAAGGCGACCCAAGAAGGTTCAAGCCAACCGTTGATGGTTATTTTTTGAACCAGTTTCCGATAGATGTTTTTCAGGCAGGTAATCAGGCCAAAGTTCCGCTTTTGGTAGGTTGGAATGCTGATGAAGTTCCGGCATTGGCTTTTTACAGGCTCAGAAGAATTAATCCTGAAAATTTCAGGGAAAGGGTAAATAAAATTTATGGTGAAGATGCTGAGGAGCTATTAAAATACTACCCGGTTAAAACAAAGGCTGAGGCAAAAATAGCCGGATCTAAGTTAGGTAGCGACTGGCTCATTAACTACGGAACCTGGCAGTTGGCCGAATTACATGCGAAAAGCGAGGCTCCTGTATATCGTTATTTGTTCGATCAGCCCCATCCAGGCCTAACTTCCAAAACCATTAACGATGGTAACTTTTTCCAGGTTATTCTAAAAAAATTAATCAATAAAGCCATTACAGGATCAGCATTCCATGCCGCAGAAATAGAATATGCCTTAGGAAACTTAGAAGTACAAGGAAACTACGCCTGGAAACCAGGAGATTATCTTGTGTCGAAGCAGATGCAGTCTTATTTTGTAAATTTTATTCGCACAGGTAATCCGAACGGCGAAAGTCAGAACCAAAATAATCTTGTGAACTGGCCACAATTAAGAAGCACTCAGACCAACAGGTTTTTAAGAATAGGCTTACCCAGTAAAGTAGAAACAGAGGCAGATACCACGAAAAATCGATATTTGCTTTTACAGAAAATAAGTTTTGGAGAATAAACCGGCAAAAAAAAAGCTGCATGAAAACATGCAGCTTTTTTGATTTTAAATCAATTACAACGATTTATGTGCATCGCGTAATGCTTTAATTGCATCATGGCTAATATTGATACCATCTTGTTGTTTAAGCAAAACTGATCTTACGTTTTCACCTAATTCATTTTCCTGAAGGGCATCTTTATATGCTTTTTTAATAGCATCTTCCCCTCTTTCGCATTCAGCTAAAATGCTATGGCGATCATCACCTCCAAAGCTTGCCTTAATATCGATCCATGCTCTGTGTAATGTTCCTAAAATAGTGTTTCCCGTATCTGGATCTTCATTGTTTCTGCCTACTAAACCCGCAAGTTCAGTTACGTTTGCTCTACTATCTGATGATAGTTTGTCAAAAGTTGCTTTTAAATCAATGTTTTCTTCACTTAGGTCTTTTGAAGCTTTATCAAAGCCGTCAGCTCTGTCATTGTTAATTTGAATAAGGTCATTTAATACCTCTACTGTTTTTTCTTGATTTTCCATAGTAAATTATAATTCTATAATTGGTAGTGTGATATTATAACAAGCTCTTTCATTTAAAGTTTTACCAACTCAAATATTTGGATGAAAAATATCCTTACGCTTTCCAATTTGATAAAACACTTTTAGCTGACAAACATTAACGGTAACAGTCCGTTTGTTAATTAGAATTTTAAAAATGAATATTATGTCTATATTAAATAACAAAGTCGCCATTGTATCTGGCGCTGGGTCAGGAATAGGAAGAGCAATCGCAATTACGTACGCTGCTGAAGGTGCGAAGGTTGTAGTTGCTGATATTAATGAAGAACATGCAAACGAAACTGTAAGTTTAATTAAAGACAATGGTGGAGAAGCCATTGCGATCAAGGCTGATTCTTCAAAAGCGGAAGAAAACAAAAGATTGGTAGAGGAAACGGTAAGCCATTTTGGGCGTTTAGATATTGCCTGCAATAACGCAGGAATGGGTGGTCCTGCGAAACCAACAGGAGATTATGAGCCAGAAGAGTGGGATCGTGTAATCGCACTAAATTTGAACGGTGTTTTTTATGCCTGCAAATATCAGTTGGCACAAATGGAAAAAAACGGTGGCGGATCCATTATTAACATTGCATCTATCCACGGACAGGTTGCTGCGCCAAACAGTCCGGCTTATACCGCTTCAAAACATGCCGTTGTGGGCTTAACTAAAAATATTGCAGTTGAATACGCACAAAAAAATATAAGGTGTAATGCAGTTGGTCCAGGTTATATAGAAACGCCCCTTCTCACTGCAAATTTAAGCGAGGAAGCCATGAAAGCAGTGGCTGCAAAAAGTGCAATCAATCGGCTGGGAACTGTTCAGGAAATAGCGGATTTGGTGGCTTTTTTAAGTTCAGAAAAATCTTCGTTTACCACAGGAAGCTACATTATTGCCGATGGTGGTTATACTGCTGTTTAGAATAAACGTTTTAATAGGAGAATAAGACCAGGTTCAAAAAAGGACCTGGTCTTTTTTTTGATTTTTTGACTATCGAAATCAACTTACAAATTGCAAACTATTCAAACCAAGCTGTTCTCAAATTGTTAGCATTATAGTTACTGCATCAACCCTAAAACTAAAATTATGAAATCAAAATTTCACTTTATCGCATTAGCAAGTACATTGCTCTGCATAACTGCCTGTTCTAAAAATGAAATAAATGAGGATACTGAACCAAATCCTACTGATGGACCTGGCGTAGAAACAAATGCTCCAAATACAAGTTACAAGCCTGCATTTAATGGGCAAACAAGGGTGAAAGCCGTTCGTACAACTGCAGCTTTTCAGGGTACCGCCATCAGTTCAGGTTTAACTGCACCATGGGGCATCACTGCACTACCCGACGGCCGCTTGCTCATCACCCAAAAAGCGGGTACGATGCGCATTGCAACTCCTTCCGGCGCCTTAAGTACGCCTATTACAGGCTTACCTGCCGTAAATTCTTCGGGTCAGGGTGGTTTACTCGGACTTTGCATCGACCCACAATTCACCAGCAACAGAATGGTATATTGGGTATTTTCTGAAAATGTTGCTGGTGGTACTCAAACTTCTGTAGCCAAAGGGCGACTTTCTCAAAACGAACAGAACATTGAAAACGCTACTGTAATTTATCGGGCTGGCCCGGCTTACAATGGCACTTTACATTATGGTGGTCGAATTTTATTTGATCGCAGTGGAAATTTAGTGGTTAGCACCGGAGAAAGATCTGATTTAGCTACCCGTCCGCTGGCACAATCGGTTTCTTCTGGTCTTGGCAAAGTTGTGAGGATTACGACAAATGGTTTGCCAGCTACAGGAAATCCAACATTTTCTGGTTCTGGTGCATTACCAGAATTATATAGCATCGGTCACCGTAATCCTCAAGGCTTAGCGATGCATCCGGTAACTGGTGAAATCTGGCAGGGAGAGCATGGTCCGAGGGGTGGTGATGAAATAAACCGGCTGCAGGCGGGCAAAAATTATGGCTGGCCAACGATTACCTACGGAATAGAATATAGCGGTGCGGCAATTGGCGCTCCTATCCAACAACAAAATGGACTTGAACAGCCTGTTTATTATTGGGATCCGGTGATTTCACCAAGCGGCATGACATTCTATACAGGTAACCGCATTGCAGAATGGCAAAATAACTTATTCATAGGATCACTAAGTGCAACACATATCGTAAGGTTAGTGATTGAAAATAACCGGGTAATGGGAGAAGAAAGATTATTAGCCAGCGAAAATCAGAGATTCAGAGATATTACGCAGGGAACCGACAATGCGCTTTACGCCATCACAGATGGAGGTAGGCTTTATCGAATTGATCGGTCATAAAAGTTAAATGTATTTATTTGCGAAGCGTGGTAGAAGTAATTTTGCCACGCTTTTTTACTTAAGATTTAATTTTTAAACGCTAAATAGCAATACCAGCTAAAATATTGATTATTAACTTAATAAATTAAAAATAATTTCTCAACGCCGAACTTTTTTATTATCTTGACGACAGTTAATAGTAATTAAATCAGATCTTTATGAAAAATATCCTGTTTTTCTTAGTTTCCTGTCTGATATCCGCTACTGCATTACTAATATCTGGTAAAATCGCCGACTTTGAGTTAGGAATTAGCACAGTAATCTGTGTTTGGACAATTTTCGCGTGGAGTATCATTAATAAAATTGGCCAGGGCAATAACAGTCGGGGCTGAGTAAAGTGAATGAACAGTAGAAGTATATCATCATAATTTATTGCAGTTATTCGAGAATGCTGAAGAAAATGTTATGCGTATTGTTGGTGCAATATGAATAATCAGTTTCGAAATATTCACTAACCTTAAATTGTAGTTTTAAGATTAGCGAATATCAAACCTGGTAATTAATCTTCAGGATTCCCCGCGGCATTACCGGCTAAGTCACCAGATACGTCCTCATCATCATCCGTTTCGCCTGTTAATCCCTCCTGCACGTCATTATCCTCATCTTTGTCTTGCAGATAGCCGTCGTCATTTTGTTGATCTTCCTGATCATTCCAATCTTTTTTGTCTTTTGGGTCCATATTCATAAGTTTTGGTATTAAGTTATAGTGAAATTTACAACCGCGGTAATGCTCACTAAGTTTTGCTTTTTTCAGCTTGTCGCCCTATTTTCTTTTAGACAGCAATAAAAACAAATGTTTTAAATTATCTACAACACAGTGCTTTAACTTATTCATCTTCGTTGTGTTTAACATTGCTTCTCAAAAATCTTATGGCTTGGCGTTTGCGTTTATTACTTTAAATGACGGTTAAATCCGGAAACAGAAGAAGCTGAAAATCTATAACAGAGTAGGCAACATTTAAAACTTGATATTATGAAAATGCAAGAATTGAATTTAAACGAAATGAAAGAAATTAACGGTGGTGGAATTTTTGGTAACAATGATTCTGCAAGTTCTGGTGGTTTAGGAGGTGCTTTAAGCATTGGTAACTTGTTATCATTCTCTAATTCTACTCAGGATGGAGATGAATCTAGCAGTACGTCGTTCTCTTTAGGTAATAATATCGGCGGCAGCCTTGCTGGCGTATTCGATAGCCTAAAATCTTAATTGAAAAATTAAGTAAATAAAAAGGCTGGTTCTTTAAATGAGCCAGCCTTTTTTATTTGAAGTACTGTAGTTGCTTGTGTTAGCACCGCAAGGAAAAACTAACACGTAACCTCGGTGAAAAGCTAATCATATGAGGGGAAGTCATTAATACAACATGAATTACCTGATGTTTATTTTTTCCGAAAAAAAAATTTGAAACGATAAAAATCAGATTTTCAAATAGCTGCAGTAAAATATGTTTATAACTAATTACCTGTTGATAAAACTCAGTAAACAAAACCAGCCATGAATTTATTTACATGTAAATTAAAATAGAAACTATGCAAAAGACCACTACTCAAATTAGCGAGGATCTTCAAAAATTCATCGATAAATTTCAGCCTAGCAAGTTTAAATTATTAACCAGAGGCATTGAAATTAGGGGAAATAACGACCTTCATAGAAGCATCACCGCAGCCCGGGAGCTTATTGAAAAAATGAAATTAAAATTAACCGTTGAACATTCTGCAGAGATGGCCATGTATGGAGGCTTTGAAGTAGTTCACGCTGCTTAATATCACATTGAAGAAGCGCTAACTATTAGCGCTTCTTTTATTTACATCCTAAGTAAATACTATCCTTATTTCGTCTGATCAAATCATTTTCAGCAGACATCTCTCCTACTTAATCTTATTGTTGTTCAATACCTTTCTTTGCTATTAACATTAGCTTTTATTAATCCTATTCTTCGACATTCGTTTTTAAATACGTGATAAATACGTACGCATCGGGGCGCACTACGCGATTATCCAAATTTCTAAACAATGGTAATTAATGTGGGTTCTTTGGATACAAATTACCATAATATTTTATTTCAATATGATTGACATCTTAAAATATCGTCAACTCTCGGATGAAATTTTTGATGTAGAACAAACGGGAACGAATGAGCTAACAATCATATTTCGAAGTGATGCTGACGTAAAAGCATTAATTAAAAGAGCAAATGCATTAGCTATGCACAAGCCTGATGATGGAACTTTTTCTTTCGTATTTACTTACGATAACGGAAGAACGATAGAAGTTGATTAATTGTCTTTTATCGAGAATCCTCAACCTGATTGCAATATTATTTGGTAAACCGATATCAAAAACTATCCCTTGTTAATATGAGTAAAAAAAAAGAATATGATTATTTGATTGTGGGTAGCGGGCTTTTTGGCTGTGTATTCGCTCATGAAGCGATGAAGCTAGGCAAAAAATGTTTAATCATTGATAAGCGAAATCATGTTGGTGGTAACGTTTATTGTGAAAAGACAGAAGATATCAATGTTCATAAATACGGTGCCCATATTTTTCATACCAACGATAAGGTAATTTGGGATTATGTGAATTCATTCGTAGAATTTAACAGGTACACCAATAGTCCGATGGCGAATTATAAAGGACAATTGTTTAACCTTCCCTTTAACATGAATACTTTCTATCAACTATGGGGAGTAAAAACACCTCAGGAAGCCAAAAATAAGATTAAATCTCAAATTGATCAGGCGCTAATCACAACGCCAGCCAACCTGCAGGAACAAGCGATTTCATTAGTGGGCAGCGATATTTATGAAAAACTAATTAAAGGTTACACAGAAAAACAGTGGGGCCGATCGGCGATTGATTTGCCGGCCTTTATCATTAAAAGATTACCCGTTCGCTTTACTTACGATAACAATTATTTCAACGACAAATATCAAGGCATCCCCATTGGAGGTTACAACAAACTTATAGATGGCCTTTTAGGTAATTGTGAAGTACGATTGGAAACTGATTATTTTAATAACAGACAGCAGTGGAATGACAGGGCTGAGCATACGGTATTTACCGGAAATATCGATCAGTTTTACAATTACAAATTTGGTAAACTGGAATACAGAAGCTTAAGATTTGAACATGAAATAATTGATGAAGAAAACCATCAGGGAAATGCCGTAATAAACTACACTGAGCGAGATATTCCTTATACCAGGATTATCGAACATAAACATTTTGAATTTGGCACCCAGCCGAAAACGATTATTACGAAAGAATTTCCTGAAGACTGGACACCAGACAAGGAAGCTTACTATCCAATAAACGACAAAAACAATAGCGAAATTTTTGAGAAATATAAAACGCTGAGTAAAAGTGAGCAGCATGTTATCTTCGGCGGCAGGCTTGCCAATTACCAATATTACGATATGCATCAGGTGATCGGCTCTGCACTTAAAACAGTTTCCACTCATTTTGCATCTTTAAATGCTATCCCTAACCCAATATCATAAATATGAATATCCAAAAACCCCTTTTTCCCAAAAACCTTTTATGTTTTTCGCACCTTCGCTGGGATTTCGTTTTCCAACGTCCACAGCATTTAATGAGCCGTTTTGCTGCTGAAATGAATGTTTTTATTCTGGAAGAGCCCATTTTTGAAAATCTAGAAACTGGTTATCTCGCGATAGACAATAGGCATGAGCAGTTAACCATTGTTACGCCGCACCTTCCATTTGGTTTAGATCAGGAGCTGGAAAAATTGTTAATGCGAAAATTATTAACGGAATTTATTGGAGAGACAGATTTAAATGACTGGATATTCTGGTACTACACCCCTATGGCACTTCAATTTTCCGATCATCATACTGCGGCATTAACGGTGTTTGATTGCATGGACGAACTTTCTGCCTTTGATTTCGCACCCAAAGAATTGGTATTACTGGAAAAAATGTTACTTAAAACGGCAGATGTTGTTTTCACCGGCGGGCATTCGCTACACGAAGCAAAAAAAGATCAGCACAATAACATACACGTTTTTCCAAGTAGTATTGATAAAATGCACTTTAGCAAGGCTCGCACTGCAGATGAGGAACCAGCTGACCAGGCAGATATTGACGGGTTTAAACTTGGTTTTGTAGGGGTAATTGATGAACGCTTTGATGCAAAGCTGATTGAGGAAATTGCGTTAAAACGACCGGAATGGCAAATTGTATTGTTAGGGCCGGTAGTAAAAGTAGCGATGGAAAGCTTGCCGACAGGACCTAATCTTCATTATTTAGGTCAAAAAAATTATCAAGACCTACCTGCGTATCTTTCAGGCTGGGATGTTGCTTTGATTCCTTTTGCAATTAACAACTCTACCCGCTTTATCAGTCCAACGAAAACGCCAGAGTATCTTGCAGCCGGTTTAAGAGTAGTTTCTACACCTATCCGCGATGTTGTTAAACCTTACGGAATCGAAAAGCTGGTGAGCATCGCATCAAATGCTGATGAGTTTATCAGTGCTATTGAAGATGCCATTGCCCAAAACGATACTGCTGAATGGAAGAATAAGGTTGACATGTTTTTATCAGATAAATCCTGGGAAAATACTTTCGAGGAAATGAAAAAGAAAATGCACTGGACTTTATTTGAAACCGATAAATTACTGGCCAGTTAATGGGAGATGAACATCCATTTAAAACCTTTTGGATGGCTGGTTTTGAATGTTCAGACCAGCTTAACCACTATGGAAACCGGGTAGATTTGCTTACTGAAACCGGGCATATTACAAATGTATCAGCTGATTATAAACGCATCAGTGAAATAGGAATATCAACCGTAAGAGAAGGTATTCGGTGGACGCACGTGGAACCGAAACCTTACACCTATGATTTTAGCACCGTGGCGAAAATGATTGACGCCGCCAGAATCGGCGGTATTCAGCAGATTTGGGACGTTTGCCATTTTGGCTATCCAGATGACCTCAGTCCTTTACATCCCCATTTTATGGACCGGTTTGTAGGAGTGTGCAGTGCTTTTGCTAATTTTTATCGTGACTATTGTCCTGGCGAAACGCTAATTGTTACGCCAATTAATGAAGTGGGATTTATTTCATGGTTGGGTGGCGACCATGCCAGCACCACGCCTTATGCCCGTGGGATGGGTTGGGATGTGAAGTATGGGCTCGTCAGGGCTTACATACAGGCGATCAAGGTTTTTAAGGAAATTGATCCGAGTACGAAAATAATGACCACCGAACCTATTGTTAATATTGTACCTGCACTAGATGCAACAATGGAAATGGTTATACAGGCCGAGGAAAGCCATGATGTACAATACCAGGCTACCGATATGCTCACAGGAAAAATGTGTCCGGAACTTGGAGGCTCAAAAGACTTGATTGATTATATGGGTTTTAATTTCTACTACAACAACCAATGGGTAGCCAGCGATTTTTCAGGCCTTCCCTGGGCAAACAATGATCCTGATCCGAGATGGCGAGGATTATCTTCTTTATTTGTAGAAGCTTATCATCGTTACGGCTTACCAATAGTACTTGCAGAAACCAGTCACCCCGGAGAACATCGCCCGAATTGGATTGAGCTGATTACACGCGAATGTGTTAAAGCGCTTCAGTATGGGGTGCCGTTAAAAGGTATCTGTTTATATCCAATCATTGATCGGCCAGATTGGGATCACTTGCATTACTGGCACCACTCCGGATTATGGGATGCTGATGCTGAAAACCCTTTTTCAAGAATCCTCTATCAACCCTATGCTGATGCCATAAGTGCTGCAATGAAAGTGTTAAATATCAAGTCAACTTAAATCATTGATTTATCATTTAGTGATCTCAATTTTCCCATCATTTTTAATCCTAAAGATGTATTGAATAAATTTCCGAAATTTAGAAATATCTACTTTTGCAACCTCTCCCTGATTTCCTTTTCCGTCATTGACAACATCTCCCACTTCGACCGCGTTTAGTTGTTCTCTCGTTGAATTTTGATTAACTAACATGATAATAGATTAATTTGGAAATAGTAGAATATAAAACAATGTTTATCATCTTATTAATTCATAAACAAGAGCTAAAGAAGAAAATTTAAACATGGTTTTAACTCATTCGTGGTAGTAAAGGGCTATAGTTTTTTACTGAAGCCCAGCCTACATTTGTAATGTTAAGATAGGAGCAATTATTTTAACACGGGACGAATTCTATACCTGGATAGGATAGGAAGATTAATTACAGATCCTAACAGATCTGTTAAAGAAGCCTTTCAGAGATGGAAGGCTTCTGTTATTTTATCCCTGCTATGTTAAAATTAACAATTGCTGTTACGCTTCTGTTTTTAATAAACCTTTCACTAAACTTTTCCATTGCGGGTAAGAAAGCCCGATTTTGGCGGCTGTACCGACTAGTGTATTGCGAAAATTATCTAATCCATTTCCGGTTTCCATATTTGGCGATTCATTGCGGGCGTGTTCCTCTGCATACACCACATTTTTAACACGTTTTATCTGGAAGGTTGATGTTGCCTTTGATGTTAGAAAATGAGCAGTCTTCCCTTCCGGATCTAGCGGATGCGACGATGGGCGTACCCGAAGCGTAAAAACATCTTCATCAAAATCAACTTCTGAAAATACTGCTTCTACATGAACCCAATCATAGCCCTTCCCAATGCTGGTTCCTGGCCCTGGAATATCTATGCGAATATAGTCCCCTTCAGCTACCGTCCTATCACAACTTCGTCCGCTGGAATCAAAAAGCTTAAATGAAGATAAAGGGATATTTGACATCTCGCCCCAACGGTTAACGTCTGCGAGCCTGCTTTTTCCGATTTGATACAATTCTATTGCCTGGATGTAGCTTTCACATGCTACACGCTCAATAGCATCAGTTTCGCCACCACTTTGGTGTACCGGAATATGATCTCTTCCAATAATTTCTCTTTCCATGTCAGTGCGCTTTATTTTCATTAAAAACAGGTTGTTTCCAAAAATTGTTCAGGAGATTTGTACCCTTTTAAACATTGACAAATACGCGGTTCTTAAGTGTTGAATACGGATAAAATGGTCTATTCCGTTGTTAGTATTTCTTTACACTATCACCAGGATCCATTCTTTTAGCAGGCTGAATGGAATCTTTAGTTTTTGTGGTATCTTCCATATCCTTATAATGATTACCTTTTTCAGGATTATAATTGGAGCATCCGGCTAAAATGATGATGCCAGCTGCAAGGCTTAGGATAAATTTAATATTTTTCATAGCATTTAAGGTTAGGTGTTATTTATACAAGCCTTATTACCAACGCTTTGTTTCAACATTCCGAAATGAAAAATCAAAACATTTACCTATGCAACGATAAAGCCACAATAAACACTATCCCAGTCGCTTTTTCCATTCCAGCTTTCTCTGCTGGTAATCTTCAAAATCTTCTGCCCGCTTCCAGAAGCCATAAAAATTTGCCGCTGCTGCTGCTTTTTCGTCGGTTCCGGTGCCGCGATCCAGCGGGGCATAATCTTTATCTTTGTCGTATTTTTTTCCACCCTTATAATTTGCATAGCGCCGGGCCCGGGTGTAACCCATTTGTAAATACTTCCTGGCAAGGTCAGCGCCTACAAAATCATTCTTTGATAAATACCCTTTAAATAATTCGAAAATTTTTTCTGCACTCTCCTGAGCAATTACAGGGTTTTTAAAACGCCACAAAGGGCCGATTTCTGATTTATAGGGCTCACAGATTAACACACCCTGTTCACCCTTCCCTACCTTATATTGTTCAGGATGTTTTTTATAATCGATATCAGGTTTCCATGCATAAGTTGAAATCTGGAAATCCAGATAGGATGGTTTTTTATGATTTTTATCTTCAGTATGATTGCTCATTACAAAGCTCCCTTCACCATTTCGTTCAACGTTCTTAAATTTGCATGGGCATCACCCATAGTATTGTTAAAGTAGCTAAACACAGTTTTACCTTCATCCATCCAGTCTTTAATATAGCTGGCATATTCAGCAAGTAATGCTTCAGTGTAACTGCCTTTGTAATTGCCACCGGGGCCATGAAAACGCAGGTAAACAAAGGGAGCTTCATCCATCTGCATCGGACTTGCGGCATTTCTCTTATCGTGAACCACTGATGCCATTTTAAATTCGGCAAGCAATTCGGAAATCTCCTCTACATAAAGAGAGGCATGTCGAAATTCAAGGGCTATTTTCCATTCTTCCAGCGGGTCGCAGCGCCGAAGTTCGGCCATGAGTTGTTGTATCTGGGGGAAATGCGTCATACGCACACTCGGCGGAAACTGAACAAGTAAACACCCCTTTTTGTCTGCTGCCTCATTAATCACCTCGAAAAACCTGGCAATTTCCTTTGGGTCAAACGCTAATCCAGGATGGTGTGTAACCCCTTTAAAAAGTTTAAAAGTAAATCTAAAATTTTCCGGCACTTCTGCTCTCCATCTTTTAACAGTTGAGGGTTGAGGAATTTTATAAAAGGAACTGTTGATTTCGATGCTGTTTACAAGCGAACCATAATAGCACAGCCTCGATCGGTGTTGGTATTCTTCAGGATAAAATGCTTTATTCGGAACCGGCAACAGCAAGCCACTGGTGCCCGTGTAGTAATTATCCATAAGGTTACTGTTTTGGAAGTTCAATATAAAATGTTGTACCTATGCCCTGTTCACTCACCAACCAGATTCTTCCATGATGCAGATCTACAATATCTTTTATAATACTCATGCCTAACCCACCAGATTCTTCGCCATTGAGTCCTTGTCTAAGCACTGATTTTTCATTTTGAAAAAGTTTCTCTTTAATTTTTTCCGGAATCCCAATGCCGTTATCACTCACCGAAACCACTACAGTTTCTCCCCGGTCTTCGGCATTTACCTCGATATTGCCGCCAAACGATGTAAATTTTATGGCGTTTGAGATTAAGTTATTGACCACCTGCATAAACTTCATGCTATCAAGAAACATAAAGATCTTCTCCTGACCTGATGAAAAAGTAAAGTTCCTGATTTCTCGTAGATGAGAACGTTTATAAAAACGAACAACATCTTTGAGTTCCCAAATCAAATCTACCCGTTCCCGCTTAATTGCTACGACTGATGATTTCAAAAACTCATGGTTAACCATACTTCTGATGAGTTTCAAATTGCGCTCGCAGACATCGGCAATAAACTGCAAGGAGTCTTTAAACTCTTCTTCGGCAACTCTACCAATTTTATTTTCCATTGATGATACCGCCATTTTGATCATGCCTAATGGTTCCTTAAGATCGTGAGAGAGCACTTCAAGCGTAACATTCTTACGCCCGTTGATTTGTTCTATATGTGTTTTGTTTTCTTGTGCAGTGGTAAAATCATCCAGAACTCCATAAATCTCATTATGCTCCTGATCAAAGTAAGCGCTGCATTTCAGATATTTTACAGTTTCATCAACCGATAATATCCGGAAAACATATTTTTTTGTTCCACCATCTGCTAGTAATTCTTCATAACAACTTTGTAAATGGTCTTTATCCTCATCATGAACCGCAGACCATAATTGTTTGATATTAATGGAATTTTCCAAACAATTGAATAAGATGGTAAATGCATCATTTACATAGGTGAAAGAAGACTGTTGAATGTCAAAAATAAAATAAGCATCCGAAGCGGACGATCCCATCTTAAAAAAAATATCATTACGAATCTCAGCCATTAATTTGATTGTTTATTGTTAATAAACCTAAAATAAAGGGCATTGTTTTAGCCTTAAAAGAATGCTTGCTAATCGATAATTCCATTAGCATAAGCATAACGCATCAATACTGCAGTGTTTCTGGCTCCTGTTTTATCAATCAAACTTTGCCTGTGCCCTTCAACAGTACGTTTGCTGATAAATAACTTATCAGCCATTTCTACATTGGTTAAGCCTTGCCCAATCAGTTGTAAAATCTCTATCTCTCGTGAAGAAAAATCGCTACTACGCATTTTAAAGTTTGGAACTAGTTCTTTTTCAATGACGTGATCAATAATGGGTATGGCCAGGCTTGAACAGATATAGCGTTCTCCAACCATTAACCTGCTAATGGCAAAAAAAAGTTCGTCGGCATCAACTGATTTGGTTAGAAACCCACGGGCGCCTGCCTTTATGGTTTGATAAAGATTGGCATCGCTTTCCATCATCGACATAATCAAAACAGGGATTTGAGGATATGATTGTTTCAGTTCGGTTAACATGGTGATGCCATCCATGACAGGCATACCAATGTCAGAAACAATTAAATCAGGAATCAATCCTTTATTCAAAGCATCAATCACCTCTTGCCCATTACTGGCCTCATGTAATACCTGGTATTGTTGTGTAGATTCTAATAGCATCTTAACGCCGTTTCTAATCACTTTGTGATCTTCGGCCAATATGATCTGTTTCATTTATTTTGTTTTTGGCCATTTCTTCACTAACATGAGATCTGGTATGATCAAGCACTGTGTCAACATAAGTTATTCCATATAGTTTTAACAGAATTTACCGCCCGAATTCACCAAATAAAATGGCAATAAAAAACCGGATGCGATCAGGCATCCGGCGGTTATTTGTTTGTGTGTTGTTTATTATTTTGAATAATCACTCCATTGCGCAATGCCATCTGGCTCAGCCGCAATTACCTCCGCACTTTTCTCTTCACTCATCTGTTTATTCAATTCTTCTGTTTCTTCCAGCTCCAAGGCCTTATCATCATCCATATTGGTTAAGCCTTCCGTTTCCTGAACGAAAGCAGCCGGATCTAAAACAAACTCCCATTCTTTATTCATGCCAGGCATTTCGCCTTCATTCCATGGTCCGGTGAATGATTTCTCTGGAGATAGATTGAAATATTGTTGTGTAAATCTTGGATCTGCCTGCAATACACCTGGCGGAAAATTCGGTTGAATGGTATCCAGCGCTGCTTCAAACATTTTATAATGCGCCACTTCGCGGGTCATTAAAAACGAAAGTGTTTCTTTCACGTAAGGATCATCAGTAAATTTCATCAAGTGTTCATAAACTAATTTCGCCCTTGATTCTGAAGCCAGATTACTTCTTAAATCGACAGTTAAATCGCCATTGGAATGAATATATGAAGCACACCACGGAATACCCTGGCTATTGGCTAACCTTGGACCACCACTGCTTAGCATCACAAAATGTGGATTTGCAGATAGCGCAGCGTGAATAATATTCTCTTTGGCCGCCTTCCCATCAAGAACCTGCATAATTTCTGATGAATCAGCAGCATCTTTTAGTGAACCATTTACACCTTTGAGCAGCATTTGAATCGTTGCACCTACAATCTCCAGGTGACTAAATTCTTCGGTAGCAATATCCATCAGCATATCATACTTATCTGGATGGGGTTGCTTTGCACCAAATGCCTGTGTAAAATATTGCATCGCTGCTGCAAGTTCGCCGTTCTCACCGCCGAACTGTTCTAAAAGAATATTTGCGAAAACAGGGTCAGGCCTGGAAACCCTTGCATTGAACTGCAGGTCTTTTGAATGATGGAACATAAGCTTTGTGTTTTGTTTTGTTAGTGAAAACTGTTGATCAATCTTCTCACTATACACCATAAAAAAAGAGGAATGGTTTGCGGTATTATTAAAACACGTATTAAAATTAAAATGAGTATTTAGCAAGGTTGAGTACCTGCTATTACAGCAAAAAAACAACAACAAATCGGGTACTTTATTTATGCTGTTCAATCAAACTAAGCATTGGTTTCGTATGTCGTAATTGGTATGATAATCAAAAATTCACTAAACAGATTGCAAAGTCTGTTTGCCAGTAAACAGGCAAGGGCCGACTACATCAAATTAACTACACCCTTAGGAAATCTGTTCGCTGCAAGTGGTATCATATTATCAATATTAAGTATCATATTTTTTTATAAAGGTTGTATTGAGCATTCAAAATTTAACTATGCATTACTGGTTTATGGAATTTGCCTGGGTTTATTGGCAAGCATTGCGATACTTTTTTCAGTAAAAATTAACGATCGATTAATTAAAGATATTAAAGAAATCGGTCGACAAACTATGAAGTGATAGATAGCCTAAACATTAAGTTTTCAGTTACAAATTAAATCTTTAAAATGAAGGTTTTTGGCAGCGAGTTGATTAGCCTCTACAATGGTGATATTGTAATGATCATCTTAGCAGTTGATGAAATGGACTGTGAGCGACTTTATCATTATTTAACCATCGATGCATATGAGTTTAAAAAGCATATTGCCGAGCATCTCCCTGAAGTTACTTATTTATCTGTAGGGTTTAAAAACCCGAATGGAAAACTAGAATGGAATAAAAACTATATAGAGCTTCCCAAATGGTACGATCTTAATTGATCGAATTACAGATGTGATACAGTTACGAAAATCATAACGCTTGGCTTTGCTTTAACTTTAACGGCTTGCAATGGTAAATAGGCAGATCAGAAGAATGCTGACGGTATGAACCGCTATACAGATTCAACGATTTTGGATACGAATACAATGGATAGTACCCAACCTAACTTCCTCGCAGATTCGACCACAATGCACTTGCGAATGCCGCAAACTAAATAAATAAATTTTAATGGAAGATATGTTTGCATTATTCCTTTATTGCAAACATTTTTGATTTTTAACCCGTTTCTATTTAAAATTTGAATGGGAACAATTGTTTTTTTTGGCGATAGCCTGACTGCTGGTTACGGTCTCAAGGATCCACTCAAAGAGTCATTACCTGCCAGAATCGGTCAGATTTTAATGAGTGAGGGTATGGATTATCATGTTATTAATGCGGGTATCAGTGGTGATACTTCTGTTTCAGGGTTGAACCGTTTACCCGACACTTTAAAAATCGATACAGATATTTTTGTACTGGAACTTGGCGCCAATGATCTGTTGCGTGGGCATCCGGCAGCGCTGGTAAGCCATAACTTACAAAAAATAATTTCAGCAGTAAAAGCAACTCATCCTGCAGCAGGTATCCTTATTTTAGGAATGAAACTTCCCTTTTGGATACCGGATGAACGGGCGCCCGGTTATCGCCGCATTTATCAGGATTTAGCAGTACAAAATCATTGTGAACTTGTACCCTATTTGTTAGATGGAATTGAGGGAAGAAAACATCTGAATATGTATGATGGTGTTCATCCGCTGGCAGAAGGTTATAAGATTATGGCAGATACGGTTTGGCCACCGTTAAAAAAAATGATCAAAGATAGAACGTGAATTAAAAGAGGTGGAAACTACTCCACCTCTCCTTCTCCAAGTCCTTCTAAAAACCACCCAGATTTGTAATCAAATTTTGCTGATTTTGAACCCGATTCATTTCTGACTTCACTGGTAAAATCGTGTGCAATAATTTGCTCTGCTTCTAAAAGTTGTTTCGCCATGATGCTGTATTCCTCAGGATCCAAACCTTCTTTAATAATATAACTTGGCGCACCTGTTTCCGACCAAATGGTATCGATAAGTGCCTCGTCAAATTTTTGCCTAACCAGACTTAAATCGGGATTTTCTGCTTTCATAGGATGTTTATTATTGGATTACAATTTTAGTTAAGGATGTCCGCTTCCACCAGCAGCACCATAAATTTGTCCGGTAGCGTAGCTTGCATCGCTTGCAGCTAACTGCACATAAATAGATGCTAATTCAGCAGGCTGGCCGGGTCTGCCCAAAGGTGTCTGCGCTCCGAATTCTACGATGGCATCTTGCGGCTGTCCGCCACTTGTTTGCAGGGGTGTCCAAACCGGACCTGGTGCTACGCCGTTAACGCGAATACCTTTCGGACCTAGTTGCTTGGCAAGCGATTTAACGAAAGCTACGTTTGCCGCCTTGGTTTGTGCATAATCAAATAAATTTTCAGATGGATCGTAAGCCTGAACAGATGAGGTTGCAATGATTACAGCGCCTTCAGGTAAATGTGGCAAAGCAGCTTTGGTAATCCAAAACGGTGCGTAAATATTGGTTTTAATGGTTTCATCAAATCCTTCTTCTGTTAAATCGAGCAACGATTCTACCGCTTGTTGATGCCCCGCGTTGTTCACTAAAATATCGATTCCTTCCAGTTTTTCAACCGCATGTTCAACCAATTGCTTACAGAAAGATGGATCGGTAATATCACCGGGAATACCATAACCTTGCCTTCCGGCTGATTTTATTAAAGCGATTACTTCATCAGCATCAGATTGTTCCTCAGGCAAATAATTAATCACCACGTCTGCCCCTTCTCTGGCATAAGCAATAGCCGCTGCCCTTCCAATTCCCGAGTCGCCTCCGGTAATCAACGCTTTCCGTCCCAGTAACCTTCCTGATCCCTGGTAGCTATTTTCTCCATGATCAGGTACAGGCAACATTTTCGAAGAAAGACCCGGAACTTCCTGTGGCTGCTTTTCAAAAGGTGGTTTCGGATATTTATTTAACGGATTTTCAATGGTTTTTCGATTCTGTTCCAGCATGATATTTATCTTTTTAACGTTATTTGTTTATTGGAGATTCAGTCACAAAATATCTTTTGCGAATCATAAACCTCCGTTTAAGCAACAGCAGGAAATCAAAATTTGTTCAGAATAAATCGACAAGGCAAGGAAAACTGCATCCTAACATACTTCCAGTCTACCTATCAATTTTAAAAAACCAAGTGCGCTCTGAAATGTTATGGTATAAAACTTAAAATACAAACGATGACAGACGAGAAAAAACAGCAGGCAATCAAATTATTAAAACAAGGACTTGAAACCGTTGAAGAACGCGAATACACAGAGATTGCGGAAGTTCCTACAGAAGATGAAAATCGGTTTGAAGTGAAATATAGCTTTGTACACGACGGCATTGAGGGGATATTCACTGTTATTGGCGAACGTGCAAATGCTGACGACGAAGAGGAGCTAAAAATTAATCTGCTCAGTGAATTTGCAGATGATTCATTGCATTACGATTCGGCTACTGCAAAAGAGCAGGTAGACAATGATTTGATTAATGTAGAAGAGTATTTACATCGCCATATCAACGAAGGTTAAATAGAAAACTAGCATAACAACGGAAGGCAAATCAAACACCTTCTGTTGTTATCTTCGTTAATATTTTATAGCTCACTTAAAATAGTCAAAAGCTTTTCTAAAGCTAAATCACGCTGTTCAAACTCCTGAAATAAAAAAGGAAATGACCCTTTCATGGTATAGATATGGATTTCAAGAAAATCCTTACTCAGTATGCGGTCCTCATGATCATATTGTACAAGATCTTTGGGTCTGACCATAATAATACTATCAATTTTGATAAAAGTGTTTTGTACGCGGACGAATTTTCCATGTTGTGAAATGGGCATGTTGATTTGGTTTAGTTTAGTTGCTACAAATTTGAGCATCGGCCAGCCCAGAATCAAGCGCTAAACTATGATATCATAGAATGAACAGCGATGAATGATGATTTCTATTGATATTTATCAAAAAAAGGTGATTCTCACTTCATTTTGTGATTTAAAAAACTTGAAAAGCAAATGATCACTGATCTTTTCAGCAGATCATATCAATAAAATCGGATATCTTAAAAATTTGTGGTCAATGATATTCGAAATACATTGTTAAAGGTGTTTTGTTCCTCACCTTGGTCGGCCATTAAACCATAATCGAAACTAGTTTCTATTTTTTCGCTAAATCGATAACCAATTGAAACATACGGCCTGTTTTGATCGAAAAGATGACCGTTTGCGTATTGTCGGTTTAACACATTTAAAAAAAGTTCATTTTGTAAGCCTGCAAAAAGGCCGGTAGTAAAATCTTCGTCGGCATAAATTGGAAACTGGACAGCTGCAAAACCCCTTGCCCGCATGGCAAGATGGGTACCTGAATCTTGCAGAAATCGCTGTTCGAAACGCCCACGCAATTGAACCTCAATACGTTTGATCTTAAACTCATATTGGTATTGTTGATAGATCCGATGTTCATACTCATATTCTTCCCCATCGGGCCAATCTCCTTTGTAAGCATAACCCAAAGCAATGCTATGCTGATCATTAATGTTATAAGCTAAAGCTGTACGTAATAAAAGCGTATTTATTTGATTCAGGTTTTGCTCCGACCGGCTTTGAACATCTGCCAGTATATTGAAACGATCGTTAATTTTTTGCGTATGCGTTACAAAAAGCCAGAACTGTTTCGGCCCGCTTTGAGCAAAAGAAAAGGATTGAAAAGCACCAGCAACAAATAGTAACAGAACTGTTTTTTTGATCTTCATGTGTTTAGCCAACATCAAAAAACTATCAAAAGTTTTGCTCACTAAAGCTGCAGTATTTTTAGCTCACCAGATGCTACATTTGCTATAGCTTTGAAGTCGCGAATTTTTGCTACTGGGTTAAACAGGTATTTAACGCAACCCATAGTCCGATTTGAGTAACATCATACCCAATCTATATTTAAGCAAAACTTATCGCATTTTTTTCGTGTTGACTTGAAAAATCCCTACCATGAAGAAAAATTATTTAAAAATCAGTGCTGCATTAATCATGTTAAGCACATCGCTTGCCCAGGCGCAGCGAGGCCTCCCGCCAAAGGATGTCACTAAATCTCTATCTGTAACGAAATATGCACAGGTATTAGAATTTAAGCCTGAAATGTTAAAACTTTTGAAAACGCCGCCGGGTTGGCAGGTAAGCCTTGCCGCATCTGGCCTGGGTAAACCTCGAATGCTCTACACCAGCCCAGCAGGAAAGGTTTATGTAACGCGAAGAGACGGTGGCGATGTATTGTTGCTTGATGACTCGAATAAGGATAATAAATTCGAAAATCTGATTACCGTTGTCTCTAATTTTAAAGGAGTTCACGGCATTACCATGAAAGATAACTGGATGTACCTTTGCAACAGCAATGAGCTCCGCCGCTATCCCGTTAAACCAGATGGCACCTTAAATGTTTATGGCGCAGAAACATTGATCAAAGATCTTCCCGACGGTGGTCAGCACCCTAACCGAACGATGGATTTTGGTCCTGATGGAATGCTTTACATTAGCGTAGGCTCGCTTTGCAACGATTGTAAAGAAAGCGATAAGGAAACTGCAACCATGTTACAGGTTGATCCAAAAACGTGGGGCAGGAAGATTTTTGCGAGTGGTTTAAGAAATACCATCGGCTTTGATTGGCATCCGCAAACGAAAGAACTTTGGGGTATAGATAATGGCGGAGATACCAAGGGCAGTGATTGGCCACCGGAGGAAGTGAACCGCATTATTATGGGGGCAGATTATGGGTTTCCTTACGCATACGGTAAACAGGAGATAGATAAAAGCCGTGAAGATCCTGCCGGAAACACCAAAGAAGCAGTTGTAAAAAATACGCAACCCTCAATACTGGAATTAACTGCCCACATGGCTCCTATTGGCTTCACATTTTTTCGCGGAGCAGCTAATATTCCTGCAGAGTGGTCGGGTGATGGGTTGGTTGCATGGCATGGCTCTTGGAACGCCGATAAACCTGTTGGATTTAAAGTACAGCGCATTCATTTTGAAAATGGTGTAGCCGTAAAAGCTGAAGATTTCTTAACAGGCTTTTTGCAGGGAGAATCCCGCTTTGGCAGACCTGCAGGAATCACGGTAACAAAAGAAGGAACAATTTACATTTCGGACGATGCCGCCGGAAATATTTACGCCATCAGAAAAACAAATTAATTATGAAAGCATTAACCTATATCTGCTTAGCAGTTGTTTGCGTGGCTACTGTAGCAGCAATTAAACCTGAACCAACGCCAAGAATTGAATTTGATGCATTGGAAAGCTATCCTGAAGGCATTGCATTCGATCAAACCAAGAATGTTTACTATGTATCTTCCGCCCGTTTGGGCAATATTGGCCAGGTAAGTCCTCAAGGGATGTACAGCGTATTACATGCTGACACAACATTGAAATCTACTTATGGCTTGAAAATCCATCCTGATGGTAAAAAACTTTATGCCTGTGTAAGTGATGCAAATTATAGCAAATTCACCAATCCTGCTACGAGAATGAAAATGGCCAGATTAATTGCCATTGACATTCAATCTGGCAAAAAAGTTTCAGATGTTGATTTGTCGGCACTATTACCTGGAAAACATTTCGCGAACGATCTGGCTTTCGATAACCAGAAAAATGCTTACGTTACAGATAGTTTTGCCGGTGCCATTTACAAAGTAACGCCAGATGGAAAGGCATCAGTATTTGCTAAAGATGATTTATTTAAAACTGAAGGTGTAGGATTAAATGGCATCGTTTTTCATCCAGATGGTTATTTAATCGTTGATAACAGCTCAAAAGGGCAACTCTTCAAAGTAACGCTTAACAATCCTAAATCCGTTCAAAAAATTATGATCGATCAATATTTTTTAGGTGCGGACGGTTTATTGTTGAAAGACAAAAACAATCTTACTATGGTTGTTAATGGCGGAAATGATAAAATTTATCAACTTATGAGCAACGATAACTGGCAAACTGCCGTGGTTAGCGCAGCTACTGCATCAACAGATCGTTTTACCTATCCTTCTACAGCAACTTCAAACGGCGCAGATATTTGGATTATGAATGCGCAATTCAATCAGCTATTAGATAGCAATTCGGTGCCAGTAAAGAAATTTGCCATTCAGAAAGCAATCTTCAAACCAATGAAACCGTAATTTCATAAATTTTGATCAGGTCGAAAGTCGCCCTACAGCTTTTAACATAGATATAGTATTGGCATATTTACGATGCATCAACTATTGTGATGAAATGATCCATTAGAAAGACGTGATTGCGGAGCATCAGTTGATTTGGTAAATACGCGTTTACAATAGGTTTATACGTATTTTTCGATGAATCATTGACAAATATCAACAATGTATTGACAAAAGTGCTCCTATTTTATATCATTGTACCCGACAATTAAGTCGAGCAACCAATGGATGACGGTTTGCTCCCTTTCGGATGAAAGATAAGATCCCTCCCGACTTCTGTCGTGAGGGATTTTTGCATTAATCATGATACAAAAACAATTGCATCTCATATCAGAGGTTAGCCCAAACATTTTACTTCCATCCGGGTTTGATTTAATATCCCTTTTTAAAGTAGATTTTGCTGAAGCGCTTATTCATGAAACAATTATTCTTATCAATCCTCTGTGTGCTGATTTTTATTAATCAAAAAGTACATGCCCAATTCAATTTCGAACAATTAATTCAGGCAGGTCCGGCCGACGTTGAAAAACTTGTTGAAGCTTATTCTCAGCCACTACTTTATGGGTTTGGTTTAGGCATGAACAGCGGGTGGACCAATGCTGCACAAACATTAGGTCCGTTACATTTCGATCTTAGAATTATGGCAACTGGCTCACTGGTACCTAAATCTAAACAAACTTTTGATGTTACCAGCATCGGCCTTTCCAGTAATCTCCGTCCTGCCGATCCAAGTAAAATTAAGTCACCAACGTTTACCGGCGACCGCTACAACAATGGTCCTTATATGGATTTGTTTGATGGAAATGGAAATAAACTCATCTCATTTGAACTTCCGAGTGCAGTAATCGAAGATCTTGTACCTACACCTCAGGTTCAACTTACTGTAGGTTTTCTGGCCAATACAGAACTAATGTTAAGAGCAGCACCAAAAATTAAACTTGGAGAACGATTTGGATCAGTTTCCTTATTCGGCCTTGGAATTAAGCACAATATCGTAAGGGATTTTATTCCTAAAGATGTGAAAAAAACCCCGTTTGATCTCTCTATACTCGCCGGATTCAATGTTCTTAATTATGGTAGAACACTTAATCTGCAACCATTGCCCGGCATGATTCCGGAAAATAGCCAGCAAGCAACAGACTTCACTGGTCAGGAGATTTACGGAAGATTTGACAACTACCTTCTGCAAACTACTCTTTCCAAAGAAATCGGTTTCTTTAGTCCATTTGTTTCACTAGGCTATAGCATATCATCTGCAACGCTGGGTTTAAGAGGAAATTTTCCCATTCCGAACAGCATACGTGATAACCAGGTTGCGTACATTACCTACACTGACCCATTTGAACTAAAAAGAACCTACCTTAAAACGCTACGTGGAGATGTAGGCTTTCAACTAAAACTTCCTGTTGTCCGTCTATATGGCTCATATGGCTTTTCGGGTGGTTATGGCATGCTAAGTGCAGGTATCGGACTTGGGTTTTAGTTTTTCTCGATCTCTTTTAAGCTATCCATTTTTTTGTAGGCAAGAAATCCTTTAATATCTTCGAAATGTTCGCGAACACGCTTGTTACCAAATTCAAATACTTTCTCTACCAGCCCATCCAAGAAATCCCTATCGTGTGAAACCAGGATAAGTGTACCATCAAAATCTTTCAAAGCATCTTTAATGATATCTTTAGTTTTCATATCGAGGTGATTGGTTGGCTCATCCAGTATCAAAACGTTTACCGGCTCCAACAATAATTTAATCATCGCCAATCGGGTTTTTTCGCCTCCTGAAAGTACTTTCACTTTTTTAGTCGTATCATCTCCACTAAACATAAAAGCACCTAAAAGATCTTTAATTTTGACAGTTCCTTCACCCAACGGGATCTGATCAATGGTATCGAACACTGTAAGATTTTCATCTAACAAAGCGGCCTGATTTTGAGCAAAATAGCCTATTTTAGCATTGTGACCAACTTTTAAACTTCCTTCAAAATCAATTTCTCCCATAATCGCCTTAATCATGGTCGACTTACCTTCACCATTCTTACCAACGAAGGCTACTTTTTCTCCACGTTCAATTACCAGATTCGCTTTCTGGAAAACCACATGATCGCCATAAGTTTTAGTAAGCTCTTCTACCATTACCGGATATTGCCCTGAGCGAGGCGACGGTGGAAACTTTAATCTTAAAGCGGATGTATCTACTTCGTCAATTTCTATCACCTCCAGCTTTTCGAGCATTTTCACACGCGATTGTACCTGAAGCGTTTTGGAATAGGTTCCTCTAAAGCGATCAATAAATTCCTGGTTATCGGCAATAAATCTTTGTTGTTCTTCGTAAGCTTTCAGCTGGTGTATTCGTCTATCAGCCCGTAATTGTAAATAGTGACTGTACTTGGCTTTGTAATCGTATATTCTGCCCATTGTTACCTCAATCGTACGATTCGTGATATTATCTACAAACGCCCTATCGTGAGAAATTACCATCACAGCCTTAGCAGAATTAATCAGGAAATCCTCCAGCCATTGAATACTTTCAATATCCATGTGGTTGGTGGGCTCATCCAGCAGAATCAAATCAGGTTTTTGAAGCAGAATTTTAGCAAGTTCAATACGCATACGCCATCCGCCAGAAAATTCAGAGGTTTGGCGGGTAAAATCCTTCCTTTCAAAACCCAAGCCTTTGAGCACTTTTTCCACCTCCGCATCATAATTAACTTCTTCAATCGAATAAAACTTTTCACTTAGTTCTGATACCCTTTCGATTAGTTTCATGTAATCGTCACTATCATAATCAGTCCGAACAGTAAGCTGTTCGTTCAGTTCATCAAGTTCCCTTTGCATTTGGTTTACTTCCTGAAAAGCTTTCATGGTTTCTTCAAACACCGTAAGCTTATCTTCGGTAAGCAAATGTTGGGGTAAATAAGCAATAACCGCATCTTTTGGTCCGGTAACACTACCTGAAGTAGGTTTTGCAACATCAGCAATAATTTTCAAAATGGTCGACTTTCCCGCTCCATTTTTACCCATCAAGGCAATTTTATCGTTTTCGTTTATGGAAAAAGTTACGTCGCTGAAGAGCGTGGTTCCGCCAAAAGAAACGGAGATGTTGTTTACATTAATCACAGTAGAAATATTGAAATTTCTGCAAAGATAAAAGAAAGACCTTAATTTATAACCACCAATGGCAGTTATATATTAAGGTCTTCATGTCGTTTTTAGTAGGTGTCATTCAACCTACATTTGAACAAAAATAATAAATAATGTTATTTCGCTTTATCTATCCGGGTTTCACTCGGCCCGCCATAATAAACAGAGCGATCGTTAAAAGTTGTTTTACCCCTGTCAACCTGTAAATCCATGGTAAACGATACTTCCATTTTATCGGTATATTTTAATGGTTTACCTTCATTATCGTAAAAAACAACCTGGTCCATGGTAAAGGTTTCTGGTGCATCAAACTCGTTTTTACCTGTACCATTGGCTATAGGCATTAAAGCAAGCATTTTACCTTTTCCTCCTGGCGCTTCGTAGAAACCAATTTGTGGCAACTGGCTATCATTGCTTACGCCACCTCTCACGGTAATATCGCCATCGATAAACGGATATCCCACGATAGCGAACCGTTTACCATTATTTTCTTTTACCTGGTTTAATGCCTGATACTGTTCAAAATTTACCACTTGTCCTTTCTCTTTGTTTTGACTACATGAAACAAGTATTGCAGATGCAATAGCGACAAGAAACATTCTTTTCATATTTGTATTATCTAAGTTAATTAATTAGTCTGTTTCAAATTAGTTGAGCAAACCTGATACTTTGAGGTTTGGATAACGTTCACCCAGTTTTTTAAGAAAATCGTTTGCAATAACAATCTCTTCTATGTTTTTTTGAACGTTTAGCGAAAATGCGCTGGCATTGGTATTGGCATAGGTAAATAACAAAGCTGAAAACATGATCAATTCAATGGGGCTACCATCAGTGGCCAAGGAGATTCTGTAAGCTTTAACATCATCGCCTTTCTGTTTGGCAAAAGCTTTAATCACACCTTCTAAAGGAACTTCACTTATCGATGATGCTCGTAGACGAGCCGCATCAAAAACCAGGTGATTGGAGATTTCGCCCTCCGTATCAGTATCTAACAAATGTAAATCGGCACCGCTAAGAATAAAATACTTTGGCGTTTGAACGGTATGAAATCTAACGGTTCCTAGAGTGGCCATTCCTTTTAAACTGTCTTTAATACCATCTTTGATCGAATCTTTGGTAGAGTAGTTCATATTGGCATAATTAAATGCATCAATAGGCTTGCCTTCCATTTGCTTAGGTAAAAAGGAAAGTTCAGAATTTAAAAACTTGTTTTTGTAGGTAAGGACATTTCGCATTTCTGCACTGAAGTCGGTGTTTTGAAACATTTCTTTCTGCTTCTTTTTCTTCAATTGCACAAAGTAAAAAATGCCTCCATAAATTACGATCATGAAAACAATAATAAAAATAACTGAGCTACTCATTTTTTAAGGGTTTTAGTGGATAAATAAGAATTTAGACTGTTGTTGGTGTAACTTTTGGTTTTTGATAAGGAAGATTTCCCCAAATTAAAAAAGCCACAAATAATATCACGATTAGTTTGGCGCCATACCTCGTATAAAAGGGTAAGCCAATTAAGTCTTTTTGATCTAATTTTTGAGTGAGCAGAAGCTGTTTTAATTCGCTTTCTGGCAAATCGAAATAGCGTTCTGTTTTTTCATCATAACCAACCAGTTTTGGTTCTTGTGTGATGTATAATGGCAGAATATAAGCGATGTTGAATTCTTTATGCAGCGCTGCTAAGTCTAGGTAATTGCCATTATCAAGCTTAAACTCATCAGTATCTGGTAAATCATGAACGGTATTTAAAACCACTCTTTCTCCAATCGGTATTCTCGCTTTCGCGAATATTAAATTTGAAGTACTAACTATTATTGTGAAAGCTAAAACAAATTGCTTCAAGCAGATCATCCTTAAAATTTTTATCGTTTAATAATTTTTGGGATACTGGGGATGAACAGATCACACACTAAACTACGCGAAGAAATTAATCTTGGCGGAGCAAACTATTATTCGTCTGATTATTTTTATAATTCGCTGGACCGGAATTATTTTTCGCGTTGCCGCTATGCTATCCAGGCAATAGGTAAATCCATCAAATGATCAATTATTAGCATCATGGTAATGGGTAAATCCGATCAGAGGTTGTGTAGAGCAACCTTAAATTATTTAACTCTTTTGTAAACGCTGGTTTGGTACCGATTTTTGTCTGCAGGCAATGGATTTCCACTTCTATCCCAAATTGCTATTTGGGTTTTAAATAGCAGTTTGTTGTTTTTTACAGATAATCGGATATAAAGATCATTTACATGTGTTTGTGGATTAATGAGCAGTTCATTGCCCTGCATTTGTGCTGTCAATTGAAAAGCTGGCGCCTCTCCCGTTCCAACATCTACAACCGTTGCATAATTTTTGCCTTTTTCAAATTTGATAATCAGCACTAAGTTGTGATGGCTCTGTTCATGCTCCCAGGTACCAGCGAAAGCTTTTTTTGGAAAAGGTTGATTTTGTGCCTTCCCTAAACTGGCGCACATTAAAAAAACAATTAATATAAATAGGTTTTTAGCCACAATTTATAAACTAAATGAAACTGGTACGAGCTTAGCACCCGCACCAGTAATGATTAAATTTTCTCGATCACTACGTTTGAGATTTCGTAACCCAGATCTTCACCTTCATCTTTAACTGTTACCTTGCCGGTGCTGTAATCTTTTACAGTTGATGATTTTTTAACGCCTTTATTCGGGTAAACAATTTGTGCTGTTATTTTCACTTTGTCACTGGTGGTTAACTTATTACCATCCTTATCAAAGATCACTACATCTTTTTGTTCGAATTTTCGGCTATCTTCAGGAACATCAATTAATACTGAATTTTTTCCTTCTCCATAATTTACTTTCACACCGGTAATTGTTTTATTTCCGGTTTGGATGATAAAGAAATCATTGAAAACTTCAAATTCCATAGAAATTGAATTGCCGGTTCGTGTAAGAAATGGCGCTTTAAATTTACCTTCCAAAGTAATTGTCTGGTTGTGATGGGTATAACCAGTTTCGATTTCCTTAGCGATTTTAACACTGCTACTGGTATAGAAAAATACGACCCCGATAAATAGCACTACTGCTACGGCTAAGATGGTTTTAATTGTTCTCATATTGATATTTTTTATTGATTAATTGTGTTGCTATTAGTAAAACTTTATTCTCGACAGGAGCAAGATTATCAGAAATAAAATGACCGCTAAATAGAGTGACAACTCCAAAAGCACAGATTTCCAACTGAAATACTCCTCATGAACAAGCAAGGTTTTCAATTCGTTATTTTCATCTTCTACACCATAATTTAAGATGTAATTTTTCAAAAATTTAGGCGAACCCTGATGTATTCCTCTAAAAGGCTTCGCTATAATTTTGTTTTTAGTTTTAAAGCTTATTAAAAAATTCTCTACATCTTTTACTACAATCGTAGCTTTGGGTTTCGCATCAGTTTCATTAACATAAAGCCCAATACCTCCTTCTTCTTGTCCCTTTATTTCGGTTTGCTTAATTTTAAAACCGGTAAGTTCAAACTCCTCTTTATCATCAATGCCTGTAAGTTTTGTAATGGAAACCTGCTCATAGCTTTTGTTGTGTTTGTCAGCGTAGCGTTTTATCGTAATGCCAAAATAAATTAACACCACCAAAAGTATCATCAGTGGCTTAAAGTTTCCAGCTATACTATCCATCAAATTGGTTTTAGGCTTATCAGTCATTATCTAATTTTAGATTGATCACTTAATTTTATCTATTCTTATATTCTTGGTAACGAAAAAATAATACTGATCACCAGGTTTAGCTAAATTCTTAAAATCAGGATTAAACTTGCTATCCTCGTGGGTTAATGGTATATATGCCCCTGATTTTGTTTTATCATAAATTATATCGAATGTTAGTGACACCCTTTTGTTAAGTGGGATTTCGTTACCATCATTATCAAGAAAAAAGCTATTGGCTTCATCCATTTCGTTGTTATCTTTTTTACGAATATCTACTGCGTTTTTATTTTTCTCTTTAATAGCAAACCGCAATAAAAAATTTCCCTTTTCATTTACCAGATGGCAAGCATGTTGATGATTGGTGGTTAACCAATTGATAATTTTGATATAGCCTTGTAGTGTAATGCGTTGTTCATCGTATTTGGTTTTCTGATACAAATTTTTCCAAACCGATCTTTCGTCTGAAGGCAGTACTTTGCCTGGTTTTTCCCCGGCAAAAATGGGGTAACCCTTAACTACAGCAATTCCTCCAAGCAGTAACCAGGCGGGGATAAAAAGTATATACAACTTCAACCTTAAAAACCAGAACAATAAATTCCATGCAGGAAGCGCAAAAATTAATGCTTTGGTAAAACCTTTATTGTTCTGAAAAGCTGGTACTGATGCCTGCAACAAAAATGAGGTTAATACCGCCGGAATAAATATCATCACGAATATGAACAAACCACCTAGAAAAGGTGTATCTACAATATCGTTTATCTTTTTGTTAGTTGTTTTTATGCCTACTATCATTGCTTTTAATATTTATTCTGTTTAAAAATTTCATTTAAATAAAAAGTTTCATCAGCAGTTTAAAATTTCCAGCAAATACCATTCATGAGATCTTTTTTAGGTTTGTTATCCATTGTGATCTTATTGATTTTGTTGTTCATTTTTTATATCAACCTATTTTTTTAACTGGTCTCTTATTACCCCAAACAGCTTTTCGTTGAGGGTCGTAAACCATAAGTCCGTGTCTTAAGGCCATAGTAATAATTTTATTTGAGGTGATTTGCTGTGTAGACGAATTAAGGTGCATCAATACCCAGTTGCCAAATTCTCCTGTTCCTGTAGAAAATAAAAATGGGCAATCGTCTATCTCCTTTCCAAAGTATCCTTTTTGTCTTTTGCCAAACTCTTCTTCAAAGCCATTTAAAAATTCATCTTCGTTAAAAAACTCCATAGCAGTGTGGCTATTTTCTTCATTTATGGCATCATAACATTCAAGAAGCATGGCGGTTTTCGTCCTGTCAGAGCGTTTCCAAATGGCTAAATCGTAACTCATGTTCTTTTATTCTAAATTGATATCAGGTTAAGCATATTAATTAACAAACCTTGTTTAGCGCTCTATTTCCTAAATATAGCCACCAAGTTTTTATTGTTTTTAGTCATGCTTTTGATGTTGCTTTTGGACATTTTCAAAGTGCTTGGCGTGAAATCTGCATCAAGTTTTCCAAACACAGTTTCATCATTTATTTCAGTCTGACTGAGGGCATTGTTTTTATGGGTTGCAAACACCACGCTGTCGCCTTCTACAGCCGTTACCTTCCATAATACAAACTGATTCTCATCAAAGCCTTTTACCTGGTATACGTCGCCAATTTCCGGGTTTCGGATATAGCCTCCCTTTTTATCTAAAACATTAATTGTAATTACCGAAAAGACTAGGAAGCCAATTATAATTAAGCCGGCAAAGTATTTTAATGGTGTTTTAGCATTACCTTTTTGACTGTGTAGGTAATTGCGACTTTGCGGATCAAGTTCCCGTTCCGTTAGCGTCTGTTTACAGTGTGGGCATTGGGTCATGCCTTTTTTACCAATGGGAAACATTGGTATCCAGAAAATATGGAAGTAGTTTATTGTGTAGACTACATTTAACTTACCAGTATTGCAATGGTTGCAAGTTTGTTGTGTACCAAATGCATTTAAAAGTTTTAATCGTGTTCCAAAAATAATCATGACGTTTTTCTTAAGGTATTTGATTGATGTATTGCTGTTTATCTTTTATAAGCAGGTTTTTCCAACTTAACTGGATTTGGATTTTTTAGCACCCACTTGGTAGCCAACTCGCATAAAAAATGAAGTTCATCGTCGTCACCATCTCCATTTTTTCGAATATCTTTTATAATCAGATCAGCTTTTTCCAAATCAGTGGTAGCAAGAGATTTTTCTGTTTTAAGATGTAGACCAAAGGCATCCAACATATTTTTAAAATCTGCGTTCCAGTTTCCACCACCATTCCGATGTATTTCATCTCTCACTTTTCCGGCAATACGCACCACTTCGCCCTGCACCGTTTTAGCACTACCGCTAGAGGGTATTAAAAGTTCCCACAACGCTTCATACTGTTCTTGCCAGGTAGTTCCATTTACTTTAATTGGTGATACGCCGTCATGCATCAAACGCCTTTTTACAGGTGGAACATCAAAAATTTTATAGAGTTGATCGAGTGCTTGTTCGGTTTCTTGCAGGTAATCTTTATTAAAATTTTCCCGATGAAATTCAAAATCCTCTCCTTTTTTAATTACCGCATCTTTCATCTTTTGCGTAATGTTATTGTCTACACTAAGAAGTATGCTTGAAATTTTCGCCAGCGCCTGAAGGTCCATGTTCCTGGCATTACTGAGCGCACTTTCGAGTGGCGTCTGCTCATAATCATCTACTGCTTTAACATTCGCACCGTATTCAATCAGCTTTTTAACCGCGTCTACATTAAAACCATGTCCTGTTGCAAAGTGTAAGGGTGTAGCACCATAGGTATCAACGGCATTTACATTCGCTCCAAGCTCTAAAAAAACACTCACATCGCCACCCCTAATGCTGGCTTGTTCATGAAGTGCCGTACGTTGATAATTATCTACAGCTTCTAAATCAGCGCCTTGCGCTACCAACCAACGCACAAAATCATTCGGAATGCGATAAAAACTGAGTGCCGTCGTTTTCCCATAACCTCCCCGGGCATCTACTTCGCAAGTATCAAATACTTTTTTAAAACTTTCGAAGTCTTTTGCGTCCAGTATTTCGCGGAAATCTTTTGGAAGTGTTTTATTTTTCTTTGCCATGGTATGATACCTGAATAAGTTTATTTTACGAATTGGCTCCGGCCATAATTAACTGCTCTACAATTTCATTGTAGCCTTTTTCTGAAGCATAATGCAAAGCAGAATGTTCATCGTTATCTTTCTCATTTACATCAGCGCCATTGTCAATCAGCAAAGCTGAAATTTCATTAAAACCGCAAATGGAAGCTACAATTAACGGTGTTTCGCCTTCATTATTTTTAGTGTTGATATCCATTCCCTTCTCTACCAGCAGTTTTGCAATTTCTTTATTTCCCCGGCCGGTGCTGTAGTGCAAAACCGAATTGCCATCCAATCGTTTTAATAACATATCGGCATCAGCATTAATCAGTTGTTGGGCAATTCGTAGATTATTTTGCATACACGCCAACACCAAAGCACTGTCGCCCTGATCGTTGATCGCGTTGATATCGATTGTGTTGATTTTCAATAATGCACCAACCACTTCCGCTTCATTGTTCCAAACCGCCTGATGCAAAGGCGTGTTACCTGAACTATTTTTATCATCACCTTGACCAGCCAGCAACGCTACCGTATCTCGCAAACCTCTGCTCGTAGCATAATCCAATGCACTATGACCCTCATTATCCTTAATGCTTTTATCCGCTCCTTTAGATAATAAAAACTTCGTAAATTCTGTTCTTCCTTCTGCAAGCGAATAAATCAACGCGGTTTTTCCTTCTTTATCAGTTACATTAATATCCGCTCCATTATCTAATAACAAGGCTACAATTTCTTTATTTCCGCTTTGCGAAACAATATGCAAAGGTGTGGCACTTTGGTTGTTGGCCAGATTTACATCTGCACCGCCTTCTATTAAAATTTTAACGATGTCTCTTGCCCCTTTCTGGCAAGAATAAAACAAAGGCGTATTGCCCATTGCATCACGTTTATCGAGATTTATCCCACCCTTTTTTAATAAAGTTTGTACAATTGCTTTTTGGTTATTTTTACAAGCATTTAAAAATATCGTATCCATTTTATGTTGATGTTAATTTTGTTTTTGAATTACATTTTTCCGACTAACCAGGCCACAAGCGCTTCATTATCTTTGGCTACGGCATAATCTAGCGCAGATTGTTCGGTATTATCTTTAGCATCAATCAGCAGATTTCCAAATTCTGCCATCAGTTCGCAATAGGTTTGCGCATCCGATTTTCTATCATTATTCACCGCATAAATCAAGGCTGTTTTGCCATTTTTATCGATGAGTTCTGTAGATGCGCCTTGCTCTAAAAGCGTAAGTAAGCTTTTTTCGCCACGTTCCAATCCGGTTGCGCATAAATACATCAAGGCAGAAATACCATCGCGATTGGTTTTATTTACATCAGCGCCAGCATAAGTTGCCTCATCAAGCAATACTTTCGAAATCGTATAGCTGTTGTGCATCATCAAACGGTCGGCGTATTTGGCAGATAGGGTTAAAAGCGTGTTCTCCTCATCATCTAAAAGTGAGTTGATATCGAAGCCTGCATCGAGATAGGCTTTTAATATTTTTTGGAATACTTTGTTATGGAAAAGGTCGATGTGAACAGCAATGGTAGAATTTATATCGTACAAATGCCTAAAAGGATGCCAGCCTTTGCTATCTACAGTTGTGGCGTCTGCTCCATTTTTCAATAACAAATCCGTAATTTCTACTGAATGTTTTTGCATCGCGATGGCTAAAGGCGTCATTCCGTTAAACCGATCTCCTTCTTTATCGTAAATATCATTTACATTTTCGCCAAGCTTAATCAATGCATCAATTGCCTCCAAATCTTTTTCAGCACAAGCTTGATGTAAATCCATTCCGCCAGCGTTAAAATATAGCGATACCTTTTCTTGGTCGTTAAAATCTACACCCTTTAAAATCGCACCAATAGATTTAGATTTCTGACTAATAGCCACCTCAACAGCCGTTCTTTTCTCGTTATTGCGCTGTAAAGGGTCTATACCAAACTCTCTACCTACAATTGCGAATGTGATAAATTGGTTGAACCTCGCTTTGTCTACATGGTGCCTCCATTCTAATTGTCTTCGCTCTTGAAGATGACGCTGATTGTTTTCATCATAGTTTTCGTCTCTCTGATGGATCATTAAACGTTCTAAGGATTTTTCATAATCAGAAATCGCAGAAGAAGAATTTGATGCTAAAATATGCAGTATCGTATTTCCATTACGGTCGGTAAAATCTATTTTGGCACCAGTTTCGGCATATGCTTCCAGCATTTCGGTATAACCTACTTTTGAGGCCAACATTAAAGCGGTTTCACCCTGGCTATTTTTTCTGAGCGGACTAACCTTAGCTTCCAATAATTTTTTGGTACATTCGTAAACCCTCTTTTCAGCAATAAAGTAATCATAACTACGCAGTGGCGTAGCTAAAAAGTGCAACAGCGTATCGCCGTTACCATCTTCTACGCCTGCGGTTCGCCAACCTTGCGCAATCAGATAATCAATCATTTCTACATTGGCGAAACCACAAACTTGCCTCCAAACTTCCACTTGCTGTTCTTCGGTAATATCGGCAATTTCGGTTTTGTATAGTTCGTTTATCTCGGCAAGATCTCTTCCCTGGATATAAGCTTGTTCTATTTGATATAAATTCATTTGTTTTCTTAGGTGTTTGTTTTAGATTTTGCGATAGCCAACGCTTCCTGTACGTTTTTACATTTTTCCATATCAGGCAAAGCCGATAAACGAATGATTTCCTGCCAGTTTTCGAGTTCCAAATTTAAATCGACCAGCAACCTGCGGATGCGTAATTTGATAATACTATTAGTTAAGGCAATTGCGGTTTCGTTTAACGCAAGGCGATAAAAGCGGTTGTCATATTCATCCGTTAATAAATTATCTGGTAAAAGATTTGTGTTATTTTGCAAAGCTGATGGCGTAGCGATTTTCATCTGCGCCTCTCCCAACATCGCGATAGCTTTTGAATATTCTTTGGCCGAGTAATGGCATAGCGCCATATTGTATAATAAGGCTACCGATTTATCTTTTGAGTTTTTATATAAATGAACAAAAGCCGAGTAAGCCAAAAGCCACTGATTGGTTTGAATGTACATCATACCATCAGCCTCCAACTTTGTTGGATTTAACTCGTTTTCTGAATTATTTTTATCGATAAGCATATCTTCGGATTTATTTACCAAATAATTTTTTCCAAAATCCTTTTTCCTTTTTTGGTTCTACAGGTTGGATATGGTTTACCACGTGCTCTGCGTTGTTTATTATGGTTCCTTCTGCCAAACCTTCTCGTTTTTCAATTTCTGCAAACTGAGTCATTGCCGTGTCTTGATAAAGGCGTGCTCCCTCAGGATCGCAATTAAACAAATTAGAATAGCAAGCAGAACTGTTTAAATCTAGCGGATTAGGCTCTACTACTTCTGTTGCTTCTAACAGCCCTAAACCTTTTCCATCAGCGTAAGCCAAAGCTTTTAAAAACACTGCAATGCGCCCATGCGAAAAAAGTTCGTCCAATGCTGTTTTAATAACCGCATCATTTTTATAATCATTTAATAGCTGTGTTACTTTCTCTTTAGGAATGTAGACTCCCGAACTATAGTTTTCTACAATACGGTTATGAATTTTTTGGGCAAATCTATCTTCCGGAATAATCGCTTCCCACGGCTTGAAATATTTTTGAAACACATCGCTCTCGGCAAAAGACAATGCACCTCCGCGTACGTAAAAATATTTCTCGAAGAAACCTTGAATAACCGCAATGTAATAGCCGTGTGTATGTTCGAAATTATCATCCGAACCAGTTTCTAAAGCCACATTTATGGTATCGATGTATTTTTGCTGATAAAAATCTTCAATGCCGTGTTCGCTTGCCAATGTATTAACTAGTGCTTTCTCTTCCAATACATCGAAGTACCAAGCCTTCATTTGTTCTTCATCAATTGGATGATAGCTAATGTCCCAACCCATAATATTTCATTTCTTTTGATTTGATAAAAAGCCAAAACCTCAATTATTCAGTTTCGTAATGTAAAATAGCACCCCTAATGAATTAAAATAAGGCTGAATTGAAATTCGCTGGATATGATTGAGAATTCGTCGGTATGTATTCACTATTTGAAAATGGAATGATGAAATCTAAACCTGAAGATCGATTGGCAACAATGATGAATTAAGACAGCGTAAAAAGGCAAAACTTATCATCGTTTTTTGATGTTAGCAGAACGGAAGTACAACTAACAATTTCTTATGATGCAAACAGAATCACAAGACCATCTCTTCACCAAGCAAAATACTTGTGCAGTGAATTTGAAGGTTAACGGAGAAGATAAAAAACTGTTCATCCTGCCATGGGTAAGCCTGCTGGATGGATTGCGTGACCATTTACATTTGACCGGAACTAAAAAGGGTTGTGATCATGGACAATGTGGCGCCTGTACGGTAATCTGCGATGGCAAACGAATTCTGAGTTGCCTTACATTGGCTGTAATGAAAAACGGATCTGAAATTACTACCGTTGAGGGCGTTGCGCAAGGCGAGAATTTACATCCGATACAACAAGCTTTTATAGACCATGATGCATTTCAATGTGGTTATTGTACTCCGGGCCAAATATGCAGCGCCATTGGCCTGATAAAAGAAGGCAAAGCCAATTCACGAGAAGAAGTAAAAGAGTTGATGAGTGGAAATCTTTGTCGCTGTGGTGCAAACGTAGGTATTATTAATGCCATCATGCAGGTAAAAGACGGAGGTAGCGGTGAATAATTTCGAATATAAACAAGCTACAACTTCAGTCGAGGCGATTAACCTTATTGAAAATCATGACGGATCCCGGTTTTTGGCAGGTGGCACTAACCTGATTGATCTGTGGAAATATAACATCACCAACCCTACTGAACTGATTGACATCAATCGCATCGCTGAACTGTCAGAAATTCGGGAACTGGAAAATGGAGGGCTGCGACTTGGAGCGGGATTTAAAAATGCAGACACCGCTTACCATCCTGTGGTAGAACAAAAATATCCGCTACTTTCGAAAGCAATTCTGGCAGGCGCATCGGCGCAAATCAGGAATATGGCCAGTAATGGAGGCAACCTGTTACAGCGAACGAGATGTTATTATTTTTATGATCCTGAAGTGCCCTGTAACAAACGCGTTCCGGGTTCTGGTTGTCCTGCCAAAGAGGGATATAACAGGATTCATGCAATTTTAGGCGCCAGTGAACATTGCATTGCTGTTTTCCCATCTGATATGTGTGTGGCTCTGGCTGCTTTGGATGCACTAGTGAACGTTGCTGGTCCGGAAGGAAACCGCAGCATTAACTTTGCAGACTTTCATCGATTACCAGATGATCGGCCAGACCTGGATAACAACCTTAAACCTCACGAGCTGATTGTTTCTATTGATCTTCCGGAAAAAGGATTCGCAGCAAACTATTCGTACCTGAAACTACGCGACCGCCATTCGTATGCTTTTGCGCTGGTATCCATTGCAACAGCACTGGAGCTCGATGGAGATACCATTAAAGAAGCCAGAATTGCACTTGGCGGCGTGGCGCATAAACCCTGGCGTTCAGCAGAAGCTGAAGACTTTTTGCGAGGCAAAATTGCAAATGCAGAGAATTTCGACCTTGCAGCAGATATTATTTTAAGCGGTGCAACAGGACATGGACACAATGATTTTAAAATAAAGCTTGCCAAAAGAGCAATTGTTCGTAACGGGTTGATGGCTTTAAATCCAGAATCTCAGCTTCCTGGTGCGCAGCCATCAGCATAAAACCAAAAAAATTAAAATGGATTTAAACAAAACTGTAGGACAACCCATTAGCCGACTGGAAGGAAAGTTAAAGGTAACAGGTGTTGCAAAATATGCGGCCGAGTACGAGGTAGACGATTTGTTACATGGGTATGTGGTGAGCAGCCCAATTACAAAAGGCAAAATTTTAAATATTGATATTTCAAAAGCACTTCGTATTCCTGGTGTTAAGGATGTGCTCTCGCATCAAAACCGCACAAAACTGGCATGGTTTGATTTGCAATATACTGATATGGATGCGCCACCAGGGACCGTTTTCAAACCCTTGTATGACGAAAACATCCTATACAACGGTCAACCGATTGCGTTAGTAGTAGCTGAGGATTTTGAAACGGCCAGGTATGCTTCTACCCAAATTATATTTGAATTTCAGCAGGAAACTTTTGAAACCAATTTAAGAAACAATCTCGATAAAGCCCGGCCGGCCAAGAAAGGCTTCGCTACAGCGTTGAAACCACCACCGCCTCCTCCTACCGGCGACTTCGAAAACGCTTTTGAGAAAGCTGCCTGTAAAGTGAAAACGGAATTTCAACACAACACTGAACATCATAATCCAATTGAGCTTTTCGCTACAACCACCGTATATGAAGGAGAAGGAAAACTGACCATTTACGATAAAACACAAGGTACCATTAACAATCAATTGTATGTGGCCAATATTTTCGGTTTGCATTATAAGGATGTAAGGGTTCTGGCTCCTTTTGTGGGCGGTGCATTCGGTTCAGGGCTTCGTCCGCAGTACCAACTGTTTCTTTGTGTAATGGCAGCACTCCACTTAAAACGAAATGTGCGGGTGGTGTTGGATCGGAAACAAATGTTTTCTTTCAGCCATCGGCCGCCAGCCATACAAAAAATGCGTTTTGGTAGTGATATCAATGGCAAAATCATAGCACTTGGCCATAGTGCCTTTGCAGAAACATCTAATTTTGAAGATTACACGGAGCCGACAGCAAATTGGAGCCATAAACTATATCCATCACCAAATACACTTTTTGAGCATAACCTTGTTCCGTTAGATGTTTACACCCCGATGGATATGCGGGCGCCCGGAGGCAGTACAGCGCTTCATGCCATTGAATGTACCATGGATGAACTCGCCCATCAGCTTAAAATCGATCCGTTGGAACTCCGCCTGATCAATTATTCGGAGATGGATCCCTCTAGCAAAAAACCATACACCAGCAAAGCGCTTAGGGCTTGTTACCTGGAAGCTGCCGAAAAGTTTGGGTGGAGCAACCGAAACCCGGAACCACGGGCCATGAAACGGGGCAATAAATTGGTAGGCTTTGGAATGGCTACAGGAATCTGGGACGCCTTTCAGTTTCCGGCACGGGTGGAAGCCATGATTACCAAAGATGGCAGAATGGTGCTGAATAATGCCACCACCGATATTGGAACAGGAACATTAACCGTGATGACTCAAATTGCAGCCGATGAGCTTGGACTTTCTTTAGAAGAGGTTGATTTTCAATACGGAGACAGTAAAAAGCCGTTTTCAATGTTTCAGGGTGGCTCAGCCATTACTTCATCTACCGGAGTTGCCATTGTAGTTGCAGCAAAAGCCTTGCGCAAAAAACTATTAAGGAAAGCGGCAGAAATGGATGCTTCACCATTTAAAAAAGCAAAAGAAGATGAAGTGATTTTTAGTGAAGGAAAAATGCACCTAAAAGATCAACCTGAAGTTTTTATTTCGCTAAAAGAAATTATCGCCTTTAATAAAGGTAAAGCCATTAAAACGACTAACCTAGGGAAACCGCACATGCTTAAACTGAGGAAATACAGTTTGGCCACACATAGCGCTTCCTTTGTAGAAGTAGAAGTAGATCAGGATCTCGGTACAATAACGGTGACCAGAGCAGTAACGGCCGTTGCCGCAGGGAAAATTATCAACCCAAAAACTGCAAAAAGCCAAATTTCAGGATCAATGGTTTGGGGGATTAGCAAAGCCTTACATGAGGAAACCATTATGGATGATCACTTGGGTAAATACGTTAATGCCAATCTCGGAGAATATCATATTCCGGTACACGCCGATATTAACCAGCTCGATGTGATTTTTGCAGATGAAAAAGATGACCTGATCAATGAAATCGGTACGAAAGGTGTGGGTGAAATTGGCCTGGTAGGAATGCCTGCCGCCATTTCTAACGCAATTTTTAATGCTACAGGTAAAAGAATTTACAGATTACCCATCCATTTCGATGAATTGATTTAACAACTAAGCAACCGCATTAACTACTAAGGCACAATCAATTAATCCGCTTAGTCTTCCTTAGTAGTTAATGTAAACTCCAGACTATTTTCGTCACTTAGTTCATCTTCCTGATGGGTCACCACGATGACAGTAGTTTGCTGCTCGGCAAAAAGAAGTTTGAGCCCGCTAATTAAACGGTGTTTCAGCTGGCTATCAAGTGCTGCAAATGGCTCATCCATCAAAAGGAGTTTTGGTTTTGTAGATAGGGCTCTCATGATTGCTAAACGTTGTTGTTGGCCTCCAGAAAGTTGCCTGGGCAGTTTATCCCGCATTTTCGTCATCTCACCAAGTTCGAGTAAACGGGAAATGTAAGATGGATCATTGCTTCCATACTGAAGATGTTTTTCCACGCTCATGTTTGGAAATAATGCATAATCCTGAAAGACAAATCCAACACCACGATCCTGTACTTTCTTAGAATAAGCTCTTTCCCCGTCATACCAAAGCTCGTTTTCAAACACCACCTTTCCTAAATCAGGAAGCACCAGACCTGCTAGAATTTTGAGAAGTGTTGTCTTCCCCACTCCCGATGGACCAAGTATTCTGGTTGTTTTATTTAACTGAAAACCTGTATCTACTACTAACTCAAAATGGCCATATTTACCACCTACTTTTTTCTCAACTGCAATTTTTATCATTCGAAGGGACTTTTAACAGCATTTCTATTAATTACAAATACGCCAATAACAATGATAAAAGTGATGGCAAATAAAATCATGGCATAAACGTTTGCAGCCTGATAATCCATGGTTTCGACAGCATCATAAATGGCAATGGATGCAACTTTAGTTTCTCCCGGAATATTTCCTCCAATCATCAGCACCACACCAAATTCGCCAAGGGTATGGGCAAAGGTTAATACGGCCGCCGTGTAAATAGATGGTTTAATATTTGGAAGCAATACGGCGAAAAAGGTTTTTGTTTTCGATTTTCCCATAACGTATGATGCTTCAGCAATGGATTGGGGTAAATGTGAAAATGCAGCCTTTATCGGGCTAATCATAAATGGTAGACTATAAATAATTGATGCCAAAATTAATCCTTTGAAAGAGAAAACCAGCTGCAGGTTAAAATGAAGCTGCAACCATTTCCCAAATGCGTTATTCGGACTGAAAGCTAAAAGCAGGTAAAACCCAAGGACGGAAGGTGGCAATACCAGTGGCATGGTGATAATGGCCTCTGTGACTAATTTCAAAATACTTTGTTTCCTGGAGAGCCAGTATGCAATCGGAATTCCGAGGATGAGCAGAAAAATTGTCGTAATTAAAGCGAGTTTCATACTCAGCCAAATGGGGTCGAGATTCATGCTTAATTTTATAGTGGTAAGTGATAGCCATTTGCATCGATTATTTTCCTAGCCGATGGAGAAGAGAGATAATTATAAAACTGTGTAGCCTTATCCAAATTGGTTTGATTGGCATATTTAAGCAAAATAGCTGCCTGCTCAATTTTACCGTAACTTTTTGGATCTACCCTCACCCACTTTACCTTTGAATGGTCAACCCGTTCGTAAAGGAATGCCTCCGTGGTAAAACCGACTTCGACAGCGCTTGTTTGAATATAGGTATTCACTTGCGAGATACTCTCTCCAAATACCAGTTTCGAAGCAATGTCATTTTCCAGTCCGAAGAATTTAAGGGATTCTTGTGCAGCTTTGCCATAAGGTGCTGTTTTTGGGTTTGCAATCGCAATTTTTTTCACTTGGCTACTTTTTAAAAGTGATTGCCAGTTCTTCACCTCCCCTTTAACCGATCCGCAAACAATTAAACTTCCTAAAGCATACACCTTTGGCGACTTCAACCCATAGCCCTTCGCAAACAACTGATCTGGAAATTCAGTATCTGCAGAAAGAAATATTTCATATGGAGCACCATTCATTATTTGTGCGGTGAGCTTTCCTGATGCACCGATAATTACTTCGAGTTCTATACCAGTACGTTTTTTAAAATCAGCTTGCAGCTTTTTAATGACGCTTTGGGCATTTGCAGCTACTGCCACACGAAGTGGCTGCGCATATCCTTTAATCTGCAAAGCAATCAAAAAGGTAAAAAGTATAAGAATCCTGGCAATTTTATAATATCTAAGCATCTAGTTCAGTTGAATATTTTTTTGAAACAGGCTAAATTTAGCCTTTTAGCTACAAACAACAAGTATTAAAATAGGTTTAAGATTCAGTGAAAATCCTAAGACAATACCTCGCCATTAAAACGCCTAAGAATATAAGATTACCATAATTACTTTTTATGTACCAATATTACTGAATAGGCAAACACTTGAGCATGTTATTTGTAAATTAGTTAGCGAAAAATTACGATTAGCGGAGGCCATGAATAGACCTTATTTTCCAACTCCGCTAATGCAACACTAAAACTAACAAAATGATTTCTTTGAACATTAACGATCAAAATTATAATATCGACGCAGATCCAGAGATGCCTCTATTATGGGCTATCAGAGATCTGGTTGGGCTAACCGGCACTAAATTTGGCTGTGGCGTGGCACAATGTGGCGCTTGTGTAGTGCACTTAAATGGTGAGGCTGTTCGCTCCTGCGTAACAAAAGTTTCAAGAGCGCAAAACCAAAAGATTTTAACCATCGAGGGTTTATCAAAAAACAATGATCATCCTTTACAACTCGCATGGAATGAAGCAGATGTACCACAGTGCGGTTATTGTCATTCAGGTCAGATCATGTCTGCTGCTGTTTTACTGCGGGAGAAACCGGATCCGACCGATGAAGATATAGATCAGGCCATGTCAGGCAACATTTGCCGCTGTGGAACGTATCCACGAATCCGCAAAGCCATCCACATGGCAGCTGAAATAACCAGGAAAGGAGGAATGGCAAAGTGATGATAAAATTAAAAAATCTGCTCAAAGGCCATACAGGCATCATGCGGATCGCCTACATTATGATGATCATGCTCTCACTGGTAACGATCATGGCTTTTGCTTTACATGATGATAATAAGCCTGTTGAGCCCGAAAAGAAAATTGTCGTAGTAAAAGATAGTGTAGCATCGGTAGCAGCGTTTAAAAAAGTTTACCGGGTACTAATGAGCCCTCGATGCATGAATTGCCATCCATCAGGAGATATTCCGCTTCAGGGCGATGACAGCCACTTACATACCATGAATCCACAGCGAGGTGTAGAGGGAAAAGGTGTTTTCGCCATGAAATGTGCCAATTGCCACCAACCTACCAATACACCTGGTAAAAATACGCCTCCGGGAAATCCAAACTGGCATTTGCCACCAGCAAATATGAAAATGGTTTTTCAAGGCAGAACACCATATCAGCTAGCCAAACAGCTAGTTAATCCGAAGCAGAATGGAAATAAAGACATTAAAAAATTAATAGAACATGCTGATGATGGATTAGTGCTGGCCGGTTGGAATCCTGGCGAGGGAAGAACACTACCGCCAATGAGCCATGCAGAATTTAAAAAGGCCTGGATTACCTGGCTTACAACAGGTGCCTATGCGCCAAAAAAATAACCTTATTTTCTTTTAGAAAACAACATAATATGAGCACACCACAAGTTTCGAGAAGAAATTTTTTAAGAACCGCAGGATTAGGAAGTGCAGGCTTATTTCTGGGTTTATATTTGCCTGATGCCGCAGTGGCAATGGTAATGAGTGAAGAAGAAGCCGTGGCAGCAGATATTTACACTGAGCTTACTGCTTGGATTTTGATTAAACCATCCGGACAAATCACCCTCGTAAGTCATCGGGCAGAAATGGGCCAGGGTGTTTATCACTCTATTGCACAAATCATTGCCGAAGAGCTTGAGGTAGATTTAGCATCGGTAGATATCCAGTTTGCACAAGGTAACGAGAAAAAATATGGCAGCCAGTTAACAGGTGGTAGCTCAACCATTCGTGGCGCTTACAAAAACCTGCTGAAATTAAGTGCCTCAGCACGACAAGTATTAATCATGGCAGCAGCTGCAAAATGGTCAGTACCCGTTATAGAATGCTATGCGGCATCAGGTCATGTAATCCACAAACCTTCTGATAAAAAGTTTCATTACGGCGAACTGGTGGTAGATGCCTCCAAACTACAGGCACCAAAAGATGTCACATTAAAACCTCGCTCTGCTTATAAATTAATCGGCAAACCGCTTCACCGGAAAGATACGCCACTTAAAACTAACGGACAGGCAATCTTTGGAATCGACAAACGAATTCCCGGAATGGTATTTGCCGCCGTAGAGCGTAATCCAAGATTAAGGGGAAAGATTAAAAGTTTAGATGATACTGAAGCACGTAAAGTTCCTGGTGTTACCAATGTGATCAAGATTGCCATGGGGGTTTATGATATGGATAGAGAAGGTGTTGCCGTGATTGCCACTTCTACCTGGGCGGCATTGCAAGGCAAAAAGGCGTTGAAAATAGAATGGGACGATAGCGGTTTCGAGCATGTGAACACGCCTGAAATCTATCGCAAACAACGCGAAGTTTTAAAAACCGAAGAAGGGCGTTTATTAAAAACACAAGGCGATCCCAATGGTATAATTAACCGTTCGAAAGATATTCTGGATGTTGTTTATGAAACACCTTATCAATCTCATGCAACCATGGAACCTTTGAATTGTATTGGTCATCATCGCGGCGATACGGTTGAAATTTGGGGACCGGTACAGGCACCCAACTGGATTCAGGATTACATCAGTAAAAAAATGGGAATTGCCTTTGATAAAGTGATTGTAAACATGACTTTTTTGGGTGGCGGTTTCGGCAGAAAGGCCTTAATGGACTACCCGCACGAAGCATTGGTAATTTCTAAAGCCATCGGCTTGCCTGTGCAGGTAATTTGGGCCAGAGAGGATGATATCACACAAGGGCCATTCCGCCCGGGCATTTCCTATCGTTGCCAGGGTGTAATTGAAAATAATGAAGTCAGCGCCGTAAAATTTCGCATGGCTGGACAAAACAATGATCATTTCCGCTCTGGCGATAATGGTAAAGCAAATAGAAGTACTTCCGAAGGCTGGCTAAAACCATATTTCGAAACCATCAAAAACATTAGTTTTGCTGATGTTCCTTTTCAAACGCCAGTTCCAACTATGTTCTGGCGCTCGGTGTATGCCTCTACAAATGGTTTCGCCTATGAAAGTTTTGTTAATGAGCTGGCCCATAAAGCGGGTAAAGATCCACTTGCATTCAGGCGCCAATATCTTAAAGAAGAGAGGGCTGCTAAACTGATTGATAAAATTGAGGAAGTTTCAGGCTGGAGGAACAAAGGAAAAACCAAAGGTTTCGGCATTGCCATCACAGAATGTTTTGGTACAACAGTCGCTCAGGTAGTCAAAGTTTCGAAAAAGAAAGGCGAAAAACTAAAAATTGATCAGGTTTGGGCAGTGGTAGATTGCGGATGGTATGTCAATCCGGATATTATTCATGCCCAGATTGAAGGCGCCATTGTAATGGGCTTAGGGGCGGCAACCATTCACGAAATTACTTTTAAAGATGGTTTGGTAGAACAGCGCAATTTTTATGATTACAAAATGCCGAGACTAACCGATATTCCACCAATCAAAATACATATTATGGAAAATAATTCGGATGCAGGCGGTATAGGCGAACCGGGATTACCTCCCTTCGCTCCTGCCCTAACTGAAGCAATATTCGATCTAACGGGCAAACGCATTAGAAAACTACCTTTTGATATGGCAAGTATTTAGTTTAATTTTATCTGAAGCTAAATATGGCTTAAATTACCCTATGAAAGAAATAGTTGACATCATTAGTGCTTACCATAGTGCTGTAAAAGAAAACCGGAAAACAGCATTGGCAACTGTAGTCAAAGTAGAAGGTTCCTCCTACAGAAGAGCAGGCGCCAGAATGCTCGTTACTGACGATGGCATGCTGACAGGCGCAATCAGTGGTGGTTGTTTAGAAGGTGATGCACTTCGCAAAGCACTTTCTGCTATTCATCAGGGCGAAAATAAATTGGTAACCTACGATACAACGGATGAAGACGATGCTAAGTTCGGGGTGCAGTTAGGCTGTAATGGAATTGTTCATATTTTGTTTGAACCCATTTTCAGCGATGATCAGTTTAATCCGATTGAATTATTAAAAGCAGCCAACAGCAAACGTGAAAATTGTGTTTTTGTAACGCTTTTCTCCCTCGAAGATAAAACTCAGCCTGGTTCTGTCATGCTATTCCGCGAAGACTCCATTTTAGAGAGAAATATTCCCGAAATAGCTGGCTCAATAAAAAATGATGCTTTCGACGTATTGAAATTGAAATTATCGCGGATAGAAACGTATAGCATCGAAGGGAAAAACTACGATGCTTTAATTGAGTTTATTCCGCCACCCATCCAGCTGATCATTGCCGGAGCAGGAAACGATGCCCAGCCACTTGTGTCTATGGCCAACATCCTCGGATGGGAAATCACGGTAATTGATGGGCGGCAAACGCATTGCACCTTGCAAAGGTTTCCAAGCGCAAAAAGCATTCTGGTGGCAAAACCCAAAGAAATCTTAGCTAATATCGAAATAGATCGCCAAACCGCATTCGTGTTAATGACACATAATTATAACTATGACATCGAGTTGTTAAATATTTTATTGGAAACTAATGTACCTTACATCGGTACATTGGGCCCAAAGAAAAAGCTGTTGCGAATGCTCGATGAATTAGGGAAAAGTGATGAAATTGCAAAAGTAAATGGCCCAGTCGGATTAGACATTGGTGCAGAAACTGCTGAAGAAATTGCTGTATCGATCATTGCAGAAATTAAAGCAGTGTTTTCCGGTGCTTCTTCAAAAATGCTTAAAGAAAAAACACAGTCCATTCATTCTTACGAATAGCGTCAATTATGAAAACCGCAATCATCATTCTGGCAGCAGGAAATTCGAGCAGAATGGGCAGGCCAAAACAACTGCTCCAATATAAAGGGCAAACGTTTCTGGATATTGCAATCCTGGCGGCTGTACCAACCAGCTTTAGCCCGATTATTGTTGTACTTGGTGCCCATGCGAAGGAAATCATAGATGCTCACCATTATGCCCGGATCACATTTGTGCTTAATGAAAATTGGAAAACAGGGATGTCATCAAGTATCGCAACCGGGATGAATGTGATTTTAAAAGATTTTTCAGATACAGAAAATGTTATCATAACCGTAGCCGACCAGGTGCATATCACTTCTCATATTCTGGAAGCATTGTATCAAAAATTCAAATCTGAAAATAAAAACATTGTCACTGCTCATTATTTGCAAACAACAGGCACTCCCGCGTTGTTCAACAAGAAATACTTCAATAAATTACTAAATTTACAGGGTTCAGGCGGTGCAAAAAATATCATCAAACAACATCTTGATGATGTATCATCTATTCCTTTTGAGCTCGGTCATATCGATATCGATACGGCAACAGATTATCACAACTTAATTAATCATCAATGATAGCAGATGCGTTTGGAAGAGTACATGATTATTTACGAATATCGCTAACCGATAATTGCAACTTCCGCTGCTTTTATTGTATGCCTGAAGAAGATTATGATTTTACGCCCGCTTCGCGATTGATGCAACCAGCCGAAGTTTTTGCATTGGCTAAAACCTTTGTAGATCAAGGCGTTAAAAAAATCAGGTTAACCGGTGGTGAACCGTTGGTACGCAAAGACGCTGCGGAGATTATCCTGGCCCTGGGGAAACTCCCGGTTGAACTGGTGATCACCACCAATGGCACCCGGATCGCAGAAATGCTTCCTGTACTTTTAGAAGCAGGCATAAAAACGGTGAACATCAGTTTAGATACCTTACAACCTGATAAATTTTTCACCATCACCAGAAGAGACGTTTTTCATCAGGTAAGAAGCAATATTGAACTGTTATTGCAACATAAAATCGCTGTTAAAATTAATATGGTGGTGATGAAAGGATTAAACGATGGTGAAATTAAAGATTTTATAAACTGGACAAAACATAATCCCATTCAAATTAGATTTATAGAATTTATGCCTTTTACGGGCAACAAATGGACGAGTAACAAAATGTTTTCTTTAGAAGAAATTTTAGCCGTTGTGGAGAAGGATTTCGTGGTTCTACCTGTAAAATCTGCACCCCATGATACCGCTAAACATTTTATGATTCCTGGTCATGAAGGTTCTTTTGCCGTAATTAGTACCATGACTGCTCCTTTTTGCAGCACCTGCAATCGCATGCGGCTCACTGCCGATGGGAAATTGAAAAACTGTCTTTTCTCAGTAGGCGAAACAGATCTTCTAAATCCGCTAAGAGCCGGACAAGATGTACTCCCACTGATCAAGGCTTCCATTTGGGCTAAAGAAAAAGAACTTGGCGGGCAGTTAGGTAAACATTTCGAAAACCTGGACGCTACCCTCCTCAACAATAGAAGCATGATTACCATTGGCGGATAAAAAATGATCTCTGTACACGAAGCTAAAGCACTTATCGCGAATAATATTCACCCACTGTCTCCTGTTAAACTGCCTTTATCGCAAGCAAATCAACATATTTTAGCTGAAGATGTTTTTGCCATTTGCGATATACCCGCATATGAGCAGTCGTCAATGGATGGCTATGCCATCCGCTTCGCAGAAGCAAACATCGCTCTGGAATTAAACGGTGAAATGGCTGCTGGGACAAATACGCAATTTACTATAAATGCCGGACAAGCCAGCCGGATATTTACCGGTGCACCATTACCATCAGGTGCCGATACCGTAGTGATGCAGGAAAAAACAGAAATTTTGGATGGAAAACTGGTGATTCAAGATAGAAATCTTTCTGCTGGACTTAACGTTAGAAAGAAAGGTGCGGAAATGAAAACAGGTGCATTGGCAATGAGAAAAGGAGATTACCTGAGCCCGGCTGCCCTTGGTTTTCTGGCAGGAATTGGCATCACCGGGGTATCAGTTTTTCCTATGCCAAAAGTTTCCATTATCCTTACCGGCAAGGAACTTGTTCAGCCTGGCGAAACTTTAGCTTTTGGGCAGGTTTATGAGTCTAATTCATATTCGCTGAAGGCGGCATTAAACCAGGAAGGAATTAATCAGGTAGAAATTTTTGAGGCAGATGACGATTTAGAGGTATTGACTACAATCCTCCAGAAGGCTTTGGCAACAAGTGAGATAATTTTGCTTACGGGCGGTGTAAGCGTTGGCGATTATGATTTTGTGCTTGAAGCTTCGGCCCGCTGCGGAATTCAAAAGGTTTTCCATAAAGTAAAACAAAAGCCCGGAAAGCCACTGTTTTTCGGCAGATTGGAACAGCAATACATTTTTGGGCTTCCCGGCAATCCATCTTCTGTGCTTAGTTGTTTTTACAACTACGTTTTGCCAACGCTTGCTGCACTTTCCGGCAAAATAAATCCGGTTAAGGAAAAGGAGGCAGAGCTAAGCAGTGCCTACAAAAAATCTTCCGGATTAACCCATTTTCTGAAAGCACATTATCAGAATGGGAAAGTAATTCCGCTGGGGGCACAAGAGTCTTTCCGTTTAAGTACTTTTGCTCAGGCCAATTGCCTGATCATGCTTGAAGAAGAGACTGAGCAAGTGGATCAAGGTGAAAAGGTTAAAATCTTGTTATTACCTTGATAACTTGCCCTGAAAACCGATTAATAAAAAACTCTCAAACCACATCAACTAATTAAATAAAATACATATAAATTTAAAAATGAGATACATAACCCTAATTATTTTATTATTTTCTTTAACTGTTCATGCGCAAGAAAGCAAGCAATTTACCATTGATGGTAAAATAAAAAATCCGACTACTTTAAACCTATCAAACTTAAAAGAATTTAAAAGTTTGAGCTTAGATAGTATGGTGGTTTTTAACCACCTGATGCAGCGGAAAAGCAGTATCAAAAACATTAAAGGCGTATTATTAAAAGATGTATTATCCAAAATTGAAATTGAAACCGCCTCCCCGAAAGTATTAAGTGAATATTACATTGTATGTACCGCTACTGATAATTATAAAGTGGTGTTTTCATGGAATGAATTATTTAATTCGGAAACTGGAAAACATGTGATGATTTTAACGGCTTTCGATGCAAACCCGGTGAAAAATGAAAAAGGAAACATTGCATTAATTTCACCAACAGATGAGGCAACGGGAAGAAGATTTGTAAAAGGATTAAGTAAAATCACTATACTTCAGGTAAATTAGCGCTATGGAAATCGAAATTATCAGTTTCGGGAAAATAGCAGAATTGGTGAACCTTAAGAACCTGAACATTGATGGCATCAAGGATACCGATGGTTTACAAAAGCACCTGGAAGCCGTGTTCCCAAAACTCAAAGAAATTAAATATAAACTGGCACTGAATAAGCAAATTATACATGCCAATAGTCCATTAGCATCAGGTTCAGTGGTGGCTATTATGCCGCCGTTTTCCGGAGGATAAAATATGGATAGGGAAAGATACCACAGACAACTCATTTTAGATGGTTTTGGTACCACAGCGCAAGATAAATTACTAAATTCAAATGTTTTGGTGATTGGTGCAGGCGGTTTAGGCTGTCCGGCTTTACAATACCTTACTGCTGCAGGTATCGGTCGTATCGGTCTGGCAGATGGCGATGTGGTTTCACTAAGCAATCTTCATCGTCAGGTACTTTTTGCTACAGCAGATATTGGAAAGCTCAAAACAGATGTGGCTACTGAAAGATTGGCGGCAATCAATCCTGAAGTTTTCATCCAGTCCTACCCTTTTTTCGTTACGCGAAATAACATCCTCGAATTGATAGCAGACTATGATGTAGTGATAGATGCTACAGACAACTTCGAAAGCAGATACCTCATTAACGATGCCTGCGTACTTTTGAAAAAGCCGCTGATATTTGCCGCCGTTTCAGGTTATGAGGGCCAACTGGCGATATTTAACCTGGCAGATGAAAACGGCATCAATACGAATTACCGCGACCTCTTCCCTGTTCCTCCGGCAGAAGGAGAAATTCCAAATTGTTCCGAAAATGGAGTTATCGGTGTGTTGCCTGGCATCATTGGCACCATGCAGGCTGCAGAAGCCATCAAAATCATCACCGGAATAGGAAAGCCATTAAAAAATAAAATACTAAACTATAACTTGCTGGAACAGTCGTTTTATGAAATCCAAGTTACTCCGGCGCCAACAAGCAGCTACGTTTTACCAAAAGACAGTAGCTCCTTTTTAAAAATGAATTTTGGGAATCAAAAAGCAGATATAAAGAAAAGTGTGATAGAAATAGACATTAATGAGCTGGAAGATATTCGGCAAAAGGAAAATACGCTACTTATTGATGTGCGTGAAAGCCATGAAGTCCCTCAACTCAATCGCGGAGAATTCAAGCAGTTTCCCATGTCAGCTTTGCAAAACTTGCTCAACGAAGAGATTGTAGAAGATCATATTATTTTGATCTGCCAGCATGGGATCAGAAGCTTATCAGCAGCTGAATATCTTCATGAGAAATATGGCAACGAAAAAAATATATATAGTTTAAAAGGCGGAATTGCCCGTTGGAAAAACTTTTTCACCTCTTAATCATGACGGAAAAGAAAATTAAAAACATTTTTGTTCAGGGTGCCATCAGTACCGTTTTCATTGCAGATAGCATCACTAAACACAGTTCGAAGACAGAAATTGGCGGTCACAGCATATTCTTGGGGCAAGTAAGGGCAGATGAAATTGACGAAAAACAAGTTGCGGCAATTGATTATACCGCCTATGAGGAACTTGCCTTAGCACAAATGCACCAAATCAGGGAAGATGTTTTCAGCAAATATCCCTTGAGCTGTATGCATGTACATCACAGTTTAGGCGTTGTAAACGCAGGAGAAATTTGTTTGTTTGTTTTCACTTCATCAAAACACAGAAAACCGGCAATGGATGCCTGCGACGAACTGGTTGAAAGAATTAAAGCAGAATTACCTATTTGGGGCAAAGAGATATTTGCTGATGCTTCACATCAATGGAAAGAAAATAAATAATATGGTTAACATTACGCATAAATCAAACACCCTTAGAATTGCTATCGCGACTGCAACCGTTCGGGTTTCAAAACAAGAAACCATTGATGCCATTGAACAAAGAAAAGTACCAAAGGGCGATATTTTTGAGTTTGCCAGGGCAGCTGGTTTATTTGGCGTAAAAAAAACAAGTGATGTCATCCCCGACTGCCACCCCTTACCTGTTGAATTTACGGCTATCACTTACGAAATAAAAGATTTAACCATCATAATTTATGTTGAAGTGCATACCATCTACAAAACTGGCGTTGAAGTAGAAGCCATGCATGGTGCTTCAGTTACCGCTTTAACCATGTATGATATGCTTAAACCTATTGATAAAGGGGTTGAGATCGCATCCATCAGGCTATTAAAAAAATCAGGAGGAAAAAGTGATTTTAGCAAAAATGACTTTGCCGACCTCAGGGCGGCGGTTATTGTTTGCTCTGACACGATTTCTGCAGGCCAGGGTGAAGACCAGTCAGGAAAAGCCATAGTTGCTAAACTAGAATCTTTTGGTATGGAAACCAGCATTTTCGAAGTGATTCCAGATGATTTTGATCAGATTCAAAACAAGGCCAAAACACTTTCAACAACAGTTGATTTATTGATTTTTACCGGTGGAACCGGTTTATCGCCAAGGGATGTAACCAGCGATGCTGTTTTACCGCTGATCGAAAAATCTATAGATGGTATTACGGAAACTGCCCGCCGTTATGGCCAGGAACGTATGCCATTTGCCATGTTATCTAGAAGCGTAGCCGGATTAATCGGAAATTCCCTGGTGCTGACATTACCCGGATCATTAAAAGGTGCAACAGAAACGATGGATGCACTTTTTCCTCAGGTATTACATGTTTTTAAAGTGATGAAGGGCGCCAGACATTAAATTAGCACAATTGCTAATGTTCCACGCATTGGATAAGCACACAAGGTTGTAGTTTATAAAGTCTTTACTATTTTTATTCCGTGAACAAGCTACTACTTTCAGGCATTTACATTTACCCCATTAAATCACTTGGTGGGGTAAGTGTAACGCAATCTTATATCGAAGAACGAGGGCTGCAATTCGATAGAAGGTGGGTTCTGATTGATAATCAAGGTGTGTTCATTACCCAAAGGAAATATCCACTATTATCGCTTTTACAGGTCGATGTATTGGATAATCAGTTAAAGATTTCACATAAAGATGATCCTTTAGAAACGATTTCGTTTTATATTGATCAGCAAACAAATAAAAGTTTTGCAGTTAGCATTTGGGATGATTTAACTATGGGTTTCGAAGTTGATCCAAAAGTAAGCGAATGGTTCTCCCGTTACATGAACTTCAATGTCAGGCTGGTGACAATGGATCAGGGCACTAGAAGACATGTAGATCCGAAATATGCAACCCAAAACGAAATTGTGAGTTTTGCCGATGGTTACCCCTGCCTGATTATTGGACAATCTTCGTTGGATCAACTAAACGAAAAACTAAACGAACCCGTTCGCATGGATCGGTTTCGCCCAAACTTTGTATTTACCGGCGGCGAAGCGCATGTTGAAGATACTTTTAAAGACTTTGAAATGGGCGGGATTCAATTTTCTGCTGTTAAACCTTGCGCCAGATGCGTACTCATTACTGTTAACCAGCAAACCGCTGCTAAAGGTGCCGAACCGTTAAAGACTCTTTCCAAATACCGCACATTCAACAATAAAATTATGTTTGGTCAAAACCTTTTACATCAGAGTTCGGGCATCATTCGCGTAGGAATGGAACTTCATATCAAATCTACCAAAGAAAAAATTCTGCCATAAGATCTGAGGGCATCTCCAACTATTCTATGCTATCAGAAAGTGAATAAGCCGCAATCATTAGCCTATCCAGCACACATCACTTCAAAAAAAAGGATATTTACTAATAAAAAAAACTGAAGCGTGATTTTTATTGTCATAATATAAAGCCAATTATTCAGGCTTAAATTATTTATGAAAATAGGCATCATTGCGCATTTGAAACATCCTATCAAAGCCCCTTTCGCAGGTGGTCTGGAGGTTTTTACTTATCAAATTACCACCTTGCTCACACAACGTGGACATGAAGTGATATTATTTGCCAGTTCCCAGTCTGATCCAAATCTCCCGCTCGAACCGATTCTTTCTGACGATCATTATGATGCCCATACCGGCATAAGAATAAAGAAAAAAGATCTGCCTTCAGAATATATCGCAGAACATCATGCCTATTTAAATTTAATGATGTCTGTTGATGATTATGGTTTAGATATTATTTTCAACAACTCCCTCCACTATATCCCGATTACAATGGCTAACGCAATTAAAACGCCTATGCTCACGGTGTTGCACACGCCTCCATTTTATGAATTGGAACTTGCCATTAAGGCTGAAAGACGTCATCCAGTGATGAATTACGCTACCGTTTCCCGGCAAAGTGCCAACAATTGGCAGCATCTTGTCAATCATTGTACCGTAATCCCGAATGGGATTGTCACAAATGACTGGAAGCCAAGATTTACTGAATCCGAAGAATCATACGCGATATGGTTCGGCAGGATACATCCTGATAAAGGGCTGCATTTAGCAATTGAAGCTTGCAAAAAGGCAGACATTAAATTAAAAGTAGCTGGAGGAATAGCTGACCAGCGTTATTTCGATCGCATGATTTCACCGCTGTTAGATGAAAACATTGAACTATTGGGTTTATTAAATCAGCAGGAACTCAATAATGTAATTGGCCAGGCAAAGGTTTGTTTAATTACGCCTTGCTGGCAGGAACCCTTTGGTTTAGTGGTAGCAGAAGCCATGGCCTGTGGAACGCCGATTGTTGGCTTTAAAATGGGCGCACTGCCCGAATTGGTTGATGAGCACTGTGGCGTATTGGTAGAATTTCCAGATACCGATGCATTGGCAAATGCCATTCCTGTTGCCAGCAGGCTTGATCGATTGGCTGTTGCTCAATCAGCTAACAGATTCGACATTCACAAAATGATTGACAGTTATGAGAAATTGCTGGAAACGCTGGCAAAAAAACAACCCGTGAAACAAGCATCCTAATGATAGAAATCCCTACCCAAACGAAAAGCCAGACTTTTGATCTGCTTAATTTTGAAGATACCTTACAAAAAATAAAATCGCAGGCGATAGGCGCTGAGCATGACCCTGAAGGATTGAAAAAAGAATTCCAATGGCTTAAGGAAAGTGGTGCACTAAAAATTGTACTTCCCGGCGAGGCGCTTGATTTTAACCAACCGAACATGCCTGCACTGCTTAACCTGCTCAAAGCAGTGGGCAAGGCTAATCTTTCTGTAGGGCGAATTTTTGAAGGTCACATCAATACCCTTTACCTCATTCATCTTTATGCAAATGCACAACAGAAAAAAGAATGGTACCAGGGTGTTCGAGATCAGGGTCATCTTTTCGGAGTTTGGAACACACAGGCACAAAATGGCATTCAGTTTTATCCGGAAGCTGATCGGTTTAAAATCAGCGGCAGCAAAACCTTTTGTTCTGGCGTAGGCATAGTAAATCGGGCACTCATCACAGGAAATATCGAGCATACTGATAAAAAAGGCTGGCAAATGGCAATTGTTGATATGTCAGGAATTAGCGAGCAAAATATCGACAAAAATAGTTGGAAACCGTTAGGAATGCAGGCTTCAGGCAGTTACACCGTCGATTTTTCAGGTTATCTTTTGGACGAATCTGACTTGATCTCGAGACCTGGAATCTATTTAAACCAACCTTATTTCAGTGGCGGCGCTATTCGATTTGCGGCAGTTCACTTGGGCGGCGCTGAAGCCATAGCAGAAAATACCATTGAATATTTACTGTCGCTAAACCGAACTGAAGACCCCATACAGCGCCTTCGCCTATCAAATATTATGATACAATTGGTATCTGGACGACTATGGCTTGAAAAAGCTGGACAACATTATGATGAATGGGCTGATGACAAAACTCACGAACAAGACCTCATCTCCTTTGCGAATATGACGCGTGTAACCATCGAAGACATTTGCCTTCGTATCATGGACGAAAGCAATAAATGCATTGGCGCCCGGGGATTAATGGCTCCTTACGACATGGAACGAATTTTTCGTGACCTCACCTTTTATTTACGACAACCAGCCCCTGATGCGACGAGACTAAACGTGGCAGATTTTTTTATTAAAAAGCAACAAACCGGACATGAATCCAATATTTGATAAAGAAGCTTTTAAAGCATCAGCCGTTCAATTAAATATTGCTGATCTGGAATTCATAAAACGCTGTTTGATTTTGGTTCCTCACCCTGATGATGAATCATTGGCTTGCACAGGATTGATTTCAATCCTGAAAGAACAGGGGACTGAATTTAAAATTATTTTAACAACAGATGGCAGTCGTTCGCATCCGAATTCTAAAAAATTTCCTGCTGAGAAACTCGCTCAAATTCGGGAGGAAGAATTAAATAAAGCCATTAAATTAATGGGCTTAGACACCTCTTTAATAATACCTTATAAAGGAATAGATTCGAGTCTACCGGCAAGAGGAGAAGACGGTTTCGAGATACTGGTTGCAAGGCTTGCAGAAGATTTGGCTGCATTTAAGCCAGACCTGATTCTCGTTCCTTATGAACTCGACCCACATCGCGATCATCGTGCCACCTGGCAAATGTTAATGGCTGCACTTGAAAAAGGAACAACGCAACGTCCGAAAATCTGGGAATACCCCATCTGGCTTTATGAACTGGCTCAACAAGCTGATCTTCCCAAATTAAATCATAATGAATTAAAATTTGTTGATGTTTACCAATACAACACACTAAAACAAAGTTGTATCGCTGCCCATAGCTCTCAAACCACCAGACTGATTAATGACGACCCAACAGGTTTCATCCTCACTGCAGAAATGATTTCCAATTTTACCACAGGTCAGGAGTATTTTATGGAACGAAAAAAAATCAATCCTTCCTCTACATTATCTGAAGATTATTTTGAGACGCTTTATAATAACAATGAAGACCCCTGGAATTTCGAAAAAAGTGAATATGAGAAACAGAAATATGAACGTTCTCTAGCTGTCATTCCACCTGGCAAATACAATCAAGCACTTGAAATTGGTTGTTCAATTGGTGTTTTTACCGCCATGCTTGCGCCACTTTGCAACCATTTAATCGCCATGGATATTAGCACAACAGCATTGGAAAAAGCGAGGCAACGTTTAGGAAGTGCACCTCATGTAGAATTTCAGCTCGGTGCCATTCCAAATGATTTCCCTGAAGGCGATTTTGACCTAATCGTAATGAGCGAAGTGGGTTATTACCTTTCCATGAACGATCTGTTGCTCACAAGAGACCTGCTAGAGAATAGCTTAAATGAGGGTGGTATTTTGTTATTGGTACACTGGACACACTTCGTTGTCGATTACCCACTTTCAGGAGATGATGTACACGAATGCTTTAAACAATCTTCGCTCACACATTTGCATGGCTCACGGACAGCTGATTATCGGATCGATATTTTCAAAAAACGCTAAAGGTTATGTCTTTTACCATTGCTTTTTACGTTCATCATCATGGCTCAGGGCATTTAATGCGCACCATGCAGATTGTTAATGCGCTAAAAGGTTATCAGGTGATATTAATGGGTAGCGGCCTTAACAAAATAAAGCAGTTGCCGCCACATGTTTCGCTGGTACATCTTCCATTAGATATTCCGGAAGAAAATGAGAAAGTAGTTGCCGACTCACTCCCGCCAACCGGATTGCATTATGCCCCATTGGGTATCCAGGGAAGCAGAGATCGGGTGGCTATCATGACTGATGTATTTCGGAGCCATTACCCTTTAATTCTGGTAGTTGATGTATCAGTTGAAGTTGCTTTACTTGCTCGTTTAGCCGGCATTCCAACTATTATCATCAGACAACACGGTAAACGTAATGATCTGGCACATCAATTGGCTTATAACAGTGCTGAACTTTTAATCGCTCCGTTTGCGAAATCCATGTACATCGGCGAAGAAGATCATTTTTTCAAAAAAACGTTTTTTGCAGGTGGATTTTCAAAATTTGATCAAACAAAGAACGATCAGGAAACTGATCCGAAAATGATTTGTATCCTCATTGGAAAAGGTGGTACATCTATAAACCCAGAACTAATACTGCACATCGCTATGTCCTGCCCTTCCTACCATTTCAACGTGATGGGATTGAGTAATCGGGAAACTCATAATTTAAAGAATTTGCAATTCCATGGAGAGGTGAATGATCCTGCGCTGCTAATTGGCCGGGCGATGCTGATGATGGGGAACACAGGCCATAATACCGTTATGGAAATGGCTAGTCTAAATAAAAGATTTATCGGCATTCCGGAAGCCCGCCCGTTTGAGGAGCAACTAGAAAAAGCAAAATCTATCGAAGGCCGATCGGGAATCTTAATTATACATCCGCAGCAACTATACCAAACCAATTGGGCTGATGTATTTGAAAAAATCAGCAGTAAAGAACCAGATTGGAAAGATGTTATTCATGCAGCTGCGTTAAGCAACGTAGCTAATGCCATCATCAATACCGGAAAAAATTTTTCTAAATATTAAGATTTTAGTGTTGATCAGTTCTTAATCAAAGGGTTTTTTCCTGCTTAGCCTGCAAGTGCTTTTGAACCAACGATTAACTCCTTAGTAAGCTTTTTAATTGTTACCTTACTCCTCTGATGAAAATGCATTCTCATGGCTGAAATAACCAGATTAATTGGTTCATAAACAATAGATGAATGACCCTGCTGATGTAACCGCTGTTCTATTTTTTCCCATAGGGACTCGAAATAAATACTGGTATTAAAAATATTAACGAGTTCAACATCATCCATTTCTGCCCAATCTGCAAGTGCAGCTAAAGCTGATAATGAATAGGTTTCAAAATTGCCATTATTCCAAATATTTCTTAACCTGTTTTTGAAATCAAATTTAAAAATCAAGGCATCTAAAGATTCTACTTGCTGCTCTTCACTTCTTAAGCTCATTTCCGACCAATGTTTCAGCTGAACGGAAAAACCAAATTTAACCCGTCCATCTAACCTGCCAGATGTGTAAATGCGCACTTTAGGCGAGTGCCTGATTTTTGCATCTACACGATTCAAGGCTTTGCGAAATTCTTCATCTTCCAAATAAGGGATCATGGGCAGGCGACCAGCTTTTTCATACATTTCGCAGGTTACGGCTAAACTAGGTCCATAACACTGAAAGTGGCGGGGCCACGGGTTTGTATCGCTGGGATCAATAGCCGATTCTAAACGGGTTTTTAAAAACCGATAAGTGACATCCCTTAAATGATGACGCCTGCTGATTTCTGGTGTATCACGTGGTAAGATCCTACCCCCAATCACATCTGCGCCTGCCGCAATTTCCTTCATAATATGGTAAACCCAATCCGGTGCAACTTCGCTATCTGCATCTGTAGAAACAATGATTCCACGTTTGCCTGCCACCTTCATTATACGCAGGTGTGCGGCATCCATCAATAATCTTCTGGCCGTACCAATATGAGCCTGTTTTTCCTCCAGTTCAATACATTCTACATGTAAATGAAATTCGGGGTATTGTTGCTGATACATTTTGCAGATATGGAAGGTATCATCAGTACAATTGTTTGCCAAAACCAACACCTCATATAAATCCATATTTATCGCAATCCCCAGCTCGTTCAATTGTAAACGCAATGCATCAAGTGTTTTAACAATGAAACCAGATTCATTTTTCGCAGGAACAATTACAGACAGTTGAAGTGAGGGATGTACCTCTCCTTTGAAAAGAAACTTAGTTTCTATTGGTAAAAGCTGATTCATATATTTTAATTAGTTCAACTTCCTGCGTTATGCAAGAGATTTAGGAATAACCGGATTAATAAGCCGAAATAGGAATTGTCGTGTGTGTGTGTTACAACAACTACAAGTTGACAACAGCAATTTTTAATCAATTGTTTAATTTATTCATTCCGATTTCTACGGGAATAAATCCGGTCGGAAAGAGTATGATGCTAAACCCTTCAAAAGATATATAGATTGTTGACATCTTTGCTGATCTTAAAAACTATCGTCATTCATTAAATTAAATAGCATTTAGCCTGATCTTAGAATTATTCAAATTTGTTTTATTGATTTATTAGATTTGAGCATGAAAAACACGGGGAAAGCTACAAGTCATGATCAGGAGAACCTAAAAAACGATTTTTCCTCCAATGAGGGAGATCATCTCTCTTCTCTATCTTTACTTAATGCCTTGCCCCAGCAAGTTTGGACAGCCGGAAGCGATGGTAAAATCGATTATGTTAATGATACCATTTGCCGTGATTTTGGCTATCCGCAGGCTTTAATTATCGAAAGCGGCTGGGAAGCCTTTGTTCATCCGGAAGACATTACTGAAAGTATTGAACGGTGGCAGGAAGCACTTAACACCGAAAAAGAATATGTTACAGAATTTCGCTTGCGCTTTACCGATGGACAATACTATTGGCACCTGGCAAGAGCTGTTCTGGTTAAACGGACAGGAAAACCTTCCATTTGGGTAGGCACCAATACCAACATTCAAAGTCATAAAGATACTGAGTCGCGGAAGGATGAATTTATCTCTATAGCCAGCCATGAATTAAAAACACCACTAACCTCTATCCGTGCTTACAACCAGGTAATGTTGCGCAAAGCGAGTGATGGCACAATAAAAGACTATTTATTGCGAACACAGGGACAGCTTGCCCGGCTTGAAAAATTAATTAAAGATTTATTGGATGTGAGCAAAATTAATGCTGGCAAAATGTCGCTCAACTTAGAAAATTTTAATTTTTCAGAAATGCTTCGTGATGCCATATCAGCCGCTCAGTCGGTCTCTACAAAACATAAAATTATTCTAACTGATGAATTAAATCTTGAGTTTACCGGCGATCATTACCGTTTAGAACAGGTTGTACAAAATTTCTTATCTAATGCGGTAAAGTATTCTCCTGAAGCAGATCGGGTTTTAGTAAGCACCAATATTAAAGATGGAAATGTGATCGTTTCGGTAACAGATTTTGGCATTGGCATCGAGCGTTCGCATTTAGGCAGGCTTTTCGACAGGTATTATCGGGCCGACAATTCCTCAAGCAGATTTGATGGACTTGGATTAGGACTATTCATTTCTGCCGAAATCATTAAAAGGCATGGTGGAAGTTTTTGGATAGAAAGTGAGCTTGGAAAAGGTGCCACATTTTTCTTTAAACTACCACTGGAGGCAGACCACCCTATCCAACCAGCAATTAAAACAAAAATCAACTATAAAGACCGATACCTCAGCATCTCCTGTCCGCAGGATGATGACATTATGTACGTGGAATGGACAGGCCATCAAGACATGCGATCGGTAAAACATGGTGGCGCTTTGATGATCGAATATTTTAAAGCAAATCCACGATCTAAAGTTTTTAACGATAACCGTTTGGTATTAGGCACCTGGTCAGAAGCATCAGACTGGGCAGCTGAAGTATGGTTGCCGCTAATGGAACTGGCTGGCCTGAAATATTTGGCATGGATATTTTCTGCCAGTGCTTTCAGCCAGTTATCTGCCCAAAAAAGCGTAGATAATGAAGAGAAAACATCAGAAATACTATTCTTTTATCAGGCTGATGAAGCATTGACCTGGTTAAGAAACATTAATCAAAAATAGCTTATTGAAAGATTTTATTCCTGTGTAAACGATGGTTTAGGAATTAAATATCAGGCCATAAAAAAGCCGGCACCATTGTAATGATTGCCGGCCATTCAAAAATGCTTAAATTATTTTACGTCGTTTTTAACCTTGTTAGCTGTACGCTGTCCAGGTAAATAAATTTGAAAACCAAAAGATAAATTTAAGTTACTTTGTGTAGTAGCACTACCGAAACCAACTAATCCATTATATTTCAATAATGTTTCTAAACCGATGTTTGGCGTAATAAAATAGGCAAAACCCGGACCAACACTTAAGTTTAATCCGTTTGTATTTCCACCACCTTTACTTACGTTTACACCACCAATACCTGCTGTAGCCTCTGCAAAGAAACGTCCATGACGGATAACTTCCACATCACTTCCAGCATAATAACGTCCTAATGCACCAACACCATAACTGGTTGTGGTATTCGAATTTTTGGCTGTTTCTAAACCAAAATTTACATAACCACCTAACGCAACATTATCCTGAATAAACCAGGCAGCCTTTGGCGTAATATCTACACTGAAAATTTTAGGATCATCTAACCCTAAATTGATGTTTGTTAGGTTTCCACCTACCATTACATTACCTTTTTGAATCTGTGCGTTAGCCACACCAGCAAATAATGCGAAAGAAAATAAGCTCGAGATAAAAATCTTTTTCATATAAATGTTTACAATGATCATCATTATTGATAACCACCCCTTCAACATGATCTGGCAAGAAATGTTTTCAAGTTTTACAAGCATACTGATTATGAGAGAGATAGATTTTTATTAAACTTCTTTTAAGAGTACCACTTCAAGCAAAATTCATCGAAATCCTTATCAATACGCTTATCATAATCTTCCATCAAACCCTTAATTCAAATTCCTGATTAAATCCTGCATCATATACCTTAAAAGTGATTGGCCATTCTTCTTTTATTAATTGCGGAACAAAATCACTGAATATCCTTTCAAAAGTTTCAAAGTCAATATCTGCTTTGGTTACGATCAAATAATTTGATTCTGATTGCACCACCACTTTTGCTACAAAATCTTTCCAGCGGTTTTTAATTAATTTTGGCAAATGCAGAAACTGCTGGGCCATGATGAATTTGCTAATGGATTTTACAAATTCTTCATCCAGTTTCTGATCGGCAAGATTTCGCCAATGCCCATTCGACAAATCAATTTGCCCTAAAATCTCATCATCATTGAGGATTAAAAATGAATGATGATTTTCTTCCTGCAATAAAAGATAGGCACTAAATCCTAATTCTTGGGTAGGATCTTCGTGAAGGTAATGAAGTTTAATCATGTAATAAGGGATTAATTATTCGTCTGAATGTAAGATTGATACGCGGCTTCATGTATTGTTTTGATTTAGCAATGCGATGATCCCATTTTTGCTGTAAATCTCCTTTCATTAAAAGTAGAGAGCCGTGTTCCAAACGGATGGAATATTTCTCGGCATGATTTTCCTTGAGCCGGATATCGAAACAGCGAACCTGTCCAAAAGAAAGAGAAGCAATAATGGGATGAGACCCCATTACGGTTTCATTATCACTGTGCCAGGTTACCGAATCCTGTCCGTTACGATAGTAATTGAGCAATACGGAATTAAAATTGATGCCTGCAACAGGTTCTACCCTTTCTTTAAGTTGGAGCAGTTCTTCAGTCCATTTTAATGGTATTGATTTACCAAGAGCATTGTAGTCTATTTGTTCAGGATCACCATACCAGGCTGATAGCCGTGGTGTGATAACTTCCTTATCATAGTAACGTACTACTTTTTGTTTCCAGGGTGTATTTTGTATCAAATGCGCCAACATTTCATCGCTGAAAGCAGGCGCTAAAAAATCGCTTTGATAAGTTAAAATATCTACAGGCAATCCAACAGTTTGCCCTGCTTCAGCAAAAAAACTCAATTGTTCCATACGTTAGCAAAGGTGCAAAACTTTTTATAAATTACTAATATTTTTAGCATTATATTTGCCTAAAATATTAAAAATAGGAGGTTAATTATGGAAAAAGCATCTAAACAGCACATCATTGCAGATTTGAAAAAACAAATTCTGGGCATGCAAGGTTATGGTACACTGAGCATTCAGGATGATGTTTTTCCGCAATTAAAACTATTGGCAAAAGCTTTTCCGAACCAGCATTTTCCGCTTACCGGTATTCATGAGTTTATCGCGAATGAAACTGAAGATGCTGCTGCAAGTACGGGTTTCATCAATGCAATCCTTTCAGCATTGATGCAAACGGGTGGCCCTTCCATATGGATCAGTGCAACGCGAAACGTTTTTCCTCCAGCCATGCAGCGTTTTGCCTTACAACCCGACCAGATTATTTTTATCGACCTTAAAAACCACAAAGAAATATTATGGGTTTTAGAAGAAGCTTTGAAATGTGAAAATCTGAGTGCAGTAGTAGCCGAAATCCCCGAACTGAGTTTTAGTCAATCCAGAAGGTTACAATTGGTAATCGAAAAAAGCAAAGTTCCGGCTTTTATTATTCGACACCAGCCCCAACAACTTAATAATACAACCTGCCTTGCCCGTTGGCAAATTAAACATTTACCCAGCATATTACCAGATGGGATGCCAGGCGTGGGTCAGCCTTCATGGTCTGTAGAATTGTTAAAAGTGAGGAATGCACAACCCAGTAGTTTTAAACTCTCCTGGAATGGAACGTGCTTTCAAAACTTCGAACAGCAAACTGAAGTATTACAAACTTTTAGAAAACTACAAGCAAGTTAATATGGGAAAGCGTTTTGTGAGCATTTGGTTTCCGTTTTTATTAACGGACTGGCTCGGCATCCGCAGGCCAGCACTAAAAGAAGTGGCTTGTGTATTTACTGCTGCTGTTAAAGGCCGTATCATCATCACGGCCTGTAACGCATTGGCTGCAAAACAAGGTATACAAATAGGCATGGTGCTGGCGGATGCCAGGGCACTGGTACATGAACTGGAAGCTTTTGATGATAAACCCAATCGAAACGCTAAACTTTTACAGGGATTGGCAGAGTGGTGCATTCGATATACTCCTTTTGTGAGCATTGACTTGCCCGATGGCATTTTGCTTGACGCTTCAGGCTGCACTCATTTATGGGATACGGAAGAACATTATCTTGCCCAAATCAGCAGACGCCTGAAAGAACTGGGTTATACCAATAAACCAGCCATTGCCGATACTATTGGAACAAGTTGGGCCGTTTCCCGTTTCAGCACTCAGGAATTTGTTGTTGCGCAAAAAAGGCAATATTACGCTTTGCTTTCATTGCCACCGGCCGCTCTTCGGCTGGAGCAAAGTATCCTAGATCGTTTAAATAAACTGGGGCTGCAAAAAATTGAACGTTTCATTCAAATGCCTCGCAGCGTTTTACGTCGCCGCTTTGGTGAAAACCTGTTGCATCGCATTGGTCAGGCGATGGGTGATGTACCAGAAGTATTTAATCCGATTGTAATTGTACCCGAATATGAAGAACGCCTGCCCTGCCTGGAACCCATCAAAACTGCACCAGCTATTGAAATCGCCATTAAAAAATTACTGGAACAACTTTGCAGCCGACTAAAAAAAGAAGGTTTAGGTTTACGTAGCGCTGAACTGAAAGGTTTTCGGATAGATGGAAAAATCATCCGCACCAGCATTGGCACCAATCAAAGCAATAATGATGTTCAACACTTATTTAAGCTCTTTGCTTTAAATATTGATAAATTGGCTCCCGGTTTAGGCGTGGAACTTTTTTTACTGACCGCAAATAAGGTAGAACCCATTATTCAGGCCCAGGATAAATTGTGGATAACTCAGTCAGATCTCCAGAGCCCTGCCCTTTCTGCCCTGCTGGATCGTGTAGCAGGAAAAGTAGGTATAGCTGCAATTCGCCGTTTTTTGCCACAGGCGCAATATTGGCCGGAACGGGCGATTAAAAAAACAGCAGCACTTAGCGAGAATAGTAACCTGCCCTGGCATAATCCATTGGGCCGCCCAATCCACCTGTTGCACCAACCCGAAAACATACAGGTTACCGCTCCTATTCCCGATTATCCGCCATTGATCTTTATTTATAAGGGAAAAAAACACCATATTAAAAAAGCTGATGGACCCGAGCGCCTGGAGCGTTCCTGGTGGCTGGAGGATGGCGAGCATCGCGATTATTATATTGTGGAAGATGATGATGGATGTCGCTATTGGCTGTTTAGGGCCGGACATTATTCTGCTGAAAATTCACGCTGGTTTATTCATGGTTTTTTTGCCTGATCATGATGGAATATAATGAACTACAGATAACCAGCAATTTCAGCTTTTTAAGGGGAGCTTCACATCCTGAAGAATTGGTGGAAGAAGCTGCTAAAATGGGCTACACCAAAATTGCCATTACTGATCATAATACGCTTGCTGGCATTGTTCGGGCGCATGCTGCAGCAAAAAAACTGGGAATAGAGATTATTCCGGCATGCCGGCTAAATTTAGCTGACGGGCCAAGTTTGCTGGCTTATCCCACTAATCAGAAAGCTTATGCCCGCCTATCAGCTTTACTTAGTTTGGGTAATTTGCGTACAGAAAAAGGCAGCTGCCTGATTTATCGCAAGGATGTTTATGCACATGCTGCAGGAATTTTATTTATTGCCATCCCGCCTGATACACTTTCTGCAAATTTTGATTTTGAATCAAATTTCCCAAACGATCTTGCGGAGTACAAAAAAAATCTTCATAACCAGCTTTATCTTTCCATTTCGAGGAATTATCAAGGCGAGGATCAAAAAAGGATGTTCCGGTTGACACAACTTTCCCAAAATTTAAACATCCCTTTAGTAGCTACTAATGATGTATATTATCACACCCCATCACGTCGCAAACTTCAGGATGTATTAACCTGTGTACGTGAAAAATGCACCATCCAAACGGCAGGTTTTCATTTATTTCAAAATGCCGAACGCCACCTTAAAGCCCCTGAAGAAATGCTGAGGCTTTACCGGAAATATCCGCAAGCTTTGCAAAATGCGGTTTACATTGCCAATGCTTGTCAGTTTAGTTTAAGTAGCCTGAAGTATGTTTATCCGGAAGAAATTACAAGTGGAGAGAAATCTCCATTAGCCGAACTCACTGATTTAGCCTGGAAAGGCGCACATGAGATTTTTGGCGATGATTTACCTGAAAAAATTGTCAGCAACATTAACCATGAACTGAAATTTGTGGAAGAAATGGAATATGCTGCCTATTTTTTAACCGTTTACGATATTGTTCGTTTTGCCCGTGAGCAGAAAATTCTTTGCCAGGGTCGAGGTTCAGCTGCCAATTCTACCATTTGTTATTGCCTGGGCATCACTTCTGTTGATCCTACAAAATTCGATTTATTATTTGAACGTTTTATTTCTTCGGCCCGTAATGAACCACCTGATATTGATGTGGATTTTGAGCATGAACGCCGGGAAGAAGTAATTCAGTACATCTACCAGAAATATGGCCGGGAGAGGGCAGCAATTGTGGCTACTGTAACCCAGCAAAGGCAAAAAGGCGCCATCAGAGATGTAGGCAAAGTTATGGGACTTTCAGTGGACACCATTAACCGGCTTTCGGCTTCTATTTGGGAATTTACGGATGAATGGTTTGAAGGCAATCGCCTTACAGAACAAGGCCTTAACCCAAATGATCCCTTGTTGAGAAAAGTGCTTTCCCTTACCGGCCAAATGATGGGTTTCCCCCGACAGTTGGGTCAGCACACGGGCGGTTTTGTGATTACGCAAGGTAAACTGACTGATCTTTGTCCTATCCTAAATGCCCGCATGGCAGACCGCACCAATATCGAATGGAACAAAGATGATATCGATACCTTGGGCTTTTTGAAAATTGATATTCTGGCTTTAGGCATGCTCACCTGCATCCGCAAAGGTTTTGATTTGGCAAAACAGCACTATAACCTCGATCTGACCATGGCAAAGATTAATGAAAATGACGATCCAAAGGTTTATGAAATGATTAGTCATGCCGATACCATTGGAGTATTCCAAATTGAAAGTCGGGCTCAACAATCCATGCTTCCGCGATTAAAACCAAAATGTTTTTATGACCTGGTGATCGAGGTAGCCATTGTTCGGCCGGGGCCTATTCAAGGCGATATGGTTCATCCTTATTTGCGGAGAAGGAATGACGAAGAAAAAGTAAGTTATCCATCTAAAGAACTGGAGGAGATTCTCAATAAAACACTTGGCGTTCCCCTATTTCAGGAGCAGGCGATGAAAATTGCCATTGTGGCTGCTGGTTTTACCCCTACCGAAGCCGACGAACTTCGCAGGAGTATGGCAACATTTAAACTGAAAGGCATGGTTACACAATTCGAAAAAAAATTAATTTCAGGCATGGTAGCCAAAGGCTATGATGAGGATTTCGCTAAGCGGATATTTAAACAACTGGAAGGTTTTGGAAGTTATGGTTTCCCGGAAAGCCATGCCGCTAGTTTTGCCTTGCTGGTTTATGTTTCCTGCTGGTTAAAATGTTATTATCCAGATGTTTTTGCAGCAGCATTACTCAATAGCATGCCAATGGGATTTTATCAGCCTGCCCAAATTGTAATTGATGCCCGAAAACATGGCGTAGAAGTTCGGCCGATAGATATAAATCATTCTTTTTATGACAACACCTTAGAAGAAAAAGCTGGAAGCTACCATGCCTTGCGATTGGGATTCAGGCAAATTAAAGGAATAAGAATGGATGAGATGGACATTTTAATCTGCCACAGGCGAACACTTTACAAAAATATAAATGAATTGGTAGATGCAGGCATTTCGCTGGCTACAATAGAAAGACTGGCAGATGCCGACGCGTTTCGGTCGCTAGGTTTCGATCGCCGCCAGGCGCTTTGGGAAGTATCGGCACTTGCAGATCGACCTATAGCATTATTTGAAGGCCAGGATTCTGAAAGCAAAATTGAAAAACAAACCCAGCTCCCACTCATGACAAAAGCTGAACATGTGATACAGGATTATTCGACAACAGCACTTTCTTTAAAAGCACATCCGGTAAGTTTTGTAAGAGAACAATTGAATTTGTTAAGAGTATGTGCCAACAAAGATTTAGATGCGGTTAAAGATGGCCAAAGCATTAAAGTTGCAGGCTTGGTATTGGTACGTCAACGTCCTGGTACCGCTGGCGGAGTGTGTTTCATTACAATAGAAGATGAATCAGGTTTTTCTAACCTGGTGGTTTTTGAAAGCCTTTTCGAAAAGTACCGGAAAGAGATCCTTCATTCCCGTTTACTTATGGTAGAAGGTAAATTGCAAAGAGAGGGTGAAGTAGTGCACATCATCGTTAAACGCTGTTTCGACCTGACAAAACTGCTTCGAACACTGAGCAAAACAGATCAAGATGATCTTCCAATATTAACACCTTCTCGTTCTGATGAAAAAACTGCTCCTTATCCAAGCGAAAACAAAAGGACACAGGTACGCCAAACCAAACAAGAAATTGCTATTCCACCCGCCAGAAATTTTAAATAATATCAAAAAATTACACCTATAGTTCACCTGAATTAACAGGAAGCAGCTCCAAAAACAATATGGCTAGTGATATTCAAGCATCAGTTTATTATCTAACGCAAAGATGTAAGTGGTTTGGTTGGCAAGGTAATTATGAATAGGGTATTTGGTTCCCATTTCACTCAGTGATGTCACTAGGTTTTTGACAACAGTCCGCATCTTGGTTTGTGATCTCTTTCGTTTCAGCATTAGTTCATTGATCTCTACTTCATCAATGGCAGCGTCAATTTCATGGCCAAGGGTATGAATTTGTTCGAGAAGTGAGAGGTAGCGGTCAAATTGTTCTTGTATAGTATCTTTACTCATTTTCTGTTTTTTCTTCAATCAAAATCGATCCGGCTAAGCAGCTGATCAATAATTCATCTCCATCACGTCTGTCGATTACCCTCACACGTGTATTCACCTTGCAAAGTTTCTCTACCAACAGTTCCTGTATTTCTGCCCATTCCTGCGAAACACTTTCCAGGTGTTGTTCCTTTCTTTCCAGTTCAATGTGTGCAATCAGGTGTTCATCAGCCTCTGCGGCAGATATGGAATCAGTTTTGGATAAATCTGGCAATTGTGAGGCATCCACTACCCGCTTGGCCTGTTCTACCTCAATAGAAAGGTCTTCATACTTATCAAACAATTGCTGAATGTTATCATATTTCATATCCACATAACCTTTTAATGTCATGATAAGTTTTATTCATTTACAATTATAAAAGCTGTTTTAAATCCTTAATACTTATCTAACTGATATATAACTGAAATGCCTGGAAGCAAAAATCAATCAATAAAACATTTAAAGATGCAAAGGGTTTTATAGCATATGGAAAACATCAACCTACTCTTAATTCCGGCAGCCCGCAAAGGCGAAATCGAAGTATTAAACGAATTGATCCGCAGACAGGCGGATCTGAATTTTACTGACGAAAAAGGATATACCGCTTTGATTATCGCGGGCTACAACAATCAACCTCAAGCAGTAAAACTTTTAATAGATGCGGGTGCGGATATTAACGCTGCAGACCAAGGGGGAAATACAGCCTTGATGGGTGCTGCTTTTAAAGGTTATCTTGATATTGCAAAAATACTGATTGATAAAGGTGCAGACTTAAACCTGCAACATGGTAACGGAGGCACCGCATTGATGTTTGCAGCAATGTTTGGCAGAAACGATGTGCTTGCTTTATTGATAAAAGAAGGTGCAGATGTAAATAAGGTAGATCATAGAGGGCAATCGGCATTGGATTACGCAGCCTTGCAAGGCAATGAAACCGGACAACAAATGCTAACCGAAGCAAGTCAGAAAATTAGCTTTTAATTATAAAAAAAGGAGGATGTAAAATCCTCCTTTTTATTTTTATGCCGGAATTTTTCTAGGATTTTCCCTTTCCCAAAACCGGTGCAAGGCAATCATTTCTTTAAAGGTACTGCTCAATTCATCAGCCTGACCTGAAACTAAAACGCCTTCTCTTAAAACGGTCTCTTTCGAATATTCTGCCGGAAGTTTTTTATAGAAATACGTCGATTCCAAAACTTGTACTGCCTGTTCATCTGCTGCAATAGCTTTGCAATGTTTAAATGCTTCATTTAAGAAATGAATGGCATTAGCTTCAGCTTCTAAAGTAGCTACTGAATTTGTTCCGCCAGGCACATAAACCGCATCGTATAATACCGAAGCCGCGGTAAGGAAACTTTCATCAGGAACAATCTCCTGATCTTCCTGTGAGATAATTTTGCCCAGTTTAGGCGAGACGATGTGCACCACTGCCCCTGCTGCTACAAGCGCATCTTTAACTGTACTTAATGAAGCTCCATCTACCCCATCAGCGGCAAGAATAGCTACCTTACGGGTTTTAATGGTATCTTTTATTGTTCCAGCCATACTTAATGCCGCTGAAGCCGCCAGACTGCCTTCAGGATTTAGGGAAGCATAATCTGCAGGATCTCCATCAGCCGGAATACTGCTATTCAATGATTCAAGCGCAATATCTGGTACATGTAAACCCAATGCAAATGCTACAGCACCTGCCAGGCCTTTATCAATCTGGGCAAGCACTGCCAGCATTCTTTCGCGAATTTCTACTGCTTTTACTTTTCCCAGTTCGAAACTTAATGCATCGATGATGTGGTTCTGTTCAGGATCACTTTGTGAATTGAAAAATAACCTCGCCTGTGAAAAGTGATCAAAGAAACTTCTGCTTCTGGCTCTGATTTTCCTGGCATCAATGCGTTCATTATAACTTACAAACCCACCATCTGCAGCTTTTACCTGTTGCGGATCGTTTGCTGCCAGACCATTTGGCCCATAACTGGTTTTTCCTCTGTTAATAGTTTGTCGCATATAACCATCACGCTGATTATTGTGCACAGGAACCACTGGCCGGTTTATCGGAATTTCATGAAAATTCGGGCCGCCTAAACGGATTAACTGTGTATCGGTATATGAAAATAAACGTCCTTGCAACAATGGATCATTTGTAAAATCAATACCTGGAACCACATGCCCAACATGAAAGGCTACCTGCTCTGTTTCCGCAAAGAAATTATCAGGATTTCTATTCAGGGTCATCTTCCCAATGCGTTGCACAGGTACAAGTTCTTCGGGAATGAGCTTTGTCGGATCGAGAATGTCGAATTCAAATTTAAATTCATCTTCTTCAGGAATAATTTGCACCCCTAATTCCCATTCGGGAAAAGCACCGGCTTCAATGGCATCCCAAAGATCGCGTCGGTGAAAATCAGGATCTTTACCTGAAATATTTTGTGCTTCATCCCAGGCAACCGCGTGTACGCCCAATAAAGGTTTCCAGTGAAATTTAACAAAATTGGAAACACCTTGAGCATTGACAAAACGGAAAGTATGGACGCCGAACCCTTCCATCATGCGGTAACTTCTCGGTAAAGCCCGATCACTCATTGCCCACATAATCATGTGTGCCGATTCAGGAAGGTGGGAAATAAAATCCCAAAAAGTGTCATGTGCTGAAGCTGCCTGAGGCATCTCATTATCTGGTTCTGGTTTTACCGCGTGAATCAAATCCGGAAATTTCACTGCATCCTGAATAAAAAATACAGGAACGTTATTGCCTACCAAATCGAAATTGCCTTCCTGCGTGTAAAACTTTACAGCAAATCCACGCACATCACGGGCAAGATCTGTCGATCCACGGGAGCCAGCAACGGTAGAAAAACGGACAAATACAGGTGTTTCCTGACCAGGATCTGTTAAAAAAGCAGCACGTGTTAATGCCGATTGGTCTTCATAAACTTTAAAAACCCCATGGGCTGCTGAACCTCTGGCATGTACAATGCGTTCTGGAATTCTTTCATGATCAAAATGGGTAATTTTTTCACGCAAAATAAAATCTTCCAGAAGTGTTGCCCCCCTTTCTCCTGCTTTGAGTGAATTCTGATCATCATTAATTTTTACACCATGATTGGTTGTCAGCGATTCGCCGGTTGAATCGGCGATGAATGACTCCAGTTTTTTTGTTTTATCGTTCTCTTGTTGTGAGGGCTCAGGCGATTGCTGAGTGTTTTTCTTTACCATAATATCTCGGTTATGCTTCTTCAGCAGCTTTGTAATTAATATCGTTCTCTGCAATTTCTGTTAGCTTTACATCAGCTTGCTTTTCTTCATTTAAAGTTTGTTCAAGCAATGAAGCCACCTCATCAAGCCCTAATGTAATCGCCAATTGATGCAGACCTCCATAACTGGCAATCTCATAATGTTCTACTTTTTGCGAAGCCAGCACAATTCCCACATCACGTGTAGCTGTTCCAGCCTCTGTTTCTTCAACAATGCCTTCAGCTTCTTTAGTTAAGCCTTCCATAGCATCGCATTTCTTGGCAATTGCCTTTTCATCCAGCAATTCGAAAACCTGCTCTAACCTTGTTACATGAGTTTTAGTTTCTTCCAAATGAGATGTGATGGCCTTTTTTAGGCTTGCGGATGTCGCTGCTGAAATCATTTTAGGAAGAGATTTAACCAAATGGTTCTCCGCCCAAAATAAATCTGCAATGGAATCTTTGAAAAGTGCGGTAAGTGCCGGAGATTCCTGCACAGTGGTTTTGGAAGCAAATTTTGGATCGCTACCAGTATCGTTTTTAGCCATGGTATGTTTTATTAGGTATGTTCACCTAACAACCCTAAATTGGAAACATAAGTTTTGTTTATTATTGGCTCGATAACTTGTACAAATATATTAATATTATATTTTATTCATAATCAGATATTTGAAATCATAACCTAAACAAATAATTAACATTGCCGCGAGCCAGAAATACTGGATTGATAGTTGCGAAGTCTGGAAACCCCAACAAACTAATTGAGAGATTAAATAATGTCGTTAAGCACAATTATTGTCAGTCTGCATCGAGTCAAAGACCAACTCAATGTTGACAACTAGAATAATCTGTTTGTCAGATACGCCACTATTGAGTTTTCTTTTCGTCATTGCGATCCCAATTCTTCATCGGGAGAAGCAATCTCATTTGTAAAAAATAAGATTGCCACGGTCCTGAAATACGCCCTCGCTATGAACGACAGCCCTGAATATCATTCCTGTTAGCATTGACGTTTTATTTTCGTCATTGCGATCCCGATTCTTCATCGGAAGAAGCAATCTCATTTGTAAAAGATAAGATTGCCGCAGTAATGAAATACGCCCTCGCTATGAACGACTGCCCTAAACATCATTCCTGCTACAATTGACGTTCTATTTTCGTCATTGCGATCCCGATTCTTTATCGGGAAAAGCAATCTCATTTGTAAAAAATAAGATTGCCACCGTCATAAAATACGCCCTCGCAATGACAACTGCCATTGACGTTTTTATCAAATGTTATTTTTCGCAATGACACTCCAGTCATCGGAACCATGTCCATTCTCTATCCACTGATCCATTTCAGCAGCGACTGCAGGCAATACATTTAATTTCACTCCTTTTTCCTGAGCAGCGCTGATCATTAAACCAGCATCTTTGCGGGCCATATCTAATTCCCAGGAAGGCTTACCAAAATCGCCTGTAAGAATTTTATTTAGTCGTGCAGGCACACCCGCACCAGGATTCCAGACTGCAAACAAATCCGAAATATCAGTAGTAGGAACGCCTAGAGATTTCGCCAAAGCCAGCGTATCTGACAGCCCTGCCGTAAGAGATATAAGAAAATGATTACCAGAGAGTTTAATAGCGGCAGCTCTACCTTCTTCTGAGCCGAAGTTTAAAAGTTTACCCGTCATTTTTGAAAGCTCATCCTGAACTGTTTTGATTACTTCCTGATCGCCCGAAACCAACATATTTCCGGTGCTTTCCAAAGCATTCGGCGGCCCCATAAATACTGGTGCATGCAAATAGGTAAATCCTTTATCTTTCCAGTAAGCTGTTCGTTCAATGGCACCATTCACTGAGGTAGTTGTATGATCGATAATGATCACACCAGTTTTAAAACCTGTACTTGCCAATTCCAGAACCTGATTAACGGTATCATCATCTTTAAGCGTGAGATGAATATAATCCACTCCCCTCACGGCATCAACAACATCATCAAAAGCTGTTGCACCATCTGTTTCCAGTGCCTTAGCCTTCGCAGCTGTTCTATTCCATACCTGTACCTGATCTCCTTTACGGAGCATCGCTTTAACAAAATTTGAACCTAAGAGGCCCATGCCTAAAAATGCTTTCATTGATGATTTTATTTATGGATTAAAGGTAAGGAGTTCTTCAGCTTTCTCAGTGGTAAATAAAAGATTTGCCAGATTATTCTTAATGGTGTTAGCATACGCAAAACCAATGTTGTTTGGCAGATGTTAAAATTTACTGATGGCAAAGATTAAAGTATGAGCTGAAAGTGCATTCATGTAGTTCACCAGCAAAAAATAATCCCGAAAACAATAACCTTAAAACATTAACCCTATGAAAAAAGAATTGATGACCAGACGACAAGCCGTAGCCGGCCTTGGCGTAGGTATTGCAGGCCTGGCCGTATCACCTGCTTTTGCAACAGATGGCGTGGCATTTTCTGCTCCGGCAGCCTTACAAGATCCAACGACAAAATATCCACGTCCTCCTTTTAAACCGCAGCAACAACCATTTCCTGGCCTGGCCAGCAAAATGGATCCCCGTCCAGATCATGGCGAAGAAAGTTACAAAGGCTCAGGCAGATTGACCGGAAGAAAAGCGCTGATTACCGGAGGCGATTCAGGCATGGGCCGGGCTGCAGCCATTGCATTTGCCCGGGAAGGAGCCGATGTGGTAATCAATTATTTACCAGCCGAAGAGGAAGATGCCAAAGAAGTAATTGCGCTAATTACCAAAGCCGGAAGAAAAGGATACGCGATTCCCGGGGATTTGCGTGAAGAATCTTTTTGCAAACGCCTGGTAGAAGATAGCGTGAAGCGTCTGGGCGGTTTAGATATCGTGGTAAGCAATGCAGCCCGCCAGCAAACTAAACCTTCGATATTGGACATTAGCACCGAGGATTTCGATGCCACGATAAAAACAAATATCTATGGCCCGTTTTGGCTGTTAAAAGCATCCATTCCCCACCTTAAACCTGGTTCAAGCATTATCGTCACCACTTCCGAACAGGCCAATGATCCTTCACCAGAACTGTTCGACTACGCCCAAACCAAGGCAGCGAATACCAGTACGGTTCGATCACTGGCGAAATTCCTAACTCCTAAAGGCGTTCGGGTAAATGGTGTAGCCCCCGGTCCTATTTGGACACCCTTACAGGTGGGCGGTGGTGCAACCAATGAAAAGTTGACCAGCTTCGGAAAAGCAACTCCTATGGGCAGACCAGGACAACCGGCAGAATTGGCTTCTATTTATGTGCAGCTGGCCGATAACAGCGCCAGTTATTCAACCGGACAGATTTATGGTGCAATGGGTGGCGGTGGCCAACCGTAAATCCCCCTAAACTTTTAACTTTCAATTAGTCTTTTAAACTAAAATCTATATATTTGGCATTGTTGCACGGGGTGCTTTTAACTTGAGTTAAAGGCTGAGATGAATACCCGCGAACCTGACACGGATAATACCGGCGTAGGGATGCACTGGCTCAAATGATTGCGGCTGCTCGGCTGTCTGAATTTAAGCCCTGTTCACTATCCGGAGATCCGGTTAGCTGACAGGCCTTAAATTTTTAGACATATGCAATTAGAACAAAAAAGCTTTAGTGTTCTTTCAGAAAGCCTTACCAACTGGCAGGGAAGAAAAGAATGGTTTTTTAACCGCGAACATACCGATACCTATGAACAATGGTACGAAGGGCGTTACAAGCGTGCTGAAGTATGGCAGAAGAAAGTAATGGCGCAACTGCTTGGCAGCAACCCGGAAATTAAAGAATTACTTGAATTTGGTTGCGGTACCACACGTTTTACCAGATGGTGGAAAGAAATTGGAATCGAAGCTACAGGTGCAGATCTTTCTCCTTTTATGCTGGGCCAGGCTGTCCACCTTTTCGATGGAGACCTTGTCAATGCTGATTCCCACTTCATGCCTTTTAAAGATCACAGCTTCGATGCGGTCGCTTTCATTACCACATTCGAATATTATCGAGATCCCATTCAGGTAATTAAAGAAGCTGCCCGGGTAGGAAAAAGGGGTATCGCCTTTGGCATGATGAATCGGAATTCACCGAAATTTTTCCGAAGGAGAATTCAGCAGGCATTTGGTAAAAATCCCTTTTATGTAACTGCAAATTTTTATACACCACAAGGTTTGACTCATAAAATCCACGAAGCCTTGAAAGGTCGTGAATATACCATTGAATGGACCTGTACAGGGCTTCCAAAATGGTTTCCGCTTCAACAATGGAGTTTGCCTTATGGCGATTTCTTTGGCCTTTATGTTCACTTCAAAGATTAAAGCGAAAATGATGGACTTAGGAAAAATCAACAATGACGACTTTGAGGGCATGATACTTCAGCGTTGTGGAAAAGATCGTAAAGAAGTGCACTGCGGACCGGCATTTGGTGTAGATGTTTCGGTGATCAACCTGCCCGGCGGGCTTGCTTTGGCCATGACCAGTGATCCTTTATCCTTGATTCCTTCACTTGGTTTGCAGGAATCAGCATGGCTCTCTGTTCATTTGATGGCCAACGATATGGGTACTACAGGCTTCGCACCCATGTATGCGCAAATGGTGCTCAACCTACCAGATTATTTAACCAGGCAGAATCTTGATACCTACTGGGGATTAATCCATAAATACTGTGCAGAAATTGGCGTATCCATTACTGGTGGCCACACCGGAAAGGTATCAGGTCAAAATTCTACGATTGCCGGTGGCGGAACCATGGTGCTTACAGCGCCAGCCGATAAAATTCTGCTCAGTAAATATGCACAACCAGAAGACCTGATCATTGTAACCAAACAATGCGCCATATCTTCAACAGCGATATTAGCCATGAGTTTTCCGGAAATGGTAATCAATAAATTAGGAAAGGAAGCTTATACACATGCCTGTGATCTATTCTATCAAACCTCTAGTTTAGAAGAGGCACTATTAGCGACTCATGATGAGGAAACTATGGTAAGCGCCATGCATGATGTGACCGAGGGTGGTGTTTTAGGTGCGGTATATGAAATGGCTGTCGCTTCGGGAAATGGGGTAATCCTTGAAAACCAAAAAATTCCTGTTAGCGATACGGTTCGCCAGGTTTGTAGTCTTTTCGAACTCGACCCCAGATTTTGTGTAGGTGCAGGTAGCACGGTAATGGCTGTCGACAAATTAAAGGCTAAGCTTTTAATCGAAAAGCTTGCTCAGCACAACATACAGGCAACTGTGATCGGAAAATTTACCGCTAAAGAACAGGGATATCAATTGATTGATCAGGACGAAATCTTTAACCTACCCTATTTCGCTACCGATCCGTACTGGGGAGCTTTTTTTAACGCATTAAATAAAGGATGGAAATGAGCAAAAAAATCGCAGGCGGCATTTATCTGGTTATTGATCCCGGCATGGAAAAACAATTATTATTTCATAAGCTCAAGGCTGCACTCGAAGGCGGCATTGATGTGTTGCAAATCTGGAACCATTGGCCGGAAGGAACAAACAAGCTGAGTTTTATACAGGAAATTAGCGCATTAGCCAAACCGTATCACGTACCGCTCCTAATTAACCAGGAATGGGCTCTTTTAAACGAAACATCAGCATTGGATGGTGTACATTTTGATGCTTTTCCAGTTGATCTTCCTTCAATTAAAAAAACAATAGGTAAAGCATTTATAGCAGGCGTAACTTGTTCTGGAAACCTTGAAACAGTTATTCAGGCACACCAAAATCAACTGGACTATATCTCTTTTTGTTCGATGTTTCCTTCACGTTCCGCCGGCAGTTGTACCATTGTACTTCCTGAAACCGTGGAACAGGCTGGCAAATTAACCGACATTCCGCTTTTCATCTCCGGTGGAATTACCCCAGAAAACACAGCAACCCTGAAACAAAAAATAGATTTTGATGGCGTGGCCGTAATATCAGGCATACTCAACGCGAAAAATCCCAAACAGCAAACCCTGGCCTACCAGGATGCATTAACTAAAAAACAATTATCATGAGAATAAAAACCATAGAAAAATTATGTTGCCCTTTCGATAAAAAAGATCTTAAACTGGATATTTTTACGAAGGATATCAACCTGAATATCCTGGAGGGAATACTAACCTGTGCATACTGTAAAAGGAAGTATCCAATTGTACACGGTGTACCCATCATGTCGCCTGACGAGTACCGCCAGATGGAACTGGAACAACCTATCATAGAAAAGTGGAAACTGGAACATGGGCTTAGCGACATGCAGCTGGTTCCCAAAAACTAGACATAAAAAAAATCACTTAAGCTTTTCTTAAGTGATTTTTTTATTTAATGAGCTATCTGATGATGCAATTTCAACCCTGACTGAAAATTATCGCCAACCTAAGCCAGGGGCAACATGTTCCAGAATAGCGGCAATTACATGAATATTGTAATCAACACCTAAAGTATTTGGAATAGTCAACAACAAGGTATCTGCTTCTTTAATTGCCTCGTCTTCCGCAAGTTCTTTAATTAACTGGTCGGGCGCTGCTGCGTAACTCTTCCCAAAAACCGCACGCTGATCAGCCTCGATGTAACCAAAACTATCTGCACCCCTTGCCTGCTGCCCAAAATAATAGCGATCCTGATCATTAACAAGTGCAAAAATCGAACGGCTTACCGAAACCCTTGGTTCACGTTTGTGCCCTGCAGCTTTCCATGCTTCCTTATACAACCTGATTTGTTCAGCCTGCTGAATATGGAAAGGTTTTCCGTTTTCATCAAACTTCAGGGTAGAACTTTGCAAGTTCATTCCTTTCTCTGCTGCCCAAATAGCCGTGGCGTTAGATGCTGCACCCCACCAAATTCGCTCCCGCAGCCCTTCAGAATAAGGCTCCAACCTTAATAATCCCGGCGGGTTTGGGAACATGGGATTTGGATTGGGCTGAGCAAAGCCAACACCTTCCAGTTTTTCCAGAAACGTCAATGCTTTTTCACGGCCCATTTCTGCATCTGTTTCACCAGCAGCAGGCTGGTAGCCAAAATGTTTATACCCTTCGATCACCTGCTCCGGGGAGCCGCGACTAATCCCGAGTTGTAAGCGGCCACCTGAAATCAAATCAGCTGCACCGGCATCTTCAACCATATACAATGGGTTTTCGTAACGCATATCAATCACACCTGTGCCAATCTCAATCTTGCTGGTTTTGGCGCCAATTGCAGCAAGCAAAGGAAACGGCGAAGCCAGCTGGCGTGCAAAATGGTGAACACGGAAATACGCACCATCTAAACCCAATTCTTCCGCAGCTACAGCCAGATCAATCGACTGAAGTAAAGTATCCCCAGCGGTGCGGGTTTGATAAGAAGGGTGGTTAGACCAATGTCCGAATGATAAAAATCCTATATTCTTCATGAACTAATGTTTCAAGCTAAGATAAGCTTAGCCAGTTAAAACAAAAGTCACGGATTGGTCATAACGGGTATAATAGTGGTTTTATGCACAAGCGGCATTGTTTTTATAGTAATGCTATAATTAAAAATGGCATCGCCGGATTTAAAGTAAAATGCCTAAATTTAAATCATACAATAACCAAATATGAATCAACACAAGCTATTGATCAATCAAAATCCAATCCCTAACCAATTTTCTTTTAAAGTGACCCTGTTTGTCTTTCTGTTGATGGCATCGGCTCAACTTTTTGCACAAAAAGAACTGAGCCCACGACAGACCTATCCTGATTTATTCGAAAAAGTACAATTAGCAAGAATCTATCCTGATGGAAAATCCTTTGTCGATGCCATTCCTAAAAAGGATCCCTCAGCCATTATGGCCGCTTACGATGCGCAAAAAAAACTCGCTACATTTAACCTGAAAAATTTCGTAGCGGAAAATTTTTCAATGCCAGAGAATCATAATGCAGTTTATCAATCGGATATAAATGCTGGAATTGAAAAACATCTGGATACCTTGTGGACTGTGCTGAAAAGAAATCCAGATACTGTCTCCAAGTTCAAAACTTCATTATTGCCGCTTCCTCATCCATATATTGTTCCGGGCGGGCGCTTTAGGGAAATATACTACTGGGATTCCTATTTTACGATGCTTGGTTTACAAAAAGCAGGCAAAACCAAAATCATGAAAGACATGATTGATAATTTTGCTTACCTCATTAATCAATATGGTTTTATCCCAAATGGGAACAGAAGTTATTATTTAACACGATCGCAACCTCCATTCTTCGCGGCAATGGTTCAGCTGCTTACCCAAAATAATACTGACACCAAACTGGCTGATTATAAAGATGTATTGGAGAAAGAATATAATTTCTGGATGAAGGGCGGAGCCCAGCTTAAAAATGGTACTGCCATCAACCACAGCGTAAAACTGGCAGACGGAACCCTTTTAAACCGCTACTATGATGCGGGTGATGTACCAAGAGAAGAATCGTACAGAGAAGATTTTGAAGCTGCAAAGTTAACAAAACAACAACCTGCTGTATTTTTGCGCAATGTGAGATCGGCTGCAGAATCGGGTTGGGATTTTAGCAGCCGCTGGTTTGCAGATGGAAAGAATTTTAGCCAGATCATTACTACAGATTTGCTACCTGTAGACTTGAACACCTTAATGTACAACCTTGAAATTGCCATTGCAGCTGCGAATCAACAAGCTGGAAATAAGGTTAAAGCCGTTTTATTTTACGCCCGGGCAGCTAAACGGAAAACAGCAATTTTAAAATATTTCTGGAACACTGATTTGAACTTTTTTACCGATTACAATTGGAAAACGAAGTCATTATCAAATCAATTCACCTTAGCGGCATCTTTTCCACTATACTTTAAACTGGCCACTCCGGCTCAGGTAAAATTAGTTGCTGAAAAAATTGAAAAGGATTTTTTAAAAGCAGGCGGATTAATTACCACATTAACCACATCAAAAGAACAATGGGACGCACCAAATGCCTGGGCTCCATTGCAATACATCAGCATAAAAGGTTTGCATCATTATGGTTTTGATAAACTTGCGGATGACATCACTAGCAGATGGATTAACCAGAACATCGCTGTTTTTAAAGAAACCGGCAAGTTGATGGAAAAATATAACGTAGTGGAAACAAACAGCAAAGGTGGCGGTGGAGAATATCCTTTGCAGGATGGTTTTGGATGGACGAATGGCGTACTGCTAAAACTGATGAAAGATAAGTAATTTACTCAGTAAAGCTCAGAAAAACGGATTGCAAATCTTTCTAAAGTCGCAATCCGTTTTTTATTAATTTTTATTGGTAACCGAAAAAGTTTTCTTTTCTGTACCTACACCAGTAATTCTGATTGATTTCCATTTGGCTGGTAAAACTGATGGAATTTGTACGATACCTTTATTGGTAATATTTAACCCACCAAAGCCCATCAACACACTTTGCAAAACACCGCCGGCGCCAGTTGCAAAATATGGATTGGTGCCACCCTTTGTTTCGGCAATAACCCGAAACGGTGGATTCAGGTTCGGCTGGTAGGCCTCATTAAAATATTTATAAGCCTTTTCTGCATGGTCCGTTCTGGCATAAAGTAAAGCAAAAATGGCATGAGTCATGGCAGGTGTACCTTCATCTGGAACTCTGGTTTCATAATAAGCCAGGTCTTTTAAAATTTGATTTTTATCTGTAATACTTTTTAAAGGATACGCAAGCAAATTAACATCTCCCTGTTTTATACCCTCGCCTTTGTAAGTGGCATGTTCTTTAGTAACGCCATCAGGAAATTTTAAAATCGGGATATTATTTTCAACCAACGCCCAATCCTTATTTTGCGGCAACCCCAAAACAGCTGCAGCCAAATTCGCATTTTTAAGATTCAGTTTTGCAGCTGCATTTGTGAAGGCGTTATTATCTACATTCTCCGCCCATTCATCTGCGGCAACTACATTTTTGATATCAAACTGATTCGGTCCGCTTCGCTCTACCCTGCTGGCCCAAAATTCGGCTGTTTGAGATAAAATTGGCCATCCTTTTTCTTTAAGCCAGACCTTATCTTGTGTAACACAATAATAATTCCATGCAGCCAGGGCAACATCTGCCGAGATATGGTGCTCGAATGGTCCACTTAAAGCCCAGACAGGTGTTTCTTCCACACCCGAATCTGCACTTTCCCAGGGATACATTGCACCTTTGAAGCCATGTGAAAAAGCATTTTTCCGTGCCGGTTCCAGTCTTTCAAATCTATATTCAATTAAAGATTTTGCAATATCAGGATGCAATACCAACATTGCCGGAAACATCCAGATATCTGTATCCCAGAATACGTGGCCATTATAACCCAAACCAGACAAGCCCATTGGCGATAGCGAGTAAGATGTTCCCGCCCTCGAAAATGAGGTTAAATGGTAAAGCATACTGCGTACATCTTGTTGTGCCTGCGGATCTCCTTCAATAATTATATCCGATTTCCACAGTTCATCCCAGGCGGCGTTATGATATTGGATTAATCGATCGCGACCTTCGAGTTTAGCAAAAATAGTCATACGCTCGGCTTCGTTAAGCGGATCGGCATGTTGGGCAGAACTTATTGTACTGCCCACAACACTATAGCGATAACTTTCCCCGGCTTTAATCACTTTACTAAACTTCATTAAATGGCTGTTATTATCCCACATTTCGTGGATAATTTTTGGCTCGCTTCCATGCTGTTCATTAAATAAGAAACTATTGGAAGCGCACAACTGCAATTTGCCTGTCGGGCTTTTTGCTGTTGATGTCAACAGGCTCAGCGTTACATGTGGCCTGTCAATTTCATTATAGTAATTTTCCACATCACGAAGTGCATCAGGCGTTTCCATCACACTTGCTGCCGTTAATTTAAAATCTTCGTTGGCCGTAATGGTAACATCCATTAATACTGTAAAAGGCAAATGGCGAAGTGCGTAGTAGGTATATTTAATGTTTGCCTTTTTTCCATAAGTCAGTTTTGTGGTGAATGCAGCATGATGCATATCAAGCTCTTGCTGCATATTGCTTGTGTTTTGGTCATCAAGCCTTTTTCCATCAATTTCCAGATACATGTTAAGCAGATTGAAACCGTTTAAAAAATTACTTACACGGCCACGTCCATATGTATCATAAGTGCCGGCGAGCACTACATTTTTTACCTTAAACGGCTGAGGAGAGGAAACGATACCGATTATCCCGTTGCCTGCAGTAATGCCGAAATATTTACCGGGGTCGATTTTATCGGCACTGATTTTCCAGGGATCCTGTGCTGTAACTACAAGAGATAGAATATTAAATAGAAAGAAAAGTACGTTTTTTTTCATAGACATATGTTGATGAAAGAAGAAAATTAGAATAAACAAAAGGCCGAATTGCCATCAGATTAGTCAATCCGATGGCAAATCAGCCTCTGGCTTAGCTAAAACGTGATGAATTAGTAACCTGTATTTTGAATAAGATTAGGGTTACCAAGTTGATTATCCGGAATCGGGAAAACCAGGTATTTAGCTTCGCTTGCTGGTTTTTCCTGCCATGCAGCAAGGTATTTTCCAAAACGAATCAGATCCTGTCTTCTGAAACCTTCCCAGTATAGCTCGCGACCACGCTCATCAAGAAGTACATCCAAAGTTAAACTTGTTAATGTAGATGCTCCCCTTACAGCTCTTAATGAATTTACTAAAGTTAATGCAGCAGCGGTTTGAGAGGTTCTCATCTGTGCCTCTGCTTTCATCAACAAAACATCAGAATAGCGATAGTAAACCCAGTCGTTATCTGGTTTTCTCGAACCCGCATTGGCATAGTCAACAGGGTATTTGATAACTCTGATTCCCGCAACTTCCAGGTGATTTGGATCTCTTTCAATGATGCTCACTTCTGGTGTAAAAGCGAGCGGATTGCCTTTTCTATCTTTTAATGCCACACCATTCTGATCCACCTGCTGACCAACTAGAAATCCTACACGAAGGCCTGATACATTGGTTTGTCCGGCGTAGGTACCTCCTCTTCTTTTGTCGGCCGCCTCGAATTTTGCATAAAAATTAGATAGGGACGAAAATCCGTTGTAACCATTTGGATTTTGGTTATAATGGGTGGTACATTTCCACTGCCCATCTAAATCACTTCCGGTGGCACCGCCAATATTTTGCGCTGTGAAAATATTTTCTTTGGAAAGGATATCATTTGTTGGTGCAAAGTTATCAAAGTAATTTGCCGTTAATACATATCCCCCGGTTGCAATTTCATCGGCAAGTGTAATCACCCTGGCCATATCCGCTGCATCAAAAGTTGGCGCAGTACGGTTTAAAAACGCACCCTTGTTAAGATAAACCTTCATTAAAAGCGTTCTTGCTGCGTTTTTGTTGGCAACGTTTGCTGTTCCTGAAGGCAAAGTTGGAATAATGGCTGTTAATTCCGTAATCAGATAATTAATTTCATCGGCTGCGTTTCTTACCCGGGATGGTTTGGTAACATCTTCTCCGGCATCACGATACGGAACCTGGCCCCATCCATCTAGGATAGAAAATTGAGCAAAAGCACGTAAGAAACGGGCTTCAGCTGCCTGGGTAGCTGACGGATTAGCACCCAGCACACTGGTTGCCACATAAGAAATACTATTTAAATCTCTGAATACGTCTGAAATCCTGGAATGATCTGGAGCCCATTTATGCAGGTGTAACGATCGCCATGCGCCGTTATCATCCCAGTCACCTGCCCGGGTTGGCACAATAACCTCATCCGAAGTAACTTCCTGCAAAGCTACCCAATTCCATGGGGCCTGGTAAGGGCCAATCATTGCTGCATAGCTGGCGCCCAATAAACTCGAGACATTACCTGAACTTACCCCGCCGCTGCTTACCTGACCATTCAGGTTCTCATCAAGCTTGGTACAAGCCGAGAAGCTCAATGCAACCAGTGCAAAACTGAAAATATATTTACTTTTCATGATTTTTATATTAAGAATTATAAAGAAAAATTAACACCAAAATTGAAGGTTCTTGCTGTTGGGTAAGCAGTATAATCGATACCGGCAGAAGGAACTCCACTTACGCCTTTGTTCACGTTAACCTCTGGATCAAACCCGGTATAATTGGTGATCACAAATAGATTTTGTCCGTTAACATAAATATTAAGGGATTTAATTGCTTTACCAACATTACCGATATTGTAATTAAGCGTTGCATTGGCAAGCTTCAGGTAATCACCCTTTTCAATATAGCGTGAGGATGCAGCAATCGGATTGGCTAAAGATTCCTGTACAGGTAAATTGACCAATGCAGAAGAAATATTCCTTGTACCAAGGTTAGATATCGCCAATACAGAATTTGCGGTATTGTTGTAGATATCTTGACCGAATGAACCGTTGAAGTTTGCGGTGAACGATAGTTTTTTATATCTGATGTTGGTACTTAAGCCCAAAATCACTTTTGGGTTAGGGTTACCTACGTAGTAATTGGTAAAACCATCATCTGTATAAAGCGAGAAACCATTGGCATCCAAACCATTATATTGTCTTGTTACCATGGCAAACAATGGCAAACCATTCTGGATTACCTCAGTTGTTACCCCACTAAGGCCTTGTCCGTTTAATGAGCCTGTTTTAATAATACCATTGATATTTTGAACTTTATTGTTGATGAAAGTAGCATTACCGCCCAATGACCAGTTGAGATCATCTTTCTCAATTAATACTCCGTTCAACGTTAATTCGACACCCTTATTGATAATCTGGCCGGGTAAATTCACCCATGTTGGTACGTTTCCACCAACTGCCGGTACAAATGAAATTTGCGGAAACAGCAAATCATTTGTGGTTTTATGGAAATAATCAACAGAACCGGTTAACCTGCTTTTTAACAATCCAAAGTCAATACCAACGTTGGTTTGTTCATCCGACTGCCATTTAAGGTTTGGATTGGCGTTGTTAATGGCAACTAAAGTTGGTGCACCATTCGAGTTTCCAAAATCATAACGCTGTTGAGCCGAGCCGGAAGGGAAATCCTGATTACCTGTTTTTCCGTATCCAACTCTCATTTTAAGCTGATCTAACCAGCTGGCGCCTTCCATGAAACTTTCTTTTTTGATATCCCAGGCAGCTGCAAATGAAGGGAAATAACCATAACGGTTTGATTTTCCGAACTTGGTTGAACCATCGGCCCTGAAAGTAGCCGTTAAAATGTATTTGCTATCATAATTAAAAATCGCCCTGGCGAAGTACGACTGCAGTTCAGTTGTTGGATTGTTGAATGCAGAAAAGGTACGGTTTGCTGGTGCAGTAGTTTGAAATGCATCGGTATAATCGGCATCAATTTCGCCAAATCCTGTTGCGGTGTTTGTTGTTCCTTTGTTAATGAAGTTTGAATATTCGTAACCAACAATGGCGTTCAAATTCAATTTGCTTACAATTTCCTTATTAAAATTAAGGGTGTTTGTAAACTGCTGCGTAATCAATTCATTGTTTGAATAACTTGCATAACCGCCGAGGAAGGTGCCTGAAGGCTGAATCCCTTGAAGATTTAAAAAGCTTCTGGTAGAAGCCCTTCTGATACCAGCACTATAATTTACACTCGCCAACATGCGGTACTCTAACCACGGTGTAATTTTGTAATAAGGAGATATGCTACCTAAAATTGTTGAAACTTTAGCTTTATCATTATTAGCGGCCAGTGCAGCTAAAGGGTTAATAGTGGTAGAACCATAGTCAATAAACAATCCTCCGTTGGCATTATAAAATGATTGAGTTGGATTCCATGATAGCGCCTGAGAAATTAAACTTCCGGTGAAACCTGCATCAGTAGTGATTGGTGCAATGCTTTCCAGATATTGATTGCTGATCATGTTAATATCAAGGCCAAGTTTCTTGCTTTCCAGAAATTTGAAATTTCCGTTAAAGCCTGCACTATATTTCTTGAAATCGGTAGATTTGATAATGCCCTGCTGATCCTGATAACCGAGTGAAGCCCTGAATGTATTGCCATTGGTTCCCCCACTGATGCCAATCGAATAATTCTGATTGTACGCAGTTCTGGTTACCTCATCAAGGGCATCAACACTGCTGCCAAAATTACCGTTGGTGAGTCCGTACTTTGCAAGGGCAGCACGATATTCATCACCGGAAAGAACATCAACCCTTCTGGCAATGTTACTTACGCCGGCCGAAGCACTCAAGTCAATTTTTGTATCGCCTGATTTTCCTCTTTTGGTTGTAATCAAAACAACCCCATAAGCCGCACGTGATCCATAGATGGCCGTAGCTGAAGCGTCTTTTAAAATCTCCATCGATTCGATATCTGCAGGGTTGATGAAGTTTAGTGGATTTCCATCCGGAGCCGTTCCGATACCGGCACTTGCAGAAGGTCTGGCAGACCGGCCATCGAGGGCCACTCCATCCACTACATACAAAGGTTGGCCTGTTCCGGTAACCGCAGAGTTACCCCTGATTCTAACGGTAGAGGCTCCACCTGGCTGCCCACTGTTGTTGATCATTTGCACACCGGCTACTTTACCCTGTATCAGTTGATCAGGTGCATTTAAAGGCCCCTTGTTAAAATCTTTCGCAGAAACGGTGGTCGCAGCTCCAGTCAAATCACTTTTTTTCACAGAAGCATAACCTACTACAACAACTGCATCGAGGTTATTGAGCGATTTAAGCGTGACATTGATTACCGTTTGATTGTTGACGTTTACGGTTTGTGTTTCGAAACCGACAAAACTTACAATTAGTTTGGCAGTGAGCGAAGGTACCGTAATCTGATATCGGCCTTCGGCATCACTTTGTGTTTTTGTACTTGTACCCGCAACCTGTATAGTTGCTCCAGCCATGGGCAGTTTATCGTCATCAGAAATGGTTCCTCTGATAACGGTTTGGGCAAAGGCTGCCGTGCTTAAAAAGACTAAAAGTAAACTTGGCAAAACAAGTTTCATTAATCTACATAATTTCTGTTTTGCAGGCAAAACAGACCAATTACTCGGTAGAGTTAAGTTCATAATGGTTTAATAATTTGGTTAGAAAATGTTTTATTATGTTGGGGAATTCGGAGTGCTTAAGGTGGCTTAATTTTCATGTTAATCTGGTTAGGTTATTTAGGGTGATTTATTTTTTATACAAGGGATATGGTTTTTCGATTTTTAACCGGGCAACCTCCAACCCTTTATTGATACACTCATCCATCGGCTTTTCTTGAATGAAGGCAGATAAAAACCCAGACCAGAAAGCATCTCCCGCACCAGTTACACCTCGAACAGTTTCAACTGGAATAGCATTTTTGTATTTCCAGCTTAACTTATTTGATTTATACCACACGCCATGTTTACCGCAGGTAAGGCAAATTGCCGCAGCATCCAGACGATCCAACCATTCAACTGATTCTTCTACACTAAAAGATTGCCCAACAAAACGCTCCAGATCATCGACACTTACTTTTAATAATGGATTCAATTTAAGTATTTTTTTTAACACTTCCTTCCCATCATCATCCTGCCAGATTGATGGCGCAAAATTCCAGTCAATGGATATGGATTTTCCCATTTGATGCGCTTTGGCTAATGCAGTCATAATATTTCTTCGGGCTGGTTCCCTGCTCAGTGCAAATGCGGTGGTATGAACAATATCAGCAGCTTCAATCAGCTCATCCGCTACCCTCCTAATGGCAAAATCTGCACTGCGGTAAGGGATAAAATCCGGACGATGATTATTTTTAGCGACAAGCACCACGCTGGTTTGCCGATGCGGTGCCTGATGTATGTAGCGGTCTGATAGGCCAATTGCCTTAAGTTCATTAATCAGAAAAATACCCAGGTTATCTTCGCCAACCGTTGCAACCAGATCTGCCTCTACACCGAGCCATTTCAGGTTAGCACAAAGATTGGCTGAGCTGCCTCCTTGAATAGTAGAAAATTGTGAAGCTACCGCAAGCGATTCGATATTTTCATCTGAAATGATATCGACCAATAATTCGCCCACCACTAATATTTTTTTCCCTGAAATATTATTTTCCGAAACCATCATTTCTATCAAAAGTTAAAATTTTTCTAAATGCATTATTGGTTGCCTGTTCGGCTATTATTGCTCCGGCGGCACTCCAGGTGCATTTTGGCACACCGCATGGCTCCAGGCTGGTTCCATGAAAACATTCATTAAATAGATCCGCTTTGGCATTTGAGCGGTGAATTTCAGAAAGGATTTCCTGCGCCAGGCTTGTCTTTTGGTGAAAATTCAGTGCTGCGACCAGCCAGCCATTCCAAACTGGCCACAAACCACCATTGTGAAAATAATCAGGTTGGTTTCGAAAGGCGTAAGCATAGTTATTTCTCAGTTCGTTCATATCCGAATCATCATCCTGAATCGTAGGATAAAATGAAGGAATTAACGATTGCCTTTGTTTATAGAGCGCTCCGATATATTGCAAAATATTGTGATTTTGATTTTCATCTCCTATCCCCAGGAAAAGAGCAAAGGTATTGGCCTGCAGATCAAAGTACTTGTAGATCCGCCCAGGGTTAAAGCCCATCAACCAGTATTCTTGAGAAGCATGCTCCAACTGATGCAGCAAGTTGGAAGAATAGGCGTTTTCAGGATGATCATTTTTCCAGTAATTCGCTCGAATGGAACGGGTAATATCAGCAATCTTGGTTTCCCAATCTGCATTGAATGATAATTTGGAAGCCAAACGTAATGCCCAAAGTCGTAACAACTGGTCAAATAGAATATAACCATGCTGAATATATTCATCTGCCCAGTCGCCACTTTGCGGCACATAAATCAAATGTTTGCCATTAAACTCCCAGCTATTTAAAAGTGTAAAACACTGGTGTACTTGACGCTGATATTTACGCCAAAGATCCTCATCGCCAGTAACTAAGGTATATGCAGCTAAACCAATCACTGCCCATGAGGGATTGTCGGCCCGGCCCGAGGTTCCACCATAACTCACTGCACCATCTTTCGGTGAAACATTGGAAGGCATGAAACCGTCAGGATGCTGGTGTTCGAAAATTGTGATTAACGTATTTTTTGCAGCATCAATAAGCGATTTATCTCCACTCAACAGCGCCGCAATGGACGTAATCACACCATCTCTGGTCCAAACGCGTTTATAGTTATCTTGCTCTTCTACAGCTGCCACAAAACCATATGGGGTGACTGCTTCTCGCAAGAGATCTAATGCGTGGTGATATGATGTTGAATTGAACATTATATATCGGCTATTTTTTCATTTTTTTTGATCTGCAACACCATCAAAGCAGCTATAACAATTAAAACGCCGGCAAACATGATTGCATTTTCAGGGCGATGGCCAAGCAGATAGCGGTAAACATATTTAAAGGTGATGGTTTCCAACAACATCGGCAGCACGATGAACATATTTAATATCCCCATAAAAATCCCGGTTTTTGCTTTTGGAATACTTCCTGCAAGCATGGCATAAGGCGTTCCCATCATACTAGCCCATGCCACCCCTAAACCTACGATCGGAATGAAAAGTAGAAAAGGATGATGAATCATCGGCAAACAGATCAGACACAGACCGCCAAAAAGCAAACTCATCAGATGCACCTTTTTTGCCGTAATTTTCCTGGCGAAGAATGCCAGTGGAAAGGCCACCAGAAAGGTGACTACATTGTAGCCTCCGTTTACCGTTCCGGTTAATAACTGGGCAGAAGCAAATCCATTTGATGCTGCATCACTGGTATGGTAAATGGTTTTCGCTAAACATAGGGTAATAAATTGCCAGTAAATAAACATGGCGTACCAGTTGAACAGATAAACAATGCCAAGTTTTTTCATCATGGCAGGCATCACTTTGAAAGCCGCTATAATATCACTGAAAATCCTTCCAATGCCGCCGGTTTCCTTTTTTATCTTGTCAATCTCTTCAGCAGCCAGCGGTGCCTCCATAGTGGTTAAACAACTATACATAATAGAACCGATTGAAACAACACCTCCGATAAAAAAGGCCGCATAAGTAGTATAGGGTATGTTGTTGTCACTTCTTGCATTCATACTGATTAGCCCCGCCGCGATGAGTATGCCTGGGGTAAGATTAGCCAGTGTAATACCTAAACCAGTAAAAAAGCTCTGCGTTAAAAAACCAAGGGCATGTTGTTCTGATGGAAGTTTGTCGCTCACAAATGCCCGGTAAGGTTCCATTGTGATATTATTGCCGGCATCGAGTATCCATAAAATCCCGGCAGCCATCCAGATTGAACTGCTGTAAGGCATGGCGAAAAGACAAATACTGCAAATGATAGCGCCAATTAGAAAATATGGCCGGCGTCTTCCAAATCTGCTGGTGGTTTTATCGCTCATGGCACCAATAATTGGCTGAATGATTAAGCCTGTCATTGGCCCTGCTAAGTTTAACAACGGAATCTGATCGGCATTGGCACCCAGATAGGAATAAATGGGCGTCATATTGGTTTGCTGTAAACCAAAACTATACTGAATTCCAAAGAAACCAAGATTCATCGCTATAATAGCGCTAAAATTTAGTTTAAAACCTGATAAAGGCTGATGAACCTTTTCTGCCTGAGCTACGATCATATCATTTTAGTTAAGCTTAAAAACTAAAGCCTGCCACGGTTTTAAATGAATTTCATTACCTGTAAAATTTGTGCTGTAGTTATAGTTATTCATGAGCACCTTCGCGGAGGAGATGTTAATATTTTGATCCAGCGGATAGGAGAACGCTTTAGCCGAGAAGTTCAGGACGATCAGCATTTTCTCCTGGCCATCTGTTCTGGTATAACAGTATACGTCTGGGTTGTTTATATCAAACACCTGGTAATCACCATATACTAGCACTGGAGATGATTTTCTTAAGGCAACCATCTTTTTGAAATAAGTTAGCTCACTTAACGGATTCTGCGCTTCGGCAACAACATTTACCGTTTTGTAGTTGGGATTAACTTTTATCCAGGGTTTGCCCGTTGTAAAACCAGCATTCAATGTGGCATCCCATTGGAACGGCGTACGGGTATTATCTCTGGAGATAAACTTTTGTTTATCCATAAAAGCCTGTACATCACCTCCTTTTGCTTTGATGCTTCGGTAAGCATTAATTGTTGCGATGTCACGGTAATCATCAATATTGTTAAATTTGATGTTCGACATGCCCAATTCATCGCCATTAAAATAAAACGGAGTGCCCCTCATGGTCATAATAAGTGTGGTTAACAGTTTTGAAGAATAAGTTCGGAACTGCGGACGATCATCCCCATATTTGCTAACCATCCTGGGTACATCATGATTTGCCAGAAAGATGGCTAACCAACCCTTCTCGGCAAAGGATTGATCCCACTTTGTAAAAGCTTTTTTCAAATCAGTAAGCAGATAGCCCGCGGGATCGTTCCCGATATCCATGATCTCAAAATGATAAGCCATATTTAGCTCATGTCTGTCTTCATCAACCAGAGCGTGGGCATCTTCCAATGTGCTTCCTGCACCCTCAGCAACAGTCATGATGTTATACTTGCTAATCACAGTTTTGTTCATCTCCTTTAAATATTGATGAAGATTCGGACCCATCCCATAATATTTGATGATGTCTTTTTCGTAACCTTCAGGATATTTTTTCCAGGTGGTATCTTTAGAAACATATTGAAAGGCATCCATCCTCAAACCGTCAATGCCTTTGTCCAGCCAAAATTTCATCATATCGTAAACCTCGTTGCGAAGTTTTTCATTTTCCCAGTTGAGATCGGGTTGTTTCTGCGAGAAATAATGCAGGTAGTAAGATTTTGTGGTCGCATCATACTTCCAGGCATCACTGTTAACGTCAAAGAAACTATAGCGTGGAGTAGGTTTCCCCTGTTCTTCTGGCCACCAATGATAATAATTCCGGTAAGCATTGCTGCGTGATGATTTTGCTTGTTTAAACCATTCATGCTCATCACTACTGTGGTTGAGCACCATATCTAAGATTAACTTAATCTTGCGTTGATGTAATCCGGCCAGTAATTCATCAAAATCTTTCATGGTGCCAAACTCTTTCATGATGTTTCTGTAATCACTGATATCGTAACCATTATCATCATTTGGCGAAGAAAAAATCGGATTTAGCCAAACGGCATCTATGCCCAGGCTTTTGAGGTAATCGAGTTTAGAAATAATGCCTTTTAGATCGCCAATGCCGTCGCCATCACTGTCTTTAAAACTACGTGGGTAAAGCTGGTAAACTACAGCTTCTTTCCACCAGGCCGCTTTACGGTCAGGAGCTTGCTGCGAATAGCCATCTAAAACACAAAACAATAGGAATGTAAAAGCAAAGCCAAAAGCGTTTCTCATATTTCTATCTCATAACGGGCTCCCTGAATACAGAAAACCTGGGTGTTTGATAAATATTTGGTTATGTAAATGAAATAGCAACCTGATGATTCAAATTACAATAGTTGATATTTCGTTAACGTGATATGAAGATAAGGGTATAAATAATTGAAAAGTATAGAAATACCTCATTTCTCACCGCAAACGTTTGCGGTAACATTTGCGGAAATGTTTGCTGTGGAAAACTTATATTTGATTAACCAAATAATTCGCATGAGACAGAACCCAACTTTAAAAAAGATTGCTGAGCGGCTCAATGTCAGTATATCAACCGTTTCCAGGGCTTTAAAAGATCATCCGGATATTTCACCGGAAACCGGACGAAAGATTAAGGAACTGGCAGAATTACTGGAATACGACCCTAATCCGTATGCTGTAAATCTTCGTACCCACAGCAGCAGGGAGTTTGCCATAGTTGTACCAAGTTTATCCAACTTCTTTTATCATTCCTTTATCGGTTCAATTGAGGAGGAAGCAAGAATTTATGGTTATTCCGTAGTCATTTATCGTTCTTCAAATGATGCAAAAATTGAACAGGAGATCCTGAAAAGTTGCAGGCACAAGCGGGTATCGGGAATTTTTATTGCAATTACTTCAGAAACGGATGACATGGAGCCTTTTTTGAAAATGGATGTTCACGGTATTCCGGTGATTTTTTTTGATAAAGTGCCGCAATATGAATCCTGCAATAAAATTTGTGTCGGTGATGAACATGCGGCTTTGCTGGCCGCGGAAGAAATCATCAGGAAAGACATTCCAAATGTACTGGGCATATTTGGAGACCCAAATATGTCGATCACCAGGGCCCGCTTACAAAAATTTGCCACGGTGCTACATCAAAATGGAAGTGCTGTTCACCTCGAAACGGCACATGCCAGAAGTTCTGCAGAAGCCGAACAAATCACATTATCGCTATTACCCGAATGGATGGATAAAAAATTTGCAGTTTTTTGCATGAGCGATGAGATTTTAGCAGGCGCCATGAAAGCGATACAAAGGAAAGGACTCAGCGCACCGGCAGATTTAGGTGTAATTGCCATTAGTGATGGTATGATTCCCCTGCTCTTCTATCCGGAAATTACCTATGCAGAAACCAGCGGAAGCAAGCTTGGTAAACTGGCATTTAGCAGAATGATGCGTTGTATTGCCGGAAGTTCTTTTGCGCAAACAATTATAGATGAATCCAAACTGGTTGTGGGCGGTTCCATTTGAAAAAAAAATTGCCGCAAGCGCTAACCGCCTTGTTTCTCGATTAGTCCAATGGCCCTACTCCATTTTTGATAGACATCAATCGGCTTAGGGTAAGCAGGGATATCGAATGTCCATGGAATTAAAACTTCCACATCATTGTTCTTCGCAAGCTCGGGGATCCACTTCCGAATAAATTCCTGTGCCTTGTATTTATTAGATTGGTGAACCGGATTGGTGTACCAGATCTCAAAAGCCTGCATGTGCCAGTTCATCCAGTTCGAGGTTACATCATAATCAATCAGTTTGGATTCGAAATAAGCTGCACCCCAGGTCCAGTCTACTTTTAAATCATGCACAAGATAACTTGAACAATTTACCCGCCCCCGGTTACTCATATAGCCTGTTTGGTTCAACTGCCGCATGTGGGCGTCAACGAAAGGAATCCCTGTAGTTCCATTGCACCATTTTTCGAACTTCACCGGATCGTTTTCCCAGTCGGGATTTTTATTTTTATAACCTTTGCTTTGAAAAATCCGATTGCCGAAGCGCATCGCTTTAAAAGTAAAATAATCACGCCAAACCAATTCAAAAACCAGCCACCAGGTACTTTGATTCTTTTTAACCTTGGCTTCATAAGCCATTACCTTTTCATAAATTTCTCTTGCAGAGATACACCCCAAGGCCAGGTAGGGTGAAAATTTCGAGCTGTAATCCAGGCCATCCGATTGATTTCTACTCCAGCGGTATCCGGTTAACAGTTCCGATTTGAAAGTATAATACTCCAGTCTTTTTAATGCTTCAGTTTCTCCACCCGCTACAAATGGTTTTGCCTTTTCATATTCATTTTTGCTAAAGCCATACATGGAATAAGCAGGAAAACGATGTGTTTTCACCTGTTTAACAGCATTTAACGTAGTTGGTATGTCGAAAGTTTTACGCGGCGTGCTTTCCTTCGAAGCCGGAATCCGGTAAGCCTTGCTGGTGAGTGGAATATTTTGAATATCGAAAGGGATATCATCTTTATGATACAGTGTTTTACCCCAGTAAAAATGAAAGGTGGTAGTTGGCAGAACATCCGTAACTGACCGCACCAGGTTAAGTTCTTCACTCGCGTATTCCTCCTCAGCATATACATCGGTAATACCATACTGTTTTACCAATTCCGGGATAGTTTTCAGGGCAGACGCTTCACCAATAATTAAGTGAGCACCTAGTGACGTTAAGTTTTTCCGCAAATCAAAAACAGCTTGTTTTAAGAATTTAAAACGAATGATATCGGCCTTCCTGAATCCCAATGCTAGTTTTTCGAAGCCATTCTTCTCGATGCAATAGCAGAAAACCAGATCTGCACATTCCTGCTGAGCCATCACCAAAGCTTCATTGTCGTGAAGCCTCAAATCATTTTTAAACCAGACTAAACCTCTTTTTTTCATCAGCTTAGATTTTTAATTCCGTTGAATAGTGATTTGCCGAAAGCAGCTGTTTCCTTTGAAACATCGGTTGTGCAAATTATTGATGTTTCAACAGGGATAATTTCGAATAAACAATATGCGCTTAACGGTAAGATGTTTTCCTTGAAGCATCCATTAACTTACCCGTTTACTGTTGCAGGCGGCAACCCATTCATCTTTACTGCAGCGTTTACAATGGGCTGGTGCCGAAAGTTCAGCGGTATTGCCGCAATGCGTACAGGCATACACCTTAGGCGCTACAATATTTTTAGACTTTTTAGCATATTCCTTTGGGAATACAGGCAAGCCATAGCCAACATCCTGATCTTCGCAAAATAAAAAGCTAACCTGCCCATTGGTTTCTAATACAGCGGCCTTTACCTGCCCAAGATGTTCAATATTTTGTGCCCTGATCTCTGCAAAAAACTCATCTTTAGCAAAGTTTCCGTCACCTTCTTCTGATAGGGTAAATTTGCCGTTTTCAATGATATACATCGGCACACCTTCCAGAATATTTTCTACCTTTTGATTTTTTGCTGCCAGATAAGTGATCAGCCGATAGGTAATCAGGATCACGACGAAAACCAATAAGGAAGGGAGAATGGCCGACTCACTGTTTAACATCGGATCGCCCGCAGCTGAACCCAGGGCAATAATAATCGCAACTTCAAAAATACTCAGCTGCCGCACCCCTTTTTTGCCTGTAGAGCGCAAAAAAACCATCACCAAAACAAACATGATAAAAGTTCTGACGGTAATTTCGAGTGTAAGTGACCAATTGAGATCAAGCAGAAAAACATCCTGCCAGTTGATTGCTGCCATAATATATATTTCAGAAAGAACCTTTAATAAGCCCTAATTGTTCCAAAATATTTTTTTTATGGTTAAAAAATTGATTTAATAATCTGTCTGATTGATGCCCCGACAGGTTGGAAATCATCCTTTAGGAATCTTCATGCGAAAGCCTTCTGCCGTATTCACGGCAATACAAATTAGTATTTAAGGAATTTCATCTGGCTAAGCAACCGGGATAGAAAAAAAGAATGTGGAGCCTTGATTGGGAATACTTTCTACCCAGATTTTACCACCATGATCAGAAATAATCTTGGAAGAGATATACAAGCCCATCCCTAAACCAGGATGAGAAGAAGTAACCTCATCAAGGCGGTAAAACTTATCAAATATTTTCGCTATACCTTCTGCAGACATGCCCAGACCCTGATCATTTACCTTAATTACTACGCTTTTACAATCTTCTGCTAAGCAAGTGGCAACATCAATGGTTGAGTTTTTGGCCGAATATTTAGCTGCATTACCCAAGAGATTGGTTAAAACCTGCTCTAAACGCAAAGGATCCGCCTTGACCACACATGGTTCACCCAAACTGATGTTGATTTGATTACCCTCATGTACGGCCGATAAAATCATGACTGCTTCTTCAACAAACTGGTTGAGGTTAACCTCAACCAAATCATACTGCAAACTCCCGTTTTCCATTTTCGACACATCCATCAGCTGCTGCGCCAACAGCGTAAGTTTGGAAGTTTGCATATCAAGCTTATCTACTACCCCTGCAACTTTCTCTGAATATTGATCTTTTAAGAGTTTCAGCATTTGGGTGTAGGCTTTCACCACGGTAATCGGTGTTTTCAGTTCATGGCTGGCCACAGAAATGAACTCAGTTTTCTTTTCATCGAGCTCCCGCTGGATTCTAATTTCCTCTTCCTGCTCACCGGTTAACCGATGCAGATGACTATTTTTCTTCTTAATTTCTTCGTAGGCATTCAATGGACTGGCTTGTTCAAAATAAACTTTTAGCGCAGTAAGTTTTGGCTCATCAAGTTTTAGCGAACGTGGCAACCCTAGACCCATTTCAATCAGGTAGGCATTTCCCGAAGCATGGAAAGTAAAATCAGGAAGCAGTTTTTTGGCATAGAAGAAACCCTCATCCGTTGAACGGAAAAGTTGGTCAGAATCAAAAACAACCCTGGCAAATAAAGAATAACGGGGGAATTTTCCAGTAATGACAATATGTAACCTGCCATTATCTGTATATTCTATTGCTGTTCTAGAGATTTCAGAAACGGCTGTGGCAAAAGTAGTACGGGTGGCTACCGTTAGCCCCAGTTGTTCTCCTACCTGCATCGACCTGCGATGGGCGAGCACCAGATCCATTTCATTCTCGAGTGAAATATCTAAAATCTCTTTCATGCTACCGAACTTTTATAACTATAACTGACATATCATCCGTTCTTCTTGCATGGTCCTTATAAATACATGCAGCAAGGATGGAAAGATCATGTTTCAATATTCCCGGATATTTGCTGATTTCCCACCTGGTTTTGATCCCATCCGAACAAAGCACCAGTTGGTTGTAATCCAATGAACTATAACTTTGATCATTCATGGTCGTAGGGATGTTATGGCCCACAATTCCATTGTACGACATATGGTTTTTTGACGACATTGGTCCGATCCACTTAGCGGCGATATTGCCGATTCCGGCAGAAGACCATTTGCCCTGAGCGGCATCGAAATGAGTAACATTGGCTACCATACCCCGGGTTTTACGTATCGAACGATGAATAAACCTCAAGGTTTCTATTGGACTATGATCCGGATAAACTCTAAAAACATTAGCCGCTTCATTTACGGCATGATTTGCTTCCGGGCCATGCCCCAGTCCGTCGCCAAGCATTAGCTTAAAGCTATTGCCCTTCGTTTTGCAGATAAAACCATCACCACTCACCTTTTCTCCGGGTTTGCTCACCACCAGTGGCCGAATAATCAATCCTGATTTTGAAGTAGGTTTTTGACCAATATAAACCCGGCTCAACACCACCGTCCCCCAGCCTACGGCTGAATAAATATCGAAGGTATCAGAAAGCCGTTTGATGCTTCCCAAACCTGCCCCCATGGTATTACTTGTCGATACACCATCCTGAATCATCCTGCTGGTGTTCTGCATGCCCGGGCCGGCATCAATGCTGATCAGTTCAATATAGGGAACACCATTTTCCTGAAAACTGCCGAATAGAATTTCTCCGTTGTCAGCGTATTTGAACAGGTTGCTGGTCATCTCCGCCACAATAATATCTACTTCTGCTATTCTTGCAGTTTCCATACCTGCATCAACCAGGCGTTGGTGTATATCCTTCTTAAGCAGCGAAAAGTAACTTCGGTCGTTTGCCTGAAGACTTACATGTGTTGCATCAACCATTGGCCCATTTTAATATCATCACTACCGTTCCCTCTCCGGGCTTACTTTTCAAATCAAATTCATTGCTGAGTCTTTTTGCCCCGGGCAATCCAAGCCCCAGACTCTTCCCGGTGGAAAAACCATCCTTCATGGCTGCAGCAATATCAGGAATACCAGGCCCCTGGTCAGAAAAGGTAAGGCGCACGCCATTATCGCGACCGCGTGTAACCACTTCGATCAGACATTTACCTCCACCACCGTAACGGAGCATATTCCGTAATAATTCGCTGGCGGCAGTAATCAGTTTGGTTTGGTTAACCAAACCCATCTTAATTTTTACAGCCACTTCGCGAATCCGGTTGCGCAGCAGAACCACATCCTGCTCCTTTTGCACCTGTATGGTATCTTTACTCAACGACAGTATCATCATCATCGGTTTCTTCCTGGTCCCCGTGATCATCTCCTATCATCGACTTAAGCAAATTCATTCCCTTCTCAACATCAAGTGCAGTGTGCACACCTTTCAACGGAAGCCCAAGCTCTATCAAAGTAATCGCCACAGCAGGCTGCATGCCTACCACAACAGTTTCAGCATCCAGAATTTTCGACATGCTGGCGATGTTTCCAATAATTCTGCCCATGAATGAATCAACAATCGATACCGCAGAAATATCAATCAGTACGCCTTTTGAACTGGTTTTATTCACCATCTGTACCAGGTCAGCCTCTAAATCCAGGGCAAGCCTGTCATAAAGATCCACCTGAATGGTTACCAGTAAAAAGCTTCCCATCCTTAGAATAGGAATTTTATCCATATTTATTAAAGATTAGTTTTAGAAATTGCACTGCTTTTACGCACCTCAAGGCGAAGTACCCTGAACGCATATGATAAGGCACTGGCCAATGATGCTTTAGTGATAATATTAGAAAGATCTATACCCAGGTGAACTACCGTTTGGGCAATTTCAGGTCGGATACCGCTAATAATACACTCTGCACCCATTAACCGCGTGGCACTAACGGTTTTAATCAAATGCTGGGCAACCAATGAATCTACTGCCGGTACACCTGAAATATCAAGGATGGCAATGCTCGATCCGGTTTCTACGATTTCTTGTAGCAGGTTTTCCATTACAATCTGGGTTCTCGAGCTATCAAGGGTACCAATAATCGGCAACGCCAGGATACCATCCCAAACACGGATAACAGGGGTAGAAATTTCGGCAATCTCATCAGTCTGTCTCAGAATCACTTCTTCCCTGCCCTTAATAAAGGTTTCAAAAGTAACAATGCTCAGGTTATCCATCACCTTATTGATCTTCAAACTTTCTTCAAAAAGCTGTTTCGGATCCTGAATTTCCTGTTGCAATACTTCCAGTAAAGCCTCTTTTAAACTATGTACAAACCGGCCTGTCTCCCGTGGCGAAAAACCCTGACGAGCACGTGTAATGGCAATACCACCTAATATCTCGATCACAGGATCCCATCGGTCTGTGTTAAAATCAATAAGATCATCTTCTGCAAGGTTTGCAACTAAAGCCGAAATCAACTCTTCCGACTGGCCGCGAAGCTCTTCATTACTGATAAGATCTTCTCTTAAACCATCATCCGACAGTTGGTTTTTCATCCAGCTTTCAAGGATGTTCTTTTTTTGTGTTTGTAACAATTTAAGCGTATTAAATGACATTTTTTAGGCGAGTTAAGGTTTTAAACTTGACATTCCAGACTGGATTTTAAGGTTGGAAAGGTAAGAATTTCTTTCGTATTCTGAAGCCTTATTTTTAGCATGAATAAAATAGCGGAAAGAACAGGTCGGCCGCAGAAGCTTAGGTAGCTAAATGCTTTATTCAAGGTTGGCGAATATTGATAAGTGTGTGAAGTAAATTACATTGATGAGGAGCAACAACCAGCCTTTGGAATAAAGCTTGCTTCCAGGAAAATCATGCTTATTGATCAGCAGGTTAGCTGATTCCCTAAGGAATCAGACGACGAGACCATCCTTTTGCTAAGCACCTGGTCGCTTCCTTAAGCCCTCATCAACTGAACCGCTAAAGCTACGCTCCGGGATGTTTTCCCTACCCCTTGGTGATAGAAAATGGCGTAGTTATCGCAACAAATTCCCATAAAAATGAAAACTACCTTTCTACAATACGGACTTAAATCACCAAAAATCTTCGCGATGAAAGGAATTCTATCGGGAAATTTTCAGCAAATCGAATTCATAACCGTGATTTCATTTTTCTTCATCGAAAATGTAAACACAGCGTAAACGAGATTATTTATTTGGAAAGATAAAAATAGAACATGGCTTTCACGATCTGGCTCATGCGCCTTTTACCTGTCACCCAATCGGCAATGCTTTCCCGGTCGATTCCCGTATCAAAAGCAATCTTTTTAATCCGTACACCCTTTTCATTCATCTTCTTTTCAATCCAGGATACATCGACCAAACTTGCCGGAGAAGGAAGATAGGTTTCAGCTGCAACGTGAATCTGGATTTCAGAAGGAAGTTTGCTAAACAAATCTTGAGTCCTTTTTACCAGTATTGCCTCACTGGCATAGGTTCCTGAAGCCTTCTCCCCCTGAACAGCAGACACTTCAATCACCTGACCCTCCACTGATCGAATAACAAACGAAATATTCGACTGCTGCCGATGCCTGGCCGCAGCCGCTTCCAGCTTCATAATTCTTTCAGGAGATACTAAACCGCTCAACAAGGATATATTTTCGATATGACTCATTTTTCAGGTTGAATCCGGTTAAATTTTAACTGGCATTTTGTAAGAATACATTTTTGGATAATAGCTTCTGCGTAAGTTTTTTCAACCTTTCCCGGTAATCTACACCCAGCCACTTTAAATAATCACGGGTTACTTTCGTTAAACATTTTCCATACTGTTTAATCCGGTAATCAATTTCCTTATCCAGGCTTTGGCATAACTCCATGGCCTTGGCTAAATCGCCATCGCAATTTTCCACACACATGAGGGCATGTTGCCGGATCGAATCACGCATAACAATTTTAGCTTTTTTGCCGCTATCAACCGCATCACGATAGGCCGAAGCCACATCGAAAGCCACCTCCATACTGTTTGGAAAAGCATTTCTCATTTCCATAGGAATGGCATGGGTTTGCTCCACGCTATGGTGCAGGTTTTCATGGTAAATTTCAGGGTGCAGAAATACATGCATCCAGTCGATTTCACTGTTCCATTCCCCAAACCTTTCAATATTATTTCCCAGATCGGTAATGGTAAAAGTTTTTTTACCAGTTAAACGCCTGGCACCGCGGCCGACCATTTGATGATAAAGTGTTAAAGAAGTGGTGGCACGGTATAAAATGACCGATTGAATGGAAGGTTCATCAAATCCGGTAGTTAAAATTGATACCGAAGTTAAGATGGCGCCTTTGGTCTTTTTAAACCACTGAAGTATTTCTGCCCGCTCAGCCAAAGGTGTTTTATTATCCAGGTGCCTGATGGCGAAGCCTGCTTTGGAAAAAGTTTCTTCCACCCTTTTAGAAGCGAAGATCCCGTTATTAAAAATGAGCGTTTTTTTACCCAAAGAATGTTCCTGATACGAATGCAGCAGCAGATCCAACATAATTTCTGATCCATAAAGCGCATCGGATGAACTCACGGTAAAGTCGCCGGTTAATCCGGTAAGCAGTGAGTTAAGTTCTACATCATAACTTTTAATTTTTGGCTTGGCCAGAAAACCTCGGTTAATCAGCGATGAGATCCCCTCGCCCAGAATCAGCTCATCATAGAAACGATTCATCGGCAGGTTAACATCGGAAGAGAATGGCGTAGCGGTAACGCCAATAATGGCTGCATTTTCAAACTTGCCCAACAACTTATGAAAGGAATTGTGGTGCGCTTCATCTACAATAACAAGACCCACTTCCGAAGTATTGATCAGTCCGTCTTCAATCCGGCGCTTCAGCGTTTCGACCATGGCCACATAACATTCGAAACGGTCTTTAGCAGCTACTTTTTTAACTTTGCTGTCCACTACCCTATTTGCAACCCCACTCCCTTTCAAAGCAGCAGTGGTTTGCCGGCAGAGCTCTATGCGGTGAGTTAGCACAATCACTTTTTTACCAAAGGTGCCAATAAAACGCTTGGCAATCTCTGAAAAAATGACGGTTTTTCCCCCACCTGTAGGCAATTGATAAAGCAGCCTGGCCCGCTGCTCCGGATGTGCCGAAAGCTTGCTGAATATAGTCTCTAAATCCTGCTGTTGATAATCGTATAATTTCTTTTTGCTCGCCGGCAACATCGGGGCTGCTACATTCATATCCATGTATTGTTAACCCTGCCGGCTTTAAGAAAGTTTTGCGGCGGGGAATGATTTTTTTTATAAGTCAATACAGCAATTAAGTAATCGCAAGATGTCAAGCTGGGGATAAACTCATTTCCGAAAATTTATATGAACGACATTTTCAGGACGATCATAATGGCGAGGAAGTGGTTGACGACCGCGGCAATCTTATCTCTTACCAATGACATGGCTTTTCCCGATACAGCATCGTCATTGCGAGGGCGTACTTCATGACCGCGGCAATCTCATCTGTACGAGTGACGTGGCTTTTCCCGATACAGCATCGTCATGGCAAGGGCGTACTTCACGACCGCGGCAATCTTCTCCTTTACGAATGACATGGCTTATCCCGATACAGCATCGTCATGGCAAGGGAGTACTTCACGACCGCGGCAATCTCATGTTTTAACAACAAATTGGCTTCCCTCGATGAAGAAATAGGATCAAAAAGAACAAACAAAACAATCGATGATAGCTCATCGAAGAACCGTCTAGCTTTCCCTAAATACAGCATTTAATCGATTAGTTAAAACTTTAATACTTTATTACGCTTTTAATAGTATACCAACACCAATCGATATGAAAACGAAATTATTAATATTCATGATGGCCATCGGCTTAGCATTTTCTGCCTGTAACGGTAAACAGGCAGATCAGGAAAACGCTGATGAAATGAACCAGTATACAGACAGCACCACCCAAAAGGATTCATTGAGTGCAGATACCACGCATGATAAAACCACCAATGCACCGGCAGATGCTGGAACAGAGAAAAAATAAGTCATATTTCCAGCCTGATCAAATCCATCAGGCTGGAAATTAACTCAAAATCACAATACTGGAAGCGGAATCTAAACCTGTTTCAACAGGATATCCTGCATCCTACCTCCACCCATCATCATTGACCTGAGTTTTCAGCCTTCAACAATTTCTTCAGCACTGCCTATCAAAATGTAATGTAATCATCCTGATTTCTAAATTCATGAACACGTGATTTTCAAACGATGATTATATAGACTTGACAATGGCCTGCAAAAGCCTTAATTTAGGCCATACCTCAGGTACATGAACAAATCCCTGGCCTCTTGTTTGATATGAAATACTTATTGATGTTATTGGTCTTTTGGTCTGTAGAGCTTCGTGCCCAGAAACTGGAAATATTGTTGATCGGCGTTTCCCACAACTACAGTTCCTATCCAAAACAGGATTTTGCTGACATTTACAGAAAAATTGAACAATTCAAGCCTACGGCATTTTTTGGTGAGTTTTTAAGCAAAGCGGATGAACAAAATGTAATGGATTACTGGTGTAAAAAGGATAATCTCCACCGTTTGAAAATACTCCGGCAAAACAGAAATATTCCCGCTTTACAGTTGCCCAAAACAATTGATAGTTTAAATACCATCATCAAACAAAAACCGGGCGACTTCAAATCAAGAACTGACCTGGCACATGCCTATTACCTCGATGAGGATGTGGCCAACGGCCATTATCAGTATTGGCAGGTGTTTAATCATTTGCAGCAACATGCGGATGCAGGTTTAAGTACCTATGTAGACAAATTACTTAGTCCGAAACTGGATACCACCGGAAGGAGCATGAAAAGGCTGATCACTTCTGAATATGCGCTGATTGCCTTTCCGATGATGCGTAAATTGGTAATGACCACACTTTATGCCATGGATTGTCAGGACTATGACTTAAATTGGAATGCTTCATGGGCGGCAGTTGATGAAAAGTTTGCCGCCTTCAGGAAAGACACCGCCAAAGTATTTCAGAGCAAATTGAATAGCCATTTCAAATCCATTAACGATGGTTTCAAACGTTATGATGAAGTCGAGAAATCTTCATCAAAAGTAACCGAGTGGCTCAATACGCCCGAAGCTTCAATAATATCGGCATCAGGCGATTTCTATTTACCGGAAATGTACGACATGAAAAATTTCCCTAAAGTAGAAATGCTTTCGAAAATACACTGGTGGATCATAAGAAACCAGGGCATGTGCAACAATGTCATCCATCGGGCCAAAGCGGCAGGCGCCAGAAAAGTGGTGGTCATCGCGGGCGCCAATCACCGGAAATATATGCAAGACATCTTTGAACACATGCCAGGCGTGAAAGTACAAAATATCAACCAGTTAAACTGATGGCATTGAATACCTGGAGATCAGGCTTAAAAATAGCTTTATGAAATGAAGAAGATAGCAACGCAGATTCAAGTGTTTAAAATGCTTGCTAAGGACTTGCAAATAGTTTATAAGTCTTACATTGGTACTTGATGATAATGAGGCAATTTTTTACTTACAAGTTAGCCTTACTATGCGCCATTACTTTCCAATACAGTAATCGCAACATATTGTTAATCAGTAATTTGACAAATTTTATGACCAAATACGAAACATCAAAAACCACCTCAACTAATTGATAATCAGACACATTGAATTATTGCGCTTGAAAATAGCGGTAAAAAAAAGCAAAAATATGAATGTTTAGGGCTTTTATAAATATTTAAATGTCTTAAAATCAACAACTTAAAAATCATAAAATCTCATACATATTTGTACCATTTTTCCGTGTACATTTTTTTTAAATGATTCGATGAAAATTGGCATGTAAATTTTGTTAGATACGAACCTGTATTTTAGAAATTTAAAAGCCATTGTCGTTTAATGAAAATTAACATCTTCAACAACCGACAAACTAGATAGTAGTGGTTACATTAATTTTTCCGATAATGATTCATCCTGTATGGAATCTCTCGGTCTATCACGTTGAAATCCGCATATTACCTAAAGTTTGATAGAATTTTTGCTTAACGATATGCTGAAAATGAGAAAAATCATTCTATCAGTCCTATTAAGTTCGGGTGTCAATCTGTTTGCGCAAACAAACCATGGCTATAGCCAAAGAGAAATAACTTACGATTGCCGCGATGCTACCAGATAAAACGGTTTTAATCTACTACTCTGTATTAATTTTAGCAAAACGTTCTTGTTGTATACAAAATTCAAAGTAACCTAAATCTTTGTGCTGTGCTTCCAGAAGCTGTCCTGGTTTGATGTCACGGATCATGCGAAATACCTCTTTCAAAACTTCGTGCGGGAAGAATAAGTCCAGATGAGATTTGATCACGCCGTCGGGTTTTCCGTTTCTGAACACAAAAAGATTATTGAATACAATAACCAAATGAGTTTAGGAGACATCCGGCCAGTCATTTCGTTCAGATATGTCGCCCTGTCGTCTTCCATCAGCCCGATCAGAAACAAATTATCGATCCAATTTGGCGAACCGTCGGAAATGGTATAAAATTGTGCGATGTTGTGTCCTTCTGGGTAAACCAGTAAGTTTTCATTGAGGCGGCCTGCGTGCAGGTGGATATAGCGCTCCACTTCCTGTGGCAAGTTGAGTGAGGCAAATTTCCTGACCAGCAGATGAAGAAATAAAAAAGCGGTCCTGTCGGTTTTGTCCCTTTCGAGTTTTAGCCTGTCCAGAGCTGCAATGGTAGCCCGGTGTTGGTCTTTGAATAATCTCACCAGATTAAAATATGCCTTAATACGCAATAAGCTTTCTTCCATGTTGGCTGGTTCTTCCCTCGAGCTAAAAAAATCAATGTAAGCTGTAAATATATTCAGGCTGTCAAGTGCGTAGGATGAGGAAAGGTTTTCATCGCTCAGGCGTCCCAGCAGCTCGGGCATTTTTCCGTTGCTCATTGCACTGGCCAGCAAAACAGCCTTATTGGTGTCTTTTAAAAAGAAATGTTCGAGCTGATCATAAATATTGACTTTTGGCGGTACTGTAACGGCAAAAAAGCGCTCGAAGTATTCTTGGTCATGAAGGCGTTTGATATTGTCGTTACCATCATCACTATGTTGCCTGGTGAACAGACAATCGAGCAATGCCCTGGTGGTTTCATTTTTTTACTGGGAAATAAAAGCTTTATCCAAAGAGATGCTTTCCCAGATGCCTTTGCGGTTGATTTCGATGATGTTGCTGTACATCCGGTGATAGGTTTCGGCATCGAAGGTTTTAATGGCTTCGAGCACCAGGAAATCAAATTGGTTGACCTCCCATGCGATATTAGGCAGGCTAAAGATCAGGTTATTGAAATACCGGTTCAGATCCCGGACGGATTTGAAGAATTCCTTGAGACCATGGATTTTCCAGACCGAACGGAAAGCTGTGGCATTGAATGGGCAGCTGATTCTGCTGAGCAGTGTTCGCATTCTGTCAAAAAAAAGTTGCTCCATCTGCGCTTCTGAGATTTGCGGGATATGGAAGTCCACCTGAATGATTTTTTCTAGGTACTGCTCGCCGTTCACGCCGTATTCTTTTTCTAGGGCTTGGATGATGACCTGCTTGTCATAGGCCATAAGGAAGATGGTATTGGACAGGTTTAGGTTAACTTTGAGTATCTGGAACAGGGTGGTAATCTCAGTCGGGGTCAGCCGGTCAAGGTCATCAATAAGGATGTAAAGCCTGATGCCATTATTTTCCAGCAGGGTATTGGCTTCCGACCGGACTTCCTCAAGGGATACCACATCCACTCTTTTACGGTACTCTTCTACCCCGTCGAGCATGCTTTTGAGTGCGGGGTGAAAATGGCCAGCAAATTTTACATAGTCCAGGTATTCCAGGTATTTTTTGAATTTGCTGTGACTTTTACAGCCTTGTCTTTCCAGTTGATTTCAGATAGGGTTCCAACGACTTTTTCTAGGAAACTTCGCTCCAGGTCATCGCCTGCGGTATGCCCCCAGCTGTTAAAGCTGAGTATTTTATAATTGTCCTGTTGGCTTTGATGGTAATGTTTCAAATGCTGGGTGACATAATCCAGCAGTGTGGATTTTCCGGATCCCCATTTGCCGCTGATGCCCACGACCAGACTTTCTTTGTGGTGGCCAAAGAAGAGGGTTAAACTGTTGACAATCTGTTTGGCGAAGGTGTTTCTGCCGAGGATGTCCTGGCTGGGGTAAGTATCTGAACTGATGATGTGTTCCATGTTGAGCGTGAATTGTTGCGAAGCCAAATCCCGATGAGTGATGGTGGTCTCGCTGCTAATTAAAAAAAAGAAAATGTTTGTGTTTAAATTTGACCCAAACTTTTTGGGGTAAAAATAAACCAGGTCAGTACGTTTTAGACAAATTTTTACTCTCAATGTCTGTAGTTTATAAAGACTATAACACTTTTTTCAATTATGAAATATTAGTTGACAAATGCAAACCATTGACTGGAGATTTCGCCTTCATTGACCAGGTATTTCTGTAGAGGATTAACCTGTCCAAGAAAGCACTTAATTCATTTGTAGCATATTAATTATCAATTTGTTAAACTTGTGAGTTTAGACCGAAACAGACTGACCTTAAATTCCGAAATGAGTTGATCACCCCAGCGAAATCTCCATTCAGGTGATGAATACACGGGCACAAAAGCCAGCACAATCACAGGCTTCTATTGAAGAGACCGGTCTTCGGCAATAGATCAAGAAACGCTAAACAGAATATTTAAGGCTCATTAGCAGGGCCTTTCTTATTTGTATTAGGGGATACATTACTACCTGGTTCCACAACATTCCCGTCACAGATAGATACAAAAAATCAGCTTAGAAAGCATCATTAGTGATTATCTTCGTTATAATTCATCGATGCCGGAGTAAGGTGTTCAGGCGATTCAGGTCCTTCCCAGATATTCCCATTAACCAGATAAAGCTCATAAAATAAAATCCATTCAATCAGCCACGGTATCGTATTTTCATAAATCTTTGTTTTTTCCGTCCATTTGGTATCTTTGGGATAGGAAAGACAAAGGCTGCGGTCAGCATACATGTGGATTTTTGCAGAAGGCGCTATACTGGGTTCCAGGATAGTCGTTTTAGGTTCTTTTCCCACTACATGCTCTATGAGGACCTTGTATGCCTGGTTACAGCCATCTGGCTTAACATAACCGGTACACTTCAATACCCTATTTTCGACTGAACATTTCAAGAAATCAAAATGGCTTTCGATCAGTTTTTTCTGATGGGTCAGGTAAGCATATTTATAAGAGCCGCTCCTGGGAATATGGATCCCGGTTCCAAAATGAAAACTATGGGCAGCATTTTTTACCGCGCCCGTCACCGGTGTTATACTTCCGGAAGAGGTTGTAAAAGCTGCACTACTGGACACCAGCCCTGCTGCAGCCCTTAAAACAGACAACCTGTTTTTCTCAGCACTAAATACCTCATTGACTGACCTCGTTCCAAAAGATAGCTTAATCTCTTCCTGAAGGTCCTCCTGATCGCTTTTTACCTTTTCGGTAGTCAGGACTGAAAGCATGGCGCGATGCCATCTATTAAACTCATGCGCTAATCGAGCATCTCCATGCCACTTATCAGCAAAGTTTTCATTTGGATTTACGGGATTCGCTATCCAGGCCCTACCATTGACGATTTTGATATAACTTGCCATACGTTCCACGATATCAATTAAAATATCGTAAAATAGTCCCCCGTGGTGCTCCGTCATCACCTGCTGATAGGACATCGCAGCCAGCGTAGTGATGATAATTGAAATAGGCTTAAGATCATTATCTCCATACATCAGATCCCGATGTCTCTTCATTAACTGCACAGCCTGTTGAAGCGGCGTCCGTACCTTAAAATCCGGCACTTCCTGTACGCTCATTTTAAGTTCTGCAGCCAGGCGGAGCCTGATGGCATCGGCCTGTATTTTCATCACATCCAAAAACCATAACGCGTATCCCTCAGGATTGCTTCTGGGAAGATCAGAAGAAGAATAGTGGTAACTGGGATGTTCGGTATCTGTTATCAGAACCGCGTGCTGGGCATATTTCAAAGGAACACCAAGCATGAGCAGCCAGTTAAAATCATCCGCAATGGCCGGTACTATATCGAAATGGAACCTGGAAACAGCAGCATACTTCAGGCGCCAGCAACGGCGCTTTTCCAATAACATGCGCTCGTAGGTCTTACTGGACTTAAAGCAGTCACCGATCAACTGCTTCAATCTATATTGCGATACCGGCGTAGCAATATCCAGGCGGCAATTCGCATCCATATCAAATTCACACTCGTCCTGCACGGGACGGGTTACCGTACCGATACGCATGGAGCCCTGCGGGACAATTTTAGGATTATAACCTGCCAGGCTGCAGTACGATCCTGACAGGAAGCCTCCAACGGCATCATACTTACTTATCGCCTCTTCGTACTGCGCGTCGGTGAGGTCGATTGATCTGGCAAGCTGTTCTAATATATTGCCAAAATATTTTTTCTCTTCAAAAGACAACTTTATCATAATCAGGAGATGGTTAGTGTTTTAATAAATGAATTTTGTTTGTTGCTCTGATCGTAAATCAGCAGACCTTTATCGGCCTTAGGCATCCTCACTCTCCCAAACTCCACGGCAGCAGCATTCGGCATAACCGGAAAGACATGTATAGTCTTTTCTGCCGGGTGGTTTGAATTGATCTGATCATAAGCCGATCTGAAAGCGCGCTTTAGCTCTTCGAGGTGGTATTTGGATTTGATAAAATCCCGCCTTGGTTCTGCAATGCGCAAAGTATAAATTGAAAGATCTGTACCATCAAAAACACTGGTGACCCGGCTATCATGAACAGGTGCACTCAGCTCAATTTTCAATACCGGGTGGCCATCAAGATTTTCGGGACTTACGAACTGGATACTTAAATCACTCGAATCTTGCTGCCACTGCCAGGAGTCCCCGGGACTTCTGAAATACTGATAGATATCTACAGGCCTTAACTCTGACAACAGCGCTCCAAGTTTTATTAGCAATGGCTGCGGAGCTAAAGCAAAAACAGACAGGTGGTTGCAGCTACCTCCATCTAAATGAGGTAGCACATCATTGCTGAACCAGCGCTCCAATGCTATTGTTTCAGTTTCCCAATAAATATGCTCATGATCTACAATCGGACTGTTCCTGGTGCCCCCTTCAATGAAATAACCCCTGTAGGGAAAACGGCCGGGAATAATGGTCTGAAATGCTACGTTTTTTTTCAGAGAAGGATAAAAGCCTCCTATTCTGGCCAAATAACTGACAACCAGGCTCCTCTCGGCCTCCATAATTCCCGTAACGATGTTAATCCTGGTTTCATGTTCCTGTTTCATTGCAGTGAGCATTTCCACGGTGTGATATTCCTGATCAGCCTCATCAATACGGTTGTGGCATTCATCGCACAGCAGCATCAGGTTATCGTAGGCAAGTTCAAGGACGATTGATTTTTCCTCATGTCCGCGAGGCCCTTTAGGACTCGCGGCTATGATGTGGGAAATATAGGCCTTATTCATGTCTTTCGACATGAGCTCATCCTGCCATAATGGGCTATTGCAGCCGCGGTACTGGCAACGACCACCGGACTGTACCCAGAGTTTCCTTGCAGTTCCCGGCGGTATCTGTTTTCTAAGACGTTTGACTTCCATAACTATCCTAAATGAGTTCTGATCCAGTCCCAATGACTATTATGGAGCCATCCCTGATAATTGGCTCGGACTTCAATAACAAGCAAATAATCATTGGTATCCATTTTATTTTTTACACGGGCTGATAAAGCATTTGCAGTTTCGTTTGTCGAAATAAGCCATGTAGAAAGCAAAGGTTTGCACCAATTGGTTGACGTCTTAAGTTTAGCGATTACCCCCGGATAATTCTTATCCTGCTCATTCAAATCATAGGTAACTAAATAAACTGCCATAATTACTTTTTCTCCTTTCTGACACCTTTAAAAGGCGTCCCATCTTGTTTAACATCCATGAATCTCCCATTACTGGAATCCTTTTTAACCCAATTGTCGGTTACCGGATTATAGGTTTGACTTCTTTGGCGGACAGCACCATTCCTGTGCCCCTCTTTTGGCGGATTTGTTGCCATATTTAATAAATTTAAGTTAGGGCCGCTTCAACGGTAGCGTCCCATAGCCGGCATCAGATAGAGGAAGGGATGTAACTTTAAGGCAGATATTTCAATTTCTGAATTGAAATGATAAAACTTTTTATAGTTTTGAATGTCTTAAAAGATGAAGGATACCCTCAAGTATATCACCGTTTGCGCGGCCTGATTGCTTGATACACTTTGAGTCCATTTTGGATTGCAGTCCAAAGTGGACTTCCTATTTAAACACTTTTACAAATTCCTGCATGAGAACTAATACAGGAATTACAAAATAAGAAACACTTAAAACTACGGGATTTCTACAGAAATCTTCATTTTTTATATTAAAAACTTATTAACACATTTTTTTAAGAAAATATCGCTCCAAATACGCTACAATTAGGTATATTAGTTACGGAAAAAGCCAGCATATAGGAATGTTAATAAAGTTTACCGTCAAAAACTTCTTATCTTTCAAGAATTCTGCCTATTTAGACATGGAAGCGGGGTCAATCCGTGAGCACTCCAAGAGCCTGATTAATACCAAATTAGGAACACAAGACCTGAAGTTAGTCCGAAATGCAGTGGTTTTTGGAGCAAATTCCGCGGGAAAATCCAACTTCTTCAAAGGCTTTTATATCCTCAAGCAACTCATTAAATACAGTTTCGACGAAACCTTTTTTGAAAGCGGACTGCCGGCACATTCCTTCATCTTAAATGAGGAAACGGTTGACCAGCCAACAGAATTTGAAGCCTCGTTTATTATAGACCACACTTACTTCCGGTACAGCCTGATTTTTGACAAGGAGAAAATTTTTAAAGAGAGCCTGTTTAGCATCTCAAAAAGAAAAGAGGAAATGCTTTTTTTAAGGCATGATGAAGATTTTATGATAGGCAAGCATCTAGAGGTACAGACAAAAGGAGAAATAAAGTTCCTGCAAAAAGTAGCTAAGCCAAAAATTCTCTTTCTATCGGTACTTTTAAAGTTCAATGTCGAAACAGCTGTGAAGATTGCTACATGGTTCGATAAAATCAGGGTGTATACCGACCAGCATATCGAGGAAAACCTAAACCTGACTGCTGAGCTGTTTAACGACCCGGAATACAAACCCTTGATATATGAAATTATCAAAGCCTCAGATCTCGGTTTTTTAACGATTGAGCAGGAATTAGAAAAACGTATCGAAAAGCAAAAGCAGAATGCGCTACTACTTCACGCCCTTTATGAAGACCAGCCTGATCAATTTATAATCAGAACAAAACACCATCAGTATACAAAGAACTATGCCTCTTCTAGAATTATCTACTTCGACATAAGGGCGAATGAGTCGGCAGGAGCCCAGAAATTCATATCCATACTAGGTCCTCTGGTAAAGGCGCTAAGGGATGGTTCCATAATCTGGATTGATGAGCTCGACTCCCGCCTGCATACGCACCTGGTACAACTGATTATCGAAATCGTAAATTCACCCAAATATAATTTCAATAATGGACAGGCCATTTTCTCCAGCCATGATACACATCTGTTCAAAAAACTGAGAAGGGACCAGCAAATCCTGATCAACAAAAACGAATACGGAGAATCTTCAATTGAGAGTATATACGAGGGGAAACCACATGTACGGGCCGATGCGCTAATAGATAAGGAATATCTCAATAATCAACTCGGAGGAGTTCCAAAAATAAACATGCAATTTTTTTTGGATTTTGACAATGACGCGGAAAATCCTTAGGTATACTCGACATTTGAGTAATCGTTTTCCCTAATAGCGCACTTTATATCGTGTTCTGGTGTAACTCAGTCTTCAAATCCCCTCATCTTTCCAACTTCACCTATTCACTGTTAAGTCTTTCGAAGAGGTCCCGGATATAAGCAGGCCAGCCTGGCGTCTCCTTATGCAGATCGGCATACCTCCTTTCCCCATCCGCGTCCGGTCTTGATGAGGTTATGAATACACTATTTTCCTCCCGGGATTTCAAGAGAACAAATACAGACCCCGTACATCGGATCATCTACCAGGGAGGAATCGAAGTCGATATTGTTCCGTTCGAAAAAATCCAGGATCCTGACGGAGAATACACCTGGCCACCACCGGCGCTGGGCTCTATAAATGTTGCAGGCTTTATGGAAATAAATGAACAGTGTATAACGGTTGCAACCAAAGATAATTCCCTGAGCTTTAAAGTCGCATCCCTTCCCGGTATCGCAATGATGAAAATATTCGCTTGGAAAGACCGGAAACACGAAAGCAATAAAGATGGGATGGATATTGGTTTTATCATCAACCATTATGTTGACGTAAAGGAGGATGAGCTGTACGAACAACATGATGACATTGTAGCTGCTGAAGATTTTAAACTAATCAATGCAAGCGCACGTATTCTCGGGCGCGATATCAAGGAATTGATCCAGGAAAACAAGATAGCCCTTCAACGCACGTGCGATATTCTCCGGGAGGAGCTTTCTGATGAAGAGAATAGCTTGCTAGCCAGAATAATGGCACATAGCGGGCTTTCATACATTACAACCTATGATGCCCTTACCAACCTTCTACAGGGTATTGAGGATAAGTAAACTAAGAAATGAATTTTTAAAAACTGTAAACAATTGAATTGATTATAATTATTACAATTAGCAAACAACAGAAAAAAGATATCATTCTACCCTTAAAAAAACGGGATGTACCTTCATCTGCCTAAGCCCTAGACCATCCCCGCATCATTTAAAATATAATGCATCCGTTATTTTTGTACCCAAGCTTAAATCAAAGTTATCCCACACAGATGTCCCTTCACATTTCAGATCAAATCAATCCTTGGCTTTCCCAAACAGGTTAATAATCTGTTCAGACGGGCTGGTTGGGTTTTTATCAAAGCCCGGATTGTTCTCTAGTTTATCGAGCAGGCATTTTCTCAGTTCCGCCTGATTGGCTCCATCCGCCTTGTAAAGCTCAAGTGTTTCCGCTTTTGTCAACAGGGCAGCGACCTGTTGTTGATTGTATTTATATATATTGAAAAATATCTGCACCAAAAACAAAGTCAGCGCGGCAATAGTAACCCGCATGGCAATATCCGGCCAACTTACACTCGTCTGTTTTTCAATATTAGTTAGGGTTTTCTCATATGAGTTTTGGTTACCATATTTCTGGGAGACAAGATCCTGAATCTCTCTTTTCAAATCCGCTAATTTTGTGGTGTCATTTCCTGCTATAGTAGTTAATTTATTACTGATCTTTAACATATCGATTCTTGTGGATTCCAGCTCGCGTATCCTACTCAGTTCGTTAAGCGCTACTGTACCTACTGAAAACGATACACCGAAAACAACAATAATCAAGATGGTATAAAAGGTAATATTAATCGTACTTTTCGACGCATTAACCCTTTCTATAATCACTCTTATCACCTTATCCAGTATACTGTTTCCAGTACCCAGCAAGTTTTGCTCTGCCGGAACAGCCCCTGTATTCGCTGCAGCGGGTACCATATCACGTATAGGCGGTGCACCCGATTGTCGTCTCGTAGTGTTATTGTCGAAATTTACGCTGTTAAAAACCTGTATAACAACATATACCACATATAGTTCGGCCATCATCGAAACCATACTGATAATGGGAATGAAAACTTCAGGGGAAATGTATCTGATTGAAAGGAAATACGTAAAATTTTCAACGACTGGGTTGGTGAGTATCAAAACAGGTAGCCAGAAAGGTATTTTACGGTCAGAAAAGAAAGAAAGATGTCTGCAAACCCGACTCACCAAATAAGCGTAGGCGAAATAGGAAAAAATCCCGAGAATCCTCAAGGGAACATCCAAAATAAATCCTTTATCAAGATAGAGGTTTACAATGGCAGCAATTGAACAGCATACCGTAAGCGTCGCTAGTAACTGGTTGGTTGTTTTAAATCTGTTTTGGGAGGCGGGAGCGTTAATTTCTTCGTTCATGATCAATAAAATCTTTTGTTTTCTTTCTAATTGACAGCTATGCTATCGGAAATATTTGTTTATACGAAAGTATAAAAATCTTGTAATAGGTCCCTGTATCCCGTTTTATATATTTTAGAACCATCTGAAGTAATAATCCAATGCGGGGTCATGCTCTGTATACCCTCTTAATTTAACTGTATCCACTACCCCAAACCTACTCAAACTATCATTCTTGATCCCTAGACAACTGGCAATATCCCTTCTCGGTCACCCTAAATAGCCCTTTGTTATGGGTACTAAATTTTTTGAAGCACTCCCATGCTTTAGCGTCAAAAGGCCCGAAGCTTGCGTAAGCCTCAACACGTTATAATAATCCCTGATCTTTTCAACCAGCAGCAGAACTTCTTCAAAACGATCCCTTAAAAACATAAACTTTTTACAACTGATCTCGATCAGTACCAAATCGTCCAATATACGATATCATTTACTGCCATACCTTACGTGAAAAAGCCTGGATAGGTATAGACAAAATCCCTCTCTCCTAAAAAACCAACTAGTCCTTTTTATCCCGGAATCATTGGTCACTTTTTGACAAGACCTTTCAGGATATACCACTCCACATGAAACTTTAATCTCCAATTTCGTAACATCAAAATCAAACAAAACTCATTTTGACCAGCTCAGAAAATCTTAATCGAAAAAGAAAATCAATGTTGATTAATAAAATTTCCAAATTGCACCCGTTTTTTACCTTCCAGTCTTGATGGTATTTAAATACTGCCTCAAATATATTCAGTTTGGCCTGGTCATTTTTTAAATAACATTCGTAATCTTTGTATGTATGCTTTCTTCCAAAAAAATAAAATTTTGAACAAGCGTTCAGCATAAATGCGGTTATAGGTGGCTAACTTCTCAAAAATATGTACTAAGGTTCATTTGGAAAATCAAATGGTACAAACTCTTTAATTGACCAGTTGACATTAGACCCTCCAGGGAAAAGCTGAAGACCATCTTTTGTAAACAAATAGCGGGCGATACCTTCTTTCTTCGATATTTCGAGCAAACTGCGTAGCCTAAGTGTTGCATCTTTCTCATACCTTTCGTGGTCCGTGCCACCTTTCTGCATCATCGAAAAAATAAACTTGAGATTGGCAAAATCATTGCGCTTGAGCAATTCTGTAAGCTGATCGGCAGTATCCGTTCTACGCTCATCACCCAAAAAATGCAGAATATTATATTGTAGCAACATATTATGCCCGGCACTTTCTTGATCGTCGCATTCCGTGAACATTTTGGTAGTTTTTTCTAGATAACTCAAATGATGTTCAAACCTCTTTGTCAGTTCTGGAGAAATTTCGCCCGAATAGGAGCACTTTGAAAAATCCCAGTTACCATAAAAATTAATGAGAAAGCATTTATCATACGACCATTCGATGACTATTCTGGTCAGATTGGCGTGATCCCTAACATCTTCCAGTTTTTCGATGTATTTACTCAGCGCCTCGAGTCGAGAGTGAAAGCCTCTTTCTAATGGGACGAATTCATTCATCACCTGCTGCCATGCATTGCTATTGCCGGTTCCTACTACCGAAAACAGGTTTTTACCTAGTTCGTTCATCAAAATCAGCTTTTCCGCACGCAGGATTCTAGAATACCCCATCGCCCTTGCTCTTGGATTGGAATTTTCAGATGCGATGAGCCTAAATATTTCCCTGCAGAAAGCCGGAAATTTTTCAGGCACGTAGTCTGCTCTGCTGCCCAGTTCTTTCCAAGCCCTTTCCATTTCCAAAAAGGAACCTATATCTTCACCTTTCAATACTTCACCTGTCTCCCTTTCAAAATCTTCTTTAATTAAAATACCAAGATCATATTTCGCACGTAAAATCGTATGGGACAGCATTGCTTTCACCTGGCCGTCAAACCCTTCGGTGCCGTTTTCTGCAAGCCGGAGAAATTCGAGTGCCCGGGGAACTTTTCCTCTGGAATAATAAGCCATGCCGCAAATTAGATTAAACCGCGCTGAGACCTCGCCCCTTGGACAGCTGCGCTGTTCCATTTCAACAATATGCTGGGCATCTCTGTTATTTAGCAGTGCAAAACCAAAACGTTCGATATATGTGATATTTTCTTCTATACTATAGACCTTTTGCTCTGCATCGATCAGTATGGCAGAAGGTTTGGAAGCCTGTTCTGCTCGTTCAAGATGGCTGGTTACCTGCCTATATAATTCGCCACTTTGTAGCACTTCCTCATAGATAGCACTAATTTTTTCCGGGGTAAGCTCGGTAGGAAAACTGACAATATAGGTTTTAGGGAATTTTCCCCCCGAATATTTGTCTACCATTGCTTGAAAAGCAGAGGACGCTTTCTGATAATAAAATACATCTTCCCTGTGATCATAAATTACATAATAGGCCGGAATATTAAGTCTATTCAGGTAGTTGATATTGCTCACATCTATAGGATATCTTATCGATCCGTCGCTATGTTTCTCCATAGACTTTGTGGATTTCAATTGCACAGCAAATCTAATATTGGTATAAACATTTTGATTTTTGAGCTCGATAAAAAAATCAACCCCCTTATCTCGGATGTTTTCTGGTCTGAGCTGGAAAAGCATTGTATCGAACAAAAACTCAAACTTCCGCACTGAAATAGTTTCTAGGTCTTCGTTTGGGTTTGCCGAAGGCAGTGGTAAGTTGAGTCTATTGTTGTGGTCCATGTTATCTAGGGCTTGCATATATTAAATGTGATGAATTTAAACTAAAAAAAGCCAGGACGTTTTGCAGTTCAATTTTTGTATACTTCAAAAATATCCTTAATTTGGTTCAGAATCAATAACGCAAAAAATCTTGCAATAGTGATTTCATTAACTAGAATTTTAATGGACACTTTAAGCTTATGGAAAAAGCGATAACTTCGCTGTCGTCAAGACAAACAAAAGCTAAATTCGAAAGCCGATTATAAACGCGGACAAAGGTTTAGCTATGCTAGTTCCAGCAGAAATACCCTCATAGTAATTGTACTGGAAAAAAAATAAAATTAACTCATCATGTCCTAAAAGCTTATATGGTCATAAAATGATTTTATGAGCCTTTTTTGTTGAATTTGAGGTTTTATTTCTCAGCCTCGGTCAATATATAGTTGTTAATTACTTGAGATATAAACATTAGTCCCGATCTCATGATTTTTTTTTGCATCAAAGAGGGATTCTGCGCAGTTCCCGAAGCTAAAGATTAGTTTTTTAATAGGAAAATTGAGGTATTTCCAAATCTCAGTATATTGGAAACTACAAAGATCTTTATTTGTGAAAGCTCTAATCTTATCATCTTCTAAATGATCCATACAGGTTACCAACAAATTTTTCCCTAATCCTGCAGAGAACTGTTCATCAAATGCAACCGCATCATTAAGTACATCTAGATCGAGAAAATCGAACCTTAGCGCTCCCTGATAGCAGTTAGTCTCATTGGTTTCATCAATATTTTGTTCAAGCAATCTAAAATCTTTATGCTGCTCGGGAAATGGCCCTGACCCATGACGTGTTCGATATGCGCGAGTTATGTAAACAACTTCAGTGGTATAACCCGAGCAATATCTCGATATCATTTCCATGGCATTTTGACTTGAAGTATTGCTCATGGTAACATGCGGCCATTTCCCAAAATGCTGATCTAGTAAAATGCCCTGAGACCCTTCAAAAATTAGCGTCTTCGAAACCATTGTTTTAAAAAGATCCGATTCACAGATCATCTGTACCGCATTGCTATAAAGAAATTTTTGAATATCTAAAATACTGTTAAGAAACAGAGTGTCCTCATAATCATGATCCATTGAATCAAAATCAAATGCGGTATCTAGATTTATTTTATGTCTGTAGTATTTTTTGATTTGTGTTAATTTCTCAACCAATACCTGGTTATCAAACAAATCTGACAACAAAAGACTCAGCCCGGACTGCTCACGCTCAATGGTAGTACTAAAGCCAACTCCGCAACTTCCCTTTCGTGCCTTTCCTAGCGTAATTTCAGAAGCTCTATTAAAAAGGATATCATAATGAGTTGTTATTGGACAATTTGGATCAATATAGAATTTGAAAGACTTATTTAACTTCTGACATTCTTCAACAAATAACAATGGTGAGAACGTACAGTATTTAGACCAGAAAGTTGGAATTCCCCTGAAGGTTCCGGAACCTAAATTGGAGAAGATATGTTTTTCACCTTCTTTGTTAATCACGCAGTGTCCAGCTTGCTGCCCACCATTGAACCGGATCACGATCGATTCAGGATGGTTCAAGCAAAAGAAATCTGTAGCAAGCCCCTTGCCCTCATCACCATAGCCCAAACCGACAATAACAAGGGCTCTTCTTTCTACCATGATGCTTTGTATATCGCAGATGAAAGATCTTGTGTGATTTCGCATCCCGATCCTGATAGCATGAATAGATCTTCCTCTTTCACGTTTTCACATAAAGCAACCACCGGAATGCCTTTTGCCCTTGCATAACCTACTTCAAATACAGTTCCTGGATCAGTGCCTGAATATATGGCCAGTACTAGGTCCGATTGGTCGATTCCAGTAAGATCAGACTGAACAACAGTTGAAATCTCAACATTTGTGGCATCACCATCGATAGTCCCAACATCATGAAATGGTGAAAAAACCTCATTTCCAAACTGCTGCAATAAATATCTCACCTCATTGAGGAACATCCGCTCGCCAGTGGTAAAAAATGGCGCGGCAAGATATATTTTCTTTTGTTTAGATTTAATGACCTGCTCGGGATATGTTTTCGTGCTATCAAACTGCAGTTGCTTAGTATCACAAAACTGTGCCACACTCGCAGATGCTTTTATTGCAGATTCAAAGGCGGATTGTTCCAAGATCATCCAATGAAATGCAAAAACTGCGGAAAAAATATCTCCACTACCTATTGGCCAGACCTGGGGGGTACGGTATAAAGGTATTTTCTCGACTTTGTTACCTTCGAATAGCATTGCTCCATCAGATCCGTTTTTTATGACTACAACCGATACATTTTCTTTTGACATTAAGAGCTTCCCAACCTTTTCTAAATCTTCCTCCGGATGGTCAAGAAAACTCAATGCTTCCCACTTATTGAGAATTAACGCGAGATTCTTTGCTATTGCGCCTGATTGTTCAAAAGGAACTTGATTTTGAGGATCATAAACCATCATTTCTGCAGTCACCTTTATGTCCGTATCGATCATGCCATAATAAAGTACCTTAGATAAGTGTCCAAGATCAACTAAGCGAATTGCATTGGGCACGTTGACAGGCTGTGGCTTGCATAAAGGATGCTCGTAGATAAAATGAACTGTTTCTGTTACATCTATGGTATGACTTTTAAAACCGAACAGGTCCGATTTATAATTTAACAATTCTTTAAAATCATATCCGACCGCGGTATGAAAATTTATTGTTGTAGAGTAATTGCTTAGCGCTATCGCAGCGCGAAGTCCAGAGCCATAAAGTTCCCGGTAAACCGGATCAACACATTCCTCGAGATATGTCCCTCCAATAATATCCAAAGTTTTCATCATGAGAGCAGTCGTCTCACACGCACTTTGCATGATACCGTGGTAATTTCCAAGATCGTTGACTTGTATTTCTTACCTTGGTCAAGGCATTGCTTAAGCTGTAATGTCTCTGGTGCGGCAATAGTTCCACATATTCCATGCTTTCCTGAAGCTATCACATTACCGGAAGAATCTATATCCACAATCAGCACATCGTCAACTCTGTAATCTGCCAAGGCCGGTTGCAGTTTTTGCAGATATGTTGTAAAAGCGATGTTGCAATCTTCAGATCCGATTCCACCGCTAAGGCTGGGTTTTACAGCTAAACTTTTTGTATAATTGGCTTTGCCAGTTCCACCATCTTTCATTTCGAGCTTTTTTGTTAATTTAAATGATAATCTTTTTCGTTTATTGCTTTAGCGTCTTTAGTATTCCATTTACCCATTTGCGGCCGCTTTTATTACTCCAACGACCAAAGCCAGCTTCCATGTCATCAGATTTATAAACCAGAATTGCACCATCGCAATCGAATCGTTTAACAAATTCCCGCAACACTTGTTCATCAGTAAGGTTTTCTATCCTTAGGGTCAATTGTTTTTCCATAACCATCAAAATCTTAATAGGTCGCGATATTATAAATTATATCTGGAAGTTACCATTTATTATTTCCAATATGATCTAAATCATCACACATTATTCGCAAATGAAAGAACTTAATTTATAATTACGGATAAAAAACAAACAAATACTCATTAGTAAGTATATACAAAAACCCATCTTAAGGTAAATATCTATAGATACCACAATATTTATTTTCATGTTTGGTCTGAATTTTATTTAAACAATTTCATAAGCAATTATAGAATCTATCCATGAAAAAAATTTACGGGAATCCGTAAAATAAAATAAACAATCGGAGAATTTTACCCAGCGAAAGTTTGGTTGTAAGAAATCTAACCACTCATGATTTTAAATCGCTAATGTAATAAGCTGCAAAACTCGTTAATTTAAGCACGTTTGACTAATAGGAATTTCCTAAATATTACAAAGCTAGGAAATGAGATTGAAGGTAATATTCTTCTTAATGAAGAAGTATTAAGAAAAAAATAAACAATCGGGAGAAAAGGGCGTTTTATTATCGGTTCCGGAGTAGTTTCCGGAATTCGTCAGTTTGGTTGGTTATAGTGGGGAACATCTTTGGTGCTCCCCGTTTCTTTTTTTCAACAGCTGTTTTCCATCATTCGCCCAAGGTGTTTGTAGTCTCAGGTCAAGCTTAGGATCAAAACAGCAGAATAAAGTGAAACTGGTTTTTGATTTTACGATGGCGAATTTGAGGGAAAGTATCACGCTGGCTGAAGTGGAGGATATTTCCAGCATGAGCGTGCCAGCTTTTTGCAACTGGTTTAAAAAATCAACCAAGAAAACGTATGTAGATTTTTTGAACGAGATCAAGATAGGTCATGCGTATAGGTTACTACTTTCGAGTAAAATCACGATACCCGAAATAGGTTACGATTCCGGGTATACGGCTAATAATTTTCATAAACAGTTTTTGAAGGTAAAGGGACTGAACACACTGCAGTAAGAAAAACTTTTAGCCTAGGAATGATTTCCGCTGAAAAGCAGCGAAATGACTACACCAACAAAACTGTGAGAGGATAAGTTCACTTATTTTAATTGTTCATCCGCAGTTGTTTCTCATCAAATCTAGTTCAGCTTGGGGATTATCCCAAAAGTGGCCACGGATTTCATGCGAAACTGGTCACTTCATTTCACTCCAAAATGTGCACTGAACAGCCCCTAAAGTGTGTATTCGACTGATTTTAACCTTTTTAAGCCTCAAATTGACCCTGCTGGATCATGGTATCAACGACTATATGAAAATCTTTCCTGCGGTCTAAAACCGCCTCAAAACAAAAATAAATTTTCGAGATTATAACTGTGCTTTCTAAGGGAACTGTGGTGATGACTGAAAGCTCACTGGTGAGCGTTCAGGCGGTCAGCAGCACTGGAAACTTGTTCAGAACGCCTGGAGACTCAAAGGGCTGGTGGTTTGCCGGACCTTTGAACTGAAAATGATTTTGATATCTTTGATCGCACATCAGTGCACGAATCCCAGACTCCGGAAACAAAAGCTGGGTACACAGTTTGCGCCGGAATCAGGTGACTACTATCCCTGAAATCTCCAATATGACTTCTAAAACTTTTTTACGACTTACTAGTTTAAACACATATGGATAAACTTATTTCGGAAATCATTCAAACAGGGCAATTCCGAATAATAATTATTTCATAATATATTGTGTTTTGAAATTTACACCTTATAATTTAACTTTAGGCGGAAGAGGAAATTTATTTCATTAATCATGAGCAGACACGAAATTAAATGCATAGATAAATCGAATAGAACTAATCCCAACGAACGCTTAGAATTTATTAGCGGCTTAAATGGTAACGGCACTAGATGGCGTGTTTCGCAGGAAAAAGCGATTGAAGGAATAGAATCGGGAAAGTGGGAGTTTTTCATAATGGTTAATGGACTTGAGATTGATATTGAGATTTCAATATATGGACATTATAAAATCCTTAAGGCAAAAACTGTGGTTAATGGATTAGAAATTTTGTTAAGTCTGCCAGAATGTTCATATTAGCAAATTAATCGTTTCTCTCAAAATCACGTTAACTTGAATATTGATAAAAACTTAGGATTTAAGAAAAATCCTTTTTCTAAAAGATCCTCAGAGCAGGAGTTAGACTTCATTCACAAAATCTTCTACGAGCCTAATTACTATAAAACACTTCTAAATGATCTGTCTAACGGTGACAGCAGTTTTATTATAGGTCAACGTGGACATGGAAAAACTGCTGTTATTAATAAATTATTTGATGATCTGGTTGTTCAGGATGATTTATTTATCATTAAAATCGATCGCTTCGATAGTATTCCAGTAAAGCGCAATGAATCTGCATTTCTGAAAATCATTTTGAAAGAAGCTGTTACAAAATTAGGTATAGTTCTTACTAAGAATCGATTCCTAGTGAGTAAATTAAGCCGCATTGAGAAGCAAAAACTGGCTTTTTTGATTCAGCATTTTTTCAGAACAATTAATAACGATGAATACTCTCAAGTATATAATAACGTAAAAAAAATTAGGATAAAAAATTTTTTTGTACGGCTGTACAATAGCTTTTTTTTAAAGACTGCAAATAGCATTACTTCGGCTGTTGTGGGCATTACGTCTAACATTATTAGCCAGTCACTAGGGCTTAATCAAATAGAACCACCGCCTACATATCGCGAATATTTAGGGCCAATATCTTTGACTGACTTCTCAAAGATCGATATTGATAGTTTGGAAATATCGAAAGAAAATCTCAAACATATCTTAGATGACCTTCTCTCAATACTCGAAGCCCTGGATTTTAAAACTCTGGTTGTTTTGTTTGACAAAATAGATGAGTACCAAGAATTGAATCAAGATATTAGTAAAATTGGCCTATTTACAAGAGAGATACTTTCAGATACCGAGTTGCTAATGAATTCCAAACTTGCGATAGGTTTCAGCCTTTGGTCTGAACTAAAGTCAGAATTAGGCGGAATTGTAAGATTTGACAAATTTGACTCTGTTGATGTAAGTTGGCAGCCAAGAGATTTGGAACCACTTATCAACAAGAGGATTGCTCATTTCTCCATAAATGTTAAAAAGAAATTATCGGACTTAATTGATTTTCAGGGTGATATTGATGAGATTATTAATCTGAGTAGACGATCGCCTCGAGACTTGATAACTCTTTTAGGTGAGATTTATAAAGAGCAGGCAAACTCAAATCCCAACGCACAAAAATTTGAAAGCGGCGCTATATCAAAGGGGATGATTAATTTTTGTACAAATTATGATTATGATTCGCTTTATCCCTCAAAAACAGGAAAAAACAAAGATATCAAATCAATGATAAACAGAATACTAGCAATCAAACTCACTCGATTCACCCTAAGAAACCTATCGGATACCTTTAATCAGCCAGCCAGTCAGTCAGAAGGTCAAATAAAAAAAATGATACAGTATGAACTAATAAATGAGGAAGAAATTCTAAGTAATACTAATGCAAAATTTTTTGAAATAATCGATCCTAAGGTAAGTTATCTAATAAGGCGGGCTATTAATAGAATATAGTCTATTTTAAAGTTGATTTTGTAAAGTAACCTCAAACACTACATATATTGAGGTTTAACAAAATTGCTTGATATTTAGTTAAATGAAACATGATTTCGGTAAAATATTGTTCCATTTTTTGTCATTGCCTCACTCCTCAAAAACAATCTCACTTAATATGAATCAGGGGATAATACTCGTGAAATCCCCATCTTTAGATAGCAGACTGGAAATTAATTTGAACTCCAGGCAATCAGCTTTTTATGCTGGATTGTTAGCTAAACAGGAGTTTTTAGTGGCATGTTCTTTTAACACGTCGATCATAAGTCTTTCTAAAATATAAATTTAGTAGTTCCAGCAAATGCCGAAACTACTAAACCCAAAACAGCGATAGGATTATTTTGAGCTATTTTTCTTTTCTGTTACCTCAGCTCTGATTTCCTGAGCAAGAACCTTTAAGTCTTGCATTGCTTTACGAACGCGAGTACCAGCAGCAGCATTTCCGCCATCATAAAATTTTGTTGCATCCGCTTCTATTAGGGCGACCACTTCTTTTAATTTTTCAAACTTTTCCATAATTGTTTTCTATTCAGATCTAAATTAATCTTGTAAATAAATAAAATTTCGTTTTAAACGATCAGCGAAGATAATAATTGTCCTTAGATCCCCAATCCCTGCTCGGCAGAAACATTTTTTTCTTTGGATTTGCTTTGCGATACATCTTTAAAATTGCTAGGCTCTTTTAAAAACTGTTCTCTTTTTTCGCTTTTACCCTGCGTGTTAAATACATTAATTTGCGAGTAACGGGGTTCAGCTTCGATGAGAACCTGAACTTTTTTGCCGTCTTTAGTTACCGTAGCTTCTGCCCTGTCACCATTTTTCAACGACTGCTCCAATCTTACTCTGAGCTCTGGTTTTTCCAACTCTTTAATATTAAATTTATCCAAAACGTCAGCCAGATTAAATCCATAACTAGGATCGTTATATTGATGGTACGGCTGGCTTCGGTAGCATCATTAATATCTTCCATCGCCGCGGGATCAAGGGGGTTACACCTATGGGTTCGATTGAGGTCATCAAAATTGATGACATAAAACTTGGGCTTGATTTTATACCGGGAATGGTATTTCAGGAGACAGTTGTAAGCAATAATCGAAAGGTCGTCGTATTTAAAGTCATAAATAAACATGCTAAACCCCTTCCCCATTAACTGATCAATAACGTGTCGGATCACAAAGTATGATTTCCCTGCGCCGGGCGTCCCTGCAATGAGCAGTCCCCGAAAAAGATTGATCAGGTTTATCCAACTATCTCTTTTTTCTCCTTTTAAGTTATATTTCGCGGGCAGGTTTACAGAATACTCATTTTCCAGCAATCGTTCTTCCTGTGGGAACGTTTCATTTTCTGAATTAAAAATATCCTTTGTCAGGCTGTCTTCAATCAGTCTGGAAATCCACGTTCCAGCAGCCAGGATGAACAGGTAACCTGTTGATGTAATGACAATATATCCAGCAGCTGTCCATCCTGAACTGAACGGCAGGTAAAGACAAAAGATACTTCCAAAGAAAAGCAGTGTTCCAGCAACAGCGTAAATGACAATTTTTTTGCTGTCGAGTGTTTCATTCTTTTTGCCTTTGACGCCAAGCAGGGAAATAGCAAGAAAAACAAGTACCGCAGTTTTAACCATTACCCATCCATCAAACAGACTAATCTTACTAAGCTGCATTAAAATCCTATCGGTTATCTCTGATCGTAAATTTATTCCCGCAAATAACTGATAAAGCCGTATATAGAAATGCATGCAAAGCAGAAATATACTAATCCACCTGCTCATATCTAGTATCTTTCTTAAACCCTGAATGTCTTCTCCGGTATTCATATCCTTATCTTATTTGATTTCCAAGATCATTTTCCTGTACTGATCCTTTTTTCTTTTTCTTCTTCCTTCTGCTTACTAATCCCGAAACCGGATCGAAATCTGGCCTTTGCAAAAGTGTCCCTAATAACCCTTTATCATAATCAGATTGAGCCAGATCTTGTGCTGGTTCACTACTCCATCTACTCCGGACCAACTTATCCTTCTGATCATTGCTTTGCTTAGATTCAGAGAGATCAGCCTTATCAATCCGCTCCAGGACTCCCTTGGCACTGTAAGCTTTTCCCAGATCGCTTCCGTTGAAGACACATCGGCTATTGTGGTCCACGTAAGTTATTCCGTAAACCTGACCAGCATCACTATGCCTAAAAATTACACCGACGTTTTGATTTCGTAATGCAGCGACGAATGCTTGTTTGCTTAGCGCCTGACCGAGGTCAAAACGCTTATCAATAATATCCTTTAAAGAACCAATGTGCTCCTTTTTCTTAATCACATTCGAACGACACTTTTCTTCCACTTTTGATAAAACAGGTTTCCCGGCAAGCGAACTGGCTTTGATGGGCACCCCCACCCTTTTTCCTATGCCATCCAATACAGCATAGATCAAACCACGGCGTTCAAACATCCTGGAATCCGCGTTTCCCCTGTCTGCAATTACATTGAATTCTCTTAATACTGCGTTGTACTCGGCTAGCGAGGTAAATTTATATTCCCTCATCACCGCAGTTACGATGTTATAAATGGACTGACGTGTGGGCATCTTTCCGTATGCTGCCGGGCCGACTTCGATACCCTTGATCAATGGATCTTTTGTTTTACTTTCTGCCTTAACCAAACCATATTCCTGCTGCATCGCTGCTCTGATCTTTTCATCCTTATCCCTTCCAATGTTGTGGATAGATATTCTGTTCCCATCATCCTGGATATTGGTTGTCACGATGTGAATGTGCGGATGACTGGCATCATGGTGTATATAGACCAGAAACGGCTGTTCGCCGAAACCCAACCGTTCCATATAATCTACTGCTATGCGCTGGAGAGTTTCCTTTGAAAGCCTGTCCTCGCGGTCAAAATTGAGTATCACGTGAATGGCATTGGTTTTCGCCCTGCCGTTAAGCATGGTCAATTGCTCGAACCTGGATAACTTATCCCGCAGCTCCAGGTCAGTGATTTCAGCGCCAAACCTGTTGGCCAGGATCAGTTCCGCATTTCCCGAAGCGACCTTATGTTCATTATAAATTAACAGGCCACGGATACTTTTTCCGCTTAGGATCCGCGTAACCATTTCAATGAAAGTTTAGCCACCAGCGCCAAAAGATGGTCGACCTTTTGACCAACATTTTTATACAGTTCGGTAGTGCGCATAAAATAAAACGCCCGCTGAGATTCATTCTCTGCCGTATGGAAGTGCCGGGTCTGTTGATTGATGTTGATTCCAATGGACTTAAGTTCCTTTCGGATTAAGGTCAGCTCTTCCATGGGTCCGTTCATTGAAACATCCCGGTTAAGCATCAAAATCTTTTCCCGGGAAAGGATTTTCCTGGTCACCTCACCCATTGAACGGCAATTACTATTTTGCAAAACCTGCTCCAGGCGCTTGTAAGTTTTTGCAGTGACCCTGGTCCTGATGGGATGGGTAAAACGGACATCCTCCAACTGTTCTTTTAAATCCATAGCTTATAATTTCCTGATAAAACCTTTGGCCATCTGAGTTCCGAGGATGGTCCCAACCTTAAGGGTGGCAAGAACCGTTTGTGGACAAACGTACTTCTTGCCGAACACCCGCGTGATCACAACTCTCCTACATATCAGTCTTCTGCTAATTGCTTCCGGAAGGTTTTGCTGGAGCGCTTTTGACGTAAGTTGAACTTCGTGAATAGGGAAATTTCTGAAGTAGGGCCCTAATCCTGAAGCGCATTTCCTGTGCGTATTTTTTAGATGTTGGAAATGTAAACTTTCTTTGGATTTGGTATTGGTTTTGGTGTTTCATGTTTTCGCTGATTTAAATACAAAAATCAACAGCACACAGCAACATAAGACCACCTCTTTAAAGGAATCCCTATTTTTTTTAAAAAAAATGACCAATGCAATTATTCTTCTTTATGTAGTCAATAATATGTTATTGCATGGTTTGTTAACAGTAAACTTTCTGGGCTATTATCGCAGCTAATTACGCGAATGAGGAAAACGATCTATAGAGACTTGGGAACAAAGGTATCAGCCTGGGCTCCTTTTAGGTCACAATCTGAAATTCGCGAATACCCTTACGAATGCCTAATTTATTATTGATACTTTAGTCATACTGATGCCAAAACGTAAAAACTTAAAGGGAATCCCTCATAACATAACAAAGAGCTTCTTTGGAACCGAACGTTATTACAAAGGTGGCTATATGGGTGACTGGTTATTAAACGCTGCGAAGCACCTTCACTTAGCAGAAGTTTCACTGGATGTCATGAAAGCCATATTCAGTCCGGAAAAATTAAATATACGGCCGTTGATACTGAATGCGGTAGAATTAAAGGAAATTATCTATAAAGAATTAACAGCAAATGGATTTCACAAAGACTTTATAAAAGAAGCTGTTATTGACTTTCAGTTTCCAGATCCTAAAATTAATAATACCAGATTTTATTGCTTCCCATATTTAATCGATACCGATGGCAATAGGTATGAAAGTGGTCGAATTATGGAGGAAGGACTTGAAGCCGAGTTTGATCCGTTTGAGGAATCAAATATTAATTGAACAAAAAGCTGGCAGATATTAATAGCATAAGCAAAAAAAATCTACGATGATATCCGCTCGAAGGACTTCAATAATCTCTCTCCACAAATTGTTGACAAATGGATTGATGAAACTTTAAATATCCATCCAATCAACGCTGGAGTATATTCATTTAATCAAAATCAATTAATAGGAGCTCGGCTTAAAAGATAAGGATCAGAAACTTTGGAGATTAGCTAAAAACTAGCGTTAACAATAGTTTCCAAACGCATTACGGCCTTTTTTGAAAAAACCAAAATAGACGGTAAAACCACAAAAGACTTGAATGGTTTAACATACTGATATACCATCCGTATATTAGTCCAACCTTAAAAAAAAATCCCCTATAGCAACTTGACTATTTAAAAATCAGAATATTCCGCGGGATATAAAAACAAGGTCACATTTTTAGAAACATTATGCTGGTACTGTGGCAGACCACTTATTTTTTTGTATTCAGGACCAAATGCCGCCCAATGACTATCCCGATCAGCATTGTTGTTAAATGTTGTCAAATACATTAAGTTAGGCATTTTACTGCCAGCAATAACCTGCCCATAAAAAACCGCATTAAAATTCAACTTTGAAAAGATTTCAACTTCATAATCGTTAAACATTTCAATTTTATTGAATGACAGATTTTCGGTTGCCGCTTCGTAACTTCTTAGTTCATGAACCCGCTCATTTTTGGGTGTATTCAGTTTGGGCAGCGAATATTCCGGCATCGCAGAAAAAGCCTTGAGTAAGATGGATTCTATACGGGAATACGGCGCTTGGTCATATGCCGCATCCAAATAAGATTTTCCGCTCTCAGCATGTTGGCTATTTTTACCAATCTCTGTGTCAATTCTATCCAGATCAGTCAGCTTTTTAAGCGGTATAAAAACATAAATAAGCTTTTCCGACGTATCCTGAAAAATCGGCCTAAAAACGCCAACATCCTTTATGCCTGCCCTGTGCAATGCCTGCAGATATGCATTCTTTAAATAAAAATCAATTTTATTTTCCTGCGTATCAGTTTTGAAATGATATACTTTTATCTGAAAATAAAATGCGGGCTTAGCGGCATAAACATGAGCTGATATAGCAATTGAAGCAACAGCCGACAGAAGTAATTTATCAAAAAAGGATTTCACAATATATTTGGTTTAATTTAAATGAACTATTAACGCCGGCACCAATACTAAGCCGTTAGTATTGGGGTATCTATGCCATGTATCTTCCTCTACGCTATAACTAATGGACACCAGTTAAAGCATAGAGAAAAGTGTTTAAATAACGATTAATAAAACTTATGAAAACATACTATAACTTAACTTCATTCTTCCAAGATATAGCAGCAGCGTAATTACTATTAAGCTTTAAACACCGTGCGAGATTAACTTTTGCTTTCGTGTAATTCTTTTGCATATAATAACATTTTGCAAGCAATAGATAAGCTGCTTCTTCTTTAGCCATTAAACGCTCAGGAAAGGTTGTAGGTTTATTTAGGAGGAAAAAATTTAAGTTGTTTATTCCTTGTTCCAAATTTTTCCCAGATTTCACCGCCAGCACTCCCAATCTATATTTATAAATAGATGACTTTGTATAATCATATGCTTCTTCAAGGACAGACCAAGCCTTATCGAAATCTTTAAGGCCGTCTATATACATCGTGGAAAGCCAAGAGTAGCCGTTAGAAGTGTAAGCTTTTCCAGATTTCTTACCGGATTCTATTGACATCCTGAAATACTTTTCCGCCTTGGAATAATCTTTGAAACTGTCATAGTATGTGTATGCTGTATTAAATAACATCAAGGCATTGTCTCGTTTCTTATCATCCTGAAAATAAGTAGCCACTAAATCCATTCCTTCAATATCCTTTCGTTCAGCAGCAACATTAATGTACTTGAACTGAAATCGTGAATTGACTGGTAACTCAAGACCATAAATGGATATTAATTGTTTTTGCTGCATTTTAAACGCATCAGCCAGGGAACCAGGTTTTTTTTCCTCGAAATCGTAAAAACTAAATAGATACTTTATAGCAGGCAAAAGTCCGTATGAAACGATTGAATTGTGGTCTGCCTCTTTAAAAAGTTCATATTTGAAATGCAATGTATTAGAATCAAGCCCCATTAATTTTTTTTCTATATCCTTCGCATATTCTATCCTCCTCGGTATATCATTCCCCGCCGGCGCGATATAATACAAGGTCGGATGTGAATTATAATATTTTCTTAATTGCTCGCTCACCTCAAAAGGAGGCTGGTTTTCTTCTAATTTCTCAGGTGTAAATAATACATAACCATTGAAAAGTCCCGGCTCATGCTGAAATAGATAATTAGCATAACTAGCACTGTAAGATTGGCCAATAAAGGCTCGAAACTTTGTGATGTGGTAATCCCGCTCTATCTGTGGTATAATCTCCGTTTTGAGTGAACTGATAAATTTTTTACCAATGCTATCTACCATACCGCTTTCATAACTATAACCCATATTTGGCATATCTCCAGAAAGGATTTCAATTACAATAGCCTTTGGCAAATTATTCATAAAATTATTAATATATGCAGCAGCTAGCATCCCATTAGAACTTAGAGCGCCATAACTATTGATGAAAATGGACGGATATTTTTCTAAGGAATTATAATCCTTAGGTAGCCAGACGTTATATTTGATTGTATCTCCCACTATTGGTGAAGAGTATCCATGCTTCACAAGCTGTTGAGCAAAACTTAGAAATGGGACTATGAAAAATAGAACTGATGTAATGCATTTAATAATTTTTAATATCGAGAGCTTCATGATCCTGCTAAAATGAATTATTTGGTCTTACTGTAGATATTAGATTTAACTGTTTCAAGAGACTATATAAGTATGAAATTATTATCGAACGAACCAGTCAAACTTGAATGAGTAAATTATAAAAAAATTAGATTTATTTTCATATGTAAGCAGATCTTTATTTATCAGATTTTTTACCAAAAAAGATGAATTTTTTGATAGCACTAAAGATTTCTTAAAAAATTTTTAGTCTCACAAAACGAAAGTATTCATCCCCTACTGTATATCTTTCTTTCAGCTATAAGTTTAATTGCAATAATTAATGAAAAGAAATCAGTCACAACTAATGCGCACGGAATAGCTACTTATGAAGTATCGCCAGAACAAATCAAGCCGGGTCGCCAAATGCTGTATGCTGAAGTTCGATATAAAAACGACGTACAATATTTCAGCATACATATTAGATCCCTCGTCGGATAAAATTTCAATGAATTTTTACCCAGACGGAAGCTATCTTTCGAATGGTTTGTCAAGTGCACAAACCATTTCATTTGAGCTCTTTCCACCAATTTATTAAATTGCAGACAAGCAAAACTTTACAGCAAATTATTTTTGGTGAGACTGGGTCAACATACTACGTTTTATCCATTTTTAATGCCTTCTTAAAGTTTTAATAGCATAAATAAATAGTGGTCTTGACAAATACTTAAAATGCTGTTGTAACATCACAACTTACTTAGTTTTTCCTCAAGTTCATTTGCGGTTTTTAATGTTTTAGTAGATCCGCTCGGAATTCCTGCTAGAATTTCCTTTATTCTTTTCTTAAAAGGTTTAATAATTTTTAGCGGGAATCCATTGAAAACGATAATACTATTATAGAGACCATTGTTGACATCTATAAGTTCATTTTTTGTTTTTTGCCATTTCTCGCAATAACCAATCAGGTCAGACAGAAATTTATCATCAGACTGCCAGCTGTTGGAAATTTCGCCATATGCCTCCAGTCGCTTTGCCGGGTCCTTTGAAAATAGACTGGTGATTAGATCCCTCCTTTTTGATTGGTAAATATCCGCCACAACTGAACCACTTCCTGGGTTCTTTCTCGCGAAGATATCCGCAACAGACTTGCCCAAGGCTGGAGCAGCATAGAGCAAAGCGGCTATGGCTACATCTTTTCCAGTTGCATCGGATCCGGTAAGCTGGGGGCTGAAATCACGAATAAGCTGAACCTGAACGACATTCATCTTACTGTTTTCCAAACTATAATCCTGACTGGCTTTAACTTCGGACAGACTAATTTGCCTTTCATTATAAGAATTGGTGAAATACCAGCCAAGAATCGCTATTACGATTGGCATCATAGCTGTAGATCCCATTTGAAGCTTGTCCCAAAAGTCCCGTTTCTTTTCATGGGAAGCTGCCTCGAGTAGTTCCAGTCGCTTTTTAATTTCTTCGTCCATAACTGTGTGGTTTTAGTGAATATCTTTTGCGTGGAATAAAAATTAGTTTTGACACTAAAAAAAATAACACAGAGCTTATCAATTATAAATTTCACGTTTTCGATTGATGCTTATCGCGTCAAATTATTCAAAGATTACATTATACTAATCGTTTACAACTGCTTAAGGCTACTGATTGAATGATAGCCTAATCTGCGGTAGCTTTCAAACTGCGATTCATTGAAAAACTGATCTCCTGTTGACTCCTGCGGAAACTTATCATTATTCATTTTATATTCCCTTACGTCTACTCCTTCGTTGCCGCTGAGCGCTGTTTTGACATAGACTATCTTTCCGGATGGCGTCAAAGCATCTCCGGGATACCAAATTGACCCCTTAACAGTATGCTGTTTTACGAACCTACTCGAGGGATCACGACTGACGATTTTGTCTACATCGATCTGGATCTGTACGCCGAAATCTATTCTGCACCTTCGAATGGCATTAGCAAGTCCTTCGCAGGTACTTTTTTCATCTTCCTCCGCATCGCACACCAATATATAGCTACACTTTCTTCTAACCAGCTCATAAATGCCCATGTTATCAAAGTGTCCTCCATCAGAAAGGCATACATAATCTTTATCAATATCCGATTTCCCGATCAGGTCATAGATCAAATAAGCCAAACCGGTTTTTGGATCAGAGCGTCCGAAGGTTTTTTTACGCGGATTCCCCATCCACCTGCCTAGGCGCACATTAAATACGGTCAATAAAAATGCTACAGGAGCCGAGGAATGGTAACCCATGTTGGGATTTACCGCTGCCCCGGAAATCGCCATAGCCGTCCCGATTCCGGGTCCACCCTCTTGGGTATACTTGTGGGTTTGCCGATATCCGTATTGAAAAATACCATTCTTTGATTCTGCTGCCGACCTGGTAGTACTGAAATCATATCCGCAATAAAGGGGAGAAAAAGTGAAGGACTCGGCTTTTCGATCCTGACGATCGAGTTCGGAAACGGTAGAAGCGTTCATCGCTGTATTTATTATGGGATACGGACCCTTGTATCCTTCCTTGAAAACCAAATCTTTTATCGGCAACTCATCCAGCACATCAAAACCAGTGAAATCATTGGAAGTATTTTCGCGATCCGTACGTCTCCTGGTCGCGCCAAGGTAAGCCCTGGTCAATCTGTTACGATAAAAATGGTGAAGGGAAAATTCATTTACCCCAATCCGGTAACTGATAATCCATGCCAGTCCGCCGAGACCAATAAAAAAAAGAAAATATTTTAGCCATTCCTCTGGGGTTTTCAGGGGAAGCCACAAATCAAACAGCAACTGTAGCACCTCCAAAATATACGCCCCCAGGAGCAAAAAAATCACCATAAACAGATAAGGAGCAAGTTTAATTAAAACATCTTTTATTCCGGATTTGCCTTTTGAGAGATTTGCCGAGGAAGCATAAGCCGTTCGCACCGCCCAGAGTACGATTGCCAGCCAACCGCCGGCCAGGCTAACCAAAGGTTTGGTAAAGACAAATATTAACTGGGGTAAGATAAGTGCTCCAAAAGCTAGTAAAATGTAGCCAATCATTGTCTTGTGCATCACTGCACCCATTCTTCCCCACCACTCCCTTCGTTCATCGGGAAATAACGTTCCCATAATCATCATGCGCACCACTACGCAAAGGCTGAAGCATTCCAATATCAGCGGTGGACCAATAATAAAGGCAAGCTGACCGGAAAACCTGCTGAACCTGGTGTAACAGTAATCCTGGATCTGGATAAATGAAATTAAATCCCATGATACCTTAAGCAGGTATCCACCCAGTGCGCCGGCGGCGGCAGAGGAGATCACAAGCCAAATTCCGTAATCCCATCGTTTTTTGGTGTTGGCCGCTTTCCAATAATTACCCAATATCGCTACCCCCAACATAGAAAGCGATCCGACAATAGCTACTGAGATAAATATTGGGGTTTTATCGGCAATGGATTGGAAATTTTCACCAGCAATCCAAGAACTGATGATCAGCCCGGAAAATATGCCCCAGCCCATCAGAATGTTGGCAATGAGCTTATTGGAAAACCTGGCTGTGCTTTTAATATGACCTGGTGTGTACATCCTCATTGCAGTACCAGTAAAAAAAGCGGCAACGCCTAAAAAGACAATACTGAAAGACAATATCGAAGCCTGGCTGTAGAAAGGAACTGACACAAAGGTACCGTTCCAGATTTCATATACCAGGGAAATACCCGCCAGGAGCGCGCAAAGCATAATGACAAGCAGCATCTGGTTGATTATGGTATTCCTGAGCCAGGTCAATCCTGCGGTAACTGAATCGGTGGAGGCAATACCCGTTGTCGGCGCCAGATAATTACTGTACATCCTGAGCCAGCGGATCGGGCGCACCTCTTCACTTAGCGGATCCCCGGAAATATCCGGATCAAGTAGTTTATTGACCTGTTTGAAAGAGCCGAGTCGCTTGATCCAGGAAACCCACCAGCTTCCAATATACCCTCCTCCGGATACTGTTGAGATATAGTCAAATTCCCTAAGCATCCCTAGGTTAGCAAGTTTTTGCAGCACCCCTAACCCAAAGGTCGCCGAACGGATCCCGCCCCCGGAAAAGGTGATACCTTTAAGTTTCATATGCCTGGCTCTGGCTAGTGGATCGGGATGGGGAAGTTCATTAGGATCCCGCTTCACAGACCTGGGATTATCAGGATTAAACCTGCGGTCTGAAAACTTCAACACCTCATCCATTTCATCATGAAACAACAGTTCAAAAGGTACAGTTAGGTTGTTCTCATTTAGTGTGCTGATTAAAAGTCTATCATTCAAAAGAAGACTATTAGCTTTCTCCCTGATATTGCCACCATCCCAATAGGGCAAAAACTCATTGTTTTCTAAATTTTTATAAATCTGGTGCTGGTGAATCAGAGCGATATCAATGACCTTTTTTTCCAGAGCCAAAATAATCAGGTAAGGCATATAGTTCAGGACCTCAACCAGATACAGACGACTTGAGGGCTGCTCGTAAAGCATTTTGCGGAAACCCTGCCGCCATTCCCCAGGTAAATCCTGCTCTAAAAAAACCCTTTCTGTAAAACGCTCAGCAGATTTACTTTTAATCTGAAAAAAAACATGAAATGGTTCCTTGAAATTTGCCTGGTGATATTCAGCCAGTACCACGATACCCTCAGTGATCAAAAACAATCTTGATAAATAGCGATGATCGGTCTGATTGTTCAGCTCGTCGGGAAAAAGTTCCCAAGCCCTTTTTATCGCTTTATCTACCTTTTCACCTTTGTTATCCCCGGTGGATAGTTTCTGAATATTCGCATTGACCTTGCTGAACTCAAGCGTGCTGTCCTGCAGATCCAGAATGTTGCAAATTTCTTTGTAAGCGGATAAAAATGAAATAGCACGGGAACTTAAATCAGTAACAATATCCATGATCAGAGCGATGAAATGATTAAAATAAATGAAAAATTGAGCAAATCTTACGGTTAGGAAAGTTCTACAAGTTTGGATGAGGAATCAGCTTAGGGACTATGTTGGTTTATTCTTATCATTAGGGAGTATGGTTAGTTTGTTTTGGTTGAGCTTAGTTAAATGGCGACCGCCTCATAAAATCTTAAAGTATGATAGAAATAGGGAACAAGTTATTATCAAAAGAAAAAGCGTGAAAATTCACCCTAAGCAGGAATATTATTGGTCTAAACTCCCGCCCACATTACCTTAATTTCAAATCCCACGCCTGCAGGAGGGTAAAGTATTTGATTAAACAAAAGAAAGTGAACAAGTTAACAATAAAAATACTTAAAATTAAGTATTTTTCAAATAAGGAATAAAAGTGGCCGAGTTCCAACATCACTAACACCTGCATCCTGAGATGGCACGAATGCTTGCCATTAATTGAGGAATTTAAAAAAAAGATCAGTGTGAAAATTGTCAAGTCTACTTTGATTATTAATTTCTGACCCTATCCCAGTCAGAATAATAGATCGGGGATCCTTACTGATGAGATGATATTTTTGAATATAAAAACTCAGCGCTTGCACTGGAAAAAACTTTGGAAGTTAAATATATTAAATGATAATCATGAAGTTGAATTTTAGGAGAAACATTCAACCATTGGTCCTCCTATGCCCTAGAAACAATATAGTATGCTATTTGAACTCAGCAAACCCACAGGCTACCATTCGCTTCACCTGATCTTTTCCAAACTTTTTCGAATTAAAGAAAAAACCCCATCGATAATTACATAATTTCAAGTAATTGAAATAAAAAACAATTTGTATTTTTACAATAGATGACCTTGTGCGTCAACGCTATAACGCTAATCTCACCAAATTGTCTAAGCTGCATCAAATCTCTCAATTTGGGAAAATGGTGTAAAAAATACCGTTCTTTAAAATTTTTGGTCCACAATCTGAATTACCCTCAAACTCATGACATCCCATAAATCTGAAAATTATTCGAATTATATTTTTATTGTTTTACATGGATATTCCTGCAGCACGGCAGCTTACAGGTCTATAAAAGTCAGGCTCGAAAAAGATTTTTCAGGCTGCGAGGTGCTGATTCCCAAACTGAGCATGCCAATTTTCTCGCGTAAGGATCCAGTCGAAATCGTTGAGGTAATTATTACCAGAATTGATGCACGATGGACACCCGGGAAAAGAATTGTCCTCATTGGTCATAGCTGTGGGGCTATATTGGCCAGAAAAGTTTACTTATGTGCCTGTGGAAAAGGCAAATCAGATCCATACGAGAATAAATCCACGGATATTAAAAGCTGGGCATATGCAATCGATCGGATTATACTTTTAGCCGGTATGAATCGGGGCTGGACGGTAAACAGGCATTTGTCGCTCTTCCAAGCCATGAGTTGGGAAATCGGGATTGGAATTGGAAAAATACTGTCCATGATGGGTGTGGAGCCATTAATATTTAAATTCAAAAAAGGCGCTCCATTTATTACCGATCTTAGATTGCAGTGGCTGGATTTACAGAAGGACAGTGTGGTTACTGGTCTTGGCGGAGCAATGGTGGTACAGCTGCTTGGGACAATAGATGACCTGGTCTCTCCCGAGGACAACATCGATATGATCACGGGCGCGAAGTTTTTTTACCTTGATATCCCTTTCAGCGGGCACAAGGATGTAATTCTGATGGATCGATCGGAAAAAGGAATAGCCCGATATTCAGCTTTTCATCAGGCCCTTACAATGAGCGCGATTGAAATGGCTAGCTCACAAACCTCTTTCACTGAACCGGTTTTAGTCCAGAGACCAGAGGTTACAGATGTTATTTTTGTAATACATGGCATAAGAGATGCGGGCTACTGGACGCAAAAAGTAGCAAGAAAGGTTAAGGCTCTTGCCCTGGAGAACAATCAGAATATCGAACTCGAGACTTCCAGTTATGGCTATTTTCCGATGCTTCCTTTTTTGCTCCCGGTGTCCCGAAAAGCAAAAGTAGAGTGGTTAATGGATCAGTATACTGAAAACTACGCAAAGTTTCCAAAAGCAGAATTTTCGTTTATTGGCCATAGCAATGGCACGTATTTGCTGGCTAAGGCGCTGACAGATTATCCTTGCTGCAGATTTAAAAATGTGGTTTTTGCAGGAAGCGTAGTTCGAAATGATTACAAATGGGATACCTTATTTGAAAAAGGCCGGGTTAAGGCCGCTATAAATTTCGTTGCCACCGGAGACTGGGTTGTAGCGATTTTCCCAAAATTATTTCAGACGCTAAATGTTTCTGATCTGGGGAGCGGCGGACACGACGGTTTTACATCAAAACGCAATATTGAGCTAAAATATGTCAAGGGTGGACATGGCGCAGCAATCCAGGAAAATCTCTGGAAGGTTATCGCCAACTTTATACTCACTGGCGATACACCCTCGATTCCAGAGGCATTGAAAGATGATGTACAAAATGTATGGGTCAAAAGACTTGGTAAAACGGCCCTACTGGTATGGGCTATCATTCTATTAATATTACTGGGCATTGGCATTTTACTCTGGAAATCAGGTCCTGCATCACCCTACTTTAAATCCTTGATTCTTGCGTTTTATTTGATTGGGATCTGGAAGGTACTAACTAAGCTGTGAGGTTTTGGATAACTCAGTATTATTAACTCTTTCCATCAGCTAATCAACACCAAATCACGAACAAAAGCAATTTTTGAAATATTGAATTTGACCCAATTGAGCTACCTTTTATTTATCAATTAAAGAGGGGACCATCAGTCTTGGAATTTGCAAAACACAGCATACAAGGATGGATTAAACCATGTAAGAACTGAATAAATATAACATAATTCTTCACCTGCTTTCCCAATCCGGAAGAAAATCTTTAATAAAATACAGTTAACCTCGAGTAATAATTGAGCGTCTTCGAATGCTTAATGATTTACAGGCCAAAAAATAATCCAGTAACAAACAATGCCTGATGACTTTTATTAATAAAGGAACCTGACCCGTAAACAAACCTTTAATTATCAAACCTGATCATAAATCCCTCGCTTAAAGAACTGCAACTTGTCCAAGTAGGAATTCCCACCAGTTCAGGGAAAGAATGAAAATAGATACTCTGTGTGCACGGAGTTTGTTATGTGTTTTGCATTGGTGGAGGTTTGTCGAAGAGTTTGAGTTGATCATTATCGGCTATTCCCAAATTACACTGCTGTAAAATGACAAGAAGTTGCCATTGGCAATAGGTTTTCTGCGCGATAACTTCGTTTAATCTGGTGGTATTAATCAGAGGAGAACCTTAAACCAAACACCATTATGAGCATTAGCTTAAAAGAATTTGAACGTCAGTATGGTATTGACCTACTGCCAGTTTCAGCAGAAACCATTATCCTGGGCGACATCTGGGACTGGGCGGGAACATTCAACCAAAGACTCGAACGCCAGCATGAAAACCTGGCTTCGGTGGGCGATCCTTCTCAGGCATTGATCGATAAGCTGACCAAGGTGCCGATGAGTAAGGCCTTTATACCGGACATCGAACTGAAAAGTAAGAATTCCACAGATCTTGATTTGAATATACCGACAATTAAACTGGATCTAAATGGAAAGATAGACTCAGCCAAGGTACTAAGTTTCAAATTCCAGGGCGTTACCTCAAAAGATGTAAGTGGCCCTTTGAAGGCAGAGATGAATGCACACCTAGACAAGCTCAAGAATGCGGATTTTAAAAAGTACACCAACAAAATCAAGTTTTGCGAAATTGCAGTCTGGCTATTTTATGCTGACAGTGTAGTGTTAAGCATTGATAAAACAACTGGCAATACTGCAGAAATCGAGGCCGAAATTCATAGGTTGGAAGGCGTTAAAGTAGGAATTGACAATTCCAGCGAAAAGCAAATCACCTATACTATGAACGGGGGAAGCGGCTGTCCATTTGCTGCCCAATTTATAAAAGGTAAATTTTTTTAAGTGCCAAAAAGGGTCAGGTCTGGATTGATCATTCTTGACCTTTTAAACAAACAATCACTCAAATCATGGTGATGCGAAGATATTAAATCAGGCCAGATTTCACCGCATAGCAGATTAGCGCATTGGCATTTGGCAAGCTTGATTTATCCTGCATGTGGCGCCTGTGATTGACTACAGTATGTTCACTCAAAAACATTTTGTGGGCAATCTGTTTGCTGCTTAAGCCCTCTGACATATATTTTAATACCTCAATTTCCCTAGCAGAAAAACTACGTTCCACCTCCCCGACCTGGTAACTCTGCCTGAAAATTACCGTCGAGGGATTAAGTCCTGTTGGATCGATTTTTTCTACGGTCTGAATGACCTGATTGCGCTTAAACTCCCCATTCAGGTTGGCAATAATGCCCATGCTAAAAATCGGATTACCATGCTGGTCAGACAGAAAACAACTTCGCTGTAAGTAATGTTGGTAGCTTCCGTCTTTAGCCCTGACGCAGGCGTTGTAGGAAAATATATAATTCTGATGTTCTGCGGAGGAAATCTCTGCTAATATGGAAAGTCTTTGCGGAAAAATTGTTTTATCAAAAAGTTTCAAGTGGTCTCTTTGATATATTTCCAGCGTATGGGCTATGCCCTCATTGACGAAAGTTTCAGCGGTATATCCGGCAAAATTACCAGATATTTTGATGTAACGGCCTGTTCGGTAATCCAGAATATAAAATAGCGGAATTACCTGTCCAAAAAAGATATGAACATAACCGCAGGCGTGAATGAAATCATTAAAATTGTTAATAATCACTGGTTCATCTCGCACTGCCACCTCCTTTAGAAACTGGAGATAACCTGACCAACTGGTTTTATTGTTTGAGAGCATTTAACCTTTGATATTGGATGTAAGTAATTAATTTAAAGGTAATTAAATTAAGGCTCAATACCAAAAGCTATTGAAGATTTAATTTTGAAAGTATTAATGATTTAGGCTTTACCTAGTATCCCTCACCTCAATTACAATTGAGGAATTCATCATTTGGGAAATGACAAGAAATAGCTATTTATTCAACCTACACTTATCTCTAATTTAGTTTTAATTTAAATCCTCACTAGAATGTCTACACTCACCATCAACAAAGACTTAATCAACACAACCCTTGAATACAATTCTTTTGTTATTCCTAAAGATGCAAAATTGCTGATTTGCGGGATTCGCGGCGCAGTTCTACAGGTCCCGAATGACAATGACTTTAAAGCGAGCCAAACACTTTTGCTTAGCGATCTAAATTACAAAAACCCAAGGTGCACCATACTGCTTTACAATCTTCAAAATGCTGAAATTGCTGCCTATCCGGCAAGCACAGTTCCCCATATAAAAAATATCAGTGCCTCCATATTAAAAAAAGGGATGGGAACAAATTGCTTGATGACCGGCTTTTACAGGGATTATCGCAAAGGGGTACATAAACCGCAATCCCCGACCGGACATGCCGCTTTGCGGCAAACTGCGCCACATCCAATCAGGCGAAGCACGGATGATGAGGACTATGACAACGATGACCGGATAGAGTATGTGAATCCTTTCGATAATATCCACAGCGGATGGTTTCAGAGTATTGATTCAGAATCCTATGCAAGTGCAGGTTGTCAGGTTATCATGGGTTATCCTGCCTGCACGCTTCCAGGGAGAGAGAAAGGTGTGGGTCCTTGGGCAAAATTTCAGTCAAATATTTACAAGAGCAGCCAGCAGTCTTTCGCTTATTTGCTGGTCTCTGCGAGGGAATTAATCCAGATAAGTACCAACAAAGACCCAAAGCGCAGAAAACTTAAATTTGGTTCTCAAGGCGACATCGTAAAAGAGTTGCAGGAAAAGCTGGCCAAGCTTCATTATTATGAAGGAAAACCGGATGGTGATTTTGGAGAGAGGACCTTGAAAGCAGTACTTAGTTTCCAGCAAGGGGTATTCGGCAAAGAAGGAGCCGATGGCGTAGTGGGTGATCTAACCTGGGAACAACTATCATAAAACTAAAGAAAATTAGTTATGAATAACGATCTGAAAACAGGAATTGATGTAGCACTAGTTTTTTGTTTCGGCCCGATCGCGTATATATTTCAGGAATTGATTGCCATTAAGCTGAAGCTGATTAATGGATATTGGTTAATGAAACTCGAAACTATCCTCAACCGGCGTTGCTATTTCGATAAATATGCCCGATATTTTCAAAAAGAAATAAAATCATTAACCACCTATTCAGCAGTGCAGGATCAACAGTTACAGGAGATCTATTGGTAGCCGGCTACATCATACGAGCTGAAACCACCTAGTATTCATTGACTGCCGGACGAGGTGGTTTCTGATCTAGATTTTGTTAATCTATCAAACCTTCATCTCCAAAACTGTAATAACCCTCCTGGCATAAAATGATATGATCATGCACCTCAATGCCGAGCAGTTTACCACCAGCTACCAAAGTTCGCGTTAATTTTATATCAGCCTCGCTCGGAGAACAGTGGCCACTCGGGTGATTGTGACAAACAATGACCCCACTTGCAGAAGCCTTTAACGCTACTCCAAAAATGACCTTCGGATCCGCAATAACGCCTGAAAGTCCTCCCTGTCCAATGGGTACTACGCCCAATACACGGTTTTGTCTGTTGAGCAAAAGCACCTTAAATTCCTCAATGAACTGCAGGTGATCATCATTCCAGGTCTGCAGCAGTATCTGGTAGGCAAGCTTGGATGAATTAATCTGTGGGCGTTCGGACATTTTGTAGTCAGGTCTGTAGCTGATCTGAATTTCTGATACTTTGAATTTTTGATTTTCCATAACATTTGATTTAATTATGGCACATCGATTAGGTTCTTTGTTGCCAAAGCAAAAGGAGGAATGGAATAAATTGGATACGCAGGAAAGCCGTAGGAGCGTTTATGCCGGAAATTCCTTTTGCGTGCCGGAGAAGAACCTTAAATTGGTGGAATAATAGAATCAACAGCAAAACCCTAAAAGCGTATCAACACCTGCAGTCTTACAGCTGATTAATGTATAAATCCTGAAAGGGATCAAACATTTTCTGAAAAGTAAATCTGTTTTTACGTAGTACACGTAACGCCGGCAAGTTCGCACGGTTGACCACAGCGGCGACTACAGTGATGCCCTGATCATTGAGGGTTCGAATAATCAGAGGTAGAATTTTGCTCATCACAGCGCGGCCAGTGAGCTGATGTTTGAGGTAAAACTCTATAAAATAAGGATAATGTTCAAGTTCATAGTGTTCGCGCGCAACATGCGGGGGGATAATCTCAATGATGCCCACAAGTTCATTGTTTTTGTTTTGCCTGATGAAGCAGGTCTGCCCTCTTCCGACATATGCGTTGAGCAGCATGTTTTGAAGCAGGTGCCCTGCTTCAGAAGAATTTTTAATTCTTTTATTGGGTAAAAACTTTAGGGTTTTGCTGTTGGAACGGATTTCAAGCACTTCCTCTACCAGTGACTGATATCGGGAAATATCTTCTGCTGAAAAGGAGTTTACGGTTAATGAAGAATGCTTGATAGCGATGGGTAAAAGCATAAAGGGATAAAATTAATACTTCTTTTCAGATTCAAGCCGGATCTTTAGCAAATTAAAAAAATGAGGTTTAACAAGGTTGGTATAGATAACAATTGAAACAGCCGAGTGTCCGCAGGGCGCGAGGCTTCCGGCCGTCCAGTGGACGGCCGGATAAATCCGCCTACTAAATTAGCCCATTACAAAAGATTCTTTACTCATAAAAAACAGTTCAGCCAGCGGAATATAACTGACTGAACTGGCAGGATCAATTGCTGAACAAATGCAAATCACCGGTTTTCATAAAACTCATGCATAGATCAAATGCGCCCTGGGCTTTTGCTTTGGCTGTCCCTTCTGTAATCGATTTGAATTTTGCCTCATCGTTCCGAAATTTACGCACATTTTGAAAGTATCCGGTGATCGCATTATAGGCACCGAAAAGTGTGCCCTGTGTGGTTTTGAGCAGCTGTGAAGGGTTACTCATAGAATAGCTGAAGACATCATCAACAATATTTTTATACACTGTGGAAGCCTCATCCAGTGCACCGAGATTTAATTTCCTGAGTACTTCCTTATTGGGTGCCATGGCTACCTGGATAAGTTTTTTCACTTCAGCATCATTGATGCGGACTTTTGACCAGTGGTTTAAGAGTTGTTCCAGTTCCGCGCCGAGGTGGCTGGAAATTCCCATTAAGGTATGGGCAGTTTTTAACCTTTCTCCTGCGCCGGAGGAGTGCCGGATCCGGACAACATTTTTAGCGGTTCTCATGGCTGCGTTGAGGGTATTGTTGCAGACGATCCGGACCGGTGTAAATGCGGCGGTGATGCTGCCCATGCCATCGTGGGAAGTGGTCAGAAACAGGTATTGCTCGATGAGGTCATCTTTGCCAACTTTAATATAGGAAGGAAGCTTGGCAGTAATAAAAATCCGCTCGCCTTTCCCCAACGCTCCGGCTGTCTCGTAAAAGATGCCGTCGCCACCTCCGACAATGCTGTCAAAAAAGGAGAAGGCGTCACGATTCTGCACTACGCAGTAATCCTTACCTACTACACCAAGCACGTCTTCATTATCGGTACGAACTGTGGCATAATAATTTGGTACGGTAATGTCCGAAGATGCGGTAAAAATAACATCGTCATCATCAGTCACATTTTGAAGCCGCATGTTTGCATTGTCGAGGGTGAACAATGGTCTTTTTTCAACGGTATAATTAAGACCTGCAAAAGCGATGGCCTCGGATGAAGTTGGATAACTTTCCACAACGGTACCCAGGGTATGCCATGCTTTTTCCCTTACCGAAAAAAAACTGTGCCCCTTGGTCTGCTCGTTGTAATTGATTTGATGTGCCATGATTTAAAAATTAAAGGTTGAAACATATTTGTGATCTTTGATATCCAGAAAGTCCAGATCGTCATTTTGGGGCTCGGCATCGGTCTCTGTCTTCGCATCGCCAGCTTTAATGCTCAAACTGTCGAAAAATTTAATTTCCGAAACGCGAAATGTGATCTGCGCTTTGGCCTCCCCCTGTTTTGAAAGGTATCCCTTCACTCCTAGCCTGCCATATAGCTGGACCAGCATTCCTTTTTTTAAAAATTCGGAAGCACGTGAATTTCGCCAAAACGCGCAATCAACAAACAGTGTTTGCTCAATCCGTTTACCTTCGCTTAGGTAACTGTCATTAACGGCAAGGGTAAAGCGCACAACTTTTTTTTCGGCGCTCACCTCCCGTACCACTGCGTCAGCAGTCAATCTTCCTGTAATTTCCATCATCTGGTATTTTTAAGTAAAAATTATTTTGTCTTTTCAGCCGCCCTTCCAATGACATTTTTCAAAAGAAAAAACGAAAAAAAAGAAAGCCAGAGATCCGTGAACGAGAAAGCGAATGGGGAAGAACTATAAGTCCCGAAGGGTCGGCATGCGAAGCAGGCTGATTATGCGTTCGAGTTCGCGTCGGTCACGATATTCGCAGCCTTTTTATCCGTTTCGTTGAAAAATATTATAAAAAGATCGGTTAGTATTATGGATTTTATCCAGGCTACCTTAGACAATGATCTATAGTTTGGCGTTATTCCTTTAGTGTTAATGAGAGCCAAAGTAATAGGAACAGCACATTGGAGATCGGAATGAAGTATCGGAACCGTTTATTAATATGATTGATGAAATCGGAATGCACCACCTTTTCAACACGGGAAATGAAATTAATCAAATGGTTAGCACTGATTTTATTAGTCATTAAATACACCGTGGATGATAAGAATACTCATAGACTGCCGCTTCAAAGGCGTATCTGTTTCCATTGATGCAAAATTAAAAACGAGTTTGTGCTGTTGCTTGGACTAGTAGATTGTAATGTTGCTAATATCTTATCAGCCAGAGTTGATTTTTCAAAAGGAACGGTCCGGTGCAATTCTACTGCGGAACATTTTGAAAGCCAGTTGAAAGATATATGGCAGATGCTTTCATACAGATTTTAAGTTAATTTCGTTTCTCTGTTTTCATCATGTAAATAAGAATAATTTCTTAATTTCAACTGTGAAAAGGTTTATCATTAGCAAATATAATCTGGGTAATACCAATCAGCTTTCAAATGCCCAATACAAATGCAAGAAGAAATAATGGACAAAATTATACAAGCCTACTGTAACTCAATAAAGCAGCATTGCCCTAAAATAACCGATGAAGCATTTGACTTTTGGAAAAAAGGATTAGATATAACCCAACTAAAACCTAAAGAAGTTTATATTGAGGCAGATGCTTTTCAAAAAAAAATTGGATATGTCCATTCCGGTCTACTTCGGGCATTTTACAGGGATGGTCAGTGTAACGACATTACCGTTAATTTTATAGCTGAAAAAAACTATGCCACCTATTGCACCTCGCTAGATCAACCAAAGCCAAGCAAATATTGGTTCCAATGCATAGAGCCAACCATTATCATCAATGTTTCATACAGCCATATTCACGATTGTAGTGACAAATTTCCCGAGATGGAACACTATTTCCGCATTGTGATTGAGACTGTCCATCGTAATATTTTAAGTCGGATGGAGGGCTTTTTGTTCGATAATGCCGAAACCCGGTATATGAATTTCTTAAATACCTACCGAAATTTATATAATCGCATATCTTTATCGGATCTCAGCAGTTATTTAGGGATTGAACGACAATCGCTCACACGAATACGAAAAAAACTAGCCAACCAATCATTTGACACATATGTGTCAGGAAAAGCAAGAAACTAAAATGGAATTTTGTGCCATAATTTTAGAAAAGAAAAAATGGGTACAATTCGAATACACGTTCTGCATTGCGGCAATTTAAACTTTGACGAAGCAGCGGCATTTCACGAGAACACACTACATCCAATGCCTTATAGCGGCATTTTGCGAAGTAAAAGACATCAAATAAATGTTCCCGCATCTGCCTATCTTATCGAACACCCTAAAGGTCTGATACTTATTGATACGGGCTGGCATACAGACATCAGAATCGACCAAAAAAAATACCTTGGTTGGCTGTATAGCCTATCGAGCAAAGCTTACCTACCTTCAGGGCAAGCGATCCACGAACAGCTTCACAAACTGGGCTACCGGACAAGCGATATAGACTATTTGTTCATAAGCCATTTACATCCCGACCACGTCAGCGGGTTAAAATTAGTAAAAGATGCTAAAAAAGTATTGACAAGCAGCATAGAACTCCGTGACACCAAAAAGCATCCTCTTCTCTACCTGCCTTTCATGTGGAGGGACGTTAATTTGGAAACTTTTGACTTTGAGAATGCTGAATATGATTTGTTTGGCGACCGATCGGTGGTTTTCGTAAATACACCTGGGCATACCAATGGAATGGCATCTACGCTTGTTCAAAATAATGGTAAATTTGTATTACTATGCGCAGATACTGGGTATTCCAAAAAATCATGGGAGGAAATGATTTTGCCAGGAATGTTGACCAACAATAAAAAAGCAATGGAATCACTGAAATGGGTTAAACAAATGAGCGAAAAGCCAAATTGTATAGAAGTAATTGCTAATCACGACCCAAATGTAGAACCCCATATCATAGAATTCTGATAGCGTGAGAATAATGCCTGTGGTAAATGTAATCCTAAGAAATCCAGCAAACTACTATCTGCGAAGTGAATACTATTATCAGAATAGATTCCAGTTTTCATTTCTTAGAAAATGGATCAATTCATGGTTTTGACGTTGGCAAATGTCAATTTGAGAGCTCTCTTGATACTAACCCGGATGTCCATAATAGAATTTCACACAGAACTTTCGCTCCTACACCTTGGAAATTTTGGTAATGGTGGGACATAATAGTGCATAATGAGAAATATTGTCTTCGTTATTTACCGATCTGATTACGTTTCCAAGCGTTGTAAGCAAGTTCCAACGAAACTTCGTTATTGAAGACAAAAAAAATGAAATCTATATTACATGATCTACCGTTTTTTGTGAATCCTCTCTCTATAGGCATACTTAGCACACCAGAATTTATTGCTCGTCTAAAAAACATATCTTTTGAGCGTTCGTCATTTTAATATGAAGAAACTTATAATTTGGGGATAGCCTGCAATCTATCATATATAAGGTGAAGCCATAAGACTCCACCTGAAATTATTCATTAATGCTCTTCCCTATCTTATGCTAGAACTCGATGCAAAATAAGTCTCTTGTTTTATATTGTTGGTAAGGCACCTCCATCTACTGAGTAGTTACTGCCGGTAATATATTTGGCTTCTGGAGAAACCAAAAATGCTACAAGATCAGCAATTTCTTTGGGTTCTGCCATCCTGCCTACTGGAACCCCAACTTTGTCCATTACAGCTTTGAATGCCTCGTTAACAGTGATGTTTGAAGACTTTGCAATGTTTTCTATAAAATCCATCATGAGCTGTGTTTTTACTACGCCTGGTGAAACTACATTTACGCGAATTCCTTTTGATCCCAACTCATTTGCCAATGCCTTGCTATATGCATTCAACGCTGCTTTTGCAGAAGAATATGACATGGTCATTTCCCAAATTGGCATTTTTGCAGCACCCGTGGAAATATTAATTACAACACCGCTCTGTTGGCTGATCATTGTAGGTAACAGCAATTTGTTAATCCTAACTACCGCCATGAAGTTTAATTCCCAGTCATTAAACCAATGTTCATCCGAAAGCACATCAAAGCCGCCACTTGGACTCAGATTGGCACCCGCATTGTTCACAATTATGTCTATTCTGCCGTATTTTATAAGAATCTCCTTAGCGATTACTTCTGCTGCTTCGGGTTGAGCGAGGTCAGCTGATATAAAGTGATGGCTATTGGTGACATCCTGAGGAGTACTTCTTGCAGTCACCACCACTTGAGCACCTCTGATACTTAATGCGTCAGCAATAGCTTTACCAATACCTTTCGTTCCGCCTGTTACCAATGCAACCTGGCCATTTAATGTTGTCTCCATACTATTATTTTTAAAGAAGTTGCAAAATTAAATACTATACTTTACTTTTGAAAGTAGTGACACTTATGTATAGTAATAACATAAAGTAAAGCTAAACACTATATCAGGTACTTATGATAGAAAATAAAAATAAAAAAAATGATGAACGCTGTGCACTCCAAGAAATTTTAGGTGTGATAGGTGGAAAATGGGCAATGTCAATCATCTATGCTTTATTTCAAGGCAAGAAACGGTTCAGTGAATTAGAGAGAATGATACCAAAGATTAATACCCGAATGTTAGTGAAAGAGTTGAAAAATATGGAAGCAAACGGAATTGTCACCAGGCACATTTTTGCAACTGTGCCACCTACAGTAGAATATACCCTAACTTTAAAAGGCGAAAAATTAAAGACATCCATTAATGAATTATATAAATGGGGGCTTGAATACGTAAATTAATAAGTTTCAAATAAACTATGTTCAAGAATCAATACTATGAATGGTAAATAGCATCAAGCTGTGCAAGAAATATAAGTTCAAGAGTTAAAAGAAAATTCCTTAGAAGTATTGAAATTGCATTTAGCTTGGTTAGATTTAATTGCCAGCCAAATAAATTTGAAAAGGCCAAAAAGCCTTAAGTTAAAATAATTCTCACCAAGCAATCAATGCTGAAGATTTATTATAACAACGGCATAATTCAGGCTTAGCTTTAACGAATTTAAACTTCGATTGATTCTCAACGACTACCTTGCTGCTTCTGGCTCTGTTAGTCATTATTCTTGAGGGATTAAGAATACTTCCTACCGAACGTTTCTGAAGGACTCAACCTTTAGGAAAATTATTAGAAAAAATTTTCACTAAACCAGTTTGTCAACTTTCGCGGAATCTTGACTATTTTGATGTGCCATGATTCTAAAAAATTAAATGTTGAGACACATTTGTGATCTTCGATATCCAGAATGTCCAGATCTCCACTTTCGGGCTGACTTTCAGTGTCTGCCTGGCTACGGTCTGCTTTTGCGTTCAGGCTGTCAGAAAATTTAATCTCCAAAACGGGGAAGGTAATCTGCGCTCTGATTAGAAAGGCATCCCTTCACCCTCAGCCTCGGTAGAGCTGACCAGTATTCCTTCTTTTTTAAATCAGCCCCTGTATTTGGCCGAAAGGCGCGCTCTACGAACAACGTCTACTTCAATACTTTTATCCTCGCTGAGGTAAGTGTCATTAATGGCCAGGGTAAAATCCACCACATTTTTTTCTACGCTCACGGCCCGAACCACTGTGTCAGGAGTCAATCTTCCTGTAATTTCCATCATCTAATATTTTAATTAAAAATTTATTGCACTTAATACGAGTAGCCTGAATCTATTTTAAAATCTTCAACCAGTTGAACTTTTTTCTCACTGAGCCGGACGATCTTTGATTTATGGAAAATAAAAAAGAGAAAATCGTCACCCTTCCCGAAACAGTGCCTGGAACAGGACCTGTCCTGATGTTGAACATGCTTAAATTCAGCGACCGGCGCCTGTATATTGAAGAATACCTTCCTGCATTTAAACGTGTAATGGAAATATTAAATTTGGATGCTAAAATAAACCTTATTAGTGACGTTCTTGCTAGCGTAGTGGCCGATGAAGGTGAAAACTGGGATGCACTTCTTATGGTGGAGTATTCAAGCTTCGAGGCATTCTTAACTGTTGCCAAAAGCGATACCTACCGAGAAATTGCCGAACCCCTGCGGATGGCCGCACTATCAGAACTTAAATTGTATATGACACGCCCGTTTGCCCTGTAAGCACTATCTTCGCAAACATGCATCAGCTTATCCTAAACAATTTTGCCTTACATATAGCGCTTGCCCCCGAGGAACAGGAGCAGGCGCTTGCATGCTTCCAACTTGAAGAAATAAAAAAGCGCATCTGGCTCCTACGCGCAGGAGAAACCGATCGCTACATTTATTTTGTTAAACGCGGCTGCCTTCGTATGTATCACACGGATAAGAGTGGTGGAGACCACATTATTGGTTTCTATCCGGAAAACTGGTGGTGTTGCGATATCGCCAGTTTTTTTAACAGTAGCCCCTCGGTAAACGCCATTCAAACACTGGAAGACAGCGAAATATATAGTATATCCTTACCACGACTTGAAGAACTTTTTCTGTTGATTCCAAAGTTCGAACGCTTTTTTCGGATCCTTAATCAAAATGGGTTTGATCTTTATCAGCATCGCATGACCTCTCAACTTTATAAAACAGCTGAAGAGCGCTACCTTGAATTCCGTAAACGACACCCCGGACTGGAGCAGCGGATAGCCCAAAAACATATCGCCAGTTACATCGGCATCACGCCTGCATTCCTGAGCATGATGCGAAAAGAAAATGGCATCTGATTTAGTGAGAAATACTCATTGAGCCATCTCTCCTATGAAATATTGCTATGGATTACACCGGAGCTGATTTCTTGAGTTAATTGCTACTTGGTCTTAGCATCTACTCTTATTCATCAAAGTCATTCTATATTTCGTTCGCTGATGTTAGGATTACCGGTCTGCCTCCGGTAACCAGTAAAGTGTGTTCATGCTGTGCTACAAATCCACCTTTACTGCCTGTAAATGTCCAACCGTCCGATCCGGTCCTAATATTTGTAGATTTTGTTGAAATAAAGGTTTCAATGGCAACAACGGAATTTTTTCTGAAACGTCTGTGTAAATCAGACCGGTCGTAATAATTCATGATCGCATCAGGCTCCTCATGTAAACTTCTTCCTACTCCATGCCCCCCTAAATCCCGGATAACGGTATAGCCTGCCTTTTTTGCTTTGGTTTCTATCAACTTACCAATGTCCGCAATTCTCACTCCCCCACTTATTTTTGAAATGGCCTCCAATAATATCTCACGCGACGAATCCACCAAGATTTGAAGTCCCTTAATATCATCACCCAGAATAAAAGAACACCCGTTGTCCGACCAAAATCCATTTAACTCAGCGGAGACATCAATATTAACAATGTCACCATTTCTGAGGATGACACTATCCGACGGAACTCCATGAGCAAACGCCTCATTGACACTAATGCAACAATAACCGGGAAAATTATATGTTTCATGAGGCGCAGATTTGGCGCCTAACTGTTCCAGTAATTTTTTGCCGTATTGATCGAGTTCTTTAGTGGTTATCCCAATCTGCGCATATTTTTTCATCTCGCGCAAAGTAATAGCTACTGCCTCGCTTACTCTTTTAATGCCATTAAGTTCTTCCTCTGTTTTTATGATCATTCTATTACGCTTATATTTGACAAAACTATTGTTATACTAGATCAGTCTATAGTAAATTTTAGACACTTGTCATGCAGGATTACATAGAATTACTTAAATTGCGGCATGCCGATTGACTATCTCAAAAAAATCCATTTACGTGAATTCGATTACGATAGTTACAGGTTCGATCCTTCATCTGAAAATGCGTCCATTATTGAGGGGTTTTATGTCTTTCACAAAGACACAAAAGAAAATTCACATTTGATTTTCAATGATGGATTTCCAGTGCTTGTCTTCCTGCAGAACCTGAATGATTCAGTAGTGGTGAAGGATGGCAGTGCAGCCTTTAATATAAAAAGTGCCTGGGCAAGTGCCGGACCGGTTAAGAACGTGCACGTTAAATATCACGGTAATATGGATCAACTGTTGGTCGTGAGATTTTTTCCTGGAGCTTTTTCCAAGTCGTTTAATCTAGATCACCATTACTTCAAAAATTTCCCGGTTGCTCCATTTTATTCGATTTGCAGAGGTAGTTTTTTTAGTATCGATGATTTTTATGCTTTGCCTTCAGTTTGCCAGAGGATCAGCTATCTAAATGGCTATGTAGCCAAATCTTTTAAAGCTCAAAGTGGGTATGAAAAGTTTGATTCCTTGCTGGGTTATATTCAAAAGATTAAGGGAAATTGTAGCGTTCAAAATCTGGCAGCCTTATTAGGGGTAAACTACAAATGGATGGAAAGAAGTTTTATACAAAATACTGGTATTCTACCTAAAGATTACATAAAACTCCAGCGTTTTTTTAATGCTTATGTTAAGCTGACCGCAACTGACAATGATTTGATGGAAATTGCTCTGTCAAATGGTTATTATGATGCGAACCATTTTTTGAAGGATTTCAAAGCGTTTACAGGAAGGTCGCCATCACAGTATTTCAAGCCCTCCATTATGGCATAACACTTGTGTCAGAAACGTTGGTTTACAACATTTACTTTAACCCAACATTTGAAAAAAAGTTTCAGCTGCTATACAACATTGTGCCGGTAAGGTAGACAGGCTTTGTTGTTTAAAGGTGATATTAAACAACAACTTGAATGGCGATCCGATGGCCGGGAAGGCAAGGTACCAATCTTTGTTTTTTTAATGTCCTGAGATGAGAATAAAGTACACTCCCGCGATTCATGCTAGGTGGCGCTCTGAAAGGAGCGTGAATGATTTCGGATTTAAAAATTTCCTTTTTCAGCCCGTAATACTTCAAAATTAGGACATTTTATTTCATTTTTTGAAGTTAAAATTCAGGGCTTATCTTTTAATATTTCTCTGAGGAAATTGCAATCCGTTTATGTGGCGGCATCGTGTCGGGAAGGTAATCTACTGTCTTCCAGCAGACTTGTACATACGACACTCCATCCAATATTTCATCTTGCAACAAACAATTCCCCTGCTGTGCCAACCCAAATAAACAAACCTAATACTTTAATAACCTGATCATTATCATTAACATTGCGTGGTGACATTACAATGTCAACGCAGCCAACAGATCTTAAATAGGAAAATTTAATATGAAAAATACTGGTACGATAAAATACTACCTGGCAGCAATTGTGGCGTTTTCGATATGGGGAACTTTCAGTTTGGTTTTAAGACCGCTAACAGCTTACTCTTCACTCGACATTTTGTTTTACAGGGTTTTTAGTTGCGCGGTAATCATGACTGTGATATCTGTTTTATTCAGAAGGCAGGAGCTAAACAAAAGTTTTGTCTTACTAAAATCTCTGTCTGGAGTATTGCAAAGGAAAATCATCGTTCTAAATATTGGAGCGGCCATTTTTCTGACAATAAACTGGTTCTCGTTTATATATGTGATGAATCATATCAACGTACGCGCTACATCGGTTGCATACCTCATCTGTCCTGTGATAACGACAATACTGGCATTTTTTCTTCTCCGTGAAAGATTGAATTCAGCGCAGTGGTTAGCGGTACTGTTGAGTTTCGCGGGATGCATATTGTTATCATACTCGAACATAACAAATATGTTCTATAGTGGGATAATCGGATTTAGCTATGCTTGTTATCTGATAAGTCAGAATAAAAACGCCGGATTTGATAAGTTTACAACGCTAAACGTTCATATCCTGTTATCAGCGATCTTTTTATTGCCCTTTTATCCATTCCACTCCGGACCCATTCCAACGCAGGCACACTTTTACGTATTCGTGGAAATGATAGCCATCGTCTACACTATTCTGGCGCTATATTTAAATCTTTACGCACTGGAAGGGATCAGTTCATCAAAAGTTGGAATGCTACTAAACATTAATCCTGTTATCGCCTTCATTCTGTCGATTTGGGTATATCATGAGTCTTTGGCAGCAATACCAATTTTAGCATATAGCATGATCTTTTTGGCAGTGATTGTTTTCAATAGTGAAGGGCTGCTAGCGATCATCAGAAATAAATTTTTGTAAGCAATCACTTTTTTTCTTTTCCAAAAATTTTGGGAATTAATCTTCCACGCATCAATGCGCCCGCGACATTATCTGGGTAAATAAAACGAAACATACGCACTCATCTTCCGCAGCATATTTAATCTCTGGGACATTCTGAAGATATCCTGTGATGGTATCACAGGCGCAAAAACGTTCCTTCGACCTCATTAGAGGTTCAGCTTCTAGCAGTGCAACTGTTAATATTTGCATGATTCTAAAATCAGCCTCCGCAGCTTGCTAAATAATTCATAGGCTACAAACGGAAAAAGCAACGTACTTCAGGCGGAGTGACTACTGTTCATCACCTAATAAAAAAGTATGCGGATATTGAAATGCCCTTCTTATATAAAACACGAGTGCCAGTACACATAGCTGCCGCAGATAAATGAACTTAAACTTTGAGAGTATGCAATTTTGCCATATGGTAAGAAACACATCAGACAAAACCAAACGCAATCAGCTTTCGTAAGTGCCCTGTTTATATCAAACAAGTGAGAAAAGGAAAAATTGTAAATATAACCCTCTCAGAGGGACGGGGAATTATATTGGATGAAAACGATCAGGAAATTGCCTTCTGTCTGAAAACACTAGACAAATGCCTAGGTTTAGGGGATGGCGTACTGTTCGAAATTCAGAAGACAGATCATGGACTGACTGCTGTAGACATCACTGCTTTTGCCGGCCTGAAAGAACAGCTAACCCGTCAGTACCCTATCAACGAACCTTTTAAGTGATATTAGACACTTATTAATGCTTTGAAAGACGTTCCGGTTTTGCCTCTTTAAGGATGATCTCCAGCCAATCTATTATTTAAAAATTCAATATCATTTAAGGAGTAAAATGTATTTAAATAGATGTAAAGGGATGGTGTTGCGAAAAAACCATGCCGCTCAAAAATAAAATTTTCACGGTGAATTCTCTTACCTACAATTAATGGTCGGCAAGTGCGCTCCAGGATGTAAAAACTAGCTCTTGCCAAGTAGATACCCCTTAATCCAATTTAGGGATATTGTTTTCAGCTAACCCATTCCATCTTAGAGAGTGTGTCATTATCTGAAGACTATTGGAGCACACCCCTAACTCTACAGATCATCGCCCCTGCGCAGCTATATTCAAAGACCCGCTCTAGATGATAAGCGGAATTCCGTCTTGTCATATGGCAAGAAAAGATATCCATTAAAACAGAAAACGTTTACAGGACGTTTATATTTTTCTTTTATAGCATAGAAATGAGAGCAGGAAAATCTATCAATATAAACTTTTCTGAAGACCGGCGATTCTTTGATGAACGCAGCAATTCAAAGATTGCCCCTAGCCCGGAACACTCGATCGAAGTTTGGACATTAGAAATAGTCCATCATTCAAAATTTAAACCAGAATATATTTTGACAGCATTAAAAACCAAACCCTAATCCCTGGAATATTTATAATTAAAAATAACCGCAATCTTTTATACTCAATCTATATCATGGAAGAACCAGCAAAATCACCCGACCTTTCTGACGCAGAGCGAAAAGCACTGGAAGAGCTTATGCCCGATGAAATGAATGAAATCATCAGCTCAGGCATTAAACGCCGTCATTTTTTAAAACTTTTTGCTGTCACGGGCGCCAGCGTAATTGCGGCGCATTTACTGGGGATAGAACAGTTAATGGCACGAAGTGCTCCGATAGAGGATCTGAAGCCTTTTTCTATTGAAAATGGGAGAAATATATCTTTTTCCGTTAATGGCACCAAGCAGAAACTTATGGTTGATTCCCGAATGACCCTACTTGATATGTTGCGTGAACGACTGAATCTCACGGGATCAAAGAAAGGCTGCGATCATGGTCAGTGTGGGGCCTGTACGCTGATCGTAGATGGTAAGCGGATTCTTTCCTGCCTCACACTTGCTGCAGCCTGCGAGGATAAAAAAGTTACTACCATAGAGGGATTGTCCACGGGAAATGAGCTACACCCTATGCAGGTCTCCTTTATCAAGCATGATGGGTTCCAATGCGGTTATTGTACTCCGGGACAAATCTGCTCTGCAGTTGCGCTAATGGATGAAGCTGAAAATGGCGATGCCAGCTACGTCACCGTTAACATTCGTAAAAAAAGCAAATCGGTAAAGTTGAACGATCAGGAGATTAGGGAACGCATGTCAGGCAACCTCTGCCGTTGCGGTGCCTATCCGAATATTGTAGATGCGATCCGTGAAGTTCACGGAGATGAGGCAGTATCACAGGTCTGGCAATTTGCAGATGGAACAGATTAAAAAACTCTTTATCATTTAATGAACTGACATTATGAGACCATTCAAATTTAATAATGCATCAAATTCTGCAGGAGCTATCAGCGTTGTGTCCGCGGATTTGACTGCAAGATATCTAGGGGGCGGAACGAATCTCATCGATCTGATGAAAGAGGATGTGATGCAACCCAGTGAGTTGGTAGACATTACAAGATTAACAAACTTTTCAGAGATCAAAAAAGTGGGTAAAGGATTGTCCATTGGCGCTATGGCCACGAATGCTGATACCGCCAATGATGAACGTATCCGTCAAAATTACCCATTGCTGTCCATGGCGATACTTTCCGGTGCAAGTGCGCAGATTAGAAATATGGCGACCAATGGTGGAAATTTGCTCCAGCGTACGCGTTGCAGTTATTTTTACGACGTAAGCATGCCATGTAACAAACGGAAGCCAGGTAGCGGTTGCAGCGCTTTCCAAGGGATGAATAAAGGTCACGCCATTTTCGGATGGTCAGAAAAATGTGTGGCAACTCATCCCTCGGATATGGCAATAGCATTGGCCGCACTTGATGCCGTCGTACAGGTTGAAGGTCCAGGCAATGCACAACGAAGTATACCATTTGCAGACTTTCATCGCCTGCCCGGTGAACAGCCTGAAATGGATAATAATTTAAAGCACGGCGAGCTCATCACATCAATTTACTTATCGGCAGACCGACTTGCCGAAAAATCGTACTATTTGAAGATTCGGGAACGTTCTTCTTATGCTTTCGCGCTTGTTTCTGTCGCAGCGGCACTGGAAACCAATGGCGACAGCATCACAGATGTGAGGATCGCTTTAGGAGGAGTTGCACACAAGCCCTGGCGCGCAAGAACGGCAGAACAATGGCTCATCGGGAAACGTCCCACTGAAGCTAATTTTATAGCCGCAGCAACGGCTGAGCTTAAGAATGCAAAACCTTTACAACACAATCAATACAAGATCGGCCTGGCCGGCAAAGCTATTTCCAGAGCCATGGAAGGCGCAATGCAGGGCGGGTCTTATGGAACCATGGAGGCCAGTAACAAATAAAACCAAGATTATGAGTGAAACGGGTAAACCGATAAGCCGCATCGACGGCCGGATGAAAGTGAGCGGAAAAGCAACCTATTCAGCTGAATTCAATCAGCCAAACATGGCCTATGCCTATCCCATTCGTTCAACAATTGCAAAGGGTAAAATTTTATCAATTGACGACACTGTTGCAAGAAAAGAACCAGGTGTTCTGGAAGTAATCAGCCATACAAATGCAATAAGGTTAATGCCAATTGATAAGCAGGCACTGGAGAAAGCAAATGCGGGAATGGTTTGCGAGTTCCTCCCTCCATTTCAGAGCGATATTGTCCATTACTGGGGCCAGTTTATAGCGGTCATTATCGCTGAAACTTATGAACAGGCCCGCACGGCAGCCAATAAGCTGAACGTAGTTTATGCCACTGAAAAGGGTGCAATTGATCTTAAAACTGAGCTTCCAAATGCTAAAAAACCCAAAATGCTCAATAAACATGATGTTCAGATCAATGTGGGAATGGCTGAGGGATCGCTGAACTCATCCCCTCAAAGAATTGATCAGGTTTATACGACCCCCGCTGAGCATCATCACCCGATGGAGCCCCACGCAACTATTGCCATATGGGAGGGATCAGATAGGTTGACGCTATATGATGCCACCCAGGGCGTTGAAGTGACCAGGGACATTACCGTTTATTTTCTTGGACTAAAAAGGGAAAACGTTCGTGTCATTTCGCATTTTGTCGGGGGTGCGTTTGGGAGCAAGGGATTATGGCTTTATCCAATAATTGCAGCTATGGCAGCAAAAGCCCTGAGTCGCCCTGTCAAACTGGTGCTTACCCGCCAAATGATGCAGACCAATGTTGGCCACCGTGGGGAAACCATCCAGCACCTGGCGCTCGGATCAGATTCGGTCGGGAATTTAAATGTGATCCGCCATCATACCGATACATATGGGAATCTTTCTGATTTCTTTGAACCCAGTGGAAAACAGTCTCTGATTCTGTATAAAGCACCGGTTCGTGAGACAACATACAATGTGGCCCTACTGAACCGCGGAACTCCTTTTTCGATGCGCGCTCCTGGAGAGACCCCAGGTACTTTCGCCCTGGAAAGTGCTATGGATGAACTTGCATATCAACTGAAAATTGACCCTGTGGAATTCCGTGTCAAAAACCATGTTTCCAAAGACCCGATGAAAGGGATCGGGTTTTCCAGCAACTATCTCTTGGATTGTTATCGCATTGGCGCCGAACGGTTCGGGTGGTCATCCCGTAACATGGAGCCCAGGCAGCGGCGCCAGGGAAAATATCTTGTCGGTTATGGGATGGCCACGGCAACTTATCCCGCCGGCCGTAATGCAGCTTCAGCAAAAGTCCTGATGAATTCAGCCGGAGAGGTGACGGTCATGACTGCTTCAATTGATATCGGGACCGGAACTTATACTGTATTGGCACAGACGGTTGCTGATGGCCTTGGAATACCTGTGAAAAGTATTGAAGTCAAAATTGGGGATTCCAGCCTGCCGGCGTCACCTTTTGCAGGCGGTTCACAGTCAACTGCGAGTATCCATCCCGCTGTGTTCGACGCTTGCGTGATGTTGAGAAAAGAACTCGCTTCAATGGCAATTAACGACCCCCTATCTAAATTGAACGGATACAGGCCCGAAGATATTGATTACGCTGACGGCAAATTATTTGTGAAGGGAAACGCACAGAAAAGCGATACCTATCTGGATATATTGAAGCGGGCAAATCGAACTGAGATAGAGAGCTGTGCAACCTCCCTACCCGTCTCTGGCAATGGCTTTACGGTACCATCACCGTGGTGTGTGACCACCAATACTCCTCGCGGGGAAAACAGTGACGTTCAGGAACATTCCTTTCATTCCTTTGGCGCCCAGTTTGCTGAAGTCTGGGTTGATGAAGATTTCGGAACCATTAGGATCAAACGTTTTACCAGCGTTCAGGATGTGGGGCGTGTGATGAACGAAAAAACAGCACGTTCCCAAATTATAGGAGGCGTGATTTTCGGAATAGGCGCAGCACTGATGGAAGCAACCGAATATGATAAACACCTGGGAAGTGCGGTAACGCGAACATTAGCTGACTATCATATTCCGGTGCATCTTGATGTACCGCCGATAGATGTTTATTTCATTGGCAAACCTGACCCACATATCTCACCCATTGGTGCTCGGGGTGCTGGTGAGATCGGGATAACCGGAGTTGCGGCGGCCATTGCGAATGCAGTCTTTAACGCTACAGGCAAAAGACTGCGCGATCTCCCGTTGACCCCTGAGAAATTTTTTGATGCTTAGCTTGATAATTGAGGCTGTAGCCCCTCTGAAGCCTGCTTCAAAAAATCAGAATTATTTTCATCTTGTCCAGAATACCTTCAGGCTAACCGGGCATCCACTTTTTTTTCATGGATGAATGTTGTTTTTTTGATGAAGTCTCCGGTAATCCAGGCATCTATTATTGATTTGGATGGATGGGAACTCGACTGAACTTATTCTAGTTATTAAATGATATGGCAAAATCTACAGAATCATTGGCGGAATTTTACAGGCATAAATTTGACAAGGCCAGCGAAAGCATGAATGACCACAATGGCAGCTTCGATGTTTTCCGCATTGAAGAGATTTTTCAAAAAAAAGATTCCCGGCCTAACTGTATACGCAGGGATTTTTACAAAATCATGTTGTATCAGGGAGAAAATACTTTTCACTATGGCAACAAAAGTATCCCGATCACCGGCAATACCCTGTTGTTTTTCAATCCCAATGTACCTTATGCATCAGATCCTCCGGGCGGAGATGACAAGGGCTATTTCTGCATATTCAGGGATGAATTTTTTAAAATAAACCTTCGACTCCGTTTAAATGAATTACCGCTCTTCAGCTCAGCAGCACAGCCTGTTTTTTCTTTAAGCGATCAAGAGTTTCTGGAGGCTAAAACAACATTCGAAAAAATCATAACAGAGAACAATTCCCTGTATAACTACAGGTATGAACTGATCAGAAATTACGTAAGCGAACTGATATACAACGCGATGAAACTTCAGCCTTCAAAAGATGTCCTTAAACATTCCGATGCCTGCTCACGGATCACTAAAGTATTTTCAGACTTGCTTGAGCGTCAGTTTCCAATAGAATCAATTTCTCAGCGCTTTGAGCTCCGTTCGCCAAAAGCCATAGCAGAAAAACTTTGCATCCACGTTAATCACTTGAACCGTTCAATCAAAAAAACCACTGGAAGGACAACATCCAGTCAGATTACCGAGCGGCTGATCGGTGAGGCAAAAGGCTTATTAATCCATACTGACTGGAACATCGCTGAGATAAGCTATGTGCTCGGTTTTGAAGACCAAGCACATTTTAATAGATTTTTTAAAAAAAACACTTCCGAAAGTCCTACATCCTTCCGTCAGGTTTGATTTTCGCAAATATTGGTTTGAAAATCACAAGTCTGAATTCCGGTTAAGCTATAGTTTTGTATCAATGATCCCCCAGGTCACATTGGACCGGCAAAAAAAACAGCGCTTTTGTCCGGATCTGCAAGGCTAACAAAATAAATTTGAAGAATATTAAATCAATAGTAAAACGTACCATGAGAAGAAACATTGAACAGGAAGAATCAAACAAGAGAAAAGTCGAGCAGGTATTAGCTGACTCGGCTCATGACTTCACTTTATTTTTCGAAACGCTTTTTTCGCACGACGTTGAATGGACCATTGCAGGCCACGGTCCTGTTGCGGGAACCTACCGAGGAATGGAAGATTTGTTTAAAAATGCCGAGTCTGCATTATACCAGCGGCTTGCCCAGCCCTTGGAGGTAAAAACCATTGGTGTCTGGGCAGACGGGGATGAGGTTTTTGCACGGATTGAAAGCAAAAGCGTGGCAATAGACGGAAAGGATTACAAAAATGCCTATATGTATATTATGACTATGAAGGATGAGAAAGTGGTGTCCGGAATTGAATGGCTTGATCTGGATGCCTATTATGATATTGTCGGTCGGATTAAACTTTAAAGTTATCTAACATCGCTTTTTAGAGACACAATGCTGGTAATCCGTAATCCATCTGGGGTTAATCCCAAAAGTTGAGGAGCGCTTTATTTGATCTCATCCCGAGTCGATAAAATCTTGAATTTAGTATAGGACTGATCGTTTGATTACCAAAATCAATTAATGGAGATGGGGAAATATCGTATACCGATTTTCTGTCCAAAATCAAATGTATGATGCATATAAAATAATTAATCCACGACTGACAGTTCTGTTCTTTCATCTGAAAAATCCCAAGGCATGAATAAATTGAAATCCCAAAATGATCTTGCACTGCATTCGGCTATTCGTGAAGGTGACCTGCAAACTGTGCTTGTTTTGCTTCGCTCAGGTATAGAGGTTGATCGTGCTGATCCCGAGGGCCTGACACCACTGATGGTGTCTTCTGGACTGGGCGAATTCCATCTCACACAGCTGCTTCTTACCGCAGGTGCAAACGTACATGCCATTGAGCCCCGTATGGGTGCAGCCGCGTTACATAAGGCAGTACAATCCGGAAATTCAGACCTTACCGGTCTGCTTCTTGATCACGGTGCCTTCATTGATCAGCAGACACCGATTCTGGGCAACACCCCGTTGATCGATGCCGTATTGTATAAGCATTCTGCGGTGGTCAGACTTCTCCTGCAACGTGGTGCGCGCCCGACTATCGCCAATCACTGGGGGCAAACTCCAATTGACATTGCGCAGATGGATGGGCTTGCTGAGATCTCAGGTTATCTGGAAGAGAAACGATCAGAAAATGAAAACAAACTTGAAAGCCTAAAACTCGTCGCTGCGGTCAGGTCAGGAAATACCGGAGAGGTTGAGCGCCTCATTTCAGCAGGCTACCCCCTTGACGAACAGGTGCCCACTATCGGTAGCGCAGACGATCATTATACCCCCCTTGGGATTGCGGCCAAGGAGGGACATGCTGATATCGCATCGGCACTGCTTAAAGCGGGTGCAGATCAGCGGCGTATTATTGGACTGATGGGCGGCATGGCAATTCATGATGCAACATATTTTGGACATACGGCAATTGTTGAGATGCTGACAGAGAAAGATGAAGGGGCAGCGGAACCGGCTGGCATAAATTTGCAGGGTGCATACAACGGATATACTGCGCTCCACGATGCGGTCTGGCACGGGCATTTTGACATTGCACGGGCATTGATGGCGGCAGGCGCCAAATTAACTGTCAGAGCACATAACGGGCAGACCCCTATGATTTGGCAGTGACTTATGGCTACGATGAGCTTGCATGGTTGCTATCTGAAAAAAACCACTAGTCTAAAGTATAAAATGAAATAAATTCTAACGGGCACCTGTCCTCTTATTCCTTGCCGGCGTGACCTAACGATATTCTTATGAACAACTCAGAAAACGAATCTATTTTTCATCATCCCTTTACCTTCCCTGAATCGGCACTGAAGGATTTGGGTGAGCGGCTGAGACACACGCGTTGGCCTGATCCTGAAACGGTAGGAGACTGGAGCCAGGGAGTACCGCTTTCCAGGATGCAGTCACTGTGTGATTACTGGCTCAACGATTACAACTGGCGAAGATGCGAAGCAAGACTGAACGGATATGCCCCCTCAATGACCCGGATCGATGGGATGAACATTCACTTTCTTCACCTGCGCTCTCCAGAACCCGATGCCGTGCCATTGATACTGACCCATGGCTGGCCCGGCTCAGTGATAGAGTTTCTTAAGGTCGCACCAATGCTTGCCGATCCCAGGGCTCATGGCGGAGATCCACAAGATGCATTTCACGTTGTGATTCCTACCATGCCCAACTTTGGTTTGTCCGATAAGCTGACCACCCCTGACTGGTCGCCCGAGCGTGTAGCAAACGCCTGGGTCGAACTAATGCGCAGGCTTGGCTATGAGGGCTTTTTTGCACAAGGTGGCGATTGGGGCTATGCGATCACGAATGTCTTAGGAGGTATTGGCAGACCCGCGGTTCGTGCAGTTCACTTTAATATGTTTCCGATATTCCCGTACATGGAAGCGCGGAATGAGCAGGAGCAGCAGGCGTTGGATCGATTGAAAACCTTTGCCAGTAATGAGAACGGCTATATGACAGAACAGATCCAAAGTCCGCAAACACTAAGTTATGGACTTACGGATTCCCCTGTAGGCCAGGCTGCATGGATTTATGAACTGGTGGTAAAATACACCGACGGCAACGCAGAAGAATTGATCGGTAAGGATGAGATTCTTGACAACATCACGCTTTATTGGCTTACTGCAACGGCGGCCTCATCTGCCCGTATCTATTGGCAGAGCATGTTAAGTTTTAAAGAGCACGAAATACAGGTTCCGGTCGGTTACAGTCAGTTCCCAAAGGACATCCATCAAAGCAGCCGACGCTGGGTAGAGGAACGATATCCGACACTCGTGCATTACAACGAATTGCAAATGGGCGGGCATTTTGCCGCCTGGGAGCGGCCGGAATTGTTTGTTAAAGAGGTTCGCGATAGTTTCCGTCATTCCAGGAAGTAGTTTTTAATTCGGTGGGTAACAAACTTTCAGGCCCCTCGAGTGATTAGATAATGGGACAATTAAATTTGTCCCTAGCCCCAAAAGAAGCCATCATTCACTGTTAAAAGACTGCAGATTGGTAAGCGGAATTATGAGACTCAGAGCGATAAGCTAATATCGTCTGCAACAAAAGAGTTTTACTTTTACAAATTTGGAATTCGTAAATCAATGATAAATGCAGAGATACCGATATCTCCATATGGTAACTTCCTGATGTTGGCAGATAAAAACTAAATCAAAAGGTAAGCACAGCAATGTGATTATGGTTACCTATTTTACAAAAAATAGCTATGTTTGCTACCTAAAGAATATCATTTAAGACTAAAAATCAATCCCTCCCCTACGCTAATTAATGAACCTTTTATGCTTTTATAAAATCACCCAAGATCAATAATGTCAAATTATAAATTTTACAGTTTTTTTTCAACGATATACCTAATTTTCATTTTTGCAACAGAATTATCTGCACAAACCCTTCTTCCTTTGGCAACTAATTTCAAGCCGGCATACAGTAAGCAGACAAGAAGCAATGAAGGTCTGCCCGGCAAAAACTACTGGCAAAATTCCGGGGATTACGATATCCGGCTTAAATTTGACCCGATAGGCCGTGTGGTTGAGGGGAAAGTAAACATTAAATACTTCAATAACAGTCCTGATACTTTAAAACAGATCGTATTTAAGCTTTATCCAAATCTGTATCAGGCACAGGCCATGCGCAATGTTCATATCTCCCCTGATGATTTAACGGCAGGTGTTGAAATAAAAAAGATGGAGCTGAATGCCAGTTTGCTGGACAAAAAAAAGTATGCCATCAGGGGAACCAACATGTTTGTCAAATCTCTTCGCGTTTTGCCGGGAGATACAACCTGTTTTGACATTGAATATCAGTACACCCTGAACAAAGGTTCTTTTATGCGCACGGGACAGGTGGATTCGGGAGCATTCATGATCGCCTATTTTTTCCCTCGTATTGCTGTCTATGATGATATTGATGGCTGGAACGAATACCCATACATCGGGAAGGAAGAATTCTACAATGATTACGGTAATTTCAAAGTTGATATCGAGGTGCCAAAAGCGTATTCTGTATGGGCAACAGGAACGTTATTGAATGCTCCGGAGATTTTTCAAAAACCGGTCTTGGAACGCCTTCAGGAAGCGGAAAACAACGGTGGGGTCATTGAGGTCATCACGAGGGCCGATCTCGACAACAACCTGATTTTTAAGGAGCGCAAATCTCGGATCTGGCATTTTGAAGCTAAGGAAGTATCTGATTTTGCATTTTCCGTTAGTAACCATTATGTCTGGAAGGCAAAGAGTATCATGACTGATCCAAAAACGAGAAGGCATACCAGAGTTGATGCAGTGTACAATCCAGATCACACCAATTTCGACCCGGTGGTCGGGTATGCCGCAAAGACAGTTGATTTGATCAGTTCCTATCTGCCGGCAGTTCCATTTCCTTACCCACACATCACCATATTCGAGGGCCTTGATGCCATGGAATACCCCATGATGGTCAATGACCTTCCTTTTGAAGGCGATGAGGCGGTGGAACTCACTGCACATGAGGTTTTCCATACTATGTTTCCATTTTATGTGGGAAGCAATGAGACCAAGTATTCTTTCATCGACGAAGGACTTGCTACATTCAGCGAGTTCACTTTTGGACCGTTGATCAATCCGGACATGGCTGACCATTATGATCTGAGTGCGATCAATGTTTCCGCGGGAACTGATCATGATGTGCCCGTTATGACCCCTACGCAACAACTGTATGGAAACGCCCGATTTTCGAATAAAGACCTCAAGCCGGCCCTGGGACTGAGATATGTGCGAGAAATGCTGGGAGAGGAAAAATTCAATGTTGCGCTCCGGTATTACATCTCCCGATGGGCAGGTAAGCATCCCTCACCGTATGATTTTTTCAACTGCATGAATCAAGGATCCGGAGTGAACCTGAACTGGTTCTGGATAAATTGGTTCTTTGAAAAAAACACACCGGATCTGTCGATATCCAGGATCAATAAAAAATTGATTACAGTACAGCGTACGGGCGCTGGAATGGTTCCTGTCCATCTGAAAATAACGTATGCAGACGGGACGGTTCGGAACATCACCAAAAACATTGGATGCTGGCAGTCAGGCTTAAGAAATATAGATATTCCCCTGCCGTCGAAACCCGGAATGATAAAGGTGGTACTGGGTGATGGCTTTGATGCCGATACGGATGTGTCAAACAACACATGGACAAATAAAATGAAGTAGTCCTCGTTCATTTTCCTTTCCCTATGAATGTTCAAATACCTTGTAGACTCACGAACCTGCAGACGACAGCCCTTCTGATTAACATACTGCAAGAGGTACCCGCTCAGCGTTTATCTGCTTCACAAACCGGTTGAGTAATCAAAGATCGAAGCTATGAAAGCCTTTTTCATTTGCATTAAAAACAATAATTTTCAAATGGCGTTTTATCATTCAGGTGATTGGTAGTACATCATTTCGCTTGACATTAATTACAATCTTGACATGGAACTAAAGAAAATACATATCTTAATTGTTGGTGGCTATGGGCTTGTTGGAAGTAACATTGCTCGGTTGCTCAGAGCGCATTATCCATATATCGAACTGATCCTGGCCGGTAGAAATCCCGAAAACGGGGAGCAATTGGCTAAAGAGTTGAACAATGCCAAAACTGTTCTGCTTGATCTGGATAAAGGCTTCAATTTAAGCAATTACGCACCTGTTGATCTGATCATAACCGCAATGGAGGATCACAGCAACATTTTGAGGGAAACTGCAATTTCCCATGGAATAGCATGTATAACAGTAAGCGAGGTTGCTGATCAGATTGCTCCAACAGCATTTTTGAGTTTACATCAAAAAATTACAGCTCCTGTTGTTTTTGCAGGTCATTGGCAGGCAGGAATATTAACCCTGGTCACAAAACAGCTTGCAACAAGATTTAAAGATATTGCCCGGGTAACAACTGCAGGAATCTACGATGAGCGGGATCCCATCGGACCACTGCTGGAAAGCCAGGTAGATAATTTTGTGGACAAAGCACTGATGCGGAAAGCTGGCAACTGGATGTTTGTGAAGGCAAAAGATAACGGAAGAGCAATCGAACTGTTTGATCGGACGCTTGTAACAGGTTATCCCATGAGTACGCTCGATGTCCCAAGCATTGCGGCTTTTACCGACGCCTCGGATATTCGGTTTGATTTTGCCACAGGCAAATCAGTCGGAACTGCGAAAGGCATGGAAGCCTCACATGATATGTACATTGAAATAGAAGGCGTTTTATTGTCCGGCGAAGAAAAAAAACTACGTACACTGGTATCCGGTCCAAAAGGAAACGCCCATCTCACAGGCGTTGGTGTATTTTTAATCGCAGACGCAATACTGGGTGCCGGAGGTCAATCAGCACCGTTAAATGGCGGGCTGTACCTTCCTGAGACCATTATAAAAACTGAGAACATCATCAAACGCTTAACTGAATTTGGAATCCACATCAATGAAGATATCGGTTAGCCTGATTGTACAAGCGGAACATTCAGCGCTGACACTGTCAGAACTTGATCGCTTTTATATTTTTATCACTACTTGCTAAATGTTTTCTGAAAAAGGCAAACAGTCTTCAGTGGGTCATAACAGAAGGACCTGATCAGATGATTTTGTTCGGTATCTTTTTTTAATTTTAGCTTATTCAACCATATTTTAAAATGCGATAACCAAATCGCGAATTCCCAGCCAAATTATGTCAGATTATATGAATCAGAATGCAGACTATTGGATCAAGAAGTTGGACCTTCAGCCCCATCCTGAGGGGGGATACTATAAGGAGATATTCAGATCCGGAAACGAAATTTATCGGGAAAGTGAGAGCAGAAAGGCTTGCACCTCAATTTATTATCTGATTTCGGACAATGATTTTTCTGCCTTCCATCGGCTGAAGTCAGATGAATTATGGTATTTCCATAAAGGCGAGCCCATTTTTATACATGTGATCAACCCCCAGGGTATCTATCAGTGCATTGAGCTCAGTGACTCAGACAGCGGAAGCTTGCAGGTCATTATACCACCTGATAGCTGGTTTGCTGCTGAAATTCCGGGAGGAGCCGGATTTTCGCTGACCAGCTGCGCGGTAGCCCCTGGCTTTGAGTTTTCGGAATTTGAAATGGGAGATAAGCAATTACTGATCAATGAGTTCCCTGAACACCGGGAACTGCTCATGAAACTCTGCAGATCGTTGTAATCAGGGAGCTTGCAATAATATTTTCGGTAACCAATTCAAACCACATATCCTCATGATCAAAGGTATAGGATGAAGCTTGAATAAGCACGCCTTCAACGCTGCAGCTCCCAGTGCTTCCTCATAAAAACTTGCCCTTAAGACAAGTTTTTAGAAGTATGATCTTTTGAGACAAACAAAACGACATAGGAAATGATTTATCTAGTACCTTGGAAGAAGACGACATGAGCCATTCAAAAAGACCTCAACAGCCCATTGAAAACTATGGTATTATTGGTAATCTGCAGACGACTGCTCTGGTATCAAAAGAAGGTTCGATCGATTTTATGTGCGCTCCGGACTTTGATTCGCCAACGCTGTTTGCATCATTGCTGGATTCAGAAAATGGCGGCTATTTCGCTGTTATACCTGAGCTGGAGGACTATCAGACCAAACAGCTTTATTTACCGGGAACGGCAATACTATTGACCAGATACTTTGCAGAATCGGGAATTGCCGAACTCACGGATTATATGCCGATATCAACAGCGGCTACCGATGGCGCTGTTGTCCGAAAAATTAAAACTATCCGAGGGACAATCCGCTTTGCTATGACTTGCGAACCACGATTCGGTTACATGAAGGAACAGCACAGCTCAAGCAAAACAGATAACGAAATCAGCTTTATCTGCAGCAGTCTTTCCCAAAATCTTAAACTGATTGCGGATGTGCCGCTTCGGATCAAGGATCTTGCCGGATGTGCAGACTTTACGCTCGACGAGGGTCAATCGGCAACAATCGTTCTCAAACTATCGAATCATGAACCGATTTGTGATCTCGAATGGTACAAGGCAAACGCATACCATCAAACGACATCCTACTGGAGGAACTGGGTAAACACAACCACATACGATGGACGTTACGGGGAACTGATTACCCGCTCTGCGATCACCCTGAAATTGTTAACCTCCATAAAATATGGCTCGGTGGTTGCTGCAGCGACTTTTGGGTTACCAGAAACCTTGGGCGGGGACCGAAACTGGGATTACCGGTTTACCTGGATCAGGGATGCCGCCTTCACGATGTATGCTTTCTTGACATTAGGCTATACGCAGGAGGCTGAGAACTTCATGGGTTGGCTACACGGTCTGTGTAAAGAAATAGATCTTCAACTCGTGTACCGTATAGACGGCAGTCCTGAGGTTAAAGAAGAAGTCGCACCACAATTCGAAGGCTATCAGCAGTCAAAACCCGTAAGAATAGGAAATGCTGCGGCGGAACAGTTTCAGCTTGACATCTATGGTGAACTGATTGATACGATATACATTTATAACAAGTCCTGCCGGCCAATTACTTTTGAATTTTGGACTTTAATAGAAAAGCAGGTTCTAACTGTTATAAGCAACTGGGACAAACCCGACCATGGGATTTGGGAAATCCGCAATGAGAAAAAATCTTTTTTGCACAGCAGATTGATGTGCTGGGTTGCGATGGACAGGGCAATCAAAATAGCCGAACATCGTTCATTCCCCTTTCCCAAGGCGGAATGGCATCAGGTCAGGAGTGATATTTACCAGGATATCTATCACGATTTCTGGAACGAGGATCTGAAGGCCTGGGTACAATATAAAGGCGGAGCACAGATCGATGCCAGTGTTTTGCTTATGCCACTCACCCATTTTATTGCTCCACTGGAACCACGATGGTTAAGTACCATGGAGGCCGTCAAGAAAAATCTTTTGCAGGATGTACTTGTTTACCGATATCGTAACACCGAGCATAAGTTTGACGGACTGGAGGGCGAAGAAGGTACATTCAACATGTGTTCGTTCTGGTATATCGAAGCATTGGCAAAAAGCGGCGAAGTTGAACTCGCAACAGAGCATTTTGAGAAAATGATCGGCTATGCCAATCACCTTACCTTATTTTCGGAGGAGCTGGGTAAGCGGGGCGAACACCTGGGCAATTTTCCCCAGGCATTTACTCATCTTGCCCTGATCAGTGCGGCTGTTGAGCTCAATAAGCAAATAGGCAGACAAAAACGGTAAGTGATGATGCTTGGTTTTCAAAGATGGATGTTTTTTAATAAAAACTAAGTTGATAGAATTGAATAACATTTAGAAAGAAATCCCATTTACCCACATTTCCTTCACCTCCTGTTCATCCTTTGGTAATAATTTATCTAACGTCTGCACAGCCTCTGCCTGTATTTTTTCGATAAGCGGCCGCAAACCTGTGTTATATGAATGAAATGCTGAATGATAATCCTCTTGAAAAATGATAAACGCATCAGCTAAAGCAGTCGCTCCAATAATCGCCAACGATCCGCCCATTCCTGCTGCTGGAGAGGCACAATAACCTGCGTCGCCAACTAAAGCGACTCTGCCTTTTGTCCAGGATTGCATTTTTATCTGACAGAATTTATCAAAATAAAATGATGCAGAATTCAACAATTCATTTCGAAGCTCGGCAGTTCGCCAGCCCATGCCTTTCATTTGAAGGGATACAATTTCTTTTGATTGATCTTGCTTACGAAAATCATAGCTAATTTCGTTTTTGGTCCTGAAAGTGAAAATAACATCCGTCTTGTTGTTATGGGCATAAAGAGCTGCTCCTTTATCAGGCTCTGAGTACATTTGATAGGTGCCGTTATCAACCAGCAGTTTATCCACAACAGCTATCGAAAAATATTGCCCCATGAAATGAGCAAATTCATATTCCTGTCCAAACCAGATTTTCCGAACTGATGAATGTATTCCATCGCATCCAAAAACAAAAGCGTAATCATCCTTAGAACCGTCCGTAAAAAACGCTTCAATATAATCCTGAGTTTCATTGAGTGCAATAATGCTTGTATTAAACTTCAGTACTGCATCGGTTTCTATCTGCGCATAGATCATATTGAGCAAAGAATCTCTTTCTATTTCAAATTCATCATCGGACAATTCTTCCCCTGGCTGCCTTAATACTAAGCTGAAGCCTGTCTGATCATTTGAATTTTTAAACTCCCATTTTTCTGGCCCGATACTCAATTTTTTGATCTCTTCGAAAAGGCCCATTCGTTTTACGATCTCCACTGTCATGCCTTTGATATCAACTGGTGTGCCTCCTTTTTTCAGTTCAGGGCCAATCTCCACGACTGTAACGTGGTAACCTATTTTATTCATCCAATAGGCCATGGTAAGACCAGCAAAACTCGCTCCTGATATCAGCACTTTTTTATTTGATTCCATTTTTTTTATTAACGATAAGGAGCAAAGTTCATTTTCTTCAGACTTTGAAAAAATGACAAATCAACGCAAGTATTGGATTAATAGTGGTTTTTGTTCCTGAACGTTATTGGAGAAATCCCGGTTACCTTGGAGAACAGTCTCGAAAAATAAGGATAATCAGCATATCCAAGGGAAAAGGCAATTTCCTTTACCGAATTATCGGTATGGTAAAGTAATCTTTTGGCTTCTAAAATAATTCTCTCTTGAATCAGGTAAGAAACGGAATAACCTGTACTACTCTTTATGCAGTCGTTTAGATATGGTGTAGAAACATGCAGTAGCGAAGCATATTGGTTTGGGCGTTTTAGGTTGATGTAATTTTTTTCTAGCAGCTTTCTGAAAGCTTTGGTCACTTTTTCAAATCGTGAAAAAGCCTCATCGGGTCTGGCTACATTTAGAAATTGCGACAGTAGATAGGCAATCAAGGCATTACAGCTGTCCCGTAGTAATGGGTAAAATAGTTTATTGCTTCTTTCTCCGTAGAAATTCAAACAAAGAGCAAAGCTACTCGAAATAACCAAGAAAGCATGTTTTTCCAATAAAAATGGAGCTGTAGTATTGAACTCCTCAAGTATATTGAGGTATTCCGTATTTAGGTTTTCACTATTTATGGACAAAGAGCTGACAATGATATCATCGATATGCAATACTCTATGTACCTGATCCGGATGCAGATACACAACTGCCGGAGCTGAAACCTTATAGGTCTTGAAATCAATTTCAATTTCAACATTACCTTTTTCCAAGATATGGAAAGTATAGCCCTCATCCCGATGCGCCTGGGCAGCATCTTGAGCTTGTTGTATAGTTGCAAAATAAGACTCTTTAATATTGTTTCTATCAATGGAAATACCAAGATTAAGCATATCTCCCATTGTATTGATTGGTATCTTATTTTTGTTTTTCCGCATATGATATCGCAACACAAGTCTAGTACAAAAGTACATTAAAATCGCTACCGAGCAAACCTCAGGTTTAAAGCACTTTTTTAAAAGGTCTTACTTGCCGGACCAATTGGTAAATAAAAATTGATGGTAAAGCTGAAAACACTATGAACCCTACTCCAACATAATAGACTCAAGGTATGAAGATGTTTGCAATCTTTTGACTGATTAATAGCTACAGAAGGTCAAAATTCAGCCTTCTATTGGGTAAACTAATCTGTTAAGCTCCTTTTGGATATTCCGACCCATACTACACCACCCATTCCGAGGCATAGTACACCAGTCATTCCGAGCCAAAGTACACCAGTTTTTGTTTGAGCTAATTAAATATTCCGAGGCAAAGTGCGCCATTTTTGGTTCATTTCAGGATTATTTTTCTCTGCCATTCCGACACATACTGCACCATTATATTTAACCATATTACGCAATTGGGCATAGTTTAACCCGCCAATTATATAGGTTTGGTAAGCATCAAGCTTACCCCTGTAGATATGGCGAACAAACTGCTCAGCATGAATAAGATTAGACAGATACTCATTTTCCTGGATCAGGGTGTCTCCCAACGGAAAATAGAAAAAGAGGTCAGGGTCAACAGGCGTACCATCGCGAGTTACCTCGAAAAGTTCAGATCGACAGGTTTGACTTTTGGTGGCTTGCTAAAGCTCTCTGATAGGGACATCGATGAGATTCTTGGCCTTATAAACGAAGAGGTAATGGAGGATGCTGACCCCAGGCGGGTTCATTTTCTTGAACATTTAGAATATCACAATGAACAGCTCGCCACCAAAGAAGGCGTAACCAGGTTATTGCTGTGGGAAGAGTATATTACCAATTATCCGGAAGGGTTCCAGTATTCCAGATTCTGTGATCTGCTGCAGGAACATAACCGGGCCTCGAAGGCCGTTATGCATTTTGAGCATAAGCCAGCTGAGATGATGCAGGTTGATTTTGCCGGTGCGCCACTGCATTATCTGGATACTTCTACAGGAGAACTGGTTAGCTGTCCGGTGTTTCTTGCCATTCTTCCCTTTAGCGGTTACGGTTACGTGGAAGCACTTGTAGATGCAAAGTTGCCTCAGGTTGTATCGGCACTGAACAAAGCACTCATCTATATCGGTGGTGTGCCCAAAGGGGTAAAATCGGATAATATGAGGCAATGGGTATCCAAAAGCTCAAAGTATGAACCTGTCTTTACCGAGATGCTGGAGCAATGGGCTAACCATAATAAGATTGCGCTCTTTGCTGCACGCCCGTATAAGCCAAAGGATAAACCAAGCATAGAGAACTTTGTGAGGATAGCCTATATGCGCATCTATGCCAAACTTAGGAACCAGACCTTCTACAGTCTCAAGGAATTGAATGAGGCAATCAGAATTAAGCTTAATGAACACCACCAGCTTAGTTTTCAACGCAAAAGTTTCAGCCGCTATGAGCTATTCCACAATAATGAGTCTGCACTTTTGCAACCACTTCCAGAAACATCATTCTCTATCCAGCACTACACCAGGGCAAAAGTTCAGAAGAACTATCATGTCGTCGTAGGTGAAGACTGGCACTATTACAGCGTTCCCTTCAGATATATCGGCAAGGAGGTCAGGATTTCATATTGTATGGACAGCGTTGAAATCTTCCATAATTGCACCCGGATTGCCATACATGTCCGGAGTTTCAGAAAACACCATTTCACAACCGTAAGGGAACATATGCCTGAAGCTCACCAATCCTTTTCGGATGAAAAGGGATGGGATCCTGAATATTATCTGAAACAGGCTGAAAAAGCAGGTCAGAACACTTATGACTTTATTCAAAAGCTGATGCAGAGCAATCCCGTCATCCATCAATCATATGCTGGCTGCGCCGGACTGATGCGGCTCTTGAAAGCCTACGGGGCGGCAAGAATGGAAGCTGCCTGCAAAAGAGCACTCACCGGACACAGGTTTAAATATACTGTGATAAAAAACATTCTTGACAACAATATGGACATGGTCGAGGAAATAGAACAGAAAGAATACAGGACACCGCTACACCAGAACGTGCGAGGAGCTGAAGCATACAAAACCAACTAATAAAGATCAATATGAATACACAGAACACAGTAGACCAGATGAAAAGCCTAAGGCTGGGCGGAATGGCAAGGCGCTATGAGGCAACGCTACAATTGCCAATACACGAAATCCAGGACCCACATTCAATGCTCGCTATGCTTATCCAGGCAGAAATCGAGTACCGCGAGTATGCAAGAACAGAAAAATATCTCAGGTACAGTAAACTTAGATATCATGCCCTTCCCGAAGATATACTCTGTACTTCCGAGCGTGGCATTACCCGCGAACAGGTACTAAGACTCTCGGACGGCACTTTCATTGAACGTGGTGAAAATGTGCTTATTACCGGCGCTACCGGGTGCGGCAAAAGTTTCCTTGCCTGTGCACTGGGACGCAGTTCCTGCCTACTTGGATTCCGTACGCTATATTTCAGTATGAATAAGTTTCTGGATGCTCTTGCCCAGGCAAGGCTCGATGGAACTTACCTCCGATGGATTAAGGGGATATCCTCAAATAGGCTACTGATATTAGACGACTTCGGGCTTAAGCCCCTGAGCAATGATGCCAGGATTGCAATACTTGATATTCTGGAGGATAGATATGGCAACGGTGCGACAATAATAACCTCACAGCTGCCAGTAGATAACTGGTACAACTTTATAGATGAACCTACACTTGCAGATGCAATTATGGACAGGCTGTCAGCATCTGCTCACAGAATTGCACTCACGGGCAAATCCATGAGAAATAAAAAAAATCATTAAGTTTACAGAATATCGCTTTGTCCAAAAGTGATATGGTTAAAAGTTAGTGCTAAAGCCAGAACCAAACTGGTGCACTATGCCTCGGAATGTGGTGTACTTTGTTCGGAATAATCACCTTTCCGCCAAATCACTAACAAACTAACAATTAATGCTTTTAAACAAAGTTCGTTTCTGATGGAGGGGGATCAGTGCATTCTGGCTTGCGCAGGCGTAGCCGTATGGATTGTAGCCGCAAATAAAAGCCTTCATTTACATTCCTTTTTGCTTTTAAATATAGTCACAGTACTGAGGGCTCCAGTCGTTGAAAGATAAAGTGGCAAAGTGCCACCTTATAAATTAAGGCTATTTGTTTTGGCAAGCCGATGGCAAAGGTCAACTATGGTTTGGGCATGTTGATGTCCGGGACCGTATATAATAGTTTTCAGCTAATGTTCCTCACTTGAAAACCTGCGGATATTTTGGATATTCTATTGACTATCCCTCAAAATTCTTTTTTACCAGGCGCATGAAGAGACTTTCGGGAATGACCCTTCTAATTTTGGAGAAAAGGGAAATGTCTTTTCCGGCCATATAACGAAGACGTTTTTTATCATCGGTAGCCGCTCTGAAAATAATCGAAGCGACCATGGCCGGGTCGGCCCCCGTGGTTTCGTTTGACCTTCTCACATTTTCCAGCACCTTGTTCTGATATGCTGTGTAGTCGGGATATGCGGATATATCGGCTGTGATCAATGACTTAAAAAAATCACTTTTAACCGCCCCTGGGAGAACAATTTTTACTGAAATGCCCAAGGTGGCCAGTTCATAGGAAAGCGATTCGGAAAAGCCTTCGATCGTGAATTTTGTAGCATCATAAAGACTTTGCATCGGGATGGGTATAATACCTACACCCGAAGAAATATTAATAATCGTTCCATCCCTTTTTGACCTGAAATGTGGCAGAATAGATTTGATGGTATGCATCACGCCATAGACATTGGTGTCAAACTGAGCCTGGATGAGTTTATCTTCGGTGGCCTCAAAAGCGCCGAGCACACCTATTCCCGCATTGTTCACCAAAACATCGATGCTGCCGAAAGTTTTGATTCCATACGCAATGGCGACGCAAACGGATGAGCTATCGGTCACGTCCATTTGATGGACATGGATATTTGGCATTGCCGCCAGGTCATATCCCTTGTCCGGATTTCTCATGGTGGCAATAACATTAAAATTACGCTCGGCGAAGTGAATGGCCGTAGCCTTGCCGATACCGGCTGAAGACCCTGTGATCAATACTGTTTTTTTCATAATTTTTTTTTGTTGCCTCTTTTCTGATCCTACTCAAAGACTGTGGGGTAATCTTTAGATATGATGCGATATACTGTTGTGGAACCTGTTGCGCCAATGAGGGGTAACGCCTTAAAAACTCCTCATATTTTATTCTTGCATTGCCAAAATTCAAAAAATCATTATCCTTGATTTTGTTCAGTAGGGTTGCTTCGGTAATGGTTTTCTGGAAGATGTACAGGTTGGGAATCCTGGCATATTGTTGTTCAAAAACCCGAAAGGATATGGTGTACAATTGTGTAGTTACGACCGCCTGGATGGCATCTGTCGCGGGCTGTGTCGCATAATAACTTTCCAGATTGGCAAAAAACTGATTTTCCCGGATAAAATATTTGGTTACCCTGTTGCCGTTCAGGTCAGAACCGAACAAATGCAGCACACCGCTTTCCACAAAGGCAATCTCTTTGGCGACTTTATCAAAGGGCTGAAAATAGTCCTCAGCCTGCAGTTCTTTGTAGGTAAATAACGGGGCGATGAGGTCAATGTCATGCTTCGAAAGGATTCCTCCGAACGCCAGCGCGGATCTTAGTTTTTCCATGATGCGATAAGTTTATGTTTAATTGCACTCTCGGCACAAGATATCACTGCATGCGCTGCAGAAATGGGCATCCACTGTAATTCCCGTTTTGCTTTGTTCAAATCAACACGTCGCTGTACAGTTTCAAGCAGCACGGGTTTCAGCAAGGGCTGAAAGAGAGATAGCAGTCTGGTAAACATTCCAGGCATCTCATAACGCGGAATTTTTATTTCGGGATAGGTCTGTTTAAGCATTATTGCAATGTCTTTAAAGCTCATGCGCGCCGAAGCTGCAATATACCTGTTTCCTGCTGCTTTAGGCATCTCCATGACCCTTATCAACAGGTCTGCTACCGACCGAACGTCAACAACATCAAATCGGATCTTTGGCAGGGCCGGCAGGCTTCCGTTGAGCAAGGAAATGACGATATTTGCAGATGTGCCGAAATCATTCTCCAGTATGGGACCGAGGATCGCTCCGGGACAAACGGTCGAGAGTTCGAGACCTGTATCATTATTCTTCAAATAATCCCATGCGGCCTTTTCCGCTATTGTTTTGCTTCGATAGTAGGCGGTAGTATCTTTTAAATTGTTTTCATCCGTCCAGCTGTTTTCATCCAATGTCTGTTTCAATTCCTGAGAGGATTTTCCGTAGGCGATTGCACCGATGGAGGAAGTGACCACTATCCGTTTAACCCCGTTCAGGGTGGCTGCCTCCATAATGTCCAATGTTCCTGATCTGGCCGGAAGCAGAAGATCACTTTCACTTTTTGGTAAACCTGCTGGAAAGGGAGAAGCGATATGTTGTACAAAGTCCATATTTTTTGTTAGTTCTCTCCAGATATTTCTGTCCAGAAGATCGGCTTCAGCAAAAGTTAAATTATCACTGTTCGTGGTGTACTTGCCAATGGTATTTCTGATCGAATCAGCTCTATCCATGTCCCTTAGCGTACCCAAGACGTGATATCCCTTCTGTAAAAGCTGAATGGCCGTATGCGATCCCAGAAATCCTGTCACGCCTGTAAGTAATACCCTTTTATGTTCAGGTGTTGAATTCATGATACAAAGTTCATCAACGAAAAACCTGTTACAGTTAACATTTGGTAAATAAAATCCTTCGTATCAATTTTATTTATAGATTCCTTCCTTAAATTCAGTGTGAATGGACCGAATTTAAAAAAATTACTGGAGGAGGAAGGCAGCGTTTATACACTCTCAGCCAAAATTTCCGGTGTAAAATATCCAGTGCCTGTTTATACTCTGGGAATTTCCTTCGGCTGTTCCCCGCAGAATGTGGACCGCCTTATTGCATCGGCACTGGATGAGGTGGAGAAATTAAAAAGTGATGGACCCTCACAGGTCAATGTGGACAAGTTCATTGCTGAAGACCGCTTGCAGCGTGAAACCGCGGTAAGTACCAATGGCTATTGGTTAACCTACCTGTCCAACTGCTTACAAAACGGAGAAGAATTCAACATGATGAACTCCTACCCTAAACTTCTGGAGGCAGTAAATGCTGAAACGGTCAGAAAATCAGCCATAAAATACCTTAGCGGGGCTAATCTGCTTAGGTTCGTATTGCTTCCTGAGGTTGCTATCAAAAAATAATTTCGGCAGGATCCAAAACATACCAGTTCTTCGTTAGTTAATTTGTGCGCAGCGAGTGGTTGATGCCCTCGCTGTTTTTTTTGACATTCTATGCGAAAAGATCCATTCATTATCCGAGAGGATCTCTCTTCATATTGGGTTGCGCAGGTGCTGAAAGCTAGATCTGTGGCTAAGCTTCCACTGATTTTTAAGTTAACCGAACCATTTATATGAATTTTAGATCGCATTGTCCCAGTAAAGTTAAAAAAATCGAGTGCATGGCAAATGGTATGATGAAAAAGGCTTATGAAATAAATAATCATAAGCCTTAATTTTAATATCTCTCATCCTGCAATCAGACGGTTATAAATGAGCTTATCCGGGAATTTCCTCCATGTTGAATAGGGCAATATTTTCCAAGGATAGTTCAGCAGATCAAGAAAGTATGGAATCAAGTTTTTAAAGTTATTTCGATTTTGCCTGTAAATCCTTCAAAAAGTTTCGATAATCAACTTGTACCCATTCCTCTACCAAACGGCCTTGGTCGTCAAATCTAAAAATATTGATCAGAGAGTATGCAGCCGTTCTGCCATTTGGGGATAGTTTTCCAATAGGAGAACTAGCAAATTCCCTCACAAAATCTCCCTGAATTGTGGTTTGGCAGGAAATATAATTACCTTCTTTGATGATTATACCTCTTTTGATCGATCGCTTGTCAAAAGCAGCACGATATGATTCGAAGTACTGCATGAGTTGGCTGTAATTATATTCATTACCGTCCGAACTGTGAAACCGAAACTTTTCAGTGTCGAAATAGGTAGCAAGCTCCCTAGGATTTTCCCCAGAAATCATAAGCTCCCCTGCCCTGACCATGCGCTTTGCCAGGGTGTCAGGTTGAGTACTTTTCTTAGCTCTTCCTACGGTAATTGATGTATCCAATGCTCCGGGTAGCTCCGACCCTAATTTTTTATTGGTGTTTTTGCAGCCCAGAAATGCGTAGAGTAAAATTGCGACCAGTAAATGATGTGTTTTCATGATTTCTTTGAATAATTAAAAATAAGACCTGTTCGCAATGAAGGCGGAGCAGGGTAGTGAATTTGAAAGCGTTCATTTGTTGTTTCAATTGAGCGGCCTTTTGACCAGCTTTATCTAGATGTGTAGACAGGTAATCAAAGTGACTAGTTGATCGCTCCACCATTTACCAGATGATGCTGTCCATTAACAAAAGAGGCAAGATCACTCGCAAAAAATTCAGCAACGTTGGCTACATCCTCCACACTGGCAAGCCTGCCCATGGGGCAACTTTGAATCAGCTGCTTCCTTAAATCAGGATAGCTGTCCCCATCTGAGAAGATTCCGGCATGATCCACAGCAAATGGAATGATCGAATTTACGGTAATTCCCTTATGTCCAATCTCCTTGGACAATACATCCACAAGATATCTCGGCGTCGACTTACTTCCCCCATAAACCGCCATTCCAGGTACGGGGAATGAGGTGGTTGAAGAGGCAATATAGATTATCCTACCATTTTCCTGTAAGTGTTTGGCAGCTAATTGCATGGTAAAATAGGAACCTTTTGTATTGATTGCAAATACCCGATCAAATTGCTCCTCCGTGAACTCGGACACTGGTACCTCTACCAATTCAACTCCCGCATTCGCCACCACGATGTCTATTTTCCCGAACGCTTTAATGGTTTCTGCAAAGAGTTTCCTGATATCCTCTACCCGACTTATATCTGCCTGAACTGATATTGCGCGGGCACCCATCGCATGTATCCGTGTTAAAACCTGATCTGCCGATTGCTTGTCCCTGGAATAATTGATCACAATATCTGCACCAAGGGCGGCGTAACGTTCTGCGATGGCACTTCCTAGCCCCCTTGCTGATCCGGTGATGAGTGCTACTTTATTTTTAAGATGATTCATGATATTAGCTTTAAAGTTTATAAGTTGATACTACGTCAGTTCCTGATCGAACAAGCTAACCTGTACTTGGAGAGTTACATTAAACACGTCCGACAAAACAGCCATGTAAAAGGCTTTCACCCGTACCAGACCAGCGCTAGAAATGGTCCTTGTTTTTCTGCTTGTAGAAAATCATACCACCGTGAAAAAGTATTCCCTCCCTGAATTCCCCATCGGCAGTGAAACCGGTATCATCCTGATAATCAATATGATTTCCGGTAACCTTGTAACTTCCCTGATAAGCACTTATTCTGGATCCCCGTGCTTCGTCATAACGGTTTCCCGAGAGAAGCTCCTGACGAATCTGACCGTCACTTGTAATCCACATGCCCAGATATTCTTTTGTTTCTTCCATTGTTTTCATTGTCATCATTATTAAGTTATAAAATTGGAAATGGCTGATTGACTTAATCGTATTTAACAACCCTTCACATTAGCTTCTTTTTACGTTTTATTTATTGGTATTATTTCTAATATCTGATGCGATATAGAACAAATTTACTCAGGATAGCACAAAGGATAGTTGCGAAAAAAAAACTAATAACCACTAAAATCAAACACCTTCAGGATACCCTCGCCCTGTTATTATGCAGCTTTCGCATGATCTCATGCTGTTTATTCACGGCAAAGATCGATATCAATCCTTTCCGGTTTAAATAAATGGCGTTCAGCCAAATATTATTGCGAAGTTTTTGATGATAATATCGCATTCTCGATCATCAATCATCCAGGGATCGTAAACCTGCCTCCATGGGACTACCTCGCTATTCAAAGATTACCGGAGCATCAGTTTCCTACCGAATCTCTTAGGCACCAGATCCGGTTCAGACATCTAACAGAATTTGCAAAAAGCCTATTGGTGCCTTTCATCCACTTAAATTGCTTTTTGTAAATTAATGCAAAAACCACTTCCCAGTTCATTTCAGAAAGTTTAATGCATGAAGCAAGGAGTTTACTGGAACATATCAACCGGAATATTTCAAAATTCCTAGTGCCAGGACCTTAAGAAACTGCGGCACTTTATTAATTTCTTCAACAATGCATAAGCTTCAGCACCCAATTTCAGAAATAGCCAATCAAGGGCATTAGATCCAGCGCAAATATTCCCTCCGGAAAGGCGTCACCAATTTGATAATACCTGAGGAAGATAAGCAATGCTGAAAGTATGGCAGCTGCATGCTTTCAGCATAGACAACCTGACACTAACCTTATAACAGTTCGCCCGAATCAATTGCATTAATGATGTGTTGAGCTGATCCGCCAATATCATTAATTTTTAAAGTAGCTGATTCGACTGGAAAGATTCCCAAAGACCATAAGAGTCTTCAAGAAATTTATAAGAGCATATTTTACCTTCCCTTATCCTGCATACTGCTGCAAAATCGCTAGCGAATATTCTGTCCGTGCTCAGGATCTGATGTTTGACATGTCCGGTTATGACGCATTCATCGTCTTGGTCAAAAAAGCGTTCAATATTGAACTCCAGAGGTTTAAAATTGACTGGAAAAAGCTCAAGCCAGGCACGCACTTCGTCCTTACCTTTTCTTGTTCCGATTGTCGGGACCTTAGCTGCTCCCTGAACCTGCCAAACGACATCATCTGTCAGGCAATCCAGTGTTTTCTCTATGTCCTTGCTGAAAAAAGTGTCAAGATAATTTTTGACAACCTGTGAAGGTTTTAAAATTTGATTGTTATCCATAGTAATCTATTTAAGTAGTTCTGTGATATTTGCTATCTGTGGCCCCCGGATAAAATAATCGTCTCTCCGGTCATCCATGCTGATTCTTCAGATGCAAGATAAACTACTGCGGGAGAGATGTCACTGGCTAGCCCCAGCCTGCCAAGTGGTGTGGCTGCTGTGGTTTCCTTACCGAAATCACTATCTAAAAACCCTCCTTCAACCACACCTTCGGTCTCGACCACTCCAGGCTTTATTGCATTCACCCTAATCTTACGTTGTGCCAGCTCATTTGAAAGAGCCCTGGTCAATCCGTCAATAGCACCTTTTGTAGCGGTGTAGGTAGATGCATTGACAGGACCAAAAATGGTCACTGTTGAACTCATATTGATAATACTGCCGCCTTCTTTCTTGAAATATTTCAATGAAGTCTTGATCGCAAGAAGGTAGCCATAAACATTAAGTTCAAAATGTTTACGAAAACTCTCCAACGAAAGCTGTTCGATCGGTAGAAAATCATAAACGCCTGCGTTATTGACTAAGATGTCCAGTGAGCCAAAAGCATCGTATGCTTGGGCAAATAATGCACTTACATCTTCAGGATTCCCCATATTCGCCTGAATGGCTTTGGCCTTTCCGCCGAAATTTTCGATATGAGAAACCACCGCCTCAGCGCCAGCTTTGCTTGAAGAATAATTTACGATCACTGATGCACCCTCACGTGCAAATTGTTTCGCAATCTCCGCACCAAGACCCTTGGATGATCCGGTTACTATGGCTACTTTGCCACTAAGTCTGTTTGAATTAATCATATTTATGATATCGTTATAGTTTAAATTCAGATCTGTATGAAATGCACTTTCTTATAATATCAAAACCAGTTATCTTGCATCAAATCCTTGATACTTGCTTATGATGGATAAAGAAGTTTGTTAGCAAGGTTAGTGCCGTGAGTCAATTTTTCTGGTTATAGAACATCATGCCAAGATGAAAGGTATACCCTCCTTAAATGCACCATCGCGATTAATCCACTATCATCCTGTACTCAATATGATTCTCCGTCACTTTAGACTTCCTTAAGGTACTCTCCATATTCCGCTGACCTCATCCGGACGATTACTGGCCAGGAGCTCTAACGGAGCTAACCATCACCTGACACCTACTTAACTAAATATTTTTTTGTTTCTTCTATCGGCTTGTCCATTTTTTTTATTTCTTGAAAATGATATTGATAAGATATCATATTTTAATTTATTTATTCTGCAGCCCTTTGTTTGATAAACTAAAAAAAACATTGCACCAATTTTAGATTGTAAACCAGCTTACCTCTGATAGGTGTCACCCCTTCAACAATAAGTTTAATAAGGTTGAGTTCACACCCTGCCTGGCACATCAGTCAATAGACCAAAGGCTAATGGTATATATTATATCCTTACTTGCATTTTGTTGGGTTATTCTAAACAAAATAATAAGTTGTTCACGGAATGATTAAAAACAAATTTTATCCAATCAATCCATTACCTCTGCTCATACTTTCTCAAAAAAACATGTTAACGTACACGAGAAACGATCCAAAATGGAAAATTCCAACACTTCGGTTTACACTATCGTTCATCTCTAAAAGCATGATCATGTCTTCAAATGTTTAATAAAAATATTCTTATCATTAGATAATCAGGCATTTAAATAAAAAAAATGCATACAAAAATACTTCATTGCAATTATAATTTTCTTGCCAAATGACAAGAAATGAGAATTGTTTTTATTCGTATATTGTGTCATGGAATCTTTGATTAATTATCTCTTGCAATTCGGGAAGCTGGATGCAGAACAGATCGAATTTTTAAAATCACAAGCGGTCATCAGACTCTACAAAAAAGATGACCGTTCCAACCAACTCGAACAGGCTTCCGAAGAGGTCGCATTCCTGATTAAAGGAATATTAAGAATTTATTATATCAATGATCAAAACGAAGAGATCACTAAATTTTTTTTTGCAGAAAACAGTTTTTTGGTAGACATCCATAGTTATATTCACAATCAGCCCGCAGTTCCCTGCGCCCACGTGATTTCGGATTGTGAATTCATTATATTTTCGCCTAAAGCGATGAGTGATATTTCAGCGCATATTCCCGGATGGGAATTGCTATTTAGCAAAATTGTTGCCGCCGAGCTTGCAAAAAAGGTAAATGCACTAAGTGCAATGCTATGCGAAGACGCCAAGAGCAGATACCTGAGTTTTCTTAGGGATCATCCAATGCTGGCCAACCGTATACCATTGCATTACCTTGCCTCCTATCTAGGGGTAACGGCAACTTCGCTCAGCAGGATACGCAGAAAGATCATCGACAGATCCAGAGTGGTTTTGCAGGAATCTGCTTAATTCATCCCCTCCAGCTTTAAGGTGGATTATTATCAAATCGAACAGATACCACAGGTCCCTGGGTCTTCTGGATTGCAACTTAAATTACTGCGATCGAAACGTCCCCATAATTTCTAACTTTATGGGGGCATTGCAAGTTATATGGCTCAGAATGTGTTCCACAAAAATCAGGGTAGCTATGCATTTATAATTAATTAGCTTAAATGAATATTTTTCCAGCGAAAGCATATCACTACCATGGAAAATGATCCGATTGCGGATTATGTTCCTCAATTATAAAAGCGCATGCTTCTCTCTTTTCATTCATCGGGGCGCTGACGACTCTGGCTGGCACATCTTCAACCGAACCAAGCCCTGGTTATGGTTAAAATCACCCTTGGTATAACCTGGATCATCCATTAAAGGAGTTGGTAAGCCAGGGTAATGGAATACATGTTTAATGCAGCTTTGAAGCTGAATAGATTTGCATTTTCGTAATATTGCCAGTCGGAATATCCATGAAGGGCAAGAGTGCCTATGCTTGAACTCACACTTATCATAAGTGGCTGTTCAGCTTTTCTCAGCAGCTCCAAAAATGCTTGCAAAACTTTTACCGCCCCATACAGGATTGCTTCAAAACCGTTCAAAATTGTGCTATCGTACATTCCAGAGACGTTTGTAGTAGGCTGCCCGCGATCTCTGCATAATTGATCAGCACATCAAGTCGGCTTACTTTCCTGCCGACCCCGACCCACGCCTTCTAAAAGTTCTCATGGGTCAAATCAATTCACCTAGGCTCTCCATTGGTATAACATTCGGATATGAAAGTCTCAACTGCTCATTTCCCATTATCAAGGTCTCTACAGCCTAGATAGACAAAAACCTAACTTTCATATTAAGTTATATCATGCAATCAACTTAAGGGAATCTTTAATATCAGACTGCGATCAACGCTCTGGTTACAGGACAGATACTACTTCAGCTTATCTTTGAAGGTATTGTTGAAGAATGAAAAATAAACACTTTGTAATCTTCAGTGGGTTTAACGGTGTTCCATATGGACTCGGGTTGGACTGTTAAGCAGTTTTTCAAAAGCACCAGCTAAAACGATATGGCGATTTTTCCAGATGGGATGAATATCAGTTTAATTCCATGATTGATATTTAAACCCGTCCCTGAATGGAACCTGCGTACCAAAATTCAATCCTTTGTTCAACTACCAGGTAAAACAAAAGCAGAGCGTAAGCCCTGCTTTTGTTCGTTTTTAAGATGAACGTCCTTTCCACAGATCCACCTCTCCAAGACGATCAGCACCCTGAGTTTCAATCATCCAGTTGGGATATTCAGGAGGCAGAAGACTTACTTCATCCAATTGTTCCAGCTCTTGAGCAGACAAGTGAAGTTCTGTCGCTTTTAAATTATCCTCCAATTGATCGACACGCTTCGCTCCTACGATAATGGATGTAACCACTTCTTTCGACAGAAGCCATGCCAGAGCAATGCGCGCTGCGCTGACTGCATGTTTTTCAGCGATCGGCGCAATGACATCTAAGATATTCCAGGCCCTTTCCTTATCTACAATAGGGAAATCAAACCCCGATCTTCTGGAATTCTCGGGATTTTGGTTTTCTCTGCTAAATTTACCCGATAGCAATCCACCCGCGAGTGGGCTCCAAACCATAAGACCTAGTTTCTCATCCTCTAGCATAGGCACGATTTCTCGTTCAAGATCTCTTCCTGCAATGGAATAATAAGCCTGCAAAGAGTCAAAACGCGCCAGGTTTTTGGTTGCGGATATTCCCAAAGCTTTTGCGATTTTCCAGGACTGCCAGTTCGAGCAGCCAATATAGCGAACCTTGCCTGATCTTATTAGGTCATCAAGAGCACGTAGAATCTCCTCGGTGGGAGTGAGGATATCATTGGCGTGAATCTGGTAAAGATCAATATGGTCAGTCTGAAGATTTTTCAGACTTGCCTCCACTCCGTCCATAATGTGCTTTCTAGAGGCACCTACATCATTGCGTCCCGGGCCTGTCCTAGAATAAACTTTGGTTGAGATTACCACATCCTTTCTGTTGATATTTAGGTTTTTAAACGCCTGTCCTAGTGTCCGTTCACTCTCTCCCCCTGAATATACATCAGCGGTATCGAAGAAGTTGATGCCAGCATCAAATGAGTGTTTTACAAGCTCATCCGCATCCGTTTGACCGACGCTCCCGATATGTTCATAAATGCCCGTTCCCGACCCCATTGTCATCGTTCCAAGACAAAGCCGCGATACAAGCAGGCCTGTGTTTCCTAAAGTTTTGTATTCCATTTTTCTGTGATTATGTTAAAAAAATTTGTTGATTTTAGTGTTGATTATGCATTTAAATTTTGTAGTGCTTTGGCGCTCTCCCTGAACATTACTTCCAACAGGATGAAAGAGTTTTTTTCCTTTATCTAACCACCGAAAGCAACAATCATGAGTATTTTATAATCATGGCATAAAGTAAAAATGCAGCGACCGAAGCATTTACTTTCATGAAACCGATAGTGATTCTCCTTGATCAATTGGTAAACGAGCACTGTGTTTTTCTCTTAAAGAGATACCCGGTCATGACATGCCCCCGTTGATACCAATATTCTGGGCGGATATCCATTTAGCGTCTTCACCAACCAGAAAGACCACTACTTTTGCAATATCGATTGGTTCTCCAATCTTATTGAAAGCCGACAGCGCTGCTATATGAGATAGCGCCTGATCATCCTTACCTTTCATGAAAAGTTCTGTATTGGTCGGTCCCGGAGAAACGGAGTTGACATTGATGCCCCTGGATCCTATTTCTTTGGCAAAAACTCGGGTAAGCTGTTCCACCGCGGATTTGGATGCCGCATATGCACCATAGGTGGGCATCATCAGCCTGTTGACCGATGTGGAAAAATTAACGATGCTGCCATTTTCTTCAAGTCTTTCCGCGGCTTCCCGCAGTGTATTGAAAACCCCTCTGATATTGACCTCTAAAATTTTGTTCAGATCTTCGTCGGTGGTGTCTTTGATGAGTTTATAAAGAATTACTCCGGCGTTGTTGATCAGAATGTCGATCCTCCCGAACTTTGCTATGGACTCATCGAAAAGCCGTTTGACATCCGATGGTTTACTGACATCCGCCTGGACCGAGATGGCATTTGTACCATATGAGCGGATTTCTTCAACAACCTGTTCCGCAGCTTCCTGACTACCGGAATAATTGACGATCACATTTGCGCCGGCATGTGCAAGTTCCTTAGCAATCTCTGCTCCTATACCCCTGGAAGCCCCCGTAACGAGGGCAACTTTACCAATTAATTTTTTCATGATGATCTATTTTAAGTTAAAATTATCAGAAATCCCACAAGCTTTGATCAACACCGTTCCCATGTATCGATGATGATCGAATTATTGTTAGCTGAAGACTCGCCCCTGTTAATCTGCATCATCTGGTGTGTGTGTGTGTGTGTTGCAGTTCAGGATTTTCTCGCCTGGTTTAAACTGACCTGGAAGGCCGATTTATTACTATTTATTATTCTATTTTTTTTCTTTATGAAACACCATGCCACCATGGTATAGTATTCCGTTCCTGAATTCCCCATCCGCGCTGAACCCGGTATCATCCTTATAATAAATATGATTGCCTTTGACGCGGTAATTTCCCTGGTAGGCGCTTTTTTGGTTACCGCGTGCCTCGTCATACCGGTTACCGGACAGTAGTTCCTGACGGACCCTGCCGTCTCGGGTCACCCACATCCCCAGATAATCCTTGGTTTCTTCTATCGTTTTTTCCATTGTAGTTTCCTTATTTTCAGGTTTCATCAGTTTATCCAATTCATAGGTATCCAGGAAGGCGACCGCATCAATCACTTTCTGATTACGGAGTTTCATTTTCCATAAATAGGTGTTTTCATAGATACCATTGTCCTTAGTCACAGCCGTACCTTTGAAATGCAGCCACACGAAGGCCGAGTCGGAGGTTAGGTTAATGAGCTCGGGTTTTAATGGGGTTTTGAATTTGCGGGTAATGGGATTGAGTGAGTTTTCCATAAAATCTTTTTTCCCTTTGTATATTCCGGAAACGGGCGATTTACCGCTAACCGTCCAGACGACCTGCTCATCAACAATATCGAAAAAGTTACCTTCTCCCTTTTGCCATTTCTGAAACTGCCTTGCAACGGTCAGTTCTGACTGTTTCATTACTGAAGATTCAGACTTTACATCCTGGCCGATGCAGCTTGCAGAACCGAGAGCGGTTAGGAGTAAAATGAAATGGACGCAGTAAATTCTTTGCATTACCGCGCTTTTAAGCTTTGATTTACTTACCATATAATTTGTTTTAAGAACCCGGGACTTTCATCCCGGGCCGGGATTAATACTTTACACGCAGCAAATGGCTGTACCCCATGATCCGAAAGGCTCTTTCGGTCAGTGCTTCCCTCACTCCGTTGCCAGGCTCGGCAACCCAGTCGGAAAAGTCCACAGTATCACGCAAAGGGCGCTGACCGGCTGGAAGAGCAAGGATTTCGGCAATCTTATCTGCCACACTCTGTATGGGCGCATCCCCAAAACGGAACAGATTTCTCAGGCCCGGCTCATAATTATCATAATCCTTTTCCAGGCGGGTGTAGTCCTTGAGCACCTTTTCATCATGCGGGAATTCCGCTGCCGCAAAGTGCAGGGTATCATCCATGTAAACTCCGGGCATCAGGATCGTGGTTTCCACCCCGAACTGACTGATTTCGTAGGCTGTGTTTTCTGCAAGCGCGTCAAGGGCTGCCTTTCCTACCACATAAGGGGCCATAAATGGCGCGGTCACATTGGTTATACCACTGCCTACGTACAGAATCAGCCCTTTTCCTTCTTTTCTCATGTGTGGCAGTACTGCCCTGTTCAGTCTGTGGGCACCGATAAGATTGGTGTTCAAGGAACTGGCAAGCTGCTCGGGTTCAAAGGCTTCAGAGAACCCAATGTAAAGGTGAGCCGCATTGTGAATGACCACATCTATACTCTCATGTTGTGCGACAATCTGATCGGCGGCATTCCGGCAGGAATTGTCCTGAAGAATATCGAGGTCAACAATTTCTATGTTTTTCTCTGCCCCGTTGAGCTCTTTCAAAAGATTCTGCGACTTCTCAGTGTTTCTTCCGTTTGGATCCCTGACCCCTGCATACACCATGTATCCAGCTGTGGCGAGTGTTCTTGCGGTATGCAAGCCCATACCTGAGCCTGCTCCCGTAATCAATACGGTTGTTTTTTTATCGTTTTTCATCATTGTTTTTTTAAAGGTTATGGTTCAGACCAATCTCCCGGCCAGGCCGGGAGGAATGGTCAAACCCTATCATTTGATGTGTTAAAAACTTTTCTGAGCAGTTGGACGTACCACTATTTCATTCACGTCCACATCCGAAGGTTGCTCTACGGCAAAAGCTACCGATCTGGCTATCGCCGCGGCGGGCAATAGACTCTCCCTAAACCTTTCCATGGCATCTTTTTTAAGCTCCGGATCAGAGATGGTCGAGAGCAGGTCTGATTCTGTGGCGCCCGGGGCGACAATCGTTACTCGGATATTGTTGCTGACCTCTTGCCTTAACCCATCCGATATTGCCCTTACTGCATGCTTGGTTGCGCTGTAGATCACAGATGTCGGACCAACCCAGCGGTCCCCCACCGAAGTAATATTGATAAACTGACCACTGTCCTTCTGCTCGAAAATTGGCAGGGCAGCCGCGATGCCATGCAAAACCCCCTTGATATTTACGTCAACCATCTGATGCCATTCACTGATCTTATAGGCATTGATCATAGACAGAGGCATCACCCCGGCATTGTTGACAAAAACATCCAGCGTTCCGAACTGCTCTACGGCAAAGGCGGCAAATGCCGCCACGTCATCAGCACTGGTAACGTCCAGACCTTTAAAAACCGCTTCGCCGCCAACTTCTTTTATTGACCCTGCGATCTCTTCCAGTTTGTCCAGACGTCTTGCGCCCAGAACAACCCTTGCGCCCCGCGAGGCAAGATGCCTGGCGATTGCCTCACCAATACCGCTGCTTGCGCCGGTAATGGCCACTACTTTTCCTTCGATTTTGATTTGTTCCATATTTGATGATTTTAAGTACTCAAAATTACTGTTCCATATGCTCAGCGGCTTGCAGATAGCAAACCAATAGTTACAAAAATCAAACATCCACAAGCCCTCCTCGACCTAAGGGGCGAATCACGATGTGATCACGCCCGATTAGTTCTGATGTTTGCTCCGACACCTGCCATAAGACAATGTCTCTTTATTCCAAAAAAATTGTTTGGTTTAATAATAATGGCGGAAGCCTGAATCTGCGAAAAGGCTGATCTTCCAATGAGGGGACGACCTTCACATGCTTCCAATGATCTCGCTACACTGATGACAACATTATATCCCTTGTACACAAAAGACCTGTTTCCGGTTTTTGGATCAATTCAGTGAAATATTTCAATATCACCTGATGTCTTTCCGGATTGAGGCAATATTCAAATGAGATTTTTGAATAAATTGCTACGTGCCTTTATCTTTACTGCTTCAACAAAATTAATACATAAGACAATAATCTATATTGCCAAATGGCAAGAAATGAAAAACGTTTTACCGCTATATTGCATCATGAAACAGAACTGTCCTTGTGATGGATTTTGTTGCAACGCAAGAACAGAGATCAGGAACAATCATACTAACTGATGTTTTCTGAGCGGCACAACATTGCATGTAAAGAACTTTGCTGACAATAAAATGAATCACATTAATTTAAATGAACCCATGCAAGAACAACTTAAGGCTCATATTTCACGGACAATAGAACTTACAAATGAAGAATATGAATTTATAGGTTCACATTTCACCAAAAGGAAATTTAAAAAACATCAGTATCTCATTCAGCCTGGCGAACCTGTACGACATCACTATTTTGTGCTCTCTGGCTTATTAAAACTGGTTTACACGGCAGATACAGGAAAAGAGCATATTATTTCTTTTGCGGCAGAAGACTGGTGGGAAAGTGATTTTCAGGCATTTTTCATGCAATCAAGTGCGACAATGTCACTGGAATGCATTGAGGACACCGAAGTGCTCTGTCTGACGCTAAAAGATTATCAGATCTTGTGTGAAAAATCCCACAAGATGGCGCTATTCTTTCTTCAGAAGGCCAATTCTGGTTTCATCGCAGCTCAGCAGCGGATCATCTCCACGATGACCTCCGAAGCCAGAGCGCGTTTTGAACAGGTGCAGAAGCGATACCCCTTCCTTGCTCAGCGTGTACCGAAGCGGCTTCTGGCCGCATACATTGGCGTATCACGGGAAACCCTGAGCAGGTTGAATCCTTAAGTGAGGTAGATCACTAAAAAATAGTGACACATGTCAACTTCTGCTTTCATTCGGCCCGCTACTTTTGTATAAACATTTACAACAATGCATAAAGGATTAAAGATTTTGGGATGGGCACTCATCCTTTCTGCGCAAGCAATGGCACAGACAATTAAAAACAATCATATGGAAAAGAAAATAACCAACCCATGGAAATGGCAGGATTCGAGAAGCTACGTACAGGCGGTAGAAGTAAAAAATGTTCAAAGCACCCTTTATGTATCGGGGCAGACTGCGATCAATGATGAAGGCGTCTCGAGTGATGAGAACATGGAGACACAGTTAAAAAAAGCGATAAAAAACCTGGAGAAGGTGATCACACAGGCAGGGTTTGAATGCAATGGCATTGTCCGTCTGAATGTCTACACCACAGCTACGTCAGAACTCTGGCCTCATTTCGGTATTTTGCAGGATTGGATAAAAAAGCACAACATCCAGCAGGCGCTGACCATGCTTGAAGTAAAAAGCTTATTTGAAACGCTAAAGATTGAACTTGAGGCCACGGTTGTCAAATAGCATCAGAAGGGACATGCTCATGGATTTTCCCATTCTGAATGATCATGGGCAGGTTCATATATATTTCCGGTCTGCGCGAAGACGAGACTAAGTCCGCATGATTCGGGCCCACAAATGCCTGAATCTTGCGGAACAGTTAGATGGGAATTTAAACAGCGTTCAAGGCGTTGTCCCATGTCGCCTGACTTCGACAGAATAGCAGACAGTGGTGCGAATATTTTCAACAAAGCGCTTTTCAGGAGGTAAACGACCCTGGTAAAAGAGATCGTTCTCTTCGAAATAAATTGATGGGATGCAAGTTCAAAGCAGGAAATAAAGTGGCGCGAGGGGTTTTTTACAATCATGAATACGCCTCATATGGCTACCGCATTCAGTTTTGACTTTGAAACTTCTTCGGGCTCAATCCGGTTTCTCTCTTAAAAAGTCTTGAAAAATAAGGGAGGTTTTCGAAACCCAACATCGCAGCCGTCTCGGTTATGTTTTTGCCCGAACCCTTTAGGATGTTCTTTGCTTCAGCTATGAGATAAATATGAATAAGATCAAGTGCGGTCTTCCCTGTTTCCTGCTTCAGCAAATCGGTAAGATAATGCGGCGAGATATTAAGCTGGTTGGCCATGAATGTCACAGAAGGCAAGCCAAGCTGTTGCAAAGAGCCATCTTCCGAATAGGTGGAGAGGACCTGATGAAATCTTGAAGTGGTATTTCCAGACAATTCTCTGCGATTAATAAACTGCCGCTTATAATAACGTTGAGCATACTTAAGCATTGATTCGATATGTCCGATCATAATCTCCCTGCTATACTCATCTTGATTGTTAAGATACTCCAGCTGGATTTTATCGTGCAGATCCCACATGACCTGTTCTTCATTTGGAGAAAGGTGAAGCGCTTCATTGACCTCGTAATTAAAATAATTATATTTCTTGATGTCATGAAAAAGAGGATGACCGTTGAGAAAGTCCTCGTGAAAAAATATCAGAAAGTCATTTTCTTCAAAAATCAAATCCTGGAAGGCAATCACCTGTCTGGGTTTCACGAAAGACATCGAGCCTAGCTGATGATCATATTTTGTCTTGCCATAGCTAAATATACCTGACTTAAGCTTTTTAAATCCTATCATGAAAAAGTCGGTGGTAAACTCGAATTGCCCGGATGGACAAACCCCTCCACATTTTACCAGACTGATCAACGGATTCTCTGGAGACGCAAACCCATTGTGGCGATGTAATTCACTGATGCTCTGAAAGTGTTTCATGTCAAAATTTTGAATAAATCTACGCCAAATCAGGCGCAGATTTTGTCAGCGTAATCCAATTTTAAAACTTTGACTATGCTGTACCTTGTGCGGCAGCGGAAATCTCTTTCCAATCCTCCCAAGCAGCGAGTCTATTCTCATAAACATATCTGATCCATGGATAAGCCATATTACCCAAAAACAATCTCAATGGCGGATTCTCGCTGTCGATGAGTTTGAGCATGGCCGGCGCTGTTGCCCTTGGATCTCCATAATCGGTCGGTTTTGCATCTTTCTGAACATCACTTCTGACAAGTTCATACTCTTTCATTGGCTTGCTCTGAATCGATGAAGCTCCGGCCCAGTCCGTAGCGAAACCATTTGGTTCCAGTAAGGTCACTTTGATTCCAAAGCCCGATACCTCAGCACTTAGTGCCTCGCTAAGCCCCTCCACCGCAAATTTCGAGGCACTGTATATTCCCAGGGTTGGAAGAGCGGTTAGACCCAGGGCACTTGACAGCTGAATAATATGGCCATGCCCCTGGTCCCTCATTACGGGCAGAATGGCCTGTGTAACCCATAACAAGCCAAATACATTGGTCTCGAACTGCTGGCGAACTTCCTCTTCTGAAGCTTCCTCGATGGCGCCAAAAAGGCCAAAGCCCGCGTTATTGATTAAAACATCAATAGTGCCCAAAGAAGAACCGGCGTACTTTACGGCATTGAAGGTTGCGGTTCTGTCATTTACATCGAGCTGGATCGGGGTGAACAATTCTCCGAATTCCTCGACCAGATCGTCCAGATCCGAGAGTTTCCTTGCTGTTGCAGCTACCCTGTCCCCACGCTTTAAAAACGTCCTGGCCCAAAGTTTTCCGAAGCCCCTAGAGGCTCCCGTTATTAAAATTGTCTTTTCCATTTCTTTTAAATTGATACTGCAAAGCTATGTTCAGACATCAGTAAATATTTATACAAAAAGTTGTATTTGTGATACAGAAACAGGATATTGAAGATTTATTCGCCTTTTCATCTTATAGATCGAAAACTAAGGTTGATTCCGTTCTCGCTTGCCCTCTATGCGCCTCCATGTATCCAAGCAAATTGTTGGTTCATGTCAGAAGGATGACTGGTATAAAATGACACGCCGTTGCGTTAAATAGTGGCAGCGCTTTTAGCACTGAGCACGACCGGGCTATTCCAGGCAAACGACAATGAGCCCTGTACTTGGTGCAAGACAATATTAAACCATAATATGCAGCTCGCTCAAAAAATAAAAATTATGATTGGAATGTTGGATGTAGTGTGTACCATCTGGCAAAGAGGAGTATCAAAACGTGATTGCAGATTACCTGCAATGAATTATATGATCAAGCAGAACCGGCATAAAACAATCGGTTCCCAGAAAATCTTTTTAAAAAAGCTGACGACGATGAGCTGGATAATGTCGTAAAAAAGAAATCTCACAGGGCGTAATCAACCCGCTCGTCATCCTGGTGCGATGAAAGGACCGGAGAAAAAATCTTAATTCCGGCACCTGTTTCCTAACCTTTTCAAAGCACGGGAACTAGGGTGCTGCATCAGGAATGGTGGTTACGAAAATGCTTAGGGGTCAGCACCTCGTTTTTTTTGAAAAAATTAATGAAGTGAGACAATTCCTCAAATCCAAGGGATCTGCCGATTTCGGAAATATTCCAGTTTGTATGCTGTAACAAGATCCTGGCCTCCTGCATTATTCTTGAAGCGATAAGCTGAGAGGTTGTCTGACCTGTCACTTTTTTAAGCGACCTGTTCAAGTGGTTGATATGAATGGAAAGATGATCTGCATATTCTGCGGGAAAGCGTAACTTCATTGATTGATTAGGAGATTCAATGGGGAACTGCCGCTCGAGAAGTTCACTAAAAAGAGTTGCGATCCGAATCGGGCCATTGGAGTCCGCATAAGGGATGCTGGTTGCTGGCTTCATCTTCAGTGCCATATAGATCAGCTCGAGGGCAAGATTGCGCAGCACGTCATATTTATATTCAAAATCACTATCTATTTCTTCCAGCATTCTTTGAAAAACAGCGGACACCTCAGGCACCTGGGAAGCAGAAAGTTCAAAGAGCGGATTATTTCCGGGTTTAAAAACAGGATATTCCCGGATCTGCTGACGTTCATCAAAAAAACCCTCCGTGAATATACAATAATACCCTGTCTGCCCCTCTCCGATATCCTCCCATGAGTAAGGGATATTGGGGTTGGAAAAAAGCAGCGCGCTGTCTTTGAATTCCATATTCTTATCTGCATAATAAAGCCGGGTATGTCCGGTGAGCAGACTGATTTTATAAAAACCTTTCCTGTTATAAGGCTGACAGTTCACAAAATTTCCTGGCGTGTTCATGATCGGAAAAATATTGAATTGTCCCATCTCCCTTTGCAGATGATCAGGCATCCAGATGTGTTGATGCAGTTTTTGTACTTGAATTAAATCTCCCATACCGATATTATTTACCATGGATTAGTTGCCCAAACAGATGCGTCAGGAATAAAAGCGATATCATCAAGGCTAAGCATGCCGACAACGACTTTTGCAATATGCTCAGCCTTTAGTTTGTGTTCCTCATTTGCTGCCGACATCCCTGCCTTAGTTATAAAATCTGTTATGACCTCGCTTGGATTGATTTGCATCACCCTTACATTATGCGGGCGAAGCTCTGCGCGCCAGCATTCTGTCAGTCCGGAAACTGCAAATTTACTGGAGACATAACCCGAGCCATTGGCATATCCCCTGAGTGATGCGGTTGAACCTATATTGATAATGTTGCCATTGTTTTGATTTAGGAAGATCTTTGCAGCCTGTTTTCCAGCCAAGAAATAACCTCTCACGTTTACCTCCCACATCTTCTGAAAATCTTCCAGGGAGGTATCAACCAGTTGAGAAAAAGTTCCCACTCCTGCATTGTTGATCAATACATTCACTGAGGTCATCTTTTGCAGGGCAAATTTAAAAAGTGCGTCAACATCCTGCTCTAAGCAAACGTCAGCCTTAATTCCATAGGCGCCGATTTCATCTGCACATTTGATTACCTTATCACCATCCCTGCCACTGATCACGACCTCAGCGCCCAGCGCTCTTAAAGTCCTTGCAATCTCTAAGCCGATTCCACCTGTTGCTCCGGTAATCACGACTTTCGCATCCTTTATTTCCATTGTCTTATTTTTAAGTATCGTAAATTTGATGATTTTTTACTAAACAAAAGTAACAGGTTTTAGTGTGACCCTGAATGCGCAAATCAAACTAAAAGTTGCACTATTCAAACATTTTCAATGGAATTCCCATGTCCGGATTCTTTTCAAAGTTGCTTTCATGAACTGCAAGCGATGCCCGACAAAAGATACTTCCTCCCAAACCACATTCTGAACCTCGAGATCCAGCCGCCCGGACACCTGCCAAATTCTTACAATAATAACATTTGTGTTCAAGATATTAATGATAAACAATACGACTTAAGTCTGGCTTTCTTTACGGGAATCAGTACATTTTTTTTGAATCCAATTGCTCCTATCATTGTGGTTTTGAGGTCAGCGCCTCGTTCATAACCAATAAACATTTATAAGTTGATTTTGGTTTAGCGGTTATGGAATCAAAAACGCTGGTAATTTTAATCCATCCTGACATGGCCAATTCAATCGTCCACCGACGCTGGCTTTTCAAACTTGCTAAATTTCTGGAGAAATACGTCATCCATGAGTTACATCGAGCATATCCGGATGGCAAAATTGATGTCATCAGGGAGCAGGTGGTGTTGGAAAGCTTTGATACGATTATTTTTTAGTATCCAATATTCGGGTTCAATTGTCCTCCACTGTTGAAACAATGGCTGGATGAGGTCCTGGTTCAAGGGTGGGCCTTCGGCACGGATAATGAATATAAACTCAAAGGAAAAAAAAAGGTTGCGATCAGTGCGGGAATAGACCGTGATCAATATCAGCCGGATGACGAATGTCAATATACAATGGAACAGTTTCTGGCTCCATTTGAGTTTACTTACAAATATGTAAAAGCAGACTACCGGCCACATTTAGTTTTATACGGACTGGAATTCAATCGGACAACCGAACGTCTGGAAAATAGTGCCATTGATCAAATTGATTCCATTCAGACCGGGGGCTAATGCTTAAAAGAGTGGAAAAAGCACCTGGCAGATCCTGAAATGTTAGCGGATTTACGAATGATGAAATCCATGAACAATTTGATATTGGGTTTCCATGCCGTCAGGCATTTATTGGCAGAACATGAATTTAAACATTGCCTCCTGATGAGTGGCTATTATTTTCCAATCTGATAAGCCTGCGGGTTTCCAGCCTGAAATTATTCTTATTAACTTACGCTGATTAATGGGCGAAGCCTCCAATTGCCCACAAACGTCATCCAACATCTTTTGCAGGTATTATCTGATCCCATAGCGCCAGTCATGACAAAAAAACACTCCCGAATGTGCATCTGGTGAAGGGCACTCCGAGATTCTATGCAAACAATCTGCGATAGTGATGCGCACTGCGTGCAGGACTGACAAGCAAACCGGGCGACTGATATACGGCCAGGATCAGACAGATAATCTGAATTTGTTATCTATTGTTAACGTTTTGACGTGAGCTTCCCCAGCATCTTTGTGCCATACTTAATCAATAACAAAATGAAAACACTTTTCTTGATGCTTCTATGTTTAACAACAGGCATCGCTTTCGCTCAGACCGGAACAATCAAAGGCAGGGTATTGGACAAACAATCAGAAAAACCAATTTCGGGTGCGACAGTGAGCCTGGTCGATGACAACAACTTAAAAACCACAACTGATCAGGACGGCAATTTCCGGTTGCCCAATATTCCGCTGGGAAGACAAAATATACAGATCAGTTTTTTGGGTTATGAGAATGCGACCGTTTCCGAGATCGAGATCACTACAGGTAAAGAAAGTATTCTCTCCATCGCTTTGAGTGAAAAGTTCAATAACCTAGAAGGGGTTCGAATCGTGGGTACAGGAAGAGGTAAATCCAGGGCCATTAATCAAATGGCAGCAGTCTCCGCGAGACAATTCTCCGCTGAAGAGGCCAGCAGGTATTCCGGAGGCAGAAGTGATGTTGCGCGTCTTGCCTCTAACTTTGCCGGGGTTGCCACAGCTGACGACAGCAGAAACGACATTGTGATCAGGGGAAATTCACCATCAGGGCTTTTATGGAGAATAGAAGGCATCCCAGTACCTAGTCCCAACCACTTTTCGACCCTGGGCACAACAGGTAGCCCGGTATCTGCACTGAATCCAAACATGCTTGCCAACTCAGACTTCATCACTTCTGCATTCCCTGCAGAATACGGCAACGCGATTGGCGGGATCTTTGATCTCGGATTCAGGAAGGGAAATACAGATACCTATGAATTTACCCTTGGTGCAGCAGCATTCCCAGGGGCAGAAGCGATGGCTGAAGGACCTCTGTTCAGAAAGGCAGGCGGATCATTTTTAGTTGCAGCCCGTTACGGCATCGTTGGTCCATTGGGACTGGCAGGAACCGCAGCCCAGCCCAATTACAATGACCTTTCATTCAATCTTGATTTTGGAAATTCCAAAGCAGGAAACTTCTCGGTTTTTGGGATACTTGGTAATTCCGACATAGATTTCATAGGCAATGAAATCACTGACGACAAGGATTTGTTCGCAAAAAAAGATGAGGATTCGTATGCGAAATCGAATTTTACCGCATTTGGGCTCAAACACACAATTAACCTTGGCGCGAAGTCCTATCTAAAAACAGTCCTGGGAACTTCATCAGCAAAATCGACCTATGAGGCCTTTCGCTTTTTGAATTATCAGACGCCTTCTGAAAACCGGATCGAATATACAAACTCGGACAATACAGAGCGTAGGATGACATTTTCCACTTTTATTAATTCAAAAATGTCGAGTAAAATCACTCTAAGGGCAGGATTGCTCTACGAAAACTTTAATCTCAAAGCCAATATCTCGGACAGGGACCGCCAGCCGGATCGCGACGGAGACGGGATAGCCGACCTATCCAGCCTGATCAGTACCGACGGCAGGTATCAGATCGTCCAACCCTTTGCCCAGGCCCAGTTCAGGCTGACCGAAAAACTAACGCTAAATACTGGCGTACACGGTCAGTATTTCTCGGTCAATGAACAATTTGTGGCGGAACCCAGGGCATCGCTTAGCTATTCGGTAAGCCCAAAAAGCACTATAAACGTCGGGTACGGTATGCACCATCAGAACGTTCCAGCCCCTATCCTGTTTCTTAACGAAAATGTTGGTGGGTCACTTGTGCAGACCAACAAGAATCTGAAGTTTGTAGCCAGTCAGCACTATGTGGTCGGGTATGATCTAAGGTTTGCCGATAACTGGCGCGCAAAACTTGAGCTGTATCACCAGGCGATCAATAACGCCGCTGTGGAACGGGCACGTTCAGGATATTCTTCACTAACCGAGGGAGCAAGCTTTACCTACTCAATCGATAAAACCTCGCTTGTCAATGACGGAAAAGGGAGCAATTCGGGGGTAGAATTTACCTTGGAAAAATTTTTCAGCAAAGGATATAATCTGTTATTGACCTCATCGTTCTTCGAGAGTAAATACAAGGGAAGTGATGGAGTAGAACGAAACTCACCTTTCAACAACGGCTATGTTGTTAATTTTTTGGCAGGCAAAGAGTTTAAAATAGGGAAAAATGGACGGAATGTATTTTCGATTAATACCAAGTTCAGTACCGCGGGTGGAAGATATTACACCCCGACAGACCTGGCGGCCTCAAGAGCGGCAGGATTCGATGTTAAAGACGACACAAACCCATTTAGCGAGCAATATGACGATTACCTTCGTCTGGACCTTAAGTTTGGGATCAAACTGAACAGTAAAACCAAAAAACTGTCTCACCAATTCTATGTGGATTTCCAGAATCTTACGGACAGGAAAAATGTTTTTATCAGAGAATACAACAGGCAGAGCGGGATGATCGATCAGAAGAATCAAATTGGATTTCAGCCTGATTTCGGATACAGGTTTAATTTTTAAAATATCCGGCTTTAGGCTGAGCGATCTGACCCGTACAAGGTCAGATCGTTTGTTTATCAAAAAAAGTTTATCATCTTTGAGAAGCTTTAACCCGATAAACATGGAGAAGAAATCTTCCACCAAATTTTCAGTCATTGACAAACAAATGAAACAGAATCAGAGCGACTTGAACTATTTCAGGGAATGCCTCACCGGATTCCAGACCTTCAGCGATGAGGAGTGGTTATTGTTCAGCTCCGCTTTATCTTTTCAGGAATTCAAAAAAAATGAGCTCATATTTGACATCAATGAAGTTTATCAGAAAATGATATTTATCACCAATGGTGCGGTCCGTTATTTTGTGGATAAAAACGGCGAAATCATTACTTCCTATTTCAGTTTTAGAGGTGATGTCGGATCGGCTTACAGCAGTTTCATCTCAGCGGCACCAAGTTCTTCCGGCCTTCAGGCTATTCAGGCTACCAGACTGATCGTCCTCACCAAAAAGAAACTCGAAGTGCTGAGTGACAATCCCCTTATTGCGCTTAAGATCGAGCAAATGAGGAGAAGGATTGCAGAATTCTACATTCTTTGCTATGATCAGAGAACCCGTACATTTTTAATGCAGAGTCCTGAAAAGAGATATCTTGAGCTTCTGAATTCCGGAGGGGAAATTTTTCAACAAATCCCCCAACATTACATCGCAAATTATCTGGGCATCACACCGGTATCCCTGTCCAGGATCAGGAGCCGGTCAATGGCAAAAAGTTAACGTTCATGACTGACTGTACCCAATAGACTTACCAAAGCCTTCATGAGATGATGATCAAGGACAGCAAATAATCTTCTTGTACGACTAACTCCAACATCCTGATAAAAGCATGTCACTTCTGCTGATCAGATGTTTCTCGCGTGGATTTTAGTTTCATAACAGATGACAGGAATTACAGCTGTTAAATTTCTGCAACCAACCAATGCGAAGACTTTTATGGTCTAACTGCTTTTCATTTGCTGACACTGCAGTTTTGCCCGCCGAGCCGTCTTTACCGGATAAGCGATTACCCGACATTTTCTCCTCTTTTTAGCTTTGAAACTGAGGAACAATCAGACATTCCCGGTTTTAAATTAGAATCAATAAAAACCAATCTATTGCTTCTTTTGCTTTATCGTGATCGCCCCACTTCGCCTTAGCAGCGAGCACACCTGATCTGAATGTTTGAATTTCGCAGTTAATGGTTTCTAATTCGCATTCCCGTGCCCCTAAATCCACGTTAATTTTGTGATGTAGATTTTTTAGGTAATGAAGGACAATCTCACAAATCGTCCCATTGTTATGGAGAGAAATACCGCTCGATTGGCAACATGAATGAAACTGCTAGGTTATGCAGGTTTCAGCTTATCGGGATGACCTCATTTTTGAGAATTTAAAAATAATATAATGAAAAAGAACAGCAAATTACTAAAACCATTAAGTTTTGGCCGCAAGGGAATCGAAGTAAAAAACAGAATAGTGATGGCACCAATGACCACCTGGGCGTCAAACGAAGATTTCACAGTTTCTCAGGAAGAGATAGCGTGGTACAGCAATCGGGTGAAGGGCGTCGGTCTTGTTATTACAGGTTGTACGCACGTAACACCTGAAGGCATTGGGTTTACCGATGAATTCGCAGCTTATGATGACCGCTTTATCCCAGGGTTGAAAGACTTGGCGGATGTGGCCAAAAGTGATGGAGCACCAGCCATCCTCCAGATCTTTCATGCAGGCAACAAGGCTTATTCTGAATTCAGTCCTGATGCGACTGTGGTAAGCGCGAGCTCCATTATGTCGGAGGTAACGCCATTTTCCCCGCCAAAACTTCAGATTCCCAGAGCGCTGGAGGAAAATGAGATCTGGGAGATTGTGAAAGCATTTGGCCAGACAACCCGAAGAGCAATTGTTGCGGGTTTTGACGGGGTTGAGATTCACGGTGCCCATGGTTTTCTGATCCAGAATTTCCTCTCTCCCATGTTCAACGAGCGGAAAGATCAGTGGGGCGGAAATATTGAAAACAGAATGCGGCTTGCAATAGAAATTGTCCGGGAGATAAAGCGTACAATAGCTGAATTTTCAGAAAGGCCATTTCTGTTGGGCTTCAGAATTTCCCCTGAGGAATTGCCTGAGAGGGGACTAAGGCTTAAGGACAGCATGACACTGATAGATGCACTAATCCTCGAAGATGTTGACTACCTACATTTCTCTCTTTTTCAGGCGCTTACCCAAAAACCGCTTTACAGTGCAACCAGCAGAACTACCATGCAAGTGCTATCTTCATACATCAATGGCCGTGTACCCATGATCGCTGCCGGGGAGCTCACCACGCCCGAGCAGGCAGAAGCAGCCATTGATCTTGGACTAGACTTAGCAGCCATCGGAAGAGGGATGGTTATCAATCCTGACTGGGCGATACAGGCCTATCAAAAAGTACCGCAGCTCACTATGGTGCTGGATCTGGATCAAATATCGGAAAAGAAGATTCCAAGAAAACTGATCCCCATCATCCATGGAGCAAAGGGATGGATCAAAACGACGTAACATCATATATCAACGAAGGTATCTTAAGGATGTCTTCGTTGATATTATAAGATATAAAGATGGATTAATCTTCCGTCCTGCGGGTGACAAACAGTTTGGTATCCTCTACTGCAGCTGCTCTCAGCGGTTTGGCTATAGTCTGATAACTGTCGCTCATCGTTTTGAATGCAGCAAAACTCGGGTATTCAACAAGCACCACCGCATCCCAGTTTTCCCCCTCGGATGCGACGATGTTTGCCAGAACATCGCTTGACAGGAAAATTTTTGCGTTTTGTATTCCAAGGTCTTTTACCACGCGATAAAATGCAGGAATGTGATCTTTAAAATAAAGCCTGCGGTCTTTAAACTTTACCATATTGAGCATTAAGATGGGACCAGTACCCTCTTCAAAATCCGGAAATGTGATCATTTTATTTTTATTTAACGTTTATGATTTAATGAAGTTTGATAAACTACTTATGATACAAAGATTGCTTATTCGCTGACCAATAATAATCAACTAGTTGAACGTTTTCATTTGATTTTCTTTTTTAAACACCGTCAACTCTCTCTCTCTCCAGTTTCTTTTACCTATGGTAATGCGCTATGAATCCAGTAGGTTAAATCCTGTTTGTAATGTCGCCGGATTGGGATTCAGATACCGCTTGCCCTGGATGTCCGAAAAGCCTGAATAGATGAATACTTCTCCGTAAAACTTTTTATTCAGAAAGGTTTTCCTTATTTTTATGCATAAGAACAATGTAAATGGACGGGTCAGAATCTTCCAAACCAAAAAAAATGTTGCTGGGCATGGTGCTCTTCGATGGTTTTCAGCTACTGGATGTTTTCGGACCTCTTGATGTCTTTGGCTTTCTGGATGACAGGGTTGAGATCATACTGATCGGCGAAAAGGGCAGTGAGGCTAAAAGTAGCGCTGGACCTGTTGTGAAACTGGATTACAGTTTTTCGAATGTTCCTGACCTGGATATACTCATGATCCCCGGGGGTTCCGGAACCCGGAGAGAAGTATCCAACCAATTATTGCTGAACAGGTTGAAATCTCTTGCTGAGGTCACTGCTCATGTAGCAACCATATGTACCGGTTCTGCCATGCTTGCGAAAACCGGGATCCTTGACGGAAGAAAGGCTACGACAAATAAGCGCGCATATGAATGGGCAACATCTCAAAGTGACCGGGTAATTTGGATCCATGAAGCAAGGTGGGTGGAGGATGGAAAATTCTTCAGTTCCTCCGGAGTGTCTGCAGGAATTGATATGGCCTATGCACTGATTTCAAAGCTGTTCGGGAACGATCTTGCCGTAAACATAGCGCTCCGGGCAGAATATGAATGGAAGAATGAGCCAGATAATGATCCTTTTGCAAAGGCGAAGGGTTTGATGACCGGGAATTAAATTAAGTTTATCCCTTTAGCGGAGATAAATATAAAAGTACCTGTTTTAGAATGCGGGCTGGCATACCTGATCAGGTACTTTAAGAAAAGGAAGTGGTTTACATTTCCTAGACGGCCTTTGTCCTACGACTGCCATCAGAATTTCTTCAGAATGATCTAATTTGCCTTCTATAGCTCCTATCTTTGGTTCAACTTCGGCAGAAAACCGTAAATTAGCAGAGAATAAATTCATCACAATCCCGAAATCAGATATCAAGATGAAAGAAGTATCCATCATTCGATACCACACTGATGCTTCCAGTGTCAACAGCAGAATTAATCTTGAGCAGCATCTTTTCACTTTTCTTTTGGAAGGTGGCAAACGGGTCTCCTATGCAGACAAGCAAGAAACCATAAGTCCGGAACAATTTATGTTGCTCTCTACCGGAAACTGCCTGATGAGCGAGAAAACTGCTTGCAGCGGCGGTCAATACAGAAGCATTCTTCTTTTTTTTGATCAAGAGTTGTTAACGGATTTTCTTGTCCGCCACTCCGCGGCGCTCAAAATCGCTTCGAATAAACATGACCATCCTTTCGTGGTCTTTGAAAAGGATGCCTTTTTGGTCAACTTTATTGAATCGCTTGCTTTGATGCTTGATGCCGGCAGGTCTCCCTCTGCTGAGATGAACCATTTAAAGCTCGAAGAACTGCTTTTGCATCTTTACTCACATTATCCTCAAGTAATCAATAAATTCAGAGATTCCAGGGAAATGCTAGATCATGAACGGCTTATCCACCGAGCCGTCAACTCCGTCACTGACCGTACAGCAAGTGTGGAGGACCTGGCTTTCTTGTGCCACATGAGCCTTTCAACGTTTAAGAGACGTTTTCATGAGATTTATGCATCCACACCAAAAAAGTGGTTATTGGCGAAGAGAATGGAAAAAGCAGTTCATCTGCTGGGATACAGTGGCAGAAAAGCCAGTGAAATATATGGTGAATTGGGATACCAGAATCTATCAAGCTTCATACAGGCGTTTAAGGCCATCCACGGCACTACACCAAAAAAATACCAGGAGAAAATTGAACGTTCAGCAACACTTTTTGACCGTCAATCCATGTCGTTTCCATAAATTCCGTTTTACCTTTGATGATATAAAAATCAAGAAGATGAACAAAAAATATTTTAGGGAAATGACCGACTACCTTCGCTGGGCAGATAGCAAGGCCATTGGGTGGATTACAGAAATAAATGACCAGCAGTGGAATCAGCAAATATCCAGCAGCTTCAATAGCATCAGGAAAACAGCATTACATATTGTCAGCGCGGAAAAAATCTGGCTTGACTTCTGGACGGGAGTGCCTTCCCCTGTTTACCTGAGCGCAGGATTTGAGGGATCCAAAGAAGACCTCATCGATATCTGGCGGATGACATCCGCCAATCTTCAGGAATTTATTGAAAAATATCCGGAAAAAAACTACCAGGATCTGGTCAGTATTTCAAAGCCAAACGGCGAGATTGCGCAAATGTCCTTTTGGAGGACTTTTCCACATATGGTCAACCATTCCAGCTATCATCGTGGTCAAATGGTCACCCTGTTAAGGCAAACGGGTTTTACACTTTTATCGAACACGGATCTATTCACCTTTTATCACCTTCATCATACCGAAGGGAAGGCAGAACCTGTCTGATGGTTTTGAATAAGCCATCATCCCACCCTGTTTATTCAGAACGGTTATATTGATCAATCACTGCATGTAATCAAGCACGTGCAGTCATAATATTCTGAATTTGCAGCGAAATATAATAAATACTAAAAACATCAGTCTTGCCGTCCAAGTTTTTACCAGTCTGATCGCTTGATCCATAAAGGAAAGAAAAGAAAGGTGTGAATCCTGCTGATGGCGCATACTTAAAACCAGCTTATTTACTGGAAAAGGCATCAGGAGACTGGCAAATAGATGTGTCGCAAACATTACCGGCCAAACTTAAGCCCACAGACGCTACTTGATTGGTTGTTGACAGAAGCTCGTTGAGCAGGAAACCAGGTCTGTTATGGTTCGCAATAAATTGAATTCATTCAATGGCTTTCCAATGATAGCATCAGCCTCACATGGGATTTCGCCGATCTTCTGGTAGGTCATCGTAGTGAGCAATACAATGGGGATATGGGCGGTTTGCGCGGCATTCTTTAAATCATTACAGACCAAGCGTCCGTCAAGATGGCCGAAACTTATCTCCATGATGATTAAATCCGGGCGAAAGAAGCCAACTGCCGTATATAGAGCTTTGGCACTCTCCACTTTCTCCACAATGATCCAGTGTTTGTTCAGTAACCATTCCAGCCTCAGCAAAACCTGGGGATCCTGATCAGCAATCAAAATTTTTTTCATTATTCTTTCATGACCATTTTGGCCCGTTAATCAATAAACAACAAGTTTTTAGTTCTTCGATCAGCTAAGATCTCTAAGAGATGGAGATCAATTTTGTGCGAGGTAATGTTGATACAAATCTGCCTCAAATTGCCAAAAAAATATACGCAAATCGTATCAAAAAATACTCATATCATTTCAAATAATCTCTTGATGCCGTAATTGTTTTCAATAAAAAGGTTTCGACTTGTTAATGAACGTGGTTTTTACTTTTCAAGCGAAATGAATCGTAGAATGATACACCATCGTGGGTTGGCAGGTGCGGATAGCTATCGATATATTTGAATTTGCCCCTGGAGAAAATATGCTGCTTGTCAGGATACGTGGATATCAAGGAACACTAATCTCCTGGTTCTTCCGGAAGAAAGTTAGCAGCGTAGAAAGAATAGGCCTAATGCAAAACTTACCGGATGAATTATGGGTGAGTATCGAAAAATATTTAGACAATGAAAATCTTTAAACAAACAGCCTGTATTGCGCTTCTTTTAATTTCCAATCTTCTGAGGGCGCAACAGCCGGCGATAAGCTTTCAGCATCTTTCGGACCTTAATCATTCTCATGACATTGGGCTGGGGAACTGGGGACCTTATTCCAAAAAGTACGCAGGAATCTCCCACATTCCTCAGTTGTCTACAGGTGTACGTTTTGATTTTTTTATCGTTCCGGGTTACTATAGAAACAAGATAATGGTGCCCAATGTGCTTTTTGAGTCTGGCTATTTCCCCTGGTTTGCCGATGCGAAAACAGGCCGGTACGCCTACCGCTATGAACTGGAGTGGAAAGACCGCGTCTATACCGATGTAAACTACCAGGTGCTGGACGATCGTACGGTAATGGCTGAGATCAGGTGTGTGAACAATACCGGCATGCCACAGGCCCTGGCTATCAACCTCATGGGGGCGCTCAGTCTCCCGGAGAGCTGGCCAAATAAAAAACTCGACAAGCCGGCACAAAGCATATGGATAAATGCCGTGGACTATCATTCTTTGAGTTTTGCAGAAAAACACCCCAGGGACAACCTGGTGACCGATGGGTTGATGAATGGCGAAGTCCGTGGAGCAGAATTTCTGGAGACTTCCGCCCTGGGTAAACGATTCAGCCAGTCCGCTGGGAATGAAGTGAGTTATCGGGTGCCTGATAAATTCAGCAAAGGATTTCTGCAGATCATCTTTAAAGGAAATGTAAAATCTGTGACCAGGCTTTCATCAGATGCGGTAAGCGGGAAAGAAATTACACTTATAGGAACGGGAGCGCTTGAGATTATTTCACTTCCTTTTGACGTCGGGGGGAACAAAACGCTAAAACTGAAATCCCTGGGAGGGGACGGCATGGAGATCAACGGGATACTGTTCAGTACTAAGGGAGATCTTCCGGTAAAAATTGAGGACAACGACCGATCAGAGGTACCCCAGGTGGTTACCAGTGTTGCAAAGAAAAGGGTCCTGCTGAAATACAAGCATGCAGAGGGCTTCTATGGGTTGACCTGGGAGGATGCGCTGTTCAAGATCAGAGAAATCAAGAGCGATGACCTGGATGTTTATTTCAGAAAAATGGTTCACAACCATGTTGACAGCATTTTGAGAGGCAATGAGCGTGGCCATTTTGAAAATGTGTTCATCAGGCCTGTAGAGCTCAACGCACATTCTGAAAAAGTGCTGCGATGCCTTATCACTTATGGTAAGGATAAAGTGCAGGTTGATCAGACGCTGGATAACTTCGAGATTTTGAAAAAAAAGAATCCGGCGCCTGAGCATGAGCGGGACAACTATCTAACTGGTGCCCAACCTTATGCTTTCAGCAACAAGATGCTGAAAGCCGCTTTACTCGAAAACATCGTTTATCCCATTTACACCCAGCGGAACTACATCCGGCATTACACACCCGGAAAATGGTGGAACAGTTTATACACCTGGGATTCGGGATTCATTGCATTGGGCCTTAACGAGTTTGACCGGGAGCGGGCGACGGAATGCATTAATGCTTATACCACCGCTGAGGGTAGTCAATCTGCATTCATCCACCACGGCTCTCCTGTTCCGGTGCAGGTGTATGCATTTATGGATCTATGGAACAAAACCCAGTCTAAGGCTTTGGCCAGCTATTTTTATCCCAGGTTTAAGCGATATTACGAATTTCTCTCCGGGAAACAAGGTAGTTCCACCACAGGTTCGCTGTCATCCGGGCTGCTCAAAACCTGGGACTATTTTTACAATTCCGGTGGCTGGGATGACTATCCGGCCCAGTCAGGTGTCCACCAGGGGCGTTTGGAGGCATCGGTAGCACCCGTGATCACCACCGCGCAGTGCATCCGCTTTGCGAAAATCCTTCGGATGATGGCCAGGGAAACAGGGCACCTGTCAGACCTTGGCGCATATGACCGGGACGTTGATGTTTTCAGTAATGCACTTCAGCAGCATGCATGGAATCCGGTAAGCGGATACTACAGTTATGTCAAGCATGATCCGAGTGGAAAGCCCTCAGGTCCCTTTACTTACGCGGATGGCATTGATTATAATATGGGACTGGATGGTGCTTATCCATTGCTTGCGGGCATCTGTAACGCAGCGCAGCAAAAAGAACTTCTTAAAAAAATATTTTCCCCGGCGCACATGTGGACAGCAAGCGGTCTGGGGGTAGTCGATCAGTCAGCGCCCTATTACCGTAAAGACGGTTACTGGAACGGATCAGTATGGATGCCGCATCAGTGGTTCATCTGGAAGACGATGCTTGATATCGGGCGGCCGGAGTTGGCCATGCAGATTGCCAGAACCGGTTTGGAAGTATTCAAAAAAGAAACGGACTCCTCCTACTATACCTTTGAACATTACCTCTCCGGCACAGGCAGAGGGGCTGGATGGCATCAGTTCTCCGGACTCTCCACCCCCGTTTTAAGTTGGTACAATGCCTATTACAAGAAGGGCACCGTGACCACCGGTTTCGAAATCTTATTGACAAAAAGTGAATTCAACGCCGATTTAAGTGGTTACCGGGCCGATTTAAGTTTTGACGACTCCACAAAAGCGCACGCCAGAAGTATGTTGATCTGCCTTAATCCCTCCAATAAATACATGGCAAGTTTCAACGGTGCCTCACTAAAAATTGAAGAGTCTTATCCCGGCCTGCTGTATGTCAAGCTCCCCGTGAGCAATGACAAGGGAAAACTGATCATCAAAAGCCGTTAATCTGATGTTCGAAGTCTAGCGAGAAATCAATTCAGCAGGCTCTTAGTCCCATGCCCGGGGCCATGTGGCTTTATTTGTTGAGCCGGTACAGATCGATAAATGCTTCCAGTGCCCTGGACCTGATCTGCTCCTTTCGAAAAATCAGCACGGTGTTCATCGTCCCCAGCTGTCTGCTGAGGCCGTGACTGCTGATCGCCCGTGTTGGGTAATATCCGGAGATCACTTCCTGTGGAAGCAGACTGATCCCCATCCCTGCTTCAACGAAATTGATTATCCCTTCAATGGAGTTTAAGACAATGGTTTTATAGTGTATCACTCCTTTGGAGGTCAGGTAAGCTTCCAGTCTCGCTCGAAACACGCACCCTTCTCCGAACACAACGATCTTAAGCGGATCCCTTTTCAGAATTGAAGATAATCCGCGACCATTTGAGGATGTGATGATTACCAGCTGCTCCTCTTTGATGCTCAACTGGTCAAGCCCATTGATGTTAACCGGGGCAGATACGAAGGCCGCATCGAGTTCATAACTCAGCACATCCCGGATGAGCGCACTGCGCATCTCCGACCTGAATTCCAATTCCACATCCGGATACTGCGCTTCAAAATTCTGCAAGATTTCCGGTACCTTCAGCGCCATAGTCGTCTCTATGCAGCCCACCCGCAATGATCCACTCACTGCCCCACTGCTCGCAAGGTTACTTTTGGCCTCGTTGACTAGCTTTTGGATTTGTCTGGCATAATGCATGAACTGCTCTCCCGGGTTGGTCAGCGCGACCTTTCGTGAATTTCTTTTAAAAAGCTCCACACCAAGTTCCTCTTCCAGACTTTTTATTCTGGCAGTCACATTGGACTGGACGGTAAAAGTTGCTGATGCAGCCTTGGTGAAACTGCCGCTCGCGGCAACTGCCTCGAAAATTTTAAGATCATTCGTATTCATATCATTGATCATAAAAAACGATTTGTAAAATCACAACTAATCGTTTTATATAATCAAATATCCAACTTAAATTTGATAAATTAAAATACTCATGAAGATTATATCCACTAATCTAAAAACAGTATTGGTATTAGGCTTCATTGTCCTAATACCCACATTCACAAATACTTTCGGACAATCACTTAAGTCAAGAAACATGAATAACAAAGAAATTCACTACAGAAAAATTAAAGTCAACAGTCTCAGTATATTTTACAGGGAAGCGGGTCCGGCTGATCGGCCGGTGCTACTTTTGTTGCATGGCTATCCTACCTCTTCGCACATGTTCCGAAACCTGATACCCATCCTTTCGGAAAAGTATCATGTTATCGCGCCCGACCTGCCTGGTTTTGGATTTTCAGATTCGCCGGCACATGAGAAATTTGACTATACGTTTGACAACCTTGCAAAAACGGTTCAGGGATTTATTGACAAACTCGGGATCAAACGCTTTGCAGTTTACATCTTTGATTACGGAGCACCGGTCGGCCTGCGACTGGCCATGGCAAATCCGGAAAAAATCACCGGGATTATCTCACAAAATGGTAATGCCTACGAAGAAGGATTGAGCGCAGAATGGGACGGTATACAAAAATACTGGAGAGATCCCTCTCAAGCCAACAGGGATTCATTAAAGGATTTTGTATCCGAGAAAGCGACCTGGTTTCAGTATCACCAGGGAGCTTCAGATGTTGGTTTGATCGCTCCCGAGACTTACACCCTGGATCAGGCTTTTCTGGACAGGCCGGGGAATATTGAGATCCAACTGGATCTTGTAAAAGACTATCGGACAAATGTTGCCCTTTATCCCAAATTCCACGAATATTTCAGAAAACATCAGCCGAAAATGCTTCTGGTCTGGGGGAACCAGGATCCTTTCTTTTTGCCTGCGGGAGCAGAAGCATACAAAAAAGACAATCCCAATGCGATCCTGAAATTTTATGAGACCGGTCATTTTGCGCTTGAGACCCATGTTTCCGAGATTGGTAAAGAAATCCTGAACTTTATGGAAAAACTTCCGTTATAGAAACTGTAAATAACAGATAATTTTGAAGATGATATGGTATAACCCTGCTGATCTATTATTAAAAAAGGGTTTTATGAATTCATAAAACCCTTTTTTAATTTGTATCTCACCCTGTCTTAGCTTAAAAGTATTTTTTCTACAAATTTCCAAGACAACAAGAATCTTGCAGCTTGAAAAGTGTTCTGTTTATTTTAAGTCATTTGAAATACGTATTTTTTGTTAACGTCAGGGTTGGGAGGATTTGTTAAAGAAGCTAGAATTCCGTTAAAAATATTCACCGGTCACTCCGATTTCAAGTCCTCGCAGTTCAGCCAGTCCCCGGAGGCGGCCAATCGCAGAATACCCGGGATTGCTTTCCTTATTCAGGTCATCCAGCATCTGATGGCCATGGTCCGGACGGAACGGAATAGGTTTTTCCCGACTTGTATTTTCCTGGGTCAACAACTTCATGATCTCAAACATGTTCACGTCCCCACCAAGGTGATCGGCTTCATAAAAACTACCGTCGGGCTGTTTGGTTACATTGCGCAGGTGCGCAAAGTAGACCCTTTTTTTCACGCGATTGAGTATTTCCGGAACATCGTTATTCACCCCTGCCCCAAGGGATCCTGTACAAAAACAAATGCCATTGAAAGGCTGATCAACGCTTTCCAGGATAAAAACAAAATCGTCCAAAGTACTCGCTATCCGTGGTAATCCCAATATCGGGTAAGGTGGATCATCGGGATGAATGGTCAGCTGAATAGAGGATGTCCGGCATACTTCGGCAACCGATTCCAGGAAGTAAACAAGGTTATTCCGTAAACCCGAAAACCCTATCTTTTGGTATTCGCTTATGCTGTTTCTCAAGGACTCCAGTTCAATCTCCTTTTCATTGGGGATGCCCATAAGCACATTGATACGAAGTTGCTCAAGCGTATGACTGTCAAGCGCTTCATATTTCGCCCTGGCCTGTGAAAGGAGTTCCTTCGTGTAGTCCTTTTCTGCGCCAGCTCTTTTCAGTACATAAAGGTCAAAAATGATCAGATCCACCCAATTGAAGTATAGGGCTTTCGAACCGTCGGTCATCTCCAGGTCCAACTGTGTGCGGGTCCAGTCCAGTACGGGCATAAAGTTGTAGCAGACCACTGTGATGCCGCAAGCAGCCAGGTTTTGCAGAGAGGTTCTGTAATTTTCGATGTATTGATCTGCAGACTTCCCCTTGGTTTTGATCTCTTCGTGAACAGGAAGACTTTCCACAACCGACCACGTAAGACCGGCGGATTCAATGATCAACTTGCGCTCCATGATATCTGGTATGGGCCAGACTTCTCCATGCGGAATATGGTGCAACGCTGTTACAATTCCAGTTGCTCCGGCCTGTCTGACGTCGTTAAGGGAGACCGGATCTTCCGGGCCATACCAGCGCCAGGTCTGTTCTAATTTTTTATTGGCCATGTTTTGAAGGTATATAGGTTTGCACAAGTGCTTAGGCTGCGATGTGCCTGTATTAATTTTTATGTTTTATTACTGGACTCAAGAAAATAGAGTGGCCCAACACTCTGGACAACATCATACTGCTCAGGATATACAATTCAACTATTTTTTACTCGAAATCAGATTAACTTCAAATCGAAGCCTACCGGAAACTTTTGTTGATACTGATTGCTGGAATCAGTTTATCTGGAAACCGGTTTGATCTTGATGCTTCGGAAACTTACCCTGTTACCATGATCCTGAAGTAGAATGTGACCCTTATCGGCCTCTCCGAAACCTTTCCAGTCCTTGTATTTACTGCCTGCCACCAGCGCTCTGAACGCTTCGCTGCCACGCATATATTCCAGCGTCTTAATGCCATTGAGGTAATGTTCCACACGGTTATCTGGATAAACCACTACCCTGCCGGTATTCCATTCACCGATCTTGCGGGTATTATTCCCGTCTTTTTTTCCTTTGATGAGATCATAAAGCGAGGAAAGTGTGCGGTTGCCATTTTTGCCAAGCTTGGCATCAGGGTGTTTCTCATCATCCAATACCTGAAACTCAAGTCCAATTGCGGAACCCTTGTTTCCCTCGCTCAGGGTCACAAAATATTTAACGCCACTGTTTGCTCCCTCGGTAAGCCTGAAATCAAAGCTCAGGTCAAATGCGGCAAATTGATCTTCGGTAACGATATCACCACCATTGGTACTTTCTCCCCCATCCGAAGGCTGCACGCTCATTGTCCCGTTTTCCACCAGCCAGCCTTTTTCTGGAAATCCTTTTTTATAAGCACCTTTCCAGCCTTTGCTGCTTTGACCATCAAAAAGCAGTTTATAGCCATTCGCTTTTTCATAAGCTGACAAAGTATTGGGCGTATAGTTGACCTGAAAGATTCCATTTTCAAACGAAGTAGGTTTCAGGTTTTGTGTCCGGATATTGATATTTTTGAAATAAACTTTTTTACCCTCCAAATTTGAATTGTTACCAATCCCATGCACCTGAAGACCGATGAAGCCGCTTTGATCAAGCGTATCAATCACATATGCAACAGGCTTTCCGTTCAACCAGGTCTTGGTCTCTTGGCCGATGCATTCCACCTTGTAATGGTTAAAGGTATCTTTTTTAAACAATGATTTTGCTTCAGGATGGAGTGATAAAGGATATAGCCATAGCCTTCTGCCCTCATCATAAATTCCGGCTGACCATGCCCGCTCAGAAGGATCAATCTCGACCTGGCGTCCATAGACCTTTCCTTTGCCACCATCACCCGAGGGGTCGACATGGCTTCGGGTCTGTACGCCCGAATTATTGTCCGCGCCGTCGATCTTCACATCGAATTCCAGCACAAAATCACTATATTCTTTTTCTGTAACCAGATAAGAATTCGGAGAATCCTTCACCGTTGTACCGATGATCATTCCATTACTGGCAGTATAGGTGGCCTTGCCAACCACTTGCTTCCATCCTTTGAGCGTTTTTCCGTCAAAAAGTGGGGCTGAGTTTTGAGCAAATGCTGAGAAACCAATCAAGGAGAGAGCAAGTGTTGTATATTTTTTTAATTTTAACATATAGAAGTTAATTGCAGAAACAGAGATAAGGCAGTTGGCCTCATCCCTGCAAAAAGATTTGATTAATATTTAAACACTTTTCCGTTGGCCATCACCAGCTGTTTTTCTTCATCGAAGGTGGCCTTTGCCCCGGTCCTCACCGCAGCGTTTGTCATCATCAGCGCAATGGAGTGATAGTAGCCCGCTTCCACCGGAGCATTAGGTGTTTTTCTGTTTCTCACGCACTCCATCCAGTTGCGCATGTGTGCTGAGGTCAGTGGATCCCCACCCATATTAGCTCCTGTGGCTGCCTTGAGCGCTGTTTTGGAAAGATCAAACTCAGGCAGAAGGTTTGCTTTCATGCCCATCGCTTTTGCCTCATTTTCCTTCAGCCCACCTTTTGGTGAAACTTTGTTTGTGATCAGGTTAAGCTCTCCTCCGTTTGAATAATAGACCTCACCCACGTCTCCCACGCTGTTTTGCATGCGTGAGGTAAAGGTTACCTGAAATCCGTCGGTTGTACCGGGCTGTCCATAGTCGAATACAGCGACCATGGAGTCCCAGTTTTTTCTTCCATCCTTCCAGGTATAGATGCCTCCGTTGGCCACCACGCTCCGCGGATGCTGAAGACCTGTAAACCAATGGACGGTATCAATCTGATGAGACATCCATTGACCGGGCATTCCCGAAGAAAGTGGCCAGAACAGACGGTATTCAAGATATTTCCGAGGATCCCATTCCTGATAAGGACGGTTCATCAAAAAACGCTTCCAGTCGGTGTCCTCCTGTTTCAGCCTGGCCACCAGTTCGGGGCGTCTCCAGCGACCGGGCTGGTTCACGTTCCACACCAGATCGACTGCAGTCAGCGGACCGAACTTACCGTCCTGGATATATCTGGACGCATTGATGTAATTCTCTCCGCTCCTGCGTTGTGACCCGATCTGGACGATCTTACCGGTTTCTTTAACGGCTTTGAGGGCCGCCTTTGCATCATCCATTGTTTCGGCGAATGGTTTTTCGACATAAGCATCGCAGCCTGACCTAACCGCCTCTACGGTATGGAGGGCATGCTGAAAATCAGACGAACTGATGATGACCGCATCAAGGTCCTTCATGGCATAAAGCTCATCATTGTTTCTGCAGCTTTTCACATCCGCACCTGTTTTGCTTTTCACATGGGCCACACCAAGATCACGGCGGTAACTCCATAAATCGGACAGGCCTACCACATCAAAGTTCAGTTCTTTACTGTGGTTGAGATAACAGGGAAACAGGGTGTCTTTAAAACGATCTGAAAAGGCGACTACTCCCACACGCACGCGATCATTGGCTCCGATGATCCGGCTGTAGCTTTTGGCACTGCTGGTTAAGGTTCCGGCGTAGGTTGCCGCTGCGAGCAGCGCGGATTGCTTTATAAATTTTCTTCTGGTATTTTCCATATTATAAGTTCATGTATTTTAGTAACCCAGGTTCTGTTCAAGTTTTGCACCATTGTTACGTTCGATTTCGGATGCGGGGATTGGCCATAAGTTGTATGTGGTCAGGATATCTGTATAGTAGGGATTGAATCTTTTCACCCGGTCGAAAACCAGACCGAGCCTCATCAGCGTAACTCTTCTTTTTTCTTCTGAGCCGAGCTCCCTCATGCGCTCATCGAGTATATAATCAATGTTCACATTTGCAGGGAGTACATTGGCTGCGTTTGAGCGGCTCCTGACCGCATTGATGTCCGTGGCGGCATTTGCCAACTGGTTCAGGCCCAGGTAAGCTTCTGCCCTGAGCAGGTAAGTCTCTGCCAAACGGAACATGTACTGATCAGCGTAGGTGGCACCGGCGCTCGCTTTCAGCAGTAAAGCAGCTTTATTCTCAAACATGCCGTCGGGATGATCACCGGGAGTAGTCACTTTGGATTGAAAAGCGTAGAAATCACGTCTTGGTACAGTAATGCCTGCCGGTGGATTAATGGTCGATATGGTCTGTCCGAATCTCGGATGGGACGGGTTGGTCACTTTGAACTCGCGAACGAAGTTGAAAGGAGCGTTTCTTAAATCATTATTGAAGTCGCTTGTCCAGATCACATCCGAGAAATATTTCGTTGGAATGGCCCATCCAATGCCTCTTCCACCTGTATAATCACTGATGGGATACAAAAAGGGCTGCACCGTACTGCCTGGCAGTCTGAAATTGATGAACTGCGGGGCAAAGTGTCTTTCCATCTGGTAGGATCCGCCTATGCCGGTGGAAACGGTGCCGCCGCCCGGAACATCGGTCTCAAACTGGATTACCCAAAGGCCTTCGCGGTTTGTTCCGTTTTTTCTGTTCTGGTTGCCCTGCTGAAAGAGGTCCCAGTATACATTTTTGGTCGCGTCGGACTGCTTTACCCCGAACCTTGTCCGCATCAGCGCCACATTGGGATTGCTGATCACCACGCTGGAAGCATCAACGGCGTTCTGAAATTGACCCAGCGCCAGATAGACTTCTGAGAGCAAGTGCTGCGCAGCAAGGTTATTGATTTGCCCATCCTGCACCAGATTGATGGCAGGGAGGTTTGCAGCTGCAAACTTCAGGTCACTAACCACCTGTTCCAATACAGCTGTTTTACTTGCTCGGGTATAGTCTGTTTTTGGAGAGAGCACTTCACTCAGATTTAAAGGAACCCCACCATAAAGATAGGCGAGTGTACGATAGGCAAAGCCCCTGAAAAATCTTGCTCTGGCCTCCATCAGCACCTTATCCGCATCAGGCATTGATGAGGCCGGAATTCTGTCAATGATGGTATTGGACTCTGCGACTATTTTGTACAGTGAAACCCAGTGAATCAATGGAATCTCGGTACTTAAGGGTGAATAGGCGGCGATCATATTGGTATGGCGGGTTGCCGCCGGCTGACCATCATACACCAGATCGGTTCCGAAAACGTAATCGAAAGGTCGCTGTTCGCCACTGCTGTAAAATTCTGACCGCACCCGGCTGTAAAGGTTGTTCACTGCAGCATCAAAATCCTTGGTGCTCACATATGCATTTGAGGTACTGAGAAAATCCAGTGGCTCTTCATCAAGGAAATTCTTTTTGCAGGAAAACCCCATGGTGGTTATAATGCATATTATTATAATGGTAATCTTTTTCATCTTCTTTAAATTAAAATGTAACATTAAGTCCTACGGAATAACTCCTCATGACCGGTCTTCCATTGTTCAGCAGGCCCTGCGTCTGTCCGTCTATGACCATCTCCGGATCCCATCCCTCCCAGTTGGTCCAGGTGGCGAGGTTTCTTCCGCTCACAAAAACATTGAGATTCTGAAGTTTCAGATGTTCGATGAATTTTCCACTGAACTTGTAGGAAAGTGACACATCCTGGAGCCGGATAAAACTTCTGTTTTGATAAAGCGAAGGGTTCAGCGTTGCGGAAACAATAGAGCGGGGATATTTCCCGTTCGGATTGTCCGGCGACCAGAAATCAATGCCGCTCAAAGAGTTATCTCGTATCGAGTTGTCGTCTCTGATTCTCCGGGGGGTGTTTCCCGCCAGATAGGATCTATCACTACCTTGAACAGAATTTAAAAATACGCTCAGGGAGAAATTTCTGTACTGAAAGTTGTTAAGAAAGCTCATTCTGAATCCGGGATTGGTTGTACCCAGAATGGTCCGGTCAGAGGCATTGATCAGCCCGTCAGCATTTTGGTCCACAATGCGGTAAGTGCCAGGTGAATATCCAGCAGGAATTTGCTCCCCTACCTGCCAGATGCCATTGGTCTGATAATCGTAGATCACCCCGGTTGACTGGCCGATAAAAAGACCTGACTGTGGTAAATCATCTTCTATGCCATCACCATTTGTGTCGCCGAGCAGTTTGGCTACCCTGTTCACGTTGCGCGCAAAATTCAGCGTTGAAGTCCATTGGAACTGATCGCCCACAATGTTTTTTGAATTCAGAGAAAGTTCAACACCCTTGTTATTCAGCTGCCCCACGTTTGTGCGGATGTTGGTAAAACCTGTGGTATTGGGAATATTAACCAGATAAAGCAGATCAGTGGTTTTGGTATCATAATATTCCAATACACCAGAAAGTCTGCTTTTCAGCAAAGTGAATTCAAGTCCCAGGTTAAGACCGATCGTTTTCTCCCATCTTAAGTTTGGATTAGAAAGGGAATTCACCTGCTGACCGAACTGGGTTGAGCCGCCGTCGCCAAATACATAGGCTGCGCCCACGCCTACAATGGCCAGAGACTGATATCTGGTGGTCTGATTGCCCGCTACCCCGTAACCGGCACGAAGCTTCAGGTTGTCCACCCAGGACACCTTGAAAAAAGGCTCTTTTGAGATATCCCAGCCCACAGAAAGCGAAGGGAAGACGCCATATTTGTTGTTCTCTGCAAATCCTGAGAATCCATCTCTACGGATGGTACCGGTAAAGAGATATTTACTGTCAAAATTATAATTCACCCTGAACATCTGGTAGTTCAGGGACTCGCGATATGCATTGGAGATAGCAAACCTGTTCACGCCCTGCTGCAGATTGTCATAACCCAGCGTTAACCTAGAGAATCCGGTTGAATAAGCTCTTGTATAGCTGTTTTCGCGTTCAATGGCGCCGTATAACATAGTGCCCGTAAAATTATGCTTACCTAAACTTCGGGTATAGGTTAATAAATTATCGATCGTGTAATCATAGTAATTTGTATTTTCCTTGGAAGCTTCGCCCGTTAGGTTGGCATCATACTGATTGGAGATATTTTTAAGCTCGACGCGATAATTGTTACCGTAATTTATTCTGTAGGTCAGGCCTTTCAACGGCAGCTTCACATCAGCATAAACATTTGCGAAAAAGTAGTTTTTTCTATCGTAATCATCAGCCTGATAGCTTAGCAACGGATTGGTCAGGTTGGTATTGTATGGATTGATCCTCAGGTTTCCATTCTGATCATATGGCAAAATGAGTGGTGACATCGAATTGATCGTGCCAAAGTTGGGTTCTACTCCGTCTTCGTTGACAAAACTACCAAAGGACTGCAGACCTATGGTCAACCAGTTGGTGGCCTTGGTTTCTATATTGGCCCTGATGCCCTTTCTTTTGAAAAGGTCATTATTAATGAATCCTGCATTTCTGGTCAGGTTTCCCGACAACAGATAGCTGATTTTGTCCGTGCCCCCTGACACGCTCAACTGGTGGTCAGCAACTGAACCCCTACGGGTAGCTTCGTCATACCAGCTGAAGTCATTGGGAAGGAGATTCCCCTGGGCGTCTTTCATAGATGCATCAACCTTGCTTTTCAAATCAAAGGCCGGATTGGGCTCGGTAAAGCCAGGAGCAAGAAATGCCTGATCATAGAACAGGTATCTGATATTATTGAGATATTCTTCACGCCCCATGGGCTTTAAGTCCACATTTGGACGCTGGACAGCATATTGTGTGGAAAAGGCAATACGCGTGCGGCCATTTGCACCTTTCCGGCTGGTGATCAGCAAAACGCCGTTTGCCGCCTGGGCACCATATACTGCGGTAGCACTCGCATCCTTCAAGACATCAATTGATGCAATGTCATCCGGGTTGATCGAAGTCAGTGAGCCGTTGTACTGTACGCCGTCAAGTATGATGAGTACATTTTGGTTGCCACCCAGAGTGTTTTGTCCTCTGATCCCAATACTTGGCGTAGCACCTGCGCGCGAAACCTGTCCAATGTTAAGGCCTGGAACAGTTCCCTGCAATAGATTGGCAATATTGGTGGTTGGAGAATTCCGAAAATCCTCCAGGTTTGCCCGGACGACAGAACCGGTTACATCAGCTTTCTTCTGTGTTCCATATCCTACCACCACTACCTCTTCCAGATCAGACTGACTGGACTTCAGGGCTATATTGATTACTTTCTGCGCTCCTACTGCTTTTTCCTGTACATCAAAACCGACATAGGTAAATACCAGAATGGCCTGTTCATTGGGAACTGTGATTCTGTAGGTTCCCTCTGCATCGGTCACAGCAGTGCTGGTTGCATTTTTGATCTTGACCGTCACCCCAGGAATCGGACCATTGGTTTTTTCATCCACCACTTTTCCGGTGATTATGATATCAAATACCGCTGCATTCACAATTGCGAAGGCGCGGGGCGTAAGCGCTGCATACAGCATGAGAATACTGAGCCAAATGGCCAGCTGCGGAAAAGCGCTCCGCATCGATTTAATGGGTAAAACACGTGGTATCATATTCTTCTGGTTTATCTTTTGGTTAGTATTATTTGTTGATTGCCCTGATTACGTTGCCATCCTTCAGATCACATCGGATGCGTATTGATTGATGGGCAACAGAAAACAGGGGTTCAAAAGCTGAACATCTCTAAACGGGACTATTTAAAGTTTAATTTTTTGATCAAATCCGTCTCATCTTTGCGATATGGCGTTCCATCTTGATGAAAAATTTCGTGAAACCATTCAATGGGCTCACTGCCATCCGCGAGCGGGGTATCCCAGGCAAATTTTGTATTGGTCTTTCCATCCACAAAGCCCCAGTTGATCGCCCCTACATCTTCGGCTTTGAGCAAAGGCATGATATTGGAAAACCTGCTGTTTTTTGTCCGGGCCATATATTCTGTACAGATCAATGGCCTTCCGCTAGCCTTCAGCAGATCAATTGTCCGCTGGTGCCATTCTGGCGACTCATAGTTGTGGTAAGTTACGACATCAGAATTGGCGAGCTGCAGCTCATTGAGTTTTTCAAAGCCCCAACTCCACAGGCCTATACTGATCGGCTGGGATGGATTTACCGTTCTGGCCCATTCAATGGTTTTCTTGAGCAGCGGAATGGTGGATTCTAGTTTTCCGCTGTTGCCCGGCTCATTGTACAGGTCCCACAACAGGACGCGTTTATCTGCTGCAAAGCGTGTCATTACCGCTTTAACATAGATTTCCAGCGCCGCAAAGTTGCTCTCCTGTTTTGATGCAGGATCTCCGGGATCCTGAAGCCAACCCGAATTATGAATACCTGTTTTAGGTGCAGGCTGGGCACCGGTCTTTGCGGTCTTGTTCCAACAGTCATCAAAAAAAACGAACATTGGGCTGATGTGATGCTTATCGGCAATGGAAAGGAACTGATCCACTCTTTTCAGGAACCCTTTGGGATCCTGTTTGTAAGCTTCGCTGTACAGAAATACACGAAGGGTATTGAAACCGATTCCTTCAGCCAGCGCCAGCTCTTTATCAATGACCTCGGGACTAAAGGTTTCCGCCTGCCACATCTCAAGCTGGTTGATCGCATTTGCGGGGATATAATTCGCTCCGGTCAGCCATTTGTGCGCCTTGTACCAATCATTTGCCTTTTGTAAAGACCAAACCTGGCCCGGCGTCGTTTTGTTTTTTTGCGCGAAGGTGCCACCGATCAATAAAATACTCAAGAGGCCCGTTAATAAAAAAAATCTGATCTTCATATCATTTTGGTTGTTAAAAAACGCTAGTTGGTGGGATCAAGCAAGGCAACGCCTGTTCTGAGGGGCACCCCGAAATGCGGCGTACCATCTTCGTTCCAGGTAAACTTTTGTGCCCTGGGAGAGCGGAAGCCTCCGCAGCCCTGACCCGGTTTGTCATTTGCATGGTAAAGAATCCAATCTTCTTTTCCGTCCGGAGATTTAAAAAAGGAGTTATGTCCCGGTGCATAGACTCCATTCTCTTCTGATTTGATGAACAAGGGTTCCGGATGTTTGATCCATGAGTCAGGGTTCATTAAATTGGCGTTGATGCCGGCAGACAACATGCCTAGGGCATAGTGATCCGTCCAGCAGCCACTCGCAGAATAAATGATAAACAGCTTGTCGTTCCTGACCAAAAACTGCGGTCCTTCATTCACATCCACATGTGGCGGGTTATCCGGGGAGTTGAGGTCTCCGAATTTTTCCCAGCCAAAGCTTGGTGTAGAAATTTTCACACGGTCTGAGCTGACGGTCCATGGGTTCTTCAGTTTGGCGATAAAAATTTCCTGTTTTCCGTTCACATCTCCCTCCCAACCTGACCAGACCATGTATAGCTGGTTCTTGATTGAAATGACATCGCCGTCAATGGCCCATTTATTGGAACGATCGGTGATCTGCCCTTTGAAAGTCCATTCCCCTTTCATGGGGTCTGCCGAGGCATTTTCCAGGACGTACATTCTGTGGTTGGCATTTTTGCCATCATCAGCGGCAAAGTAGGCATACCATTTGCCTTGAAGGAACATGACTTCAGGAGCCCATATCTCTTTAGAATATTGCCCTGTTTCGGGTGCTTTCCAGATCGTTTTGTGTGGCGCGTTTTTTAGCCCCTGTAAAGTTTTGGTCTGCCAGAGTTCTATTCTATTGCCCGTGGTATGGGTATAGTAATAATAACCGTCTTTATAGTAACTGTAGGGGTCGGCTCCGGAGGGCAGCAAAGGATTGGTAAAAGTCTGTGCAAATGCTCCGAGGGAAAATAAAAAAAAGAGCAAAGGGAGTAAAGATCTTCTCATCGATATTTGGTTAATTTGTTGGACAATGAGTCTGGAGGCTGAAGTTGGCGATTGTTTGATCAGTCTGCTCATGCCATTATTTAAGGCCAACTATTTTCCAAATATGACAGATTAAAAAAATCTAGCGTGCACAAATCATTTCAATATTTACCCATTTTGACTCTTTTTTACCATGGCCAATCCGATTTAGTTTCAGGAACAGGCTTTAGGAGTGAAAAGAAAGGCATTTGGAAGCCAGGTGGAGGCTTGTTACTGCAGGCGTATAATTTAGTTTGACTAACATCAGGGGTAATTAATATATTTGGGAATTGAACGCTAACCAATTTGAAAACAGCAGTCTTTTTTCTTTTGTTTTGTGCCGCTTTTACGGTCTGCAAGGCCCAACCCTATTATTTCCGGCATTATCAGGTCGAGAATGGCCTGTCTAATAATACTGTTTTCTGCAGTGCTCAGGACAAGGATGGGTTCATGTGGTTTGGAACAAAGGACGGGCTTAACCGCTTTGACGGCTATCAGTTCAAAACTTACCGCCATGATCCTGACCGACCGGGGAGTCTGGGAAACGATCTTGTCTATGTCCTTCATCACGATGCGTCCAACCGCATGTGGGTGGGAACCAATCGCGGGGTTTACCTTTATATCGCCGAGACCGAACGGTTTATGCTCGTCAAGGGAACTGAGCAGTTGCGCATTAATGACATCAAGACAGATCCGGAAGGAAATCTCTGGATTATTTCGATCAGGCGTACCTATATTTTTGGAAGCCGCAGCCAAAAACTGAGCCGGCTGAAAAATGCAAACTTTGATGCCACTTCGGTCTCGATCCTTCGAGACGGAAGCATCTGGATCACCACTATGCAAGGGACTCTGGAATGTTTCCATCCTACCAAAAATCGTTTCACATCCTATTATGTCATGAGCCGCTCTAATCCCACCGAAAACAGCTGGGTGAGTCGTGCGCTGGATATAGGAAACCAGCAGATCATGGTTGGAACGGCCAATCAGGGGATCAAGTGCTTTGACCGAAGAACCGGAAAAACCAGGGATCTCCTCACTTTTAATACCGATAAGACCTCTATTTATGTGAGGGACATGATCAGCGTCACAGATGCCGAGCAGTGGATCGCTACCGAGTCGGGTATTTATGTATGCAGTAAGGGAAAGATCACCCAGCTGAAAAAACAATACGCCAATCCATACTCAGTTTCAGACAATGCTATTTATACATTGTTCAGGGACAAGGAAGACGGGATTTGGGCAGGAACCTATTTTGGAGGAATCAACTACTGCTCCAGTGAATATTCTGTTTTCACGAAATATTTTCCGCAAAAAGGAGTCAATTCGATAAGCGGCAGTGATGTTCGGGAGATCGTAAGGGCCCAGGATGGGAATCTTTGGATCGGTACCGAGGATGCCGGGCTGAACCTGCTGAATACAAAAACAGGTCAGTTCGAGAATTTTGTTCCGAATGGCAAGCCGGGAAGTTTGGCTTATTCAAATATACATGGCCTTTTGGTGGATAATAACAAGCTGTGGATTGGAACTTTCGAACACGGGCTGGACATCATGGACCTTAAAACCCATAAGATCGTTAAACACTATACCCACGGAAAGGGAAATTCACTCCAAAACGGTTTCATCCTGAGTTTTTGTAAGACAAAAGCCGGGGATATCCTGCTGGCGACCATTGCGGGGCTTTACCGTTACGACCGTGACAAGGATGATTTCGCATTGGTTGAGGGTCTTCCGCTGATATCCTACACAGTGATTACCGAAGATTCCCGGGGTAAACTCTGGGCAGGATCCTTCAACCACGGACTGGTGGTTTTTGAAATTGGAAAAAAGCGATTTCTACAATATGAAAACGATCAAGAGAGGACTTCTAGTCTATCCCACAATACGGTTAACGGCATTTTCGAGGACAGTCGAAAACAAATTTGGATCACCACCGATGGTGGGGGGCTTAACCGATTCGATGAAAAAAATCGGAGCTTCGAACGTATTACAGTTAAGGACGGACTACCGAGCAATTTTCTTTTCAAAATCATTGAGGACAGGGAGAAGAAGTTTTGGATCCCGAGTAGCCGGGGGCTGGTGCATTTTGATCCCCTAAAAAAAACGATACGCGTTTATTCCAGTTCTAATGGGCTGCTGACTGACCAGTTCAATTATAACTCGGGATTTAGGGACGATAAAGGCCAAATCTACTTCGGAAGTCTGAGGGGGATGATAAGTTTCCATCCCGATGATTTCAGGGGAAAAAAGACTGAACCTTCCCTTAAAATCACAGGCCTTCAGATCAACAATGAGGAAACGGGGGTGAACCGGGATTCAGTATTGACAAAATCCATTTTGGAGACCGACAAAATCGTGCTGAATGATAATCAGTCTTCATTCAGTTTTGATTTTTCGGCGATCAGTTTTCTTTCCCCGGAGATGACCCAATATGCTTACCGGATGAAAGGAATCAGTGAAGAATGGAACTATCTGAAGACCAACAGAAAAGTGTATTTCACCAAACTCTCTGCAGGTGAATATACATTTGAAGTTAAGGCCCTCACCAACGGAAACACGCGATGGACCGTAAACAGTCCGGGGATCAAAATCACTGTCTCGCCGCCTTTCTACAAAAGCAGCTGGGCATTGGTCATTTACGCGACCCTGCTCATTGCGATTGCCATTTATATCTTCCGATTCTACCACCAGCGAATGGAGAACAGAAACCGGGGCAGGATGGAACGATTCGAGAATAAGAAAGAGAAGGAGATTTATCAAGCTAAAATCGAATTTTTTACGAATATCGCGCATGAAATTAGAACCCCACTCACGCTGATCAAAGGTCCGATGGGTGACCTTCTGAAACAGGCTTCCGCTGCACCGTATATGGAAAAGAAACTCAGGATCATGGAGCGGAACACAGACCGTTTGCTGAAGCTGACCAATCAGCTGCTGGATTTCCGTAAAACGGAAGTTAACGGTTTTTCATTAAACTTCGTCAAAGCGGATATCGGAGAGCTGGTCAGGGATATCTTTGTTACTTTTCAGCCGGTTGCTGAAAGCAAAAAACTTACGTATGAACTTTTGCTTCCAAAAGAAGGCATCGAAGCCTATATTGATACGGAGGCTTTTTATAAAATTCTGAGTAATCTGATCGATAATGCAATTAAATACAGCGACTCGCTGATTGAGATCCAACTTCGAATTTCCCCCCATGACGCATCGTTTTTTCAAATATCGCTTCTGAATGACGGGATCACAATTCCGGCAGAAATCCATCAAAAAATATTTGAGCCTTTCTACCGGGCAACCGAAACACAGATCAAGCAAGGTTCGGGAATTGGACTTTCGCTGTCCAGATCCCTCGCGGAGTTGCATGGGGGAAATATTAGCGTGATTAATAGCGCAAGCGGACACAACCTTTTTTATCTTGAGCTCCCGATACACCAGTTAATTGAATTCAACTTAAAAGGAAAATGGAAAAAACGATTATGAGTGAGATAACGACAACAAAAATGCCGGCGGACAAATTTGTGATCCTTCTGGTTGATGATGAAATTGACATCCTGGAATATGTAGAAGACATGCTGAGTGAGAAATATCATGTGCTGACGGCCAGTAATGGCCTTGAAGCGTTGGACATTCTGAGTAAAGAAATCATCCAGCTGGTGATCAGTGATGTGATGATGCCGGAGATGGATGGCTATGAGCTGTGCGATAAGATTAAGTCTAACCTTGAGTTCAGCCATATTCCCGTCATTCTGCTCACAGCCAAAAGTGGGCTTCAGGCTACTATACAGGGCCTGGAATTGGGCGCGGATGCTTATGTCGAAAAACCCTTTCACAGTGATTTTCTTCAGGTTCAGGTGGCCTCACTGTTAAAGAACAGAGATAAAATAAAGGCGTATTTTGCAAGTTCTCCTTTGATACACATCAAAAGTATGGCCCATTCCAAAGGAGATGAACTCTTTCTTGAAAAACTTCAGAACCTGATCAACGAGCGACTGGATGATGCGGACCTGGACGTGGATTATTTAGCTGACCGGATGAATATGAGCCGGCCAACGCTCTACCGCAAGATCAAATCAATTTCCAACCTCAGCGCGAACGAACTGATCAATGTGACCAGACTAAAAAAAGCGGCAGAACTGCTCAGCGAGGGGATTTTGCGCATTTATGAGATCTCTGAACAGGTAGGCTTCAGCTCTCACAAACATTTTGGACGCACGTTCTCCAAACAGTTCGGAATGTCTCCTAAAGAATACGTTCAGTCCCTGCAGCGCAATGATCCGTAACATTACACTTGCGGGTCGGATGCTATGGCTCCAGATTTTTCTTCCAGGTGACCATTTGTTTTGAATATAGCGCCTGATTGGCCAGATGCACACTGATCGCAGTCCTGGCACCGGTAATAACATTGCTATCCGGTAGTAAGCCGTCCTTAATCCGTTTATAGAAGTCCTCAAAGGCATACTGGGTTCCGTCTTTTGTTTTCTCCGGAAGAATAGGCACACCGCCTTTTTTGTCCCAGGTAATCTCACTTGCACCGGAAACCCCATCCACTACAGTTTTGCTTTTGACGATTTTCTTTTCCGGATAAAAAACACCCTCATCGGTCAACAGGGAAAGGGTACCACGGGTACCTTTGATCTTAAAAAGATACCCATCATAAGCATTACCGCACATCGCCCCAAAATTGCCGATCAGTCCCAGTCCGGAATAGCGCAACATGAGCTGAACATTATCAAAAGTCTCCCTTCCGTCCCCGAAAACATCGATGCCCCCTGTGGCACTGAACTCATCGGGATGAACATCAAACAACCAGTTTATAAAATCGATCTGGTGAGAGAGCAATTCCGCCACCAGCCCTCCAGAATAAGCCCTATACATCCTCCAGTTCACAGCCCGTTCAAGTCGGGGATCATCAACCGGTCTGCGCCAGTCTCCGTTTCGGTCCCATCTGCAGTCCACCTGGGTGATTTTACCCAGATCCCCCCTATCGATCATCTCTTTTACCCGGTAATATAAGGGAGAATAACGGTATTGATGGCCAACCTGCAACACCTGGTTCTTCCGTTCCTTCATTAGCCTGACCAGATCCAGTGCCTGTTCGATATTATAGGTCATCGTCTTCTCCAGGTACAGGTGACAACCTTGAGAAATAACCTCCAGGGCTATCGGGTAGTGCATATGAAGTGGAACGGCGACAACAGCTGCATCCAGATTTTTGGCACGAAGCATTTCGGAATAATCCGTGTATGCAGTCCAGCGTTCTCCTCCTTCAATCTTTTTGGCCGCTGTAAGGCGGAAATCAAGCACGTCACAGACTGAAACAATCTGAAATTGATCTGGCATTCTGTTCAGGATGTGAATTATACCCCTGCCTCTGTCCCCACATCCAATGATCCCTATCCTCACCGGGGCCGAAAGTTTATTTATTGCCATAAGTTCCTTGGCGGCCAGCAATCCCCCGGCCAGCAAACCTGTTTGTTTTAAAAAAAATCTCCTCTGCATGTAACCCACTTTATTATTTCCCACTGCCAGTCAAGACACCTGTACCATCAATGATCAACATACTGAACCATAATTAATACCAATGATAACAATGGGTTCCGGTTGATGATCGCCTGACCACAAATTAAGAGATTCAAAGGGTTAAATTCATTTCAATTTCTGCCCATATAATCTCAATTTACATCGCACCCCCTTAATAGATCAATCAACCAGGCCACAATAGCCTACTCTTGAATTCCAGCCTGAAGACATTTCAACCTGCTGGCTGAACGGGAAGCGCATGTTCGATTGTCGGTCACCGATCAGCGCAATTGCAGGGCTGTTCACGCTGGGATGCGAAGTAGATAGCTGTACTCTCGCTCAGAAGTATTGTACAGCCTGGACGCTGGAGCCATGAAAAAGGTTGCCTAGGTTTCGAAAATTAAATGCAGCCTATAATGCTGCTTTTAAGATGCTTAAAAAATACTGCATTAAAATCAAGAACTATGGACAACCTTTTTAAATCGATTACCGTAATCACTAAAAACGCAATGATAAACTGTCTAATCCATTGAATGATGCCCGGAAAAAATACTGATGTACCAGGGCTGTTCCGTCGCTTTTCGCCGGTAGACAAGATAAACAGCCCTCTTTTTTCAGCTGACCGGCAGCGCAATAAGGTCACCAATGGAGAATTTAATTCACCACCCATAACCCATACCATATGAGTAAGACCATAACCCTTTTGTTGCTGTTCATGATTTATCTAATCATGGCCAGTTGTTCGAAACGCCAGGCGGAAGAAATCAAGCCAGAGCAACCCCCTATAGTCAATCCCCCTGCAAACATTGTTTCCTATGCTTCAACCGTAGGGCCATTGTTCCAAAGCAGGTGTGGCGGATGTCACGCCGCGGGCCGGTCGGCCGCGGGAATCTGGACGTTCAATGGTCACGCCTCAATCGTATCGAGGGCTTCCGGCATCCGTCAGGTTGTGCTGGTCAGCAAAACCATGCCCCGAGGGGGAACATTGTCCGCAGCTGAGCTTGCCTCCCTGCAGAGTTGGTTTGATAACGGTATGCTAAATAACTAGCCATGAAAAGAACGATCACAACAATCATGCTCATTTGGGCATGCAGCATGACATTTGCCCAGGATATTTTTATCAGTAAGAATGCAAACATTACCTTTTTTTCCTCCACTGTGGTAGAGGATATTGAAGCGAAATCTGCTTCCGGCCTCTCGGTGATCAACACGAAGAGCATGGAAGTAGTTTTTAGAGTTGAAAATAACTCTTTCCGTTTTCCGAAAAAGCTAATGGAAGAACACTTCAACGAAAATTACATGGAATCGGATAAATTCCCGAACTCCACTTTCAAGGGAAAAATCCAGGGCAGTTTTATTCCTGGAAAAAACGGAAGCTACCCGGTCACGATTACAGGGACCCTGAGCATACATGGCGTATCTAAAACATACAGTGTCCCGGCGGAACTTAACTTTACAAACGGAAACATAGCTGCGAAAGCGACCTTCAAGGTAAAAATAGCTGACCATGGCATTAAGGTCCCTTCCCTGGTCTTTAAAAACATAGCCGAATTCATTCAAATAACGATCCAGGCGCTCTACCTGCCTAAACAATAACCGCCATGAAGAACATCAAAACGATCAGTATCCTGATCCCCTGCACATTTTTTGTAGCGATGATACTGAATCCAATACTTGCCAATGCGCAGGATGAACTTGAAAAAGAGCTCAATGGATTATCAAAAAAAAGCGAAAAAGTAATTGCAACCTTCAAATCCACTAAACTGATCAATCTGCACACCAATGAGACCATTCACAAAAAGGAACTGGACTTCAAGGTTGATCACCGCTTTGGGGATATCGCCGGCAGCGATGGTGGGCCAAGACAATTTTTTGGTCTCGACAACTCCACAGATATCAGAATCGGCTTCGATTATGGCGTAACTGACCGGCTAACGGCCGGACTGGCAAGGGCCAAAGGATCTACGGCAGTGCAACAACTGATCGAGCTGAGCTTAAAGCTACGGATCATCGAGCAAACCTCGGACGGGCGGGTGCCGGTGTCTTTGACAGGTTTTGTGAGCAATACGATTGCCGCAGTAAAAGCAAACAATGAGGATCCAACATCACCTAACTCATACCAGAAGTTCACTGACCGGATGAATTATGTCAGTCAGCTGATCATTGCCCGAAAATTCAGCCCTTTATTATCCTTGGTGCTCATCCCGACATTCATCCACCGAAACTATACGCAATTTAATGATCAGAATGATTTATTTGCATTGGGCGGTGGCGGACGAATGAAGTTGAGCAAAAGGATTTCTTTGGTGGTGGACTACACGCTCCCGTTCAGAAATCGAGAACAGCGAAAATATCTGGAAACGCTTAACATGAACAAATTTTACAATACACTGGGCGCGGGACTGGAAATGGAGACCGGGGGCCACGTGTTCCACCTTAATTTTACCAATGCGACCGGTATTCAGGAGATGCAGTTCATTCCCCATACGACAACATCCTGGACGAAGGGACAGTACCGGTGGGGATTCAGTATCAGCAGAAGATTTTCCTTCGGAAAAAACATCCGGTGATCGGAAAAATTGGCTCTTGATGACCTCACTAAAAAACACAATTTGCGCTTCAACTAAAAGCAATATAGATCAGCTACCTCCTCGACATTTCACATCAAAAATTTAATTAAAAAAAATTCCAATCAGGCAACCTTTTATGGAACCTTAACGTAACATTGTCAAAAGAAGATTCAGTGACCACTAATAACGATAGTGAACAACCAGTAAAACAATTTATAGAAGGGTGCATCAGAAATGACGGGCAAAGCCAACAGGCACTGTACAAACATTTCTACAGCTTTGCTATGGGAATCTGTTTACGTTATGCAAACAGTCGCCCGGATGCCGCAGGGATATTAAACGACAGTTTTTATAAGGTTTTTAAAAACATTGCAAGTTATGATCCGAGCAAGGCTTTCCAACCCTGGCTGGGCAAAATCGTTACCAATACTGCAATCGATTTTTATAGGACAAACCTGAAATTTGCGCAGCATATTGACATAGACACCATGGATCACCCTCCCCCGATGATCACCGATTATGATCACCTTGCCTATGCGGATCTGCTGGAGATGGTCCAGTGCCTGACCCCTGCATACCGCACGGTGTTCAATATGTTCGCCGTTGATGGATACAGCCACGAGGAGATCGCCGGTATCCTTGAAATATCCGTTGGCACTTCAAAATCCAATCTTTTTAAGGCCAGGCAAAAGTTGCAGGAGATGCTTGTAAAAAATGAAACATTGAGTTATAAAATTCAATCTCCAGGTGAAGAAGAACGTTTCCTACAGGCGAGATTAAATACCAAGATTCAATGAAAGAACAACAGAATATTGATCAACTTTTTAGTAATGGGCTAAAGTGGCCGGATCTGGAATACAACGATCAGGACTGGAAAGCCATGCAGAAAAAGCTGACCCCGGCTCCAAGACGGAAAAGCCTGTACATCTATGCCGCTATTGCCGGCGCAGCGGCCATGCTGCTGATCTTTCTGATGGTCGATAGACCGGAGAGAGATTTTAAAAATGGACTGAGTGTAAACAGCTATAAATCTGAGCGCGAAACGGCCAGGATCAGCCCGGTGGATTCCGTAAAAACACTCGAGGTTCCCCAAGGCCGGCAAAAAAATCCATGGGTTACCGGGAGTGCTTCAGCGAGGTCAGAAAAAACGAATGAATCTATAGACCAGAACGGTGCAGCAACACTTTCAGATCAAAACATTTACCGGCTTGTGAAACCCGCAGAGATTTCGGATTTAAGGATTGAAAACACGGTTTCAAAGCAACTAACTGAAATCCTGCCGGCGCATTTGACAGTGAACACCACTATTGCTTCAGGTAAGGTGGCCCCTAATCCCGACAATAAAAACAAAGGAATAAATCTTTCAATGGGTTTAGTTGCGGCACCGGATTTTACAACTGTGAAAAATTCAGGAAGAAGCAGCTTCAGCGGCGGCCTTGGTGTGGAAGCAAGTTTATCCATCGACAGACATCTCAGCATCAGTACAGGAATCGCGTTTGCAAAAAAGATTTATGATGCTGATTTTAGCCTGTACAATCCCCAATCGAGCTACGTCTTCACAAACAGGCCGACTAATATTCATGCACAGTGTGATGTTCTTGATATCCCTTTGAATGTGAATTACAAATTATTGGTAAACAGCAGGAACAGCGTAATGTTCACCGCCGGTCTTTCAAGCTATCTCATGCTCAAAGAAAACTACACCTATTCTTATGAGACCGATTATGCCAAAGGACCGCGTTCCTATCAGGTCAAAAATCAAAATCAGCACCTTTTTGGGGTTGCAAATATTTCAGCTACATTTTATCGTAAAATAAACAAAAACCTGAATATTGGTCTGACGCCCTTTATGAAAATCCCCTTGACCAATATCGGTTATGGCAATTCAAAGCTCTCTTCTACCGGGCTTGCAGTGTCTGTCAGTGCAGCTGATATTTTTCGTAAGCATTAACCATTGAATGCGGCCAGGGACGAGGACTTCACGGGACACCGATCGGTCGCAAAGAAAATAAACAACATGTCCACTGGGGGAAGTGGGATTGACTATTACATCCCGCTAAAGGTCGCCAAGCATTTAAGACCAAGGCAATAGAGTCATTGTGCACTTAAAAAATATGGTGCCCCAAACTGCAGGCACCATATTATTTATTCACCGATGGGTATTGAGATTAAGGTAGAAAAGGAGGCGGCCACACCAAAATCGGGAGAGCCATCTGCATTCCAGGTGAGTTTCTGCATTCTTGGTGTCCTGGTTCCGTTGGAAGTTGCCGCCACGCTTCTGGCGTGGTAGACAAACCAGTTTTCTGTTCGCAAAACGCCATTGGGGTCAGTATAACTGCTGGTAAAAAAACCGTTGTGCCCTGGTCCATACACCGCATTTGCATCGCTTTTCAGAAATACCTGCTTTTTGTTAATCCAATTGGTGGCGACAAGCGGATTCGCCCCGGAAATCAGCTGGAGCTGTGCTAGGCAATAATTATCACTACTGAAACGGCTTGCTGAGTAAATCATAAAGACAGGAGATGCCGCATCTTTTTGAAGGATGATTGGCCCCTCATTTACACCTGCGCCAAGCGAGCCGCTGGGCTCGTATTTTTCCCAGTTATTAGTTGGGGATGATATTTTTACCCTTTCTCCACTAACTGTCCATGGATTAGACATTGGCGCAATGTATAAATATTGTTTGAATTTAGTTGCCACATTTTCCCATCCTGACCAGATGAAATAGTTGTTGGTTCCAATGGTTAATATTGACCCGTCTATTGCCCATTGATCGCTGGGATCAGTGATCTTGCCCTTAAAAGTCCAGGTACCGGTCATGGGATCGTTATTGGGATTCTCCAGCACAAACATGCGGTGGCTCTCTCCACCCCCGTCATTTGCAGCAAAGTATAAATACCACTTTCCGGAGAGGTAGTGCAGTTCAGGCGCCCATAGGTTCGAAGAATATGGCATTCCAGCAGGGGGAGTCCAGACCACGGTCTCGGGTGCGTTGGCAAGCAGGGACATGGATCTGGTTTTTCTCAGTCCAATATTGTTTCCCCTAGTATACATGAAATAATACCAGCCATCCTTTTGAGCAACATAGGGGTCAGCGCGGCTCGCATTGATCAACGGATTCTGAAAGTTAACATGGTGAAAATCAAACCGATCCTGGGTACCGGTCACTGTGCTTTTTTGTCGAATTTTGGTACCTGGGACACTGTTTTCCGGATCTACCACCATTTTCATGCCTGTAGCCTTGTTGGTGAGTGCATAGCCATTATTGGCGGCAGAAAAGTTGATCGCCCACCTTTGTGCATCGCTCCCATCGTCGGTCCCTTGTACCAGGACATCTCCAGGAGTCGAGGAGGGTGATTTAAGACATTTGCTACTCGAAAGATTAACAAGCTTGTAATAGGTTGCATCCACTTTAATCAGTTTCCATTTTTGTCCATTATTCGGAAACCATGACCACTGTTGTATCATAGCATTTTCTGACATAGAATTGCCAGTGACCTCTACAACCGGACCAGATGGCAGGGCAGATATACCCCGGATGCGGTAAGTGGCACCATCGATCAGTACTCCCGGAACTGGCGCTGCATTGACCACCACGGGAGCAGATTCGGTACCGCTAATCAGATTTTCATCCAGCAGATCTGAAGGAAGCTGCTTCTGGCAAGCCGTGACCATCAGGGCGAAGGCGGCTAATAAGTAAAAACGCTGTATTGTTTTCATAAAAAATCATTTTGCCTGCTGGATCATTTCTGATTTTTATAACTAGCAGGGCGGTATATCATAATTATTGAGAAAAAATGGACACCAGCCCAATCCGTGGAAAGGCTGATGAGCCACTAATCACCAACCAAGGTTCTGCACTAAATTTGGATCTTTGTCCATTTCATTTTGGGGGATAGGCATTAAATAATGTTTATCTGTAAAGACACGGTTTTGTATCACCACCGGTTTGTAAAATACAGCCAGACCTGCCGCCTCGCTGGTGATGTTCAGACCTGTAGCAGTGAGTTCAGCTGCTGAGGGCCTGGCGTTAAGAACATTTACAGGCATATTATCCACTCGTTTAGCGATCATCCACCTGCGTACATCCCAAAACCTGCTACCTTCAAATGCGAGTTCGATCCGGCGTTCATTCTGAATTCGGTTTCGCATTCCCGCTTTCGAATTATCAGAACTGATTACGGGAAGTGCGGGCATGGATACACGCTGGCGAACCCTGTTGATATAGTCATAAACTCTAACATCAGGTTGATCCAGATATTCGTTCATTGCTTCTGCATAGTTAAGATATATTTCAGCAAGTCTGAAAATCGGAAAGTTCCTTCGGGCGGTCCCTGTTCCGGCATTGCGGTCATATTCCGGACTGAGAAATTTTCGAACATTGTATCCCCAGGGACTGGTACCGGCCTTTCCAGTAGCCCAACCGTCAGTCTGCCCATTTCCTCCACCCCACCAGGCGAGTTTGATGCCGCGCTTATTGGCATCAAACCTCCACAGTGAATACTGAAAGAAAACCGTGGCATAGAATCTTGGATCCCGGTTTCTGTACATATTGGACAGTCCGGTGGCTGCAGAGAATTTCAGCCCATCCCATAACTGTCCGTTCCATGTCCCGTTGATCTGATAACCTGATCCAGGTTCGTTGATTGGAATACCGTTGCTCATTTCGAAAGCATCCACAAATTCCTGTAACGGAGTGAGCTTGGCACTTCCTTTAAATGGCGGGCCGTTTGGCAAATGATTACCATCGTAGGTGGTGGAATTGGTCAGAATACGTGGCAGGATAGTTTCAGAGTAATCTCTGGTGTAAAACTGAGCCGCATAATTCTGCACCGGATTTGTAGGAAATGGATTATATAGTGCATAGATCCCAAGGTCAATCACCTGCTTGGCAGCATCCGCTGCACGCTTCCATTTCTCCCTATCATAAGTTGCGTTAAACAGCGCCTTTCCATCGGAGTTCCTGATGCCCGCGTAAAGCGGATTTCCATTGAAAAGCGGGCTGGCAGCATAAAGCAGGGTTCTGGACTTTAACGCCAGTGCTGCACCCTTTGTGATCCTTCCGATCTGGGCACTCTCATGGGTCAAAGGTAAATCATTGACTATTCCATCGCACTCTGAAACGATAAAGGATACGATCTCATCAACCGAATTACGGAACACCATGGTGTTTTCGATATCCGAAGGATCAACCACGGTTTTTTCTGTAACCAGTGGCACTGCACCATATCTTTTGAAGAGTTCAAAATAAAACTGGGCCCTGATGAACCTTGCTTCCGCTTTGTATCTGGGTTTCCAGATCCCGTAGTAATCGGCCCGGTTCAATGGAATGGGTACCGCATCGATATTCTGGATGAATATGTTGGCTCTTCTGATATCCTGGTATTTACCTGCCCAGTTCCCAATGGGGTTGTCTGTATTGCTCCAGCTGCCCAGGTTATATTTATAGGCATCTATACCCCCGGCATTATCAAACCACTGATGGTAGGTTTCATCGGTGTAGGCGGAGATGTCTGAACCCAGGTCATTCGGCAACGCATTGTAGAGTCTGGCAAGTGCCTGCTCGGTAAGGTTGATATTTGTGAAAACATCTTCTTCGGTCGCGAATTCCGCAGGCACCACATCCAGGTATTTTTTGCAGGAAAGACTGGTCAGTGAAATGACCAACAGCAGGATGATATTAATTTTTTTCATGTTTATATATTTTTACATCGAAACGTTAAGACCAAAATTGATTACCCGCTGCTGTGGATAATTGCCAAAGCTGTCGGATGTTTCAGGGTCAAATATTTTTAGTTTATCCCAGGTATACAGGTTGAGACCGTTGGCAAAGATCCTGGCATTGGTCAACCGCACTTTTTTAAGCAGGTTTTTAGAAAATGAGTAGCCCACCTCAACATTTTTCAGCCTTAGATAATCCGAAGAGCGCAGCCAGAAAGTGGAGCGGCGGTTATTGTTGACGTTATTAGATGAGGAAAGTCTAGGGTAACTGGCATTAGGGTTCTGATTATCCAGCGACCATCTGTTCTCCTTATAGTCGGCCAGTACGGAACTGTTGGAGGCAAATGCCCATGCCGATGTGCCTTCCAGCCAACGTGTCCCTCCATATGCTCCCTGCAAAAGAATGTTCAGATCAAACTGGGCAATATTGATGGAAGCTGTCAGGCCTACATAGGACTTTGGTCTGGCAATCTGGCCCAGATAACCTTCGTCCTGGGTGTTAATCACTCCATCCCCGTTGCGGTCGAGATATTTAATATCTCCCGGACGCACCGCCCCGAACTGCTGAACCGGACTGTTGTTGATTTCTTCCTGATCTTTAAAAAGCCCCAGTGCGGTAAGCCCCTGAACCTCGAAAATCTGGGTGCCCTTCAGTCCACGATATGGAAGTGAATACTCTGGCTCGGCTGCATATTCCACCCTATTGGTCGCATAGGCATAAGAACCTCTTAGTAAAAATGAGTTTTTCCCAAACGTTTTCCGCCAGGTAAGTTCCGTTTCGATGCCTTTGTTGGTCACAATGCCTGCATTGATAGCCGGCAGATTCTGAATCCCCGTTACATCTGGAATGACCTGTGCAACGGTTAAAATCTGCGTTCTTCTTTCCTGAAAGACGTCGGTGGTGAATACGATGCTTTGGTTGAGCATTTCAATATCCAATCCAATATTACTTTTTCTGGCCCGCTCCCAAGTTAGAAACGCATTTCCTGAAGAGCTTTCCTGGGCACTTTTGAAATCATCGCCGTCCGCTTCCCTTCCAAAACGGTAACCGCTTCCACCGCCCGTGGACCATGTGCTCAGGTAGGCGAACCTGCCTACGCTGTTGTCCACGCCCACAGTTCCGATGGATCCTCTGATCTTGAAAAGACTGATGAATTTGGAATCTTTCAAAAACGATTCGTTGGACAAGATCCAGGCAGCCGAAAAGGCCGGGAAAAACCCCATTCTGCGTCCGCTCTGAAAGTTTTCGGAACCATTATAGCCGGCATCAAACCCAAGGACGTAGCGACGGTCGAAACTATAGTTTACCCGGCCGACCACTCCAAGTTGTTTAAATGGTAGAGACTCCACCGCATCAGCGGCTGTTGTAAAGTTTTGTATCTGGCTGTATCTGATCATTCCGGTCAGCATGTGCTTGTTGGCAAAAGTCCGGTCATAGTTCAGATAGGCCTCATAAGTGGATTTACGTCTCATATTGGAAGCGAGCGCAAAGTTCAGGAGTCCGTCCCCGGTGCTCATTTCTTCATAACGGCCCTTGGTCAGATCGGTCTCGTTCTCATCGATGGTGAAACGGTAAGTGGAATAATTCCGCTGGCGGGTAATGTCCCTGAAACTGAGCGCATCAAATGCAAACCTGGTCCTGAAGCTCAGGCCTTCGGTTACAAAAGGCATATCGAGCTTGAAGCCACCAATTGCGGAAAGACTGTTTTCAAACTGTCTTTTGTATCCATATTGTGTCAATCGTCCATAGGGACTTGGCGGCATGCTCCGCTGCGCCGGGACAGATCCGTCAGGATTGACCAGTGGATAGAGATAAGATGGGGTGTTTCTAAGTTCGGCCCAAAATGCATTGGTATCCTCGTTGGGATAATTTCTTTCCCTGACCACATCTGCCAGGTTGATTTCCATGCTTAGGTGCTTGGTGATGTTAACATCGATGTTGCTTCTGAAATTGTACTTATTCATATAGGCATTGATATTATAGTCATTCAGATCATCGTATTTGTAAAGACCATCCTGTCCCAAATAGGACAACGAAACGAAATAACGGGCTGTTGCAGATCCACCACTAACATTCAGATTGGTCTGGTTCATCACGGAACTCGGTTTAAGCAGTTCCTCATGCCAGTCCACATTTGGATACAAATACTGGTAAGTTGGATTGGTTCTGTCCCTGAACTTCGCCAGGTATTCATCTGTATAGAGGTTGGCATTCAGATTATCATTGTTCAGTGCCTCCCTGAATAGCGTGAGGGCATCGAAGGAGTCCAGATATTCAGGCAAACGAACGGGCGACTGGATTGCGGCCTGGGTAGTGAGGGAAACTACGGGCTTTCCGGCCTTTCCACGTTTTGTGGTGATCAGGACCACTCCATTTGCGCCTTTCATGCCGAAAACTGCTGTAGCTGCCGCATCTTTAAGGATGCTGACATTCTCGACCTCATTTGCATCGATCTTATCGATGGTGTTTTCAATCCCATCCACAAGAATCAACGGGCTTTTGCCCTGGTAAGTAGCGAACCCGCGGATGTTGAGTTCAGATCCGTCATTTCCGGGCGCACCGCTGTTCTGAACGGTGCCCAATCCAGGAAGTCGGCCTGCAAGGCTGTTGGTCAGCGAGGCGGTCGGTGTTCTGAGCAGATCAGCAGTACCGACGGAGACCAGGGAGCCGGTAACATTTGCCTTCTTCTGGGTTCCATAGGCCACTACGACCACTTCGCTCAAGTCTTCCTTGATGTCCTTCAATATAACGTTTACCGTTGTTCTGGAGCCGATTGTGACTTCCTGTGACTGAAAACCGACGAAGCTGAAAACCAGGACTTTGACATCATCGGGAACGCTGAGCAGGTACTTGCCATTAACATCTGTGACAGCCCCCAGATTGGACCTGCCCTTTACCATAACGGATACGCCGGGCAATGGAGCGCCGGCAGAATCAATGACCATGCCCTGAATAACTTTGTTCATAACAAAAGGTGATGCAGGCATATTTTCCGTCCCAAGGATAATTCCAGCGGGCATTGGGTTTAATTTTAGAATGCTTCCGGAGTTGGTTGAGCTGCCCATTGCGATGATCGATGCGGTGCATAGCAGCGTGATCAGCAAAATCGCAGGCTTCAATGAGAAAAAACGACCATGGATTTCTCCAGGCTTTAGTAATGGTGTTGGCATAATTGGATTTGATTTGGTTAGAATGAACCAGTGGAGATCACTGGCATGAGTGCGAATCAGCTTAGACTGATGAGGGTTCAAGGATCTTACCTATTCACCCAGTAAGTTTGGTTTAAAGTCTCATATTATTGGATTGCGTATTAATTCTGATACTTTGTTATTTGTAGCGAAATTGTTTTCAAAATAAAGACCAGTAAGTGAGATCAGACCACCAAATTGATTAGCATGCTCTGCACACCAATGCTACGAGTCTAGGTGAACTTGTACAGCTTTCTCACAACACCTCTAACGCGTTGTTCGGGCATGTGCTGTTCGATCAATCATCATCTACCTATAAATCAAATTTCCAGTGCCTTATCACCTTAGAGGTCCATTTCGTAATAAAAAACCACCTCCAACACTTCGGAGAGATTTTAGTCAATTGCATTAAGATTCAGCTCTATTCAGGACCTCTCCATTATCAAGCAAAATGAATATTTGTCCCTGATCAGATTTTGATATCGTAACTATTTTTTTTCTTATTGGTTTGTTTAAGTTTTCGGCAACACTTTCCGAACAGCATCTCATCTTCAAACTATTATTGGATCATGGATAAACCTGGTTAGTGCCTTATCTTCTGAATAATGTTTGCATTCCCAAATATCTGTTATATGAGAATCTCGAATGACCCTAATTATCTCAATATCTTCCCCTTTTGATTCTTTGTGCTGTAAAATCAACAAAGTTTAAAGCGAAACAAGCTGGCAGTCGATGATGAGGCGCTGATAGTCATGCATGTTAATCTGCTTGTTGATGATCTTGAGCAGTAAGTTAACCGCCTGGCGCCCTACTGCTTCGGCATTTTCCTCGACCGTAGCGATAGGTGGGCTAGGGAGGCACTTCGTTAAGGGGGTATTTCCAAAGCTAATACACTCAATAGCCTGCGGGAGGCTTGGATCAATGATGCTAAGTTGTTTCAAAGCATCAATGAGAACAGGTTCCTTAAAGGCTAAAAGCGCGGTAGGTTGGTTCTGCCTATTTGAAAAAAGCTTTTTTACCGCATCCTCGGTGCTTAGCTGATCAAAATCGGTATAGGCGACCAAATCACCTGAAAAAAAAAGTTCATTCTGTCTTAACGCGGTGATATAGCCATTAAAACGGTCATGTGTAAATGTGATCATTTGCGGCCCACAAAGGAAGGCAATATTTCTATGCCCTCTTTTGATTAAGAACTCAGTTGCATAAAAGCTGCCCTGGAAAGTGTTTACCAAAACTTTATGGCAATCCGGATTAAAACTAGGATTTCTGGCAAAATAGATGAGCGGTATGCCCATTTGTTCAAATCGTTTCAAGTGATCAAAGCGCTGGGTGTTTTTGCTTATCGCCACAATCAAACCATCAACTCTTCTATTGAACAGCGTTTCTGCAGACTTGATTTCTGTCTCAAGATCATCCAGGGTCTGGCTTACGATGATGTGGTAACCATGCTCGGCAGCGGTTTTCTCCAGACCAAAAAAACTTTTTCCAAAAAAGTGATCCATCAAATCCGGGAGAATGACGCCAATAATCCCTGTTCGACTTACCCGAAAGTTTGCGGCCGAAGTATTGGGTTTATAGCTCATTTGTGTAGCCATTTCACGCACCCTGATTTTAGTTTCGGGATTTATGGAGGGATAATTATTTAATGCCTTGGATATCGCGGACACCGACATCTGCAGTTTTGTGGCCAACATTTTAAGTGTTACAGGTCTGTTTTCTGATATTTTCATTCTCTGGGTTCTGGACTTTGAAGGAACCGCAAAGCCTAAACAAAGGCAATTTTCAGACCAGCTACTATCGACGCGTTAAGTCGCGCTCAAAGTCATATGAACTTTTTTGGTGTGAAAGCCCTACCTACTGAAAAGACCATATCGTTTCATTCAGTTCAAATATCCTATAATGATAAATGAAATCAGAGACCAATTTGATCAAAATGTACACTTTTTAAATCGAATATAAATATGATGAGGTTGTTTTTGACTTCTTAGGATTGAATTGTCCCCTTTATTCATTAAGGAATGACAGGTCTGCTTCTTTCTGATTGGGAGGGTATGGCGAAGCGTTCTACAATATAAGGTCGGCTATTCTAAACCAGTTCCTGCAGATCTGAAAAGATTAACAAACAGTAATGCCTGTTATAGAGCATGGAATCTTATTATATGTTCAATCATCTTTTGGAAATTCTGTCGAGATCTCCAGAAAGGTTCAACAGGACATTTTCAAAAAATTCAACCTACCTAGCCGAGCGAATGTTGATTTTTAGCTGCCTTTAGGTTTTGAGTCTTTGAATTCGTTGTTAATTTCAATTTCTTTGATTCTAAGCTCCTTGGAAAGAAGAGAAAGCAGAAGATTGTATTGGGTATTTATTCTCCTGCGAACAGCAATATCTTCCTGCTCGGCGACATAACTGAATTTATCATCCCAGGCTGATGACCAGGGAGTGGTTCCTCTGTAATAGCGTTTGTGGTAAACCAGGTCAGAGTGAATCTTTGCATCCATCCCGGATCCATTCCCCATTACAAAGCAGGAACGCATAAACTCAGTATAGGCACTAAAGAATTCCGCGGTAAAGAAGGATTGATTTGAATACATGATTTCATCGCAGGTTCTTTTGTTTGAGACCACCTCATCGGGAGTCAGTGCTTTCCAGCGGCCAATATAGCTGGTGTAACTGTATATTTCGTTAATTGGAAGGGAAACCCGCTGGTAGACTGCGACCCTCAAATCATAAATACGCTTATTATTATCTACGTTGATTTTGTTCCTTGCTTCATTTGAATTCACCTCTTTCTGAATTTGGGAGGTGGTATAAGAAATATAACCAAGAAGCAATGGAATGAGCATACTGATCATAAGCCTGCTCACCTCAAGGCTATTCCATATTTTTTTATTCTGATTATTTTCCAGCCCTGACACCTCTAGCTTCAACTTTTCGAGCTGAAGTCGCTCTATATCCTCTTTTGGTGACATCATGATGTTGAATCGTTTATGATTGAAATTAACAAATGCAAAACAGTAAATTATTTAACTGGATATAAACAAGTTAAGATTACTTAACAATGTTACTGTTCTTTGTTCAACAACAAAATACCAAAATATCAGTATTTTAATCAAGAATAAACGATGTAGCCCAAGAAGCGTTATTTTCAGTACATTAATCATTAGGGAATTTGATTACTGAGATTTAGGCGTTATTGTTTTCGTGCCAGGTCGGTTAACCGTCATTTGAAACTCAATCGAAAAAACAATGAAATTGACTTTGAACACATTCATCTGTCTGGCATGCTTGGTAGTGTTCGGGAATTGTCTTGCCCAGCCGCAAAAAAAGTCCAATGCGACACCGCATAGCACCATTAACATAGAGTTGGCTGATCCGACCATATTTTTAGACAAAGGCAAATATTACCTTTATGGTACAAGCGGAAACAGCGGCTTCAAGGTGTATGAATCGACGGATTTATTTAATTGGAAAGGTCCTGTTGGAAAAAACAACGGATATGCACTTAGCAAATGCGAATCATTCGGCACGATGGGATTTTGGGCTCCCCATGTATTTAAGTTTAATGAAGACTATTACATGGCCTATACCGCAAATGAACAGATCGCTATCGCTAAAAGTGATAGTCCTTTGGGTCCTTTCAGACAAGGTGAATTTAAATCATTATCTGGAAACGGTAAACAGATAGATCCTTTTATTTTTTTTGATAGTGATGGCAAGATTTACCTGTACCATGTCAGACTTAAGAATGGTAACCGGATCTTCGTTTCGGAAATGAAACCCGATCTGTCAGACGTAGTAGAAGGAACCGAGCACGAATGCATCAATGCTTCGACGCCTTGGGAAAATACAGAATCTACACCATGGCCGGTTGCGGAAGGGCCAACGGTCTTTAAATTTAAAAATTTATATTATCTAATTTATTCTGCCAATGACTTCAGAAGCAAAGATTACGCAGTGGGCTATGCCACCTCGATCTCAGCTACAGGGCCGTGGATAAAACACCACGGAAACCCATTAATTAGTCGTGCAACAATAAAATCGAACGGAACTGGTCACGGAGACCTTTTCAAAGATCAGTCAGGAAATTTCAAGTATGTGATGCATACACATCATACCTCTTCCAGGGTCTCTCCAAGGCTGACCGGAATCATTGATCTGAAACTTCTAAAAGCGAATGGTAAAAACACCACTACGCTACAGGCTGACTCCGAAACTTTTAGGCTCTTGAAAGTAACTGAAATTGGCATAAGATGATTTTACTTCACTGTGCCTATAATAAAACCAAATACCTCTTTGTACACACCAGAACAATTTTGAAAGGTTGATCAAACCTGCGAATTTCTAAAAAACAGTTTATAGTAAACTGCGATATATTATCACGCATAAGAATTTTTGTGATACGGAATAGATAAAGGGTCAGTCAATTATTTAATGCTGGCCCTATGACTGTGTTTTATGGCGCAATCTCTTCGCCGATTGCTTTAAGCAAACTGAATTTTCCTACCGCGTCTTTTTCCAGATCCCAGATCATAACACCTGCAATGTGCTGCTTTGCATAACGGGTTTTCGCTTTTATGGATGGGATTCCGTTGTACTTATATGCGAGATAAGTATCCTGGTAGGCATTCAATGTGTCGAGTGCCACAATATCTCTGAAAGGGACACCGGGGGTAAGACCTATAGCGCCCTGATAACCATAAAACGGGACGCCGAGTGTTAATTTGCTTGCAGGGCAGTTCAAATCCAGGAATTTCTTGATGTGTACCAGCGCATCACTGTATAATGAATGATTGCCCGTCCCTCCCCAGTTGTTGTCATAGGACATGATATGAATGTAGTCAAAGTAAGGAAAAGAGTTCACAGGGATCATACCATTGGTATATGGCAGGGTCGCACAGGTTACCAGCTTTCCAAGCGGCTGCAGTGCTGCCCTAAGTTCCTGAACAAACAGCGTGTAGGTGCCTGCTGTTTTTACCGTTTGAAGCGTTTGACCTTCGATATCCACATCTATCCCGTCCAGATTATAGAAATTTAGGAAGGAAACGATGTTGGCGACTAATACAGATCGATTCGGTGACTGTAACAGGGTAACCAGATTACCCGAGCCATCTGGAATTTTGCCACCCGAAAATGAAGCGAGAACCTTAACCCCATGCTGATGTCCCTGGGTAACCACATAATTGATCTCTACAGTGCTTGCATCACTGGAAGCCGGGTTTCCGTTTACCATCATCTGCCCAGAAGTATTGGGACTGAAAAAAGCGATATTGAGGTGGGTCAGGACATTAAGGTCGCTATTATCAATTACGCCCTGTACATTTTTCCAGCCGGGCACATATCCTACCACCAACTTACCCGCAGCAAGGTTACTAGAAGCAGGCTGAACATTTGCTTTCAATTTCGGTAAAAGCGTCTCCTCTGGCTGAGGATTTTCGCCGTTTTTGCTGCACGCACCCAGCGTGAAGAGGATTGCGATAATGCATAGATTCATTAGTTTTTTCATGTTGATTTTCATTAGGTAAATGTTATTTAATTATTGATTTAAATGATGATAGGCATGTTAGTCGCTATCCGGTATTTGGCTGTTAGGATATTGAGGCATTCGATCGCACAGGCACTCATATATGTTCCGGATATGCTTTATCGTAAAATTCTTTTCAGTTAAAACTTCCACCTCACAAAAGCTTCCATCGCTTCGTATTCAGCAAGCCCAAGTTCATCATAGGCTTTTGCTGTTTCCCGGTTACGGTCTTCAGCACGTTGCCAAAACTCTCTTGCATCATCACCCGGAAAAACAGCCCTGTCCTTTTGGCTCTGGTGTTTAAAGATTGCATTCCTCTTCCGCTCCAATTCCTGAGGAGATATCGGAACAGCCATTTCAATTTCGTGGGTTTCAAACTCATGCCATGCACCGCGGTACATCCATAACCAACAGTCCTGCGCCCAGGCTTCAGTTTTGCGCAAACGTGTCAAAGCCTCCAAAATGATGTTGAAACAAACAATGTGGGTTCCGTGGGGATCTTCAAAATCGCCGGCGGCAAAAACCTGTTGTGGTTTAACCTTTTGCAAAAGTTCCATTGTAAGTTGAATGTCTGCATCAGTTACCGGGTTTTTCTGATTCTTTCCGCTCTCGTAAAAAGGCAATGCCTGAAAATGAATATGGTCATCCCCCAAACCGCAATAACGTGCTCCGGCAATGGCCTCTCCTTTTCTGATCAAACCTTTTATGGTCTGAATCTCCGGCGTATCCACCTGGTTTGGTTTCTTTTGCTCAATGAAGGTTCGCATGTTGCTGTAAAGTTCCTTCAAATGTGAATTGTCCATTCCCATTTTTTCCGTGAAATCCACATTAAACTCCACAAAACGAAGGGCATCATCATCCCAAACGGCGGTATTTCCAGAAGTTTGGTAAGCCACATGCACATCATGTTTTTGATCAACAAAACGGATAAATGTTCCACCCATTGAAATCACATCATCATCAGGATGTGGTGAGAAAATAATCACACGCTTTTTAGCTGGCTCAGCTCTTTCCGGACGCTGAGAATCATCAGCATTTGGTTTTCCGCCCGGCCAGCCAGTAATCGTGTGCTGAAGTTTATTGAAAATATGAATGTTGATGTTGTAAACCGGTCCTTTCTCGGTAGCCAGTTGTGCCATGCCGTTGTTGTTGTAATCGTCCTCAGTTAACTTAAGGATAGGTTTGTTGAGGGTATTGGCCAGCCAAATCACCGCTTTGCGGATCAATGCATCTGTCCAAACGCAATCTTTAACGAGCCAAGGTGTATCAAAACGGGTTAGTTCTGCCGCGGCCGGTGTATCCAAAATAAACTCCACATGCTCTGAAAGTTGCAGGTAAGTTGCAGGAACATCGCCCGAGATTTCACCTTCCACAGCTTTTTTAATGATGGAAGCTTTTTTACGGCTCCATGCCATTAAAATAATCTCTCTTGCTTTGAAAATGGTACCAATCCCCATGGTAATCGCCTTGGTTGGCACAAATGCTTTTCCGCCAAAATCACGGGCCGCATCACGCCGGGTCAGATCATCAAGGGTGACCAAACGTGTTCCAGAATTGGGAGCAGAACCCGGCTCATTGAAACCAATGTGACCGGTACGGCCGATACCCAGGATCTGAATGTCAAGTCCGCCAAGGTCTCCGATCTTTTTCTCGTAGTCCAGGCAGAAAGCCTGAATGTCCTCTAAAGGAAGGGTTCCGTCAGGAATGTGAACCTTGTTCCTGTCAATGTCGATATGATCGAAAAGATTTTCGTTCATAAAAGTAACGTAACTCTGTGCGGCTGTAGGCTGCATTGGATAGTACTCATCCAAATTAAAAGTAATTACGTTTTTAAAACTTAAGCCCTCTTCTTTGTGCAGTCTAACCAGTTCGGCATAAACTGCAATTGGGGTAACCCCTGTTGCTAAGCCCAGTACCGCAGATTCGCCTAATGCATGTTTTAATTTAATGAGGTTGGCAATTCGGTGCGCCACATTAATGGAAGCATTTTCCGGAGTGTCGAATACGGTTACAGGAAGTTTTTCGAAACGGGTCTCTTCGAGTAGATTTAATCTGGCCATTTTTTATTTTTACTTTAATAACTGACTGCTCTCATAATCCAGAAACAGTTCAACGTTTGTATGATTCCGGAGTATGGTGGAAGGATATCTTGTACTGATTTCTTTTTCCAGTGTATTTGCCACTGCCTGTGCCTTGGTGTTTCCTGGCACGACCGAACTGATGAATTTTGCCCGCAGGAGCGTTGGAATGGTCAGGGTAAGGGCCGATAGCGGCACATCATCCAGATGCCTAAAACAACCATCATTTACCTGCTGGTTCCTGCACGCAAAATCCAGCTCCACAACTTTGACATCCATAGGATCTTCAAAATCTGCCACCGGAGGATCGTTAAAGGCAAGATGCCCGTTCTCCCCTATTCCCATACAGACGATATCTATAGGGTACTGTAACAGCAGATCGGAATAACGGAGACATTCCTCGTCCAGATTTTCGGCATTACCGTTTAGATAGTGAACGGATTTGAAACTGAAGCGGGCAAAAAGGCGGTCTTTAAGAAAATTTCCGAACCCTTGAGGCGCTTCGGCAGGCAATCCAATATATTCATCCATATGAAATGCATTGATGCGGTTCCATGCCAGATTCTGATCGAATAAGCACTTAAGAAATTCGTTTTGAGACGGAGCAGCAGCAAAGACGACGTTGATTTCTTCCTTTTCCACCAAAAGTCTGTCGATCTCTCGGGCAAAACGCTCTGCAGCAGCAGCGCCCAGATCCTTTCTGGAACCATATATTTTTACCTCGATGTTGTTTTCCTTTTTAGTTGACATTGGGTTCAGTTTTCATTTTTTACCGGATAATGGATATCTAATGTTTATCGTACGGGATTTTGCTGGATGATGACAAAACCTGTCCTCCAGAAATTCCTGCGACTAAAGTAATAATATTTTCGTGTACGTACACGAAAATATTAAAAAATATTATATATTCGATCATTGGTTGCCATCGGACAAGCAGAATTAATCACTTAACAAACTGACATACAATAATCAACATTAAACGAAAGAAATAAATATGACCAAAACAGTACTTGCCAATGAACGAAATTTACCCCTGGACGTATTAAGAGGGCTGACTGTAGCATTAATGATCACAGTCAATAATCCGGGAAGCTGGAGCGCTATTTACGCGCCCCTCTCTCATTCAGAGTGGGATGGTTTTACGCTTACCGATCTTGTTTTCCCCACGTTTTTATTTGTTGTGGGGAACGCCATTAGTTTTACCTTGACCAAGGCGGTAAAGAATGGCTCATCGGTATTTTTTAAAAAGATTGTTAAGCGCACCCTTATGATTTTTGCCATTGGCTTTTTACTCAATTATTTTCCTTTTTATCATATGGAAAATGGAAGCTTTGCGCTCACCAATATCTTTGATGTCAGATTATGGGGCGTGTTGCAACGCATAGCAGTTTGTTATTTTTTTGCCAACGTCATTTTGTATTATGCCAATGTGTTGTGGACCATCGTGACCGGTATTGTGTTATTGCTTGCATACTGGGGACTTTCCTATTATTACGGAGATCCAGGATCACCTTATACACTGGAAGGAAATGCATCGGGACAACTTGATCTTTTTTTATTTCAGCCCAAAAATCTCTATCAGGGATTTGGGATCCCTTTTGAGCCAGAGGGGCTTCTGAGCACTTTACCTGCCGTGGTGAATGTTCTTGCCGGATACCTTACGGGCTATTACATCAACAAAAAAGGTAGTGGAACAGACACCGCCTTACGCATAGCGCTTTTTGCGATAGGTCTATTGATCCTCTCCAATCTATGGGACATTGATTTTCCGGTTAACAAACCGATATGGAGCAGCTCATATGTATTGCTGACGGTTGGCTGGGACCTGGTCATTTTGGCGATCCTGATTATGGTCATTGATGTATGGCGTTTCCAAAAATGGACGTACTTCTTTGTGGTGTTCGGCAAAAACCCCCTTTTCATCTACATTATTTCCTGGATCATCAGTGATGTGCTCCCTCTGATTCCCATTGGCGAAAAGTCGTTGCGCTCCACCTTGTATCATACAGGTTACCTAAGCTGGATGAGTGAGAAGAATGCGTCATTTGTTTTTGCGCTCAGTTTTATGCTTTTGATGTGGTGTATCGGATTGGTCATGGACCGGAAGAAAATTTATGTCAGAGTTTAACAGGGAGATCTAAAAATTAAATCAGATAAGCTTAAAACACATGAAAATTAAAGTAATGCTATTATTGATCCTTTTGATCACTGATTTTTATCAGGTATGGTCGCAGCAAAATGATACCGCTTTGAGCAAGGATTACGCCATTACCTGGAAAATCCTTCGGCACGAATTTAATTCGGACGGGGAAACTCTCTCCGAACTTACCCTGTCTAATCTGGGGGAGGATGTTTTGAAAGGGACAGGTTGGGCGATTTATTTCAACGGCCCTGATCCCCATGCAATCAAAAACGTTGAATCCAGGATCGAACTAAGCCATGTGAACGGCGATTTTTACAGGTTAAGGCCGACAAAATATTTTACGGGTCTAGAAGGCGGAGCAAAGATTAGTATCCGAATATTGAGCCGTCACCTGAAAAACAGGACAGATTACGGTAAAGGATTTTATATCGTGTTTGATAACCAAAACTCCGCCCAAAACTTACGTCTTAGTGTCGTGCCGGGAAGCCTCGTCGATCAGGAGAAAAAACAGTCTGCGGAGACCTTCACCCAGAATCAGACCATTGAGAAAATAGATGCGGGCGAGATGCCGCCGGTTTTTCCTACGCCATTAAATTATACTAGAAAAGAAGGCAGTTTTCGATTGTCCGGTTCGGTAAAGGTTATCGGTGGTCAGGATTTTCCAAATGAAGCGAACTATCTGCAAACGGCGCTTGGCAAAGTGCTGACCGGGCAAAATCATGTCAATGGTTCGAATGACCCGCCTGTAATCGTGCTTAAGAAAATCGCAACGGACTCAAATGAAGGTTATGAGCTGAATGTGGAAAGTTCGGGAATCACCATTTCTGCCTCCGGTGAAGCAGGAGTGTTTTATGGAATCCAATCCCTGATGATGCTTTTGCCACCTGCTTCCTGGAAAGATAAAAAGGCATATATTGACGTTCCCGCCTTGAAAATCATCGATGCGCCGCGCTTTGGACACCGGGCGTTCATGATGGATATCGCCAGAAACTTCCAGCCGAAAAAGCAGATCATCAAAGTGCTGGATCTGTTGGCTTTGTATAAGATCAATGTGTTCCATCTGCATTTCAATGATGATGAAGGCTGGCGCATCGAAATCAAAGGTCTTCCTGAACTGACCGAGGTCGGATCCAAAAGAGCCCACACACTGAGTGAAGAACAATGGCTGATCCCGGCTTACGGTTCCGGTCCTGTAGCAAACCATAACAGTGGTTACCTTTCCAGATCGGATTTTGTCGAAATATTAAAATATGCCACCATGAGGCATATCAGGGTAATCCCTGAATATGAGACGCCGGGTCATGCTAGGGCGGCGATAAAATCGATGGATGCACGCTACAGGAAATTTATGCAGGCGGGGAAGGCTGATGCTGCCGCAGCCTATCTGCTCCGGGATTTGAACGATAAGTCGGTGTATAGCAGTGTTCAGGGATTTAATGACAACGTAATCAACCCAGCATTGCCGTCCACCTACCGATTCATTGAAAAGATCATAGACGAGACGATCAGTATGTACAAGGACGCAGGGGCTCCGCTGAACACCATTCATTTTGGAGGTGATGAGGTGCCCAATGGGGTATGGGAAAAATCCCCCGATGCGCTAAAGTTAAGTGTTGACGATCCACGGATCAAGACAGTCGATGAACTGTGGTACTATTATTTTCAAAGATTGAGCCAATTGCTGGCCTCCCGTAATCTTTATCTCTCCGGCTGGGAAGAAATTGGACTGCGCAAGACCAGAAATGCAGCGGGGACAAAAATGGAACTTGATGAGCGAGCAGTGGCACAGAATTTCCATGCGGACGTTTGGAATAATTTGAGCGGAAACGAGGACCTGGCCTATAAAATGGCGAATGCAGGTTACAAAGTTGTACTGACCAACGTAACCAACATGTATATGGACCTGGCTTACAACAAAAGCCATCAGGAGCCAGGGCAATACTGGGGTGGATATGTTGATGTCAATAAGCTCTTCAGCTTTATACCCTTTGATTACTATAAAAACCAAACCGAGGATGAAAGCGGGAAACCTTTGCCGACAAATCATTATCAGGGAAAGATCCGGCTCAGCGAGCAGGGTAAGAAAAATATTATTGGTTTGCAGGCGCCGCTTTGGAGTGAAGTGATTACCACTACAGCTGAACTGGAATATTTGCTGTTGCCGAAAATACTGGGCCTGGCCGAGAGAAGCTGGGCCGCGGATCCGGTCTGGGCACAGGAACAGGACAGCGGAAAAAGTGCCGGACTTTACAAAAAAGCATGGTCAGTGTTCATTAACCGGATCGCGACAAACGAACTGCCGAGACTGGACCATTATGCCGGTGGATTCCAATACAGGATACCTGCTCCCGGTTACATAGTCCGAAATGGAAAAGTAGAGGCCAACGTTCTATATACCGGACTTCGCATTCACTACACCACAGACGGAACCAGGCCAACAGCAAAAAGCAAGTGGTACACCGTGCCAATCGCTTCCGGTAAGTCAATTCAACTCAGGGTTTTCAATTCAGTACTTCGTGGAGGTCCTGCTGTACAGGTACTGCCCTAGCGGGTTGTAGATAAAAAAGGACGGTTTTCTAAGACAACCATCCTTTTTTTTAATGCTCAAGATCAATAATTACGCTATTTATATCGCATCGCTATTTGAATGCGAGTTCCCCAAAACTTTCTCTTTGATGAAAGTCAGGATTCTTCGAGTTGATCATGTTCCAGCTTAGGAAATGCGGCTGGGGCAAACCGTCTCCGCATTTGTAAAAATTACCCCTGGCCTTGATTTCTCCAAAGGATTTGATCTGGTGGTGAATAAATGTTTGTTTGGGAATGATCAATAAAATCTCCCACTCAAAGCCATCCCGATCATCCATGAGGTCCGAACTAATCCTGGAATGGGATCGCAATTTCTTGACAACTTCCAGCGGCAATAAGACGCGTTCGGAACGATCCTTTCCATAACCGATTTTCGAAAAACCGAGGCAATTGAATTCCAGATTATAATAGCCCTTATCTCCATCAAATGCCACAAAAAATTCTACGCAGCTATCATTGTGTATATTACCATTGTATCCTTCATTGGCAATCAGATATTGTTCCTGAACGTGATACTTCAGAAAAATCAGGTCTTTATTATGGGCAATACTAAAGCTGGCTTTGGTATCAGTTACGAATTCAGGCCATGGATTGCACCTGATAGGGAAACTGTTCAGGCTTTGCAGGGTCTGAATCAAGTTTTCAGCAGTTTCCATCGCAATGGCACTTATATATGGGATTTCGAGCTTTTTCAAAGGAAGTGTAAAATGATTAATATTTGGGTTTCCGGGGCAAATCTTGAGCATCACTTGCAGTGAAGACGATCTTCCCCCTGACAATGGTGGTATTGATTTTGATTTGCGGGTCGAAGATGACCAGGTCAGCATCCATTCCTTTTTTGATCACACCCTTATGGGCGTTGATGTTCAGTATTCTGGCCGGGGTTGCAGTGATCATCTCAACCGCCTCACTTAAGGGTACATCAGCGAGCTGGATCATATTTCTGACCAGTTGATTTGCTGTTGCCACGCTACCTGCGAAGGCGCTACGGTCTGGAAGCTTAGCCACTCCGTCCTCAATAATCACCTCTATACCAGTGGTTAGACTCCCTAAAATGCTTTTTCCCTCGGGCATGCCGGCCCCTCTCATCGCGTCAGTGATCAGTGCCGTATTTTTCGAGCCTTTGATTTTGTAGACAAGCTTTAATAGCGCGGGAGGCAGATGTACTCCATCGGCAATAATTTCGACAGTCATATTATCCAAAAGATAGGCTGCCTCGATCACACCGGCATAGCGGTACGCGTTTCTTCTGGATACGCCCGACATGCAGGAATAGAAGTGTGTGGCGTGGGTAAATCCTTCCTCGAACGCCTCCAGAACATCCTCATATATGGCATCAGTATGGGCAATGGCGGCAAGGATATGTTTGGCTTTTAGCGTCTTGGCAAATGCGAGTGCTCCGGGAAGCTCAGGAGCGGCACTCCACCTTCTGATCGCAGCAGTTGACGCTAAAATTTCATTGTATTCATCGGCATCAGGATTCCTGATATACCTGGGATCCTGTGCTCCTTTCTGGTTCATTGAAAAATAAGGGCCTTCTATATGCAGACCAACAAATTGTGCTCCCGCATCATTGATTGGGTCGGCAGCTTCATAAGTTTTGATGGTATCCAGCAAGTCAGTTTTTTCACAGCTTAAGGTGGTGGGCATGAGCGATGTGGTACCGTATTGGGCATGGGTGCGGGCAATGTTCAGGAAAGCATCAACCGTATTATCCATAAAATCGTGTCCACCTCCACCATGCACATGCAGATCAATAAAGCCGGGTGAGAGGATTTTGCCCCCTGCGTCTATTTCAAGTGCTGAGGGAACATCCACATTCCCGGCTGAGATCTCAGCAATTTTATCATTTTTAATAACTAATGTTCCATCCTTCAGTATTCCTTCCGGGGTTATAATATTGGCGTTGTATATTTTGATGTAGTTCATAGGATCACTTTTGAAATCTCCAATTTTTGAAGGCATGCCCATAAAAAGCATAAAAAATAAGATATAGATAACAGGGTATCAATACCCAATAGGCTTCACGAAGACCATGATGGTCAGCCCAATAACCATATAGCAATGGCATAATGGCGTTTCCGCATAGGCCCATGATGAGCAATGAGGCACCGGTTTTGAGGAATCGGCCAAGGTTGTTCAGCGCTAAGGGCCATACTCCCGCCCAAATCATTGAGTTGGCAAAACCCAGCAGCACAATCAGCCAGACTGAAAGATCAGTACGATGCCCCAACAGTACGACCTGCTTTTGAAAAACCAGGATGCAGCAGCTTAGCAATATGCCCAGCAAAGTGCAGATCTTTAGCGCGGTAAGCTGGGAAATAAATCTTGGGATTAAAGTAATGCCCAGCAGATAGCCTATAATTGTCGCGGATAAGGTATAGGAGGGGAAGATTTTCGCTTCCATAAAGGCCATGCCATGATGCGAGGCATAATTTACGATACTGTCTACCGCAATGACCTGGGAGCCGACGTGAAAAAAAATTGCGATCGCGCCCAGGACAAGATGAGGAAAATCAAGAATACTTTTTTTCTCGGCATTATCCGCGCTCAACTGTCCATCTTCTTGGTCGGTATCTATTTCGGGCAATGGTGAAAAACGGACAAAAAAACCCAGCAGCAGAAGTATGAGCGCCACGATGCCATAAGGCACCACGACACGTCCAATGATTTCGTTCAATACCGTTTCTTTGGCAGCACCTTCCATCAAGGCAACCTGCTGGAACAACGCTTTGTCGGTTTCCGGCCGCAGGATAACAGCTGCAAACAGCAAAGGCGCCAGAATGCCTGCGAGTTTATTGCAGATACCCATGATGCTAAAACGCTGGGCAGCCCTTTCTTTCGGTCCCAGTATGGTAATGTAAGGATTGGCTGCCGTCTGAAGGATCGCCAGTCCAATACCGAGGGTAAACAGACCGGTTAAAAAGAGCGGATAAGTCCGGGTAAGCCCTGCAGGCACAAAAATCATCGCGCCAAGGGCCATGGTCCAGAATCCACACATCATCCCCTTTTTGAAGCCTATTTTTTTAAGCAGCAATCCTGCCGGAAGCGACATGACCAGATAGGCGATGTAAAATGCGAAAGCAACCAGGTAAGATTCAAAATTATTGAGCTCACAACCGATTTTAAAAAAAGGTATAAGGATGGCGTTGATCCAGGTTACGAACCCGAATATAAAGAACAGCACCCCTATGATGCCGATGGAAATAAGGGTGTCTCTCCTGCTCAGTGAAGAAACCTGTATCAGTTTTTCTATAGCCATTTACGTCTCTAAAAGATTTTTGTGTTTGTAAAATTAATGGGTTTGGGAAAGCTTCATCTTCAGCAAATCGAACCTTTCGTTCCTGTAGCGGTTCTCCACTTCGATCTCTTCCCTGAAGAGCAGGTTTTGGTTCAGTTTGGCAAATCTTTGATCAAGCTCATCAGGATTTAAATTGCGCAGAATCTTATGCAGCCGCGGCAGATCTGCTGCAGTAAAAGCGGGAAGATTCATTTCGTGCTCTATCCAAATGCAGGTTAAGTAAAACTCCCTGATATCGTTCATGAGCACATAATGACTGAACTCTTCTACATTCTGAGTGGGTTTAAGCTGTCTGAGTTCGGTGGTGCTTTTTTTAGCGCTGTCCAGCAGGGTCGATATCGTTAACCCCGAGAAAATAGTCTTGCCTTCATTGACCTCGATGGGAGTACGCGTGATCGCCCTGGAGAAGACATCTGATTTCTGAGCATTGAAACCATAGGTTTCAGCGCTGTATTTTTTAATAAATGCTGCCCCATCAAATGTCCCCGGAGCTTTTAGCTGTTCAAAATAGGCGGAAATAAGCAAATTGAAACCACTTATCGGATAAACCCTTCTGATGGCGTGAAGATCCGCAAGGTCTGTTGTTGATTCCAGCACACTGGAATATAACCCTGATGTCGACCAGGAAGTCATCACAATTCCCTGATAGCCCAGCTGCTTCGCCTGCGGAATGAAAGAGGTGATATTGTTAAGGTGTTTGATCCAGTCCGTTAGAAAATAGTTATCGGGATGGCTTCGAATTGCGGGTGATCCCCATATTTCAAAACCACTTTTAACCAGTTTTTGATGATCTCCGAACCGGTCCAGTGCCCAGCCATAGTTCCAGTCTACAAAAATTGTTTCCTTGGGCAATCCCTTTAAAGCGTCCGGATAGTTCAGAGCGATGTCTGCCCAGACAATCGGTTTTTTCCCCAAACCCACCACCACATCGCAGAGCATTTTCAGATAGTCCCCGTATAATCGTCCTTTTCCAACCGCGGCCACTTTCTTTTTCGACTCTTCAGAGCGGCCAAGCAGGTAGGTTTCATCGCCCCCGATATGAATGTATGGAGAATCATGCGTGGAGATCATGTCCTGGAACAAATCCGTAAACAATGCTTTGCAACCTTCTTCCCTCAATGGGTTGACCTGTGAAAAATCTTTTTGATCTTCTCTTAGTTCTTTGTATCGATAGTGCCTCAAAATGTATTCAACATGCCCAAAACTCTGTTGGAGCGGGACCACGTCGATGCCCAGCTTCTTGCAATAGGCTACGAATGATTTAATTTCCTCCCGGGTATAAGCATAACGGCCAGTGATGATGCGGTGTTTCTGATAAGGATATGATGCCTCCCATTCCATGACCAGGGTATTAATCCCATTTTTGCTGAGTTTAGTTGCAAATTCCTTCAGGGCGGGCATTTTCATGACCTGAATCCTGAGGTCCAGATGAAAACCCTTTACTTTAAAATCTGCGTTCAGTGGTGGGTTGGCCTTGGCGGCGCTGTCTGCAATATTTACGAGAAGGAGAAAAAAACAAAGAAGCGTGCTGGCTATACGTCCGGGGCTTAAGGAGAGAATCATATATATAAAGTTTCTAATGCGGTAAGATTTGTCAATTTAGGAAAAACTATGGCGTTTTGCTCCATTCGTCCACCGGCGAGATCAGGTTTTGTTTAATCCATTTCCCTGACTCTTTCAGATTATCATCTGTCCACGGCCCATTGGGACAGGTGCCCGTTTTCCAGACCGCACCACTCAGGGGACTGTCGGAATAATTCCAGTTGCACCAGGAAATTTTATGATCGGCCAAAAACTTCAGCCACTTGGCCGACATATCAAAATCATTCTCACCATCTCCCCACCCGTTCTGCGTACCGAACTCAGTGACAAAGACCGGAATTCCGTTTTCAATTGCTTTGGCAACATACCCCATTCTTCTGCCCTGATGATTGCTTTGGAAATTCTCGGCAGCATAGAAATGCATGGTGTACATGATGTTTTCAAAGGCCAGCTTATTGCCAATGACCAGATCAGGTCTGGAAGCATATTCTGGAGTTCCTACAATCACAATGGATTGCGGGTCGTTCTTTCTGATGATGGGCACGATCTGGTCTGCGTATCTTTTGATAACGGCCCAGGTCACGTCGAGCTGTTTATTATTGGGCTCATTACAGATCTCATAAATAACATTGCCTTTGGCTGAGTGCTTTTTAGAGACATGTTCGAAGAAGACTTTTGCGCGATCGGTGTTGTAGTTCGGATCACCCGGATCAAGCATGTGGAAATCTATCAGTGCATAAATACCTTCTTTAAAACACTTTTCGACAAGATCATCCACAAAGGCAGTAAACTTTACAGGATCCTTCTCATATCCGCCTTCCTGCACATACATGGAAATGCGCAAAATGTCAGCTCCCCAATCATTCATCAACACATTCAGGGATTGTTCACTGTAGCAATTGCCCCTATACTGCAGCCCATGAGTACTCATTCCCCTTAACTGAACGGGTATACCTTTTTGGTTGACCATGTTTGTGCCCGACAGCTTTAACCGACCGTTCACGGTAAAAGCATTGCTTTTTTTCGCAGGCGATACTTGCTCCTGCATTTGATCGGGTGCTGTCGTTTCATTTCCTTTGCAGGAGAAAGAAGTCAGGACCAACAAGCTTATTAGATAAATTGTACTTTTCATTTTCATATTTTATTTATGCGCGGATGAGTTTATTTCATACCTGATTGATATGTCCGGTCTATAAGTTTCAAAAGTGAATGGTCATCAAAACTGTCATAAAGCAGTTGCCAGATCATGACGCCTCCCGCTGCTTTCATGGCCAATTGTGTTTTTGCCCTGATGGTCTCTTTTCCATTATAGTAAATGGTTCCACCGTTGTCAGGAAGAATAATTTCATCATCATCCATTCGCCCCGGATATTTGCTGACAACATCCTGCCAGGAGATCTGCCTAAAGGCCCTGTCTTTGGCTGGGAGTTCTCCGAACCCGTAACCATAAAAAGGGAGGCCTATATTCAGCTGTTCTTTTTTAAGACCCCGTTCATTTTGCCAGTATGCAAGATGATCCTCCGCATAAGAATAAGGGGAATGCTGCCCTGGATCCTCCGGCTTCCATGGGCCGGTTTTATCATAAGCCATGATATTGATGAAGTCAAACTTAGAAAGTGCACGGTCGGTCATTTTCTCTCTTGTCCACCAGGCTACCGCAGCAGTCAGGAGTTTCCCGCGTTTGCGCAATGGTTTACTTAAGCCCGCGATAAAAGATTCATAATTGATATCGATGTCCTCGCCTTCGAGATCCACATCAATCCCATCCAGATTATACTGATTGAGCACCGCTATAAAATTTTTGATCAGCGAACTTCTATAACCATCGGAGAGCAGCTTCGCATAATAAGCGTGACTGCTCCCGCCACCACAGGACATTAATACATTTATTTTTTTTTGATGCGCAATCCTCACGACCGAATCCAGGCCAGGTACAGGTTTGAATTCGCCTTCGGGATCAGGATTGATAAAGGCAATGTTTAAATGAGTGATTTTATCCAGATCAATCTTTTTCAGATCCTGAACCATGTTGGCCCTGGACCAAATGTAGCCCACGATCTTAAACTGAGCGGTGGCCCGGCCGGGCAATGCCCAGGCCGCCAGGATCAAAAAGGTAATGATATTGCGCTTTCCCATATGATTATTTTAAGGCATTGCTGATCGCAAGGGTGAGTGAGTTGGGGCCGTTAACATCAAAGTCACCCTGCCATAAGTAAGCCCCCAGATAGTTGTTGGCTTTGATATACTGTGCTTTTTGTGTCACCAGCGGCACCCCGTTATAATAAATGGCCAGCGGCGCTGGCGTTAAATCGAGCTTTTCTTTGTCAAAAGCAGTTGCAGAAAGGGCCAGAATGTCTTTATAGGGAATATAATTGAATGAAGTAAAATTGAGGTTATTGCCATTGGCGTCCACAGCGGTGTACCTGAGTCCCATTGCCGGGATACCGATTACAAGTTTGGAGAGTGGAATCTTGGCTTTCCAGATTTCTGCGCTGGCAACCATGTACTGATAGCCGGAAGGATTGCCCAATGGTCTGCCGACACCGGTATTGAGGCCGCTTTCAAAAGCGCGAACATTTACCCAGTCCACATTAACCAGATTAGCCGCGGTGTAATTGCTGTGCGTATAATTGACCGGAACAGTGAGTGTTATTATTTTTGCTGCCCCCAGTGCCCCGCGCAGCTCATTGATGAAAAGAATCGTCGCCGCCATGTTTGCCGTTGTGGTGGCCTCCACTGTATTGCCGACATCGGCCATCAGTACATCCACGCCATCCAGGCTTCTGTCGGTAAGGTATTTTTTAATATCCTGTACCATCGCGGCCCTTTGTACCGGATTTTTCAGTGCTGTGCCAAAAGTATTGCTGTCATAAACATTCCAGCCATTGGCGGACAGGGTGGCACTGATTCCCAGAAGTGCATAAACGCCATTGAGATGGGCCTTTGTGGCGATCTCCTGTGTTTTCCGCCCGGTCTCCCCTCTGGACAAATCCAGAATTCCGGCCGCATTGACTGTTCCGGCCTTGAAGGTAACATGGGTAACGTTGCTCCAGTTCATAGCGCTGATATCGCCATTCTCTCCAAGATAGGACATGGTTACCTTTGTAAATGTTTTGGGAGTAAAAGTTGCTCCCGCTCCTGCCAGAACAAATACGTCCTTATACCTGCTCACCGTGGTGCCGTTATAGCTCACCTCTACTTTTATTCTGTGATCACCAACAGCCGCGGCTGTAAAAATATACTTTTCTCCTGTTGCCACCTGCACATCGTCTACTTTCCAGACCACAGTGGTCTTACCTGTGGGCGAAAATTGTACCTGAGAGAAGTCAACTTTCTCTCCCACATCCAATACTTGAGTGGTATTGGGATTTGGAAAAATCGATGGAACATCTCCGCCAATAATCCTCGGGGAAAACACGTTGTCCTCTTCCTGAGAAGCCGCGTCATCCTTCTTACATCCAATAAAGAGCATCAGTGAAAATAAGATACAGGCAATTATTTTATATGTTTTCATTCTTGAATTTTTTATTATCACCACTAAAGTGGCATGGAGTGCTGATTGTAATTTGTTTTTACAGGGAATTATTATGATTCATTTACGACCTCGCTTATTCCTGATCCCACCAAACGCGTCTGGTCCAGTCGTCTGCGCCAAGGATCTGAATGGCTGCATTAATGTTATCCGTGTTCTGCTGTTTTTCTGTTAGCGGATACTCGAATCTTCGGGGAATGGTTTGCGACATTGATTCAGTGGTTACTGATGGGGTGAGCACCGGAAAACCGCTTCTGCGCCAGTTAGAATATGTTTCGTTTCCATTCAACAGTAAAGCAATCCACAATTGTGTATTGATCTGCTCCAATTCTCTCCCGGCAATCAGTGGATTGGCAGTTTTGAAATTGCTGATTTCTGCCGCGGTGATTACCGGACCACTTGGGTATAAGCTCAACTGCTGCATCGCAGCCTCTACCCCTTTATAATAATGGTCCTGCGCGCTGCCGCCTAAATTTAGACCGAAACGCTGGGTAGCGTCAGCAAGCAAAAGCTCAACTTCCCCATAGGTGATATGAAAAAAAGGCGCATCGTTTCTGAGCAGATTGTGATTAAGCTGAGGCTTCAGATCGATGCTTCTCGGCGTATAAGAAGTCCCGTTGGCCAATACGATTGCAGTAGTGCTCAATACATTATCTGAGTTGTATGCTCCCGGGACACCGCCTACCAGACCAATTTTCGCCCTTACCTGTGCTGTGATGTCCTCCCGTTCCAAAAATCTTGTTGGCGCAACGGGGTTGAATTCCCGGTAACATCTGATCAGCGCATTGACCCTTGGATCATTGGTGCTCGTTAAGGCGTTCAGGAATGTATTAACCACCCTGCCCATTTCATTTTTGACGTTCCAGGCCGTGGAAATTCCGTTAGGTCTTTGATCCTGGTAACTGCTGGGAATGTTTTCATGTCTGGTCATGCAGATATCCGCGTTACTTGTGAAAACACCTGCAGCATAGGCCGCCTGGACTTCAGTTTTTGCTTTTTCCGGATCCCTTTTGGCCAGGCGAAGCGCCAGGCGCAGGCGAAGTGAGTTTGCGAATTTCTTCCATGCAGGAATATTGCCCTTATAGAAGTATTCATTAGGTACCGGATCTTTTGAAGCATCAAGTTGAGTGGAAGCTTCCGTTAGTTCCTTAAGAAAATCATTATAGATGTCTTTCTGGGCATCGTATTTTGGTCTAATGACCCCTGCGACATATCCTTTTCCCGCTTCGAAATAAGGAATATCTCCGTACATATCGGTCAGGCGAGCAAAAGTATAGACCTTCATGATACGGCACATGGCGTTTAAGTTCGTCTTAGTCGGTACGCCCTTGGTACGTTCCACTGCATCCACAATATTCAGGATGTCATTTGGATAACTTTCATCAAACATCCTCCATAAGTAGCTTGGTGTTTTTTTGTACACTGCACCGAAGCTCATGTTGAATGCACCTGAAAATTGTTGCATCATGGGAATGAGCATAAAGTAATTTGTGCGTTCCTGTATTCCAAGATCTCCAGAAAAGTACACCTGGGCGTACATCAGCTGAGCTGCCGGATCAAGAGAAGTGGATCTGGTTTTATCTGTATTCATATCCCCAAACTTTTTGCATCCAAGCCCCCCCAGGGTGAGCATGAACAACAGGATATATGTAATATTTTTCATCATTATTATTTTGTTGGCGTGTAACACATTATTGATATCTTTCCTTAGAACTTCGCATTCAGGTTAAAGCCCCATCCTCTGCGGGTTGGCAGCGAACCATATTCCAGTCCCTGTCCATTGCTATTGTTGTAATTGGAGTCCGGATCCACGTTCGGCACATCTTTGTATATGATAAAAGGATTTCGGGCCACTAAGCCAAAGGAAGCACCCTTTATTCCCAGTTGTTTGCTGAAAGCTGCCGTAAGCGTGTAAGTAAGGGTAAGCTCTCTAAGTTTCACGTAAGTGGCCTTGTAGACGAATGGCGTTGCGATATTGGATCCATCTGTGGCGAAAGTCTGCCAGTAAAGCGTTGGATCCATCGCCCTTGTATTGGTGGTATATACCGGGTTTGTTGCAGTTCCGGTATTGATCACCCCCTGTGGAACAAATCCCCTTACCCGCCCCTCGGCTTGCCATTGGGCGGCGGTTTTTTTCTCGCCAATACGCTGTTCTTCCGAGGCGATCCATTCTGCCCTGCCTTCCAAGGTCGCCATGGCAGATCCTCTTGCATGCATGAAAAGATTGGTCATGGAAAACAGGTCTGCGCCATACTTTACGTCCACAGCAGCATTCAAAGAAAAATTGCGGTAAGAAACGCGGCTTGTAAAGCCTCCTGTCCAGTCAAAAACGCCTTTTCCCAAAACTTTCATCTGTGGATCAATTATCGGCAGCAAGCTGGCAGAATTCAGGACTACATTTCCGTTTGGATCCCTTAAAAAATCATAGCCCATCATCGTGCCGTACTGTTCTCCCGGCTTGGCCACTACTCGTAAACCTGCCCATCGGGCCTCGGATAAGGTTAAATATTGCCCAACACGATCAGACAGTGATTTGATTTTACTAATGTTTCTTGCGAAATTGATGCTCATGTCCCACTTGATCTGACTGTTGGCAGACAACGGGCTTCCCGAGAGCAACAGCTCAAGACCGCGATTCGAAATTACCCCGGCATTGATCAACTGTTGAGGAAAACCTGATGATAACGCTGCCGGAACAATATTGATCTGATCCCTTGAATCCGAAGTATAATATGAAGCGTCGAAGTTGATCCTGTTTTTAAAGAATTTCAGATTCGTGCCAAACTCATATGACCTGGTTCTTGTCGGTTTCAGGTCAAGTGGCGGTATTACTCTGGAAGAAACCTTACCATTCAAAGCGCCGTTGAAGGGTAGTTGGTTTAACGAGTAGTAAAGATCCAGCAAAAAAGGATCAGTATCATTTCCCACCTCAGCCACTGAAGCCCTTAACTTACCAAACGACAGGATATTGCTTTTGATTTTAAAGGCATCGGTAAATACAAAGCTGGATGATAAAGACGGATAAGTATAGGTATTGTTTTGCTCAGGCAAAGTGGAGGACTCATCACGTCTGATGGATGCATCCAGAAATAAATAATTTTTGAACCCTACCGTTGCCAAACCGTAAACTGAACGGATCTGTCGCGGAATATCATTCGGCACCACTACCTTGTCCAGATAACTCGTTGCGCTGATGGCATCCAGAACGATCATGTTGGAAAATGAGGAATTGGTACCTTTACGAATACGGTCATTGATACTCCCTCCTAGTCTTGCAGAAATATTGAAATCCTTGCTTACCTGTTTGGTATAACTGGCCAAAACTTCTACCTGATTGGTGGTATAGCGTTGATTAACCTGATCAAGCTGCCCTCCCAGAGCACCCGGGGTGGTTCTTGGCCGATAACTTTCGTAATCCAAAAATGTAATATCCGTAGCAGCCTTTGCATTGATGCTGAATGCTTTTGTAAACTGATAGGTCGCGTTTAGTGCACCGGTCAATCTGTCCTTGTTCGTTTTGTTGTACATTTCATTGATCACCCAGTACGGATTGATGCGGAACTGTCCACCGCCCCAATCCAGGTAATCCCCCTGGGCATTCTTATAATTTGTTTTGAATAATTCCTGATCAATATTGTTCGCCAGACCATTGAAGTTCATACCGATATTGGAAGGTGAGTCTCCTAATCCTGCCCTGTTGTTTACATCCTCATTTAAGTAAGTTGCCCTTACGTCCAGGGAGAACTTACTGCCAAACTTCGAACGTCCGGAAAATGTGTAAGTATTTCGTCGGATGTCACTGGTGGGTACGATATCCTTATACCTCAAATCTGCTGCTGAGAACCTGAAACTTGAATTTTCTGTGGAGCTTGAAAGGGCTATCGTATTGTTGAAGGATGATCCGGTACGGAAAAAATTCTGAATATTATCCTCCACCAGTGCATAGGGCCTGGTTACCCCGTCAAAACCAACATAGTTCACACCAGGGTCCAGTCTTGAGCCGAAGTTTAAAAACAGACTATTGAAAGCCTGTGCCTGATCGACAGGTATGAGCTGATTTCTGCCCTGCCCATATAGATACTGCACATCATCATATTTGGTCAGCTGGGTCTCAATAGTATTGGTGCTGTTGAAATCAATGCCCAGCTCTTTACTGTTTGTTCCTTTTTTGGTCGTGATCAATATCACCCCGTTACCTGCCAGACTTCCGTACAGCGCGGTTGCTGCAGGGCCTTTTAACACCGTAATGGTTTCGACGTCATCGGGATTGATGGCCGATATAGCATCACCCATGTCCACACCACCTCCGAACTGATCGGTACCAACCTGTCCATAGTTAGAATTGTCCATTGGAATACCATCAATTACATAAAGAGGCTGATTATTACCGGTAATACTGGTTGCTCCTCTGATGATGACCCGGGAAGAACCTGCCGGACCGCCGGCACCGCTATTGATGACCAGGCCTGCGACCTTTCCGGATAATGAGTTGATCACATTGGTTTCTTTCGCTTTGTTGATATCGTCCCCACTTACCTGGGTAACGGAATATCCGAGTTCCTTCTCCCCCCTTTTGATGTTGAGTGCAGTAACTACCACATCTTTCAGATTTTCCACGCTTTCCCTCAACACCACGTTATAGCTTTTGCGAGTGGGATTAGCGGTCATTGTCAAAAGACGGTAACCGGTCATACTGAACTGAATCGTATCCCCTGTGTTCACTCTGATGGAATATCCGCCTGAAACATTTGATACAACAGATTGCTTTGTTTTTTTGTTCAATACCGTAACTGACGGTAACTTGATGTTGTTCTGATCAGCAATAATCCCCGTCTGGCTAAAAGATGATACCTGGGCAAAAACATACCCTGGCAAAATCGATAGTAGCAACAGGAAAATAAAACCGTAAAAGACCTTGGTCGTTTTTAAGTTTTCTTCCATTTTAATAGATTGTTGGTTTAAGTTGGTTGATAGTTTTGTTTGTTGTCTTGCCCTATGGAAGTGTTGCTGTTAAAATCGAAAATTTATTTGGTTGGGATAAATTTATCGAATAAAACACCTCCGTTAACGTACACGAAAAACAGTCAAAAAAATTGAAGTAACTTGAATACTTCAACGATGCCCGCTCTAAAAATTATTCTGACTAATTTCGTTAACGTACACGAATATATTCAGATAATTTTAAAAAACAAATTATTTGTCAAATAAAATTTCAGAGAACGCTGTCATTCTAATTTTTATAATAGGAATAATTCTCTTTGGTAATGATATCTATAGGCATGTATTCAGTATCATTGCCGGGTAAGCTGCCCAATAAGAACTGGTAGATGGTCATTAAACCTTTATAGCCTTGCTCCTGCGGCTTCTGACAAATCAGAAAATCTATAACGCCATCTTTTAAGTAAGAGATGTTTTCTTCCAGAAAATCATACCCAATCAGTTTGATTCCCTTGATATGATGCTCTTTCAAAAAACGGGCAACTGAAGACACCCTCGAATTGGTTACGAAAACAAGATCAGGCCGATTAGTTAATAGAGATGATTTAAGTATTTTTTGTAGGGACTTGTAATCGGTTTTCTTGATATCAACTTTTTCGATGGCAATATCCGATTGTTCCTTATGGAGATAAGCTCTAAAACCCTCCTCTTTTTTTAGTAAATGGTGATGAAGATCGATTTCTCTGGATATATTGACGATCAAAACCCTTTGCTTTTTTCCTATCAGATATTTTGTAAGATGGGCAGCAAGGTAACCACTTTGAAAAAGATCAGGTCCGATATATGCAACCCTTGACTCATTCTCCAGATCAGAATTGATCAGCACAAAAGGTATTTTTTTTTCACGGCACCTGGCAAGGAAATCTATAGCTTCATTTTCAAACATCGGCGCAAGCAATACACCATCGTAGGCCTCGGTAAGCACTGCGTTAGCCTGTTCAACAAAAGTCCCTTTGGAGTTCTGATCAAAAAAGTAATGCACCACGGACACACCAAAATTCTTTATTTCTGCTGCCGCAGTATTAATCCCGTTCAACGGGGCATTCCAGTAGCCGGTTTCACTGGAAACTGCAGGTATCAGCGCGGCTATCCTGATCACCCTTTTGGAGGCTAGCATCCTGGCCATAATATTAGGCTGATAATCCAGTTCGGCTATTATCTCGAGGATCTTTTCCTTTGTTTTTTTTGATACTCCAACCCTGTTATTGATTACCCTATCAACTGTACCAATAGAAACATTAGCCCTTCGTGCGATTTCTTTTATCCCTGAGGTATTTTCATTTTTCATGCCAAACAAATGTATAGAATATTAAGAATAGTTAGACATCATCTAATAGATCAGGCATAATTTGTTACTGGAAATTAAATAATCTTCTCAAGTTAGTTTATGATTTCAGCACATAATATCATTTCTTTCACCCGCTCTACAAATTAATCTAGGAATTAGCGTTTGATATGCGTGACCCGTTTAAGTATGCAGCATTATTGTTTGGATTGCCTACTAATCAAAGTATATATCATACAGCAATCGTTTTTTTTTATTTGCTAAACGCCCAGATGCGTCCGACCGTTTATCCAGATCAATCTACTTCAATACTCCATGACCCATTGTTGATACAGATGATACGTCGAATAATAAGTAAGGCAATGTAAGTGATCTGTTTTAACGGTCAGAGCCTGGTTCTTGCATCCTAGTTTCAATGCCTTAGTGCATTGTTGTAAATCATCGGTTCAAGCAATTTACCAACCGCAGCGCTACCCTAGGATGCCGTCTGAATACTTCGCTACCGAAAAAGTGAACCCTTTCATAACAAAAATAACCTCTATAACAATTTGTCTTCAATTCATATTTCTTGCCGTGCTGTGGGAAGCGAAAGGCTCATATTTATTACTTCCAAACCGATTTTACAGAGAAAATTTCTAAATCTTTGACATCAATGTTAGTCCCCCAAAATTTCAATCCATCTTTATTGTTTATATCAAGCTTTCTCTCCATTGAATAAGAATAGGCACCGCCGTCAATAAAAACTTCAATTGAAGTTCTGTCAATATAAATATCTGCACTGATTTCCATGCTTGTCATATCCTCGGGAGAATAAAATGTGCCGTTAACGAGGTTAAAATTCATATCGTAATCCAAAATTTTCTGCCCATTTAAGCTGATACCTGCATTTGTGGCATGAGAAAGTTTGATTTTGGTTTTAATACGCAATGATCCTTCGTTACTGTATTTTTTTAAATTTTCATTCGCTGCCTCGGCTTTTAGGTCAGTCCATTTGTTTACGCTCGTAAAAAGCTGATCTGTTTCTTTTACAGGTTCACTAAATAAACGAACGCCATTTTTGGTCGATTTTAATTCAAGATTTGTGGGCATTAGCATCATACCATTAAAAGGCATGCCTTTATGGCTAATTCTGCTCCATCCAATTTGGATTCTCCTGCCATCTGCCTCTGGAATGTTTGTAAAAGTTTGCGCCGCATAGATGCTTCCAGTTACATAATAGTGCTTGCCAGATTCTGGAGTAAACTTTTTGCCATCGAAAGAACCCACCATGTAAGCATTAGAAGCGCCATACATTACCCACTTGGTTTTAGTTTTATCTCCATCAATTGGCAGCTCAAATAGATCCGGGCATTCCCAAAAACCAGTGGTATGACTTTGATAGTTCCAATCCTTTAAATTGGTCGAATTGTAAATGGAATGACCATCCCTTTCGTTCAAAACCATTACCCAGTGATTGCCTGGCTTGTACCAGAAAACCCTAGGATCTCTGGTATCCACACTATTCCACTTTGCTTTAGAATCGATCACAGGATTTTTGGTGTATTTAGTCCAGGTTCTGCCTTTATCCAAACTGTAAGCAATGCACTGTGTTTGTTTATCTGCAGTATTTGCAGTGTAAGCAGCCACCATAGCAGGCGTATTTCCTTTATTAAATCCTGCGGTATTATTGTAATCGATCACCGTTGAGCCGGAAAACATGGTTCCCAATTCATCTGGATATAACGCTGTTGGTAACTCTTGCCAGTGAACCATATCTTTACTTACCGCATGTCCCCATGACATATTTTCCCATTCCCTTTCATAAGGGTTATGCTGATAGAAAAGGTGGTATTCTCCCTCATAATAAATCATCCCATTGGGATCGTTGATCCAACCCCTTTTGGTGGTAAAATGAAACTGTGGCCGATTTTCTTCTTTATAAAGCATATCCTGTCCACTAATTTCATCTGCCTGATAAATTTTGCTCAAGCCAGCTCCATCTCCTTCGCAATTAATTTTAATGGTTTTGCCCTTCAAAGTAGAAACATCGCAAAAAACCCAATATTCCGGTTCTGCATTTGCTAAGCGAATCACAAAAGAACGCTCTTGTTTTCCATTAATTTCAAATACCATTTTCTTTCTGTCCTGCTTTTGAGAAATTGGCAGATTCAGGTATCGTTTATTCACTTTTATGGTAATATCCGCTGCATGTGCTACTAAGCTAAATCCTACCAAGATAATGGAAATCCATAGCGTTTTACGCTGAATTAAAGTGTTTATCATAATCATTTCATTTATTCATTTACCATTTTTTAAAAATTCGCACCTCAATGAGACTTCGAAGTGGTGGGCTCGCAAATTCTACCAACCAAAATTTTGTTTGTATAAACCCTTGCTAAAATTAATCTGGTTTAAGGGGATAGGCAAATATTCATCTCTGTTCTTTTTAAATAAAGCATCTCTTAAATGAGAAGCCCTGTTTTTCTCCACATTGAAATAGGCATTTAAATATTCCGCGGCAATGCCCCAACGTACCAGATCAAAAAATCTGTATCCTTCCATGGCAAACTCCATACGCCGCTCATAGCGAAGCGCTTCCCTGGCAAAGGAAGCCGTCCAGGTACAATTTACCCCAGGCTGATAAGTAGTAATCTTATAGTTTGAAGTAGGATTTCCGTTCGTTTGTTTAAGTAAAGAAAGGCTATTTCCAGCCCTGGCCCTAATGCTATTGATTAACGGAAGCGCTTCATTAAATCTTCCCAATTCAATCAAGGCCTCCGCCCTGAACAAAATCACATCAGCATAGCGAATAATATCCCAGTTTTTTGAGCTCGACATAAATGGTGGAAATTTTTTAAAAGCTGGATCATCTGGCAAAACCGTTTCCTTCAAACTCATAAAACGACCGTAAATTTGAGGTGCTCTTGTCCAGGAAACCTGAAAAATAAATGAAGGTTTGTATTTGTAGGGATGACCTGGTATTGCTACTGAATGATCTAATCTTGGATCGAAGGAATTAGTGGTAAAATCATTTCCTGCGGCTGTATTCACATCGTTAAAGGTGCTAAAAAGTGGCAAACCACTGGCATCCGTTTTATAAGCGTTAACTAAATTCTGACTAGGATTGTGAAAACCGCAGCAACCGTATTCTACATTCATCGGATAGTTTAATGAATGGCCATTATCCAATCTACCATCGGCTGTTCCATCATCTTTTGAATATTGAATAGCAAAAACCGATTCACTCCCATTTTGAAATGTAGACAAGAAGTTATTCGCAAAATCTCCGTTCAGACTATATTTGCCAGCGTTGGTAATTTCATCAGTAAGGGTAACCACTTCGTTTAATTTCGCAGCATTTATACTGGTTACATTGTTCTGATCATCCTGCACGTATGCCTGGTAAAGGAGCACTTTGGCCAGATATGATTTCGCAGAAAACTTACTTGCTCTCCCCTTGTCCGCCTGATTTACCGGCAGGTGATCTCCCGCAAAACGAAAATCAGCAACGATTTTATCCCAAACCTGTTCATCAGTCAAATCCCTGTTGGAAATTTTGTCGTAATCCGTTTTCGGAACAGTTTCATCCATGTAGGGAATTCGTTTGAATAAAATCTTCAGCAGGAAATAAAAATGTCCTCTCAAAAAACGTAACTCTCCCTGACGTATTTCTTTTGCGGGGAATTCTGCCGGCGAAAAACTATTTACCCTGTTCAGCGCATCGTTTACACGGCCAATGGCCAAATACAACCTAAACCAGGTTACATCTGTTGCACCAATATCCACACGGTTCAGGTTAAATGTTTCATAGGCATTGAAATCTCCAACATCGCCGGGGCCATCGCCTCCTTTGTATGCATCACCGCTGCGAACACTTCCATAAGCCCACATGGAGCTATATGGAGCGGTAAATGCGTCGTTACCTAAACCTGCGTAGGCTGCAATAACCATTTTCTCAGCATTTTGAGGCGTATTTAAATCTTCGGATGAAACCACGCCTTGTGGCTTTTCATCCAATACTTTTGAGCAACCCGATAAAAGAAATGTTGCAACTAGAATGTATATATACTTTTTCATTTGAATTAAAATTAGAATGAAACGTTAACGCCTAACGTGGTAATTACTGGAATTGGATAAGCGTTTCCCGGATTTTCCGGATCTGTAGCTGTGTAACTTTTGCTCTTGATCGTTAATAGATTACTTGCCTGAATAAAAACCCTCGCCCTTTGCACCTTAAGTTTTTTCAGTGCATTTTGAAGGTTATAACCCAACTGAATATTTCTTAGCTTCAGATAGGATCCATCCTCGATAAAATAAGTTGAAAATCTGCCCTCATTATTTCGATCAACCAGGGTTAGCGCTGGAATACCTGACCCTGAATTTTGTGGGGTAAAAGCATCTAAAGTGCGAACACCAAAGTTTGCACCTGGCGCAATGGAAGAGAAATCAGTTAAATATTTGTAGCCATTGTTCACATCTGCACCTTGCACGCCTTGCAGGAAGAATGACAAATCGAAATTTTTATATGTAATTGACGTATTCAAACCATAGATAAAATCAGGGGCACTGTTACCAATATAATCCCGATCTAAAGGATCAATAATACCATCGCCGTTTAAATCCTTATAACGAATTCTACCAACACCTTTTCCTGGCTGAGTGGCATGTGCGTTTACCTCTTGCGTATTTTTAAATACCCCATCAGCAACATAACCAAACAGGGAGTTAATCGGGCGGCCTAAAATCGTTTTGTCTGTTCCATTGCCTGGATAAGAGGTCAGAATTTCTGAGGGGAGTTCGGTTACCTCATTATTGTAAGCTGATGCATTACCAGTAATATTGATGTTCCAATCTTTGCCCACTTGTTTGTTCCATGAAAGGATGAACTCAAATCCTGTATTTTTCATCGAAGCACCGTTTGCAAACCGGGATCCACCTTCGCCAATTACAGCCAGATAAGCTGGACGGATCAGGATATCAGAGGTTTTTTTGATAAAGTAATCCATCGAACCGGTTAATTCTCCATTAAATAAGCCAAAATCCACTCCGAAATTATGCTGAGCCGTTGCTTCCCATTTCAAAGTATTATTTCCTTGTTGAATCAATGAAAAACCTGATGGCAGTTGCCCTGATCCTGAACCTACAATATCGTAAGCAGTACCTGCATCAAAATTTCCATTGATGCTGGTACCATAAACTGCAGAGTAAAGCGTATAAGTTGCATTGTTGGCAATTTCCTGGTTTCCGTTTTTACCCCATCCATAACGCAATTTCAAATCAGAGAAAAACGGAAGAGATTTTTTGATAAAATCCTCTTCACTCAAACGCCATCCCAATGAAAATGCTGGAAAATATCCAAATTGATTTTCCTTACCAAATCTGGATGAACCATCTCGGCGTATGGTTGCCGATAATAAATATCGATCATTATAGGTGTAATTTGCCTTAGCGAAATAAGATAATAAAGCGCTACTGGTTCCGTTACCGCCATTGTCTTTATTGGTTGAGCCCGCATCAAGATAGGCATAGTCCGTATTTTCGAGCGCCAAGCCTTGTCTGCTGGCACCAAATCCCTGATAAATGGTATTGATTTGCTCCTGACCAACCAAAAAATCTGCCTGGTGTTTACCCTCTTTGATCGCGTAGGTTAAGGTATTTTGCCAAATGCGGTTTCCATCATAATTGCTATTGGTGTTTACAGCATTCGAAGGATCGGATAAAAATCCGGACACATAAGATTTACGAAGTGTTCTTGCGTAATTTCCATTGTAATCAATAGCATAACTCGTTCTGAAATTTAGTTTTGGAATAATTTCGAAATCTGCATACACATTTCCAAATACCCGCCAAAAGTTATTGTAATTCTGCTTATTATCCTGAATCAGTCTTACCGGATTCTGCCGGTCTGCCATACCAGCTGCCGGTCCACCCCAACCACCATTTAGGGTGTTTACAGGAACAATAGAGAAAACGATTTGCGATAAACCCGTAACATCGCCGGTCGGAATCAGTACATCTTTCATATACGTTCCCGAAAAATTCTCGCCGATTCTCAATTTTCCATTCAGAAAACTGTAGTCAGAATTCAATCGGCCAGTAAGCTTTTTATCTCTTGTTTCTTTGATAATACCTTTATTGTCGTAGTAACTTACCGAAAAAAGGCTGTTTCCTTTTTCGTTACCATTTGCCATAGATATATTATAAGATTGAAGCAAAGAGGTCTGTGAAATTTCATCATACCAATTGGTATTTGCCGAGCGCATTGTTTTTGCAGCATCAATAAATTCAGGTATAACTACCCTGCCTAATACAGGATTATCGAAATCGCCATTCCATTCATATTGATAAATTTGATTGGCATTTGGATTGGCCCGATCATTGACCGCTGCTTGCCAATAGGCTTTTCCACGCTCTTCGGCATTTAAAGTTTTGATTTTTGAATTATAGTATTGAAGTGAAAGCGAGGCATCGAAATCAATTCTGCTATATCCGGCTTTGGCCCTTTTTGTTGTTACGATAATTACCCCATTCGCCGCTCTTGATCCATAAATGGTTGCTGAAGATGCATCTTTCAATACCTGAATAGATTCGATATCATTTTGATTGAGTTCCTGCAAGCCTCTTTTGGTCGGGATTCCATCTATAATGTACAATGGATCATTGTTTCCAAGTGTTCCCACTCCACGAATTCTTACACTTGCTCCTCCATTTGGCGCTCCATCGGCACTGATAAATACGCCAGGAACGCGGCCTTGTAAGGCTTTGATCGGATTCCCCAGAGGGATATCCCTAATCTCTTTCACGTTTACAACGGATACAGCACCTGTTAAATCTTTCTTACGCTCTTTTTGGTAACCGGTTACCACCACTTCATTTAGTGCATTGTTTTCTAACGGCAATTCCATATTAATAGTAGTTGCCGCCCCTACCTTAAACGTTTTAGCAGCAGCACCCACATAGCTGAATTTTAATGTCTGTCCGGGTTCAGCCTGTATAGAAAATTGCCCCTTTTCATCAGTCATGGTGTTCACTTGTGTTTCTACCACGCCAATGGATACCCCTTCAAGGGGTTTTGCCTGTTGATCAGTTACCCGTCCGGTAACCTTTCGCATTTGCGCATTTGTACTTAACACTACCGCCAGCAGTGTTAAGCATAAAAGAATGATTCTTTTCATGGTTCATATTTGGTTTAAATTGGTTAGTTTAATAAGCGTTAAGTCCTTCAGGAAATCAGGTATTTTTCTTCCTGCTCGGTCTTAAAGTTTTGGTAATCCTGGAATGAATAATCGGCGCATGCACCCTTTTTGGTAGCAACAAAACCACCCATCGCAATTGCTTCCCGCAGCATTTGTTTGGCTGGTGCCTGAATCATATGATTTGCCAGAAAACCGGCAAGAAACGCATCGCCGCTACCAATGGTATCCTCCACGGTTACTTCAGATCCGAAATGATGGAATGCTTCATTTTCTTTATAATATGAGCCGCCAAACTCGCCCTTGGTCACTAGAATTTCCGGCACAGCGAATTTATCCTGAATGAATTTTACTTTATCAGACTCCTGACCAAAAGTGCCGTTAAAAATTGTTTGGATTTTATCAAGCTCATTGTCGTTCAGTTTAATAATATCTGCATGGGTCATTAACTTTTCCAAAATGGAATGTTTTACAAAGGGATAACGCAGATTTACATCCATTACTTTTATTGAAGGAGTATCCATTAACCCCAGAAGTGTTTGCAATGACACTTCATTTCTAGATGCCAATGAGCCGTAAATGAGATATTGATTGTGCCAGGTTTGCGCCAGGGCATTTTCTTCTGCCTTAATAAAATCCCAGGCTACCGGGAATAATATCTCATAAATAACTTCAGTTTTATTGTTTGTTTTTGCGACCACCTGGCTCGTGTTTTGCTCCGTGTTGATTTGAACCAAACTACGATCGATCCCCCAGCAATCCAGCAGATTTAACAACTTTTCTCCTTTGTTATCTTTTCCCACGCTACTTATGATACCGGTTTTGATACCCAATTTAGATAAATGATAAGCCACATTCATCGGCGCACCTCCTGGTTGGGGACCATCAGGAAGCACATCCCAGAGAATCTCGCCAAAACAGATCATTGGTGTGTTTGTGCTGTTGTTTTGCATCGTTTTGTTATTAGTGAAGTATAATGTTAGATTCGATTTGTTCCAAAGATTTGCCTTTAGTTTCAGGCATGATTCGCCAGACAAAAATCAGTTGCAGAATCATCATGACTGCGAAGAAAGTAAAGGTTATAGCACCTCCAAGCGTTTCAGTGAGGTATGGAAAGTAAAAAGCAATAATTGCTGCCATTACCCAATGCGTCGAACTCCCCAAGGTTTGTCCTTTAGCCCGCACCTGGTTTGGAAAAATTTCTGAAATGAATACCCAAATAACTGCTCCTTGAGAGAAAGCAAAAAAAGCAATGAAGAGCATTACATAAATAGGTATTGCAAGGCCACTCTGAATGTTGAGGTAAAAAGTTCCGGCTATGAGGAATAAGGAAATAATCAATCCAATTGAGCCAACAAGCATGAGTACTTTCCGGCCAATCTTATCAATAAAGTTTATTGCGACCAGCGTAAAAATAAAATTGACAAGCCCGATACCGACAGTTGAAAGCAATGAGGAATGCTGCCCCAATCCTGCCATTTCGAAAATACGCGGTGCATAATAAATAATTGCATTGATGCCAGAAACCTGATTAAAGAATGCAAACAATACCGCTAACATTATCGGTGTATTGTACTTGCCCGAGAAAAGTTTACTGCTCTGGGTATTTTGTTCCAGCTTGTTTTGATCTGATTTTTGAATGTTGATTAATTCTTGTTCGCAGTTCAATGGATTAATGATTTTCAAAATCGCCAATGCTTTAACCGTTTCGTTCTTTTTCAAAATAAGCCATCTTGGACTCTCTGGAATGAAGCGAATCAGAATCAGAAAAACCAATGAGGGTACCGCTTGAACGCCCAGCATCCATCGCCAGGAATGTTCTCCCGATTGGCTTAGCAGATAATTGGATAAGTATGAGATTAAAATCCCAAGAACAACATTGAATTGAAAAAGCCCAACCAATTGTCCTCTTTTTTCTGCTGGCGACACTTCTGAAATGTAGATTGGAGCCGTAACGGAAGAAGTGCCCACGCCTAAGCCACCCAGGAAACGGAAAGCGAGAAACAGATACCAGTTATCGGCCAATGCTGTTCCTAAAGAAGAAAGCAAATAGGCCACAGCAACAAATATTAGGGTATATTTCCTTCCAAAACTATCTGAAGGTTTTGAGCCCAACAGAGATCCAATAACGGTACCGATCAGGGCAATCGAAATGGTTAACCCGTGTTGAAAAACTGAAAGCGACCAGAATTCCTGTATGGATTTTTCAGCGCCTGAAATGACTGCTGTATCGAAGCCAAAAAGAAAGCCCCCAAGTGCAACGACCATGGACCATGCCATGACAGAATTTTTTTTCATATGATTCGGTTAGAGTAATTAGTATGGTTCCAAAGTAGTCAGGAATTCTAAACTCCAGCATTGATTTTATATCAAAAACTTCAATTGTTGCACATATATTAAAATGTTGACGATCAGAACTTTAAAAATAAGCTGATATAAAAAGTTAGGTCAGGTTACTTGAACCTTATGGTATGATTACAGAGATGGTTTTTTTGTAGTTACTGGTGATAAAAACAGAGACATCGTATCTTGGTCAATTTAAGATTTACAGCGTAAATGGAGTAGGAAGACAGGGATTAGTTCTCTATCTGTCCTCTCACAACACCCTTGCCTTTAGATACCACTTCCCACTGCTAAGCAGGTCGGGGACTCTAACCCTATAGTCGATTTTCATGCTGGGCGGACGCAAAAAAAAAGTCTGAGAATTAGGATCTCAGACTTGTGTGTAACAATGCTTAAAGGTGAATGTTAAGGGATATAATCTAATTTGAAGAATGAAAAGGAGGCCTTTTGTTTCTGCGTTCCGTTGAAATTGAGCCCTACTCTCGGACTTCGGTCCCACTGTGGCAAAAATGAAACATCGATAGGATTATAAGCTTCCAATTTTTTCCAATTCTGTGCACCGATTTTGTAATAAGCCTGAATACTTAAATCAGCCGAAGTTTTCATTTTCAGCCTTACAGGCCCCTTTTCTCTAAGGTTAGTTGATCGCGCAATATTTAGTTTTTTATCTTTCACTTTCCAGAATACGACCTTATTGTCTGCAACACCCAGACCGACAGCGGCACCTGCATCTCCGTAATAAACAAGTCCTTTCAACGCGGTGTTGATATTCACTACTTCTGTAGATACCTCGAAATGAGCTGATACAGGACGAACCGTCAGTGCGATCCCACTTAGATTGCCAGCACTAATTCTACCGGATAGATGGATATTCCCATCAAGTTGAGAAATGGTAGGGGATGAATTTCTAAAATCCCATTGCCAGAACTTTTCGGTTAAAGGTCGGTTAAAGGTTAAATTTATATTTGGATTTTCCGCACTGCCGGATTGTGCATTCAAAACCGGCCATGAATTTTTTCCGGGCCAGATCAATTCAGCAATCATTCCCTGCCTCCCTCCAAAAATATTCTCTTTCTTATTATAAGCGTGATATAAATAAATGAATTTACTGTTGATCGATTCTGCAAAAGTGCCATGCCCCATGCATCTCCAGAATTCGTTTTCAGCTAATAAAGGATTGCCACCAAAGTCTTCATACGGCCCGCGGTAAGATTTCGATCTTGCCACCCTTGTGTTGTAACTACAATCTTTGCCACAGCAATTTCCTGCTAATAGAAAAGGTAATAATAATCGTCTTTTTTTAAAAAACTCTGACCTTCCAGACCAATTCCTTTATCATCCTTAAACAAAGAGAATACTTCACCCTCTGTTCGCAAGCCATCCTGGGAAAGTTTAAAACTAAGTAATTCTATTGGCCTGTTATCCAACCCATAAGCCTTAAAACTGATGTACCGTATTCCATCCTCATTTACAATAAATGCATCAATCGCCTCTTTCCCGAATTCTATTATAATCCCCTTATCTACAAAGCCATGATCTGCATATTTTGAAGTCGCCACTCCAATGCAGGAAACATTATTCTTCTTTTTTCTGGCGGTGTAATAAATAAAATAAGTGTCATCGTGATAATCGTATTCAGGAGCCCAAAACGAACCACTTGTCCAGGATGGTGCCCGATCGAAAACATATCCGGTTAGTTTCCATTTTGATAGATCATCTGAGGTATAAATTGGAAAATGGGGAGCCCATTCCGAGGACGTCCCCACTGCGTAGAATTTCTCACCTACTTTGATTACGGAAGGATCAGCAAAATCTCCTGAAATGACCGCGTGCATGGCCTTTTGCCCAAACAGCGAGAATGACAGGCTGAATAAAAATATTGTGTAGAGTAATTTATTCATTTTATTAATTTGATCTGAAAAACATGTTATGAACTAAATTAATCAAACTTATTTGACGGACTTTTTGAATTCGCTGGGTGTAAAACCATATTTTGTTTTAAAAACGGTTGAAAAATAATTTGGAGAGGAAATACCTACCATATAAGTCACTTCAGCAATCGAATATTCATGGTGTGAAAGATAGTATTTTGCTTTTTTCAACCTCCGGTTTAGAATATATTCGGTAATCGTGGTGTCCAGTAAAGCTTTTACTTTCCTGTAAAGTTGAATGCGGGATACCCCGATTTCCTGACAAAGGTGCTCCACATTAAAATTTTCATTGCTCAGATTATGCTCCACGATGCCTGCCAAATCATTTAGAAACTTTTTATCAAGTCCATTGGCCACATTTTTACGGTTAACCGGCACACTGATATCGCTGGTATAATGCTCCCTTAGGATATCGCGATTTCTGATCAGGTTCTCGACATTGGCCTTAAGATAAGCAAAATTAAAGGGTTTGGTAATATAAAGATCGGCCATGCTTTGAATACCGTCAATCTGTTGTTCAATGCTCCCTTTTGCCGTGAGCAAAATGATTGGAATGTGTGAGGTACGCATATCTGTTTTGAAACGGTTTGCAAGTGCCGTTCCAGTCATCTCCGGTATAATAATATCAGAGATAATAAGATCCGGAATCTTTTCATAAGCTGCATTTATGGCACTGGTACCATTGCTTGCAGTGTAAACTTCATAAGTTGATTCAAATTTATCAGTTAAATAGCTGAGTAGATCTTTGTTATCCTCGATAATAAGGATGGAATGTTCTTTCAATGGGTTGAAAACGTGTTCGGGTTCATTTATGACTTTTTGATCAAGGTCACTGGAATAGATCTTGACCTGATCATAAAGCCTTGTTTGCTGAACAAATTTTTGTTGCATCTCCCCTTCTGGATAACAGTCTCTTCCAAGCGGAAGCTGAATCAAAAAACGGGTACCTTTCCACTTTTCGCTTTCGACATCGATACTACCGTGATGGAGTTGAATTAGTTCCTTTGAAAGCGAAAGCCCCAGTCCCGAACCTCTCGCACAAACCTCATCAGCTTGATAAAATGGGTCAAAAATATGATTCTTTACAGCCTCTGTCATGCCTGTTCCTGTATCCTCCACAGTGATATTTAAATCGTTCTCGTCTTTGTAAAGCTGGATAGAGATCCTTCCATTGTCTGGTGTAAATTTTAGGGCATTGGATAAAAGATTAAAAAAAACCTTATCCAGAATATTTGGATCGAACCATAAAATCAGTTGCGGCTCTTTGCTGTATAGCTGTAAACTAATATTTCTTTTTTCCGATAGGTGTTTGAAGTGCGAAATAACTTCTTTCAGAAAATCGGTAATGTTAGCAGGGGTCACATTCAATTTAAACTTATTATGTTCAATCTTTCGGTAGTCTATTAATTCATTGACCAGTTTCAACAATCTGAAAACATTTTTATTAATCATATTCAGCTGCTTTCCAATGGTTCCCCTAAGTTTCTCATCCGCCAGCAAATCTTCCAGTGGAGAAATAATTAAGGTTAAAGGTGTTCTAAACTCATGAGAAATGTTTGTGAAAAATTTAAGTTTCGCCTCTGTTGCTTTTTCCGCTTTTTCTGACATTTCCAACAATTGATTTTTTTGATCGAGGATTTCCGAATTTTTTAGCTCAAGGCTTTTGTTGATCTTTCTGTTCTCGAGTAAAGCATGAAACGCAAGCCCTCCAAATACAACAACCAATACAAGCGTTATTACAATGATATTGAGCACCAGACGCTGATTGTTATAAATCTCCAACTGATCCTCAAGCAAACTTTTCTGAACTTCTATATCCTTTCGCTGACTGTTGATACGTTCCCACTGCATCTTCATTAATTCGACATTGGCACTGTCAATCACTAAACTTGGCAATATATTCTCCTTCGAAAAATTATCATGATTCAGTATCGCAAAAGCTGCTTTAATGGCTTCCTTACCACCGGTGGGATATAATAAACTCGCTGTAAGTTTACGTCCTGCAACCAGTTCAAGCCCTGCATCCTCACCTGGGAGTGCATCTACTCCAATTATCTTAATATGACCGCCGCTATGAAGTCTATTGATTACGTCACTTGCCGCTTTTGCCATGACATCATTGTGAGCGAATACTGCATCTGCTGTTTTAATTTTAGCAGTGTATTTGTTCAACTGTTCAACCGCTTCTGCTCTGACCCAGTTGCCATAAACCTGGAGGTCAAGTTTTATCTGTGGATAATTCTGAATAGCATCGGCGAATCCTCTTGAACGCTCAATGGTGGGTGATGAGCCTGGTAAACCCATTACTTCAATAATATTGCCTTTCTTTTTCAGCACAACATTCGCCATGTACTCGCCTGCTAACCTCCCTACTTCGTAATTATTAGCACCAACATAAGCGGTGTACTGCTGAGAAGATGTTTTTCGGTCTATCACAATGACTGGTATCCCCAATTGATGGGCCTCGTTTACCACTTTCGTTAATGGATGAGCTTCATTTGGGGAAATAATCAATAAATCAAGGCCAAAGCGAAGCATTTCTCTGACCTGACTAATTTGTCGTTTGCTGTCTCCATCAGCATCTTTGTAAATAAATTTAGTGGATGAATGGAGCGAAAGCTCCATTTTCATTTCATCAAGCATCGTTCTTCGCCAATGATCAGAAGCCACACACTGGGAAAATCCAATTTTGTAGGGTTTGTTTTCATCCTTGTGTTTACAGGCCGAGAACAATAAAATAGACAACGACGATATTATGGCTGTATTGAAAAACAATCTCAGACGGCAATTAGTAGCTTGATTCATGGCATTGCGAAATACTTGGTCAGATGGTTTATGATCAGAGTTAAATATAAACCTAATTTATAATATCTAAAATAGTAGATACAACAATCCTCGGTATGCCGTTTGCAAGATTGCTGAAATACGATGCCAGAGCATAGATTCAATGAAACAAAATCAAACATTTACAATCAGAATTCAAATAATTGACTGTATATTAGTAGCTTACTTAATCATCGTAAATGATACCGAATTTTTCATTTATTTACTTAGTTAACCATTTTTGACGGTACAACAATATTTCCGAAGCTATTTGAGTTTGAGACCAAGCGGAAAGACCATAAGCTTAAAAAGTATCTTAGATGATTGCTTTGAGGGTAGATTTAAAAGTTTGATAACCAGTACCGGGTAATGAATTTACTAATGAAAGAAAACAAATAAGCATGAAAAAAATAAACTATTTGGCGGCTATCGCTTTGATAGCAGTCGTTATAGGTTGCACCGGCAATCCAGATCAGCCAGATAAAACCGCTATTAAGGATGCAGGCAAAACCAACCAAAAAAATATACCCTCGGACACGCTAAAGAAACGATTAATAAGAGCAGGAGAACTTGAAGTATCAGGCAAGAATATGGCAGAACTACATTCTTACTTTGATACCGCGAATTTCAGGTTTCATGGACCTGATAAGCGTGAGAGTAATTATGCACAACTAAACAGCTATTTTAGATCCTATCGTGCCGCTTTTGACGATCTGTCAATAAAGCGAGGACTGATGATCAGTGAAGGGAATTATATCGCCTGTCAGACATGGATTGAGGGAACTTTTGCCAGGCCGTTCACGCTTGCTCCTTACGGTAAAATCCCACCAAATAAACATCGTGTCATTCGCGAGCTCATGAATATTTTTCGTTTTGACGACCAGGGGAGACTGGTTGAAGAATGGGTCCAATTAGACAACAGAAGTTATCTTCGTCAGCTTGGAGTTGAAGCTAAATAACAATGGTGAGTCTAATAGCCAAATGCCGACATATAGTGACATAAGTGCCTTTGTAATCTCATCGGATGCCAGGTGAAACAGTGTGCTGAAACGAGTTTAGTTACGGGGCAACTTTAATCCTGAAAATTTCTTAATTTTAGAAATAATCGTATTATTCCACATTATCAACAGACAAATAGCTACATTTTCCCGTGCTTTGGTGTAATATGGAATAAAGAATCCAACTGGAAGAACATCGGTTTCTGGGATATCCAGAAGTTAAACGTTTAAAATATACAGCCCTTTCGGTTATAAAACAATCAGCAGACTGAAATAACGGTCAATAAACCTGGAAGAAACTTTATTTCGAAATCAGTGATCTGAATCTGGTAGTAGATGTAAAGTCAACGAAAGGAATAAATTTTAAGAGAAGCTAAATAAGTTCCCTTCAACAACTGATCAAACAAATAGATATCAATATTCCCGTATGCGCGCAACGTTTCCTCCTGTGAATCTTTCATATCAGGATAAGATAAAAATTCATCATCCCAGGCAAAAAATAATACTATTTTTTCTTATAGCTGGTTCAAATCCTGAAAGTGGTGTCTAAAAAGGTGCTCCCTTTTTACAGGGAACACCCAACTAAACTAACCGTATCTTAAATCGCTCAATATCAGCGACGACCGTTAATAACCAGGATTCTGTTTCAACTTTGGATTTGCACCCAAAATATCTCTACCGATAGGAAAAATTTCTGTATGCTTATCCCCATCAGGCTTTTTATCCCACCAGGTACCGGTGTTAAATACTCCCCAACGAATCAAATCTGTTCTTCTGCGATTCTCTCCTATAAACTCTCTTCCCCATTCATCCAGCATTTCCTGATCCGTCAACTGAGCCCCACCCGCGGTGTATAAGCTTGGTGAGCCAGCTGGATAGTTTCGTTGCCTCACCTGATTTAAAAACCCTGCAGCAGCATTCTTATCTCCGGCACGGTATCTACACTCTGCGAGTGTATAATAGATTTCAGACAGACGTATCTCTGCATAGGCTGAGGTGATCCGGTTGGGATCTGGCGTTGGATATACCGGGTATTTAATCAGGAAAACCCCTGAATTATGATCTGCATGATTCATATTTGATTCCTTATCTGCTATCCTGGTGCCAGGTTTCGCCGCAAGAAAGAAGCCTACCTGATCACGGATAAAAAGCGCATATGGTCCTTTGTTTCCACGTACCGTATCAGGACGGGAGACGCCATTCGCTGTGGCCGTATAAGGTAGATAACCATACAGGAACATCCCCTCTCTTTTACTGTTTCCCAGATTTTTATATTTTTTCAGTCTCAAATCATCAGCATACTTTTGAAATTTCACAAAAGGTTTCCCTAATGCATGGGCATATTCAACACTGTCGACATCCCGACCGGGTTGCAGTGCAAATCTCGGATTGGATCTTCCGAAATCGGTAAAGCCGCAGTAGAGCGGAGCAGCATCATATGTCATCCCCCAAAAGAACATGCCACTATCATATTGCCAGTGAGTACGCGCCAGGGTACCAGGAAAGCCATAAATAACTTCTGAGTTTAGCGAACTGTTGGTATAATCGAATGGCGCATCCCATCTGCTATCCAATGCATAGGTTCCATATTTGCCACTGATGATGTCCCTGCAAACAGCCTCGCATTCGGTAAACTTTTCAGTACCCGTATACACCTTCGCATTGAGATACAATCTGGCCAACAATGTAGCTGCAGCAGCCTTCGTCCATCTCCCGATTCCGTTTGCGCCAAGCTGCTCCCTGATCGGAAGATCCGGAATAGCGGCTTTTAATTCAGATTCTATGTAGTTGAACGTTTCCTGAGGAGTAGACTGTACCCCACCCTGTGTTGTATTTTTCACATCGGTCACAATTTCAATGTTCCGGTAAAAATCAAATGCCCGCAGGTAAAACCACGCTCTCAGGGTTCTAAGTTCAGCTTTGAAATCGCTTAATTCTGCAGGTGTAACATTTAGTCTTGCGGGATCCACTATACCTTCCATATCCTGTAACGAATTGGTGGAAAGTACGATTCCCTGATAAAAGTTTCTCCAGGCACCATTGGTAAATCCGTCCTGCGGTGTCCAGGTATGATAATGCATTCGTTGATAATATCCACCGTCCTGCCAATCTCCCTGACGGTTGTATGTCCCGATCTCATCGGTTGAGTTTTCACCAACAGCATATACATCATTTCCCTGTATACTCCAGTAAGCGTGCTCGAAAGGGCGCAAAAAATCCCTGATCACGTCATCCCTTCTGGTTAAAAAGTTCTCAGCATCCACCCTATCGTAAACTTCCTCATCCAGTTTGGTACAACCCGCTACTGCCAGCAGCAGAATCATACTCGCCAATATTTTATAATTTTTCATTTTTCTTCTTATTAAAAATTAACCTGTAATCCTAAAATCATCTGGAGTGTTGATGGATAATAATTCAGGGACGTATTTACTCCCGGTGTTAAACCATTGACCTCTACCAGATCAGGATCTCCGCCTGTATATTTGGTGAAGGTGTGCAGGTTTCTTCCCGCAGCATACACCCTGAAAGACTTAAGATATTTAATATTTAGGTTTTGCCTATATCCCAACGAAACATTGTCAATTTTCAGAAACGAGCCATTTTCAAGGAAGTAATCCGATGCAATTGAGGTGGTTGAAGTACTCTTTAACAAGGAATACTTGCTAGCTGTATCATAAGCAGACTGAAGCACATTGGCGTCGGTCTGGCTGGACGGCGTGCCAATGTAAAACGCTGAAGTATTAAAAATTTTGTAACCGAAAGTTCCCCTCAAAAAGATGCCCAGATCAAAACGTTTGTAGCGAAAAGTGTTTCCCAGAGATGCAATAAATTTCGGAAGACCGTTACCCACAAACTGTTTATCATCATTATTTGCCTGATTAGCGGGAACAATCGAACCATCTTTTCTATAAACCAACAGCGCTCCCGCATCATTTACACCGGCTGAACGCAAGGTATAGAATTCTCCTATACTATGTCCTTCCTGAATGCGCTGAATGTTTCCCGGCGAGCCCGGAGCAGGTAGCCCGGCAACATCCTGAAAGGTTCCCCCCTGATAAAGATCATTGGAGAATGAAATGAACTTGTTGCGGTTGTAGGATAAAGCAATGTTTGCGGTATATTCAAAATCTTCATTTTTGATCACCTGACCGCTTAGGGCAGCTTCGATACCATAATTTTTCATTGTCCCAACGTTGGTGAAAGTTGTAGCCTGTGTATTTGGGGGAACGGATACGTTATAATTCCCAAGTAAGTCCTTGTTCTTTCTCGTATAATAATCTATCGAGCCGGTCAGCCGTCCTTTGAGAATTGAAAAATCGATCCCTACATTGAAGTTTTCGGATTTTTCCCAGCTCAGGTTTGGATTAACATTTGATGATGGTCCGTAAACCTGGTAATATTGTCCATTGAACGGAAAATATCCGGCACCACCATACAGCAATAATGACAAGTAATTCCCAAAGTCCTGATTTCCGGTAACGCCATAATCTGCCCTTACTTTCAACTCATTGATCCAGGGAAGTTTTTCCTTGAAAAATGTTTCCTCAGAAATCCTCCAGGCCGCTGATACAGCAGGAAAATTACCCCACTTATTATTCCTGCCAAATTTTGAAGAACCTTCTCTTCTCAGACTGGCTGTTAAGATGTACCGGTTATCAAAATCGTAGTTCAACCTTCCAAAGAAAGCGATTAATGTTGACCCGTTTTGCGTAGATGATACAGCGGACTGGCCCTGTCCGATGGCTCCACCATTGTATAAACCTGAGCCAAGATTGTTCCATAGGTAAGTATCAAAAGGAAAATCATAGTTTTGAGCATATACCTGTTTATAGTTGTATAGTGAATACGAATATCCCCCAAGCAATTTAAAATGATTCTTTCCCATATCAAGCGAATAATTTCCAGTCCATTCAATATTTTTCTGATCATCTTCCTGCTGCTCCTGAGATGCAAAGTTGGTCTGGGTGACCCGGTTTGCATTTACAATGGAAGAAAGCGTGGAGGGCGAGAATCTAAGATTTTTAGCTGAACGGCTGATCTGTGATATTGTAACTAAAGTGCTCAGCGTTGGAAGAATGTTCATCTTGAGCGATCCATTGATGTCCATTTCCTTGATCTCTGCCTCGGATTTTATCAGCTTAGCATTTTCCACCGGATTGTTGGAAAAAAATCCGGTATTGATAAAATTGTATTTTCCCGCGCTGTTAAAAATTGCATATGTTGGATTTAAAGTCAAGGCGTTGTTGAAATTCCCCTGATCAGCATTGCTTGTTTTCATATATCTCGGGGCAGCGGTTAAAGTGGCGACAAACATTCCGTTGTCTGTCGTATGGTTGATATTGAGTCTAGTTCCGTATTCCCTTTTATTTGCCCGAAGATCTATCCCTTCAGCGTTTCTGTAATCAGCGGACGCAAAAAAGTTAGTTTTTGCAGACCCTCCCGAAAACTGAACGGTGTGTTTTTGAGCAAATGCCGGAGATCTGGTTACCTCCTTGAGCCAGTCCGTTTGGGCGCCGTAATTCTGACCTTGTTTGTTTTGTACGCGGTTTGCAATAAATTCCTCAGCACTCAGATTTTCCAGCCTATTGTTCAGGTAATCAAAACTGGTAAAGCCGTCATAAAACATCTGGGATTGTGATGTTCCTTTTTTTGTAGTAATTATGATTACCCCATTACTCCCCCTGGTTCCATATATTGCCGAGGCTGCACCTCCTTTGAGAACATCTATGCTTTCTATATCGTTTTGATTGATGTTGTCTATGTTGCCTCCTGGCACGCCGTTAATGATATACAATGGACCTAAGCCAGCGCTCCTTGAAGAGACCCCGCGAAGTTGTATTCTTGGGCTGGAATTCGGATCCGCGCTTGCCGTATTGGTAATGTTTAAACCAGGAACCTTGCCCTGAAGGGACATCAGCGGATTGTTAGAAGATACCGTCAATAAATCTTTGCCTGAAACATGAGTGATCGCACTTGACACCTCCCGTTTGTCTATTGTTCCATAACCTACGCTTACTACAACAACCTCGTTCAATTGATTTGAAGCAGAGCCGAGTGTTACATTTATCGTATTGGCTTGGGAAATAGATATGTTTTTCGTCTCATATCCAATATAGGAAAATGAGAGTGACCTTGCATTAGGCGGAACGGAAATACTAAAGTATCCCTTATCGTTAGTTGTGGCCACAGCAGACTTTAAATTGTCGGTCACATTTACACCTAGTAATGGCAGTTTACCAGCATTGTCGGTGACTGTTCCTGATATCGTTCTGTTCTGTGCTTTCGCTGTAAAGGCATAAAAACAAAAGCAGCACAACATCATTGTCTGAATAAAATTTTTGTACATATAAACTTTGTTTGGATGATTTGGTTAGTTGTATTTTAATGTTGAACTACTGGCCGGCAAATCAATGTTGAATTGATGATACATGTAGCCTGTTTACATACTATTAAGTCGGAGTCAGTTATGGATGTGTTTACTCATAGGCTTAAAATTTTGATTCTTTGGGAGCGAGGTGATTTCTTACATTTTTATGCAAAATCTTATCCTAACGCAGCCATTGTTGTAAATTAATATTTGGTTGATTTATTATTGGATTCGCCCATTATTGCGTGAGTAAATTCCAATTCCTAAAAATAGAGAAACACAAAGAGCATTTAAAGTAATTCCATCCAGTGGATTTACTTATATAATAGATTTCGCTTTTACCAAAACACAAAACATTGTCAATCAGCAATATAAAAACATTAACATTATATTTTATATAAATCATTTTAACCAATTGCTCACAAAAGAAGGCGGAATACGCTTAGGACTTGAGCAATTTGGATTGAAGATGCTAGCATAATCCTTTAAATGAAAATGATGTAGACATTTAAAGTAAACGAGTCATGAACAATATGCCCCCGAAAGCTTATAACGTAAAAAAAATATTTACAAAACGGGTATTTCGCATTTTATCATAATTTTGATGTAACTATAACCAACTATGAAATCGCTCTATCTCTGTATTATTTCAGCACTCATGCTTTTTAACCTTAGGTCCTCCGCTATGCCAGACAGTATCCTGAATGACCTGAAGCAAGAATTATTGAAGAAGGAGGAGTATGATAAAGTCAAACTTTCAAAAATCAAGCGTTTGAAAAACATGCTTACCGCTCAGTCAGTAAATAATTCTGAAATTTATGCAGCACTTTTTAATGAATATGAATACTACAAATTCGATTCTGCCTTCGTATATGGCACAAAGTTGCTTAATTTCAGTATCAGCCAAGGTAATCGTGTACTGGTCAATCAGAGTAAAATTAAATTGGCATCGTTATTACTGCATGCAGGACTCTTTAAGGAAACATTTGATTATCTTAAAGAAATTAACACCAGCGATTTAGACATCAAGACCAGGTACGATTTTTATTGCCTCAGATCCGGCGCTTATTCCAACCTCTCTATATATAATAATGATACGAATTTTAGTCCGGAGTATGTTAAAAAAGCAATTAGTAACTTAGATTCGGCCATTGCCCTATGTAAGCCCAATTCCTTTGAGCTACGATTTATGAGGGGAAATAAGCGTGTCATTTCCGGACAAACTGAACAGCCTCCAAAAGAATTTAGGGAGATTTTGGAACAAGATACAATTTCATTGCACTATCGGGCCAGGATTCTGACTGCAATGGCTGCGTTTTATCTCAAAGAAAAAGACCATGACGAAAGGGTTCGTTTGCTCGCAGAATCCGCCATCTGTGACATACGCTCTTCAACTAAGGAAACATTGGCAACGCTACTGCTTGCAGAGGAATTATTTTATCAGGGCGATTTACAGAATGCCTATTTGTTTATTCAGCATTCGCGTGATGACGCAGGATTTTATGGTAACCGACTGAGAAAACTAAAAATCGAATCTATCCTGCCGGAAATCGCAACCCAAATTAATCTGTCAACCCAAAGGCAAAAAGACCGGATGTTCAACTATCTCTTGTACACCTCGCTGATCACCATAATTATTTCACTGGTGCTGTCTATGATCTTCATACAGCTTAAGAAACTAAAAGTCAAAGAGCAGATCATTGAAGACAAAAACAACGAATTGGAGGACATCAACCGACACATACTGACCACTAACGAAAAGCTTCGCGAATACGCAACCGTTACCGAAAAATATATAGGATTCTTCTTTGACCTCATATCGGGCTACATCATTAAGCTTGATAAGCAAAAGAAAAGTGTTGAACGAAAAATCATGACGGGTCGATATAAGGATGCGCTTGATACCCTTAATGAAATCAACATTAAAAAGGAACGGAAACTCCTCTTCAATACATTTGATCAGGTTTTTATCAGTATTTTTCCTAATTTCGTAGAGGTGTTAAATTCCATGCTGCCACCAAATGATCGAATATGGCCAAAATCACCTGAACTTCTGACAACCGAACTTCGAATCTTTGCACTGATCAGACTTGGCATTACGGATACGGACTCCATAGCGAAAATCCTTGAATATTCAGTCAATACCATCTATATCTATAAAATGAGAATTAAGGCCAAGTCAACTCTATCTGCTGAAGCTTTCGATCATGCTATAATGAATGTTAAGGCAGTGTAGTTTTTCGACGGATATTCGATCTGAAAAATCAGTTTGGTTTTTAATTCAATCCTGATTTTTGTTTCCATTGGCGGCCTCAGGCATTAACTGATTTTAATCTTTCCGTAAGATTTAGCTAAGCTGAATTTATACTTGTTATGGTAGAGATGATGGGACTTAATTTCTGTCATTTGGAGATTTTAATATTTAATTGGCCGCTATATCCCGATCCTTGATCGGAGCGAAATGAGTATTCAAGTGAAATTAGAGAGGTAGTGGTTTGGAAAATAAGAGTGATGGCAATGCTATATGATCTTTAGGCTTAAGGCTTCTAAATTTACATTCCAAACTAATATTTTCTGGTTCTCCGGCGATAATTTCGTAGTTAAGAAGTTGTTTAACACTTAATTTAAGTCTATTGAGATATTATTTATCTGTTCAAGGCTATCAAAAACTATTTCTTCCCTTTATGAATTGTAATCCAACTAAAGGTTTTAATATAAATATAAAAGTTGCTTGTTAGTATATGACAAATAAATGAGACGTAATTACGTTAGGCATCCCTAAACACTTTAAATAATAGTCTTGATTTTTGAAGCAAATACCACTAAATAACTTAGTAATGGAAAATGTGAGCTTTGAAAATATGCCAGCGGTTGTAACGGAGATTTTGAAAACAGTCGAACGCCTTGAAGTGATGATAGCGAATCTTCAAAAGATTGAAACCGATGACACAGAATTACTAAATGTTCATGAAGCGGCGGCATTTCTAAAGATCTCCGTTCCCGCCATATATACAAAAGTCAGCCGCAGAGAGATTCCGGTTAGCAAACCGGGCCGACGGTTATATTTTTCTAAATCAAAACTAAAGGAATGGATAAGTGCTTCAAAGCTCAAAACCCAGGATGAACTGTTAAATGATGCTCAAATAAAAATGAAAGGTTACAGGCAGCGCTTTGGCAGTTAGAATAACTCAATTATAATTCAGGCTTAAAATTTAGGCGGGTTTGAGGCTACTACAATTCTAGATTAATCTTTCTGGTGGCTTCAATTTTTTTCCTATCCACAACTTTTGCATAAATTTCCGTGGTCTTAATACTTTTATGTCCCAGCATTTTTGAAACGGTATATATATCAGTACCCATTTCTATTTGTAAGGTAGCATAAGTATGTCGAAAACTGTGAAATGTAATGTTTTTCTTAATTCCGGCGTTATCAAGCCATTTTTTTAAAAAATCCTTCAACTGATGATAAATTAAATCCTGAAAAACCAAGTCCGAATCTTTTTTCTTTACCCCCATAAGTTCTACAGCCTGATCGGATATCGGCAATGTTTCAGCGGCTTCTGTTTTCTCCTGAAAATACTGGAGACTATATTTTCCTTTGTAGCCTCTCACTTCATTCCACCTAAGTGTCTGTATATCAGAAAACCTAAGTCCAGTTAAAGCTGAAAAGAGGCAAGCACGTTTCATTAAATCCGATTTTGCAGGGGTTTTGACCAAGACCTGCAGTTCATCTATTTCGAGTCGCTCTCGATGGGTTTCTTTGGGATTAACAGCATCAACTTTAGAATATAAATCTTCTGTAATCAAATTTCTCCTGTAAACTTCTTTCAATGCGGTTCTAAACTTTGCAAAATAGCTCACAGCGGTATTGCGACTAATTGGGCGCCCCCTCCTACTAATTCCCGGTCCGCTGAGCAAAAAAGACTTATAATCCTCGCAGAAAAACTCGTCCAAATCACTGAACTTAAGCGTTTCTCCAGCAAAAGCCTGAAAGTATTTTACAGACATTGCTGCCTGATCGGACAGTGAAGTCTGTTTCTTTCTGTTGAATTCTTTAAAGAACTCAATAAAATCCGCATCCCGTGCATCATCCGAGAGAAACCCAAACCTCCTATTCTGAACATCTAACTGACGATTACATCTAACATGTTCTGCCAAAAGCAAAGTTTCTTTGTTATGCTTTTTGTGATAATCATTCTTTGGCTTATCATAAATATAAAGTTTAAGATTTTCCCTTCTTATCAATTTCCCAGTTTTAGGATGCCTCAAAGGCGGATAGTAGTCCAAATATAGGGAGTGTCTATTATCCTTTAATGGCCGTTTGCGAATTTTTACTTTAGACATGGCTAGAAAAATTAGATTAAAAATAATTAAGTCATTTTACTCATCAAACGTATTCACTCTTCATTAATTTATATTTTGCCTTCTTTCTTAAACGTCTTGTAAAGTCGATCTATTGCTTTTTTTGATAAGAGCACATTGTGACCGTCCCTGATCTTGGGCACCAACCGTCTATTGAAAATTCCATAAAGAAGTGATCTATCCTTTCCGAATATTTTTACACACTCATCTATAGAATAACATTGGGAGGCATTCAAACTTTGCTCAGAAAGTTTCTGATTATTTAATCGTTCTTTCTCAAGATCAGATTGCCTAGGTTCTTGATATTTTTTCAGTAATTTATTTGAAGCATCTTTTTCAAAGTAAACTTCTTTTCCGATCTTGATTTTAGAAATACGGGCTCTTGCAAAGGCCGTATATATTGCAGTGCGGCTTTTATTGAAGAGAAGCATGAGTTCATCAATCCCATAAAAATCCGCACTATCAAGTTTCTTCCGAGTATCCGGTAATGATACCTCTTGGATTTTTTTTACTACATCTATGGGAATTGGGGAAGGGCTATCAAACATCTCCAATATATCCTGTCGTCGAATCCTAATAAGATGTCCGAGAAAATTAGCTGCTTTCAATCTCTCTAACTTGATCATCTTGTAAATTGCCGCCTTAGAACAGCCTATCATAATTGCAGCCTCAGCTACACTTAAGAAATCTTTTTCTACAACCATTGACCTTAGAGTTTGCTTAAACCCTAAAGTCTCCAGCTCGCTTTGATTAATTTTTTGAGCTTTGGAGACGGCCTTGTAATATTTTCTATTACAATCAATACCGCAAAATTTGGTAACTGTCGTTTTTGCAACAAAGTCTTGCTGGCATTGGGCACAAATTCTCTTTATCCTGATTTTACTAGACATAATTTCTCCAAAAAGTGTATCGTTTTATATCATTTTGTATGCATTTATATCGTTTTGTTGACTAATTTCTCACATTAAACATACAACGCAGATATAAAGTTTAAACTTTTAAAACGTAACGATATATGTACCAAATTTATGCAAAACTGTGCTAAGTAGCAAAATATCAGAAATAAAAAAAATCACTAATTAATTAATAATTAGCGATTTAGCTGTCATAACTTGTCGCAGTTATGCTTGAATTGTCCTAACTATTTACCAATACAAAACTTCGTAAATATATTCTCCAGTAGATCATCAGTCGTTACCGTTCCAGTTATTTCGCCCAGGTAATGAAGTGCCTGTTTAATATCCATGGCCAGAAAATCCGAAGTCACCGGATTATCAACATTATCCAGCACCCGCTGTAAAGCATTCTCGGTTTGTTTCAGCGCTTCTACATGGCGAATATTGGTGACCAAAGTTTCGCTGGTATTGATGTGGTGCAGATTAACCTGTTCCAATAAAGTATCTTTAAGGGCATCGATGCCTTGTTTTTCTTTGGCAGAAATAAATACCACGTTTAAATCTTTAAAAGCTTCCCGTTGCGCTACAGAAATCAAATCCGCCTTGTTTACCAAAATCAGGTAAGGAATCTCCAGTTGAGCCAATCCCCTCACCTGTTCTTCTATTTCAGCGATGCTTTGCGCTGCATCGGCCATATAGATGATCAGTTTGGCCTGCTTCATCTTTTCCAGGGTGCGTTCTACACCCAGCGCTTCAATAATGTCTGCGGTATCGCGGATACCTGCCGTATCGATAAAACGAAAAACAATGCCACCGATGGTCAGTTCATCTTCAATGGTATCGCGGGTGGTGCCGGCAATGTCAGAAACAATTGCCCGCTCTTCATTTAACAAGGCATTCAGTAAGGTCGATTTACCTACATTTGGCTTGCCGGCAATTACAATCGGAACACCATTTTTAATCACGTTACCCATTTCAAAAGACGAAATCAGGCGACGCAGCACATGGTTGATCTTATTTACCAGGTTGGTCAGTTGTTCACGATTGGCAAACTCAACATCTTCCTCCGCAAAATCGAGTTCTAACTCAATCATCGAAGCAAAATGGATCAGCTGTTCCCGTAAAGCCTTCAGCTCATTGGCAAAACCACCACGCATCTGCTGCATGGCCACATCATGAGATGCTTTGGAATTGGATGCAATAAGATCGGCAACCGCTTCTGCCTGACTTAAGTCGAAAGCCCCATTCAGAAATGCCCGCAGCGTAAATTCTCCTGGCTTGGCAGCCCTCGCTCCTTTGCTGATCAATAGATTGATAATCTGCTGGATAATATAGTTGGATCCGTGGCAGGAAATTTCCACCACATTTTCTTTGGTATACGATTTTGGCGCAACAAATAATCCGGCCACCACTTCATCAACAATGTGATCTCCATCTTTGATCAGGCCAAAATGCAAGGTATGAGAGGTCTGTTGCGTCAAATCCTTCCCGGCAAAAACAGCGTTGGTTAGTGAAATCGCATCCGGGCCCGACAAACGAATCACGCCAATGGCACCAGATCCTGAGGGTGTTGATAATGCAATAATGGTATCTTGATTATTCATGTTCTTTTTTCGAACCGCAAAAATAAGGCTATTTAAGTGTGATATCGTGAACACAAGGTAATTTTTTGAACAATTAGGTCTCCACACCAGGGATCCAACCCTGCTGAACACTGCAGCAACTGGCTTGAATTATGGAATAGGTCTACCTGCAACCTTCAATGCGGCTATCGCTCCAATCCAAAGGCCTAAAAAACGGTTAGTACTGATCACGAAAAGACCGATAACAATAATTTTACGCCTCGTGGTTGAAACGCCTACCGCCTTTCCAACTCATAATAAGTTTCCAATTGCCTGACATACCTTTCAAAATGTTTCTCGTAATAATCCTTGGGGACCTGAATTTTACATCTAAATTCACAAAAAAATGCAACCACCTCCGCATCCATCTCTGCTTCCAATAAATACCACAACTCGGGTTGCGCCTGACTACGAACCAATGGCAAAGCCTGTCTGTCGATGTGAAATAACATGAGCTTACCAGAAATTTTAAAGCGAAGGAAAAACCGTACTTATTTAAGTAGAAAAATTAACCGCATTCGCGAGCTGCGTGGAATGAAACAGGAAGCGCTTGATGCCGAGCTGGGTATTAGTCAACAAGCCATTAGCAAATTGGAACAACGTGAGGTAATTGAAGATTCTACGTTAGAGAAAGTGGCGAAAGTTTTAGGGTTAACAACTGCTTCTATAAAAAACTTCAGTGAAGAAGCCGTTTTTAATATTATTGGTAATACTGTTACCAATCATGACAATGGTTCTCTATTTAATTACCAACCAAATTTTAATCCATTAGATAAACTTATAGAAGCATTAGAGGCTAATAAAGAATTGTACGAAAGATTATTAGCTAGTGAAAGAGAGAAGGTCGAGATATTGAGAAATAGATGATTTCCATAAAAGGTTATGCACTCTCGTATTTGACAAGCAAAAGGATTGAAAGTTTCGGCTTTTATTTAATAGTGGAAAAGTTAAACTAACTAGTAATGTCACATTCCTAGTTTATCACAAAAAGAACATTTAGCTAAGAATGATATGCTACATAAGTAATACTATTCAGCTTGTCCATGATATATGCATAGAATTAATATATTTCCTATGTTGCAGTAATTAAGCGCACTCGATCAGACAGATATCTTTCCGAAAAATTAGAATTCCAATTATTGTGGTTATTCAGCAGTTCGATTATATCATTATCCACAAGAGGTATAATAAGTCCACGATCATCTCGATATGTGTCTCGGCAACGATTGATAAATAATTGAAGATTATCTATCGTTCGGCATATAATAAAACCAACCTTTCCACGCCTTCGGGAGAACCTGCCAGCGATTTGATCAAGTTCAGGGTTCACGATATCACGACTATAATTTTTGCATTCTACGAAAATATAACCGCATGGTATTCGAAGATTATGTTCAATGCGATGAAATATGCCTCCTTTAGCCGCATTGTCGAAACAAATATCAATCCGTTTTCTTCCATCATGAATTTCTAACTCCTTGACAGGATTGATTAAGTTGGGGTAAAAAATAATCTCTAATATACCAATAATTAAATTATGAAAAGCAGTAGCATATTGTGGCCCTGAGGGAATATTAATTAGCTGGTCAATCAGCTGAGGTATTATAGCTCTAATATCTAAATCTTGCATTTCTATGTCTAGCAGAGAAGTGCTTTCTGTATCATCTTTAAATTGCTTTAACACCTCTGGGTGCTCCTGAGTAAAACGTCTTAAAAAATCCTTAGATTGAGGATTAAGTTCTTTCAGACTGTCTTTAGTTACATATGGAGTTCCATCCTTTCGATGCTGAATAAGTGCACTATTTAACTTGAGATGTTCATGCTGTAAGAAATTAAGAACAAAATGATTGTAATATTTATCAGGTGAATAATTTTTACTGTAAGAAACAATTCCTTTCGGTACCAAAAGTATTTTCTTGTCGTTTACTACAAGCATCTCGGTGTAGACTGCTTCCCATTCAGTTGTATTTCTATTCCAAAAAAAACTTGAAGCAACATTTTGAGTAAGAGGTATACCATGCAGAAGGCATTGGTTTTGAGTGTATACAATTAAATGCCATGCAATAATATTGGTGGCCATGTCGGACAACTTGTCCTTTCCAAAATTATCAACGAAAAGAACGCTATCTTCGATATCCTGGATGAGTCCTGTTTGAATCGCTTTGCTTTTCAATAAGCTCTCATAGATGTTGCTAGTGTCTTCATCACCAACACCACGACCTCGTGGGTTACCAACTGACATACCTAGACATGTTGAATTTGGTTCATGCAAATGAGCGAACAAATCTTTAGCATCATCAGCCCTATCATTACGAATTAAATCTATTACTTTTTGAAAAAAACTCCTAAGAGTGAGCGTTGCCTCTATAGACCAATTATCCTGTTTTTTACCAAGAAAGAAAGGATCGATAAACAATGGTGTATCGCTAGAAGGAGTAATATCGACAAAGTCCAATTGTGCTTGAACCTTATCAAGTTGATAAATTTGGCTAATCTTCATTAATTATATAATTTCTTAAATTGAGGTCAATGCTTTCTATTTGTTTAGAATAACATCCGAGATTATAACTCTCAATTTTTCTTTAAGATCATAGTCTATCTCTAATTGTTCGGCCTTTTTACACATTACCAAAAACTTTGAAAAATCTTCAATAACATCTTTTATTGGATTCTTAAATAGATCTTTCAATTCTTTGGAAACTGTTTTAAGCGAACTAGTAGGATGAGAGATTTTCACTAGAATCCGTTTTCTTAAATCTTCTGGTGTGTTAATAGTTTTTACTGCGACAAGCTCATTAATGAAATAATCTATATAATCGTAAAAATCTTCTGAATTGCTAATTTGTCTTAATGCAGTCTTCACGCCAGTATTTCCATGATTAATTGTTATATTTTTTCTAGATACTTCCCTATTATTTGGGTAAAGATAAACTCCCTCACCTTTTACGTCAAGTCTAATAATATTAGTAAAAGTCAGAGCACCGCCACCTAAATCATTTGTTTTAACTGAAATTGCAGAGCTAACAGTACCAAAATCACCTGCTTTTTTTGACACGTTACTTGCAATAATCATTTCGAGTTTTGATTCGCATAACGCTGCAAAAGTGATGCTGTAGTTATTTCCGATATTATTTTTCATATGCTTATTTAACATCAAAACGCTGGCGACAAATGCAAAATCTACTCCATACTCCTTATAGCCAAGTGAGGTTATCCCTCTCAAAAAACACTGGTTTTCATGCATCACGAATCGATAACTTTTGTGCTTATCAAAATGACTTGAGGAACTTGCTATTTTTCTAAAATAATCCAAATTGATCTCTGTTAGTTCATCAAGACTATTGTCGAAAAGCATATTAGCATATTTAGCCATCGAAAAATCATCAAAGTATTTATTCTTAGAATCATATACTGAATATCCTTTAAAATCATTTATTAAAACTCCATCACCGTCGACTGCTTCAATAAAATTAAAAATTAGAGGATGACGATCTCTAATACCATCAACTTTAACTTTACCACGAGTGAAGAACACGTTTCTACTATGTGCTTTTAGTGTAAAGCACTTGTAATCTCTTTTAATTGCGGCAATTGTATTATATAAATTCCCTATGTTTTCAACCACAATTTGATCATTATATATGCTATCAATATTGAATACCTTTTTTATATCTTCTAAATAAGGATGGTCTTCAATGAGAATCATTAATTTTTTAACACTAACATAATTTATATTGCTCTTAGCATTGAAATATTGTTGTCTTTGTTTAAATCTATCGCTCATTTTATCCCTTCTCCCCTCTACCACCTCTAAAGGGTGTTCCATCTTGTTTTACATCCATAAATTTTCCTGTTTCAAAGTCTCTCTTTACCCATTGCTCAGTTTTTGGATTGAAAGTTTGAGAGCGATCTTTTACCGCTCCGTGTCGGCGTTTATCGCCAGGTTTACCGTTTGTAGCCATGCTAAAAAATTAAAATAATAGGGATTAGTGTTCAAAAAAATTGAACAAATTAATTACTTCCAGAAATTTGCAAGGCTGGTATCCCCTAGGTATAAGGAGAAAAAAGAATACGATTTTGTAGTGCGGAAAAGTATAATAATGATACTTTTGTGCATTCTAAATAACGAGGCTATCTCAATATTCGTTTCTAATTCCCTTTAGTACGAATGATAAAGTTTATAAGGCTCAGGATATGTCGAAGTTTCCTGAGCTTTTTATTTTACCAAACCAAATAAAATCTTGTCTGACTTCAAACACAAATTTAAATAAAACTGCATAATTAGTTTGACGCAAGTTGTTAACAATCAGCGCCATTGCTATTAATAATCTATCACTATACTGTCAGATATTTTATCAAAATTTACTAAGTAACTATAAATCAATCGTTAGAGAATAAAAATTAATGTTAACAACTTCTAACAATTCTAACAATAGAATCAAATTTTGAATAAAAATAAATATTAATTACTAACTTTTTTTTACGGGAAACCGTAGTGTATACATCGGATTATGAGAACATTAATGAATCAATCTTAAGCTTTTTTTAGCTTTGATTGATAATTCAGATCAACACCCTCTCAAAAACCCCGACAACTTTAAAGTCGGTTAACTCATCCTCCATTAATCGAATAGGCTCATAATCCAAATCATCCGAAAGTGGGAGTAAATTGATGGCAGTATGTTGCCAATTTTCTTCGGTAATAATTTTTTCGCTTTGGTATTCTTTAACGGTGTAACCAGAGCCAAAATCCGCATCTTGAATAGCGGTGCTTTTAACCAGGACGATTTTACCATTTCGGGTACCACCGAAATCTTGTTTAAAGAGGCAATACGCACCATTTGGAATTCGTTTATTCATCGAATCTCCAACAACTTTGCAAACAAAATAGTCTTCTTTAGGGATTACATTAAATGGCAATTCTATCCATTCAAAATCTTCATGAACTTGTAGATCGCTAAAATTACCCGCAGCAGCGGTAATATCTACCAATGGTAAAGCGTTTACATAAGGCTTTACCTGATCAAAAGGAATAATCCTTAAAGCAGCTTCTTTCTTAAAAGATGGAATATGCTGTTTGAGGTATTTTGCGAGGTTTGGATTACAAGCATATACAAAACTGCCTTTTATACCACGGTAAAGAATTGTTTTATAAATATTAATAATATAAGCTTTTAAATCAGCTGGACTCGCTATCCCCTTTTTGCCGTTGATATCAAAATATTGCTTTGCGTCAACTACAATCTCATCGGTGTTAGGATTGTAGTCAATCTCTTTTCCAAAAATAACTCCAGTATAATTTAAATCATATCCTTGTGTGGTATGGATACAGCCAATTTCTTTGAATGCATTCGGTGAGTTTACCCAATCTTTGTCAGTCTGGTTCCATTGAAAAGAAAGTTGCTCAATTTCAATATCGATGGCAGTCTTATCATTTTTCGATAACCAAGGCCAACTGTAACCAGCAACCATTCTACAAAGTTCATAGTGCTGTTCCTTTTCTCCTAATTCAGCATATAAATCGGTTAAGGAATCGAAATAGCGTAAATCGTAAGTCTCAGATTGATAAATCGATTGGCTTTTACAATTGAGATTCAATAAATCATCAACAAATTTGATGTAATTGTCACCGCCCTGCACCCGCATTTGCGAATTAAGTTGCAATCTAAGGGTCCGATGATCTTGTATAAGTGCAGAGAAATGCTTTTCTGCAATATCGGATGGTTTTACAGACTGTGCTTCATCGTAAAAGAAAATTTGATTTCTGCTATTAGCCATAATCCAATCAAGCTCATTTCCATCATCACCTAAACCAAGTTTTTGGTTGTTCTGCTTAAATGCCCCCATCCAACTAATATTTTTGTATTGGCGCAAACGGTGTGCTTCATCTACAATAAGCAGATCATACTTTTCCTTGTTTTTAAAAGTATCAGATGGGCTCACCACCATAGATGATTTTAAGCCTGGAACATGCTTAAATACTAGTTGCAGGGATTCACGCAAAGAGGTCATGGCAACCACTAAGCCAATTTTGGCATTCGGGTACTTAAATTGAAAATCTTTAATATAATTAACTTCTCTGAGTTCATCATCATTAAATTCTTCAATAGGTAATGTGCGTATATCGGTTGCCAATAGTTTGATAAGATAGGTTGCCACAACAGTTTTGCCAGTACCCGCGCTACCTCTTACAAAAATACTATTGCTGCTGTTTTGAGTTAATCCATCCAGAATTTCTAATACGGAATTATACTGATCCTCGTTTAACGATTTGTAAGGTGAGTATTTGAAAAGTTCAGAATTCTCAACCTCTTTGAGTGATTTGCTTACAACTTTCTTTTCAATCAGCTTCTTCCAGATCTCTTTAAATAAATCCTTATATAAATCCTGTTGGTAATAATTGTGGTTAACCAATCCAGAATTACCATTTTGTAGCTTATAAGTACCCTCAGCCGCAATATATTGTATCAGGCTAGACTCGATATCTAATGTGGCAGATTTATTAAACTTATCGCTACCTATAATCGAAATCTTATTAAATACCGATGCCTTGGCAGGATTAGCTAAGTGATTTGAAATACGGCTATAGGCATTTGTAGATTCGCCAACATAGGCTTCAGCAATCGATTCATTGCGAATAAAATAAACCAATGGCCATTGGTTTTTAACCCAGGGGTTTTGCTGAATTTTAATTAAACTCTGTTTGTTAAAATCGTAAGGCTCAGAAACGTCTATCGAAAGATCGAACGACATGCTCATAGTTCGTTGTATTTTTTAGCCGTCCCTTTAGCTTTATCGACAGGATACTTAGCGTTATTTGATTTTATTTTATCAAGAATAATCTGATTTACATCAAGATTGTACTTTTCGGCAAGCAGCAAGGCATAAGAAAAAACATCAGCCAATTCTTCTTTTATCTTATCCAAATTTGCATCCTCCGCCTTTTTCCAAAGAAATAACTCCAATAGTTCGGCTGCCTCTATATTGAGTGCAAGTGCCAAATCTTTTGGATTGTGAAACTGTGCCCAGTCTCGCTCGTCTCTGAATTTTATTAATGCTGCTGTGATCTCTTCCGTCATAAGGCTAATGGATGCTAATTTAGGAATATGTTCCTAAAGTAATTGCATTGATTGAAAAGAATTACAACCAATAAATTCGATTTTCCTCCCGCCAGTTATTTTTAAAAATGGGGATAGCATAATGTTTGTATCAGCAAGCAAAAGTCAATTTTATTTTGGAATGACCTAACAACTACTAATAGTCTATCAGAGCACCAACAATACTCAATTAAAGTTCAATTCCTTTCGTCATTTCTAAGAGCATATCAATTTTTTCAAGAAAGATTTTACGCATACGCCCATCTGAAATTGCTTCATAAGCTTCAGCTTTACTCCAATCGCTATACGGCTGTTCCATAAAATTGTACCAAGGCCACCAACCATTATTTCGTTTTTCAGTATTTGGCAATTTTTTCAATTTTTCCTGCAACTCGATTGGAATTTCTATTGGGCGGCTCCAATTGTCTGTTCCATTAATGGTAAGACCAAAAATCAAATTATGGTTTTTAGCCCAAAATTGAAAACCTATTCTAACATATTTCCATTCTTCTTTTCCCAAATAAATACCAGTATAGTTTTTTCCAAAATCGATGTTGTAATCACATACTATTCCTTTATCTCTTAAAACGGCAATCATCTCTTCGCCGAAATCACTTACCATCTCTTTGATAGCGTGGTTTAAATTGCCAGCTATTGCAAAAGCCGCCTTAAAATTAGTTTTTGTTAGTGCAGTTAATTCCTGTTCCATATTATGGTTAGTAGTTTGATTGGTTAGATATTTAATAAGGTTAATATAATGACTAATTGCCTCCCGAACTATCGGAATAATAGCAACTTCTTTTCTACATGCCTCTAGCCAATTAATTACGTTTTCTTTATAAGAAATACATTTAAAATCTTCATCTTCCTTGAGGCCTTTTCGGCTTTTGTCCGATGGCATTCCCCCTTCCAAAGTAAGGTAAAATAAGTCTGAATGTGTTGCATGCCTGTGATAGCGGGCTAACTGTCCATCCTGGTCTCCGGCGTAAATCTTATTTTCAATAGTGATGAAATTATTAGATTTATCTTTGATATAAATATCAATTCTTCCCCCCCTCAGGATCATCATAATTAACCGTACCTATATATTTCTCTACAACTACCTCAGCACTCTGCGTGTCGAATTGCCTACCTTTATAGCAAAACATATCTATAAACAATTTTAAGAAAATATCCTTTTGTCCATGACTGCCTTTAGGATTCAGTAGTTCAGCTAAAAATGCTGAATGCATTCTTACTTCAGATGATTCGAGTTTGAGTATTCTAAAAACGTTAAAGTTGTCACCAGTTAATTCATTTACTTTTTCGTAACGGGCAAAGAGGTTATTAACTTGGCTAAGCAAGTTTTGAAAGGGAGCGTTGTTCATAAATGGAAAGCGTTATATATATTAGCAGCGAATTTAGAAATAAGCGGTTATTGTACAATACTACTTATTGCAATCAAAAATATTAAATTTAAATAATCGATTTTTACGGGTTCCCGTACACCATATAACTAACCGAATTAAAGTTCATAACTACTCAATCATCCACTCGAAATTTATTCATTCACTCTCTCATTTGATCATTCAATCATTCTCTTTCCCCCATCTCCCAACTCAATCCCATTTCTTCCGCCTCAACCGTTATAGCCGCTTCCTTCAATGGCTCAATAAACTCCACTTCTACCCCATCCTTTAAATGCATACACTTTAAAATCTGGCAGGCAAAATACCTGCGGTCTTCTTTGCGGTGTCCATCACGCAGATAGGAAATCCCAAGTGCTACAAAAACAGCCCTTTCGCCTTCCATTTCGATGGGTATAGCCACTTTAGCTCCTGGAAATTCTGCCAGATCGAGTGATACTTTAAGATCATTCACTTTTAAAATTTCGTAATGGCCGGTTTTTAAATCGAGGTTAAATACGATTACCTGTAACATAAAAGCATCAGATCGGTGCATGGCTTTCACAAAATGCCCGGCTGCGAGTTTCGGTACCCGCAAACCTATAAGATTATTGTCCTGCAAGGTAATTTTAGGCATTTGCAGCAGCAGGCTGCCCAGGCTGGTATAGGCATTAAATTCAAAACCTTCCATAAGTTTAAGATTGCCATCGGAGATTTTCTTATGGCCTGCATGGGCAGCAGGAATACCTTTAAAAACGGCATGCATTCTTTTCGTTAAGCGGGTGGTGAGATCGCCGGTGCCATAATCTTTTACCATGGCTGCAAAGGCTTTACGGATATAAGCCGCATTTCTACTGGCCTCGCCAAAGTCTTTAGCGCTTTTTTTACTGTTTTCAGAAAGTTGATGCGTAAGCGCTTTGCTTCTCACAACGTCTTTTTTATCCCTTCGGTAAAAAATAAAATCTCCCACTTGTCCGGAAAATCTAACAATCCCATTTAATGTAGCCATAATTCTGTATATTTGGTTTAATCCAGGGATTGATCAATCCAATATACCCATTTTCCATTTATTTCCAGCAAACCAATCCGTATCAAGTCCGACTCAAGTCCGTGTGCAGTCCGTGTTTCGGCTATGCCTGCCTGCACCCTGCTTCTACCATGCTTCAGGTCTGCTCCCACCATGCTTCGCTATTGGGAAACGTAAACCCAAGCAAATATCCTGCTTTGGGACAGCAATAGGCTAGGAAGATGGTATAGCTGAGGGAATAAATTGCTATAGCCTACCCGAACAAGATACAAATCTGTCAGGTTATCTTCACAGATGAATGATGGAAGAGAGGCTCCACATCATCACGCATAACGCCTGTCAACACTCACGCCATTGGCAACAGCTCCCGGTCGGCTTAAAATATCTGGACTAAATTGCCGTTCCGATCAAGTTGTACAAAAGAATCTACACTGCGCTCTTTATTCAATTTTTGGTATCCGGTATGAATGATCACTTCCACGAAATCCCGGGCACTTCATGGAGTGTAAAGGTCAATATGTTCATGATAGGCACCATGATCTCGGCCGTAATAGTGCGGTAACCAACACTACTTACCATGAAAGACTATTTCCCTGCTTTCAACTAATAGTTAAAAATACCTGATGAAATAAGTAGAAATCTTCAGGTTCTGTTTATGAGTTCCAAGTAACGCCTATTTACTTGTTCGTTTTTTGAGACAAATACTTATTATCTTCTCATAGATAAGTAGCTAGACGCTTCCTTTTTTTCATCTGTAGAATTGAAAGCCTTTTTTTTGACATTTTTATATTGATGGTAATAGTACCAAAAATTTAGAAGTGTAGCACCTGATAAGAAAAAAACATAATAATTTTTTTCAGTACATATTATTATAATTGATATGATAAACAACAGGGAATTCAATATCATAAAAAGCAACTTCATAATGGCTCTATTTTTTAGGCTGCGATGAGTTAATATTTTGATTTTAATTTGTAAACATTCAGATACCTAATTTTAGAATTATTTATTCTTTCTGAGCCAAATTAAGGCTTTTTTGATTTTTAAATCATTATTCAGGTTTTCGAAGTCATCACCATTAAGAACTTTGTAATCTGGTATTAGATACTTAGGATAAATTTTTCCATTACGATCTGCTGCATAATCTACAGCTAAATTGAGGCCTGAATACTCATTTAATTTAAAGCCTAAATTACTCGTCGTGTAACCGCCACTTTGTTCGCCAATAATAACCGACTTCCTTCGGCCAATGAAAGAGATGGCGGTCATTTCACCCGAACTTGCAGTATTCCCACTAATTAGAAGCGCCACAGGTATATCTTTTTTAATTGGATAGCCGCTATATTTTATTGGTGAAACCTTAACTGAATCAACATAAAAGCTGCCATTTTTAATAATCCACGCTCCATCAGGCTCGTTAGTGGAGGTGAGGAATCCACCAACTTTCCCTTCTCCAATTAAATCGCTTAAACCCGCGATCATGGGATACATGTTGCCTCCGGTATTTACTCTCAGATCAATAACCCACCCTTTGATATCCTGGTTATTGATTTTGGATATGGCATTTTTAATTTCTTTAGCAATGCTATCCATTTGCTTCCCTCTGAAATCGGTATTTCCAGGAATTAAAATGTAGGCAATATCTTTAGTAATATTTTCTGCATGAACAGATTGATACTTTTTTGTAGCAGTGGCTATAGTGTTGTTTACAGGGTTAACTGCCTTTTTATTCCAACTATAGGTTTTGCCTCTAAATTTTAAACTACCGTGATGATCATCAATTTGCTCGAATATATAGGGATACAGATGTAAAATATCTTCATAACGATTTGCTCCAACTGCTTTTGAATACACATTTGAACGTAAATCATTCCAGTTTATTTTAGTATTCAGAGAATGCTTTCTAATTATATTCAAGCTGCTATCTAAGTAAGCTCTTACGCTATCGGCCATCAATGATTTTTCATTCTGAGCTTTTGCTATCCATGGTGTGAATAGTATAATTACTATTAAAATTCGTTTCATAAAATTGTGACGAAAATTAGTCATTTGAGGTTGCATTCATTTATTTTTCCAAATGCGATTTGTTTTCTTAAGGATTTGCGTAGAGATTCGATTTTTGAGACAACATATCTAAAATGGGAAGCTGTTTTTCTATCGAAATCTGTTCAAGTTATAATATTTTATTTTTATAGCGCAGTTGGCAACAATGCGCCTTTGATATTTGACTGATTAGCGATCAGCCTGGTTCCTCTGTACGTTACTTTTCGCTTTCTGATTATCAGCAGGTCTACATTAATATCAAAATAAAATATCTTTTATATGCTTTCAAGAGCCTAAAACCATGTTTTTTCGTTATTCTTCATTTTGTTAACCTCATCTACAAGCTGACCAGAGGTTTGTCCTAAACTATCAATTACACTTTGCATTTGAGTGATTGCTTCAGCTTTCTTACCGTTTTTGTACAGGAGCCTTGTATTTATTACCTTGTACCGAATAGGGTCAGTTCCCTTAGATGCCATCGAGAGTTTAGACCAGCTTTCCGCTTTTTGCAGTTGACTGCTATCATTACTGAATTGAAATAGAACTTCAGTATAATCGGAGAGTTCATCAGGATTTAGTTGATTAGGTTTTTTTTCCAGGTATTCCGACACAACCTCAGCATATTTCGTCCAATCTTCAGCCCATTGGTAATATAATGTTTTAGAAAACCTGTTTACTTCTTCTAACCTATCAGGGAACTTATTTTTCACAAGATTACTTACCGTTTGCCAATCTACACTTTTATTTAAATCGCCTTGATAATCAATCATACCTCCGCCATAATTTTTTATAACTGCATTAGTCTTTAACATCGGGAAAACCGTTTCATTGAATATTAAGCGATTTACGGTTTTTCTTGAAAACCCTTTACCTATCACTGAATCAATTGCTTCGGAATGTTTCTGCAAAGTTTCGAATCCAAAATCTGTTGTACTTTGCGTCCCATAGAATATGTAAATAATATTCTGCTTCGTAAGAAGATTAGTTTGGCTCTTGAGATAAGAATTTATAAAGGTTGGCAGAGATTTCATGTCAGACGAATTAATTCCTGCTTTAATTAAAGTTGCAAGAAAAGCTGTATCTCTTTTTCCATTGACAAATTGATCCTTTAAAGTCGGATACTGAGTCTTTGTGTCAAGCGCTAGTTTAGTGTTTTCTAAAAATGAGGTAGGATCATAATTTGCCCCGACTATTTTATAAACTAACTCGCCATTGGGATTAAAATAAAGGTAAGTTGGATATGCTAATATTTTAAAATTATCCTTGATTTTTTTCGCATCATTATACCATTCCTTGATACGCTTATTGTCTGTACTTTTTCTATCGAATTGGATGGCTACGTTAATAAAGTTTTTATTGTAAAAGTCCCCGATTTCTTGTTTTGAGAAGATTTTTGCAGACATTTCTTTACATGGGACACACCATGTAGCATAAGCATCAATAAATATGTAACTATTTTCTTTTTTAGCTTTAGCTTTAATTTGTTCCCAGTTCAATGTTTCCTCAAATTTAATACCTTGTTGGGCCCAAGCATGTATTGAGGATAAAATGGCAATTACAATTAATAATCTTTTCATCATCTTTTCCATTTTAATATGAAGCTAAGAATCATATTCCAAGCGGTATTGGTTTTATTCAACTAATAAACAACTAAAGTTCATAGCGCAATAGTTTCCTGGACCGCATTCGCTGCATGTAACAACGCTGGCACTTGATCGACAGTATAAGCTGGTGCCAAGTTTTTTCTTCCGCCGCTTCCAGTTAGGACATCTTCATTTCGCCTCTTCTTCACTAAACTTTGATTGTCTCTAAAGTTCTGTTTTTGAGTTCTAAGTAACGCATATTTATTCCTTCGTTTAGGGAAAAAATGTTTCGTTATGGACTAATAAAAATCCATAGAGTTTTTCAGGTGCATAAAAATTGAAGACAGTTAGAATACGCATATCATTCTTTTGTACTTAGGACTTCACCTCTACGAATTTCTATACTCGTGTATCCATCGTCAAAAGTGGTGGGTGTTGATTCCCATCCTGTTATGTTGGCTTTGTAAACATTAAAATGTAAATGTGGTACTGAAGTAAAGCCAGTCGCCCCAGCCAGCCCTATTGCTTGTCCCTTTTTAACGTATTCACCGAGTTCTACAAATGCACCATTTTGAAGTAAATGTACATACTGAGAAAATAGATTAGCATCAGGATGGTAGAGCGTGATATAGTTTGCGTAATCATAATACTTGATGTTATTGCCGCCAATATTGTTATGCTTAACTATCCCTATTACATAGCCACTTGCTGCTGCACATACTGTATCTTTGATGCTTAAATTAAAATCAATCGCATATTTAGATGAAATCGAATTATGTGAAAATTTACCAAGGTTACCCTGTAAAACTTTGTATGACCTGTTCTTAGGAAAGGGTAATGCCATGGGCTTCAATGACACCACTCTTGATGGGTCTCCAAAAAACACTTTGAATATTAATGATGGCTTATGCTCTATTTCCCTAACAGTTATCATTGTATCTTGCTTGGCTGCCAGTAATATAACCCTATTGTTAAACCTAGAGTCAACAATGGAATCTCCAGATGTTACCATTACCCTAATAGGAGTTTGAAAAGGATTTAATATCGATAATGATAGTATCGAATTATTATAATCGTATTTTATTGGCACTTTCAGATTTGAAACGTTTTGGGCATGCAACGTTTTAACCCATAAAAGAATACAAAATGAGACTATATATTTTTTCATTTCAAACCATTTAAAAAGACTTAAAGCTTGATTGGTAAAAATGAATAAAAATATTCGGTTTCCGAAAATAGCTTGAAGTGTAGAATTAAGTGAAATATAAGCAGCAGACCAACATACAATTATCTGGTGCATTTACTTTCAGATGCGTATTGTTAACAGCGGGGTAAGTTTTGAGTTAATGTCTAAGTTTATTTTAAATGTAATAATATAGATGATAAGATTTTTTATTTGTCTTTTTTTCTACTGGTTAACCAACTCATCACTTCGGTAAACGAATGATTTATACTCATAATCTCCCCTGATCTGTTGAGCACAAAATAGGTAGGGTAACTACTGATATTATAGTCATTCGTTATGGTAAGTGGTTTTATCTGTAAATAGTTACCCCATTTATAAGTATTACTTTTGAGATAATTTTTCCATCTTTGTAAATCTGAATCAATAGAGATGCTAATAAGCTCAGCATTCATTTTCTTAAGCTCACCAATGTTTTTTGCTATTTCTTTATGGTCTTTTAAGCAAGGAATACAAGTTAAAAACCAAAAATCTAAAACAATAAACGCTGAATTATTGGAGCCAATTTTTATTTTTTGATTCTTTTGATTATAAAATGAATATTTAGATAGGTTGACAATGTTTTGTGTTAATAAGCTTTGCAATCGATCCATAACTCCCGGATATAAGAAAAACCATTTAAACTTATCTCCTTGTTTTTGTAATAGTGGCTTAAGCTTCAAAAGTTCAATTTTAGAATTCTGGTTTATATTCAGAAATAAATCACCATATAGAAGTGATAATGGACTATCAACATTCTTATTAACGGATTCGAGTAACATTTGATTTAGCCCAACGGTATCTCTCTGTTGTAAAAGCACTTTATAAACCTTTTTAAAATTTACAAGTTCATTATATGAAGCAGAATGTAGAACAGTATCTATCGTTAGCTTTGCACTATCAAGATGTGCAATTATCTTTGGATTACCGGGATTGAGCCATATTTGTTCACGTAATGTCTTTGTTCCAATCATATATCGAATATTATAGCAGTCAATATTTGATTTAGCAAATGAAATCATTAATGAATCTTTATATTCTAGTTCGTAAAATTCTTTTTGACTCAAATCAAAAACTTCGACTCGATCAATTTTTAATTTGAATGGATTTTTTGTGATGATTTGAATGCTTGTTTGAGCTTTTACAAAACCACAAATAAGTACTAATGTGATGAGAGGGGTTAATTTCATATAGATGTAAATCCTGGGTTTAAATCAAATTATTTTCAAAGCTTTATGAAAGTAGTAAAATTTGTAGCACCTCATGAAGTTAATATTCCCACTAATTGGCTTTTTACTACTCTTACGTTTTTTAAGACAAAATTTCAACATAGAATCTTCGGCCTATCAAAAATCCACGTTGCACCACTGGATAACACCGCCGGCGTGTCGTCTATCCTCCTGACTTTACTCTGCTTTGTTCTGAAGTAGAACTATTCGATCTGTCCCTGTTTGCCTTAATGGTATTGCTACCAAAGTGATAGGTGAATGTTATCCTGAAAATTCTGCTTTCCTGCTTCTGATTAAGCTGATAATCCTGAGCAGGAATTGCACTTTTAATCTTGATTTGCCTTTGATCAAAAAGATCGTTTATACCAAGTTTGATATTAGCTCTTTCGCTTGCGAATGATTTGTTGACTCCTAAATCCAGACCATAGATAGGCTTTGCTATATAGGTTCCATATACTTGACTAGAAGTATAATTTGCAGACAATTCTGCATTTACAGTTGAACTAAATTTGAATGTGTGAATTGTGCTGAGTTCGAGGGTGGTTTTTTCGCTCTTAAATGGCATACCCATTAACTCGGGGCTAGCAAAACAGCTATTATAAAGTGTAACGTTATTATTCGTGGTCCACCAACCTGTTAAGGTGATGGGTCTGCTAATAGTTGCACTAAATGTACGTCTATAGGCTAAATTTTGCTCATATAGCAAAATAGTCTTTTTAACCGTGTCTGTTAATAATGTTGTAGTGATTACATCTTTGGTTTTTATATACCCAAATGAAATGTTCATTTTTTTATGGTTATAATTAATTTCAAACGAATTGGCATATTGCGGTTTTATTGCAGGGTTTCCCTGAGATAGCGTGTATAAATCTACATAGTAAACAAAAGGATTAAGAGACTGATAATCTGGCCAATCTATCCTCCGGCTATAAGAAATGCTAATTACTTTATTTTTGGATAAAGTTTGATTGATTGATAAGCTAGGAAAAAAGTCTATGTAATTACGCACCACCTTTTCTTGAAGGGTTATAGATTTTCCTTCTGTATGCGTAAGTTCTGTACGCAATCCAATCTGAAGACTAGTGGAGTTAAAATCTTTATGTAAGTTAACATAAGCAGCGTTAACATTTTCCTTATAGAAAAACCTATTACTCTGGCTTTCATTATTTACCCACGTCTCACCTACCCGTTGTTCGGATCGGAAATCATTATCAGTATTTACATCACTACTTTTAATACCTGCTTCAACTTTCATTTTATTGGCTAGTGGGAGAACGTAATCTAACTTTCCTGTTAAAATCTTTATTTTAGAAGGCGTTATGTTTCGAAATATAAAGGGTAACCTGAAAGAAAGTCCTACTGCATCGTAAAAGTCATTGTTGTAATATGCATTTTCCGTATTACGCACCTGAGAAAAGTCGAGGTCGACATTTAACTCTTGTCCTGCAGTGTCTAATACAGATTTATAATTAAGATTATAGCTTTGACTTTTATATTGACCTATAAATGAGTTTTGTCCAATGACAGTAGAATCTATTTTTCCTGGCTGACTGCCAATGATTGTGTTAAGTTTATTTGTTCCATCATAATTATTTACATAGCCATTTGTTATAAATCCAATTGTATTGTTATCATTGATAAAATAATCGATGCCGGCTTTGTAACTATTGTTCTTTCTTGAAGATACGCCTTTTGCTATTTGATCAAAAAGCGTTATATCATTGGTAGCCTTAGTACTTCGCATGAGGAATAAGTTTTCATATTGTTTGTTGTTGGCGTAATTGTAATTGCCAAAGACGTTGAAGGCTCTACTTCGATGATTGAGTATTATACCTGCATCGGACTTATAATATTTTCCTATTCCACCACCAAAGGTTAAGGTTCCGTTGGTCCCAAAGCTGGTGTTCTTTTTTAATATAATGTTAACGATACCTCCTGTACCAGTGGCATCATATTTTGCAGATGGATTCGAAATGATTTCAATCGTTTGGATGGTATTTCCGGATGTAGTACGAAGGAGATTTGCGAGTTGAACCGGTGACAAATGCGTCAACTTCCCGTCAATCATGATACTAACACTGGGTTTACCTCTTAAGCTCACATTACCTACATTATCTAAGGCAACTCCGGGAACCCTGGATAGAATCTCCATTGCAGTACTTCCTGCTGCTAGTGGGCTTGCAGAAACATTAATGATTAATTTACCATCCCTGCTTTCAATAGGTGGCTTTTTAGCCTTGATATCAACCGTATTCAGCTGTTTTATGATCGTCTTTAGGAAAACTTCACCGAGATTGATATTTAGACGGCCAGTATCCAATGTAAAAGCACATGAAATATTCTTTTCATACCCTATTAGTTCAATCTCAGTATAATATGTTCCAAAGGGTATTTTAGAAAATAGAAAGATACCACTTTCATCTGTTTGAGCAGATTCAACCAAAGTGGAGTCTTTAGCCAGATGTAAGTTCACCAAAAGATACGGTAGGAGCACTTTATCTTCATCAAGCACTTTGCCCTTAATAGACGATTGTTTTGCCTCAACTTGTGCTTGAATATTATCGTGAATTAATAAAAAAGATATAATGATTAATAGATACTTAGTAAAGTTTGGCATCATATATTTGAGGGCTACTTTCAAATATAAGACGTTCAACAATCCTTAATTGGTATTTAACATTGTTTAACGTAACGATCAAGGGGTTTGAGATAGGTAATTCCGTAAATATTCCTCCGGAATTGATAAATAATTATATATATTTATTAGACTCCAATGCACTCAATACAGCGAAATGCTTTGAAGGGGTTAAGTCTAGCGTAAAACATCAATCATTCGTTCCATTAAATTTTGAAATTAAGATAAACGCAGTTTCGCATTCTGCTCTTAGCCGAATTGTTGGTTAAACATGATAAAATAACTCAAAATTCAAATGCCACACCATTTATAGTAGGAGATGCCTCAAAGCACATTTCGAAGATAGGAATTAAACGCCCACAGGTCAGGAAATTTGCCAAGAGCATGCAACTAGGTGAACAAGGAATTTCAAATGGTGAAAATAATTAGTGAAATTATACTGAGGCGCCCTCAATTTTTCCTAATGTTTCAAAGTAAAAAACTAACCGCTTAATTCCTGCTAGTGGTTGTTTTTGAACAAACTTTTTTTTGATGGGAAATGTTGCCTTAGAAAAAAGCTTACTATGGAAAAAATTCAAACTAAGGGCTATGGTGCAAGCGGTTCGCTAATTGGCGGCAAAACACTTGAGCTGATGTCTTTTGAAAGAGATCAACCCAAAGACGATGAAGTGCTGATTGAGGTTTTGTATTGTGGTGTTTGCCATTCAGATTTGCATCAGGTAAACAATGACTGGAAGAACACAATCTACCCTTGTGTACCAGGCCATGAGATTATTGGCAAGGTTACCGCAGCAGGCGCCGCGGTAACGCGATTCCAAAAGGGCGACATTGTTGGGGTTGGATGTATGATAGACTCTTGCAAAACCTGTGCCCCTTGCAAAGAAGGAGAAGAGCAATTTTGCGAAGGACCTCATGGCCAAACCATGACTTATAATGGTTACTGGAAACCAGATCCGGACTTTAACACCTTTGGCGGTTATGCCACCAATCTTGTTGCCCAAGAAAAGTTTGTCATGAACATTCCTACCAATCTGGATATTAAATCAGCTGCCCCCATCTTATGTGCAGGAGTAACCACCTATTCTCCGCTAAAACATTTTGGAGTGACAAGCGGTCATAAAGTTGGTATCATTGGTATAGGTGGCTTGGGTCACATTGCAATCAAAATAGCTAAGGCAATGGGCGCATCAGTTACCGCCATAACCACTAAAGAAGAAAAGCGGTCAGCAGCAATTGAATTAGGTGCAGACGAGGTAATCGTTTCTGAAAATAAAGATGAAATGGAGCGTGCAGCGGCAAAATTTGATTTTCTCTTGGCAACTATCCCATATGCATTTGACGTTAATGATTATGTGCCATTACTCAGACGTAGGGGTGCATTTGTTACGGTTGGTCTTCTTGGCCCTTACAAGCAAGCCACAAACAATATGGAAGTCGCAAAACTCAGCACCACAATTGGCGGCTCGCTGATTGGCGGTACAGTCGAAACCCAGGAGGTATTGGATTTCTGCGCCAAACACGGAATTAGTCCAGAAGTGCAAATGATCAACATTGAAGAGATCAATGACGCTTTCGATCAGGTAAAGAATGAAGAAGTTCGTTTCCGTTATGTAATTGATATGACGTCGTTAAAAACGGCTTAAGTTATTCAATTGAAAAGGAATCAGGTTAGCAGTTCACTGCTAACCTTCAACTGGTTGTCCGAAAAATGTTGAGAATAACGAATGCGAATACTACAAATGGAGATATTTAGTTCGTTGTCTGACAAGTCTTTCTTTTATTACTGCTTGGGAAGGATAGTTTTCAGCTTTGCTGAAGGCTATGGCACCTCCAGATCTGTTGCGGTCTAATTCAAACTTCACATGAAAAGAGTATGTATTTATCCGAAAGATGTTAGTATTTTAACTGGCAAGAGTTTAGCCCAGGTGCAAAGGGTACTCCGAAATCTTCGATTGATATTGAGCAAGCGTAAAGATCAATACATTACGTTTGAAGAGTATGCAGATTATTCCGGCATTGATGTTTCATTAATCCGGAAAATATGCCTTGCAGTACCGCTGCTGGCGACACTCACTTGCTAGAAAGCAATAACCCGCCCCACATCCCCGGGTTTTGTTTTTTTTGTCAACAAATAAAAAACATCGTAAAAACATCCTGCTCACAAATATTAATTTTTCATTGCTATCCTATGGCAGTCCTATCCTAGTCATAAGGCATGATGATTGCATTTTAAGGCATGTTTAAATTTGTAGCTCCTGTAGTGCATTTGCTTATCAGGTGGAACTATTGGATCTTGTTAAACTAATTCCCGCGTAAAAGAGAAGATTGCCGCTACAGCTGAAAAAGCTTCCTTCGCAATGACGCCCATAAAAAAGGCACACTGCTCTGGCATAGGAGATAACTTAATTAACCACCCCCGCCCCTCCTTGAAAATAAGGAGGGGAGTTTGCCCCTCAAATGTGCTAATCCTCCCCCTGCCCCCTCCAGAGGGGGATAGCGACCGCATTAAATTTCCATATCCTCACAGATATTTTCGACAGAAGTAAAACAGATTTGTGATAACATTGGAACAATTGGATGCCCCCGAAAAGAGATTGCCGCTACAACTGAAAAAGCTTCCTTCGCAATGACGGCCCTGAAAAAGGCACCCTGCTCCTCGGCATAGGAGATGATGGAGAGGGAAAAACGTTGAAGCTTATGCAAAAACTTTCGAACCACCACTATCCAAGGCAACGCGTCCTTTCCGATTCTTCATCGGAACTTGTGTTGCCGAAATTAAAGCTTTAACGATTTTACCCGACATTAGATCCAAGCCTTGATCTTTTGCTACTTTTCCATCAAGGGAAAAGTAGGAGGCCCGCCGCCGATGAGGCGTAGAAAAAATCTAGTTAAGAGGATAACGTTATAGCTTACTCAACCACCCCCGCCCCTCCTTGAAAATAAGGAGGGGAGTTGGCCCCTCAATTAGTATAATCCTCCCCCTGCCCCCTACAGAGGAAGGATAGCGAGTGCTCCAGGATATCAACTAAAAAGGCTATTAAAGAAAACTTAGATACAGTCCTACTATTATTCCGGTTTAGTCCAGAACAAATCAGGGTTATTGGTTTTATAATTAACGAACCTCACCCCTGAATTCTTACCCGTAAATTCTGATTTTTGAGGGCTTTGAACAATTCCATCCAGGGGCAATAACTCAACATAAGTTACAGTTTTACCGGCTTTTGAAGTTTCGAAATTATATTCACTGTTTAATGGTGTTTGTAGACGATACAGATTTTTCGCCATATAATACTGAAGATAATATTCTTTAGTTTGCAGCGTAGAACGGTTCCAGTTGGCATCCGCATTGAGTACCAATGGTTGTCCCTTGATTAATCGTTCCCTAACCTCTTGTACATCTAACAACGCACCTTTTTCGTCCATTACATAAGCATCAAAAGTGGGATCTATCCATATCCATTTCTTCAGATCTTTACTATAAACCATATTGATGACATGGCAATCATCAAATTTGGTTTCTTTAGGCATACAGGTAATATGGCGTGAAGCAATACCTAATGATAAATAACATTCGTTTAGTATCGTTGCTAACATCCTGCAATTAACGCCACGATTTTCTTCCCGGCAAACTTTAATCAGGTCGATAGCATTTTGAAGGGATGGATTGTTGCTACTCCCATCGTGTCTCACTAAATTATGAACCCAGTGCAATAAGTTAAAAACTTTAGAGAGCTCATTTCCTTTGCCGGCGATGGAATCCAGTTTTAAGTCTTTCCTGATTTTAACCAGATTAGGATCTTCCATAGATTGATAAGAGAATTTCGGGACCTCCCGGTTATCTTTGTAATTATATTTCTCGGCCTTGCGAAGGGTATCCAGATAAGCAATTGGTCTTCGGCTTGGCGCTTTCGCGTCATATTTGATTTGCGTTCTGGCTGTATCTTTTCCATTGACGAGAATAATAAAATTATACTCCCCAACCTTCGGGTCAATTTTGAAAGAAATGGATTCTTTATCCGTGAAGAAGGTTACTTTCTTTGCCGAGGTGTTGTAAACATCAAGCTTTTCGGCTGGAACAATAGTCCATGCATTTTGCCTTATCGGATCATTATCATCCTTAATATTAACGCTCAAAGCGCTCGCTTTGATTACTGGAATTTTGTGGTTTTGTGCAGATGCCATTCCTATCGAAAGCGATAAGAAAAAGGCGGTGAAGAGGCTAAGTTTCATGTGTTGATAAAATTGAATTTGGTCTGGTTTAATTACATGACGCTATAATCCGAAAATGGTTGCAAAACTTACTTTTTTTTCTAAAAATATTTTTTTTGAACATTACTCCTATTATGATATTCAATTTATTACCAGGCCGCTTAAAAAAGAAGGAAGTTTTTCATCAAATAAGATAATCCTTCCCCTGCCCCCTCCAGAGGGGGATAGCAACCGTCTTAAATTTCCGTATCCTCACAAATATTTTCGACAGAAATAGAACAAATTATGATCAAAACTGGAACAATCGTATGCCGCTCGTAAAAGAGAAGATTGCCGCTACAGCTGAAAAGCTTGCCTCACAATGACGCCCATAAAAAAGGCTCCCTACTCCCCGGCATAGGAGATAACTCAATCAACCACCCCCCGCCCCTCCTTGAAGATAAGGAGGGGAGTTTGCCCCTCAAATGTGCTAATCCTCCCCCTGCCCCCTCCAGAGGGGGATAGCGACCGCATTAAATTTCCATATCCTCACAGATATTTTCGACAGAAATAAAACAGATTTGTGATAACATTGGAACAATTGGATGCCCCCGAAAAGAGATTGCCGCTACAACTGAAAAAGCTTCCTTCGCAATGACGGCCCTGAAAAAGGCGCCCTGCCCAACCACCCCCGCCCCTCCTTGAAAATAAGGAGGGGAGTTTCCCCTCCTGTCTTAGAACCTGGTTCAAAAAATTAGCTTCCTGTTTCTCCATTGCGTCGAGATGACGGTGCGACACCTGCAAACACGATTAATTCCATCCCCCACCCAATGCATGATAAATATTCACCACAGCATTTAATTGCTGTTTTTTGGTTTCAATCAGTTCGAGTTTCGATTGCAAAGCATCACGCTGTGTCATTAAAACCTCGAAATAATCTGCCCTGGCTGCACGAAATAAATCATTTGAAATATCGATCGACTGCGTTAAAGCGGCTACCTGTTTCGATTTAAGATCATAACTTTTCTGTAGATTACTAATGTTCGACAATTGATTTGCCACATCAATATAACCATTCAAAATACTGCGTTCATAATTGTAAACGGCCTGCAACTGTTTCGCATTTGCCGCAGCATAAGAAGCTTTGATCGCATTGCGGTTAATCAGTGGTCCGGCTAAATCTGCAGCCAGGGAATACATGATCGACTCAGGTGTTCGAAGTAAATAAGATGGATTGAAAGCCTGGTAGCCAATGTTTGCTGAAATCCCTAAGGAAGGATAAAATTGTGCTTTTGCTACCTTCACATCCAGTTTCGAAGCGGCTAGATCGAGTTCTGCCTGTTTAATATCCGGGCGATTGGCCAATAATTGTGCGGGCAGGCCGGTCTGAACCGTTGGTGGAACCAGGTTATTAAAGGCATTGCGATCACGAATGATTGGCTGAGGGAAACGACCCAGTAAAAAATTGATCTTGTTCTCCGTTTCCGTGATGTTTTGTTGAATATCAAATTCCAGACTTTTAGAACTTAAAACCTCCGCTTCAAATTTACGGACTGCCAATTCTGTGACACGGGTAGCCTGTTTCTGAATTTTCATCAGCTCCAATGCATTGCTTTGTAAAGCGATATTCTGTTTTACAATTTCCAGCTGGTTATCCTGCGCCAGCAGCTCGTAATAAGAATTGGCAATTTCTGCAATCAGATTGGTGACCACAAAGTTCTTACCTTCAACGGTGGAAAGATAATGGGTCACTGCGGCTTGCCTGGCATTGCGAAGTTTATGCCAGATATCGGCCTCCCAGTTCGCCTGTAAGCCAAAAGCATAATCTGGCAGCACATCAGGAACACCTTTTCCAGGCGTAATTTCGGTTGAAGCATCACCGGCCCCTGCACTGGTATAGCGGCCTACCTTTTCGATGCCTGCACCTACGCGGTAACCAACTGTGGGTAAAAGTTCACCCTTCCTGGCTTTGATTTCATTTTTAGCAAGCTCGATTTCCTGTAAAGTGATGTTGAGTTCCTGATTGTTTTTTAACGCCGTATCAATCAAACTGATCAGATGAGGATCGGTAAAAAAGCTACGCCATTGCACAGCACCAGTATTGGTGGTGTCGGCAGTCTGGCCAAAACTTGCAGGAACATTCTTATTTTCATTTCGTTGGGCAAATTCAGGCACTTTGCAGGCACTATATAAAGCGCACAGCATCGCCAAACCCACAATTTTATATCGATTAAACTTAAACATTGTCTTCTACTTCTTCAGTTAATGGATGTTCTTCTTCTATTTTGATGAGTTTGTGTTTGGCAGCGATGGTACCAAAGATGTAGTACAACCCGGGAATGATCACCACGCCGAATATCGTTCCAAAAAGCATACCGCCCGCTGCAGCCGAACCAATGGTTCTGTTGCCGATTTTCCCTGGACCAGAAGCAATCATTAAAGGAATTAAACCTGCAATGAAAGCAAATGAGGTCATTAAAATCGGACGGAAACGCACCATCGCCCCTTCCATGGCAGATTTAACGATGCTTAAACCCTGGCTATGCCGCTGCGCAGCAAACTCTACAATCAGCACGGCATTTTTACCCAGTAAACCAATCAGCATCACCATTGCTACCTGTGCATAAATGTTGTTTTCCAGACCCAGAATTTTCAGGAATAGAAAGGCCCCAAAAATCCCTGCAGGTAATGATAGAATAACCGAAAGCGGCAAAATAAAGCTTTCATATTGTGCGGCCAGCACCAGGTAAACAAATCCCAGACAAATCAAAAAGATATATATCGCACCATTTCCCCTGGATACCTGATCTTTGGAAATACCTGCCCAATCAATTCCGAAACCTCTCGGCAAGGTCTTCGCCGCAACTTCCGTAATGGCATTGATGGCTTCGCCCGAACTATAGCCCGGAGCACTTTGTCCGCTGATTTCCGAAGCGTTATACATGTTATGCCTCGTAATTTCTGATAAACCGTAAACCCGCTGCATTTTGATGAATGCCGAAAACGGCACCATTTCATCCCGGTCATTTTTAACCGAAAGTTTTAAAATATCTTCCGGCAATGCCCTGTATTGTGGTAAAGCCTGAACAATCACTTTATACTGTCGATCGTACTTGATAAAGCTGGTTTCGTAATTGCTACCCACAAAGGTGGAAAGCGTGTTCATCGCATTATCAATACTTACGCCTTTTTGCTGGGCAATGTCATTGTCAACATTAAGCATATATTGCGGAAAACTGGCACTGTAAAAGGTAAATACTGATGATAACTCCTTGCGTTTGTTCAGCGCTTTCACAAAATCATTACCCACTGTTTCCATTTTTTTGTAATCGCCACTGCCCGCTTTATCGAGTAAGCGAAGTTCGAAACCGCCGGCCGCACCATAACCCGGAACCGCTGGTGGCTGGAAAAATTCGATGGTTGCCCCAGGAATATTCTTTGATTTCTCTTCCAGCTCTTCAATAATCTCGGCAGCCGAATGTTTACGCTCGCTCCAATCTTTTAAGTTGATCAAACAAGTACCGGAGTTAGAGCCTGTACCTTCAGTAAGAATTTCATAACCTGCTAATGAAGAAACAGATTTTACACCATCAATGTCTTCACACATTTTTTGCAGCTTCTCTGCAATCTGATCCGTACGCTCCAAAGTTGATCCCGGAGGGGTTTGAATAATGGCATAAACCATCCCCTGATCTTCATTGGGGATAAAACCTGAAGGAACGCTGCTGCTAAGGCCCCATACACCTAAACAAAACGCAATCAGGATCCCAAAAGTGAATAGTCGTCTGGTCACCACACGGGTTAATACCCATTCATATTTACCCGAAAGCTTGGCAAAACCACGGTTGAAACTATCCAGGAATCGATCGATGACGGATTTCTTTTGATGTGAACCATGATGATTTTTAAGCATGATGGCACAAAGGGCTGGTGTAAGCGTTAAAGCCACAATGCCAGAAAGGATAATTGCCGTGGCCATGGTGATGGAAAACTGGCGATAGAAAATGCCTACCGGACCTGACATAAACGCCACCGGAATAAATACCGAAGCCATTAAAAAAGTAATCGCAATGATGGCTCCACCAATTTCTTTCATCGCCTGTTGCGTGGCTTTTAGAACCGACAAACGCCTGTCGAGTTCCATTTTAGCATGTACCGCCTCAATCACCACAATCGCATCATCCACCACAACACCAATGGCCAGTACGAGGGCAAACAGGGTAATTAAGTTCAGCGTAATCCCGAAGAACTGCATGAATACAAAAGTACCAATCAGTGAAACCGGAACAGCAATGGCTGGAATAAGCGTGGAACGCCAGTCGCCAAGAAACAAAAACACCACTAAACCCACCAGAATAAAAGCTTCAACAAGGGTATGGATAACCTTTTCTATAGATGCATCAAGGAATTTAGAAACGTCATAACTGATTTCATAATCCAATCCCTTTGGAAAGGAAGTAGATTTAATTTCAGCCATTTTAGCTTTCACGTCTTTAATCACCTGACTGGCATTACTGCCGTAAGATTGCTTCAATACAATAGCTGCTGAAGCTTTTCCATTAAGGGTAGAATAAAGATTGTAAGCCGCAGCACTAAAATCTACATCGGCTACATCTTTTAACCGAAGAAGTTCGCCCGCAGCATTGGCCCGCAGCACAATATTGCCATATTGTTCCTTAGTATTGTAGCGGCCAGAATATTTTAAAACATATTCAAAAGCCTGCGATCTTTTACCCGAACTTTCGCCTGTTTTTCCTGGGGAGGCTTCCAAACTTTGCTCATCCAGGGCTTTCATCACTTCATCAACCGAGATTTTATAAGCCTGCATGCGATCAGGTTTCAGCCAGATGCGCATCGCATAATCACGGTCGCCCAGGATATCAGCAAAACCAACCCCATCTACCCTTTTCAACTCTGATAATAAATTGATATCAGCGTAGTTATAGAGGAAATTCTGGTTCATCTTCGGATCCTTGCTATACAAATTAATATACATCAGCATGCTCGATTCTTCACGTGTAATTTTAACACCCTCACGAACCACAAGTGGTGGAAGTTTATTGGTTACAGCCGCTACCCTGTTCTGAACATTCAGGGAAGCCTGATTGGGATCGGTACCCAAATTAAATACCACCTGGATGGAGGCTTCACCATCGTTACCGGCATCCGAAGCAATGTATTTCATTCCCGGTACGCCGTTTAGTGCCCGCTCCAGAGGAATGACCACCGATTTAATTAACAATTCGTTGTTTGCGCCCGGATACTCGGCCGTAATATTAACCTTAGGCGGCGAAATGGAAGGAAATTGTGTTACCGGAAGGAAGTTGATGGCTAATACTCCGAGAAAAACAATTATAAGCGATATCACTATAGAAAGGACGGGCCTTTGTATAAACTTGCTAAACATAATATAAATATGAAGGTGCTGGGATTATTCTGTTTTCAGTCTCAATTGTTTCATTACTTCCTGTGGCTGCTGAAACTTGAAAGCAATTTTATCATCATCTTTCACTTTCTGTACACCTTCAAGTAATATCTTATCACCAGTGCTGAGACCATCACCTACGATATATAAATCTGGCAGGTCGCCAACAATGGTGATCGCCCTGGAATGCACTTTATGGTTTTTGTCAATCACGAAAACATAAGTTTTATCCTGAATATCGTAAGTGGCTTTCTGCGGAATAACCATCGCATTTTTCAAGGGAACAACCATTTGGATTTTACCGGTTTCACCATTGCGAAGCAGATTATCGGCATTGTTAAATCTTGCCCTGAAAGCGATGTTTCCCGTTTCGTTGTCAAACTCACTTTCAATAACCTCCACTTTCCCCTTCGTTTTAAGCAATTCGTTGTTCGCCAGAAGCAAACCCACTTCCTGTTGTCCTTTGGCTTTCGCAGCGCTTTGGTAATTCAAATACTCAGGCTCCGAAACGTTGAAGTAAGCAAAAACCTGGCTGTTATCAGAAAGACTGGTGAGTAATGCGCCATCATCAACTAAACTGCCCAACTTTAAAGGAATACGGTCGATGGTGCCCGCAAACGGCGCCCTGATTTCGGTATTGGAAAGATGGAATTTAGCTAGCGAAGTTTCGGCATTAGAAGACTGCAGTTTAGCCTTGGCCAGCGCCAGTTCATTTTTAGATACGATGTTTTTATCAGATAGCAATTTCGTATTCTCCAATTCTATTTCGGCCGACTTTTTCTCTGCCTGTGCTTTCAACAATTCTGATTGTGCGGCTTTAGGCATAATTTTAAACAACAACTGGCCTGCCTTTACCTGCTGACCTTCATCAACATAAATATTTTGAAGATAACCTTTCTCCTGTGCCCTTACTTCAATGTTCCGTACAGATTTAATCTGTGAAACGTATTCTTTGGTAAATGAGGTATCCATCATTAACGGAGCAGTTGCAGCATAGGTAGCCACTTCTTCCTTTTCTTCTTTTTCTTGAGTACACCCGCTTGCGAAGAGCAACGCAAATAGGCCAAAATACACGATAGTCGTTTTCATCGTTTTTTACTGGGATTTTTTATCTGATTGATTGACGTTTCAGAATTTAAAAGAAGAGCAGGTATTCAATCGAATGTTTTTGATCGAAGGCTGTCTGCCACCTTTTAATTCTTATGCGAAATAACCATCGAATTATGAAGTTATAATGAAGTTGGCTTTTAGCCAGATCACAAACCTTTCATTTCTCCCAATAAATAGAATTTTAGCCGGTAGCAATACCGGCTGATCGCAGAACAGATGATAGTGAAGAGACCTTGCTTCGCCCTTTGCAATCTACGGAAACTGAATTACAGTAATGCTGCGCTCCAAACTTGGGTAGGAAAAAAGCAGCGGTAAAGTGGTGGGCAAATTTTAGAAGTTTTAGCCTTACCCAACAGCTGAATATATGTTGTTAGATCGAAAATTAATCCATTTTATACCGAACAAGCCGCACCAATCAATGCAATATGATTCTGCCAAACATGTTTCACATGCGCCAGGTGCCCATATTTATTTAAATGATGGGCACCTGAATTAATGATATTTTGTAAAAGTTTATCGAAATGTGGCTGATTAGCTAATAATCAGATTATAAAACCGGATAATGGTTAAGGATTTAATAATAAAACAAAATCCCCAAACATATCCAAATGTAACAGGTCTCTATATCCTGAAAGAGTTATTTAAAAAGCACAACAAGATCCATAGGCTGAATAGTTACTGACTTAAGCGTTTTTTTCGAAAACACATCCTTATAACTTCCACTCTTCAAAATTGCACTTTTGTATTGCACAGGCTTTTCTGACCTGTTTATAAGTACAAGTACCTCTTCATTATTGTATTTACGACTAAATGCGTAAAACCTTTGTATATCATTTTTTTCAATTGTGGTATAGTCTCCAAGTTGTAATGATTTATAGGTTTTGCGTAATCCCATAAACTTTTGGTACCAGTTAAATAGATCCTTATTAAATGCAACCTGGTCTGCCTCATGCCTGGTCTGGTCCGGATTATAGGTTTCAGGATCGTATCTTTTATCTTCCCAAATCATAGGCTTGCGGCAGTCAGGATCATTGCCTCCCCAAATCCCTGCCTCATCACCATAAAAAATCATAGGCGATCCCAAATACAGCATCTGAAAAGCAGCAATAAGCTTTTGTTTCTGTATCTGACTCGCAGTAGGCTTGCGAGCGTTATAGTCCTTGTTATTGCTTTTCTGGCTCCAGTTAAAGTACTTTCCCCAATCGCCGAATTTCAAACCATCGGGATTTGCAACCGCACTTGCTAATCGGGTAGCGTCATGGCTGTTCATCAGATTCTGCATATTTAGTGCAACATCATTTCCGAATGCCTCACGCAACTCCTTTAAACGAGCATCAAATGCAGTTACGGTAGATCCGGTTTTGTCCTGGATAAAAAAGTCATGCATAATAAATGCAAAATTATAGTTCATGGTTGCATCGAACTCATCGCCCTCCAGGTAGGGTTTAGTTTCATTTATTGGATACACCAACTCTGCAGTCATGTAAGCGGTTGGGTTGATGCTGCGCACCCATTTTCTCCAGTCTTTCCAAAAGGGATGACCCACGTCATAAGCCACATCCAGGCGCCATCCATCAATTCCATCTTTTGTTCCCTTATCCATAGGGTTCATCCAGCGCTTAGTGGCATTAAAAATATATTGTTTGGGGCCGGCTACAATACCATGATTATCTTCTTTAAATTCTGGCAGTGTCTTAACCCCAAACCAGCCGTTATAATCAAAAGTGGTACCCTTAGCGGCATCATTCCAGCTTTTTATAGAGAACCAATCAGCGTATGGCGAAGCTTGCTGATTTTTCTCCACATCGCGGAAGGCAAAACTTTTTACGCCCATGTGGTTAAAAACACCATCAAAAATAATGCGCATGTTGCGTGAATGAACTTCTCTAATAAGCTTTAAGGCCAGAAGATCAGCTTTTGTCCAAACCCAGGTTTTTACATCAAGTGGATTTTCCTTTTCCATTAAGGCTATATCGCCCTTAGGGTCAGGCCCAAAGGTGGGATCGACATGATGGTAACACAAGGCATCATATTTATGAGAGGATGGAGACCAAAAAATTGGCGTCATGTAAATGGCATCAATACCTAAAGACTTGATGTAATCTAATTTATTGATTACGCCCTGCAAGTCTCCACCATAACGGCGACGTTGCAGGTTATAGTAAATATCCTTACCGTTTTGCTGCTCATAAGGCTGCAACTGGTACCAATCGCTTGTCCAGCTATGAATTTGAAAAGGTGATGTCGTATTAAAAGGGTAAGCACCGTCCTGGTCTTCAGCTTTAGGATCGTTTGTAGGATCGCCATTATTAAAGCGTTCAGGAAAAATCTGGTACCATACAATCCCCTTGCTCCACTCCGGCGTAAAACTCTTTTGGGCCATAGAAGTGACCGAGATTAATAATAGTCCCGCCAAAAAGAATGATCTGAAAATATACTGCATAAAAATGATGATATATTGAATAAGTAAAATGATCTGGTGAAGCGGCATCTAAAGCGCAATGATAAGGAAAAATACTTGAACAGATCATCATGCGCAGATCATGATCTTTGATAAAGCAAAATTTTGCAAGATTGTTTAATTGCTTCAACCTAAGAACTCCTGATCATTAATGGAGATCTTCTATCAAACGATTAAAATTTGCCCCCCTCTAACCCCAGCCGCGTCATTGGATACAAAAAATACTACATCTTTTGCAATATCGGCTGACAGCCTTCTTCGGCCAAGTGGTGTTTTTAGATGAAGAATTTTCCCTAAGCACGAATAAAAAACTAAGAATCAATACATTATATAGATTGATAATTTGATGACACTTAATATTCGGAATGTTCGTTCCGAATATTATACCTTTACGGAACATTCATTCCATTAAAAAAAAAGAAAGAAAAATGAGTAAATTGAAAGATAAGATTGCCGTTGTAACTGGTGGTACTTCGGGTATTGGCTTTGCTACAGCCAAAGCATTTATTGCGCAAGGTGCAAAAGTAGTGATCACAGGGCGGAAACAATCAACTCTTGATGTGGCCGTTAGCGAATTAGGCAGTAATGCGGTCGGAATACGTGCAGATGCTTCTAGTATAAAGGATACAGAAAATTTAGCAGCGGAGGTTAGGTCGTTATTTGGAAAGGTAGATATCTTGTTGGTAAATGCTGGCGGTGTTGAAGTGTTTGAGCCAATCGGACAAATTACCGAAGAAACTTTCTATACCATTTCAGGTGTCAACTTTAAGGGCGCTGTGTTTACTACCGAAAAGTTTGTTCCACTTTTGGTTGATGGCGCATCGGTTATCCACCTGGCTTCTGTGTCAGCATTTTCATTTAATGCTGGTAATGCCATTTATTCAGCAAGTAAGGCAGCGTTAGTAGCCTACAGTAAAAATGCTGCGTTTGAACTGGCAGGAAGAAAAATACGGGTAAATGTGGTAGAGCCTGCTCTGACTGAAACCCCTGGTATCCATAAGGGTGCTTTTGCAAACGATGAAATCCATACCCACATCAAAACTTTGATGCCATTCAAGCGTTATGGAACCGCTGAGGAAGTAGCTGGATTAATTACCTTTTTAGCTTCCGATGAGGCATCATTTATATCGGGAAGTGAAATCACCATTGATAGTGGCGCTTCTATCAACGTACCTATGCGGCTGTAATTTTTTTTGCTCAAATACGGAACGATTATTCCGAATTACTTACCTTTGTGAAATTGCTAAATTCACAAAGGTTTTTTTTATGGCACGCACAAAGGTATTTAACGAAGCTGAAGTCTTGGATCGGGCAATGAACCTGTTTTGGGAGAAGGGATATCATGCAACATCTGCACAAGATTTGGTTGACGGACTGGGCATTAGCCGGTCCAGTTTGTATGACACTTACGGCGATAAACACTCGCTTTTTGTAATGGCTTTGAAACGATATCGGGAGGAAAGAATCGATCCGGTAATTCAAGGTGTAAATAGCGCTGATGATATTGAAGCTTACATCAGATTTATTTTTGAGGCCGTGAAAGAAGATGCGCTGAGCGAATCCCGATCAAGGGGCTGTTTCATGGTAAATTCGGCAGTAGAACTGGGAACAGTTGACCGTGATGTAGCAGCCATTGCAAACGACATCATGAAAGACACGGAAGATATGATAACTAAAGCCATCGAGAAAGGACAACAACGAGGTGTGTTCACCAAAACGCATTCCGCAAGTTCATTATCAAGGTTCATCTTTAATTCGTTGAACGGACTTCGGGTAACAATGAAGTTCGATGCAAGCAAAAAAATGTTTGAGGACATTGTTAATGTCTGTCTCGCGAGCCTAAAAGCATAATTGGATATGGTGTTGAACCGCTTGAATGCCTTTCGAGCTTGCTTAATACTTTGTTGAATAACAGGAGAATCTGTTGGTATAATAGCAACGAGAACTTAAATGGCAATGAAGCATTTATCGAATCATTTCCTGTAAAGCGGTGCTCTTTTCAGCAGGTATTCTAAGGGCCCGTTATAAGAACCGTCGGTATTACTCAAGAAGGCTTTGTGGCTTTCATTATAGATACTGGCATTATTATCCATGTAAATCTGCAGGCTTACGCTCACATCAAAACGCTGAACGGCACTACTGCTCGAAGACCCATAACTCGATATACCTTTAACTTTATCCGCATCATCCCTTTTCACACTCGAATTGTCGCTTGCAGAGGTATAACTGGTTTGATAGCCCTTATTTTGGGTGACGGTACCATCAATTACATATTCGACGCCAAGGATATCGCAAATATTTTTCATCGTAAACCCAATCATTTTATCTTTGGTTGCACCCGCCTGGATTAACATTGCATTAGTGGTGCGGGGATCCAGGATGGTATATCCGGCCGAATGCTGGCTAAGTAGTGCAAAGGCATCTTGCTGGGCTTTCAATCCGATGGCATCTGCACCCGGTTGGTTATCCATTAAAAACGTAAAAGGCAATATAGCGATCTTGTTATGGTGGTCAGCCGGAGTTGCCGTCATTGCAACCTGATCTTTCTGTCTGGTTTCAGCGGGTGAAGCCGTTTGAGAAATCGTTTCAATCCGTCCACTGGAATGCACAATTTGTGCAATGTCTGATTTTTTTATCACATATTCTGCAGTTTCACCATCGTATACAAAGGAAACATCAGCGTCTGTAATCCTGATTATTTTACCTTTAATTTCTTCCCCATTATTTTTTTTAATTACATCTGGTTTTTGATTTCCCTGGTTTTGGGCAAATGTGCTTACTGTCACCATCAAACACATTAAAATAAGGTAGATTTTTTTCATGTTGTTGTTTATTTTTTCTCAAATAAAAATAATAAAAATATACGACGGACTGATGAAAAAGCTAAAGAAATATTGAAACAATGCAATTCCGGAAATGTGTTAAAAGATCCTAAAGAAAATATCCCCTACCAGACACTAAACCTTGTAGATCAACATTTTACTGAACAGGCTTATGTAAACAATTCAGTCTGTATAAAACTTCAACTTAAATCAAATTTGGAAACTGACATATTTGGATACATTTCAATTTTTATTTAATATTGAATAAGCATGCCCTACCATGAACTCTAAATTTACACGGATTATCATTATCCTATTGTGTTTTGTTTTTTTCACCGTTTCCACTTCAGGACAAACAAAATCTGAAGGGAATGTTGAGACAGATTCCGCAAAAGTCAAAACCAAAGGTTTTATGGCCCGGATGCAGGATTTCGCCAAGAAATCTGCCAGGGAAAGTATCGAAGATTTTAAGTCAGATAAAGTGGCCATGGTTCAGCTTGAGGTTATCAACCAGATCAGGCTAACTACTCAGGATGCCAAAGGTTATTTAAAGACCATTACAGATACCTTGGCATTGAAGAGAAAGCTCAAAAAATTAAGGGAAGATTATCTCATCGCAGCTGAAGGGGTACTCATCAATAGAGGTACAACTCAAACTTATAGAAATCTTGCATCAACAAAACGGGTTCTGAATGCACTTACCTTAGATGCAAAAAGAAGCAAATCGTTACTGGATATCACTCAAAAAGAGTTGGCATCTTTTCACTATAGGATAGATTCACTTTCTACTGCTCCTGAACTATTTGTTTTCCCTAAAGATTCCGCTCAGACAATGGATTATGTGCGCACACTGGCAGCTGTTGCTATAGATGCTGCGCCAGTTGACTCGCTTTTGAAATCTACGAATAGCAAGGTCCAAAAATTGTTATACAACTATAACATTATCATTAGCGAGTTTCAAAACGCAGTTGAGCAGGTAGAAGGTTTTGAGCGGCAAATGGCAAATGAAACAGTTGCTCGCGAGCTTCCAAACATCTGGCAAAAGCAACTTCACTTCAGACCATTTAAGGATATCGTTAGCTTTTCGCTAACTAAAAACATGTTAACCTTAAAGTTTTATGCCGTTAATAACGCAGGCAAACTTTGCCTAATTATTTTTCTCGCACTCTGCTCTTATATTTATTTAAACGCACTTCGGGCAATTTACCTGGAAAAGGGATTATTGACAAAAGAGATGAATGGCCAATTAGCAATAAGGTATCCGGCATTATCAGCTGTACTAATTGTGCTAAGTCTATTTCAGTTCCTACTCTTGTCTCCTCCATTTACATTGAGTTTCATCATCTGGATAATTTCCTGCCTGTGTCTAACAATTGTTTTCAAAAACTTCATCACTCCCTACTGGATGAAGGTTTGGCTGCTTATGGTCTTATTTTTTGTCTTCGCCTCAGCAGGTAATCTGCTTTTGCAAGCTTCCAGGCCAGAGCGATGGTATATGCTCACATTATCTTTGATTGGTGCTGTAGCAGGGATTATCATCCTTAGACAAAAAAGAAATGTTGAACTCCGCGAAAAATGGATAGCCTATTCCATCCTATTCATGGTATGCGTTGAGGGCCTTTCCATTATTTTAAATATTTACGGGCGTTTTAATCTGGCCAAGACGTTATTTCTAGTTGGCTTCCAGAATGTAATCATTGCTATACTATTTCTCTGGGTCGTTCGCCTCATTAACGAAGGATTGCTGCTCGCATTTGAAGTTTATACCGTACAGGACAAGAAACTTTTTTATGTAAATTTCGGCAAGGTTGGTGGTAAAGCACCATCGCTATTGTATGCACTTTTGGTGTTAGGCTGGGTACTTTTATTGGGGCATAACTTCCCCCTATTTGAATTTCTTTCAAAACCGGTTACTGAATTTATGAGTGCTAAGCGGACATTGGGAAATTATAGTTTTAGTATAAATGGTATACTGCTGTTTTTTATTGTGATGACCATCTCCGTCATTCTCTCCAAGATCGTTTCCTTTTTTACCTCTGATGATCATTTAATCAGCAGTAAGGGTACGAACGAGAACAGCCGCGGCCTGGGAAGTTGGGTATTACTCCTGCGGATCAGCATCTTGTCAATAGGTCTTTTTCTTGCGGTAGCTGCTGCAGGCATACCTATGGAACGCATCACTATTATCATTGGTGCGCTGGGCGTAGGCATTGGCTTCGGCCTGCAAACATTGGTAAACAACTTGGTCAGCGGACTGATTATCGCATTCGAAAAACCTGTAAATGTTGGTGATATCGTAGATATTGATGGCCAGGGAGGCACCATGAAATCCATTGGATTCCGAAGTAGCGTAATTAGTACCTGGGATGGTGGAGATCTGGTGATGCCCAACGGCGATCTGCTCAATTCTCATTTGATGAACTGGACACTATCGGGAAACCGCAAACGTTTATCGATGGAGATCGGCATTGCCTACGATACCGATTTGCAAAAATGCAGGGAAATTATCTATCAAATCCTGGAAGATGAAGATAGGGTGCTGAAAAACCCTAAGCCGGCGGTTAACTTCGAGCTGTTTGGCGACAACGCTATTGCGCTCAAAATTCAGTTATGGACCCGGCATTTAAAAGACAATAATCCAACCAGAAATGACCTGATTATTGCTATAAAAAATGCTTTTGACCAAAACGGAATTAAAATTCCTTTCAGTCAACATGAGGTTTATCTCCATCAAGCGACAAATCCGAAAAGTCTGGATAGGGAAAAATAAATCGATGATATAAATAATAAGCTTTAACTTATAACCGGTAGGATATGCCTAGTGTTGCAAATATATTATACATATTAAAGGAGATACCGTTAAAGGAATCAGGAAACACCGGTCTCAATCCCCACTGCAAATCTGCCTTGACCGAAAAATTTTTATACACCAGTTTCTCACCACCTGCAAAGATCCCGATGTCAGTTTTGCGTTGTTTTTCATCAAAATTGAAAGTAGCACTTGTAATTGTGATTTTTTCTCCGAGCGAATCACCTTTTCTTAAATATCCATCGGAAACACTTCCTGAAAATGAAGGTCTGATTAACCTGGCAGCATAAAATCCCAGCTTGATTTTCCAATGGTTATTGGTCAGATAAACAGCATAGAGTGGAAGCGAAACATATAGGTTTTTAACATTTGTTGTATTGGTTCCACTGAAGTCCCCCTCCACGGAGGCGTCATCCACGGAAACCTGTGTATGAAAATACTGGACACTATCCTTAACACTCATTCCCTTCCCGTCCATACGCAGACCAGTACCAATTCCCCAGTGTTTATTCAGCTTAAAGATCACCTCATAACCAACGGCTGGGGAAAAACCCGGAGAGTAGCTATCTATTGCTCTGATGTTTTCCGGGAAAGACACTGGCGCCAGGCCGCCAATATTGTATCCGATAAAAAAAATGTGCTCCAATCTACTAAACTTCACTTTGGTCGTTTCCTGTGCGAAAGCCAGGTTCGCTCGGAAGAAGATCATCAATACAATTAAGAATCTACGCATATTCATATTATTTCGGGATGACCGCTAAATTATCTACTACAAGCCTGCTGCCCAATGCGCCACGGTACCGGTCGCCTTCTTTACTTGATGAAGCGACGATGGTCATCATCAATTTGCTTCCTGGTTGCGCTGTCCAGCCTTGTTTATAAACAAAAGGAATTTCAAACTTTGTAAAATCTGATTTCCGTGAACCGTCACTTAAGACAGCCCGGGCAACAACACGGTCTGAAGTTAATATATTGGTACCATCAAGGCGTTCAGTACCCTCAAACAAAACGGCATATATAGAACACTCATCCGTCTTTCCCTGAACAATGTTCTGATTTTCGTCCTGAAAGCTGGCGCCCGGACTGTACTTATAATATCCTGTAAAACGATCAGGCAGGCCGACATATGGTTCCCCAAATTGTGTGGCAGCAAGAGGCTGAATCAATACCGATGAGGGATCAAAATTACCGATAAATAAAGAACCGGCATAAAGATATATTCCTACAAATGCTGAAAGTGAAGTTCCTTTTATGGTTACCATTTCCGCGGCACGACTTCCTTGATAACCATCATTGGTTGATCTGGTAGGGTAAGCCAGGGGATCCTTTGCCACACCTGAAATTGCAACTCCTTCATTACCAGAACTCCATATGGCGGTATTGTTATCTTCTAAAGGATATTCCCATTTATCGTCGCTATTTTGTCCCCATTTTTCGAATTCAAAACTCCAATCACCTACATTGATCACCTGCACAGTATAGGTCTTCTTGTTCTCCGATCTTTCGGCAGTAACCGTATAAATTATTTGTCCGGAAGCAGAAAAATTTATTTTCGCTCCTGATGCCGGACTAACAGTCGCATGATTCGACACCGTAATGGTAGGCGTTACACCTTTGTCAAAGGCTTCCTTTGTTAAAAACAGCAAAATTTTTCTGTTAGCCTGGTCTATAAAAGTGTTCCCTGTAAGTTCTTTTGGATCCAGATCGAATGAGACAATATCAGCTTCGGGATTCTTCGGGGCATCTTTAATACAGGAACCCAAAAATAATATGATGATAAAAACAGATAAAAAGACTCGCATATTTTAAAGATGATTTAATAGGTATTTAAAGTTATAAATTACTTAGAGGAATAAAAACTCAATTTTTCATTAATTCACTGATACACAAAAATTTTAAGTCTTAGCTTTTAAACATACATCTATTAATAGCAAAAGATTATTTAACAAATCGGTGCACAAGGATATTTACTTTTTAATCCTGCATCGCAATTATTTTCAGAAATACAAACCGATCAACTGCGATCTGACTGTTAAGTTTGCAAAACGATTCATGCCCATTTACCATAGAAATGCAGTTAAACCCAAACCCAATGTGATGTTGTCAAATCTTACTTTTTCTGAGCCTACGTTCTTGAACGCATAAGTTCCATCCGGATTAATTTGGTCAATGATGTCCATCGAAAAATCGTTATCTGAATTAAAATAGCTAACAAAAGCTTTTATACCGATATTTCGCTTAATTTGCTTTTGTACTCCAAAGCCCGCTGACCAGCTAAAGGCACTTTGAGGCTTGTAACGGTAATACGGGAGTTCATTTGTACGGAAAAGTTCCTGATAGTTTTCTTTTATTCTCAAAATGATTTCCCCTTTTGCACCTGATGCAGTCCCAGCCCCCAGCTTTCCGGTAATAAACCAGTTTTGAGATAAAGGAAAACTGAAGTATGGACCTGCATGTATATACCGTATACCCATCGGCTGCGTATAGTGTCCATCACTGACCAATGCCACACCAGAATCGTTAAACGATAGATTATCATCATTCATAGGAAAACTGGAAAAAGCGAATTCTCCGCCCAGCCCGATATATCTACTAAAAAAATAGGCTCCTTCCAGTCCAAAATTGAATCCGCTTTTAGCAAATAAATCTTCTGTCTTTTCTGTAAGGTCTCTACTTAATCCTTTAGCGTAAGCCAGCCTCAGTTCCAAAAAACTCGGATGCAAAGTTACAGGAATGGGATTGTGACGCAATTTAATATGCTCACCATGGTCTTTAAAAATTTTATCAGCAACCACATAGCCTAATTCTGTAGACAGTATACCTATGCCGGCGCCTGCAAGAACATCCGAAATCCAGTGCCGGTTGTTGAGTTCGCGTCCTACCGCCGTAGCAGTTGCAGCGGTAAATGCGCCAATGCTGTAAAGCGGAGATTGGAACTGTCCGTATTCCTTATGGAGAAAAGTGGCATTCATAAAAGAATTCGCCGTATGCCCCGAGGGAAATGAATTTCGTGTACTTCCATCGGGTCTTTCTACTCTTGCGGTATATTTTACAGTATTAACTACAGAGGCCATTATCGCAGCAGAAAATGCATAAGAAACAAGTGCTCGCCCCATTTTGTGCTTACCCTTTACTCCGGCAGCATTTAACCCAAGCACAGCCGCCACAGGAGCATATTGAAGATAATCGTCATAGTGGTATCGAAAAGTTGGAAGATAACGATTCCTGAAAGCCCTTACATATTTTCTTATTCCCCACGTTCCCCCGCCAGCGGCAATCAATATTACCGGTATGGTTGAAATTCGAAGGGCTTTTGAATTCCAGAATGTATTCTTGATGATGGTACTGTCTAAAACCTCGATCTGCTGAGCCTTCGGTTTAAAGGTTATACACAGATTCATCAAAGTGAAGAGAATTAGGATGTAAGCGATTTTCATAGAACAAAAGTGAATTAACGAATCGAAATTGTGGGTGAAGACTTGTATTTGGAGCGGAGAACTTCTTCGTGTTTCTTAAGCTTCCGTTCAGACTTTATTCCAACACTAGAAGCAAAACCTGTTAGAAGTGTCTTAATCCAGTAATTAAAAACAAATTTATTCCGGTTTCTTTCAAATAACATGAATGATGGTTTGAAATTTTTCTTACGTAGCATCATATTTAAAAAATCGCTTTCTGCTAAAATCAGCAAACTTTTGTGATTTAAATTTCGCTTATCCAACACGCTAATGCTCAGGTTTTTGTAAGGAAGGAAGATTTCTCCCCTTGCGAAATACTTATTTCCTTCCCATTCTGCATTAATCCCATCGGTATCACCCTTGTTAATTTCTAAAGCGGCAAGTGGGATGCTTACCTGATTTATTTCCCTCAAATTCATCGGTGAAAGGCTAAGCCTTATTTTGAAAGTTGAAAGCGAATCCTGATAAGATTCGCGGTAATTTATCTTGACACTTGTTTTTCCAAAAAGACTAGCATGGCCGTTTAGTTTCAGGCTATCAGCCGAAGCTTGTTGGTTATTAAGATTGGTAATATCTGCATTGATATTGTTTAGGATAATCACCCCTTCCCTGCCGGTAGCGAGCGATGTTTCGCTGATATTGACCTGGCCATTTGTTACTTTGATTTCGTGGATAGAAACCGGAATTTTGAGATTAGCAACCAGTTTGGAAGGCATTGGTTTTTCCATAAAGGGTCGCTCCTTCATCCGCTTATCCCGGCTGGAATTAAGCGTTAAGCTATCAAGGATTATTGATGAAACATTAATTTCATTACCACAAGTTGTTGCAGAAAAATGCATGCCTTCAGCAGTTAATCTACCTGCAGCGGCCTCAAGATAATCTGTTTGCCAGGGATTTTTGGTTCTAAATTCTTCAAGTGACAATAGCGATCTATAGTTAATACCTTTTGCATTTAAAAAGCTTTTTTCTGGAAACCAGGATAAATTTTGAACGGTAATTCTTGAATCAGCATTCTGAATGTTAATACCCCCGTTTTTAATGGTTAGCTTATTAATAAACTGCTGCCAGTTCAGCTTTCTGCCTATGTTTATATTGAAAGCCGGATCAGTAATAGACATGGACATATTTCGAAGATTTAAAGAATTATTCCCCTTTCGATAACTAAGTGCAAGATTTTCTGCCTGTCCAATCACGCTACCTGAAAAACTAAAAACACTATCTAGCCTGGCGAGCTCAACCTCCTTGATCGTCAATGAAACGGGTGCTGATATTGTAAACAGCTGATTTGCAAAATCTAATGATTTCAAGTTTAAAGTAAACGACCTGGCAGAAAGTAGCTTTCGACTATTTTCGTATCCGCGAAGTTGATGAATGACAAAATCAAATCTGCTGATTGGATTCTGCAAAATAGAATCAGTAGATATTTGATTGAATACTCTTCCATTTCTCACTGTAATTTCCTTCACTTCTAAACCAGTTGGTACCACGATTGAAGTAAAAGGCTTGTCGACTGTTGCTCTTTTATTTGAAATATAGATTTCCGGACTATTGAACTTAAGATAATCTAAAGATGATTTTTTTAGATTTGTTGAAGATAATCCAGCTTTGAAATCAAGCTCAGGTACTTTTAAGATATCATTTCCGGAGCGCAATAAAAGTTGTTCTACACGATTATTCCCGTTAGTGTGAAGATTAAGTTTTGATGCCATTAGACTCATTTTTTTATGATAGAGGTGCAACTGCTCCAACTCGCCACCTACCTCAAGCCATTGCAACTCAGCTAAACTGGAATTGATTTCTCTGGCAAAAAATGCCTTTCCCATAAATTTTGCCTGCAAACCTGGGCTATTTAAATCAAAATAAAGCTGTTTAATATCAAGTCGGCCAAGATGAACCTTCGGAAAAGATTTATTGACTGTTTTAGGTACTGGATTCCTTTTCACGGCAACATTGAGTTGTCCGATTTTCATGGAATCAATAAATATCATTTTATCACGCTGATAAAGATCCCAATCAAGCCATTCCCAATACAAATGTTTTGCCTTTATGAACGTTCCATCTGAAATTTTAATGTCAATGGATTTGGCCCTGTTGTGTCTGACTTTTCCATAGAAAATATAGTCAAAAAGATTTAATTTAAGTTTGGGTGAGCTAACTTTCATCCGCCTAAAACTCAACATTGGAATCGCATGCTTAATTTCCAGCGTAGTATCACTATTTAGCATTCTCTCAGCCAAAATGTTTGCATTTAGTTGATCTACAGTTAATGCGACTGCATTCTTTTTTTTTGAGCGAATCATCAGCGTTCCATTTTTAATATTAAAACGTTTGACGCCAAAAAGACTTTTAACTACATGAAACATTTTAAAAACGTTTCTGAAATCTGCTTTATTTCCGACAGCTTGATCAGGTTTGGCTAATGAGCTTATTTTAATAATAGGTCTAACCAAATCTGCCTGTTCAGCCATAACTCTTTTCTCTAATAGTGCAGCAAAACTTACACTTTTCAGCATCAATAAAGGCGTTTCAAAACTCAGACCACTGTGCACCTTCGGATTTACTTGTCCATAGTTAGCATTAGTAAAAATAACAGCATTCTGATCGAACGCCATTTCATCAACACTCAATTGCGTTTTACCATCTTTAGATTTGAAATTTAATCTATCTGCATCAAGTTTTATACGCTGAATTTGTAGCGCATTTCGCCTGCCCGGTTTAAACTTTAGGTCATAAATCTGTAAATCCACATGATCACTACCATATCTGGCACCAGTTGCAAAACCAGCCTGTCTTGCAAATATACCTTGCTCTACATTAATAAACTTAAAATGGATTTGCTTGAACAGATGCCTCATTCTGGATTCTCCTGGAGGCTGATATCGTCCAGTAGTTCCTTTTAAATCGATAATGGGTTTAAAAAATTCGAGGGTATCTATGTTCAGCTCGTCTTTTTTAAAAATATCTGCTATTTCATCAGACTTAAGTTTGAGCTTCTCTGAGGCAATGCTGGTTGCTGTATTTCCTGAAGCAGTCCTGGCAACAAAGTAAAAGGAATCGAGCTGCAAATACTTTTTTCTCCCTGAAAACCTCAAATATGAAAAGGACATGGAGTGAACTCTATCCGGTAGGTTAATTTGTTGTTTTCCAATTTGCAAATCAAAATCATCAGCATTGAAAAGATTTTCCCTGGCACTTAGATTAGAAAAGTTCCTTAGCGAAAAATTGATGTTATCAATAGTCAATCTTTCAGGATGCAGCTTGCTTTTAAAGGCGTAAGCGGCATTGCTGATCTGTAAAGATTTCACTCTTAAATGTCTCAACAGACGATGCAGCAGTAAGTTAATATCTCCAACATGGGGATGTTTTCTTCTGATGGGGTGATACTCATGCTGATGATAAAAGATTAAAGGAGAATTAATTGTCACACTATCTACAATCAGCCGCTGATGAAAAATCAGTTCTTTCCAGGAGTTCATCGCAAAATAAACCTCCTTCAGTCGTACCTGATAATGACCCCTAGTATGAAGCGTATCAACCGCATAAAGTACTGCATTTTTTATGGTCAGATTTTTTTTGAACAAAGATACCTCGATCTCACCTGAATCAAAATCATAAGCATGATTGGATTTATCTTTTACGGCAAAACGAATGAGGTCTTTGAACCGATAATCTACGATATAAAAAAAAACCAAACCCAAAATAATCCTGATGCAGAGGAATATTAAAATTCGTTTCCCCCATTTCTTCTGTTTTGGCGAGAGCTTCATTTGAATAGGCTGATTTAGAGATAAATATAACCAATAGTAAGAAAGATGTCAAATAATTAGATATGCTTTAAAGGAGTATCATGGGCATTGTTTATGCAGCGGTTACCCGCCGAACACTAGATGATAAAAATCCAAATGGCTGGATTCCTGAACAAAAAGTCACGACAGAAGAAGCATTAAAAGCCTACACGATTGATGCGGCCTACTCAACGTTCGAAGACAACATAAAAGGATCATTGAAAAAAGGAAAATTGGCAGATTATGTGATCTTGGAAAAAGACATTACTAAACTAAATCCGGTTCAAATTCAATCGGTAAAAATTTTAAGCACCGTGGTTGGCGGTAAGGAGGTTTTTAAAGCTGAAAAATAACAAAAGGGATCCTGATCAGGATCCCTTTTAAGATGTATGAACATGCTAAAATTTACTACGGTTTGAAGCTAGATTTATTACAATAAACTTTTAAGATTAATTTACAAACTTCCTTAACTCGATTTTTTTCTTTTGCTGGTCTCGACTGATTTCCAGTAAAATATTATTTTTAGCTAACATTCTTAATTGTTGCGTAATCTGATCAACAGAGTTGGGACTTATTTTGTTGATGGAAATGATTTCGTCGTCATTATCAGTGATTAATCAATACCAAAAGCTTCTTGTAAGTGGTTAGGGTAATTTTTCAAGTCGCCTGCGATATCACCGTCTTTAAAAATATCGAAGCAATTATAGTCTTGCACAATTTCTACTCCACAGAAACGATAATTACTTGTTATCTGGATTAAAACATCCGCTGTATTTCTTCCTTCGAACAAAGTTTGCGAAGGGTCACCGAAACTAGCTTTAGGTGCATTCCATGTTGCGCAAACCATAAACTTTTTACCTTCCATTTTTCCACCTGTTCCGTATTGTTTCGTAAGGTCTTCTCTTGTTCTGCCATCACCAGAGAGAAATTTTGCACTTTGCAAGCCGCTATTGAAAACCTCATCCACATACTTCTTATAAATCCAAGGTGCACCAAACCAATTTATTGGAGTTTGCAAAATGATAATATCTGCTTCAATATGTTTTTCTACTTCTTCATTTGCATCATAACCATTTTCCACTTTGGTTTCTAACACTTCGAACCCTTTCTCTATAAAAAAATCTTTAGCTTTCTGGTTAAATGAATCATTTAGTAACCCTTCTGACCAGTTAGGATAAGTTAAATGCGTATTGATTAATAGTACTTTTTTTGCTGAAGTCATTGTAATTCTTATTTAATGTTCTGATTATTTATTTTGTTTAAAGACCGAATACCTTTTTTAAGTATTTAGGATAGTTTTCTAAATCTTCTTTAATATGTGTGTTATGGAAAACATCGTAGCAAAAGTATCCTGGAAGTACAGTATAACCTATAAATGAATAATTAGCGCCAATGTTAAATAGCGCATCATCGGCACTCTTACCTTTCCAAAGTGGTTGTTTTGCATTGTTAAAACTTTCTTCCGGTGCGTTCCAAGTTGCAGAAAGTAAAAATAGTTTCCCTTGCATTTTTCCACCTGTTCCATATTCTTTAGATGGATTGGTTTCTGACCGCCCATCACCATTAAGAAATTTTTGACTCTTCATTGCGCTTGTAAAAACTTCATCTACATATTTTTTATAAATCCATGGGGTGTTTTCCCAATTCACAGGGGTTTGCAACACCACAATGTCTGCTTTCATGTGTTTTTCAACTTCTTCATCCACACGATAACTATCTTCAATTTTCGTTTCCAGCACGTTAAAATTTTGTGAAAGAAAAAACTCTTTGGCTCTTTCATGGAACGCGTTATTGAGTTTTCCTTCAGATAAGCCAGGATAGGTTAAGTGAGCATTAATGAGCAATACAGTCTTTTTCTTACGGACTTCTATTAATGTGGTTTGGGCATTAATTTTTACTGAGAACACTAAAAGCAAGATTATTAGTGTCGGAAAGATTTTATATTTCATTTGTATGTTCTATTATCATGCAAAATTAACTGCAGCAGAAAAAACACACAGAAACAGATTACCAGAAAAAAAGAAACAAATTACTGATAAACAAAAAACGCCTTTTAGAGGCGTTGTAATTTAATTTTGAAGGTGAGCATCCAGTTTCGTTCGATATTCTTTGGGTGTGGAGCCAACCATTTTTTTGAAGAATTTTGAAAAGTAATTGGGGTATTCAAAGCCTAATTCATAAGCAACTTCGGCCGTATTTAGTTTTTGATTTTCAACCAATAACGCTTTAGCTCTCTTAATTACAAAGTCATGAATATTCTCAAGTGCCGATTTTTGGGTGAAGTGTTTAATAATATCACCCAAGTAATTTGCTGTGAGACCTAGTTTATCTGCAAAATATTGGACACTTGGAAGTTGGTTTACAGGTTGAGCATAATAATCAACAAGGCTTTGCTGAAAATCGCTTACAATGTAATTATATTGCTTCGGGTCAGTTGAGAATTGTCGTTTATAAAAGGCTTCTACTAATGAAACTAAAACATTCACATAAGACAAAAGAACTGCAGAATTTCTTGTTTCGCTTTTGTAATATTTCATCATCAATTTAAAAACATCATTAATTTCCTGCACTTCTTCATTGGTTAAATAAAGTGCTTCATGTTGCCCGTAATCCAGGTAGCTTTTAAATAAAAACCTATTTTCTTCGATGATTTTCTTGGAAAGTTGTAAGTACATCCCTTCATAAGTTGGCTCCACATCCCAACCTTCATTAACAACCATCTCCGGACTATTGAAAAATATGGCTGTAATTGGTTTTTTCTCGGGTGTATTTCTATTTTTAAGATTAATCTTGATGGAAATTCTGTAAAAATCGACAGCAATAGCTTCCGACTTTAACCGCATGTTAGGTGGATCGTAGTAGCCTACATCAATATCGTTATCCAAAGGTTTTTGTAAACCAAGGTATTCGTTATAGGATACGAAGTTTTTAAAAGTTTCCATTTGTAAAGATATTAATATAACAATATCGAATGCAACACCTAATTTATCCGGCATCACTAATTATGTTCAGGGTTTATCATAAAACAGCAGTTTCAAAATTGCGCTGCCTACGGAGATTTTACCCTTGAAGTATTAATTCTTATCCAGGGATGGTTATGAGGAAATTTTAGCTGAAACTATATCTGATGCCTATCATAGCGCAATGGAAAAATCGCCATACTGAATCCAAACTGGCAGAGCTCAATACTGAAAACCTAGCGATATTAACGAAACTGGATTTATTATATCAAATTCCAGGATTGAAAGCAGAAAGATATTTGATAGTACACTTTCTCCCGAAAAATGGAATACTGTGGATACCGATGTCGAACACCAAAAATCATAATACAAGAGTATGCTGCACTGAATAGCAGATGTTACCGACAAAAAAAAATGGGACAAAACCATTCGAAAATGTCTTTGTCCCACTGGGGGTGGCTGATGGGGCTCGAACCCACGACCCTCGGCACCACAAACCAATACTCTAACCAACTGAGCTACAGCCACCGTATTTTTTAGTGTCACAAAAGTACGACTTTTAATATTTCTTGCAAATATTTTTTCCATTTATTCGTCGCAAAAAACATAACCAATTATATCACAGCCAATTTAATTGAAAAACGATATCCGTTATTATTTCAGCCGACATTATTGTTACTTAAATTTCCAACATTTAAAAGTATTTTTATCCTTGATTTCTATCGCTAAACAAACCAACCAATCATTCTTTATGAAAAAAACTTTTACACTTTCATGGTGTCTTTTATTTTCAACATTGCTGCATGCGCAAAGCAATCCTCAATGGATGCGTTACCCTACCCTATCTCCTGACGGAAATACAATAGCTTTTACTTACAAGGGCGATTTGTACCGTGTAGCCAGTAGTGGCGGTACTGCCCAGCAGCTTACCTTTCATGAAGCACATGATTTTATGCCGCAATGGAGTAAAGATGGAAAACAAATCGCATTTGCATCCGATCGGTATGGAAACTTCGATGTATTTGTGATGGCTGCAAATGGTGGTGTCGCAAAACGACTCACCTATCACTCTGCAGATGAATATCCTTTCAGTTTTAGCTACGACAATAAATCTGTGTTATTCGGTGGTGTAAGGCAAGATGAAGTGAATCATCGTCAATTCCCAACTGCATCTCAACCAGAACTTTACAGTGTACCGGTAGATGGCGGACGTGTTGATCAAATTTTTACCATTCCTGCTGAATATGTTCAAAGCAGCAAAGATGGTTCTAAAATGATTTATCACGATAAAAAAGGTGGTGAGAACGAGTGGCGTAAACATCATACCTCATCAGTTACCCGTGCGATTTGGGTATTTGATCAAAAAACTAATAAGCATACCCAAATCAGTACTTTTTATGGAGAAAACAGAAACCCGGTATTTGCTGATAATGAACAAAACATTTTTTACCTGAGTGAAGAAAGCGGATCGTTTAACGTTCATAAAATGCCGCTAAAAGGAAGTTCAAAAAGTGAACAAGTCACTAAATTCAAAAAATTTCCAGTGCGGTTTTTAAGTATCGCCAATAATGGTCTTCTATCTTTTGGTTACGACGGAGAAATTTACACACTAAAGCCTGGTTCCACACCTCAGAAAATAAACATTACCATTAATACACAGGAGAAAATGAATAATGATGCCTTTATTACCATAAACGGCGGCGTTAGAGAAATGTCTGTTTCTCCTGATGGTAAGGAAGTAGCTTTTATTGCACGTGGAGAAGTTTTCATTACTTCGGTAGATGGAAAAATGACCAAAAGGATTACCAATACACCTGAGCAGGAACGCTTTGTAGAATTTGCGCCTGATGGAAAATCAGTGGTTTATGCAAGCGAACGACAGGGTAAATGGCGCATCTACGAAACCAGAAAATCTCGTAAAGAAGAGCCTTATTTTTTTGCTGCTACGCTATTGGAAGAAAAACCTCTGGTAAGCAACAGCAATGATAATTATATGCCTAGTATTTCTCCGGATGGAAAAAAAATCGCTTACATTGAAAACCGAAGATCATTGAAAGTGATGGAGTTGGGCAATAAGCAAACTGTTACCCTGCTTACACCAGATCAACTATATTATATGCAGGATGGCGATCAATATTTCACCTGGAGCCCGGATAGCAAATGGATTTCGGCAACATACAGGCCAACCATGTCAAACGGTGAAGTGGTATTGCTTGATGCAGCAGGAAAACAACCCATGAAAAACCTAACGAAAAGTGGCTATGGCGATGGTAATGCAAAATGGGTAAATGATGGCAAACAATTAATTTGGTTCAGTAACCGCGACGGTATGAAAGCTCATGCCAACAGCGGTTCCTCGCAACGAGATGTTTACGGCTTATTCTTAACCAAAGATAGTTGGGAACGATTTAACCTCAGTAAAGATGATTTTGCCTTACTTAAAGACATCGAAACCACTGAAAAGAAAGCCAAAGAGGAAGCAGCCAAGAAAGCCGTTAAAGATCCGAAGGCGAAACCTGTGAAAGTAGATTCAACGGTAGTTTTTGACTGGGATGGTATCGATAATCGCAAAGCGAGATTAACCATCCATTCATCCGCTTTAAGCGATGCCGTACTTTCTAAAGATGGTGAAAAACTGTATTATTTAGCCAGCTTCGAAAAAGGAAGTAACCTATGGAGCACTAATCTGCGCACCAAAGAAACCAAAATGGAGATACCACTGGATGGAATGGGTGGCAATTTGTCATGGGACAAAGCACAGAAAAATCTTTATTTATTGAGCGGCGGGCGAATCTCAAAAATTAATCCTGAGAACAACAAACGCGAACAGATTAATATTGATGGTGAAGTTGAGGTGAATGCAGAAGCAGAAAGAAACTATATGTTTGAACACGTCTGGCTCCGTAATAAAGGTATGTTTTACACACCTACGATGCATGGAGCTGATTGGGATGCCCTGAAACCTGCCTATCAAAAATACTTACCACATATTGGAAACAGTTATGAATTTGCAGAAATGCTTTCTGAATTACTAGGAGAGCTTAATGTTTCACATTCGGGAGCAAGATACACCAGAACCATCACAAATGCTGATGCGACAGCATCTTTAGGTGTGTTAGCAAATTATAAAAACAAAGGCAATGGCATTTTGATTGATGAGGTAATCTCAGGCGGGCCACTCGACCGGACGAAATTCAATGTTAAACCCGGGATGATTATCGAAAAAATAGATGGTCAGTTAATAGAGGCTAATCAGGATGTGGCAAAATACCTGAATAGAAAAGCTGACCAGTTTACATTACTGGAAATGCTTGACCCTAAAACTAAGCAAACCCAACAAATCACAATTAAGCCCATCAGTTTAATGATGGAAAACCAATTGCTTTACAAACGGTGGGTCAAAATTAATCAGCATGAGGTAGATAGTTTAAGTAAGGGCCAGTTGGGCTATGTACACATCCCCGGCATGAGCGATGGACCCTACCGGAATGTATATGAAGAAATGATGGGCAAGTTTGCAGATCGTAAAGCAGTTATCGTTGATACCAGATTTAATGGTGGCGGCGATCTGGTTTCCGACCTGGCCATGTTTTTTACCGGTCAAAAGTTTTTAGATTACGCAACTGCACAACGCTCCGTAGGGTACGAACCAACTTTTAGGTGGACAAAACCTACACTAGCGATGTTTAATGAAGCCAACTACAGCGATGGCCATTGTTTCTCATGTGGATATACCGATTTGGGAATTGGAAAAACGGTAGGCATGCCCGTACCAGGCACCTGTAGTTTTGCCGGTTGGGAAGCACTTCCTGATGGTACCCGCTGGGGTTCAGTACCCATCAGTGCTAAAAACAAGGCGGGTGAATGGTTGGAAAATCATGAAACGAAACCCGACATTCAGGTTAAAAATATGCCAGGCGTGATCGACAAAGGCAAAGATCAGCAGTTAGAGGTAGCAATTAGTGAACTTCTTAAAATTGCAAAATAACAAAATCTATCCCTGAAGAGCTTCTTCCTCTTCAGGGATTTTTTTTCATTCTTCTGGTCATATGCTTTTAATTTCAGACTGAAAACTTAGCTTTGCTGAAGATTATGATCGAAATTTACACAGACGGAGCAGCTAGCGGAAACCCGGGTCCGGGTGGATATGGAACAATTTTGAGGGCAGGGCAACACTATAAAGAATTGAGTGGAGGTTTTAGAATGACCACCAATAATCGAATGGAACTACTTGCCGTTATAAAAGGACTGGAAGCCTTAAAGAGTTTAAATCAGCAAGTAACCGTTTATTCTGATTCAAAATATGTGGTGGATGCAGTGGAAAAGAAATGGGTGTTCGGTTGGGTAACCAAAAATTTCAAGGATAAAAAAAATAAAGACCTTTGGTTGAGGTTTCTGGAATTATACAAACTCCACAAGGTGAAGTTTATCTGGATCAAAGGTCACAACGATCATCCTGAGAATGAGCGTTGTGACAGATTAGCGGTTTTCGCCTCGCAAGACAAACAGAATTTAGCAATAGATACTTTTTTCGAGGCGGAAAGAAATAGGGCAAGCCTGCTTTAATCTATTCCACCAATTACGCCTAAATCTTCAAGTTTCGACTCTACTTTTTCTTCAACAGAAATAGATTTTGCAGTGTATAATAGCATCATTTCTTCAGCCTTTTCTACCATTTTCTTCGAACCGATAAATACCGGAACACGTTGATGTACTTCGGTAGGCTGAATATCCAAAATGCGTTCGAAACCGGTTGAGGCTTTGCCCCCAGCCTGTTCAATAATAAATGCCATCGGATTACATTCATAAAGCAACCTCAACTTACCTTCCGGCGAACGTGATGTAGTTGGATAAATATAAATTCCGCCGTTAATTAAACTTCTGTGTATATCTCCAACCATTGAACCAATATAACGTGAAGTATAAGGCCTGTTAGTGGCTTCATCTTCTACCTGGCAATATTTAATATATTTTTTCACACCTTCAGGGAAATGAACATAATTTCCTTCATTTATAGAATAGGTTATGCCGGTTTCGGGAATCCTCATGTTGGGATGAGACAGACAAAATTCACCAATTGATGGATCTAAGGTAAAGCCATTCACACACTTGCCTGTAGTATAAACCAACATGGTTGAAGAGCCATAAATAATATAACCGGCAGCCACCTGTTCAGTGCCTTTCTGCAAAACGTCACTTATAGTTGCCCTGCCTTCAAAACTTTTTCTTCGATAAATTGAAAATACTGTACCAACAGCAACATTCACATCTGTATTGGATGAACCATCCATAGGATCGATACATACAATGTATTTAGCGTCTTTAGAAACAGGAGAATCAATATGGATAATTTCTTCCTCTTCTTCACTGGCGATAATGCAACACTCACCTCCACTGGTAAGGGCAGCTAAAAACTGCTGATCTGCATATACATCCAGTTTTTTTTGCTTTTCGCCTTGAATGTTAGTCGTACCAACATGGCCCAACATATCTACTAAGCCGGCTTTGTTAATTTCTCTGTTTACAATTTTAGCCGCAATTGCGATGTCACGTAGCAACCTGGATAGTTCTCCTTTAGCGTAAGGAAAATCCGCTTGTTTTTCTATAATAAATTGTCCTAATGTAGTTACTCCTAAACTCATACTTAGTGTAATTTTTACGCTATCTACCTGATAACTCAATTACTTCTAAGGTATGAATATTTTCGTCAGTTATACAAAAACGGATTAAGGTTCTCACTTTGTGCCAGCCATGTTTTCCCGCAGCACCGGGGTTTATATGCAAACATTTTATCTTTTCATCGAACATTACTTTTAAAATATGCGAATGTCCGGTGATAAATAATTTCGGAGGGTTAGTGTAAATTTCTGGCTTTACAGCAGGAGCATAGCGACCAGGGTAACCACCAATATGCGTCATCCATACCGCTACATCTTCACATCTAAAACGATTTTGTTCAGGAAAATCTGCCCTGATGGTGGCGTCATCAATATTTCCGAACACACCACGCAAAGGTTTAAAGGCCGCCAATGGCGCTGCAACATCAGCACCAAAATCGCCGGCATGCCAAATTTCATCTACCTGATCGAAATGTTTAAATACCGCTTCATCCAGGTATCCATGCGTATCTGAAATTAAACCTATTTTTTTCATTATGTAAAGTAATATGTAAAGTTATTGCACACTTTAACCTAAAATTCTAGGTCATTTTTAATTTGAGGTTGTCAGTATGATTTTTTTAATAAACACTTCCATCGCTCTTATGCGTTTAAAAAAACACAAATAATTCCAGTTTTTATATTGTAGGATATTATCATCCTAAACCTTAAAAAGCTAAGAAAAAATCGCTCAATATTTCCTTATATCCTGGCGTATGTTTAGCCTGCGATTCATAGATACAAAAGCTAGTTTCTACTAATGTCACCCCCGCCTTAGAGAGACCAATAATTTGTCTGAATGCCGTTTTGTTTTCGTCAGAATGGATATTGATCCGATGGGCAAGTAACAATTGATATTTGACAGCTTCACCAATCACCTCGAGTGCCTGTTTCAATGGAAGAATCAGATACAAAATACCTTTTTCACTCAATAACGTATTCGATTGCTGAACAAGAAGCTCAAAAAAATTTTCATCCGCATGCCGGGCTATTCCTTTTCGCTCCTCTTTATTTTTAAGATCATTTACAAAAAACGGAGGATTGCTTACAATAAGATCAAACTGCTGCGAAGAATGAAAATCTGATATTGAAATATGATCAACACTTAAGCGCTCACTGAAAATTGAATTTTCAAAATTTTTGTTGGCCGCTGCCGCAGCAAGTTGATCAATTTCGATAGCATGAACTTTTGCTTCCGGATATCTTTGTGCCAACATTAAAGCAATTACACCGGTGCCGGTTCCAATGTCCAGTATATTTTTTGGTGCGCTATGCTTTGCCATCGCCCCTATTAAAACTCCATCGGTATTTATTTTCATAGCACATCCCGACTGGTCAACTTCAAATTGCTTGAATTTAAAAACACTCATGCTACACCTCGTATAATTCTAATGGCAAACCATCCGGATCAGCAAAAAAAGTAAATTTTTTCCCTGTAAATTCATCTACCCGAATAGGCTCTGTTACAATTCCCTGATGATTTAACCGATTAATTTCTTCCTCGATATCATTTACTTCAAATGCTAAATGACGCAAGCCTTGCGCCTCCGGCCTGGATGGCCGAGCTGGTGGATTTTCGAAGGAGAAAAGTTCAATCTGATAAGTTCCATTTACAGCAAGATCCAGCTTATAAGATTTTCGTTCTGCCCGGTAAAATTCACCTAAAACCGTAAAACCTAATTTATTAACGTAAAAATCTTTCGATTTCTCATAATCTGAACAAATAATAGCGACGTGGTGAATCCGGTTGAACATGTAAAAGATTGGATTTGATTGATTGAATAACAGAATGTAGCAAAGTTGCAGAAAATGATTGAATTTTAATGAACAGCCGAGAAAAGCAGCAAACACGATGCGTTAACTGGAATTTTCTTAAAGTCCATTATTTTACATTCAGTCGTTGAAAATTCTATTATTCAATCCGTCATTCCTTCCCTCATTAAATTTAAAAAACCTATTTTTGCACTTTCAAAAAAAAAGCATGATTCATTTCTTCCTTAGTCAATCGCAGGCGATTTTTGTACTCCAAACAGGCAAGACGCTATCCCAAGATGATATTACTAAACTTGAATGGTTATTTGGCGGTGCCAAAATCTCGCAAGAAACAGCTTTAACAGGCTTTTTCGTTGGACCAAGAGCGGCGATGATTACGCCCTGGAGCACCAATGCTGTTGAGATAACCCAAAATATGGACATGCAGGGAATCATCAGGATTGAAGAATTTAAAGCAGTTGCTGAAGATTTTGCTGATTATGATCCCATGCTTTCACAAAAATATAGCAAACTTGATCAGGAAGTTTACACAATAGACATCAAACCTGAGCCTATTTTAGAAATCACCGATATTGCTGCTTATGATAAACAAGAAGGTTTATCTTTAAGTGATGAGGAAGTTGAGTATTTAAACACTTTGGCAAAAAACTTAGAAAGACCTTTAACAGATTCAGAAGTTTTTGGTTTTTCTCAGGTTAACTCTGAACATTGCCGCCATAAAATCTTTAACGGAAAATTTGTTATCGATGGCGTGGAACAGCCGACTTCTCTTTTTAAATTAATTCGTAAAACATCAGAAGAAAACCCTAACGATATTGTTTCTGCTTATAAAGATAATGTAGCATTCATCAAGGGTCCGAAAGTGCAGCAATTCGCACCAAAACGTGCTGATGTTCCTGATTATTATACCACAAGCGATTTCGATTCGGTAATTTCTTTGAAAGCAGAAACCCATAATTTTCCAACTACTGTTGAACCTTTTAACGGTGCAGCAACAGGTTCTGGTGGCGAAATCAGAGATCGGTTGGCAGGCGGACAAGGTTCTTTACCTTTGGCCGGAACGGCGGTTTACATGACTGCCCTTTCTCGTTTAGAAGAAGGCCGTGAGTGGGAAAAAGGCGTTGAAGAAAGAGCATGGCTTTATCAGACACCAATGGACATCCTGATCAAAGCATCAAACGGTGCTACAGATTTTGGAAATAAATTTGGACAGCCATTGATTACGGGTTCGGTGTTAACTTTCGAACATGAAGAAGATTCTCGTAAGTTGGGTTTTGATAAAGTAATCATGCTTGCTGGAGGTATTGGTTATGGCAAAGCGAGTCAGGCACAAAAATTAAAACCACAGGAGGGTGATAATATCGTCATCCTGGGCGGTGAAAATTACAGAATTGGAATGGGTGGTGCAGCAGTTTCATCTGCTGATACTGGTCAACACGGATCTGGCATTGAATTGAACGCCATTCAACGCTCCAACCCTGAAATGCAAAAACGTGCTGCTAATGCAGTTCGTGGCATGGTAGAAAGTGATCATAACTCAATTATCTCTATCCACGATCACGGTGCAGGCGGCCACTTAAACTGTCTATCAGAGTTGGTAGAAGAAACTGGTGGTTTAATCAATCTTGATAAGTTACCTGTGGGCGATCCTACCCTGTCCGCTAAAGAAATTATTGGTAATGAATCTCAGGAAAGAATGGGATTGGTTATCGGCAACGAACATATTGAAACCTTACAAAAAATTGCTGATCGCGAACGCTCGCCGATGTATACCGTAGGTAAGGTAACCGGCGACCATCGGTTCACTTTCAAATCTGAAACTTCTGGTATTAAACCAATGGATCTGGAATTGAAAGACATGTTTGGCAGTTCTCCGAAAATTGTGATGGAAGATCAAACGATCGATCGCAAATATGAAGAAGTTTCATACAGCAAAGCTGATTTAAATACATATTTAGAACAGGTTTTACAATTAGAGGCAGTAGCATCAAAAGATTGGTTAACTAATAAGGTTGACCGTTGTGTAGGTGGCCGTGTGGCAAAACAACAAACCGCCGGACCATTACAATTGCCTTTAAACAATTGCGGTGTTATGGCACTAGATTTTCAAGGTAAAGAAGGAATTGCTACTTCGGTTGGTCATGCTCCATTATCGGCGCTAATTGATCCAGCTGCCGGTAGTCGCGTTGCAATTGCAGAATCATTATCAAATATTGTTTGGGCACCGTTAAAAGACGGATTGAAAAGCGTTTCGCTTTCTGCCAACTGGATGTGGGCTTGTAAAAATGAAGGTGAAGATGCCCGTTTATACGCTGCAGTTAAAGCTTGCTCGGAGTTTGCCATCGATTTAGGAATCAACATTCCAACCGGAAAAGATTCATTATCGATGAAACAGAAATATAAAGATGGAGATGTAATTGCTCCGGGAACCGTGATTATTTCTGCTGGTGCGAACTGTGATGATATCACAAAAGTAGTGGAACCAGTTCTTCAAAAAGATGGTGGTTCGATTTATTACATCAACCTTTCTAACGATAATTATAAGTTAGGGGGTTCATCCTTTGCGCAGATTCTAAATAAAATCGGCACCGAAACGCCTGATGTTAAAAATGCTGATCAATTCTCAAAAGCATTTAATACAATTCAACAGCTAATTAAGGAAGATAAAATACAAGCCGGACACGATGTCGGAAGTGGTGGTTTAATTACAACCTTATTGGAAATGTGTTTTGCTGATCGCGACTTAGGTGCATCAATCGATTTATCTTCATTAAATGAGCAGGATATCATTAAGCTATTATTTGCAGAGAATATCGCACTTGTTTTCCAGGCTGGTGCATCGGTGGAACAAGCCTTCAATCAAGCAGGTGTAGCTTTCCATAAAATTGGTGAAGTCACTTCATCAGCTACACTGGAAGTAAAGAATGTAGCTGATCATCTTAGTTTCGATATTAATCATCTACGTGATGTTTGGTTCAAAACTTCTTATCTGTTGGATAGCAAGCAAACTGGAAATGGTTTAGCAAAAGAACGTTATGATAATTATAAAAATCACGTTTTAAATTATAGTTTCCCATTGCAATTTGATGGAAAAAAACCTGTTATCGATTCCGCTAAACCTCGCCCGAAAGCGGCAATTATTCGTGAAAAAGGAAGTAACTCGGAGCGTGAATTGGCTAATGCCATGTATTTGGCAGGCTTCGACGTGAAAGATGTGCACATGACGGATCTTATCACTGGTAGAGAAACATTAGAAGACATCCAATTCATCGGTGCTGTAGGTGGTTTCTCTAACTCTGATGTTTTAGGATCGGCAAAAGGTTGGGCAGGTGCATTTTTATACAATGAAAAAGCAAGAGTGGCTTTAGAGAAATTCTTTGCCCGTCCTGATACATTATCTGTAGGCATTTGTAATGGCTGTCAGTTGTTCGTGGAGCTTGGCTTGATTAACAAAAATCATGAGAATAAGCCTAAAATGTTGCACAACAGAAGCGGGAAACACGAAAGTATATTTACTTCATTAACGCTTCAGGAGAACAATTCAGTTATGTTATCTACCCTTGCAGGCAGCACATTGGGTGTTTGGGTATCTCATGGAGAAGGTAGATTCTCATTACCATATGCAGAGGATCAATACAAAATTGTAGCGAAATATGCTTACGAAACATATCCAGCCAGTCCGAATGGTTCAGATTACAACACCGCGATGATGTGTGATGAAACCGGCCGCCACTTAGTAATGATGCCGCACATTGAACGTTCATTGTTTCAATGGCATTGGGCAAATTATCCTGCAGGCAGAAAAGATGAGGTTTCTCCTTGGATGGAAGCCTTCGTGAATGCTAGAAAATGGATTGAATCGAAATAACAGGAATATAAGATGAATAATGAACCAAATCACATTATTTATTGACCATATAACATATAACAAATAACAAAGGCTTGAGTAAACTCAAGCCTTTTCATTTACAACCCAACCTCACTAATCAATCGTTCGGATGTTCACTATCGCATTCACAATTCGATCCCAACAAACAAACCAAACCTTATTTAATCACTAGCCAAATTACATCAGGTTAAAATTAATTGGCATATTGTATCTCACGCGAACTGGAATTCCCTTATTTTTTCCTGGTTTCCAGAACGGAGATTTCTTAATTACTTTCATTGCTTCTTCATCACATCCGTAACCAATTCCTCTTAATACTTTCACATCCGTAATGGAACCATCTTTTTCGACTACAAAACTCACGAATACCTTACCTGTAACACCTTCCTCTTGCGCATGAGACGGATAACGTAAGTTACGCTCCATATATTTAGTGAAAGCTTTCATGCCACCTGCAAATTCAGGATATTCATCCACGCCCTCAATACCCACAATGGCATTTGAATCTCCTCCGCCCTCACCTTCTTTAGCCACACCGTTGCCATTGCCACTAGTTGCAGGAACAGTCAAAACCAGATCAGGTTTAATTTCACCATCTTGCGTCACATTGCTCACCACAGCGTTCTGAATTTCCTTTATTGTTGGCGGATCTTTAATTTCAGGTTTATCTACCACAACAATATTTGAGGTCATTTTAACTGTTTTTACTTTTACCGGTTCTGCTTTTGCAGGCTCAACTTTTTTCTCTGGTTCAGGTTTCTTCATTTCGTGAATCACATCAGTTAAATCGACAACTGTGGGTGGAGAAACTTTTTCGATAACCGTAGGAAACATTTTACTATACACTAGCGGAGCAAAGGCAAGCAATAAAAACAAGCTTACGGAAACCAGTAAGGCTTTGGTCATGATGCTGGAAGATTTTGACCTTAATTCGTAAGCGCCATAGGTTTTGTTGCGGTCTGCAAATACAAGATCGAGCCACTCGGTTTTGTACACATTGATTGATGAATTGAACATAGCTATTAATTTTTATAGCATGATGTATCAAAAACCAGAATTCCATAAAAGAAGCAAAAAATCTCTTTTCGTTACGAAAAGTGAAAAATTTCATTTAAAAAACATTTTTTTATTTCATTTTCAATAAAATTGATAGAAATCTTACGATTGTTTTATAAAAATTAATAAAATATACTATTTTTGACAAAAAACATAACAAATTAATGAAAAGCTTAAGAACCATCGCATTAAAAGAGGCTCAAAACAGAATTTCACCAGAAGTTAAATCACCATCTTCAAAAATTTCTGATTTTTTTGGCGCTAATGTATTTGATAAGAAAAAAATGAGAGATTTCTTATCTAAGGACGTGTACGAAAAATTGATCTCATCTATTAACCAAGGTGAATTAATCAATTCTGATGATGCCAACCAAATTGCAACCGCTATGAAAGCATGGGCAATGAGCGCTGGCGCAACACACTACACTCACTGGTTCCAGCCGTTAACAGGTACAACTGCTGAAAAGCATGATTCATTTTTTGAGCCAAGTGGCGATGGTGCTATCGAGAAATTTGCTGGTAGCGCATTAGTTCAACAAGAGCCAGATGCATCAAGTTTCCCTAACGGAGGTATCCGTAATACTTTCGAAGCTCGTGGTTACACCGCTTGGGATCCATCATCTCCAGCCTTCATTATGGAAAGCAAAGCTGGTAAAACACTTTGTATTCCAACTGTATTCGTTTCCTATACAGGAGAAGCATTAGATTATAAAGCACCTTTATTAAAAGCATTGGCTTCGCTAGATAAAGCTGCCGTTGATGTTTGTCAGTATTTCGATAAAAGCATTACGAAAGTAAACGCTTCATTGGGTATCGAGCAAGAATATTTTTTAGTTGATGAGTCATTATTCAATGCTCGTCCGGATTTACTATTAACTGGTCGTGCTTTATTCGGACACATGTCTGCTAAAGGCCAACAGCTTGAAGATCACTATTTCGGATCAATTCCTGAGCGTGTATTCACTTACATGGTTGATTTTGAAAACGAAGCTTTAAAATTAGGTATTCCTTTAAAAACCCGTCATAATGAGGTTGCACCATCTCAATTTGAGTGTGCACCAATTTACGAAGAGATCAACTTAGCTATCGATCACAATCAATTGTTGATGGATTTAATGGAAAAAGTTGCTCGTCGCCACCACTTCCGCGTTTTATTGCATGAGAAACCTTATGCTGGTATTAACGGATCGGGTAAACACAACAACTGGTCGTTAATTACTGATACTGGTAAAAACTTATTGGCTCCGGGTAAAACGCCAAAAAACAATTTGATGTTCTTAACTTTCTTCGTAAACACGATTAAAGCCGTTAGTGAGCATGCAGATTTATTACGTGCAAGTATTGCATCTGTGAGCAACGATCACCGTTTAGGTGCTAACGAAGCGCCACCAGCAATCATCTCTATCTTCCTGGGTTCGCAATTAAATGATGTTTTAGATGAGATCGAGCATTCACGTATCAGCAAAAAAATTAAAGAAGATAATGCACTTTGGTTAGGTATTCCTAAAATTCCACAAATTTTGTTGGATAACACAGACCGTAACCGTACTTCTCCTTTCGCATTTACAGGTAATAAATTTGAGTTAAGAGCAGTTGGTTCTTCAGCTAACTCTTCAGCACCAATGACGATCTTAAACGCGATCATGGCGGAGCAATTGGTTAAATTTAAAGCTGAAGTTGATAAATTAATCAAGAAAGGTGATAAAAAAGATATCGCATTATTAACGGTAATCAAAAAATACATCAAAGAATCTAAATCGATTCGTTTTGAAGGTAATGGTTACAGCCAGGAGTGGGAAGATGAAGCAGCAGCACGTGGTTTATCAAACATCAAAACTACGCCTAAAGCTTTAGATGCATACTTAACTGAAAAATCGGCTAGTTTATTTGAAACTACAGGCATTTACAGCAAACGTGAAATCCATGCCCGTCATGAGATCATGCTAGAAAACTTCTACAAAAAATTACAAATCGAAGCTCGTGTAATGGGTGAAGTGGCAAACACTGCAATTATACCTGCGGCTATCGCTTATCAAAACTCTTTAATCGCAAATGTTAAGGGATTGAAAGAGCTTGGTGTAGAAAGTAAATCTTCTCTTGATATCGTTAAAAAACTTTCTGAGCATTTAGATATTGTAAAAACGAATATCGATGCCATGTTAGAAGAACGTAAAGTAACCAACAAAATCGAAGATACCCGTGAGAAAGCAATTGCTTATGACGAAAAAGTTAAATCTTACTTTGATTTAATTCGTTACCATGCTGATAAATTGGAGCAAATTGTTGACGACAGCGTTTGGCCTTTACCAAAATTCAGAGAATTATTATTCATGAAATAAGCTTTGAACCTTAAGGTTTAAAGTATAGGGTGTAAGGTTTAGACTTTACACCCTTTTTTTATGGCAGAATTTCATCCGATCATCATTATGAGCTGGTATTGGCATCTGAATCTTCTGACTCCGGACCAGGTACTTTTCACTCAATATAAAAAACTCTTCAACTTAATTTCGTCTTTTTACAACTATTAAGTATGTAATAAAATTTCTTACTTCTGACTTTTTACTTAATGCTAAAAACCTTTTACCTTTTACCTTTTACCTTCTACCTCTATTCCTTATCTTTGCGCCAACATGAGTGATAACAGATACAATCAACGTGGCGTTTCTGCCTCAAAAGAAGATGTGCATAATGCCATCAAAAACATCGACAAAGGAATTTTCCCAAAAGCATTTTGCAAAATTATTCCGGATATCCTTGGTGGTGACGAAGCTTATTGTAACATCATGCATGCAGATGGTGCCGGAACAAAATCATCACTTGCTTATGTTTACTGGAAAGAAACCGGAGACATTTCCATTTGGAAAGGAATTGCGCAAGATGCCATCATCATGAATATTGATGATTTAATCTGCGTAGGTGCTACTGATAACATTCTTTTATCCTCAACCATTGGCCGCAACAAAAACCTAATCCCGGGTGAAGTAATTGCAGCGGTAATTAATGGAACAGAAGAAATTTTAGCTGATTTACGTGAGCAAGGCATTTCCATCTATTCAACAGGTGGAGAAACCGCAGATGTAGGCGACCTGGTAAGAACCATTATTGTTGATTCTACCGTAACTTGCCGTTTAAAACGTGAAGACATCATCAGCAATGATAACATTAAGCCTGGCGATGTAATTGTGGCTTTGGCCTCATACGGTCAAGCAACATACGAAACCGAATACAACGGCGGAATGGGATCTAATGGACTAACTTCTGCCCGCCATGATGTTTTTGAAAAATCTGTTGCCAATAACTATCCGGAGAGCTTTGACCCGGCAGTTCCGTTTGACTTGGTGTTCTCTGGTCAGAAACAACTGACAGATGAAATTGAAATCGAAGGATTTGGTAAAACTACTGTTGGAAAACTAGTGCTATCTCCTACCCGTACCTATGCGCCGGTAATCAAAAAAATATTAGAAAGTTATCGTCACCAAATCAATGGAATTGTTCATTGCAGCGGTGGTGCGCAAACGAAAGTGCTGCATTTCATTAATGACGATATCCACGTCATAAAAGACAATTTATTTCCTGTTCCTCCACTATTTAAACTTATCCAGGAAGAATCTGGCACAGATTGGAAAGAAATGTATAAAGTGTTTAACATGGGGCACCGCATGGAATTATACGTGCCTCAGGAAATTGCAGCAGCTATCATTGAAATATCAAAAAGCTTTAACATCGATGCGAAGATTATTGGTCGCGTAGAAAAAGGCGAACAAAAACAAGTTACAATCGAGAGCGAAAAAGGAACATTCGTTTACAATTAAAATGCAAATCATATAACCTCAATTATAACATTGTCATACTGAGCTTGTCGAAGTACTGGTATAATCAACTGAGCATTTCGACAAGCTCGATCTGACAAAACGATTTACCTCATCACCGCATTTCCTACTCACGGTTAATGAACTTATGGAAGGTACTTTCCTCCCCGTCACTTTTCTCCTCCTGATAAAGTAGATCGAGTTTATTAGAATCGAAGTTTTCAAAAAACGTATCCCAATCAATTTCCTTTAAATCGGATTTGTTTTCACTGTGTTTAGGAAAATGAATTCTTAACACCCCGTCATTGTCTCCTTTGGCGGTATCAGCAACTATTGCGGGCACACCACCATGTTTCTCAGCCCATGCTTTAATGGTAGCATGGTTGTGAGTTTGTTTTGAACTGCTCATAATTTATCATTTATTAAATTAATTATTAATAATAATTATACAAGCAGCTAAAAGGTTTTCAGATTTTTAAAATTGCCGTAAAAAACAAAAGCCCCGACTTTGCAGTCGGGGCTTTAATCTTAGTATTTGAATTAAGTATTAGTTAAAGTTATAACGAACACCGAATTGCATGTAATAAGTAGATGATATTGTTTGTGTAGTACCAAAAGTATCACGAATTACGTCACCACCAGCAGTATTTAATCTAAATGTAGGTCTGGTAGTATTATTAACTGATGTAGAGTTTGTAGGAACCAAAACAGATGTACTGTTTACGAAGTTTCTATTACCCCATTTGCGGTTTAATAAGTTTCCAACGTTGAAGATATCAACAGAGAACTGAAATGAATTTTTAGTTTTTCCGTAGTTTTTGAAAATCTCTTGAGTTAATCTAAAGTCGAACTGATTTCTCCAAGGTAAAGTTGCACCATTACGTTTAGCATATTCACCTCTGTGCTCGCTTAAATATTTATCCTGAGCGATGTAATTTTCGAAAATTTGGCTTTGCTCTGCAGCAGTAAAAGTTCTTGCAGCTGCACCAGTTCCAACAGTTTGAGCAACGAAATCGATTTCACTTGCATTTCTAGGAATGTACATTAGATCGTTTCCATTTACACCATCACGGTTAAAATCTGCTCCGTAAGTGTAAGAGAATCTACCTTGTTGAGCACCTTCATAAAATACAGAAACGAAAGTTGCTAAGTTTTTCAAAAATTCTTTGCGGTAAGAAACACTAGCAATGATACGATCAGGATTTAAGTTATTTGAATAACTCAATGTTGGATCATTTGGATTACCTGATGTTTGAGGAATTGACCATAAGTTACCCAACTGATCACCAGCACCATCACCGTAGTTACGTTGATCAGAACGTGTATAAGCAATCATTGCAGAAACTCCGCTATTAAATTGTTTTGTCAATTGCGCAGTAGCCTGCCAGTTGTAACCACCTTTAGCGTTAGTCATTTCTGTAACGTTCAAAGCACCAGTTCCATTTGCTGTAGGAATACCTGCAGCGTTAATATCCACTACTTGTCTACCTGCTACCGAGTTTGGAAACAATGGTCTTGTATCTGGATATCCTGAAATGGCAAGGTTTGTAGGGTTTTCAAGGTTTACATTTTTAGCAACGGCAACTCTTAAATCTTTTCCATAAATACCTTCTAAAGTACCAACAATACCCCAAGGTAATTTTGCATCAATCGCTAAACTCGATTTCCATGTTTGTGGAAATTTCAAGTCTGGAGACATTACACTAATTGTACCTGGAATAGAAGTACCAGCCGCAGGTTTAGTTGCAGTTAACAAGTTAGGTGCAATACTTGGATTGAAAAACGGTGTGTTAGCACCAGAATATACTTGCAAATATTGTAATAAACCAGCATCACTCGATTGAGAAACTACCCATACAAAAGGCACACGACCAGTAAAGATACCAGAACCACCGCGAACTTGTAATGAACGATCACCCATTACATCCCAGTTAAATCCGAAACGTGGAGAGTAAGAAAGCGTATTTTCAGGTAAAACACCTGTATCTACTTTTTTGCCATTTGCAAAAGTTTGAGCAGCTACTAAAGGATGTGTTTGGATTTCTGATGCATCAGGATATGTAGCTTGTTCAACACGTAAACCAGCTGTTAATTTCAAACGATCAGTAACTGTGAATTCATCCTGTAAGTAAGCTGAATACTGAGCGAACTTGAAGCTAGGGAAAGCCTGAGATCCATCTGCAGTTAGTGGGTAAGTTACAGAATATTGTAATGGTCTTTGATTAGTAATAAAGTCATTCCAAGATCTAAAAGTGTAGAAACCAGTACCAAAACGTTGGAAACCATTTTTAGTTGTGCTGAATTCAGCTTGTAAACCTAAAGTAAGGTTGTGTTTTCCTAAAGCAATACTTAAATCATCGCTATAAGTATAACCTTTTACATCACGTAAGTTTCCGAAAGTAAATGGTTCATAACCAAATGTTGTTAATACGTTACCAGCGTTAGCAGTGGTTTGCGTTCCATCTAAAATATCTACTAAAGGAAACTCAGCACTGTCAGAGTTTCTAGGGTCATTCTGGTGCGAATAAGTTACACGAGCAACATTAGTTACTTTACTTCCAAAGTTTGAATTTAACTCTGCAACAGCTGAATATAAGTTTGCTGCCTGATAATAGTTAGAGTTATAGAAAGGCATACCTGCGTTACGTGTAGTTCCAGATCTTACGTTATTGTAAGCTAAAGTTCCTGTAACACCAGAGTTGGTAACAGATGTACTTGCAAACGACGGGCTTTGACTTTCTACCTGGTTGTAACGAACACTGAAACGGTGATTTTTATTAATGTTCCAATCTAAACGGGCAAACATTTTCTCATTATCACTTACATTCTGATAACCTTCAAATGGCCCTGTTTTGTAACCATAACGTGTATCTAGATAAGAAGATACTTCATTTAAAAAAGAAGCGCTCGCTTGTACAACATTAGGATTGGCGGTAGAATATGGGTTAGCAGCTGTAGCAGCTATACGCTGCGTTCCAGCTTCGATAGTATGTTTTTTCTCATAGTTAACAAAGAAAAATAATTTATCCTTTACAATCGGACCACCTAAGCTAAAACCATAGTTTTTTTCATCTAATGGCTGCAAACTTGGAATTCTGTAAGAATCTCCAATTCTTTTACCTTGATTATCCTCTGTTCTCATGGTATAAAATGCGTTACCTGAGAAAGTGTTTGTACCAGAACGTGTAACAGCAGTTACAGAACCACCTGTAAAACCTGTTTGGCGAACGTCATAAGGCGTAACATTAATAGAGATTTGCTCCAATGCGTCAATTGAAATTGGAGAACCTCCAGCAGGAATGTTCTGACCAATACCAAACTGGTTATTAAAGTTAGCACCATCAACCGTGAAGTTGTTTGAACGGTAGTTACCACCACCGATTGAAGTACCATTAGCTTGCGGCGTTAAACGTGTCAAATCGTTCACACTACGTGAAATAGTAGGCAAAGCCTGAATTTGTTGTTTTCCAATTACTGTTGAAGTACCATTTTTATTTGAATTTAAGATGCTGTTTGTACTTTGACCAACAACTTTAACTTCAGCAAGGGTTGAACTGTTATCAACCAAAACCAAATTAACCAAATAAGGCTCACCTAATTTCAAAGAAATGTCTGATAATTTTGCAGGCTTATAACCTACGAAACTTACCTCAACCGTGTAAGGACCACCTACACGCATACCACCAATGGTAAATCTACCGTCAGCATTGGTTGAAACGGTGTAAACTGAACCTGTCGGTGTATGCGTAGCTTTAACGCTTGCACCTGGCAATGCACCACTCGCATCCTTAATTGTTCCTGTCATTGATGAGGTGGTAACCTGAGCGCTTGCGCCGAAAGTGATACCTACAACTGCAACAATAACGAGTACTAATCTTAAAAGTAAAGATTTGTTCATACTTTGTTTTTTAATTGTTTTTTGTTTGTTGAATAATAATCGGGGGTGATTTTATTGCTGCAAATGTAGGGATTAAAATTTAACACATTTTAACATCCAATGTTAAATTATCGTTAAGCAATCTAAAACTTTTCAACAATTAACATGGCAGATTAACACTTTAACTTTCAGTTTATTAATCGATCTGAAGTCGTATTGAATATTTATTAAGAAAATACCTTAAATATTATGATTATTGAATCGACTTCTAACCAATTGAACAATTTTTCAAAAAAAAACTTCCAACAATTTATCTGTTAGCGGAATAAATCTTACAAATTACTGACGATAGGATGAATTTCTGATTAAAAATTGCCTGTATGAGCAATTCCCTTAACATATATACATTTTATATGAATGCTAAAGCTAAATTTCGATTCGCCGAATTAGCATAAGGTGTTTTGAGGAAGCCGAATGTATTGGTTTCGAAAATTTGACAATGTATGTCAATAATCATCGCAATCAATTAACATTTTTTTTTTAGTTTTGGCAATTGATGGTCCGATGATTAAGACCATACGGTAATGCGAAAGTTGGGCAACCATCAATCCGAGAATTATCCCGATGCGGGAGACTCCTTCCGCCAGAAGATTACTGCAATAAATAGTTAAAAGGAAATCTCTTTAATATAAATATGAACTACGACGTTATTGTTTTAGGCAGCGGCCCAGGTGGTTATGTAGCTGCAATCAGAGCTTCACAATTAGGAATGAAAGTTGCAATTGTAGAGCGTGAATCATTAGGTGGTATTTGTTTAAACTGGGGTTGTATCCCAACTAAAGCGCTTTTAAAAAGTGCTCAGGTTTTCGAATATATCAATCACGCAGCTGATTATGGTATTACTACCGCAGAGGCTACAGCAGATTTTGCTGCTGTTGTAAAACGCAGTCGCGGTGTTGCGGATGGCATGAGTAAAGGCGTTCAGTTCTTAATGAAAAAGAACAAAATTGACGTGATCATGGGTACTGGTAAAGTAAAACCAGGCAACAAATTAGAAGTTAAAGGTGCTGATGGTTCTCAAAAAGAATTAACAGCTAAAAATATCATTATCGCTACAGGTGCCCGCTCAAGAGAATTACCTAACCTAAAACAAGACGGTAAAAAAATTATCGGTTACCGCCAGGCGATGGTACTTCCTGAGTTACCAAAAAGCATGGTAGTAGTAGGTTCTGGCGCTATCGGTGTAGAGTTTGCTTATTTCTACGCTACAATGGGTACCAAAGTAACTATCGTCGAATTTATGGAAAATGTGGTTCCGGTAGAAGATGAAGATGTATCGAAACAATTATTACGCAGCTTGAAAAAAGTTGGTATCGATGTAATGACTTCCGCTTCTGTTGAATCAGTTGATACTGCTGGTGCAGGCTGTAAAGTTTCAGTTAAAACGGCTTCAGGTATGCAAACTATCGAAGCTGATATCGTACTATCTGCAGCTGGTATTGTAGCCAACATCGAAAACATTGGCTTAGAAGAAACTGGCATTAAAACGGAAAAAGGTAAAATTGTAACTGACGAGTTTTATAACACCTCAGTAAAAGGCTACTATGCCATTGGTGATGTTGTCGGCGGTCAGGCTTTGGCTCACGTGGCATCTGCAGAAGGCATTATTTGCGTAGAGAAAATTGCCGGACAACATGTTGAACCGTTAGATTACAATAATATTCCGGGATGTACGTATTGCACACCTGAAATTGCATCTGTAGGTTACACTGAAAAAGCTGCAAAAGCAGCTGGGTACGAACTTAAAATAGGAAAATTCCCATTCTCGGCTTCAGGTAAAGCAAGTGCTGCTGGCGCAAAAGATGGCTTCATTAAATTAATTTTTGATGCCAAATATGGAGAATTGTTAGGTGCGCACATGATTGGTGCAAACGTAACCGAAATGATCGCAGAAATTGTGGTGGCTCGTAAACTGGAAACTACAGGCCATGAAATGATTAAATCAGTACACCCTCACCCTACCATGAGTGAGGCCATTATGGAAGCTGCTGCTGATGCATACGGCGAAGTGATCCATTTATAAGCTGAAAGCTGTTTAATGACAAAACCCTTTAGTTAGTGCTAAAGGGTTTTCTTATTTTTAACCGATTCAAACTTCATACTTGGTACTTGATATTTACTACTTTATACTTGACACTTGATACTAAAACTATAAAATGAAACTACATACCATAGATACTGGACTCTTTAAATTAGATGGTGGCGCCATGTTCGGTGTGGTACCAAAAGTAATCTGGCAGAAAACTAACCCGGCAGACCATAATAATCTTTGTACCTGGGCCATGCGATGTTTATTAATTGAAGACGAAGGTAAACTGATATTGGTAGATACCGGAATTGGAGATAAACAGGATGAAAAGTTTTTCAGTCACTACTACCTACATGGAGAAGCTTCAATGTCGAAATCCCTCGCGAACATAGGGTTTGGCCTCGATGATATTACTGACGTCTTTTTAACTCACTTACATTTCGACCATGTGGGTGGAGCAATCAGCAAGGTGAACGACAAGCTGGTTCCGACATTTAAAAACGCGAACTACTGGAGCAACGAGAAACATTGGCAGTGGGCCGTTGAGCCTAACCCCCGTGAGAAAGCTTCTTTTCTGAAAGAAAACATTTTACCCATACAGGAAAGCGGTCAGCTTCAATTTATTAAGGAGGAAGAAAATATTGAATGGCAGAAAGATATCAAAATTTCATTTGCATATGGACATACGGATGCAATGATGCTTCCAAAAATCAGTTATAAAGGGAAAACTATTGTGTACATGGCCGATCTTCTACCCTCTGTTGGTCACTTGCCACTACCTTACGTAATGGCTTATGATATGTTTCCGCTTAAAACATTAACTGAAAAACAAGCTTTTTTGGAGGAAGCAGTTGCAAACAACTATATTCTTTACCTGGAACACGATCCTATCAATGAGTGCTGTACACTACAAAAAACTGAAAAAGGCATTCGGGTAGCACAGACTTTTAAATTAAGCGAAATCTAAATGATCAGGCCTGCAGCAACTCAGGATGCTCCATTTGTAGCACCACTTATTATTCAGGCTATGGGAGATTTAGCCGCCAAATTTGCAAATTCTAATAATCCGCAAGTAATTCTGGGTTTGTTCATCTATTTCTTTCAGCAGGAAAACAATCAATATAGCTATCAAAACACGCTGGTGTTCGAGGAGAATGATCAAATACTAGGTTCATTAAATGCATACGATGGTGCAAAATTATTTGAACTCAGGGAAAACTTCCTGAATTATTTAAAAGAAAACCACGGATTAAACAGCTTCCATCCAGAACCTGAAACGCAGGAAGGAGAATTTTACTTTGATACAATTAGTGTACATCCTGATGCACAAGGAAAGGGAATTGGAAAGGCACTTATCATAGCAGGCATTGATTGGGCCAAAGCATTGGGCCACCAAAAAATTGGTTTAATAGTTGAAAAGGAAAATCCAAGAGCTAAAGAACTTTATGAAAATATGGGATTTATCGCCCAAAATAGTATGGTTTTCCTGGGCGGAGATTATTTCCACCTCACCTACTGTTTCGAAGTTCAGCCTACGTAAAGTCACAAAAATTATATTTTTCAATTTTTATTTGTATTTAATCTAAATAATAAGCAATTTCGCATCAGATGGAAAAAGCTTGTATCGATATCAATGAACTGGTTAACGTATTCTCAAATGCACATGGTTCTATTTATCAATCAGATAAACTAAACTGTTTCTATGTAGATTTTGGCGGAAAATTTGCCAAATACAACTGTCTGTCTCTTCAAAAACTCAAAAAAGTAGTGGAGCAAATTGATATCGAAGCACTTCTATTAAATACTCACAAAGCAGATTTCGAATTGGTAACCTTTAATGGTTGTGAGCATATCTATTTATTAAGCGCATTGGAAATCATTGCTTTAAAAGACCTTCTTCAGGGCACGTTCACCATGTTTAAGCTAAATCATCTGATTAGCGATTGTCTGTATAGATTGGTTTATTAGTTCATTAGCCAATAGTTCATTGCCAATTGATTCGTTAGTGAATCGATCTTTGTTCATTAGACTAGCTCTTTAATCTTTATCCTTTCACTTCTATCCATCTAGCGCTCAGCGAGTATCCGTTTCACGTTATTCATTCGATCACCTACCAGCTATTTCTTAATACCCATTTATAAAGTCTTCATCGGCTTGTCATTATTTAAACTCATTATAAATAACTAACTATCAGCAATTTAGACTAATTTCATATAGTAAATAAATGATATAATTGAACAAATTCGTTTTACATTTGTATTGTTATTAAAGCACAGAAATTATGAAAGATCTAATGCGTATAAAATGTTTAATATCTCAGGATATCGAAACACTTTTAAATCAGCAAATAAAAAAAGAAGCTCACTCTTCATCACTATATTTATCAATGGCATCATGGTGTAACCAAAATGGTTATGATTATTCTTCCGATTATTTCACAAAACAATCGGAAGAAGAAAGAATGCACCAGCTTAAATTATTCAAATATGTTTTGGATATGGGCGGAAATGCGATCTCTCCTGAAGTTACAGGTATTAAAACTGACTTCGCAGGATTTAGAGAAGTTTTTGAAGATGCACTCGAGGCGGAAATCGCAATTACTCAAAGCTTCAAAAATTTAGCATCAAGATGCCACAAGGAACAAGATTTCGTAACCATGGAATTTTTAAACTGGTTCTTGAAAGAGCAGCGTGAAGAAGAATACAAAGCCCGTAGAGCTTTAGAATTATTTGAAGTTATTGGCGAAGAAGGTACAGGAAGATGGGAAATTGACAAACATGTTAATAAAATCACTTATTCTGAAGACTAAGCATAACAACTAACAAAACATATATATTAAAGCTATCTCTAACGAGATGGCTTTTTTTTGTTTTTAGAGGTTTTCATTGGAAACTCGTTTCAGAAACTTAATTACATAGCCAATATACTCACACCGCCCTCATATTGAACGCGTTTTTAAAATCTAATCTCATCATATTGCTCCGCCGAATAAGCACAAAAAAAGAAAGCTTCCATTGATACAATGGAAGCTTCTTTCAGTTTAGGTTGTTTGGTTTATGTTGATTATGAATAAGTCTGAAGATTTTTATAAAAAAAGCGCCGTTGCCAGCGCTTTTTTTAAACCAAATATATAATAATAATTAACGAGCATCACAAAAGTACAAACATTATTCATATAAGCAAGCTATTTTCACAAATAAATTAAATTATTTTCATAAAATTTAAATAAACACCTAAATATTGAACAAATATTAGTTCCAAAACCAATTAAAACACCTGTAATCTATTTTTTTATTAAAAAAAATATGATTTTATATCTACAAAATCATAATTTAAGCGAATATTTAAGTCAAATGATAGAAAATTTTATAAAAAATTACTTAAATCATCCAAAAACTTATGATGAAATGTTTTTAAATAGTGAAAATTACAGAAATCACTATTCCAATTTCATCAACAACTTCTCTAAAGAATCTCTCGAAAATCTTAACAAAAAAGAAGAGTTGGCAAAAAAACTTTTCATGAGCCAAGGTATAACCTTTACCGTTTATGATAGTGGTGAAGGCATTGAAAAGATATTTCCATTCGATATCATCCCCCGCATCATCACCTCAAGTGAATGGTCGTTTATTGAAAAAGGAATTAAGCAACGCTTAAAGGCGTTGAATCTTTTTTTGAAGGACGTATATAGTAACCAGTTTATCATTAAGGATCAAATTGTTCCAATTAATGTGATTTATTCCTGCCCGCATTTTTTAAGAGAAATGCATAATGTGAATGTACTACACGATATCTACATCCACATTGCCGGCATTGATTTAATCAGAGATCATGATGGAACTTTTTACGTACTCGAAGATAACCTACGCACCCCATCGGGCGTGAGTTACATGCTCGAAAACAGGGAAATCACCAAACGGCTTTTCCCCGATCTGATTCCGCAATGTGGCGTAAGAAGCGTAACTGAGTATCCGGCCATTTTATACAAAAACTTGATGGCGCTTTCGCCAAGAGCCGTTTCTAACCCAACAATTGTATTATTAAGCCCGGGGATGTATAACTCCGCCTATTATGAGCACACTACCCTCGCCCGCTTAATGGGTGTTGAATTAGTAGAAGGACGCGATTTGGTTGTTAAAAACCAGAAAGTTTTTATGAAAACCACTACAGGCCTACAACAGGTTGATGTTATCTATCGCCGCGTAGATGATGATTACCTGGATCCATTGGTGTTCAATCCAAATAGCGTTTTAGGCGTTGCCGGCTTAATGGGCGCTTACAGGAAAGGAAATGTTGCAATTGTAAACGCAGTTGGAAATGGCGTTGCAGATGATAAAGCCGTTTACACGTATGTTCCTGAAATGATTAGGTATTACCTAAATGAAGAACCCATCTTAAAAAATGTACCTACCTATCAACTGAGCAACCCTGACGAGCTAAATTACGTTTTCCAGAACATCAATAACATGGTGATTAAAAAAACTAATGGAAGTGGCGGCTATGGCATGCTAATGGGGCATGCGGCAAGTGAACAGGAAACGGAAGAATATAAATTAGAAGTTTTAAAAGACCCAAGAAACTTTATCGCCCAGCCTACCATCAGCCTCTCCTCAGCGCCTTGTTTCATTAACGGAAAACTGGCACCCAGGAGAATTGATTTACGTCCTTTTGCACTAAATGGTCCTGACGGAATATCCATTGTTCCAGGCGGATTAACGCGGGTCGCCTTAAAAGAAGGTTCGCTGGTGGTGAACAGCTCGCAAGGCGGTGGCAGTAAAGATACATGGGTTTTAACTTCTTAGAATACAGATATGTTAAGTAGAGTAGCATCGAGCTTATATTGGTTAAGCAGATATGTGGAGCGTAGCGATGGAATGCTTCGCATGCTGAAAATAAATTATGCTTCATCGCAAGATACCATCCAGGAATTTACCTGGAAACCAATCATCAGAATTTTTTCTTCAGATGATGAGACTGAACTTTTGAATATCCAGCATGATAGTAGAGCGGTAATAGAATACTTATTGTTAAACCGCGATAATCCTAATTCTATACTAAATATTGTAACGCTGGCCAGGGAAAATGCCAGAAGCGTTCAGGAGCATATCCCCAAGGATTTATGGCAGTGTTTAAATGAATATTATCACACTGTGAAAGATGAAAAGCTATTGTGGTATGTTCAAAAAGATGATCCCATTACCGCTTTAGATATTTTGATAAAACAAGTGATGCTTTATCATGGCACAGCCGATAGTGCGATGGAACGTGGCGAAAGCAGGAGTTTTATGAAAATTGGTAAACATTTGGAAAGGAGCATTCAATCTATTGATATTCTTGACATTAAATTTAGTTCCATCAGTGACAACCCTGATTTATTGACGGATATTGCCTATTGGAAACATTTACTTTTATCATTAGGTGGTTATGAACTTTACTTAAAAACATACCGGCAGGGATTTGATGCCAAAAACATCATCGAACTGGTGATGCTGAACAATGATTTCCCCCGGTCGGCGCTTTATTCGATGAACAATATCGATCGTTATTTTAGCCGCCTAAAAAGTGAAAGCAACATCGATCATTACAATAATTTATCTTTCAAAATAGGAAGATTAAAAAGTATGATCACCTACAGCTCAGTAAATACAATGGAAGAAGAGCAATTACATGATTACTTAACCGAAATACGGGCAGAACTATTCGGTATCGGAAACCTGTTAAACGAATATTATTTCGCAAATTCATAAGTAAAAATCATACTGCTTTATTTTAAAATAGAATATAACATGCCAATATTTAAAATTAAACATATAACAAATTATAAATACGAGTCGCCAGTTCGGGATAGCGCCAACCAGATTATCTTATTCCCGATTAAAGATGATTATCAAAAAGTAATTAAACACGATTTGAATATCTCCGGCAGTCCGGAAATTGAGATTTTCATCGATTATTATGGGAATGAGGTTGGAACGTTCACTCAGAATGAACCACATAATCAGCTTAAAATATTTTCTAAAGTCAGCGTGGAAACCTCAGCTAAACCATTGCCGCAAGACGACATGTTTAGTAGTGAGCAATGGCACAGCCTTGACGCTATCAAATATGAAGTGCCCTATATTGATTATTTAAGACAGGAATCTTTCGATGGAATTATTCAACTAAAAGAAACAGCATTGAGTATAAAAAACCCGGATGATACACCTTATCAAACGGCAATAAAATACTGTGCCCATGTGTTCAGTAATTTTGAGTACATCAAAGGCATTACCGCCGTAGATACCACTATCGAAGAGATTTTAAAATTGAAAGCAGGTGTCTGCCAGGATTTTGCCCACGTACTTACCGCAATGCTGAGGTTAACAGGCATTCCGTCACGTTATGTAAGTGGCTACATTTGTCCGAACAGAGATGGCATGCGTGGAGAAGGTGCCACACATGCCTGGGCTGAAGCTTACTTGCCTGAATATGGATGGCTTGGCCTCGATCCCACCAACAATTGTATTGCTAACGAAAACCATGTACGTTTAGCTGTAGGCAGAAACTTCGCCGATTGCTCCCCCGTAAAAGGTGTGTATAAGGGTGGTTATGAACATCTTATGGAAGTAAATGTATCGGTTGGCTATAATGACGACGACTTCAATGACAATGAAAACTATTTCCAGCCAAAGGAAGTGAATTATACCAAACCTTCAGGATTAGCAACGCCCGCCCGTAAACAAAATAGCTACCAGCAATACATGGAAGCGATGCAACAGCAACAACAGCAGCAACAGCAGCAACAATAAACAATTTACTATTATCAGCGACTAGTTGCCAGTTCAGCAATGAACCAATCACAAAATGTTATTCTCAGCTAGTCAGAGAACTTTTAGCAACATATCGACGGCTTGTTCTGATACTTCGGGAAGCTCAATGTAACAACCAAGCAGGAAAAAGTGCGGGAATAATTATACAGGTATAAAATTTTAATATTTATTTTCATAATTTTCAATTTTTAACACCAAACATTATGAAAATTTCATACCTCTTCCTGGCAGGATCGATCGTAACCGCATTATTTTCTGCCTGTACACAACATGAGGATTCGGCGAAACTTGGACCAATATCACCAGAGGAAATCAAATCTCACATTGCTGTTTTAGCCGATGATTCTTTACAAGGCAGGCGGCCATTTACGATTGGCGAAACCAAAACTGTTAATTACATTTCATCAGAATTGAAGAAAGCTGGCGTAGAACCAGGCAATAATGGAAGTTATATCCAAAAGGTACCGATGGTGGAGGTCACCTCTACTCCATCAGAAAATATGGAGATAAATGGTGGAAAAGAAAAACTAACCTTTAAGGCCGTTGAAGATTTTGTTGCCTTTACCAGACGGGAACAGGATACCATCCAATTAAAAAATTCACCCCTGGTATTTGCCGGCTTTGGTATTGTAGCACCAGAATTTAACTGGAACGACTACAAAGATTTAGATGTAAAAGGAAAAACAGTTGTGGTTTTAATCAGCGACCCAGGCTTTAATGCGAAAGACAAAATGTATTTTAGAGGCGATACCATGACATACTATGGTCGTTGGATGTATAAATATGAAGAAGCGGCCAGACAGGGCGCTGCCGGAGTAATTATTATTCACCAAACCGAGCCTGCAAGTTATGGCTGGTCTGTAATTACCAACAGCAACACCGGCGCAAGGCTATACCTACAAGCTGCAGACAAACACAAATCGAGATGTAAACTGGAAGGATGGATGACCGAAAAAGCAGCTACAGAATTGTTAGCAAATGCAGGAATCACCGGAGATATCCGTGCTTATGCCCGAAAAAAGGATTTCAAAGCAGTTCCATTGAACCAAACTATAACGGTGGGTTTAAGCAATAAATACAAATATTCCACTTCTCAAAATGTGATCGGAATCATTAAAGGAAGTAAAAGACCAGACGAAACCATAGTGTACTCTGCTCATTGGGATCATTTTGGTATCGGGCCAAAAATCAATGGCGATTCAATTTACAATGGCGCTGTAGATAATGCAAGTGGTGTTTCAGCGATGCTATCCATTGCCAAAGCTTTTCAAAAAGCTAAAGAAAAACCAGAAAGATCAATTGTATTTTTAGCAGTGACCGGAGAAGAACAGGGCCTATTAGGTTCAGAATATTATGCTTTAAATCCGATTTATCCGCTAAACAAAACAGTAGCTAATCTCAATATGGATGCGCTTGGATTTTATGGCGAAACAAAGGATATCTCTATTAAAGGAAAAGGCCAGAATGAAGTGGAAGATTTCATCATAAATGTGCTTAAAGAAAATAAACTGGAGGCCGTTGGCGATACCCGTCCGAGTGCCGGAAGTTACTATCGTTCAGATCATTTTAATTTCGCTAAAGTTGGTGTTCCGGCAATTGATATCGTAAATGGCTTCAACAGCAAAGAACATGGTGCCAAATGGGGACAAGAACAAAGGCTTGGCTACAATGAAAAACATTACCACCAGCCATCTGACGCGTATTCGCCCCAAATGAACACTGCTGGGTTTGCACAAATCGCAAACATCCTCTTTACTGTAGGTTATAAACTAAGTAATGAAACCACCTTCCCGCAATGGAAAAACGGTTCAGAATTTAAAGCGGCCAGAGATAGATCAGTTCGCAGTTTATAGTTTGCAGTTTTCAATGACTGAAAAACGGATAGTGCTAATTGTTAACTGATACTTTTTTCCTAAATTTGCGCCTTTTACAAATAACAATATGATTAAGAGACAGCAAATTAAAGATTTATTAAAGTCGACAGCATTTGACACAGAAGTAACGGTTATGGGATGGGTTAGAACTTTCCGTAATAATCAGTTTATTGCATTGAATGACGGATCTTGCATGGGCAATATCCAGGTTGTAGTTGATTTTAATAATTTGCCTGAAGAGCTGTTAAAAAGAATTACCACTGGTGCAGCCATTTCTGCTACTGGAAAACTGGTTGAATCACTGGGAAAAGGACAATCTGTTGAAATTAAGGCAACGACAGTAGAAATTTTAGGTGATAGTGATCCGGAAAAATTCCCTTTACAACCTAAAAAACACAGTTTAGAGTTCTTACGTGAAATAGCACATTTGCGTTTCCGCACCAATACCTTTAACGCGGTTTTTAAAGTTCGACATGCTTTGGCTTTTGCCATCCATCAGTTTTACAACGAACGTGGTTTTGTATACATGCACACACCGGTAATTACTGCAAGTGATGCGGAAGGTGCTGGCGAAATGTTTAAGGTTACCACTTTGGATTTTGATAATACACCACGTACCGATGATGGAAAAGTTGATTTTTCTCAGGATTTCTTTGCCCGTGCTACCAACTTAACCGTTTCTGGTCAATTGGAAGGTGAATTAGCAGCGATGGCTTTCGGTCAGATTTATACTTTTGGTCCGACTTTCAGAGCAGAAAACTCGAACACCACCCGTCACTTGGCGGAGTTCTGGATGATTGAGCCTGAGGTTGCTTTCGCTGATCTGGAAGACAATATGCAGCTTGCAGAAGATATGATGAAGTATGTGATTAAATATGCTTTAGATAACTGCAAAGAAGAACTGGAATTTTTAAATACACGCCTGACGGAAGAAGACAAACAAAAACCTCAAAATGAGCGCAGTGAATTTGGTTTGTTAGAGAAACTGGACTTCTGTTTGGCTAACGAATTTGAACGTTTAACTTATACTGAGGCGATTAGAATTTTAAAATCATCAAAACCAAACCAAAAGAAACAATTCAAATATTTAATAGATGAATGGGGTGCCGATTTACAAAGTGAACACGAGCGTTACCTGGTAGAAAAGCACTTTAAAAAACCGGTAATTTTAACGGATTATCCTGCTGATATAAAATCTTTCTATATGCGCCAGAACGAACCTGATGCTGAAGGCAGACAGACTGTTGCAGCTATGGATATTTTGTTTCCAGGTATTGGCGAGATGATTGGTGGATCACAACGTGAGGAACGTTTAGACCGTTTAACAAAACGCATGGAAGACATGGACATCCCTCAGGATGAATTATGGTGGTATTTAGATACCCGTCGTTTTGGTTCAGCACCACATGCTGGTTTCGGATTAGGTTTCGAACGTTTAGTGCTGTTTGTAACCGGGATGACCAATATCCGTGATGTAATTGCTTTCCCTCGTTTCCCTAAAAATGCAGAATTTTAATTAGGTTTAGGGTAAACAAATTACTACATCAAAGAGGTCAGGCTAAAAAAGCTTGACCTCTTTTTGTTTTGATGACGATCATAATTTCTAATGGATTGCAGCGAACTATGGGTTTTGTAAACCGGGCAATCTTATCTGAAAGATTTCTTAATGTTGTGCGAAATGACAAGCTATAGAAAGACCGATCCACTCTTTTCAATGCTTAAGCATCTAACAAAAACTATTACTTCAACAAATGAAACAAAAAAAGGAGTCAGTTTTTGAAAACTGACTCCTTTAGAAAGTTAAGCTTAAACAAGTATTTATATTCCGTCGTCACTCATGGTGTCGTTATAAGAATTTGCATGCGCATAATCAACCGCTGAAACTTTATAATCGGTTGGTGCAAAACTTTTAGATGTGCTCAATGCCATTCCCAGTTCGAAGCGTGTTGGATAGGGCGTTTGCAGTAAACTACCTGCAGGTATGTAAGGAAAAGTTTCCAAATATGATTGCATGACGTTCTGGCTCACTCTTCTGTTAATATAGGCACGGCTCAATTGCGAAGGCTCTTTTAAACCCGCGGCACCTAATAATTCTACCGCACTGGCTACGGTTAAGTTATGAAAGTTTTTCACCCGAACGGTTTTATCTTCCACCACCAGCCCTTTCATTAAACTTTGGTCTTGCGTAGCCACACCCGTTGGGCAGGTATTGCTGTTACACTCCAAGGCTTGAATGCAACCCAAAGCGAACATCATTCCACGTGCCGCATTACACATATCGGCACCTAAAGCGATGTTTTTTACAAGATCAAAGCCAGAAGAAACTTTCCCGGAAGCAATGATTTTGATATGCTTTTTCAAATCGAAGCCATTTAAAACATCATATACAAAAGCTACACCCTCACGCAAAGGCATCCCTACCGAATTTGAAAATTCCTGAGGTGCTGCTCCGGTTCCACCTTCTCCCCCATCAACGGTAATAAAATCCGGGTAAATGCCGGTTTCGACCATTGCTTTACATATCGAGTAAAACTCACTTTTACGACCGATACAAAGCTTGAAACCTACGGGCTTTCCTCCCGATAGATCTCTCAATCTTTTAACAAATTCAAGTAAACCAATGGGCGTGTTAAAAGCCGAATGCGCTGGTGGAGATAAAATATCTTTACCCTGTGGTACCAAACGAATCCGGGCAACTTCTGGTGTAACCTTTTTTGCCGGCAACATCCCGCCGTGACCTGGTTTTGCCCCTTGAGATAATTTAATCTCGATCATTTTTACCTGATCAGTAACTGCCCTTTCTGCATAGGCATCATAATTAAACGTACCATCTTCATTTCGGCAACCAAAATAACCGGTACCAATTTGCCAGATTAAATCGCCACCTGGCTGACGGTGATAATCACTAATTCCTCCCTCTCCGGTATTATGAGCAAAATTACCCATTTTCGCTCCGCCATTTAAAGCAAGAATTGCATTCTGACTCAACGAACCAAAACTCATTGCTGAAATATTATAGATACTCGCTGAATAAGGTTTTTTACAATCTGGTCCGCCAACCAGTACACGAGGATCGGGATTTAATTCATGGTGTGAAATAGCAGCAATGCTATGGCTTAACCACTCATAACCGTTATCATAAACATTAAGCTGTGTACCAAATGGAATGGTGTCATTATCTTTTTTTGCACGCTGGTAAATTAACGACCTGTTTAATCTGTTGTAAGGTGTACCATTAACATCACTTTCTACGAAGTATTGGTAAACCTTTGGTCGCAGTTCTTCCATGAAATATCTCAATCGGCCAAAAACAGGGTAATTTCTTACGATACTGTGTTTAGGCTGATAAAGATCATAAACACCAAGTAATACAAAAGGACCTGTAAAAATAAATGTCCACCATAAAAACGGATGATAAAGCCCTAACATAATGGTAAGGGCAACTAAAAATGCGGCAATCGCAACGAAAGCTTTTCTCATAATAATAGATTAGCGTATGTTTTGTTAAATACAAAGATTAGGAATATTAAACAACTGACAGCATTAAATTGTTATTTTTACGCTATGTTAATTAAGATTTATCCGGAAAACCCTAATGAAAAGGCCATTGAACAAGTGGTAGAAGTACTTAAAAAAGGTGGCTTAATCATTTATCCTACGGATACCATTTATGGTTTGGGTTGCGACATTACCAATCCGAAAGCCATTGAAAAGATTGCCCGCATCAGGGGTATTAAACCAGAAAAAGCCAATTTTTCATTTATCTGCCATGATCTTAAACATATCTCCGACTATATCAAGCCTATTGATAATACGACGTTCAGGGTGCTGAAAAAAGCGCTGCCTGGACCATTCACATTCATTTTCAATGCCAACAATAATGTCCCTAAACTTTTAAGCTCGAATAAAAAGACTGTTGGTATACGTGTGCCAGACAACAATATTGCCCGTTGCATTGTAAAAGAACTTGGAAATCCGATTCTTTCTACATCCATAAAAGATGATGATGAGTTAATAGAATATTCTACCGACCCCGAATTAATTCATGAGAAATATGAAAATTTAGTTGATTTGGTAATTGATGGCGGCTATGGAGACAATGATGCATCAACGGTAATTGATTGCACCAACGGCGAGTTTGAAGTAATCCGCGAGGGAAAAGGAAATATTGAAGATTTTCTTTAAGGAAAATAAAATCAGCGGATCGGAATGATATTCTCAAGCAAGATTCAAATAGCCGAATTCACCTCGATTTCCCTTACTTTTACCTCATGTCCAAAATCATCAACCTAAATATTTTTAAACAATTCTTTAAATCCGGACAAGTTGGAGGTTTCCTGCTTTTACTATGTGTTGCCATTTCATTAATAATTGCAAATACTCCGGCTAAAGCTGCTTTCGAAACTTTTTTAGGAACTAAATTGGGCTTCGGAGTGGTAAGTTATAGTATTCTCGCCTGGATTAATGATGCGTTCATGGCTATATTCTTCCTGCTCGTGGGGTTAGAAATTAAACGTGAACTGATAGAAGGAGAATTATCTTCACTAAAAAGCGCAGCTTTGCCCGTTATTGCTGCTTTAGGCGGAATGCTCATTCCTGCCCTAATATACGTCATCTTCAATAGTGGAACAGTTACTAAAAGTGGCTGGGGAATTCCAATGGCGACTGACATTGCTTTTGCCCTCGCCATTATAGCCATGCTGGGTAAAAACGTGCCTGCCAGTTTAAAGATTTTTCTGGCAGCGCTGGCTATAGTTGATGATCTTGGTGCTATTTTGGTGATTGCCATTTTCTATACTAATCAGATTAGCTTTGAATATCTTGCAATGGCCACAGGCATAATGATATTGTTGTGCCTGATGAATTATTTTGGGGTTAAGAATCTGGTATTTTATTTAATTCCCGGAATTTTTCTTTGGTATTTTATTCATCATTCCGGCATCCATGCTACCATTTCTGGTGTTTTGCTGGCCTTTACGATTCCAACAAATGAAACGGATATTCCATCACCTTTGGAGAAACTGGAACATAGCTTAACAATCCCGGTAAACTACCTGATCATGCCTGTCTTTGCTTTGGCTAACACCAACATTACCTTTCAAAAAGAAATGTTAGCAGGATTAATTTCTCCGTTGGGACTGGGAATTATAACGGGTTTATGCTTAGGCAAAACAATTGGCGTTACGTTTTTTAGCTGGCTGGCGGTAAAATTAAAATTTGCAGGTTTACCTACAGGAGCTGGATGGAAACATATTTTAGGACTCGGCATGTTAGCAGGAATTGGCTTCACCATGTCGATTTTTATAGCCATGCTCTCTTTTGATGATAGCTTGCATGTTGCTGAAGCAAAGTTCGCGATATTAACGGCATCAGTACTATCAGGTGTGGTTGGATTTTTATTTTTAAAATCAGTAAAGAATCCAAAAAACTTACCGTTATAGATCCGCTGGTTAAGAACGAAAAATTAAATAATGCTGTTATAGTTCAGCATATTTTTGTATTTTAGGGTAATTAATCTCTCTCTATGGCTGCAATCTTTTTCATCCCTTTTATTTTCTTTTTGCTTTATCAGAAAGCAGAAAAATCAAGAACAAACGATAACGTAGAAGATTACAAAAAGTTTAGGTCAAATCTATGGATATTAGCGATCGCATTTGTATTTGGTTCTGGATTGCTGGTATACCTTCAGCTCGTTCTGTTTAAATAGCAAAATATGCTTGGATTTTGGTTATATTAGAAACCATCTTCACCATTTTAAATGGCCTGAAATCTTCTAATTAAAGATTTGCTTTGAACGAGAAACGATCAACTGTTAACAAAACTCCAAAAAACGGATACATTTAGTCAGCATGCTCAGCGATCCCCGCACTGCGGTTTTTGGTTCTTAAACGGCTTAATGTCTCGTTACGCATCACCAGATAAGATGCCAGATATTTTAAGGGTATACGTTTGAAGAACTCGGGATTAGTTTTGAGTAATCTAAAATAGCGTAGCTGTGCAGATGGCAGGCGACTTAGTAAACTTCGCTCTGTTGCTACATAGTAATAAAGTCCTGTTAACCGTTCACCGATCACAGCCATTGATGGATATTTTTCCTGCAGGTAAGGAATGAGGCTGTAAGGCATCATCATCAATTGGCACTCCTCTACGGCCTGTAATGTTAGCGGATATTCGTTTCGGGTAAAAATCTCTGCATTTGGAGAACCTAAAACATTGTTTTCCAAGCTGATGGATAAGGTTACGTCTTGCCGGCCAACCATAATAAATCCTCTGATTGCTCCTTTTGCAAGAAAAACCATGTGGTTTCTCATGTCATCGGTTTTAATCAGCTGCCCTTTAGTCAAAGTGGTAATAAGCACTTTTGCGGCGATATCTCGCTTCATTTGTTCGGGCAGAGCAACAAGAGCAGAAAGAAATCGCAAAAAAGGCTCAACCTTATTTAAATTGTGTGAAATAGATTGGTGTGTTGGCGGCATGCTCAGGAAAGTAATAAAAATTAAAGATACAGAAATCGGCCTTATTTCAATAGCAGTATGGAACGTTTAGTTTTTACAGGCAGCAATTGTAATTTCTTCAATGAATAAACACTTAAACCGCCTTCGGCAATTTGGATATCGAACCAGATATTCTCTCCGACAACCAATTCCATATTAATTAAGCTCAGTTCAAAACCAATATTCTGATCATTAATGTCGTTAATTAGGCCCCAACCAATGGCCTGGCTAATTCTTATAATCTTTCCTAAACGCAGCATTCGTTTAACCTTTTGGGCAACAAATATATAACCCGTAACGGTTCAAGCATTCAAAGTAATTTTTTTTCTGTTCCTCGACTTGACATAAGTCAAGCCGAGGGCAAAATTTATTCAAACGAATTTTCTACATCAGGCTCATATTTTCCAAATGCTTCGGGAAACATTAATTATTGATCGCCTTTATTACCAAACCAGCGAAGCAATCTTGAATACAGATCAACTTGTGACGATAAAAAAAAGTTTAGTTACTCGGTAGAGGCGAGCTGCCCACATCGCCAATATTTATACAAAAGGGCACTTAAGAAAAATCTTAAATGCCCTTAATACTTTATTTTGTGAACAAATACGCTAATTCCACCCGCCGCCTAGCGAGCGATACAAACCTACCACCGCATTCAATTGTTCAGTTTTAATTGTGGTTAATTCCAGTTCGCTTTGCAGCAAATTACCTTGTGCAGTAATCACTTCTAAATAATTCGCCATGCCGCTTTTAAATAACAGACTTGCGTTTTTAGATGCTTGTTGTAAAGTCTGTGCCCTTTTCTCAGCGATGCTGTATTGGGTTTTCAACTTCTCCACTTTCGTTAATTCATCAGAAACCTCTCCTACTGCATTAATCACCGACTGACGAAACTGAATAACTGTCTTTTCTCTATCGATTTTAGCTAATTCCAAGTTAGATTTCAGCTGTCCTCGTTGAAAAATTGGCTGTGTGATACCGCCTGAAACTAAACCAAATAAAGATGCTGGAACACTAAACCAATTGCTGGCTTTGAATGAATTAATTCCACCACTTGCTGTAATTACTAATGAAGGATATAAACTCGCTTTCGCTACACCAACTTTAGCATTTGCAACGTTTAACGCTAACTCAGCAGATTTAATATCAGGTCTACGGCTTAGCAAAGCTGATGGAAAGCCAGCATTCAAATCCTGAGGAATGGCCATTTTATCTAAGCGACTCGAACGGTTAATCGCCTTTGGCAAAGTACCAATTAAAACGCTTAATGCATTTTCTTGTAAAGCTACATTTTGTTCCAAACGAGGAATTAGCTGTGCTGCATTTAATTGCTGTGCTTCTGCCTGTTGAATGGCTAAAGAAGTAACCTGACCTGCATCAAATTGTAAGTTGATAATTCTTAAAGTACTATCGTTCAGTTTCAGATTTTTCTTAGCAATTTCCAGTTGAGCATCAAGCATCAGGAGATTATAATAACCTTGTGCAACATTGGCCACCAAACGCGTTTGAACAGCCTTGCGGGCTTCTTCGGTTTGCAAAAAACTGGCTAAGGCGCCAGCTTTTTGATTGCGGATTTTCCCCCAGATATCGGCTTCCCAAAATACGCCAAGGTTGGCATTGTAATCTTCGATATGTGTGGAACCGGTAAATTGGTTTAAGCTTAGTCCGTTTAAACTGTTATCAGATGGGCGACTTGAACTTGCCGCCACCTGTAATTTCAGTTCAGGCAAATAACCCAATTTTGATTGTTTAAACAACACTTCAGCCGCATCTATATTCTTCAATGCAATTTGCATATCGTAATTCTTAACCAAAGCCGTATCAATTAAATTCTGTACGGTGAGGTCGTTAATAAAACTCTTCAAAGGCAAATCGCCTACGCTTGAAGAATCTTGTGGCACTGAATTTCTAAACATTTTTGGCGCTAAACTCTGTGGTAAAGCTAAATCTTTAGAAACTGAACATCCGCTCCAGATGATAGCTAAAAGCAGGATGCTTAAAATATTAAACCGTTTCATAAACTACATGATTTACAGGTTCTTCATGGTGATGATGAACAACCTCATTTGATTTTCTTGATATTTTTTCTTGTAATGCCTGGAAGAGGACAAAAAGTACCGGGATGATAAACAAACCTAAAATTACTCCAGAAACCATCCCTCCTGCTGCACCGATACTGATAGAGTGATTACCTTGTGCCGATGGACCTGTAGCGCCCATCATCGGGATTAAACCCACGATAAAGGCAAGCGAAGTCATAATAATCGGACGTAACCTTGATTTTGCTGCTTCCAAAGCTGATGCAACCAAAGGTTGTCCGCTACGTCTTCTTTGAACTGCAAATTCGACAATTAAAATCGCGTTTTTAGCGAGCAAACCGATGAGCATAATCAGTGCCACCTGAACGTAAATGTTATTTTGAATACCTGTTAGGCCAATCGCAACAAATACACCAAATATTCCGGCAGGGATTGATAAAATTACCGACAACGGTAAAATATAACTTTCATATTGTGCCGAAAGCAGGAAGTAAATAAATACCAGACACAACAGGAATATCACTGTCGATTGTCCACCTGAAGAGATTTCCTCGCGGGTTTGTCCGGAGAATTCATAACTATAACCTGACGGCAAATGTTGCTCTGCTACTTCTTCAATCGCTTTAATGGCCTGACCAGAACTAAAACCTGGTTTTGGAATTGCATTAATTGAAATCGAGTTGAACAGGTTATATCTTGATGCGGTTTCTGAACCGTAAATACGGCTTAATTTTACCAGCGTATTAATTGGCACCATTTCACCACGGTTGCTTTTCACAAAAACACGGTCGATGGATGATGGGTCTGCCCTATCCTGTACATCGGCCTGAACAACCACACGGTAATATTTACCGAATCGGTTAAAATCTGATGCCTGTGCACTACCAAAATAGGTCTGCATGGTTTGCAAAATATCTTTCACATTCACACCCAATTGGTCGGCTTTTTCATCGTTGATATCCAACTGCAACTGCGGATAATCTGCCTTAAAACTGGTAAAGGCAACTGCAATTTCCGGGCGTTTCATTAACTCGCCAATAAACTGTTGCGAAATGCCGCTGAATTTATCAAGTTTGCCACCGGTTTTATCCTGCAATACCATATCCAAAGCCTCTACATTACTGAAACCCGGAACGGTAGGGAAACTAAACACAAAGAAACTACCTCCGGAAATGCCACCCAAAGTACCACGAACCTGGTTCATAATTTCCTCGATATTTTTAACCTTACCACGCTCTTCATTCGGTTTCAACAGCACAAAAACCACAGCCGAAGATGGACTTGTTGAATTGGTTAGCAGGTTGAAGCCTGAAATCGCCGTCACATCTCTCGAGGCATCCAGTTTACTAAGCACATCCTCAGCTTGAGTCATTACCTTTTGGGTACCTTCTAACGATGTTCCTGATGGAGTATTTACGGCAATCGCGATAAAGCCCTGGTCTTCAGTTGGAATAAATCCTGCCGGAGTTGTTTTAACCATGAAAACTGTAGCCAAAGTAATAAAGGCTAAACCACCCATGCTTAACCATTTATGGCGAACAAGGAATTTCAAACCGCCAACGTAACGGTTGGTAAGGGAATTGAAACTGTGGTTAAATCCATTGAAAAATCTTTGCTTGAAGTTCGGTTTAACCTCAGGTTTTTCCCCATGTGAGGAATGGTTATCTTTTAAGAATAAAGCAGCAAGTGCCGGACTTAAAGTTAAAGCGTTAACCGCTGAAATTACAATCGCAATGGCCATCGTGAAAGCAAACTGGCGATAAAACACACCGGTTGAACCTTCCATAAAACCAACAGGCAGGAATACCGCAGCCATCACCAAAGTAATGGAAATAATGGCTCCAGTGATTTCATGCATGGCTTCATGTGTAGCCGCCTTCGGACCCAATCCTTTATGTTCCATCTTAGCATGCACCGCCTCGACGACCACAATCGCATCATCCACCACGATACCAATGGCCAGAATCAGAGCGAATAAGGTTAATAAGTTTATCGAGAAACCGAATAACTGCATAAAGAAAAACGTACCCAAAATAGCCACCGGAACGGCTATCGCCGGTATTAAAGTTGACCTGAAATCTTGCAGGAACAAAAACACTACAATAAAAACCAAAATAAAGGCTTCTACCAAAGTATGCTCTACCTGTTCTATCGATTGGTCTAACGCTACTTTTGTACTATAAAAAATGTTCTTTTTTATCCCTGCCGGAAAACTCTTTTCAGATTTCTCCATCATTTTATTAATCGCTACCTGGATATCGTTCGAGTTAGAGCCAGCCAGCTGAATGATACCGATTACAATCGCTTTTTTACCGTTGATACGCGTAATACTGTTGTAAGAATAAGCACCTAATTCTACACGGGCAACATCTTTAAGGTGTAAAATCGAACCGTCGGCATTGGCACGTATAGCGATATTTTCATATTCTTCTGGTTTGGTTAATTTACCTTTGTACTTAATTACGTATTCAAAAACTTCCTTACTTTTTTCCCCAAATTTACCAGGTGCTGCTTCCAGACTTTTATCCTGAATGGCTTTCATCACTTCATTAGGTGTAACTTTATAAGTTGTCATTTGCGTTGGATTTAACCAAACACGCATTGAATAATCTTTTACACCACCAAATATCGCTGCAGAGCCCACCCCCGGAATACGTTTAATCTCAGGAATGATATTGATTTGCGCATAATTGGCCACAAAAGTCTGGTCGTATTTCGATTCATCTTCGGTGTACATCCCAATGGCCATGATGAAACTGTTTTGTTGTTTGGCTGTGGTAACACCTTGCTGTACCACTTCAGCTGGCAGCTGACTGGTTGCCTGCGCCACACGGTTTTGAACATTAACCGCAGCCTGGTCGGCATTTGTACCCAGTTTAAAGAAAACAGTTATGGCCAACGAACCATCATTACTGGCTGTAGAACTCATGTAAGTCATGTTTTCTACACCGTTGATAGATTCTTCTAACGATGGTGCTACCGAACGTAAAACAGTTTCGGCATTTGCACCCGGATAAACCGCGGTAACCAAAACCGACGGTGGTGCAATATCAGGAAACTGTTGCAGAGGCAGTTTCGTTAAACCTAGTACACCCAATATTACCAACAAGATGGAGATTACGGTAGCCAGTACTGGTCTTTGTATAAATATCTTAAACATTATTTCTATTAATTTATTTTTGCTTTAGTCTCTCAGTTTTTACCATGTAAGGCATTTAAGAACAATTTTCGTCTTTCAACTTTTGACTTTCAACTTTTAACTTTTCAGCCTTAGTCATTGAACTTTCTGCTTTAGTCTTTCAGCTTTAATCTTTCTTCAAACTCGCTGCCTTATCAGTCGCTTTCTCAGGTGTAATCACTTGCCCTTCCTGCAAACGGTCTAAGCCGCTCAATACAATTTGGTCGCCAGATTTTACGCCATCTTTTACCAGATAATTGTTGCCACTTTTACCAATTACGGTAATTGGCATTTTGCTTACTTTATTGCCTTTATTTAGAGCAAAAACGAAAACCTTATCCTGCATTTCTACGGTTGCCGCCTGCGGAATCAGAATAGCATCATCATGTTGTAAACCCAAACGAACTTTGCCGGTATTACCAGAACGTAACACGCCATTTGCATTCGGGAAACTTGCTCTTAAAGTGATTGCGCCAGTATTTTTATCAAACTGACCATCAATCATATCGATTTTACCCTTAATTGGATAAGTGGTATTATCCGATAAAAGCAATTCAACAGCTGGTAAATGTTTTATTCTGTCCGCAGGAGATTTGCCAGGATAGTTTGCATTGAAGCTGTTAAAATCATTCTCCGCTAAAGAGAAATAAACATGCACTTCGTGGATGTCTGATAATTGTGTTAAAGCAGCCTGGTCAGTTGGCGCAACCAAACTTCCTTGTTTTTTAGGAATACGACCGATGTAACCACTTACCGTAGCCTTAACATTGGTATAACCTAAATTTATTTGAGCTGATGCAACACTTGCCTTAGCTTGCTCTGCATTCGCTTGCGCAATTTTATAAGCCGTTTTTGCAGTTTTTAACTGAAACTCAGAAACAACTTTATTCTGTACTAAAGGGGTCAGTTTATCAACTTCTAATTGAGCGTTTAAAATAGCAGCTTCAGCAGCATGCAAGCTGGCCTTTGCATTATTTAAAGCTTCACGGTAGGGATTTTCATTGATTTTGAAAAGTGTTTGTCCGGCACTTACATAAGCACCTTCGTTAACTAAAACGCTTTGCAAGTAACCACTAACCTGCGGACGAACATCAATATCAACAGCACCCTGAATGGCAGCAGGATAATCGATGTATGTAGTTTGTGAGCTTTCGCTAATCAAACTTACAGGTAAAACCGGCGGCGGTGGTGCAGCCGCAGATTGGTCTGGCGAAGATTTACAGCTTGCCAGTATTATGGAAAATGATAAAAAAATTAACAATGACTTAACATTATTAAACTGTTTAACAGTGTTAAGTAAAATAAACAAGCGATGGATAGCATTCATATGATTAAAAATTATAGTGGATTTAAAGATTATAAACTATTTAACACTGTTAAATAGATGGTAAAAAAATTTAGCTATTAATAGATAAAGTAATTCCTTTAATAGCGTCTTTTAAAATTTGTTGGTTAAGTTCGTCAGTAGTTCTTCCATTTGGTCTAACCAGGTTAATTGAAATTAAACCGTGAATAATCGACCAATAAGTGTAATACTTCATACAGATGTCGTTTTCTGATACTGGCTTTTTGATAAATAATGATTCAATCACATCACCCAGCATCGCCGAAACCTGTTCTGCTTCTTGCATTGAATTTTTTACAGTGCAGCAGACCATATCAACCCCATACATTAGTTGATAGAATTCTTTGTGAGAAAATGCAAAGTTCCAGTAGGCTACCCACATGGCTTCCATTTTATCTTCCGGGTTTTCATGTTTATCACGGGCCTCGCGAATATCTTTACCTAAAATCTGGTAACCTCTTTTGGTTAGCTCCAATAAAATGCCTTCTTTATTCGGGAAATATTCATAAATAATTGGCGCCGTGTATTCAATCTGGTCGGCAATTTTACGCATACTCAAAGCCTGCCACCCTTCCGTTTGAACAATGTTCAAGGCTGCATCCAAAATACTGGTTCTGGTTTCTTCTTTTAAACGTAGAATTCTTTCTTTACTTCCCATGATGTGGAATAACTAGTGATAAATAATCTAACACCGTTAAGCAAATGTATAACCAATTTAAAAATCAACAATCATTCTATTGTCAAATGAAATTTTGTCATGCTAAATATGAGTTTTAGATAGTTTACACGAGGTTTTTAAAAATAATTAATTTTCAGAAATATTTAAGTCGCATATAAAGAGCCTGACAGAATGATATTTTCTTTTGTTGGAAAGCACTATCTGTAGTTTTTTTGAAACAGCAGTCCCGCCCTTTATTGCAATCTTTTTGGCATATTGTTGCATCAATTATCGTCATTGCGAGGAGAAACGATGAAGCAATCTTTCTCACCAGAGCTACAAAAAGTATTTCCATTTCGGTCGGGTTTAGATAGCTTGGTAATTGCACTAACATATAAAACACCACTAACTTATAATATTAAGACCTAACGATGTCGGTGTCAGTCTGAGCCTGTCGAAGACATTTCTTATAGTGGAAAAACAAAATATATGTCCTTCGACAAGCTCAGGAAGACAATATTTTTGTTTTAAATTGGAAATGCTGAAAGCAATCTTCAAACAAAGCAGGAACTGCAAATCGCAGGGCTACTCCTCATCCCAAACAAAGCTTAGCATCAGTATGGTTGAATTGAAAAACTTTAAGATAAACTTTATATTCGCTTATGATTTATCGTGAAGCCAAAACAACCGACATCCCTCAAATACAAATTGTAAGACACACTGTAAAAGAAAATACTCTATCAAACCCTGCATTGGTTACAGACGCCGATTGTGAAGCATTCATTACACAACGTGGAAAAGGTTGGGTTTGCGAAGTTGACAATCAAAGTGTAGGTTTTTCTATTGTTGATTTACAAGAAAACAATATCTGGGCTTTATTTTTAAGGCCAGAATTTGAGGGCAAGGGAATTGGAAAAGAACTTCATCGCTTAATGATGGATTGGTACTTCTCTCAAACAAAAGAAACAGTTTGGCTTGGCACGGCACCAAATACAAAAGCAGAAAAGTTTTACCAATTACAAGGCTGGAAGCATGTAGGAATGGTTAATAAAGGCGAGGTAAAGTTTGAAATGCGTTATGAAGATTGGGTAAGATAATACGTTTACGTCATTGCGAGGCACGAAGCAATCTCTAATTAGTACTTTTCTAAAGTGGATTGCTTCGTACCTCGCAATGACGACCGTTTTAATTATAACGATAAAAGAGCATGTATTGACTTATATTTTCGTTTTACAGATTTGCACACGCCTAACTTAATTAGCCCCGACAAAGCGGAAAGCCCACAATGAAGCGCAGCGGAATGAGGACTTAAAGCGGTGGCGGGACTGTGGTGACCCAAGAAACACAGGTACTGCGCTTCAAAATATTTATCGTTGCAAGACTAAAAACCATCTTTTGTATAGAAATGGCTTCGAATCTTGCAATGAGGGGAACACACCTAACCCTTAAACTTCTTCATAAAACTACTCACACTTTCCTGAATATTTCCATCTTCAATCGCTTTTACGAATGCTGTTCCTATAATGGCTCCATCTGCATAAGAACATGCTTTATCGAACGTTTTTTTATCGCTGATACCGAAACCGATCATGGTTGGGTTTTTCAGATTCATGTTCTTAATTCTGCCAAAGTATGTTTCCGTAGTATCCCCTACTTCAAGGTTTTTACCTGTTGTTGCCGATGAAGATAACAGATAAATAAATCCGTTGGTTAAGCTATCGATTTTATGAATGCGTTCTTCAGCCGTTTGCGGGGTAATTAAAAACACATTACTCAAATTATGCTCCTCGAAACAACCTTTATAAAACTCTTCGTATTCTACCATCGGTAAATCCGGAACGATGCAACCATCTACACCAACTTCAGCACAAGCTTTACAGAAATTTTCTACTCCGAATTGCAAAACGGGATTTACATAACCCATCAACAAAACCGGAATGGTGACGTTTTTACGCAAGTCTTTCAATTGCTCAAAAAGTAGCTTCAAAGTCATGCCCTGGTCTAAAGATTTTTTGCTGCTAGCCTGTATCACCGGACCATCGGCAACAGGGTCTGAGTACGGAAATCCAATTTCCAACATGTCTGCACCCGATTTCTCTAAAGCCTCGGCAATCTCGATAGTATCCCCAATGTTTGGATAACCGGCGGTATAATAAATTGATAATATATTTTTCTTCGTTTCGAAGAGTTGTTTGATTCTGTTCATATAACCCCAACCCCTAAAGGGGCTTTAATTGTTTATAAAAAACCACGCTAAAAAGTCCCCTTTAGGGGATTTAGGGGTTATAAATTAAAATATTTAATATAGGTATCCAAATCCTTATCACCTCTACCCGACAAGCAAACTACTACATTTTCGCCACCTTTAAACTTCATTTTTTCGAGGTAAGCCAATGCGTGTGCACTTTCAATTGCAGGAATAATGCCTTCTAATTGAGTAAGTAATAAGCCTGCATCTAAACTTTCTTCATCAGTAATGGAAACATATTCACCACGACCGGTTTTAAATAGGTGTGCATGTTGAGGGCCAATTCCCGGATAATCCAAACCTGCTGAAACCGAATGCGGTTCTACTACCTGACCATCTTCTGTCTGCATTAAAATACTTCGGCTACCATGTAAAACACCTTCTTTACCCAGATAAGTGGTTGCTGCAGAAAACCCGCTTGAAACCCCTTTTCCAGCAGCTTCAACGGCGATGAGTTTCACATCTTCATCATCCATAAAATGATAAAACATACCCATGGCGTTGCTACCACCACCCACGCAAGCTAAAACATAATCAGGCTGGTCGTTTCCAGTTTGCGCTATTAGCTGCTTTTTAGTTTCTTCAGAAATGATGGATTGAAAAATCGCTACCATATCTGGATAAGGATGCGGGCCAACCACAGAACCGATAATATAATGTGTATCAACAGGGTTATTAATCCAGTCACGCATGGCTTCATTAGTTGCATCTTTTAAGGTTTTACTACCAGAACTTGCCGGAACAACCTTTGCGCCTAACATTTTCATGCGGGCAACATTTGGCGCTTGTCGCTCAATATCGACTTCGCCCATGTAAATTACACATTCCAGGTTACGCAATGCACAAACGGTAGCCGTTGCTACACCATGCTGACCAGCACCTGTTTCGGCGATGATTCTTTTCTTGCCTAACTTTTCCGCCAGCAAAATCTGTCCGATGGTATTGTTAATTTTATGTGCTCCGGTATGGTTCAAATCTTCCCTCTTTAGGAAAATATTCGCACCATATCTTTCAGATAACCGATTCGCTAAATATAATGGCGACGGGCGACCCACGTAATCTTTTAATAATTGATGAAATTCTTTCTGAAAATCGGCATCATCAATAATCTTCAAGTAGTTTTGACGCAATTCTTCTACGTTTGGATAAAGCATCTCTGGGATGTATGCTCCACCAAAATCACCGTAATATCCTTTTTCGTTTACTTTGTATTTCATATTTATTTTATTATCCAAGCGTTGAAACCGATGGTAATGAATGATCAAATCTTTTATTATTTGCTGTCACATTGCGCTTATAGAAATACATTAATTTCTTCGACAAGCTCAGAATGACAAGCTATTTATGAGGCAAGAAGAATCTGTTAATTATTGACAACAGGTTTTCATCACTTACAGATACTTTGTGCCTCAGTATTACAGTGTGGTATTCAATTTTACAACAAATGCCTTAATCTTCTCTACATCCTTAACACCTGGCTCAGTTTCAAATCGGCTATTTATATCTAACGCATATAACCGCTCATCTTTTATTGTTGAAATGGCTTCTGCATGTTCCAAATCAATCCCCCCACTTAAAAAGTAAGGTTTATCGTATTTATAATCTTCTAAAATTTTCCAGTCGAATGTCTTTCCTGAACCGCCGTGTGCTTTTGTCTTCGTATCGAACAGGAAATAATCTACCACGTCCATATAATCCTTCAGCTGAGTAAAATCAAATTCTTCATCTACACCAAAAGCCTTAATGACTTCCAAACTTGAAAAAGTAGATTTTAATTCGCTGCAATATTCTGTCGACTCACTTCCATGTAATTGAACAGCTTTTAACTGATTTAGATTTACTTTTTTCTTAATAGTTTCCAAATCTTCATTTACGAATACACCAACTGTTTTGATTTCTGATGGAATATATTTAATTAACTCTGCCGAAACATCACTAATAAATCTTGGCGATTTCTCATAAAATATGAATCCCAAATAGTCAGGTTGGAGGCTCGCAACAGCAGCAATGTTCGCCGCGAACTTCATTCCGCACACCTTTAATTTTAAACCATTCATCAGGCTACTAATTTTTTAAAGCTTTCTAACGCTTTTTTACTCATTAAAGATTCTTCAGCTTCGTAAAAGCAATCTGCAAAAGTCGCACTTGGCTTAATGGTTTTTATGGCTAAAGCCGAGTTACAAAGCACCACATTGTTTTGAACATCCGTTGCTTCGCCATTTAGTACATTCATAAAGATTTTAGCTGATGATTCTACCGTATCGCCACCTTTAATATCGTTCACTGCAACCTTATCAAAGCCCATATCATTCAAAGTTAAAATGCTCTCGCCTTTGTTATTAAATGTTTTCACATCGCAGGTAAGTGAAATTTCATCATAACCTTCCAGTGCATGCACAATGGTATAGCTTTTAGTCGTATCCTGATATAAATAATTGTATAAACGAGCAAGTTCCAGGCTGAAAACGCCAACCATCTGATATTTCGGTTGTGATGGATTAACCATCGGACCTAACATATTAAAGAAAGTTTTAATCCCTAAATCTTTTCGTATTGGTGCTACTATTTTCATAGCCGGGTTAAAAAGCGGTGCATGTAAAAAGCAAATTCCTGCCGTATCAAGGTTACGCTTTAAAACATCCTGATCGTTTGTAAAAGAATAGCCTAAGTATTCCATTACGTTTGAAGAACCGCAGCCCGAAGAAACACCATAATTTCCATGTTTTGCCACTTTATGGCCGGCGCCGGCCACTACAAAAGAGGAAAGCGTAGAAATATTGAACGTATCTTTTCCATCGCCGCCAGTACCACAAAGGTCAATTAATTCGAAATCAGAAAAGTCAGTTTTAACACCTAAATCCAACATCGCATCTCTAAAACCTTGCAACTCTTGCACCGTAATATTACGCATGGCGTAAGCCGTAATAAATGCCGCAATTTGAGAAGAATTAAATTCACCCTGTGATATAGAAATCAGGATGCTTTTAGCCTCTTCCCTACTGAAACTCTTGTTTTCGAATAAATGGTTCAATATCTTTTTCATACTAATTTTCCCGAAAGCCCATAAAAAAAGGATTGCTTTTTGGGCAATCCTTTTCATCGTTTATAAAATATTTTAAAATATATAACAACAGAATTTGCCTAACGAATTTCGTTATGCCACCACCAATTGTTATTTAAGTTTTTAATAATCATTTTTGTATGAACAAATATTGATATACTTTTTTATAATTCCAAAATCTTTCTAAAATATATGGCTTTTTTCAAAAGAAAAGTTCAATTCAATGATGATTTAGGTTTCGGCTCTGTTCCGGTAATCAAAAATCAACGCGTATTAAATACTGATGGCACACCAAATATTGAGCGTACTGGCTTACCTTGGTTCAAATTCGACGATACCTATACCCGTTTGGTAACCATGAGCTGGACCAGATTTTTCCTGGTCATTTTAACTGCATACCTCATCGTAAACACCATTTTTGCGGTTGCCTACAACATTATCGGAATTGAAAATTTGGATGGCGCAAAAGGTACAACCTTGCGTGACCAGTTTTTCGATGCATTCTTTTTCTCGGCCCAAACCATTTCAACCGTAGGTTATGGACATATTTCACCGCAAGGTTTTATCACAAGCGTACTCGCCGCTTTCGAGAGTATGTTGGGTTTACTGGCTTTTGCATTAGCAACTGGGCTACTGTATGGTCGTTTCAGCAGACCAACATCAAAGGTATCTTTTAGTAAAAAGATGGTTGTTGCGCCCTACCAAAACCACACAGGTTTAATGTGTCGATTAGTAAATTTGCGAAAAAATTCTTTAATAGATGTAGAAGCACAGATGTATATGACGTTTAATGAAACCGTTGATGGGAAACTAAAACGGAGCTTTTACCCACTGCAACTGGAACGAAGTAAAATTAGCATGCTCTCGCTGAACTGGACATTGGTGCATCCAATTAATGAAGATAGCCCAATTTTCGAAAAAAGCCTTGCAGAATTAACCCTTGCAGAGGTAGAGATTTTCGTAATTTTAACTGCTTTTGATGATACTTTTGCACAAACCATTCATACCCGTACCAGCTATCAGGATGAGGATATTGAGTGGAATGCAAAATTTAAGATTATGCATTATCACAATGAAGAAGGCAAAATGGTAATGGACTATAGCTTATTTGACCGAACGGAAAAGGTAGTGATCGGTTAAACACAAAGTGTTTTATGCTAATCTCGGAAGATTTAAAACCTTTTATGACTACGTGAACTTGTTAATAAATTCCACAATTGCTTTATACAAACCGTTGGATCCAAATATCATCTGGCTTATCATTGGCACATGACTTTTACCATTTACTTCGTTAATTTCTACAGCGACCTTATTGGCTTTCAGTTTTTCATATAACCTTGGGGTTTGTATTTTAATGGCGCCGTAAGTTTTCCCGCCGTAAAAAAGCAAATGTGGGTTTTTGATATTATTTACATATTCTAACGGCGAAGCTTTTTGCCAAACTGCAGGCTGATCGGTAAAAGTTCTTAAGAAATCATAATAATAATTGTCCTTTTCTGCTGATGTTAAATACTCAAAAATATCTAAGCCAAAAGGGTCATTCAGAATCATTCCCCTAATTGGATTTTTAATCCCAGCTTGCTGAAAGTATTGTGGGTCGGCATTGATTAATTCGCCCAGGTGTGCACCAGCGGAATGCCCCATCACAAAGATTTTATCGCCACTGGCCTGATAATTTTCAATATTTTCCTTAACCCATTTTACTGCTAGAGCACAATCTCCAGCCATTTTTTCATATTGAGCCGAGGGTGCTAATGGATAATTGATAATTACAGTTACAATACCTTTTCTTGCAAAATTTCTACCCAACCACCAATACGTTTCCTTTTTACCACTGCTCCAGGACCCGCCATGAATAAAAACCAAAACTGGTTTATTCGCTATTCCATCGCTTTTATAAAAAATGTTTAGTGTATTTTTAACTTCGGTATTGCCAGCGTAGTTAATATTTTTAGCTGTTTTTACCTGCGCAGAAGATAAAATAGTTTGGAATAAGAGCATTATTGGTAACAGTTTCTTAAGCATATTGAAGCTTTTTCTTTTCAACAATAAATTAACGAAATTGTTGGGGTAGCGGATTTTCTTAAAATAAGTGATGGATGATGGAAGATAGAAAATGGATAATGGATAATGAATCATAAAGCCATCACGTATCCTACATCAAACATCTCAACCGATATTTAAAATTCCATTTTCCATGTTACATCTTACATTTAATCTTTATGCTTTTATCAATGGGTTTTTCTCTTTTGCAAACAAATTGAAAACCTTTTGATCTACAAAAGCTGGAAATAACTTATTCATCCACACGGCTAACTTCCCTTGCCCCGTCATGATTAAAGTACGTTTACGCTTTTCAATGCCGTTGGCGATGATATTGGCTACTTCCTCTGATGTCATCATTTTGCCCTCATCCATGCTGGTTTCGCCATGTGCTGCCCCATCTTTCGAAAGCGCAGTAACTCTGATATTAGAAGCGGTAAATCCCGGGCAAGCCACCAAAACATTTACACCGGTTTTTAAAAGTTCAGTACGTAATGATTCCATAAAGCCATTCATGGCAAATTTAGAAGCCGAATAACCTGTTCTTCCTGGCAAACCACGATAACCTGCGATAGAAGAAATTCCAACTACCGTTCCTTTGGTTTTTAGGATCTCAGGCAAGGCGTATTTTGTGCAATATACTGTTCCCCAAAAGTTTACATCCATCAGGTTTTTTAATACTGATAAATCTAAATCATTGAATAAGGCACGCATGGATAGCCCAGCATTGTTCACCAGGACATCAATCTTTTGAAAAGAAACCAAGGTTTGTTTAATAATCAATTCGCAATCCGCTTCCTTACTTACATCTGCTTGAACAGCTACAGCTCGGATGCCATACTCTTTCTCCAGGTTAGCTGTGATTTCGCAAAGGGTAACATACTGACGGGCAGCCAAAACCAGATTCGCACCACGCCTGGCGAATTCTTCTGCGCAGGCTTTTCCGATTCCGCTTGATGCACCTGTAATGATGATGACTTTATTTTTTAAATCCATTTTGTTTAAGTATAAATAGCAAGACCTGATCCTTATTGTAATTGTGTATTAAAATAACTGCTTGCTTTGGCTACCTGATCTGTGTTTATGATGTCGGCACCTAAATCATACAATAATTTCCAGGAGGCCTGATGATCTGGAGCACCCCAAAAGCGAAAAGGCTTCCCTATTTCATGCGCATGATCAATTAAAGCTTTTAACCGAGCTTTGTCTGTTTCCGTAATCTTGCCAACACCTTTCCATTTTGAATATTTAGCAAAATTATCGCTGATCATCGTGATCTTTTTTAAATCTGTTGAGCGATAATTTACATCTGGCAAACCGTCAAAACTTACTACATTAAAAGAATGAAAAGTAGAATCTGGCGGACGGTTACCACTGATGACAATGGTGATTTTTTTATTTCCTTTAGATAAATATCGTTTAAAAGGTTTTAAAGTCTTTTCTAACACAGGGTAAGTTATTGCCCAGCTATCTTTGAAATCAATCATCAGCTGAAAACTATAAAATTCTTTTGTTTGATATAGTGCAGCAATTGGTTTTAGGTAAAGCTTTTCCAGCGTATTTCCAGCCTTAATTTCCTTTTTGCTGTGTGCTACGATTAAAGAATCGCCCACTACAAAAACATCTGCCTCGATAGAAAATGCTTTATTTGCTACCGCATCGTAAAATGGCTTTAAATGAGTGTAGTCGTTGTGCGAATGGATTTTAACTTGCGCATTTGAATCGAAAGTTAAAATCAGCAAACAAAAAAATACTATAATTTGCTTCGCCATTATTTCATCATTGCATTTTCATAAGGCACACGGGTAACAATTGAGCGGCCGAGTGTAATTTCATCCGTATATTCCAGTTCTCCACCAAAAGCGATTCCTCTTGCAATGGTAGTAATTGGAATGTTGAATTCTTTTAATCTTTTATACAGGTAAAACAAAGTGGTGTCACCTTCCATATTTGGGCTCAAAGCCAAAATCACTTCCTTTATCCCACCGGTAGAAACCCGCTGAACTAACCCATCGATGTATAAATCTGTAGGACCTATTCCATCCATGGGCGAAATTAATCCTCCGAGCACATGGTATACACCGAAATACTGACCTGTATTTTCAATTGCCATTACGTCGCGGGTATCTTCCACCACGCAAATCGTTTCCTTATCCCGCTTATGCGAGGTGCAGATTTCACAAATGGTATGATCAGAAATATTATAGCAAACACTGCAATTCTTAATTTGCTGTTTTAGCTTAATCAAAGTATTTCCAAACTGGTTAACCTCCTCCTGTTCTTTATTTAACAGATGTAAAACTAGTCTTAACGCTGTTTTTTGCCCTACACCTGGTAATTTCGAAAATTCGTTTACCGCATCTTCCAGCAGTTTGGATGAAAAATTCATGATGCAAAAATATGAAATAGTTGTTTGGTTTTTTAGTGCTTTGGTTTTTTAGTTATTTTGTATCTGAACCAAAAAACTAACAATTTAACCAGCCAAACAACTAATATTAATTTCTTACATTTATCAGCTTAAAACCAAATTATGTCACCAACTATACTATTATGCTTTTTAATCGGCTACTTTTTATTGCTGATTATTATTTCATTTGTCACTTCTAAAGATTCATCTGATAATAACTCATTTTTTGTTGCCAATAGAAATTCAAAATGGTACTTGGTAGCCTTTGGAATGATTGGCACAGCGCTTTCTGGCGTTACATTTATTTCAGTTCCTGGAGAAGTTGGTGCCCCGGCAGGTAATCAGTTTCAGTATTTTCAATTTGTTTTGGGGAATGCGGTTGGCTTCATTATTATCTGTACCGTATTGCTTCCGCTTTATTACCGGATGAGATTAACATCCATTTACAGCTACATAGAACAACGTTTAGGTTATTATAGCTACAAAACTGCGGCATCGATATTTTTGCTGAGCAGAACCCTGGGTTCAGCCACCAGACTTTATTTAGTAGTTATTGTTCTGCAACGTTTCATATTTGATAATTATGGTGTTCCATTCTGGTTAACCGTATTAATTTCGCTTGCATTAATCTGGTCGTACACCTTTAAGGGCGGTTTAAAAACCATCATCATTACCGATACACTGCAAACATTCTTTTTAGTGCTTTCGGTTTTCCTGACGATTTATTTTATCTGCAACAGCCTAAACTTTAGTATTCCTCAGGCGTTTGAAACCATTAAAGACAGTAGTTATTCTAAAATATTTTTCTGGGATGATTTCTTAACCAATAAATGGTATTTCAGTAAACAATTTATTGGCGGTATTTTCGTAACCATTGCAATGACGGGTTTAGACCAGGATTTGATGCAGAAAAACCTGAGTATGAGCACCATCAAAGAGGCACAGAAAAATATGTTCACTTTTACTGGTGTGTTTGTAGTACTAAATGTATTTTTCCTGAGCGTTGGTGCTTTATTGTATATTTTCGCTGCAAAAAATGGAATCGATATCCCTTTAGATCACATCACCGGAAAGCCTAGAACCGATTTACTCTTCCCAGAAATTGCTTTGAACAACCTCGGTGCAGTGCCCGCAATTATATTTATGCTAGGCTTAACAGCTGCTACCTTTGCTACTACAGACTCAGCCCTGACGGCATTAACAACATCTTTTTGTGTCGACTTCTTAGGCATGGATAAAAAAGAAAATATTAATGCGGAAAATGCTGTTAAAAAACGCCATACCGTTCACATTACATTTTCTATTCTGATGTTTTTGGTAATTATTGTAATAAATGCGCTGAACAGTTCATCAGTTGTGAGTTTGATTTTTACAATCGCGTCATACACTTATGGACCACTTTTAGGCCTTTATAGTTTTGGTTTATTTGTAAAAAACAGAGGTTTACGCGATAAATTAGTTCCAATTATTTGCATTTTATCGCCTTTTTTATGTTACTTGCTTTCAAGCTATTCCAAAGAAATATTGGGTGGATATGTTTTTAGTGTCGAACTGATTTTGATTAACGGTTTGATCACCTTTATCGGTTTGCTCTTCATCAGCAAAAAAACTGATGCGCAAACTAAATTTTAATATAAGAATACAGTATATATGACGAGTGAAGAAAAAATTAGAAGTGCTTTTGAAAACAAAGATTGGCAGGAAATTAAAGTAACCGATTCCTGGCAGATTTTTAAAATAATGGCCGAGTTTGTAGATGGCTTTGAGAAGCTGGCTAAAATTGGTCCATGCGTTACCATTTACGGATCTGCCCGTACTGCAGAAACAAACAGATATTATCAATTAGCAGAACAGTGCGGTAAGTTATTAACCGATCGGGGTTACGGTGTAATTACCGGTGGTGGTCCTGGTATTATGGAGGCTGGAAATAAAGGAGCTTACAGCAATGGCGGTAAATCAGTTGGTTTAAATATCGAATTACCGTTTGAGCAATTTCATAACAAATATATCGATCACAATAAATTGCTGGAGTTTGACTACTTCTTTGTTCGCAAGGTAATGTTCATGAAATATAGTCAGGGTTTTGTGGTACTTCCAGGTGGTTTCGGAACCATGGATGAGCTTTTTGAGGCTTTGACATTAATTCAAACAGGTAAAATTGCCCGTTTCCCAATTGTGCTTTTAGGCAAGGATTACTGGAGTGGCCTGATCGATTGGATTAAGGGAACCATGCTACAAAAAGAGCATAACATACATGAGGAGGATTTAAATTTATTCAGATTGGTAGATACTGCTGAAGAAGCTGCAGAGCATATCTTTAGGTTCTATGATAAATATGTATTGAAGCCTAACTTCTAAAGCTTTAGCATCTGGGTAATTTTAAATCAATAATATTAATAGGTGTTTGTTTCCACAGGCACCTATTTTTTTATGACAAATCTCCGTTGTAACAAGTTAATAAATCTGCTATCTAAACTAAAACGCAACTCAAATGGCAAAGTATATTAATTGGAAAAGCAATTGGTTTAACTCGAATTTTGAACTGTTTGTTGATGGTATACAGAAGGGTGCAATTAAATTTAATAGCTGGACAAGCAATGCGGAAACCGTATTTGAAGATCAGCATTATTTATTTACCAATGTTGGTTTTTGGCAATCGAAAACAAATGTGATTGATAGAAAAACGAATGAACTGATCGCCATTATTACTTATGATAGCTGGAAATCGAAAGCCATCATCAGCATGAAATCGGGCGAACAATATGAATGGAAACCAACAAGTTTTTGGAAATCAGAATGGATTGTTTCCAACTTTAAGGACACAAATGTGTTATATAGCACAAATGGCAAATCGGGAACGATCTCGTCAGACTCGGATAACAAATTGCTGATTATTGCTGGATTGTTTATCAAACAGATTTATAACAAAAAAGCAGCTGCAGTGATTGCATGTTTTATGCCTATCATGGTTGCAACAATTACCTGGAATTAAACAAATTACAATTTACCCTGTGGTATGGAAAAAATATTAAATTGGAGAAAAGGGTTATTTGATAGTAATTATCAGGTATTTGAGCAGGCGTATTTAAAATTTTCGTTGAATTTTAGTCCATTGAAAAATACTGCAATTGCTACTACCCAAAAAGGAATTTATTTATTACGAAGCGACGGTTATAGCAATCCGGAAACCAAAGTTTTTAACAGTAATCATGAAGTTTTGGCCACCATCCGGTATGATTGGATGGCGTTTAAAGCAAAAATCATTCTAGCAAGCGGAGAAAATTTAGATTGGAGTTTCCAAAACAGCTGGTTAAGCAGGTGGACATTGAACAACCATTTAGACAAACAAATTATTTACAATTCCTCATCAAGCAGTGGATTAATTCATAGCAATGCAGATGATGAACTATTGATTTTTACTGGTTTATTTATTCGTGAATATTATACCAGAATTATTTACGGAATGGTTTTATTTGTACTCTTCTTATCGTTTGTAAGAAACATTTTTTAGAACTATTTTAGGAGTTCGTTAATCTTTTCCAACGGTCTGGCTACAACAGCCTGGTTTCCTGAAACTACAATTGGCCTTTCTATTAGTATTGGGTGCTGAACCATAGCTTCCAACCAGGCCTCATCACTTAAAGATTTGTTCTTGTATTTTTCTAGGTAAATTTTTTCTGTTTTACGAATAAGTTCAATGGGTTTAACGCCTAACTTTTCAATCAGCCCCTTTAACTGCAATAAATCTGGGGGTGTTTCCAAATAATAAATTACTTCAAACTCCTTTCCACTAGTTTCAAGAGCCTGTAAAGCCTGGCGACTTTTCGTACATCGGTTATTGTGATAGATCTGAATCATAAAATGAGTTAAAGGCCACTTACGCCGCCACTTACCACCAACTTCATTGCATCTGCTGCACTCATATTTAAGTCTTTCACTTTATCACGCTTTACAATGCATAGCTGACCTGCAAATGAGTAAGATAATGGAAAATAAACTGCCACATCATCTGGCAGCTCCAGTTTATGTAAATCATTTTGAGTCAGAAAACCGATCTTTTTCAAACCGCCTTCCACCTCTACCAACACAGGATGATTAAATTTCTTTTCATCGCCTACAAAAGCTTCAGTTAAATCTTTAATAGATGAGTAAATGAAATTCAGCAAAGGTAATCGGTGCATTATCCGCTGAAACCAGTTGTACATGGGTTCGGTAACCAGGTTGGTTACAAAAATTCCTGCCGCTAAAATGATCGTAAGTACCGTGAGCAAACCTAAACCCGGAATGTTTCTGCTTTCTCCTGTTTTCGGGTTTACGCCTAAAATATTATTTATGTTCAACCAGCTATCTACTGTAGTAACTGCCCAAACAACAATGAAAATACTCACTGCAATGGGTACAACAATTAATAAACCTTTAATCAGATAGTTTAAAATAGCTTTCCCGACTTTATTCATGCTGCAAACTTAGCTAAAATTCGGCAAATCGGTTGATTGTTAAATTGCGTAATCATTCAAAATATCGATTTAAAAGCATCTTAAACATTTCAGCGATATCACAACTGATTACTGTATTATTCATAAAAATAAACCCGCTTTACCCGCTGAGAGATATTGGTAAGTATTTCGTATGGAATGGTGCCAACGTCTTCGGCGAGTTGCATGATGGTATGATCCTGATTAAATACAATTGCCTCATCACCTGGCTTTACATCAATGCCGGTAATATCAAGCATAGTCATATCCATACAAATGGAACCAATTGTAGGCACGAGCTGACCATTGATCAACATTTTCCCGACACCATTTCCAAATGCCCGGTTATAGCCATCCGCATAACCAATTTTTACGGTTGCGATTTTCCCGCCGTAAGGCATTACGCCTCTCCTGCTATACCCTACTGTTTCGCCTGCTTTTAAATTCTTTACTTGCGTCACGGTAGTTTTGAGTGTCATTACGGTTTGTAGTCCGCGGTTGTTAGTTAACGCGGCATCAAAGCCGTACAAACCTATGCCCAAACGCACCATATCCATTTGGTTGTTAGGCCAGCGACTGATGCCCGAAGTGTTCGCAATATGTAGCAATGGCTTGTAGCCCAAAGCAGCAATTAACTGACTGGCGATAAGACTAAATTTTTCAATCTGTTGTTGAGTAAATCCATCGTGTTCAGCTTCTCCACTGGCAACAAGATGCGAAAAGATGCTTTTCACATTTAACCGCTGAGAATCGCTCAATAACAATAATAGTTTTTCTATTTCATCAGAATCAAAGCCGAGCCTGTGCATACCACTATCAATCTTGATATGAATCGGGTAATCGAATTCGTAATCTGACAATGCATTTAAAAAACTATTTAAAATTTCCAGGCTGTAAATTTCGGGTTCTAAACGATATTTGATAAGGGCTTCGAAAGCAGATTCTTCTGGGCTCATAACCATAATGGGCAACGTAATCCCGGCTTTCCGCAAAGCGATACCTTCATCTGCGTAAGCAACTGCCAAATAATCAACTTTATGAAATTGCAACAAATTTGCAATTTCGAAGCTACCACTACCGTAGGAAAACGCTTTTACCATAGCCATAATTTTAACACCCGGCTTTATTTTCGAGCGATAAAACTGCAAATTACCTACCATCGCATTCAAATCGATCTCCAAGACAGTATCGTGAATTTTCTGGGTAAGAAGTTTGCTTATCCTTCCAAAATCGAAACGCCGGGCACCTTTAACCAATACCGTTTCATGGCTAAATTGTAAACCTGGAAAAGCATCTACAAAAGCGTTTGTATTATCAAAAAATTGCGTTTCAAACTTGAAAAGTTCGCCATATTTAGAAATATGCGGTCCAATACCAATTAACCTAGAAACTTTTTTCTGCGCCAATAAATCCGCAATTTCAGTATATAAATCCAAGTCATCCCGGCCGGTTTCAAACAATTCAGAAAGAATTACCGTTTTCTTTGGATGCTGATTTTGTTGATTTAAAAAGTCCAGCGCTATCGCCAGTGAGGAAATATCTGCGCTATAGGAATCATCGATAATAGAACATTGGTTAATACCGTTCTTCAGTTCCAAGCGCATACTTACGTGACTCAGTTTTTCTAAACGTTGGTCAGCCTGTTCAGGCGAATATCCCAAAGCAAGCAAAGTTGCCCAGCATATCATACCATTTTCTATGGATGCTTTATCTTTAAAAGGCAGCATGCATTCTATCTCGCGGTCTTGGTAGATGGCTTGCAGATAACAATTTCCCTCAATTGGTTCAACAGCAATAATGCGCAAATCTGCAGCTTGAGAAGTACTCCAGCTAAAATGTTTTTTTCCTGGCAAATCTTTAAAACTGATGTCTGACACATATTCAGGAGAATAAATCAATAGATCAGCAGCTTTGAATAATTTAAGTTTTTCTACTAATTTTTCTTTTTTAGAATTGAAACCTTCAGCATGTGCTTCGCGGATATTGGTCAAAATCCCAATTTCAGGTCTGATTATATCCGCCAATGTTTCCATTTCATCAACGGCAGAAATTCCAGCTTCGAAAATACCAAGGTCATGATCTACATCAATCTGCCATACAGAAAGCGGCACACCAATTTGTGAATTGAAACTTTTGGGACTTCGAACAATATTATAATCTGCAGCCAGAAGCTGATACAACCATTCCTTCACAATCGTTTTCCCATTGCTTCCCGTAATGCCGATGGTTTTTAAATTAAAATGGTTTCTATGAGCAGTGGCCAGTTTTTGTAATGCCTCCAAAACATCATTTACAATTATGAAATTGCAATCTGGATATTCGCTGAGATATTTTTCTTCGGTAATGACGAAATTTCTGATGCCTCTATGATAAGCATCAGGAATAAACTCATGTCCGTTTCGATGCGAAGCTAAAGCAAAAAACAACGAATTTTCCGGCACTAAAACCGATCGGCTATCAATTACCAGATACTGTATAAAGGCTTGTTCATCAATTAATTTAGCATCGGCATTTAAAATTTCGGCAATTCTGGAAATGGTATAAATCGGTTTTAGCATTTTAATTATATTCAGAAAAATACGTTAATCGTGTTTACTTTTACGAAGTTCAATAAATAATTATGAAAAGCGGTAAACAAGAAGCAGCAATATTAGATAAAAAACAGGCATTAGCCAAAGCTGAAAGCTTTTGTGTTTACCAGGAGCGTTCGCAAAAGGAAGTTCGGTATAAATTGGTTGAGTGGGGAATCAGAGGCGATGAACTCGAAGAAATTTTGTCTGAACTTATTGTTGATAATTTTTTGAATGAAGAGCGTTTTGCAAAACAGTATGCCTCCGGTAAGTTCAACATCAAAAAGTGGGGTCGTGTTAAAATTAAACAGGGCTTAAAACTAAAAGGTATACCCGACAGACTTCTGCAAAAAGCGCTATATAGTATAGATGAAGATGATTATCTGAATACCCTAACTGCATTGGCTGAAAAGAAAGCAGAATTTCTACATGAATCAAACCCTTTGAAAAGAAAAATGAAGTTGATGAGCTACCTCCAGGGGCGTGGATTTGAAAATGAATTAATTTTAGTGGTACTGAAAGCCAGCAATTTAAATTAAATATTAAACTTTTAATAAAAAATCCCTTGACAGAAATAGAAATCTGTCTATATTTGCATCACCAAAACGAAACAGCATATCGGTTTTGTTTCATGCGAAAGTAGCTCAGTTGGTAGAGCACGACCTTGCCAAGGTCGGGGTCGCGAGTTCGAATCTCGTCTTTCGCTCCAAATGCCTTCCGGACGGAAGGCATTTATTTTAAGACATTAATCACTTCCTTTTTTAGGGTTTGACTAATGCTCGGGTGGTGGAACTGGTAGACACGCAGGACTTAAAATCCTGTGCTTTCAAAGGCGTGCGGGTTCGATTCCCGCCCCGAGTACAATAAACAAATCGAAACTAAAGCCATCTTAACCGATGGCTTTTTTGTTTGATTCAAATTCGGCTATGGACACATCAGCATATCTCGCGGTAATTAAGCTTCGCGGATCTTGAATAAGGACGATATAAATTATTCCACGGTAAAAAAAGCTACTTCCCGGGTAATCTGCCCATTCACGCCTATCCCTTCCAATGTAACCTGGTATTTCCCTTTTTCATCAGAAGTAAAGAAATCTATTTCCGCTATTCCATCTTTTCCAGTGATGATATTGGGGTTCCAGTATAAGGGATTGCGACGATCTGGTATTGAATTGTTTGTGTTATTTAGATAATCTGGCGCAGAGAAGTTTTTTGGAGCAGAAAATCCCATGATCCTTTTTTTGATGATACCCGTAGTTTGCTCAGGATTCCGGTTAAAATTTGGATTATGGTGATTGGAGGTCAGAAATATAATACCGTTCTTGACGTGTTGACCATAAACATTCACTTCGCTGGGATCCGCCCCATGCGGTTGATGTACTGAATTTGCCATATTTTTCGCTATAAGTCCACCCCTAACTATTTGCACCCCTGTTAACGATCTGGGATCTACAAAAGATAAATCCTCAATGTTTAACCCGTTAAGTAAAAGTAGCAACTGCCCTCCACCAGGACTCACAACTTTATTATTAATTACCGTTACTCCTATTAGTCTGCTTCTTAAGTAATCAATCAAATTTATAATCTTATGAAGTTCTTCCGCTTCAATGGTATAATCAGGCGGTGGAGCAGCAAATGGATACGCTGAACCAGGAATTACTGGTCGGCGTTTTGCCGCAATTTCTACAGTTTTTAATTCATTTATCTTTTCTTTTTTACGGCCTGGTGAAATCATTGTATCCTGACCTTTTACCTGCGTCGGATTGATTCCAGAAGAATCTGGAACAATGTGCTCATCTACTGTGTTTTTTGAAGGACATGTCGCATCATCCAATAGGATCTTCACATTTTTTTCTGCACCAATGTTGATTACTCTGATTACCACATCGGCACTATCTAAAATCGCGAAATTTTGAAACAAAAACCTGCCCTGATCGTCAGCTATTGTATCAATGAGGATCATATCCTTGACAGAAAATAGGTTTACTTTTGCTCCGGCCATAGGCTCACCATTCGTTTTCATGACCTTTCCGCCTATTGACAAAGTTTTTTCCGGCGTCAGTTGAGGTAAATTTTGGTTCCCTGTTAGCCCGCCCTGCAAAGTGGACATGCTTGATTGCTGGCTAAGCAACTTCATATCCAGTTCTGCTCTTCCGGTATCACTTAGCGGATCAAAATTTAAAAAATTACGATCATCAAACTGATCGGTATTCGAAGCTAAAATAAGGCTTGACCATATCGTCGGCCTGTTTTGATTTTCGCCCGTTTGCTCGCCTACTTTAGCCACGGCGATGGAATAGCCTCCGGAGACGCCTGTGCCCGTAGCATCGGTGATTTTAAGATTTATTTTAACCTGTGCTCTGCTGGCATATTGGTTTGGTGTTAACGACAACGAGTTTTTGGATGGCTTCACCTCTGGTAAAAAGAATGATCGGCTGGCAAGCAACTTGTTGTATTTTGAAAATAGCAAAACCTCATTTAAGCCTACTGGAAAAGATGCTGTAGGAACTTTTACTATTGCCGTGTTAGATGATGATATTGGTACAGCTACTGCGTTTAATATACTTCCTTTGGAATAAAAAACTAACTGAGCCTCAGGTTCACTTACTACAGACCTGGAAACTCTGACCAATAATGTATCTTGAAAAATAGAATTTACGGACAGTACATAACCACTGTCGCTAACTTTTGGTAAGGAAAAATGTTTTTGCACATTAAATTGCTCCACTATGGCGGTATATTTAGCTCCACTTCTAGGTGAGATTGCAAACATTCCCATTCCTGATTTTCCTGTGTTAAACTCAGCAACTCTTTTATTCTGGTCATCCACAATATAGCCGCTTAAAACCAGTGGACGACCGTGTAAACCTGCAGTGCTAACTACAAACTTCGAGCGCAAACCAGCAACAAACGTTCCGCCTTCCGGATAAAATAGCACATTCGCTACTTCACTGCTGCCCGGCAAAACCTTAACATCTTTTCCAATATTTAAGTTGAATGCATAATTTTTCGCTGAATCATCCGCCATGAGTCGCGTATAGACATTGAATTTGTATGCTCCTTCCTTAAACATTTGATTTGATAAATATAGCTGACCATTTGCCATTCCGGCGTTTACAGGATGAAGTTTCTTCTGGATAATTCCATCACCATTGATGATTTCAACATGAACAACACCACTTAAGGCTGATAGCTGATGGTTAAAGCTATTTACTACATATATTTTATACCAAACAGTGTCACCTAGATTGTAACTTACCTTGTCGAAATGGACATGTACACGCTCTTGAGGATGATGTTGAATGTACTCATCAAAAGTTGAGCTTAAATCTGCAGCACTAATCTTAAGTATATCAGTACTTTCAATTTTCTGAGCAAATACCGTTTCAACGATTAAGAAAATAAGCAGGAATAAGCTTAGGAGTTTATTCATTTTTTTAGTTTAACATGCAGTTTGCGAGAAATCAAAAAAAGGCGATGAAGGCGTTCATCAAATAATAAGGTGATTATCATTTGAGAAATTATAGAATCGCTAAGTTTCGATGATTTACAAGGACAAAGGCTTCATGAGATAGAATGTTAATTTCATCCAATATAATATTTATTTAGGTAGGCTACAAATTGATGAAATCTACAGCCAGCACGCTATCATTTTTTTTAAAATATTTTTGATAGTGAAATTTATATTTCTATATTTGCAACCCCAAAGGGAATACAGCGATTGTATTAAAAATGCGAAAGTAGCTCAGTTGGTAGAGCACGACCTTGCCAAGGTCGGGGTCGCGAGTTCGAATCTCGTCTTTCGCTCTAAATGCCTTTCCTACCGGAAGGCATTTATTTTAAAACATTAATCACCTCGATTTATCGGGTCTGACTAATGCTCGGGTGGTGGAACTGGTAGACACGCAGGACTTAAAATCCTGTGCTTTCAAAGGCGTGCGGGTTCGATTCCCGCCCCGAGTACAATAAACAAATCGAAACTAAAGCCATCTTAACCGATGGCTTTTTTTTTGTCTTGAAATTTAAGAAACAATCCTACAATCTTTATAACAAAAAAGGCCTTCAAATTTTGAAGACCTTAATAAGTTGTGTTATATAATCTGATAATTTACATTAACCCGTTTTGGATAATTACTTTCCGCCTCATTGAGAGAGATAAAAGAGGCCTGATCATGAACCTCGTTTTTTAAGGCATGCTCATAATGAAATTGAAAAGTTTCCTGATAGTTTTCTGGTAAGTTTTTTGTCGCTTCGATTAAAAGATTTCGGTCATTTAAATTCTCTGGCAATAAAGTGATGTCGCAATTTCCTTCACTTATTTCTTTAACTAGATATTTCATTTGTTTTTTAACATTCGGTTCTTGTGTTAAGTTGTTTTCAAGAACAGTCCAAAAATAGCTTTAGTGACTATTTTCTATGTAATCTAAAAGTTAATTTTACAACCAAATTTCTCAACAAGATGATGGTCAATACGTTAAATAATATCTAGTTATGATAAATTGATAATAAAAAAAGCTTCAGATGGTGGTCTGAAGCTTTTATGTTTTTCGGTAAATGTGTGTAATTCTAGGTAAATATCTTTTAAACTTCCTTTTGTACCTTTTGTTCATCAGTACCTTCTTGTCCGTTCTTAAATTCTTTAATCCCTTTTCCAAGGCCTTTCATCAATTCCGGAATTTTTTTTCCGCCAAATAATAAAAGGATGGCAATGCCTAAAATGATCATTTCTGGCCCGCCTAAAATGGCTGTGATGGTTGTGTTTAACATTTCTTCAGGTTTATATTTAGGTTATCCGCTAGCGAATACATCATTATATACGATTGATATATATCGCCGGTTTTTATTAATTAAAATAAATTCAGTTTAAGATGGCAAATTCAATTGATGATCTACCCGCTTGAGTAAATCATAGATATCAAAAGGCTTTGAAATAAAACCTTGCGCATTGCAACTTCTGTTTATTTCACCAATTTTTGCATGTGCACTCATCATTAGCACAGGAATGTTTTTGGTAGTTTCTGAGGTTTTCAAGCCACTACAAATATCTATTCCACTGCCATCAGGCAGCATCACATCCAGTAAAAATAAGTCGGGTGTAAGGTTTTTTGCATTTAAGTTAAAATCTTCAATACTTGAAAATCCCATTACATCATAATTTTCTTCTCTTAAAAGCAGAATAATTACATCCCTAATTCCCTCGTCGTCTTCTAGCACACACACACTTTTTCCCATCTCGTTAATTTTATTCTAATCCGTTCCCAATTCAATTATTTAAAAACCAATTAATTAACCCCCGATAAATTAAATTGTTTTGTTTATTTAGCATCTATTAAAATAAGATAAGAAAAAGGCAGGCGCTCAACATCAAGACCTTACTGAATACATCATTTTTTCCCTTTGAGTTTATCTTCAAACATTTTAATGAAAAAGCCACCAATAACACTTCTGGCCGTAAAATTTTGTCTTCTCGCATCTTTCGTTTCGTGCCAGTCGCTCAAGGGAACGCGATCTGGCGTTTCTACTGCATAAGTATAAACTGGTTCAATAAGGGTTTCAAAATCCTTCCTTTCGGATGCCAGCGCAGCGGTCCATGTAATCCAATCAGATTTTGTATAGGTTTTTCTGCTATCTAAAGGCAATCCGTATTTGGTTTGTTTGGTTAGATAAAACTTGATTTCCTTATCGTATACCGATTGAGGAAATAATTCCAAACCCAATACCTTATCCCAAACAAGGTTATATTTTTGGCTCCAGGTATTTTTATCATTAAACGTTAATGCATAATGATCTCCGGCATCTGCCAGAGTCATCCATTTTTTCGCCATTTCCTTGGCCATTGCAGTGTATTTTGCAGCGGCTACCCTGTCTCCGATTTTTTCAGCCAACATGCCATAGCCACCTAAAGCCACAATTGCTTTCACAGAGAGATTAGCGTTCCTGGCCAGGTGCCCAGCGAAATCGTCTGTTGACAACTGATTCGCAGGATCAAGACCTTCTTTACTTAAATATTCTGCCCAGATAGTTAAGGTTTTCCAATGTTTTTTGGCGTAGGATGCATTCCCTTCAGTTTTTGCAATTGCAGCCATTAAAATCAACATATTTCCCGATTCTTCAATGGGCATATCTTCACCATAGGTTTGACCATTAGCCAAGGGGTAGGTACCTAAATCATGAGCTGAATAAGGTTTAGTCCATTTTCCGCTTTCACTAAAATAAAATATCCCGTTCATCATACCTTTAACTAAATCCGGATTGTAGATTAAAAACAATGGTGCAGATGGGTATGTGATATCAACTGTGCCAATAGAACCGTTGCTAAAATTCTCTTTCGATAAGAATAACAATTCCCCTTCCGGACTTTTCACTAATTTGTGTGCAGAAACAGCTTGCCTGTAAGCCAATATACACAACTTGGCGTATTTCTCCCCTCCGCTTTTAACAGCATCAGCATATAACTTTCGGTCAAATGCAGCAGCTCTTTCCATTACGCTAGCATACTGTTTGCTAGCTAACTGCAGTTGATTTTCAATGGTTTCTTTACCACTACTATTCCACCATGGCCTTAAATTAGTTTTAAAATATTGTAAAGAATAAATATCATCGTATCCAAGTAACACATAATTTTCCTGCGTGGCAGTACCAACCTTACCTAACGGGATAATAGTATTTAACACCAGCTGCTCTCCTGTCATCGTTGTTTGTTGAATTGACTTTCCGGTCAAAAAACCTGTTAGCGCCTCACCTGCTGTAGAAATGCTTTGAACACTTTTATAAGCGGAAGGTGCAGCAACATACATATATCCCCAATCAATTCTCACATCATCACCAGCTCGCTTAAGTAACGGTTGTTCTGTAGTTCCAGCTTTTAGTATAGAGAGCTGTTCTGCTGCATATTTTCGAGCTTCAACAGGTTGGAAAGGCGTATGTGTTGCGATATTTGTTGATGCGCCGTAATATAGTTTTACATCATGCTGTTTCCCATCGTTTGATTTAACTTTTGTAGCAATATAAGATACCGGACGTGAAAGCAAATCAAGGTCATCCATTAAAAGCGGCGAAGTGAAGGTTAGTGTTAAATCAACTGATCCGCAAACAAATGTGTAAATGGTTTGCAGGGCATTAAACGATAACGTTTTTTGCCTGGCTTCTGCAATTTTTACAGCTGCAGCACCAGTGGGTTCTTGTACCAAACCGAAATCAAGAAATGAAGGTCCACCCGTATTTTTGGCATAAACAGCCAGTACATTTTTGCCTGTTCTTAAAAGCTTTTTATCTAATTCGATGTAAACAAATTTTCCTTCCAGTTTTGGCACATTGTAAACCTCCTTGCCATTTAAATAAGCAATGGCGTTATCATCATGCCTGATTTTTAAAAAGATGGCATTATTGCTTATCTTGTTGATGTCAAAACTCCTTCTGGCCCAGATTTCATCCTTTTTCCATAAAGTTTTCACTTGCGATTGCTCGCTTCCTGCAGGTCCTAATCCTGTTTTCCAATCGCTACCTTTGAAATCGATATCCGTCCAATTTGTAACAGGTTTATTTTCGGTATAGCTAATTTCCATGGGTTTTTCATCAGCAGTTGGCAGAATGGATTGATAAACCTTCTCCGATTGCCCTAAGAAACTGTAAACCGTTCCATCAACACTGATTAATCCGGTTAGCGATTGATTGGCTCCTGTCCAGTGTTTTGTAGTGCTTTTATGTAATGAATCTGATGACGACCAGATGCTAAAATATGGGTCGTGAGTAATTAAAGGATAAGCAGGTGCAGTTCGCTGGGCAAAAACAGCAGTATAGCCGATTAGTAACAGCACAAAAATTGTTCTCATATTATATTTGGTAAAACGTTTAACTAACCTCCAAAGTAAGGAATCAATTGAGAAATATCGATTTGTTTTCGATTTGTTACGCAACACCCTTCGGCGAAACGCAATGCAAATTTGTCGCATATGCCCTTGCACAAATGCAAAACGTTCTACTAATTTTATATCATTAATTAATCTTAAAAAAATGGAAACGAAAACACCAATTACAGTTGAAGCGACAATAAATGAACCAGTGGAAAAGGTTTGGCAATACTGGGCAGCGCCTGAGCACATTACGAAATGGACATTTGCTTCAAGCGACTGGCATGCTCCCTATGCAGAAAATGACTTGCAAACTGGCGGGAAATTTAAAACCAGAATGGAAGCTAAAGATGGAAGTTTTGGATTCGATTTCGAAGGCACTTATAGTGAGGTGAAGACTCATGAACTCATTGCATACGGATTGGAAGACGGCAGACAGGTAAAAATCACGTTTGAAGAAGTAGGTGGAAAAACTAAACTAACAGAAACCTTCGATCCGGAAAATCAAAATCCATTGGAGATGCAGAAAAGCGGATGGCAGTCGATCTTAGATAATTTTAAAAAATACACTGAAGAAAATTAGTACACACGCGCTTCCAGAAACGGAAGCGCTTTCCATTTATTTTTAGCGTGTCGTTGCTACTCATTTTCCAACTTACATTTAAACACATCATCATCGAATACTGGCGGATGCCATTAGTTCAAATAATTAAATGTATTTTGTTGGCGCTATGAAAACTACTTTAACACTCTTCATCTTGGGATTTTTCACCTCACTTGCGCAGGCACAGCAAGGTAAACCAGCTGCTGCTACGCTGATTAAAAATGAAATTGGACGAAGCACTTTAGACACTAATGAAATTGTTTTTGATGAATCGGGCAAAGCCTTACGCTATTATCAGTATCAAAAGCTTTTAAATTCTGGAAATTATACGATAAGTAGAAACTTGAATGATCCTGGTGCACAAAAAATTGTTAAGAAAATTTCTGCCGATGAGAAAGAAAGAATGTATGGCTTAATTAAAAATTTAATGGTGATCAAAAGTCCGCTACTACAAGAAAACATGAAGTTAGACTTAAAACCATTTGAAAATTTTTTCCCTGAAGAACAATTGAGAGATAAAGTTATTTTGATGGTATTCTGGAATGTAGATTGTCCGCCATGCACAGAAAGTTTTAGCGACCTGGATGATATGGCTAAAGAACTGGATTCACCAAAGGATTTATTGATCCTGGCCATTACATCAAATGCTAAAAAGGTTGCTTCGGCTAAGCTCAAAGAAAAGCCGCTAATCTATGGTCAGGTAATTTCTGATGCAAGAAAAATGATTACAGGTTATGAACTTAATTCCTTTCCATCCTATGTAGTGGCAGATAAAAACGGTATCATCAGATTTGCAATAAGTGGAATGTCGCAAATTACCATTCCAGGCGTAAAAAGGGCTATTGTAGCATCATTGGCAAAATAATTTGAAAAGGAAAGTATTTCCTTGATTCGACATTTTGCTTTGTTCTCGTTTTTCTTAGCTAAAAAACTTGTATTGTAATTTTAAATAAAAAGCAGAAATCTCACATTGCTTGTTTATCTTGTATTTCAAAAAATCAAAACCTATGGATCAGAAAATTATCAATCTTTACGATGAATATACCCACAGCCAGTTAAGCAGAAAAGATTTCATGAAGAAACTTGCTGTGATTGCTGGTAGCACCGCACTGGCCATGACTATTTTGCCAATGCTAGAGAATAATTATGCTGCGGCTGCTGATTTCACCAGCGATGATATCGACGTAGAAAATATAACCTACCCAGGTGTTGATGGCGACATGAAAGCTGTTTTGGCAAAACCTAAAGGCAAGAAGAAGCTGGGTAGCGTACTGGTTATTCACGAAAACCGTGGATTAAACCCGCATATAATTGATGTAACCAAACGAATGGCTGCAGAAGGCTTCATTGCTTTAGGTGTTGATGCGCTTTCTCCTTTAGGTGGAACACCAGCTGATGAAGATAAAGGACGTGAGTTAATTGGCAAGCTCGATCCGGAGAAAAACCTGCAAAACTATTTGAAAGGATTGGAATATCTACGCAACAGAAAAGATGGTAATGGCAAAGTAGGTTGCGTTGGTTTTTGCTGGGGAGGTGGAATGGCAAATAAACTTGCCGTAAACGATCCAAATTTACAGGCTGCCGTAGCATATTATGGCGCACAGGCTAATGTTGCTGACGTATCTAAGATCAAAGCGAGTTTACTGTTACATTATGGCGGTTTGGATGAACGTATAAACGCTGGTATTCCAGCTTACGAACAAGCTTTAAAAGAGAACAAAGTTGATTATAAAATTTATATCTACGACGGCGTAAACCACGCTTTTAACAATAACACCTCACCTACCAGATATAATGAGGCTGCAGCAAAACTGGCCTGGCAACGAACAATCGATTTATTTAAAAGGAAACTTTCAATTTTAACCAGATAAATCCTTAAAACAAATCTGTTTTGAGCATATCTTTTAAAATATTAGATTGGACATCAAAATTGTTTAGATGATTTAGAAAGCTGATATCGGATATTTTCTGATAACTGCTTTCTAACAAATCCTGCACCTCTTTAGACATTGCCGTTTTTAAAACAGCAGCATTACCTTTAAGTTTATCGTTTTTAAATTCGAGTTCCTGAACAATGCGTTCCCGCTCAGAAAGATTATTTGTGGTGTCCAGATCTTTAAATTGTGATAAATCGCAAAATAAAAATAAGTTTCTGGCCGGAAAGAAAAGGAAATAGTTTTGGCTATCCAGAAATTTATAAACCTCAATAATCATCTCTCCGGATTTTAGGCCAAGGTAAAATTCGGTTCTAAAATCATACTTACATAACCGGCCCATCAGCTTTTTTTCAATGGTTGCGTAGGCATTTGAGTAAATATTTTTCCCCTGGAAATCTATCAACTTGGCTAATTGATCGGCTGTTAAATCGAAGTAATAATCGTTGGCGTATTTAGCACTAAATACATTAATATTTTTGGAAAAAGGAAAATCGGTACTTAAATCCGAAAGGTTGTTATACAGCCTCCTGAGTGATTGGTTTACCTTCAGCGATTGTTTTTGTTTATCCTGAACAAAACCTTGTTGACCATTAAGCGTTCCGGCCATTTTATCAATGAGTGCCTCATTCAAGTTGATTTCATCATAGATTAAAGCAACGTTTTTTTCATTGCTTTTTTTGATTTTTCGGAGCAAAGCGATGACGCTATCGGTAAACTGCAAATGGAACAAATCGAGTTTTTCAATCTCCAAATCTTCATTATTCGAAAATAACTGATGGATAACCTGAGTTCTCAAGAATATTTTATAGATAATCTCATCATCAAAAAACACAGAGAGCAACTGTAAACGGTTGATCTCTGCGTTTGATTTTTTTAAAATATTTGAACGGTATTCATCCATAGTTTAGCTTAACTCACCCGCGTCACATTCTTTTTCAACTCGGCTTCTAATGTTTTCAATTCACCATCAAGCACTTTTCTACTTTGTGCACCAGCTTCATGAATTTGTTTTACTTCATTCAACGTTTCTATCAATGAAGAGGTCGTCATTTTTAACGTCTCCAAAGAAACAACAGTTTTTTCGTTTTCTTTAGCAACATCGATACTATTTTGCTTCAGCATTTCTGCATTTTTCTGCAAAATGGTATTGGTTGTATCAGAAATTTTCTTTTGCATTTCTACATTGGCTTTCTGCCTTTGCAATGCCACCGCAATGGTTAACTGATTTTTCCAAACCGGAATCGTAGTTGATACGATTGATTGCGCTTTTTCTGCAATTGACGTATTATTATTTTGAACCACCCTGATTTGAGCCAATGATTGCAGCATGATAAAACGGACAATTTTCATATCAGCCAGTCGCTTATCCAGCCGGCTTGTAAAGTCACGCAAATCAGCAATTTCATAATCCTGGTAATCAGCTGGTCGCCCTTCCATCTCTGCCAGTTTAATTTGCAGTTCGTTAAATTTCAGCTGACCGGAAATAATTAAATCCTCCATCTGATGGATATAACTTACATTGCTATCAAACATGGTTTGCAAAGCAGAATTATCCTTTATCGAATTCAATCGTCCTGCTTTAATTTTATTGGTAATCTTATCGATGTTATTTACTACCACATCGTATTTCTGAAATAGTTTCTTCACATCCACCACCAGATTTTTCAAGAACGGAATGCGGGAAATGAAACTTTTGAAGCCACTTTGCTCTAATTCCGAAACATCGATATAGTTCAATTCAGTAAGCAATTCATTAATCAAACCGCCAACTTCACCGCTGTTGTAAGTTCTTACAGAGGCCAGGAAATCGTTACTGTATTTCTCCATTGAATTTTGGGCCTCGCTTCCATAATTCAAAATGGAATTGACATCAGATGGCTCTAAAGATTTGGCGATCTCGCGATATTTTGCCGTTTCCTCAGTTGTAATCGCCTCCAGGTTTACGTTGCCGTCTTTATCCAGTTTTACTGGCGTTAGGCTTGGCAGGGCAGCATTTGGGTTGGTTTCCATAGTTTAATGTTAAGCTTTCAACTATAAATAATTTTGCGTTACGGTTTTAACCGTCTCTTCTAACTTTTTATCTCGTGTTGGTTCTCCAATAGCGTTAAATTTCCACTCTCCGTTTTTCTTATAAAAAACACCCATCACCATCGATACCGATCCTTTAAACGCGGCATCATTGGCAATATCATAAGTAGCGAAAACTTCATTTACACGTTTGCTTGTTCCTTCGTAAATGCGGATAGATGCAAATGGAATGGTACCAAAATCATGACCTCTGAAACTGTTTAATACAAATGCAACATAGTTAACGCTGGCGTCTAACTGAGATAAATCCAAGGTAATCACCTCATTATCCAGGCCATCATCACCGCCCACATCACCGGTTAAGTCATCTCCACTGTGCTTAACCGAACCGTTTTTAGATTTCAGGTTACCAAAATACACAACCTCTAAAAGCTGTTTATTATCATTATATAAAGCGCAGCTGGCATCTAAATCTACCGCTTCTTTCGATGAACCGAAACCGAACAAGCCCTTTTTTTCAATAGCGCCCCAGTTAATGCCTACACAAACGTTTTGAAGCTTGTTGCCATTTGTTTTTTCTAAGCTTATCCGCTGTCCTTTTTGAAGATTGATTGCCATAATATTATTGATATTTATTTAAATAATCCTGTAAACCACCCTTCATGCCCATTCCAACTGCTTCGAATTTCCATTTTCCTTCGCGTTTGTAAATCCTGCCAAATTCAACAGCAGTTTCGATAGAAAAGTCTTCCTCTAACTCATATTTTAAAATTACCTCATTGGTTGTTGCATCAAATATGCGGACGAATGAATTTCTCACCTGTCCAAAATTTTGCCTTCTGCTTTCCGCTTCGTGAATGGTAACTACAACGCAAATCTCATTTACCTTAGCATCAATTTTTGTTAAATCAACCTTAATTTGTTCATCGTCGCCATCACCATCTCCAGTTAAATTATCTCCGGTATGTTCAACTGCCCCATCAGGAGAAACCAGATTGTTGTAGAATACAAAATTTTCGTCAGAAACCAGTTTTTTCTGATCATTCAAAATAAAAATTGAAGCATCTAAATCAAATGCGGCACCGGTTGTTGAACTATTGGTATCCCAACCTAAACCTATTGTAAATTTAGGAGCATCAATATTTTCTCTTTGCCCCTTTTGCAAATTAATAGCCATATTTTAAATTAATTTATAATTGTTATTTTTAATATAATCTTTTATTTGATGTAAATTCTTCGCGTAAGCATCGATTAAGTGATAGCCATTTCCCAGCGATAAATCGTAAAGTTCGTTGATAAAATCATTTGACCTGCGTTCCAGAAAAATTTTAAAACTTTCTGCATCGGTATTAAGGATATACTTCACTATTCTGGTATTGAAGCAAAAATCGCCCCCGTCAATAATTTCCTCCAGATCGAAAATTGACTTCACCTGGTGGTAATTTAGAAAATTCTCTACGTTTGGATGAATGTTTTTATTAACCAGTTCGGCAAAGTACAACATATGCATCTCGTTTGAAAGTCCATATGCTTTCGCCATTTTCAAAATCATTCGTTCATGGCTTCCTGTGATTTTGATATCATCTAAAAACAACAGCGTTTTCCCAACCAGGAAATCTTTATCAATATGAAATGAATCATTGCCGATTAAGCTTAAGCGCTCTTCGGCACTTAACTCGCCGTAATCTTCTTTGTAGGTTACCGTTCTATGCACCTTAGTTTCCTGCACCTGCAAACCGCCATTTTCTACCAACCAACGGTTCAGTTGAGAAACAAAATAATTTTTCATCGCAAAGGTTGCGGTAGGAATAAAACTGTAAGGGCTTGAAATAACAACAATTTGATTGGTAATCAGGTTATTGGCCAGGTAGTATTTAATGAAGCCATCGGCAAGGTCTTTCCCAAAACACTTCGCGATTAAATTATCGCCAAATTTAAATCTACTGTAGTGATCTGGGTTGAAGCCAAAATCTGTGGTATTATCGATTTTATGGAGAGCGTATGTGTAAGGTATCATGAAAGTAATGTTAAGATAGATTTATTGTTGGAATTGATGAGCATGCTGTTTATTCCTATTGCCTGAGCGCCACCAACGTCAGCATGCGGATTATCTCCAACGTGAATAATATTATTTAAATTAATTTCGGGATGTTTTTTCTTGTCGATTGTATTTAACATCAATTCAAAAAATTCGGGATTTGGCTTCGACAATCTCACTTCATCCGAGTATAATTGAAAATCAATAAACTGATCGATTTGTAAATGCCGGAGCACCTGCTTTAAAGTTTCGCCTTTGATGAAACCTGTATTGCTTAAAATATTTGTTGAGCTTAAACCATTCTCTTTAATCTGAGAAAGCACCGGAATACATTGATCACAGTACAACAATGGCATATGTTCAAAAAGTAAATTTTCCATTTCCTGGTACAACTGTGTCAAATCTAATTCCTGAAACTGAAAGTTATAATCATTGATGATGCTAATCACCATCAGATACATTTCATCAGCATCAACATTCTTCCCTGTTTTTTCATTGATGGCATTAACCATTAAATCAACCTGCCGGAAAATAAGCGCTACCTCTTCAATACTTTTATTTTTAGTATTAAATTTTTCATAGAAGTAACTTGTTCTTTCTTGCTTAAATCTTGGGTTTGATTTAATTAATGTTAACCAAAGATCGAATGAATAATGTTTGTAAAAAGCCATTGCACTTATTTCCTGATCTGCGTTATAAAATTCTAATATTACAAAATTGATTGTAGAATGAGAAATATTTGAATGTAAGTTTTACGACAGATAAGGTTGTAATTAAAAAAATGAATTAAATATCAAAACAACCTCTGCATCAAAAAGCTGAACAGATTGTTCCATTATTTAGAATTAAAAAAAGTATGTTCGTTACAGCTTAACACAAATTTAATTTAGGTTTAATTGATAAATGGCTCCCTTTTCGCCCGCAAGAATAACTGAATTGCCTTTTTTTGCTTTTTGTACAGCATTGAAACTTTTATCGGAAATATGTCTCCAGTTTTGGCCGCCATCAGTTGATATGTCAGTGCCCGACGTTCCTGTGGCAACAAGTATATTTTCGCTAACATAGGTTACACCTGAACGGTAGCCTAAAACTGGCGTAATTGGTTTTGCCCAGGTTTTACCGCCATCTTTAGTTAATAAAACATTGTTGGTATTGATTTTATCCTGAACATAATTGCCACCTACAACCACTCCGGTTTTTGCATTAAAAAAATCCATCGAAAACGGCCCGGTGGTTTCCTGCCCTTGCCAAATCGGACATTTAAAAACATTCCAGCTTTGGCCATAATCGGCAGAATAGTAGATATTAGAAACCATGCCGCCTGTAGAAATCCAGACTTTTCCACCCGGAAAGGTTTTGATGGTTGTTCCGCTGGCTGCAAACCCGGCCTCTCCCTTGGCCAGAGGTAGCTTTAAGTTTGAAGAAATATCCATCCAGCTTTTGCCTGCATCAACAGTTTTAAGCAACTGCATTTTATCATTTATCGGATCACCGAATATAATGCCCCTGGTTTTATCCCAAAAACCCAGTCCATCAAGAAAAATGGCTGAGTCGACATTTTTATAATGCGCTGTCCAGGTTTCACCACCATCGTTGGTTTTTAAAATATAAGCCGGCGATCCCGCATTTACGATAATGGCTTTCTTATCATCAAAGGCTTCAATATCCCTGAAATCAAGTTTCTCATAGCCTTTTGGATTAATCCACTGCCAGGTGCTGCCGCCATCAACCGACTTACCCACCGTTCCACCGCTCCCACTTACCCATATAATCTGATCCGTTACTACATTCAAACCCCGCAAACTTGTTTTTGCACCCTCATTAAGCGGTTTGAAAGAATATGTTTGCGCAACGCAAAAAAAAGGTACCATTAAAAGGCACCATAGTATTTTTTTCATTAGTGTTTATTGCTAGAGGTAAAAGGATGGCTTAATCTTCACTCAGTTTTTTAAGATTAAGCATCACGCTGCTTTATTTTACTATTTAACCCTTCTGAATGTTTCTGAACGGCCAAGTAATGAAATACCAACATATCCGCGAACATTTAGCACATCATTACCTTTCAAGGTCATATTACAGCTGTAATTCTTACCACTTTTCGGATCATAAATTGTTCCGTCAGTCCATTTTCCATCTTCATAAACAAAATCTTTCAGGATTTCCAGATTGAGAAGTGGTCTTTTTTGCAAGGCCTCATTCGGATTTTTAGCATCTAACTTTGGTTTCCCGTTTAAGTTAGGTTCCTTCATCCATGCCAGTTTACCAAAATACTTATCACCTTTTTTGTAAATCTCAATTTGTCCTTCGCCAGATGGATTTAGCCACTTACCGATAATGGCATCCTTACTTTGTGCAATGGCTGAAAACGAAACAGCTACAAATAGCAGCATCAGGGATGGGATCTTTCTCATATTTTTTATTTCTAGTTAGTTTTTAAAGATAGTTAATCATCTTTTATAGTGAAACAATAAATAAAGCAAAAAAGTATGAGAAAGTTTTAAAATCGAGAAAAATTACCTGGAGATAATGGGTAGGTATTTTTGACGATAGGCATAAAACAGGAAAAGATTAAAAATCAACATTACGGCAACCAGTGGCAATTCTTTTGGGCCGAGAAATGCGTGGTACAAGAAAATATTTAACGTCACCGGAAAAATGATGATGGCTGCAAGTGGTGCCGTTCTACCAATTAAAAGCATTAAACCTGCAATTAATTCTGTTACTTTAATCAATGGAAACAAATATTTAGTTACCATAATACCTGTCATAAAAGTAGTTTGGTCGGCAGTCATTTTAGGCATCTCCCCCATCTGAATATTAAAAAGAACAGGTACAGAAGCAAAAATGTACATGCCCCCTAATAATACACGGATAATAATGATTGCAATTTTCATATTTATAAGTTTTAGTTTCTTTACTATTTTAATTTGTTTCCCCCTCTATTAATTCAATCCATTTATTGATAAATTGTTCCAATGCTGGCTTTTTGCCTTCAATGTCATCAAGGTTATAAAAACGAGCTTCTCTCCTATCTTTCCATTCGCCTTGCAAAATAGATGGCTCATGTAACATGTTGCCATCATAAAAAATGAAGATTATTTGAACGTAACCTTTAGCACGAAGATTAAAAGCGGCCATATCTTTTTGATAAAAAAAACTTGGCGCATTCCATTTTATCCTTTCTTCCAATTTACTGTTAGCATCGATAATGATGGAGCGTAGAAGCGCTATTTCTGTTTTATGAGGATGCACCAGCTGACTCATATAATGATCAACTTCTGCATTCCCGCTTAGCTTTGTCTTTTTCACAGCCATGATTATTTAATTAATTCAATTTTCATCCATGGCTGCCATTCATTATTAACAAAACGTTCCCAAACGCCCTTGATGCGGCTACCCTTAAAATTTCCCTGAAATCTTTCGTTATCACCAAATATGAGGATGATATCATCCATAATTTTCATTGATGAAATGGTAATTGAGCCATCGTTTCCAAATGATTGCGTTCTAAAAATATCATCCATATCATCATAATGAATAATGTCGAGAGCACTGACTTTCTGATCATCGATTTGTACACTCACCTTATGCATCAAGAAAAATTCACCTTCTACCCATTCATAAATATCCGTACCCTCAACCAAATTTCCATCTACGGTGTTACCCGATGTACGCCAGTGACCAATAAATGGTTCTAATAGCTTCAGTTTTTCGTTCCTCATTACTGAGATGTTTTACTACTAATTTATCAAAAAATATCATTAATGTGCACTTAAAACACATGTAGCTTGTGCTAAGGCATTTTTTATAAGTGCTACATATAGCTCATGCCAGGATAACCTAGCAATCGTCGCCATAATGCAATTTGCCCGATACAATTTGCTTCCCGATAACTGGTAAAACTAAGCATATCAAAAAGTGTCATCTCCATACCCGGCATTTCGATCTGCTCGTTCAGTTTTTCTTCAGAGGCATTGATTAATGCATCATATAACAAGGGCGAAATTTTCTCCCAATCTGCTTTAAATTCTGCTAATGTGGGATAATTGGCGTCATCTATAATTCCTTGATTATCTTTGAACAACTCACCTGTTGATGATTTTTCGTTGATACCGAAAGATTTCGCTAAGAAATAACGGCCAGAAATCACACTACCTGTAATCCATGCGATATGGTTTGCCTTGGTGTTTAAACGCGTTTGTGCATCTTTTTCTTCTATTCCCTCTAATGCCCTTAACAAAAAATCTGTTTGCATTTCATAAAGAACCAATATTCCAGATAATTTGCTGCTGCTAGATTGTGCTTTCATAACAATAGGTTTTATTAAATAAAGATATTCGATTCTCGATACAAAACCGATTGCTGTTGAAGTCAATATTAGGGGGGATTTAAGACAATTGCGAACAGCAGAAAAAATGTTTGTCTAAAATTTCTAGCATATCTGTCAGGACGATTTTAATACAACACAGAAAGAATTCCAAGGAAGGATAAATAAGTATGATTCATGCTTTTATGTGTTGCATTATCGCTTTCCAATTGCGAAATTTGCGCCATAAATGAACTTAGAAAACGAATTTGGAGAGCGGAAGTGGGACGAGTTTGGTGGAATTTCTCCACTAATAGCTTTGTTTAAGTCATATCATCCCTTAAATCCCGAGATTGAAAAAATCATCAACGAACAAACATTTCCTGTCAGATTTGATAAAAATAAACATATTGCCTCGCCGTTAAAGCGCAACAGATATATTTATTTGATTCTTCAGGGATCAGTACATGGTTACATTAAAATGGGAACTGAAAAGGTAACCACCTGGATTGCCATTGAAAATGAACTTGCAGGAACCATACGCAATTTATGGACCGAGGAAGCATCAGAAGAATATATTGAATCGATAGACCCGGTGTTGGCGATAGCGATACCCCATGCGATGTCTCGACAGCTTTATCAACAATTCCCCATCGCAAACTATGTGGGACGGAAAATGACCGAGATATATTTTAAGAGTGCTTCAGAAAGAGCTTTTATAAGCAGATTGCCAACAGCTAAAAAGCGTTATGAGCGATATTTAATTACCTATTCCTACTTAGTCGACCGAGTCCCATTAAAATATATTGCCTCGTTTTTAAACATGCGATTAGAAACACTGAGCCGAATCAGGGCTACGATAGCTAAAGAAACTGAGAAAATGCTCACTGAACGTTAATAAAAATGGCTTGCATTGAACAGGCAAGCCATTTTTATGTTCTTTATTTCACTTTCACCACAACTTTTCCTTTGGCTCGTCCGCTCTCAACATAAGCCAAGGCTTCGTTGATTTGTTCAAAAGGAAAAACTTTGTCAACGATCGGTTTGATGGTACCAGACTCAATTAGTGCGGTAATTTTATTTAACTGCTCGCCCTCTGCCCTCATAAATAAAAAAGTATAGTTAACATTGTGCTTTTTTGCTTTCTTCCGGATTCCGCTGCTGATCAGTGAAAGAATGATTTTGACAAACCACGGCACGCCTGCCTCTTTTGCAAAAGCTGGTGTTGGCGGACCAGAAATGGAAACTGCCTTTCCTCCAGGCTTTAGGATACGGATTGATTTTTCAAGTGTTTTCGTGTCCTGACTATTCAAAACAACATCATAGTCTTTTAATATATCTTCAAAATTCTGTGTTTTATAATCAATCAGAACATCTGAACCCAGTTGCTTTAGCATGGTGAAACTTTTTTCACTTGCAGTGGTTGCAACTGTAGCACCCAAGTATTTTGCCAATTGTATCGCAATAGTTCCCACACCACCAGAACCTGCCTGAATGAAAACCTTTTGCCCTTTATAGAGGTTCGCTTTCTCCACCAACGCCTGCCAAGCGGTCAATGCCACCAATGGAATAGATGCAGCTTCCTCCATAGTCAAGTTTTTGGGTTTAAAGGCCACATCATTTTCGTCAATGGCAATAAATTCTGCAAATGTACCGATGTGAAAATCAGCAGGACGTGAATAAACTTCATCCCCAACCCTAAATTTTCTTACATTTTTACCGACCTTCATTACCACACCTGCAACATCATGGCCCAACACCAGCGGAAGCTTATAGGGTAAAATCTGCTTAAATTCCCCTGATTTTATTTTAGCGTCCAACAGGTTTAAGCCCGCTGCATGAACTTCTATCAACACCTCATTATCTTTAACCTGTGGAACAGATACATCGTTAAGGTGTAAGGTTTCTTTTTTTCCGTATTTATTAATGGTATATGCTTTCATCCTGATGGTTATGATTTTATTGCTGCTACTGATTTCTTTGGATTGATTAATCCAAATGCCAATTTAGGGAAAAGTCGGTTGAACAAATAGATCAACTTTGTATCGCCAACACGGATGGTATATTGGTCTTTCTCCAATCCCCTTATCAGTGCCTTCACCAATTTTTCCGGACTAATTTTTTTATCATGGCGGTCTGCAACCATTTCCGTATCTACTAATGGTGGCAACAGTTCGAAAACCTTTATGTTAGTCTTCAAGATTTGTAAATGTCTTCTTAAAGATTTGGTATAGAAGGCCAATGCAGATTTTGATGCCGAATAGGTCGCTTCTAACATTGATGGCACAATACTTAAGATGGAAGTGGTATTGATGATTGCCGCATCTTTTCTTGATTTGAGCATTTCGATAAAAAGATTGTTCAGGCGGATAACGCCAAGGTAATTGACCTCCATTTCATAAATAGCACCTTTGACATGCTTGTCGTTTGCTACACCTAAGTTGGCAGGAGGAATACCAACACCGGCATTATTGTACAGTATATCAATTCCGCCAAGTTCTTTAACCTTGTCAAAAAGCAATTGGGCATCTGCTTCATTACCTGCATCACTTTTTATAGCGATTAAACTAGGGTACAGTTTCTTTGCGGCATTCAATTTGTCCTGATTTCTGCCTGTAACAATAACCTTTACGCCAATTTCCAAAAATTGCTTTGCCGCTTCCAGTCCTATACCCGAACCACCGCCTGTAATCAGGATTGTTTTTCCTTTTAAATCCATTACCTGCTGAAATTAGTGAGGAACATTTTCTGTAATTGGAACAACTAATTCGTGGATTTTCCTGGTGTCGCCAACCGGAATCTCAAATTGATTTCTTTCTAACGCCACAAACAATTCATCTGCCACCTGGGATGCTGGAATTCCATTTGCCCCACCGATTTCTGCAGAAAATTCGGTATTTACCAACGGTGGATATAGTTCATATACGTTGAGCTTTTTATTTTCTGAAAAAGTATCTCTCAGGCCTTGTGTATAGCTGTGTAATGCCGCTTTACTCGCAGAATAAGTAGGTAAATATTTATTCGACCTAAATACTGCTATAGAGGAAACGTTTACAATAGCCGCATCTTCTTGTTGTAAAAGCAACGGCAAAGTCAGGGCTGTAAAATCAATAACACTGATGTAATTGGTATTGATCTCCTCGAAAGCTTTTTCTGCGGAGTTATTATTTACATCACTTAAATCATTCATAAAAGCTGCACCAGCATTATTGATGATAATATTTAATTTCGGGTGCTTAGTTTTTAATTCTTCAGCAATTTTTAACCTATCTGCCTTCACGGATAAATCGCCCTGTATGGCAACAGCATTATTAAGTTCTTTCAATGCCTTGCGAAGTCGCTCTTCGCTGCGTCCGTTGATGATGATCTTGTTGCCTGATGCGCTCATTTTTTTAGCTATGGCTAGCCCTATTCCGGCGCTTCCACCACTGATGAATACTGTATTTCCTGTTGTTTTCATTGCAACTGTAATTTAAATTTTATAAATTTGCTTGCGTTTTGCAAGTACAAACATACAAACAACTTTTAATTTGCAAGTGTTTTTTTTTAAAAAAAATTAGTTTATGGTAAATGTTAAAAAAAGATCTGATTGCCCTATTAGCAATTCATTGGATATTTGGGGAGACAAATGGTCATTGCTTATTATTAGAGACCTCATGTTTGCTAAACAATGTACGTATGGCGGTTTCCTAAAATCGGATGAAAAAATAGCGACCAATATTCTAGCTTCCAGATTGCTAACCCTCGAAACAAATGGAATAATCACGAAGCATGACCACCCCGATAGCAAAGCCAAAGTTTTATATAAACTAACCCCAAAAGGCGTTGACTTACTTCCCCTAATGATGGAAATCAACTTATGGGCTGATAAATATTTTACACTTACAGAAGAAAGAAAAGCAATGCTCGAAGAATTAAAAAAAGACAAGGAAGCATTTATTAGAACCCAAACAGTTGCGCTATTAAACAATAGCTAGGTAACGCTTTTCATCCATTAGTTTTAAGAACCTAAACTAAGAATATTGGAAACTCAAACCGAATTGACATAAAAAAACCGGACTTTGATTTTGTCAAAGCCCGGTTGTACTCGAGAGGAGATTCGAACTCCCACACCCGTACGGGCGCCAGCCCCTCAAGCTGGTGCGTCTACCAATTTCGCCACCCGAGTAAGTGGAGTGCAAATATAATTTAATTTTGGATTTAGCGAACAGTGATTTACAATTCTATTTTCAGCCCATCGTAAGCCAAGCGAATATTTGAAGGTAAATCGTTCTCAACCACATCATGTAATCCTAAATTATGACTGATGTGTGTAAGATAAGTAGTTTCTGCACCAACCTTTTCAGCAAATGTGACAGCCTCGTCTAGCGTAAAATGTGAAATATGCGGTTCTTTCTGCAAGGCGTTGATTACGAGTATTTTTGTGCCTTTAATTTTATCAAAACTTGCTTCAGGAATGGTCTTTGCATCAGTAATGTAGGTAAAGTCACCTATTCTGTATCCGGTTATTGGCAATAAATGATGCATCACTTCCAACGGGATTATTTCTGTTTCACCTATTTTAAAATTTTCTCCGTTATTAACCGTATGAAGTTTAATCTGTGGCAATCCGTGGTATTTAGTTTCAGCAAAAATGTAATAAAATTCTCTCTTCAACGCTGTTTGAACCCGTTCTGTGGCGTAAACATCTATTACCTTACCTAACAGATAATTAAATGGGCGTATATCATCTAAACCGGCAATATGATCTTTATGTTCATGAGTAAACAATACCGCATCTAAATCTTCAACTTTTTCACGCAGCAATTGGTAACGAAAATCCGGACCACTGTCTACAACGATGGTTTTATCGTTGGTTTCTATCAAAACGGAGGTTCTTAGCCTGTTATTTTTCTTATCATTTGATTGACAAACTTCGCATTTACAAGCGATTACTGGAACCCCTTGCGATGTACCTGTGCCCAAAAAAGTTACGATCATTTTAAATAACTTTCCTTTCTATCTGTGCGGTCTGCTGTTTGTATCTGTATCAAAATAACGCTGTTTGCTGTAAAGAATGAAAAAATTGTCTCTGCTTCTCATCTAGTAAATTTTCATCTGGACGGGTTTGCTTCACCAAAGTTACCAAGGCTGCAATTCTCGCTTCCAAATTGGAAAATTTATTTACCACTACGATTTTATTATGTTCTAACAAACAAGAACCGGTTTTAAAATTTCCTTTCTCGTAACGAACTTTAAAACCCATTGCGAAAAGCAACTGCTCCAGTTTTTCTAAAGTATGATTTGTTAGCGGCAATGACATTGGAACAAACTTAGAGAAATCTAAGCAGCATTCAAATTATCTTTTACCATATCAGAAATTTTGAGGTTTACAATTAATCGATATATGATTTATTTCAAATACCTAGAAGATTCTGAATTAACAGATCTGTTTACGTTATAATGGAACGCTTTATATAAATTCAACATCTTGCGTGTATTCCGTGTTTGTTAGCGAAATCTTTAAATAAAAAAGGTTCAGCTGTTTCCAACTGAACCTTCAATACCGCAAGGCGGATAAAACTATCTTAAATCTACTACTTCAACACCTGGATATTTCTTGGCATCAAAAGCAAATGTAGTTTCCGGAACATTTACATTTGGTGAAAAAGTTTTCACATTGTAAGTGTATTTATTTCCATTTTTATCGAACAGTACAACATTAGCAATTTGCTTAGCAGCTTTATCGATGCTTAAACGAACTTTAAAGATTGATTTTTTGGTATCAACCGGAGTTAGGTCGATCATCTGATAAGTTTTAGAACCAACTTTCTCGTCGCCTGTGTAAATGTACTTGAAACCTTTTTCGTACACGGTGAAAATTTTCGCCGGATTTATGGCATCACTATTTGGATCAATGCTACTTACCTGAACTTCTTTATCTTTTTTAAGGTAAGTCCATTGGCTTTTACCATCGCTAAACAATTCCTGGTTAGTCATTGCAACTTTATATTTATTGGAGTTGGCTTTAACATACAGCGTACCTTGCTGCGTTTCTTTAACCTTCGCTTTTGGGTTATCTAAAGTAAAAGTAAAATCGGTTTTTACGATATTATACGATTTGTATTTTTTGCTTACCTCCGCTAAAATTGCCTTAGCTTTCGCGTCAGTTTGAGCATAAGTTGATGTTGTAAAAGCAACTACAACCATTAATGCTGAAATTAATTTCTTCATCTTGTGTATTTAAATTTTCTTTGAAACGTTTGAGTAAATTTTAAACCATTGGTTTAATCTACCCCTTGTCGTCCATGCTATTCAAGAATTGTTCCAAAGAATATTCATCAGGGTATAAAACTTCACGGGCTTTGCTCCCTTCAAACGGCCCTACAATACCCGCAGCTTCTAATTGATCGATAATTCTTCCCGCACGGTTATAACCTAACTTTAGTTTACGTTGAATTAATGATGTTGAACCTTGCTGATGCATTACGATAAGCCTCGCAGCATCTTCAAAAAACTTATCACGTTCATTTGGATCAAAATCGGCTTTACTGCCCTCGCCGGCTTCGTCGATGTACTCTGGCAACTGATATGCATCAGCATAGCCGCGTTGATTACCGATAAATTCAGAAATTCGATCTACCTCTGGTGTATCAACAAAAGCACACTGTAGCCTGATTAAGTCGCTACCTGTAGATAAAAGCATATCTCCACGACCAATCAGCTGGTCGGCACCGCCGCTATCTAAAATTGTTCTTGAATCGATTTTAGATAAAACCCTAAATGCTAACCTCGCCGGGAAATTGGCTTTAATTGTACCCGTAATAATGTTTACCGAAGGACGTTGCGTGGCCAAAACCAAATGGATACCGATAGCACGTGCTAACTGAGCTAAACGGGCAATCGGGGCCTCAACTTCTTTACCCGCAGTCATCATTAAATCGGCAAACTCATCTACCACCAATACAATAAATGGTAAAAATCTATGCCCGTTATTTGGGTTAAGCTTACGCTTGATAAATTTATCGTTATACTCTTTTAGATTTCTAACCTGCGCATCTTTCAATAAATCGTAACGCTGATCCATTTCGATACATAAAGAGTTTAATGTATTTACTACTTTCTTTGTATCGGTAATAATGGCATCCGCCTCACCAGGAAGCTTTGCCAAAAAGTGACGCTCAATCCGGTTAAATAAAGTTAACTCTACTTTTTTTGGATCGACCAAAACAAACTTCAACTGGGCGGGATGTTTCTTGAACAGCAGCGAAACCAGAATAGAGTTGATACCCACCGATTTACCTTGACCGGTAGCACCGGCAACGAGTAAGTGAGGCATTTTCGCCAAATCGGCAATAAATACCTCGTTGCTAATTGTTTTACCCAAAGCAATCGGCAAATCCATCGTATTGGAAGTCCACTTTTCAGTATTTAGAATGCTGCGCATGGGTACCATTTCCGGATGTTGGTTTGGTACCTCGATACCAATGGTTCCCTTACCAGGCATTGGTGCAATGATACGTATTCCTAAAGCCGCTAATGAAAGGGCAATATCATCTTCCAAGTTTTTAATCTTCGAAATCCTTACTCCAGGAGCAGGAATAATTTCATATAAAGTTACTGTTGGACCAATGGTAGCCTTAATCTTATCAATTTCGATATTATAATGATTCAGCGTTTCTACAATTTTATTTTTATTGGCTTCTAACTCTTCGGCGTTAACTGAAATCTTATTGGTACCGTAGTTTTCCAGCAAATCAACAGTTGGATATTTGTACCCTGATAAATCCAGTTTTTCATCATAGTTACCAAACTGTTCTACCAAATCATCAGATTTTTTCTCCTCCTCAGTCTTCTCAATAGTAAAAGCTGGTTCTTTTTCTTCTTCTTCAACAGCTGGCTCTACCGTTAAAGGCATAGCTGATGCAGCTGCTGCAGAGGTAGTTAAATGTAAGTTAGTGGTTAGGGGCGACAATGTTACCGGCGTAACAACTTCTTCCTCCGGCGCCTTTTCTTCATAACGGTTTGGCTGTATGACTACATTTTGCTGCTTTCTTTCTTGATTAAGAACTGGTTTTTCGCGTACCGGGAATTCAATCGGTTCAGCAACTTGTTCAACCTCCCTGTTCTGCGCAAATTTCTCGCGAACTTCGTTCACATAGTCAGGTGTTTCGTTATCCAGATAAACCTCCTTTTCCTTACGTTCGGGAAATTTAAAATCGATGTTATACGCGATGATTAAGATTGTTAAACCCGCAAAAGCGATTAAACCTGCAACACCCGCAGCGCCAATTTGTGCTGCAAGCAATTTGTTACTCCAATAGCCAAATTCACCTTCAACATAATGTGGCGATTCTGACCAAAAACTGTGGGCAAAGCCCAAGGTTAACGAAATAAACAACAGAAAGAAAAAGCTGTATCCTAAGGTTTTTGAAATTGATAGAATTTTAACCTTGAACAATAGCCTGTAACCAATAATAAAAAATGCCAGAACGAATAAAAACGAGGCAATGCCGAACCATTCGTAAATAAACTGGTGAGACAATAACGCTCCAAACTTGCCAAGCCAGTTTTGCACTACAGGAATGACAACACCCGAATCCTTTAGTTCTTCAGCAGTTTTGAAAAGGTTTCCCCAACCTCCATTTGCATCAATTACATAGCTTTGATCATCCTGCCAGGTAAATAAATAAGAAGTAAAAGCAATTAAAAAGTAAAGTGAAAGTATTACAAAAAATAAGCCTACAATTTTAATTGCACGTCCATCCTGCAAGTCGAAGCTAGGTAGATATTCTCTTTTTTCTTTTGGCTGGCGACCAGATGATGGCCTGCCTGATGCATTTTCAGCACCTTTATCTCTGAATGTATTGGTTTTAAACTGGTTTCCCCTTACCGCCATTTTCTGTACTAGTATTAATAATGAACAAATATAAAATATATAGTTGTATCTATTGAGTTTTTATAAACCGCTTTAAATAAAATTATTTAATACCTATTAAACCTTAACCAGCAAATATTGTCTATTACTATACAACACACAAGTTGTACGTTTTGTCAAATGAAACGGATTTTGTTTTAGGTTTTAGTCCCGTTTTACCTGGAGAGGTTAAACGGGATTTTTTTTCCGATAATCTAACGCTCACATTGAATTGAGCTATTCGCTATGATCTTTCGAAGCTTACAAATTCTCCGTACACTAAAATCAAAACATTCATCGAATGGGCTCCGCACATTTTTTAATGACTCCAGAATATTTCAGTAAAATTTCTAATCACTATTAATTTTTTGTTAATTTAAATCGATAAATTGAAATAAATCAAACATATGAGTATAGCGCAACTCGAAGAGCAGATTGAATCAGGAAATTTAGCGGCTGTAAAAGAACTTTTATTGGAAAACCCGATGTTGGCTAATATTAGTACTTCGCATAATATCTCACCCTTGCTTCTGGCGTGTTATTATAAGAAACAAGATATCGCTAACGTAATTGTAGAATTCACAGATAATTTAACATTGTTTGAAGCCTGTGCGGTTGGTAAGTTTGATGCTGCAACATTGTTAATTTTTCAACACCCAAATAGTATCAATGAATTCTCTGAAGATGGCTTTACCCCATTGGGCCTAGCCTGTTATTTCGGACACGAAGACCTTGCGAAATTTTTAATGTTGAAAGGAGCTGATGTCAATTTAGCATCTAAAAATGGATTTAACGTTTTCCCGATACATTCTGCAGTTGCCGCAAACAATATTAATATTACAAAAATGCTTCTGGATGCAGGCGCTTACCCAAACGTTTGTCAGAAAGCAGGTTTGGCACCTTTACACACCGCAGCACAGCTGGGAAACATCGAACTCATTATTCTGCTCTTAGAACATGGCGCAGAGGTTGGATTACGGATGGAAGGCGGTAAATTACCTGCAGATTTAGCTGCAGAAAAAGGCTTTAATGAAATTGCTGAAATTTTGAGAGAAGATTAATCCATATCCCTTTACAGGGGAAATAAAAGCATGTTTATGTTCGAAGTATGATGTTAATTTCTTTCAAACAAACATCTACAGGGCGACAGCACGAAGCTCACTTTAGGGATGGGGATTTACTCCCAAATCCTCAATCTCATTTTTTTCATGTACGTTCTGATATCCAAAACTACTGCTGCCAGAAAGTAAAATAGTATTGGAAAACCAACGGCCAAAAAAGAAGAATAAATAAAAAACAAACGAACTTTCGCTGTACTCATATTTAGTTTATTGGCCAAATAGGTAGAAACACCAAAACTCTGTTGTTCGAAATAGGTGATAATTCTCTGGAACATTTTTAGCTTGTTTAAATATTACCGCAATACAAATAAAAAAAGCGCAATGATGAGGTGTTATATAAATCTAATTTAGTAAAAATATTTCGTTAAATGATCAACTGAAGTTGCCTTAGTCTAGAATCAGTTTTTCGAAATCTTGCCTGTTTTCATGTTTGATAAATAAAGTTTGTTGTTCTTCCAAACCTGAATATTTTTTCTTGAGTTCATTTTTGAATTTCTCAATGTCAACCCCTTCATTTAAAATCACAGTTAATGCATCGGCATTGCCTCTTACTTCGATAATTTTATCGCGATAAAGTTCTTTAAGTTCATGTGGGAATTCCATATTGACTAAACCGATTAAAAGATAGAAAGTTTGATAAATTTTATAGGTTTTAGGCCTGTTTTAAAATCTTTATTCCAATACCACAAAAAAGGCATTTCTTTTGGTCGCAATAATGTTTTTTTAGCTGGAGAATTCCTTGTGATGCGAAGGCATTATCCATCACCACACCCGCTGAAGTAAATTTATCGGTAATTGCATTTTGTTCAGTTGGCAGGCTTTCTAACAGTTTTACCGCCCGACTAATATAAAGCTGAGTTCCAGTATGCTTGCCATAAGCAAATAAAAACAACGCTACCGTATTTAATAATATGTTATTTGCTGAGGTTTTGCCAATTTGAATACCTACCCCATCGGCTGGCTTTTTGAAATGATAATGGGTTTTCCAGTAATGATGAACCGGCAAATCATTTAATAATAACTGAAGTTCTACCACGTTGCTTATTTCCATCATTTTTGAAAAAAGATGATTTGCCTTTATAATTAACGCCGCAAACTGAGCGAGGCGAACGGTTGGGAAATTTTGTGGCCGCATTCGCATAAATTTCCAGATCGAAACTTCCAGAGGTTTGATAGCATATTTCTTCTGCAAAAATTGAAATTCTTTTTTTAAGCTGGCGGGATAATTGTCGTCAAACTGATCGTTTAGAAAACCAGCCGAGCCAAAAACCAGTGCTTCAATTTGTAGTGGATTATTTTTGTGCCTGCCATAAATTTGTTGCGGAACAGTTTTCGCAAGCAGCTCAAACGGTAATGCGTTTACTTTGAAACCGAAATTGCGAGCCATAAAACGGTAAAACGTTTCATCCCAATTGCCATTTAATTCATTTAGTGTGGCAATTACCAATTCGGTTTTTTGCTCAAACCGTTCAATAAGCGTTCTGGATAAAAATGAATCAATATGGATTTGATCAACAGTTCCAATTTGTGCAATGCAAGGAAAATCCGTGAGGGTGAGAAACAGGTTTTCATATTTCTCTATTAAATCTCGAGCGATTCGATCTTTTAATACTAGAACAGGTAAAACGGAACCATCAATTCTTTTTATTTCGATATCATTTTCGAAAACTACGTGGAGAATTACGTTATCATAACTTTTATCAACTTGATGATGATGATTGAGCCAATCCGAGGATTTAATATGGATTTCCACATTTCCAGCCCAAAGTGTTTCACCAATTACAATTTTGGCGTTGTTAAAATCAGGACCTGCATTTTTATTCAGGAAACCCTGATGAAGAATTTTTAATTCTTCTCCATCGGCAGTTTTTAGTTTATGATGATCAAACGAACGGAATTGCCAAACATAATGCAGAAAATCTTCCGAAAAATTCATTACTGAAGTTAATGAATATTCTTAAAAGTTTTGCAAAATCTTTACGGGCACTCAATTATTTAGATTTGGAGCGCCTCTGAAATTGATCAAACTAGTTTCTAAGGCACGTCATACCAATTCTGCCTTTTTCTTATAATTTGTAATAAAAACCCCGGCAATAATCAGAGCTGTTGCAACAATTAAATCGACATCTACCTGTTCATTTAGGATGAGCCAGCCTAAAAATATTGCGATAACCGTATTGAAGTAAGTTAAAATTGAAACTTCAGAGGCTGAAACTTTTTTCAAGGCATAGTGATAACAAAAGTATCCCAAAACCGAACCAAATATGGCAAGATAAACCGCTGCGAGAATACTTTCTGTTTTCCATGAATCTACGTCAGCTTGCCTGAGAAAATTAAGGCCAAACCAAACTGGACAATTGCCGAAAATACAAACTGATAAAAAAGATTGAGAAAGATATATTGTGGTTTCCCACTATGTTTTTTCGAGTAAATTGTTCCAATTGTCCAGCCTGAAACTGCAATAACTAATGATAAAATTCCATTCCGATAGCCTGGCTCTAATAAATCGTTTATTCCATCCCGGAAGATAAACACTATACCCAGAAAACCAATGAACACGCCAACAAATCCTTTTAAGCTTGGCTTTTGGATGCCTAAAAACACACAGCCAATAAATACTAGCAGTGGAGATGTTGCATTAATTAAAGAAGTTAGTCCGCTGGGAATAGTTTTTTCAGCAACTGTGGTCATGCCATTTGCAACCACTACCATCAAAATAGACAGTAAGATTTGTCTTTTTAAACCTGACCATCGAATCCATTTCAATTCTTTCTGTTTGATTAGAATTATCAGTATGATCAGAGAAGCGATGGTTTGGCGTATTGCCGTGACATACCAGGCCGGGATACTTGCTACTGCAACCCGAATGCCAAGGTATGTTGTACCCCAAATAATGGCAACGCCAGATAAGGCAAGGATGAGTTTTAAATCTATTTTGGGATTCATATATTTATAGAGATTAACCGCAAAGAACGCGAAGCTTTACGCTAAGAAAATGAGATTTTTGCCACGGAAACATAGATTTACACGGAATCTTTAAATGTATTTCAAGGTTTTATAGCGTTATTATTTAACACTAAGAACTTTTCTACCTTTTCTCGTGTCTTCAGTGCTTACATGGCAATTAAAATATGATAACTAAACCAAGTCTGCTCCAACTAAAATCTGCTCCATTTCCTGCTGTAATTTTAGCGCTTCTTCCCTGGCCTTTTCTGCGAAATCCTCTCCATTGCTGGCATAAATAATTCCTCTGGATGAGTTAATTAATAATCCGCACTGCGAATTCAATCCATATTTACACACTTCATGCAAATCGCCACCTTGGGCACCAACACCAGGAACCAATAAAAAATGATTCGGAGCAAGCTTACGTACTTCCGCGAAGGCGCTGCCACGCGTAGCCCCAACAACATACATCATCTGTTCGTCTGTTGCCCATGTTTGAGAAGTTTTTAATACCTTTTCAAACAGTTTATCCTCTCCTATTTCTTGCAGTTGAAAATCAGCATGACCGGAATTTGAAGTTAATGCCAGGAGGATAACCCATTTATTTTCAAAAGTTAGAAATGGCGTTACAGAATCACTGCCCATATAAGGTGCAACGGTAACAGAATCGAAACTCATTTCTGATGATTGTTCATTAAAAAATGTTTCGGCATACATTGCAGAAGTATTCCCAATATCGCCACGTTTGGCATCGGCGATGGAGAATATCTCCTGAGGAATATATTTCCAGGTTTCAATTAAAGTTTCCCAGCCCTTTTTGCCATAACACTCGTAAAAGGCAGTGTTTGGCTTATAAGCAATACACAAATCTTTAGTGGCATCAATAATTTGTTTGTTGAATTCCAAAATCGGGTTGTCGTACTTTAATAAGTGTTGAGGAATTTTATCTAATGAAGAATCTAATCCAACACATAGAAATGAACGCTTTTTCTGTATTTGCTCGAAAAGTTGTTGCTTGGTCATATCATGGCTTATTTGCTGCAAATATGAGGTTTTTTGAGTTTTACGAACGAAGAAATAATCTTCACATTAATTATTTTTATAAACATTTTAAACTTTTTCTTGCGGATTACGTTTCAAATACATACAATTGCAACATAATTTCTCAACCGTTTATCTGAATATCCCAGAAAAATTTTATCAAGACTTGTTTTTTGTTACCATTTTTAGAAACGAATAATCGTTTTTATTCAGCTCGTAAACAATTATGAAACATTTTGAGTATATCAAATAACCAACTCATTAAAGTTTTATAGCCTTAAGAATTTATACACAATGAAACCGCCGGGCTTACGCTAACACATAAATTAGGCCTGTGCAGATTTATAGCAGGAAGCATCCGTTATAAACAAATGAAAAATTTCTTGAAACATATATATTTAGAATGTTTAGCAAAACAGAATTAAATGATAAGCTCACACCAGAATTACGTGAGCTTGCCAAATCCTATGGCATTGAAGGTGCCGAATCCTTAAGAAAAATTGACCTTGTTGAAGTTCTTTTACACCAGCAAGAAATGATAAGTGCCGCTAAAGGCGGGGCAGATCCATACAGCGAAAGTGAACCTGTTGCTGTTGCACCAGCTGCAAAAACTAAAGCAGTTAAAGCTGAAAAAACTCCAAAAGTAGCGGCATCGGCGGCAACTACTGCTACTCCGGAAAAACCAGTTAAAAAAAGAGCAAGGTTAAATAAAGATGAACCTGCAGCGCCAGTTGAAAGAAGAAGAGATGCTGTTACATTGTTTGATGAACCGCAACATCAGCAACAAAATGAAAAACAACCTGACAGAATTGTAGAGGCTGAAGATGGTGGCAGCAAACCAATTTCTGCTTTAATCGAGGAATCGGCAGAAGTTATTCCGGTAGCACCGAGACAAAAACAAGAGCAAAGAGAGAAGCAAGATAAACCACAACGCGATGATAACCGCCAGCAGAAACAACCTCAAGGCGGTAACCACCATAAAAATGAAAACAGTTATTCGAACTTAGATTTCGATAATGTGATTACAAACGAGGGTGTTTTAGAAATTATGCCCGATGGTTACGGTTTCTTGCGTTCTGCGGATTACAATTACTTAACTTCTCCTGATGATATTTATGTATCACAGTCGCAAATTAAACTTTTCGGTTTAAAAACCGGTGATACTGTGAAAGGCAGCATCCGTCCTCCGAAAGAAGGCGAAAAATATTTCCCGTTGGTTCGTGTAGAAACCATAAACGGCAGAATCCCTGCTGAGGTTCGCGACCGTGTTCCTTTTGATTATTTAACACCACTCTTCCCTACTGAAAAATTAAATCTATTTACGGATAATAGTAATTACTCTACCCGTATTATGGATTTGTTTACGCCAATTGGTAAAGGTCAACGTGGTTTAATCGTTGCACAGCCTAAAACTGGTAAAACCAATTTGCTGAAGGAAGTTGCTAACGCGATTGCAAAAAACCATCCTGAAGTTTATTTAATTATCCTTTTGATAGATGAGCGCCCGGAAGAGGTTACTGATATGGCTCGTAGTGTAAGAGCAGAAGTTATTGCCTCTACTTTCGATGAGCCTGCTGAGCGTCACGTAAAAATTGCCAATATCGTGTTAGAAAAATCTAAACGTTTGGTAGAAAGCGGACATGATGTAGTTATTCTTTTAGATTCAATTACACGTTTAGCAAGAGCATACAATACTACTGCTCCAGCATCAGGTAAAATATTATCGGGTGGTGTTGATGCAAATGCATTACACAAACCAAAACGTTTCTTCGGTGCTGCCCGTAACATTGAAAACGGTGGATCACTAACAATTTTAGCTACGGCTTTAACTGATACCGGATCTAAAATGGATGAGGTAATTTTCGAAGAATTTAAAGGTACCGGTAACATGGAGTTACAGTTAGACCGTAAATTATCGAACAAACGAATCTTCCCGGCTATCGATATTACTGCTTCGAGTACCCGTAGAGATGACCTATTATTAGATAGAGATATTTTACAACGTGTTTGGATTTTACGTAACCACCTGGCAGATATGAATAGTCAGGAAGCAATGGAGTTCGTACAGGCACAAATTAAAGGCACAAAGAGCAACGAAGAATTTTTAATTTCGATGAATAGCTAGTATAGGCCTAAAGGTAAAAGATGTAAGGCTTAAGGTTTCCTGATTGGATGCTTTAAGCCTTATGTTTTTTAAAGGTTTTATATACATTTGCACTTAAACCTTATACCTTAAAAACACACACCTTAAACCTTATGAAAAGGCATATTCCCAATGCGATTACCTGTGCAAACCTATTTTCTGGTTGTATTGGAATCGTTTTTGCATTTAAAGGCGATTTACAAACAGCAGCGTATTTCGTTATTCTTTCTGGTATATTCGATTTCTTTGATGGAATGGTTGCCCGCTTGTTGAACGTAAAATCAGCAATCGGAAAAGATTTAGACTCACTGGCAGATATGGTAAGTTTTGGTTTCTTACCTGGAGTAATCATGTTTCAGCTATTAAAAGCAAGCGATTATTCGTCAGAATATTTGCCTTATCTGGGCTTTTTCATCACGGTATTTTCTGCATTGAGGTTAGCGAAATTTAATAACGATGAGCGACAAACGGAAGATTTTATCGGACTGAATACCCCGATGAATACTTTGTTTATTTGTTCTTTACCATTCATCGCAGATGATTACCCACAGATAATTGGTTCCACTATCCTACTCATTGCCATCACTGCTATAACAAGTTTTCTATTGGTAAGTGAAATTAAAATCTTTTCTTTAAAATTCAGCGACTTGAGTTGGGCAAAGAATAAAATTAAGTTTATCTTTTTGATTTTATCGGCAATTTTAATTGCTGCTTTGCAATTCGCTGCGATTCCATTTGTATTGGTGCTTTATATTGCTCTGTCGTTCTTACATTTCAGAAGTTTTAATAATCGCTAGGTTCAAGATCTAAAGTGATAGCTCTATTCCTGAGTTGATTAGGCCGTCTCAATGTTTGAAACAATTATTTCTTCTATGTAATAACGCTTAAATGAAAAGGTAGCTTAAACTTTTATCAAAAGCTTGTTCCCAAATAATTTTATAAAGTAGATTGAAGATTTCTTCTGGCAACATCGAGTTGGGCATAAATTTCTACCAGTAGCGATTTTAATCGTTCCACATCTGCTGGTATTTGCTCAACTGAAATTTGATTTCTAGCATTATTTTCAATTGACTGAACAAAATCTTTCACATCATTTCTGCCTACATAACTAAAGGTAGGCTTAATTTTGTGCGCACAATGGCCAACCCTATCCCAGTCCTTCTTGGATAGCGCATCTTCTAACTCAGCGAGATAGAATGGAGTTTGTTCTATAAATGTGTCAAAAACTTCGATCATAAACTCAGGATTATGACCAACCATTTCAGTTAGGTATGATAAATCTAGGGGATGATTATCATAATTAGTTTGCATATTTCAAATCTAGCTATTTACAATTTGTTAACCTCTAAATCATCTGTAATATTTTTAAAAATTTCAGAAATAGTTTTCCCCAAAACAGGATGAATTACCTCAGCTGCAATTTCCACCAAAGGAGCCATCACAAATTTCCTGAATTGCATTTGCGGGTGTGGCACCTGAAGTTTATTCTCAATATCAATCACAGCATTATCAAAAAGAATTAAATCGATATCGATCAGCCGTTCTCCCCACTTATCTTTTCTCACTCTCCCTAACTTCTTTTCAATATCCAATGCTTTATCTAACACTTCGATGGCAGAAAAATTTGTTTTTACCGCCAAAGCCTGATTTAAAAATGCAGGCTGATCGGTTTTGCCCCAAGCCGCAGTTTCATATATAGCGGAAACAGCGTTTATTTCGCCAATATTTTCAGTTATCAATTTTATTGCCTGATGCAAGTTTGCTTTTCTATCTCCTAAATTTCCACCGAGTAACAAATAAGCAGTTCTGTACTCTAAAGCCGTATTAAGCATCATGTATTTTTATATCTTTACGGCACAAAATTAACATTTAAATGAAAGAATTTTTTAAGTATCTATTTGCCTCAATGTTAGGGTTTTTCCTTTCAATGGTCATTATTTTCATTATTTTCTTTGTGATCATTGTGGGGGCTATTTCATCTATTGATAGCGATAAAACTGTAACCGTATCAAACAACTCAGTTCTATTTCTAAATTTAGATCAGCCCATAACTGAACGTACGCCTAAAAACCCATTCGGAAACTTGCCAATAGTTGGTGGTGATGAAAAAGATGGTATCGGGTTAAATGATCTTCTAAAATCTATCCAGAGGGCAAAAACTGATGATAACATTAAATGTATTTATTTAAACGTAAGCAGTCCGAATGCTGGTTTTGCTACTATGCGTGAGGTTAGAAATGCACTTATCGATTTTAAAAAATCACATAAAAAGATTATTGCCTATAGCGAAGTTTACACGCAGGGGGCTTATTACCTGGCTTCATCTGCAGATAAAATTTATCTAAACCCAGAAGGTGCTTTAGAATTTAAAGGTTTCAGCTCAGAGCTCACTTTCTTTAAAGGAACGCTGGAAAAAGTTGGGGTAGAAATGCAGGTTATTCGTGTTGGAAACTACAAAAGTGCTGTTGAGCCATTTATTTTAGACAAAATGAGTGATTACAACCGCAAGCAGGTGACGGCCTACGTAGGCGGTTTATATAATACTTTTTTAACAGATATTGCAAAAAGCAGAGACATCCATAAAGACAGTTTATACAAAATTGCCGACGATTTTAGAGTTCGACAACCACAAGACGCCGTAAACTTCAAAATGGTTGATGCACTAAAATATAAAGATCAGATTTTAGAAGAACTTAAAGGCTTATCAGGAAGAACCAAAGATGAAAATGTACGAACGGTATCGATTAATGATTATGCTAAAAATAACAAAGATTCAGGTTCTGGCAAAGATAAGGTTGCTGTAATTTATGCCAATGGCGAAATTAGCGGCGGTGAAGGCAATGATAACCAGATTGGTTCAGAACGTATTTCAAGAGCAATCCGTAAAGCCCGCCTGGATGATGACATTAAAGCAGTGGTGATCCGCGTAAATTCACCGGGTGGTAGTGCATTGGCATCAGACGTGATTTGGAGAGAAATTGTTCTTACTAAAAAAGAAAAACCAGTAATTGCTTCATTTGGCGATGTTGCTGCATCAGGTGGTTACTACATCGGTTGTGCTGCTGATAGTATTTTCGTACAGCCTAATACCATTACAGGATCAATTGGGGTGTTTGGCATTATCCCCAACTTCCAAAATTTGATGACCAATAAACTTGGAATTACTTTCGATGGGGTGAAAACTGGCAAATATGCTGATATCATGGCAACTAACCGACCAATGACTGAAGGTGAAAGATTTATCATTCAAAATGAATTAAATAGAATTTATAGTGGTTTTGTTAGTCGTGTGGCAGATGGAAGAAAGAAAAGCAAGGCCTATATTGATAGCATTGGCGGAGGCCACGTTTGGATTGGAACAGATGCAGTTCAAATTGGTTTAGCCGATAGAATTGGAAGTTTTAATGATGCGATTAAAGCTGCAGCTAAAAAAGCGAAAATAAAAGATTATAAAGTGGTGGAATATCCAGATGTTGTTGACCCGTTAAAATCGCTAATGGATGAAAGCACCGATAGAATCAAAACCTATTATACTAAACAAGAATTAGGTGAAAATTATTTCCTGTATCAACAAATGAAAAAGGTTATTGCAAGTTCTGGTATTCAAGCCAGGATGCCTTTTGAAGCGGTAATAAAATAAAATCAAGTGTCACATTTGAGCTTGTCGAAATGCATTCAAATAGCTTGTACTTCGATAGGCTCAGTCTGACAAAATTCATTTTCCCTATTCTATTAATTTCCACTCCGGGTGAAGGGTTAAATAAGTTCCATTAACCGATTGATTCACCGGATGAACGGTTATAGAAATGCTCTTTCCTTTCAAAAACTCAAAACCAATTCCATCTTGCCTGGAATCATAAATGGTTACGGTATCTTTATTTTGGTTTAAATAAGATGAAACCAGTTCCATCGCAGGGAATTTTGATTTCGCATCTGCTTCAGGGCCTCCGGTAGTAATACCATTCTGGGTTTTAAATTGAGCTGATGTGATGCGAATTTGCTTTACCTCTTTTACCATCATGCTTGTGTCCCGGTATGAAGAATATACCGCCAGCTCATTTTTTTGTCCATCGGTAGAATCTTTGCTATACCAAATTCCCCATGCCTTCCCCATAGCAGCATCACCCGCATCAGGTCGGCCAAGTTTCTTCCCAACTTCTGTCATGTTTTCTCCTAGTAATATCTCCCCTATTGATTTGCCCGGGACAACCAGAAAAGCAGCGTCTACATCGCTTTGCTTTCCAGATGTAATATACTCTGTGGAATCTTGTTGGTGGGCGGAATGTTCAGCAGATTGGCAGGCCGTTAAACCAATGATAAAACTTAAGAAGATGATTTTTCGAGATTTCATTTCAATAAAACAACACTACAATTATTTCTGTTTGAAAAAATAGTTCTCCCCGATGATTTAAGTCATTATTTTCTAATTTTACACCCTATGGAAAATAAAACCATCGCCCGGACTTTACGCCTGTTATCGCAATTAATGGAATTGCATGAGGAAAATCCTTTCAAAATTAAATCAGTAGCTAACGCCTATTTTAAAGTTGATAAATTGCCTTTCGCTTTAAAAGATAAACCAGTTGATGAGATTGATCAAGTTGATGGAATTGGTAAGAGTTTAGCGGCTAAAATTATTGAACTATTAGAAACCGGTGAACTCCAGGAACTCAATACTATTCTTCAGCAAACACCTGAAGGCGTAGTTGAGATGCTTGGAATCAAAGGAATTGGACCGAAAAAGATATTAATCATCTGGCGAACCCTTGGTATTGAAACTATTGGAGAACTTTATTACGCCTGTAATGAAAACCGTTTAATCGAAGCCAAAGGCTTTGGTTTAAAAACACAGGAGGAAATTAAAAACGCCATTGAATTTAAACTGGCTGCCAACGGGAGATTCTTATTTGCACAGGTTGAAGCTTTTGCAAAAAACCTGCAGGCACAAATTTCCGAATGGCTGATTGATGTAGATAATCATTCCCTACTGGGCGTTGCAGGACAATTTCGTCGTTCCTGTGAAATTATCGATGAGTTAGAATTTGTTATCGGCGCTGAGCATGTTGAAGAGGTGCAGAAAAATTTGGAATCATTTGAGCCACTTTCATTAATCGCCGGAGAAGATGCTTTTATCACAACAACAGAAACTGGATTAAGAATCAAAATCTTTGTCGTTGATAAAACTGATTTTTATTTAGAGTGGTTTAAATTAACAGGGAATCCCGAACATGTAGCAAAAGTATTGGAATTAGCCGGTGATGGTCCCTTTTCTAATGAAGAGGAAATATACCGCAAAGCTGGATTGGCGTTCATCGAACCCGAACTTCGTGAAGATTTTGATGAAATTGAATTGGCAAAAGAAAATAAATTGCCTGCGTTGATTACTTATGATGATTTAAAAGGCAGTTTACACAACCACTCTACCTGGAGCGATGGCGTTCATACGTTGGAACAAATGGCAGTTTACTGTAAAGATGTTTTGAATTTACAGTATTTAGGTATTTGCGACCACTCTAAAACTGCCGTTTATGCCAAAGGATTGAATGAACAACGCGTTTTTGGCCAACACCAGGAAATTGACGAGCTGAATAAAAAACTGGCTCCATTTAAAATATTTAAGGGAATTGAAAGCGACATTTTAAGCGATGGTTCTTTAGATTACAGTGATGATGTACTTAAAACTTTCGATTTTGTGGTCGCTTCGGTTCATAGCAATTTACGAATGGATGAGGCAAAAGCCACATCCCGTTTACTTAAGGCCATTGAAAATCCTTACACCACCATTTTGGGGCATCCAACGGGGCGCTTGTTGTTAAGCCGGGCGGGTTATCAAATCGATTATAAAAAAATTATCGATGCTTGTGCAGCAAACAACGTAGTAATTGAAATTAATGCAAATCCTTTACGTTTAGATTTGGATTGGCGTTGGCACCGCTACGCGTTAGAAAAAGGCGTTTTGCTTTCCGTAAATCCTGATGCACATAGAACTAAAGGCTTTCATGATATGAAATACGGTATTTTGGTTGCCCGCAAAGGTGGCTTAAGCGCTGATAAATGTTTAAATGCATTTTCGTTGGAAGAGATCGCTACGTTTTTCGATAATAAAAAGTTTAGGGTTTAGGGTTTAGGGTTTAGGGTTTAGGGTAAAACAATCCGAAATTTAAATCTGCAAGCCAAAGGAAAACTTCTGTAATCCATTAATCTGTGTAATCAACCGTGATGGAAAAAATCTTTTAATATCTTTGCCCCATGATAAGTGAAATTGCAAACCGCATATTTAGCCAAGTAATTGCTGATTACCACAAATTCGATAACATTGACCATCCCGTTGAAAACCCTTATGACACGGAAAGCTTAGAACACCTTTTTTATATCAAAAATTGGATAGATACCGCTCAATGGCACATGGAAGATGTGGTTCGCAACCCGCAAATAGACCCGGTTGAAGGATTAAGCTGGAAGAGGAGAATTGATGCCCAAAATCAGGTTCGTACCGATATGGTGGAGTTTATTGATGGTTATTTCTTAAATCTTTATCAGAGCATTTCGGCTTTGCCTGATGCAAAAATTAATACGGAAAGTCCGGCATGGGCAATAGACAGGCTTTCGATTTTGGCTTTAAAAATTTACCACATGCAGGAGGAAGCGGAACGTGAAAGTGCATCGCCAGAACATCGTGAACAATGCCAAACCAAACTCAATATTTTATTATCGCAACGCGATGATTTATCAACCAGTATTGATGAACTATTGGCTGATATTGAAGCGGGCAAAAAATACATGAAAGTGTACAAGCAAATGAAAATGTACAACGACCCGAGCTTAAATCCGGTTTTGTATAATAAAGCTTAAAAAGCAGAAAGCCGAAAGCTAAAAGCCATGTCAACAACCCACAAAATTATAGTTTTACGTTTTTCGGCCATGGGCGATGTGGCAATGGTAGCTTCTGTTCTAAAAGAGTTTTCTCAGCAAAATCCATCTGCGGAGATTATTATGGTTAGTCGCGAAGCTTTTAAACCATTTTTTGATGGGATTGAAAATCTCATATTCCATGCGATTCAGCCTAAAACTTCACATAAAGGCATTGATGGCCTATATAAGCTTTACCAGGAGTTACGAAAATATAAACCTACGGCAATTGCCGATTTGCATGATAATTTGCGAAGCAGAGCGATTTCAACTTTTTTCCGGCTTACTGGATTTAAAATTAAGCGAATTAATAAAGGCAGAGCAGAAAAAAATGCGTTAATACGTACTAAAAATAAAATATTTAAACCACTGCGACATACCGTAGAGCGTTATGCTGATGTATTCCGGGAACTGGGTTTTGATGTTACTTTGAGCCATAAGCTTACTAAAGCTCCACAAGCAATACCGCAAAAAGCGAAAAACTTATTTCAAAACAACAATAAAAAAGTTGGCATCTCCCCTTTTGCCCAACATATTTATAAGGTTTATCCATTAGAAAAAATGGAGAAAGTGATTTCTTCTTTGAGCCAAGAAGGTTACGAACTTTTTATTTTCGGTGGAGGAAAATCTGAACAAGCAACGGCTGAAAAGTGGGCCTACACTTATCCAATTACACATAATTTAATTGGTAATTTTAGCCTTACGGAAGAACTTTCAATAATTTCTAACCTCGACCTAATGCTGAGCATGGATTCGTCAGGTATGCATATGGCCTCATTAGTTGGCGTTCCTGTAGTTTCGGTATGGGGCCCAACACATCCTTATGCTGGTTTCTTAGGTTATGGACAATCAGAAAATGATTGCATTCAAATAAAACACCCCGCCCGGCCAAATTCGATTTATGGAAACAAACCCTGCTTGTGTGGTGTTGAGAGTTGTATGGATTTAATTAATCCTGAAACGATTGTAAATAAAATTAAAGAAAAACTAAATGGCTAAGCAATTACTTTTGGTTCGTCACGGAAAATCGGACTGGGGAAATTTAGATTTGAAAGATTTTGACAGACCTTTAAATAAACGTGGCAAAGAAAATGCACCTGAAATGGCTGAACGTTTGGTACAACGGGGTTTTAAGTTTGATTTAATCGTAAGTAGTCCGGCGAAAAGAGCAAAATCTACCGCCAAATTCTTTGCTGAAGCGTACCAGGTTGATGATATACAATACGAAGAATCTATTTATGAGGCCAATACCACTGCCCTTTTGAAAGTTATAAATGGTTTGGATGATAGTGCGGAAACTGTAATTATGTTTGGGCACAACCCAGGTTTTACCGATTTGGCTAATGAACTAAGCGATGCAGATATTTACAATATTCCAACGGCGGGAATGGTGTTAATGTCATTTCCTTTTGATTCGTGGAAAATGGTAAGCAGAGGTACAGGAGAATTGGTTTTCTTTGATTATCCGAAGAATAGTGATGAGATTTAGTTTTTGCCAAGGGAATACGGAAAATCGAAAAGTCGTCATTGCGAGGCTTCTTCAGCCGTGGCAATCTCCTTGTGGGATGGGTGTTAGTAAATACCCTTACATTTAAACCTTTAAATTGCACTTTTGCAGACTGCTTCAAATGGTAAAAGTAAAGTCCTAATGAACAAAACTTATCTAAAAGCAGCATACTTTGTTAAATAAACCTGATTGCAATGGAAAGCCCCAATTTTTCATTGGGCTTGCAATGTAAAGCAGGACTGAAATTTCAAAAGAACTACTGAAGGTTCATTTCCAAAATAAAATCCAGAATCGTAACCTTAAATCGCAAATTTAATTATCTTTGAACTATAAATAACGAAAGTCCGGCAATAGACATTTCGGTGAATTCATAACCTCATCTCCCATGGTTATTTCATAATTCGTATCGCCGGAAGATTTATCCATTAAATTATCTGTACATGAATTTTGATTATAATACTACGCGTAGCCATTTGATTTTATCGGAATATGGCCGCAACGTTCAGAATATGGTGAAGTATATTTGCGAATTACCCACTATTGAAGAACGCAATAAATATGCCCAGGCGGTTATAGACCTAATGGGATTTTTGCAACCGCATTTACGCGATGTTGCCGATTTTAAACATAAACTTTGGGACCATTTGCATATCATTTCTGGCTATCAGATTGATGTGGAAAGTCCATATCCGAAGCCTTTGCCAGAGAATGCCTTTAAAAAACCAGAGCCACTTCCCTATCCTCAACAGCGAATTACCTACAAACATTATGGTAAAACGGTTGAGAATTTGATTGAGAAAGCCATGCGTGAGGATAATCCTGAACATAAAAAAGCAATGGTTCAGGGCATCGCAAACTTTATGAAAATGGCTTATGTAACCTGGAATAAGGATAATGTAAGTGATGATACCATCATTAAAGATTTGAAATACCTTTCTGGCGGATTGTTATCTCTTGATGAAGGCGTAAATCTGGCCAAAGTGGAATTCAGAGCTCAAAATCCTCGTCAAAACAATAATAACAATAACCGGGGTAGAACAAATAATAACAACAATAACGGTAAGGGCCGTCAGAATAACAATAATAATAACCGCGGACGCAACAATAATAATAAACCTAAATATTAATAACTTTTAATTGTCATGTTGAGCCTGTCGAAACACTGTCTTCGATAAACTCAGACTGACACTTAACTTAAAAAGATATATGAACGCATTTGAAATAACAGGCGGAATTAAATTAAAAGGCGAAATTACACCTCAGGGCGCCAAAAACGAGGCTTTACAGATTCTATCAGCTGTTTTGCTTACCGAAGAAAAAGTTACCATTAGCAACATTCCGGATATTAAGGATGTAAATAAGCTGATTGAACTATTAGGTGACTTGGGCGTTGCTGTTGAACGCATTAATAAAGATACTTACACGTTTGAGGCTAAAAATATCGATTTAAATTTCTTTGAATCAGAAACTTTTAAAGCCAAAGGTGGCGGCTTACGCGGTTCAATCATGATAGTTGGTCCGTTGTTGGCTCGTTTTGGTAAAGCGGCAATTCCAAAACCTGGGGGCGATAAAATTGGTCGCAGAAGGTTAGATACACACTTTATCGGATTCGAAAAGTTAGGTGCAAAATTTGTTTACGATAGCAAAAAAGCATTCTTTAATGTTGATGCAACAAACTTACAAGGTGCTTATATTTTACTAGATGAGGCATCGGTAACGGGAACGGCGAACATCGTAATGGCTGCTGTTTTGGCAAAAGGAACAACAACCATTTATAACGCTGCTTGCGAACCTTATCTACAGCAACTTTGCAAAATGCTAAACCGCATGGGCGCAAAAATTTCCGGTATCGGTTCGAATTTATTAACCATTGAGGGGGTTAAAGTTTTAGGTGGAACAGAACACAGAATGTTGCCTGATATGATTGAAATTGGCTCGTTCATTGGTATGGCAGCTATGACGGAATCAGAAATCACCATTAAAAATGTTTGTTACGATGAACTTGGTGTAATTCCAGAAGTTTTCAAGAAATTGGGGATTAAGTTGGAGCGCAGAGGCGATGACATTTACGTACCATCTCAAAAGCATTATGAGATTGACACATTTATTGATGGTTCGATTTTAACCATTGCCGATTCTCCGTGGCCAGGTTTTACACCTGATTTATTAAGCATCGTTCTGGTTGTGGCTACTCAGGCAAAAGGAAACGTTTTAATTCACCAGAAAATGTTCGAGAGTCGTTTATTCTTCGTGGATAAATTGATTGATATGGGCGCTCAAATTATTCTTTGCGACCCACACCGTGCTACGGTTAATGGTATCGACAAAAAATACAAACTTCGTGGAATCAGCATGACTTCTCCTGATATTAGAGCTGGAGTTTCGTTGTTAATTGCAGCTTTATCTGCTGAGGGAAAATCAACCATTTACAACATCGAACAGATTGAACGTGGCTACCAGGATATCGATACGCGTTTACGTGCCCTTGGTGCGCAAATTAAGCGTGTGAACGCTGATGCGCCGAGCCATTAAAGGTTGAAGGCGGAAGGTTTAAGGCTTAAGGTTTGAAGACCAAAGCGAAAATAGCATAATGCAAAAAACGCCCGAGTAAATTTTACTAGGGCGTTTTTTTATGGCTTCTCGCCACTGTCCCGACTTTTCGGGAAAGCAATTTCTTATTAGCGGTCGCTATTTGAGTACCAAAAGCATTAGGATTGCTTCGTACCTCGCAATGACGACCGGCTTAGGAAGGATTAGATGACGACGAGACTCTCCTATTTTCTATTCTCTATTTCCCTTCATCCATCTCCCCTCTCACATCTTCCATTCTTCCTACCCCGATATCGCGTTTATAATATCGTATTGCGTGATAATTTCAATTTTACCAGATTCATCCTCAACCAATACAGCAGAGTTTTCTTTGTTAATTAATGATGAAATTTTATCAATCGATGTATTTAAATCAACGAAAGGAAAAGTCGCAGTCATGATTTCTGAAATCGGAGCTGATTTTAATCCCGGGTTTTCAAGCAAAGCCGATAAAATGTCACTCTCTGCTATTTTACCAACAATCATACCTTGTTGCGTTACCGGAATTTGAGAAATGTTCATCGATTTGATGGTGTTAATGGCTTCCAAAACAGTTTTAGTTGCATCAAGTGTTACAATTTCTGTTGCCTCTTTCTTTGCCAAGATTGATTTCGCTGTTAATTTTTCATCCTGCAAAAATCCACGTTCACGCAACCAATCTTCGTTATACATTTTACCCATGTAACGACTTCCATGGTCATGAAAAATAACCACGACCACATCTTCTGGCTTCAGTTTATCTTTCAACTGAATTAAACCACCAATTGCAGCTCCAGCCGAATTACCCACAAAAATACCTTCTTTACGGGCGATATCGCGAGTCATTAAGGCCGCATCTTTATCTGTAACTTTCTCAAATAAGTCAATCACATCAAAGTTTACATTGGCAGGTAAGAAATCTTCACCTATCCCTTCAGTGATGTATGGATAAATTTCATCTTTATCGAAAATGCCGGTTTCCTTATATTTTTTAAAAACCGAACCATAAGTATCAATGCCCCAAACCTGAATATTTGGATTTTTCTCTTTCAAGTATTTACCTGTTCCGGATATTGTACCACCAGTGCCTACGCCAACAACCAAATGGGTAATTTTTCCTTCAGTTTGTTCCCAAATTTCAGGACCAGTTTGCTCGTAGTGAGCGGCCGTATTCGCTAAATTATCGTATTGATTTGGTTTCCATGAGTTAGGAACTTCACGCTCTAAACGAGACGAAACCGAGTAATACGAACGCGGGTCTTCAGGTTCAACATTTGTCGGACAAACAATTACCTCTGCTCCAAAAGCACGCAAAGCATCAACCTTTTCTTTAGATTGTTTATCAGTTGTGGTAAAAATACATTTGTAGCCTTTTATAATAGCAGCCATGGCCAAACCCATCCCAGTATTTCCTGATGTACCTTCTATAATCGTTCCGCCTGGCTTCAGTTTACCACTTTTTTCGGCGGCTTCAATCATTTTCACCGCCATACGGTCTTTAATCGAGTTGCCCGGATTTGTTGTTTCTATTTTAGCCAGAATTGTACCTGGAACGTTCTTCGTAATTGTATTAAGTTTTACCAGCGGCGTATTGCCAATGGTTTCGAGAATATTATTATACCACATGCTACAAAATTAAGCAAAGGCATTAAGTATTTTACAAACTATATTTTATTTGAAACATAATTTCGAATAAAATAAAAAAATAAAATTTTATTGCATAATCTATAAATATCATAGGCATTATAGATTGATTATTGGGCGAAACGCAATTATCATTTTATCAGTTTGAAAAATCTGCACACCACACAAATGGCAAATTTTTTTTTTGAAAATCAAAGCTTCGGTTTTCATAGGTGCTTCAGTCCCGTTATCACCTATAGTCCTCATTTCGCTGCGCTTCATTGCGGGCTATTTGGCTCTACCGGGTTTATTATGAATGGTTGAATTTTCCATCGCAGAATAGCGCTACGCAAACCACAGTTATTCAAACCAGCAGCGGTGCCAATATCTTTAAGCCAACTTGTAAACTTTACCTGGCATGGAAATGATAATACCTTGCATTTCAAGCGTAAGTAAAATAATGGCAAGTTTACTTTGTTGTATATTTACATTTATGGCCAACTCATCTATCGAAAGCTGACTGCTTTGCAACGCATCAACAACCTTTTGCTCATTCGCAGTTAAATTAAGGTGCAGCGTTGTTTGGGTTTTTATCTTCTTATTTTTTATCTCATCATCCCAACCAAGATAATAAATTAAGTCATTGGCATTATTAATCAGTCCTGCCCTATTGGTTTTTATTAAGAAGTTGCAACCCTCAGAAAAAACATCATTTGTTCTCCCTGGGAATGCATAAACATCCTTATTGTACGAATTTGCAATTTCTGCAGTAATTAATGCTCCGCCTTTAATTGATGCTTCAACAACAATAGTTGCATCTGCAATACCGGCAATTATTCGGTTGCGTTGAGGAAAGTTCTGTCTATCAGGATTCGTTTTAGTTGGAAATTCTGAAAGCAGACCGCCGTTAAGCACCATTTTTTGAGCTACGGGTTTATGAATCTGAGGATACAATCTATCCAGACCATGACCTAAAACACCCACTGTAGCAATATTGCTTGAAACACATTCCTTATGCGTAGTTACATCTATTCCATAAGCTAAACCGCTAACAATTAAAACATCATAAGCGGATAAAACTTCGCAAAGTTGTTTACAAAGATTTCTACCGTATTCCGTTGCATTTCTGGTACCTACAACACTAATAATTCTTTGATGATTTAAATCTGCCTGGCCTTTGAAATATAATAAGATAGGTGCATCAAAACAGTTTTTTAATCTTTTTGGATAGTTTTCATCAGAAAAGAACAAAACATCAATACCATGTTTCTCTACAAATTTGAGTTCTTCTTCTGCCCTTTTCAAAGCATCAGTATTTAAAAGGGTTTCAACAGTTTTTTCACCAATTCCGGGGATTTGAAGCAGCTGCCTCTTAGTCGCAGAAAAAACTGCCTCTGCACTGCCGCAATAAGCCAACAAATTTTTTGCATTTACCGGGCCAATGGATTTTATGAAAGTTAAAGCAATTTTATGAAGCGTACTCATGACTTTTAGGTAAAGGTTAATAAATGCGGGATGATTTATTTCCTTAAAAAGCGCCTAAAAATCGATATCTATCAAACTTTTAATGGGAATATGAATGTTATTTTTAAGTTGAATATATTTCTCTGTCACTGCCCAAACGGTGGTATCTACACGTTTCGGACCAATTGTAGTATTAAAAGTAATCACTGCCTTTGATTTAAACTCGTTCCCGAGCCTTTGTGCTTCATTAAGTTTAGTTTTTAATTCAACAGTTTGGTCTTCTTGTGCATTGATGATGTTTAAATAGCCTAAATGTTCCTTTTCTACAATCTCTATTGGCATAGTTTCTCTTTAACGATTAATGATATAACAAGCTTATCAAAATTTTAGAAAAAAAACAACCCTAAAAGATGATTTTATTGAATAATTAAGATAAAAAAAAGCTCCGATGGAAATCGGAGCTTGATATAATTTATTGTTTAAGCTTTAATTTTCGGGTTTCAATCATCCCTTTAAACTCATGGTCTAATTGTTCATTATTGCTATCGATTACTTGTCTCGATACACCCGAAGTGCTACTTAATGCATTATCTTTCAAATACGAAGTGAAAGCACCAGTGGCAGAATAATTTAATGCTTGTGCTAATAACTTTTCAGAGGTATCGCCAAAATCTTTTGTTAAATCGTCGACTACGTCTTTATCCACAGTTAATCCATCAAAATAATCACCAAAATCAGCTTGGTTTTTAGTTTGAAATTGAGGAATGTACAAATCTTTTTTATCGATCCGGATAGAGAAGAAACCTACTGGCTTGCCATATGTTTTTCTACCAATTAACTTCACATCCATCACAGGTTTTAAGTTATTGATCAACAGCTCACTGGCAGAAGCGGTACCACCTGCTACCAGAAAATAAACTCGTGTTAATCCATTTAAGCTTCCACGTTTGGCGAAAACCTCCTGATTACCCGCAGCAGCTGTTGGCTTATACGAATAATCAAAAAATGAATACAATCTGGTTACGCCATCATTTCCCTTAGCATAAAACTTTTGGTTTTGAAGAATGGTTGCTTGGGCATCCTGCATTGTTTTTGTCCAATAAGTGGTATACATCACCTTTCCATTCTGTGAAGATGGAGCGATTAAATTTGTGAAAGCTTCTGCTGTAGCAACTGAGCCACCACCATTGTAACGTAAATCAACAATTAATTCTGTAACCCCGTCAGTGCTAAATTTGGAAAATGCCGCATCAAGTAATGGAACAGAATTGGTAGTAAAACTGTTAAAAACAATATAACCTACTTTTTTCGCCCCAACAGTATAACTATTCGAATACAAAATTGGGTTGATGTTGTAACTTCCTCTGTTGATGACTAGATCTTGCGAAGTTCCATCTGGCTTAACTACGGTTAATGATATGCTTGGGTTGCTACCAAAAATACCATCATTTAAATTATCAATATCGCTCTGACTGGTTCTTAATGTAGTTCTGCCATTCACGCGTGTGATTTGGTATCCTCTTCTCAAACCTGCTAATCCTGCAGGAGAGGTAGCATAAACCGACTTTACGCGTAATAAATTAGAAGCATCATAATTTGCAGAGAAACCATAATCGCCACTTACCCCACCCAACTGACCAGCAACAGTACCATCATCAATGAAAGAATACTTGTCTTTTCCACCAGTACTTGGTAAAGCTGCTAAAGCTGCCAGCACCTGATTATCGCTTGAATATTTTCTCGGATTAAAGGTATCGTAATCCGGCATACCTACATTCCAGAAATAAGTTTGCTTTGCATACAGGAATATGGAATCCCTGGTCAAGTAATCGCGGTTGGCTGTTGGTGTTTGAAGTGTATTTTTCTCAGCAACCGGGATACTATTGTCTGCATCTGGCTCAGCGCTATTTTTTTTACAAGAAGCTAAAAACCCGCTTACACTAATCATCAAGAACACAATGCTCTTGCTCACGTTAACTTTTTTAAACATATTTATTTGTAAATTTCTAGTGACACAATATACGGCAAATTAATTAATTTGGATTGTTGTGCATCAAAATTATTTGCACCAACAACTAACGCATCCTTTGTAGATAAATTGTTGTCATTTAATATGTTCTGAAAAATTTCTGACTTCTGCTGTTTAAGTTCATCAGCGAAGAATACAGTTAGGTATTGCTCCAGCCCATTCCATTCTGTTTGCTTAATTTTATTAAGTTGTTGTTCAGGATTGCCGGCAGTAACAATAAATATCTTTTTCCGGTCTACAACCAATCCTTGCATAAATTCGAGCATGTTTTTGAACAGTAAAAGCTTTAACGGCAAACGGGCATTAAGGTGTAGCAAATCGAAGTTATGTTGATACTTCAAATCGATATCGAAAGCTGCAGCTGTTTTTTCAAACAAATTCCCAGGTCCGTTTTGCTCAAATTCATTTTTCATAAACCCAAGTATTGCCTGAGCATTTTTCAGTTCACTATACTCTATAAATTGCGCAAAAAGATAATAAACCTGAAGCAGGTAATCCTTTTCAGGGTACAGCACATCGTCTAATTCGAAAATCACGGCTTGCTTATCCGCCACAAGTTGGTAGGCATCCATAGCTAAATTGTAAATAATTTTAAATCGTCACTCGGCTCATTGTAGCCAAAAACACCATTCAGCTCCTCTTCCTGTTTGATAAAGATTTCACCACCACTGGCAAAAATGCACTCGCCTTTAATGAAAACTGCAAAATTTTTGAAACTACTCAGCTCTACCCGCAGATATTTCGATATGGCTTCTGCTGGTGGAGTTAATACTTCAATATTATATTCGCTAAACAAAACTGCTGCTTTAGCCAATGGATCAACTTCATATTGATGAAGTGGGACTATACAATCAATGGCTTCCGTGATACAGAAATTCAGTAATATATGTGCAATACTATCCTGATTTAGCGCACCAAGAGATGTAAAGGCATAATTTTCTGTCAAGATTCCTGGCACTTCGCCATAATCAGCTAAAAGTACAAAGTGAGTTGGAAAAGCCTTTAATAATTTTAAAGCTTTGGCGTTATTTCCTCCTGTAATGAGTATTTTCAATGTTTAAATGTTGTAATATGAAACGCTACTATTTTTTGGTTGTTGAATTGCTAAATTGACTTCGCCAACGCTTTGATAAATGCGTTAAGCGACACCTGGAAGTTATACAATCAATCCATCCTTCATCGTCACTACCCGATCACTGGTTTTAGCCAAATGCTCATTATGCGTAACGATAACAAAAGTTTGCTGAAAGTTATCGCGAAGGGTAACAAAAAGCTGGTGTAATGCTGAAGCGTTCTCAGAATCTAAATTCCCTGAAGGTTCGTCTGCCAGGATGATAGACGGGTTGTTAATCAGCGCTCTGGCAATAGCCACCCTTTGCTGCTCGCCGCCCGATAATTGATTAGGTTTGTGATGAGCCCTGTCTTTCAACCCGAAAAGATCAAGTAACTCCAAACCCCTTATTTCAGCCTGCTTTTTATTTGTTTTAGCAATAAAAGCTGGAATACAAATATTTTCCAAAGCGCTAAATTCAGGTAATAAATGATGAAATTGAAAAACGAAGCCAATATTTTGATTTCGGAATGCACTTAACAATTCTCCACTAAGCTTGCTGATTATTGTTCCTTTCAGCTCTACCTCACCCTCATCCGGTTTATCAAGTGTTCCTAAAATATGCAACAAGGTACTTTTGCCTGCTCCCGAAGGCCCAATAATGCTGACGATTTCTCCCTTCTGCACCTCGAAATTTACACCCTTTAATATTTGTAAATTTCCATAAGATTTTCTGATTCCAGTGGCTTTAAGCATGGGGGTAAAATTAGTTAAAAGTTTAAGATAAAAGGTAAAAGACTATAGCAAAATGCTTAAAGCTGAAAGCTAACTTGCGGAATTACACATTATATCTTATCGGCTTGAAAGAATAGACGAAAACAGGAACAAAAAATACGTCAATCTTTGCGATCCCTCTCGCTGCAATCATCCTGATGGAAAAATCTACAAATCATTTTCACAAAAAATTTGCAGTTACCAAATTCTTATTTAACTTTGAAAAACAAAGCACTTTCAAAATGAGTAATTCAGAGGAACAACTAAATGCGTTAAAAGACATCAGACAGATGATGGATAGGTCTTCGAGGTTCATATCTTTAAGCGGCTTATCAGGTGTTTTCGCAGGTGTTATTGCCCTTATGGGTGCTTATTTCGCAAATGATGAAATAGAAAAATTCATAGCCAAAAGAGGCTACAGTTATGGTGTAGAAGGCGAAATGGACTTAGAATATAACCTGATTAAGCTAGGGGTTTTTGTATTGATTATTGCCCTGGCAGGTGGAATTTTGTTTACCTACAGAAAAAGTCAGCGAAATAATCTTCCTATCTGGGATAAAACTTCAAAATCATTGTTGGTTAACTTAGCTATTCCATTGGTAGCAGGCGGATTATTTATTATTGCATTGCTGATGAACCACGCACATACTTACGCCATCATCGCTCCTTCTTGTTTAATTTTCTATGGTTTATCATTAATAAATGCAAGCAAATATACCTTCAGCGATATCCGATATTTAGGCTTCCTAGAAGTTATTTTAGGTTTGGTTTGCATGTTTTTTGCGGGATATGGATTAATATTCTGGGCATTTGGATTTGGCATCCTTCACATTATTTATGGATTAGTGATGTATTTTAAATATGAGCGAGGTCAATAGAAATGAAGAACCCAATTGCAGATCTTAATAAAATTTTCGACAGCCGCATTCGACTGGGTGTAATGTCTATGCTCGTAGTGAATGATGAAATTAGTTTCAATGATTTGAAGCAAATGCTGGAATTAACTGATGGAAATTTGGCATCACACCTGAATACGCTGGAGCAAGCTGAATTTATTAAAGTGTACAAAGGGTTCATTGGGCGCAAAACCAGCACCACCTACTCGATTACGCCATTAGGAAAACAGGCATTTAAAGCGCATTTGGATGCACTGGAAAAAATGATAAACAAATTGTAAATATTTTTTTTAAAAATTCACTTTGAAAATCAAAGCACTTTCAAAATAACTTATGAATTTCAAATTATAACAAAAATGAAAACGAACGCCAACTATCTCCTACTCTCAACCTTAATCGGAGGGATAATCTTCAATTTGATCTTCTGGGCAGAGAGACTTGCAATTAACCTATTGATCTATAGTCTTTTTGTAGTTACGGTAACTTTTTTTAACAAAGAAGTTATTAAATCTGCAAAATTTAAATGGTATGCTTTAGGGCACCTGGCAGCTGCCATTCTTGTAGTGATCAATAATTCCAACTTATCGCTTGCGAGTTATTATATCAGTTTACTTTTGTTTGTTGGATTTTCTCACTATCAGCGTATTCGGTCGGTCTGGGTAGCCATCATGGCAACAACTCTTCAAGTATTTGCCATACCGGCCACTATGTTCAAGCGTTTATCCGAACTTGAAATTGGAAATTTTAAAATCAGACCTGTACTCAGACCATTGAAATACATTATTTTTCCAATAATTATCGTCTTTATTTTTATCGGCATTTACAGCGGCGCCAACAAAATTTTCGAAAAATATGCTGCTGAACTTGGAGATCACATTGCAAATGTATTAACACAGTTTTTTGGCTTTTTATTTAATGATTTAAGCCTGGAACGCTTTATCCATTTCTGCCTGGGTTTAGCCTTAACTGGTGGATTATTAATCACTTTCTACGAGCACGTTTTTGAAAAAATAGAAGCGAGCTTGAGCGATGACTTGCTTCGTAAAAAAAATAAAAATCGACTCAAATCGATTTGGAGCGAGATTACTCATGCATTTATAGGACGAGTGATCTCTAAAAAAATGGCTTTAAAAACTGAATACGTTATCGCCATAATTTCATTTGTTGGATTAAATTTTCTGTTGCTTTTATTAAATGGAATTGATATCTGGTGGCTGTGGCTGGGAAAAGGAAAAAACTTTGCAGAAACCAATTACTCGGCAGAATTACATGACGGAACAAATGCATTGATTTTCAGTATAGTGCTAGCCATGGCCATTATTGTCTATTTCTTCCGTGGAAACCTGAATTTTTACTCAAAAAGCAAAACGCTTAAAACACTAGCTGTTATCTGGATGATACAGAATTGTGTTTTGGTTATCTCAGTTTTAATCCGCGATGCACACTACATAGAAGTTTACGGTTTAACCTATAAACGAATAGGTGTAATTGTTTTCGCCCTGCTTTGTATTATCGGTTTAACTACTGTTTATATCAAAGTAGCCAAACATAAAACCTTCTTTTACCTGCTCAGAGTTAACGGCAACATCTGGTACATCCTATTATTGGCTTCTGCAACAATTAACTGGGATGTTACCATTGTAAAATACAATTTAACTCATAAAGGGCTTATCGCTTTCGATGCTGATTATTTGCTATCGCTTTCTGACAAAACTTTACCAGTTATCCACCAGAACAGAGAAGAGTTGAATATGAGCGCAAGCAGTTATGGCAGCCTTGTGCCTAAGGGCGAAATTTTGGTCAGCTCTACTGATGAACAACTTCAAAAAAGACTCGATCAAAGAATTGCTTTTTTTAAAGAACGCTATGAAAAGGTTAGCTGGCTTTCGTGGAATTTGCAGGATTGGAATACGGCAAAATACTTTGGAATTAAGAAATGAAAAGGAACTATAACCTCACAGCCATGATTTTCGCCATTGCAGCATTGGCATGGTTTGCTTTATGCAACATGATAAATCGAATTTTCGAAAACAGATTAATGAACCACTTATAAAATGAAGATTATGCAAACCCATTCATCTCTTTACTGGAAAAAATATTTTACCAGAAATGCGTCTGTAAAACGAATAGACTGGCAATTAAAGCCACAGCTCACTAAGTTTGAAAAAGGCGAGATCATCAAGTCTCTACAAGCCTGGCAATTAGGTGAAACTTCGGAAGGTGAAAACTTACTACAGGCCGCAAAAAAATATGCACTAAAAACAAATGACAACGAATACCCGGAGGCGGTAAAATTATTTATAAAAGAAGAACAGAAACATGGAAATAATCTGGGAAAATACCTCGATTTAATTGATGAGCCCAGAATTACTAAAGACTGGGGTGATACCATGTTCCGGAAAATCAGATATTATAATACCAACATGGAACTGTGGACCATTGCTGTGATCACCGTAGAAAGTGCAGCACAAATTTTCTACCAGGCATTGAAAGATGCGTCGAATTGTACTTTATTAAAACAGATCTGTACAGATATTTTGATTGACGAAGCTGCTCACATTACGTTCCAAAAGGAAAGGTTGTATATTATTTTCAGTGGAAAAAATTCTATCTCGAAATTTATCGCCTACCATGCTTATACCTGTTTTTTCATTTGCACAAGCTTAGTGATCTGGTTTGCTCATCAAAAACTGTTCAAGGCAGGTAGACTTAACTTTTTTAAATATTTCCAGAAGATGATGAGAAAACTTGACAAAGTTGCCGGCACTGCAGTTTTATATCACACCGAAAACAAAACATCTTCAGTTTATGATTCATCTAAAATCGTCCAATCAATATAATCCTGCCAGGCTGTAAATATCAATTTTATTCATAACTTAATTTATTCAAAACATCATGAAAACTGAACAAACATTAATTACTTCAAAACAGAGAATTACAATCATTTTAGCCGTAATTGTAGCCATTTTATGCGTTCCATTAATTGCGATGCAATTTACCAACGAAGTCAAATGGACCACGGAAGATTTTGTAGCGGCTGGCATTTTGCTGCTGAGCACAGGCTTAGCCATCGAGCTGGTCATCAGAAATATAAAAACAGGCACCTCAAGAACAATAACATTGATTATTATATTAATCGCTTTGTTTTTAATCTGGGCAGAAATGGCCGTAGGCATCTTTGGATCACCAATTGCAGGAAGTTAACTGTTACCATAACTGCAGGAGCAGGCTTTGCCAAGAACCATCTCCATTTCTAAAATAAACCTGATAAAAGTGGAAATCCTTTTGATTTGTTTTTCAGGAGTTGACAAGTTTCTTTCCAATTGGCGATTAATTTGTCAACGCTACAAATCAAAAGATTGCGGCGTTAGCGGGGCTGCCTGAACCGATTCACATAAAACGTTCATTTTCTCGAAAAAATCGGAAATTGCTATTTGTTTAAAGGGTTTGAAATTGTAGCTTTGGGCAAATTTTGTAGCAAATGAATATTCACGAATACCAGGGTAAACAAATATTAAAAAGTTTCGGTGTTAACGTTCAAGAAGGAATCGTTGCCGATACGCCTGAGCAAGCTGTTGAGGCTGCTAAGCAATTAAAAATCGATTACAATTCTGACTGGGTTGTAATTAAAGCGCAAATCCACGCTGGTGGTCGCGGTAAAGGTGGTGGTGTTAAACTAGCCAAAAACCTTGATGAAGTGAAACAACGTGCTACCGATATTATTGGTATGCAATTGGTTACACCTCAAACCGGTCCGGAAGGAAAATTAGTGAACAAAATTTTAGTTGCTCAGGATGTTTATTATCCAGGTGCTTCTGAAACTAAAGAATTCTATATTTCTGTATTGTTAGATCGTGCGGCTGGCCGTAATATTATTATGTACAGTACTGAAGGTGGTATGGATATCGAGGAAGTTGCTGAGCATACACCACATTTAATTTTTAAAGAAGAAATTGATCCAAAAGTTGGTTTACAAGGTTTTCAGGCTCGTAAAATTGCGTTCAACTTAGGTGTGAGCGGCAATGCTTTTAAAGAGATGGTTAAGTTTGTAACTGCGTTATACAAAGCTTACGAAGCAACTGATTCTTCAATGTTTGAAATCAATCCGGTATTGAAAACATCAGATGATAAAGTTATTGCGGTTGATGCTAAAGTTAATTTAGATGAAAACGGTTTATTCCGTCACGCAGATTATGCAGCGATGCGTGATGTTACGGAAGAAGATCCGATGGAAGTTGAAGCAAGTGCAAGTAACCTAAACTTCGTTAACCTTGATGGTAACGTAGGTTGTATGGTTAATGGTGCTGGTTTAGCGATGGCAACTATGGATATCATCAAATTAGCTGGTGGTGAGCCTGCTAACTTCTTGGACGTGGGTGGAACTGCAAACGCTCAAACAGTAAAAGCGGCTTTCAATATTATTTTGAAAGACCCAAATGTTAAAGCTATTTTAATTAACATTTTCGGTGGTATTGTTCGTTGCGACCGTGTTGCGCAGGGTGTTATCGATGCTTATAAAGAAATCGGTGATATTCCGGTGCCAATTATCTGCCGTTTACAAGGCACAAACGCTGAAGAGGCTAAGAAATTAATTGATGAGTCTGGCCTTCAGGTTTATTCTGCAATCGCTTTAAAAGAAGCTGCTGATTTAGTAACTAAAGTTTTGGCTGAACAAGCATAATAAGTTTAAAGCAGAAAGACTAAAGCTTAAAGCGGCAGTCATAAAATATAGAAACCTTTCAGTGCAAGCTGAAAGGTTTTTTCGTTTTGTGAAATGCCGTCATTGCGAGGTACGAGGCAATCTTATTACACTTAATTGTAGATGCTTTAGGATTGTTTCGTACCTCGCAATGACGGGATGGTTAGCCTAAGCAAAAAATAAATCAAAATCATATAATTAGAAAAGCAGGTTCCTATTATCTTCGGTTATGAAAGTCCTGCTATTCGTTTCAATCTTTTTGAATCCGCTGTCATCTGGTTTATTACTGCAGATGCTTCAAACCTTAACATGAAAGCACATTTTACGGCTCGTGATACTCAAAAAGTATTTTCACTACGATCAGGTTTAGATTGGTTAAATTGTTTCTTCTTCGGTTACGTTTCCGGGCGAAACTCCAGAATATCGCCGGGCTGGCATTCTAAAACTTTACAAATGGCCTCTAAGGTTTCCAGCCGGACGGCCTTCGCTTTGCCTGTTTTTAATATAGACAAATTAGACATCGTAATACCCACCCGTTCACTCAACTCTGTGAGCGACATTTTGCGACGGGCAAGCATTACGTCTAAATTTATTATGATTGGCATGCGGTAGTATCGGGATAAATTTAAATTGTTAAATCGTTTTCTTGTTTAAGTTCAATTCCTTTTTTAAATACCAGTGCTATAGCTAACAATGTTAAACCGAATACAAACAACCAAAAATTAAAATCTACATTTCGTAAAGTATCAATTTTTAAAGCATCATGCTTAACATAAAACTTAATTAAATTATAAAAATAAACCAAAAATGATGTTATAATAGAGTTTATACCCATCCACAAAAGCCTTGAATAATTTTTAACATTAAAAACATCATCACTCTTTGCTGAATTAATAAATGCATATAGCATTGCAATAATTCTTTATCCTAAGTAAGCACTAACTAACATCAATATTCCCGACAAAAGCTCTAGAAAAGCATTAGGGTTTAAATTATTATTAGATTTTTCATTGGTAACACCTTGCCATCCATCCATAAATCCTCTGGAGGCCTCTTTTAAACTTACAAGAATTACTACCGCTAACAATAAAATGTAAGCTGCTTTGATAATGGTTATTTGATTAATTATTTTCATTTTCATATCGTTAAATCGTTTTCTTGTTTTAAATCTCTATTTCTCTTTAAGATAGCAGCGGCATAAAAAATTAGACGGGTAATAGACGTATACTTAACTTGGTGAATAAAATCATATAATTATTAGCAGACATTTGCTTTATCTTCCAAAAAAGAAATTTAATAATCGTCATATATTTTTAATAATTACCAAACAAACATAAATAATAAATTATTACAAATCAAAATATATTTATTGATTTACAATAAATAATAAACGGATTTCAATTAAATTAGAACAATATTAATAAATACAGACAAAAACTTTCTTGGAATGATTTTTGTTGTAAGTAAAACTGTAAAAAACATGTGCAAACGGCAACATTTTCAGCATTTTATCCTTTCGGATTGCTATACAATTTCGTAACTTTGCACACTTCAACAATTAAAGAGCACACAAAACGTATAAATGAGACAACTCAAGATAACGCAATCCATTACCAACCGTGAAAGTCAATCGTTAGATAAGTACCTACACGAAATTGGTAAAGTAGATTTAATAACAGCAGAGGAAGAGGTAATTTTAGCAAGAAAGATTCGTGAAGGCGATCAAGCTGCATTAGAGCGATTAACTAAAACCAACTTACGTTTCGTTGTATCTGTTGCAAAGCAATATCAAAATCAGGGTTTAACTTTAGGTGATTTAATTAACGAAGGTAACTTGGGTTTGATCAAAGCGGCAAAACGTTTTGATGAAACAAAGGGTTTCAAATTCATTTCTTACGCTGTTTGGTGGATTCGTCAGTCGATTTTGCAGGCTATTGCTGAACAAAGCCGTATTGTTCGTTTACCTTTAAACCAGGTAGGTTCATTAAGTAAAATCAGTAAAGCTTTTTCTAAGCTAGAGCAGGAATATGAGCGTGAGCCATCGCCGGAAGAATTAGCAGATATCCTAGAAACCACAGTTGACAAGATTTCTGACACACTAAGTAACTCTGGCCGTCACGTATCTATGGATGCGCCATTTGTTCAGGGTGAAGAAAATACATTATTAGATGTATTGGAAAACCACGAACCTAATACGGATAGTTCATTAATCAATGAATCATTATCAGAAGAAATTAAACGTTCTTTATCTACCTTAACGGAGAGAGAAAGAGAAATCATCGTTTTATTTTTTGGTTTAGGATCAAATCATCCACTTTCATTAGAAGAAATTGGGGAAAAATTTAACCTTACCCGCGAACGTGTGAGACAAATTAAGGATAAAGCTTTACAACGTTTACGTCATACTTCTAGAAGTAAAATCTTAAAATCTTATTTAGGATAATTATTCCATTTGGAATATTCACAATACTTAAAAGATCGACAAAATTGTCGGTCTTTTTTTGTTTAGCATGCTTCTGAGTTTTTATTTATATTTAAACATGTCTGTAGCACTATTTAAAAAATCCATGCTGGTATACAAACCTATTGTGTTTTGGAACATTTTAGTTAGTCTCATGATTGGTCTATTTTTTATAATTGATGGTTACAGAAACCCCGGGCCTTATGTTATGATCATAATCATGAAACCCATTGGATGGATATTTTCAATTATTATCGAACGCTTTTTTTTGAGCAAATATTCATACTTCTATAAAAATCAGGGATTAAGATTTCGCAGAATTTTCAGCAACATCATTATTTATGATATCGCTATGCTGTTTACCATTATCATAACATTTCTTTTATGCAGGGACTTTTTATTGACAGTGTTACCCAAAGCTTTAATCAACAAGCAATATTAAATGGCGTTTTTATAAATTGTAAAATTGGGGAAACTGTTGGCTTGTTAGGCAGAAATGGCAGTGGTAAATCAACCTTACTTAAAATAATATTTGGCAGCCTGAAAGCCGATTTCAAATTCTTAAAAATTAACGATACAATAACTGACAAAGGGTATCTTTCTCAAAACCTCTCCTATCTTCCGCAGGATAATTTTATACCTTCAAAACTTACAGTTAAAAAAGCGATTGAGATATTCTGCAATACGCATAAAAATGAATTGCTGAAAATTGAATCGATTGCAAGTAATCTTAATTATAAGTTTAGGGAACTTTCTGGCGGAAACCGAAGATTTATCGAAGCCTTAACAATCATTTATAGTGATGCTGATTTTGTGCTCTTGGACGAACCATTTTCTCAACTAGCGCCACTTATGGTTGAGGAATTAAAACGACACATCAATCGTATAAAAATACACAAAGGCTTTATTGTAACCGACCATTATTACAATTCTATAATTAACATTGCTGACAGGATAGTATTGCTACACAATGGCTGTAATTATCATATAAAAGATTCCAAGGATTTAATTCTTCATGGCTATCTACCAGAGCCGAAAGATTAAAATTTTAGGCAAAAAAAAAGACCGGCTAACCGATCTCACATAAATAACAACAACACTTACTTAAAACAATAAGTGTTTAACCGTTAATCCATTATTAATCAATTGCTTTAAAGAGTCGATACCAATTCTCAAATGTGTTTCTACATACTTTTCTGTAACCGTACTATCGCTTTCTGCAGTTTTAACACCTTCAGGAATCATCGGCTGATCTGACACTAGTAATATTGCACCAGCTGGAATTTTGTTAGCAAATGCAGTGGTAAATATTGTTGCAGTTTCCATATCAACAGCCATCGCCCTCAAGGTTTTCAGGTATTTTTTAAATTCCTTGTCATGCTCCCAAACCCTTCTGTTCGTAGTATAACAGGTTCCCGTCCAGTAATCTCTACCGTGATCGCGAATGGTAGTGGAGATCGCTTTCTGTAAAGCAAAGGCTGGCAATGCAGGAACCTCAGCAGGCAAGTAATCGTTTGATGTTCCTTCTCCCCTAATGGCTGCAATAGGCAGAATCAAATCACCTAATTGATTTTTCTTTTTCAGTCCGCCACATTTACCTAAAAACAAAACAGCTTTAGGTTTAATCGCCGTTAACAAATCCATCATAGTTGCCGCCAACGGGCTACCCATACCGAAGTTGATAATGGTAATGCCATTCGCAGTAACACTTTGCATTGGCTTATCTAAACCCATGATAGGTGCATTGTCATTCCATTCAGAAAACATGCTTACATATTTACTAAAGTTGGTTAGCAGAATATAGTCACCAAATTGATCTAACGGTCGGCCTGTATAACGAGGCAACCAGTTTTTAACTATTTCATCTTTTGATTTCAAGCCAGATTTAACCGGACTTTCTACTTCTTTTACTCGTTTTGATTTTCCTACAATCGTTTCATCTTTTTTTACGTCTTTTTCTTCATTCATATTTTAATAGCATTGAGCATAGCGCTGGGCGCATAGCGTTAACAAATATTATATTAAAAAAAATCCCCCCGCTTTCGCGAGAGGATTTGATTTTTTTATGCAGCTTGTAACTTTTTAAAGTCGGCCTTTTCAAATTTTTCTATCGCATAATCGAGATTGATGTGCAATTCCTTGACATCCGTCTGCGTAGGTGTATCAAACATCGCGTCAAGCATAATCGCTTCGCAAATCGATCTTAGACCACGAGCGCCCAACTTATATTCCATTGCTTTATCAACAATAAAATCTAAAACATCATCTTCAAAAACTAAGTTAACATCTTCGTAAGCAAAAAGCTTGATGTATTGTTTAATTAATGAGTTTTTCGGCGCCGTCAATATATTACGTAAAGATTCTTTATCCAGCGGATTTAAGTGCGACAGCACCGGAATACGACCAATCAATTCAGGAATTAATCCAAACGATTTTAAATCCTGCGGCGTGATGTATTTGTAAAGGTTTTTAAGATCTAAAACAGCTTCGTCTTTCTTCACCTTATAACCCACTGCCTGCGTACGTAAACGGTTCGCAATTTTACGTTCTATACCATCAAAAGCACCACCGCAAATGAATAAAATATTATTGGTGTTTACAGGAATCATTTTTTGGTCTGGATGTTTACGCCCGCCTTGAGGTGGAACGTTTACCACAGTACCTTCCAAAATCTTCAATAACGCTTGCTGAACGCCTTCGCCTGATACATCACGGGTAATGGACGGGTTATCGCTTTTACGGGCAACCTTATCCACTTCGTCGATATATACGATGCCACGCTCTGCAGCAGCAACATCATAATCAGCAGCTTGAAGTAAACGTGTTAAAATACTCTCCACGTCCTCTCCTACGTAACCTGCTTCAGTTAAAACTGTTGCATCGCAGATGCAGAATGGTACGTGTAATATTTTAGCAATGGTTTTAGCTAAAAGTGTTTTACCTGTTCCCGTTTCGCCAACCAACATGATGTTAGATTTTTCAATCTCAATCTCGTCTTTATCAATTTTTTGATTCAAACGTTTGTAATGGTTGTAAACTGCTACAGATAACACTTTTTTCGCATCATCCTGACCAATCACATATTGATCCAAGTGTTGTTTAATTTCTAAGGGTTTAAGCAGAGAAATTGCAGCCTGAATATTTTTTGTGTTTTTGGTACCTAATTCCTGAGCAAGCAATTGATTGGCCTGGGTTACACACTTATCACAGATAAATGCATCCATACCTTCAATTAACATTAAAGTTTCATGCTTGCCAGAATGGCAGAATGAGCAACGGGATTCTTTATTTTGTTTCGCCATCTTTTTTCGCGTTTCTCGATAAAACTTCATCAACCATACCAAATCCTTTTGCCTCATCGGCAGTCATCCAGTAATCGCGATCTGAAGCTCTCTCTACCCAGTCATAAGTTTGGCCAGAGTGCTCTGAAATAATATCGTATAATTCTTTCTTCAATTTTAACATCTCTCTCAAGTTGATCTCCATATCTGAAGCCACACCTTGTGCACCTCCTGATGGTTGGTGAATCATTACTCTTGAGTGAGGTAAAGCAGCACGTTTTCCTTTGGCACCAGCAACCAATAATACAGCACCCATTGAAGCAGCCATACCGGTACAAATTGTGGCCACATCTGGCTGAATATATTGCATGGTATCATAAATACCTAAACCAGCGTAAACAGAACCACCCGGAGAGTTAATATAAATCTGAATGTCTCTATCTGCATCGGTTGATTGTAAAAACAATAACTGTGCTTGGATGATATTTGCATTCTGATCATAAATCGCATCACCTAAAAAGATGATACGGTCCATCATTAACCTCGAGAAAACATCCATTTGCGCAACATTAAGCTGGCGCTCCTCAATAATATAAGGCGTCATGCTTTGAGGATTCATGTTCGCCTGTGCTATAAATTTATCTACGTGTAAACTGCCAATCCCTTGATGTTTAACGGCAAATTTTCTAAATTCTTGTGGATCTATGTTCATTTTAATGAGTTTTTTTAGCAGAGGGCATAGAGTTTGATGTTCCTGTCCCCATAGGTTCGTGAATAATAAAAAACCAAAATATAAATAATATTTTAATTATAGTTGGTTAGTCAAAGAGTATACCATACCAAATTTGCTGACAATATAGCACTCATTATTTCAAGCTTTTTGAAAAACTAGAAATCATCCTGGCTAAAACATCTAAATCCTCCAACAAATCTGCCAGCTCCTTGTCAGAAACCAACAACCTTTTATTCAGAACTAGAATGATATTGGCATTTTCAAATATAGATCGATGTGCGTAGTTCAAAAACCTTTTAAAGTCGAGATTAGAATTTGATCCCGATCCTTCTGCAATATTATTAGATACGCTAAGAGCAGCTCCTCGAAGCTGCTCTGCGAATCTAAACTTTTTTATTTCTTCTAATTTCTCAGAAATATCAATCAATCTATTACCTACAATAATAGCTCGCTGCCAAATTAATAGGTCTTGAAATCTAAATTTTGCCATTAAGCAAAATAAGATTTTTAATTGTTATTCAAACATGGCATTCAAAGCTTTTCCGCTCCATGCACCATGCCAATTACTTCTTATCTAATTCAACAAATTTATCGTAATCAATATCTTTTTGATCTAAAGTAACGATGGTTTTAATTTGTTCGAAAGTTTTAGCAGCTTTTACTTCTTCAAATGTGCGGTTTGCATTTTCTTTATCCTGCAAGAATTGAACTGCATATTGCGCCAATTGATCTTCTGGAAGTGGGCTTGGGCTATACATTCTAAATTGTGCATCTAATTTAGCTTTAGCAGCAGCAACAACATCCTCATATTTAATTTCGATGCTATTATCTTTAATGATTTTATTTTCGATCAAAGTCCATTTAAGGTTTTTAGCGAAATCATCATAACCTTCTGCCAATTCTTCATCAGTTAACTTTTCGTTTGTTGCTTTTAACCAACGACGTAAAAATTCATCTGGCAAATCAAAAGAATGTTTTTCTAAAAGCGCTTCGTAAATATCGTTTGATAATTTACGTTCAGCATCTTGTGTAAACATACTTTCTACTTCTTCCTGAATTTTAGTTCTGAAACCAGCCTCATCAGTTACAGTACCTTCACCAAATAATTTATCAAAAAATTCCTGGTTTAAATCTGATTCCTCTAAGCGATTTACGTTTTTAACCGTTAACTGGAAGTTAGATTTTAAATCGGCTGCATCTTCTTCAGAAATGTTTAATGCTTTAGCAATCGCCGCAGTATCTTCAAAAACTGTCTGAATATCAACAGTTACAACATCATCTTTCTTTAAACCAACCAATGATTTCAATACTTTCTTATCCTTAATTAAATCTAAACGGATAGTTGCAGTATTAGAAATTCCACCTTCGAAAACAGAGCCATCAGTACCTAACTGTACCAACTCAGCATACAAAACATCACCTTCGGCAGCAACCTCAGGGTTAGTCATTTTACCATAGCTGCGACGGATGTTTTTGATACGACTTTCTAGAGTTTCCTGATCCGCTTTAACTACATATTGAGTAAACTTATCTTTTGAAGAAATATTTACATCAAACGCAGGTGCTAAACCCAACTCGTAATCAAATTCAAATTCATCTGTATTATCCCACTTAAATTCGCGGGCATCATCCATTTGAGGAAGTGGTTGACCTAAAATTTCTAATTTTTGCTCCGTAATGTAATTAGATAAAGTATCGTTTAACAAGTTATTAACTTCTTCTACCAAGATACTTTTGCCATACATTTTCTTAATGTGAGCAGCAGGAACCATTCCTTTACGGAAACCTGGTAATTGTGCTTTTTTAGCTTGGTCTTTTATTGCCTTTTCTACTTTTGCACTATAATCAGCAGGTGCGATTTTGATTTTTACAACAGCATTTAAGTTGCCGGTTTTTTCCTGTGTAATATTCATTTCTTTCTGAATCTTGTTTTTAAAAACAAAACCGTTCCGATGTTTAAATCGAAACGGCCTTTATCTTGTTGTGCGGAAGAAGGGACTCGAACCCCCACGCCGTGAAGCGCCAGATCCTAAGTCTGGTGCGGCTACCAATTACGCCACTTCCGCAGTTAGGATGTTGTAAGGACTGCAAAGATAGAAACTAGATTGAATAATCAAAAGGTATCTATCATAATTTATTAAATATTTTCACGTAAAAAAGCTAAGTGGTTAATTTTGAACGAGAATAGTTTGTAAAAAATATTCAGAAAAGCAATTGTTGTACTATTATTTCACTCCTGTCCTGCTTTTTGCTTCAAGGCCCGATGAAAAAATCGGGCGCTTTTCGCGTCAATCAGGTTTAGCTAACCCAAAACCATGCAACTATTTATGATTATCTTCGACAGGCTTAATAACCTACTTCATCACCACTTCCGATACTTCAATCAATTCCGGTCCACCTTCTAACGGATAACCTTCCACCTTAGTGCCTCTCAAAGTAACCTGCCTGTCTACATAAGTATCTAAATTTAGACTACTGCTTCTTAAGGCGTACGGTTTTCCACCATAAGTAATGCTATGCGTGCCGTATTGAAAGGTTGTCATTCCAAGCTTTGTAATTCTTCCTTCAATTGAAACCGTTTCGCCACTGGAAGCCGACCTCATAGAACCGCAGCCAAACATCATCACGACAAATAATGATAGTAAAAGTATTTTTTTCATAATGGGTTAATCTGGTAAGTTAAACTTATTAATTATTAAACATAAATTGATTGATAAAGTTCTTGAATTGGATTATAAATGCAATACTGGGAGGATATTACAAATCGCGTATAACTAATATCCAGACTAGCTCAACTCAATAAAGTTCCTTTTGAAACTCAAAAAAATACTGAACAGCTTTCACCAATCTGCTGCCATACCAGCTAAACATTTCACCATCCACCAATTTGATCGACACATTTGGGATGGCTTTTTGTATTTCTTCAATATGTTTTTCGGCAAAAGGGTAAGGCTCAGAAGAGAGTAGAATTAACTGAGGATTTAAATATTTTAGTTTTTCAAGCGTAATTGTCGGGTAGCGCTCATGATTGATCACATTTGTCATCCCATTTGCAATTAAAACATCGTTGATGAAAGTATTTTTACCCGCCGCCATATACGGTTTCCGCCAAATGAGGTAGGCAACTTTTTTATCGATTTGATTTTGCAAGGCCAGTGTTTTCAGATCATTGAAACCAGCAGAAATTAAATGGTTCAAGTAGGCTGCTTCAGGCTCACGATCTACCAACTCCCCTATTTGAGTGATGGTTTTCATCGCATCATTTAATGTGAAAATATCGCTCATCCAAACCGGAAAGTGTTCTGCAAGTTCTTCTATATCACTTTGCGTATTTTCTTCCTTGTTACCGATAATCAAATCGGGCTTCAAATCTTTGATAAGATCGATGTTCAGCTTTTTCGTTCCGCCAACTTTTGTGCGTTCAGCAAATTTCTCTATTGGATGAATGCAAAATTTAGTTAAACCAATAATTTCATGATCTAAACCTAAATCAAATAGGAGTTCAGTTTGAGAGGGCACAATGGAGACAATCCTTTTGGGAGGAAAATTAATCAGGATTTCATTCCCCATCTGATCAGTAAAAGACTTCTGCATAAACAAAGGTAAGGATAGAACGGAGATTACATGACTAAATCTAAAGGCTTATTGAAATACTTAAGTTAATGAGATGAAACTTGCAAACATTAAATTTAAAATCAGGTTAATCTTATAATAAATTGCACCCACAATGAAAAAAATTATCCTGCTTTTAACTGTAATTATTAATATCTGCATGAAAAGTAATGCACAAGAGCTGCTTGAAGTTGCATCCTTTGAAAAAAACCAGCCCATTGGCGTAACAGTCTCCCCGGTTTCAAATCGATTATTTGTTTCATTTCCAAAACATGAACCTTATTTATACGGCTTAACTGAAATTGTAAGTGGGAAGCGGAAAGCATTTCCTGACCTGGAATGGAATAAAATCGACAGTATTAATACTCAAAACCATTTTGTAAATGTTCAGGATTTATATGCTGATCAAAATAATTTTCTTTGGGTATTGGATTCAAAACCCTCCGGTGGTTCATCAGTATTTGGAGATTCTGGTAAAAGCAAAACAGGTCAATTTAAACTTTTAAAAATTGATTTAAAGACAGATAAAGTGATTAGAATTTACGAATTCGATGATTTGCCAAAAGATAAAAGCGGTTTAAACGATCTGGTAGTTGACACTGATAAAGACCTTGCCTATCTATCAGATCCTGGTTTGAGTGCCGTAGTGGTGTTGAATTTGAAGTCAGGAAAATCGAGAATAGTGCTCGAGAAAGATCAATCGACAATTTCGCAGCCCAATTTCGTTTTGAAACTTGATGGTATCAACGTGGTAGATGACAAAGGGAAGCCTTTTAATTCTAATGTTAATGGTATTGCACTGACCAAAGACAATAAATACTTTTATTTCAGAGCAATTAACCAGACTAAACTTTACCGAATTGCTACAACATTTCTCGCAGACGATAAATTAAGCAAGGAAGAGCTCTCTAAAAAAGTAGAACTGGTGGCAGAAACCGGCGTATGCCATGGTATGATTGCCGACCAAAAAGGAAACATCTACCTGAGTTCGTCTCCAGATTATTCAATTAAATATGTTTCGCCCGATGGCAAATTGCATACTTTGGTAAGCGATAAAAGGTTAAGCTGGCCAGATTCTTTTGGAATTGGTACTGATGGTTTTCTTTACCTTAGTTGCTCACAATTAAACCGGTTACCAAAATATAATAAGGGAAATGACAGAACAGCATATCCTTACCGAGTGTATAAGGTTAAATTGCCTTAGCACTGGATAATTGCACATCATCTTTAATTACGCCATCGGCTATGTGCAAAATGCGGTTACCGTAGGTAGCGTTTTTCTCGGAATGTGTAACCTGTATAATGGTTATTCCATCTTCCTGATTCAACTTTTGAAACAATTGCATAATTTCTTCAGCCTGTGCAGATTGCAAATTACCTGTTGGCTCATCGGCCAGAATGACGCTTGGCTGGGCGGCTAAAGCCCGGGCAATTCCCACTAATTGTTGTTGTCCGCCGGAAAGCTGATTTGGAAACAAGTCTTTTTTGGCTACAATATTAAAGCGATCCAATAAATTAGCAATTCTACTTGCCCGTTCGGAGCCTCCAATCTTTTTATAAAGTAAAGGTGCTTCTATATTTTCGTAAACCGTCATTTCATCAATTAAATGATATGCCTGAAATACAAAACCAATATGGTTTCGATACAATTCAATACGTTTTCGCTCATTTAAAGTGGTTACATCTTCGCCAAGAAATTCGTAGGTACCATAAGTTGGCTCTTCCAGCATGCCTAAAATATTAAGCAACGTAGATTTTCCGGCACCAGATGGTCCCATGATTGAAACAAATTCCCCTTTTTTAATTGTTGTACTAACATGGCGCAGTACATAATTCTTAACGCCCTTGTTAGAATAGTATTTTTCTATATTTTTTAGTTCTATCATTTTAGTCAGTATCAAGTGTTTAGTATCAAGTATTAGGATATGGCTTTAGCTTTATTCATATTTCAATGCGTTCACGGGATCTGTTACGGCAGCTTTTCTCGCCTGAATGCTAACTGTTAAAACCGCAATCACTATCGAAACAAGTGTGGCAAGCAAAAAAGGGATAACCGGCATATCTATCCGGTAGGCAAAACCATCCAGCCATTTTTTGATAAGAATGTAGGCAATTGGCCAGCTGATTAAATTTGCCACAACAATCAGTATCAAAAATGATTTATTTAGCAGATTTACAATCTGGATATTTGATGCGCCAAGCACTTTTCTAACCGCGATTTCTCTTGTTCTGCGTTTTGCAACAAAGGTAGAAAGCGCAAACAGCCCTAATAATGATAATGAAACCGACACCAGGCTGAACAAGACAATCATATTTACGAACCTATTGTTATCTTCTAGGATTTTATCGAAAGCATCATTCATGCTCATATAAGTCATCGGATAATCCGGATACAACAATCTCCATTCTGCCTCTATTTTTTTAATGATTTCGCCACTGTTGGCTGCATCTAAACGAACCAGCATGTTATTAGTCGTCGACGTCCCTCCCAAATGCGTCACTTTGTAAATCGTTGGCATCACTGCCTTATCGAACCCTTCATTGTGATAATCTTTAATTACGCCAACAATTTGAAATGTATATTTCCGATCATCACGTAGTAAGTCATAAGTTTTCCCAACCGGATTTTTATCAATTAATTTCGCAGCGCTCGCATTGATAACCACACTATTGGCAGTATCCTGTTTGTAGTCCTTCGAAAACAATCGACCCTGCATCACTTGAACACCCAAAGCTTGCAGAGCATCCATCGTTACCGTAACCGAATTCACCGGAATTTTATTCTCTTTATAAGTAATTACTTCGGGCGTATTGAATACATTTCCCATCACCTGTGTGCTTGTAGCAATATATTTTACTCCAGGAACTGTCCTCAACCGCTCAGCAAATTTTTCTTCGTAATTTGATTTGATGTTAATGAGATTCCCTTTTTCAAAACCTAAATCCTTATTGCTAACATATTTTGTTTGCTGATACATTACCCCAATGGCAATGATGAAAGTTACCGAAATCACAAATTGAAAAACGACCAGTATATTCCTTAAGGCAATGCCTTTTAGCCCATTCTCATAATTGCCTTTTAAAACCGAAACGGGATTATAATTTGATAAAATCCATGATGGATAAAAACCAGCAAGAAGGGTGACTAAAACAAACAAAGTAAGCAATTGCACAATCATTATGAATAATTGAGGATTATACCAAAAGCTCAGCGAGACGTTAAAATTTTGATTAAACGCTGGTAGAACCATTTCAACCAGAACTACACAAAGAAAAAGAGATACCATACTTTGCATGGCAGATTCAAGTAAAAACTGCGTTAACAACTGACCTTTGTAGGAGCCTAAAACCTTTTTAACGCCAACTTCTTTCGCTCTTTGGACAGATTGTGCCGTTGCCAAATTCACGAAATTAATCACTGATACCAAAAGAAGGAAAATGGAAATTCCAACTATAGGCTTCAACTTATCTTTCCAACTCAACTTTAAGGTCGGATTAGCATGAACATCGGAAATTTTCAAGGCACTAAGTCCGGGGGTGTTGCCGTTCTTGTAAATATCCTTGTAATTTTTCTTTTCCTTGGCAAAGGCTGCTTTCTTGAAATTTACATATACACTTTGCAGCGTTTTATTCAAGGCCGTACTATCCACAGGACCATTCATTTTAGCATATACCTGACAAAAGTGCCTGTTACTGATGTTTTCAGGATCATGATCTTGCTCTCCGGTCCTGATGATGGCATTGAAACTAACGGATTGCGGAGTTTTAGGTTCTTTGACAACACCAGTTATGGTAAACATTTGCCCAGGATCGCTCCTCCAGATTAATAGTTTTACCGTTTTGCCTAATACTTTATCTGTACCAAATAATTTTAATGCAATGCTTTCCTTTACCACAATTGATTTTGGGGTACTTAATGCAGCCTCTGCACTTCCATGCAAAAACTGATAGTTAAAAACACTGAAAAAACTACTGTCAGCATCTTTTATCTGTTTAACTAAAATTGGATCTGCCCCATCAACTTTTACGGAATAACCTGCACTCCATTCCCAATCCTGATCTACTTTTGTTACTGCAACAGCTTGTGGAATATTTTCTCTGACCAAAGAGGCCATTCTGCTGTCGGTTGCTTCCTGCCAATGCTCTTTATTGTCTGGCGTAAAAAAATCATGTTTTTCACGGATTTGAAAAACATTTTCAAGGTCTGGAGTCCAGCTATCATAACTTTCCTCATGGTTAATGTACAAAAGCATTAACACAAAAGCAGTTAAGCCCAATGCTAAACCACCAATATTAATGGCTGCATAAACTTTGTTTTTCCAAAGGTTGCGCCAGGCGATTTTTAAATTTAATTTGAACATTTTTAGCGTTTTACGTGGTGAGTTTTAAGTTGCACGTACCAAAACCTACAACCTAAACGTATTACTTATTACTTGGATTTACTCATATTTAAGTGCATCAATTGTGTTTGCCCTAGCGGCTTTGAACGAACGTAAGCTCACAGTTATTAAAGTAATCAGCATAGAAATTACCATAGCCAACACAAAAGGCCAGATGCTCAAATCTATCCGATAGGTAAATGTTGAAAGCCACTTTGAAACAAATAAATAAGCCAAAGGCCAGGCTACTAAGTTTGCAATAAAAACCATTAGTAGAAATGAGCCATTTAACATTTTGACCAATTCGAAGGTGGAAGCACCTAAAACTTTTCTAACAGCAACCTCTTTGGTTCTTTGAGTGGCTACAAAAGAAATTAACCCAAACAAACCGATAAAGGAAATGAAAATAATAATGCCTGCAAAAACCTTGAATAAAACCCCCATCACCCTTTCTGTTTCATAATACTGACTAATATCATCATCAACAAAAGAGGCTCGGTAATAATTTTCCGGAAAGGTATTATTCCATATTCTTTCTATTTGAGGCATGATGGATTTTATTTGTTTGCTATCCATTTTCACAGCTAAATTTTGATAGTTATCTTTAATTGTGGTAATGATAATTGGTGATATGGGTTCGTGTAGGCTCAAATTATTAAAATCTTTAACCACCCCCACTAAAGTTCCTTCTTTGCCAAAAATTCTAATTTTTTTACCTAATGCGTCATTAAAATTAACCACATTTAATTTTCTTAAAGTAGTTTCATTAACCACAACTTCTTTTATGGTATCGCTTTTAGAAAATGCTTTACCGGCAACAAAAGTTAATCCGAAAGTTTTGAAGTAATTTTCATCGGCAATTTTTGTATTAGCCTGAAAATTGGCTTTTTCCGTGCCATTATATTTAAAATTAGTTTCATTATTATTGCTGGATGATGGTGGATTTCTACAAAAACTAGTCGTTAAAACACCAGGTATTTTGGAAATTCGATCTTGTAAAATTTGATATTTTATTAAGCTTAAGCTATCGTTCCGAACATTAACCAAAGCAATTGCCGAAGGGTTGAAACCTAATGGTTTCTCCCTCATATAATTCATTTGTTTCAAAACCACAAGTGTACCAATAATTAATACTACAGTGATCGAAAATTGAACCACAACTAAAACCTTTCGTAAGCTTAAACCGCCAGCATTTGCAGTAATCTTATTTTTTATGGCCAAAGCAGGACTAAAACCAGACATGACCATTGCTGGATAGAACCCTGCAAGAAAACTCACCACGATTACCAATCCAATCATAAAAACAAAAATGATTGGGTGCTGAATTATACTAAATGAAATCTCCTCCTGAAATAAACCTCTCATTCCTGGTAAGGCAACTTCGGTTAGAACACAAGCTACGAGCATTGCAAACACGCTAATGGTTAAGGTTTCGGTAAGAAATTGAAATACCAATTGCTTTCTTAAACTTCCCATCACTTTACGAACGCCAACTTCTTTGCTTCTGCTTACCGCCTGTGCAGTAGCGAGATTAATGAAGTTTATACAGGCCGTAAGCATCAAAAACGCACCAATGACACCTAAACCATAAAGTTCTTTTTTCGACATTGTTTTGCTTGAGAAATTCCCCAGGTTTTCGTTGTAATGTATATCACCCAGGGATTGAGCACTAATTTCCTGTTTAGAAATGTTATCCCTTTTAAAATATTTGTCAGAAAACTTTGGTAAAGCACCCCGAACTTCATCAATTGATACACCATCTTTTAAAAGAAAATAACATTCATCATTTGAAGATACGTTGCCCCAGTTATCGAATCTTTCATTAGGGTGTTTTCTAAAGGTTTCGTAAGAAACAACTATATTAAGTGGAAAAGAACTGTTTTGGGGCATCTCCTGTAAAATGCCCGTAACCATAAAATCATCTCGATTCTGATAATTAATAATTTTACCTACGGCCTTATTCCAGTCGCCAAAAAGTCGGGCAGCCATGTCTTTCGATAAAACCACAGAATTAGGCTGACTTAACGACTGCATGGGATTTCCTTGTAACCATTCAAAACTCATGATTTGAAAGAATTCCGGCTCTGCATAAAAAATATCTTCTAAAGTTTTAATTTTTTCCTTCCCGGCATCATCTTTTACTTTGATAATTCCACCATCTTGACAAATGGCTCCAACTTTTTCAATTTGATTTTTGAAATCATTTCGCAATGCAGCAGGTGCTGGTTTTGGCACCCCTTGAGATTCTTCAAAACCATCTGGAGAAGTCCAATTTGTTGTGATCCGAAAAATTCTATCTTCATTTTTAAAACCCTCATCAAAACTCATTTCATAACGGATAAAAATAAAAATGAGAATACAACTGGCCATCCCGATCGAAAGACCAAGAACATTAATAAAAGTATATCCCTTGTTTTTCCAAAGGTTTCGCCAGGCGATTTTTAAATTTAATTTGAACATATTAGTATCAAGTATATAGTATCAAGTAGCACGACTATCTTCGCTTTAACTTTTAATCTTTTAGCTTTATTCGTATTTCAAAGCATCAACTGGGTTTGATTTTGCCGTTTTATAAGCTTGAAAACTTACTGTGATTATAGCCATTGATAATGTAGCAATTGCTGCCACCGGCACAATCCACCAAGTAAATTCAGTGTGGAATTCAAAATTACTCAGCCATTTATTCATGGCGAAATAGCTTATTGGCACAGCGATAATGATAGCTGCAATAATCATTTTGATAAAGGAAAGTGATAACAATTGCATAAGATTGGCTACCGATGCGCCAAGTACTTTGCGTACACCAAATTCTTTAGTGCGTTGTTCTGCACTGTATGCAACCAAGCCGAATAAACCCAAACACGAAACGAAAATCGCCAATCCGCCGAAGAGATTAGAAAGTATTCCCAATGTTTTTTCAGACTTATATTTCTCCTGATATAATGAATTTATAAACTTAATTTCAGTTGGGTAAGCAGGATTAAAAGCCTTTGTAATCTTATTAATCGTTTTGATATTGCTTTGCAAGTTGTTAGCATTGTTCAATCGCATTGTAATTGTACCCGTTTGAGCAGGGTTTAGAAAAACCACCTGTGGGTTATTTGATTTATAGGGTGAATCCCAAACATAATCATCAAAAACTCCAATAATATATGCGGTAGAACCAAAAAGCATCACTTTTTTACCAATTGGATTTTTGTAGCCGAATACTTTAACGGCAGAAGCACTTACCATAAGTGCACTGGTATCTGAAGCAAAATTTTTCGAAAAATCTCTTCCCTGCAATAATTTGATTCCATTTGTTTTGATAAAATCATATGTCGTAGCCACTTGATTAAACATTACCGTATTTGCTGGCTTCGTCATTCCCTCCCACTTGATATCCATAAAATTTCGACCACGATGAGATAAACTAACGGATGATTGGTACATGGAAGTAACCGCACCAGATTTTAGTATCTCTGATTTGAATAAATCAAATTTGCCTTTTAGCGCTCCATCCTGAGGAATTTCAACTAAAGCATTTACATCAAAACCAACCGGTTTATTTTTGATGTACTGAATTTGGCGATAGATAACCAATGTGGATATAATGAGGATAATGGCAAAGCAGAACTGCCCAACAACCAACACCTGTCTTAAGCTTATATTCAAAAACCCTTTTGCGGAGATTTTCCTTTTTAAGGTTTGAATGGGGTTAAAAGCCGATAAATAAAATGCCGGATAACTTCCTGCGATTAAACCTGTGGCCATAACAATTCCTAAAATACCAATCCAGCTCGCTGTGTTGAAATAAGAAATACCTAAATTTATGTTTAATAATTGGTTAAAGGCTGGCAAACACAATTCCAACAAAGCAATGGCTACAACAACAGCAACCACAGTTAGCACCATTGATTCTGTTAAAAACTGAAAAATTAATGATGTGCGATTTGCACCGATTGTTTTCTTGATCCCAACCTCTTTGGCCCGCTTTTCTGATTTAGCCGTAGCCATATTCATAAAATTAATGCAGGCAATGAGTAAAATACCAAATGCTAAACCTATAAAGAGATAAACTTGCTCGATATCTCCTCCAACAGGTTTGCCATTTTCAAACTTCCCAAATAAATGTAGTTTGCTGGCTCGATAGAGAAAGTGTGGCTGTGATTGTGGATTTTGTGGGCTATTGGCTTTTACCAAAGTCTCAACTTTACGATTTACCAAATCAATATTTGCATCAGCATTAAGGGTAACCATGGTTACAAAACTGTAATTATTCCAATTCAGATCTTTAGCACTTTCGTCAACAATTTCGTAAAACGACCAAGGCATTAAAAAATCAAACCGGTTGGAGCTATTTTCTGGCAAATCTTTAATTACTCCAGTAATCGTTAGGTTTTCTTGATCTTGATAACGTATAGATTTATTCAAAACGTCAGTGGTTCCGAACAACGTTTTTGCTGTACTTTCTGTCAAAATAACTGAGAGTGGATTTTTGAGTGCAGTTTTTGCATCGCCTGCAACAAACTCATAATCATACATTTTAAGGATATCTGGCTCAGCAAATTTCGAATCTTTTTTATAGCTGTTTTGTCCGTTGGCAATTAAACTTTTTTTGCCATAATCCATTCGGGCCACATATTTTACTTCGGGTAAATTTTGCTTTAAAAGCGGACCAAGTGCTGTTGTTGTACCATTAAAAGTTCCGGCAATTTTATTTCCCTCGCCCGGAACATTCGTCATCGCAACAAAAACATTGGCTGAATTTTTAGCCTGCTTATCAAAATTCCATTCGTAAGAAACATACAACAACAACATTAAACAAGCCGCAAGGCCAATAGCCAAACCAATAATATTAATGAAAGAAGAGGTTTTGTTCTTCCAAAGATTCCGCAATGCGATTTTTAAGTTTAATCTAAACATATTAGTATCAAGTATTTAGTATCAGGTATCAAGGTGAATTATCGCTTTAAGCTTTCGTCTTTTAGCTTTATTCATATTTCAAAGCATCAACAGGATTAGCTTTAACTGCTCTTTTTGCCTGAATGCTTACTGTAATGATTGTTAATAGGATCGTAATTAAAGCACTGCTGATAAATGGCAGTACTGGCAAATCAATTCGGTAAGCAAAGGTTTCCAGCCACTTTTTGGTAAGAATGTAGGCAACTGGCCAGGAAATAACATTAGCCACTAGCACCATTATAAAAAATGAACTGTTAATGAGTTTGAAAATTTGAATATCACTTGCGCCTAAAATTTTACGAACCGCTATTTCTTTAATTCTACCATTCGTAATGTATTTTGCAAAGGCAAACAACCCTAATATTGCGATGAAAATGGTTAATAAAGCCGCAGCAAAAAACACAGATTGCAATTGTTCTTGCTTTTTAAAAAGTTTGCCATAAAGCTCATCTAAAAACTCGTACCTGAAATCTTCTCCATCTTTAGGATTTATTCGAGGCCATTGAGATTTCAAAGTGGCTAAAGCCGAAGCCATTTTGTTTTCTTCAATCTTCAGCATAATCTGCAGTTTCGGATTTCCACAAGGATTTTTGATTGAATAAATAGTGGGTTGAACAATGCTTTCAAATCCCTGCGCCTTAAAATCTTTAATTACGCCTACAATTTTATAATCGGTATTACAACCTCTGATTGTTTTCCCAACTGGATTTTTCATTCCATATTTGGCCACCGCACTTTCATTAATCACTGCAGAGTTTACGGTATCAGTACTAAATGATGGGGAGAAAAAACGACCTTGTTTCAGCTTAATATCCAGCGTTTCGAAGTAATCAAAATCTACATCAACAAAATCAATACTGGCTTGTATACCCTCAAAAGTGTAACCATTAGATCCATTCTCTGCACCATCTGGTACATCGGTTGCCACAGTTGCAGCTTTTATTCCATCAATTTTTAAAATGTTATCTCGAAGTGGCGCAAAATTCTCAGGTTTATTGAAATAGGTGATATTTTTGATGTAAACCACTTGATTTGCAGTAAAGCCTAAATCTTGAGTGCGCATGTATTTTAATTGCGAATTAATAATCAGTAATCCAATAATAAAAATTACGGCAATACTAAACTGAAAAACCAGTAAGCCATTTCGTAACCATGAGCTTTGTTTGCTGGTAGCAAAATTACCTTTGAGTACTAAAGCAGGCTTAAATCCTGATAGAACCAATGATGGATAGGTACCAGCGATTAAGGTTATCAAACATAAAACGAGTGGTAACTGCCAAAACAGATTGTTTTCAATTGTCCAGATCGATAGGTTAATTTGGAAAAGGTTATTGAAATACGGCAGAGCTAATTCAGCTAAAATTAGGGCAAAAATAGTTGCGGCAAAGCATTGTAGAAATATCTCTGTTAGAAATTGTGTAGTGAGCTGAAAACGATATGCACCCATCACTTTTTTAACGCCAACTTCTTTTGCTCTTTTTGTCGCTTGGGCAATGCTCAGATTTGTAAAGTTTATACAAGCAATAATGAGAATCAAAACACCCAGTACGGAAAGGGCAAGTAAAATTTTATATGGTGCATCATTACCGGCTTTAGGTCTTAGATGTAAGTTTGACAGCGGATCTAAAAATGTGGAAATACTTTTTATTTCTTCAATCGTTTTCTGGTCGGTTTCGCCTTTTAAAAGCTCTTTTCGGTATAAGTCAGTTATTTTTTGCTCCAGGTTAGCCACATCAGTTCCCGGTTTAACCTGAATGTATGTGTTATAGTTATTATAGCCATAGTTTTCGCCTTTACCCAATTCACTTGCTACGGATAAGGCATCAAAATTTATATTCGAATGCAAGTCATTTACAATCGAACCAGTTATCATTCCTGTATGACCAAGAGTACTACTTCCCATGCTTACCATTTCTGGTTTTTCATCTCTCTTATTTGGAAAAAGCGCCCTCATACTTTCTTTATTTAGATAAAAAAAGAACTCACTCTCTCCTTTTGGTTTTTGCAAACCTGTACTCGGATTTAGATTGAGGATTCTAGCCGCCTCATAATCCGAATACATAAAGCTTTTAATAAACGTTGTTCTACCCTCGTTTTTTAAAGCCAACTCAAAAGTTCCATTTTTGGTTATACCAGCCCGCACAACTTCGGGAAAGTTCTGCTTAATGGCTTTTACCAAAGGTGGAGACGTATAATTTGTCCTAAAATCAGGATAAATTCTTCCCACCACATAAATGTTTTTATAGTTAGGGTTTGATTTATCGAAACTGGTTTCATAAGTAAAATACATCACAACCAAAATAAAGGCAGCCAATGCAATAGCTAAACCACCAACATTAATTGATGTAATACCTCTATTTCTCCATAGGTTTCGTAACGCGATTTTTAAGTTAAGTTTGAACATTGTAGTATCAGGTATTTAGTATCCAGATTGGGGTTTACTTTAAACTTTTAGCTTTAATCTTTTAGCCTTATTCGTATTTCAGTGCATCAACTGGGTTGGCTTTTGCCACTTTTATGGATTGAATGCTAACCGTTAAAATGGCAATGATAACGGATAGAGAAATCGCAATCAGAAATGGCAGAACAGATATTGATATCCTATATTCAAAAGCAGACAACCATTTATTGATAATGATGTATGCTAATGGAAAAGCGATTAAGTTTGCAATAGCAACCAGCTTAATAAAATCTTTATTCAGCAGTGTTAAAATGCTTGCAGTATTTGCACCTAAAACTTTACGGATGCTGATTTCCTTTTTGCGCTGCTCTGCCATGAAAAGCGCTAAACCTAATAAACCTAAACAAGATATGAAGATTGCAAAGCCACCGAACCAGTTTGAAAGCGTTCCTAAAAGTTTTTCATTTTGGAATTTAATTTCAAATCCCTCATCTACAAATTTTCTGTTTACAGGATATTCGGGTTCTATTTGCTTAACCAATTCATCAATTTTTGAAATAGAAGTGCTAATATTTTGATTGGCATTTAGACGGACGATAATAACCTGTACATCATCCATATAACTTGGATAGAAAATCATTGGCGCAACTTTCTGATAAGCGCTTTCTACAACAAAATCTTTCACCACAGCAACATTGGTTTTTTCTGTTCCCCAATACCTGATTTTCGCTCCTATTGGATTTTTTAGCCCCATCATTTTAACCGCCGCTTCATTAAGCATAATGTTGTTGCTATCACTTTTAGATGTTGAAGAAATCTCCCTTCCAGCCACTAAGTCTGTACCTATGGTTTTAATAAAATCATCGCCAACTCCCCTATTGTTAAATAAAATCGATTCTCCTTCGGTTTTACCTTCCCAATGAACATCAGTTGTGTTGTTCCCGCTCTCGGTGATGTCTTTACTAAATGTGGTTACGTTGCTTGCTGCCCCAGATTTTAACAATTGTGTTTTAAGCAATTCCAGTTTGCTTTTTTCACCAACCTTGCCCCTCACCGCTATCTGAACCAGATTAGATTTATCATATCCGATTGGCTTGTTTTTAACATAATTAAGTTGCTGATAAATAACTGAGGTACATACAATTAAACATGCTGCAAAAACAAACTGAACCACCACTAAAACTTTTCTTATAGATACAGAAGAATCAGTTTTGATTTTTAACCCTTTTAATACTTTTATCGGTTCAAATGATGATAAATAAAGTGCCGGATAGCTTCCAGCCATAAAGCCGGTAAAAACCATTAAGCCTAAAAGCGTTGCCCAAAAAGTTAAACTTTTATAATCAATTTGTAATTCGATGTTTAGCAAATTATTAAAGTAAGGCAAGCTCACTTCAACCAAAATAAACGCCATCACACCCGAAATGATGGTTACAAAAACCGACTCGAGCAGGAACTGCCCTACCAAAGATTTTCTTGTTGAGCCTATTGCCTTGCGAATACCTACTTCCTTCGCTCGGCGCTCAGACCGGGCCGTAGATAAGTTCATGAAATTTACGCAGGCAATCAACAAAATACAGAAAGCCAATAGTAGAAATATTTTAAGTTGCTCAATTTTCCCGCCAACTGATTTCCCATTTTGAAAATCATCGTACAAGTGCCATTTGGTGTAAGGATGCAATAAAGCTTCTGCTGTATTTCCTTGCTGGTTTCGTTTGTAAATATTTTTTATGCTTGCATTTGCAACGTCAAAAAACTGGTTATCTTCCAACTGAGCCACAGTTAAACACATATTATTACCCCAATTTTTATCTTTTGCCCAAGGCTCTCTTTGAATAAAAAGCGACCATGGCATTAAACATTCAAAAATCATGGAGTTGTTGGCAGGGATGTCTTCGATTATGGCTTCAACTTTTAAAACATCTTGATTATCAAGCTTAACCGTTTTATTGATTGGCTCTTCATTACCAAACAATTTCTTTGCGAAAGATTCTGTTAAAATAATAGAATTAACATTTTTTAATGCCTCTTCCGGATTACCTTTTATAAATTTATAATCGAATATTTTAATGAAAGAACGGTCGGCAAAATTTACCCTCGAGTTGATTCTTTTTTCACCAACGGAAATTAATTTTGTAGATGGATAAGTAGTGTGTGAGGCATATTTAACTCCCGGAATTTTAGCAGCAACTTCTTCCGCCATTGCATTTGGTGTCCACGCCCAACTAAAAATTTTGCCATTTGCAGGAGCATTCTGATAAACAACATAGGTTTTATCGCTATTGGCAAAATCTTTATCAAAACTCCATTCGTAGGCTACATAAAGCAGCAATATCATGCAGCTTGCCAGTCCAATGGCCAATCCTCCAATATTAATCAGAGAGAATCCTTTATTCTTCCAAAGGTTCCGCAAAGCGATTTTTAAATTTAATTTGAACATCTTTTGAGTTTTACGTGGTAAGTTTTAAGTTATAAGCACAGCACGTAAAACCTAAAACGTATGACTTTTAACCTTTGAGCGCCTTATCCGAATCTTCCCATCCAGGAAGATTTCGGTGGCTTATCATTAAACTAAAACTATTTTTAAAGGTGAAAGGCTCAACCGTGTAGGGTCTAAGGCACTTACATATTAATCTTAAACATTTCTTATATCAATTCCTCGTTCCTGCTTTTATTTATCTTTTCAGAAATTACATGACCATCTTTCAGGTTGATAATTCTGTTTGAGAAACTGGCGTCGTGGCTCGAATGCGTAACCATTACGATGGTGGTTCCGGTTTCGTTTAATTCGCAAAGCAATTCCATTACTTCATTACCGTGCGAACTATCGAGGTTACCGGTTGGCTCATCGGCTAAAACCAACTTCGGTTTGGTAACCAAAGCCCTTGCAACCGCTACACGTTGCTGCTGACCACCAGAAAGTTGTTGTGGAAAGTGACCGCTACGGTTTACGATGTTCATTCTTTCGATGATTTCATTCACCAATTTCTTGCGTTCACCTGCTGGTATTTTATTGTAGATAAGTGGCAATTCGATGTTTTCGAAAACGGTTAACTCATCAATGAGGTTAAAATTCTGGAAAACGAAACCCATATTTCTTTTTCGGAAATTAGAACGTTCTCTATCATTTAAGGTTAAAAGTTCGGTGTCAATAAATTTGTAGCTGCCGCTTTCAGGTTTATCTAACAAACCCATTACATTCAATAAGGTCGATTTTCCACAGCCAGATGGTCCCATGATGGAAACAAATTCACCTTCTTTTACATGAAGATTAATACCGTTTAGTGCTGTAGTTTCTACTTCTTCAGTTTTGTAAACTTTTTCCAGATTTTCTATTTTAATCATGAGGCAACTTATTTGATGGTTAGTTTAACATTGTTTTTTTGTGCATTTTTCAATTCTACCTCAAAATCCTTTTCTCCAAGTTTTTTGTGATAAATTTTAAATGTATATAATCCAGGTTGTAATTGTAATTCGTTAGTTTCTGCCTTTAATGCTAAATTAAATTTGACTTTACCATCCCGTATCAATTCAACTTTTTCGAGCAAAGCTAAATCTCCGATTATTGTGAAATCAGCTTTAGCAATCTTCGCATTAGCATCTTTTCCCGATTTACTGTAAATATTCATTTCATAACTTATACCGTCCTTATTATCAATCCAGTTGGCTTCCTTTTTAAAGATGCTTTGCGCACTCGCTAAATAAGAAAAGCAAGCTAAAATCATCGTCATCAAAAATTTATTCATGTTATTTATTTATTAATTTCTACCTGATCATATTGGTTAAATTGGTCGTAAGACGATGTAATTACTTCATCACCTTTGGCTAAACCTTCTAATATTTCGTAATACAGGTAGTTTTTCCTGCCAATTTTCACATTTTTCTTAGTTGATTTACCATTGTTTACCACAAATACCCACGAACCGCCAGTACTTTGAAAAAACTGACCTTGAGCTAGTAATAATGATTTACTGTTATCAGATAAAGTTAATTTTGTTTGTAGCGATAAACCACGACGCAGACCTTCTGGGGCAGCACCTTTGAAAATCATTTCGACCTGGAATTGTCCGGCCGTTACCTCTGGAATTACCTTGCTCACGGTTAGGTTGTATGTTTTGCCATTAAATTCGCAAGTAGCGGTTTGTCCTTCTTTAACACGGTTAATGTAATATTCATCAACACCAGCCTGAAGTTTATATCCTTGCAAAACATCAATTTTTCCAATCATTTCATTTGAGTTATACGATTTACCAATCACCGGGTCGTAAGATGATAATTTACCTGAGACGGGAGCTTTAATTGTCATATTTTCGATGTTACGGCGAATCATTTCCAAGCTCTCATTCATCTGCCCCATCGATTGGTCGATTTGAGAAAGCTGCATTTTACGGCTTTGATTTTCCTGTTTAATCGCCTGACGAACGATTTTAAGTTTGCCTTGATAATATTCGTAATCCTGACTCGATTTATTAAATTCTTGCTGTGTGATCACCTTTTTTGCAAACAAAGCACTGTCGATTCTGTACTGACGGATTGCTGTACGCAGATTATTTTCAACATCTAAAACATCCTGATTTAGAATCCTTTGATTTTGCTCTAAGTCTAATCTAGATTTACGCAACTGATTAATTTGTTCGGTAGCCGCTGTTTGTTGAGAGGTATAGCCCATCATGGCGTTAGAGTTTTCTATTCTTAAAAGCGGCGTTCCTTTTACCACAGATGCACCATTTTCGGTAAAAATCTGCGCAACTGTACCTCCTTCTGATGAACTTACAATTACAGATGTTAATGGAACAACACTTGCATTAAGTAAAACTACATCTTCAAAATCGCCGTATTCTACTTTGCTGATGGTTAGTTTATCGGCATCAGCACTGTAGGTTTTTTTTAATGATAAAGTGTAGCCATAAATTACAACTGCTACAAAAGCAATTGCGCCACCTATCATTATTAATGTTTTGGTGCTAAATCTTTTCTTCTCTATCTTTTTGTCCATTGTTCGGTTGTACTGTTCGATTGCCATTATGCCAAGCTTGTGCCAAACCCGAAAAACATATTTAAAGCACTAATTATCAGATAATTAAAAGTTTTTATAATTTTAAGCTGTTCATTTTCGAACAGTTTATGTGCGAGAGCGGACAGTTTGAGTAAATTTGCCCCCCTGCCCCCTGAAGGGGGAGTTAAAAGCGAGATGGAAAAGCAAAACGAGTATACGAGTTATAAAAAGCAATATTTAAAAAACTTAATACGTCTTGATTTGAATGGTAAATTTACCCACCTGCCCCCTAAAGGGGGAGTTACGGGCGAGATGGAAAAGCAAACCGGCTATACGAGTTATAAAAAGCAATATTTAAAAAACTTAATACGTCTTGATATGAACGATAGAAAGGAAAGCTCCCCCTTAGGGGCTGGGGGTTTAAACACCACAGTTTTAATCATCGACGATGACGAGGACATTCTTTTAAGTGCTCGTTTATTTTTGAAGCAACAAGTTAAACAGGTCATTACCTGCAAATCGCCTAAAGAGATCAATGTTTTATTAAGCAAAAATGAAGTTGATATCATTCTGCTTGATATGAACTACCAAAAAGGTGCAAGCGATGGACGAGAGGGTTTATATTGGTTGGAACATATTTTATCTATTGATAAAGATTATGTTGTGATCCTCATGACGGCCTTTGGCAATGTAGAACTTGCCGTTAAAGCCATTAAAAAAGGTGCCACAGATTTTATTCTTAAACCCTGGGAAAACGAAAAATTGTTTGCTACCATCTCCGCTGCGTCAAAACTGCGTGAATCAAACAGAAAGGTAAAGAAACTGGAGAAAATTCATACATCCTTACAAAAGGATATGACGAGAGGTTTCGAACACATTGTTGGTGAGGCTGATGTAATCAGAAACTTGCAAAACACCTTATTAAAAGTTGCACCTACTGATGCCAATGTTTTAATATTAGGCGAAAATGGAACTGGAAAACAGGTTTTTGCCTACGAAATTCATGGCAACTCGCAACGCAAAAACCAGGTATTCATGCATGTCGATTTAGGTTCACTGAACGAAAATCTATTTGAAAGTGAGTTGTTTGGTTATGCTAAAGGCGCTTTCACCGATGCCAAAGAAGATAAACCCGGCCGATTTGAATTGGCTGATGGCGGCACTATCTTTTTAGATGAAATTGGAAATCTAACCTTGCCCCTCCAGGCAAAATTATTAAGTGTTTTACAGAATAGAACTGTAACACGACTCGGAGAAAGCAAAGAACGCAAAGTAAATGTTCGTTTAATAACGGCGACCAATATGCCTTTGAATGAAATGGTCTCGAAAAATACCTTTCGGCAGGATTTACTTTTCAGAATAAACACTGTTGAACTGCTATTGCCGCCGTTACGCAAACGCGGGACCGATATTTTGCTTTTGGCCAATCATTTTATGCAGGTTTTCAGTTCCAAATACCATAAGGAATTACGAAGTTTAAGCACGCAAGCAAAAAATGTATTGTTAAATTACAGCTGGCCGGGAAATGTGCGGGAGTTGCAACATGTGTTGGAGCGGGCAGTAATTATGAGCGATGGAAATGAAATTACCGAGCAAGATTTGCAATTAAGTCCACAACGTTTTGCGCAAAATAATGCTATACCTGATGAAATGGCTTTAGGCGATATGGAAAAATTGATGGTGCAAAAAGCCATAGATAAACATAAAGGCAATATTTCAAAAGCCGCAGCAGATTTGGGTTTAACCAGAGCAGCTTTGTACAGGAGAATAGAAAAATTTGGAATATAAGTTCAAAGCTGAAAGACCAAAGCTGAAAGCTTTAGACTTTTCGCTTTAAGCTTTTAGCTTAAAAGACATGTTTTATAAACGTTTCACTTTTCGTTTACTATCTAGGTTAGTCCTCATTAACTTGTTGGGTTACTTATTATTTTACCTTATTAAAAACACCCGGCTTTGGTTTACCATTATTGGCGTGGGTTTAATTTTACTAGGTGCAGTGATCTCGCTATACTTCTACATTAATGAAATCCGTTCTGATATCAAGCGTTTCATCTTAGCGGTAAAAACCCGAGACCATACGCTAAATTTTAAGAACAAAGCTACAAAAGGAAGTTTTCCAGAATTATATGAATCGTTTGGAGAAATCCTCCAGGTACACAAACAAATCCGTTTGGAACAAGAGGCCATGTTTCAATTAATTAAAACTATTTTAGAGCAGGTACCTGTGGGTGTGATTGTGGTAAACAACACAAAAACAGAACAAAATAATGAAGAAATTGCCTTTTTTAACCAGGCGGCCTCAAACCTGTTAGGTGTTCCTGCCTATAAATATTGGCATCGGTTAAAACAGCATCTTCCAAATTTTACCACCGAAGTAGAACAAATTTCATCCGGAGGAAAACGCTTCCTAGAGCTTAAAATACAAGAAAAGTTAATTCAGCTATCAACAGAAGTGATTCCACTAAATCTCTATGGAAAAAACTATACGATTATCAGTTTTCAAAACATCAAAGATGAAATCGAACAGAAAGAAACTGAAGCATGGAACAGGTTAATTGGTGTGATATCTCACGAAATTTTAAATTCCATAACACCAATAAGTTCGCTTTCTGATACAATTAATAGTATGGTCACTGATAGGGAAAATCTGGACACCGATGAAATGGAAGATTTGAAAACTGCACTGCAAACTATTAAACGCCGTTCATCAGGATTATTAGATTTTGTGAAAGACTATCGATTAATAGCAGAGTTGCCAACGCCAAACCTGGAATCGCACACCATTGGTGAAATTTTAAAACACATCAAAATACTTATGCAGCCTTTCGCTAAGGCTAAAAATACGATCTTAAATGTAGAACAAACTTCATCGAAAATTACAGTTCAATTAGATTTAAAATTGATTGAACAAGTGCTTATTAACCTGATAACAAATAGTATTTATGCAGTCGAGGAAAATGAAAACCCTTATATTTCTGTTAAATACCGTTTAGAAAATACCAAACTATACATTGATGTTACAGATAATGGAAAAGGTATAGAAAGTGATGATTTAGAGAAAATTTTCGTTCCGTTTTACACCACCCGTAAAAATGGTTCAGGTATTGGCCTAACCATCAGCCGCAATATTATGAAAATGCACCGCGGCAGCATTGAAGTGGTTTCTGCCCCAACAGAACAAACAACTTTCTCATTGGTATTTAATTATTTATAGCTGGATTGTTTAGGAACTTTTCTCCTAAAAATTCATCTTTTTAACGTAAAAGCAATCTAAATTAAGCTTCATATCTAATGGTTTGTTAAAACTTTTTGATCATTTGAATGTTTTTTTAACCCCAAAATTCAAACAAAAAAACATTTAGCCGCTTTTATTTATGTGAATACATTAGATACAAGCATGAAGACAGTTATAATATCGAATAGACTACCCGTTAAAATCATTGAAGAAAACAACGAGTATACGTTTATTCCAAGCGAAGGTGGTTTAGCTACCGGACTGGGAGACGTGTACAAAAATGGCAATTCCATTTGGATTGGCTGGCCGGGAATCGAAGTTCCCGAAGATCGACAGGAAGAGGTGATACAAAAATTAGGAGCACTTAACCTCTACCCTGTTTTCCTTACACAGGAAGAAATTAATTTATATTACGAAGGCTTTTCAAACGAAGTGCTGTGGCCAGTTTTCCATTATTTGGTTACCTATGCACATTACGAACAAAATTATTGGGATTGCTATAAATCAGTAAACGAAAAGTTTGCTAAAAGCGCCATGCAGGTGCTAAATAGAACCGATAAAATATGGATTCAAGATTATCAATTACTTTTATTGCCGGGGATTTTAAGAGAAAAGCTTCCCGGTTCAACGATAGGCTTTTTTCAGCACATCCCCTTTCCGTCTTACGAAATTTTTAGGTTAATTCCCTGGCGGGAAGAATTGCTGAATGGTTTAATTGGTGCCGATTTAATTGGTTTCCATACTTACGATGATGTTCGGCATTTTATCAGTACTGCAACCCGTTTGCTGCCAGTAAATTCATCATCAAATGTATTGAACAGCAACGAAAGGCAAATTGTTATCGAAGCATTTCCGATGGGGATCGATTTTGATAAATTTTCTTCATTGACTTCTACACAAGAAGTAATCGAAGAAATAGACCATTTCAAATATGGAAAAGACGAAATCAAAATTATTCTTTCTATTGATCGGTTGGATTACAGCAAAGGTATTTTAGAGCGGTTAAAGGCGCTTGAATTGCTTCTACAAATTCATCCGGAGTATATCGGGAAAATTGAATTATTTATGATCGTGGTTCCATCAAGAGATAATGTTCCTCAGTATAGCGAATTAAGAGACCAGATCGACCAATTTGTGGGCAATTTAAATGCCCGTTACCGTTCAATGGATTGGATTCCGGTGAATTATTTCTACCGTTCTTTTCCGATTGAGGTTTTGTCAGCGCTTTATTCATCGGCCGATATTTGTCTGGTTACCCCTATGCGAGATGGGATGAACCTGGTGAGTAAAGAATATGTGGCCAGCAGAAACGATAATGATGGCGTACTGATATTAAGTGAAATGGCCGGTGCATCGAAAGAACTCACAGACGCACTCGTTGTTAACCCAAACAATCTTGGCGATATCATGGAAGCGATCGTCACCGCATTAAAGATGCCTCTGGAAGAACAACAGCAACGCATGAAAGCCATGCGGGCAATTGTAGAAAAATTCAATGTAAAACATTGGGTTAATAATTTTATTTTAAGACTAAACGAAGTGAAAGATTCTCAAAAATCATTACAAACCAAACATGCAGTAAATTCAGTAAACGAAATTATTGCAGCTAAATATGCAACTACAACTAATCGAGTTTTATTTTTAGACTACGATGGAACATTAGTTGATTTCACCGGAAATATCGATGATGCGTCACCTGATGATGAATTATACGACTTGATTGAAAACCTGACACTGGATGCAGCAAATAAGGTGGTAATTATTAGTGGTAGAAGAAATGAAACACTAGAAAACTGGTTCGGGCATTTAAAAGTTGATCTAATTGCCGAGCATGGCGCCTGGCAAAAAACCTATGGCGATAAATGGAATTCCCTTCCACTCCTTACCGACCAATGGAAAAGCGAAATCAGAACACTTTTAGAAACTTATACCGATAGAACCCCTGGCTCATTTATTGAAGAGAAAAGTTATTCTTTAGTATGGCACTACCGCAAAGCAGAAGAAGGTTTAGGTGAGCTTCGAGCCAATGAAATTGTAAGCCACATGAAAATTTTAGCTGCTGATAAGGGTTTGCAGCTGATGCCTGGAAATAAGGTTATTGAATTTAAAAATATTGAAGTAAATAAAGGAAAAGCTGCACTGAATTGGCTGTATGACAAACATCCAGATTTTATCATGGCGCTTGGAGATGATCATACAGATGAAGATATTTTTAAAGCACTACCCGATGATGCGATTACGGTAAAGGTTGGCAATAATTTATCTGAAGCAAAATACTATCTGAATGATTTTAAGGAAGTTAGAAAACTGCTTTGGAGTTTGGTTAAAGAAGAATTTGTAGAGAGAAGTTAGGTTATTAACTCTTGGGAAGGTTGTCATTGTGAGGAAATACTCCATCACTGTGGCAACCTTTTCATTTGGAATCAGATTGCGTCTTAACTCGCAAGATGACCACTATAACACCAATTTAAAACATTTAAAGCGTGAAATCACGTCGGGGTTTGTAACTCCACAGACCTTTTGAATCAAAAAAAATCCCGCGGATTTAAGAGGATCTACGCTGATTATTTTGCGTGTATCTTCTTCATCCGCGGGTATAATATTATAAAAATACTGGTCTATCTAATTTAATCGCAATGCGATAAGCAGCATTCATTAAACCAACATGACTATATGCCTGAGGAAAATTCCCCCACTGACTGCCGGTTTTAGCATCCACGTCTTCACTAAAAAGTAATAAGTGATTGCAGTATTTGATGATATTTTCAAATTCTTCAATTGCTTCATCTACCCTGCCCACACAAGCAAGCGCTTCTACATACCAGAAAGCACAAATCAAGAAAGTGGTTTTTGGCTTACCAAAATCATCAGCATGTAAATAGCGGTAAAATAACCCATCTTCAGTTTTAAGCTCTTTTTCTAAAGCGATTAAATGATTTTTTGCCTTATCTGATGCCGGGTCTAAATAACCCATCATAATTAATTGCAAAGTACTTGCATCTAAATGTGTGCTGCCGACGGCGTTGGTATAAACTTTTCTTTCAGGATCGTAGCAAGCCTCAATGTGTGCCGCAGCTTTATCAATTAAAATATTTGCCCGCTCCTCAAAATCCTTATTTCCAATCGTTTTAGCCATTTTTAAAGCAGCATGGGCACCCGCCCACTGAAATAAGTTACTATAACAATGCATGTTCGCAATATTCCTGAACTCCCAAATACCGGCATCCTTTTCATCAATTGTTCTTTCAATTTTTGATAGAACGCTTTCAATCCATTTCACCGAATCACTACGTTCTGAAAATACAAAACGATGGTCGGTGTAGAGTGGTAACATAGAAGTTAAAACCTGTCCATAAATATCATTTTGGATGTGCTCGTAAGCCTGGTTTCCAATTCTGATTGGTTGCTCACCTTTATATCCTTCCAAATGATCTAGCGTAGTTTCAATAATTTCTCGTTCACCAGCTATACCATATAAAGGTTGATAACGTTCATCTTCAGCCTGAGAAATGTCGGATAGGTAATTGAAATATTTCTCCATCTCCTCAAAATGGCCGATGTGATTTAGAGATGTAAGCACATAGTGAGAATCTCTTAACCAGCAATAACGATAATCCCAGTTTCTTGTACTGCCTGGAGACTCAGGCAAGCTGGTTGTACTTGCAGCAATGATTGCTCCGGTATCCTCGTACTGATGTATTTTTAAAACCAGGGCAGAACGAATGACGAAAGGTTGGTAGAAACCTGCAATCGAAGAATGTTTGATCCACAATCGCCAATAAGCAACAGTTTCACGAAGGAAATTTTCTGCAGTGCTTACAATTGGTGCTTCCAGGTTTTCGCCATAAGTCATGATCAGATATTTCGACTCATTTAAAACGAAAGCCTTTTCGTCCAATATATAGGTTAAAGAAACATTGGTGCTCAACCGGATATTTTCATCGCAACCATGATAATCGATGTGGTTGCTGCCTCGACTTGCACGCATTTTATTCTTTCCATAGTCGCAAACCGGCTCACATTTAATGGTTACCCGGGGGTTTCCCTTTAACGGCTCGATTTTTCGGATAAACATCAATGGCTTGAAATATCTTTCGTATAGATGAAATCGTGGAGCAAAATCAGTTACACGATATTTTCCGTCTTCTGCCGTAATTTCTGTTCTTAGAACATTGGTGTTTTCGATGTAATATTGGGTGGAGGTATATTCACCTTGCGGCAAAATTGAAAATTCACCGCCTTTCTTTTTATCTAATAAACTTCCAAATACAAATGGACTATCGAAACGTGGCCAGCAAAGCCAAGATATATCGGTATTTTTATTAACATGTGCCATAAAAGCACAGTTTCCTATTATTCCTGTTTGATAAAGGTGCTGTTCAGCCATAAGCAATTTTGTGTGTGTTTATAACCTAACAGGTTAAAAAGGTAAATTGTTGGCAGGAATGTGAAAAAGCTTATTTTGTATAAAGACTCGAGCATTTTTGAGGAGAGCAATCTTTGTTAAATAAGCCTGATTGGAGTGGAAATATTTTTTTCAGCAACTTCGAATATGCTGTCATGCTGAGGCACGAAGCATCTGTAACCGATGACACAGATTCCTCGTTCCTCGGAATGACAGAAGTAAAAATATTGCAACGGAAAGCAGGACTGAAATCGGCAATGAAATGCTGAGCTTCCACTTCTAAAAAACTATCTCTGTCAAAAAAGGTGATTTGGCTAATAACTACTCTTTCAGTAGACGAAAAGTATAGAAGAATTTATTGCCCTGACCTTTCATAAGGAGTGGTAAAGCAAAAAAGCCAGTCTGAACGAATCAAACTGGCTTAATAAAAATATAAATGACTTTAAATCACCGTGCCACTTGGTAAAACAGCACCTTTTTTAACCACTACAATTCCATCTTTAACGGCGTAAAGCTCAAAATCGCCATCTTCAAGGTGAGCACCGCCGTTAATTTTAACATCATTGCCAATGCGACAGTTTTTATCAATGATCGCATTGTTGATATAACACCGGTCTCCAATTCCAATAAGCGAATTACCCTTCTGGTTTTCTAATTCAATTTCTTCTAATGTCTGGTATCGGTCGCTACCCATCACATAAGTATTGGTAACCACAGTATGTTTTCCGATACGGGCCCTGATACCTAAAACCGCATGTTCAATTCTACTGGCCTGAATAATACAGCCCTCTGCAATAATTGCTTTTTCTAAGGTCGTTCCTGAGATTTTGGATGGAGGTAACATCCTGGCTCTTGTAAAAATAGTGTGATTACTATCAAACATATTGAATTTCGGTATTTCATCCGTTAAGCCTAAGTTGGCCTCAAAGAATGATGAAATATTACCAATATCTGTCCAGTAACCTTCATATTGATAGCTTAATACACGACTTTCTGTAATGGCTCTTGGCAAAATCTCTTTACCGAAATCTTTTTCCTCTTCGTTTTCATTAAGAATATTAATCAGATATTCTCGATTGAAAACATAAATACCCATTGAAGCTAAGAAATTACGTCCTTCGCTTTGCATTTCTGCACCAGTATCAGAAACCCAATCCTCTAAACCTGTTTTTGGCTTTTCGATAAACGAAGTAATCATATTCTCTTCGTCAGCTTTTAAAATACCAAAATCGGTAGCATCTTTTGCCGTTACGGGGATCGTAGCAATGGTAATTTCAGCGTTAGCTTCGATATGTTTCTCAATCATATCCTTAAAGTCCATTTGGTACAGTTGATCTCCAGATAAAATTAGAATGTAATCGAACTCATGCGAAACAATGTGGTGCATACACTGGCGTACTGCATCTGCAGTACCCTGAAACCAACCGGCATTTTGAACGGTTTGTTCAGCAGCAAGAATATCAACAAAAGCCGTACTAAAATGGCTGAAGTGATAAGTGTTTTTTATGTGTTTATTAAGGGATGCCGAATTAAACTGTGTCAGCACAAACATACGGTGGATGCCAGAATTAAGGCAATTAGAAATTGGGATGTCTACCAACCGATACTTCCCTGCAATTGGAACTGCAGGTTTAGAACGTGTTTGTGTGAGCGGCGATAATCTAGACCCCTGGCCACCGCCAAGGATTACGCCTAAAACTTTGTCAGTCATGTTAAGCTATTTTAATATTTGGTATAATTCTATGTAATTCAGCGCTGCCCTATCCCACGAATGGTCGATTTTCATCATGGTTTTACGTACCGCCTTAAAAGTTTTTTTATCGTTATAAATATCTACTGCCCTATTGATCGAGTGGGTTACATCCCAAATACTGGTTTGATCATGGCACAAACCAAAACCACCATCGCCAATATCAGTCACTGTATCTCTTAATCCTCCAACCCTGCGAACTATTGGAACTGTTCCATATCGTAAAGCATAAAGTTGATTTAAACCGCAAGGCTCAACCCTAGAGGGCATTAAAAGATAATCTGCTCCGGCATACATCTGGTGCGAAACCTGTTCGTTGTAGCCAATGTAAACATTATACTTGCCGCCAAAAATATCCTTCAGCTGGTTTAACCTTCCTTCCACCCAGTTGTCGCCAGAGCCCAGCACGAGCACATTAATATTGTCGCCATGCTGCTGTAGTGCATTGTAAAATATGTCAGGTAATAAATCCGCACCCTTTTCATCAACCAGCCTTCCGATAAAAGTAAAAAGCGGCTTAGATGCGTCTAGTTGAAAAACATCACATAAAGCTTTTTTGTTTGCCAGTTTTCCAGCCTCAACCGTTTTTAAATTGTAACTTTTTGATAGCATCGGATCGGTTTCCGGATTCCAAACCTCTGTATCAATTCCATTTAAAATCCCGACAGATTTCCATCGCTCCTGCCTCAGTAAACTTTCCAGTCCACGGGCGTTGTTCATCATTTCTTCTAAATAACTTGGTGAAACTGTGGTAACTCTCCAGGCACATTTTATAGCTGAAGCCAGCGGATTGATGGCATCTTCCCAACCCAGCAACCCACCTTTCCACAAATCGAAAGCTGGCAAATAGTATAATTTATCCCATCCAAACTGACCCTGATACTGGGCGTTATGAATCGTTAAAATAGTTGGAACATTATTCAGACGCTGATATTTTAAGCAGTTTGAAGCCATAAAAGGAATCAATCCGGTATGATGGTCATGGCAATGGATTACATCAGGTTGATGTTCCCATTGTGCCATCCAATCGAGCGTAGCAATTTGAAATGCAATAAAACGTTCTGTATCATCAGCATAACCGTAAACATTTGGTCTGTCGGTTAATCCCTGAATGTGAACGATATATAAATCGAAACCGAGTTTATTGGTTTTCTCTCTTAAAATGCGGTAAGAAAAATGATGGTTTCCGTAGTTTGACCATGCATCATAAGCCACTTCGAATTCACTCTCGCGAATAAATTTAGTTTCATAGGCGGGCACAACCACTTTAGCAATGTGGCCAATTTTATTTTGGTATTTAGGTAAGGCCCCAACAACGTCTGCTAAACCTCCAACTTTAGCAACTGGGTAACACTCGGCGCTGATATGTATAATTTCCATCAAATATTTGGTGTAGATAACTTCGTTAAGTTAGTAATTGTTTTCTGATTTGAAAATAATTCAAAATTAATTTTTAGGCAGTGGTTTTCATACAAATGATCTTAATTATCCCGCCAAAACAAATAGACTGACAGACATTTTTTTGGAAGTGAATGTTCCAGTTCTTTTGGCACATGCAGCCCTGCTTTCCGTTTCTCCCGATGAAAAATCGGCATTCACTTCAATCAGGCTTATTTAACAATGGTCTGTTGAAAACCCAAACGTATTTTTTTTAAGATTCAACCTCGTCTGCAGGGAACTATTTAAGCAAAAAAAACCGCTAAGCTTTCGCCAGCGGTTTTTAACAACAAAACAAATATATGATTCTATTACCCTTATTACGCTTCGGCAAGAATTTCGTAAAAATCTCTAATCGGTTGAAATTGCGGATGTAAAGAAACTACATCTCCAAACACAAGCAAAGCAGGTGCTTCTATTTTCTTATCTTCTACTACTTCGGCAATGGTATCTACAATGCCTACCGCAATTTTTTCATCAGGCGTAGAGCCATTTTGAATCACAGCTACAGGCAATAAACCCTTATTCTCAGCCTGGAAGATTGCAGCAATTTCTTTTACTTTTTCAATGCCATTCAAAACTACAATCGTTGCTTTAGTTTTGGCAGCGATATATAAATCTTCAGAGATTTCGCCTTTAGAATTTGTACCAGTTACCGCCCAGAAGCTCTCACTTAAGTCTTTATAAATCATTGGTATTTTCTGCAAGCTTGGCGCACCCGTTGCACTTGAGATACCTGGGATAATTTCTGTTGGAATGCTATACGACTCTGCTGCATCTATTTCTTCGTAACCTTTAGCGAAGAAAAATGGGTCGCCGCTTTTTAAACGAACCACATGGCCGTAGTTTAGAGCGTAATCAATAATTAGTTTATTTACGGCATCCTGCGAAAAATCTTCATCATCCGTACGTTTGCCTACATAAACCTTCGGAATACCATCTGGTGCATGACACAGTAAAGCTTCGTTCACATTTGCATCATACAAAACAACATCAGCTGTTTTTAATGCTTTAACACCTTTTAAACTAAATAAATCCGGATCGCCAGGACCAGCACCTATTAATGTAATTTTTGGTTCAATGTTCGCTTTTTCTACTTTACTTAAAATCATGACAGAAAATATTAGCTCGTGATTATTTATTAATTATACAAATATATAAAGTCTATAGAAATAGTAGTAATTTATTTTAAAATAATTTATTAACGATAAAACCGACGTTACCAAGTATCATTCATACTTCGTCATTGCGAGGTACCACTCCTATTTTCGTTATTGCGAGGTACCACTCCCATTTACGTCATTGCGAGGCACGAAGCAATCTTATTCTTGGGTGAATTGCTAAGGGTTTTTGGATTGCTTCGTACCTCGCAATGACGACCGCCAAGAATCAAGGCGCTAAAAAATTGCGTAAAGGGTCTTAGCAGTGTTTAAAACTATTCAAAATTTTCCATTCCTATTTTCGCCATTGCGAGGCACGAAGCAATCTCAACACTTGGATCAATAGCGATGATTTTGGATTGCTTCGTACCTCGCAATGACGACCGCCTAGAATTAAGGCGCTTAAAAATTGAGTAAAAGTTCTTAGCAAGTGGTTAAACTATCCAAAATTTTCATTCCCCTTTTCGTCATTGCGAGGTACGAAGCAATCTTAATGCTTTTGTTAGGGTGAATAGCGATGGTTTTTGGATTACTTCGTACCTCGCAATGACGACCGCCTAGAATTAAGGCGCTTAAAAAATTGAGTAAAAGGTCTTAACAAGTGGTTAAAACTATTCAAAACTTTCCATTCCCATTTTTGTCATTGCGAGGCACAAAGCAATCTTATACTAGGGTGAATTGCTAGGGTTTTAGATTGCTTCGTACCTCGCAATGACGACCGCCTAGAATTAAGGCGCTTAAAAAATTGAGTAAAAGGTCTTAGCAAGTGGTTAAAACTATTCAAAACTTTCCACTCCTATTTTCGTCATTGCGAGGCACGAAGCAATCTCAATACCTGGATTAATAGCGATGATTCTTGGATTGCTTCGTACCTCGCAATGACAACCGCCTAGAATTAAGGCGCTTAAAAAATTGAGTAAAAAAGTCTTCGCGTGGCTTTAAAACTATTCAAAATTTTCTATTCCTATTTTCGCCATTGCGAGGCACGAAGCAATCTCAATACTTGGATCAATAGCGATGATTGTTGGATTGCTTCGTACCTCGCAATGACGACCGCCAAAGATTAGCGCTTATATAAAAATTAATAAAACAAAAAAAGTCTTAGCAGTATGCTAAGACTATATAACAAAATTTCTTTTTAACATCCGAACCTTACTTACAAGGCACTTCTACAAAAGTAAATTTACCTGCTTCGTAATTTATGGGTTTACCTTTAACAAAATAAGAACGCCCTAAAGTGGTTTCAATTTGAGCAACCCCCATGATCAACTTTCCATCTTTCTTTAAAAATGCCAACGGATTGGTAAATGCCTTTGTAGTATCGCTACCTGTGTTGAAACGGTAATCAACCAATAGTGTATCACCATTAAACTTACCGTTTATTTTTCCGTTATTCTGAGGTTTTTCACCGTATTTTATTAATAACGAACCAGTAACTTTACCGGAAGACATTGTTTTTAAAATCATTGCAGCACTATCCTTTTCGAAAGAGGAGGCATAACAAGTTTCATTAATCAGCGAATCGGCTTTTGCAGAATCAGCTTTTTGATCTGAAGAGCCGCAGGCAAAAACAAATGGGATCGCACTAAATAGCAGGTAAATAATTTTATTCTTCATCTTTTAATTTTTAAGATTAACACTTATCTAAATATAAAAAGATGATGAAATGTTTTTCGCATTTCCATAATAGAAATAGATCACATTAAAATATTATTTTCAGGCGTAAGGGCTGGTGGTAAATTAGTTTCATCTAACATATCCCTCATGTCAATTTCAATTGTTCTGGAAATATTGGTAATCGGAACATCGTTTGCGCTGCCTTCGAATGGATTGGTAGAACTCTCCCCTACTACATCTAAGGTGTTGAAAACCCAGGTTAATAAGATAGCGAAAGGAATATTTAGCCAAATCGAATAGCCCTCTATTAAAGTTCCGCTACCCAATTTATTAAAATCGTTTAATAAACCATAAGGCACCAGAAAAACAAAAAGATTAAGCATAATGCTCGCTATTGATGAAAAATGACGAGGATAGGGAAAGTTTTTGATTCGTTCGGCTTTGCCCTGATTATCGTAGAAAGTAGCAATGCCGGCCTGCAAGGATTGTAGCTGCAAATCAGAAAAGCTTCCTGTAGTTGCCAGTTTATTAATATGATTAGATTGCAAAGCCATGATTTGCGTTGCTTTATTTTTCTTCGTTAAGATGTAGGCCAACTCTTCCGCTGAAAGGTATTGAGCTAAAATATCTTCCAGTTTATCTGTTTTTTCTGCAGTGTGATAATTTTGGGCATATTCAATATTTCTCAAATCATTCATATTTTCCCAAACGCGATTTTCCCTCAATTGAAAACGGAGTGCAGTTAACCAGGCAAAGTGACGGTAAAATATGATCTGCACATCTTGCTGTTTGTTTTTTGACCATAAGAAATCTCTTACCATTACACCAAAAGAACGACTTACATTGATGATTCCACCATAAATTTGGCGGGCTTCCCATAACCTGGCGTAGCTGGCGTTATTTTTAAAACCAATAATAAACGAAACTGCAGTACCCAATAATGCCACCGGAACCCATGAAATGGAGAGAAACGTAAATCCACAAAAGTGATAAAGTACGGTAGGGATTACAGCAAGTATTGTTAAGCGATAAATATCGCGACGAGTCCAAAGGATAAACTCTTTTAAAGAATATTTCTTTCCGGCATGCATAAAAGTAGGTTTTATTTTGGGATATTATCTGAGGGATGGGCGAAGATAGAGAAATTTGTAAAATTCGATTGGGAGTTTCTGGAGAAACTTTAATCGCACCGTTAACCTGCGTAAAATAAACCCGGTTGAAGTGGAAATACTTTTTGTTGCAGCAACATCAATCAAAGCTATCTTATTGAGGCACGAAGCAGATGCGTCGTTTCTTTGGACGACAAAAGTTTACAAAAAGATTGAAACGAAAAACGGGGCTGTCGTAACCGATGCCCCGCTGAAATTGCTTTCCTCTAAATTTAAAATCTAGAGTTTCCATATAATATTTGGTTATGGTTCTATTGGATAATAAAAATCTCCATCACGAATCTTAATGCTATTCTACCGCTGCTCTAAACATTAAAGCACCCACTGTTAAATTTGTACGACTGTCAATCAAAATAGCTGAACCATTTGCCCGGTTATCATCATATAAATCGAAAGCCAAAGCATCGGCTGTTTTCACAATGACACGGCCAATATCATTCAGTTTGAACTCATCAGCAGCATGTTTTTCTAATGTATTGATATCAACTTTATGCAGAATCTCGCTGATTTTACATTTCGTTACTTTGCTATTATGTTGAATTAAATACATTATCGAAGTATCCAAAGCTCGGCCGTCCATCCAGCACAAATCGGCCTCAATTAATTTAGATTCCTGAGGCAAAGCTGTTGCATTAACAATCGTATCGCCACGGCTAATGTCCACATCATCTTTTAAATGAATGGTTACTGACTGACCTGCATGTGCTGCATCAGGTGCTTGGTCAAAAAATTCGATTCTCTCAATGGTAGAACTTGCGCCTGAGGGTAAAATCGTAACCTTATCATTCAGGTTAAAAGTGCCGCTTAACACCCGACCAGCATAACCACGGTAATCATGTAATTCATCTGTTTGCGGACGAATAACCCACTGAACCGGCATACGGGCCAATTGGGATTTATCGAGATTATCCGTATCAACTTTCTCCAAAAAGTGCAATAAGCTTTCTCCATCGTACCAATCCATACGATCAGAATTTTGAACAATATTATCGCCTTTTAATGCACTTACCGGAATATAATTTACATCGGCGAGCTTAAGCTGTTGCGCCAAAACTTTGTATTTATCGATAATTGACTGGTAAACAGCTTCGCTATAATCAACCATATCCATTTTATTGATACAAACCACAATATGTTTGATGCCTAATAAAGAAACCAGATATGAATGGCGAATGGTTTGTTCTACCACACCGTTTCTAGCGTCGATTAAAATGATTGCTAAATTAGCCGTTGAAGCGCCTGTAACCATGTTTCTGGTGTACTGTATATGCCCTGGCGTATCAGCGATAATGAATTTACGTTTATCGGTTTGGAAATATTTGTAAGCCACATCAATGGTAATTCCCTGCTCACGCTCTGCCCTTAAACCATCTGTTAAAATGGCTAAATCTATTGTTCCATCATCGTTTTTGCGGTTTGAGCTTTGTAAAGCTTCTAACTGGTCGGCTAAAATGGAATCTGTATCGTATAACAAACGGCCGATTAAGGTGCTTTTACCATCATCTACGCTGCCTGCTGTGAAAAATTTTAATATGTTCATGTTTTTAGTATTAAGCTATTAGTATCAAGTATCAAGACTAATAGCAGTCTACGATTTTGATACTCGTACTTAGTTTATTTAAAGGTTAAGTTTTTCAGTTTGTATCCAATCTTGATACTTGATACATACTACTTGCTACTCCTTTAAAAATATCCTCCCTTTTTCCTGTCTTCCATGGCTGCTTCAGAAACTTTATCGTCCATACGGGCGCCACGTTCTGAAATTTTTGAGGAACTGATTTCAGAAATAATATCATCAATTAAAACCGCTTCTGATTCTACCGCAGCTGTGCAAGACATATCGCCTACTGTACGGAAACGTACTTGTTTGCGAAAAACGGTATCTTCATCATCCATATTTAAAAATGGTGAGGCAGCCATTAACTGGCCATTTCTGGTAATGACTTCACGTTCGTGAGCGAAATAAATACTCGGCAATTCAATATTTTCTCTGCGGATGTAATTCCAAACGTCTAACTCCGTCCAGTTACTGATGGGAAAAACACGGACATTTTCTCCTTTGTGGATTTTGCCGTTGTAAATGTTCCAAAGTTCAGGGCGTTGGCGTTTTGGGTCCCATTGTCCAAACTCGTCGCGAACAGAGAAAATACGTTCTTTCGCTCTGGCTTTTTCTTCATCTCTACGGGCTCCGCCAATACAGGCATCAAACTGGTATTTAGCAATGGTATCTAACAAGGTAACGGTTTGTAAAGCATTTCTACTGGCATTTTTACCAGTTTGTTCTACCACCTTACCCTGGTCGATAGATTCCTGAACTGAGCCAACGATTAGTCTTTCACCAATCCTTTCAATCATTTTATCGCGATAATCTATCGTTTCCTGAAAGTTATGACCCGTATCAATATGCACTAAAGGAAATGGAAATTTTCCCGGACGAAAAGCTTTTTCTGCCAAACGAACTAAAGTAATGGAATCTTTTCCGCCAGAAAATAATAAGGCAGGTTTCTCAAATTGCCCTGCAACTTCACGTAAAATGTGAATCGCCTCGGCCTCCAGTTCATCTAAGTAATCGAAATTATATGTACTCATTTGTTAATGTTGTAAAGTTTGGCTGTTGAATGTTGGAATGCTCCTTATTCAACTTATTTGTTGTTGATGTCGTTAATGTGAATAATTAAATCCTCCCCCTGCCCCCTCCAAAGGGAGAAACCCGTCATAGCTTGTTATTCACGTTGCAAAGCTTAGTCTCATGGCTTTAATCTTTTCGCTTTAATCTTTCAGCTCTATGCTTTCTCCGTAGCATGCAAACCACATTCCTTTTTACTTTGGTCTTCCCACCACCATCTTCCGGCTCTAAAATCTTCGCCGGGTTGTACTGCTCGTGTACAAGGTGCGCAGCCGATGCTTGGAAAACCTTTATCGTGTAAGGTGTTGTAGACGATGTTATTTTCCTTGATGTAGGTTTTCACATCCGCTAAAGTCCACTCGAAAATAGGATGAAATTTTATCAATTGATTGCCCTCATCCCACTCTAAATCATGCATATCTTCACGGTTAGCGCTCTGCTCAGCCCTGATTCCCGTAACCCAAATTTCGTTGCCTGTTAATGCTCTTTTTAAGGGTTCAATTTTACGGATGTAGCAACACTCTTTTCTGTTTTCAACTGATTCATAAAAGCTGTTTGGTCCTTTGGTGTTTACCATATCCTGCAAAAGTTCATTCTTTGGGTAATAAGCGTGAATTGGCTTGTTGTAAACTTCTAACGTACGGTTCCAAACGTAATAGGTTTCAGGAAATAATCGTCCGGTTTCTAAAGTGAAAACTTTTATTGGAATATTATTCGCAAAAATTAAATGCGTTATGGCTTGGTCTTCCCAACCGAAACTGGTCGAAAAAATAATTCTATCTGCATACTTTTTTGCCAGATAGTTTAATTTATCTATTGTGTTTAATCCCTGAAGTTCTGTTTTTAACTCCTCTACGCTCATCACTAAATTAATTTTAAAATAAATAGTATCACGCTACGCAAGCTTACCAGCATGACAATAATTCCTACAGCCACCATGATGGTTTTTGCTGAAATCTTGTTTGATACTCTTGCTGCTATTGGCGATGCTATGGCGCTACCAATAATTAAACCAACCACAGCTTCCCAGTATTTACCGCCTAACATCGTAAAAAAAGTTAGGGAACTCAAAGTAGCGATGAAAAATCTGCTGATTTTTACCGTTCCAAGAGAAAATAGAGGATGACGACCGCCTGCAATTAAACTTGAAAGCACGATTGAACCCCAACCGCCACCAAAGGCCGCATCGATAAACCCGCCAACGAAGCCTAAAAACCCGATTTTCTTAATCTTTTTGTCGCCTCTTTTTCTTTTGATATTAAAGGCTTTCATTAAAATTATCCCGCCCAAAATTAAAGTATAAACGCCAACTACAGGTTTAACATAAGCACTATAATGCTCTAGCGATGATAAAATGTATGCGCCCAAAACGGCACCAATCACAGCTGGAATAATGAGTATTTTAAACAGTTTCCAGTTAACGTTTCCCATCCTGTAGTGCATCCAGCCGGCAATGCCGTTACTTAACACTTCAGAAATGTGGATGGCCATACTTGCTGAGGCTGGCGGCAAACCCATAGCCAACGAGAATGAGGCTGTAGTGACGCCATACGACATTCCGATGGCGCCATCAATTAAGGCGAACACAAATCCTGCACCCAAAAACCAATAAAATAAAGGGTCGATATTGATTAAGAAAGTTTGAAATTCTGGCTCAGTATTCCAAAGGGTAAAACCAATTGAACCGATTAACAGAATTGCAGCAGCCCAAATTAGCCACTTTATATTTCTTTCAGCGAAGCTTTTGCGTGGGTTAATTAAACTCTGTGTAACCTTGTTTAGTTTTTTAACTTTTGCCGAGAAATCGCCATTTAAGGTTTGGCGCAAGGCACTCATATTTTGTAAAGTTTCATCCAGCTCTGCTGGAATCCCCTCATTTAAAATCTGTTTTAATCGCTTTGCTATGGTTGGCGATTTACCGTTTGTAGAGATGGCAATTTTTAAATCACCTTTTTGTACAATAGAACCTAAGTAGAAATCGCATAAATCGGGTTTATCGGCTACATTGATGAGCAAACCTTTTTCATGCGTTACGGCTCTAATTTCTTCATTTAAAATATTATTATTTGTGGCCGCGAAAACGATATCAATGTTTTCCAAATCAGAAACATCGAAACTTTTCTGTTTCACTTTTATTTGTGGATAATCTGCAATAAGTGCATAAACCTCGGGTGATACCATTTCTGCTACAATCGTAATCTTAGCCTGATGACTATTATTTACAATTGCTGTTAATTTTTCAAGACCAATATTTCCTGCACCAATTAATAATGTACGCAGTTTGTTCAGCTTAATAAAAACCGGAAAAAGCTGATTTCCTTTCTCTTCTTCAGAGAAAACCGCTGCATTATAGGGTTGATTAGGCAATACTTGCATATTGTTTTACTAAGGTTTTGAACGATGGATGTAGCGAAACCACTTCGCCGAAAATTAAAAGTGCAGGTGCCTTAACATTTTCTTGTTTGGCCAAATTTTCGATGGTATCTACCACACCAACAACTAACTTTTCATCTGCTGCTGAACCATTTTGTACTACAGCTGCCGGCAAGTTATGTCTTCCTGCAGCTTTGAAAATTTCGACAATTTTAGCTAGTTTTTTTAGTCCCATTAAAACTAAAACAGTGGCATTTGATTCCGCAGCCTGATAAATATCATTAGAAACCTCACCTGAAGTAGTTGTACCCGTAATTACCCAAAAGCTTTCGCTCAACCCGCGGTGCGTAACCGGAATTTGCTGCAAACCCGGAACACCAATAGAACTCGAAATACCTGGAATTACATCAACCGGAATGCTGTAAGATGCAGCGTAATCCAACTCCTCATATCCTCTGCCAAAAACAAACGGGTCGCCGCCTTTTAAACGTACCACATGACCATAATTTAAGGCATAATCAATCATTAATTTATTGATGGTTTCTTGCGGGTATGAATGTTCTCCAGAACGTTTACCCACATAAACTTTTATGGCTTCAGCCGGAGCGTGTTCTAGTAATGCCTCATTTGTTAAAGCATCATATAATACCACATCAGCAGTTTGTAAAGCTTTTACCCCTTTTAAAGTTAATAAATCCGGGTCACCCGGACCAGCACCTAAAAGCGTAATTTTTGATTCTTTATATTGATTAACCATATCCTTTTAATTTTGAATAAGAGAATTTTGAATGAGTGATTGTTTATACTAGCGATTTCACAACTCGCAGATTCAATCAGTCTACACTTCAATAGTTCTCTCATTCCTTTTCACCTTAATTTGATTTAAAAATGCTTCAGCTTCGCTAAAATACTTCGCTGCGAATTCAGCTGTTGGTTCATTTTTGTTGATTTGTAAAACTAAATCTGAAAAATTGGTCGATAAATTAAATTCGCCTGTTTCCACATAGTGATTATCAAACTCTCTGATGACGCCAACCTGAGTACTGCTGTTGATGCCCTTATCTAAAAGCAATGATTTTGCAGCGCTAACGAAAGTGCTGTAGGTATGATAAATCGCATCAGCGTAAGCGCCTTTATCTAAATTTTGTTTAGCCCAGCCAAATTTCTCATCAGCCTCTAAAAGTAAAGTGGCGACCAAATCGATAACAACGCCAGCACATTCTCCAACCCCAATTGCGGTCACAAACTGCTCTACATGCCCCCAGTCTACAAATTCTTCCCGCTGAAGATTGGTTAAATCGGCCAGTGGTTTCAATAACTGATAAAAATGGTCCTTGCCTTTTCTATCATAATATTGATGGAAATTTTCGTCTGCTTCGTTATTGGCTTTAAAATCATTTAAAATGAAATGTAAAACACTGGTTGCTCTTTTCGATGGCACCTTAATTACGCGTTCAGCCACCCGGCCAACGCCGTTGCCAACCGTTCCACCACCAAGCATGACCTGAACAGCCGGAACAACTTTTCCTTCTGCCTTAACCGAACTGCCATGGAAACCAATTTCGGCCAAACCATGCTGCCCGCAAGAATTCATGCAGCCGCTGATTTTAATTTTGATGTTCTTCTCGTAAATAAATTCAGGGAAATCAGTGTAAATTACTTCTTCCAGCACTTCTGCCAATGTCATGGAGTTTGAAATCCCCAGGTTGCAAGTATCTGTACCCGGACAAGTCGTGATATCAGCCAAACTATCAAAACCAGCAGTGGTAAAACCAATTTTATTTAAAGCAGTGTATAGTGATGGCAATGCCTCTTTACGAACAAATTTTAATAGTAAGCCTTGATTTTGAGACACTCTGATTTCATCCGCCACATAAGGCTTAATGGCATCAACGAAAGCACGGGCTTTATCCGTTTTGATATCTCCAACCTGAACTTTCACATAAACAGCATAAAAACCTTCTTGCTTTTGCTCCACTACATTTGTTGCCGACCAATGTTTATAATGTGCTTCATTCAGAATTTCGACTGCGGCGTACTCTTGTTCCAACGGCAAAGCCGGTTGAGGAACAGCATCTCGATCAATTGCGAAAGTTTTTACTTTGTTTGCAATTCGTTCTTCAGCAACCAAGCGTAAAACTTCTTCTAAACCCAGCTTTTGAACTAAATATTTCAAACGGGCTTTATTTCTATTGCTGCGCTCTCCGTAACGGTCGAAAACACGAAGAACCGATTCTGTGAAAGGAATTAATTGGTCTTCAGGTAAAAACTCATGAACAGCACTTGCCAAAAACGGCTGTGCACCTAAACCACCGGCAAATAAAACCTTGAAGCCACGTTCGCCATTTTCATTGATTTTTGGAATAAAACCTAAATCGTGGATGTAGCTGAAAGCTGTATCCTTATCGCTCGATGAGAAAGAGATTTTAATCTTCCTGCCCATTTCCTGGCAAATCGGATTACGTAAAAAATATTTGAAAACCGCATGTGCATAAGGAGAAACATCAAAAGGTTCGTCTTTATCAATTCCCGAATTTGGCGATGCGGTAACATTTCTAACCGTATTTCCGCAAGCCTCACGAAGCGTGATATCATCTTGTTCGAGTTTCGCCCAAAGCTCCGGTGTTTTATCTAAACTCACGTAGTGCAATTGAATATCCTGACGCGTGGTTAAGTGTAAATTTCCACTGCCATACTCATCAGCGATATCAGCAATACGCAATAGCTGCTTAAAAGTTACTTTCCCAAACGGCAGCTTAATGCGAATCATCTGTACGCCTGGCTGCCTTTGTCCGTAAACACCGCGGGCTAAGCGTAAGCTTCTAAACTTTTCATCATGGATGGTTCCATCGCGAAAAGCCTTGATTTTATTCTCTAAATCTATGATGTCCTGCTCGACAATAGGATTTTCGAGTTCTGTTCTGAAACTTTGCATAGTGTGTTGTTAGCTTTATTCAAAAAATGCCTCTCTTATACTGAGAAGCATCTTCATATTTTATACTTAATAAATTATTCGTATAGCCTCTGTTACAATGTTTTACAACAACAGCGCATCATTTTGAATGATATCGAATTCAGTATAAAATTAATGTTCATCTGTCAAATATATAAAGTATATAGGAATAGTCGTAATTTTTCTTAAAAAAATTGCTTATCCTTTGAGAAATAAGCAAATAAATCTTTAAATATTGTCTATACCAAGCTTTAAGGTATCTTCTCTTCCGATTACGTCAGCAATGCTGGTTTCACTTAAAACCTTAAGTGTAGCATCTCTTACATCGATAAATGCACTTCTAATGCCGCAGGTTTTTTCATCTACGCATTCATCGCATTTATGATAGAAATTCAAACTGGCACACGGAACCATCGCAATTGGACCATCGGTTACCCTCATCACCTGAACTAAAAGAATTTCTTCAGGTTTCTTGTTTAAACTGTAACCGCCGCCAGCACCTTTTTTACTATACAAAAAGCCGGCGTTGCGTAAATCTAGCAGGATTTGTTCTAAAAACTTTTTAGGGATATGCTCCTCCTCAGCAATCTTTGAGATTTGCATAGGTGGTTTTTCTACATTTTTGCCAAGTGCAACTAGTGCTTTTATGGCGTATTTAGTCTTTTTTGATAGCATATTTGTACAAAGCTAATAAAAGAAAGTAAAATATGAAACATCGGGTATTGATCCAATAAACCATTTATCATCATTTACCAAAAAAGTTTATCTTTGCGCACATACATTATAGTTAATGCTGAAAAACATTGATTTTTTAAACATCAGAGATCGCAAAATAAGCATTGAATCTAAATTGTTTGCTGTATTGTGTTTATGTCTTATTATCGTTTCGATAATCAGTATCATCTCAAATTTTATTATTGGATTATCCTGGACAGTAAATCTTTCCATCACGTTTAATCTTATTATCCATTTTTCATTTTACTACTACGCGTTAAAAGATAGGGTTTCAGAAAGCGGCCGCTTCTGGTATTTTATGTTTAACTGTGCTACCATGTTCCCCGCCTGGTTCTTAAACGGTGGATCGCTGGGTTCTACACCGGTATTCTTAATATTTTACCTCAGCGTGGGCATTCTTTCATTGTCGAAAAGATATACAGGTTGGTTTATTTTGATATTTTCTGCGACAGCAATGCTTTGTCTGGTTTTCGAAAATATTTTTCCTTCGCTAATTACACCCTACCCTAATGAAGCAACAAGAAGTTTCGATTTAATCTGTGCGTTTTTCAATATCTCATTTATGATGATTCTGATGCTTGTTTTTTATAGAAAAGTGGCAGAGTTTGATCAGTTTTTGCTTCTAAAAAACAAAGAACGATTAGAAGCTTCCCAACAAAATTTAATTCTCGCCAAAGAAGCGGCTGAGTCAGCAACAATTGCCAAGTCAACTTTTTTGACCAACATGAGCCATGAGATCAGAACGCCACTTAATGGGATCATTGGCGCTTCCGAACTTTTAAAATTAACCAAACTGGATGACGAACAATCGGAGCTGCTTAATACATTGCAGGCCAGTAATAGCATCATGATTGATATTGTGAATGATTTGCTTGACATTTCGAAAATTGAAGCCAATAAAATGGAAATCCATAACCATCCCTTTAACTTTCGAAATTGTATAAAGGACGCAGAAAATATCATCAGGCCACTATTCAATAGCAAAAACGTACAATTATTAATCGAAGTAGCCAAAGATGTACCTGATATCGTTATCGCTGATGAAATTCGATACAAACAAATCATCATCAACCTGCTTAGCAATGCGATAAAGTTCACAGAGGTTGGCTACGTGAGGTTGAACGTCATATTTTCTTCAGAAAGTAACACGCTGATTTCATCTATTAAAGATACAGGAATAGGAATTGATCAGGAAGACATGGAAAAGCTTTTTCGACCATTTTCTCAGATTAATCCATCGCTTACCAGAAAATTTGGTGGAGCTGGCTTAGGCCTGGCCATTTGCAGAAAACTTGCAGAAATGATGGGTGGCAATATTTCAGCGGTCAGCGAACCTCGCATGGGTTCAGAATTTACGTTCAAAGCCTTGATTGAGCAACATTACAACAATAAAATATCAAAACCGCATCATCCAAAAACGAATAACAATTCGTTGCCTATTGCGGGCATACACATTCTTATTGCGGAAGACAACATTTTTAACCAGATGATTACCTCAAAAATGCTTGAAAAAGCTGGCTATAAATTTAGTATTGCCAGTGATGGTATTCAGGCCTTAGAGATGGCGAAAGATGTTCACTACAACATTGTTTTGATGGATATGCAAATGCCACACATGGATGGCGTAGCCGCAACAATTGAAATTTTAGAACTTTACAAAAACAAAGATATTACCCCACCGGTAATAATTGGGTGCAGCGCCAATGCTATGCAGGAAGATAAATACAAATGCCTGAATGCTGGAATGAAAGATTTCCTACCTAAACCATTTACTCTAGATGATATTCGTTCCGTAATGATTAAATGGACAAAAGTTGATTAGTAACTTAATCAAACTATCGTAAAAATATTTTAACGGATTAGTTTTGATCGAATTAATCGTAGTTTAAAATCTATTTTTACGGCCATTTAGCTTATTATTTATGAAAAGAAAGATTAACATCTTCCCTATACTCGTCATTATTTTAGTTTTTTTTGCCCTGAATGCCTACGTGCTTTCGGGTTTTGGCACCTTTAGCCCGTCTGCTTCTTTCGCTCCGTTTTTTTGGGTATTTGTAATATCATTAACAGTAGCGCTGTTTTTTGCAATTAGCCAGATGCGGGCGCACGGCATGAGTAAATTTTTTCAAATCATTACACATGTATTTTTAATTATGCTCACTGCCGAGGTGGTTTTCGCATTTTTTCTGCTCATTGGCGATGTATTTGGCTTTTTATTATCGATACCTTCCAGCTTCGAACCGCAAGGTTATCAGGCTTTAGGCAGAAATGTTTACTGGGTAGATTTTGCCTTCATCATGTTTTGCTTAACCGTGGTGTTATTTATCTTCGGAATAATAAGAGGTAAATACGCCTACAGAGTTATCAAACACACTTTATATTTCGATGACTTGCCTAAAAGTTTCGACGGTTTTACTATCACTCAAATTTCTGATGTGCATGCAGGAAGCTTTACCAAGCCCAAACAAGTTCAGAAGGGAATAGATCTTATTAATGCACAAAAAAGCGATTTATTTGTCTTTACCGGAGATCTGGTTAATAATGCCGCATCTGAAATTGTTCCCTACATTGGCCACTTTTCTCAAATTAAAGCACCTTTCGGTCAGTTTTCAGTTTTAGGAAATCACGATTATGGCGACTACGTGAAATGGCCATCAGAAACTGATAAAACAAATAATTTGCAGCAGTTAAAAGCTCACCATGCAGCACTTGGATTTAGACTTTTACTTGATGAACATGTTGAATTGACCAAAGATGGAGAGAAAATAATCCTCGCTGGAATTGAAAACTGGGGACTTGGGTTTGGGGAACGTGGAGATTTGCAAAAGGCATTGGCAGGTACCTCGGCAACAGATTTTAAAGTATTACTGTCTCACGATCCTTCTCACTGGGAAGCACAGGTAAAGAATAATCCTTCTAAAATTCAACTGGCTTTGGCTGGGCACACCCATGGCATGCAATTTGGCATTGAAGCTTTTGGCATAAAATGGAGTCCGGTTAAATACCGCTACAAGCATTGGGCGGGAATTAAATCTGAAAATGGTCGATATCTAAATGTAAACAGAGGTTTTGGTTTCATTGGCTTTTCGGGCAGAGTTGGTATCTGGCCAGAAATTACGGTGATAGAATTGAAAAGAAAAGTTTAATTACCACAGCTGTAACTAAAAGTATAGTAGATAATTTAATCGATAAATGGTATCTTGTTCTGAAATTATGACCAGATGAAATTTGTTTTACTTCTTCTATGCTCATTATCAGTTTTAGAGGCACCAAGCATTGAAAAGGACCGGGATCGTTGGAAACCTTATTATTCGGATGTTGCACCACAGAAAACTGCCGATAAATGGTTTCTTCCATTTGATGTAGCTGACCGCATCAACACACGAAATATCAGCATCATTAGTATTTTTGGCGATCATAGAGATAGCTACTACAAGGGTCATATCCATACCGCTATAGATATTAACCCTGTAAAACCAAAGGCTAAATTAATACCAGTTTATGCGATGGCGAATGGAGTGGTTTGTTCGGTTCACCTGGGCGAAAATCAAAAAACGGTTGTTGTTCGTCATACTATGAAAGACGGCAAAACTATGTTTACCAGTTACAAACACTTAAAAGAAGTTTATGTAAGTAATGGAAAACAAGTTGACCAGAACACCAAACTGGCCCGTTTATTTACTAAAGAAGAAAGCAAGATATATGGGGGCGATTATCATCATCTCCATCTGGAAATCAGGAAAAAATTTGATGATTATGGCTGTGCCAGTTGGTTAACCTTTAACAATGCTCAGCTCAATGAACGATTTTATAATCCTCAGGATTTTCTAAAACAAAATATCAAATGAATTAATGAGTTGGTAACATTTACATCAACTTAAAACCTTTTACACACAAAAAATTTATAATGGAAATTGCTACAGGCATAAACCTAATCAACCAATTTCCATGTTTTACTCAGAATTTGCGGGTAAATGAAATAGATATATATTCGTTTAAGAAGCGTTAATTTAGAATCGGGGAATAACCTAAGGGTTAGTCCCTGTTCTTGTTTTGGCCCTTTTTTGTCCTCCGTTTGCTTATCACCTTGCCAGCTGGGGATAATCATTTACCGTAACAGCTATAAATATTTTTGTTTCATAAGATTGGCCGAGGTTCACATTTTATTGGTACAATTTATACAGTTGTGGCGCATAAATCGCTGATTAAAGTAAAATGTAAAAACTACTCAATTAATCTTGAGACATCAAAAACAGATAGATTCGATTTTCCGCGAAGGGAACACGCATAAACATTTACAGGAGTGTTATTATTTAGACAGACAAATAAAATCAGACATAAATACTTAAAAACCAGTATTGTAATAAAATTTATTTGTAGATAAATTAGTGCGTTTTTTAAAATCCTTGAGGGGAAAATAACATTTTCGGAACGAACTAATGAAATGGAATAAGGATTAACCGATGGTTTAATTATTGACGGATTGATTTAATTATGGCCTTTTTTGATCTACACAGCCACCCAGGATTGAAAACATTGTTTCTTCCTCAAAATGGAAATCAGCTTTCAGCATGGCGAACACTTTCTCCAAAAGATGGAATACTCGGCAATATTTTAGAATCTCAGGCATCACTTAAATTATTGTTTGAGAAAGGGAATATCAATTTGATTTGTTTAACGCTCCATCCGCCTGAAATTGGAATGATAGATCAGGTACTCCTAAAAATTGCTGCAAAATTTTTGTTTCCAACGCTAATTAACGCTGATCGCCTGAGAGAGATGTACACATTAACTGCTTCCTATCAGGAAACTTTTCATCAGGAATTTTTGAATATTACTGCTGCCCCACGAGCGGAGGATGACATCAACCCAACTAAAAAATTAAAATTGCTAACAAGCATACACGATTATAACCCAGAAGATTTCGATACCCTTCACATTGTTTTAAACATAGAAGGCGGACATACGTTTTATGATTTAAATAACCGCGTAAAGGATATTGAAAAAGTAATAGATAATTTCAATGCGTTTGTTGCAAAAGGATATAAAATCTTATACTTTACTCCTACTCATTTAACACCAAATGAATTTATCACCCATGCTTATGGCAATAAAATTTTAACCAAGGGGCCGCTTCTGCCAAAAGGAATTGGGTTTAGCCCTTATGGAAAAAGAATAGTTGAAAATGCCTATCAGAACGGCGTACTCATTGATATTAAACACATGAGTTTGGTATCAAGAAGGATTTTCTATCAACTCCGAAAAAGAGGTTACCTTCTCCGGAAACCTATTATTGCAAGCCACGTTGGTTTAGTTGGTAACTCATGGAATTTCTTTAACCAGGATGTCATCAACCCAATAAAAAAAAGCTATGGATATAAAGTTCACTGGCTAAAAAATGCCGGTATTTTTGACGATACATATTTTTACCCTCTTTCTATTAATTTATACAATGAAGATGTGAGAGAGATTTTGGAAAGCGATGGATTGATCGGCCTATCACTTGATGTTAGGATTTTAGGTGGGAAAGATAAACCCGGCAGCATACAGAAAGATTTCTACAGCCACGAAGAATTTGAACTGTTAATGTCGGAAAATGCTGATCAGCAAATTGAACTGCTCTGCAAAAATTTGCAAGAAGGCATAATTAACAATGGAGATACTAAAATCAATGCCAATAATCCCGAGCCAGAAGACCTTGAAGATTTGAAAGAAGGAGAAGATGAATTAAATGATATCATTTCGCAAAGAACAACTGATGGTCCTTTTAGAAAAAACTATAATTACCATTTGCGCTTAATTGTCAACCACTTGCTCAGAATATATCAAATTACCGAATGGGAAGACATGCAGATGCCATGGAATAATATATGTATTGGTTCTGACTTCGATGGACTGGTCGAAGCCATTGACTGCTGTAGAAATGTTACAGAGTTTGATAGTTTCGCACTGGCACTGACTAAAGCGCTGGATACCGGTGCCAAACAAAAACAAATTGATTTAGGCTTAAGCACTGAGAAAATTGTAGCCAAGCTGATGTACGAAAACGCCGTAAACTTTATGCAGAAAAACCTGACCTAACAAACTTGAGAAACTCTTACTTTCTCAATAGCTTAAAACTGATAGGCAGCAACTAATTTCCTTTTCGATAGGTAGTTATAAACCCGCTTCATAAAAAGCTGTGATTGATCTACCGTCTCTGTTAGATGCATTTCTAAAACTTTAAGGGGTTCTTTTGTGAATTTAAGAAAGTTTGGCTAAAACAAATCTTCGGTTATTTAGTTTACCTTTAAGCGCAATAATTTTAAAGCACTCTATGATCATCTATCCCTTGCCACCAAACGAAAATGAACGACTTTCTGCATTGGGGGCTTACAACATTTTAGGTAGTGGAAAAGATTGTGACTTTGATGATCTAACGCGTTTGGCAGCTGAAATTTGCCAAACACCTATTGCTTTAGTCACAATTTTAGGGGAAGATACGCAATGGTTCAAATCTGGCTTCGGTACTGATATTAAACAGACGGCGAGAGAAGTTGCCTTTTGTTCGCATTCAATTGCCGGCAATGGCGATATTATGATTGTAAATAATGCAACGCAAGATCATCGCTTTGTTGAAAACCCATTGGTTACCGGCCACCCGGATATTGTTTTTTATGCCGGCGTTCCTTTAATAAACCCCGAAGGCTATGCCCTGGGCACCTTATGTGTAATTGATCATGAAGAAAAAGGATTAAGTGAAAGCCAGATCAATGCACTTAAAATTTTGGCCCGACAAGCACAGCATCAGCTGGAGTTGCGAAGAAAAGTCAGCGAATTGGAAAAAGTTAATACAGCCCTAAGTGAATCAAATCTGTTTATTGAAAAGTTTGCACAACGGGTAGCACACGATATTAAAAATCCGCTGGCGAGCATTATTCTTTCTGCTGAATCATTACGTAAGCGCTTTGATGCCGAAGGAGATGAAAAAGCTGTGAGATTGATTCAGATTGCTTTACGCTCTGCCAAAAACCTTGTTAATTATGTGGATGATATGCTTGATTATTCAAAAGCACCATCAACATTACTCGAAAAACAAGAAACAATTGATTTCAGGTTATTGCTCGAAAATTTAATCCCGATGCTGAACGTACCAAAAGATTTTAACATCAGCATGCCTGAACGGATCAACATTCATACATCGAAAATTGCGATTGAACAAATTATGTTGAATTTGCTCACCAACGCCATTCGCTACAATGATAAAGATAAACCGGAAATTCAGGTTTCCTGTGCTTTAGCTGAAGACCAATATGTACTTCAGGTGAAAGATAATGGCAGAGGCATCTCTGAAGAGAATCTTGAAAAGATATTTTTCGAAGGTTTTACAGTGCAGGAGCACGATCGGTTTAACCGCAAAGGAAACGGTTTGGGTTTAGATGCTGTAAGCAGCTTAGTTGGTAAAATGAGAGGAAGCATTAAGGTAGATTCTGTACTGAAGCAAGGTACAACCGTTTCCATTTGCCTTCCCAAATAAGTGATATAAAAGCGCCTTCACTTACTAATGAAGACGCTTTCTTTACTACATCTTCATTGATGAAAGCGATTGATCAACCAATATTCCTTTATTCATTTTTACACTGAAGGTAACCCTCCGTTTGGCCTTAAATTTAACTACAAATAAATCTTCATTACCTTTTAACGTGGCTTTGTTTCCAATATTTACAAACGTTGGATAAAGTACTTTACTGCCATCTGCATGCAAACGATCATAAGTTAGGTTTTCCATTGATTTTGTAGCGATCGTATCAACACCCACATATTCATAATCTTTGCTATCGTATGGCAAAGCAAAGCTCAAAGCATTTACATCTTTTAAGCCAATGCCCTTTACTTTAATTTCTACGATCTCATCCTTTTGAAAAACTGATTTCGACACATTTAAAACAACTTTTCCATCTAATTCAGCTTTCGCAGATATCCTTACGCCACCATCGAGCTGCGTCGCAACATTCGAAATATCAAAGGCATCAATTAATCCATTTTTATTAATATCACCCTTGCTGATGTAACCTTCGAAATCAGCATCACCTTTTCTCAATCCTGTATAATTGCTGTATGATGTAAGGTCATTACGATCGATGATTTTATCATTATTAATATCGCCGGCGATTGAAGCCTCACTTCCAGGAACCCTGAAAATGTACAATTCCCGTCCGGAGCCAAAACCTCCCGCTCCTTTTTCCACTGCGATTTTCAGATAACGGGCTGCCGGATTTCCGTTGAAGGAGATAATTTTCGGGTCACCATTGTTTTTCCAGTCAAAGTCGTTAACCTTTGTCCAGGCGGTTTTATCTTCGCTATAAAACACGCTGCCTTTCATTAATGTTCCGTTTCCTCCACCCTGACGCGGTAAATAGCTTAAACGATCCAACTTGTTCACGCCTTTTAAATCTATAATCATTTCGAAAGGATCTGATTTTACACCCCATTTCGTATGCCAGATATTTGATTCATCGAAATCAAAAAGTTTTGAAATCCCCTCTCCACCCTGATTTTCAGCAGTGGTTTTTGCATTGATACCTTTGATTGCGTATTGCAAGGGATTGGCAGCAGTGGTAACATCCAATTCCGTCCATTTCGAAACCCCATCTTTATTCACAGCCCTTAATTTGAGTAAGTATTTTGTTTCCGGAATCAAACCCTCGAACAAAAGCGTGGTATCTTTTACCGTAGAATAGAGCATTTCCTGGAAAAGAATTTCATAATAATCAGCATTCTGAACTTTATCCCATCCTGGTTTAAAGCTAAATGCTGTCCGAGAACTCTCATTAACTTTGAAATTTTGTGGAGCATTAAGCGATCCTTTTGAAACCAGAAGCTGATCACTCGACTCAGATTTAAATCCTTTAATCTCCAGAACAATATCATTCTTTAGAATATTTGTGGCAGCAAGTTTCACTAATACCAGTGGATTTTTTATGATTTGAACTTTTTCAAAATCTGATCCCTTACTACTAAACTGATTTAGATTTGGCTTCTCTTCATAAAAAAACACATTTTCGTTTTTAAGAAATTCTTCTTTGGATAATACCTCGGTTAATTTTATTTTGCTTTTCCCAACTTTTACAGCTATACGGCTTGGCTTTGCCGTTACATTAACACGCACTTCAGTTGTTTTATCGGCAACAAAACCATCGAAATTACCCTTCGTGACATTGATATGGATCAGGTTTACCGCATTGTTTACATCAGATTCAATTAGGGTAGTTGCCGCTTTTCCTGATTGATAAGCCTCGGTTGTTCCATCATCATCATATTCTAAAAAGGAGCTTTTTTCAAACGGATAAACTTCGTAGATACGGGTATTGCTTTTGATTTGCTTGACATTGTTATTCGCCGCAGTTACTGGAATAATGGAACCTGCCTTCACAAAAACGGGCAATTTCCACAATGGTGCATCGAAATTGTTAATCACACGGTCTCCCAGATATTGATTGCCGGAAAAATAGTCAATCCAGATTCCTTTTGGCAGATAAATCCCATTTCTGATGTCATTACCATCTTTATCCATTTTAGTTTCCTGATAAATCGGCGCAACTAAAAAGCTCGGGCCATACATAAACTGATACTGGGAAGCAGTACCATGCGTATAGGCATTAGGATCGGCCAAAAACATTGCCCTGATGATTGGGAGTCCATCCACTGCTTCTCTGGCAATACTATAACTGTAAGGCAAAAGTGATGATTTCAGCTTCAGATAATTTCGGTTGATGGAAGTAACTGGCTCGCCTAAAGCCTGCGGATACTTCTCATTTGAACCCCATCCATCCATGTTTAGCTGCATGGGTGTAAATGTTTTCCATTGAAAATCGCGGGTATTTACTGGTAGATTTTTGCCTCCGAAAATTCCGTCCATATCTGAAGTGATATTGGGCTGACCAGAAAGGCCCGACCCAATATAAGTTGGAATGTGAAAACGAATATATTCCCATAAGCCACCGGTTTGGTCGCCCGACCAGATGGTGGCATAACGCTGTGTTCCTGCCCAGCCATCAAGCGAAATAATAAATGGCCGATCATTGTTCCCGTAGTAAGGCATTGTTCTCGCTACATCGGCTACGCCATTTAAGCCGAAAGAATAGCCTGCGCCTACCCAGGCGACATCAGTTTTCAAAACCCTAACACCTGCATCTCTTACCTCACGAACAATATCGCGTTGCAACAATGGACTAATCCCTTCTTTCGGGTGTAAATCAGACTGTGTCCAGAGACCAATTTCTACGCCCTTGTTTCGGGCATAATCGCCTAAATCTTTTAAATTCTGGACATTCCCCTCCAAACTTTGTGTTTGTCCGTAACCTGCACCATAGCCATCGTTAGGTAAAATCCAACCGAATGGCATATCATGTTTCTCATATCGATCAATAACTGCCCGGGCAGAAAACTGGTAATTATTTTTTTCTCCATTTAGCGATTCGCGAATACCGCCATTAGCTTTCTGACTTTCTTTATATCTTTTACCATCTTCAAACAAAATTCCTTTTTCATCTTCTTTCCAGAAATCACGGTTATAAGCGTTAAGATGTCCTTCATAGAAACCAAACTTTGGAATCAATACCGGATTTCCGGTAAGTTGATAATAATCATTCAAAAGTTCCTTTGCTCCAGCATCAACCATGATAAATAGATCTAAATAGCTCGTTTCGTGAGCAAGATGCACCACGCCTTTTTCTTTTAAACCAAAATCATATCTCCCTTTTGAAAAGGTATACCACATGATTCCGTAACCTTTTGTAGACCAATAAAATGGCGTTGGAGAAGCTACGCCGCCATCTGTCCAGCTGTTCTGATTTTCAATTGAAATCGCTTTTCCTTTATGGGAGAACCGACCATTTTGAACACCTCCACCATAGAAAAATTCGCCGGTATCTTCTTTCAAAGCAATGCTTGCTGAATTTTTATCGAGTATAATTGGTGAGCTTTGTTCAAGCACCACGGCTTTATTTTCTAAGTTCAAAATCTTAATCAAACTGCTTTTTTTATCAATTTGAACTTCAATTTTTGAGGTTTTGATATTAATTGTGCCATTCTCGTCTTGAAGCGAAAGTTTAGCAATACGCTTCCTTGGATTTTCGACCAGTATCTCAGCGGCAGGCTTTGCTTCAGGACTGCGGATAAAACCACCATCTTCATCCTGGAATACCCTGAAAATATTTTCACCGTAGAAATCAATGGTTAATCGTTGTTTGTTAGATAGCTGCAGTTCAATAGTGGTTCCGTTAATTTGTTTAACAGTAAGCACCTCTCCGGCCAAATGATCCATCATTAACGTCTGAAGCGTTACACCTGCAGCGGCTTCATTTGATTGGAAAACGAAAAATAAGATTGCGGCAATTAAAATGGCCTTAAAGAATTTTAGTTTCATAAACAGAATAAACTTATCATAAAAGTAATGCTCTGGATCATAAAAGCAGACACCTATTTTTGCGCAAACGGTTGACTATGGAAATTTGTTACAAAATAAAAGCCGTAGCAATCTCAATCGCTACGGCTTAATCTGGTACTTAACCTAAATAAATTAACTAATAACCATTATTCCCAAATTCATCAGCATTGGTAATGGCATCCAAAAAGTATTGTGGAATTGGCCTAACGGTATGTTTTTTTGGATCAAAGTTTGGCGCAATGATTGGATTAGTTTGCTGAAAATATGCAGTTGATAAATTTCCTGTTCTTTTCAAATCAATCCAACGGGTATGCTCACCAGCCAGTTCGCGACCTCGCTCCTTTAAAATATAAGCAACGTTCATTTCAGCTGGTGTAGCCAACATTTCGTTCTCACGGCTGGTGATGGCAGCACGTTTACGGATTACGTTGACATAGTTTGATGCTTTCAGAAGATCGTTGTTCGCCAGGATGGCTGCTTCAGCTGCAATTAAGTAAACCTCGCCTAAGCGGATAATTGGAATATCGCCTAACCAGTTCTGATTAGATTGCGCATACATCTTACCTGAGAATTTTTTAAACGCCGGGAATATATTTATTAAACTCGGCTCATTCGGAAACGATGCTGGCAACTTATAGTTATTTGTTGCCGGATCGAAAAGATCATTAGGATCGGCAACCAGCGCCGGAATTTTTCTCTTATCAGCAGTGGGAATAGTCCAGTTCGGTGTAAAAACTGAAAGACCTACATCGTTGGCCATGTTTTTCTCCTCCTCAAAAGTACCGCCTGAAGCCAGAAAATAATCGGGTCCGGTGTAAGCCTGCCTGGTACTCAAAATGGTTTTACCAACAATAGATGGATCTTTTTGATAAGCCGTGGCCAGTGCAGCAGTAATTACTTTATCGGCACTTGCATAAAACTTGTATGTGAACGTATTTGCAAACCTGGTATCCGGTGTATTTTCCCTAGGATCGAAAATATTTGTTAACAGGTATTTTGTCGGCTTATATTGTTTTGAATTTGATCGGCCGTAAAGCACAGTAGTTTCAATTGTTCCCCATTCTGCACCCCTACCGCCTAAATCAGGTAAATAGTATTGGCGGGTACGACCTCTGTTGAATCCTTCAGGATTTAAACCAGAAACATCAATTGCCTGTAGGAAAAGGAATTCGGTGTTACTTTTATTGTTTTTCAAATCAAACGCTTTGGCAAAGCCAGAACGCGTAGCATCGCTGAGGTACAATGCTGCATTATATTTTGCAGGGTTGTTTATCAATTCTTCAGCTGTTGTTAAGGCTAATTGCGCATATTGCTCCTTTTCGCCTAAACGTGTGCGCTGCAAATATACTTTTGCCAGCATCGCATAGGCAGCCTTTCTAGCAATACGCCCTCTTAAAGCACCCTGGGTAATTGGCAATTTCTCGCAGGCAAACTTCAAATCAGAGATGATTACATCGTAAATCTCCTTTTCAGTACTTCTTTTTGGCTGGATGTTATTTCCCTCAGTTGCAGCTGATTTTGTAGTGAGGTAAACTGGACCAAACTGCTCTACCAGATTGAAATAAGCCCAGGCTCTCCAGAAATAAGCTTCAGCAACTTTTGCATCAATATCGGCTTGTGAGCTATAACCTTTAACTTTTGAACTAAATTCAATGGCTGTATTTGCAAGGCCGATGGCCGAGTAACAACCACCCCAAACAGTTTTAAGCGTACCTAAATTTGTATTTAAGGTATTATCATAAGTGGTGATACCGATATCAGAACCAGCATAGTTGATCCATAAGTCTGTACCCATTTCTGATGGACCAATAAAATCTACCTTCCCGTAGAAGAAATAATTATCAACGTAAATGGTATTGATTAATCCTTCCCATCCAGATTTGTTGGTATAGGCAGTCTCTAAAGTAGTCGCTCCAGGATTTACTTCATCAAGGTATTTTTTGCATGAAGTGGTGCTAAGCGAAAATACAACGATTAAGCCTAACGAATATTTATATAATGTTTTCATTTCCTTTTTATTTAAAATTAAAATGAGGCGTTTAATCCAAAAACCATTTGTCTGTATAATGGAAAACTGTCGTTTCCAGCTGTTTCAGGATCAATATTTTTAAGTAAATCGCTTTTAGCAAATACGAAGCTATTGTAAGCAGTGCCGTAGAATCTAATGCGGCTAAATCCAGCTTTGCTGCTAATTTTTCCAGGCAAGGTGTATCCCAGGGTAATGTTTTTTACCTTGAAATACGATCCATCTACAATTGATAAAGCACTGATGAAGGTGTTACTTAAACTCGTTCCGGTAGTTGGTCTTGGAAAATCGTTCGTAGGGTTTGAGGGTGTCCAGTAATTGTAAGTTTCAGGTTGTGCAACTGTATTCCAATAACCCAATAATTGTGCATTAATGGTTTGTCCGTAACGCATGGTCATAAATACGGTTAAGTCAAATCCTTTGTAAGCAAAAGTATTTTGTAAGCCCAAACTAAAATCTGGGGTGTTATGCCCAAGAATCATTCGATCAGAAGCTGAGTAAGGGTGTACACCATTATCGCTAACACCAGAAGCATCTGTTCTAGGTACTGTTGCTAATTTAATGTCACCAGGTTTGGCACCATATTTAGCTGCTTCAGTCTCTTCTCCTAACTGCCAGATCCCTAATTTTTTATACCCATAAATTACCGTTTGAGGCAGTTGACTTCCAACAAAAAGGTTATTGGTAATTAATGCGGTAGTGGCAACTGAATTGCCTAAATCAAGTTTGGTTAGTTCTTCTGTGGCTCTGGTAAAAGTAAATGCTGAATTCCACCTGAAATCTTTGGTATCAATATTTCGGCTATTGATGGTTAACTCAATACCTTGATTTTTTGTTTCTCCGATATTGGCATAGATAAAATATTGATTTTTCGCATCATAACCGCCATCTGTTGGTGGAAGATTTCTGGGATATAAAACCCCTTTTGATTTGGTGTGGAAATATTCTCCGGCAAAATCAACCCTTCCGTTAAACAAAGTAAAATCTAAGCCCAGGTTGAAATTGTAAGAACGTTCCCAGGTTAAGGCTTCGTTGCCTAAAGCACGATTGGTTGAATATAGCGGTAATGCTGTTGAACCGCCTAAGGTAAGCGGAAAATCTCCTGATCTGGAAGCCACCAAAGTACTGTTATTGTAAGCAGGGATGTTTGGATTTCCGGCCACACCATAACCTGCTCTCAACTTAAGATTGGTTACGTAAGCTTTGCTAAACTCCATAAATTTCTCATCACTGATGCGCCATGCAGCAGAAACAGATGGAAAAGTCGACCATTTATCGATCAGCTGAGAAACGCCATCCCAACGGTTTGAAGCCTGAAAGAGGTATTTGCCTTTGTAGCTGTAGTTAATTCTTCCGGCAAACGACATTCTATTTTGTTGCGTGTAACCCGTTGCCTTGGTGGTAGATAACGTAGCGGCAGCCAGATTATAGAATTCGTAATCATCAAATTCCAGTCCGGTACCAAAAATGAAAGAACGTTCTCCTCTTCTATCTTCGAACGAGGTAATTCCGGTTACAGTAAATTGATGGTCGTTGGCAAGCGTTAAGTTATAGTTGATGACGTTTTCCCACAAATAGTTGTAAGCGATATTGTTTTCGTAACTGGCCTCTTTTGCGGTCCTGCCTTCTGAAAGAATGTTATATGATCGCTCGTTCGCGAAAGTACCCTGTCGGTTAGCAGAAAGAGTTAAACCAAGGTTTGAACGAATAGAAAGATTTTTAACAGGCGTAAATTCTACATAAGGGTTTACGGCCAGGAAAAGGCTTTTCGTATTGTTGATGAACACACCGTCAGCATAATTGGCTATCGGACTTACTGCTGAAACACCTGTAAGTGGCAATGCATTTACTGACCCATCCGCATTGTAAGCAGCACCTAAGGGATAAACTCCGAATGCTTTATTGATACGGCTATTGGTTTGATCACCATTTCTCAGGTTTACAGTAGTTTGCAATCCGGCTTTAAAATATTTGTTAAAATTAACGTCAACACCACCACGAACATTATAGAATTTGGATTCATCACCCTGATAAATACCTTTTTCCTGAATGTAACCCAAAGACATGTAGCCTTGAACTTTTTCTGAACCCCCTCGAATTGAAATGTGGTGGTTTTGTTGTGACCCATTGCGTAAGGTTTCATCTACCCAGTCGATCCACTGATTATTATTGATGGCAGTAATTCCGGCAGCGGGTACGCCTGCATCAGTTAAGCTGGCAGGGTAACGGTTGTTGGCGGTAAAGTAACGCTCATTAACATAAGTTAACCAGGCATCACCCATCAACGCTTTTGGAAACTCTGCCCGGCCGTTAGTACCATAATAAGTATCCACATCAACCTGAACCTTTCCGGCTTTTGCCTTTTTGGTGGTAATCATAATTACCCCATTGGCACCTGCCACACCATAAATTGCGGTAGATGATGCATCTTTTAACACGTCAATGGTCTCAATATCATTTGGATTTAAGCTGTTGATATTTCCAATAATCCCATCAATCACATATAAAGGATTTTGTGAAGCGCCAGGAATTGAACCGACGGTAATTGAGCGGTTACCCCTTAATAAAACGTTCGGCGATTGACCAGATTGGCCGCTTGTACGCTGAATATCCAAACCGGCTACCCGGCCCTGTAATGCCTCCATTGGGCTACTTACCGGATTTAAAGTGATGTCTTCGCTTTTCACACTCGAAACAGCACCAGTTAAATCCTTCTTCTTCACGGTGCCATAACCTACCACCACTACATCATCAAGGTTGGCGATGTCTTCATTCATTACTATTTTAACCTCACTTTTTCCATTAACAGGAAATTCGGCTGATTTAAAACCAACCAAACTCAAAACCAACGTTTCATTACCGGTTTCAAGATTAAGGGTAAAATTTCCGTTTGCATCTGTAGCTACTGCTGCACCACCACCTTTAACTTTAACAACCACACCAGGAAGTGGACCGCCTTTCGAATCTACTACGGTTCCTTTTACCGGAAATACCTTTGTTCGTTTAATTTTCGACAAGGAAGTGGTTAGTTTTGGCGATTCCACAGCGAGAGATAAGAACGGTAGCAATGCTATCCCTCCTGCTAAGCCGAGAACTCCAAATGTCTTGAACAGACGATTGTCATGTAAATTTTTGCTCATGATTTATAATATTGGTTAGGTTTGGTTAAAAAACTTTAAAAAAACTATAACCGTTGAAAGTACAGTTATAATTTCAATCCAAAAAAAACGCATCACTTTTTTTACAAATGAAAATCGTATTCTCTGGTAAAGTTATTGACCAAACAAATCTAACTTCGGAAGGAATGTAAAGACTATATAATCTTTACAATAAGATATAGGATATTATCATAATAATAACATCCAAAATACTGATAATAAAACAATTGACTTAAGTTAGCCGCAATAAGTCATCTAATGAATCCGACAAAACGGATAGAGCTTTTTCCATTTCTTTTAAATCCATACTCCCAAAACCTAAACGACTGGCAGTTAAATTTTTATCTTGATATAATATCGTTTTAGGTAGTAACAATCCATTCTCCATGCATTTCTTACGCAGTTTGATTAAGTTAAATTGCCCAAGCCAATGCACCCATACGGCTAATCCGCGGTGCGGAATGTGAAAGTTTATCTTACCCCTAAATTTTTCGTCCAGTAGTTTTACAAAGTAATCCCGTCGTTCTTTATAATTTTTCTTATTTTTTTTTGATAGGCGGTGCACCTCTCCTTCCTGAATCCAATCGGCAAGCACTTGTTCCTTAATTACATCTACGCCCGAAGATAAAATACGCTGATGTTTTTCCAGTTCTTCAATAAAATTTGCTGGCGCTGAAACAAAACCATAACCAAAACCTGATGGCAGGGATTTTGCAAACGAACCAATATAAACCACTACATCGTTTGAATCAATTGCTGCTAATGGAAGTATCGTATTGTTATCAAAATGAAAATCAAAATCATAGTCATCTTCAACAATGATAAATCCGAAATGGCGGGCCATTTCCAGTAGCTCAATTCGTCGTTTCGCACTTAGCGCAATTGTGGTAGGATAATGAAAAACAGAAGTAAGGTAAAGTAGCCTGATGGTGTTTGATTCGCATATTTTTCTGAGCCGGACAGTATCAATACCATCCTGATCAACAGGAACTGAGATAATTTCAGCACCGCTATCCAAAATATTCATATTGGATTGGTAGTAACCTGGCGAGGCAATCACCACTTTATCGCCAGCAGAAATCAATAACTTTAGTACCAGATATAAGCCAATTTCATGATTGGTTGTGGTTAGTAAATTTGCTTCGGCAATCTTCAGTCCCCTGGTTACATTTAAATAGTTGGAAAATTGCTTTTTAAAATTCTGACGGGTTAGTTGCTGCACCTGCCCCCATACCTTCTTGTTTTTGTTCCGCTTAAGTTTAGATACATACAAACTGGCCAGCACGTCGGTATGTACCAGCCTTGCATCTGGTAAGCCATCGTTAAATTGAAGCGGCAGTTCGCTTACTTCAATCGGATCCTCAAGAATTGTAGATCGTTTGAAATTAAAATGGCTAGCAGTTGAAGCTCGAGATGCAGCTCCAATTTCCTTTTGATGCGCTTGCTTTTGACTAGACAAAATAAAAGTGCCTTTACTCGGCGAAATAGCAATAAAGCCTTGTGATTCTAAATCTTGAAAAGCTTTAATCAGCGTATTCCGGTTCACCACCAAAAGTTTACAGAGAATTCGGGTACCTGGAAGCTTTGTGCCTTCGGGTAACAAACCGAGTTGTATGGATTTAATAAATTCAAATACAATTTGTAGATATATTGGTGTTGAGGCACTTGAATCAAGTTGAATAAAACTTTTGAAGGGAATTTGAACCGGACTATCCATTATATTTAAACTGGTATACTTTAGTGGTACGGCAAGATACTACTTTTGCAAAAAAATTAACAAGTGAGAAAATTTTATTTTGCCATGATGATGTTTTTGAGCGCTAATTTATATGCGCAGCAGAAACAAGATACAGTAATTAAGATCAATGATGTGGTGATCACCGAAAACGGTTTCAAAACACCAATCTCCAAACAAAACAGAAATGTTTACATCATTGATAGGGAAATGATCGCCAAATTGCCTGCCCGCAGCATTCAGGAATTATTGCAATATGCAAACGGGGTTGATTTAAGGCAAAGAGGCCCGTTTGGCGCACAGGCCGACATTAGTATTGATGGTGGAAGTTTTGAGCAAACCGTGGTACTGTTAAACGGAACCAAAATAATCGATAGCCAGACAGCACACAATATGTTAAACCTCCCGATTCCGATTGAAGCGATTGAAAGAATCGAAGTGGTACGCGGGCCGGCAGCAAGAATATATGGTATTAATAGTTTAACAGGCGCCATCAATATCATCACCAAAAGACCAGCTAAATCAGGTGTACTGGTTGATGCACATACAGGCTCCAACTTTGAAAAAGATACAGAAGGAACAGGAAAAACCTTTTATAATGGTGGTGTTCAGTTAGGCGGAGTGCTTGCCAAAGAAAAACAGCAACATTCGCTTTTTGGTTCGCATGATCAGAGCAATGGTTATCGCTTCAACACACAGTTTGAAAACACCAAATTGCTTTATCAGGGAAATTTTCAGTTTGATGATTTGAACGAGCTAAATGCTTCTTTTGGTTATACCAAAAACGAATTCGGAGCCAATGGATTTTACGCCGCTCCGGGAGACAAAAATTCTATTGAAACTGTACAAACTACCTTGGCTGCTATTCAATCCAAACATATTTTATCAAATCGCTGGACATTGTTGCCACGTTTAAGTTACCGATATAATTTTGATAACTACCGTTACTTTGGCAACGTAAATCCGAATGCCGGTGTAAGCAAACATAGTACAAATTCATTAGCGGCCGAAGTAACCAGCACTTATAAAACCAACGATGGTGAATTAGGCTTTGGTGCCGAAATTAGAAGTGAAGACATCAATTCATCAAATATTGGCAATCATCGCCGTGAAAACGCTGGTTTCTATGCTCAATACCGCACAAGTTTTTTTGAGAAATTAAATGTAAATGCTGGCGCCTACCTCAATTACAACTCTTCATATAAATGGCAAATTTATCCGGGTATCGATGCCAGTTATGCGCTTACAGATGAATTTAAGTTGATCGGTAGCCTCGGAACCAGCCAGCGTATTCCTTCATTTACCGATTTGTACCTCAACCAACGCCCCGGGAATATTGGCAACCCTGATGTGAAGCCAGAAAATGCTTTCCAAAGTGAAATTGGCTTAAAGTTTATGCAACGACAACTAACATTCAACACCAGCTTTTTTTATAGAAGCATTGACAACTTTATTGATTGGACCAGACTGGTGGCCACCGAACCTTTCCAGGCAAACAACGTAGGTTCGATGATTACCCCGGGAATAAATTTCCGTTCAAACTATGGCGTTGATATCAATGATTACGCGAAGTTCAATATTAATTTAGCTTACTCCTACCTCGATTCGAGATTTAAAAACATGACGCAGGTATTGGCGTCAAAGTATCAGCTTTCTGCGTTGAAACACCAGGTGACCAATACCCTTGATTTTAAATATCACAATTTTTCTGTGTTACTGGCAACCCGGTTTAACCAGCGTATGACCAGTAAATCTTACTGGATCAATGATTTTAGATTAAGCCAGGCTATCGATAAATTCACTATTTATTTAGATGCACAAAATATTTTCGATACGCAATATTTCGAAATCGGTGCCATTCCGCTTCCTTCGCGTTGGTTTAGTTTGGGTGTAAAATTTGTAACGCTTTAAATGCACTAAGCAATTAAAAAACTAATTCGTAATTTTGCGGCAATGATTTTCTACAAAACTGACGAACAAGTGGAACTGATGCGAATCAGTGCACTTTTGGTAAGCGAAACCCTATCTGAAATCGCTAAAATATTACGCCCAGGTTTGGCCACCATTGAAATTGACAAACTTGCCAATGAATTTATTTTAGATCATGGCGCCGTGCCATCTTTCTACAATTATAGTGGTTTCCCTCATCATATCATTACCTCAGTAAACGATGTAGTGGTTCACGGTTTTCCTGGTAAAGAAATATTGAAAGATGGCGATATCATTTCTGTGGATGTGGGTGTGATTAAAAATGAATACCATGGCGACCATGCTTATACATTTATCATCGGCGAAGCAAGCAAAGAAATTGTTGATTTGGTTAGAACTACTAAAGAATCGCTTTTTGTGGGCATAAACGAAGCGGTGGTTGGAAAAAGACTAGGCGATATCGGTTTTGCCATTCAAAATCATAATGAAAAGCAAGGTTATGGCGTGGTACGTGATTTTGTTGGTCATGGCTTGGGTAAAAGCATGCACGAAGATCCGCAAGTGCCTAACTATGGAAAAAGAGGTTCTGGTTTGATGCTTAAAGAAAACCTGGTTTTAGCCATCGAACCAATGATTAATATGGGTAAAAAAGATGTTTATATCGAAAAAGATGGATGGACGGTAAGAACTAAGGATGGCAAACCTTCTGTTCATTTTGAACATGATGTCTGTGTGAAGAAGGGCAAAGCATTAATTTTATCTGATTATACACCCATTGAGGCCGCAGAAAAAAGCAATCCAAATCTGAAATCAGATTACTAGAATTATAAAAGATAACTGTTAAATCGAAGCGCTAACCCAGATAGGTTGGCGCTTTTGTTTTTGATTCACTTGCGTTTATTCACATTGTAGTTTTAGCATCAATAATTCTAAACCTGGAATCTGCTGGCGCTTACTTGTGCTAACCCTTGCTTGCTCATTCAAACAAAAATTGGAATACAAACACTAATTTGTTAATTTGGCTTTGAAACCAAATCCTGAAAACTATTTATGAGTAATTTAAATTTAGGCGCATTTTGCATGAGCCTTACAGTGAAAGACATCCACGCTTCCAAAGCATTTTACGAAAAACTGGGCTTTGTTGAAACTGGGGGCAACATCAATCAGAACTGGATTGTGTTAAGAAATGAGGATAAGGTAATCGGCCTTTTTCAGGGTATGTTCGATAAAAATATGCTCACGTTTAATCCTGGCTGGGATCAGCAGGCACAGCCCACAGCAGAATTTACAGATGTTCGTGAGATCGCCAAGCAACTCAAGGCTAATGGTCTGGAACTAAATGAAACCCCTAAAGGTGAAAGTGGACCAGCTTATATTACCTTAACTGATCCGGATGGAAACCCAGTATTAATCGATCAACACCGTTAGACTTAACTGAAACTTAAATTAACAACAAACAATAATGGCAACAACAAACACTTACTTAAATTTCAATGGAAATTGTGAGGAAGCATTCAATTTCTATAAATCGGTATTCGGAGGGGAATTCACTTACATTGGTCGCTTTGGTGATGTACCTGAAAGTGATGACTATAAAGTTCCGGAAGGCGACAAAAATAAAGTAATGCATGTTTCACTACCTACTGGCGCTTCAGTGTTAATGGGCAGCGACAATAGCGAACAATATGAATCATCATTTGTAAAAGGCAATAATTTTTCGGTTTCTATTGATGCTGAAAGTAAAGATGAAGCAGATAAACTATTTAGTGGCCTTTCAGCCGGAGGACAGGTAACCATGCCTCTGGCCGATACCTTCTGGGGTGCATACTTTGGCATGTTCACAGATAAATTCGGTATCAATTGGATGGTAAATTACGATGATCCCGCTAAAATGCAACACTAGAATTTGACACGTAGAGAGGCTGTGAATTCATTGACAGCCTCTCAACTTAAAGTAGAAACGTTTTCTGGTTTAATGAAACCATCATTGTAATTATTTCAACGCAAACGTTTGATCTCGTGATAGATTTGCCTTTTACGATCAGTTGAATAGCTAACCTTAAGGCGTAGTTAGTAAAATTTCAACTATCTTCTCGTGATGATCTATTACAAGTAGCACATTCATAAAAAAAAATTAATCTTTCTTATCCGGTCGGATGATCAATCTCAATGTTGGATCATTTGTGATAAAACTCCAAAGCCAGTTAAATGCTAATTTTGCCTTATTTCTGAAGCCCGCAATCGGGATAATGTGAATAAATAACCAAACCAGCCAGGCAAAAAAACCTTTAAAAAAGCCTTTCGGCAAATCGACAACGGCCTTAAATTTTGCAATAATAGCCATAGAACCTTTATCGTTATATTTAAAAGGCTCCATCATTTTGCCTAGAGCTACATTAATTAGGTTTTCGCCCAACAAATCACCTTGTTGAATTGCAACCTGCGCCAGTTGAGGATGTCCATTTGCAAACTTTACATCGCTAAGCTGCAAACACTGATCGCCAATGGCATACACATCATCTAGTCCGTTCACTTTATTATGAGCATCTACTAAAATCCTTCGCCCCTTTCCAACAGCATCTTTTGGAACCCCTTCTACTGCCCTTGCCATTACACCCGAAGCCCATATTAAAGTTGCTGCTTCAATTTTTGATCCGTCAGACAATGAAACTTCTTTTCCATCATAACCCTGAACCAGCCGATCCAGCAATATCTCTACACCTAAATTTTTCAATACTTTAATCGCTTCATTCTGGCTTTTTTGGCTCATCGGTGCAAGCAGCGTTTTCAAACCATCTACCAGGTAAATTTTACCCAATCTGAAATTAGCTTCCGGATAATCTTTGGTTAAAATATTTCTACCCATTTCGGCCATCATGCCGGCAAGCTCTACGCCTGTCGGTCCACCACCAGCGATTACAATATTTGAAAGTCTTGTTTTCTCTGCCGCACTTTCAGCACGAACAGCTTTTTCCAGTTGAAGCAGGATGTGGTTACGCATTTCTACAGCATCCTCTATGCTCTTCATCGGCAAGGCATTTTTACTAATCTCCTCATTACCAAAGTAATTGGTTTCAGCACCCATAGCCAATACCAATACATCATAATCCAGCGAACCACTGCTCGTCACAATTTTTTTCTGCTCCGGAAGAAGTTCCTGAAATTCTCCCATAAAAAAACGTATCCCTTTTTCCTGAAATAACTTTCGAAAAGGATAGCTGATATTGGATGGTTCGATAAATGCAGTAGCCACCTGATAAAGTAATGGCGGAAAAAAATGGTAATTATGCTGATCAACCAGGGTAACCTGATGGGATGATGATTTGGAAAGTTTTTTAGCAATGTTGAGGCCTGCAAATCCGCCTCCTATAATCACAACTTTTTTCATTTTATCTACTATTGATGAGTCTGGAAGATCTAAAATTCTTCTTACTGTTTGTTCAGTACATTATCAACCCCTTCCACAAGAGAATGTTTTATCGGTCGACTTATTAATTACAATTCAGACATCGAAATTACTTTTCAAGCAAAAAAATGTTTGAATGATTAAAGTTTAGTGCGAAAGAACAGTGGTCATCATCCTAACGTACAGAAATAGTAACAGGTTTATAAATTTTTCGATAGATGTCTCCAACTTCTATCGCAATCAGTTTTATTTCAATTAACTGGCTTGTCTTTTGCTAAACGTTTGCTATGAAAGTATTAATTGAAGCAACCATCGAAAATTTTAACGATTTGATCACCGCAATCGAATCCAATTCAAACCTGGCCGACGTGAAAAATCAGCTGGAAACTGCAATAGCCATGCAGGATCATGATCCCTCAAAAGAAGTTCCTAAGGAAGGTGACCATCCAATCATTGACCGTTTCGAATAATTGAACAACTGTTTTTGCATTAATCAACAAAAGCTGAATCGTTTCCTGTACGATACTAACATTGAATTCCCTGTTCAACTATATGCAGAACAATACCGCTATCACCGCAAAAATCCTTTCAGTCGCTACCCAACGTGGTACTGAAAAGACGACTTGTCCTTCTGAAATTGCCAGGATGCTGTTCCCTGAAAACTGGCGTGCTCACATGGGAGAAGTTGTAGAGGCATCTATTGGCTTGCATCATCAGGGAAAGGTGCTGATCACCCAAAAAGGATTACCCGTCGACGTCAATCACATCAAGGGGCCCATTCGCATTAAAATCGTTTGAGATAAAACAATAGCTTTTATTGGTTTACTTTAATATCTGATCCAAATCTCAGGCGTAATTACATCGAACCTTTATCATTATCTGATGTTGTGTGTTAAATGATATACACCATGAAAGATCCAAAAGACAAAGAACAAAAAGATCAGGCAGATTCGAAAGAACAGGAGAAAACTTCGACCCAGGAGAATTATGCTGATAATAATGCCAATCATTGGGATCCGCATCAGTCGGTAGATGAGGAAGGCAATGAACTAAGTGCTGATGATGTAAAATAATATGGCGGATAAAAATATTTTAATGGTACTAACTTCTCATAGTGAGATGGAAAATACCGATAGCAAAACCGGAGTATGGCTAGGTGAGTTTACCGACCCCTATTATGAGTTTATTGATGCAGGTTATACCGTTACCCTTAGTAGCCCTAAAGGTGGCAGGCCACCGGTCGACCCCATGAGTGAACTTACGGAACATATTACAGGTGCCAACCGCAGGTTTGGCGACGACGAAATAGCCAAACATGCATTTTCGCACACTATTCCGCTCAACCAGCTTGCAGCTGAGGTTTATGATGCCGTTTTTTATCCGGGTGGACATGGCCCAATCTGGGATCTCGCAAAAGATAACAACAGCGGACTTTTGATTCTGGAGTTTCTGGATTCAGGCAAGCCTGTTGCTTTGGTTTGTCATGGACCTGCTGCCTTAATCAGTGTAGAAAATCAACGTCAGGGGTGGTTACAGAACAAACGTATTGCTGCTTTTAGCAATACTGAAGAAACTTTGGTGGGCCGTAGCGGAAATGTACCTTATTTATTGCAAACCAAATTAGAGGAACTGGGCGCTGAAGTAAAAACAGCATTGGTTCCTTTTCTTTCACATATTGAAGTTGATGGTTTGCTGGTTACCGGACAAAATCCTCTATCAGCTGGCCCGGCAGCGAAGGCACTAATACAATTGTTGCAAGCTTAAGCTTTCAGTAAACTTAAACGATGAGCAAAGCCGTCTGCTGTTTGTGCGGGGCTCGACAATTATACTGAACATTTACTACGCAAGTATATGCTAAATATACTTGCCAGCTATTCAAAACCCTCACCGCATCATTGTGGTGAGGGTTTTGAATGACGACGCTGCTACTAAAGTTGGAAAATAATGGTCTATCGCTCAAATTAAGGGGCATTCAATCTGACTTGACTGATGAATCACATAAAACAGTAATGGGAATATCAGATGCACTTAAGTTACTAGTTTATACTTCTATATTCTTTTGGAGTATGCCCTACCCGTTTTTTAAAAAGCCTGATGAAATGTTGTGGATATTTAAATCCCAGTTCATAGGCAATCTCGCTAACGGTTTTGCTATGATCGAAGATTTTCTTTTTGGCTACATCGATAATTTTGTTTTGGATATACTCTTGTGCAGATTTACCGGTTTCCTTTTTAATCAAGTCTCCAAAGTAATTCGCTGAAAGATGCATTTCATCAGCGCAATAGGCAACTGAGGGCAATCCAATGGTATAAGGCTTCTCTGAGGTAAAATAGCCATTTAAAAAATTCTCAAAGCGTTCTAAAATCCCCTTATTAAGATCATCTCTGGTGATAAACTGCCTGTCGTAGAAACGATCGCAATAGTTCAGGAACAATTCAACGTTTGAGGTAATCAGCTTTTTACTGTGCTTATCAATCGGTCGTTTTAGCTCATATTCTATTTTATCAAAACAATCCATGATAATTTTTCGCTCCTGATCTGATAAATGCAAGGCTTCGTTTACGGCATAAGAAAAGAAATGATAATCGTCTATATTTCTCGCCAACGACGTACCATTTAGCAAATCGGGATGAAAAACAAGCGCCGTTCCCTGAGGCTGATAATACTCATCTTTATGGTCGCCAATTACCTGCCCAGGTGCTAAAAATATCAATGTACCTTGTTCATAATCATAGTTATTTAAACCATATCTTAGATCACCACATTTAATTTGCTTTAAAAAAATTGTGTAAAAATCATATTGCAACCGCCTGAATTGACGGGGGGCTGCATTTTCAAGATGTACAACACTAATTAGAGGATGTAAAGTCTCCTGATTATTAAAATCATTGTACTCACTTATTTTCTTGAAGTTTACAATTTGTTCCATGTGCTCGTTTCTTACTCAAAAATAAACAATCGGACTCCACTTTTTTCATATCTATCATCCAATCAGTAATATTGGTTATAAATACAGGAATCCATCTACCCTCATCATGGTTAGGTATGCTGAAATTTGGAACATCACTAACATTATATAATAAATTTATGAAAAATGTATTTTATCTGTTTCTTTTAATGATGTTGGCCAAAAGTGGCCTGGCTCAGGAAACTCCGATATTCCCACGAGGAGAAATTTCAAAAACGAACAATCATACCGGCGATGTATGGCTTACCGAACTGAATAAAGCGGATAGTGTAATTGATTGTGCTTTGGCAACTGCAACCTTTGCGCCGGGAGCAAAGCTGGATTGGCACATCCACCCGGCCGGACAGATTTTAATAATTACGGAAGGAACAGGATACTACCAGGAAAAAGGAAAAGCTATTCAGGTGGTGCACAAAGGAGATATAATCAAATGTGTTCCAGGCGTACCGCATTGGCATGGAGCTTCGCCTAAAAGCATCTTTAGTTACATTGCTGCAAGTACAAACGGCGCAAAAAATAAAACCGTTTGGCTACAAAGGGTAAGCGATGCAGAATACAACAATTTAAAACAATAATCACCTAACACCTAAACTCATGAAAACTTTAATTTTTGGATTACTACTCATCGGCTTAACTCAAATATCAACAGCGCAAACGCAAAGCCAACCGATTAAAACGCCTACAACGACAGAACAGGAAATCTTAAATCTTTCAAAAGAGAAATGGGTTTGGATGGCTGACAAAAATGTAACTGCTTTAGAAAAACTATTTGACGAACAATCGGTATTTGTGCACATGGGTGGAAGCTGGGGAAAAGACCGCGAAATAAGTGTAATTAAAGGTGGAGGCATCTGGTACAAAAAAGCAGAAGTACATGAGGCTTCTGTAAAAATAATCGAAAACACCGCGATACTTTTGAATAGAATTACCTTACTTGCAGTGGTTGGCGGCAATGAGGTTACCAATCCGTTCATTGTAACCGAAGTTTATGTTAAAAAAGGTGGGAGCTGGAAAATGGGTTCACTTTCCTTCACCAAGATTAACCAGCCTGCAAGATAGCTGATCAATTATGAAAAAACCATTTAAAATTTATTTTAGCTCAATTTGCTTGCTGATCATGGGTTATACCTCATCGTATGCCCAGAAGAAATTTAATCAAAAACCACTGGTAATTGTTGATCAGGGTGCCTTTTCTTCCGGTGGTTCGGTTATAAAAAGTGATGGTGTATTTGATGCACTTAAACCGTGGAACGTACCGCAAGGCGGACAAACCCGACATGGTGATCATGCCGACGTGTTCTACCAGATTCCTCAAAGAGCAAAAAAAAATGCAATGGTTTTTCTTCACGGTTATGGGCAAAGCAGGCGAAGCTGGCAAACTACTGCCGATGGAAGAGAAGGATTTTCTGATTTATTTTTAAGAAAGGGCTATAGTACCTACCTCGTTGATCAGCCTGGACGCGGTGCCGCGGGCCAGACCACAAAACCCGCACAAGTTACAGCCGTTCCTGACGATCAAACCTGGTACACGCAGTTTCGCATTGGTCTTTATCCGGCATTTAATGCTGGAATTCAATTCCCTAAAGATAGTTTATCAATGGATAAATTTTTTCGTATGATGACTCCGAATACTGGCAGTGTAGATGAATCAATGGTGGTAAATGCAATGTCATCAGTTTTTGATCAGTCTGGAGACGGGATTTTGTTCACGCATTCTGCAGGTGGTGCTCCCGGCTGGAAAACGGCAATCAAAAATGAACATGTAAAGGCGATTGTTGCAATTGAGCCGGGTGGATTTGCCTTTCCTGAAGGTGAAGTACCCGAAGGAAATAGAGGTGGCAAAGGATTGCCGCTAAACGAGTTTATGAAGTTGACCAAAATCCCTATTGTAGTTTATTTTGGTGATTTCATCCCCAAAGAGAATACCAATGCAGCGTCATTAAATTTTTGGCGAGGAGTTCTGGCTACCGGACGACAATGGGCTAAAGTTGTCAACGCACACGGCGGCGATGTAACTATTGTCCATTTACCCGAAATTGGAATTAAAGGCAATACCCACTTTATTATGTCTGATTTAAACAACAAGGAAATAGCGGAGGTAATTGCAAAATGGTTGCACGACAAAAAACTTGATCAAAAATGAAAAAATTAATCATCGTAATATTTTTTTTAATGGGTTTTATGGGCTTTAGCCCTGCAAAGGAGAAACCGTTAAGCAAAACATTAACCATCAAGCAACAAAAACTTATTATCATCTCAGCGTTGACAGCAAAGGGAGATTTGATACCTCTTAAAAAACAACTTGCCGCCGGGCTTCAGGCCGGATTAACTGTAAATGAAATTAAGGAAACACTTGTTCACCTTTATGCCTATTGTGGATTTCCGAGAAGCATCCGCGGATTGCAAACTTTTATGGTGGTGCTTGACGAGCGCAAAAAACAAGGTATCAAAGAGAACCTGGGCAAACAGGCTACTCCTATTCATGATGATAGGAGTAAATTTGAAAGAGGTAAATCAGTATTGGAGACACTTACGGGTGCATCGCAAGACGGGCCAAAAGCCGGATACGCTGCTTTTTCCCCTGAAATTGAAATCTTTCTTAAAGAACATCTCTTCGCTGATATTTTTGAAAGAGATATACTGAGTTTTGCAGACCGGGAATTGATCACCGTATCCGTTTTAAGCAGTATTGGAGGTGTGGAACCTATGCTAAATTCGCATTTCGGAATCTGTTTAAATCTGGGGATCACTCCCGAGCAGTTGCGTCAGTTTATTACCATCATTGGAAATGAAATAGGCAGAAAAGACGCAGAGAAAGCTAATGTTGTTTTAACGGCGATCTTGAACAGCAAAAAGCAAATACCTAACTAATAACAATTGCTTCATATTATCATGATTAAAAATAATCTAAAAAACCTGGCAGTTTTACTATTCATGTTTACAGCAGCCTGTAAAGAGGGTGAACAAACAAAATATACGAGTAATTTACTTTTCCCTCAGGGAGATAAAAATACCAATAGCAATTTTAAAGGCGATGTTTGGGTGAAATCTCTGGTAGATCCGGATAGTTTAAATGAAAACGCAGTAGGCAATGTAACTTTTGCCGCCGGAGCGAGGAGCAACTGGCATACGCATCCTGCGGGGCAAATTTTACTTGTAACTGAGGGTGTTGGCTATTACCAGGAAAAGGGAAAAGCTAAAATAGTATTGCGCAAAGGAGATAGCATAAAGTGCCCGCCAAATCTGGCGCATTGGCACGGAGCCAGTCCGGATACATCATTTGTCCAAATTGCCATCACTGGTAGACAGCACGGGCCAACAAAATGGCTGGAGCCGGTATCGGATGCGGATTACAGGAATTAATACTGTTCATCCTGCTCAAAAAAGATTTCGCTAACGTAGTTATCCAGCTCATCAAAAAGAAAATAAATAGCGCATGATTAATTGGGGATTATTGAAATCTACTGATGCAACACCCAATTGTAAAATCATTTTTTAGTTTTTGAAGGCTATTCGTTTTCTATTACTTTCGGAAAAAAAAATCAGATACATGAGTTCACTAGCTATATTCCGCAAAGTTGCAGTTGCAGAAGGAGTTTCTTATTTGCTGCTTCTCTTTGTAGCCATGCCTTTAAAATATTTTGCCGATATGCCATTATATGTGAAATATACGGGTTGGTCGCATGGTTTACTATTTGTGCTATATGCTGCAACTCTGGTATTGGCATGGCAGGAACAAAAATGGAAATTTGGCAAAGCGGTATTGATTTTCTTAGCCTCACTTTTACCTTTTGCACCCTTCATTGTCGATAAAAAATTGAAGGATGAGCGTCCTGAAAATGCAAAATCCATATAATAAATGGGTTACGAATTATTTTAAAATAATTTTGTGATTTTGCCAAGTGTTACATACATTTGCAACCCCGTCCAACAGATGCCCGGATGGCGGAATTGGTAGACGCGCTGGTCTCAAACACCTGTGGGAAACCGTGCCGGTTCGACTCCGGCTCCGGGTACGAAGCCTCATTACGTAAGTAGTGAGGCTTTTTTTATTCCTTTCTCCATTACTTTCGTACTTATACCCGATGAAGATGGTATCACAATAGTTCGCCTAATTCTTATGGCATCCCTATCCGAGTTCTATTGCATCTCCAAGGCATGATGATTGCATTTTAAGGCATATTTTAAAACACGATCATGCAACTGCGGCTACGCTGCGAATTTTAGCTAAGCTTTTGGCAAACGTTCTCTGATTCGGGCAATATATTTTTGGCGATAGAACAGATCTTTGATAACAGGAAATAATTCTTCCGATGCATCTGGATGTTGATCATGCTGCAATTGTAAATCCCTTAGTTCATCTTCGAGCTGTTTTTCAATCGCATCAACCTCATTTTTTACCTGAGCTAATTTTTGCGCATCGGGTTCAAATTCCAAATCCATCAAAGCCTCGTTTACATCCATCATCTCCATTAAAAATGATTGCGGCAATTGGTAACCTTCATCTGTTGCAACAATACCTTTTAGCTCCAGTACATATTTTAAGCGCTTGTTTGCGTTGCTTAAGGTTTGGTAAGCCTTATTGTTAAGTGTAGACAAGTGTAAAACCTCCTCCTGCTTCTCTTCACTTTCATTGGCATAAAAATCAGGATGAAACTTTTTGCTCAAGGCATAAAATTTTGCTTTAATAGCATTTTGATCTGGATTGAACTGAACCGGTAATTCGTAAAACTCGAAATAGTTTGCTTGTTTCTCTTCACTCATGAGGGATATCAATTAAAAAGCCGCAGCTGCAAAGATTGAAATAGCCAATCTATACAGCTGCGGCAATATTATAAATTTGGTTTTACTTACCGAAAGATTTTAAAATATCATTACCAAAAGCAAACACCATCAGGCAAATCAAGATCACAAAACCTACAATTTGAGCCTTCTCCAGCACTTTTTCGCTTACCGGCTTACGTTGCACCATTTCGATTAATAGAAACACTACGTGGCCTCCATCTAAGCCTGGAATTGGCAACAAGTTCATAAAAGCCAGTGCCATTGAGATTAATCCGGTCAAAGTCCAGAATTTAACCCAGTCGAATGTCGATCCATAAACTTTTGCAATACCTATCGGGCTACTGATGTTACGGGCACTTAGCTTTCCTGTTATCATTTTACCGATGCCCTTAGCATTATCTAAAAACGTGCTCCAGGCCATCGTTGCACCAATTGGCAACGATTCTGCAAAACCAAATTCAACATGAGCGGTCTCCGGCATTTTAAAATTAGGGGCAATTCCAATCGTTCCTTCCTTGCCTACCAGCACATCAAAATTAATTTCCTTTCCTTTACGCAGTGCATTAATGGTAATTTGCCTGTTTTTATTTTGCGATACTTCTTCTTTAAACTGATCGAAGAAAGTAACCGGTTTTCCATTTACAGCCAAAATGCTATCCCCTGGTTTTATTCCTGCAGCATAGGCTGGATAAACAGGTTTAACATACGGTCTTCCAAATATTTTATCAAAGAATGATTGCTGATCAGTCTTTTCATCGGGCGCCAAAACAGTGGCTACACTGGCCATCCGGTAACGCGGAGCAATGAAATTTTCCTTATCATTTTTTGATAGTTTGTTTAAGATCGTATCCGGAACCGAAATATAAAGCGTTTGGTTCCCTCTTAAAATGGTTAGTTGGGCACCATCAAACAAAACCTTACTTGAAATGGCATCCTCAAATTTGATTAACTTACTTCCATTAATGGCTAAAATACGATCTCCGTTTTTAAGTCCGATCTCTTTACCAATATTACCTACGGAGATTCCATCAGTTAATTTTCCATTTACAGTATAATTCTGACCATATTTAAATGTAAGCATCCAGAAAATAATGATACCTACAATTACGTTGACGATAATACCGCCAAGCATAACAATTAAACGCTGCCAGGCTGGTTTTGAACGAAATTCCCAGGGTTGTGCCGGTTGTGCCATTTGCTCGGTATCCATACTTTCATCAATCATCCCGGCAATTTTAACGTAACCACCCAGCGGCAGCCATCCCACACCATATTCAACATCTCCTTTTTTAAAACTAAATAGTTTAAATCCCCAGGCATCAAAGAATAAATAAAACTTCTCTACTTTAATCCCAAATGCCCTGGCTGCCAAGAAATGCCCTAATTCGTGTAATATTACCAATAAAGACAATCCGAGCAACAGCTGCCCCGCCATAATCAATCCATTCATATGCTATTCTAAAATTTTTATGTTAGATGTTAAACTTTACTTTTTGTTACTAATTCGCCGGCTAAGATACGGCTATGTTTGTCAGTTTCTAAATAATCGGTCAATTGTGGTTTTTCAATGAAACTGATTTCTTCCATGCACTGCTCGATCACGTCGCTCATTTGCAGGAAACCAATCTTATCTTTCAGAAAAGCTTCCACCACTACTTCATTCGCTGCATTTAAAATGCAAGGCATGTTTCCACCTTTCCTCAATGATTGAAAAGCAAGATCCAAATTTTTAAAGGTATCCAGATCTGCTTGTTGAAAGCTGAAAGTTGGATAGTCCAGGAAATTAAAACGTTTGAAATCGTTTTTTAGCCTATCGGGATAATTTAAGGCATATTGAATAGGCAATTTCATATCCGGAACGCCCATTTGTGCTTTCATCGATCCATCGGTAAACTGAACAATGGAATGAATAATTGATTGTGGATGAACAATGACATCAATTTGGTCTACATTGAGATCAAACAGCCACTTTGCTTCAATCACCTCTAAACCTTTATTCATCAGCGAGGCTGAATCAATGGTGATTTTAGCGCCCATCACCCAGTTGGGATGCTTCAAAGCCTGCTCTTTTTTTACAGAAGCAAGAAAACTTTTATCCTTTGATAAAAAAGGCCCGCCAGAAGCCGTAAGGTAAATTTTTTCAATCTCGTTCTGTTCCTCTCCTACCAGACATTGAAATATGGCAGAATGCTCAGAATCTACCGGAAGAATTTTAACCTGATGTTGCCTGGCCAGTTCGGTAATATATTCTCCGGCAACTACCAAAGTTTCTTTATTGGCTAAAGCGATGTTCTTGCCCGCTTTGATGGCGGCAATAGTTGGCTTTAATCCAACTGAGCCCATTAACGCAGTAAGCACAATATCACTTTGCGGATAAGCGGCGACCTCCGTTAATGCGGCTTCTCCAGCCAACACCTGGATATCGAAAGATGACAAAGCATCTTTCACATATCGATATTGAGTTTCATCACAAATTACCACTGTTTCAGGTTTAAATTCCTTTGCCTGTTGAATAAGCAACTCTGAATTTTTTAGCGCAGATAAAACAGAAACCTTAAAAATTGCAGGATTATCCCGAACCACTTCAAGGGCTTGCGTACCAATGCTTCCTGTGGAACCTAATATGGTGATGTTTTTAGGTAATTGTTGTATTGTTGTATTGTTCAATTGTTTTTTTTCATTTGTTAAAGACTATCGCCTATATTAGATTGCTGTCATGTTCAGCAATGATGCATCCCGGCCTATCACAGGCTGATTTTTTAGCGACTGCAGATACTTTGTTTCTCAACATGACATCGACAGTTGAAGTCGCCGCAAATCGCAAATCCTTAATTGATGCGCCTACATTAATTTAAAAATTTACGCAACAATAAAGCGCTCTAGCCCATCTGCCAATTTCCTGTCGTTACTCAACCTCGGCACTTTATTTTGTCCACCCAGTTTTCCTTCACTCTTCATATAATTCACAAAGGCATCTTTCTGCAAGGTACGAATAACTAAAGGCTGCAAGATATTTCCCTCAATCAGGTCAAAGTAGTAAATATTTTTCTTTTGCAAAGCCTGATCTACCTTTTTGCTAAACGCGGCTAGATCTTTTGGTGCTGAATAAAATTCTACAAACCACTCATGATAAGGAAGTTCCCCATCCTGAGGATTGACTTGCGGCGCAACGGTAAACTCCGTAATTTCTACATTTTCTTGATTCGCTACCGATAATAAAGCATGCTCTACTTCCTCACCAATAACGTGTTCGCCGAAAGCCGAAATAAAGTGTTTAATTCGGCCTGTCACTACGATCTTATATGGACTTTTAGAGACAAATTTAATGGTATCGCCAATGCTGTAACCCCATAAACCTGCATTGGTATTTAAAATTAGTGCATAATTCGTATCTAATTCAATCTCGCCAAGCGATAGTCGTGTTGCATTTTCATTGTAATACTCATCTGCTGGAATAAATTCGTAAAAAATACCGGCGTCAGCCAAAAGCAATAGACCTTTATTTTTTTGACTATCTTGATAAGCGATAAATCCTTCTGATGCCGGATAAGTTTCGATAGCGTCGATTCTCTTACCAATGCTTTGTTCAATTTTTGCCCTGTACGGCTCAAAATTTACGCCTCCGTAAATAAAAAGGCTAAAATTTCTAAATATTTCAGAGATCTTCTTCCCGCCGGTCTTTTCAGAAAGTTTATCAAAATACATTTGCACCCATGGTGGAATACCCGATATCAAGGTCATATCCTCATTGATGGTTTCCTCCACAATAGCATCAACTTTCTGCTCCCAATCTTCAATAATATTTGTCTCATAAGACGGCAGCCTGTTTTTCTGCAGATAAGCCGGAACATGATGTGCAACTATACCCGATAAACGGCCAACGTTAATGCCATTTTTTACGCTTAACACCGGGCTGCCTTGCAGAAAGATCATCTTTCCATTTACAAAATCGGCTTTGCCCGTTTCATTGATATAAGTTAAAATAGCATTTCGGGCAGCTTTAATGTGCTCCGGCATAGATTCTTTAGAAAGTGGAATATATTTTACGCCAGAAGTGGTTCCCGAAGTTTTAGCAAAATAAAGTGGTTTGCCTGTCCATAGTACATTGGCTTCACCAGCTACCACGCGGTCTACATAAGGCTTTAATCCTTCATAATCCTGAATCGGAACATGTTTTCTGAAATCATCGTAGTTTTTAATTTCCGAAAACTGATGATCTTTCCCGAATGCAGTTTGTTGAGCAGTACGAACGAGATTAGTAAGTATTCTATGTTGAGCATTAACAGCATTGTTCTTCCATTTATTGATGTTCCAAACCGCGAATGCTGCAAAAGGTTTACTTAACCATGCTTTTAATCCCATATTAAATGATTGAATTTTGGATGATTAAATGATAGAATGCTTTCCGCTAGACGATATTATGAAGAATATCTGGATGCTCATCTCCCTTATACTCGCCTGCAATTTTACGATAAGCTACCGTTAAAGCTACGCTTGATAAGGGCACAATAATAAACGAGCTCAAAATATTTACAATGAAAGCCACAAACGGCCAATGTAAGAGATTGAATAATAAATAGATTAAATACCCGCCTCCAAGCACCAATAGTAACAATAAAATCTTGGTAAAGTTTCCTTTTGTTATCGCAAGGCTTAATTTAATTGATTCAAACGGAGCAGAATTTCTATCGATAATAAAAAACGGAAAAAAAGAAATGCGCAACCAGGTAATAAATATTGCTATAATGCCGACAGAGATAGCCACATTTTTAACAACATCAATATTAATTCCGGTATAAATAAATGGAAAGGCCACGAGAATTACAACCAGGTAAACCCCGAAAACACATGCAACAAAATATAACGTTGCAATAAGGAAACGAATAATTTGTTGTCTTGTTGGTAAGGTATCTACAATTTTCACATCATTGTCCTCATCATCCATCAAATGAAAGATGTATTTAAACAACGAGAGGTTGATGGTGAAGTAGAGAAAAACGAAAATAACGGCCATTACTACACTAAGGATTTTGCTTACATCCTTAATAAAGAAAGCCATTAAACTTGACGCACTGGCAGTGATGAACATTAAAAAGCACAGCGTAGCAATAGAAAAATAATGCTTTCTGGTAATGCCCCATGCCTTTTGGATCACATCGTTGACGGCAAATGTACTTTCTTTTAAATAATTAATCATTTAGTTTTTAATTGGTTAGTAATTGGTTTTAGTTCTTTACACAAGTTTGGATTTATTCCACTCGTTCAAACTCATTGCCAATTTTTTACTGATCCTTTTCTATTTTCCATTGCCTCCATTAAACACTACTCTTTTAAACAGGTCCTGAATAAAGCCTAAACCATAAGCGGTGAGTTGGATGAACGAAGATATAATGCTCAAAAATGCAACTTTTAACGATTTATTTACAGCCCAGGAATGAAAAAATATCAACAAAAAGTAAATCAATACCAGAAAGTTACAAACATAAGCCAATGGCGGGTATATTAAATTGCACAATATCGTGAAGCCAACAAATAAGGTAAAGGCTGCAGGGAAAAAGTGAACCAACTTTAATTCTTTGGGAAAGTGTTTGTAAATGTTAATTCTTGCCCGACCGAAAAAATGTAATTGCTTGTAAAACTGGCTGAAGCTGGTACGGCGTTTATGATAAACCTTTGCTTCCGGAATTAATCCGATTTTAAACCCGGCTTCATGGATTCGGATGCTGTACTCGATATCTTCACCTAACCTTGTCAGGATAAAGCCCCCAACTTTCTCCCAGGCCTGACGGGAAACGCCCATGTTAAAGCTACGTGGATGAAACTGCCCGACATGCTTTTTGTTGCCGCGAATTCCACCTGTAGTAAAAGGAGAAGTCATAGCGTAGCTGATTGCTTTCTGAACCGGCGTAAAACTATCATGTGCTGCATCCGGACCACCATACGCATCCAGATGATGTTCATAAAGATAGTTTTTTACGATTTCCAAATAATCTGGCGGTACGAGAATATCTGAATCGAAAATGATGAAATAGTCGCCATTTGCCCTTTCAAAGGCATAATTTCGGGCGAATCCTTGTCCTGCATTTTCCTTGAAATAATATTTAATATCAAGTTGATCCTGATAAGAATCTACGATCGCTTTTGCATCATTTTTTGAACCATCTTCTATAACCAAAACTTCAAACTGTAGATACGTTTGCTTGGTTAATGTATACAAAAGTTCGTCAATTTCCTGCGGACGATTATAAAGTGGAATAATGATAGAGAAAAACATTTTTAAAAGGTTGAAGGTTGCGGGTATAGAGGTTGAGGGTAATGGCGGCAATTACCTTCCGCCTTCTTAACATCTACCTTAGTTCCTTTTCTATCAGGTATTGATTTCTTTCTGGCGCATTACGTGATAGTAACTCCGCAATAAAGCCTGCGAGGAACATTTGTGATCCGACTACGATGGCTACTAAAGACAAATAGAACAACGGTTGCTGTGTAACATCTCGATAAGCTAAACCTTTCCAGATAAGCACCTGCTTTTCTACAAGCACATATAGCGACATGATGATACCTAAAAAGAAGCTTAACACACCCAGTGAGCCGAAAAAGTGCATTGGGCGTTTACCGAATTTTCCTACGAAAAAGATGGATAGTAAATCTAAGAAACCATTGATAAATCTGCTGAAACCAAACTTGGTTGTGCCGTATTTACGGGCCCTGTGTTCTACAACCTGCTCAGCAATTTTATTAAAACCTGCCCATTTTGCAATTACAGGAATATAACGGTGCATTTCTCCATAAACTTCGATGGTTTTAACCACATCGCTACGGTATGCTTTTAAACCACAGTTGAAATCGTTAAGCTCGATTCCGCTCATTTTGCGGGTGGCTGCGTTGAACAGTTTTGTAGGTACGGTTTTCGTAATCGGATCGTAACGTTTCTTTTTCCAGCCTGAAATCAGGTCTAACTTCTCCTCCTTAATGCGACGATACAGTTCTGGAATCTCATCTGGACTATCCTGTAAATCAGCATCCATGGTAATTACCACATCGCCCTGAGTGGCCTCGAAGCCAACATTTAAGGCTGCAGATTTACCATAATTTCTTCTGAATTTGATACCTTTTATTGCTGGATTTTGTAATCTTAATGACTCAATAACTGCCCAAGATTGATCTGTACTTCCATCATCAACTAAAACAATTTCATAACTGAAATTATTTTCAACCATCACTTTATCAATCCATGCCGTTAACTCGGGCAGCGATTCATCTTCGTTAAATAAGGGTACTACAACTGATATATCCATTTATGAGTATCAAGATTTGAGTATCAAGTATCAAGACTTAAAATCTATCAACAAACTCTTTTAAAATAAAACGTGCAAATTTCATCAAATTAAATGATAAAACCTGCACGTTCGAAATTTTATAAAAACAGATTAACCTTCTTTAGGAAAAGTGTTAAAAGTAGTGGGTTCTTTTTTCTTTAAAATCGCGGCAAGGATTAATGATAAAACCCCATACATGGCCAAAGATACTCCGAAACTGGTAAACGAATTTTTGAATGTGGGAGCAAGTTTTTCTTCCATATTACCAGCTTTTTCTAATGCTTCGTCAATTTGTTCAGATGCCATTCCAAATTTTTCCATCATAGCCCGCTGAGAATCGGCAATTGCAGCAGCCGCTTTTGAAGGCAAATCAGGATCGATTACAGTCATTAGTAATACATTGTACAAAACAGAAACAAGAGCCAAGATTAACGCAATAATTAAATAGGATTTAAAAGCCTCTCCAAATGTCCAAAAACCACCTATCTCTTTTCGAATGGTAATGCCGACAAAAACCAGCAGCACAATAAACACAATTAGAATAATGAACGGCAAGGCAAAGTTAGTATAAAGCATTACCGGATTAATAAAATGAAGTGTAAGGGATATTATCACCGATACAGCTGCAAGTATGAAACCATACTTTAGAGATAGTTTGGAAATTAGAGCACTTTTGTCCATCGTTTTTAATTTAGTTATTGATTGTTGTAATTAATATATAAGTAGCAGAATCGAACGATTTGTTACTGCTAAACTGGATTATTTCTTTTGTCGTGGTTGCACTCCCCTCTACATCAAGGAAAAATACCATAAAAGGAACAAATAATTCCTGCATCTCTTCGCTGATGTTTAAGCTTGGAGCTGTTTTACAAATCTCTTCTACACTACTTTCAGCAAGTTGTTGATTGCTGATCATCTCTTCATAAATTTCAAACTCATCTTGAAATTCATCATCTTCAACCAATAAAAACTCTTTTAAGAAATCGCCTAATTCCGGTTCAATATCTTCATCTTTACACTCCTTGATGTACAAGAGCAGGTTAAGAAGTTCTGTACCTCTATCAATCGTTTCTTCTTCGATGTTTGCCCATTCATCACTTTCGAGATAATCATCTTCCAGTTTTTGAACATCACTACTAAAAAAGTTAACCATCAATAAATCAAAGAATACTTCACGTAGTTCTTCAAATTTGGAATGCGAATCAAAAACGGCATCAAAAGCAGTTGCTTTATCCAAAAAGTTAGCATCATGTTCAAAAGCTGCAATTAACTCTGTTTCAAAACTATCGACATTTATTGCCGAAACTTCGGCGTATTTATTTAGCGAAGTGACAAGCGCTTTTTTTACTCTGTTATCCATATTTTAAAATTTGAAGGAGCAAAAACGAAAGAACAAAGATTAAAGAACATTGGCATAATTACAATTCTCGTATGGTTGTTTATCTTTTCTGCTACTTATTATTGATTTTGTTCTTTGATCTTTAATCTTGAAAAATTTGACTATTATTATAAACTAACGTTACTTTTCCGGTAAGTTCTGTTCCTAACAGCGGACTGTTAGCCGATTTAGATTTATTGCTCGCTGAATTGTACAACCATTTTTCATTCGGATTGTAAACTGTAAAATTTGCTTCAGCATCCGCTGCAATTACCGGAACATTTAAATTTAGCAATTTACGTGGGTTAATCGCCAATTTTTCTGCGATTAAACTAGCATCTAACCCGGCTTTTAACAGCAAAGGAAGCACGGTTTGTAATGCAATGATGCCGTAATGTGCAATTTCAAACTCCACATTCTTAAATTCTATTTCCTCCGGACGATGTTGCGAAGTAATGGCGTCAATCGTTCCGTCTTTTAAACCTGCAATAAGTGCTTTTACATCAGCTTTGCTACGCAACGGTGGTTTCACTTTATAATTACTGTCAAAATCAGCCAGCAACTCTTCCGTAAAAACCAAATGGTGTGCAGTCACATCACAGGAAACCTGAACACCATCTTTTTTCGCCTTACGGATTAGTGCCACCGAGCCTGCTGTAGAAATATTGCTGATGTGGATTTTCGTTTCATTGTACTGCGCTAAAAAAATATCTCGGGCAATATGCATTTCCTCTGCCAGGGCTGGTAAACCTTTCATCCCTAGAAGCACAGAGTTTTTACTTTCGTTAATCTGCGATTTTCCTGCAATGGATTTATTCTCCGGATACACCATAAGCAAAGCATCAAAACCTTTCGCATATTGAAGCGCCCTACTCATAAAGCCATCATCCTGCAAAGACTTATCGCCATCAGAAAACGCTACAGCGCCTGCCTGCTTCATATCAAAAAGTTCAGCAAGTTCTTTGGCTTCCCGATTTTGACTGATAGCGCCAACCGGATAAACATCAACCAGGTTATTTTTTGCTTTATTGATAATGTACTCCACCTGCGATTTCGATTGAACAACCGGACTGGTTTGCGGTAAAAGTGCTAAACCTGTAAAACCTCCGGCTTTTGCCGTTGCTGTTAGAGTCTGAATATCTTCTTTGGTTTCAAAACCAGGATCGCCGGCTACGCAATTTAGATCGAAAAAACCAGGCGATAGAAATGAGCCCTGACCATCGAATACAGTTTCGTCTTTTTCAGCAGATAATTTACCTATGTTTTGAATTTTACCATCAACTACCCTTACATCGCATTGTTGCTTATTGAAATTACTTTGCGGATCGGCAATGGTTACATTTTTAACTAGGAGATTCATATTGTTTTTTTAGGGTTGTTAAAAAATCGGATGAGCAGGATTTCTGCTGCAATAAAAATCAGCGACAAAATTAGACAAAGTTTCCATAAAGTTTGACCGATTTTATTGGCGCCTGCCATTAATTTTACCGCATCTTTATCGGCATCAAATATTTTGAGATTGCGCTTTCCTGCTAGATTATTTAATTCTGTTTTACTCAAGTAATGCATGTCAGACTCTGATCTTCCAGTATTGAAAGCGTAAACAGACATTAGAGAATCGGCTAACTTGAGGTCGTAAAAACCGCCGTTTCTAATCTGATCTGCAACATAAATTAAAGTTTTACCTTCGGCCTGCCTAATTTCGGGAATGGCCTCGAAACTTTTAGCACTCAACTTTAAGGTTTGATTTTTACCCAGGCTAATTTTTTTACTGGCCAAAGCGTTATCAGTTCCAAGTTGGTAATAAAGTGTGCTTTCGTCTCCTGAGTTTAATGCCAAACGGTACATTAACGGCACAAAAACCGGATGTCGTGCTAAATTTCCATCCGCTGTATTTAAACCTGTAGCAGACAAGTAAACTGAGCCATTTCCCACACCATATTTAGCAAAAAAAAGTTTTCTTCCGGGCAGCGTGAGAATATTTTCTTTGTTGGCCGAACTATTTTCTATAAAAGAGAAGTAGCGATTGGCTACAGGCAGATCGAGATTTTTAGGGATTTCCTCAAAAACGGTTTTGAAAATGGGGTTCTGCAGATCAATTTGATCAACTTTGGTTTCCGTTTTAGTTAAGCCTTGAATAATCGGCAATGATAAGCCGCTCAAAAAAGCATTATAGACTTGAATGTCGGCATCCAGATCAGGGAAAATGGCAATTGTGCCTCCAGCTTTTAAATAAGTTTTTAACTGCTGTGCCAAACCGCTTGATGGATTTTTCAATCCATTTAGAACAATTAAACCATAATTGCCAAACCCGCTATAGTTAATATTGGATTCTGCATTTTCGGTGAGTTTATAATAAGTATCTGCCGCAAATAAGGCTTTGATGTAATTTCCTGCACTTGCACCGTTAATACTTAGCACTGGCAAGCTTTGATCAACTTTGAAACTGAATGATAAGGTATCATCAAAAGTTACCGGAAAATCTTTAATACTAACCACACCTTTTTGCCAACCCGCACGAAGCCCTGAGAAGTTCAAAGTATCTTTTATCGTTTTCCCGGCTGGAATATTGGCCGAGCTTAAACCTTTTTGTTGATTATTTACGGTCAGTTTTAAAGGAATGTTTTTCGCCTCTTCCTCAGAATAATTTTTTAACTGAACCACCAGTTTCTCACTTGCACCTGGCTGATGACTAGGAGAAAGCATCCAAACACTATCTACAGCCACATTTGGCAACGTAGTAGCATTTAATTTAAGGAAAGCATATTGGATATCGTTTTTCGTTTCAAGTTTATTCCCATTGGAAACATTCTTTTGAAAATCGGAAATGATAAAACTGTATTTATTGGCCGAAGCTGTTAATATGTTTTCCTGCCGATTTAAGATTTGCTGAAGGTTTCTGTTGGCAGAAGAAATTTTAACATCATCTAATGCTTTCAAAAATTCATCTTCATTTAATAATCGCTGGTATTTTCCTTCAAAATCGTTGGTTAATAGCTGAAAACGGTCGTTCATTCCAAAACCCTTCACTAACTCTTTCGCTCGTCTTTTCGCTTCATCAAGCAAACTACCATCTTTATTAATGGCTTCCATACTGTAAGAATTATCAATATAAATACTTACCGCGTTGTTTAATGTTGCGTTTTTTTGATCAGCAATGGGAATATAAGGTTGTGCAAAAGCCAGTACCAGAAAAATGATTGCTAATATTCGGGAAAGTAAAATCAGCAGGTTTTTGATTTTCTCTTTCGATGAATTTTGCTGCTCTACCTCTTTTAAAAGCTGAACATTTGAGAAATAAACCTTTTTAAATTTTCGGAAATTAAATAAATGAATGATAACCGGAATTGCAACCGATAATAGTGCGAAAAGAAAGCCCGGGTAAAGGAAATTCATTAAAAACCAAAGATAGAAAAATTATGGAAAGCGACGAATTCCAATTGTAATAAACTCGTTCTAATAAGCAAAACCGGGAAACTCGATATTTACGATTTTCCAGCTTTCATTATGCAAAGCGAAATACAATTTAAACGGTCCACTCACAATTTTTGATTGTTTTCCGACCACCTCGCGATAACCTGCAACGCCTTCTACAAAGCCCATCCCTTTCCCATCATTCAGCATTTCAAAGTTAACATCGATGATATCAAACCGGCCACCTACATATTCGTCAGACTTGCCGAAAATACCTTTTAGCCTCCCTATGATTACATCTTTACCCAGGAGCTTATTTCCTGGAAGAATGAAAAAATCATTCAGCTCATTGGTAATACTTTTAGATTGTTTAAACCAAGAGTTTATAAATCTGATGGCACTATTTACAATATCAGCTTGATGGTTAAATTCTGGAGTTTCCTGCATGGTGTTCTTTCAAAAAAATAATCGACCAGTTTTTAGCTGATCGATTAAAACTTTCCAAAGTTAATTATTCTTTGGCCTTTCTATAATGTCGTTCTGACAATAATTATTCAGCCACTTTCTCCTCTTCTTTTTCAGGAAACATAATCGATAAAATAACCGACAGGATTAATACACCTCCAATTACAATTAATGAATAAACTGAATCGATATGGAAAAATGGAGCGATAATCATTTTGATACCGATAAACGATAAGATGATGGCCAATCCGTATTTGAGTTTACTGAATAAGTGGATGAAGTTATCTAATAAGAAAAATAAAGCACGTAAGCCTAAAATGGCGAAGATATTCGAGGTATAAAGAATGAATGGATCTTTAGAAATCGCAAATATTGCCGGGATTGAATCGACAGCAAAAAGTAAATCGGTAAATTCTATAACAGCTACCACAACCAGCAACGGCGTGGCTAATTTTACACCATTTTCAATTGTGAAGAACTTGTCGCCGTCGTATTTATCGCTCACCCTAAAAAACTTTCTCACCAATCTCGCTCCCCGGGTATTGTTGTAGTCCTCATCTTCATCATCGTCATCAGCCGACCATGATTTAATTCCTGCGTAAACCAGAAACAAACCGAAAAGCGTCATGATGATGTTGATATCGTACTTAAAACCGGCAACGCCGAATAAGCTTAAAATTTTATTTAGATACGTTAATTCGATAAAGAAGGCACCCGAAAAGATAAAAATAGCCCTTAATACCAATGCACCGATGATACCCCAGAAAAGCACTTTGTGCTTGTTTTCATTGGCTACATCGAAAAATTTAAACACCAAAATAAATACAAATAGATTATCTACAGAAAGTGCTTTTTCGATCCAATAAGCCGACTGAAATTGTGTAAATTTATCAAAACCAAGCACATAATAAACGGCACCACTAAAAATCATCGACAGCGAAATCCATACAATAGACCATGTGATAGCTTCTTTATTAGAAATGGTATGGCTTTTCTTGTTGAACAGACCTAAGTCAATGATCAGCATTATAACAACCACTATTGCAAAGCCTGCAATTAACAGTGGATGATCAAACATGTTATTATTCATTATTAAGAGTTTTGATTTATTGATTTGCAAGCGTTACTAAAATTACTCTTCCGCCATCTTCTTTAGATAACAAAAGTTTTTTTCCATGAGTTAATTCAACCATTGATCCAATCGGGATTTCCTTTTCTTCGGTTTTATCAACCAAAGATGTGAGTTTTTGGTTAACTAACACCCATTTTCCTTCATGAAAAGTAAAATAACCTACCGGTACTTTTTGTTCAGCGGTTAATTTCTCATTTCTTATGACATTCCTATCTACATGCCATTGAAAAAGATATTGATTATTATAAACCATTAGGCGATGATTTTCTGGTTTCCAAACAGATGGCTGAAATTGGTAATACAGATCCAGTATTGGCAAAGTTCCTTTATGACTGGTACCACAAAACGGACATTTTGGGATGGAAGTATTATCAAAAACGTACCACTTCTGCTCACAGTAGATATTGCTACACTGCTGCATCAAATCAGTTGTTTTAAGCAATGCAATTTCCCATTCTTCCGCAGTTGGTCGTTGCATGGGATGATGCAACCCATCAATAAAGGCTTTATCAAACAAAGCTTTTAGATACGGGCCGGTTATGGTATAGGGGATTTTATTTACGTCAGCCCAATAGGTATCCCACTTAGATACCTGATTCAACTTTGGTCGGTTTGATAAATCTGTAGGATGCTCGATGAACAAAGCTTTTTCACCCATACTTAATAAATCATCTTTTTCCGTATCTAAATCATGTACTTTTCCACCTTTTAAAGGATGGCGATGAAGCAGATACATATAAATTAAACAGGCTAAAGCATGTAAGTCGGTTAAACGATTGGGCAATTTCCTTGCGGGATCAGTTTTGTCTAAATGTTTGGTGGCGAGTACTTCTGGCGCAATGAAATCGGCGGTACCAATTACTTCGGCTTGAAAAATGCCTGGGACAACCAAACCATCTAAATCGATCATGCAGGCAGAGCCGGTTGAAGGGTCAATTAATACATTATTGTAAGATAGGTCGGAATGTGAAAGACCCATTTGGTGCATTTTCTTTACTCCTCTGGCCAGGTTAACCCCAATTTGAAAATAATTTAGCCACCTGCCCAGTTCCGTTTGATCTAAACTTAAAGGAAACTGCCGGTTTCTAAATTTAGCGGCGGCAAACCATTTCCCGTTTTTTTCTTCTCCTTTAATTAAATCACTTGATGAATAACCTTTGGAGAAAAAAAATTTCGAGTTATAAATCGGAACAATAATTCCGACTTTATTATTGCTTTCAATAATATCTGTCGGCCAGCGATAAATTTCATCGAGGTAATATTTTCCTGCTTCCTTATTTTCGATTTGATGAAGATATTTGGTTACGATTTTAGTTAACCGTTCTTTTTGATTAAAGTCTTGTTTCTCTTTGAAAATCGCTACAACATACTTTCGATCGGGGCTAAAATAAACATCTTTAGCGGTTCCGCTTTTGGGGTCGCCATTGTCAACATATTGGTAGGAATTACCCGTTAATGAAGATTTTACTGTAATTATAGACATCGTTTCGTGCTAAAAGATTATCGCTAAAGTTCTATCATCGTGATTACCAGGACTCCAAAAATCCATCCATGCTGATAACTGATTGGCAATTTCTCGGTTGGACGAGTCAAAAGAAACCGCAGCTTGATCTTCATTATTCCCTTTTAAATCATCAATAAAGGCTTTCCAGTTTTCTAATTTTTCGAGATTGGCTTCCACAATAAACTTCGCATCGTAAATACCATCAGTCATGAGCATAAGATAAGAGAAATCTTCGATTAATGTGAAGCCGAATCTAGAAGAGAATTTTTCGCTGTTAAAAATCTCAGGCATGGTTATAAATCTGGTACCACCGCCAAATTCGCCTACATCAAGCCAGTTCATGAGTTTAACATTACTCATATCTTTATTCAACAAACCTATCGGACAATCGCCAACACCAAATGTTAACACCGCATAGCCAAAATTGTATCTTTTAAACAGTGCGAAGATCAGTGTACTGTGAAAATCCTTTATTGGGTTTTCGCTTTGAGCTGCAAATTTTTCAATATTATGATGTGCAAACTGAGCTGCTTTCGAGAGATTATTGTAAACAAAATGGCTTAGCTTTTGTGAAGCATCTTCACCAACTTTATCGTGGTAATTGGAAATTATTTCGTCAAACTCATTCAGTTTTTCCTCATGAAGATTTTCAGAAAAATATTCAATTACTGCATCACAGGCAATTTTTGAGCCCTGCCGTGCTAACTTAGCACTACCGGCACCATCTGCTACGCAAACCACGCTCCAGCCATTATCCTCAAAGTGTTTGAAGCCATAATCATCTTCTCTGAATGAGCCCACATTGGCATGGCTTCTTCCACGTTTAGATGAAACAACGATGTGTTTATCTCCTAATGGTTGAAAATCTGATATTTGATCGTCTTTCCAAAAATTTTCTATTTTCCATTCCGCATCTCTGCCATTGGCGCTCGGAATGTTTTTCCAGAGGGATTTTGGATTGGCATTAATCACCAGCGAAAGTGTTTTAACATGTGGCTCAACGTCATCCTCTTCACCCAAAACATTAAATTTCATTTTGATTTTGAAATCACCGCTTTGGCTTGGGTCGCCTTCAATTGTCTTTGATTCAAAGTTGAAGCTTAAGCCATACTGCTTTAGATTATCAAATTCCACAAAAATCAGGTCTTCAAAATCTAAAGTAGCGTGGTACGCTTTACCAACAGTTGCATTTGGAATGACTATCTGTTTTGCTAGAACATCTTCAATTTTATTTTTCAAAAGCCACTTATCCATCATTATCTTTTGCTTTTCTTTTATCAGTTTTACGGTCTCAACGTTAAATTCTTCGTTTGCAAATTGCTCAAAAAGAACTTGCCTGCGGGAAGAAACTTCGATATTTTTGCTTTTAAGCAAATTTTCCAGGTATTGCTTAGTTTCAAACATGCTTAACCTCGCGCTCTTCCAACATCAAAGCCACCTTCTCCATAGCCGTAACTTCCGAAATTACCGCACCACGGACAAGTACTCATGGGTTCATTTCCTATACAATGGATTTTTTGACAAACACATACCGCCAAACCAAACTGGTTGCCACAACAAGGACAGGCTGGCGCACCAATCAGTTCTTCACTATTTACTTTTTGTTGTATGCCGTTTTCATCACAAAATTCGTAGTATGATTGATCAACCTGAAAACCACCAACCAAACGATAAGCCTGCGTTTGCAGATTCAGCCCTTCAAAACCCGATTCGTTCATCACCTTTCGGTATTTCATTAAATATGGTCGTTTGGTATTTTGGCATTTTGCCGCCAATACTACATAGTTGTTGTCGATATATTGCGTATTTGCCGGTGCTTTGGAGATATCGATTTTTGTGATTGTATCTCCGTCTAGCTTAGCCAGTTCGAAGCCCGATTCGTTGTTTTCAACACTAATGCTACTTGTTTTGATGGAATCAGTTACCCATTTGAAGAATTTGTTATAATCTTCTGTTGTGGCATTTTTAAATTGGAGCACATTTTCTGTCAGTTCAGATAGCACCCGTGTGTCCGTGCTATCGCCGAAGGAAATAGCCACCATGTTTGCTGTACGCTGCCAGTTTTGCTTCCATTCTGCAATCGCTGTTTTGGTATCATCAGTTGGAACGCCATCAGTAAATAAAAATACGATTGGCTTCCAATCTCCTTTTTGCTCCATGATTGTTTTAACAATATCTTTACGCATCTGAAACATCAAATGCCCCAACCCTTTACTCAGTGAAGTACCACCACCAATCGGGAATTTTGGCGGATAAAAACTCACCACTTCCTGTAATGGAACAAGGGTTTTAGCTTGTCCGGCAAAAACGATAATTGAAATCCAAACCGTTTCAATGGCATAAGGATCAGTTTTGATGGCTTTTATAATAGTTGCCATGCCCTCTTCAACCTGCTGGATTTGATCTCCAACCATTGATTCAGAAATATCTATTAAAAAGTAAATGGGTAATCTTCTCATATTAAAAATAGTTGTTTAATAGCAATAGCACGATCAGTAATACAATCTGTGTCATATCAACTGCCAAGCCTTGCCCTACTTGAAAAGGTTTTATTAATGTTTTAAGGAAATGAAGAACAGGTTGAAAAATGCTTTGAAACAGGTTGAAAGCACTTTTGTATTGGTTATCTAGTTTATCGTGATGCGGCAATAGTTTCGAATAAATAAATAATCCCACAATCAAAATATTCAATAAAATTTTAAAGGCTAAAATCATTTAGAGATTGTATTACGAATTTCGCTGGCAATCTCTTTATAACGCTCTACCAATCTTTGATTGTAGTTGGAGCAACCATAAATCATTACATTTTGAATATCTGCCAAATAATTTACCGAAAAGTAAGTGGTGACATGATTGCGAAATTCTCTCGTTTCACCATTTTTACCTTTTTTATCGAACACATCCAAAAACTGAATTTTTAAGTTAAGGCAGTTACCTTTCAATCTAGTTGCCTGTAAAGTAAACATGGCATGATTTGCATTTGTCAAATCGAACGCCAAATGATTAACATTAAAATTTGACAACCTGAAAGATTCGTAGCAATTCACCACTGCATCTAAAGTGCCTTCCTGAAAAGGATCTGTCGGATCGAAACTTTGTTGTTCATATGCATGATCATGATTTGTTTCTTCGCCAGAAGCCATTTTAACTATAAAGCCAATAATGGTTATTGCTATACTGATTACGCTGAGTACATCCATTTATATGACCATTGTAATTTCACTTGGTGGCGGTGGCAATGTTACGCTTTCTCCGGTTCCCTGGCTTTTGTTACCTTGCTCGATGGTTTCTGAAACCCACTTAAAGAATTGTTTCAAAGTAGTGCTATCGGCTGTATCCAAATGCACCACATCGGGTGTAAGTTCTTTTAAAAGGGCATCATTAGCCGAGTGACCAGCAGCACAGCCTACGATAGCACCAAAGTTTAACGACTTAATCTTAGGTACCATCTCCCGGTATAATTGTAAATCACTCGGTTTTCCATCCGTAAATAGAAACAATAATGGTTTCCAATCTCCCTTTTGCTGCGCATTTCCTTTGATTACATCGGTTTGAACTTTTTCGTGCAACATGTGTAGCGCTTGCCCTGTATGCGTGGGTCCGCTTTGCGGGCAAGTGATTTCCGGAAGCTGAAAAGATGCCAATTCGGTTAGCGAAACGATTTCATTCACTTCACGATCAAACGTAATCATGGAAATCCACAATGAATCCAATGCCTGTGCATCAGCCCGTAAGGTATTGACCATTCCACTTAATGCATTGTTTAGTGCCTGAATAGGCTCCCCATACATTGATCCGGAAGTATCTATTAAAAAGTAAACAGGTAATCTTCTCATAAAATTAGATTAAACAACAATATTTAATTCAGATGGTGGCGGAGGAAGTTCCTTTAATAAGCTTATTTCCTTCCCTGCATCTTCTACTTTTGTTGAGGTAACGCCAATGGATGCGGTAACCCATTGGAAAAATTTTCCTATGCTGGCCGAATCTGCTGTATCTAAACTTACTACATTTTCAGTAATTTGTTTCAGAACGGTAGTATCTGCGCCAGAACCTGCGGCACAAGCTACAGTAAAGGCTACCTTTTGTTTCTTAAATTCAGCAAGCCCCGGTAACCAGTCATCGGTAGGTACGCCATCGGTCATGATAAAAACCAATGGCTTCCAATCGCCCTTTTGCTCCGTTGTAGTTTTAGCTACCTCATTTTCAATCCTGTTCGAAACTAGTTTTAAAGCCCCTCCCAATGCGGTTACGCCAGTTGCTCTCAAATCTACCATTTGGAATGATGCCAAATCGGTTAGGGGAATAATTTGCTGTGCAGCGCTATCAAATGTGATTACACTTAAAAAAGCGGTTTCAATGGCCTGCGGATTTTGCCTCAGGGAGCTAATCATTACCTGAACACCATTTTTAACAGCTTCTATTGGCTCTCCACTCATGGAGCCTGAAGTATCCAGCAATAGGTAAACGGGTAATCTTCTCATAATTTATTGAGGGATATTGTAGGTGTTAGCAGTTTCATTGTTATTTGGAATATTATAAGTGCTGCCTCCGTTATTTTGTCCGGGGATATTATAACCGGTACCTGTTCCATAAGTCGGATCATTCTGGTTAATGTGCGATAGGATTTCAGCGGTGTAATCTTTACCCCCTTTTAATATGGTAGCAATGTTTCCGATCGTATATACAGGGCCCCAGGGAATTCCCCACCAACCTAAAAATAAATTGGTAAATAAATGGCCTAAACCCGGGGTAATTCTACTTTTTCCCGGATGGATAAAATGGAAATCTGATGCGTTGTTAAATGTCATCACCACAACAGAAATGCAGTATTTGTACATCACAAATTTTCCGCCTTGCGCCACCAAACTTCTGATTTGATCGCCTGATAATCCTTCGATGTTTTTAATATTCATTACAAGTAAGATTTAATAATTAAGTGAATGGTTTGGCCCAAAAAAGTATCTGGTGTCGGATCGCCGATGGCATCGAACTTCCATTCGTCGTTACGTTTATAAAGCTTGCCCAAAATCAATGCTTTTTTACCTGAATAACTTGACTCTGCCGATACGTTGTAGGAAGCGAACACCTCTTTTACCTGAGTAGGTGTACCTTCATACATTCTGATTTTTGAGTATGGGATTTGCGAAAAATCCTCTTGACCAACGTTATTTAGGAAGAAGAAAATTTTCGAAATCTTCGGATCTATTTTCGATAAATCAACTGTTAGAATCTCATTATCTAAGCCATCGTCACCTCCGGAATCGCCTTGTAAATCATCGCCAGTGTGCCTTAACGCACCATCTAAAGAAACAAGCTTTCCTTTTGGCAAACCAAATTGCTGTAAGAAATCGATATTATACAGTGGTGAATAAATATGATCGCATAAATTATTGTTTTCATCGATTAGGATACAGCTCAAATCCAAATCAACACTTTGTTTATTGGTTGATAAACCTAAAAAACCTTTAGTTTCAATTGCGCCCCAGTTAACGCCGACACAGAAACTGGTCAATTTCGCTCCAGTTTCCTTACGCAGATCAATCTTTTGTCCTTTTGTTAAATTAATAGCCATTTGTTTGTCTAATTTTAGTTATACTTATTCAGGAAAAATTCAAGTCCGTCCTTCATTCCTGCACCAACTGCTTCAAATTTCCATTCGTTATTTCGTTTGTAAATTCTTCCAAATTCTACCGCTGTTTCTATCGAGAAATCTTCTTCCAGCTCATATTTTAGAATTTCAGTTTTTGTTCCATCAAATATTCTGATGTAAGAGTTTCTGATTTGTCCGAAGTTCTGTCTCCTGTTTTCGGCATCGTGTATAGTTACTACAATACAGATCTCAGACGCATCTCCCCCAATTTTAGACAGATCGACCTTGATTTGTTCGTCATCTCCATCGCCATCGCCTGTTAAATTATCGCCGGTGTGTTCTACCGCACCATCAGGTGTTTTTAAGTTGTTGTAGAACACAAAATGCGCATCAGAAAGCAGTCGCTTATTTTCGCCTAAAACAAATATTGAAGTATCTAAATCGAAACTACTTCCGGTTGATGAACTATTGGTATCCCAACCTAGTCCTACTGTAAATTGTGGCGCACTAATCGCCTCTCGTTGTCCTTTTTGCAGGTTAATTGCCATATTTGGTTATTTGAATGTATTTATATTTGAAAGCTTGTAGGGGTTTGAATAATTTAACTGACGTATTTTTTCAAAATCTCTAAAAAACTATCTGTTTGATGCGGCTCGCCAATGGCCCGGAATTTCCAACCGCCATCTTTTCGGTAGGCCTCGGCAAATACCATTGTGCACATACCGTTTAGGCTTGCATCGCCAGAAAGTGTGTATCGGGTAATTTCCTTTCCTTTTGCATCAACCGCTCGAATGAAGGCATTTTCAACCATACTGAAATGCTGATTATTTTGTCTTCCCTGATAGATAGACACTACAAAAATTATTTTTTGATAGATGCTGTCCAGTGAGTCGAGTTTTACGATAATCTGTTCATCATCTCCGTCACCGGCACCGGTTCTATTATCACCCGTAAGCCAAATGTTACCAGAAGGATGTCTCATCGAATTGAAGAAAATCACATCACCCTCAAAAAGCCCGACCTGCCGGCCGTTTTGATTGATGGTTCTACCTAGATTTAAAACTTTATCGTTACCATCTAAAAGGAAAGCAATGGCATCTAAATCAAATTCCTCTTCTTTAGGACCAAAAAGTTTGCCTAAGAAGCCGGTATTTTTCTGCCTTACATCCCAGCCTAAACCCATGGTTACTTTTGATAGGTCAAAAGCTTCGCCCTTATCATTTTTATGAAGATCAATAGTTTGACCTTTAACTAAATTTATAGCCATACAGAGCGTTGAATTTTATTTTATGATTTGACCTTTGAAATATTTAGATAGGAAGAAAGACAAATCTTCACGATAACCAATGCCTGAAGCTTCGAATTTCCATTGCCCGTCACGTTTATATAAGCGGCCAAATTCAACACCTGTTTCAATAGAAAAATCCTCCCCTAACTCATATTTGGCTACTTCTTCTCCAGTGCTATCGTCAACAATTCGGATATATGAATTTCTGACTTGTCCATAATTTTGCTTACGGGTAACCGCATCGTGGATGGTAACCACAAAAAGAATTTCCTGAATACTATCGTCAACTTTTGATAAATCAACCTGGATGCTTTCATCATCGCCTGTAGCACTGTTTCCCCCGGTCGGGTCATCGCCGGTATGGTGTAAAGCCTGATCAGGAGAATCTGTATTTCCGTAAAAAACAAAGTATTCTTCTGCTGGAATCAGGCGATTGGCATCAATCATAAAAGCTGATGCATCCAGGTCAAAATCATAGCCGGTGCCCTCGTTCGGATCCCAACCTAAGCCGACTGTGATTTTTGATAATCCAATATTAATTTTTTGTCCTTTTTGTAAATTGATTGCCATTGCTAATTTAAATTTTTGTGTATAAAAAAAATGAGATGTACGACATCAATGTCGCATTGAAAAATGCAACGAGATGCGAAAAAAGAGCTTTTTTAAATTAATAAAGCAGCTACGAATTTTCTAAATAATAGGGATAGGATTAGTTACAGCGACGTAGGTTGAGCGTTAATTTTTTTGTCCTGTAATTTGATTTCTATAGTTTAAATGTTTGATAACAAATATATTATTTTGGATTTCAAATCCAAATTCGGCTGTTAAAATCCTGCCTTTTTTTTATAACATTTGAGTTATAATCTATATTTTTTCATTGCCGCCCAAAGCTTTTCATCCAATTTATAAATGTCAGGGCGGTATTCGATTTTATTATTTTCCGACCACGCAGTGAAATAAGTGACGAGAATGGGTGTTTCAGCTTTAGGGCTAAACCTTACCGGAGCTAAATCTTTTTGAGGTATCTGTCCCGCTTTAAATCTGGAAACCGGTTGGCCTGCGTAATTACGTATAGGTTTTAGCCTCAATTCCTTTCTTATCGAATCATATTTTGCCGTATCTACAACTAAAAGTTCTGCAAGTTTCAATGGATTTTCCACCCTGATACAACCATGGCTTATCGCCCTGTTTTTCAATTTAAATCCTTGTTTAAAGTTAGTATCATGCAGATAAACGCTACTGCTGTTTGGAAAAATAAATTTAAGCCGACCTAAAGAATTGTCACTGCTTGGCTGCTGTACAAACAAAAAAGGGAAGTTACTCCTATCGTATTTATACCACCTAATGGTAGAAGGGTTTTCGATCTTTTTATTTTTGTAATAAACGGCTATATTTTTTCGCTTTAAATAATTCGAACTTCTTCCGATCATGGTATATACTTCCGTTTGGGCAATACTTTCAGGAATATTCCAAACTGGATTTGTATATAATTTTTTAATGTTGCTAAATAACATTGGGGTTTCTCTATTTTCAGGTCTATCTTTTATATCACCCGTTTTTTCAAACACCTTATATTGCGCATCGTAATCTAAATCTTTGGGACCTCCTACACAAACTTTCATAGCGGTTAAGGTATCTTTACCGTCAAAAAAGACCAATCTAAAATCAGGAATATTAACTTGTATAAACTGCTTGCCAACATCGGGCAGCACCCACCTTAAGCGTTCCATATTGATTAGCAATACCTTTTTTATCGAATCATTCTTAGAATTGAGATATTTTTCTTGTAAAGCCTTGTATTGAGCAGACTTACCTTGCAAGCTTGAAAGTGTATCAACAATATTGACAGCATTTAGGAGATTTGGTATGAAAAAGCTATCTGCCCGCTTCACGTCGATGAAATACCTGCTAAAGATTTCTTTCGGATTAATTACCCCATATTTTAAATAACTGGTATATCGAACCAAAGCATCGGCCGATAAGATTTCTAATCTTGAAATTGTAGGATAACTGTCTTTAACTGAACTGAAGTCATTCTCTCTTAGCTTGTTAATGAGTTGTTCAATTTCGGAAGTATGAAATATATTTGGGTTAAAGCCATGATCACCGCTTGTTTTAAGATAGCTCAACAGGGTATCAATACCAATGTTTGATAAGTACTTATTGATCAGGATTGGCTGGTTACCGGTGGAGACATAATACGCTTTAAGTTTATGAATATTTACGTATTTGGCAGACAAGTTTTTTAATTCCGCTGAGAACACTGAATCAAATGCAATGGAATCAAATGATAAATACTTCTCATCATGCAAGCTTTCAGCCAATAGTTCACCAGTTGAAGGTTTAGGCTTATGAGCGATAACAAAATAAATTAAAAGTGCAGGAAAAAAGAAGGCAATAAAAGTTTTCAAAATATAAATCCACTAAAAAAAAAAACACAAATCAATTCGGGATGTATACATTAATAAAAGGTTAGAATATAGTAGGGAAACCAATTCTAACCAGCAGTAATAATAGTTATCTAAATTTTTTCATGGCTGTCCATAGTTTCTCATCCATTTGATAAACATCAGGGCGATATTCAATTTTACCATTTTGAGCCCATGCAGTGAAATAAGTAATAATAAGCGGAACTGCTTTTTTTGGACCAAACCAAGCTGGTTTTAGTTGAAATGATTTCGTTGTATCTGCTTTTGCCGCCATACGTTTTTTGTACCATTTATTATGGGTGCTGTCAACAGGTGGCAAATCAACTTCAGCTCTTAATTTATCGTAGGTATAGCTATCGCCAACCAGTTTCTCTGCAAATTCAAGCGGTTTTTCAACTCGCACACAACCGTGACTAATTGCCCTGTTGGCTAAGTTGAAACCATTTTTATTATTGGTATCATGCAAGTAGATGCTTGAGCTGTTATCAAAAATAAATTTAAACTTACCCAGTGCATTCCCGCCGCCGGAACCTTGTTTAAATTTAAATGGCAGCTTATCTCTCGAATATCTACTCCAGTTTATGGTATCAGGCTCTCCGATTAATTTGTCTTTGTAATAAACATTAATGTTACTGTTGGATAGATAATACCGATCCTTTCTCGCCATCCAGTAAATTTCACTTTGGGCAATACTAACCGGAATATTCCAAACTGGATTTGCTTGTATAGAGTTAATTTTGCTGAATAACATCGGGGTTTCATGGTTCTTCGGCTTATCATCCAGATTACCTGATTTTGCAAAAGCTTTTAATTTTTCTTCGTAACCATTTTCACGCTTGCCCCCTACGCAAACCTTCATCGAAATCACAGTATCTTGTTCATCGAACCATGTAAGTTTAAAATCGGGGATATTTACCTGCACAAAGTTGCTTCCGGTTTCAGGCATCGCCCAGCGGAAACGCTCCATATTTAGCAGCAAAATACGCTTTTCATCGGCACTGCTGGCTGATAAATATGCGGCTTGTAAAGCTTTATATTGGGCTGATTTTGGCTGAACATTCCTCAGTTCTTCCACAAGGCTTTCAGATCCCAAAAGCTTGATCATACCCGCACTATCCGGCCGCTTTACCTTAATGTAATACCTGGAAAATATGTTTCTGGGATTTACTACTCCGTATTTTAAAAAATTGTTATAGTTGAGGTAGGCATTTGCTGACAGTAACTCCAGCTTTGCAATAAGAGGATAACTCTGTTCTACCTTTTTGATCTTATTGGCAGACAGCTCAGCCAATAACGTTTTAATTTCTTCAATTTTAAAAATTTTAGGATTAAAACCATGAGCACCACTCGTATTAAGAAATTCCACAAGGGAATCTAATTCCCCACTGATGTAGAATTTTGTAACCATTTTTGGCTCATTCTTATTTGCGGCGTAAAAAGCATTAATTGTTTTCGGATTAGTAAAAGATTCTGACAAACTATCCAAAGTTTTCACGAAAACGCTGTCGTAAGCAATCGTATCAAAATCTTTATAAATCTTATTATTAAAATGTTCTGCAAGTACTTTCCCAATTTCAGGTGGTTGTTTAAACCACCCACAGGCCGAAACAAGTAAAATAACCAGTATTATTAGAAAGCGAAAGTTTTTCAACACGTAAGTATTTATTGTGAAATAGAGATATAGCAATTTTAAAAAATCAATTAAGACAAATTAAGTGCCATTATTTTTTGATTTCCCATTTCAAACACTATATTTGCCAGCGCTAATCAGCTAAAGCATTGATATTGGCAGAAATAAATATATGAAATTAACTTTGAACCATCACTTACATTTGCATCATCGCCGTTAGGCGATATGATATGTTTGTTTTGTACTTCAAAACTTTTTTTCCGTAGAATAATTTCTTGCACACTCTATATTCAATACTTTGAAAACACTTAAAATTGCTATCCAGAAATCGGGTAGGTTAAACGAAAAATCTGTAGAAATATTAAAAAACTGTGGTCTCTCTTTCGAAAACTACAAGAGTTCTTTGATTGCTACTGTTGCAAATTTCCCATTAGAAATTCTTTTTCTTCGCGATGATGATATCCCGGAATACGTTCAGGATGGTATTGCCGATTTAGGAATTGTTGGCGAAAATGTAATCACCGAAACCAAAGCAAACGTTGAATATTTACAACGTTTGGGCTTTGGAAAATGCACCCTAAAAATCGCCGTTCAAACCGGGAGCGAAATCCAAAAATTAGAAGACCTAAACGGTAAAGCAATTGCCACTTCATACCCTGTAATTCTCGAAAAATTTTTAACAGAAAAAGGAATAAAATCAGACATCAGAACCATATCCGGTTCGGTAGAAATCGGACCAGGTTTAGGCTTAAGTGATGCGATTTTTGATATCGTTTCTACAGGCGGAACCTTGAAAAGTAACGGACTAAAACCGTTTGCCGACGTAATGAATTCTGAAGCAGTTTTAATCGGAAATCAATCGATAATTGACAATCCGGAAGTTGCAGAATTGCTGCAAAGAATCCGCTCAGTTTTAAGCGCAAAATCGAACAAGTATGTGGTGCTAAATGTTTCGAAAGATAACCTACAAAAAGTTGTTGATTTGCTACCGGGTGTTAAAAGTCCGACAGTAGTTCCGTTGTTTGAACCGAACTGGGTAGCCGTTCATTCTGTAATTGCTGAGGAAGATTTTTGGGATAAAATTAACAGCTTAAAAACTGCAGGTGCAGAAGGGATTCTAGTGATGCCAATTGAGAAAATAATCACCTAAAAAGAGCTAAAAAGCCGAAAAAAGACATTAACTATTAGTTAATTTAAAACTATAACACATTGAAAGTCTATAATTATACAGATTTATCTCAATCAAAAATTCAAGAACTCTGTTCGCGACAAATTGAAGACGATAAACTAGTTGAAGAACGTGTTGCAGACATCATCAAAACGGTAAAAAATGATGGAGATAAAGCACTGTTTAATTTTGCAAAAGCGTTTGATAAAGTAGCGTTAGAAAAACTCTATCTGGATGCTGATGAATTAAAACAGATTGCATCAAGTATTCCTACTGATGCAAAAAAAGCAATCGAAATTGCCTATCAGAACATCAAAACATTTCATCAATCTCAGTTAAAAGCTGAAGAAAAGATAGAGACCATGCCAGGCGTGGTTTGCTGGCGAGAATCGAGGGCAATCGAAAAGGTTGGTCTTTATATTCCTGGTGGTACCGCAGTTTTACCCAGCACTTTTCTAATGTTAGCTACACCTGCAATTATTGCCGGTTGTAGAGAAATTGTAGTTTGTTCTCCCCCACAAAATGATGGTAAAACAAATTGTTATTTGGCTTACTGCGCTGTGCTTTTAGGTATAGAAAGAATCTACCTAACTGGAGGTGCACAAGCGATTGCAGCAATGGCTTTCGGAACGGAAACCGTACCACAGGTTTATAAGATATTCGGCCCGGGCAATCGTTATGTTACTTGCGCCAAGACAATAGTTCAAAACAAGGTAGCCATAGATATGCCGGCAGGTCCATCAGAGGTTTTAGTGATCGCTGATGATACTGCAAACCCATCATTTGTAGCTGCCGATTTACTTGCACAAGCAGAACATGGAACTGATAGCCAGTCAGTTTTAGTAGCTACATCAAAAGAAATGATAGAAAAGACTATATTAGAAATTGAAAATCAGCTTCCTATACTTCCAAGAAAAGAAATTGCAGCAAAGGCAATCGAAAATTCTTATGCTATATTGGCTGAAAATACCGGGATAGCGATGAGTTTTTCTAATGAATACGCACCAGAACACTTGATTCTGGCGACAGACAAGTTCGAAAATATTATCCCGCTGATAATCAATGCAGGTTCAGTATTCTTAGGAAACCTTACTCCAGAAAGCGCAGGAGATTATGCTTCAGGAACGAACCATACTTTACCTACAAGTGGCTTTGCTAAAGCCTATTCAGGTGTTTCAACTGATGCTTTTCTTAAGAAGATAACCTTTCAGCATCTTTCATCGAAAGGATTAAATAACATTGGTACTACCGTTGAAACGCTTGCATCAGCCGAAGGATTGGAGGCACACAAGAATGCAATTTCAATTAGATTAAGGAACAATGATTAAAGAACAAAGATAAATTAGCTGAACATTAGATATGGCTAGGTGCAAGTCTTTCATCTTTGCTCCTTGTTCCTTCATCACAAAACTTATAAAATGGACATTAACGATTTAGTTAGAGAAAATATAAAAAACCTTAAACCATACTCTACCGCCAGAGATGAATTTAAAGGTCAGGCATCAGTATTTTTAGATGCGAACGAAAATAGCTACGGCTCTCCCCTACCTGCAAATTATAACCGCTACCCAGACCCATTGCAGTTAGATTTAAAGGATGCGATTAGCAAAATTAAAGGTGTGCCTATTGAAAACACCTTTTTAGGCAATGGTAGCGATGAGGCAATTGATTTATTATTTCGGGCATTTTGTAATCCTGGAAAGGATAATGTAATTGTACTCCCTCCAACTTATGGAATGTATGAAGTTTCTGCCAATATTAATGATGTAGAAATTCGTAAAGTAAGCTTGCTGCCAAACTTCCAGTTAGACATGGAAAAGATTGCAGAAACGATTGATAAAAACACGAAATTAATCTTCATTTGTTCGCCAAATAATCCAACAGGAAACTCAATAAATCGTGAAGATATTGAAACCATTTTGACCAACTTTAAAGGCATTGTTGTAGTGGATGAAGCTTACATCAATTACGCCCGACAAAAGACATTTATTCAAGAGTTAACGGAGTACGCAAACCTGGTAGTTTTGCAAACATTTTCTAAGGCTTGGGGACTTGCGGCATTGCGTTTAGGCATGGCATTTTCTTCTCGAAAAGTGATTGATGTTTTGAACAAAATTAAGCCACCTTACAACATCAATCAAGCCACTCAGGATTTAGCTTTCGAAGCACTAAAAAACATTGCTCAAGTGAACGATTGGATTAGAGAATCTGTTGCCGAAAGACAGCGACTTTTTAGCGAATTAAACAACCTGAATATCGTAACAAAAGTTTATCCCTCGGATGCAAATTTTATCTTAACCGAAGTAACGGATGCGACTAAAATTTATGATACTTTAGTTGATGAAGGAATCATTGTTCGCGACCGTTCGAAAGTTATCTTGTGCGAAGGCTGTTTAAGAATTACAGTGGGCACAAAAGATGAAAATGATAAACTGTTAACTATTCTGAAAAATTTTTAAAAGATGAAGAAAGTATTATTTATAGATAGAGACGGAACTTTGAACATTGAGCCTGATGATGAACAAGTCGATAGTTTCTCGAAATTAAAATTTTATCCTCGTTCCTTATATTACCTTTCTAAAATAGCTGCAGAAATGGATTACGAATTGGTAATGGTTACGAATCAGGACGGATTGGGAACAGCTTCAAATCCTGAAGAAAATTTTTGGCCGATTCACAATTTCATGCTGGATACTTTCGCTGGCGAAGGTGTAAATTTCAGTGAAATTATTATCGACAGAACTTTTGCGAAAGACAATGCCCCTACCCGCAAACCTGGAACTGCGTTACTGACTAAATATTTTAGCGGAGATTACGATTTAAAAAATTCGTATGTAATTGGCGACAGGTTAAATGATGTTGTGCTGGCTAAAAACTTAGGTGCAAAAGCAATTTTTCTTCGTCAGAATGATGCACTAGGCTCTACCGAAGCGTTAGATAAACACGAAACCTTATTAGATATCATCATTCTGGAAACCCAGAAATGGGAAGACATTTACAACTTGCTTAAAGCTGGAAGTAGAAAAATTAACCATGTGCGTAAAACCAATGAAACTGATATTACCATTAATTTAGACCTTGATGGTACTGGAAAAGCTAAAATTGAAACTGGATTAAACTTTTTCGACCACATGCTCGACCAGATTGCTAGGCATGGGAGTGTTGACTTAGAAGTAGTTGCCAAAGGAGATTTACATATAGATGAACACCACACCATTGAAGATACGGGAATTGCACTCGGTGAGGCTTTTGCAAAAGGTTTAGGCAATAAATTAGGGATAGAGCGTTATGGTTTTTGTTTACCAATGGATGATTGTTTAGCACAAGTTGCCATCGATTTTGGTGGTCGCAACTGGATAGTTTGGGATGCAGAATTTAAACGTGAGAAAGTTGGCGATATGCCTACGGAAATGTTTTATCATTTCTTTAAATCGTTTAGCGATGCAGCAAAATGCAATTTGAACATTAAAGCGGAAGGCGATAACGAACATCATAAAATTGAAGCTATCTTTAAAGCTTTCGCAAAAGCGATTAAAATGGCGGTGAAACGTGATGCAGAGAAAATGGTTTTGCCGAGCACTAAAGGCTTGTTGTAAAGTAGAGGGCTGAAGGGTGGAAGGTTGAAGGTCTTGATGCACAAACTTTAAATCCTAAACCTGATAACAGTGAAAATATTTTTATGTCAGTCTGAGCTTGTCGAAGACCAATAAAAATATTGGAACGAATAGCAGGACTACAGTACCAATGAAAAACTGACATTCATTTTCTAATGATTAATTGAAATGGAAGAAAATAAGATGAACACAATTGGCATCATAAACTACGGAGCGGGAAATATTTTCTCCTTAACCGCAGCTTTAGAAAGACAAAACATACCATACGGAATGGTAAATACTGCTGCTGATTTAGAGAATTACAGCCATATTATCATCCCGGGCGTAGGCCATGCAGGTGCAGCGATGGAGAAATTAAAACATACCGGATTAGTAAGCGCAATAAAAGCGCTAGAAAAACCTGTGTTGGGCATTTGTGTAGGTATGCAATTAATCACAGCGCATTCGGAAGAAGGCGACGCAGCTTTGCTAGATATTGTACCGGTTAAGACAAAAAAATTCGATAAGTTACTGAATATCAAAATCCCACACATGGGATGGAATGCTATTGAGCACAAAAACAATTCTCTATTTGAGGGTGTTGAAGATAATGCACAATTTTACTTCGTTCATTCGTACTTTATTGAATATAACCCTACTTTTGACATCGCCTCTGCTCAATATGGACTAAAGTTCTCGGCAGCAGTGCAAAAAGATAATTTTTATGGCGTTCAGTTTCATCCCGAGAAATCAGGTAAGGCTGGCGAACAGATATTAAAAAACTTTTTAAACCTCGGTTGAGATTAGACTTTCAACCTTAAATTATAACTCGAGAAATGTACATAATTCCTGCTATTGATATTTTGGATGGAAAAGTAGTTCGTCTGCGTGAAGGCGATTACAACCAAAAAACTGAATATGACGTTTCTATCGCGGAAATGATAGAAAAATACCGTTCAAATGGAACAGATTTCATCCACATTATTGATTTAAATGGTGCCAAAGGTGATTTTAGTAACCAGAAATCTCTTTTTGAAATCATTAAAAAAACCGAGATGAAGGTGCAGTACGGAGGCGGAATCCGTACAATTGAGCAGGTAACTAATTTACTTGACGCCGGGATTCACCGTGTGATTGTAGGCACACAAGCCATTACCAACCCAGATTTCTTACAACAGCTAAGCGAGGCATTTGCAAAAAAAGACAACTACGCAAACCGTATAGTTATTGCCATCGATGTTTTAGATGAGGTAATTAAATATTCAGGCTGGATGGAAAGTTCGCCAATTAAACTAATGGACTACGTGGATAAATGTCTGGCCTTAGGATTTTTCCGTTTCTTGTGTACGGATATTAGCAAAGATGGAAAATTAGGTGGCGCTGCAATAGAACTTTATCAAAAACTGCTAGAACACTCGCCAATGATTAAATTAATCGCATCTGGTGGCGTAAGCTCAATGGATGATATTTATGAGTTGGCCAAATACCCGATTAGAAGTGTGGTGGTGGGAAAAGCGATTTACGAAGATAGAATTACCATTGAACAAATTAAAGAGTGGAATTTGAAAGCTTTGAGTTCGATTTAAATTAAACCGTCATTGCGAGGCACGAAGCAATCTATATTGCGAGAAAGATTGCTTCGTGCCTCGCAATGACGAAAACCCAAACAAATGCTGAGCAAAAGAATAATCCCCTGCCTAGATGTTAAAGATGGTCGTACCGTAAAAGGTGTAAACTTTGTTGATTTACGTGATGCTGGCGATCCTGTAGAATTGGCCGCACAATATGCACAACAAGGAGCAGATGAGTTGGTTTTTCTTGATATAACCGCTACTCACGAACGTAGAAAAACCATGATTGAAATGGTAAAATCCGTTGCCCGACAATTAAATATCCCATTTACCATTGGCGGTGGCATTACAGAAATTGCCGATGCGGAGGCTTTGTTAAATGCTGGCGCCGATAAAATCAGCATCAATTCGGCAGCTGTTCGTAATCCTAAGCTGATTGAAGAATTAGCAAAAACATTTGGGGTGCAATTTGTGGTTTTAGCGGTCGATACTAAATTTATTGATGGCAAAAATAGGGTTCACTTAAACGGTGGAAGATTAATAACCGAACTCGAAACCGAAACCTGGATTAAACAAGCTGAAGATTTTGGGGCAGGAGAAATCTTGCTAACCTCTATGGACCATGATGGCACTAAAGCTGGTTTTGATTGTGGCTTATTGAGTAAGGTAAACCAAATGATTAACATCCCGATAATTGCTTCGGGTGGAGCAGGTAGCATGCAACATTTTACCGAGGTTTTTCAAAAGGCTAATGTAGATGCTGCTTTAGCGGCATCGGTTTTTCATTACGGTGAAATCCTGATACCTGATTTGAAACAAGAATTAAATAGAAATAATATTCCAGTAAGGATATAAAATACATTCTTCATTACAAGCACGAAGCAATCTTACTACTATAGCGAGCAAATAAAACCTCATCACTTTAGGATTGCTTCGTTCCTCGCAATGACGAAATCAAATAAAAACAATGAATATAGATTTTAATAAAAGTGATGGTTTGGTTCCTGTAGTAATACAAGATGAGCAAACTTTAGAGGTTTTAATGCTGGGCTACATGAATGCTGAAGCATTTGATAAGACAAAAGCTGAAGGTAAAGTAACCTTCTTTTCTCGCTCTAAAAACCGCTTATGGACTAAAGGCGAAGAAAGTGGTAATTTTGTTTTCGTAAAATCTATTCATATCGATTGTGATAACGACACAATATTAATTAAATCAAATCCTGTTGGGCCAACTTGCCACACCGGTAGCCGCAGCTGTTTCCAAACTGAATACAACCAAAATTTCATTTTCGAGTTAGAAAACATTATTACCGATAGATACGAAAATCCTGTTGAGGGTTCATACATCAATAAAATGAGAGCCAAAGGCTTAAACAAAATCGCTCAAAAAGTTGGCGAAGAGGGTGTAGAAACGGTAATTGCCGCATTGGCAGAAACTGAAGAAGAATTCATCGGTGAGGCATCTGATTTACTATTTCATTTGATGTTTTTATTAAAAGAAAAAGGTTTATCAATTCAAGATATTGCGAAGAACTTAGAGAAAAGACATAAGTAAGTTACCATAGTGAAAACTGAAATAACCTTTGACCACTTAAACATATATGTTAGGAAAAAAATTCCTACTAATATATTTTTAAAAATATTCTTAGTTATTTTTAATCTAGGAACAATAATTGGTTTATTTTATTTCGTTTTCCTTTTGCAAGAAAATAAACCAAATCCATTGCCATTATTATTACCAATAGCCTACGGATTTACAATCGGAAAGTACTTTCTTTGGAACACCTTTGGCGAAGAGTTTTATATTATTAGCACTTCTTATATATCATACCAGCATGATTACGGTTTTTGGAAAACTACGCTCAAAACTTTGAAGTATGACTTTATCTCAACCAATAGCATTAATCAGGAAGAACTAACCCTTATTTTCATCCGTTATAACGATGAGAAATTGCAAGAAGAAATATTTCGTACATCATTAGCGATTTCGATTGTTGATTCAGAATTAATCTTTAATAAATTAAATGAAATTAAACTAGATGAATTTGGTCATGAAGTAAATTTCCCAATAATTTTTCCGAACTAAATCACATGCTCAAACACCTAAAAACCCTTTCTGGCCATCAAAACCCAATTTATGCTTTAGCTAATTCGGCAGATAAGGAAGTATTTTTTAGTGCCGGAAACGATAAAGGAGTTGTAGAATGGTCGCTTGAAACCATGGCTTTTGTGAAAGTTAAATTGCCAGTGCAAAGTTCTGTTTATTACCTCCACTATTACAATTACCAACTTTTTGTAGGCGAGCGAAGTGGAGCATTTAGCGTTTATGATTTTAAAGAAGACAAGGTAATTGGAAGAGTTAATGCCCATACCAAGCCCATTTTCAATATTCAAGTTGTAAAAAGCAAAAACGAACTTTTAACTACTGGCGAAGATGGTTCTGTTGCCGTTTGGTCGCTCAATGATTTTTCAGAAATCTATCGGTTTCAGGCGGCCTACGATACCGTTAGAGCCATTGCCATTTCCCCTGATGAAACTGAAATCGCCTTTGGCTGTAAAGACCATTTAATAAAAATTTATAATCTGGCTGATTATAGCATCAGGCAAAATCTTGATAGCCATTCCCTACCTGTAACCTCATTGGCCTATCATCCCACTGGGAAATACTTGATTACAGGCAGCAGAGATGCACAGTTAAAAGTTTGGAATTTACCGAATTATGAACTACTTCAAACCATCCCTGCGCACATGTTTACCGTTTACGATATTGCTTTTCATCCTACCCTGCCCTATTTCGCAACTTGCAGTCAAGATAAAAGCATCAAACTTTGGGATGCAGAAAACTTTAAGCTTTACAAAATTCTAAGTTTAGAAAAAGGAGAGTTTGGGCATACACATTCCATCAATAAAATGATTTGGAATAAGGATGGAAAATATCTCATTTCTACCGGAGATGATAGAAAAGTAATGATTTGGGAGATGGAGCGCTAATTTTTTTCTTCGAAAATGAAAGTTCAATAGTTCCTGGAAGCCATCAGTCCCGCTATCGCCTATAGTCCTCGTTCGTACCTCACTCCGGGCTATTTGGCTCTATCGGGTTTAGTTACAAAGGGCTGTATTGCCAAAACCGACAAAAACCCAACATTTTCTTTTCCATAACAGTCATGGTAAGGACAGAGCAATCTGCACAATAAGATAACTTCGTCCCTTGCAATGACGAAATAATTAAAGGGATAGGTTAATTAATTTATATTGACCTTTTTCATTCCTTCTCTACCATAAAAAACCGGAAAATACATCATTTCTGCTCTTGCAGGATTTAAAACGTAAGAACCAGAATATCTTGGCATTAGATCTATTTCGAAAGTGTATTTACCTTGTTTTAGTTTTGTACAAAAGATGGAGGTTTTATTTTTAAAATATTCGCGGTGTGTTTCAACTCCCCAAAAATTCTGGATTTTGTTCTCATAACTGCAACCAGCCGGGATAGGGATTTCGATCATCACATAATCGGCATCTGCCTTTACTTCAACCTCCACCTTTAATTTCGCCAGGGTTCCCGCTTTTAGCTTGGTTACTATTCCTCCATTTTGCAAAATACTAGAAGTAACCTTAAAATCTTTATCTACCTTTTTAGGTGTTGCATTTTGAAATTGCTGATAAGCCGTAAAGTAAACTGCTGATCTGCCTTTCTTTTCTACCTTTAAATCAGTAGGATTTGCGATTACGCTATCGAAAGGAAACTGAGTGATTACCTGCTCATTTACTTTAATGGATGCGGGTTCTCTTTTATCGTTCGTAGAAATAAAAGCGGGCAGAATAGTCTCTAAAATTAATGATGCTTCATAGGTATTTCGCCATTGGCCATCTTTACGTTGCTCCAAAAAGTAAAGTGCTATCTTCTCCAATTCATTATCATAACCGCCTGCATTTTTTAAAATTCTATAAGCTAATAATGTATTCTGAATGCTATTATCCCAAAAACGAATGCTCTCCTCTCCCCAATAAATACTACCAAACATGGTTTGTTTTTTAAGCTTGGTTAGCACACTTAAATCTATTTTCAAACCTGCCATTTGCTTCAATTCCATCATTTCTAACAAGCTAAAGGTAGATACTTTGATTTCTCTCTGTTTCAACGCTAAAACCTCTGCAGAAAGGCCCGCATCACGTTTTCTTTCCTTTTCTTCAAATGCCAAAACCCAATCTTTAATGTAATTTTTGCGATCCAGCAAGTGCAATAGTTTAATTACTTGTATATCGTTATGATTGGGCTCATCAGTTAGTTTCGTAACTAAATAGCGTTGTAATAAGGGCTTGTTTAAGTCGACTGCATAACCTTCTCTTTCAGCTTGCAATAGCGCTTCAACTACGTGCAAGCTAATCCACATTTGCTCCTCAGTATTTTGCCACCAACCCCAGGTTCCTTGTGGTTTTCTGTTCTGTTGCAGTTTTTTAAGGATGAAAGTAATGTCTTTTTCGTGGTTAAACTTTTGATCTAAGTATTTACGTACCCTTTTCTCTAACAATAGTGATTTCAATTTAGACGCCAATTGCTCGTTACACAAATATTCGTAATTGCGCAGTTTGCTTATCTCATCCAACAAAGTCGGAAAAACTGAAGCTTCTGCCCTGAGCGTTATTTTGCCTAAGTTTTTATCAAAGGCATAGTTTACTGTTGTATCTCTTAGCAAAGCTGAAAAATAGCCTTTGGTTTCTTTCACGCCCGCTTCAAATACAGGGATTTTTCTACGCTCGCCATCAAAGTAGCCGTTTTCTTGCGCCAAGGTATATTCAAAATTTAAGCTGTCTTTTGATTTTACCACAATTCCCAAAGTATCAATTAATGAATTTTTAAACTTCACGGTGGAGTTTCGAAGTTCTTTACCGTTGTACGAGAACTTACGATTGCCCGTTTCCTCCATCGGCGTGTAGTTCATTAACTTACCTAAAACATTAATACTATCGCCAACAGTAGCAAAAAGTGGTGATACGAAATTAGCACTTAGTGACTTAAATGATTTGATAGTTCCTTCTGTGTAACCGGTTTGCTTATTGCCGTTCATTGCCATTACACGTGTTTTCCACTTCGTAATATCATCTGGAAATTTTACCGTAAACTTAGCCACACCATTTTCATCTGTAGTTAATTTAGGTTGCCAAAAGCCTTCATCGTTAAAGTTTGTGCGCATTGTTTGTTGCTGTGCAACTGCTTCTCCGGCTAGATTTCTTGCCAAATTGCCTTTTTTACTTTTTACGATAATTACCCCATTAACTGCTTGCGAACCGTAAATAGCTGTAGCACTGGCATCTTTTAAAACGGTAACATCTTTTACCAAATCCTTGTCTAAACTGCTGATATCGCCATCAAAAGGTACGCCATCTAAAATAATCAAGGGTTTTTTGTTGGCAGATAGCGTTGACGAACCTCTTAACATTACAACTTCTTCAAGTAACAATCCTGGAGCTGAACCTACTAATGCATTGGTTAACTCATTACTGACAGACATCGTTGCGCTTGCAGTCATGTTTTGTTTTCTCACTGCGCCATATCCTACTACCTCAATTTCCTTTAAATTGTTGTCAATTGTATCTATTAGAATATCTCCAACTGAGCCATTTGCTATATCAAATATTTTATCATAAAATCTTCTCGCAGATATCTTTAAGGCTCCCTTTTCTGGTGTTTTAAAGCTAAATAATCCTTTAGCATCACTGATGGTTTGCAGATCTAAGCCAACAACTCTTACCACAATCCCTTGCAACGGCTTTTTGGTTTGGCTTGATAAAATTCTTCCCTGCACTTTGTTTTTCAACTCATTTTTATCGAATAAGTGGCTGTTAAAAAATTGCTGATGCTTTTCTGAAATAGGCTGAAGGCCAAAACTCGGAACAGACTTAATCATACTATCCAGTTTCTGGCTAAATACATCCGCTTCTGAAATCTTAAAACTGCTCCATTGGTAATAGTTTGCGCCGTTTGCTTTTACGTTTATGCTATCGGTAATAAAATAGCTGTTATCTTTCAACAAAAACATCAATCTATATTTTCCGCTTTCGTAAATATCTGTATTGATATCGCCCTTGTAAATGCGTAAAAAATTTGCCTGATTAGGTTTAAAAGCAATAATGTTTTTGATGTATGGAATATGATTGGTAAAAGCAGTATCAATATCATACCTCAATTTTCCGGTAGATTTTAAGCCTACATAATCGATATCCAAAAGCTGTGTAGTACGACTGCGCAAATCCATAAAGTCTAACCAAATTTTATCAATTTCTTTCTTTTTTAAGGCGTACTCGTTGGCGAAGTTTGTATTTCCGTTATCGGCACCTCTATTTAGTTTGGTATCAAAGGCATAGGTTGTTTTGTTTGATTTTTGCTTGATTAAACCCGGCTCAAAAGTGTAGGTATATCCTGCTTCTTTTGTAAAATTCTGACGCCATTTTTCATTATCAAAAATCAATAGGTTTTCTCGTATCGGGCCAACTAAAAGCTCTTTCTCAATACGATTGTTGGGATTTATCAATAAACGAGTATCAGAATTTAGGGCAGAAACAGTAGTTTTATTAAGATCAGAATGATTGGCAACTCTTATCATGTAATGATCCAATTGCTGGCTTTCTTCTGTTGTAAGCGTTGTAGGCTTGTTTACCGTTACCAGTTTATTTGTAGTATCTGCCAGAATGCTTAAAATGGTTTTCTTGCCAGCTGTGATGTTATGATTAACAGTTATTAATTTATCCGCTGTGCGTATTTTAAATTGGTGAATACCTGGCTTTACAACAAAAGAATAACGTTGCAATTGCTGTGCTTTGCTAAAATAAACCGGTTCATTATCGATATAGACTATAGTGGCAGGCAAAATTGCGCCATCAAGAACCACAAATGGGGCAACCTGGGTGGTGGTATCGTTTGTAGTTTCTGTGGTATGATAAATCGGATTTGGGTGTGTAAACTTGTAATACTCTATGGTATCTAAGCCTAAACTTTTACTCCATTTGGTCCAGGTGAGTTGATCTAACTTTGTGCTCACGCTACCGTAAGCTTCATCGGCCTCTATTTTAATTTTGTTGGTTTTGTGCGCTAGATATTTTCGACCCAAATAAGGTAACCTCACATCCGGAACGTCTGTAAATTTTGCAGTGAAGGCTTGTGCAGTAACATCCGTTTCGGCTACGGGTTTATGGTTTAGATCTGCAACCTGCACCAACATATTTACTTTTTGGCCAGGGTAAACCATATCTGGCGCAATCAGTTTTAAGTTTAATTGGTAAGGGTTATAGAATGCACTTACTTCGCTGGTTTCTTCATCTCCATCCCAAAAATAATTAATGCGTATATGACTAGCTTTTCGGCTATCATTTTTAATCAATGTATCAAGTTGATTGGTATAACCTCTTAAAATAACTTTGTTATCAGCAAAAACGGTATACCAAAAAGGCACTTTATGCTCATTGATGACCACTACACGCAAACTGTCTTTATTTTGCAGGGCGTTAATTTGCAGTTCAGGTTTTAGTTTTGTGATGTCAATGGTAGCAGTATCTTTCGGCGTTTCTATCTCGTAATATTCTGCTCGGTAATCAATTTTAGTAACATAAGGCAAAGTAATGTTTTGCGAATTGATCACTACATCATCTTCGATAAAACTCGTCATCTTGGCCTGCTGACTTTCACTTTTATTGTTTACCAAATAAGTGATAGCCAAACTATCCTTTCTAAATTCAGACTTTATCTCGACAGGTTTAACAGCTTTTTTTGTGCTCTTCCAATCGTTGTAAGTTAAAGATTTTGATGCCGTTCTTACTTCGTTATTGCTGTTCAAAAATTTGGCACTCACGTCAAAATTAAGGTTAGCTCTTGGAAAAATATCTGCTGGTAGAACAAGTTTGGTCTCACCAACAGGCTCTAACGAAATGTTCTTTTGCCAAAGTGTATCAGGTACGAAAACTTTTTTATCTGCATAATAATTTACATGACTGGTGGTCAGCGTAAGTTCTACCCTACCGTCAGGAACTGCCAATTCATTTTCATCTGTCGCTTTAAAATAAACGGTAATTAAACTGTCTTTTGTCTGCTCATTCCGATCAGTTCGAAGCACAAAATCAAGCGATTTCAATTCATAATCTTCGTAACGGAAATTGTTGCTGATGCGAAATGCTTTCTTCGGCTTTTTAGATTTTTCTTCCAAACTAATTCCATAATTCCTATCAAGCTTTAAGTTTAAACTATCTGCAAGCAGGAAACTATATTCGTAACCCCCATTCTTATAAGGATTAATTGTAGCTAAGTTCTTTCGAGCGCCATCAATCTGCAAAATTACTTCTGCCGATTTGTTTTTTAGGTTTCCGCCTTTGGCATTAATGATAAAAGATTTGAATTTTACCGTGTCGTTTGGTTTGTACATCGGCTTGCTAAAAACCATATAACCTGCATACAAAGGTCTGTTACTGCTTTTCTTTTTAAAAATGGTTTTAATTGGTTGCCAAAAATATTTGATGGGAAAAGAATAGGCTACTTTTTTAAAGAACGACCAATCTTCCCTGTCATCATCATAGTAATTATCATCGTCAACATCGTATTCAAAAAAATTACTTACACCTTCATGCACCACTTTTATAATACCTTCTTCTTTCGGCTTGCCATTTTCCTTACTATGCTTGCTCCTATACAATTTTGCTTTTACATTGTAAATTACCCTTTTTCTGCCATCAATTTCTACGGATGCATTGGCAATTAAATTGCCTTTAATATCTGTTACGTAAAACTGAAAATCATTCTCGTTATTAATAAACTGTAATAAAACGTTGTTTTCGCTTAACAAACTTGTATTGAGATTACCTCCGCTAGCACTTACCATCAGGTAATTTCCGTAAGGTAAATCGCTTTTCTTGTAATCGCGATAATAGTCTGAACTAATTAATGTATGATAGAAATCATTGTTAACCTTGTTATCTTTGAGTAAGCTAACAACCTCTTTATCAGTTATTTTATAAACAAATGTTACATTACTGGCTAGTTTGCTTTTAGACAGTTTATTTTGGGCTAAGGCGCTGAAAGTAAAGAATAGGGAAAGGAAAAGTAAGCGTAATTTCATAAGCAATTAATTTATTAACTGATGTTTTTTTCATCAGTAATCCATAAACTAATAGAGGTGATGCTCAAAAATAATTTTATTGGCGGATATACATTCCGCTATCTATTATTTGAATTAGATTTTACGCGGATTTGCCTGCTTCGCTTTACTATTTGCGATTTTATATCAACTAATATTTGAATCTCACCGTTCCGCCCTGAAATTGAGATCTAATAAATCTAGATTTTAAACTTAAGTTTAAATAAGGCAAGGATTATCTAACGATTCCTTTATATAAAAAAAGTGAAGCACAGAATGAAAATTTGGATTCCTGCTGATAAGAAAGTGCTTTGAATGTGTAAATGATTGGAATTGGTTATTCGACAAAACGTTTAATAATTCTGAGCTTATGGCTGTAAATACCCAGCTCCCTGTTAAAAATTCCCTGATCGTCAATTGGGTCGATTTTAACTTTTGCCGATGAGTGGATAATTTCATTGGGGCTCAACATAATGCCTACATGGGTAATTTTACCCTCTGCGTTGTCAAAAAAAGCAACATCACCAGGTTTAACTTCTGATAAAAAGCCTACTAAATCTCCTTGCTCAGCTTGCTGCGAGGCATCTCTGTTTAATTTAATGTTGAGCATTTTAAAAACGGTTTGAACAAAGCCTGAACAATCTAAGCCAAACAAATGCCTTCCTCCCCACAGGTAAGGAATATTTTGAAAAAACTTCGCTGTCGCTTCAATATCTGATTTGAAATCTGCTGTCGTTTTATCGTAAGGTTCAAAACCCAACTTAAATTTTTCAGTACCGGCATAACAGTATCCATCTGCCACATAAGGCAGGTTACTTGCCGGACTTAAATGATAAACGCTTCCGTCTTCAGCTGTTAGCACATTATTAAAATCTAAAGGGGCAAGTAATTTATGATCATGCATTTCAGCAAATTGTGCCTGGGAAATAGATGCCAACTGCCGAAAATCCATCCAGCCTTCATAACCGTCGTAACCGTTCTTCACCAGCCACCACCGGTCATCTTTACTTACAATTTCCACATGTTCACCAAATAACAACTGCGAAACAATTTCTGCCCGATCTGATGGTTCAGCCCGTAAAGGTGCTACTGCTATTCTGCAAATACCGTATTGATTTTCCATTTAATATGTACGTGAAAGATTCAGTAAAACTAACAAATTCCATTCATTGCCTAACATTTTGCCTCCGAATTTGTTATTTTTATGATGTTCACATTTAAATCTGCTCGTTATGAATTTTAAAAAAATATTAATCGCTGTTGATAACAGTACCTGTTCTGAAAAAGCTGCAAAAGCTGGTTATGACATGGCAGAAAAATTTGGGGCTGAGGTTGCGCTCGTCAATATCATTGAGCCGGTGCCGGCAAACGTAAATCCTGATTTAACTTTGGCTCCTGTATTTTTGGAAACCTACGATAATAGTGAGGAAAATAGTCATATCCTGCTAAAGGAAATGGAGACAAAATTTGGCAACGGAACAAAAACTACCTATCTAAGCATTGTTGATACAGCAGCCCATGGAATTATACAGCAATCTGATGAGTGGGGCTCTGATTTAATTGTGATTGGCACCTATGGCCGAAGCGGCTTGTACCATTTTTTAATGGGCAGTGTAGCTGAACATGTGGCCAGAAAATCGGCTTGCCCGGTGCTCATTATTCCAAATAAATATGAATTATAACTCTTAATTTGCTGTAATGAAGAAGCTATTTTGCTATAATATTTTGTGCCTTGTATTTGCATTTAATGTCTCCTTTGCACAAAATAAAGATGCAAATATAGTTATTGCAGAAAGTCAACTTCACAAAATTGATAGTCTATTTAAGCAATATTTAGATAACGGATGGATAAAGGGTATTACGGCAAATATATCTGTTGAGGGAAAGACAGTTTATAACAAGGCGTTTGGAAATCAGCTAAATCGCCCATTCGAAACTAATGATATTCTTAGAATTGCTTCGCAAACCAAAGCAGTAACTTGTGTTGCGGTAATGATGGAGTTTGATCAGGGCAAATTTGCACTCGATGATCCAATATCTAAGTTTATTCCCTCATTTAAAAATCCAAGAGTTTTAGACAAGTTTAATAAAAAAGACTTCACTTATACCACCAAACCTGCCAACAGGGAGATAACCATCCGAGATTTGCTTACCCATACTTCCGGATTAGGTTATGCCCAAATCGGCGCTCCTGAAATGAATGCCATTTATGCCAAAGCCGGAATTGAAGCCGGTTTTGTAATAAAAAAGAAGTCGTTGGCAACAGATATGAATAAACTTGGGAAACTACCACTTGCGTTACAGCCCGGCCAAAGATGGTTGTACAGCTTGAGTATCGACGTTTTAGGGCGCTTAGTAGAAATTACTTCGGGTTTAACTCTGGATGAATACTTTAGAAACAAAATTTTTAGCCCTTTGGCAATGAACGACACCTATTTTGCCCTACCTAAGAATAAGCAGAACCGACTCGCAACTGTTTATACAGAAGACCCAACTACAAAAACCGTTAAACCGTGGAAAGATGGCACCTTTCCGGGCGCAACAATTAATTACCCAATAAACGGCAACGGCTATTTTGCAGGTGGATCAGGATTGGTTTCAACATCAAAAGATTATGGAACTTTTTTGTCGATGCTGTTAAACAAGGGTGAATTGAACGGGAAAAGAATATTATCAGCGCACAGCGTAGAATTGATGACAACTAATCAAATTGGTGATATCCCTTTTGGCGATAACTATTTTGGTTTGGGCTTCGAAATAATTTCAGAGAAAGGGAGCAAAAAACTGGGGCAGAGTGCAGGCTCTTTTGGTTGGGGAGGTTTCTTTGGTTCCACTTATTGGGTCGATCCGCAAAGGAAAATCATCGCACAAATCTATATTCAGCAATGGCCTTTTTCTCACGGCCAATTAGGCGACCAGTTTAAATCGATCATTTATCAGACTACTAAATAATTTTGAGCAAAAAAAAGTCCTGATTTTCATCAGGACCTATATGATTAAGCTAAATTGTAAATTAACAATCTTAATTCTCCTGGTGCAACCAAGCTTTTTTAGCTAATAACTCTTCTTCAGTTTCACGAATATCTTCGTCATCTACGCAACAATCTACCGGACAAACTGCCGCACATTGAGGTTCATCATGAAAGCCTTTACATTCTGTACATTTATCTGAAACGATATAATACACTTCATCAGAAACTGCCTCCTGAGTAGCATCTGCTTCTATTTGTTGATTGCCAAAATCGATTACGCCCTCTAAATTTGTTCCGTCAGAAAAACGCCATGCAGTTCCGGCATCGTAGATTGCGTTGTTTGGGCATTCAGGTTCGCAGGCCCCGCAATTTATACACTCATCTGTTATTTTAATCGCCATGTCTTCGTCTAATTCTTTTGCTTAGTTTACCTTTGCGTTGCAAATATAAGATATAATCAATTAATAATAATTCTAAATATGTCAGCATTAACTCAGGAAAAAGCAATAACTGCCTTTAAGCAACTAGGCAATAAGCTTAGTAACCCCACTGATATACTAGGAAATGCAATTTATAGTGCGCAAAATAGCAATGCTTGGTTTACGGAAGATAATGTAAAAAAATCCATCTTATCTTTTGCTGAGATGTTAAATGATGAGGATATTAATCATTGGTTCGAAGATATCCATTTTACTTCCTCTCCAAAAAAGATTGGATTAATCCTTGCCGGAAACATCCCAATGGTTGGTTTTCATGATGTACTTTGTGTACTGGCTACCGGAAATATTGCGCTCATTAAACTTTCATCATCTGATGATCAACTGATTAAAGCTGTAATTGCAGCGCTGATTAAAATAGAACCTGAATTTTCAGAAAAAGTTGAATATGTAGAAAGGCTGAAGGATTTTGATGCTGTGATCGCTACGGGAAGCAACAATTCATCCAGATATTTTGATTATTATTTTAGCAAAGTTCCAAATATCATCAGGAAAAACAGAAATAGTGTTGCAGTTTTAGATGGAACAGAAACAAAAAATGACATTGAAAATTTAGGACATGACATTTTTGATTATTTCGGTTTAGGTTGTAGAAATGTTTCGAAATTATACTTCCCAAAAGGATATGATATTGCTAATTTTTATGAAGGCATAGAACCATTTCAGCCGATTATCAATCATTTTAAATACAATAACAATTACGATTATAATAAATCTATTTATCTGGTAAATGCGGCAAAACATTTCGATAATGGTTTCTTGTTACTTAAAGAAGATGAGCATTTAACCTCACCCCTGGCTGTTCTTTTTTACGAGGAATATGAAAATCTGGAGCTTTTAGATGAAAAATTGCAGATTCAGGCAGAAAACATTCAATGCATTGTAACCAAAGCCAATCTTAACTTAACCAGTTTTGGATTCGGACAAAGCCAACATCCTAAACTTTGGGATTATGCCGACAACGTAAATACCGTTGAATTTTTGAATAAGCTGGTATGATAAAATAGATAAACCTATCGGAATCTGCTTTCAATGGCGTTTCATCTTTTACCTTTCAGCTTTCAGCATAAATAGCTATTTTTGGGCACAATGTATATCGTTAAAGTTAAAGGCATCGCCAAAATTCCAGATTACGTACAGTTGAGAGACGAAAAATTCACGCTTTTGGCTTATTTTCGGGTAGATAGGCCTGATAAATCTTTGGAAAAATTGGGGTTAGGCGATAAACAGGATTACATTATGGAATTGGTTAAAGGTTTGCCTTTTGGGCAGATAGCGAAATTAGAAATATAAAATGGCAGGACACGCAGTAATTCATTTAAGCAATGTTGATGTATTTCAACAAAAACACTTAGTGCTTTCAAACGTAAATTTACACATCGAAAAAGACGAATTTATCTTTTTAATCGGTCAAACAGGTTCGGGTAAAAGTAGCTTATTGAAAATTTTGTATGGCGATTTACATATTGGTAATGGCGAAGGAAATATTGCAGGATTTGACTTAAAAAACCTGAAAGAAAGTCAGGTGCCGTTTTTGCGTCGTAAATTGGGCGTTGTGTTTCAAGATTTCCAATTACTGACTGACAGAACCATTGAAAAAAATCTTGAATTCGTGTTAAAAGCTACCGGTTGGAGCGACCAAAAGTTAATTAACGAACGGATTAAAGATGTTTTAGATAAGGTTGGTTTACGCTCAAAAATCAAGAAAATGCCTCACGAAATTTCTGGCGGTGAGCAGCAGCGTATTGTAATTGCAAGAGCTTTATTAAATGATCCGGAAATTATTCTGGCTGATGAACCTACAGGGAATTTAGATCCGGAAACTTCAGAAGAAATTGTAACCTTATTAAAGCAAATCAGCCAGGCAGGTACTGCAGTGTTAATGGCTACGCATGATTATCATATTATCCGCACCTTCCCATCACGTATTATTAAATGCGAAAATGGTGCGGTGCTTGAAGGCGCACAAATAGCCTAATAAGTTGAGATTTTTGATTTACGATTTTAGCTTTTAACGGCTAAAATCGTAAATCACAATTAATCAACCCCGCCTCCCCTTACTGCCAAAATCGTAAATCAAAAATCTACAATCTTGCATTCGCTGTCAATCTGTTCAGATAAACACAAAGAATTCTGACAGCTTGGCTGATTTCCGTTAATGGCAAAATTGTTGAGATCAATACAAAAAAATTCAGCCTTAGTATTATGTTTAATAAGAAGAAAAATAACGATAAAGAAGAAAATATAATGAATCCTGAAAATACATCAGAAAATGCTGCTGAAAATGTAGAAAATACTGATGCCGAAGTGAATGAGACTGAAAAAGCTCCTGAATTATCAGCTGAAGAAAAATTACAAGCAGAGGTTCAACAGCTTAACGATAAATATTTACGGTTATATGCCGAGTTCGATAACTATAAACGTCGTACCCAAAAAGAACGTGTTGAGCTTTTACAAACTGCTGGTAAAGATGTAATTGTATCATTATTGCCAGTTTTAGATGATTTTGATCGTGCCTTGAAAGCAATGGAAACCGCAGCAGATGTGGCTCCGGTTAAAGAAGGTATACTTTTGGTAAGTACCAAATTAAAAAATACACTGGCTCAGAAAGGTTTGAAAGATGTAGAAAGCATTAATCAACCATTTGATACTGATTTCCACGAAGCCATTACCAACATCCCTGCTCCTAGCGATGATTTGAAAGGCAAGGTGATTGATGAAGTTGAAAAAGGCTATACATTAAATGATAATGTAATCCGCTTTGCTAAAGTTGTAGTTGGAGCGTAAATTAATTATTGAATTTTGAATGTTGAATTAGAGAATGTATAATCATTCCGTTATCCACTTATTCAAAATTCAATCATTTCATAAAGAAGATGAGTAAAAGAGATTATTACGACGTATTGGGCGTTAGCAAGGGTTCTGCAGCTGATGAAATAAAAAAAGCCTATCGCAAGATGGCAATTAAATATCACCCGGATAAAAACCCTGGAGATAAAGCGGCGGAGGATAAATTTAAGGAAGCTGCTGAAGCTTACGAGGTTTTAAGCAGCCCGGAGAAAAAACAACGCTATGATCAGTTTGGTCATGCTGGTGTTGGCAGCAGTGCTTCTGGCGGCTATGGTGGCGGTAATATGAATATGGATGATATCTTCAGCAATTTTGGAGATATTTTTGGTGGACATAATCCGTTCGAGAGCTTTTTTGGTGGTGGCGGTGGTGGTGGCCAGCAACGTGGCGGACGCCGTGTAGCTAAAGGTACGAACTTACGCATCAAAGTTAAATTAACACTCGAAGAAATTGCCCACGGTGCAGAGAAAAAAATTAAGGTTAATAAATTAATCGTTTGTAAAACCTGCGATGGCTCAGGTGCTAAAGATAAATCATCAGTAAGCACTTGCGGTACCTGTAGCGGTAGCGGACAGGTGCGCAGAGTAACCAATACCATTTTAGGGCAGATGCAAACTGCATCTACCTGCCCTACCTGTAATGGTAGCGGCCAGCAGATTACGGCTAAATGTAATGTTTGCCATGGTGATGGCGTGGTTCGTGGAGAGGAAACCATTACCATTAATATTCCTGCAGGTGTAAGTGAAGGCATGCAATTGAGCATGAGTGGAAAAGGAAACGCAGCACCAAATGGTGGTATACCGGGCGATTTAATCATATTAATTGAAGAAACGCCACACGAAACTTTAAAACGCGAAGGCAACAACATCGTTTATGATTTGCATTTGAGTTTTGTTGATGCAGCACTAGGTATGAGCATCGAAGTACCAACCATTGATGGCAAAGCAAAAATCAAAATCGAACCTGGAACGCAAAGCGGAAAATTACTTCGCTTAAAAGGTAAAGGTTTACCTGAAGTAAACTCTTACCACAGAGGTGATGAAATTATTCACATTAACATCTGGACGCCCAAAGCTTTAAGTAGCGATGAAAGAAATGCGCTTGAAAAATTACGTGAATCTCCTAACTTTAAACCTCAACCAGGTAAAAATGATAAGAGCTTCTTCGAAAGAATGAAGGAATATTTTGAATAATTAATTTCAATATAAATTTAAAAACCGATGGCTTTCACCATCGGTTTTTTTTATGGGTTTTTAAACCGCTAATCAACAAAGTTATTGTAAGTGGTACGCATGAAATCATATTTTCTAATCAGGTCTTCAGCATTGTCTACTGACAGTTTACCTGAAGCCCCCGCATCTCTCATAACTTTTCTGCTTTCTACCAAATAATCGTTAAAGCTGTCGTTAAAGCGTTTGAAAGCAGCTTCTTTGCCGGGAAATTTTGAGGTACTTGGCATATCCATTTCAGTATGCTTTTTGTATTGAGCTTCCAGTGCAGTATAAGCGGCTTTGATTTTTGGTTCATCTGTTTTATAGTGCTTAGATCCCAGCATCATTCTATTAAAATCACCCACTGCTTTACGGTCATCCTTCATGGCAAAAATATAATCTTTTAGTGGGTGGGTTTTTAAGATGATTCTTTCCGCATCATCTCCAATTACTTCTAGTTTAGCTAAAACATTTTCATCGTATTTGTAATATGCTTTAGTCATGGTGTAGATGGAATCAATAAAGCCTTTTCCCTTTACGCCTTTATCATCCTTCCAATCTTCTGCTTTCAGGTAATCATTTAATGATTTATAAGTATCTTTTATTTTAGTTAATGTTTCATTTAAACCATTAACATTATCTTTAAAAAATTTCTGATCACTGCTGCTTAATACCGCTGGCGGGTTTTCGGGTTTTATTCTAGAGTGATTAAAACTTGGTGTATAAAAGGGTGATATTATTCCAATAAATGCAAACTGATTGCTGGGATTTTGCAAACCTTTAGAAATCTTCTCTAAATTTTCATCAACTCTTTTTAAGTACTCATTATTTTTATCTGTAAAACTTACCAAAACATTGTTGTATTCCACAATTTGGTTTGCATCCTCATTACTCGCTTCACCGTATTCAGTTTTGGCATCTTTGTCTTTTTTATCGCCGCTTTTGCATGCAGAAAATGATATCGCAGCTGCGACAATTAATAGTTTGATAGATAGTTTCATCTTTTAGTTTTTATATCTGATAAATTGTTTAAGCAAGCGAATTGAAAAAGAAAACTTAACAAAAATAACTATGGGATGTTTTGATGGTTAGCGAATGCTATCCTTAAGAATGATTTACCAAACCTAAATTTTATTCGTTAAAAAACAAAATCAAATTTATCAATAAAAAATCGAATTTGATTATTAAAATGCTAAATATTTTAGTATTTTTAAAGATGGAAAATTTGTTTTTGGTTTGTTTAATACCACCAGCTCATCTTGTAGAGGAGATTGATGAGCTGAGGAAGTTTATTTCGGAGGAGTTCAAGGTTCATCAGTCACTCAAGCGTCCGGCGCATATTACGTTATATGAACCGGTAAAATTAACTTCTGAAACACAAGAGGAAACTTTTTTTAGGGCGTTACAAGATGCCGCTTACTTGGAACCGTTTGAACAGATTTTAGCAAATTTTGGATCCTTTCCGGAACATACCTTTTATATTAATGTAGTGCAAAACAACGACATAATGTTATTGAAATCGCAGATCGATGATGCACTCAGGCCTATGCATTTGTTTGAGAAGAACAGGCCTAAATTTACGCCACATGTTACGCTTGCTTTCAGAGATGTGCAACCGCCAGTATGCAGAGCAATTGTTGCGGCATTTAAAGACCGAAAGTTTAAGCGCTCATTTATCGTATCCGGGTTTTCAGTATACAAACATGATGGCAAAATATGGCAACCTTACCAAGAAATACCGTTCAAATCTCCGGCCGATAAAGCGAAACCGCTAAGTCTTTTTCCTTAACCTAAAAAGGCATCCCGATACCGAAATTATATTGAACAAAACGGTAAGTATCCGGTGCATGGGTAGCGTTATATTGATTTTTGAAATCTCTACCACCAGAAAACAATTTACTGATTACCCACTGTTCATCGCCAATAAATTGCGGATCTTTCAATTTTATACCAACATCGAACCTGAAAACAAAATACTGAACATCGTAGCGCAAGCCAAAACCTGTACCAACAGCAACCCGGCTTGCGAGCTTACTCAGTTTGAACACTGTTAATTCGTCTAATTCAGAAAATTCCTGGCTAATTGATTCCCCCATACGCACATTCCAAATGTTTCCGGCATCAACAAATGCTGCTCCTTTTAAAGTTGCGCCGAAAAACTTTTTCGCCAGCGTAAAACGATATTCAAAATTGGTTTCCAATCGCATAGTGCCTAGCTGATCTAATCCGAAGAAGGCTTTTCTTAATGCTTCTGTACTAATAATTTCTCTGTTATAATTACCAGGTCCAATTGTTCTGGCTTGCCAGGCCCTTAATCCGTTAGATCCGCCTGCAAAAAACTGCTTTTCGAAAGGTATGCCAGTTAAAATTGAATTTCCATACGAATATGCTACACCTGTGTTTAAACGAGCAATAAATTGTCTTTCACCACCTAAATGCTTATACCATCTTAAATCAAGCTCTGGCCTTACGTATTGATTAAACGGCAGGCCCAATATTCTGGCCGGATTACCAGCTGCCGGATCACTTTTTGAACCTCCAAGGTTTGAAATGCCCTGCAGCAGGTTTCCAGCTATATCAATATTTGCTCTCAAATAAACAAATGTTCTCAACTGGTTTAGTTTATCAGCATTTAAAGTATAACTGTATTTCATGCCTAATGTTAAGTCTTTACGATCTAGCAAGGTGGCATAATACAGGTTATTTGAAACTGTGGCAGAATCTACCCCATCTTCTAAAGTTCCTAAACGATATTCAAAATTTAATGGCGTAAATGAATGGACTTTTGATTTTGTCTCAAACCAATCATAAGTAACCGAGTTAATGAACACCCGGCGTACAGATACATCCTTTTGCAGGGCATAAATGTAACTTGAAGAAAAAGTGGTGTGCGGCATCCCATTTCCGCCTAGAATCGGTTTATAAAATGGAATTAATAATCTTGGTACAGAAATACTTGCACTGATTGAAAAATCCCGCTGATAAATATCTCTAAATGGTTTAGCGTTGTTTCCAATTCTCGATTGTAATCCTCCCTTTAATTGCAATTCGAAACGCTCTGCACCTCTAAATAAGTTATTGTTGGTGTAGGTATTACTTAAATTAAAACCAATGGTACCTCCGTTAAAGGGCACCTCGCCTTCTACCCTATTGCTCATTACTTTTTGCGGGGTGAGCAAAATGATCGGATTAATTTTATTGCCTGTGCTGTCTCTGTTGAAGTAATCGATTTTAACATTTTTAAACACGTTCAATTCATAAAGGCGATCATAAGTCAGGTTTTCATTCCTGATATCATAAACTTCGCCTTGTTTTAAAAAATCGTAGCGGAGAATCGGGTTTCTTCTGTACCTTTTTGATAAATCAGTAAACGACACCCCTCGGGTGGTATCTCTGTTCACATAGTTTCGCAGCGAATCGGGAAAACCATCCGGACTTGGTGCAATAATCATGTAGGTGGTACCTATATTGTATTGTTTATGAGGACCTGAGGGTGGGTTAGTAATGTTCAACCTCAAATCTACCTTTTGCGGCTGATTTGTTTCTATCACATCAAAATTCACATATGGCCGAAGGAAGTAAAAATAACCGTTCTCTTTCATCACCCTGTAAATCTGCTCTCTTTCGTATGTTAACGAATCCACATCATATCTCATACCTGGATGTAAGCGGGTAAAGGTGGCTTTAGTACTGTCATACACTTTCTTTACATTTTGGCTAAAGATAGAATCCGTTAGTTTACCAACGTTAGATACCTTACCCTGATTGGCCACGAAATCAATTTGGGCTTTTTTATTTTTGACTTTGATATCGGCAGCTACTTTAGCATCAAAATAACCTTTACCATTCAGAAATTTTTGAATCTGATTGCGGGAGATTTCTACAAGAGCACTATCTAAAATTGCCGGTGGTGTACCAAAAGGCTTGATGTTGCTGGTTTTATACCTTCCATCTTTGGTATTGAATAAGTTATAAAGTGGCACATTGATGCTAAAAGCGGATGGCGGGCGAATATCTTTCTGAACGTAATTGTAAGCTTGTTCTTCAAATTCTGTGTCAACACTATCAATGGTTACCTTCTTCACTATAGCCTGATAGTCGGGAATATATTTTGTGGAGGAACAGCTCTGAATTAAAACAATAATAAATAGTAATATTGCAGTGCTTTTCAGTTTAATATTTATTAAGTATTGGTATGCTTTCAAAGTCTCAGATTAGTTTTATAAAGTCATTACATCAAAAAAAATATCGTAAAGAACATGGTTTATTTCTGGTTGAAGGTATAAAATCTATCAAAGAATTTTTTCAATCAAACTACAGCATCCACAGCATATTTTACAACAATGAGCAATCCAATTTGTTACCCAAATTGCCTGCAAATATAAACTTATTTGAAGTAAACAACGTTGAATTAGGGAAGATTAGTACTTTACAAACACCGCAGGGTTTTCTGGCCGTGGTACACCTTCCAAAAACTGAAAAAATTAACGAAAGTGCTTTGAAAAATCAATTTACACTGGTGCTTGATGGTGTTCAGGACCCAGGTAACCTGGGTACCATTATCCGAACTGCAGATTGGTTCGGGTTTAAAAAAATCATTTGTTCTGAAGATACCGTTGAGGCTTTTAATCCCAAAACGGTGCAAGCCACCATGGGTTCATTGGCGAGAGTATCAATACATTATGAAAATCTGACATCCTTTTTAGATAGAAACAGCTTACCTGTTTTCGGCGCATTGCTTGAGGGTGCATCTATTTATGAAACCAACTGGGGCAATGAAGGATTGATTATTTTAGGTAACGAAGGAAAAGGAATATCCGAAGAAATCATAAAAAAAGTAAATAAACCCGTAACTATTCCTAGATTTGGCGAAGCAGAATCGCTTAATGTTGCAGTTAGTGCAGCGATTTTTTGCGCTGAATTAGTGAGAGTTAAAAATTAGAAAGATATTATTTGAGATATTATTTGCGCACTAATTAATAATTGCTATTTTTGCAACCTTGAATTTCAAGGTCGAGTGGCCGAGTGGCTAGGCAGAGGTCTGCAAAACCTTCTACAGCGGTTCGAATCCGCTCTCGACCTCCATTTGTACAAATAAAATAATTAAAAGGTTATTACCATGGCAGTTACCAGATTAAAAAGAAAAGACAGAAGAAATAAAAATACAGCTCACCAAGAGGTAGCATTTTTAAAAAGAGCAACTAACATCGAGTTAGGAAGTCGCTCTGCTCAACCTAAAAACGATCAATTAGCTAAAAACAACGCTGTTTTAGCTGGTTTAGCAAAATAGTTTTTAGAGTATCTTCTTAAAAATTTAAAGCATCCTTCTGATCAAAGGATGCTTTTTTTATGCAGCAGACATCTAAGGAAATTGCATCGCTTCCAGGGGCTTCGATCGATCATTTGAAAACTTTACAACATCTCCAACATTATTTTAAACAGAGAGATCTAAGCGTTGCGTTTTTGTATTATAACTTTGCGAAGCTGAAGCATTGTGAATGATCAAAGCGCATCAATATTAGTTGCTATAGAACATTCGGTATCTGAAGTAAGTGGAGAGGGTATCGGCACAGCGCTGGAACCTTTAAAAACCATCTAACATTACGCCTCACCTATCGCTTCAATGTAAACGGAAGCTATGTTTAGCAGGCATAATGTTCATTCCTAAAAATCTAAAGGACTTAAAACTTTACTTTTAGCTACATCGGTAACATGCGTATAAATTTGCGTAGTGGTTAAGCTGTTATGCCCCAAAAGTTTCTGAATATAACGGATATCCGCTCCGTTTTCTAATAAATGAGTGGCAAAGCTATGCCTTAACATGTGTGGCGAAACAACTTTATTTATATTAGCCAAAACTGCAGCCTGTTGCAATATACTTTGCACACTTCTGGGCGAATATTGCGCTTGCGATTGCCCCTCGAACAAATAAATTTTAGGTAAATGGATTTCAAAATATTCTCTAAGTAGCGGAAGCAGTGATTTTGGCAGCATCACTTGCCGGTCTTTTTTCCCTTTTGCCTGCCTAATTGTAATCACTTCGTTTTTTGAATCCACATCCTCAATTTTCAGGTTAATCAATTCGCTTAAGCGAAGGCCGCAACCATATAAGATGCTTAAAATAGCTTTATGTTTTGAGTTGGTAACCACCGATAATATTCTTTTTACCTCCTCTTTATTGAGGTATTTAGGCAAGGTGTGTGCAGTACGTTTGGGAAACAACTGATCAATTTACAAAACCCTGCTAAACACCATTTTATAAAACAACTTTACACTGCCAATAAGGTGTTTTTGATATGCGGCCGAGATGTTCTTTTCGCGAATAATTTTGCCGAGATAACTTTCAATAATTTGTTCATTGATCTCGGTGATCGGGAATTGGTTGTTCTCTTTAAAAAAACAGCCAAAGCTGCCGTATACGATTTGATGGTAGAATGGCCGTAACGGGCGATTTCCATTTTCTGCCTGAAAATTTCTAAGTATTTCACACTTAAATCTTTTGGTAAACATTCGTAAATCCAAAAGAATGCAATGCATAACAATAGCGATAAAGTGCTGAATTTAAATAGGATAATTCATTTTTTAAAAAAATATCAAATTGGATTTACAAATGTTTTTTAGTTTGAATTTACGCAAATGCGTAAATTTAGATGTTAGCGGTAATTTTAACTGACCGAAACTAAAGATGAAAGACAACACAAAAATATGAATAGACAAATCACGATAGATGACTTAACATACAATACATTTTTTTGGTGTTCTTACATTAGTTGGTTTAGAGGTTGTGATGACATAAACGAAATTAACATTGACGAAGCACTCGAAGTTATTGAAATTGACAGAGAAAAAGTACTTGAATGGGAAAAGCAATTTTTTCCACAAAATGAAAATGAAGAATTTATAAGATTTATTGGAGGAAAATTAAATGAAAATGTAACTTTCTCAATTGAATTTGAAGACAGGGAAATTGTGTTTTTTCTTAACGACATTTACATAGGAAACTTGGGCGGACATTTTGAAGCCTGGTTTTTAACTTGGAATGAACTTTTAGCGTTTCAAAAATTTGACTATATATTTCTACTTCTCTTACCAATGACTGCAATTGAAAAACACCAAACTGACGAAGCAAAACAAATAATACAAAAGCATTTAAAAACTATTCCAAAGTTTGAAAATCATATTGAATATATAACGCAATGTATTTTGAACGGACTTACAATTGAAGAACCTTTTTTTGTACAAAATGAAATTGGAATTGTGAATAATCAAAATCATAGTGTCAGAAATACAGAAAAATATCCGAGATACAAGGAAGACGTTATTGAACTAAATAAAATTTTGCAAAAAATAACCGAAGAAAAATAAAAACTACCGCTAACAAGGCTTTTGCAATAGTGGGGCGAAACTGCAAAGTTCAATCCCGTACGTACGGGATTCTTCGGTTCAACTTTTGTGCAAAATTGAAGATTTGTGCTTCGATTGCCCCACCATCGCAAAGCCCCGAAACGTTGTGCGATATGCTAAATAACACTATTAAAAAATGAAACTGCAGAATAACAGATGAAAAAAACATTTACAATTTTAATAGCTTCTCTTGCTTTGCTGTCTTGTCAAAACAAAGCACAAGATGCGACTCAAGTATCAAATAAAATAGCCGAAAAGCAAGAACTAGCCCAAACACAAAATATACAGGACACTATAAAAATCCCAAAACCCACAGATGAAATTGCAGGTGAGTTTTACAAAGCTATTTTTGATAATGATAGTATAAAAGTAAGGCAAATGTTGGAAACTGTATTTCCTGCAAACTATGAACCTAAAAATAAGATATCACCACTGCAAGCATTAATTTGGTCATCAGACAATTTATATCTAACCAAACTTTTTGTAGAGGGTGGAGCAAAAATCAACAATAAGGAAAATCCATTAACCGTTGTTGCATCTGAGTATGGCAGATTGGAAATATTGAAGTACCTGATAGAAAAAGGTTGTGATATTAAAAACAATAAAGCTTTCAATACTGCAGGTTTTCATAGGTTTTACGATGGTGCAAAATTTTTATTGTTAAATGGTGCAAATCAGGAAAAAGGTGATGTGAGGGGGAAAATTTGGCTTTTTGAACAAGCTGTAATCAAATCTGACTATGAAGTACTTAATAAACTAAACCTCACAAATGAAGAACTTAATAACAACAATTGTGATGGAGAAACAGCATTAATTATCGCAGTAAAACAAAATAATTTTCAGATGGTAAAATATCTATTAAACAAAAATGTAGACAAAAAGAAACCTGAAACTTTTGACTGCGGAGATAATGTGAATTACGGAAAAACACCTATTCAAATTGCAAAAAAAGCTAATTATCAAGAAATCATATCCTTACTCAAATAAATTAACTAAAAACACAATCGCATAACAAGGGTTCAGACATGCTGAGGTCGCTTTGGATCGGTTACCTCCGGCCTAATCACGTCCGAAATTACCGCACTACCGTAAAGCTCCGAAATGTGAGCGAAATTTTAACCAACTAAAACAAATAAACAATTATATTTAAACCAATGAAGCAAACGAATATACCCAAATGACAGAGCAAGAATTGATAGGTGAACCAAAAAAAATGAAATCTTTTTCTATTATATACGCCTTATTAATTGGTTTTTTAGCAGGCATTATAATCTACAGTTTTTTCAAAAACAGCTGGGGATTATTAACATTAATACCGCTATATTTTATTTACAAAATGGTTAACGACCCGAAAAACAGGAGAGTAAAAGAATTACAAGGTTTATTTAAGGAGCGTAACTTAAAATGGTAACTATTGAAAAGTTTCATTCCATAAGTGCGGGATGGAACCTTTACAGAAAATAGAGATTTCCCGATGTACAATCGGGAAAAGTAGTGCTTCCTTGCCTATTGAAAAGCAGGGATTGCTGAAGCATCGCAAGGCTCGAAATCCCCCCCGCCGTGTAAAACCTTTAACCAAATAGCGAAGAATGAAAAACTGTTATTTTATTTTTCACCATACTTATATTTATGGCAAAGGAGGAAATTAATGCGATCTACTTCACGATATGATAATAACGGTGAACAAAAAAAAGTGTTTGACTTTTCTGGAACTATAATTTTGTACTTTTGCTGGTCTCTTTGGCTTCAATTCTGTTTGAAAAATGCAGAATGCAAAAGGATAAAATTAAATTCCAAATCTTCCCTGTTGTAAAATAGCAGTTCCTTAATGATGCAAAAAATCATTAATTATTAAACAATGTTCACAGTAAAACAAATTGCCTTTGCGCACAGCAAAGTTAAATCAGGCGCCGATTTTCCTTCCTACATTCAGGAAATAAAAAATTTAGGCGTAGATTCTTATGAGGTTTGGGTTAAAAATGGCCAAACAGAATATTTTGGAGCGGATGATTTTAGCACAAAATCCAGTCCGAAATATGACGAGCTGATCATCGCAAACCTCAGTGATCAGGAGAGGTTCATGGGTTATTTAAAATCGCACCAAAACGGTGAAACCAATTATTTGGAATTCTGCAAGCATTGCGCTGAAACCGGAGTCGAAAAGTGGCTTGTATCATTAGATACGATGCTTTGTACTTATTTTGATCAGGCTGGCCAGGAGGTTTTAATGGAAAAGATTCCAGGATAAAACTGACTGAAGAAAGCTGGAGAATTTATCTTCAGCTTTGCTATTTAACCAAAGATTTGCAAATCGATTTGATCAAGCCCGGGCCTTCATAAATAAAGCCAGTGTACAATTGAACAAGACTTGCGCCGGCCTCTAATTTCTCCTGGGCATCCTGAGCAGAATGAATTCCGCCTACACCTATAATTGGGAAAGCTTTATTTGATTTTTCTGAAAGATACTTAATAACCTCTGTAGAACGTTCTCTAACTGGCTTACCACTTAAGCCACCCGTTTCTCCGGCCAATACTTTTTCGGTGGCTAAATTTTCTCTACTAATTGTTGTATTGGTTGCTATAATTCCCGCAATTTTTGTTTCCGCTACAATTTCGATAATATCATCCAATTGTGCATCGGTTAAATCAGGTGCAATTTTCAATAAAATCGGACGAGAAATATCGTTCTTGCGGTTGCGCTGCTGCAGTGTATGGAGGATATTTTTTAGGGGTTCTTTTTCTTGCAATTCGCGTAAACCAGGTGTGTTTGGCGAACTAACATTAACCACAAAATAATCCACAACATCAAATAACCGATCGAAACATTTAATGTAATCGCTTACGGCATCTTCGTTAGGCGTGGCTTTATTCTTACCAATATTTCCGCCAACCACAATATCAGGATGTTTATCTTTCAGCATACGCAAACGCTCTGCCATCACATCAACGCCTTTATTATTGAAACCCATCCGGTTAATTAAGGCTTCATCATTGGGTAAGCGAAACATACGTGGCTTATCATTACCGGGTTGCGGCATTGGGGTTACCGTTCCAACTTCAATAAAGCCAAAACCAAGATTACTCAAAGATTCTACATACTCGCCATTTTTGTCAAAACCTGCAGCTAAACCTACCGGATTTCTAAATTTTATTCCAAATACTTCTTTCTCCAGACCTCTGATGTGAAAATCAAAGCTGCTGCGAATAATGGTTTTGCCCAATGGGAATTTATCATTAAACCATTTCAACCGTTTTACAACGAAATAATGTACGTTTTCTGGGTCAAACTTGAAAAATATTGGTTTAATAAGGCGATACATGCCACGAAGATAAATAAAATATAGAAAAAAATGGAAGCTGGAAAAGGTAAGATGGAAACTGGAAATATAGAAAATCCACCTACTATCTTAAATACCTCTCATAATATCTTCTGCCGCTCAAATCTTACCCCCTCCATCTCACATCATCCATCTTACATCATCCCTGCTAGTATGCTGCCGTAAACTGCTCCTGGTGGTGTGCATTGTTCTCCAATTCATCGGCAAGAACAATTGATAAATCTTCTACCGATAGAATTGAACGACCTTCTTCATTAAAAACTGGAGAGGTTTTGCCCAAACGGTATTTACCTGTGCGGCCAATGGTGATGCCTGGGTGCATTTCAATCGCTGGACTAAAAAACAACCAATCCAGTTCTTTTTCTTCTTTCAACTTATTAAAGTAGTCTCTTACAGCTGATGCACCAGGATAAATTTCTTTCGGAAACTGCGGCCCATCTACCAGCTGGTTTCCATCAATTTGCAAAGTACCAGCACCGCCGATGAAAATATAACGTTTTACACCCGACGCCTTAACTGCTTTCTGAATGGCTTCTGCACCTGCAACTGTATCGTTATACAGGTTTGGGTTCGTCCAGCCTGCGTTAAAAGCACTGATCACCGCATCAGCACCTTTCAGATTTTCTGCCAGTTTATCGGTATCCAAAACATCAACCGCCACTTTGCTAACTTTTTCATCTGTATTTTCAATTTTATCGGTATCACGGGCAATTGCAATTACCTCGTTACCACGACTTACCAACTCGTTTAAAAGGGCTTTACCTACAAAGCCAGATGCGCCTATTAATGCTACTTTCATGTTATTTATTTTTTAAATGTTTCTAAATGTTTATTGTAATAAATTTTGTTACAGTTTTGAATAAAAATTTTTTATTTGAATCTCAATGCAAAATCTGCCAGAGTTTGATTTGATAAATTCTCGATTAAAGCTTTTTCAGCATCACTGTAAAGTGTATTCAAATGTTGGTTTATTTGTTTCCCAATCGGACATTTTGGGTTCGGTTGATTTTTACTTTGCCCTAAAATATTGTTGTTGTTAACAGCCTTATAAACCTCTCCCAAATTAATATCTTGTGCATTTTTTGCTAGAAAAGAACCGCCACCCTTTCCCTCTTTACTATCTACAAAGCCATGTTTCCTCAAATTCATAATTTCTTTACGAACCAGCACAGGGTTGATATTGATGCTTCCTGCCAAATATTCCGAACTCACAAGCATACCTTTTGCGTCATCGAGCAAGGTAAGTATGTGTAAAGAAATCGAAAATCTGCTGCTGTTCATTCTGTAATATTTTTTATTACAGTACAAATGTAAGGACTTTTATTTAAGATCAAAATTCTTGATGATTTTTTTAATGATTTGTTAGTGGTTTGAATGAATAAGAATAATTTAAGCAGTAGAAATATTTTGAATTATAAGTTTACAAGCCCGTTGATTTGCGCATACTGCAAAAGCATAATGGTTTTACCGTCTTTAATTTCGCCAGTTTTTATCATTTCTAAGGCACTTTGAAATGGCAATTCTAAAACCTCAATATTTTCTTGTTCTTCGTGATGACCGCCACCTTCGCTCACTTTCATATCTTTTGAATATTCTGCAGTGAAAAAATAAAGGATTTCGGTTACGGAACCAGGCGACATATAGGCTTCAAAAACCTTCTGAACATCCTTAATTTTATAGCCGGTTTCTTCTTCTGTCTCACGTTTAATAGCCGTTTCAGGATTATCTTTATCTAACAAGCCGGCACAGGTTTCGATTAACATACCGCTTGCATTGCCATTGAGGTAAGTAGGCAAGCGAAACTGACGGGTAAGAATTACGGTTTGATTTTCTTTGTTGTAAAGCAGAATAGTGGCGCCATTTCCCCTATCATAGGCTTCGCGATTTTGAGTTTCTACAGTACCATCTTTTTTATGATATTCGAATGTAATTTTGTTTAAGGTGTACCAATTATCTGAAAGGATTTCTGTGCTTAAAATTTTAATGTTTTCGTTGTTCATTCGTGATTAGCTTTAAATTCAAATGTATTAATTTTTTAACCGTTGACTGAAGTCAACGGCAATGAAGTGCGTTGTGATAAAATAGGATGCTAATGCTATCGTTATTAAATCTCATTGCCGTCGTGCTTTAGCACACGGATTTTAGTTTGCACTCTTGCCGTTTTGCAACCGCCAATACAAGGCACAATTTTTTGTGTATAAACCTCATAGTAGCGAAAATATTTTTTGGCGCAGGTCTTCGACAGGCTCAGACTGACATGAACAAAAAGATTGCAGCGAATAGCAGGAACAAAATTACCAATAGCTGCTGCCATTGCTTTCCAAATATTAAAAAACCGAACATTTGTCTATTTCGCTTTCAGAAGGGAATTAGCTTTTAAAATTCGTACTTTTGCAGCCGAAATGATTTCAATAAATAACTTAACATTCCTCATTGGCTCAAGAGCCTTATACGACGAAGCGAACTGGCACATTAAACCGGGTGATCGAGCTGGCCTGATTGGCGCTAACGGAACGGGAAAATCGACACTATTAAAGATAATTGTAGGCGAATATGCGCCAACTTCGGGTACGGTTTCCATGTCTAAAGACTTGAAAATTGGCTATTTGAACCAGGATTTGCTTTCTTACGAATCGCATCACAGCATTTTGCATGTGGCAATGGAGGCTTTTGAGCGTCAAAACCAACTGCATGATGAAATTGAGGAATTGCTTAAAAAAATAGAAACGGATTATAGTGAAGAGGTTTTATACAAATTAAGCGATAAACAGCAGGAATTCGAGGCACTTGATGGTTATAACATTGAATACAGAGCCAACGAAATTTTAGCAGGTTTAGGTTTCAGCACTGCAGACCAACACCGTCCGCTAAATACTTTTTCCGGAGGTTGGCGCATGCGGGTAATGTTGGCAAAAATTCTTTTGCAAACGCCCGATATTCTGTTGCTGGATGAGCCGACCAACCACATGGATTTACCGTCTATTAAATGGTTGGAAAATTATTTACAAAGTTTTGAAGGTGCCATCGTAATTGTTTCTCACGATAGGTATTTCTTAGATAAAATTGTAAATAGAACGGTTGAATCGCGTAAAGGAAAATTAACGGTTTATGCCGGAAATTATAGCTTTTATGTAGAAGAAAAGGCCTTGCGTGGCGAAATTCAAAAAGGTGAATTTAAAAATCAACAAGCAAAAATCAAACAGGAAGAGCGTTTAATCGAGCGTTTTAAAGCGAAAGCATCGAAAGCAAAAATGGCGCAATCGCGGATGAAAGCTTTAGATAAAATGGAGCGTATTGATGATGTTGATGATGATAACCCGACGGTAAATTTCAGCTTTAAATTCACCAAACCATCTGGCCGACACGTGGTTCGTATTGAGCATGCAACCAAGCATTACCCAAATGTTCATATTTTGGAAGATGCAGAAGCCGTGATTGAAAAAGGCGATAAAATTGCATTGATTGGAGCGAATGGTAAAGGTAAATCGACTTTATTAAGAATGATTGCCGGTACTGAAAAATTTGAAGGTTTTTGCGAAACAGGTCATAATGTAACCACTACCTTTTTTGCGCAGCACCAGCTGGAATCTTTACACCTCGACAATGCAATTCTAGAAGAGTTACAGGCCTTTGCACCTAAACATACGGATACCGAATTGCGGAGTATTTTGGGCTGCTTTCTGTTTACCGGGGATGACGTTTTCAAAAAAATCAAGGTATTATCCGGAGGAGAAAAATCTCGTGTGGCTTTGGCAAAATCTTTAACAACAGATTCAAACTTCCTGATTCTGGATGAGCCAACCAACCACCTGGATATCCAATCAGTTAACATTTTAATTCAGGCGTTACAACAATTTGAAGGTACTTTTATCGCAGTTTCTCACGATAGGTATTTCTTAGATAATGTGGCCAATAAAATCTGGTTTATTGAAGGCGAAAAGATTAAACAATATCCAGGAACGTATGCAGAATACGAGGAATGGAATAGCAAACGCGAAATTCCGGTTGCTAAACCGATTCCGGTTAAAATGCCGGAGAAAGTAAAAGAAGCTCCGAAAGTTGCTACGCCTAATGCTGTAAATCAGTTGAAAAAACTGAACGATGAATTGAAGAAAATCGAAACCTCGATTACAGAACAGGAAGCAACGGTAAAAAATATCGAAGCAGAATTAGCTGATGAGAATGTTTACAGCAAAGCTGATAAACTGGCTGAGGCGAACAAGCGTTATTTAACTGCTAAACAAGAATTAGATAACAGCCAGGCTAAATGGGAAGCTTTAGCTGGAGAAATTATGGAACTGGAGGGTTAATCTTTCCGTTATTACGAAGTCGATTTTCATCGGCTATGGCAATTTTATAATATCGAAGCCGCAGATTTTCTGCGGCTTTTTTATTTGCCACGGAGATGCAAAAGACCTGGAAAGAAGATTGAAGAATAAATATTAATCGGACGTGAAGAAGCGAACCATAGCTTAAAAAATTTCCGGGTAACTCCACGTTTCGGTGCAAATCTTTTAAAATTGGCTAATACTCTGTACTTTTAGCCATGCACAAACTAATCGCAATACTTTTATTTTTCATACCCTCGCTCCTCTTTGCTCAAACCAATAGCTTTACTTACGAAAACAAAATTTATCAGCCGAATATAAAAACAGTACTTTGCTACAATACCAGCCGAGAGCAGAGTTTGCCGGTTATCCAGCTAAATTCAGCAGAAACAATTACATTTTCATTTGATGACTTACTTGGCGGAACGAAAAATTACTGGTATTCTATTGAGCATTGCACTTCAGACTGGCAACCCTCAAGAATATCGACCATCGATTATTTGGGTAGTTTTAACGATGATCGGATGATCAATTATCGTTATTCGTCAAACACCACCAGAAAATACACCCATTACGAACAAACTTTCCCAAATAGTCAAATACAGCCAAAAATTGGTGGAAATTATCTTTTAAAGATTTACCTGGATGGAGATAAAAATCAGCCGGTAATTTCACAACGTTTTTATATTGTAGATAATCAGGTAGCGGTTACGGCTGAAATTACCAATTCGATGCAGGTTGCTGATCGGAATTCGAAACAGAAAGTGAATTTTACGATCAATCATTCTATACCAATCCCCAACCCCTATCAGGATTTGAAAGCAGTTGTGATGCAAAACTTCAATTCCAACACCGCAACAGTAAATACACGTCCGTTTTTCGTTCGCCCAAACCAACTGGTTTACAATGATTTAACCACAAATGATTTTTGGGGCGACAATGAGTTTAGAAAATTCGACACGAGAAGTCTGCGTTATAAAGCAGATAATGTGAAGGATATTTATCGTGACAGCGAATCAGTAAATGTGATGCTTTTTCAGGATGTACCTAGAAATACCGGAGCATTTGCCAATCAATTTGATGAAAACGGCAACTTTTTTATCAAAAATACTGATGGAAGAGATGACAGAACTGAAGCTGAGTATATGAGTGTGCTGTTTACGCTCAATGCCAAAGCACCAAGCGCAAATGGCGATGCATATGTAGTAGGTAGGTTTAACAATTATACGTTAGGAAAAGAAAATAAACTGCTTTACGATGCAAGCAGAAAGCAATTTTATGCAAGTATGATGCTGAAGCAAGGCCTATATGATTATGAGTATGCCTGGTTTAATTATGATACTAAGACATTAGAAACATTTCCTTTCGAAGGTTCGTTTTTCCAGACAGAAAATACCTATCAGATTTTCGTATATTACCGTCGCCCGGGCGCTCGTTGGGAAACCTTGGTTGGCTATGCCAATTTCAGCAACCGGGTTAACGACAGGCGATAGCATAATTACTAACCATCCCCTTATTGTTACATAAATTTTCTCGAATTTGATAGCGGTTATTTACTTTAGTAATCAGATTATTAAGTAACCGAAATGCTCTAAAAGAGTATACTAACCATTTATTATGTTCAAGAAAGTTTTTGCTGCTGCATTAATTCTACTTATCCATGAGCAAAATTTTGCTCAAACTCCCCTTAAATCCTATACTCAAAATATTGACGGCACAAAACTTACCTTCGATATGCAAGCTATCCCCGCCGGAAAATTTCAGATGGGAAACAAGGCAGGCAAAACAGATGAACAACCGATTCATGAAGTAAAGCTAGATGCTTTTTGGATAGGAAAATATGAAGTAACCTGGAATATCTTCGAACCCTTTTTATACCGTGATTTTGAAAAGCAGGCAAGTGTAACAGCCATCCCGTCAGAGGTAGATGCAGTAACCCGGCCCACGAAACCCTATCTGGATATGACCTTCGGAATGGGTAAAGAAAATCAACCCGCTGTGGCCATGACGCAGTATAATGCCATTCAATTTTGCAAATGGTTATATGTAAGAACGGGCATCTTCTATCGGTTACCTACTGAAGCCGAATGGGAATATGCCTGCAGGGCAGGTAGCAATACTAATTATTCTTTCGGAGATGCGGTAACAACATTAAAAGATTACGCCTGGTATGCTGATAATAGCGACAATAAGACGCATCAGGTTGGCCAGAAGAAACCCAATGCATGGGGTTTGTATGACATGCATGGCAATGTGAGTGAGTGGACATACGATCAATATCTCCCTGATTTTTATCAAAAGGGGAAAGACAAAGTTTCAGAAAATCCGGTTGCCATCCCAGACAAACTTTATCCGAATACGGTGCGTGGCGGATCTTTTGATGAAACGCCAGAAAATTTAACCTCCTCAGCCAGGCTGGCTTCTGATCCATCATGGAAACAGTTAGATCCTCAAATACCGAAAAGCAATTGGTGGTTTCCCGAAGCACCATTTGTGGGCATGCGCCTGGTTCGGCCAGCTAAAACACCAGCTAAAGCCGAGATTGAGGCTTACTACAACAAACAACCAATTAAAGATTTATAACTAAACTGATCTAAACCTATACTTCAGAAATGAAAAAAGAACCAAACACACAGGAAAGACGAAATTTTTTGAAAGCCTCTGCCCTATTGGCTGGAGGAGCGATGTTAAGCAGCATCCCACTCGCAGGCGCTTATGCATCAGGCAATGACACCATAAAAATTGCCTTAATTGGTTGCGGAGATAGAGGAACCGGCGCAGCTTTTCAGGCATTAAGTACAAAATTCAATATCAAACTGGTAGCCATGGCAGATGCTTTTCAAGATCGTCTGGATAGCAGCTTCCAATCGCTTAATACAAAGTTCGCAGCAAAAATGGATGTTCCGAAAGAGCGCCAGTTTGTAGGTTTTGATGCTTACCTAAAAGCTATCCCACTCGCTGATGTTGTACTGCTGGTAACCCCTCCAGGTTTCAGACCCATCCACTTTGAAGAAGCCATTAAACAGGGTAAACACGTATTTATGGAAAAACCCGTTGCCGTTGATGCGCCGGGAATTAGAAAAGTTTTGGCTGCAGCAGAAATTGCAAAAAGTAAAAAACTTAATGTGGTTGTGGGTTTGCAGCGACGTTATCAGGCCAATTATCGGGAAGCGATGAAGCGGGTTCAGGAAGGCGCCATTGGCGATATCGTATCGGGCCAGGTTTACTGGAACAGTGGCGGGGTTTGGGTACGGCCACGAGTTGCCAACCAAACCGAAATGGAATACCAAATGCGTAACTGGTATTATTTCAACTGGTTGTGTGGCGATCATATTGTAGAACAACATGTTCATAACATCGATATTGCCAACTGGATTAAAGGAACCCACCCGATTTCCGTTCAGGGAACAGGAAGCAGAGCCTGGAGAACCGGGAAAGATTACGGTGAAATTTATGATAACCATGCCGTAGAATTAACCTACGCCGATGGGTCAGTAATCTACAGTCAGTGTAAACATTTTGAAGGTGTTCCGAACCGTGTTGATGAAACTTTCCAGGGTACAAAAGGTAAAATTTATTTATCTGCTGGCAACCAGGCCAAACTTTGGGATTGGAAAGGCAATGTAATCTATAATCACAACACCAAGGGAAACGCCAACCCTTATCAAACTGAGCACGATGAACTTTTCGATGCCATTTCAAAGGGCGAATATAAATTTGACAATGCAGAATATGGCGCACACAGCACCCTGACCGGAATTATTGGTCGCTATGCCACCTATTCCGGACAAACCATCAAATGGGATGAAGCGTTGGCCGCCAATAATAGTTTAATGCCGGAGCGCTTCGCCTGGGATGCCAATCCGAAATTGATGCCAGATGCGAATGGACTTTATCCGATTGCGATGCCTGGGAAAACTAAAGTTTTGTAAGTTAACATGATGGTTAAAACCTGGTTTCTTTGTCTGCCATTCTTTTACTATTTGTTTCTGATAAACGATCAAAAGCAATATAAAATCCATGGATTTGCGCAGGGAACCGATTATACCATCATGTACTACGCAACAGATAGTGTGATTACCAGAACTAGTATTGATAGTTTACTTGGTAAAATTGATCAGTCGATGTCTTTATACAAAAAAAACTCACTCATTACCCAGTTCAATTCTGCAGAACATGAAATAGAAACGGATTTGTTTCTAAATGATGTTTTAAAGAGAAGCTTTGAAATCAACAAAGACACAAAGGGCATTTTCGATATCACGGTTGCTCCTTTAGTTCAAGCCTGGGGCTTCGGCCCAACGGAGAGTAAGATAGTTCCTAGTGATCAAAAGATAAAATCGATATTGACATGCATTGGAATGAAAAACCTGAAGCTGAATAAAGGCAAACTAACCAAAACGAAACCTTGTGTCCAAATCGACTTAAATGGAATTGCGCAGGGGTACAGCGTAGATTTAATAGCAGATTACCTGACCAAAAAAGGTATTAAAAGTTATGTGGCGGAGTTAGGCGGAGAGATTAGGATATTAGGTCCGAAACCAGATGGAACGCCAATGAAAATCGGCATTGAAGGCCCTGACCAAAATGGATTTCCGGTAATCAGACACATTGCGACACTTAACGCCGGAGCAATTACCACATCAGGTAACTACAGAAAGTACCATCAAAACGGAAACAAAAAATTCTCTCATTTGATTGATACCAAAACAGGTTATCCTATTGAAAATGAAATGATCAGTGTAACTGTTTATGCCAAAAATGCCATCACTGCCGATGGGTATGACAACGCTTTGATGGGTATGCACTTAACGGAAGCGTTAAGTTTTGTAGCGGAACGAAAAGATTTGGAAGCATATTTTGTTTACCATAAAAAAGACGGTTCTGTTGCAGATACTTTATCAAGCGGATTTAAGAAATTAATAAAAAATTAGCGACCCGTACACCTAATAAAGCAACAAATGAAAAGGAGTGAATTTATAAAAAATAGTCTGCTCACAGCATCTGCAATAGCCTCAGGCATTGGCATCACAGATTCTTTTGCAGCTGAAAAAGCTGGCGTAAAAATAGCTGACAAGCCTTTTAACATGGATTACGCCCCACACCAGGGAATGTTTGCAAACCATGCCGGAAAAAATTTTCTCGATCAGATCCAGTTTATGTATGATAAAGGTTTTCGCTCTATTGAAGATAATGGATATTTGGCCAGGCCAATTGATGAGCAGGAAAAAATTGGAAATTTATTAGCTAAGCTTGGTATGCGGATGGGTGTTTTTGTGGTTGATGGAGGAGACAACTGGAAAACATCATTAACGACCGGAAAAAAGGAGTTTAAAGATAAGTTTGTAGAAACCTGTAAAAAGTCAGTTGAAGCTGCTAAACGTTGTAATGCCAAATGGTTAACGGTTGTACCTGGGTTTTATGAGAGGAATTTACCCTACGGAAATCAGTTTGCAAATGTGATTGATGCAATGCGTGCAGGGGCTGAAATTTTCGAACCTCACGGTTTAATAATGGTTTTAGAAACGTTAAGCGATACTCCAGAATTATTTCTCCAGAAAACCAATGAGACTTATGCAGTTTGCAAAGCGGTAAAAAGTCCTTCCTGCAAAATTCTTTACGATATCTACCATATGCAACGCACCGAAGGCGATTTAATTAAAACCATTGATCGCTGTTGGGACGAAATTGCCTACGTGCAAATTGGAGATAACCCTGGCAGAAAAGAACCAACAACTGGCGAAATTAATTATAAAAATATATTTAAGCATTTACACAACAAAGGCTACAAAGGTGTAATGGGCATGGAACACGGAAATTCAAAACCAGATAAAGCTGGAGAATTAGCGGTTATTCAGGCTTACAGACAGGAAGATAATTTCTTGTAATATTCGAAGGTCGAGATTTGTAATCTCGACCTTCGTTTTATTAAACAGTTAGCCGGAATTTGTAACCCGAAGGCTAAACGAAATTTATTGTAACGATTAAAAATTAATCGTTTTTTAAAATCCAAACCGAAACACTTCCTGCATCACAATGAAATTCTGCCCAGCCACTTTCATCGATGACAACTTCTTGTTCTCTATGACCTAAAGCATCTATAAAAGTTTTTCCAGCTAAATTTTGTCCCACTTCCATCTTTTTAAATCCTTCATCGCCTGTACTTAACAATACAGCAATTCCGCTATTTTCATGTTCCTCATCTCCTCCCCTGGTCCAACCCACACAGTTTGAATGATCGAAATAGTCGCGTTGTTCACCATAAGAAAGGTTAGCCCTCACTTTACTCATAATTTCCAGCCCTGGTAAAATCGCTAAATCAACGTGTGTATCTTCTCCTTCTGGATTTTTATCATCATAAATCCCGCCATATAAATCGGGAAAAAACAGACATGGAATTCCTTGTTCTCTTAATAAGATAATGGAATATGCTATCGGCCTGAACCAAAATTCGACATAACTTTCTAAAGCCTGTAGCGGCTGCGAATCATGATTATCAACAAAAGTAACTGCCAATTCGGGAGAAATAGAAATCAGGGTATTATCGAAAATGGTACGCATATCAAACCCATTCCCATCTTTACTGGCCAGGAAGAAGTTATGGTGAAGTAAAGAATCGAAAATTTGAGTTTTTCCCTCCATCAGTCTAAGGTACTCTTCCTGCGATTCGGTATTTTCTACATTCCAGTCTTCGGCAACAATAAAAAACTTGCGTTGATATTTTTCTTCCAGGTGGTCAATCCACTCTTTGATAAAATCAGGATTGATGTGTTTAACCGCATCTAACCTGAATCCATCAATATTGGTGGTTTCTACCAACCATTCTCCCCAATATTTCAGTTCCTCCACTACAGCACGGTTTCTGTAATCGATATCGCTAAACATTAAGTAATCGTAATTGCCAAGTTCAGTTGAGGGGACCTCTTCAAAACCTTCTCCCACATGATTTTGGATAGAATAAATGGCAGTTTCCTTCAAATCTTCAGCCCAGTCAACACCGCTGAAACATTGATGATCCCAGATAAAGGTTGAATATTTACCTGCCCTGTTTGGAAAGGTAAATTTAGTCCAGGCTTCAATTTCAAATACATCACTCGTAAATTCATTCCTGTTATCAGGATTTACTGTTCTAACTGGGACTTTTTCCAGCTCATCGCCACCTGCTTTATGATTAAAAACAATATCAGCTAAGGCTGAGATTCCTTGATCTTGCAAAGCTTTAATCGCGTCGATATATTCTTGCTTTGTACCATAGCGTGTGTTTACACTTCCCTTTTGGTCAAATTCGCCTAAATCAAATAAATCGTAAACATCGTAACCAACAGAATATCCACCTGTGCTTGCTTTATAAGCGGGCGGTAACCACACTCCTGTTACTCCAATTTCGTTAAGATGCGCAGCCTCTTGTGCTACTTTAGTCCATAAATTTTGTTCTTCGTTATAATACCAATGGAAATATTGAATAATCGTCTGATTTTGCATTAATCTAAATTTTAAGTTAAGATAACATGGATTTAGATTAATTGTTTTGTGATAGCACGCTTGTCGGAAATAGACCAATGCTTTGACATTTAAAGTTTTCATGCCAGAGCCATTTTTGGAATTTTTCACTGCCATGCAGCAACTAATCGTTCGGAAAATATGATATGTAACCGCTAAAAAAAAAACTGGCTAAGATGTTTTTACACAGCTGGCTTTGCAAAAAGTTACCTGCTTTGATCAAAATATCCTGATGCATACGCGAAGTTTCAGGATTCATTTGAAGAATTTTCCCTTAGATTAAGCTCTACCTGATCATTATAAGCCAATTCAGACAAACATAACTTTAAGTTAAGAGGCATTAATATCATTGAGTTCTCGATGGGGTTCATTCTTTAGGGCAAGATATGGGATCGGATCCGCTATAAACAAATTACTAATCTGTAGATTTAGAATTTCATTTTTTGAATTCTAACGGCATTTAAAATAGCCAACAATGCCACACCAACATCTGCAAAAACAGCTTCCCACATAGTGGCCAAACCTCCGGCACCCAAAATTAACACCAATGCTTTTACCGCGAAAGCCAGCACAATATTTTGAATCACAACATTTTTTGTAGCCTTGCCGATTTTAATAGCAGTAGCAATTTTTGAGGGTTGATCTGTTTGAATCACTACATCTGCGGTTTCAATTGCAGCATCGCTACCCATCGCACCCATTGCCATGCCTATATCGCTAATGGCCAACACTGGTGTATCATTAATGCCGTCACCAACAAAAGCAACTACCCTGGTTTTATCCTGCTTAATCTCTTCTAACTTTGCAACTTTATCTTCCGGCAATAAATCACCAAAGTAAGTATCTATGCCTAAAATGCCGGCAACTTTTTTAACAATGGATGTTTTATCACCACTCAGCATCACCACCTGTTTTACGCCATTGGCATGCAATTGTTTAATCGCTTCCGCAGCATCTTCTTTTATTTCATCGGCAATTAAAATGTAACCTGCGTATTGTCCATCAACTGCAACCATAACAATACTTTCTTCAATTGCTGCAACTTCAGGATCAAAACTGATGTTAAATTTCTCCAGAAGTTTCGCATTACCAGCAAGCACAACTTTACCATTTACATTTCCTTTCAACCCCATTCCTGCTATCTCTTCAATATTTTCAGCAGGATGAATTTTATTGTTTCCGGTATATTCTACAATTGCTTTTGCAATCGGATGCGTAGATTTCGCTTCGACAGCGGCCAACAGACTCAAAAATTCCTCTTCAATGATCTTACTTTCTACTTTTTGAAGCTTGAAAACACCTTTGGTAAGTGTTCCGGTTTTATCCATTACAACGGTATTCAGTTTAGTAATCAGATCTAAAAAGTTAGAGCCTTTAAATAAAATTCCTTGCGCAGATGCTGCCCCTATTCCACCAAAATACCCTAACGGAATAGAAATCACCAAAGCGCAGGGGCAGGAAATAACCAAAAAAACCAGCGAGCGGTATAGCCAGGTTTGGAAATGATAGTTGCTTCCCAAAAACAAAAAAGGTATGGTAACTAAAGCAAGTGCCAGAAAAAAAACAATTGGTGTGTAAACCTTCGCAAATTTCCGTATAAATAATTCAGTTTTGGCTTTCCTGGTAGTGGCATTTTGAACCATTTCCAGGATGCGGGACAGCGCACTATCGGCAAAAGCTTTCGTCACCTTTATTTCGATCACTTTATCCAAATTCAGCATACCGGCCAAAACACTTTCGCCTTTATTAATGGTTTTGGGTTTGCTTTCTCCCGTTAAGGCTGAGGTATTAAAACTGCTTTTTTCTGATAACATTTCCCCATCCAGCGGAATTTTTTCACCTGCTTTTATTTGAATGGTTTCGCCAATCGCTACTTTTTCGGGGTTAACACTTTCGTATTTTTCGTTTCTTAAAACATGGGCCACATCAGCCCGAACATCGAGCAGGGCAGATATATTTCTCTTCGCCCGGTTTACAGCAGCCATTTGAAACAATTCGCCTATGGTATAGAAAAGCATTACCGTTACGCCCTCCGGATATTCGCCTATTGCAAAAGCTCCGATGGTAGCAATAGACATCAACGAAAACTCTGTAAAAAAGTCTTTCGCTTTAAATGTTTCCCAAACTTCTTTTAAAACTGGAACTCCTACAGGCAGATAAGCCACAATATACCAATATGGCCTAATGATTTTAAAAGCCTCAACTTTAAAAATATTATCGAAGGCAATGCCAATAAGCAGCATTGCTAAAGTAATTATTGCAGGTAAATAAGTTTTAAATGCTGATGGATCTCCACCATGATCATGGTCATGCTCATCGCCGTCTTCGTGGCGGTGTTCGTGTTGGTGTGCCTTGCTGCTACAACAGCTATCTTCGTTATCGTGTGAATGACTCATTTATTTGCGTTTTGAAAAGCAGTTTTTTGGTACTTCTCGGTTTATTTTTTTTGCTATCATTTTACCGTGATTTAACATTGGAACCACTTTCTCGGATTAGATCGCAAAATAGGTGCATTGTTTTAAGTTTAATAAACCCGATTGCCGCGAAAACCAAAAGCTTTTTCTGCTTTTGTTGTAGCAAAAAGCGGGACTAAAAATGCGATGAAACAACAAACGTTCGTTTTCAAGGCTTATAAAGATATCAGCCTTCTCCCAAAATTAACGCTTTATTCTGAATCATTCTTAATAATCAAAATTTTTACAAGCACACAATAAAAGATGTTAAAAAATGTTAATACTGTAATAAGATTCAAAAACCATGAAATCCTTAAAATTCCATTTCTCGCCTGCTGAATTCATTAGACGCCTAGGTTTAGCAAAAATTTACTACTGGTTTAACAAGTAATATTCTTAATATATTGTTTCAGTATTAATTAGTATTTCATAAATTTCGCTGTTATAACTAACTTAATTAAGCGAATGAAATACCAAAACTTGAAAAGATACTTTGCGGCACTGGGTATAGTCGCTGCTGGCTTTTCTGCAAATGCACAAACTACCAAAAAATTTATCGACCCTGCAAACATGGATTTATCCGTTAAGCCTGGCGATGATTTCTACACCTATGCAAGTGGTACATGGGTAAAAAACAATCCTGTTCCGGCAAAAGAGACACGCTGGGGCTCATTCAATGAACTACGTGATTTTAATATTAATGCGGTTAAATCGCTGGTAGAAGAAGCTGCAGCTGATAAATCTGCACCTGCCGGATCGGTAAAACGCCGTGTTGGCGATTTCTTTGCTGCAGCAATGGATACCGTTGCCATAGAAAAATTAGGCTACACGCCCATCAAAGCCGATTTAGAAAAAATTAAACAAATTAAAGATGTTCAGGGCGTTTTAGATCAGGTTGCTTACATGCGTGTGAGTGGCATTGGCAGCCCAATGTTCGGCCTTGGTGTGGGCCAGGATCGTAAAAACGTTAATAAATACATGGTTAACATTGGCCAGGGTGGCACTACTTTGCCAGATCGTGATTATTATTTAAAAGACGATGCCCGAAGCGTAAAAATCCGTGAAGCTTACGATACTTACATTACCACTTTATTTTCGCTAACAGGAAGTACGCCTGAAGAAGCAAAACAAAAGGCTGCAACGGTTTTCAAAATTGAAAAACAGTTTGCTGAAGCGCAAATGAGCCGCTTGGAAATGCGTGATCCTTATGCAACTTATAATAAATTAACAGTTACAGAACTGAACAGTAAAACGCCAGGAATAAACTGGTCAACTTATTTAACCAAGTTTAAAATTAAAGGTCAGGACACTTTATTAGTTTCATCACCGAAATTTATGACTAGCCTTGATGGTATGTTAAAATCAGTTTCTGTTGCTGATTGGAAAACTTACTTAGCATGGAATGTATTAAAAAGTTCTGCAGGTAGTTTAAGCTCGCCATTCGTTAAAGCAAGTTTCGCATTTACACAGGCACAAACCGGTCAAAAAGTTCAAACCCCACGCTGGCAACGCATGTCATCATTAACTGATGGCACGATTGGCGAATTATTAGGTCAGCTTTATGTGGCTAAATATTTCAAACCTGAAGCGAAAGCACGTATGGATGCCATGATTGTAAACCTACGTAAGGCTTTCGAAATCAGAATTAAAGGTTTAGAGTGGATGAGCGATGAAACCAAGAAAAAAGCGCTTGAAAAACTTGCAGCTTTCGAGCCAAAAGTAGGTTATACCACAAAGTGGGAAACTTATACTGGCTTGAATATTAACAGAGCTACTTATTTTCAAAACCTACGTAATGCGAGTGTTTGGGGTTACAATGAGAACGTGAGCAGATTGGGTAAACCAGTTGACCGCACCCGTTTCGGTATGACGCCGCCAACGGTAAATGCCTCTTATAGCCCAACAATGAATTCAATTACTTTCCCTGCCGGAATTTTACAATTTCCATTCTTCGATCCAAATGCGGATGATGCTTTGAATTATGGCGGCATTGGTGCAGTAATCGGCCATGAAATGAGCCATGGTTTTGATGATAGCGGAAGCCAGTATGATGCAAAAGGAAACCTGAAAAACTGGTGGACTGCTGAAGACCGCAAAAAGTTTGAGGAGAAAACCAAAGCTTTAGGTGAGCAATTTGATGCTTATACTGTTTTAGACACCATTCATGTTATTGGTAAATTAACAATGGGCGAAAACATTGGCGATTTAGGTGGTTTAAATGCTGCATACACTGCCTTCAAGATGACTAAACAAGGTCAGAGCAACGAGAAAATTGACGGTTTTACCCCAGATCAACGTTTCTTCTTAGCATGGGCACAAGTTTGGAGAGGTAATATTTTACCAGAAAGTGCTGCTCAGTTAATTAAAACCGACCCACACTCTCCTGGACCATACCGTACCATTGGTGCACCAGTAAATATGGATGCGTGGTACAATGCATTTGATGTGAAACCTGGTGATAAATTATACAAGAAACCAGAAGACAGAATTAGAATGTGGTAGTTTCAAGGCTTTGGGTTTAAAGGTTAAGGGTGAAAAGGGTTCATCGTAAATCCTTTAACACCTCAAAAGTTTTTCATCCCAGAGAGGAATATCAAACCTATAATGCAAACGTCCCGATTATTCGGGACGTTTTTGCGTTAATTAATAGCCGTCAATTCTGAATTTATTAATTATCATTCTATCTTTGAGAAATTTAAGTTCCCTTCGCATGAAATCTATTGTCAAATCATTCTTTATCATAGCCTTATCTTTCATCTCATTCTCAGGCTTCGCTCAGAATAACTTAATAAGTTTAGATGCGCTGATTAATAAGACCGATCCGGCCTGGCCCTTGGTTAAAAAATGGATTGAGTCTGCTAAAAATAAAGTAGAAGTTCTGCCTGTTGATTCAGCGAAAGCAAAAGAAACTTTATACAATGCCCAGGTATCTACCTACGCAACTTTAGGCTCAGTAATTTACAATACTGGCGGAATTATGGTTGATAATGGCTGGATCAGGATTTTAGGATCGGGCAGTGAGCGGCTGAGCAGGGATATAGCAAGCTGGAACAAGGAGAAAACAATAAAAGAATATGGCGATAAAATTCCTTATTTGTTAATTGCAGACGACGCCATTGGTGGCTTTTTCGCAATTAATTACGGGGGCTTAGGACCAGACGTAAAAAATGTTTATTATCTCGAACCTAACACTTTAACATGGCAACCGCTTGGTGCAGGTTATGGAGAATTTTTAGTTTTTTGTTTTGACAGCGATTTAAATAAGTTTTACAAAGGTTTGCGTTGGAGTACCTGGGATCAATTTATTGCTAACCTCGATGGAACTAAAACTTACAGTTTCCGTCCGTATTTATGGCAAAAAGATACTGATATAGAAAAAAGCAGCAGGAAGCTTGTCGGTATAGAGGAAATGTACCGTTTCAATATTTTAAAATCCAAAGAGCTTAATGCCGATGCCGGGATAAAAAAAGATGATTCAAAACAGTAAGTGAACGGATTTAGCGCTGTGCAACTGAAAGAAAATTAGGCGTATTTAGCCTGGGTTTTCTTTGGTAGCTTCGCTAAAACTAATGCTCTCGAATCTGCTACTCTAGCTTTTAGCTCTTTATCATTTAAAACATCAAGATTTTCAACCTGAATCCATTGCCGCTTGGCTAAGTGATATGCCTGGGCAATTCCATCCCTGGCGGTCAATGCGTCGAAATCATCCGGATTACACTTGATAGAAAAGCTGCTTCCAGTATCAATATCTGCAATAACAAATATTTTTTCCTCTATCATAAAACACAAATGATCCCACTTCATGCCTTCTGTTGTGCCCGGCAGACTTAAACAATATTCTCTGAAAGATTCGATATCCATTTAGGGTTTAGGGTTTAGGGTTTAGGGTTTAGGGTTTAGGGTAAACAAGCACGAATTTTACTATGTTTGCACCAACTGTAATGCTAAAACGAAAGTAGTAATTCTTCACAAGAATTTTAAAATATCATCATTATCTAAGTCCTGATCAAAATCTTTGCAAATGAATATTATTACCCCAACTGCCGACGGTTCAAATACACTTTATAACGAAACCATTGGCGAACATTATCATAGCAAACACGGCGCTCTGCAAGAAAGTAAACATGTTTTTATTGATGCAGGTTTAAAATTTGCTTCGGCAGGAAAATCAGACATTTCGATTTTGGAGGTTGGTTTTGGAACAGGCTTAAATTTTATATTAAGTTTCGAATATTGCACTCAAAATAAGATCAAACTGGATTATAACAGCATTGAAGCGTTTCCTTTAACGCTGGATGTAATTAACCAAACCGGTTACGCAGAATATGTTGCTCCTGCAATCTGGAATGACTTTACAGCAAACTATGACCAGGCTTTAATAAAAGCGCAAAACATATCACCGTTATGCATTTTAGAAATTCCACATACTACATTAGCAGAATTTAAGGCTGATAGAAAGTTCGATGTGATTTATTATGATGCTTTTTCGGTGCAGCATCAACCCGAAATGTGGAGCGACGAAATGATAGCCCATGCCTGCAGTTTCTTAAAGCCGGGCGGCACTTTTGTTACCTATGCCATTACCGGAAAACTTAAACGTGCTGTGAAAGCAAATGGCTTTACCATTGAAAAGTTACCCGGGGCACCTGGAAAAAGAGAAATGTTAAGAGCTGTGAAAGCACTGGTTTAACACCAAGGATTTTTACTGTACGCCAAAGCCGAAAAACTTACATCATCGCACAAGCCTGTGTATTTAAACCCGGATGTAGCGGCACCCTTTTAACTATGATCCTGGGCTTCAGCGAAAGATAGTTAAAAGGTATAGCGGAAAACGGGACTGACGCAAAAATGGAACGGTAAGTTGCTTTCCAAGCTTTTTTAAATTATTTCTGACAAAAAACAGACTACTCAAAGAAAACCAGGCTTCGTTTCGAATTGTTAAGTCATCAATAAATTGCATATCATGGAAAAACGAATTTTAGGTAAAACAGATTTAAATATAGCGCCCATTGTATTTGGAGGAAACGTTTTCGGCTGGACAATTGATGAACAAAAATCATTTGAAATATTAGACCATTTTATTGAAAGCGGCTTCAACTTTATAGACACGGCCGATGTTTATTCGCGTTGGGTGCCAGGAAATAAAGGTGGCGAATCGGAAACAATTATTGGTAACTGGCTAAAAAAGAACAATAAGCGCCAGGAAGTAGTTATTGCAACCAAAGTTGGTTCAGATATGGGAAGTGGTAAGTCATTACGAAAAGACTATATCATTAATGCTGTTGAACATTCGTTATCACGTTTACAAACCGATTATATCGATTTATATTTTTCACATTTTGATGATGAAACTACTCCTGTTGAAGAAACTTTAAGTGCTTATGAAACGCTGATTAAAGATGGCAAAATCAGATGGATTGGTGCTTCAAACTTTTCAGCAGATAGATTGAAAGAATCTTTATTGGCCTCAGCAAATCATAACTTACCGCGTTACGAGGTTTATCAACCAGGCTATAATTTGTTTGACCGTGAAGAATTTGAACGAGATCACGAAAAGATTTGCCTGGAACATGGTTTAGGTGTAATCACCTACTATTCTTTAGCCAGTGGCTTTTTAACCGGAAAGTACCGCAGCGATGATGATTTAAAGAAAAGTCAGCGAGGTGGTGGCGTGAAGAAATTTTTAACAGAACGAGGTTTTAAGATTTTAGGTGTTTTGGATGAAGTGGCGGCTAAACACCAGGTAGAGCAAGCTTCAGTAGCATTAGCTTGGTTAATTTATCATCCATCCATTACGGCCCCCATTGCCAGCGTAACGGATCTAACACAGCTAAAATCATTTACCGAGGCTGCCAATTTAAAATTAACCGCTGAAGATATTTCACTTTTAGATAAAGCTAGTATCTATTAGAAATAATCCATTATATTTAAATGCCCGATTAATAAAACAATTAATCGGGCATTTTGTATTAAACAGGATTAAAATACCATGAGAGAAAAACTGACCTTCCTACCCAAGTTAGCACTTGTACTTTTTTGTTTAATTAGCCTAACTTACATCGCAATTTTAGGTCAGACACTACTGGCACCACTCCTGTTTTCATTTTTGATGGCAATTTTATTGCTCCCAGTTGGTAACTTTCTAGAGCAGCGATTTAGATTTAAACGCAGTTTATCTACTATTTTAGCTGTAATATTAATGATTGCAGTAATTAGCGGCATTATCTATTTCTTTGGAAATCAATTGAGTGATTTATGGGCAGATTGGCCGCTATTGAAGGAAAAGGCAAATGTTTCTTACCATGAATTGCAGCAATGGATATCGAAAACATTCCACGTAAATTCCGAAAAACAACTTGCTTATCTAAACGATAGCACTGAAAAAGCATTAGCTACGAGTGCAGCCATTGTAGCCACTACATTGGCAACATTGTCTTCAACTTTGTTATTTTTAGGATTCACACTGTTATTCACCTTTTTCATTTTAAACTACAGAAGGGTGCTTTTTACCTTTTTAACTTCGGTTTTTAAAGAAGAGCACAAAGAAAAAGTAACCGAGATTGTTAGTCAGATTCAATATATCATTAAAAAATACATCATCGGTTTATTTTTACAAATGCTAATTGTAACGGTTCTAATGATCGCCGTTTTAAGTTTATTAGGTGTTAAATATGCTGTTTTGTTAGGCTTAGTTGCTGGCATTTTCAATGTGGTTCCATATCTGGGAATATTTTTTGCCTTATTGGTAAGTTGCTTAATCACTTTTGCTACTGCTGGTGCCGGCAAAGTGCTGCTGGTTTTGATTGCTTTTATTGGTGTGCATGCGATAGATGGAAATATCCTGATGCCGCTGGTAGTAGGTTCAAAAGTCAAAATAAATGCTTTGTTTGCTTTTATTGGCATTGTAGTTGGCGAAATGATTTGGGGCATTTCGGGTATGTTTTTATGCATTCCTTACCTGGCGATGCTAAAAATTATTTTTGATCGTGTGGATACACTAAAGCCATGGGGCATTTTAATGGGTGAAGAACATAAACCGGAGAAAAAGAAACGCGTTTACCGCATCACAAAAAAGATTAAATTAGAGGAAAAAGATTAATTGATGCCTGAAAATAGGTCGCCTCATATTTTAAGTACATCTGCCAATTTGCTTGGGATATGTTTCATCGTGCTTACATCTTTAAAAAAGCTAAACCTGGTAGATGATTCTCTGATTGATGAATTTGCTGTTGCGGCAGTGATGTGTTTTATGACAAGTTGTATCTTATCTTTCATCTCCATGCGAAGAGAAAGAAATAAAAGCCAGAAGCTGGAGAAAATTGCTGATTTTGTGTTTTTATCGGGATTGATAATTCTTTTCGTAGCGACAATTTTAATTGCTTTCAACCTGATATCGTAATTTTACAATCAGGCGCCTAAGTATTTTGAATCACAATTATGAAGCCCCTATTCGTTTTACTCATTGTTTATGTGGCATTGTTAGCTTTCGGCAGCCATAGCACCTTTGATAAAGGTAATGTATTTGCCGGTAACATTGCCATGAGCGTGATGTTGATCTTTACAGCCATTGGCCACTTTAAGTTCAAAACTTCAATGGCGGCCATGATTCCACTATTTATACCCAAAAAAGTAGAAATTGTAATTCTGACAGGTGTTATTGAGCTTCTTTTTGCTTTGGGTTTAGCTTTAGAAGATACACGTTACTACACCGGCATTGCACTAATTATGTTCCTTTTAATCATTCTTCCCGCAAACATTTATGCCGCAAAACATAAAATCAACTACGAAAATTTATATAAAGCCGGCCCGGGTTTAAAATATTTATGGTTCAGAATCCCTTTTCAGCTTTTCTTAATGGCTTGGGTTTGGTACTTTAGCGTTCGATAAATACTACAATATGCCTAATAACCCAATTCCTGCAACTGCCAATAATCCTGCTGATGCCTTTAACCGCCTGCTGACTGTTTTAGATACTTTGCGTACACAATGCCCATGGGATAAAAAGCAAACGATGGAAACTTTGCGACATCTTACCATTGAGGAAACCTATGAGTTAAGCGATGCGATTTTAGATGGTGATTTAGATGAAATAAAAAAGGAACTAGGCGACGTGATGATGCATCTGGTATTTTATTCACGAATTGCATCAGAAACAGATGATTTTAACATTGTTGATGTTTTAAATGGCGTTTGTGATAAACTAGTTAATCGTCACCCTCATATTTATGGAGATGTTGAGGTGCAAAATGAGGAAGATGTAAAACGTAATTGGGAGCAAATTAAGTTAAAAGAGGGCAATAAATCTGTTCTGGCAGGAGTTCCGGCTTCATTACCAGCATTGGTAAAAGCATCACGCATTCAGGAAAAAGCCCGCGGTGTTGGTTTTGATTGGGAAGATAAGAATCAGGTTTGGGAAAAGGTTGAGGAAGAATTACAAGAGTTTAAGGCAGAATTTAATGTTGCAGATAACAGTGCTATTGATGTAGAAAAGGCAGAGGCGGAGTTTGGCGATGTACTTTTCTCTTTAATTAACTATGCTAGGTTCATCAATATTAATCCTGAAAATGCCCTGGAAAAAACAAATAGAAAGTTCATCAAACGTTTTCAGTACTTGGAAAGCAAAGCTCAGGAAAACGGGAAAGCTCTAGCAGATATGACCTTAAGTGAAATGGATATTTATTGGAACGAGGCGAAAAAATTATAAACATGGCTATTACCGAAAACGAAAATCAGCTTCCGAAAAACTTAAAAAACATTATTACTTTCAATGTTACCGCCACGCATTCTTTTGATGGCGGAATTATTCCATGGGTAAATATTGGCAAGGCCAATGAGGATATATTAAATTTGTTAGATGCTGATGAAATTGTGATTCCGGAACATGAAATTACCGTTTCAATTGATCATCTTTTAACAACACCAACCTCATTTAGTTTATACTCTTCGATAGGATTTTCAAGAAAGCTGTTGCTTATTGAAATCAGGGAGAAATTTTTAGCCTTATCGAAAGTAGGCGAAGAGTCTTTTGATATTTTTGTTTTGGATTTGGTTGCGCTAGATGTTTATCAAACCAGTTCAGGTAAAATAGAAATTACTTTGGATATCGATTTTTAATAGAAAACTCCGTCAATATAATACCATTTACCGTCTTCGAGTTTGAAATTAGATTTCTCGTGCAACACCTCTGCCTGTAATTTTTTGTTTAGATAATAGGCCTTGAATTCTACCTGATCAAAAAACGCACAAATAATTTCAAGCTTAAGCCACCTGGTATTTTTTGCACTCTTCAAATAAGCATCTTTAGTATTCCCTTTGCGTTTGCTTGCATGAGTTGTTTCAAAAAGATATTCGCCATCTGCCATTACAAATGCCGAATATCTCGATCGCATCAAGGCTTCAGCTGTTGGTGCAATACTCGCTCTTAAATGGTATGGTTGACAACAATGCTCATAAGGCAATCCGGTTCCGCAAGGACAAATCATTATTCTATTTTCAAGTGTCAACAAAATTAGGATTAAATATTTGCTCTGCTAAAATTTACGTAAAATTGCAGCTAAAACCATGAGATATTTCTTCCACATCGCCTATCAGGGGCAACACTATAATGGATGGCAAAAGCAGCCAGGGGCAATAAGTGTGCAGGAAGTTATCGAAAAAGCACTCTTCAAAATCTTAAAAACCAATATCCCGATTGTCGGCTGTGGAAGGACAGACGCTCACGTACATGCCAGTCAGTTTTTTTTTCATGCAGATATTGAAACAAAATTTGATTTCGATTTACTCTACCGGTTAAATAAAACTTTACCGCAGAACATCGCCATTTTCGACATCATTCAAATGGATGGCTTGCCTCATGCCCGCTTCGATGCAGTTCAACGCAAGTATGATTATTTTCTCCATACCTACAAAGATCCGTTTCTGGCCAATCAAAGTTCGTTTTATTTGGAAACCGAATTCAATCTGAATAACATGAAAAAAGCTGTCGATCTTTTACCAAAATATAAAGACTATCGGGCTTTTTGTACACAGCCAAACAAATACGAGCATACAATCTGTAATGTGATGGAAGCCGATCTGTTTGTAAATGCAAAAGCCGACAGGATACGTTTTCATATTGCGAGCAATCGTTTTTTAAGTAAGATGATCCGAATTTTAATGGGGAAACTGATCAAAATTGGGCAAGGCGAATTGTCGCTGGATGAATTTGAAAACCTTCTTATTAATTTGGAAACCCCAAAAACGCTTGATCCGGCACATCCTACCGGCCTTTATCTTTCGAAGGTGACTTACCCTTATTTAAACTTAGAACCAAGAACTGAATTTTTAACAGCAACACAAGGAACTGATTGGATCTCGGTTAGCGTGTAGCGATTGAGACCTAATTTTCGTTTTAATGTTAAACTAATCAAAATGAAAAATTACCTACCAATATTGACGCTATTGTTGCTTTTTTCAAGCAGCTGCAAGAAAAATAACAGTTTATTACAAATTTCCGAGGGAAACTACTCGGGCATATTACAAGTAACGTCCAGCACTTATCAAATACCAGTCACCTACCCTATTGCGATATTATTTGAGAAAGGAAAGTACAAAATAAGTCCTGATCCAGCCAGACCCGGTGGTGGTTCAGGAATTTATAATGTTAATGGAGATATCGGCTATTTTGAAGATCAAAATTTCTGGACAGCAGATTTTGATTGGAGTTTAATTTTAAGCGGTGAGTATCAAATTCAAACCGATGGTGATAATTTGGTATTGATCAAACAGCTCCGTTCAAATACTCCAGCAGGAACCTCTTATAAATATCTTCTTAAGAAAACGAATTAGCTTTGTAAACAAAAAACCTCTTCAAACTAATAGCTTGAAGAGGTTTGTAAAAATAGCCTTATCCTAAGCTTTAGCTCAATTAGGCATCAATTTTAGCATATTTAGCATTACGCTCAATAAATTCGCGGCGTGGAGCAACCTCATCACCCATTAACATTGAGAAAGTATGGTCGCATTCTGCTGCACTTTCGATAGTTGCCTGCAATAAAGTACGGGTAGCAGGATTTAATGTTGTATCCCAAAGTTGCTCTGCGTTCATCTCACCCAAACCTTTATAACGTTGAATGTGTACGCTATCTTCTTTACCGGCTCCTTTTAAACGTTGTACAGCCGCATCGCGTTGTACATCGTTCCAGCAATATTCGAACTCTTTTCCTTTTTTAACCTGATAAAGTGGTGGCGAAGCAATATAAACATATCCAGCTTCAATCAGCGCCCTCATATAACGGTAGAAGAATGTTAAAATCAAGGTTGTGATGTGCGAACCGTCGATATCAGCATCCGTCATGATTACGATTTTGTGATAACGCAGTTTAGTTAAGTTTAATGCCTTATCATCTTCTGGTGTACCAATGCTCACACCAATAGCTGTAAACATGTTTTTAATCTCATCATTTTCGTAAATTTTGTGCTCCATCGCTTTTTCAACATTCAAAATTTTACCTTTCAAAGGTAAAATAGCCTGAATATTTCTATCACGACCTTGTTTAGCGGTACCACCCGCCGAGTCACCCTCTACTAAATAAATTTCACATTTTTCAGGATCACTGTCAGAGCAATCGGCAAGTTTGCCTGGCAAACCAGAACCGCCCATCACACTCTTACGCTGAACCATTTCGCGGGCTTTACGAGCCGCAGCACGGGCCGTAGCTGCCAAAATTACCTTATTGATAATCATCTTGGCCTCTTTCGGATTTTCTTCCAGGTAAATCCCCAAAGCCTCACCTACTGCAACGTCAACGGCGCCCATTACTTCACTGTTACCCAGTTTAGTTTTGGTTTGCCCTTCAAATTGAGGCTCCTGAACTTTTACTGAAACTACTGCCGTTAAACCCTCTCTAAAGTCATCACCAGTGATTTCCATTTTCAGGTTTTTCAACAAACCAGACTTATCAGCATAAGCTTTTAAAGTACGTGTTAAACCCCTACGGAAACCAGCAATGTGTGTTCCACCTTCGTGGGTATTAATGTTGTTTACGTATGAGTGAACATTTTCAGAATAACTATCGTTGTATTGGAAAGCCAGTTCAACCGGAATACCGTTTTTGATTCCTTCAATATACACAGGATCAGGAAGGAAAGATGCTCTCGTACCATCTAAAAACTTCACAAATTCTCTTAAGCCACCTTCTGAATGAAATACTTCAGATAGAAATGATCCATCTTCCAACACTTCACGTTCATCAGTTAATGTTAAGGTGATGCCTTTATTCAGGAATGCTAATTCACGCAAACGACTTGCTAACGTATCGTACTTATATTCAGTTGTTTGCGTAAAAATAGTAGCGTCAGGACTGAAAGTTACAATGGTACCACGTTTATCAGTAACACCAGTTTCCTTAACATCGTATAATGGTTTACCAATGTTGTATTCCTGCATCCAGATTTTACCTTCACGGTGAACTTCCGCTTTTAAATGCGTGGATAATGCATTTACGCAACTTACCCCCACACCATGTAAACCACCAGAAACCTTATAGGTATCTTTATCAAATTTACCACCTGCGTGTAAAACCGTCATTACGATTTCAAGCGCCGATTTATTTTCTTTTTTATTAATACCGGTTGGAATACCACGACCGTTATCTTCTACTCTTATTGAGTTTCCTTCTAAAATCCGAACATCAATCGTATCTGCATGACCAGCTAAGGCCTCATCAATTGAGTTATCTACAACCTCGTAAACCAAATGGTGTAAACCTTTCACACCGGTATCACCTATATACATCGAAGGGCGCTTACGCACCGCTTCTAAACCTTCTAAAACCTGTATATTATCTGCCGAATAATTTGACTTTAAATCTTGTTCTTCGCTCATATATTAATTAAAAACTATAAGTATCAAAAATACGGAAATTTTGGCATATACACTAATATGTGGATAAGTTTTGACCTGTTGATAGATTAGAGAATAGCTGCCTTTCGGCTCATTAAAGGAGGTTTGAAAAGCAAAAGCTGCCTTTAAATTATGGCTTACTCCTGCTTTCCATAAATCCCAAGAAATCGGGATTGATTTCAATAGGATTGCGGTAGCAATAAGATTGCTAAAATGGGTGACATCAACTGATCAAAGATTCCTATAGAAAGCCCAGATTAAATATCTGGGCTATTAAATGAAGCCTCCAGATGAGAAGCAGCAAAGCTTTTAATCTGGAGATGAACAACAACTGCATGTTCGACGAACCCCTGCATTTATAAAACGGCCGATCGGAACGTTTCCTCAGTTGAAAAATAATTGTTTTTTCATTTCGCAAGAATTTTTGATGTATTTGCATCATTGCGACTGCAAATAGGAGCACCAGCTGAGCCATTTAAACCCGATAAAAGCGAACACGGAGCAGACAGCTTTTTTCCAGCTGTTTGTGTAGTAAAGCGATTAGCGGGATTTACAGTTGAAATAAATTACTGCATTTGCTTTCCAAATAATAATATGCAGCTAAACTCCGTTAAGGAAACGGTAAACGATTATTATTGAAAAGTTTATGCATCAAAAGTATTATTGCATACTTAATTATCATTTTTATCTTTGCTAAAATTTATTAAACAATAATGGAAAGAAGAACCTTTAAAACCTTTGGTTTATTTGCTACAGCTGCATTGATTACAGCATTTTCTGCATGTCAAAACAAAGAAGCTAAAACAACTGAAACTAAAAAAACAGATAGCACCACTGCAACAGTAGCGCCTAGCGAGAAAATTGTATATGTTAATTCAGATTCGTTATTAACGAAATATGAGTATTTCAAAGATTTGAAAGTGAAATTTGAAGGCAAAACCAAAAATGCTCAGGCAGATATGCAGGCTAAAGGTCAGGCTTTCCAAAGAGAATTAGCTCAATATCAGCAATCTGCGCAAACTTTATCGGCCGATCAACGTAAATCGACCGAGGAACGTTTAGGACGTAAGCAACAAGAGTTACAGGCTTACCAACAAAATGCTGGTGCGGCTTTACAAAATGAGCAAGCTACTGAAAACGAAAAACTTTACGATAAAGTAGCCGACTATTTGAAAGGCTATGCTAAAGAGAAAGGTTACAAAATGGTGCTGACGTATTCTAAAGGTAATAGCGCAATCTTATTTGCTGATGAAACATTAGATGTAACATCAGAAGTGATCAAAGGATTAAATGCAGAATACACCAAGAAATAAGAAAATAACTTAAATAAGAATGCCTCGTTAATCGGGGCATTTTTTTTGTGCTAAATTTTAAGATGGAAAATAACAAACAACACGAAGAGTTTATGAAAATGGCCATTTCGCTATCTGTACAGAACGTTACTGAGAGCATCGGCGGACCTTTTGGAGCTGTTATTGTAAAAGACGGGAAATTTATTGCAGGCTCTGCAAATAAAGTAACCTCAACCAATGACCCTACCGCCCATGCAGAGGTTTCGGCAATTAGATTGGCCTGCCAGGAGTTAAATACTTTTGATTTAAGTGGCTGCGTAGTTTATACCAGCTGTGAGCCCTGCCCAATGTGTTTGGGCGCAATTTACTGGTCGAGAATTGAAACCATTTATTATGCCAACACCAAGGTTGATGCTGAAAATATCGGGTTTAGCGATAAATTTATTTATGATGAGCTGGATAAGCCTATGGAAAAACGTTCCTTACCTGTAGTACAAATGATGCGGGATGAAGCAATGGAAGCGTTTAAATTATGGGGTGATTCGGCTATGAGGATAGATTATTAGAAAATGGGTTCAGTATGGAATACACTGAACCCATTTTTTATTATTTACTGGTTTCTTTCGGTAATAACAAACCAACCATTGAATCAATTTCTTTTACTACACCGTCATCCGAACCAGAAAAACCAATGGCTTTAAATCTAATATTTCCATTTCCATCAATGATAAATTTGGTAGGAATGCCGTCTACTTTGTAAGCACTTACAATGTCAAATTTTGATGGATCTTTAGCGTTTTTAGTATCATACAAAACATTAAAATTCAGTTTTTTCTCTGCAACAAAATCAGTCACAACTTTTTCTCTATTTTCTTCGTTTTGCCATGTGTTAACAAACAGAAACACCACATTTGGGTTAGTTGAATATTTAGCAAGCGCCTTCTGCATACCTGGGAAAGAAGCTACACAAGGCCCGCACCAGGTTGCCCAGTAATCTAAAATAACCACTTTACCTTTAAAATCCGACAGGCTAACCTTCTCTCCTTTTAAGTTAACGAGAGAAAATGCAGGCGCAGGAATGTTAATCATCTTTTTTGTCCATTCAGCTTTAGCTTTTTCTAAAGCCTCTTTTTCTAAATTCGAAGCATACGTTTCGTAGGTGCCTGGTTTTTTTAATTTCGTGTAAAGCATTTTAAATTCGCGTTTTAATGAATCGCTTGCTTTGCCTTCTTTAAACAATTTTTCTGCTTCCGTATAAGCCTTCTCATCTTGTCCGTTTTTTATCAGGTAAGTCACTAAACGACCAGATCCATCAGGAGATGGGCCTGATAACTCAATAGCCTTTTCCTGTAGCGCCAAGGCTTCTTTAAAATTGCCTTGATGGTATTGCAACAAGGCGTAAGTATCAGCGTACATGCCCCAGGTTCTGTCCAAAGTTTTCAAATAATCTTCTTTTGTATTATAAAAAGCTGGTTTTTCATCGTTTTTTGCTTGTTCAACCAATGCCAGTGATTCTTTTGAAAGTTTCGTAGCAAGTTCGATGTTCTCTTTCTTCTCTGCTGATGGCCATGCAAATGAATTATAAAGCCCTGCTCTTGAAAGTTTGCTGTCAATTTTATTGGCATAAAGCTCAAACTTTTCATAGTTTTTAGCCTTACTTGCAGCAGAGGCAAGAATATTATATATTGAATTCATTTTATTTTGATCCGCTTTCTTGGTCAGGTCAAATTTATATTTCGCAATCAATTCATTTGCTTTTTGCTCTTGCAGACTAAAATCTTTCGTGGCGTAAAGGCTGTTCATATCCTGGCCGTAAGCATAGTTACCAGCTGGAAATTTTTTTAAGGTAATGGCTTTAACTGAATCTGCCTGCGGCTTTTGCTTTAACAGGGTATAAAGTGAAGTTGTAGCAACCAAATCTTCTTCCTTAGGATCCTTAATGTTTGCCAAATTTTTAATCGTCTCATTAATCAGTTTTGTACCCTCCTCTTTATCAACTTTGTATTCCATCGACAAATAAGAAGAAAGATTTTTCTTTTTCAATTCAGGTTTCAATGCAAATGCTTGTTTATAAAGAGATGCTGATTTTTCAGGATCGAGCGTTAATCCCAAATAGTAATTACCGGCCAATCCATAAAGAAATGCTTCGTTAATGAAGGTCTCAGGAGAAATTTTCCCTGCTTTTGTGTATCGAATGATATAGCCTTCTGGTGCTTCATCTTTCTGATCGCCGGAAGAGAAAGCAAGTCCAACCAATGTAGTACTGTCAGAGGTAGTGATCTCCCCTTTGTATATTTCTCCATCCTTTACCAATTCTATTTTTGCAGCCTTTGGATTGGCCGAAGAAAAAAAAGTATAACTTGAACACTTAATGTCGGTTAGGTTTTGCAAGTTGGTTCCTTTTGGCTGGTAAGTAAATGTGACTTTACTGCCGGCAGCCGGTTTTTCGGGAGAGAATTCTACCCCTTGAGCGTTCACAACTCCTGCAAAAATTATTAATAAAAATAAAAGCTTTAATGGTTTCATAATGAAAGATTTAAATGAGAATTTAAGATAACTAAATATATAGTTTAATTTTTAAAATATCAATATCTATTAAAATTTTAAGGAACAATTTTTGCAGGATTTGCAGTATGACTTATGAACAAAAAATTACCCACGATGTAGACTTTTGGAAATTTAAAATTTTACAGAAACAGTCGCTTTTTAACCAGGTTACTGATACTGTTCAGAAGAAAATAAATAGTTACATACCCGAAAAAGTGCATCACGCCATAACCACAGCTATAAAGCAAATGGTTAAAGCGGTACTTTTTGGCTCTACATTTACCACCTCCAAACCGATACTCGATTTAACTTTAATGCATCGCGAAGCATTAATTAAACAAAAGATTGAAAATTATAAAAAAACAGGTGCTGCCGAAGGTGGCATCACGGGTGCAGGCGGTTTTTTAATGAGCCTGGCCGATTTTCCTTTATTATTAGGTATTAAAATGAAAATGTTGTTTGATATTGCCGCTGTTTATGGCTATGATGTAAAGGATTACAGAGAACGCTTGTTTATACTCCATATATTTCAACTGGCTTTTTCGAGCAAAGAAGAAGGCAAAAACATTTTTGTCAAAATGCAGGATTGGGATAATCAAGCGCATCAATTGCCAACCAATATTGATGAATTTGACTGGCTAACCTTTCAACAACAATATCGTGATTATATCGATTTAGCTAAACTGGCTCAAATGCTACCCTTTGTTGGAGCAGCCGTTGGTGCAGTAGCCAACTATAAGCTAATTGAAAAATTAGGCATCACAGCCATGATGAGTTATCGTATGAGATATTTTAATTTGGAACATGCCGTTCTTAGTAATCAAAAACTTGTTGAAAATAAACCAGGAACGAATTAATCCTCATCAAACATCCCACTGATCAGATCATCAGTTTCTCTCCTGTCTTTTTTGGTTGGCCGTCCGCTACCGCGATCACGTTTCAAACTCGGTGCGTGGAAGGCAGATTTAAAAGCATGTGTTTCTTCAACTGGTGTTAAGTCTTTGTACTTCGTAAGCGCAGTTGGTGAATCAGTTCTGTTATAGGAAAACTCCACTACTTCAATCACCTTCTTCTCAATGCCTTTTGATACCTGATAAACATCACCAATTTTAACAATTGCAGATGGCTTAATATTCTGGCCTTTCAATTTTACCCTACCCGCCTTACAGGCATCGGTAGCCAAACTTCTGGTTTTAAACAACCTAATTGCCCATAAATATTTATCTATCCTCAGTTTCTCCGCTTCTGCCATAATGTGTTTTTACTGTTGATGGGTTTTTTGTTAGTTCGATAATGCTCAACTCGAAACGCCAAGTCTATAGCACAAAGTTAAGTAACCATAAGCTAATAAACCAAACATCTTGGTGGTCTTCAAATTAGACGATCATACAACACGCAAACCAATCATTAAAAAGCTAAAAAACAAAACAAACTCAACTCAAAACCAAAAAAATTGAGTTATTTTGCGTAAAATTTAAAAACATCATGTATTCAGATTTAAAGAAATTAATTGAAGCCGCTTGGGAAGACAGAACCCTTTTACAGTACAGTAACTATTGCGAAGCCATTGAAACCGTAATTTTAGGATTGGATAAAGGTGAAATTCGCGTTGCTGAGCCTGTTTTAAACTCTTGGGGCATTAATGAATGGGTAAAAAAAGCGGTTATCTTATATTTCCCGATTCGCGAGATGAAGGAGATTAAAAGCGGGCCATTTGTTTATCATGATAAAATGGATTTGAAAACAGATTACAAAGCAACAGGTGTTCGTGTGGTACCAATGGCAAGTGCCCGTTATGGCTCATATTTAGCTAAGGGGGTAATCATGATGCCATCATATGTAAACATAGGTGCTTATGTTGATGAAGGTACAATGGTTGATACCTGGGCGACAGTTGGCTCATGTGCTCAAATTGGAAAACGTGTGCATCTTAGTGGTGGCGTAGGTATTGGCGGCGTTTTAGAACCCGTTCAGGCAGCACCGGTAATTATTGAAGATGATTGTTTCTTAGGTTCGAGAGCAATTGTAGTTGAAGGTGTTAAATTAGAAAAAGAAGTGGTTTTAGGTGCTAATGTTGTTTTAACGGCATCAACCAAAATTATTGATGTAACTGGCACCACTCCAGTTGAATATAAAGGTGTAGTTCCAGCCCGTTCTGTTGTTATACCAGGAAGTTATACCAAATCTTTTCCGGCAGGAGATTACCAGGTTCCCTGTGCTTTAATTATCGGCAAACGTAAAGAGAGCACAGATAAAAAAACATCCCTTAACGATGCGCTAAGAGAAAATAATGTAGCTGTTTAGCTGAAGGCGAAAAGTTGAAAGCGGAAAGCGAAAATAAAATAGAAAAAGCCGAAAGTCCTGAACTTGAGCAATCAAGCTTTGGTCTCTCGGCTTTAAGCTTCAAGCTCAAAATTGGTTACGATGGTAAGCGGGCTGCAAATAACTTAACTGGTTTAGGAAATTACAGTCGCTCGCTAATTGAACACCTCGCCGGGCAATACCCGGAGAATCAATACTTGGTGTACTCCCCAAAAATCAAGTCGGCCAAACAAATCGATACCTTCTTTAAAAACGACAATATCCAACTAAAGTTACCAAGGGATACCCATTTTCTTTGGCGAACGTTAAATGTTGTAAAAGATTTGTTAAGAGATCACGTTCAGATCTTTCATGGATTAAGTCATGAAATTCCTTTCTATATTGAGCATACCCCGATAAAATCTGTTGTAACCATACATGATTTAATCTTTCTTCGTTTTCCTGAATATTATAAATTTATTGACAGAAAACTTTACGAGTGGAAAAGCAAATCAGCTTGTAAACGAGCAGATAAAATTATTGCAATTAGTGAAAAAACCAAACAGGATATTATTGAGTTTTATGGTATCAATCAAGATAAAATTGAAGTAATTTACCAAAGTTGTGATGACAGCTTTAAAACCGCCTTTCCTGAACATACACTAAACAAAATTCAGGCTGCTTACGCTCTTCCCGAAAATTACATTTTAAACGTTGGCACGATTGAGTCGCGTAAAAATCTTAAACTCATCGTGAAGGCGTTAAAACAGGTAAAGCCTGGCTATAAATTAGTTGTGATTGGTAAACGAACCAGTTATTTTAAAGAAGTGGAGCAAGAGATTGAACTTTTGGATTTAAAAGATCGGATCATTTTCTTAACGAATATTCCATTTGCTGATTTGCCGGGCATCTACCAAATGGCTAGTATTTTCGTGTATCCATCCTTTTATGAAGGTTTTGGCATTCCAATTATTGAGGCGTTATACAGTTCAGTACCCGTGGTAGCTGCAACAGGATCATGTTTGGAAGAAGCCGGCGGACCAAACAGTGTTTATGTTTCACCAAACGATGCCGATCAGCTGGCTGCATCAATCAACAGCATCCTGGCTAACCCTTCATTACAAATTGAAATGAAAGCAAAAGGGCTGGAATTCGTTCAGAAATTCAACAGCCCTTTAGTTACGCAGCAATTAATGAATTGCTATCAAAAAGTTTTAGCTTAATTATTTAGCGGCAATCGCATTTGGTGGATATTGCGCCAAAATCTCTCTCACGCCAGTATATAATCTTTCTTCTCTTTTATTTAGATTATCTAGATTAAAGCCTGATCCTCGTCCATGCCAAAATAATATTTTCTTTGCCGGATCTAAGAAATCGATAATAATTGTACCTTCAATATATTGGTTTACGTAGCTTGGTCCACCTCCCCAAAATGGAGAGCCCCAGCCACCACGCCAGCCCCAGCCACCGCCCCAACCCCATCCACCGTAATAGGCAGGGCCATAAACATCAGTTTTTTCTCTGGCAACCACAACTAAATTAACTAGCAAGTCCGGCTTCTCGGCTTTAACAAATCCTTTAGCGTTCATTTCAGCTTCCACAGCAGCCATTAATCTACGTTTATCTAAATTATTAAGTCTTACCCTCGCAATACCTATATCGTAAAAATTATAAGTTTTGTAGGTGCTGAAATCTACGTTCTTGTCGTAGTCAGATGCTGTCCGAAGACTAGAACATCCGGATAATGCCAATACAACTGTAAATAGCATTAATAATGTTTTAAATGTTTTCATTTGTGCGTTTTTTTATTTGAATAACCTGAAATAAATATACTGAATTTGTATGTTAAAATTTACTACATGCAAGAATTTTACAATTTTATTGTTATGTAAAAAACGAATTAAAATTGAATTAGTTTTACGATATAGCGCTTTGGTTTAGCTTATTACGAAATTTAACATTTGAAGGAAATTAGTCTAGCTCTTTCAAGGGTGCCACAAAATGTTTTATACTGCTTGACCCAGTTAAAGTATGATCTATTTTGCCGTTGTTTTTCTCTGTGTCTTGTTTAACCGTTTTCCAAAGGCTGATGAAATCCTGGTGCGTCATCATTTGATCATCCGCGTATGCGTCTGGCACTTTAAGCTCCGCTGCAAAGTTTTCAGTAAATTCAAAGCCCGTTAAGTTGTATTTAAACGAGCCGCTTGCATCCGCTATCTCATAAATTATTCCGGGTAAGCCACCAAATTTCCAGGGTCCGGTCTGTATATCCTGATCATACTTAAACCACGCATAATAGTTTCTTCCTCTGAAAAAAGTTTCGGCTTTTACACATAATATGTCATCAATACTTTTAGTTTCTTCCGAAATTTTCCATTTAAAGTTATTTAAAGAATCGATGACCAAAACCGGTGCTTTCATCCAAATACTTTCGGCATAAATTAAACTTTTGCTAGCCGGATTCTTTAACAGAAATGGAATTTTATTCTTGTTTCCTGGTAGATAAATATTCTTCGTTACGGAAGATCCATTGTAAATTGTAGTATCATTCATCTTTTGGCGGGCAACCGGGAACTCTATTGACCTGCCCTTGTCATAATATTGATCAAGGAAATTTGTAGCTGTTCTCCCAGCTAAATTCTGAGTGTAACTGTAATGAAGTATAACTTTTTTCTGCGCAAAGGTTAGTACAGAAAACATAAGCATCAACATGAGAGAAATGATGTTTTTCATATCATTTAAGCGTTCTGATAAAAATAAGTATTGTGTAGCGCAAAATTTGAAGATTAACAACATTTAACATTTTAATAAATAATAACTTTGTAACATGCTTAAAGATGAAATTAATAAGGCCTTAGAAGTGATCAAAAACGGTGGCGTGATCTTGTACCCAACGGATACGATTTGGGGGCTGGGCTGCGATGCTACAAATACTGCAGCGGTTGATAAGTTACTAAAGATAAAAAATAGACCAGCCGAAAAAAGCCTGATTGTGCTTTTAGATGTTGATAGCAAACTTCAAAGTTATGTTAAAGAAATTCCTGAGGTAGCTTATGATTTAATTGAATATGCTGAAAACCCACTGACAATTATTTTTTCAGATGCTAAAAATCTTGCCGCCAACGTAATTAATGCTGATGGAAGTGTTGGTATTAGAATTGTTGAACACGATTTCTGTACGCCTTTAATCCAACGTTTCAGAAAACCCATAGTTTCCACCTCAGCAAACCTCAGTGGTAAACCGTCACCAAAATTCTTTGATGATATTGATCCCGAAATTTTAGATGCAGTTGATTATGTGGTGGATTTTGAGCAGGAAAACCGCAATATCAAAAAACCATCAACCATTATGAAGCTTACGCCTAGCGGGCAGTTTGAATTTATTCGTAAGTAAATTTTATTACTTTTGTGTCACTTATTAACCTAGTCATCACTCTGATTTTTACAGAGTCTGTAAGGGAAAAGATGCTGATTCCAACTATTTGAACGGCATAACGACTCCAACATTATGCAACAACATCTTCAACATTCCATATTTAAAACACTCTCAACTATTGCTGATCAGAATAAAAATGAAGCTTATGTTATTGGGGGCTTTGTAAGAGATTTATTTCTCAATCGTCCATCAAAAGATATTGATGTTGTAGTGGTAGGCAGTGGAATTGATTATGCCGAAGCTGTAGGAAAAAAATTAAACACGAAAGTCGCCATTTTCAAAAATTTCGGTACTGCTAATGTTAAGTTTCAGGATTTGGAAATAGAATTTGTTGGCGCAAGGAAAGAGTCATACCGATCTGATTCCCGCAAACCTATTGTAGAAGATGGAACCTTGCAAGATGATCAGCTACGCAGAGATTTTACCATTAATGCTTTGGCACTTAATTTAAACGCTAAACATTTCGGAGAATTATTAGATCCTTTTGAGGGTGTTAAAGATTTAGAGAATAAATTAATCCGAACGCCTCTTGATCCAGAAATTACATTTTCTGATGATCCACTACGCATGATGCGGGCCATCCGTTTTGCATCGCAACTCAATTTCAGTATAGATCCTGCAGCTTTACAAGCAATAAAAGCTCAAAAAAAACGCATCAGTATTGTGTCTAAGGAGCGAATTACTGATGAGATGAATAAAATCATTCTATCTCCACTTCCGTCAATAGGTTTTAAACACCTTTTTGATACTGGTTTGCTTGAAATTATTTTTCCTCAAATGGCTCAACTTTATGGTGTGGATATCATAAAAGGAAAAGGACATAAAGATAATTTCTACCACACACTGGAGGTTTTGGATAATATTTGTGCGGTTACTGACGATTTGTGGTTGCGCTGGGCGGCCATTTTACATGATATCGCTAAGCCGGCCACCAAACGTTTTGAGGAAGGGCACGGATGGACTTTCCATGGACATGAAGATCGTGGGGCGAGAATGGTTCCCAAAATTTTCGCTCAGCTCAAACTACCTTTAAACGAAAAAATGAAATTTGTTCAGAAGCTGGTTCAACTGCATCTCCGTCCTATTGTGCTGGCACAGGAAACTGTAACAGACTCGGCAGTGCGCAGATTACTTTTTGATGCAGGTGAGGAAATTGAAAGTTTAATGATGCTTTGCAATGCCGATGTAACCACAAAAAATGAATACAAAAAAACCAAGTACCGACGCAACTTTGAACTGGTTAAGCAAAAGTTAAGAGATGTTGAAGAGCGGGATAAAATTCGCAACTGGCAACCCCCTATTTCCGGCAATGATATTATGGAAACTTTTGCTTTGGATGCGGGCAAAGAGGTTGGCCTGATTAAAAATGCAATACGCGAAGCAATACTGGAGGGCGAGATCAAAAATGATTATGATGAGGCGTTTCATTTTATGCTAAATCAGGCAAAACAAATGGGTTTAAATCCTGTTAATAAATAATTTAATTGCCCATCCATCAAATAAAGGCAACATTTTGTACAATTTGATGTTTGAGGTAATACAAATTAACTTTATTTTTACGGTTCCAAAATACACTAATGGCTATTTATAAATTTAGAATTACTTTCGAAGATTTTGATGATGTTGTGAGAGAGATCGACATTAAATCAAACCAAACATTTGAAGACCTGCACAAGGCTATTCACAAATCTACAGGTTATAATGCTGAAAAATCTTCGTCATTCTATGTAAGTACCGACAATTGGTTAAAGGGTGATGAAATTGCCTACCTTCCAAGTGAACGAAAAAAGGATAGAGTGGTATTAATGGAAAACTCTAAACTAAGTGGCTTTATTGAAGATCCGCATCAAAAATTTTACTACATCTATAATTTTGAAAGGCCATATGATTTTCATGTTGAATTGGTAAAGATTGTACTTGATCCTGATCCAAACATTGAATATCCGTTTTTGGCAAAAAGTACTGGTGAGGCGCCAAAAATTATGGAAAAGAATAGTCCTACTTCCGTTGATCCACGTGGCGACATCGCGTCTGCCAGCGAGTTTGATTTTCTAAATGAAATGAATTTCGTGCCAGAAGACACTGATGAGTTAGAGGCTATGGGCGAAATGGGTATTAATGAAAAAGAAAGTGACGATGAAGATGAAAGCGAAGATGACGAATTTGGAGATGAGTTTTCTGACAACGACAGTTATGATGATGATCAGAAAGATGATTATTAGTTTATAACTTGATGATAAACATTATAGAAGCTGTCAGAATTTAAATTTGACAGCTTTTATTTTATACGCGACACATGCCAAACACAAAAACATTAATTGCAATTGTTGGTCCTACTGCTATTGGGAAAACAGCATTGGCTATACAACTGGCGCAACATTTTAATACCGAGATTCTTTCTGCCGACTCACGCCAGTTTTTCAAAGAGATGGAAATTGGCACCGCAAAGCCAAGTACCAAAGAATTAACTGCTGCAACTCACCACTTTATTAATTCGCATAGTGTAACACAGCTTTTTAGCACGGGTGATTTTGAAGTAGAGGCACTGGAAAAGTTGGCACAAATTTTTGAAAATAATAATCTAGCAATCCTGGTCGGTGGGTCGGGTCTTTATGTTAATGCATTGCTTAATGGTCTTGATGAAATGCCAGAGATTGATCTTGCCATTCGAGAGAAACTAAATAAACAATTTGAAATAGACGGTTTATCAGCTATTCAACAAGATTTGGCAAGGCTCGATCCAGAATATTTTGCAAAAGTTGACCAACAAAATCCCCAGAGAATGATAAGAGGCCTGGAAGTAGTTTTATCAACAGGGAAAAAACTATCTTCAATGCTCTCGGCAACAAAAAAAGTAAGACCATTCAACGTGATAAAAATTGGTTTGAACACCGATAGAACAGTGCTATATGACAGAATTAATAAAAGAGTAGACCAGATGGTTAGCAATGGATTAATAGATGAAGTACAGTCACTTGAAAAATTCAAAGAATTAAATGCTTTAAAAACGGTTGGATACAGTGAGATTTTTGATTATTTAGATGACTTAATTTCTTTAGAACAAGCGATTTCCGCAATTAAACAAAATACACGTCGTTTTGCAAAAAGACAATTAACATGGTTCAGGCGTGATGAGGAAATCACATGGTTTGAGCCAAATGATGATAAAAGTGTGATAAATTTTATTCAACATCAACTATAAAAAAAAGGGATTCACATTGATGAATCCCTTTTTATAAGTTTATTTCTGACTATTTATCTGGAAATTTAACGCCTCTGTATTTTGTAATATCGATTGTTGGTATCGTAGATGCGTACTTACCATTGATTGCATCAATAAAAACATTAGCGATCACCGCATTTCCACGAGGTGTTAAATGCACACCATCCAAAGAAAAAGCACCGCCAGTAATAAATGCGGAATTGATATTGATGCCTTGAATGGCAACGCCGGCCTTTACTAAATTCAGATAAGTGTAAGTATCAGCAATTGCTAAACCTTTACTATTCGCCAACGATTTAATTGTACTATTGTAGCTGTTTACATAATCTTTCACTCTGATCACTTCATCTTTATCGAGCACCCAGTTATTTGCTATCGGATTTCTTGGATCCAAACCATAAGGAATAGTCCCTGTTCCAAATAACCCTGCTGATTGAAATGGTAAACGGATTAAATCTTCACTTGTGGCTGCCCTCACACCAGTTGCCGTTTGAATAAACACCGCAACCGCCGCCGGATTGATGGCTTTTGCTGCCGCTAACAATGCCGGAACAGTTACTGTATTGAAGTATGGAACAGCAGTAACATCAGGAATAGTACCCACTACACCTTTTTGACCTCCGGCTGTTAACGCATTAACAAGATTAGAAAATAACATCGAGAAAGTTGCTTTATCAGTAAGCACATTTGTTGCATCGGTAGTTACCCCACCGTTCGTTGCCCAGCCTAATGCATCGTTATTACCTAACCACAAAGAGAAAAAAGTATGATTTCTACCTTGGATAAACTGGAAATAAGTAGTTGTACCTACCTGGCTATCAGTAAGCAAACGTTCCATGTACATATTTGCAGCGCTATATGGCGCAGCGAAGGCTAAATCCACACGCATTCCCGGAACACCAAGGTTTTGTATCTCTCCTGAATATTTTGCTAAATGGGTAGCATCCCGATAGGCTAAATTTGTAGTCACATTTGACAAAGTCGGACTACCATTCACTAAAGCCGAAAGATTTAAATATCCCGATCCGTTTGCCTGTGCATCTGCAAAAAACGGAGAAGTAAATAATCCCCCTCCTACTGATGCCATTTGAGCTGCCAGTAAATTTGGGTAAGCTACCTTTTGCCCTTCTAGATATAATCCGCCATCTGCAAAACCAGCAGTTAACGAGTTCCCAACCGAAATGTATTTACCAAAATTTGCCTGACCAGCGCTTGTACCCGCAGGTGTATCAATTTCTGGTTTACAAGATGCTGCGAAAAGTAAAACGGCAGCAAAGAAGCTGTTTAATATATATTTTTTCATGTAAATTTCTCCTACCATTTATAAGTTAGTGAAAGCCCAGGAGCATAAACCAAAGTTTTAAATGTTCCATCTAAACCAGTTTCAATATTTTTTTGCTTACGCGATTTAACATCTTCAAAGAAAAACGATGCATTTACTTCAAAGCGACTGGTTGGTGCATATCCTACACCAGCACTTAAAATATAACGGTCTGCATCTGGTGCTTCCGGTGTTACATAGCCGTCTTGAACAGGAGAAAATGCATATCCAATCCCAGCTCTAAGTGCTAATTTTTCTGAAGCTTTGTGATTCACCCCTAATTTAAACGAAGAGCCATCGCGATAATTGCGGGCCGACCTGGTATCGGCTAGAACTGGTGTATTCACAGCATAATCAAATGCCAGTTCTTCATAAACTCGCCACTGTACCCAACTGGCATCAAATGCCAAAGTTGTACTTTGCGAAAGTGGAATACCTATTCCTAAAGTTGTTGTAGAAGGTAAAGGTAATTCAGCGTTGAACGTGTTGCCTGCAGGAAAAGAAGATCTAAGTGATTCAGGAACATCAAAAGTTGCAGTTCCATCATTTAATTTAGTTACCACTTTCGATTTGTGTACAACGGCAAAAGTAATATTACTTAATGTATTAATATATAAACCAGCGTTCCAGCCATAGCCGCTACCAGTTCCTTCCAAAGTAGCATGTCCTGATCGACCGTCAGCATAATTTACTGGAAGAGCTCTTTGTAAGTTAACATCGCCATGATTGTAAACAAAACCTGCACCAATACCAATGCGGTCAGTAATTTTAACGCTTAAAGTTGGCTGAAAGTAAATAGCCTTTAAATTTAAAGACGTAAGTGCATATCTTCCTGACCATTCATTTCCCCAATCAACCAAACCGCCAAATGGTGTGTAAACGCCTAAACCTAGTTTCCATTTATTTGATTTTGGTCCCCAAACCGCATAAGCCTCAAAAGGCGGAGCGATTTTATTTTTTACATGCTCTGTAATATTTGATCCGTTTTGCTGAAAGGCAGATTTAAAAAGAAGTGGATTTACCCCTGCCGAAATGGAGTTTTTCTCCAGAAAAGATACAGCACCAGGATTGAAAAACACTGATGCTTCATCCAATGCTAGTGCCGAACCGGCACCAGCCATTCCGATTTGCTTCTGTCCCTGTAAATTAACCTGAAAACCCTGCCCCAAAACCCACAGTGGTGCAGCAAGTAATGCGCTCAATAAAAGTTTTTTCATCATTATATATGGTTATAGCACAAACGCTTACTATGCTAACATAGTAGGCAAAAATTTGTTTTTAAGAATTATGGTGATACTTTAAAAAAATTACGCCTGAGCCGTTGGCCCGCCGAAACCCATTGGAAAAGGTGGCTCCTCTTGTGTTTTAATTCTGCCGTTTACTGCTTCGAATTTTTGAATGTTATCATCTAAAGCAGTTAACAGGCGTTTAGCGTGTTCTGGGGTTAAAATAATTCTCGATTTTACTTTGGCTTTAGGGATCCCCGGCATTACGCGGATAAAATCTAATACAAATTCAGTATTAGAGTGCGTAATGATAGCAAGGTTTGAAAAAATCCCTTCAGCGATTTCTTCTGATAGCTCTATGTTTAGCTGATTCTCGTTCTGTTGTTCTTCCATAATGTGGTAAATTTTTGCACTGTTCTTAAATAGAGCGATTAAAGTTAATATTTTATCGGCAAGAGTAAAAAATATTAAACAAAAAAAGGGCTGTTTCAAACTAATGAAACAGCCCTTTCAAAAAATATGATTGTTATTATGCTTCTACTTCTTCTTGTTTCGAAGCCAATAATTTATCGTACTCTTCCTGAGAACCAACAATGATTCTTTCGTAACCACGTACACCCGTTCCTGAAGGAATTAAGTGACCAACGATCACATTTTCTTTCAAGCCTAACATGTTATCGCGTTTACCTGCAATTGCCGCCTCATTTAACACTTTCGTAGTTTCCTGGAACGAAGCCGCAGAAATGAACGATTTAGTACCTAATGATGCACGCGTAATACCTTGTAAGATAGAACTTGCAGTTGCTGGCCTTGCATCTCTAACAGTGATCTGTTTTAAATCCTTACGTTTCAACTGAGAATTCTCATCTCTTAATCTACGTAACGAAACAATTTGACCTGGTTTTAAATCAGTTGAGTCACCTGCATCTTCTACAACTTTTTTGTCGTACATCGCATCGTTCTCTTCTGCAAAATCCCAACGGTCTACAGCGTTATTTTCTAAGAAAATAGTATCACCTGGATCCTCGATGTGAACTTTCTGCATCATCTGGTGAACAATTACCTCGAAGTGTTTATCGTTAATTTTCACACCTTGCAAACGGTAAACCTCTTGAATACCATTTACTAAGTATTCTTGAACCGCTGCCGGCCCCTTAATTGATAAAATATCTGCCGGAGAAATTGAACCATCTGATAAAGGCATACCCGCTTTCACGAAGTCATTATCCTGTACAAGGATGTGTTTAGACAATGGAACAAGATATTTTTTAACTTCACCATCTTTCGATTCGATGGTAATTTCACGGTTACCACGTTTCACACCACCCAAAGTTACCACACCATCAATCTCAGTTACTACTGCTGGGTTTGAAGGATTACGTGCTTCGAATAATTCAGTTACACGAGGTAAACCACCTGTAATATCTCGGGTTTTACCAGTTGCACGAGGAATTTTAGCGATAATCTGACCAGTTTGAATTGTTTCACCTTCATCAACTGAAACGTGAGCACCTACCGGAATGTTATAACCTTTGATAAATTCACCTTTCTTGTCAACGATTTGAACTGAAGGGTTTTTAGTTTTATCACGTGTATCGATAATTACCTTTTCACGGTGACCAGTTTGCTCATCTGATTCTTCACGGAAGGTAACACCTTCAATAATCGCATCAAATTGTGCTTTACCGGCAAATTCTGAAAGAATAACCGCGTTGTATGGATCCCATGAACAAATTTTATCGCCTTTTGATAACTTATCACCTTCTTTAACGAATAAGAAAGCACCATAAGGGATATTATTCGTTACAATCACTCTACCTGTACCTGGTTCAACAATTTTGAACTCACCTGAACGGCCTAACACAACTTGTACTGTACCTTCTTCAGTTTGAGTATCTACCGTACGGATGTTTTCAAATTCGATCACACCATCAAACTTAGCTACGATGTTTGATTCTGCAGCAATGTTTGATGCAGTACCACCCACGTGGAAAGTACGAAGTGTTAACTGTGTACCTGGCTCACCGATTGATTGTGCAGCAATTACGCCAACTGCCTCACCTTTTTGAACACGTTTACCAGACGCTAAGTTACGACCATAACATAATGCACAAACACCACGTTTAGATTCGCAAGTTAGTACTGAACGAATTTCAATCCCTTCCAAAGGTGATTCTTCGATCAATTTGGCAACTTCTTCATTGATATCTTCGCCAGCTCCTACTAATAATGTATTATCCAAAGGATTGTATACATCATGTAGTGAAGTACGGCCTAAAATTCTATCAAATAATGGCTCAACGATATCTTCCTGATCTTTTAAAGCGGTAGTATACATACCTCTTAAAGTACCACAGTCATTATCGTTAACAATCATATCCTGAGCAACATCATGTAAACGACGGGTTAAGTAACCCGCATCCGCCGTTTTTAACGCCGTATCCGCCAAACCTTTACGGGCACCGTGAGTTGAGATAAAGTACTCTAATACTGATAAACCTTCTTTAAAGTTTGATAAAATTGGGTTTTCAATGATATCACCACCTGAACCTGATTTTTGAGGTTTCGCCATCAAACCACGCATTCCGCAAAGCTGACGAATCTGCTCCTTAGAACCACGTGCACCTGAATCAAGCATCATGTAAACTGAGTTAAAACCTTGGTTATCCGAAGATAATTGAGTCATAACGAAAGTAGTTAACCTGTTGTTGATACGGGTCCAGATATCGATAATCTGGTTGTAACGTTCGTTGTTGGTAATGAAACCCATGTTATAGTTGTTTCTTACCTCTTCAACTTCAGCAGCAGCCTGCTCTAATAAAGTATGTTTCTCTACCGGAATGTTTACGTCTTGTAAGTTGAACGATAAACCTCCCTGGAAAGCCATTTTGAAACCTAATTCTTTGATATCATCTAAGAATTGAGAAGCACGGGCCATACCTGTCATCTTAACTACCTCACCGATAATATCTCTTAACGATTTTTTAGTTAACAATTCATTGATATAACCAACTTCTTCAGGTACCAACTGGTTAAATAATACTCTACCAACAGTTGTTTCTGTTAATTTATTAACGATAGAACCATCGCTTTGCTTAACATTTACTCTTACTTTAATGAAAGCGTGAAGATCTAATTCTTTCTCATTGTAAGCGATAATTACTTCTTCTGGAGAATAGAAATTAGAATCCTGACCTTTAACCACTCTAGTATCATCTGTTCTACGGCCTTTAGTAATATAATAAAGACCCAAAACCATATCCTGAGAAGGTACTGTAATTGGCGTACCGTTTGCAGGGTTTAAGATGTTATGTGCGGCCAACATCAATACCTGGGCTTCCAAAATTGCTGCGTTACCTAACGGTAAGTGGACAGCCATCTGGTCACCATCAAAATCGGCGTTGAATGCAGTACAAACCAATGGGTGTAACTGAATCGCTTTTCCTTCAATTAATTTTGGCTGGAAAGCCTGAATACCTAATCTGTGTAATGTAGGTGCACGGTTTAATAATACCGGGTGACCTTTCAATACATTTTCTAAGATATCCCAAACTAGTGGATCTTTTCTATCAACGATTTTCTTAGCAGATTTAACTGTTTTTACCACTCCACGCTCAATCATCTTACGAATAATGAACGGTTTGTAAAGCTCAGCAGCCATATCTTTAGGAATACCACACTCGTGTAATTTAAGGCTAGGCCCTACAACAATTACCGAACGAGCTGAATAATCCACACGTTTACCTAATAAGTTCTGACGGAAACGACCTTGTTTACCTTTCAAGATATCTGAAAGTGATTTCAAAGCACGGTTACCTTCAGTTTTAACCGCGTTAACTTTACGTGAGTTATCGAATAACGAATCTACAGCTTCCTGCAACATACGTTTTTCGTTACGTAAAATAACTTCTGGTGCTTTAATCTCGATCAAACGTTTTAAACGGTTGTTACGGATAATTACACGACGGTATAAATCATTTAGATCTGAAGTAGCAAAACGGCCACCTTCTAATGGAACTAAAGGACGTAATTCTGGTGGAATAACCGGAACGATTTTAACAATCATCCACTCAGGGCGATTCTCGATACGTGTATTTGCACCACGGAAAGCTTCAACAACCTGTAGACGTTTTAAAGCCTCATTTTTACGTTGTTGAGAAGTTTCATTAGCAGCCTGGTGACGTAGATCATAAGATAAAGTATCTAAATCAATACGTTTTAATAAATCTTCTAATGCTTCAGCCCCCATTTTGGCGATGAATTTATTAGGATCTTTATCGTCTAAGTATTGGTTCTCTTTAGGTAATTTATCTAAGATATCTAAATATTCTTCCTCTGTTAAGAAGTCCATATAATTGATACCTTCCTCGGCCATTAAGCCTGACTGGATAACTACATAACGCTCGTAATAGATAATTAAATCTAATTTTTTAGTAGGCAAACCTAATAAATAACCGATTTTGTTCGGTAAAGAACGGAAATACCAGATATGCGCAACTGGAACCACCAAAGCGATGTGTCCCATACGTTCTCTACGTACTTTTTTCTCAGTTACCTCAACACCACAACGATCACAAACGATTCCTTTATAACGGATACGCTTATATTTACCGCAATGACATTCGTAATCTTTTACCGGACCAAAGATACGCTCACAGAACAAACCATCACGTTCTGGTTTGTAAGTACGATAGTTAATGGTTTCCGGTTTCAACACCTCACCGCTTGAGCGCTCCAAAATAATTTCCGGAGACGATAAGCTAATCGTGATTGATGTGAAATTGCTTTTTAATTTATTATCCTTTTTGTAAGACATATGCTTTTTTGAGTTAAAAGTTAAAAGTGCAAAGTTGAAAGTAGCCGAAGCTTTAAACTTTCAACTTTTAACTTTATACCTTAGTCTAACGTAATATCTAAACCTAAACCGCGTAACTCATGTACCAATACGTTAAACGATTCTGGAACACCTGGAGTTGGTAGGTTTTCACCTTTAACAATGGCTTCGTAAGTTTTGGCTCTTCCAATAACATCATCCGATTTAACGGTTAAGATTTCTTGGAGAATATTAGCAGCACCGAATGCCTCTAATGCCCAAACCTCCATCTCACCAAAACGCTGACCACCAAACTGGGCTTTACCACCCAATGGTTGTTGTGTAATCAATGAGTATGGTCCGATTGAACGGGCGTGCATCTTATCATCAACCATGTGACCTAATTTCAACATGTAGATAATACCTACAGTTGTAGTCTGATCGAAACGCTCACCAGTTAAACCATTGTATAAGTAAGTTTTTCCTGAAGCTGGAACACCTGCTTTAGCAATCCACTCTTCAACCTCATCATGCGTAGCACCATCAAAAATCGGAGTTGCGAATTTCACACCCAATTCTTTACCGGCCCATGCCAATACGGTTTCGTAGATCTGGCCAAGGTTCATACGTGAAGGTACACCCAGTGGGTTCAACACGATATCAACAGGGCTACCATCAGCTAAGAAAGGCATATCTTCATCACGTACAATACGTGCAACAATACCCTTGTTACCGTGGCGACCCGCCATTTTATCACCTACTTTTAATTTACGTTTTTTAGCAACATAAACTTTTGCCATTTGTACAATTCCCGATGGAAGCTCATCACCTACACTAATTGCGAATTTATCGCGTTTGTAAGCTCCAAGTTCTTCGTTAACACGGATACCGTAGTTGTGAAGCAACATTTTAATCATCTCGTTTTTGTCATCATCAGTAGTCCATTTGTTAGGGCTGATGTGCGCAAATTCAAGATCTGCTAAAATTTTCTGAGTGAATTTAGCACCTTTAGCTACTAATAATTCTTTGTAAATGTTAAATACACCCTGAGATGTTTTTCCGTTTACAATCGTGAATAATTTATCTACTAATTCTGCTTTTAATTTCTCAGTGATATTGTTATATCCTTTGTCTAATTTCTCAATTGCCGATTTCTCTTCAGCTTTTGTTGTTTTCTTAGCACGGCTGAATAACTTCGTATCAATTACTACACCCTGGATAGAAGGAGGAGTTTTTAAAGACGCATCTTTAACATCACCTGCTTTATCACCAAAGATTGCACGTAGTAATTTTTCTTCCGGTGATGGATCAGACTCACCTTTTGGAGTAATCTTACCAATTAAAATATCACCTTCTTTTACATCAGCACCGATACGGATAATACCATTTTCATCAAGGTCTTTTGTAGCCTCTTCAGAAACATTCGGGATATCTGGTGTTAATTCCTCTTCTCCACGTTTAGTATCACGTACTTCTAATTCAAACTCTTCAATATGCAATGAAGTGAAAACGTCATCACGAACAATACGCTCGTTGATTACAATCGCATCCTCAAAGTTGAAACCTTGCCAAGGCATGAAAGCCACTTTCAAGTTTCTACCTAATGCCAACTCGCCATTTTCAGTTGCATAACCCTCGCAAAGCACTTGTCCTTTAGTAACTTTCTGACCTTTCTTAACAATTGGCTTTAAGTTGATACAAGTATTCTGGTTGGTTTTTTTGAACTTAATTAAACGGTAAGTTTTGCTATCACCTTCAAATGAAACTAAACGATCATCTTCGTTACGCTCATATTTAATCGTGATTTCATTCGCATCTACATATTCTACAACACCGTTACCTTCAGCATTGATCAAAGTTCTTGAGTCACGGGCAACGCGACCTTCTAAACCTGTACCAACGATTGGCGCTTCAGGACGTAACAATGGCACGGCCTGACGTTGCATGTTCGATCCCATCAAAGCCCTGTTCGCATCATCATGTTCTAAGAACGGAATTAACGAAGCAGCGATTGAAGTAATCTGGTTAGGCGCAACGTCCATTAAGTCTAATTTCTCAGGCTCAATGATCGGGAAGTCACCTTCATAACGTGCTTTAACACGTGGTGTGATGAAATTACCTTTATCATCATATTCTGCATTTGCCTGAGCGATGGTTTTACCATCTTCATCTTCTGCAGATAAATAAATAACGTCTGAATCAACAACTACCTTACCATCTTCAACACGTTTGTATGGTGTTTCGATGAAACCTAAATTATTGATTTTTGCATGCACACAAAGTGATGAAATCAAACCAATATTTGGTCCTTCAGGTGTTTCAATTGTACATAAACGACCGTAGTGAGTGTAGTGAACGTCACGTACCTCGAAGCCAGCACGCTCACGTGATAAACCACCTGGGCCTAATGCTGATAAACGGCGTTTGTGCGTGATCTCTGCTAACGGATTCGTTTGATCCATGAACTGAGATAACTGGTTTGTACCAAAGAAAGAGTTGATTACTGATGATAACGTACGGGCGTTAATCAAATCAGTCGGTGTAAACACCTCATTATCGCGAATGTTCATACGCTCACGGATTGTTCTAGCCATACGAGCTAAACCAACACCGAATTGTGCGTATAATTGCTCACCTACCGTACGTACACGACGGTTTGATAAGTGATCGATATCATCCACTTCTTCTTTTGAATTGATCAATTTGATCAGATATTTAACAATCGCAATAATATCTGCTTTTGTTAAAACTTTTACCTCATCAGGAGTATTCATTTTTAATTTACGATTGATGCGGTAACGACCAACATCACCTAAATCGTAACGTTTATCCGAGAAGAATAAACGATCAATGATACCACGAGCAGTTTCCTCATCAGGTGGTTCTGCGTTACGCAAAGCACGATAGATGTTTTCAACAGCTTCTTTCTCTGAGTTAGAGGTATCTTTTTGTAATGTATTATAAATAATGGTATAATCTGCCTGACTAGCGCCATCTTCTTTCGATAAGATAATGCTTTTCACGCCAGCTTCGATCACCATATCAATGTGTTCGTCTTCTAAAACGGTTTCTCTTTCAAGAATCACTTCATTACGGTCGATAGAAACTACTTCACCTGTATCTTCATCTACAAAATCTTCAACCCATTTCTTTAAAACTCTTGCCGCCAGTTTACGACCGATATATTTCTTTAAACCTGATTTACTAACTTTTACTTCGTCAGCAAGATCAAAAAGTTCTAAGATGTCTTTATCAGAATCGTAACCGATAGCACGTAATAAAGTGGTAACCGGGAATTTTTTCTTACGATCGATGTAAGCATACATCACGTTGTTCACGTCAGTAGCAAACTCGATCCATGAACCTTTGAAAGGAATAACACGTGCAGAATACAATTTGGTTCCGTTAGTGTGACGGCTTTGGCCGAAGAACACGCCTGGAGAACGGTGTAATTGCGAAACGATAACACGTTCTGCACCGTTGATAACAAATGTACCTTTTGGTGTCATATACGGGATTGTACCTAAATACACATCCTGAATAATGGTTTCAAAGTCTTCATGTTCAACATCGTTACAAGAAAGCTTAAGCTTTGCTTTTAATGGAACATTGTAGGTTAATCCACGCTCAATACACTCATGTATATCGTAACGTGGCGGATCAACAAAATAATCAAGAAACTCTAATACGAAGATATTTCTTGAATCTGTTATTGGAAAGTTTTCAGCAAACACTTTAAACAAACCTTCGCTAGAGCGATCGTCTGATGTGGTATCTATCTGGAAAAATTCTCTGAATGATTGCAATTGCACATCCAGAAAATCCGGATAGTCTATAATGTGCTTACTAGTTGCAAAATTTACTCTTTGTTCGACTGTCTTTGCCAATGGACTAAAAGATTTTAGTTTAAGAATAAACTATTTGTTTGGTTCGGATTTCAAACATGCTCATTAACCAAACAAAATGAGATGTTTATAAACAGGTAAAGACACCGACATTTTCAGTCGGTGTCTAATACATTTTTAGCTTAGCTAAATTAAGTGATTACTTAATTTCAACTACTGCTCCAGCTTCTTCTAATTGTTTTTTAAGAGCTTCTGCTTCGTCTTTAGCAACACCAGCTTTTAATTCTTTTGGTGCACCGTCAACTAAGTCTTTAGCTTCTTTCAAACCTAAACCAGTTAAGTCTTTAACAAGTTTTACAACTGCTAATTTCTGACCACCAGCTTCTTTTAAGATTACATCAAAAGATGTTTTTTCTGCAGCAGCAGCAGGTGCATCACCACCAGCAGCAGGACCAGCAACTACAGCAGCAGCTGCAGGCTCAATACCATACTCATCTTTTAAGATTTGAGCTAATTCATTAACTTCTTTTACTGTTAAGTTTACCAATTGCTCAGCAAACGCTTTTAAATCTGCCATTTTATTAAGATTTTAAAAATTTACGTGTGTAATAATTTTGTTTAATTTGCGAACTTAAGGTGTTCGTTAACCTTCTCTTTCCTGAAGAGTTTTAACAATTCCTGCAATTTTGCTACCGCCTGATTGAAGCGCAGATAGAACATTTTTAGCTGGTGATTGTAATAATCCAATGATATCGCCAATAAGCTCTTCTCTTGATTTCAAGCTTACTAAGTTATTCAATTGGTCATCGCCAACGTATACTGATGAATCTATGTATGCCGCTTTAAGCACAGGTTTATCAGAAGTTTTTCTCAAAGTTTTAATCAACTTAGCCGGAGCGTTTGCTGTTTTTGAGAATAATAATGATGATGAACCTTTAAGCGCTTCGTATATCTCAGAAGCATCGCCATCTAAACCTTCAATCGCTTTGCGGATTAAAGAGTTTTTAGCAACCTTCATTACGATATCACCTTCGAAACATTTGCGGCGGATGTTATTGATCTGCTCAACAGAAAGGCTAGAAGTATCAGCAATATAGAAATTGCCAAACTCTTGCATTTGTCCTTGTAGTTCTAAAACTACTTCGTTTTTTTCTTCTCTGTTCATGATTAAATCCCCGCTACTGATTTAGTTTCAATTGCAATCCCAGGACTCATTGTAGAAGACACGTGAATGCTTTTAAAATAAGTTCCTTTTGCAGCAGATGGTTTTAATTTAGAAATTACTTGAATGATTTCAAGTGCGTTCTCATAAATTTTGTCTGCTGGGAATGATACTTTTCCTATCGAGGCGTGTATGATACCCGTTTTGTCTACTTTAAAATCGATCTTACCTGCTTTAACCTCAGTTACAGCTTTACCAACTTCGTTAGTTACTGTACCTGATTTTGGGTTAGGCATTAAGTTCCTTGGACCTAAAACACGGCCCAATTTACCTACCTTAGCCATACAAGCTGGTGTAGTGATAATAATGTCTACATCGGTCCAACCACCTTCAATTTTAGCAACATACTCGTCTAAACCAACGAAGTCTGCGCCTGCTGCTTTTGCTTCTTCTTCCTTATCAGGAGTTACTAAAGCTAAAACACGTACAGTTTTACCTGTACCGTGAGGTAAAGTAGCAATACCACGTACCATTTGATTGGCTTTACGCGGATCTACGCCTAAAGATACATCAATATCAACTGATGCATCAAATTTAGTAGTAGTGATTTCTTTTACCAAAGCAGCAGCATCCTTCAAAGTATAAGCTTTACCAGCTTCTATTTTAGCATGTGCCTTTTTTTGATTTTTAGTTAATTTCGCCACTGTTGTAAACTGTTTTTTAATTAATTGTTCCAGGGTGCGTCACCAGAAACGGTGATTCCCATACTGCGTGCTGTTCCAGCAACCATACTCATTGCAGATTCGATTGTAAATGCATTTAAATCAGGCATTTTATCTTCAGCAATAACTTTAATTTGGTCCCAGGTCACCGACCCAACTTTTTTACGGTTAGGCTCAGCAGAACCACTCTGTAATTTAGTAGCATCTTTTAACTGGATAGCTACCGGAGGGGTTTTGATGATGAAATCGAATGACTTATCAGCATAAACAGTAATTACAACTGGCAATACTTTACCTGCTTTATCTTGGGTACGAGCGTTGTACTGTTTGCAAAACTCCATAATGTTCACCCCTTTAGCACCTAATGCAGGCCCTACTGGTGGCGATGGATTTGCCGCTCCGCCTTTGATCTGTAATTTGATCATTGCACTGACTTCTTTTGCCATTTTGTGTTTTTTGTTTATTTAAAACTCAATGTTAAATATTGGAAGCATGTAACATTTATTTTCCTTACCGCTCCTATAAAGCTTAAAGGACTGCAAAGATATGGATAATCTTACAGTACTACAATAGAATAGGAAAAATATTTTTAATATTAATTATATACATCATTACGAGAAACAAAAAAGCTTTCCGTTTTGAGGAAAGCTTTTTCTTATATTTTGAAAATCGTAATTCTTAAATCTAAAATCGTGATCAGCTTATTCTTTTTCTACCTGCATGTAGTTAAGTTCCAATGGTGTTTTACGACCGAAAATCTTAACCATTACTTTTAGTTTTTTCTTCTCTTCGTTTACCTCTTCGATAATACCTGAGAAACCGTTGAAAGGACCGTCCATTACCTTGATGTTTTCGCCTACATAATATGGAACATTCATTGTTTCGCCTTGCTCGCTCATTTCATCAACCACACCTAAAATGCGGTTTACTTCTGCCTGGCGCATTGGAATTGGATTACCAGCTTTATCGCCTAAGAAACCAATTACACTATTAATTCCTTTGATGATGTGCTCTAACTCTCCATCCAACGTAGCCTCGATTAAAACATAACCAGGATAAAAGTTACGCTCTTTGGCAATCTTTTTACCGTCTTTCATTTGGTAATATTTTTCCATTGGTATTAAAACCTGAGGAACCAAATGAGAGAAACCTAAACGGCTGATCTCAGCATCAATGTATTGTTTTACTTTCTTTTCTTTACCGCTAACCGCCCTTACAACGTACCACTTTAGATCGCTCATTAGTAAATATTAATTAGAAAGTGATTTATAAAAAGTATCTAACACAAATGTAGAACCTTTATCCATTGCAAAAATAACCAATGCAATAATTAAAGAAGCTACTAAAACAAGAATCGCAGAGCTTTGCAACTCTCCCCAAGTAGGCCATGTAACCTTACTTGTCATTTCATCGTATGATTCTTTTATAAACTCAACTACTTTAGCCATATCAAATATTGAATGAGTGAATGAGTAAATGAGTGAATGATATTACTTGAAAACTTAGTTTCAAATTCAATCATTCACTCATTCTGGAACTCAATCATTATGTTTAGCACGGGAACAAGGATTCGAACCCTGATCAAAGGTTTTGGAGACCTCTATTCTACCGTTGAACTATTCCCGTGTGTATAAAAAAGAGCTAGCCTAAACTAGCTCTTTTTATATTATTGCAGCTTAAAATTAAGCTAAGATTTCAGTTACCTGACCAGCACCTACTGTTCTACCACCTTCACGGATAGCGAAACGTAGACCTTTTTCCATTGCAATCGCGTTAATTAATTTAACAGTGATTGTAACGTTATCACCTGGCATTACCATTTCAGTTCCTTCAGCTAGTGAGATCTCACCAGTTACGTCTGTAGTACGGAAATAGAATTGAGGACGATATTTGTTGAAGAATGGAGTGTGACGACCACCTTCAGCTTTTGATAATACATAGATCTCAGCTTTGAAATCAGTGTGAGGAGTTACTGAACCTGGTTTACAGATTACCATACCACGACGGATATCAGTTTTCTCAATACCACGTAATAATAAACCTACGTTATCACCAGCTTCACCGTAATCTAAGATTTTACGGAACATCTCAACACCAGTTACTGTAGATTTTAAGTTCTCAGCACCCATACCTAAGATCTCAACTGGATCTCCAGAGTTGATTACACCACGCTCAATACGACCTGTAGCAACAGTACCACGACCAGTGATTGAGAATACGTCTTCAACAGGCATTAAGAAAGGAAGATCAGTTAAACGTGGAGGAATTGGAATGTAGCTATCAACAGCATCCATTAATTCCATGATTTTACCAACCCATTTAGCATCACCGTTTAATCCACCTAATGCAGAACCTTGGATTACTGGAATATCATCACCTGGGAATTCGTAGAAAGATAATAATTCACGAACTTCCATTTCAACTAGTTCTAATAATTCTGGATCATCAACCATATCCACTTTATTCATGAATACAACTAATGAAGGTACACCAACCTGACGAGCTAATAAGATGTGCTCTCTAGTTTGTGGCATTGGACCATCAGTAGCAGCAACAACGATAATTGCACCGTCCATTTGAGCAGCACCAGTAACCATGTTTTTCACGTAATCCGCGTGACCTGGACAGTCAACGTGTGCATAGTGACGGTTAGCTGTTGAATACTCAACGTGAGCTGTATTGATAGTAATACCTCTTTCTTTTTCCTCTGGAGCAGAGTCAATTGAATCGAATGAACGTGCCTCAGTTAAACCAGCATCAGCCAAAACTTTTGTAATAGCCGCTGTTAAAGTTGTTTTACCGTGATCGACGTGACCGATTGTACCGATGTTTAAGTGCGGTTTACTGCGGTCAAATTTTTCTTTTGCCATTTTATTTATAACTAATTAGTAGGTTAACTTTTTATTATTTTTATTTTTTGTTATTTCAACACAAAAAACCTTGTCTCTTCTGTATATCTAACAGATTTAACAAAGCTTTATTATACCTGAGCCAAAGATGGGACTTGAACCCACGACCTCTTCCTTACCAAGGAAGTGCTCTACCGCTGAGCTACTTCGGCTTTTCAGTTAACAGTTTTCAGTTGCCAGTTATAAGTAACTGTAATTGTTAATTGCGAACTGCTCAACTTTATTGGAGCGGAAGACGAGGTTCGAACTCGCGACCTATAGCTTGGAAGGCTATCGCTCTACCAACTGAGCTACTTCCGCTTATCGATTTACAACTTCAGATTCACGAATTACGATTGATTTCAACCGTTAATCTAAAATCTTTTAATCTAAAATCAATCGGTGGGGAGAGAAGGATTCGAACCTTCGAAATCTTGCGATAACAGAGTTACAGTCTGTCCCATTTGGCCGCTCTGGAATCTCCCCAACTTTATTTTAAAATGCTAACACTTTAAAATAAAAGAGCCTCCTATCGGAATCGAACCAATGACCTACTGATTACAAGTCAGTTGCTCTACCAGCTGAGCTAAGGAGGCTTTTAATTTTGTGCAATGATACGAAAAATCTTCATTTTTCATACTATTAACGTGTTTTTTAAAAACTTTTATCTTTTAAAAGAACTAACCTTTTCTTCTTGGCGTAACGCCCTTTCCGAAAGGGAATGCAAATATACACACTTATATTTCACTTCAAAATAAATTTGAAAAAAAATAGCGAACATTTTTTGTTCGCTATCCCTTTATTTATGTTTTAAATTAATATTCACTTAATAATCAGATGCTTCGCTTTCACTTAAAATTGCTTTGTGTTCGCTTAATTTTGCACGAGTTTTTTCTTTGTGCTTGGTGATTTGTTTTCTTAAAGACTCAATTGCTAAATCTGTCGCCTCTTCAAATGATTTACATTGTTCTTTAGCGAAGAGTGTTCCACCCGGCACAATAAGTTTAATTTCACTTATTTTATTAGCTTCATCCTCTACGTTCTCTAATTTTAAATACACTTCACCACTAATGATCTGGTCAAAAAACTGATCCAGCTTATTTGCCTTTTTCTGTATAAAATCTAACAACTTACTGTCTGCACTGAAGTGGATTGATTGAACTCCGATTTTCATTTTTCCTCCTTTTTTTACGCCTTTGGATGGGCTTGTTTATAAATTGTTTTTAATCTTTCGATTGAATTGTGGGTGTAAACCTGGGTTGCCGCTAAACTAGCATGACCCAAAAGTTCTTTAATAGCATTTAAATCTGCGCCAGCATTTAACAAAGTAGTCGCATAACTATGCCGCAATACGTGGGGACTTTTTTTGTCATTGGTTGATATATGGTTTAGGTATAAGGTTACAATACGGTATATTAACTTCGGATACGCCGGTTTACCTGTATTGGTAACGATTAAGTTAAGCAAATTGTTGCTAAAATTCTGCAACTTTTTTTGTTCAATATAGTTACCCACCTGATTAATAAGCTGTTTATTTATAGGTATAATGCGTTCTTTATTCCTTTTACCCAAAACTTTTATTGTGCCCGAATACATATCTACATCAGTATCTTTTAACTGGATAAGTTCAGCTAAACGCATACCCGTACCAAATAATAATTCGATAACCAGATGATCGCGTATTGAGGCAAAACTGTTATCAAAGTATTGCTCAGCATCCAATAAATTATTCATTTTTTGCGAATCGACAAACACCGGAAGGCGTTTAGGGATTTTGGGCGCTTTAATTAAAACAGTAGGATTATGCTCCACTTTTTCTTCCCGCAATAAAAACTTATATAAACTTCTTAAAGCTGATACTTTCCTGTTGATGGAAGATTCTGATGTTTGTTTCTCCATTAAATCAACCATGTAGCTTCTAATGTGCGTATGTTTAACTTCAGAAAAACTGATTTCGAACGTATTGGCAATGTATTCTTCGAACTGATCCAAATCAGTTTGATAGGAGGTTATGGTATGCGGAGAATAGCGCTTCTCGTGAGTTAAATAGGTAATAAAGCTTTTTAGCAACATTCAGTATCTCCTTACTCGGTACGAATATGAAGTTACAAATTGTTTTGATATAAAGAAATCATTAATTAATTGTTCAGTGTAAAGATTTCGATGGAGCATAAAACAAAAAAGTCCCGATCTAAAGATCGGGACTTCAATAATAACTATATCGTGAACAACTATGAAGTTGTATCTTGATTCATATTCTGAATGTAAACAGCATGTTTAATTTCAGTACGACGAGCAACGGATTTTTTCTCGTATGCTTGGCGACTACGTAGTTCTCTCAATACACCAGTTTTTTCAAACTTTTTCTTGAAACGTTTAAGGGCTTTATCTAATGATTCGCCGTCTTTAATGTTGATAATGATCATAACGCTGAAATACCTCCTCTCGTGGTTTTTAAATTTCCCATGTTATCGGGGCTGCAAATGTAAGCAAATAATTGAAAATGAGAAAGATTTTTAAAAAGATTTTTTGTGCTTTGCGATAATTGATTTATTACATTCTTTAACTACTTTTATTGATACATTATAATATATGACAACAAGTAAAAAAGTTATTTCAATAGTCGCTGTTTTAGTGATTCTTTTGCTAGCAGTAATTTGCTACTACCGTTACTTCTTCGTTTTTGGCGAAGGCGTAAAAGCAGGCGAGCTAAACTACGTAGTAAAGAAAGGATATATTTTTAAAACTTATGAGGGCAAAATTATCCAGAGTGGAATTCGATCGCGAACAACAGGCACTGTACAAAGTAACGAATTTGAGTTCTCTATCTCTGATAAAGATATTGCTGAAAAAATGATGGCCAATAGTGGCAAGTTTTACGAATTACACTATAAAGAATACAAGAATTCGTTGCCTTGGCGGGGATTCAGTGTTTATGTGGTAGATAGTATCCTAACGGCGAAGTAGCTTTAGCGGGAGTACATAGTACATAGTACATAGTACATAGTACATAGTACATAGTACATAGTACATAGTACATAGTACATAGTTGAAACCTTCTATCGTGAAAATGGGTTTTTAATTTTATTAAAAAAAAATCCGGAGGCAGCGAAGCCATCCGGATTACTCATAATATATATTTGGTTTGTTGTTTCTGATTAACTTTCCGCTTTAACCTTTCGGTTTTAGCTTAATTTAATATTTCTCTGGCAATCACAATCTTCTGGATTTCCGAAGTCCCCTCTCCTATTGTACACAACTTGCTGTCGCGATAAAATTTCTCTACCGGAAAATCTTTGGTATAACCATAACCGCCGAATATTTGCACAGCTTCTGTAGCAACTTTTACCGAAACTTCAGAAGCAAAATATTTAGCCATTGCAGACTCCTTCGTCATAGGTAAATGTTTGTTTTTTAAATCGGCAGCCTGACGGATCAATAACTCTGCCGCTTCAATTTCAGTAGCCATATCAGCCAGCTTAAAACTAATGGCCTGAAAACTGGAAATTGGCTGACCAAACTGCTGACGTTGTTTTGAATATGAAACCGCAGCATCAAAGGCACCTTTTGCAATTCCCAGAGCCAAAGCCGCAATCGAAATCCTACCGCCATCTAACACCTTCATGGCTTGTTTAAATCCTTCGCCAACATTACCCAGTAAATTAGCTTTGGGTACACGGCAGTTATCAAAAATCATTTCTGTGGTTTCCGATGCCCGCATCCCCAGTTTGTTTTCTTTCTTACCTGGTGAAAACCCTGGTGTTCCACGTTCTACCACGATCGCAGAAATTCCTTTTGAACTTCCTTGTTCACCGGTTCTCACCATTACCACCGCGATGTCTCCACTTTTACCGTGAGTAATCCAGTTTTTTGCTCCGTTAATAATGTAATCGTCGCCATCTTCAACTGCAGTTGTCATCATTCTCAATGCATCAGAACCGGTATTGGCTTCGGTTAACCCCCAGGCGCCAATCCATTCTGCCGCAGCTAATTTTGGCAGCCATCTTTGTTTCTGCTCTTCGTTTGCAAAAGCCAAAATATGGCCGGTACATAACGAGTTGTGCGCTGCCAAGGATAATCCTATTGAGCCGCAAACCCTCGCCACTTCAACAATTACATCAACATATTCCTGATAGCCTAGTCCTGAACCGCCATATTCTTCAGGTACTAGAACACCCATTAATCCTAATTCGCCCAACTGCTTGAACAAATTCACCGGAAAATGTTGCGCTTCGTCCCACTCCATTATATTCGGACGAATATTCTTCTCGGCAAAATCGCGAACCATCGCTTTTACACTTTGCTGGGTTTCTGTTTCAGAAAAATTAAAGCTAACGCTCATAGTTTATTTTTAGTAGATATGGGCAATAATAAACAAATATTTCATAGTTCATTCCCATCAAATATTTGCAGCGGCACAGAATGAAATGGTATTTGGTTCAATTAGTTAATCGGCTATTGAGAGACCTATCAAATTGATAAAGGAAAGATTTTTTTATTTTTTTCCCAAAACCCTCTATCAAAGCGGGAAAGTTAAAAATTAAAATATCCCATGAACATTAAAAGGATATATATGGCGTGATTTGGTCGATTATTTTCTGATTCAGAATAACAATCTTTTTCAAATCTGAAGGATTATTGTAGTTACCGTGTTGTTTTCTATATTGAATAATGGCATTTATCTGCCTGTAAGATAGATATGGATTGCTCTTCAAATCGTTAAACTGAGCGGTGTTAATGTTAACAATTCTTAAATCAATGTGACTCAAAGAAATCTGATCTTTTATTTCATCGTATTTGGCAGAATCTAAACCGTATACTTCCATCAGTTGCTCTTTCTTATAAAACCCACCCAGGCGTTCCCTGTATTTAAGAATTCGATTGGCAAAAGTTCCTCCTATCCCTTTTATTTCATCTAACTGAGCAGAATCTGCCGTATTAATATCTACAATTACCGGAGCTTTTTTCACATACTCTTTTTTCTCAAAAACAAAATCAGTTTTTTTGAAATTGTCAGGCTGATCTTCAATTCTCACAAATGGCCTTATTTTATCATACATAGCTGGCGAAATAGTATACATTTTTGCAAGATCTTCTACCCTACGAAACCTTCCGCCTTTATGGGTATAATTCACAATAACCTGCGCCTGCTTGGCAGATAAACCTAATTTTTGCCACCCTTCACTATCCAGTTGGTTAGGGTCGAAATTAAATAGCGTTACAACTTTGCCAGTGCTTGTACTTTCAATTCTATCTCTGGTATAATTAAAATTTTGCTGATCAGTTATTTCTATTTTCCTAATCTTCACAAGCAAACCTGGATCATCTTTCTCCACAATACGAAAGTGATCATATATAATAGGTATGACTTTTAACAGCATGATCAAAAATATCAGAACCAGCAAACCATTGAATTCACCTTTACTGAAGCCAAAATGTTTATTAAGCCAAACTCTCATGTGCGATATGACGTGTGTATTATAAATATAAATCTTATTTTTGGGATTGCAAAGCTCACGGGTTTTGGCTATCAACAATCTAAGAATTACTATATGAAGATCATAACTACCTCTGAGTTTGCGAAAGCGACCAAGATAGATAAACTTGGTGTGCCAGGTTTAGCAGGCTTGATGATGGAGATCATGAAACTGAATGACATCAACGACGTTTTTGCTCAAAACCAACATTTTAAAGGCTTAGAGTTTGTAGATAAAATACTGGAAACGATTGGTGTTTCTATCGAATTTGATGATGATGATTTGAAAAGCATCCCGAAAACGGGGCCTTTTATTGCCATTGCCAATCATCCTTATGGCGGTGTTGAAGGCCTTGCTTTGGTTAAACTATTGTGCACCGTTCGCCCTGATGCCAAGGTGATGGTCAATTTTATTCTGAAGAAAATCCCTAATCTGGATGAATTTTTCGTAGCCGTAAATCCTTTTGAAAATGTTCAACATTCATCGAGCATCAGTGGTTTAAAAACAACGTTTGATTTATTGAGAAATGGAACGCCAATTGGGATTTTCCCTGCTGGTGAAGTATCAACCTTTAAACTAGACGCACAACAGGTTACCGACAGAATGTGGCATCCGGTGGTAGGTAAACTAATAGCAAAAGCAAAGGTTCCTGTAGTTCCTATATATTTTCATGGAAATAATGGCGTTTTATTCAACATCTTAAGTTTTATTCATCCGACTTTACGCACAGCAAAACTTCCTTCAGAGTTTTTGAATAAGCAAGGTTTAACCATTAAGGTTAGAATTGGTAAGGCTATTGCGCCATCAGAGGTTTCGCATATGAACAGCAGTAATAAGCTGATGGATTTTTTACGAGCCCGCACCTATGCACTAGGCGTAGGTTTAGATGAGGAAAAAAGATTATTCAATCCACTGAAGCTATTCAAGATTAAGAAAAAACCTGCCGAAGTTATTGAAGAAACCTCGAGAGTTTTAATTAAGGGTGAAGTAGAAACACTGGAAGACTTTAGAGTTTGGACAGAAAAAAATTATGAAGTTTATATTGTTCCGACACTTAAAATCCCAAATATTTTAAGAGAAATTGGTCGTTTGAGAGAAATCACTTTTCGCGAAGTGGGCGAAGGAACCAACAAAAAAATCGATCTGGATAATTACGATATTTATTATAACCACCTTTTTATTTGGGATAAGGAACTCGAAAACATTGTAGGTGCATATCGCATTGGTAAAGGCGATGAGATTTTAGAAAGTATGGGGCGCCGCGGCTTTTACCTTTCAGAACTTTTTAAAATGAAGGATCAATTTTACCCGATGCTTAAGCAGGGAATAGAATTGGGTAGATCATGGATTAGAAAGGAATACCAAGGGAAACCACTTCCATTGTTTTTATTATGGAAAGGTATCTTAAAATATCTGATCGATAACCCGCAGTATCGTTATATGTTTGGTCCGGTAAGTATAAGCAACAGTTTCTCGAAATTTAGTAAAGCGCTGATTGTAGATTATATTACCAAGAACCATTTCGACTATGAAATGGCAAAATATGTAAAACCAAGAAATAAATTCAAGGCAGATTTACTACCCATTTCTACCGACACTTTGGTAGATAGCAGCGAATCGTTTAAAGATTTGGATAGCATTATTGGCGACATTGAAAATTCACACATTAAAATACCTGTATTATTGCGCCAATACATGAATTTAAATGCAAAAATTATATCATTTAATATTGATCCGAAATTTTCGGATTGTTTAGATGGTTTCCTTGTGGTAGATACACACAATATTCCACCAGAGATGCTGGAAAAACTAGGCAAGAATTTATAACTTTTAAATAAAAATACCCAGACATCCATCTGGGTATTTTTGTTATCAACTAACCTAAACTTTATAAATACTAACCAAATATTTATAGCGCAAATATGAGGTTACATTATTAAGAATAAATTAACTAATCGTTATAAAATTTATTAAATGATTTAGATTTTAGCCGGGTAAAAACGATTGATTGATTTTCTTAGGTTATTATTTTTCGCATCATGATATCCGTTTGCTCCTCATCACCCATTTTAAAGATATGTCTACTGAAGGGCACAAAACCATTTTTTTCGTAAAATCGAATCGCTTTAGGATTCTCCTCCCACACCCCTAGCCATATTGATTTTTTCATTTTTTTCATAGCTATTTCTACAGCTTGATCATAAAGCAGCTGTCCAACTTTTTTACCATGATAATGTGCCTTTACATATATACGCTCTATCTCTAAAGCGTCGCTTTCCTGCAGCTCAGTCTGCGCATCGTTCATATTTACTTTGAGATAGCCAATTGGAATTTGATGATCCCAGGCTATAAAAAATAATGAGTTAGGATGATTCAATTCAGTCTTAACTTTTTCAGCGCTAAAACTTGTTTGTAGATATTGCTGCATTACCTCCTCAGTATTGCCCGATGCAAAAGTTTCATAAAAAGTTTCTCTGCCAATTTCCTGTATTATTTTGAAATCAGTTGAAGTAGCGATGGAAATTTTGATTGCATTCATTCAATTTGATTTAGGTTCAGCGTAAGTTAAAATAAACAAAAAAAGGTTACAACAATCGCTGTTGTAACCTTTATCTAAATTAACGCTCTCAATCTTTATGATTGTGATGCAAGGCTCTCACCCCTTGCGTTGGCAAAAGTAAGACTTTGAATTTAATTTCCAAATTTAAATTAAGCTTATTTTAATTTTTCTGGAAGTTTGATAAAACTGATGTTAACTTAATGTAAACCCCATATCAACTTGTTCACATAAAGAAATTGTTGGTTTTAAGTTAATATGGTGTAAATTTAAAATTACCAAATTATTTGCCTTAGTGAGCCTGCTATGAAAATTTTAATCAAAAGCTTTTTATTTGCCGCTTTGCTACTTTTAAATATAAAAGTAACAGCGCAGCAACATGCTTTTGAATTTTACGAAGGCACATTCAATTTCGAGCTTGATCCTTCAGTAAATATTACCGTAAATAAAATCCCATCGAAGGCTGAAGCCATAAAATTTTATGAATCTATTGTTTTGGCGAATCCGCAAAAGCTCATTCAATCCCTTCAGGCTTACCAAATAAAACATCAGTTAAACGACTGGATTTATTATCAACTCATCCGTAAAACAGCCGAAGAGATAAGTCCGAAGGCGGAGAACTATTTCCGTTACACACTTTACAAATGGTTTTTATTAAGTAAATGCGGATATGATGCTAAAATCGCCATCGGTAACGAGCAAGTGATTTTTTACATCAGGAATGATGAAGACATTAGTGATATTCCGTTTTTTATGATCGACAAGCAAAAGTACATGTGTTTAAATTATCACGATTATGGAAAGCTTTTTCAACAAAGTGTTTACATCCCGCTTAAAATTAAAATACCTGAGGCTATAAATTCTTTTTCATACAAAGTCACCCGGATGCCTGATTTCAAGCCTGAAAATTACGAGGATAAAGATGTTCAATTCAGTTATAGGCAAAAAGTTTATCATTTCAAGCTAAAGGTTAACCAGGAAATTCAATCACTGTTTAAAAATTATCCGGTAGTGGATTACGCCAGCTACTTTAACATTCCATTGAGCAGGGAAACCTATGGCTCATTAATTCCAATTTTAAAGGAAAACGTTAAAAAAATGGATCAGAAGAAAGGTGTTGATTATTTAATGCGCTTTACCCGTTATGCATTTCTTTACGAAGACGATGGGCTAAATTTCGGAAAAGAAAAACGGTTATCACCTGAGCAAACGTTATTAAATAAATACAGCGACTGTGATGACAGGGCAGCTTTATTTTTCTTCTTGGTAAAGGAAATATACAATTTACCGATGATTGCCCTGCTCTATCCCACACATCTCACCATGGCCGTTCAGTTTGATAAGCCAGTTGGAGATGTTATCGTTTACAAAGACAGGAAATACTCTTTCTGTGAACCCACTCCTCAAACACAGGATTTAAAAATCGGGCAAATTTCTTCTGATTTGAAAAACACGCCATACGAAATCGTTTACGCTTATGACCCTATTAAGCGCTGATCATTCGCAAAATCTGATATTAAGCCAATATTAACAAAATGTAATGTTATTGCTAAGGAACTAAAACTGTTGGTCTTTTGAGGTATTTTCGATTTCGATGATCGGTAATAATCTAAAAACAATCCTATGTCAGCAGTAATTTATAATGTGATTAAAGAATTTTTTGTTGAGATCCATGGCCATCCGGTTAAGGCGAGGATTCTTTCACCAATAAATGACGAGAATAGCTTCAAGTTTCAGATTAGCTTATATTTCAAAAGTAAAAGCAATGCTGATGAAAGTGAGCCAGCCTCTACCTTTACTTCTTATGCCAATGCAGAAAGACATTTGCTGGCTTATCTGGAAGCTTTTCAAAACACTTTGGATTTGGGTGGTGAGGTAGCTGAAGGCAGTAGGTTTTAAAGATTTTCTTTATCATCTTTCTCTGGTGGGAGTTCAGAATCAATTACCTCCTGTTCAAATTTCTTTTTGTCTTTCTGATTTCTTTTGATCAAAAAAACGATTAGGAAAACAACGATTACTACAATTACAATTACAACTGGCAGATTTATACCCATGATTTTTATTTTTAGTGATCATCAACAACTATAAATATATGCTTAAATATTCTTGATGTTAACTGCGATTTTCTTGCTTAACATAATCATAATATTAATTTAACTTCTTGATCTTATATCTTTGGGGAAATCCCCAAGAGTTAAATGAAAAAGAATAAATCCATGTCGAAATCCGAATCGACAAGCAAAAAATTACGAAAAGAATTAGAATCAAAATTAGCCCTTGCATTTAATGAAGTTGTTAGCCAGTACGGCAAAGCAAAGAAAGCAGATAGCGTAATCGAGAAATTTGCAAAACAACTTTCGAAGAAAATCAAAATCGCTACATCAAATGATTCAATCGCTCCTTTTATTAAAGATGAAGAAATTGAATTGTTGCCGGAAACTCTTGAACAAGCAGTAAGCAAGAAGGTAACTGGAAAGAAAACAAAAGCAGATAAAAAAGAAACCGCATAAAAAATGGCCAGAAAATTAATTTTCTGGCCATTTTGATATTAGTTGAACTTATAATTAGTTTACAGCTCCTGGAGTTGTATAAGCTAAAGCCTGAGGATTGAAATTTGCCCAGCCAGCTGCCCAGTTTTCAGAACCGAACGCACCTTTATAAGGCACATTTGTAAAACCAGAAGCTAATTTTGCATTGGTAAATAAAGCACCAGAAGCCGCCGGAGAGTTAGCAACAACAGTGAAGTTTGGAATACCAACTCTGGTTACTGTAGAAGTATTTGCAACTAAATCAGCTGAATATTTGTATGGATCGGTAATTAATGCTGCAGCCAAACCATTTGGATCAAATACGTTTACCGCCGTTAATAATGGTGTAATTACACCCAAAGCAGTAGCATTTGACGCCTTGATTTGATTTGATTTACTATTACTGTTGTAAATTAAGTTATTTGCAAAAACAGATCTTCCTGAAGATAGGTTGGTTGAAGCATATGCAGCACCGGCAAGTAAGGCATCATCATAAAAAACGCCTTCAGTATAACCTACAATTACGGAGTTAAACAAACTCATTGCAGAGTTACGACGAATTTGAGCTGCATGTTGGTAATTTGCATTGATACTAGTTGTACCTGAACCTACTGGACCTAAAACCGTAACATTAGAGAAAACAGCTGAAGTTTGAGGACTTGCATCAGTTCCGGCAGAGTTATTATCAGATTCAAAAGCATTTGAGCCCGAAACATCAGCGGTATTTGCCAAACGTTGTGCTAAAGCGAACTGAACTTTGCCTGAATAACCATTGTCAGTATCAAAATCATCATCCCAAGAATCAATAGCCAATAAGTGGGAACAGTTTACTGTACCACCAAACCATTCGAAAGCATCATCACCAGAACGGTATACTTCAACATAATCAACCACAGTACCAGAACCTACTGAACCAAAAGTTAATCCGTTAATTTCATTATCCGGGCTCAATGCAATACCTGCATATTCAATACGAACATATTTAAGTACACCTGAATTATCAGCGTTATCAGTACCACCATGCTTACCTTTATCTGTATCACCAGAAATACCTTCAATAGCAACTGAAGTACCAGCGTTATTTACCGCTCTTCCCAATAAAATAAGTCCACCCCAGTCGCCCTCTTTACGTGCGCCAGCGGCAACACTCGAAGTGAAAACAATTGGTTTATTTACTGTACCGGTTGCGTTAATTTTTGATCCTCTTGAAATAATCAAAGCACCTTTAGTCGCTTTATCACCTTTAATAATAGTTCCTGGCTCAATGGTTAAGGTAGCGTTGCCAGTTACAAAAACATTGCCTTTTAAAACATAGATTTTACTTGCCGACCACGTTGTGCTTGCAGTGATATCACCAGAAATTTCTACGGTATTTGCATCTGCCGGAGGATTAATATCATCATCAACAGGACTTTTAGAACAGCTTGCAAACAATCCTAAAATGCTAAGTGCGCAGAGTAATAGTTGTTTTTTCATTTTTTTTATTTTAACTTTTTTACAAATTTATAATCTAGATATAACTACGGGGTTAACCCATTTTTAAGCTATTGTTAACAGTTTAATAATAGATGTATATTAATTTAACTTAGAAAGTATAAGAAAAAGATAAAGAGTAATTTCCTCCAGGTTTATAGCTGCTGATGGTTTCATCAGTACTTCCTGGGTTATATTGATCATTTAAATCTCTATCGTAATATTGAGTTAAGCGTTGGTTTAAAATATCACCTGCATTAAACTTAATTTCACCTTTGTTTTTAAGCACTTTTAATGCTAACTGTAAATCGATCACGTCTCTTGGAACATCCCAGATTTCTGGAAAGAATACTCCACCAGCAACGATTAACCTACGACCAACCCTGTTATACAAGGCATTGAAATTTAACTTATCATTTAAGAAACTGTGTTGTAAACCTGCATTAATTATGTATGGTGCCTGACCAACCATTGGTCTTTCTGTACGCAACAAGTTAATTCCACTGTTATTGATTTCAACCTTTGATTTAATAAAAGATAGGTTGGTATAGAAAGTTGTTTTCTTTAAAAAATCTGTTTTCGAAATAAAATCCAAGCTCTTGCGGAATTCAAATTCTACACCATACACATTCACGTTATCACTGTTGATATACGTTACGATTCTGCTTGATCCTGAATCCTGATTATAGGATTCAATTGCATTGTGAAACTTTTTATAGAAAGCTGAAACTGAGATAATTTGTCCCGCTTGCGGATAAAGCTCAAAACGAATATCAGCATTGTCAATTTTTGCTTCCTTTAGGTTTGGATTACCTTGTTGAAGTGACAAAAGCTCATAGTCATAAATTGCTGAAGATGCCAGTTCTCTAAATTCCGGACGGGCTAAAGTGCGGTAGTAAGATGCCCTTAAATTTATTTTTGGAGTAAGGCTATAAGTATAATTTGCAGAGGGCAATACATCTACATAGTTATCATCAACTGATGTTTGAGGAGAAGGAACTTTTGCATCAAGTTTCACATTAAATTGTTCCACTCTCACACCCCAAACTAATCTTGATTTTTCTCCGAATTTGTTATCTAACATTAAATAACCTGCATTCGTAATCGAATTTGCAGTATATGAATCTGCATCACCAGAAATATCATCCAAAAAGTAAGCACCACTGTTAATGGCATCAGCTGCATATAGGGTACTTAAAGGTCTTCTTGCAATTGCATCAGCATTTGCAGCAGCGGTATTTGCCCTCAAACCCACAAACCGGGCATCAAATGTTCTCTCGCGGTAAATAGAAGTTAAACCTGTTTTGAATGTAGCCAATTGGCCAAACATTTTTAAAGGCAGGGTGTAATTTGCGCCTCCACTGTAATTATTCTCATATAATTTTGAAAACAATGTTGAGTTTTCCTTGCTTAACGTACCTGTACTTGCAACATAAGCGTAGTTATCTGTACCAATATCTGCCGGATTTCTCTGGTAAGATACTTTCTTTTGATCTGGCTGATCATTTAAAATGTTTGCATAACTTACTGACCAGTTTAACTTAGCATTATTTTCACCTAAAGCATGATTACCCTCAATGGTTGATTTGAACAATGACTTTTGTAATAAATCAAAAGCAAAATACCTTGTATCACGGTTACGGTCAAAGTTAAAACCAGTTCTTGTTAGATAAGAATCATCATAGTTTCTGTTGTAGATATTTTTGAAAGTGATTTTACTTTTTCCATAGGTATAGGCAAAGTTAGCCAACGCACCTAAACTGGTCGAAAATCTGTAAATATTATCATGATAGTCGACGTTCACATAATCACGAATTACATCATTATTAATGGTTTGTGAGTTGCGATAAGTAAGCGAGAATAATGCACCAAACCTGTTTGTGTTTTTAAAATCTTTAACCCTACCTAAAGTAAATTGATAATTTTGAGTAGGAAGTGCTGTATTGTTATAAGTATTCCAGTTTCTTGGAAGCGCCCTCATACCAGCCGCTTGCTCTGTAGCGGTTAACCCATTATTAAATTTGTTACGTGATGGAAAGTTGCTTGGCAATGCTCTGTCTCCGTTGTCGAAGCCAAAATAGTCGCTCACATTACGTGTTCCTGAAATAAAATCTTTACCAGTAGATTCTGTATTGAAGCCCGTACCAATTCCAAAACTTATAAAATTATTATCTGGAATATCTTTAGTTGCAATTTGGATTGAACCACCGGTAAAATCTGCAGGAAGGTCTGGCGTAGCTGTTTTACTAATCACGAGGTTATCAACCAGGTTTGAAGGTACAATATCGAATGAAAATGCTTTACGGTTTGGCTCGGTACTTGGCAATGAAGCGCCATCAAGCGTAGCATTATTGTAACGATCACTTAAACCTCTAATCACCACAAACTTATTATCCTGAACGGTAGCTCCGCTCACTCTTTTCAAAACATCTGATGTATTTCTATCCGGAGATTTTCTTATCTGATCACTCGAAACACCATCCGATATGACTGAACTATTTTTTTGTTTAGCATAAAGTGAATTTACAGATTCTTGTCTGAAACTAGCTTTAACAACCACTTCACCCAGATTTTGACCACTTGCTTCGCTCAAAATTACGTTCAAAGAAGTTGTTGCCGGAGATTTAACTTCAATATCCGAAACCTCCTTGGTTTGATAACCAACGTAAGAAAATTCTAAAGTATATTTCCCATTGGCTAGAGACTGAAGAATGTACTTTCCATCTACATCAGTCGACAATCCTTTATTAGTACCTTTAATTTTAACAGACACCCCAATTAAGGTTTCGCCGGTTTTTTTATCCGTTACCGTTCCAGAAATTTTACCGGTTTGTGCATAGGCGGCTATGCTTAAGAATGAAATCAGCATGACTAATGCCGATTTTTTTAAAATTGTGATTAAGTCCAATTTGCCTGTGTTTTATTTTAGGCAAAGCTATTACCACAATGTTAGCTATATGTTAGATGTTAATTAAGCTTTGTTTAGCTAAAGGTTAATTTAATGTTAGCTACTTTCCGGTTAGTACCTGATACCTGTTTTCTTGCAGATGAAGTGCAACAACCAAATTGGGCCGATTAACAGAAACTTAACATCATCCAAAAATGAGGGCTTTTTACCTTCAATTTTATGCCCGATAAATTGCCCTACCCAGGCGGCTACAAATATGGCAGCATAAATGGCATAAGCAGTTCCGCTACCCAAACCCACAGCTTGTTCAATTTTAACAATGCCATAACTCATGAGGCCCACTACCCAAATCATGAGAAAAAATAATACAGGAGATAACGTAAAATAATAATATAAGCTAAAAGCCAAAAGAAATGATGCCCAGTTAAAAAAGCCGTTATAGCTACCTAAAAAACCGATATGAGGAAATGGAATTTGCCAAACTAAACCCAATAAACTGAATACAATCAAGGGAACACAAATCCAGTGGACTAGTTTATTGGTCGGATTTTGATGGCTCTCTGCATACTTGTCAAAAAGTACATCAACAGGGCGCTTAGGTTCAATTTGGATAGTTGGCTTGCTCATGATGTAAAATTATAAAAAATGTTGAAGATACTGTTATGGCATATCATCATTGTGAGGTATGGAGCAATCTAGCCTACAATCACGAAATAATAAATCATTGTGATAAGATTTAGTAAGAGAATTTATAATCCATGAAGGAAAGCTAGTAACAAAAAAAGCGATGGAAGACCATCGCTTTCAAATATTTATTGCTTCGCCATGTAAAATATTCAAGCCATGACGAATAATCAATTACTTTGCAAATGCTACTGAACGTGTTTCACGAATCACCGTAACTTTAATCTGACCAGGATAAGTCATTTCCGTTTGAATACGGGTTGAAATATCTGCAGCCAGTAATTCGGCTTGTGCATCTGTAATTCTTTCACTTTCTACAATTACACGTAATTCTCTACCTGCCTGAATCGCAAAAGTTTTTTCCACGCCTGGGTAAGATAATGCCAGTTCTTCCAAATCTTTTAAACGTTTGATATAGCTTTCCACTACCTCTCGTCTCGCTCCCGGACGGGCACCAGAAATGGCATCACAAGCCTGAACAATTGGTGAAATCATCGACGTCATTTCTATCTCGTCGTGGTGGGCACCAATAGCATTGCAAATTTCTGGATGTTCTTTATACTTTTCAGCCAATTGCATACCTAAAATTGCGTGAGGCAATTCAGGATTATCATCAGGCACTTTACCAATATCATGTAACAAACCGGCACGTTTGGCCATTTTCGCATTTAAGCCTAATTCTGCCGCCATGGTTGCACAGAAGTTTGCTACCTCACGTGAGTGATGCAAAAGATTCTGACCATACGACGAGCGGTAACGCATGCGTCCCACCATACGAATCAATTCAGGGTGTAAACCATGAATACCCAAATCGATCACAGTACGCTCACCGATTTCTACAATCTCATCCTCAATTTGCTTTTTGGTTTTGGCTACAATTTCTTCGATACGGGCCGGGTGAATACGTCCGTCGGTTACCAAACGGTGTAAAGCTAAACGGGCAATCTCTCTTCTTACCGGGTCAAATCCAGATAAAATGATCGCTTCAGGGGTATCATCTACAATAATCTCAATACCGGTAGCCGCTTCTAAAGCACGGATATTTCTACCTTCTCTACCAATTACGCGACCTTTAATTTCATCACTTTCAATATGAAAAATAGAAACCGAATTTTCAATAGCAGCCTCTGTAGCGGTACGTTGAATGGTCTGAATCACAACTTTTTTAGCTTCTTTGCTGGCCGTTAATTTCGCCTCATCCACAATGTCTTTCACCTGCATCATGGCTTGCGTACGAGCCTCTTGCTTTAAGTTTTCTACCAATTGTTCTTTAGCTTCCTCAGCCGAAAGACCAGCGATGGTTTCCAATTGTTTCAGGTGCTGATTTTTCAATACTTCAACTTCTTCCTGCTTCTTAACAGCCAATTCAGTTTGCTTTTCAAGGTTACCTTTTTGCTTATCAAGTTCCTGTTCTTTTTTATTGAAGTTTTCCATACGCTGATTTACCGATTGCTCTTTCTGCTTAATGGTATTTTCACGTTGGTTGATCGTATTGTTTTTAGCATTTACTTCCTGTTCATGCTCTGCTTTCAGTTGTAAAAACTTTTCTTTGGCTTCTAAAAGCTTGTTCTTTTTTAAGATTTCTGCGTTGTTCTCTGCATCTTTTAAAATCTTTTTAACCTTGTTTTGAGCAGCAACTTCCTGCCCTTTTAACAAGTTGCGTAGTAGGAACCTGCCCACCGCTATACCGATACCTAAGCCTGCTATTAGGGCAAATATGTATCCTAGAATTTCCGTTATCTCCATTTTGTTTTTTAAGTAAAAAAAAACCGCAGCTAATTTTTTTAAAGTCTCATCATTTTAAACCTCAACTAAGCATAATTGGGATTTAAGCCATTTTCAGGTGCCATAGCAGATGAAATACGCCCTCTTAACCCCATAGATATTGAAGTGTTAAGTTTTATAAATTTGAAACTCAAAAAACTAGCCGCGGCTATGTCTTTATGCTAATGTGCAACTATTGAACTGAATATAATCAGTTATATCATTATCATGATATTTGCAAAGAACGAACCTTATTTTTTAAAAAAACCGTTGAGTAAAACATCCAATTCTTCAACTTTATCAGCAACGGCAGTATCCTGGTTTTGTACTTTATTTTCCGTTCTCAATACGGCGGTTGCATAATGCAAAACTGCCATAGAAAGAAGATCCTGCTTATCTCTAACCGCATAATTATCTTGATAATCTTTTATGCGCTCATTGATCATTTTAGCCGCCCGTCTCACAATTTCTTCCTCTTCCGTATTCACCTTTAAAGGATATATACGGTCGGAAATGGTTATTTTAATCGAGATTTCTCCCATTTGTTAGCTTAGTTTCTGATTTCTTCGCATTATTTATTTTTTAAGTAATGCGATACTCTTATCAATCTCCCGCACAAAATCGTTAATTTTTTGCTTAATGTCAAGCGACTTTTCACTTGTTCCTTCAATACTTTTAGCCAGTTTTGTTACCCTTAGTTTTTCTTCAAGGTCTGCAGTTTTGGCTTTTGAGGTATCAACGGCAACTTTTAACGACTGATTTTCAAGCTTTAATAAATCATTTTCTTCCTGTAAAGCGTTACATAACTCAATTAATCGAGCTGTTTTTTCTAATACTTTATCTAATTGATCTGCAACAGAAGTCATGAATTTATTTCTAAAAATACGAATTTATATTTTATTTCCTAATTTCTGCGCCCGCTTGCTGGGTTAAATTCGCAATTAACTTCTGCATAGTATTTTCAATCTGCTTATCGGTCAGGGTTTGCTCCTCATCCTGTAAAATAAAATTCAGGGCATAAGATTTTTTCCCATCCGGCAATTTATCACCTACATAAACATCGAAAACACCAACCTCTTTGATGAGTTTTTTATCCGTCTTGAATGCAATACTTTTTAACGTATCAAATGTTACGACCTGATCAATCAACAGAGACAAATCTCTCCGCACCTGCGGATATTTAGAAATTTCTTTATTAACGATTTTATTTTTCTTTACAATATCAAGTATTCCCGCCCAGTCAAAATCTGCATAGAAAACTTCGGCATTCACATCTGCTACCTTTCGATCGGCCTTGCTTGCTGCACCAAAACTCACCAGGGTTTTATCTCCACGGAAATATTTTAAGCCATAGGCGAAGTTTTCATCATTCAAACTATCGGTTTGATAACCTGAAATACCCAAACGGGAAATGATGGCATCAACAGCTGATTTTAGATTATAAAAAGAAGCTGCTTTTGAATTTTGATTCCATTGCTCACTTTGTTTTGCCCCAGAGATTAACAATAACAGTCTCGGGCGTTCGACATACTTCTCATTAATTAAGTGATACGTTTTACCGAACTCATAAAACTTTACGTCAGCATTTTTACGGTTTTGGTTATAAGCCACGCTTTCCAGAGCCGGCATCAACAGATTTTGGCGCATTACATTTAAATCACTACTCAGCGGATTCAGCACAAATACGGCCTCATCCAGATTTTTTGAATAAGCTGATTTGGTTAATGAGTTACACATAATCTCCGCGTAGCCATTTGCGGTAAGCAGGTCTGCAATCGTATTATGCGTATTTTCTTTCTCCGGCTTCACGCTGTAAGAAAGTGATGCATTTACTTTCGATGGGATTTCTATATTATTATAACCATAAATTCGTAACACCTCTTCAGTGATATCACATTCGCGGGTTACATCAACTTTGAAAGAAGGAACCCTCAATGCCAGCGTATCATCAGAAGTACTGGTAGCCGCAATACCTAAAGCTGTGATGATATGTTTAATTTCATTAGATGGAATATTTGCTCCAATCAATTTATTAATATTGGTATAGCTAACTTCAAACTCAAATGGGCGGATATGATTCGGATAAATATCAGAAATCGAAGATGAAATTTCGCCTCCTGCTACTTCCTTGATTAACAATGCGGCATACTTCAAAGCGGTGACCGTAATCTCAGGATCTGTTCCACGCTCAAAACGGAACGATGCATCAGTTTTCAATCCGTGTCTTTTTGCTGTTTTTCGTACCGAAACAGAATTGAAATAAGCACTCTCCAGGAAGATATTTTTAGTTTCACTATCAACGCCAGATGTTTTCCCACCAAATACGCCCGCAATACACATAGGCGCAGCAGCATTACAAATCATTAAATCATCGGCATCTAACTTACGTTCTACATCATCGAGTGTTGTGAATGGCGTACCTTCATCAACTTTTTTAACGATTACTTTTCCGCCTGCAATTTTATCAGCATCAAAGGCATGAAGCGGCTGTCCTAAACCATGCAACACATAGTTGGTAATATCCACCACGTTGTTAATCGGACGAAGACCAATAACTTTTAACTTATCTTTTAACCAGTCTGGAGATTCGGTAACGCTTACCCCGGAAATGGTAACACTGCTATAACGCGGACAAACAGCTGCATCTTCTACTTCTACCGGGATAACTAAATTTTCATTATCAGTTTTAAAAGCTGATAAATCCGGCATTTCATATTCACTTCTAAAATAGGCTGCTAAATCTCTGGCCACCCCTAAATGAGAGGCTGCATCTGCCCGATTTGGCGTTAAGCCGATTTCAAAAACAAAATCGTCATTCAACTTAAAATGATCTTTAGCAAGAACTCCAATTTCGGTATCTCCTGACAAAATCATAATACCATCATGAGATTTTCCCAAACCAATTTCATCTTCAGCACAAATCATTCCTTGAGAAACTTCTCCCCTAATCTTGGATTCTTTGATTTTAAAAGGTTCGCCTTCTAAGGGATAAACAGTAGTTCCGACAGTTGCCACCACTACTTTTTGTCCGGCAGCAACATTTGGCGCTCCGCAAACAATTTGAAGATTATCTTTTCCGCCAACGTTAACAGTGGTTACACGCAAACGATCGGCATTAGGGTGTTGAACGCATGTTAAAACTTCGCCAATAACTAAGCCCTCTAAGCCGCCCACAACAGGTTGCACTTTTTCTACACTTTCTACCTCTAAACCAACATTTGTTAAGATTAAGGAAAGCTCTTGTGGCGTTTTATCAATTTGAACGAATTGTTTTAACCAGTTATATGATATTTTCATTTAATGAGATTTGAGATTCTAGATCTGAGATTTGAGACATTCAAAGTCTGAAACATCAGTAAAAGAATTTTAAAACGCAAAGATATTATTTAAAGCCTAAAGCCGAAAGCTAAACACGAAATCTTGATGCATTATAGCAAATTAAAGCGTATTCCGAATTAATGGCTTTCCAAAATCTTTTCTCCTAACGCTAAACTCGATGAACAAGAAAATTTGCAGTGACTTGTGAAGTCTATAGTAAAAACTAAAACCACAATCTGGCAAACACTGGTAAATGATCAGACGGGTATCTTTTATTTTTACTATCAGAAAGAACTGCAAATTTCTGAACTTTAAAACCTTTGTTTACAAAAATATAATCGATTCTGTTTTTCAAATCGCTGTTGAAATCAAAAGCGTTAAAAGTTCCTTCTGGTCCATAAGCCGGCTCCTGAGTGATTTCTTTCGCATCAGTTAAAAATGATTTTATTGTTGCAATAGCTTCGGTTTCCGGTGTAACATTTAAGTCGCCGGTAAAAACCACTGGTAATTTAGGCGCTATTTCCTGTATTTTTTGTTTGATTAGTTTTGCCGATTCGATCCTGGCTTTTACGCCAACATGGTCGTAATGCGTATTGAATACCAGAAACTCTTTTTTATTAGATTTATCGTAAAGGCGCACCCAGCTACAAACGCGGTTCAATGCAGCATCCCAACCTTTAGATGGCACATTTGGTGTTTCCGAAAGCCAGAAAGTACCGCCATCTTTTTTGGTAAAACGATCTTTATCGAAATAGACTGCAGAAAATTCGCCTTTACGTTTTCCATCCTCACGCCCCACACCTACCACATCAAAATTTGAATTTTCCAGCAAGGCATCAAATTGTTCGGGCAAGGCTTCTTGCACACATAAAATATCTGCATCATGAAACTTAACCAAGGCCTTCACATTATCCTTTCGGTTCGGCCAGGCATTTATACCATCAGAAGCAACATTCAATCGAATGTTATAGGTGATGATATTGATAGGCGAAGCTTTTTGTTGTGCAATAGCAATCGTAGAAACAAGTAATAAGGAAAAGATAATTTTAGAAGCTTTCATGTGATGTTTAATTTCAATTTGCCAATAATACTAATTTCATGTTAATTGAATTTTAAGTAGTCAAATTGTTATACATGATATGCCTTATTATACAGGATGCTAAACGCCACCGCTTCATGTTGTTCTGAATTTCCGAATCAGCAACCAACTGTTTATAAGCTCCATACAATTAAGGCCCTGAAATAACTCAGGGTGAAGATCAACGTAATACGATCTCTTAGATCACATCATCATCCTTGTAGCTATAGTAATTATTATTGCCAAATATTAAATGATCAACAACATAAAGACCGAGCATAATCCCTGATGCAACCAAATCTCTGGTAATTTTATTATCGCTTTCACTTGGTTTCAAGTTTCCTGATGGATGATTATGCGCCAAGATTATACTCGCCGCATTATTTTCTAAAGCAACTTTGAAAATGATTTTTGGATCAGCAACAGTTCCCGCCTGGCCACCTTTGCTAATTAAATGTTTCCCAATAATATGATTGGATCGATTGAGGAGTAAGATCCAAAATTCCTCATGATTAAGATCAGCAAAAGTATGGTGTAGATAGCGATGAACATCGCTTGATGCAGACACCTGCGTAAGTTGTTCTTCCTGGGTTTCCTTTCTTCGTAAGCCCAACTCCAATGCGGCAACTATAGAAATCGCTTTTGCTTCGCCTATTCCTTTGAATTTAGAGAGATCCTGGATAGATGCCCTCCCCAGTTTAGTAAGATTATTTTCGTAAAAGGCCAAGATCCGTTTACTTAAATCGACAGCTGTTTCGTTCCGGTTTCCTGACCCAATTAAAATGGCAATCAATTCGGCATCAGTTAAATGCCTGCGACCGTGTTGCAAAAGCTTTTCTCTAGGCCGATCTTCTTCAGCCCACAGTTTTATTCCTAGTTTTTGATCGTATTCTTCCATATTTTTTACGCAAAAAAAAGGCATCCCAACTTTTGGTTGGGATGCCATTTACTAATATCGTAAAAAAAGTTAGCTTATGCTAAACCGTTAACGAATTTCGTTAATTTCGATTTGTTGTTAGCTGCTTTGTTTTTGTGAATAATGTTTTTCTTAGCTAAACGATCTAACATAGAGATTACTTTAGGCAATAAATCTGATGCAGATTTTTTATCTTCTGCAGCACGTAATCTCTTGATGAAAGTACGAGTAGTTTTTGCCTGATATCTGTTACGTAAACGTTTTGTTGCGTTTGCTCTAATTCTTTTTAATGAAGATTTATGATTTGCCATTTCTATTTAGCCTTTTATTTTTCTTTAATCGTTTCCTATAATTCGGGTTGCAAATATAGAGTTTATGTTTTTAAATTACAAAAGAATTTAACTTTTTTATTCACTAAAATATCTACTCCTTTTACGGATGCAAAAATACATTTAATTTATTCATTAATAACACCTTTACGTAACACAATAAAAATTTAGTTCTATAGAGAAAACATGCGTAAAAATACTATTTTTGGGCAAAACGATTTTTGAGTGAAAAAACGAATAGCCATTTTTGCATCCGGTTCTGGTTCCAATGCCCAAAAGCTAATGGAACATTTTAAGCGAAGTAACGACACAGAAATTTCTTTGGTATTAACTAATAATGCCGATGCTTATGTCCTTCAAAGAGCCGATAATTTTGAAATTCCAAGTCATATTTTCGACAAACATGAGTTTTATAAAACAGATGAAGTTATCGATTTACTCAAAAATTTAGATATTGATTTTATTGTTCTGGCAGGCTTCCTTTGGCTGATTCCGCAAAACCTGATTGCGGCATACCCAGGTAGAATCATTAATATCCATCCCGCAATTTTACCAAAATTTGGAGGCAAAGGCATGTATGGTGATCATGTACACCATGCTGTTATGGCTGCCGGTGAAGCTGAAGGCGGGATAACCATTCATTATGTAGATGAAAACTACGACGAAGGAGAGTACATTTATCAGGCCCGATACAAAATTGATAAGGGGGATAATCTGGAGATGATCAAATTTAAAGGTCAGCAGCTGGAACATTTGCATTATCCAAGAATTGTAGAGACTTTGGTAAAAAAAATAAAGAAGTAGGATTGCGCAACGTAAATTACAGAAATTCACTGAGTAATTCCTTGATTTCCAAAAGTGAAGAATCTTTGAAAATAAAAGCACTTGCACCTGCAGATAATAAAGTTCCCGGAAGTTCCTGTTTCTTATCATAGCAGGAAAAAATAACTACTTTCGAATCCTTGATAATAAAACGAATAAGTGCTTCTAATCTATCGGCACCTGTTAAATTCGCATTGAAGATAATCAACCTCATATCCTGAGCGGCTATCATATTGACTGCACAGTCTAGGTTCTCTGCTTCCAATACCGTCGCGTTTGGGCACATCGACTCCAAAACTAATTTTAGGCCATAGCGAAAAATTTCATGATCATCAACAACAAGTATTTTCATTATCCTATAGCTTAAGCACTGAATGTTTCGGGCGATAAATCAGGGAACAGCCATTGATTCATAGGCTGTTCCCTTATTACTTATTGTTTTGTAATTGTAAATTCTGTTCTTCTGTTTAACTGATGATCAGCTACGCTACATTTAACACCGTTTGAGCAGCCGTTAACCAACCTGCTCTCTCCATATCCCTTCGCGGTGATCCGGCTCTTTTCAATGCCCTTATCAATAATATACTGAACTGCAGAATTTGCCCTGCGCTGTGATAACGATTGATTGTACTCATCGTTTCCACGACTGTCAGTATGCGATCCAAGCTCAATCCAGATTGTCGGGTTTTCCGTCATAATCTTTACGAGCTTATCAAGTTCAATTGCCGCATCCGGCCTGATGTTAGACTTATCGAAATCATAGTAAATATTCTCTAACCTGATGGCTTTACCGATTGAAATCTTCTCCAGGTATAAGTCTTTCCTTAATACTGTTGAGGTTGTTAAACCTTTGGTAGTCAAATTCTCTGGACTTGCTACGCGATATCCGGTTTTTTCTCCCTGAATGCTGTAATCCATGTTTGCATCTAAATCAAACTTAAAGCTACCATCGGAATTGGTGGCTACTTTAAGAGGATTGCCGTTTGAAGCTGTTAAACTAACAATTGCATTAGCAAGAGGTTCATTGCTTTGCTTATCAAATACTTTTCCTTCAAGTTTGAAAGCCAATATTAGTTTCTCTACAAAACTATAAATATCATCACTCCCCATCCCACCATCGCGGTTTGAAGAAAGATAACCTTCGTTTTTCGAATGCAGAGTAAAGGCAAAATCATCATCCGCAGAATTTAAGGGATAACCCATGTTTTGAACCCCATTATTTACCGCCTTGAAAATATCGAGACCACCCATACCTGGAAAGCCATCACTACTAAAGTAAAGGTTACCCTCTGCATCAAACATTGGGGTTCGCTCGTTGCCAGAACTATTATATTGACTTAGGTTTAGTGCATCAGACCAGGTACTGTCTGCATTTCTTGTGGATTTATAAATATCTGTTCCACCTTTTCCACCTGGCATGTTGGAAACAAAGTAAAGTGTATTCCCATTATCGGTCACCAGAGGATCACCTACAGAATAACTATCTACAGCATTGTATCTAAAAGCCACAGGCTTTTGCCATACTCCTGATACTTTTTTGCTCGAATAGAGTTCAATATTTACAGTAGTTGGTGCTCCTTTTTTCCTCTCAATGCGGTTAGGAATTCTTGTTAACGTAAAGAAAACTTCATTTACATCCGGAGTGAAACTAGCATTGCCAACGTGGTAATTGGTACCGGGATCAATTGGAAATAAACCAACAGTATCGTTACCGGTGCTTTTTTCATACAAGCGGAGATAATCATTACCTGTCCAGCCATAAGTATTTCGGTCTGGCAATTTACTGCCATCAAATTTTAAAAAAGGACGGTTTTTGCTGGCCTTTGCTTCAGCCGAAACATTTGTTCGATCGGAGGTAAAAACTAAACCATTGCCATATTTAATCGCACCCCAGTCTGACTGCGGCGAATTTAAACCCTGTTCGTTTTTTAAGGTTACAAACTTTGGGTTTTGCATCCATTTTATAGCGGAATCGCAAGAAGCTGACCAAAGCAGGCGTTGAGCTACTGTGGTTTCTTTCTCCATATCAGCGTATTTTTTAAACTGAACTTTGGCTTCTGCATATTTCGCATTATGACGCAAAGCTTCTGCATATTTCAAAGTGGCGTCACTTTTCGCCCCTTCCATAGCAGTCAGAATAGCAAACCAGCTTTCGGCCTGTTTATAATCTCTGGTTAACCGATAACTTTCTGCAAGTCGCTCCACCGAATGAAGTGTTTTTTTCTTTTGATAGGCGGCGGTATAAAGTTCAATTGCTTTCTGATAATTATATAAATCGTACTGTGCATCGGCTTCCTTGATAACGTATTGCGCTTTTGCAAAGTGTCCTTGTACGATCACGAGCACCAGGATCATGTTTAATTTAATTATATACTTCATAACCTAAAAATATCTTGGTGTTAACATCCTCACTTTTTTCGGCTTAAAATAATAACCAATCGAAATTTCATGCGTACCGCCACTATAGCCCTGAAGTTTACTTAGGCTATAATCAAATGCATATCCAATTCGTAATTGTGGATTCGCAAATAATTCTGTCATGGCCACTATCGAATTGTCTTTATCCAAATCCCTTTGCAAATAATTCTTATCGTAAAGCTTAACAGCTGTGCGGTAACTTCCGCCTAGCCAGATTCTTTCTGAAAGTAAAAAAAATGCATTTATGTCTAAACTGGTTGGACCGCCCTGATCATCTTTCAATAAAAACGAAGGCTTTAACTGAACATTTTGATTGATAGGCAACAACATCCCCGCTGTTAAATAGTAATGTGGCTTCGGTACAGGAAAATTAATGCTCATGTTGCCATTTTGCATCACATATTGTGCGATTAAATTATCTACAGAAAACCCTGCATAAAACCTGTTATTGGCATAAAAAACTCCTGCCCTTGCGTCGGGGGCAACATGTCGTTCTGTTCCTAATGGAATGCCTACATCTCCGGCGTCCAATGGATCGAGCAGATCTCCATTTAAACCATTTTGGATAACACCGATTCCTAAACCAAAAGCCAACCTCGAACTGCCATCGGCATTTGTCCTGATCCGGTATGCATAGTTTGCGTAGGCTGATAAAGTACTTTGTGCACCCAATTTATCAGATGCAACCTGCATCGCAAGACCAACATTTCCATCGTTTGCCGTAGCATCAACTGCTAAGCTCATCGAGGTTGGTGAACCGGTTATACCGGTCCACTGATTTCTATAAAAACTATGAATATTGGTCTGCTCTTTATATCCTGCATAAGCAGGGTTGATATAGATACCATTAAACATGTATTGACTAAACTGAGCATCCTGCTGACTTCGTGCAACTTGCGCAATCGTCAATGCCATGATTATCATTATTACCTTTTTCATCTTTGATCCTTTTCGAATTAATTCTTTTTAAGTAGCGTAATAAAACCTTTGTGTGCATGCCAGTTACCATTAGAATCCTTAATTTTCAAAAGGTAATAATAGGTACCTGCATTCAATCCTTCGCCCGTCCAGTTATTCTGGTACGCTCCATCACTATGAAATACTTCATTGCCCCATCTATTGAAAATAACCATACTGTTTTCAGGATAAGCACTTAAGCCCTGTATGCGGAACGTATCGTTCTTACCATCTCCATCTGGTGTAATTACATTTGGAATCTTGAATCCAAGAATTTCCTTTGTGGCAGTAGAGGTATTGTCAGCTGGATTGGTATCTTCTTCTTTACTGCTTACTGTTGCAGTATTTACGACTACACCTGCCTGATCAGTCTTCACATTTAAATTAAGAGATACACTCGCTCCGGCAGCCAGTTGTCCTACGTTCCAGCTTAAAGTTCTGGTCGCAGGATTGTAAACTACGGTACCATTATTACTTGTAGCAGATATGAAGACTAAGCCATTTGGAAGTACGTCTTCTACCATTACTTCTGTAGCAGGATTAGTGCTGTTGTTACGAACGGTTAGATCATAATTGAACTGTTCTCCAATTGATTTAATCACTAAAGGCGTTGATTTCACAATACTTAAATCAACCATTACCGCTTTTGGAATCGGTGTAACCGTATCGGTGTTGTTGCCCGGAGTTGGATCCGTTTCGTTTCCACTGATTGTTACCGTATTGGCATAAACACCTGTTGCTTTCACTTTAGCCACTACCGTTAAGGTTGCGCTTGCGCCGTTGGCCAGGTTGCCGATCAACCAGTTTGGTGCAGTCCAGCTGCCGGTGCTTGGTGTAATGCTTACCACTTCGTATCCCGATGGGATGTTTTCCGTTACGCTTACTTCTGTCGCATTGCTCGGACCATTGTTGGTCGCGGTGATCGTAAAGGTTACGTTGCTACCCACACTTGGCGTGGCATTGTTTACTGTTTTGGTGATTGCTAAATCCGAAACAGCAGCCGGGTTTGGTGTTTCTGTATCGGTATTGTTGCCCGGCGTAGGATCCGTTTCGTTTCCGCTGATTGTTACCGTGTTGGCATAAACACCTGTTGCTTTCACTTTAGCCACTACCGTTAAGGTAGCGCTTGCGCCGTTGGCCAGGTTGCCGATCGACCAGTTTGGTGCAGTCCAGCTGCCGGTGCCCGGTGTAACGCTTACCACTTCGTATCCCGTTGGGATGTTCTCTGTTACGCTTACCCCTGTCGCCGCACTTGGACCGTTGTTGGTCGCCGTGATCGTAAAGGTCACGTTGCTGCCTACACTTGGCGTCGCGTTGTTCACTGTTTTGGTGATTGCTAAATCCGAAACAGCAGCCGGGTTTGGTGTTTCTGTATCGGTATTGTTGCCCGGCGTTGGATCAGTTTCGTTTCCGCTGATTGTTACCGTATTGGCATAAACGCCTGTCGCTTTCACTTTAGCCACTACCGTTAAGGTAGCGCTTGCGCCGTTGGCCAGGTTGCCAATCGACCAGTTTGGTGCAGTCCAGCTGCCTGTGCCTGGTGTAACGCTTACCACTTCATATCCCGTTGGGATGTTCTCTGTTACGCTTACCCCTGTCGCATTGCTCGGACCATTGTTGGTTGCCGTGATCGTAAAGGTCACGTTGCTACCTACACTTGGCGTCGCGTTGTTCACTGTTTTGGTGATCGAAAGTTCGCTTACCGCTGATGGTATAGGCTCTTCCGTATCAGTGTTATTGCCAGGCGTTGGATCTGTTTCGTTTCCACTGATTGTAACCGTATTGGCGTATACACCTGTTGCTTTCACTTTAGCCACTACCGTTAAGGTAGCGCTTGCGCCGTTGGCCAGGTTGCCGATCGACCAGTTCGGTGCAGTCCAGCTGCCGGTGCTCGGTGTAACGCTTACCACTTCGTATCCCGTTGGGATGTTCTCTGTTACGCTTACACCCGTTGCCGCACTTGGACCGTTGTTGGTCGCCGTGATCGTAAAGGTTACGTTGCTGCCTACACTTGGTGTGGCATTGTTTACTGTTTTGGTGATCGAAAGGTCGCTTACCGCTGATGGTGTCGGCTCTTCCGTATCAGTGTTATTGCCCGGCGTTGGATCCGTTTCGTTTCCACTGATTGTTACCGTATTGGCATAAACGCCTGTTGCTTTCACTTTAGCCACTACCGTTAAAGTAGCGCTTGCGCCGTTGGCCAGGTTGCCGATCGACCAGTTTGGTGCAGTCCAGCTGCCGGTACTTGGCGTAACACTTACCACTTCGTATCCCGTTGGGATGTTCTCTGTTACGCTTACCCCTGTTGCATTGCTCGGTCCGTTGTTGGTCGCGGTGATCGTAAAGGTTACGTTGCTACCCACACTTGGCGTGGCATTGTTTACTGTTTTGGTGATTGCTAAATCCGAAACAGCAGCCGGGTTTGGTGTTTCTGTATCGGTGT